>NZ_JAGKJK010000010.1 GCF_020329435.1 Bradyrhizobium hereditatis | reverse complement strand
CCAGCCTTGCTCAAGTTGGAGATAGCTACCAGCTCAATAGCTCTGGCGGGACCAATCTCGTCTTAAAGATGGACGGCACTGCATGGGTGGCCGACAAAACCGGTTGGGCGGCGATCGGCGTGGAGCAGACGGCAAACGGATATCTGGTTGCCTGGAAGTTCGCTGGCCAGGACAAGTATTCTGTCTGGAACACCGACAAAAACGGAAACTACGTTTCGCATGCCATCGGGGTCGTGTCCGGGAATAGCAAGACGCTGACGTCGTTTGAACCCAGCTTCCAGCAGGACCTGAATGGCGATGGCGTGATTGGTGCTTCCAAGTCGGTCAGTTTGACCAACATGTACAAGAACTCGAGCGACATCGTCACCATCAAAGGCGTCGCCGATGCCAACAGTCAGATCAAGCTGTACGATGGCAACACGTCGATTGGAAAGGTTACTGCGGCAGCCGATGGTACCTGGTCCTTCCAGACATCGTCGGCCGTGTCCGACACGGTGCACACTTATACTGCCAAGCAGATCGATAGCTCTGGCCAGGTCGTTGGTACTTCGGGCAGCGCGATTCTTGGCTCGACAGCCAGCAATACGCTGAAGAGCACCTCGGGTAATGACATCCTGGTTGGGGGCGGTCAGTCCGATACTTTCGTGTTTGCCGCAAATTTCGGCCGCGACATCATTAAGGATTTCGCGGCGAGCGGAACTGTGCAAGACACGATCCAGTTCAGCAAGACAGTATTCGACAGCTTTGCGAGCGTTCTCTCGCACGCGAGCCAGGTTGGTCAGGATATCGTCATTTCCACCGGAAGCGATACGCTCACGCTGAAGAACACCAAACTGAGCGCGCTTAATAGCGGCGACTTCCACTTCGCGTGAGCTTGGGGTGTGTAAAAGGAGCTGGTATCAATCTGCCTTGGGGACGCTCCCAAAAGGGCATGGTTCAAGGGGCGAGTGCCATGACTGATTTCGGAAGGCGGGAGGAAATCCTCCCGCCCAAGAGGCTTGACGAGATCGAGGTCTCGAGATGGGCGGTATTTGTCGCCGCCCTGGGAATTCTGGCGGAACGAGCTCGATCGAGGTTGCGCATTTCTGAAGTAAATGGATGGGCGGAGCGCTTGGTCGAAGCCACTCGACAGCGCCTGTTCTCGCGCTGGCGTTCGGCGCGAGAATACGATGAGCCGCGCTCCGAAATATCGGCCTTCCTGGTGTCGTGCCGCCGGATATTCTGGGCTCTGGCAGCGTTCAGTGGCCTGAGCAACCTTCTTATGCTCACCGGCTCATTCTTCATGCTTCAGGTTTACGATCGGGTGCTGCCGGGCCGTAGCATACCGACGCTGGTCGCGCTCTTGTTGCTCGCAACGGTGCTCTACGCATTTCAGGGCGGCCTGGATCTGGTCCGAAATCGAATAAGCGCGCGCATTGGTCGTTACTTCGACGAAACGCTTGGCGGGCGTGTCTTCGATTCAATGGTTCGTCTTCCGCTGAAGACGCGCGGTGGCGGCGATGGCATGCAGCCCCTCCGAGATCTTGATCAGGTCCGAGGCTTTCTTTCGGGAGGCGGACCGATCGCGCTGTTTGACCTTCCGTGGATGCCAATCTATCTCGGCATTTGCTTTCTTTTTCATTTCTGGATTGGCCTGACCGCACTAATAGGCGGACTGCTGCTGGTCGCCATAACGGTTGCGACCGAGATGCGAACGCGCGGGCCGGCGAAAGCATCTTCGCGATTGGCGGTTTCACGCAGTGCGCTCGCCGCTGAGGGCCGACGAAACGCGGAAGTTCTGCAAGCAATGGGCATGAGGCGGCAAGCTGCGCAGCGCTGGCAGTCCATCAATACCAAATATCTTGCGGCGCACGAGAGCGCGAGTGATGTGGCGAGCGGACTCGGTGGGCTTTCGAAGGTCCTTCGTTCATTTCTCCAGTCCCTGGTCCTCGCCGTTGGCGCGGTCCTTGTCATCAATCAGGAATCTACAGCAGGCATCATTATTGCTGGATCGATCCTGACGGCGAGGGCACTTGCCCCGGTAGAGACGGCGATCGCCAACTGGAAAGGATTCGTCGCCGCACGTCAGTCCGGACAACGGCTGGATCAGTTGCTTGAACTCCTGCCGAAGGAGAAGGAGCCGCTCGCGCTGCCGGCGCCGACCGAAGCGTTTGTTGTGGAGCAGCTCTATGTCGCGGCGCCGGATTCAGAGAAGCTGATCCTTAACGACGTTTCGTTCCAGCTGCGAAAGGGACAGGCCGTCGGAATCATTGGGCCGAGCGGGGCCGGCAAGTCGACCTTGGCCCGTGCGCTCGTCGGTGTCTGGCCACGGCTTCGCGGCAAGATCAAGCTCGACAACGCTGCGCTGGATCAGTGGTCCTCGGAAGCATTGGGCAGACATATCGGCTATCTGCCGCAGGATATCGAACTGTTCGAGGGCAGCATCGCCGTCAATATTGCGCGATTTGATCTGAAAGCCACTCCGGACGCCGTCCTGGAAGCGGCACGGATTGCAGGTGTGCATGATCTCATCCTTTCATTCCCGGAAGGCTATAGTACGCAGGTTGGTGAGGGCGGAATGACCTTGTCCGCTGGCCAGCGACAGCGGATTGGACTTGCGCGCGCCTTCTACGGCAACCCCTTCCTGGTGGTGCTTGACGAGCCGACCTCAAATCTCGATGCAGAGGGGGAAGCAGCTCTCACCGAGGCAATCGCTAGCGTGCGTAACCGCGGTGGCATCGTCGTAGTGGTTGCCCATCGTCCAAAAGCGCTTGAAGGCGTCGATCACGTATTGGTAGTGGGCGATGGGAGGGTGCAGTCGTTTGGTCCGAAAGAGGAGGTTCTCAGGACCGTGCTGCGGACACCTGTGCCGCTCAAAGTGGTGGCGGACAGCCAGGGAGGCGCGAGATGGACAACGCGATAACCCCGGCGCTGCACTCGATTCAGCGGTATATTGTCGTTGGAATCATTATGACGGCGTTCGTGACGTTTGGCATCGGTGGCTGGGCGGCGACTTCGCAGTTGTCGGGCGCCGTGATCGGACAAGGCGTCGTCGTGGTCGATTCAAGCGTGAAGAAAGTTCAGCATGGCACCGGCGGCATCGTAGGCGAACTGCGGGTCCGAGACGGAGACAAGGTCAATGCGGGTGACATACTAATTCGTCTCGATGAAACACAAACGCTCGCTAACGCGACGATCGTCACCAAGAGCCTTGACGAATTGCTCGCTCGCCAGGCTCGCCTCGAAGCGGAACGGGACAGCGTCGACCAGATCGCATTTCCAAAGGCGCTGCTGGAAAGGATGAAAGACAGCCGTTCCGACGCCGGGCGCGCCATCGCTGCCGAAAGCGCGTTATTCGATCTTCGCAGCCAGGCCCGGAACGGGCAGAAGTCTCAGCTCAAGGAGCGACGAGCGCAGCTGCAGGACGAGATCAAGGGTTATACAGGACAAGTCGAGGCCAAGCAGAAGGAAGTCAATTTCATCCTTGGGGAGCTCGAAGGAGTTCGCGGCCTCTGGCAGAAGAATCTCGTGCCGATCGCTCGGCTCAACGCGCTGGAGCGCGACAGCGCTCGTCTGGAGGGCGAGCGTAGTCAACTGGCCGGAATGATCGCCCAGGCAAAGGGCAAAATCGCAGAGGTCGAACTTCAGATCATTCAAATCGATCAGGATTTGCGAACCGAGGTCGGCAAGGATTTGATCGAAACCCGCTCAAAGCTGTCCGAACTTGCCGAACGCAAGATAGCGGCGGTGGACCAGCTCAATCGTATCGACATTCGGGCGCCTCAGTCGGGCCGCGTTCACCAGCTTGCAGTCCATACTGTCGGAGGCGTGATCGCCCCGGGCGAGCAGATTATGCTTATCGTGCCGGACGCCGACGCCCTGGCAGTTGAGGTCAAGATTGCTCCACGCGAAATTGACCAGGTCTATGTCGGGCAGTCCGCGACGCTTCGGTTTGCGACCTTCAATCAGAAGACGACTCCCGAGATAGAGGGGGAAGTCGCCGTGGTCTCTGCCGACCTCACACAGGAACAGCGAACCGGCGCAAGCTATTACACCGCCCGTGTTTTGCTCAAGCCCGAGGAGTTGGCAAAGCTCGGATCGGCCAAGGTGGTGCCAGGCATGCCGGTCGAAGTGTTCATCAAGACGCCGTCGAGAACCGCGCTGTCATATCTGATCAAGCCCTTGCAGGATCAGGCGCAGCACGCGTTGAAGGAGCGCTAAGCGTTCCGTCCAACTCGTCACTCGCTAACTGGATAATAGCAGTGTTTTCGATGACGATGCAGGTAAGCCGTCCTGTTGCGTAAGCGCCTGTGTCGATATTGATCCGGTTCAGCCGCAGATCGGGCTCGTTCACCGGTGTGTGGCCGTGCACCACAAATCGTTCGAACGGCTGCTCGCAGTTGAGAAAATCGTCACGGATCCAGAGCAGATCATCCTCGGTCTGCTCGTGAATTGGAATGTTAGGGCGAACGCCGGCATGGACGAAGAGAAAATCGCCACAGCTAAACGTCAAGTCGAGCGATTGCAGAAAATCGAGATGCTCTCGCGGAAGAACTTCCGCGAGCTCGGTCGCCAGCTTGGTCTGTTCGTCTCGATCAGGATTGATGCTCGGTCTAAGACCATAAGAGAGCAGGGTTTCGAGACCGCCGTATTGTCGCCACTCGTCCAAGCTGCGTGGATCGGTGATGAAACGCGGCAGGAATATTTCATGGTTTCCGCGAAGGAAGATTGCTTCGTGGGACCGCTGCCATCGTAGCAGCAGATCGAGCACATTTCGCGAGTCGGGTCCTCTGTCGATATAGTCACCGACAAAGACGGTAATTGGGCGGGGGACCGGACGTTGTTTGCAATCGGCATCGATGGCGGCCAGCAGCCTCTCCAGTAGATCAGAGCGACCGTGTACGTCCCCCACTGCATATATTCTGATACCTTCAGGGAGCGCCGCGCGCGTTTGCCTACCCCGGCCAAGCGCGCCGGTTGAGACGTCAGCCTTTGACATGGATTGCCCGCGTCGCGAACCCCAAGCTCGACCCACTGGCGCCGAGACGTGGGCGGCAGCAAGGCGGTGAAGGTAAGAGCGCCACAACGCCCACCTGCGAATACGTGTCGGTTCGGAGCTACGGGGCGAAGGCGGTCTTGACCTTCCGTCTAGGAGACCGGCCACCACGTCCTTTTGCTGTCGTGCCGTTTGATCGCACTCGAGCTGCTTGATGCCCGAATCAGACGTCATGTGATCGCTTTGATCATTTGCAAAGTAGCGTCCACTAAGCACATCCAGTCGCCTATGATGAAACGTCATCGCTGCGATTGAAACGAGTAGAACCACTTCCAAGCCAATAATGACAAGGAGCTCTTCGAGCATAAATTAGACGAGCTCTTTATTTTAAATACCAATATAATATATTTAAATATAACTTGTCGAGAAAGTGGTGGCAATATAATATCTTGCATTAAATTGGAGGTATTTGGACGTGGTTCGCTGGTTGTTCGACCAGGTCACTTGGGACAGGCAAGCCCTCCTGGTGCCCGCAACAACAAAGTCCGGCCCAAGTAGTGTGCAAAGGTGCCGCGTAGCGGCATCCATACACTGCGTCTGTATTCCGACGCGCGATCGGTCCCGAGACACTTGTTGACCGGCAAAGGATCACCGAGAAGCTCGTCCCGTTTTTGGCTGCGAGGTTGTTGAATCCACGAACGCCGAAGCCGTAGAGCTATTTCCTTGGGAAGTTCGGGCTTGAAAAGCATCCCTGAGTGGAAGGCTGCCGCACGTTCGGGAAGCGCTGGCCGGTTAAGGACACGCAGGAAGACGGATTCTTCATAACGCCGAGCGCAACGACCGGCAACTTCGCCATTCCCATGACATGTCAGAGCGCGTAGTTTCAGGTCGAGATCCTATTCATGCGTAGGCGGGAGAGCGCAGAAGCCCAATGGACTCAAAGTTTGATCATCGAATTACCGAAGAACAGGCTGACGAATGGTTGGCACTCTGTCGGCGCTTTTTTCAACTTCTTGCAGCTCGCAAGAAGCGACAGTTCAATCGAAGAGTGCCGATCGGGGATTTGCTTTCCGAGCGCCATGACAACGCTGCTGCTTATGGGTTCGGAGAGGGCACGACAATGTATGATAATGTGCTCGTTCTGAGTGACGTCATCGTTGGTCGAAATACTTGGATCGGCCCGGGCTGCATTCTGGATGGATCGGGTGGGGGTCTTGAGATCGGCAATTGGTGCTCCATTTCCGCCGGTGTTCAGATCTACACGCACAACACCGTGAATCGCTCGACCTCGCTTGGAGCCAAGCCGATCGACTACGCGCCGACAAAAATCGGTCACGGGGTCTACATCGGCCCAAATGCTATCATTCAGATGGGGGTCACGGTAGGAGACAGAGCGGTGATCGGCGCAAACTCGCTGGTCAATCGGGATATCCCCCCAGGGGCTAAGGCCTTCGGCTCTCCTGCCCGACTTTACGGCATTGAAGCCTCTCTGCCGAAACCCGAACGGCCCGACGAATGAACTAATTCCTTAATGTTGGGCAGCAATCCGTCGATCTGACATTCTGTTCCGCAGCGAGGTGCCCTCGGAGCCGGCGATCGAGGACTAAGTCCAAATCGCTGAGGCTCCGGTGAAGCAAGCAAATTCTCCTTCTCAGGCCACAAGTTGCGGACGGAACAGAACGTCGACGCCGTAACTCGTGGAGTTGTAGGTATTCGTCGGGAAAAGGGCGCCTGATCCATAAGCGTATACGCCGTTCCCTCCACTTGTAGCAGACGATGGTGCAGTCAGCGGTCCGTTGCTAACTGCCGAGTTAAACAGGCCAGGATCGGCGGCGTAGTTTCCGGATGTGTGATAGGACGCAACATACGTTGTCCCTGCCGTGATCGTCACCGGTGTGGCGAAGTCCACCTGCTGCCAGCCGCTTGCCGTTTCGTTGGTGAAGGTGGCGGTGGCGAGCAGGGTGCCGGTGCTGGTCCAGAGATGCGCGACATGGGTACCGGTGTTCGAGGGACCCTTGTAGAAGCGTAACCCTGTGACGTCGCCGTTGCTGGACGCCTGGAATTTAAGGCCAAGCTCCACCGAGTTTGGATCGTTGACCGACACGATGCTTGGCGTCGGGTTGGAGCTGAACAAGCTTACGATGCTCGCAGATGCTGCATTGACAGTCAGAGAGGCGGAGGCGCTCGCCGTTCCGCCCCGGCCGTCAGAGATGGCATACGTGAACGACGCCGGGCCTGTATAGCCGGAATTGGGTGTGAAGGTGACGGTGTTGGTCTGGGCGTTGAAGCTCGCGGTGCCGTTGGAGTTGGCTCCAGTGCTTACGCCGGTGATCGTCAGGTTATCGCCGTTCGGATCGGTGTCGTTGGCGAGCAGCGCCGACGCTGCGATCGTGATCGTGGAGCCTTGAGTGACGCTGAATCCGGAGTCGTTCGCTGCGACCGGCGCTTGGTTGGCACCGCCGCTCGCGGGGCTAAATAGCACATCCACCCAGTAGTTGGTGGCGCTGAAGGTGCTTGTCGGGAACAGGTTGCCCGTGCCGTAGGTGTAGACGCCATTGTTGGCGGCGGGTGCCGTGAGCGGTCCGTTGACGTGCGCAGTGGTGAAGTAGTTGCTGGTGTACGCGTAGCGGCCATTGCTGTGGTAGCTTGCAACGTAGGTAGTTCCGGCGGTGATTGATACCGGGTTGCTGAATGTCACCGTCTGCCAGCCGCTCGCTGTTTCGTTGGTGAAGGTCGCGGTCGCGAGCAGGGTACCCGTGCTGCTCCACAGCGAGCCGGTGTGGGTGCCGGTATCATTTGGTCCCTTATAGTACTTGATGCCGGTAATGCTGCCGGCGGAGGAGGATGTGAACTGCACGCCGAGATTGACCTGGGAGGTGTCTAGGTCCGAGAGAACCGCCGGCGTGTCCGAACTCGAGAACAAGCTCACCGTCGGCGTGTTCACTGTCAAACTTGCCGTTGCCGTTGCGGCGCCACCACGGCCGTCCGAGATGGAATAGCTGAAGGATGCGGGACCGGTGTAGCCGGTAGTCGGCGTGAAGGTGACGACATTGGTCTGGGCGTTGAAGCTGACGGTGCCGTTGACAGGAGCGCTCACGCCCGTGATGGTCAGTGGATCGCCATTCGGGTCGGTGTCGTTGGCAAGCAGAGCCGATGCGGCAATGGTCAGAGCCGTATTCTGTGTGGCGCTATAGCCGCTATCGTTATTTGCAACTGGCGGCTGGTTGGCTGCCGCATTGACGGTCAGACTGACCGTTGCAGTGGCGGTGCCGCCCTGTCCGTCGGCGATCGCGTAGTTGAAGGACGCGGCGCCGGTGTAGCCGCTAGTCGGCGTGAAGGTGACGACGTTGGTCTGGGCGTTGAAGCTGACGGTGCCGTTGACAGCGCCGCTCGCGCCCGTGACCGTCAGTGTGCCGCCGTCCGGATCGGTGTCGTTGGCGAGCAGCGCCGCGGCCGCAACCGCCAGCGCGGTGTTCTGCGTGGTGGTGTAACCGCTATCATTGTTGGCAACCGGCGGCTGGTTGATGCTGGTCGGCGTGAATACCACATCGACCCAATAATTTGCGGCGCCAAAGGTGCTGGTCGGGAAGATGCCGGTCGTGCTGGTGCCGCCATATGAATACACCCCGTTGCCGCCGGCGATCGTCGTCGTGGAGGGGGCGGTCAAAGGACCGTTTGTGACGGCCGTTGTGAAGTAATTGTTGGTCGCCACATAGGCACCGGTCGTGTGGTAGGAAGCAACGTAGGTGGTGTTGGCGGCGATAGAAACCGCGGACGGCAGGTTCACCGTCTGCCAGCCGCTGGCTGCCGTATTGGTAAACGTCGCGCTGCCTAAAAGAGTGCCTGTTGCCGTCCAGAGATTAACGAGGTCGCTGCCGGTGTCGCTGGCGCTGCGGTAGAATTTGAGAGCCGTAATCTGCCCGGCTACGGACGAGGTGAACTTCACTCCGACCTCGAGCTGTTGCCCGTCATTAAGGCTGGTCTGTGCGGGTGTACTTGACGCACTGAACAGGCTAACCGGGGCCGCTCCGGCTGGTACTACCGTGAAGTTAACGTTGGCCGTAGCGGTCCCGCCGCGTCCGTCCGAAACCGTGTAGCTGAAACTGGCCGGGCCGGTATAGCCGGAATCAGGCGTGAACGTGATGGTATTGTTCTGCGGATTGGGTTGGGTATTGAGTACGACGGTGCCGTGCGTTGGTGCGCTCACCCCGATGACACTCAATGCATCGCCATCGGGATCGCTGTCGTTGCTGGTCAGGGACGCTGCCGCTATCGTCGCGGCCAAATTCTGTGCGATGGTTGGCCCCACGTCGTTCGCGGCCACCGGCACGCCATTGGCGGTAGACGGATTGAACATGACGTCAACCCAGTAATTCTCGCCCGAAAACGTGTTTGTCGGGAACGCCCGGTTGCTACTGTAAGTGTAGACGCCATTGCCATTGGCGAAAGCAGTCAGTGGACCGCTTGTCACATTGCTCGTGAAATAGTCAGGGCTGACGGAGTAGTGGCCCACATTCGTGTGATAGGAAGCGACATAAGTAGTGTTCGGTGTCAGTGTGACCGGATTGGAGAAGGTCACACTCTGCCAGCCGGATGCAGTCTCGTTTGTGAAGGTGGCGGTCGCCAACAAGGTACCTGTGCTGGTCCAAAGTTCGCCGGTGTGGGTGCCCGTATCCTGGCTGCTCTTGTAGAAGCGGATCCCGCTTACGGTGCCGGCCACCGAGGTTTGAAATTTCACACCCAGCTCGACAGCGCTTGAATCCGTGGCGTTGACGATAGCAGGAGTGGCCGAGCCCGAGAAAAGCGTAATGTAAGACGGAGCGGTGACGACTACAGTACGGCCCGCTGAAGGCGTTTCCAGATTGATGGAATCATCAACCGCGCGGCTCTTGATAGTGTAGGTGCCTGCGACCTGCGGCGACCAGGTGTAGGTCCAGTTCTCGTCACCGATTGCATTATACCAAGTCAATCCGCCATCTGTTGACACTTCCACGGCGCCGATCACGCCACCGCCGAGGTCCGATGCGGTGCCGGAAATCGTGACCGTACTTTGCGCGGTGAAGCTTGCGATCGGATTGATTGTGGAGGTGGGAGCGGTGGTATCGGTTGAGGCGGTCGCGGCAACCAGCCCCGACTGCAGCGTTGCCGGCTGAATGCCCATGTCGGCCAGAAGGTTGACCATCGCCTGTTGCACGCGCGGATCGCTGGGAGTTGGTTGCAGGTCATGATTGTCGCTCAGGCCCCACGACCAGTAGACTGTTCCGGCTCCGAAGACCAATGCGCCGCTCGGCGCGCGATAGAGGGTCAGATTATGTGTTGAGATGCCATTTCCGACTGTGTTGCCGTAGTCGAGTAGATAGGTACTGACTGGAAGCGTTGTCGAGGAGAGCCGGACTAGGCCGGCCGGATCGAACCCGTTGTCGGGCGCTTCATCCCACTCATAGCCGAGATAATTCTTGGTCAGCGTCGCTGTCTGCCCCGGCTGAAGATTGGCAACGCTGGTATTGCGCCAGAAGCGCAGGTTGGCGTCGTCGTAGGGAATCGTGATTGCCTGCAGAGCATCGGGTTGGTTGACGCCGACATCGTCGACCTGGAACATCTGGCCGATCAAGGCATTCTCCGGAATACCACCGCCGACAGCCGGCGGGCTGAGGCGCGGATCACGGAAGGTGCCGGTCCACTCATTGCTTGGATCGATCGACGCTGACGGTGACCACGTCTCCTTGTAGGAGATCAAAGTGCGGTAGGCGGTGGCGTCGCTGCTTATGCTGTTGCCCCAGCGCGTGCGCCAATACATCTCGTTGCCGCTCCAGAATGCCAGATTCACGCCGGCATCGCGGGCCGCCTGGACATTGGCGCGTTGTTGTCCCGACCAGTATTCGTCGTGACCAACGTCGAGATACATTTTGTGGTTAAGAAGCAAGCTGCCGTAACGGTCAGCATCAACGCCCGCCATGTAGGAGACGTCGTAGCCGTTTTGCTCCAGCCAGTAGATTGCTGCGTACTCAGCGCCGAACAAATAGTCTTGTGGACCTGAGGCCTGTCCGATTCCCCCGCGGGTAGCAATGGGACGGTTGTAACTCACCGCATACGCGCGTCCTGCGCCTTGACCCGTTGCCGGACCGTTGCCGCCATAGAAATTTGCACCACCCCAGCCGTTATAAGCCTGCCAGGTCGTGTCCGAAGTTTGGAAGATGATGTCACTGGTGCTGCTGTCGTCCCTTACGATGAAGGGGATATGATTGGCGCCTTCGACGCCGTCCTGACGCACCAGCTTTGCAATGTAGACGCCGGACACTGCATCCGCCGGGATGTCCCAGGATGCGGAGACGGACCAATTGCCGGCATCGACCAGGCCGGTCGTCGCGTCACGCAGCGGCGCAGGCTGGTTTTGCACGCCGGTGTGCTGGATGGTTGTGACAAGTCGGGCACCCATGCCGCCATAGTAGCCGAGGCGATAAATCTCGATTCGATAGTTCGATGAGTTCGTATTGATCTTGAAATCAACCCGGTTGCCAACATTGACGCTGATGTCGGTGGCAAAACCTTCGATATTCGAGCTGCCGGCGCCGTCGATATCCCACACACTTTGGGGGGTGCCCTGCTTCTGATTCTCAAGAACGATCGGGTTTGTGGATGTCGCCGCGGCGGCCGCGAGATTGGGCGATGCCGTCGGAGTTGGACTGGAAACTTTTGCAGTTGTAACCGAACCCGACAGAACACCGAGTTCGCCGTTCCCAGTCACGGGATTAGTCTGGCTGCCTCCTACCAACGCCCAATCTTTGATTGGCGCAACGTTCTGTAACGACATCTCCGCGCTAACCGACGCTCCCATGATCCCGGCTTTGCCGGTCAGCAGGAAATCTGCTGCGCCTGACACTCGGCTATCATTCAGCTGGCCGCTCAAATGCGCATGTGCGGCATTGGCCGCCAGCTGGTCGAGCACCCGTGTTGGAGCAAGGAAGTAGCCGCAGCCACAAATGGCGGCGACCGCCGGAGGGGGCGCAGATGACCCAACGATACTTGGGGGCAACGCCGCGGAAGGGACGCTGCCCAGGAGCACAACGGGATCTGGCATTGCTGGCTCGGCTGCAGCAGAGCCGGGTGCTCGGACTTTCGCCGTCAACCCTGCAAAGCGTGCCTCGGCGATTTGAGTGAAAGTCGAGGCGGCGACACCTAAGCCGCTCATGCCCAGACCTTCCCACCCCTTCCGCGCGGCGAGCAGCAACTCGCTTTCAATGTCCAAATCGGATGCGCGGGCAGTTCCTCGCAGGAGAGTGCGTGGCCAGGTCTGCAAACCGAGAGCAATACGGCCCAAACCGGAATCTTCGTAGAAGGACCTCATGACATCCTCACGAGAGAGAGGGGAATACGTATGACGGGTTGCAGTCGTGATGACTGAATGGATGCCGAAGCGACAGCTTTAATGGACGGGCCGTCCTTGGTTCGCTGGACAGCCATGGTGCGCTCTGCAGTGATCCTGAACGAGTGCGCATGCTGGGTCGGCGAACAACTGTGCCTGACCCGCTGCTCGGCCGCGATCGCGCCACTATCCGCAATGGTTGCTAAGATCGCCAGCAATGTTTAATTTCCATCGATTAAACCGAAAAATTAATCCGATTAATATATTTAATATCAAATTGCCGCCGTGTCGAGTAACAAGTTTTCGCCATTAACAAGATATCGATCCAAGTTGCTCCCGTCAGTGAATAGCTTTGATTTTCAAGAAGGTATTCCGGAAGAACGTTTGGTTTTGATAGCTATCCTGATTGTTATGAAAAGGAGAAATCAACCAGAGATTTACAAGCGCGTTCGGGAGAGGGCGCGCGTATTGTTCAAAAAGCGGCCCTGCTTCCCGCGCCACCATGAGCGGCTCGCCAAGCTGGAACTAGCGTTTTCATATCCGTTCGCTGTTGGCCGATGACGATCGGATGTTGTCATTTGCGAAGGCCGAGAGGCTCATGTGCAACGGTGGCCTTGTCGTTGGACGGGCAAGAATCGTCAATCGCTCGGTGCTCCAAGCGCCTCCTCGAGACCTAGGCCGGCAAGCGTTGAGCTCCAGCTAACGAAGGGAGGCGCCGATATTGTTGGTGTGATCGGGATATTGCCACGGAGGAAAAGGGTCGCTCAGATTGCGCCAGCTGTCCGGATCGAACCCAAACTCCGAATGGACAAGGCAGGCATCCAGCGCGGCTCGGATGTACCCTTCGTCCATGTCTGAACCGATGAACACCAGTTCCTGACGCCGGTCGCCCCAGGTGCCATCCCACCGGCTGTTGAGCTGTTCTTGAAACTGAGGATGGCTTGGCCAGCTCGGCCTTGGAACCGTCGCCCACCAAAAGCCCATGGGCTCGCACCGACGTTGTATCCCGGCAACGGAGAGAAGACCCACCCAATCCGGACGCGTGGCAAGCCAGAAATGTCCTTTGGCACGTATTACACCCGGCCAAGGCTTATTGAGAAAAGACAAGAGCCTTGCGGGATCGAAGGGACGTCTTTCCCTGTAAACGAAACTGGAGATGCCGTACTCCTCGGCCTCCGGCACATGAGAATCAGGGGTGTATAGTTCTCTATACCAGAGCGGATGTGTCGCAGCCTTCGCTTCATCGAAAAGGCCGGTGTTGAGAATCGCGCTGAGAGGAACCTTGCCGAAGTCAGTCTCGAGTTGGCGCGCCTGGGGATTGAGTGCGGCGATCACCTTGCGAATTTCGGCACGCGTCGCCTCTGTCGCTTCTGAAACCTTGTTGATCACGACCACATCAGCAAATTCGATCTGGTCAACCAGAAGATCAACCAGCGTTCGCTGGTCGTAACTATCGCGCAACTCGCCGCGGTCGCGCAGCAGATCGCGACTGCTGTAGTTGGCCAGCAGGCTCAGGGCGTCTACGACGGTGACCATCGTGTCGAGCCTCGCAACATCTGAAAGCGAGACACCAGCTTCGTCGCGAAATGAGAACGTTGCCGCAATCGGAAGAGGTTCAGCAATCCCAGTTCCTTCGATCAGAAGATAATCGAATCGCCGTTGTTCGGCCAATCGCCTTACCTCCACCAGGAGGTCGTCACGTAACGTGCAGCATATGCAACCATTACTGAGCTCGACGAGCGACTCGGTCGTGTGGGAAAGGTTGGCGCCACCGTTGCGGACCAGATTCGCGTCTACGTTCACCTGACTCATGTCATTAACGATGACCGCAACACGTAGGCCTTCGCGATTCGTCAGTACGCGATTAAGCAGCGTTGTCTTCCCTGCGCCCAGAAATCCGCTGAGCACCGTCACTGGCAGCCGATTGGCCTCGCTCGGTCTGTCGTTCATAAGTCTTCCTGGCCCAAGATCTGCAGGCGGAACGGAACGGCGCGCAGGCATGCAGCTCTATGCGTTCGCAGTTCGCTCCGCGATTAAATATCGGATTTGATTTAATACGGCGTCGCGGATTATGTAAAGTTTAGTCGCGCCCAGAATTAAATGACAGGTAATACCTGGTTTCCTGCTGTGAGTCGATTTGGACCATCAATGGCTTTTCTTACAAATAACGAGCGACCAGATGTGAACCTCGCATAGGTGCGCATGGAGAGGCAGAACACTGATTGCTGAGTACATCGGGACACGCGTTGCAGAGTTGATTGCTAGCAAACGTCTTTCTCGGTTTTGACGCGCTTATGCATGTTTCCATGCATATGAGCGTAGCGCAAAGTAGAAAGGCAATGGTTGCCACCGTGCTCTCCAACTCTTGCCAAGATTGCTGGTCAGCAGAGAGGGCCAGTAGAGCAAAGGAGCATCGAGGACTAGCCGTGACCATCAAGAACATTGTCATCCCCTTGGAAGTTGAATATCTCCAGGAGGCTGCAAAACAGCGCGGCGTCTCGCGCACGCGACTTGTGCGGGCTGTGATGGAGAAGGTGGTTAAGGATGAACTGGTCGCGGATATTTTGGGAGAAAACGGAGTGCCGGCCGAGGCGGCCCCGACCAGATATCGACGCTTTCGAGATACTTAGTAAATCCTATCCTTTTTCATTGATATGAAGCCGTGCGCTTTAGCAAAGTGGCTTGGGGTTCTCAGCGGTTGCGATCACAGCCTAGTAGCCAATTCGGCGACCGCTTCATGCGCACTTGGTGACTTAGCTCGAGCAGTGATTGCGCGACACTCTCCTTTCGAAGTCGAGCCGCAGCGAAAAGTTGGAGCGGGACGAACGTTGATCGGCAACGCCCCCTGATTGGGCGGTGCAATCTCGCCGTGTCGGCTCACCGGCTCCCATTGACGATTTCGCTCAGCGGACCGGCTGGAAGGAGTGATCAAACCGTTGCTAATGGCTTGATAAGCGTGAAGCCAATTGGCACCCTGTGGTGTGTTCGCTCCGGATTGGGGTTCCTAGAAAAAAATACTCTTTGCAATTGTTGGCACGGTCATTTCGCTCGTTATCGTTTCAAGCAGCCGCGCTTACAGCGGTCCTTATCCCTTCGGGGATGAACATTACCGGCTGGATTGGGGATATGACCCGGCAGTGGAATCTGGATGCTTGAAGTGGAATTGGCAACTGCATCAGTGGAACGATTACTGTACGCGCTACGTCCAGCCCAAAGCCCTACATGTACCCCCGCGCTTCGCGCGTCGTGGTCCGCACAAGGGGTAAAGGGTGGCCTGTTTACGTGCAGTCAGCGCGTGATCAGGAGCGCTGCGACCTGGCTGTGGTTTCCGAAGTTGAGCCGCGCGTTCTTGCGGAAGCCGTCCAGCCACAACCCACGCCCGTCATATCGGTAACCGGCGCCCATCGGGACCAGCCGAACGTGAATGCCCTCGCGGTGGCCAGTGCGCAGCGAGGCGGTAACGACTTCTACGACGACGCTCACTGCAATCGGGCAGAGCGGATACTGTTTGCCATTCTCGCAGGTGAAAACGATTTCGGAGCAATTACCTATTGAGCCGGGCCCCGCTGTCATCAAACCGAGGTCGGCTGCGCCAGCCGGATACGTGCTTGCCCATGCGGTGAATCCCAACGAAGCTGCGATCAAAACGAATTTGCCCAATGCGGACCGCGTGGCTGCCCCCAAATCGAAAAAGAGAATGCAGTCAACAGAGCAAGAATCAGCCGTATCGTCAAACTGATAATCCGTTGTGCACCGGCAGGACCATATCTTGGCGGAGCTTGCTGTCGCAGATCGAGCCCGCCTGGGCCATGGCGGTTTGTCGTTGAGGACAATCTCCCGACGAGCCCGCCATCAGGTTCGGTGCGGACCAATCAAATCGCGATCAGATTTTTTGCCCTGCGCCTGCACTCATCACGTTCACCGTGATTTTCTGGATTTCAGTACGGCCGCCGGCGTATTTGACCTCGATCGTCAACACATCGTTGCCGAGAAAGTCTGCAGGCGATTTGTAGAATGCGACATAGGCCGGCACTTCCAGCGCCAAGCAGGCCTTGTAATTGGTGGCCTTCACCTTCGCGTTCTTGACGACAACCTTGCCGGAGGCGGGCGGGCTGACCAGTCGAATCGTTGGCAACGGCCCAGATGTGCAATCGGGCTGCACGTTGAGGTAGACCCCAATCTGGGTGTCCCTGTTTGGCACGCTCTTGACCGTTCGTTCGATCGTGCGGGACTGCTCCTGGGCCCAGGCGGAGCCTGCCAGACCAGCGACAAACAGGGCGCCGGCAAATAGTGAAACCTTCATCTGTTGATCCTTGCTCGGCCGCCAATATTGGCCAGTTTTAGGCAAGCCGGTTCATTTCAAAGCCATTTTCAATGGCGGTCACCCGCCGTTTCAAGTTTACCACAGCGAGGTAAAAAACAGACGTTAACCAATTGATTTTGTTGACCCGCCGTTGCCGTAGCATTTCGGCCGCCATGGCCGCTTGCCCCGCCAGCAAAAGGCAATCGCTCACGACCTCGCTTTTTTCGGTAGCATCAGCTTGGAGAGCGCGACATCCATCGGAGCTGGAGGCTTCATGAGCGCTGAAATCAAGCCTTATCGTATTTCGATCGGCGATGCCGTGCTGGACGATCTCAAATCGCGGCTGCGCAACACGCGCTGGCCGGAAGCCGAACTCGTCGACGACTGGGCGCGCCGCTGAAATGGGTCCGGGATATCTGCCGCTACTGGGCCGAGGAGTACGATTGGCGGCAGCGCGAGGCACGGCTCAATCGTTTTGCCCAGTTCACCACGGAAATCGACGGCCTCGACATTCATTTCCTGCACGTCCGCTCACCGCATCCGGACGCGATGCCGCTGGTCATCACGCATGGCTGGCCGGGCTCCGTGGTCGAGTTTCACAAGGTGATCGAGCCGTTGACCGATCCGATTGCACATGGCGGCAATGCTGCCGACGCGTTTCACGTCGTCTGCCCGTCGCTGCCTGGCTTCGGGTTTTCAGCCAAGCCGAAGACGACCGGCTGGGGCGTCGATCGCATTGCGTCAAGCTGGGCGGTGCTGATGGACCGCCTCGGCTATGCGCGATACGGCGCGCAGGGCGGCGACTGGGGATCGGCGATCACCACCGCGCTTGGCGCGCAGGATCCGGAACACTGCGCGGGCATTCATATCACGCTTGCGATGTCAGTTCGGCCCAATGTCGAGGGACAACCAACGCCTGAGGAAGCACGGGCGTTGAAGGGCATCCAGCATTACGCCGATTGGGATTCAGGCTATTCCAAGCAGCAATCGACTCGGCCGCAGACGCTTGGATATGGTTTGACGGATTCGCCGAGTGGGCAGGCCGCTTGGATCCTGGAAAAGTTCTGGGCCTGGACCGATTGCGACGGTCATCCCGAAAATATCCTGGGTCGCGATGAACTGCTCGACAACGTCATGCTCTACTGGGTGACGGCGACGGCAGCTTCATCGGCGCGCTTATACTGGGAAAGCTTCGGGCCGAAGCGACGAACGGCGCACAAGGTTACGGTCCCGACCGGCGTCGCCGTCTTCCCCAAGGAGATCGTCACGCCGGTGCGAAAGTGGATGGAAGCGAGCTACACGAATATCCAGCACTGGAGCGAAATGCCGAGGGGCGGCCACTTCGCAGCTTTCGAGCAGCCGGACCTGTTCGTGCGTGAGGTGCGGGAGTTCTTCCGGACATTGCGAAGGGCAGGCTGACCTTTCCGACGCGCCTCAGAGGTACCAGGCGAGTACGGCCTTGAGCTGAGCGTCTTCGATCACCGGAAGCACGACGATCTGGTTCATGCCGGCCGCGCGCGCCTGGCGCGCCGCAATGGATTCATCGACGTTCAGATGCTCGTTGATGGCCGGCATGCCCGTCGCCCAAGCGCCGCCGATGCTGCCTTCGCCCTTGCGGATCGTCTCTGACGCATAAAGCGAGCTCAGATCGGCATTCTTGCTGCAATCGCCAGACTGAAACACCAGTTCCGTTCGCGCCGGGTTCGGTACCCAGATCTCAAAACGCCTGGCGATCGGCGTTGCCTGTGCGGATAGGAACGTCATGACCCAAGTTTGGTCCGACGCTGTCCGATAGGGAATGCCGACGCCGCAATTGATTCCGATCTCGGTTGCTTCCTCCCAACGCAGGAAGCTTTTCGCGTTGTGCAGGTCCTTGATGATGAGTGGCATGCCGGCCTTCCAGGCACGGCCGGGCAGGCCGAATCCGCGCGGGAACTTGGTGTGCCTGGAATTGAACTCGAACATGTCGGCGGTGCCATAATAACCGTCAACCAAGCTCATCTCGTGCGACTTCTCGGGATCGTTGTGCCAGAGCTCGATGGCGCCGACGTGCTTTTCGTCGTCGCCGCAGAACAGCACCATGACGGCCATCAGGAACTCGCCAGCAAAAACCGGCAACGCGACACCGCAGGTCAATCCGGCTTCGATCGCCTCGTCCGTGCGTCTGAAGTAAGAGTTTGCGAATTTCGTGAGGATAACGGGATGGCCGGAGGCCCAGGCCTTGCCGGGTAAACCCTCGCCATAGGCGAACAGCGCGTTTTCGCTGACGGCCTTGAACTCCGAATACTGCTCGCTGCAAAGGCAGCCGCCGAATTCAAGGCGGGTGCGGGTTCGGTCGGGGACCCACAATTCAACCACGCGAATGAATGTCTTCATCGGAACGCACCTGTCGCTACGACGATCTCAGCATCGGCGATTTAGCGACGGCATGTGCGAACAAATTACAGGCAGGTGCCGCCCAAAGATCGTGCGGGGCCGGCGACAATATTGAGGAACTGGCGGGCGAAGTTTGAATGCGCTATTGACCCGGTGAGGTGAATGCCATGACCGAGGGACGCTACCGGCTGATTGGCTCGACCGCATCGCCCTATGCGATCAAGCTTCGCGCCTTGCTGCGCTACCGGAGAATTCCGTTCGATTGGGTCATCATGACCAAAGCGCTGCGCAAGGCGACCGAGCATTTGCGCCCCAATCTAATTCCGGTACTGCAATATCCAGACGGTACTTATCGCGGCGAGACCACGACGCTGGCTTACGATCTGGAACGGCGTCACAAGGGTCGTTCCGTCATTCCTGATGACAAGGCGGTCGCGTTCGTCTGCGATCTCCTGGAAGACCTTGCCGACGAATGGGCGGTCAAGCCGCTGTTTCTCTATCGCTGGTGGGATGCGGAGGACCAGGCCTATGTCTCGCGCTGGGCCGGCGAAGAGTGGTCGGTTTCGGAAGCTGAAGCCGGCAGCGCGGAGGAGATCGAGCAATTCAGGCAGCGGCAAATTTCGCGCATGGTCATTCTTGGCGCGACCGCAGAAAACAGGCCGCTTCTCGAAGAGAGCTACTTGCGTATCCTGGCGGCGTTCGAGCCGCATGTCGGCATGACCAACTATCTGTTCGGGAGCCGGCCTTCGCTCGCCGATTTTGCCTGGTTCGGCCAGCTCAGCGAGATGGCGACAGACCCGACGCCGATGCGGATCATGCGTGCAAAAGCACCGTTCACCGATCACTGGGTGCGGCGGCTGGATGATGCCTCCGGCGTCGAGGGCGAGTGGTATCCGCGCGAGCGGGCGCTCGGCGGCATGGTGGAAGTGCTGTTGAGGATATCAGGCGAACTTTATCTGCCGTTCCTTGTTGCCAATGCCGAAGCCTTTGCCAAAGGCCTTGAACGGCTGGAGATGAATATTTGGGGCCTGCCTTACGCGCTGGCGCCGTTCAAATATCAGGTGAAGTGTCTGCAACGGCTTCGCGACAAGTTTTCAGCGCTCGATGCGGACAGCCGGGCTGCGTTGCGGCCGGTGCTGGAACGCACCGGATGCTGGCAGCATCTGGCGAGCGGCTAGCAAAAAGAGTGGCCTCACTTCCGATGGCGGTTGCCCAGCGCCGTCGCGATCGATTCCGGATTCCTGATGCGCTCGATCAGCATGTCGATGCGATCGCCGCCCCAGAACAATTCGCCATTGAAGACCATGGTCGGCACGCCGAACACGCCGAGCGCTTCGGCGTCAGCGATGATGCGGTCGTGCTCCGCTCGTGCCGAGCCGTGGACGTAAGCTTCGAATTCTTCCGCTGAACCGCCGAGCGATGCGATGACGCCGGAAATGGCCGACAGCTCGTCAATTTCCAAATCATGGCTCCAGAAGCGACGGAATACCGTATCGTGATAGGGACGGAAAAGGCCGTGACGTTGGGCGAACAGCATGCCGGCACTGGCATAGAAGGCGTCGTAGATGCGCCGCGGACCTTTCATGACAAGGCCTTGCGCGTTGGCGTAGCGGCGCGCGTCCATATAGGCGTAGCGCACCTTGCGCCAGAAATGCGGCGTGCGCTCCTCCACCGTTCCCATGAACTCAGGAATGCGCAGTGTGTATGGCAGCCATTCGAGTTCGACGCCGTGAGCTTCCTCGAGCTCGAACAGTCGCTTGTTGGCGACAAAGGCGTAGGGGCTTTTGTAGTCGGTGTAGATTCGCACGCGCGGTTTATCCATGGGCCTACCCTTGTTCGATCGGATCAGTATCTTCGATCTGAATGGAGCAGGGAACTGCGCGACGCATTCTGATTGATTCAAAACGAATGGGCCCCGGTGCATGAGAGCATCGCGGGGCCCGACATCTTCGTTATAGGCGAAGGATTTCTGGTAGACACCAGCATTTTTATCAGGATTCGGCAGCGCGTGGCCTTTGCGCTCCGTCCAGCAGATGTGTTCGAATTGTTGAAGGCGCGATGAGGCTGGCAGCTGCTTATGACCTCAACCGCACCTGGACCTTGCGCTGAGCAAGGTCACCGGTCTGACCCGGTGGCGTCATGCTCCTCTCCAAGAAGTTGGCCAACGGACCACAGGTCCGCTCCTGCTGCGTGTCGTCTCGATCATTTAACCGGGGCGCCAATGCCCGCGAAGCGGGGAGCGCGCACGCTCCATGGCTCCAACAGGTGCAGCACGCGAAATGCTGCGGCAGACGCCGGCCGGTGTCAAGTCATCCCAAAGACGGTCGCGCGATGGGTTCCCGGGAACAACAATTCTCAAGCCTTAGTCTGCCGGTAGTCGTGTAGGTCGGGATCATGGGTCATTGCCCAGTAATCCACAAATCGCCAAGGCATTGCTGAAAACACGCGGCCCTGCTTGTTGCGGTAGTAGGTAGTCATGCCTGGATGAGTCCAGATCAACTGCTCATGCTCGGCATCGACTTTCTTGATGTACTGATCGTGCGCCTCGGGGCGCACATCGATCGCGGCGATGTCTTGCTCGATCATCTCGACGAGGCAGGCCGAGATGTAGCGGCTCTGGCATTCCGACTGGAAGATCACGCTGCCGCCGTGTGCTGGACCTGAATTGGGACCAAGCATGACAAAGAGATTGGGAAAGTCCGGCACGGTGAGGCCGAGATAGGCGGTCGGATTGTCGTTGGCCCAGGCCCTCCGCAGATTTTTTCCGTCACGCCCCGTGATGTTGAGGCGGGCGGCCATTTCCGTGACCTTGAAGCCCGTCGAGATGACGATGATATCCGCAGGCCGCAACTTGCGGTCTGAAGTTACGATGCCGTCTTGCGTGAAGTGGTCGATCTTTTCGGTGACCAGTTCAACATTCGGCTTCGTCAGCGTCTTGAACCAATTGTTGTCGAGCAGAATGCGCTTGCCGTAGGGCGGATAGGTCGGCACGCATTTCTCGATCAGGTCAGGGCGGTCCTTCAGTTCCGACAGGATGAAATTGGTCAATTCCTCTCGATGGCGGTCGTTGCCCTTGTTGACGGCGCGCTCGGGATGCGGCCAGTCAGGGTTCTTGCGCAGGAACGGCAGCAGGCCATCGCCATAACGCCAGAACATGTTGAAGCGATACCATTGCACATAGAACGGCAAATGCGCGAGCAGCCACTGCGCGCCCTCGGTGATCGGATCGGAATAACCCGCCACGGGGCGCGCCCATTGCGCAGTCCGCTGATAAACGGTGACCGAGGCCACGCGGTCGGCGATCGACGGCACCAGTTGCATCGCAGTGGCGCCAGTGCCAATGACGGCGACGCGCTTGCCGTCGAGTTTGATGTCATCGGACCAGAGAGCGGAGTGCAGCGTAAGACCTTTGAAGTCTTCCTCGCCCTTGAAGTGCGCCGGATGTGGGTCGTTGAGCTGACCGATCGCGCTGACCAGAATCGTCGATTCAAATATCTCCTCGCCATGGTCGGTCTTCAATGTCGATATCCAGCGCCGCTTGGTTTCGTCCCACCGTGACGACGTCAGCTCGGTGCTGAGGCGTAGATGATTTCGGATATCGTATTCGAGCGCGACTTTCTTGAGATAGTCGAGCAACTCCTCGCGCTGAGCGAAGTAGCGGGTCCAGGCATTACGGCGGCCGAACGAGAAGGAATAGGAATGGTTGGGCGTGTCGACGCCGCAGCCGGGATAGCGGTTGACGTACCAGGTACCGCCGAGCTCGTCGTTCTTCTCGACGATGGTGTAGGGAATGCCGAGCCGGCCAAGCGCGACGCCAAGCGCAATGGCGCAGACGCCGGCGCCGACGATCAGCACATGCTGCTGTGCCAGCTTCTCGTTCGAAGGCGGCCTGGTCCAGCGCGCATCGCGGGGAATGAAGCCCATTTCCTCGCGCATCAGCGGCGCATATTCCGGCGCGACATTTTCGCCGAGCGTGGCGCGCATCATCTTCAGCATCAGCGCATTGCCGGGGTCGGTGATGACGGGCTTCGGCTCTCCATTCGCGAACAGTTTCACCACGGCAGCACGGATCTCGGCCTGGACCTCCGGGGGCACGCCGGCTTGGGGGTCCGGAATCAGGCGCACGTCGCGCTTGGGCTTGTAGGGCGGCTCGAGCCATCGTTCGTCGCCGGTCATGTGCACCAGCACCATCAGCAGCACGCGGATATCGCCTTCGGCAATCGCCGACGACAGATCGAGTTTCTTGCGCGGTAGCAGCTCGATGTTCATGCTGGTGTCCTCGTTTACGCGCCTTGCGCTTCCGGCAAGCCGCCATAGGCGGCCCAGGTGGTGCCGGCGATATAGCCAGCATCGACAGGAAGATTGATTCCGGTGACGCCGCTGGCCATTGGCGAGAGCAGCCAAGCGATCGCCTGTGCGACCTCGATCGGCTCGACCAGCCGGTTCATCGCAGTCGGGCTTTCGAGCCATTTTTTGTTCAGCGCGCCGGAGGCGATGCCGGCTTCGAGCGCAGCGGTGCGGGTGAATCCCGGCGAGACGGCGTTGACGCGTACGCTGCAGCGGCCCCATTCGGCCGCGAGCGTCTGCGTGATCTGGATGACACCGGCTTTCGCGGCGGTGTAGGCATGGATCGGGCCGGAGGTCATGCCAGCGACGGAGGCGACATTGACGATTGCGCCATGACCGCGCTCGGCCATCTTCACGCCGACGCTGCGAGCGACCAGGAACGTGCCGCGCAGGTCAATATTGACCTCGCGATCCCATTGCTCCATCCGCACGCGTTCGATCCGGTGCATCTTGCCGAAGACGCCGGCAGCGTTGACGAGGCCCGTGATCGGGCCGTGCGCGGCCTCGATGTCGGTAATGCCGCTGACGACGACGCTTTCGCTCGCGACATCGAAAGGCGTGGGCCACAGGACGACTTGCGTTCCAGCCAATGGCTCCGGCGCGATATCGACAATGACGACCTTTCGGCCCTGGCCAGCGAGAAGCGTTGCGGTGGCCGCGCCAATGCCGCGGCTGCCGCCGGTGACCAGAACGATGCCTTCAGCGTTCACTGCTGCTGCCCTTATCCAGCGTGAACAGACCGCGGGTGATCAGCTTCCGGTACGCGGAGATGACGTGCTCGGGGACTGCGGTGACGGCGCCGTTGGCATAGGAGTAACGCCGGCTAAGATAGCCACGCGCGCCCATGAACATGTGAACGATGGCTTCGAACTCCTCGTCGCTGAAATCCACGATGGCGCCGGTCAGGCGGGCGCGCCGGAGAATGCGGACATAGGCGGTGGAAACATTGTCGAGGTGCTTCTGATAGCCGCTCGGTGCAAAGAACTCGGCTTCGTTGAGGATGCGCAGGAACTCCGGCACTTCGCGGATGAATTCGAAGAAGGCAGTGAAGCGTTCGATCTCCTGCCTTGCCGCATGCGCGTTGCCAGTGCGCTCGCGGATGAAATGAACCATGTCGATGCCGATCTTCGGCAGCAATTGATCGAGCAATTCCTGGCGGTTCTCGAAGTGATTGTAGAACGTGCCCTGGGCGACGCCGGCCTCCTCCGTAATGCGGGCGACGGAAGCTTCGGCGTAACCATACTTGCCGACGACCTTGGTCGCGGCGTCGAATATCTTGCGCTTGGTCCAGGCGTTGCGCTCGACACGGTTGAGTTTCGTCAATTTGCCCGATGCGGCTTGCGATGATTGTATCATGGTTAAGATTCCAGTTCAGCGCGCAGCACGCGCTTGAGGACTTTGCCGGACGGATTGCGTGGCAGGCTGTCGCGGATGATCAGTTGCTTCGGCACCTTGAAGCCGGCGAGGCGCGCGCGGCAGTGTTCGACAAGGCCAGGCAAATCCAGCGTGGCGCCATTGCCCAGCACGACAACGGCGACCGGCCTTTCGCCCCAGCGCTCGTCGGGGATGCCGATGACGGCGACTTCGCGCACCTGCGGCAGCTCGTAGATGACGCGCTCGACTTCGGAGGAGGCGATGTTCTCGCCGCCGGAGATTATCATGTCCTTCTTGCGATCGGTCAGATAGAGGAAGCCGTCTTCATCGAGATAGCCGATGTCGCCGGTGCGGAACCAGCCGCCGAAGAACGCCGCCGCGCTCTTTTCCGGATCCTTCCAATAGCCTTGCGTGACCTTCGGTCCGCGCAAGCAGATCTCGCCATTCTTGCCGGGCGGCAGTCGATTGCCGGCGTCATCGCGGATATCGATTTCGATATGGGCGATGGCGCGGCCGGTCGAACCGATCTTCTCGATCTCGCGGCCCGCTTCCATGAAAGTGTCGCCACCGCAGGTTTCCGTCAGTCCGTAGGCATCGATGTAGCGGGCGTTTCTAAAATACTCTGAGAAGGCGCGAATGCGCGCTTCCGGGGTTTTCTCGCCGCCGCCGATCGCCCAGCGCAGGCTGGAGACATCGTAGCGATCGCGGGTAGGGCAGGTGAGGAGCGCTGTGGTCATGATGGGCGCGAACCATGCAGCATTGAGCTTCTCGGCTTCGATGGCGGCGAGCGCTTGCTCGGGCTCGAAGTTGCGGTGAATGGAAAGCAGGCCGCCATGCCAGAGCACCGCAATTCCCGGCAGGTCGAGCGCGCCGACATGGTAGAGCGGGCCGACCACCAGCAATCGCGTTTCTGCGTTCAATCCCAGTACCAGCGTCTGATCGGCCGACTTCCAGTACATATTCTCGTACGTGAGCATCACGCCCTTGGGACGGTCGGTCGTACCTGACGTGTACATCAGCCGCATCAGGTCGCGCGGCTGTCGTACGTGCATGGGAGCTGGCGCAACACCGGGTGCGAGGAGGCAAGCATTCGACTGCGCAGCTTCGTTGAGAAGGACCACTGGCGCGCCGCCGGCTGCTGTGCCGGAAAACTCTTCGTCCGCGATCAGGATGCGCGCGCCGGAATTGCCGACGATGTAGCCGACTTCGTCCGCCGACAGGCGAAAGTTGATCGGCAGAAACACCGCGCCGACATGGCTCGTCGCAAACACCAGTTCGAGAAATGCCGTGCTGTTCTTCATCAGCACCGCGACGACGTCGCCCGGACCGATCCCGCGCGATCGGAGCCATCCGCCCACCTGCCGGACACGGCGGTGGAACTCGGCATAGGAGATATCCTCGCCGCGATATTTCAGCGCACAGCGGTTCGGTGTCCGCCGGGCGTGAAACGCGATGAAGCTCGAAAGATTGATCATTTCCCGTTCAAAAGGCCGATTCCACGGCCCTTTCTCGTTTGATGAATTCTGACTCGTAATTCATCTTCGGCTTGACGTCACCCCCCTCGCTCTGAAATTCTCATTCCGTACGGAGACGACACGATCTCCGGCTGGGACTTGGGAAAGCCAACCCCATAGGGAGGAAGCAATGACGAGAACCCGCAAACCGGGCGTAAGCCGACGTGCGACGTTGGCGATGATGGGCGCCGGTGCCGTAACGTTCGCGACGCCCTGGGTGGGGCGCGCGCAAGCCAAGACCATCAAGATCGGTATGCCGACCATCCTCTCCGGGCGCGTGGCGCAGCTCGGCACATCGTCGCGCAACGCGGTGATGCTGGAGATCGCAAAGGTCAATGCTGCGGGCGGCCTGGCCGGCCGGACGATCGAAATGGTGATCCGCGATTCCAAGGGGCAACCGCAGGAAGCCGCCCGCGTCGCCCGCGAACTCGTCAACACCGATGGCTGCGAAATCCTGATCGACGCGGAAGCATCGTCGGGCGCGTTCGCAGTGCACGAGGTGGCGCGCGACCTCGGCGTGCTCTGCATTCACACCAATTCGGAAACCTCGGCGCTGACCGCCGATCCCAAGCAGCACATTCCGAACGCGTTCCGCACCGCGCGTCAGGGTGTGCATGATTCAATCGTCGGCGGCAGTTATGCGGCGGCGATTGCCAAGGCCAAGGGGCTGAAGAAATGGGCGACCTGTTCGCCCGACTACGCCTATGGCCGAGACACCACGGCCGAATACGTCACCTATCTGAAGCGCTTTGCGCCCGACGTCGAAATCATCAGCGAGTCCTGGCCAAAGCTGTTCCAGCCCGACTACACTGAGGTCGTGACAAAGATCCTGCAGGCCAAGCCGCAGGCGCTTTATTCCTGCCTTTGGGGCGGCGATCTCACGTCCTATATCGATCAGGCCAACATCTATGCGCTGTTTAGTCAGATGGAGGTGTTTGCGGTCAACATGGCGGACTACACCGCGCTAACGGTCGTGAAGAATCTTCCGAAAGGCATCCACTCCGGCAATCGCTACATCAAGACCTATCCAGCAACCCCTGAGAACGCTGCGTGGGGCGATGCCTACAAGGCGAAATACAACGAGTATCCCACCAATTGGTCCTGGGAGAATGCAACCGCGATCATGCTGCTGGCTGAAGCGTCGAAGAAGGCAAACTCGGCCGACGGCAAGAAAGTCGCGGAAGCTCTGCGCGGCCTGAAAATCAAGTCTCCATTCGGCGCCGACGGCACCGTCACCATGCGAGCCGAGGATCAGACGCTCGTTGGTTACGCGATCGGCTGGGGGACAACGATCCCGCAGGAGCCCTATGTGCCGCAGGTTCAGGCGGGCGACTGGAAGACGATCTTCGAGCTCGAAGCCGAATGGAAGAAGAGCAAGGGCTACGCCTGATCGGACGGCAATGACGGAGGCGGGTAAGTCGCCTCCGTTTCGCTGCAGAATGTTTCTCGCGTGCCGCTCTCGTCAGGCACGCCGCAATGGATGCTTCCCTTGGACCTCGACGCGCTTACCGGCTGTCTCGCCAGCTCTGCCTGTCTGGTGACGCAAACCACCAGCGGCTTCATTATCGGCATGTTGCTGTTTCTCGTCGCCGTCGGGCTGACGCTGATCTTCGGCGTGCTCAAGGTCGTCAATTTCAGCCACGGTGCCTTCTATATGTTCGGCGCCTATTTCGCGATGACGACCTATCAGTTCTCGGGCAGTTTCGCCCTGGCGATGCTGTGCGGTGCGGCGGGTACAGCCATCATCGGTTTGATCTTCGAGCGCGGGTTCATGAGCCGCGTCTACGGCGCTGACGTGCTGATGCAACTGCTCGTCTGTTACGCCTTCGTGCTAATCTTCGATGACGTCGTGCGGATGATCTGGGGCCCCGAGTTCAAGTCGATGGGCATGCCCGCAGCTTTCCAGGTGGCGCCCTTGTTCATCGCCGGAGGCGTGGTGCCGCCATATTATCTGCTGCTGATCGGCGTTGCGCTCGCGGCTGCCGTGGTGCTCGGGCTTGGCCTGGTGCGCACGCGAATTGGCAAGGTGATCCGGGCGGCCGCGCATAATCCCGGTATGGTATCGGCGCTCGGCATCAACACGGGTTTGATCTATGGCGGCGTGTTCGCACTGGGTGGCATGCTGGCAGGCCTCGCGGGGGCGCTTGCGGCGCCGGTGCGCTCGCTGACCCCGGGAATGGGATTCTCGGTCCTGATCGAATCCTTCATCGTCACCGTCATCGGCGGGATGGGCTCGATCCTGGGCGCGCTGATCGGCGCGCTCCTGATCGGCCTGATCCGCTCGTTCGGATCGCTCGGCTTTCCCCTGTTTACGGAAGGCCTGATGTATCTGTTCATGGTGATCGTGCTGGTGTCGCGGCCGACTGGCCTGTTCGGCAGGGAGGTCGCATGACCGAGTTGCAGGCCGAGCAGGGCACGCCGGCACTCGATGTTTCCCGCGTCGAGGCAAAGCCGCGTCGCAATCGGGATGCGCTGATCGCGCTTGCGGTCTTTGTCGTGCTTGCGCTCTTGCCGATGGTCTTCAGCAGTAAATTGCTGCTCGACTTCGTGATCCGCTGCGCGGCCTATGGGCTGTTCGCGACGTCGCTCAACCTTCTGGTCGGTTACACCGGCCTGACTTCGTTCGGCCATGGCATGTTCTTCGGCCTTGGCGCCTACGGTTTCGGGTTGATGATGCAGAAGACCGGTGTTCCCATCCCGGTGGCTTTCGTCGCAACGCTGGCGATCACGTTTGGTGTCGCCCTCGTCATTGGGGCCATCTGCGTGCGACTGAAGGAAATCTATTTTGCCTTCGTGACGCTCGCGTTCCAGATGCTGATCCACTCGACGATCCTGTCCTGGGTATCGCTGACTGGCGGCGATCAGGGATTGCGCGGCGGGATTCCGCGGCCGTCATTTTGGGGCATTGATCTATCGAACCATTTGCATCTCTACGTCATGAGCTGCGCGCTGCTGGTGATTGGACTGCTCTTGATGTGTCAGATTGCGCAGTCGCCGTTCGGCTACACCCTGCGCATGATCCGCGATAACGCCACACGTGCGAGCTTCATCGGCATCGACGTCTGGCGCGCCAAGTTGACGATCTTTGTACTTGCGGCGCTGTTCGCCTCCACCGGAGGGATCATCATGGCGCTGTTCGTCTCAGGAGCCTATCCGGAATTCGCCTATTGGACCATGTCAGGCGAGGGCATCTTCATCAACATGCTCGGCGGCGTCACGACATTCCTGGGGCCAATGGTCGGGACCGTATTGTTTCTGGTCCTTAACGACACCGTCACCCGGCTGACCGACTATCATGGCCTCGTGCTTGGGATCGTGATCCTGTTTTTTGCGATCGGCCTGCGGAAGGGTCTGATGGATTTCGTCATCGAATGGTACGCGCAGCGCCGCAATGGCCGCGGGGAGCGCGATTAGCCATGCTGCAAATCCGCTCCCTTTCCAAATCGTTCGGCGGCGTGAAGGCGACCGATAACGTCACGCTCGACTTTGTCGACGGTTCGCTCACGGCCGTGATCGGCCCCAACGGCGCCGGCAAAAGCACCTTTTTCAATCTGATCACCGGCGCGCTGCGACCGGACGCCGGGCAGATCCTGCTCAACGGCGTCGATCTGGCCGGGCGCACACCGCCCGAAATCGTGCGTCACGGCATTGGCCGGGCGTTCCAGGTTGCGAGCATTTTTCCGTCACTGACGGTGCAGGAAACCATGTTGGCCGCGGTCTGTACCGATCAGCGCAAGGCCGGTGTGCTGTATCGGCGCTTCCCCTTGGCCGAGACGCGTGATCGGGCCGAGCATGCCATGGAATTGCTGGGGCTCGCAGGGAAGCGGAATCGCGTTGCGGCGACGCTGTCGCATGGCGATCAGAAGCTGCTCGATATCGCGCTGGCGCTGGTACTCGACCCGAAGGTGCTGCTGCTCGATGAGCCCACTGCCGGAATGGGCACCGAGGAGCGCTGGCGGATGATCGACAAGGTGAGGGAGCTCTGGGAGAAGCAGAAGATCACGGTGGTGTTCATCGAGCACGACATGGACATTGTGTTCAAAATAGCACCCGACATCGTCGTGCTCTGCTACGGCAGGATTCTCACAACAGGCGCGCCGGATGCGATCCGCCGCAACGAGGCTGTGATCGAAGCCTATCTCGGTGCTGAGCATCATGCGGAGGCCGGGGCATGAGCGCGCAGCCCGTGGTGCAGGTCGAGGATCTCGACGTCTATTACGGCACCAGCCAGATTCTGTTCGGCGTCAGCCTTTCCGTGCGGCAGGGCGAGACGATGGCGCTGCTCGGGAGAAACGGCGCGGGCAAGTCGACCACCATGAAGGCGATCATGGGTCTTGCTCCCGCGCGGCGGGGCAAGGTTTCGCTGCACGGCAAAGTTGTTTCGGGGCTGAAGCCGCATCACATCGCGCGGGCCGGGCTCGGCTTTGTGCCGGAAGACCGGCAGATTTTCCCGGAGCATACGGTCGAGGACAATCTGATCATTGGCGCCAAGAAGGGGCCCAATGGCGAAGACGAATGGCCGATCCGCCGCATCTATGATGTGTTTCCGGTGCTGGAGCCGCTACGTCACCGGATCGCGGGAAGGCTTTCCGGGGGCGAACAGCAGATGCTGGCGATTGCCCGCACGCTGATGGGCAATCCTGCGCTGCTGCTGCTGGATGAGCCGAGCGAAGGTCTGGCCCCGATTATCGTGCAGCGGATCGGCGAATTGCTGAGGCAGCTCCGCGGCACGGGCGCAACCGTGCTGATCGCCGAGCAGAACATGCATTTTTGCCTTGGCCTTGCGAGCCACGCGACGGTTATCGACAAGGGGCAGATCGTCTACACCTCCGGTATCGAAGAGCTGAAGGCCAACGTAAACATTCGTCAGCGCTACCTCGCGCTGTAGCTTTCGGCCGGCGAGCTTCTCGGAAGCTGACTTGCGCCCCGCACCTGATATAGGCCAGGACAGTTTTGAGGTGTTGCTCGAAGCGGGCTTCGAGCAAGGCGCCATCGACGATCTGGTCAAGGCCGGCGCGGTGCGTCAGGCCAAGGGAGGCAAGGCATGAGCACCGAACTCGTTCGTTATTCCGTTTCGGGAAATATTGCCGAGATCATGCTCGATCGCCCACCGGTCAATGCGCTCAGCATGGACTTGATCGACGCGCTGCTGGCGGCTCTGGCGAGGGCGAGAGGCGACGAAGCGGTGCGCGCCGTCATCATCGGCAGCGCGCACAAGGTGTTCTGCGCCGGTCTCGATCTCGACATTGTTCGGGGCAAACCCGGAATCGAGACCAAAAAATTCCTTGAGCGGCTATATTTCGCACTCAACGATACCCAGTATCGCTTGGGTAAACCGACGATCGCCGCGCTCGATGGTGCGGTACGCGCCGGCGGGATGACGATTGCGATCTCCTGCGACATGATCATCGCGGGCGATGCCTGCACCTTCGGCTATCCCGAGATCGATGTTGGCTTGATCCCAGCGATTCACTTCGTGCAATTGCCGCGGCTGGTCGGCAAGCACCAGGCCTTTGGGCCGCTATTCCTGGGCGAACCCTTGGATGCCGCGACGGCGTTTCGCATGGGTCTGCTCAGCGAAGTAGTGCCGAAGGGGACCGCGCTCGAGCGCGCGCGGGAGATTGCGTGCAAGCTAGCTGAAAAGTCGCCCATCGTCATGAAGATCGGGCGCGATGCCTTCATGCGGGCGGTCGACGCCGATTTTCGCCGCTCGGTCGAGAATGCGGCCGAGAGCTTTGCGCTTGTTGCCACGACGGAAGATTGTCAGGAAGGCTTGAATGCGTTCGTCGAGAAGCGAACGCCGCACTACAGGGGGCGCTAATGGCTGGATTGTATTTCGAGGAGTTCGAGATCGGCCGGGAATTCCATCACGAGTTCAGCCGCACCGTGACCGAGATGGACAACACGATGTTCAGCCTGCTGACCATGAATCCGCAGCCGCTGCACATCGATGCACATTTCGCTGAGAATACCGAATTCGGCCAGCGTTTGTTCAACAGCATTTATACGCTCGGCATCATGATCGGTATGAGCGTTTACGACACAACGCTTGGCACCACGATCGGCAACCTTGGCATGACCGACGTCAAGTTTCCAAAGCCGGTGTTTCACGGCGATACGCTCAAGGCGCACACCAAGATTATCAGCAAACGCGAGAGCAAGTCGCGGCCGAACCAAGGCATCGTGGAGTTCGAGCACACCATGACCAACCAGCGCGGCGAGGTGGTGGCAAGCTGTCGCCGCACCGGCCTGATGCACTGCAAGCCGAAGGCATAAGACCAATGCGATCGTTCCTGTTCGTTCCCGGCGACAGCCTGCGCAAATTTGAAAGCGCCAAGAAGACCGCGGCTGATGCGCTGATCCTCGATCTCGAAGATTCGATTGCGCCGGAGGAGAAAGTCGGTGCGCGGAAGACGGTCCGCGAAATGCTCGACGCCCGCAATCCGAACCAGAAGGCATATGTCCGCGTCAACGCGCTCGATACCGGCCTGACGCTTGGTGACCTCGCCGCCGTGATGCCGGGCCGGCCTGACGGCATCGTATTGCCGAAATGCGCCGGCGCCGCCGACGTCAATCGCCTTTCTCTGTATCTGGACGCCTTCGAGGCAGCCGCGGGGATTGAACAGGGAACGACGCGAATCGTTACGGTAGCCACTGAGACGGCGCGGGCGGTCCTCAAGCTGCTCGATTTCGAGAACATGAGCCCGCGGCTATGGGGCATGATGTGGGGCGCCGAGGATCTCGCAGCCTCGCTCGGTGCGTCGCGCAACCGGACTGACGGTCGCTTTCATGGACCATTCCTGCTGGCGCGCGATCTCTGCCTGATCAGTGCGGCTGCGGCCGGCGTTGTTGCCATTGATACCATTGCGACTGATATCAACGATCTCGACGCGCTCAGGGAAGAGTCCATTGCCGCGCGCCAAGACGGGTTCCTCGCCAAGGCGGTGATCCATCCCAAGCATGTCGACGTCGTCAACGCGGCCTTCATGCCGACGGACGAGGAAATCGCCTGGTCGGAGAAGGTCGTGAAGGCGTTCAATGAGAATCCGACTTCCGGTGTCGTCAAGATCGACGGCAAAATGATCGACAAGCCGCATCTGCGCGCCGCAGAGAAGATCCTCGCGCTGCGAGGAAGGTAACGAAATCCGGCTAACCTTGATTAGATTGACTTTACAGTTTGGTCGGCGGCAAATGCGGCCGATCGACATATTCGAGGACACACCATGGTTGACGCGCTGATCATCGACGCATGCAGGACACCGCGGGGCATCGGCAAGGCTGGTAAGGGCGCCCTGTCGGGAATCCATCCCCAGCAGCTCGGCGCCACGGTGTTGCGTGCCCTGGCCGATCGCACCGGCATCAACACGGCTGATGTCGATGACATCATCTGGGGTACCAGCTCGCAGCGCGGCCAGCAGAGCGGTGATCTCGGGCGGATGTCGGCGCTCGATGCCGGCTATGACGTCCGGGCCAGCGGCGTGACGCTCGACCGGTTCTGCGGTTCCGGCATCACCAGCGTCAACATGGCCGCTAATGCGATCATGTCGGGCTCGGAAGATCTCGTCATCGCCGGCGGCACCGAAATGATGTCAATGGAGGGGCGTCGCGGCGAGGGGCCGTTCATGATGGACAACGGTAATCTTCGCCTGCGCGCCCGGCATCCGCAATCGCATCAGGGTGTCTGCGCCGACGCGGTGGCGACGCTGGAAGGCATCACGCGGCAAGATGTCGATGAACTCGGCCTCGAGAGCCAGAAGCGCGCGGCAGCCGCCATCAAGGGCGGCTATTTCGACAAGAGCCTCGTGCCGGTTTATCGCGAAGACGGCAGCCTCGCGCTTGACCGTGAGGAATACCCGCGGCCGCAGACCACGCTCGAAGGGTTGGCCGCCCTGAAGCCGGCATTCCCGGCTATCGCCGACTATCCGCTTGACGACAAGGGCACGACTTACCGCAAACTCATCCTGGACAAATACCCTGATCTCGACATCAACTTTGTGCATCACGCCGGCAATTCTTCCGGCGTCGTCGACGGCTCGGCGGCCATCCTGCTGGCGTCGCCGAGTTATGCAAAAGCCCATGGCCTTAAGCCGCGCGCCCGTGTCGTTGCCATGGCGAATATGGGAGACTCCCCGACGTTGATGTTGAACGCGCCGGTGCCGGCGGCCCGCAAGGTGTTGGCCAAGGCCGGCCTCACCATCGACGACATCGATCTGTTCGAGATCAACGAGGCGTTTGCGGTCGTCGCCGAAAAGTTTATCCGCGATCTCAAGCTCGATCGCGACAAGGTCAACGTCAATGGCGGCTCGATCGCGCTCGGCCACCCCATCGGTGCAACCGGTTCGATCCTGATCGGGACCGTGCTGGACGAGTTGGAGCGGCGCGATCTCAAGCGGGGCCTGGTGACGATGTGCGCCGCCGGTGGCATGGCGCCGGCCATCATCATCGAGCGGGTCTGAAGCTAGCGGCCTCAGGCTGCCGGAAACTGCAGTTCGAACATAACGCCCTGGCTGGTCGGCAACAGCCTGATCGATCCGCCATGGCTGGTCATCACGGCGCGGACGATCGAGAGTCCCATGCCCGTGCCGCCGGTGTCGCGGCGGGTGGTGAAAAAGGCGTCGAAGATCTTCTCCCGGTTCGGCTCTGATATCGGATCGCCGTCATTGCTGACGGTCATTCTCACGGAACTGTCCTCAGCGACCGCTTCGAGCCGGACGTTCTTCGCATTGTGACGAATGGCGTTGTCGGTCAGGTGTGACAGGACGATCAGGGCTTTTTCGTTGGACATGCCGATCGAGCGGTCCAGACAGCCCGTTGCGTCGATTGCGCGTGTCGGAAACCGGCTCTTCAATCCGCCGATCACCTGTGAGAGTTCGGTATGCTCGTTCTGCGGCGCGGTCTCGGCGCGCGCCAGCTCGCGCAACCGCTGGGTCATGACTTCCAGACGCCCGGCATCGCTCAGAATGTTCGAGATGAAGTTCTTCTGCTCCATCCGGGTGAGGTTGTCGGATTTGCTTTCAACGGAGTCCAGCAGCAATTCGGCGGCCCCCTTGATCGACGTCAGCGGCGACTTCAGCTCGTGGGTGAGGTGCGACGAAAACGTCGCGATGTAGTCCGACCGCCGCGATAATTGCTCGGCCATATCGAGGAAGCTGTCGGACAGCTGGGCGAACTCGCGCGTGCCGTAATGGGCGAGCGGCTTGAATGCGTCGCGGTCGCCGCGGCCGATGCGCTGGGCGCGATCGACCAGCTCGCGCATCGGCCGGGTGACGGTTCGGGAGAAAATCAGGCCGATGGCGATGGTCGCCAGAACGACCGTAAGGCCCGCCAGAATGAACTTGCGGCGCTCCTGATAGAAATGATCGAAGATATTGCTCGGCGTTCTCGACGTATAGACGACACCGGCCACGCGGTTGTTGACGATGACAGGCATTGCCGAAAACACATGCACGCCCACGCCGCGGCTGATCGAGTAGATCGGAGGCGGAGGCTTGTCGGGTTTGCGAATGCGCAGCACCGCCCGGTACTGTCCCTGCATCGCCCTGGCCACTTCGTCGATGTGGGCAAGCGATTGGCCGACCTCGTCACGGCCGGCGATGACGACGCCACGTGGATCAAGGATACGGAATCCGGCCAGCGTGACCTTCTGCGTTTCCAGGATGATCGGCATCAGGCGCGTGCCGATCTCGACATAGGCAGGCGAAGCTGGTGCGCTCGCGGGAAGGGCATTCGGCCGTCGCCGGAGCAGATCGCCGCCGGCGGCGAGATCGAGGGCGGGGCGGATCGGCGTTAGCTGGTCGCCCCGGTCGGGGCGCGCTTCGGGTGGAATTTCTACGCCGAGGGCAATGCCGGCGGCGAGAATTGCTTCCACCTCGCGCGCATAGACCGCCGCCAGCACGCGGCTTTGGGCGATCAATTCGGCCTGGGTTTGATGGATGAGCTGATTGTCATAAAGGCGGAAGAAGAATAGTCCAACGAGGGGCAGCATCGCTACCGAGGCGAGCATGGCGAAAATGACCAGTCCCAATGACGGTCGCCATTTCTCGCGTGCGCGCGATGTCATGCCTGCGGCTCGCATCGGCCGAGCTTAAAGCCGACGCCGTGAATGGTTTCGATGACGTTGTCGCAGTTCACGGCCGACAGCTTGGCGCGGATGTTGCGGATGTGGCTGTCGATGGTGCGATCCGATACCTGGATGTTGAGCTGGTAAGCGGCGCCCATGATCTGCTCGCGGCTGAAGACGAAGGTCGGCCGCGTCAGGAAGGCTCGGAGAATACCGAACTCGATGGCCGTCAGCCGCAGCGGACTACCGGCAAATTCCGCGACATGCTGTTCGGGGTCTATGGATAGCCTGCCTTGCGATAGCGCAGCTGTGGACGTTCTGCCATCCTGGCCACGCTGCGCGATGCGGCGCAGGATAACGTTCACGCGCGCGACCAGCTCGCGCGGGCTGAACGGCTTGGTGACGTAATCGTCGCCACCAATTTCGAGGCCCAGGACGCGATCGATCTCGTCGTCGCGAGCGGACAGAAAAAGGATCGGAACGCTTGAGGACCTTCTGATTTCCCGGCAGACGTCGAGGCCGTCGAATTCGGGCATGCCGATGTCCAGAACGATCAGGTCCGGCTTGTCCGCGGCAAAGCGGGTCAATGCTTCCTTGCCGTCGCGCGCTTCGAAGACGGTCATTCCGGCCTTTTTCAGTGCGACGCGGATGACCTCGCGGATATGAAGATCATCGTCAACGCTGAGAATGCGGTGCGTCAAACGTTTCTCCCGGCGCAACTGGTCTGCGATCGAATTAGCCTGTGGTCAAACTCTTTTGGGCGTCCATGGCGCGCTGGAGGCGCCAGCTCCGAAATCCCCAGGAGCGCCAGGATGCCGTATTTTTCACTTGCTGTTCTACAAGGCAACCACGGCGGGAAACAAGGGTGGGATCGATTCCACGAAGCGTAAGGGCCCTGTCGATCGCGCGCAATGCCTGCGGCCCCAGGGAAAACAGATAGTTCATATCGATCGCTACGCCTTTGCCGGTGGCCTCGCGGCTGTGGCTGACATTGTAGTCAGCGATGATGGCCGCGAAATTGATCAGCGAGCAGACGTAGAGCGTTGCCGTCAGAGTGATGAGGTTAGCGCGGATCAGCCAATCATTCGAGCGGTTCAGAACGATGCGGGCGACGATCAGCATGAGTCCCAGGGCGACCAGTATCATCCAGATGAACGCCGCGACGCGCCACCATGTCAACAAATAGACTTGAACATAGAGATCGAGGCGCAGGATCGATGACAGCACGAGCAGGATATTTTGTGCCACCCAAAGATAGACCAACGTTCGGATCAGCCGCGATTGCTCGGCCGGGCCGCGCGGCCGCATGGCGGCGAGAACGAAAGCTGCTGCCAACAGGGCCGTGACGATGAGAGGGTAGGCGCCGCGATGCGCATACGAGGCGTAGCTGATATCGGCGGGCAAGGTCGCGTTGCCCCAGAGATAGACAACGTCGAGGATGGTCTGAACGGCAAACAACAGGTTGAACAGGATCAGTGATCGCAGGATCGTTGCCACACCGAAGAAGTTGTTTTGGCTCGATGGTACTCCCTGCGCCAGTGCCGCCGCTTCGGTCAATCCTGCCGATATCTCGCGTTTGCTCCTCCAACGGACGTGGATAATGGGCCATACCAGTGAGAGCGCCAAGGTCCAGAACAGGACGCGTCCGAGACTGATGTAAGAAGTCGTGTTACCCGGGTTCAGCAGGCTGATCCACTTCTCCAGCAATGGATTGGCCGATACGAGCAGAAACACGAAGATGCCGCTGAGGACTATGGGAATGAACCACAGGGTAAATCCGGTCTTCAGTGCCGGCAGGTTGAATGCACCGATGGCATCGCGAAAAAATCTGAACGGGCCGACCAGATAAAGGTCGCATAATGCAGCGGCTCGCTCACCGAGATGATGTTGATCGCGATTGGTCGTCAACAGCAGGCCAACACCCAGTCCCAGCACCATGAAAGTCAAAGACGCGATGTTGAATTCCTCCACGGCCGGGACGAGGGCTCCGAGCAGAAGCGCGAAAGCCAGTGGCACCTTCTTTCGGTTCAAGATTGCGATGTTGGCCAGCAGCGAACCGCAGGCCAAGACCACCGCAAAAATAGCGGCCGATATACCGATGCCGTATCCGTAGAACAGCCAGTCGGCCAGCGTAGCCAGCGCCAGAACGATTGCTGTTTTGACGGGAAAAGTACCTTCCTGAGTAGAGCCCGCATCGGATGCCGGCGTGGTGATATCGGTCATTATTGCATCACCTGTCTTGAGAGGAAAATTGCAAACCAGCGCGGCGGTGGGGCGCTCGCATAGCCACCACCCGTCATTGGCTAGTCTTGTGGGAATGGACATTTCGATGATCACCGCTGATCCGCGAGACGGACTATCTGGCGGCGTTGTGCAATTGATTGGACTACCGTCTGCAAGAGTTCAGGATTTTTATGCAGTTTCCGTGCAGCCGCGGTTATGCGCTCGCGCTAACCAGACAAGTTTGATACGGGCAATGGTCTCGTCCTTCCTCGCGCAAGCCCTCATCGAGTTTCATGCAAATTCTCAGACGTATCGGCCTCATTCTGGTCTGGCTCGCCGGAGCCGTCTTCGTTCTCGCTGCAGCCAATAAGAATGATCCGTATCTGATCTTGCTGCGCGGTACGGGAAATATCGTTCTGTTCGCGGCGAGCATCATTGTCGCTGTCATCCTCATCCGCCGCGGCTATTGGAGGAGAGGCGTGGCGGGAAGGGCGCTCATTCTGCTGTGGAGCCTGCCATCGCTATCGATGCTCGGTGCGGACACTGCGTTTGAATGGCGCAAGCAGCGTGTCCTGCTGGCCGATGCCCCGCAGGTGCGAAGCCTTGGGCGACACTTTGTCGTCGGATACTCGTCATTCCCCGAAGTGGCTGTCCTTGCCGAGAAGGGGCTGATTGCCGGCGTCTATATCACGAAGCACAACGTCAAGGGATCGTCGCCGGCGCGTCTGAAGGAGGAGCTCTCGGCACTGCAGGAAAGACGTCGTGCCACTGGCCTGCCGCCGCTGATCGTTGCGGCCGATCAGGAAGGCGGCATCGTCTCGCATCTGGCGCCACCGCTGACCAAGCTGCCGGCGCTATCGACGCTTGCGAACTTGGCGCCGGCTATCCGCGCCGAGAAAGCAGAGGCGTTCGGGCGCACTCACGGGCAGGAGCTGACGGCGCTTGGCGTCAATCTCAATCTTGCGCCGGTGCTGGATCTGCGACCTGAAGCGAAGCGCAATCGGTTCGATTTCAACACGCTGATCGGCCAGCGCGCGATTTCCGACGATCCGGCTGTCGTCGCCGACATTGCACTGGCTTATGTGAGCGGCCTCGAAGCGTCCGGCGTTGGGGCGACGGTGAAGCATTTTCCGGGGCTCGGGCGCGTACGAACGGACACCCATCATTTCAGCGCCGAGCTCGATACGTCTGTCGACGAACTTGAAGCGTCCGACTGGATGCCGTTCAAAAGAGTGCTGGCTGGCTCGAAAGCGCAACTGATGGTCGGACATGTGACGCTGACATTGGTCGATCCCGATCGCCCAGCGTCGCACTCCAAGAAGGTCGTCGACGGCATCATTCGCAGGACATGGAACTATCAGGGTGTCGTCATGACCGACGACCTCGTGATGGGTGCCATCTATCAACACAATGTCTGCACGGCCGTGGTAGAGGCGCTCAATGCCGGCGTAGATCTGCTGCTGGTCGCCTTCGACGGGGCGCAGTTCTATCGCATCTTTGGCTGTGCCATGGCGGCCTCGGCCGAGGGAAGGCTCGACGCTGCCATGCTGGGCGAGAGTGCGATGCGGTTGAAAACGGCATTCCCGGTCGACTGAGAGTACGGCCGGGATGGGGGGCGTGGAGGCGATCCCGCGCAATTACTTCGCGAACCGGCCTTGCTCCGGCAGTCCCGTCATTGCATGGGTCTTAAGCGCGGGCTTGTGATCCTGCCTTTTTGACCAGGACACATAGTAAGCGACGGCCGTCATGATCGAGATTCCGGCGATGCTCACCAGGATGTGCAAGACAAGTGAATCGGGTCCTGTGATCAGCACGAGGTGTCCGGCAAACGAAAGAAACACGCCGGCGCAGAATACAGCCAACCATTCCTGGCCGCATTTGATGATCGGCTGCAATGCCGACCATCGGAATCCGCGCCAGTCCCGCGGCACCAGGTAGGCAAAGAGAAACGCCAGCGCGAGAAAGTGAAGCACCCTGTGCGGGGCGAGATTTTCCTTATCGTCGGGTAGAAACACATCGCGCAGCAGATCCGGGACGAGACCACCCTGAGGAAATTTCCCTGCCACCGTCACGGCCAGAGCAAAGAGGAGGTATAACCAGGCGACGGCGCGGAGGATCACGAATTCCTGAAGGGTACGCAGCGCGCGCATTTGATTCGCGCCGCTCAATGCCAGCCAGGCGCCGAATACGAACAGGAGTTGCCAGCAGAACGGATTGAGGTACCACTTTCCATCCGGAAACGACGACAGATTCCAGTCGAAATGGCAGGCCGCGGTGTAGAGGCCGATCGACCCCGCCATCGTGATATTCGGCCGCCGCACCATCCCGACCAGAACAAGCGGGAAGATCGCCAACAGCACGATGAATAGTTGTAGTACATCGAGATTGAGCGGCTTCGCCTGCAGCAGCAGGCCATGAATCAGAGTTCGGATTGTATGATCGACGATCCCCGTCACGTTGAATTCGCCAATCAGTTCGGATGCGCGGGATTTGCGCGCGACATATCCGATCAGATCGATGTAGATCACGAACAGGACGATATAAGCGGCATAAAGCTGCCACAGCCGCTTGAAGATGCGGGTTGCCGTCACGACGAACCCGCGCTCCAGCATCATCCTTCCGTAGAGAATTGCGGCAGTATAGCCGCCAATGAACACGAACAGGTCAGTGGCGCCACTGAACCCGAAATTGCGCATGGTCAGCAGGCTGACCGCATTGTGCGGAACGTGATCCAGAAAAAGAAACCACGCCGCGATACCAAGCAGGAGACAGAGTCGGAGATCGCCGTCGCGCGCAGCGAGCTCAGCCTTCATTGACAGATACATTGAGAGTTAAGAACTTTGCAGGTCCGAGGAATCGAATCGCAACGATATCGCGATTGTCCGCACCGTCCGAATAGACTTTACGTGAAGAATATTTAAGCGGGCTGTCGGCTATTACAGCCGCTCATCAATCACAATCTTTTGAGAGGTGAGAGGCTCAGGCCTGCTCGTGCTTGCGCAGGTCGCGAATGTGATCGAAATGGCTGGCTCGCAGATCGGCACCGGTCGCGCCGATGTCGGGCAGAGTCGCCTCGCCGAGAATCTCGGCAGTGACGTCCTCGACCGAGTAATCTGCGATCTCATGGATGAAGCTGATATTCCTGTATTCGCCCGACGCGACCCGGGAGACCACCTCGCGCCTGGTGACTTCCGGATCGACGATGGCCTCTCGGCCGCGGCGGCCGTAGTCAATCATCACGACGAAATACTGCATGCTGGCGATCTGTCCATTCTGCGTCCCAGAAAATCGATGGGCGCAGTATTTCTGAAAAACAGAAATAGGTCAAGAAAAAATTCTGAAAAGCAGAATTGAGCGGCGGGCTTAAAGTATTGGTGCCTCGCATGAACAGAATCGTCGATCCGGAAACCGCGGCAATGGACGCTATTTGTCCGACGCTCGGCCGCCCGTCGTCCTTGCCGCCTTGCGCGCCCGCGCCGCGGCCTTGCTCCGCAATCGCTCGATCTGACCTCTGGGCAGCGTGACGCAGATCTCGCCGATCCATTCCAGCTTGACGCCCGTGATCGGCTTGGCGTTGAAACTCGTGAGATTGACCATGGTCGGCGATTTTCCCCGCTCGATCGTCTTAAGGTAACGCTCGCCGGTCTTCAGGCGGACAGCGGCTTCCTCGCCGTAGAAGCTCGACAACGGATGACGCTGCTCGCGATAGACCACGATGATATCGCCATTCTCGTACTTCGGCAGCATGGAATCGCCGGATACTTCGAAGGCGATGGTCTCTTCGGCAATCGGGAAGGGCAATTCGACCTCGCCAAGGCCTTCCGGCGGCACCTGCTCGAGTTCCGGCTCGATCGATGCGCCCGCGCCGACACGTCCCATGATCGGCACCGAGTTCAGCTCGAGATATTCGATGATCGGCGCGATTTCGGATGCCTTTATCAGGCGTATTCCCGACAGGATTTCGGAAACTGCGCCCGGGCGAACGCCCATCGCGGCGGCCAATCCGCCCTTGGTCTTGCCCGGTTTTTCCAGGCCTCGTTCGATCAATCTCACATCCAGCATGGCCGAATCTCTCCGAATTTCAGAAATCATAGCAATTACGATTATCGGAAATCAAGCTTGACTTTCATTTCGGAATATCCGAAATAGATTGCCGACGTCGGGCGGCGTTAACAAGAGCAAGGACAAACAAGAATGGAACTGTCGAACTGGGCGCCCGAGCACTCGGACGCGCTGCGGGAATTTATTGCCAAAGGCCTGAGCTACTCGGAAGCTGCGCGCGCCATCAATTCACGATTTAACACCGCATACTCGCGCAGTGCTGCACTCGGGCGTGCCCGACGTCTGGGATTGGGAAGATTGGGACCCGACGATCGTCAGCACCCGTCGATGCCGACCAAGCCTGCAGATGCGCAGGCCATCGCAGCCCCCGCTAGCGAATTCAGGGCGCCCGCGCTTCCCTGGCCGATACCGCCGTTCAGGGAGACCAAGCCGGTCAAACTCCGCTGCGTGACGATCGAGCCACGGCATCTCTCTCTGATCGAACTGGAGAGCAGTGACTGCCGTTATCCCTACGGCGGCGATGAAGAGGGCGAGCCCATCACGTTTTGCGGGCACCCGCAGCGTCCGGGTTCGAGCTACTGCACGCCTCATTTTCACCTGAGCCGCGAGCCGATCGTGCCGTCCGAACGTGCCGTGAGCACCGCATTGCTCCGTTTGGTGGAGACAGCATGAACAACTGTAGTTTGACATGCCTGGCCGACAGGCTGAAACGGCTGCCGCGCCGTCACCGGATCGCCCATCTGCGAGCGCTGATCGGCCTTCAACCTGAGGAATGCAGCCGCCGGGACGAATTGTCCGACTTGCTGCGTCAGGAAATGTTGCACGCGTCAGCCGACTAGCAAGTTTCGTCCGAGCCCGAATTCCACTGGTTTCAAGGAGTGCATGAGATGCCGAGAGCCAAACGCCGAAAGCCATACGATCCCGCCAGGGCGCATGATCGAAGGTCCCGCGACTTGCCACGCAATGCCGAAGTCGCAACCGTCGAGGTCGATAATCCCCTGGCGCTGGACCCGGGCGAGAAGATCGTTGCCCTGCGTTCAATCCGCAACGACCCGCTCGCCCGGTTGCACTCCCATCGTCAGATCGATGAAGCGCAGTTTCAGGCGGGGCGCGCGTTCCAGAGCGACTGGGAGAAGGCCGAGCGCGGACCGCGCGCCGTCGATCCGACCCGTGAATATGTCGACGGCGGGCAGGGGCGTGAACCGATTACCGAAGCGCAGCGCAAGGCCGTGCTGCGGCTGAACCGGGCTGAACGCGAGCTGGGCGCAGACGGCTCGGCGCTGGTGCATGATGTCCTGGTTCAGGGCATGACCATGGAGCAGGTTGGCGAGCGGAGAGGACTGCGTACCAAGCGATGGCACGACTACTTTTCAAGACGATTGCGTGAGTGCCTCGATCGGCTGGCGCTGCTGTATGGCTTCGCGACGGAGCATCCTGTTCCCGTCAAAAGCCTCCAGCGCTGAATCGCATCGGCTGCACCACATCATAGGCCGCCTTGGTCAGCGGTATGGCGTAGTCGACGGTAAGGGCGCCGAACGGCGAAGCCCAGGTCAGGCCTGCCCCGACCGACGAGCGCACGACATTTTTGTTGGCGACCTGAAGTCCTGCCGTTGATCCGCTGTAGCGGAACACGCTTCCGGCATCGACGAAGGCGGTGGCCCTGAGGCCGTATTCATTGGGTATACCGGGGATCGCGCTCTGCAATTCGGCGGTCGTGGCCCAAAAGGCACTGCCGCCGACGTTGTCCATCGTGGTGCCGGGCGTGAGATCGCGTGGGCCGAATCCGTTGGGGGCAAATCCGCGCACCATGGTCGGCCCACCGAAGAAATTGTTCATCAGAGGCACCTGCTGACCACCCCAACCAGTGACGTAGCCGCCTTGGGCTCGCACCATTCCGACCAGGTCGCTGCTGAGCGACTTATAGTAGCGCACGTCTTCTGTGGTCTTCAGAAATTTTACGTCGCCGCCAAGTCCCGCCAGATCCTGGCTGAGCTGCGACCTGATTCCGCTGGTTGGGCTCTTTGTATTGTCCAGCGTGCTGTAAGTCACCGTGCTGCCGGGAGCGGAGACCCAGGTCGGACCAGCGGCGGCCGCCTCGCGGACGGCAAGCGACGAGGTCAAGCCAGAACTATTGGGCGAGAGTGTGATGTTCTGATTGTAGATCGAGTAGCGCCACTGCACGCCGATTTGCTCGGTAATAGGCGTGCCGAACTGCAGCCTCGCGCCATAGGTGGTGCTGCCATAGGATTGGTAGCTGCTGACATCGGCTTGCCGCCCGAAGAGTTCGATTCCGGCGGCGACTTTGGTGCCGAGGAAGTAGGGTTCGGATGCGGCCAAATTGATCCCGCGCGCGTACTGGCCGAGGGTAAAGGAAGCCTGGACATTCTTGCCAGTGCCGTAGAAATTGCGCTCGCTCACTTTGACCTCGACGAGCGCGCCGTCGACGGTCGAGTAGCCGCCGGCCACGTTGAAATCGCCGGTCGGCTGGTCGACCGCCTCGATATCGAGGATGACGTGGTCCGGTGCTGAGCCTGGCCTGTTCGATATCTTGACCGATTTGAAGTAGTTCAAATTCTTCAAGCGCCGTTCGGCCCGGTCGATCAACGTCTTGTTGTAGGGATCGCCCTCCGCGATGTCGAATTCGCGCCGGATCACGTAGTCGCGGGTCCGGGTATTGCCATGGATCTCGATCCGTTCGACGTAGGCGCGAGACCCCTGGTCGATCACGAATGCGACGTCGACGCGCTGCGCGACGGCATCGCGGGTGAGGCGAGGGGTCGCCTGGGCAAAGGGATAGCCGAGCTTTGCCATTTCGATCGCCAATAGCTCGGTGGACTTGTCGAGCGCGTTGCCGTCGAACACTGCGCCTTGGCGGGCAGTGGGGAGAGAGCGAAGTTTGTCGCAATCCATGCCCGGGATATTGCAGGTGACGCTGACTTCCCGGAAGTGATAGAGCGGACCCTCCTCGATCGCGAAGTTCAGCGTGAAGCCTTTCGTCGCAGGATCATACTCGACCTTCGCCGGTCCGACGTCGACATCGGCATAACCCTTGCTGCGATAGTAAAGTCGTAGCTGCTCCTGGTCTTGCGCGACGCGGTCGGGATCGTAGACGTTACCGCCGGTCAGAAAACTCAGCATATGGGTGGCGGATGTCTTGATGACGGCGCGGAGCTGGCGTTCGCCGAAGGCCTTGTTGCCCGTGAAGTTGATCTGCCGAACCGGCGTCTTTCCTTCTTCTGAGATGGCGTAGATGAGATCGACCCGGCCGTTGCCGCGGTCGATGATTTGTGGATCGACGCGAACCTCGGCTCGGCCGGCACGTCGGTACGTCTCGATGATCCGGCCGACATCGGACTGCACAGTAGCTCGCTGCAGCGAGCCGCGCGGCTTTGACTCTACGGCGGCGGCAAGGTCGGCGTCCTTGACCTTCTTGTTGCCTTCGAAAGCGACGCGGTCGAGTACTGGCGCTTCGGACAGATGCACGACCAGCCGATCGCCGGCGCGTTCGATGGAGACTTTTTCGAACAGGCCCGTTGCGATCAGCGCCTTCAAGGCGGCGTCACGTGCGGCCTCGTCGAAATGCCCGTTGGAGGACGGACGAAAATGGGAGCGGATGGTTTCGGCGTCGACGCGGCGGTTTCCTTCGACGATGATCGAGCCTCGCGTTGGCGCAGCGGTTTCGGCGACGGCGGGCGTCACGAAGGTCAAGCCAAGGGCGCCGGCAAGCCCGCAAACGGCCACCCCCGATCGAAGCGATCGGTTGCGCTGCGTGATGCGTCTGATCTCCACGTCCCTGCAGGACTCCCAGTTGGTGACCGAGATCGAATTGCCCACGCGGGGCGAAAAAATGTCTGGGATAAGGTGAGTTGCGGGCGGATATGCCGCAATTTTGCCGTCTTTTGTTAAGGTCGATTTTCTCAGAATTGTCGCAATGCACGCTTCATGCTTCGCCATAGAGAGAGCCTCGGTCGCTCGCGCAGGGACCGCGCAGGCGTCGATGCTCGCAGGAGCATCACATGCGTTATGCAGCTTTCGTTGTCGCCGCGCTCATGCTGATTCAGCCCGCGCATGCAGGGAAGGCGCCGGAGGTCGATCCGAGCGCCTCGCTCGGCGTGGTCCAGCGATGGATCTACAACTACCGTGCCAAGCCAGATTACGCCCACGTCCCGGCGGCTGTGCGTGTGCTGCTTCATTCGCAGACGTTCAAAGAGCCGGAGAACGCCGGAATCTATCTCGGCTTTATCGCCGGCGCGATCGGCTCCAACCCGGCCAAGGCCGAGCAGCTCGTTGCCAGCTTCTTTCCCGTTCGACCGGAAGACGAGTGGGTGATCGTTCGGGCTATCGCCTATTCGGGGTTGCCCGACTGGAGAAACGTCCTGCGCCGGGTCGCGCCACGCATGCCGGGCCGGCGGGTCATGATCGACAGCTACCTGACGGGCAAGTTGCCGACCTTGACCGAGATTCCGCTGGAGGAGACGAAGCCCGGAATGATGGACAAGCTGCGCGGGGCTTTCACCAAGAATCCTTTCGCCAAGGACGAACGCAAGCTAAACACGACGCTGACTTTTGCGAGCAACCAGGATCTCTTGGATACGCTGTGGGGCTACTATTTTGCGACCGGCTCGCTTGCGCCGATACAACGCATCGTCCAGATGCTGCCATGGAGCAAGAGCCGCGATACGGTTGACAAGCTGACGGTCGGAAGCATGGCGCGCTATACGCTTGCGAGCTACGCGATCCGTGACGCGAACTTGCGCGAATATCTCCGCAGCGAACTTGCCAGACAGCCAGCGGCGGTGAAGGCGCCGCTCGCGGAAGTGGTCGAAGCGGCGGACACGGTTCAGATCGCAGCTCTTCGCAAGGATGCGCTGGCCGCCGTGGAGGAACTCAAGACAAAGGGCTCCGATAGCCGCCGTGATCTCAGCTTCTGGGGACAAGTCGGCGTTGGCGCGGTCGCGCTCGGCTGCGTGTCAGCGGCTGCGCTGGGTCAAGTCGCGGTCGGCATTCCCTGCGTGATCGGAGGCTCGGCCTCGCAAGGGCTACTGTCATTCTGGGAAAAGCAACAGTAAGGCAGGACGCGGTAGGGCGGTTCATTCCAGCCCGGCGCGACGAAAACCTTCGAGATAATGTTCTCGGTCGGCGTCGAGCTTCCAGGGTAACTGCGTCGCGATCCAGGCCAGCGAAATATTGGGCTGAGTCCGGCGCAACTCCTGAAGCGCTGACTGGGCGAGTTCGATCTGGCCACTCATACCGGCAGCGACCGTCAATACCCGATAAGCGCCGGTGAGATCGCCGCGCTGACGTGTCGCCTCGCGCGCCAGCGTAATTGCTTCCTGATAGTTCCTTCCAACGAACTGGGCATAGGCGGCAACGCCATAATGGATCGCTGAAGAGGGATCGCGCGGGCTCTGGCGGATCGCGCGTTGTGTCGCCGCATACGCATCGGTCCACCGTCCGGTATAGGAGAGTGCCAAAGCATAGTATCCCTGCGCCAGCGAAAAATTCGGATTGAGCTGGAGCGCCAGTTCGAATTCGGCCAGCGAATGTTCGAAGCGGCGCGTGGAAAAGTACACGCTGCCAAGTGCTGTATGTGCCCACACATCCTCGCTGTCAGCGACAATCGCAGCCAGCGCCGCTTGCTCCGCGGTGGGCGCCGCAGTTGCAAGATCGCTCCAACCCAGATGCACGCCAAACATATGATTGGTAGCGAACAAGGCCAGCGCCTGGCCGTAGTTCGGATCGATCGCAATGGCGCGTTGCAGTAGTTCTTGCGCGGCAAGACTGTCGGGTCGCGTCACGCGCCAGTGATGCGACAATGCCCGCATCACAAGGTCCCATGCGTCGATGCTGTTGGGCGGCTTGCGGCGGCTGCGAAAATTCTCCGCTGCGTAGATCTGCGGCTCGATCGCAGCGACGATCGCGTCGGTGATCTCATCCTGCACGGCGAATATGTCGGTGAGCTCTCGGTCGTAATGCTCTGCCCAGATGTGACTACCAGTCGATGTGTCGTTGAGTTGGGCCGTGATACGCACGCGGTCACCGCTTCTTCTCACGCTACCTTCGAGCACGTAGCGCACGCCGAGCTCTGCAGCGACGCGATTTATGTGGACCGGCTTACCCTTGTAGGTGAATGACGAGTTGCGCGCGATCACGAAGAACCAGCGCAATTTGGAAAGGGCGGTGATGATGTCTTCGCTGATACCGTCGGAGAAATACTCTTGCTCCCTGTCGCCGCTCATATTGTCGAACGGCAGCACAGCGATCGCGGGTCGGTCAGGTAGTGTTAGTTCCGGAAGCGATTGCTCTGCTCTTACCTGCGATGCCGCCTTCGCATCACGGGGGCCATTCACGGTACCTACGAAGCGAAGCCCCTTGCGCGGAATGGTGCGGATGAGCCGCTGGTCCTTGCCATTGTCGCCTATCGCGCTCCGGGCAGCGTTGATCCGGCTGTCCAGTGTGGAGTCCGAGACGATCCGTCCGCCCCATACTAGCGCAATGAGATCATCCCGACTGACCACTCGATCGCGATGCCTTAACAGGTGGATCAGCAAGTCGAACACTTGCGGCTGCATCGCCACCAGCTCGCCGCCACGGCGTAGTTCGCGACGGTCCGTGTCCAGGATGTGATTATCGAAGCTGAATTTCACGTCTGCTTCTCAAGAGACAATCAAGTTAGTCTGAAGAAGAGCTGAAGCACAAGGCAAAGTCCCGTGGACGCTCCTCGGGCATTGTTTCAAGGCCGGCAGCTTCAATCCCATTGCCGGTAGCGGAAACAATTTCATGAGGGAAACCTAAGCCGTTAGTCCCGACGCCGGGCAATCGAATACTAGGATTCACTGCATTTCTGTTCGAAGGTGTGGCCTATTTCACATTTCTGTTCACGATTCTGTACGCCATCGGCTTCGTATAGGGGTTTGCTGCGCCGAAGACGATCGATACTGGCGCGAAACCGCCTACATTGGAGGCGATCGTCGTCAAGGGTATCCTTATTTGCCATTCAACATAGCGTCATGGCGCGCAGGTGGCTCAAACACTGGTGGACGCATTTTATTCCGAGGATTGTCAAGCGCTGATCTGATCGATTTAACGTCGTTTTAAGGAGGAAGGTCATGAAGCATACCGGAAGCTGTTTTTGCGGTGCGGTCGAGATCCAGGTCACGGGTGAGCCGGAAGGCATGGGTTATTGCCATTGCCGTTCCTGCCGCTCGTGGTCTGGCGCACCTGTGAACGCGTTCACCCTGTGGAAGCCGGACGCGGTCCGGGTCACGGCGGGGGCACAGCATGTTTCGACGTTCGCGAAGACTCCGATGAGCCAGCGCAAGTACTGCTCGGAGTGCGGCGGTCACCTGATGACCAATCATCCGACGCTTGGACTGATTGATGTGTTCGCCGCAACCCTCCCAACGCTTCCCTTCAAGCCCGGCGTGCACGTCAACTATGCCGAGACGGTGCTGCCGATGCGGGACGGGTTGCCCAAGCTCAAGGATTTTCCTGCAGAGCTTGGCGGCTCCGGCGAAATGATTTCCGAGTAGGGTACGGGAGTTTCAACGGGTCTATTGGCGTTGCGAACGATGTTCGCGTCGCCTGCTTGTCGGCACGGCGCCGCTCTACTCCTTGCCAGACCGGGAGGCGGCCGGCGTCGTCCTTTTACCCTCAGGGGCCGAGAGCATTGCGGCGGCCCGGCATGCCTTGTTGAGAGCTATGTCTGCGGAAAGTCCCGCCCTGCAAAATCGGGGTTTGGCGTTACCCCTCCGGTTCCGGTAAGAAAGCCTTGAACTAGCGGCGAAAATCTTCATTTCGCCAGGCAAAATAACAAGGAAACGCCGGAAATGACTGCCAGACCGCAATTGCCGGAGCGCACGCCGCGCGCAAAGGGAGAGCCCACCGCGCTGGACGGTCTGCTGGTCGTCGACTTCACCCGGGTCGTTGCCGGTCCGGCGTGCACGCAAACACTGGCCGATTTCGGCGCCGAGGTGATCAAGGTCGAAAACCCCGATGGGGGCGACGATACCCGCCACTATGAACACGCTGAAATCGGCGGCGAGAGTGCGGCCTTCCTCAGCCTTAACCGCAACAAACGCGGCATTACGCTCGATTTCAACAATCCTGCAGCGCTCGAAGTCGCGCGCGAACTGATTGCGAAAGCGGACGTTGTCGTTGAGAATTTCTCAGGCGGCGTGATGAAGAAGTTCGGCCTCGACTATGCCTCCGTCGCGCCGACCAACCCGCGGCTGATCTATTGCTCTATCTCGGCCTATGGCCGCAATGGCGAGTTCGCCTTGCGTCCGGGTTTCGATCCGATCACCCAGGCCGAAAGCGGTTTCATGTCGCTGAACGGGTTTCCGGATGGGGAGCCGGTGCGGACCGGGCCGCCGATCGTCGACATGGCGACGGGTATGTCGGCATGCAACGCGATACTGCTGGCGCTGATCGCGCGCGAGCGGCTGGGCCGCGGCCAGGAGGTCGAGGTCGCGCTGATCGACACCGCAGTCGCGATGACCGGATTCTACGGCATGGCCTATTTGATCAGTGGCGCAAACCCGGGCCGCTTCGGGAATTCGCCTAACGGTTCACCTACCGTCGGCGTCTATCAGGCATCCGATGGGCCGCTCTACATGGCCTGCGCCAACGATCGCCTCTACCGCCGGCTTGTGGTCGACGTGCTCGATCGGCCGGACCTCGTCACCGACCCTCGGTTCGCTCACCGGAAGGACCGAACCGCCAACAGGGAAAAGTTGCGCGCCATCATTGCCAGCGTCTTTGCCAGCGACAGTCTTGAGAACTGGATGGCGAAGATGAAGAAAGCCAACATACCGGTCGGTTATCTGCGCACCGTAGCGGAGGGCTTCAACGCGCCGGAAGTGCGTGACCGCCATCGTCTCAGCCGGATTCCGCATCCCACCGCGGGCACTGTCCCCAATATCGAAACGCCATTGCAGATGAGCTTGACGCCGAGCATCGATCCAGTGGCGGCGCCACTGCTCGGCGAACATACCAGGGAAGTGCTCCGAAAGACGCTCGGCTACGACGACCGACGTATTGCTGATCTGGCCGAGGCGGGGGCTTTTGGGAAAGCGGGCAATACAGGCTGAGGTGTGCTGATCGTCCGGCTCACCACTGAAGCATCTCGCAAACGAATAACATCCCTGCGTTTGCACGACGCCTAACTTGTTCAAAACCGGTAGCTTTTCCCATTTATCTCCGGCTAATGTGCCGCCGAAGCGGGAGAGAAACATCATGAACGACGCGATCCCCATCCGGCCGGCGAGAAACGTCGAACTCGGCGCCAGCGGTGAAGAATTCCAGAACCTTCACGAATTCATCCGGAAGGCCCGCGCCCGGCTCAACCAGAACGCCTGGGACTATATCGTCGGCGCGTCGGAGACGGAGACGACTATGCGCCGCAATCGCATGGCGCTCGATGAGATTGCATTCCGGCCCCGGGTACTCCGCAACGTTATCGATGTCGATCCCTCTACTGATATGTTCGGTCGCCGGCTGCGTCTGCCGGTCATGATCGCGCCGGTTGGCGCCCTCGAGATTTTCGATCCCGATTCAGGTGCCGCGGTGGCACGCGGGGCGGGACGGTTCGGCGCGGCTCACATGCTGAGCTCGGTATCCGAGCCGGGTCTCGAGGCGACCGCCAAGGCCGCGCCCGACGCTCTGCGCATTTATCAGCTTTATGTGCGAGGGGACGACGCCTTCGTCGAAGACGTTGTCAGCCGCACCATCGACAATGGCTATGCCGCGTTCTGCCTGACCGTCGATACCGCGCATTATAGCCGGCGCGAGCGCGATATCGCCAAGCGTTATGTCCGCGAAAGTCGCATCAGGGCGACCGGCGGCGACTTCCAGAAGGGGCTGGAATGGCGCACGGTGAAGCTGATCAAGGACAAGTATAAAATTCCGCTGGTCATCAAGGGGATCGCCACAGCGGAAGATGCCAAAATCGCAATCGATCACGGTGTGGAGTGGATCTATGTGTCCAACCATGGTGGCCGGCAGCTCGACCACGGCCGCGGCGCCATGCATGTCCTGCCGGAAATCGTCGATGCGGTGGCGGGCCGCGCCAAGATCATGATCGACGGTTCGTTCTGCCGCGGCACCGACATCGTGAAGGCGATCGCATCCGGCGCCGACCTCGTCGGCATCGGCCGTCTGCAGTGCTGGGCGCTCGCAGCTGCCGGCGAGGGCGGCATCATGCGGATGCTTGAATTGCTGGAAGACGAGGTGATCCGCTGTCTCGGGCTGCTCGGCGTCACCGGCTTTGCCGAACTCGACAAGTCTTACCTACATCCGGCAACACCAACCAATTTGCCGAGCGTGTTCAGCGCCTTTCCGTTGGTGGATATCGAACCCTATCGCTACTGATGATCAGGCCGCAGCCTGGAATTACCCCCGGGACCTCGTTACCCCCGGGGGCGACATCGACATGGCGGGGAACCTGAGGGCGGGTTGTCGCATTATTAAGCGCGTGCGCCGCCGCAACGACAGATCCTGATCCAACCGGCGCAATCGTTGGAAGCGGATGGCAGACAATCCTTTCGCTGAATTCAGCCTCGAGAAGGCCATCGGCCTTCGCTGGACGCTGCGGGATATTCAGGCGCGTCGCCTGAAACTGTCGCCGGTCAGCGACGAAGACTTGAGGATATTGACGGGACTTGGCCTGGTCGAAGTGCGCGACGAGGGGATCGTGCTGACGTCGGCCGGGACTGCTGCGCTGAACGGATCCTGATCAGCGCGCCTTCAGGAAGCTCTCGCCGGAATCGCAAGGCGTGCAGCGATAGGTCAACACGTCGTAATTCTGGTCGCGCGGCTCGACAGCGGCCAGCCGCATCTGCGCGCCGCATTTCATGCAGGGCATTTCTATGCTGGTTTGAAAGCGCGTGCAGGTTGGCGTCGGTCGAAACGTTTGCAGCATCGTATCCCCATGTCTCGAGAGAGACTCAAAAACAGAGACGCAACGCCACCGACAGTTGATGATTCCTCACCCCGAATCACTATGCCACACTGTTGCCACCATTGGAATCGGGCGTTGCATCCGTACGGCTACGGACGGAAAGGGAAAATTTCCCTGGCTCGGTCCGCGGAGTCGGATCGGCCAAATGCCGGTGTTCGCGGTGCAGCGCGGCGGGCTTGCTCCAACACGAAGCAGACGGACCCCGGATTTATGCTAACCTGCCGAAGTCGATACGGGAGAAGCGACGATGACTGAACCGAAACTCGAAGTCCCGGCCGAGCTGCGCGAACTGGCCGAGAAAACCATCGATCAGGCGGAAAAAGCATTCAGCATGTTCTTCGATGCCGCCGGGAAATCCATGACAGCGATGCCGGGGGCCGGTACGGAAATTTCCAAGCAGGCGCTATCGTTCACTGAGCAGAACATGAAGGCCGCGTTCGAGCATGCCCGCAAGCTCGTTCATGCGACCGACCTTCAGGAGGCGTTGCGGATCCAATCCGAATTCCTGCGCAGCCAGTTCACCAACGCCGGTGAACATATGCGACAGATCACCGGCGGCGTCATCTCGGCCGCAAAAGATTCGACGAAGGACAAGTTCTGAGACGACGTGCTAGCGGCGGCGTCCGATCGCGACGCCGAACAAAAAGGCGATGAACAGGCTGGCCAACGGCGCTTCGCGGGTAATCGCACTGATGGTCGAGAGCGGCATTCCCGGTCGCCGCGCCGCTGCGATCACGTCACTCAGGCGATCGACCGCAGCCTGCAGCCCCGCCGATACCTCCGTCAGCGTGCGTGATATGTCCGTCGCGGTGTCGATGGCGCGTTCGGCCATGCCGGGCTGCGGTGGCTCTTCAATGCTCACGTTGTGCAACTCGCTCGATCGCCCGACCTTGGCAAAGCCATGGTTTGCAAAAATCACGGGCTGCCTGACAATGCGCGGCAGCGACATTTGTTCCCGAATGGCATTACTTGATAGCCGGTGCGGAACCTTCTCTATCGCCGTGATTTGACCCCAAAGGAAATCGACATTTGGTCCAAAAGCAAATCAACGCGGATGTTCAGATGGCGAAAGATTTGACGGAAGATCGTTTGAGCCGAACCGGTGGCGTGCCGCTGAAGGTCGCGATTGCCGTCGCAGTCTTCGGCGTGCTCAGTATGCTGATCGTCGACCATGGGCCGTGGAACAAACCGAAAGTACAGCATCCGGTGTTCGCGAACTACAGCACCACTGGCGAAGCGGCGCGCGCGGCCGGAGCGCAGGTGATGCCGACCGAGCCCAGGCTCGATGTGGAGCCTGAGCCGCCCGTGCCAAAGCCGGTTCATCCGGCTAACCCCGCGCCACGCTAGCGAACGGCGTTTGACATGTCGGGCAAATCACCGGCATAAGCGCATCATCACGGAAGCTCGCGCACAGCGGAACGAGCAGGTTTGCGCATGCTACTAACAAGCGTGCCCACCGTGCAGCCCACAGGAAAGCAAGCGCGGCAGCAACAAGAACATCGCGGGCTTGCGCGCATTGGGTCGCGGGTTGCGCCACCCGCTCGATGTCGCTAACGCGCGGATTTGAATCTGTTTTCGCTTCGGCACTTGACGCGTCGGGCAAATCAGGTGCATATTAACACCATCGCAGATCTTATAGAGCCCGCGCCGGAAATGGCAGCGGGCTTTCTCATTTCTCAAGCCAGCCAGGGCGGTCGCGATTTGTCGACGCAGTTGCGTTGAACTTCCCGCAATCGGTGAGCGCTTGAGAAGGGCAGAGACGCTGTGTCGCCTGCATAACGCCATTATAGCGAAAACTGCAAAGCCCGCGCGGAGAAAATCCGCCGCGGGCTTTTGCTTGGAATCCTCGAATCGGACGGCGGCCGCACATCGACGCCGCAACTCCCAACGCCCCCGCCCGGGCGTCGCGAGCGAGCCGCCGTCCGAACCCACTCCATTGGCCGGCATGCGCGAACATGCCGGCCCGCGGCGCGCATCGTCACGCGCCGCTCGCGGCCCCCGACGGGATAAGGTTCGCGCCCCAAATGATCTGCGCCCACACCGCGATCATGCCGCACATTTCTTTTTGGAGAGACGCCGATGACCGCCTACCTGATCTCGCTTGCGCTCATCGGCCTCATTGTCATCGCCGTATCGGAGGAATTCTCGTGAGCATCGACAGCATTCAAATCATTCCGCGTCCCAAACGCCATGACGTACAAACCGATTTTCCGACAATTGCCTTCCGCTCTGCGCGGCAGGAAACCGTCACCGATCCTGTCGATGCTGCACCAGACAAACGCGCCGGATCGGTCAGCCGAGAAGCCTAGATGGGAAAGGCAAAGGCCCTCCTCGAGATTCGCTCTCTCGCACGCAGTCACACCCGAACCGCGATCCGCGTTCTCGTCGGCATCATGCGCAGCAACGACGCAACGCCGGCCGCCCGCGTGTCAGCCGCCAACGCGATCCTCGATCGCGGCTGGGGCAAGGCCACGCAGCCGCTGGAAAACAGCGGCGACGGCGCGCTCGAACTGATTCATCGGATCGAGCGCGTCATCGTGCATCCCGAAAATGGGAGCGGTGAGAGCGTTTGAGGCGTCAATTATTGTCCCAGCTTGACAGACGTTCTCGCTTTGTTCTAGCTCGGATAGTAGCTTCAAGTAGCTTGCGGAAGTGAGCAACCAAACAAGGCTAATGCTCTTATGAACGCCGCCTCACTGCAGAGACGCTTAGATTCGTTACGCTTGGCAGCGGGAGCGGCGCTCTTCGTTTTCTTATCGGCGGACGTAGCGCTTGCTCAGAACTACAGCGTCGACTTTGGCGCCGACACGGAGCGAGGCAAGGACGCTGGCACGCTTGATTGCCGCTTTGGGCAAGCATGTCAGGTGAAAATGGAATCGCTGGGATTCTCGGTCCGCGTGGAGATTTCTCGCGAGCCCGCGTTTGCTGATGTCAGCATGGAAGGCGACGATCTTGGCTGCTGCTATTTCACTAATGGCAAAAGCAAGATCGGTATTGATGCACGTCAGCCGTTGTCCCGAGTGCCGATCTTCAAAGGGGGAGGACCCAAGGGCGGCTTGTTCATTCAGAACGAGCGCATGGGCTATCTTTATCTCCGATTCCACTTCGATCAAGCTAGTCCATCCAGTAGGGCTCAATCCGACAGTGTGCTTTAGATGGAAGCGACTCGCTGAGAAGTCCAATTGCGTGTCGAAGGCCACGTTGATGCCGGTGCGAAGCGAGGCACCACGCTGGCACGCTTCATCTTTATTTTCGCCAATCAGGTCAAGCGAGGATGGGCTCGCTGGGGTCGACGATTGGCCTCAATATATATCGAAGTAATCCAAGCGTGCCCGCTATGTGACGGCGCACTTAGCTGTTGCTATTTCGTCGGCGCAGCAGACTGGACAATTACCGATCCACACAAGCCAGTGTGTCGAGAACCGTTCTTTAAGAGACCTCAGTCAAGGGCGGCCTTGCTGTTCAGACGCGAGGCTCCTCTACCTCAAATTCTGCTTCTCTATCTTAGATTCTATTGTCCCTGACGCCGCACCGATAATTTACAACGATCGGAAGTTTGAGCATGGCCACTATCGAAACAAAACCTCTACCGCCACCGAATTCCTCAGCCATTACGATGGCCGAGGCGGAGAGAGCTGAAATGATGGCTCGCGCAAACGCTGTCATCGATTATTATTTGAACGGTCCAGGATCCTATTGGGACGCTGGAACGCGAAAGCCCCTTGTAAGTGACGATGAACTTCGTGACGCTGATACCACGGTCAACGATTTGAAGAAATTTAAGGACCGGGTAATTGCCGCGAAGCAATTTGCCGACGATCCTGGTTTGATCATGGATTCTATCATCGCCTTGATCAACAAGACGATGCAGCAAATTGAAGAGGCGGCACGATACAGTGAAGGCAAAAATAGCATTGTGCATCCTCCTCCAAGTACAAATGATCCGATTGATGATCCCAGAGTGGTAAGTCCCAGAGCATTAAATAATGCCGCTCTACCCATTATGTTTGAGGAGGAACAGCGAGCGACGCCGCTGCATGTTAGCGAAACGTCCGAGGTGTCCGGCGCCAGCCCGGTTCGAATCTTGAGCCGCAAGACTGTCAGCCATTCGCCACCTTCTACGTTTGAACTAGGCGGTGTACTGGCGTCCGACTTCGGGGAGATGGCAGCTCGTCGCTCGGATGCTCAGAACATCCGCGTTTTGAGCGGTCGTGTCGTGCCGCGTGATGACACCAGAAATGGCAACTTTTCTACGCTCGGCATTCCTAACCCAGCCGCATCGTCCTCTCAACCGATCCTCGGGCTCCTCACCGACAAACCGATGTCGCAATGGATCCTTCCGCCGTCGGTTTTCGGTTTTTCGAATCGCCCCGGCTCGTCTGGCAGCGATGTCGCGGACTGGCCGGCTGCTCTAGTGGGCCTTTCCAAAGCCCGCGCCAAATCGCCGGCATCGGCATCGGACACAGGCGAGCCCGCAGTGCCGTCCAATCAGTTTCGTTCTCCCGATCGTCGAAATTTCCTTGGTGGCGCGAGCGACGCTTCTTTCCCGGATACGCCGGGTGATCTTGCAGGCCGGATCGCCGCCCGCGTAGGCATTGACAGCACGAGTCCGGAGTCGCAAGCGGCGCAGGAAAATGGGTTCTATGACGACGATCTGCCGCAGCCGTGGTTGCTTCGGGCGTTGGCCGGCCGTCGCTAGGGCTGCGCGCTCGACCTTATTTATCGAACAGGACTGCCATTGGCCATTCTGAAAATTTTAACGGCGGGCGTTTTCGAGCCGCTGCTCGCGCCTTCGCGCTATAAGGGGGTTTACGGCGGGCGCGGTTCGGGTAAATCGCATTTCTTCGGCGAGCTCCTGGTCGAGACTTGCCAGGCCGAGCGCGGAACGCTCGCGGTCTGTATCCGCGAATCGCAGCGGACGCTGGCGCAATCCTCGAAGCGGTTGATCGAGAGTAAGATTGCTTCGCTCGGCGTCGGCAGCGGCTTCAAGCTGTTTACCGACAAGATCGAAACGCCCGGCGACGGCCTGATCATCTTCCGTGGGATGCAGGACGACGCCGCGAAATTCCGCATCATGATGAAGGCGAAGGATGCCGCTGCGGCAAGACCGCTGCCGCCAGTCGTGCGGCCCGGCACGTCGCGTACGCCCTCGGAACGGCAGCAGGCAGATCTTCGAACCCTCAGCGCCAAGCTCTCGACCTCCGGCGACATCAAGGATGCGGTGGCGCTCTATCACGCAAGAAAATCCGGCAGACGCTGAGAACGTGACGCAGGCAGGACAAGGCGTCTGCACAACAAATCCTGAAATCATGCGCGCAAAGCCTAGGTACTGTTCGCGAATAATCCAGACGGCAGCCGCACCATTCCGCCTCGTAGGACTAAACATCAGCATGAAGAGATTGTTTCGCGGTCGATATGTATTGCTTGCGCTGACGCTGTTGCTAGTCGCGTTGGTGGCCGGATACTCCTACAGCAAAAATTAGGTCTGCGCACCGGGTGATCGCCCAATTCAATCAGAGGCGGACGCGATCAAGCAAGCAAAGATTCGCTTTAGCCGAGCTCGTTACGGCCATGATGCTAGTTACGGATCTGAGAGACCTGAACTCGTGGTGTGGGATAAGAAGAATGATTGCTGCGGGGTTATCAGAACAAGGAATATCTACGGCGTGATCATCTGGGGAGTGTCTCTTCACGGATGCATCGTTCATATCTGCCAAGCCCGAAGAACGTGGACCGGTAGGGAAGCAAATATCCAATATCGCGAACAGGGACGGTTCGGAGAGCCGGCTTCAGATCGTGGAATTGGACGCATCTATCATCTCTTCACGGATGCACAGTTGAACTCCGCTCGCAAGAAGTTCGACTATCCCGGGAGCTTTCCATCAGGATTGCTGCCGAGCTATACGGCTGCTCCACCTGCGGCTATCAACGAACATCTTGCATATCTTGATCAATCGAGTGGACAGCAGGCGCAGGTAGCAGCGCTTAGTGCTGCTGGCCCGACGGCCAGCCCCGCATCTTTAGCCAAGCGAAATCCGTTCCCCAGCGACGTTGGCGACTGGGCAGCGTCGCTGGCGGGCGTTGATCCCGCAGAGCCGACACGACCGCAGCAGGCGTGTCCTTCGGCAGCGACTCGCCAACGCAAAGATTGCTGCCGCCCTGGGTTTTCTTCGGCTTGCGGTAGGTACGCCAGCCAACTCCAATCTGCATCAGGTTCTTAGGATGCCCGCGCGTGGCTGTTGTCCGCACGTTTATGCACGCAAATCCATGAAACCGACCATCGCTTCCGTAACCTCGCGGGCCAGCTCTCGGGAGAGCGGCGTGCGCTGTTCAAAAAGGGAGCCCATCAATGTCAAGCGATGACCGCGACTTTATCGAGCGCGCCGAATCTGCTGCTGAAAAGATCCACGGTGAGCCAATGACGACTGAGGAGATCGCGAAGAACTTCGCGCTGTACGGACTGCAGAAGCGCGCGGAGGCCCTCGAAAGATTCGACGCCGAACTGCGCGGCGAGATCGACTCCAGTCCCCACAGCCTGCGCAGGCGCGTGCAGCTGATGGCTTTGCGCAAGAAGATGGGCGGCGTTCATCAAGCGCTGTGCAAGGCGAGGCGCTAGAACGCCCGATGCGCCCCACCGTAAATCCGGTGCTTGCCGCACTGGCGCAGGCGCGGCTACGCGCTGCGCCGATGTTCGCAAAATGGTGCGAACTGAACGGCCTCTTGCCTTGTCCCGCAACGCCGGCGCATGTCGCGCGTTTTGTCGCGGACTGCGCGCCGCTTGGCATCGAGCGGCTTTGGCTCGCGGTTCAGGAGATATCGCGGCTGCATGTCTCGGCCGGTTTCGCCGACCCGACGCTCGGCGGCGTCGCGGCCAAAGCAATCAGCGATCTTGCCGGAATAGAGCCGCCACGCTCCTGGCCGGCCGATCACAAGCAGCGTTTCAAATCACTGCCGTATGACCTGCAGGTCTATGTCGCAGCCCACGAGGCACGGCGCGAGAACGTGCTGCGGCGGGCGCAGAACGAAGCAGCCAGCGCCAAGCGGAAGCTGGCGGCGCACTTCAAGAACGAGGCCGGTCCAAATGAGGAAACCAAACCCGATGAAAGCAACACGCCACCCGACGCTTGAAGAGCGTATTGTGCAGATCAGAGCGGACATAGAGGCAGTTATCGCTGAACGCGTGGAAGCGGTGGCGAAGGATAGCCCTGGCGTTCCGTCCGGCGTGATCCGCAATCTCCTGACCGCGCGTGCGCCGGCATGCCCCTGCGCGCAATATCTTGAGCTGAACGACAAGGCATAGCCGGCCGCCTGGCCGGATACGGAGGACGAATATGACGCTCTACAAATGGTCGCAGACGGCGGCCAGCAACGCGACGGCCGACCCTTCGATCAATTGGCAGGAAGGGCAAGCGCCCTCCAGCGTGAACGACTCGGCGCGTGCGATGATGGCATCCATCGCGAAACATCGCGACGATATTGCAGGCGCGATCGTCACAGGCGGGACGGCGAGCGCATATACGGTCACGTCCTACGAGGCGTTCGAATCGCTTGCCCGTCTTAATGGACAGATCGTGGCTTTCACGCCGCATGTGACGAACGGCGGGACGGTGACGCTCAATGTGGATTCGCTGGGGCCTCGGCCGCTGCGATCGGCGCCGGCAACGGAACTGCTGGCGGGAACGCTGATCCAGGGAACGCCGTATCTGGCGCTCTATAACAACTCCGATGCTGCGTTTTACTTGCACGGATTTTATGGAAATCCGTACAATGTACCGCTTGCGGCGGGGTTAGACTATTGGGGGCCGACAACGCCGAATAGTGCGTTCGCTTTTCCGATGGGGCAGGCGATTTCGCGTACGACTTACTCAGCTTTGTTTGGAATTATTGGAACCACCTATGGTCCAGGGGACGGGTCAAGTACATTCAATTTGCCAGACAAGACTGGTCGTGTGTCAGCGATGAAGGAACCGAGTGCATCGCGGCTGACCTCGACTTATTTTGGGGGTAGCTCGACGAGCTTGGGCGCAACTGGCGGTTCGGATAGTCACACGCTTACAGTTGCTCAACTTGCTTCACACGCTCACCCCAACACACTGAGCGACCCAGGACACACTCACAGTGGCACCGTTGGTGGAGTAAACATTTCAGTGACTTCGAATGTTGGTGCAACTGTTATGCAGCCTGGCAGCTCGGTCGGGAGTAGTACCACCGGAATTACTATCACAAATGCAAATGCCGGTAGCGGTAATGCACACAATAACGTGCAGCCAACAATCATTTGCAACTATGTCATTCGCATTGTCTGACTACTGAAACTCCGACAACAATCTGTAGAATGGATACCACCAGCGCTGCGAATCGAACTCGCGGTTCCGATTCACGATTCCATCGTGGGCTGCTTGAACCAGGCAGAAAAACAGCGTTATCGCTAGCAGCGCACTGAAGCCATCGAGCCACTCCCGTAGGCTCGGGCCCATCTTCGCGCGGATTCTTCGAAGCATCTGCATATAAACTCCTTTACTATTCCTTCCCCCTGCGAGCAATAGATGACCGACCTTAACGCCCTCACCGCGGCGAATGCGAAACGCTGGGCTAACGCCAAGCCGACCCGTAATTTTGCCTCCGTCGCCCGCCACCTAATCGCTTCAAACGCGAAGGCTCGCTACCAGGCCGTTTCAGCCAAAACGGGCGTGCCGTGGGCCGTGATTGCCGTCATCCATCAGCGCGAGTGCTCGCAGGATTGGAGCAGGTCGCTCGCGCAGGGCGATCCCTGGAACAGGGTTTCCGTCCGCGTGCCGGCCGGTCGGGGCCCATTCAGATCATGGGAGGAGGCCGCGATTGACGCTCTCGTCAATTGCGCACCTTATGCCGCCCGCAACAAGGAGTGGAGCATTGGCCGGACGCTGGCCAAGCTCGAGCAATACAACGGGCTTGGATACGCCGCGCGGGGGAGGCCGTCACCCTACATCTGGTCGGGCACCGATCAGTATCAGTCCGGCAAGTATGTTCGCGATGGTGTTTACGATCCAAACGTCGTCGATAGCCAGCCTGGCTGTGCCGGCTTGCTGAAGGCGATGATGACGCTCGACCCGACCATCACGTTCACGGGCGCAACGATCACCCCATTTACTGTGGATAGGCCGATATCGACCGAAAAACCTGTCTCACCCTCGATCGTCAATCCATCGCCAGGCTCCATCGGCGCATTCATCGCAAACATTTTCAATGCGATTTTCAGGAGGAGAGCATGATCAGCATCTGGAACGAGATGAAGGCGTGGTTCAGGGATTCCCTGACGATCCTTTGGGCGCGTATTCAGTACGTCATCGGGATCGTCGGCGCCGGGTTGATCGCCGTCTTCTCTGACTACGATTTCACACAGCTATCGACCATGGACGTCCAATCGGCATTCAAAGTGCTGGCGTTTGCTGCGCTGGCTGGCGTGATTACCGAAGCCTGCCGCCGACGGACGCTCTGAGATGAAGATCGTACTTGCCCTGCTGATGTGGGTGGCCGTGCTCGTCGGCGGATGGATGATCTGGATGGCGAGCCAGCTCTATCACATCCGGCCTGGTGTGTTTGGCGCCGTAGGATTGGCGATCGTATTCGCGATATGGGTGACGCTGGAGGCGCGCAAATGTGGATGACCATCATCAGTTTCATCGGCGGTCCCGTCATCAAGGGCCTGATCGATGGCTACAAGGCCAAGCTCGCGGCGGGTAACACCTCGGAAAGGATTGCGAGCGAAACCGCATCTGCCGAGATCGCAGCGCAGGTGTCGGAGGCCAATGCGATCATGCGGTATCGCATTGCCGAGATCGGGCACTGGTATGAGCCCGACAAGCTGATGGGATATTTTGTAGCGATCTATTTCGGAAAGTTGCTGATCTGGGACAAGGTTCTCGGCCTGGGCTCGACCGATCCGCTAGCGGGTTTTGCGGCGATCACCGCGAATCTCGTAGTGTCCTTCTATTTCGCCAAAAGAAGTTTCGAGAATGTAGCACGGATTATCAAGCGATGACGGGCATGCAGGCTGCAGATATCAGAGCCATCGTTATCGAAACGCTTGCTGAACAACAAAGACTTCGTCACGAAGATATCGATGCCGTGGTTCTCAAGGCAATTGAAATGACCTTGGTCTCGTTCGGGATAGACGAGGACCGCAAAGAAGTACGCGCTGATTTTCAGCACCTTAGGCGCTGGCGCAGAAGCGTCGAGCAGGCACAGAGTTACACTTTCAAGGCTGTCATTACCGTGATCGCAACGGGCTTTGTCGGGGCCGTCTGGCTCGGCATCAAGGCGACGCTCGGCAAATAATCTGCCGGCGTGTCGGACACAGACGACGAATTTGAACTCAGGCGGACGGAATGTATCGGATTTGTCAGGTTGACGGAGCTGATGATGGTATCGCGGATACACTCGCGGAGCTACATCAGCTGACCTTCCTTGACGCCGCGCCAGTTCCGAAATTTGATCAGGGGAACTGGTGGTTAGCCTTTTGCGGAAACAAGCCTGTCGCCTTCGCCGGTGTCATTCCGTCAACCCATGTTTTCAATGCGGGATATTTTTGCCGTGTTGGTGTGCTGCGCAAGCATTGTGGGCATCGGCTTCAATTGCGTCTGATGCGAGCCATGGAGGCACGGGCCCGGTTGAATGGATGGTGTTCGATCATCTCCGACACCACTGACAACGTCCCTTCAGCTAACAATTTCATTCGCGCGGGCTATCATCTGTTCATTCCAACGCATCCCTGGGCGTGGCTGAATACGCTTTATTGGCGCAAGGACGTGTAAAAGCGCTTCGACCAATCCAGACCTCAAGATTCTTCCCGCCCGGTGGCCTTCTGGCCACCGGGCTTTTTTGCGTTTCTGGGCTCATCCTCTGGCGGAGTAGCCATGCTTCCTGCGTCTTGATCATTGGCGATCAACCGATAGACTGAGAAAAGCTCGGGCGGCGTAGAGCAACGGAGCAGGCGAGGAAACCTATGGCTGGAGACGGCGGCAAGCCGGATGCGAGCCCACCCGCGGGACCGGGCACGGCCAGCTACGACGCCATGGTCGCGCGGGCGAGGGCCCTGATCCCAGAATTGCGCAATCGTGCTTCAAAGACGGAAGAGCTTCGGCGCCTGCCGCCCGAGACCGAGCGTGATTTGCACGACGCCGGCCTGTTCCGGGTCGTACAGCCCAGACGCGTCGGCGGTGCCGAGCTTGACTATGTAGCACTGGTCGACTGCGCCGACGCGCTGGGGCAGGCGGACGCTTCCGTCGCGTGGAACTTTGCAAACTTGGCCAGCCATCACTGGATGCTCGCCATGTTTGACCCGCAGGCGCAGGACGCTGTCTGGGGCAGGAGTGCCGATGCGTTGATCGCATCGTCCTTCATCTTTCCGGCCGGTCGGGCGAGGAGGGTCGCGGGGGGATACATATTGCGCGGTCATTGGCCATTCTCGTCGGGAGTTGAATCCTGCGATTGGAATATGCTCGCAGGCGTTGTGGCCACGGACGACGAGGCCGACGGCATTGAATACCGGATATTTCTGCTCAACAGGAACGACTACAGGATCAACGACATCTGGAATGCGACGGGGCTCTGCGGCACCGGGTCGAACGATGTATGGGTCGAGAATGCCTTTGTTGCGGAGAACATGACGGTCGCAGTCAGCGATCTGACCGGCGGACCGACGCCGGGAAGCGCTGTCAATCCAAACGCGCTCTATGCCCTGCCGGTTTTCTCGCTGTTTCCTTACGTATTGTCGGGTGTCGGTTTGGGCAATGCGCAAGCCTGCCTCAATGATTATACCGAATTTGCGCGCCATCGGGCTTCGACTTACAATCGCGCCAAGCTCAGCGACCTGCAGACGACCCAGATCAAGATCGCGGAAGCATCCGCCAAGATCGACGCGGCCCGTCTCGTGATGCGCACGAGCTGCATCGATGCTATGGCCGACGCCAGGCGTGGCCATATTCCCGACCTTGTAGGCAAGACGAGGCTGCGGCGGGATGGCGCCTTTTCGGTCAACCTCTGCACCGAAGCGGTCTCGTTATTGTTCGCTGCAAGCGGCGCTCGTAGCCTGTTCACGTCAGGTACGCTGCAGCGGCAATTCCGCGACGCTCATGCGGTGAATTCGCATCTCGCATTCAATTTCGATGCGGCGGGAACTAACTATGGACGTGTGGCGCTCGGTCTGCCGTCCGAAAATCTGACGCTCTGAGGTTCGGCGGATGTCTGATTCACCCAAACATCCGGCCGATCCGGCCAATGAATTTGCCAGTGACAACTCGGCGATCGATCCACGCGATTTTCGCAATGCGCTCGGCACGTTTGCTACCGGTGTTACCATCGTCACGGCGATGTCCGCGGAGGGGAGACCGTACGGCGTGACCTGTAATTCTTTTGCCTCGGTGTCGCTCAATCCACCACTGGTGCTGTGGAGTCTTGGGATGTTTTCTCAGGGACTCACGATCTTCCAGAATGCCAGTCACTTCGCGGTCAATGTTCTCGGGGCTTCCCAGCAGGCGCTGGCGTCGCAGTTTGCAAGATCGTCGGACGACAAGTTTGCCGGCGTGAGCTGGACGCCGGGCCTTGGCAACGCACCAGTGCTGACTGACAGTGTCGCCAACTTCCAATGCAGGGCGGCCAATCGGTATTACGGTGGCGACCACATCATCTTTCTGGGGGCGGTTGAAGCGTATGCCTATAATCGGCAAGAGCCTCTCCTGTTCGCGCAGGGCAGCTTCGGACGGTTTGTCGCCGGGGATGGCAACAAGCCCTCGTAAGCGCACCGCTGCATTTGACAACTGTCCGCGGCCTTGCGGAAGGCAACGTTCAGTTCTTTGCCATCTCCGCGCGATACCAGTCGCCAATCTCGCTCGCCGTCATCAGTGCCACACCATCGTGGCTGAGCACATAGTCGAGCAGGGCCTCCAGATACTTGATGCGATGTGGCACGCCCGTAATGTATGGGTGGATAGAGATGGCCATGATCCGCGCGTTCGATGCGCCTTCGAGATATAGCCGATCGAACTGATCGGTGCAGCGTTTCAGAAACTGCTCGGACGGCAAGTGCTGCAGCGCGTGGATAACGATATCGTTGGTCTCAACCGAATAGGGGATCGTCGTGATGACGCCGTGAGGGGTGGCGATATCCTGCGGTAGATCGTCGATCACCCAGTCCGCGACATACTCAATGCCGTTGAGGCGCAGCAGATCGAGGGTCTCCTCGGTCTCGGTGAGGCCGGGACTTTCCCAGGAGCGGGGCGGTTTTCCAGTAAAGTTCGCAATGATCTCGACCGAGCGCTTAATCGCATCTGCCTGGTTCTCGACCTTGTGCATGGGACCTTGGACAAAGCCGTGGCCCATGAACTCGAATCCGGCTTCAAGCGCAGCCGATGCCACGCGCGGGTAGGCGTTACAGACGTTGGCGTTGATTGCTAATGTCACGGGTATTCTGCGATCAGTCAGTGCCTTGAATTGCCGCCAGAAGCCGGTACGCATGCCGTATTCATGCCAGGACCAGTTCGGCACGTCGGGTAAAAGCGGCTGACCCACCGGTGGGCTCAACACCGTGCGCGGCATCGCATTCTCGATCCGCCATTCCTCGACATTGAGGACGATCCATACTGCGAGCTTCTTGCCGCCCGGAAATGTGAGCTTCGTCCGGTCTACTTGCGCTTGGTAGGGGATGCGGTCGCTCAGCATCACGGCAAGCCCTTCATCATTCGGCGGCTTTCGAACCACTCGATCCGCTCGCGTTGATCCTCGGCATGACCTTTTCGGCCATCAGGATCATCGATTGACGCCCCAGTTCGCGGTCCTTCCAATCCTTTCCTGCATAGAGGAGCGTGCCGAAAGGTCCGATCTCTTCCTGAAAGGCCAACAGTTGATCTGCGACGCTCTCCGGCGTCCCGTAGATGATCAACTTGTCGCAGATCGATTCCAGCGTCACCTCGTCGTCAGGTTGATCGCGACGTGCCTTGAACAGCTCTATACGCCCGCCACGCGTCAGTTTGGTGAGCAAAGAGCGATAGTAATAGACGTAGGGCCCATTTGGATCGGTGGCATAGGCCTTCGCAGTGGCGGCATCCTTGGCGACGAAAACGCTCTTGGCTACTCGCCAGTTCGCTGAATCCGCAGGGCGCCCGGCGCGTTCGCAACCTTCCACATATCTCGGCCAATGGCTCTTCACCCAGGTCGGCATCAGGAAGTTTGCGGAAATCGGATCCCAGCCACGGGCGGCTGCTTCCGTTACTCCCTTTGAGAACGGCGCCACCGCCGTCACCACGATCGGTGGGTGAGGTCGTTGCAGAGGACGCTGGATGAAGCCCTGGCCGATATCCTCGATCAGGGTTTTCTGAACCGATATGTTCCAGTATTTGCCTTGAAGATTGTACGGCGGCTCGCTGGCCCAGATCTGAAGCACCTGATTGATCGCTTCCAGGAACATGGCGTTCCTATCTGCGTCCAGATTCCCGAACACTTCCGCGTCCGATAGCAGGCCGCCCGGGCTGATGCCGAAGATCAGGCGCCCATCAAGCATGTGATCAAGCATCGCGATCGAGGCTGCGATCGCTGCCGGATGCGCGTTCGGCATGTTAACGGTGCCAGTGCCGAGCTTGATTTGCCTGGTTGCCGCAGCAAGCCATGCGATGAAGGCGATGCAGGATGTAATGTTCTCGGCTCTATCCGTGGTGTGCTCGCCGACATAGCCTTCGGTAAACCCGAGCTCATCGGCCAGCAGGAAAGCCTCGCGATCCTCCTTGAGCGAAAGGCGCCAATCCTTGTCGACAGGGTGGATCGGCATTGTAAAGAACCCAAGCTTCATGGTCCGTTCTTCCCTAAGGGCGCCTTTTGTTTGGCACAGAACGTGCGTTGTTCGCCGCGCGAAAACAAGCTCAAAGTCGAACAATATCCGAGAACAAACTTGACCTTTGGCGGTCTCACCCTTCTAATCCCGAGAAAATGCCGATAGTTGGCCGGGGAGGTCACGCCAGAATGAAAGCCTCGGCTTTCGCGTATGCCCGCGCAACCAGCGTTGCAAATGTGCTGGAGCTGCTGAGCGCGTATGGCGAGAGGGCCAAGGTGCTGTCGGGCGGGCAGAGCCTGCTGCCGGCGATGAATCTGCGCCTGATCGCACCTGAACTCGTCGTCGATATCGGCGAATTGGGTGAATTGCGCGGGATCGCGGTGAAGGGAAGCGTCATCACCATCGGTGCGCTGACTCGTCATGCAGATCTTCTGAAATCGTCGGAAATTGCGGCTCACGCTCCTTTGTTGAAGGATGCAGTCGCCCATGTCGCCCATCCCGCAATCCGCAACCGAGGAACAATAGGTGGAAGCCTAGCGCAGGCAGATCCAGCTTCGGAACTGCCGGCCTGCATGCTCACGCTTGGCGCAACCATTGTTGTTTGCGGACCAGGCGGCGAGCGACGGATTGCGGCGCGCGAGTTCTTCTCTGGCATATACGAAACCGCCCTTACGCCGCAGGACCTGCTGGTCGCGGTCGAGTTGCCCGTGACGCCAAGAACGTCAACGCATTTTTTTCATGAGTTCGCCCGTCGCCATGGCGACTACGCGATCGTTGGCCTCGCAGCGCAAGCCGTCGTGACGGATGGACGGTTCGCTGATCTCCGTCTTGGTTTCTTTGCTGTCGGAGATCGCCCGCTACTGGCTATGTCGGCCAGCAGACTGGTTGGTGTCTCCATTACGCCTGCAGTATTGTCCGAAGCATGCACTGCGTTGGATGCGGAGCTCGACCCCCCGGAAGATCAGCAAGCCACATCCGCCATGCGCCGGCATCTCGCGAAGGTCTTGCTGACACGTTGCGTATCCTCGCTGCTCGCCCGTCCTGATCTCTGTGCGGGAGCATCGGCGTGACAGGTGCAGTTGCGATTTCCCTGAGTGTCAATGGTGAGCGGGTTGACGCGAGCGTATTACCGCGCCTGAACCTGGTGGATTTTCTACGCGAACATCTCAAGCTGACCGGCACGCACATAGGATGCGAACACGGCGTATGCGGCGCATGCACAGTCCGTGTCAATGGCGATATTGTTCGTTCTTGCCTCTTACTTGCAGTACAGACGCACAATGCATCCGTAGAGACGATCGAAGGGCTCTCTGACAACGGTGAGATCGCCGATTTGCAGTCCGCATTCCGAGAACGTAACGCACTGCAATGCGGCTTCTGCACACCGGGGATGCTGATGGCAGCGCAGGATCTGCTGAAGCAGTCACGGTCTCCGGACCGGGAGCAGATTCGCGAACATCTCTCGGGCAATTATTGCCGCTGTACCGGATACCAGGCAATCGTCGACGCCATCGAGACCACCGCGCGGGCGCGTACCGGACGCTTGCCATGACATCGGAAGCGGAAAATCCTGAAACGCTTTCCGTACTGGACCGTCCGAACTCTTATATCGGCAGGGCAGTGCCGCGGCCGAACCTCGACCGGCTACTGCAGGGACGCGGGCTCTATGTCAGTGATATCGAACTGCCACGCATGGCGCATGTCGTGTTCGTCCGTTCGCCGCACGCACATGCGAAGATCAACCGCATTGACGCTTCGGCAGCCAAACAGATGCCCGGAGTTATCGCCGTCGTGTCAGGCAGAGAACTCTCAAACGTCATCACGCCCTGGGTCGGCGTACTCTCGCATTTGAAGGGCCTCAAATCTGCTCCTCAAAATGCCATCGCGATCGATCGTGTCTGCTGGCAGGGAGAGGCAATTGCGGCCGTCGTGGCAAGCAGCCGTGCCCAGGCCGAGGACGGTGCCGAGCTTGTCTCGGTCGAATATGAAGAGCTCCCTGTCGTCACGGATATGCGCACGGCGCTCGATCCAGCGACGCCCGTGATCCATGCTTCACTTGGCGACAACCTAGCTTTTGAGCGCATTCACGATGCGGGCGCCGTTGACCATGCGTTTTCCGAAGCTGACGAGATGGTGGAGGCAGAGTTCGTTTTCGGACGCCACACCGGCGTGACGCTGGAGCCGCGCGCAGTGGTGGCAGACTGGAACGCGGCAGAAGCAAGGCTGACCATCTATCAAGGCACGCAGGCGCCGCATATGGTGCAAAATATCGCGGCGCTCCATCTCGGCTTGAGGGAATCGCAGGTCCGCGTGGTCTGCAAGGACGTCGGCGGCTCCTTCGGTATCAAGGTCCATATTTATGCCGATGAGATGGCGACTTATGCGCTGTCCAAGCTGTTGCGGCGTCCGGTCAAGTTCGTCGCCGACCGGGTCGAAAGCTTCAACACCGACATTCATGCCCGCGACCATCGCTGCAAGGGAAAGATTGGTGTCAAGCGCGACGGCACCATCACAGCATTCGAGATTGATGATCTCACGGGCATCGGACCTTATTCAATGTATCCGCGCACCAGCGCGATCGAGGCCAATCAGGTCGTCAATCTCGTCGGCGGGCCCTATGTAACCAGGAATTACCGGGCCCGCGCCCGCGTCGTGTTCCAGAACAAGAACGTGATGTGCCAGTACAGAGCGGTTGGTCATCCGATTGCCTGCTCGGTGACGGAAGGCCTCGTCGATCTGGCGGCCATGAAGATCGGCATGGACTCTGTTGAAATCCGGCGCCGGAACTTGATCGCCGATGACGGATACCCCTGTGCCTCGCCATCGGGCCTGCGCTTCGAGCAACTGTCGCATCAAGCGGCGCTCGCCAAGATCGTCAGGATGATGGATTACGAGGCGCTGCGCGCGGAACAGGCTGCCCTGCGCAAAAGGAATGTCCATCGGGGGATCGGCATCGCCAGCTTCATCGAGGTTACCAATCCCAGCGCAGCGTTCTACGGGGTCGGGGGCGCGAAAATATCTTCCCAGGATGGCGTCGCGGTTCGGCTCGATCCTCAGGGTTCGGTGATTTGCCAGACCAGCATAACGGAACAGGGGCAGGGGTCCGAAGCGCTCACGGCTCAGATCGTTGCAAGCGTGCTTGGCGTGTCGATGGATCGCGTTCGCGTGATCCTGGGCGATACCGACAACACGCCATATGGCGGGGGCACCTGGGCCTCGCGTGGCGCTGGCATCGGTGGCGAGGCCGCACTGCAGGCCACCAAGGTACTGCGCAAGAACATTCTCGATATCGCGGCGGCCATCCTCCAGTCGGCGCCGGGTGAACTCGACATCGTCAACAACAGGGTGGTGAATGTCGCCGATGGCGCGCCGCGGATCGAGTTGAGCGAGCTCGGTCGGATTGTCTATTTTCGTCCCGATACGCTGCCGCCGGGTATTCAGCCCGAGCTGATGGCGACCAGACACTTTGTCCCGCGCGAATACCCCTTCGCCTTCACCAATGGCATTCAAGCCTCGTGGCTGGAGGTCGATATCGAGACCGGGTTTATCAAGCTGCTGAAGCATTGGGTCGTCGAAGATTGCGGCACCATCATCAACCCGCAACTGGTCGATGAGCAGATCAGAGGTGGCGTGGTGCAGGGCATTGGTGCCGCTCTATTCGAGAAATGCGTGTATGACGAACGTGGTCAACTCACCAATGCGAACATGGCCGACTATCTGTTTCCAATGGCTGGGGAAATGCCTGACATCGATGTCGGGCATGTGGTGTCACCGACTATGGAATCTGAGCTGGGCGCGAAGGGGGCGGGTGAGGCTGGCACGGCAGGTGCCGCAGCGGCAGTAACCAATGCGGTCAACGACGCACTCAGGCCGTTTGGGACAATTATCACGGAGATTCCTCTGACGCCTCAGGTGATCCTGACCGCCTTAGGACGAATCTAGTACGAAGAAGGGCGGTAACCGCCGCCGTTCGCGCTATTCGGCTGCCGCGTTCGCAATCGTGCTCGCCTGCCGGTTTGTGACGACCACCTTGATCGCGTCGTCGATGCGCTCGCGGGCATATCGCAGCGCAGTCGGCAGGTCGGCTAGCGGAAATGTGTGGGTATGGATTTTCGTGGCGTCGAAACGCTTCTCGGCCATCAGCGCCATGGCGCGGTGAGTAGCGCTGCGGCCTTCGCCTCGAATTCCGTACGCATAAATATTGTTCCTAACGAGATGCGCGAGATCCATCACGACTGGATCGTGCGGAAACGCGGCCAGACATATTTTCCCGCCGCGATTGGTCATGTGAATGGCCTGGTTGATTGTCGCCTCGTTGCCGGCGCACTCCACCACATAGTCTGCGCCGATGCCGCCGGTGAGTTGTTTAACAACCGCGACCGCGTCTTCGTCGTTGATATTGATGACACGGTCGGCCCCGAGCTCCTGGCCGATCGCGAGCCGTCTGTTGCGCGTTCCAGTCAGAATGACCGGGCTGGCGCCAAGCGCCTTTGCGACGGCCACTGCGAGTAGTCCGATCGGCCCCGGGCCGATCACCACGACGCTCTCGCCGGCAATCAATCCCCCCAACTCCGTCAGTCCATACATCGAGGTCCCCGCGGTAACGACCAGCGTTGCCTCGGCGTCACCCATCGTGTCGGGTACCCGCGCCAGCGTGTTGATGTGATTGACCGCGTATTCGGCAAAGCCGCCATCCGTCGTGAAGCCGTTTGCGCGATGGCCTTTTTCCGGCTTCCCGTAGTTCAAGCATGACGTGTACATGCCCTGGCGGCAGCGTTTGCACTGTCCGCATCCGGCATGAATCTCCACGCTGACCCGCTCGCCGATCTCGAATTCGTCGACGTCGGGCCCCAGCGCTACGACCGTGCCCATATATTCGTGGCCGGGCGTGAAATTCTTGTTGAAGGGCAGGCCGCCTCCAATGCTGGCCGGCGAACCCCGATGAATGATTTCGAGATCGGTGGCGCAGATCGCAACCGCATCGATCCGGATCAAAACTTCGGCCCGCGAAGGAATGGGTACCGGCTTCTCCCGCAGCAGGAGCTGATCCGGATCGCCGAGCACCCAGGCTCTCATCCGCTCAGGAATCGGAAGATCGGGCGACGTCTTCACGCTTGGAGGTTGGTACATGATCCTCTCCTCTCGCGCTGGATGCTAGCGCAAATCGCTGGCACGCGAAATTGCCAGATGCCGCCGGCGCCGTAGCTTGCTGCAAAGCAACACGTCTGTCGCAAAACCTTCATACGCGGTCTATACTTGCACACCGGCTGATGCTGAAATCGCAAATGGCGATGCTAATCCGGAGTGACACATGAACGCCGCCCGCTTTGTTCTTGCCCTATTGGCGCTGTTGTTGATCGCGCCCTGGCAGTCCGCCAAAGCGGCCGATGTCATCTGCTACAATTGCCCGCCGGAATGGGCGGACTGGGCGTCCATGCTCAAAGCCATCAAAGCCGATCTCAACTACGATGTCCCGCACGACAACAAGAATTCCGGCCAGGCGCTGGCGCAGATCCTTGCCGAGAAGAATAACCCGGTCGGCGATATCGGCTATTTCGGTGTCACCTTCGGCATGAAGGCCAAGGCGCAGGATGTGCTCGAACCCTACAAACCCGCAAACTCGGATCAGGTGCCCGCTGGCCTGAAGGATGCCGACGGCTATTGGACTACGATTCATTCGGGCACGCTGGGGCTCTTCGTGAACAAGGACGCGCTCGGCGGCAAACCGGTGCCGGCCTGCTGGAAGGATCTCCTGAAGCCCGACTATAAGGGCATGGTCGGCTATCTCGATCCGTCGTCCGCGGCGGTCGGATATGTCGGCGCTGTCGCCATCAATCTGGCGCTTGGCGGCTCTGAATCGAACTTCGATCCTGCCATCAACTTCTTCAAGGATCTGCGGAAGAACGACCCTATCGTTCCGAAACAGACTTCCTATGCCCGCGTCGTCTCCGGCGAGATGCCGATTCTTTTCGACTATGACTTCAACGCGTATCGCGCGAAGTATTCAGAGAAAGGCAATTTTGAATTCGTGATCCCCTGCGAGGGATCGGTGGTGTTTCCCTATGTGGTCGGCCTCGTCAAGAACGCCCCCCACAAGGACAAGGCCAAGAAGGTGCTGGACTATCTTTTGTCCGACAAGGGGCAGGCGATTTGGACCAACGCCTATCTTCGCCCCGCGCGACCGATCGATCTGCCTGAAGCGGTCAAGAAGAAATTCCTGGCTGACAGCGAATATGCCCGCGCGAAGAATGTCGATTGGGGCCAGATGGAAAACGTGCAAAAAAGCTTTGTCGACCGCTATCTCGCCGAGGTCCGCTGAGGCAATATGGCCCCTCTCGCCCGGGGCGCCAATTTCAGATGTCACATAGGTCCTTCGTCTGGCTATGCCTGCTGCCGCTCGCGGTGGTGACAGCAGCATTTTTTCTGCTGCCCATGGCGCGGCTCGTCGTAACCGGGGCAGGGGGACCGCAGGGGCTCGCGGGATATCTCGCGATCCTGACCGAGCCGCGCTACCGCGCGACGCTTTTCAACACGGTCCTGCTCGCCACCGCGACCACCATTGTAACCCTGATCGTGGCAACAATCGCCGGGATGTTCTTGCAACGGCATCGATTCCCCGGGCGCGCCGTTCTGATCGCGATGCTGACCTTTCCACTGGCGTTTCCAGGCGTCGTGGTCGGTTTCATGATCATTCTGCTCGCCGGACGGCAGGGCTTGATAGGCGATTTCTCCAACCGCCTGTTTGGTGAGAAGCTGGTCTTCGCCTATTCGATCTACGGGCTGTTTCTCGGATATCTCTATTTCTCCATTCCGCGTGTCATCCTCACCATCATGGCTGCGGTACAGAAGCTCGATATCGGGCTGGAGGAAGCCGCGCGTTCGCTCGGCGCAAGCCCGTGGGCGGTGCAGCGCGACGTCGTTCTGCCGGCGCTGGCACCGGCTTTCGTCGCCTCCGGCGCAATTGCCTTTGCGACCGCGATGGGAGCGTTCGGGACAGCGTTTACGCTGGCGACGAACATCGACGTGCTGCCGATGCTGATCTATACGGAGTTCACGCTGGCCGCGAATTTGTCGGTCGCGGCGGCGCTGTCGGTCGGCCTTGGTATCATCACCTGGTTCATTCTTGCGCTTGCCCGTTCCTTTAGTGGAAGCGCCGTAGCTGCCGCCGGATGAAGCCATGCGGGATCGCCTGATCTTCACCGGTCAGCTCATCTTCACCCTGCTGGTCGCTTCCTTTTTGGTGGTCCCGGCGATCCTGTCGATTTCCGCCGGCGTGACCGTGAACTATTTCCGCGGCATCCAGTCCGGCGTGACGCTGCAATGGGTCGCGCAGGTATGGGACCTCTATGCCGGCACCATTCTGCTCTCATTCGTGGTCGCATTTGCAACCCTCGCACTGACGCTGATCGTCGGCGTACCAGCCGCCTACGCGCTGCACATCAGGGGAGGGCGCATGTCGCGTCTCATCGAGGAGATCATCACTTTGCCGCTCGCGATCCCCGGCCTCGCCATCGCGCTGGCCTTGCTCTTGACCTTTGGCGGCTTCGGCGACTTCCGCCGTTCCTGGCTATTCATTCTCGTGGGCCATGTCATCTTTACCATGCCGTTCATGGTGCGGTCGGTGATGGCCGTATTTGCGACCATCGACATCAAGACGCTGGACGAAGGCGCAGCGTCGCTTGGTGCTTCGCCGTGGCGGCGCTTCCGCGATGTGATCGTGCCTAATGCACTGCCGGGCATATTGGCAGGCAGCCTCATGGTAGTGACGTTGTCGCTCGGCGAGTTCAACTTGACCTGGATGCTGCACACACCATTGACCAAGACGTTGCCGATCGGGCTCGCCGACAGCTATGCCTCGATGCGGCTGGAAGTAGCTTCGGCCTATACGTTGATCTTCTTCGTGATGATCATTCCGCTGCTGGTTGCCATGCAATTGCTTGCCGAGAAGGACATGAGGAGATGAGTGCGCAGACCGGGCATGGCGCCGCGGTACGTATCGAGGCCTGCGGCAAGACCTTTGCGGATGGCACTCGCGCGCTCGAACCGGCAACGCTCGACATCGCACGCGGTGAAACACTGGTTCTGCTTGGTCCTTCCGGCTGCGGCAAGACCACCATGCTGCGCATCATCGCCGGCCTGGAGCAGCCCGATGCAGGCGGCAAGGTATCGTTCGACGGCAAGGACATGACGGCCGTGCCGATCGAGCGGCGTAACGTCGGCATGGTGTTTCAGTCCTACGCGCTCTTTCCCAACATGACTGTCTCGGAGAATATCGGTTATGGCCTGAAAATCCGCGGGGTCTCTAACAAGGAGCGTGCCGAACGCGTCGCCCAACTGGTGGCGCTCACCAACATCTCAGGCCTTGAGAATCGCCGCATCGACCAGCTTTCCGGCGGCCAGCGCCAGCGCGTGGCGCTGGCGCGTGCGGTTGCGATCCGGCCGGGCATACTGTTGCTGGATGAACCGCTGACGGCGCTCGATGCTGCATTGCGCGACCGGCTGCGCAGTGAACTGAATCGCCTGCTGCGCGCGCTTGGCATCACCACGATCTATGTGACGCACGATCAATCCGAGGCGATGGAGCTCGGCGACCGTATCGTCGTGATGCAGAAGGGGGAGATTGCCCAGATCGGTACGCCGCGCGAGATCTACTTCACGCCGCGAAGCCGTTTCGTCGCTGAATTCATTGGCGCTGCGAATATCGTCGAAGCAGCTATCGAGCACGGTCATCTCATATTGCCGGGTGGACGGCAACCGATTTACTGCGACACGGACGTGCCGGCGGCGGTTGCGATGATCCGCCCCGAAACGATCCGCGTAGCGGCAGCTGGAGCTGCGTCGCTTTCCGGTACCATCGACAGCGTCAGCTTCATTGGCGACAGGCAACGGTTGGTCGTAAGCGGCGTATCCGACAGGTTGATCACGATCGACGCGCCGAATACGGTTCAAGCCAGGCCCGGTGAACGGATCGGACTATCGATTTCGCCGGATGCCATCCGCTTGCTGCCGCCCGAGAACTGAGAAGGTCGATGTCGCCAAAACCGGTTCATATTGCCCAGATTTCCGATCTGCATATCAAGCCGCCAGGATCACTTGCCTATGGCCGCGTCGATACCGCCAAGGCGCTCGAACGCTGCGTGGCCGCTCTCAATGAATTCGAGCCGGCGCCCGACTTTGTGGTGATCTCCGGTGATCTGGCGGACACGCCGACGGCCGAGGAGTACCAGCATCTTAAGCGGCTGCTGGCGCCGCTCAGGCTTCCGTTTGCCGGCATTCCGGGCAATCACGACTCGCGGGAGTTGATGCGCGCAGCGTTTCCTTCCGCTTCGTATGCTTTCGTATCCGGTCCGCTTAACCAGAAGATCGAGGTGGCTGGGCTCGACCTGCTACTATTGGACTCGAGTGTGCACCGAAAGCCGCATGGCGAACTCGATGAGCCAACGTTGCAATGGCTTGATGCGATCCTCGCTTCCTCTCCCCATCGGCCGGCGCTGCTGTTCCTGCACCATCCGCCATTCAAGGCAGGCATTTGGCACATGGATCGCCAGAATCTCCTCAACGCGGACCAACTCGCGCCGATCGTCCAGCGTCATCGGCGCGTGCAATTGATCGCGACCGGGCATGTCCATCGGGCGACGCTGACCATGTTTGCGGGCGTGCCTACCACGATCTGCCCGGCCCCTAATCACGCGGTCGATCTCGACCTGGCCGAGTTGCGCGAACCCTCCTTCAAGGTCGAGCCGCCAGCCTTCCATCTGCATAGCTGGTTTCCGGGCGAGGGGAGCGGCGCCGTCGTCACCCACCAGGTCCCCATAGGCACCTTCGACGGCCCACACCCGTTTTTTGGACTGGACGGAAAGCTGCTTTAACTGCCTTCCACATCTTCAGCCGGCAAGAAGCCGGTCGATTCGCTGTCCGCCCATCGCACATTGTGGGATCATTGCAAAGTGGAGAGTTCGGAGGCAAGCTTTGCCTAACTAAGAGGCGGCGCCGTACGTGAAAATCTGCCGGCGAGGGGGAGACGAATGCGTCTGATCCAGTTGCTGCTGCCTGTGTGCGTGGTGTTCTCAATCCAGCACGCGATCGCCCAAGCGAACTATCCGGATCGGCCCATCAAGATGATCGTGCCGCTGGCCGCGGCAAGTGCCGTCGATGTCGCCGCGCGGATCGTCACCCTGAAGATGGCCGACAATTTGGGCCAGCAGATCGTGATCCTGAACCAGCCGGGTGCGTCAGGACTGATCGGGGCGGAAGCGGTCGCCCGCGCCGAACCGGACGGCTACACGATTGGCGGGTTCAACGACAGCATCATGACAATGGTGCCGAATCTGCAGTCCAAAATGCGCTGGGACATCTTGAAGGATTTTGAGCCGGTGTCTTTGGTTGCAACGGTGGAATGGGGACTGGTTGCCAGCAATCGAGCGAGCTTCAAGAGTGCAGCAGATCTGATCGCGGCCGCAAAGGCGGCGCCCGGCAAGATCGACTATGGTTCAGGCGGACCGGGAAGCCCGCAGCATTTGGCGATGGCGATGTTTGCATCGGCGGCAGGCTCATCGCTTACGCATGTACCCTATAAGGGCGCTACCCAAGCAGCCACCGATATCGCAGCCGGCCAAATCCCCGTCGGCTTTCAGGGACTGGGCACGGTCGCAACGCTCATGCGCGGCGGTCAGCTAAAGCTGATCGGGGTGACCACGGAGAAGAGATTACCGCAATTTCCTGACGTGCCGACCGTCTCGGAATCCGGCCTACCCGGCTTCCTTTTCAACTCATGGTTCGCGGTTCTTGCTCCAGCGGGTACCCCGAAGGATATTCTCGCCCGCCTGAACGCCTAGGTGCTGAAGGCGGTCCACGATCCCGAAGTTCGCCGCAAACTTGAAGAGCTTGGTTTCGCGGTGCGCGGTAGTTCAGCGGAGGAGCTGCGTGCCATGACGCGCGATCAGCTTGCGAAGTATGAGCGCGTGATCAGGGAAATCGGAATCGCCAAGGAATAGCTGCCGACTGTTGGCGCCGTTGCCGCCCGCGGCCGGCAATCAATCCTGCGATCAATAGCAGGCGTAGCGCCGGCCGCCGCGGCCGATATAGTAGTCGGCGCCCATCGCACAGGGGCTAACACCCCACGCATAAGCTCCGCGAATCTGACTACGCAGCTGATATTCGCCGGTATAGGGGCTGTTAGGCCCCTTGTTCTGGCAGTTTGCGTTCGGATAGAATTGTGCACAGTAGCCAGGATTGTAGACCACCTCCTGTGCCGCGGCCGGCATTGCGACTGCTGCAGAAAGGAGGGCTGCTCCGCCCAGCAAAGCAAATCTCAACATAGTATTTTCCTCAATCGCTATCAAAGCGCGCCGGATCGAGTACTCTTGGCCGCCGCGCGGTTTGTGTTGAACGGCTAGTTCGAGCCGTTAGTGCCAAGCATGCCCGGAAAGGTTCACCGAGGAGACGGTGCAATGTGCGGAGTGGCTGGACCGTTCTGCAACCAGCAGTTGGCGAATGGAGAAGCTGGCTCTCAGATCCAGACCGTGCGCTCGCAGTTCATCACAGGCGCCGGATCGTCAGCCGGTCATCGGAATAATTCCGCCTCTGCGGCACTGTTGCCTGGAAGCGGGACAATATTATGCGCCAAGCAAATGCGATCAGCCAGACATATGCTGAGCTGATCGCATTACCTGAAGATGCTGAAGTTTTACGCGCTGACCATCTCGCGCTGTTCCGCCTTGGCCGCGGACGTGAGAGCTGGATTCGGGCAAAGCATAAGGATGCCGATGTACTCTATGCCCTCGTGAATGAAGTTCTTGATTTGTACGTCGTAAGTCGCGTCGACGTTGGTACCAATCTTCATTAACACCGGAAGCGGATTATCAGAGCGATAGTTGGAAAACGTAATCGAAGTTATGCGTTCGGTTATTTCTTTGGGAATGGCTCCGGCGTGCTTTTCCCAGTTGTTATAGCCCTTTGTTGAACCATATTGGTCGGCCCAATCGGCCGGTCGCGGCAGCAGCGTCTTTGCGAACATTCCAAAACTGTATGCTCCATTCGTCTTTTCAAACTCGACGAATTTCCTAGCCGTCGCCTTGATATTGGCCGGGCTCGTCAGAGCATTCATGTTTTTCTCGAATTCGTCGCTGTAAATGCCACCCATCGTCGACTTCCTTTGCAGGTTGAGCTATCGGTATTGAGGCGTGCACCAGGTTCGCGATCGTCTGGCACCGAGCTGTTTTGCTTCACCAGATGGCGTCGCCTTGTCGAAGCCATCAAATGTCGCGGTCACATGCACGCTGTTGTCAATTTACAGCAAAATCCCTGGTTGCACAAAACGTTTGTAATGTTGGATCGCCTTTCTGCAGTCCAGGGTTGTATCTCCCATTCGACAGCGGATGAAATCTAATGAAGAGTACTTCGGTTGCTGTCGCAGCGCCTAAGCCCCAGAACACGAACATCCGGCGATCACTCGAGGGCTCAATTCCGGCTGTATTGCTCAGTTTCGCCGCGCCCAGTTTCGTTCAAATTCTGGTTCAAAATGCAGTAGCAGCTATCGAGATTTTTTTCCTCAGCCGTCTTGGCATCGACGCGCTTGCGGGAATAAGTGTCGTTGCGCCGCTCGTTACGCTATTTGTTGCAGTGACCACCATTGCTATGGGTGGCGCGATATCGTCCGCGGTAGCTCAGGCGTTGGGCGCCGGAAGATCTTCGGAAGCGGAGACGCTTGCGATGCATGCGATCCTGCTTTCGCTGATCCTTGGTGCAGTTTCGGCCGGGATACTGCTTGGTCTTGGACCAGTGATCTTCGGTGCGTTAGGAGCAAGGGACGAATCTCTTAAGCAAGCGTTGGCGTACTCCAATGTCGTATTTGGTGGCTCGGTCAGTCTTTGGCTTCTCGGTAGCCTGACCGCCATAATCCGGGGCACCGGAGACATGAAAACGACAGTTCGCATCACCATTTTGCGCGCGGCCGCTACGCTCCCGCTTTTCGCGATTCTGATATTTGGATGGGGACCGATTCCCAAACTTGGGATAGTAGGCGCCGCGATCGCGATGTTGAGCTATTACGCGCTTGGCGTCGTCGGAATGTTGATCCATTTGCAGTCCGCCAAAAGTCCCATCCATCTCACCTTCGCGAATTTTCGACTCCGTTGGGACCTCTTATCTCGTATTCTTAAGGTTGCATCTCTGTCATCGATGCAGATACTGGTCACCAACGTCGCTCTGATCGCGATCACGGCATATGTCGCTCGCTTCGGGGTCGAGGCGCTGGCCGGATACGGATTGGCTTCCCGCGTCGAACTTCTTATTTCGTCTCTGGTACTCGCCTTTGGGGTGGGCACGACGACGATGGTAGCGGCTTGCGTCGGAGCGGGCCTCCTTGAGCGGGCGCGTCGCGTGACTTTCGTCTCGTGTGCGCTGGCTGCTTCCGTGTTCACGGCGATGGGGCTCGGTGTTGCAATCTCAGGTCGGTCGATCGCTGGCCTGTTTACCGACGCCGAGAAGGCCGTTTCCGCGGCATCCGACTACTTCCAAGTGACAGGAGTGGCCTACGGGTTCATGGCCGTTTCGGTCGTGCTGCTGTCTGCCTACCAAGGATGGGGGCGGGCCAGCACTCCGTTGCTTGTGAGCCTGTCCAGGGCCGTTATAGTGTTGATTGGTGGATGGTTGTTGCTGCAACAGCCCGTCGCGCAGCTAGATTGGCTGTACTATCTGATCGCTGGTTCCACGGTTATCGGTGCGTTAATGCTGGCGGCCATCTTCATTTTTCGGCCGCTAAATCGACGCAGTGCCGCGCTTTCCGGTTGAAAAGCCGGCCGGCCTTGATTACGGAAGGGCTGCAACCCCTGTTCCCTGGAGTTTGACGTCGTGCCTCAACAAAGGACGGGTGAAGCTCACGGATTTTCGAACGGCAAGCTGTCGGTGCTGCGCAAGCACCCGTTTTTTGCTGACCTCGAGCCCGAGGCGTTCGAGCAACTCTGCCGTTATGCGAAACACGCCACGTTGAAGCGGGGCGCCACGCTGTTCTCCAAGGGAGATCCCGGCAACAGCCTGTATGCGGTGATCTCGGGCACCGTGAAGATGAGCATTTCCTCGCCCGATGGCCGTAGCGCGATTCTGAATATCATCGAGCCAGGAGAAATCTTCGGCGAAATCGCGCTGCTCGACGGCGGCGCCCGCTCGGCCGACGCGATTGCAAACTCCAATTGCGAGCTGTTCGTCATCGACCGGCGCGAATTCATTCCTTTCGTGAAGGAGCAGCCGGCGCTGGCGATGAAGTTCATCGAATTGCTCTGTGAGCGGTTGCGATGGACCAGCGACCAGGTCGAGCAGATTATACTGCAGAACCTGCCCGGACGGCTGGCGAGCGCATTGCTACGCCTGTCCGAAAAACACAAGCCGGCGCAGCCGGGTCGAACCATCGCGATCACCCAGCAGGAGATCAGCGAGATGGTCGGCATGACGCGGGAGAGCATCAACAAGCAGCTGCGCGCCTGGGCAAACCGCGATTGGGTGCGCCTCGAGCATGGTGCCATCGTCGTGCTGAATGCCGAGGCGCTTCGTGATCTCGCTGAAGCGGGATCCGGGAGTGAGGGGGAATAAGCTGCTTCTTATCCGCGACAACGCGGCCGGGCTTGCTTGCTTTCACATATCAAACACCGCCACGGCACGGATTGGCGACGCTGTCCCGCCGCGCCACTTCATCGGCAGGCCGATGAAAGTGAACTGGCCATGCCCCAGCAACGCTTCGAGATTGCACAGGCTCTCGATATGGGTGATGTCGAGGTCGAGGCAGGCCTTGTGAACGAGCGCGTTCACCTTGCCCTCGGGGCCCGGCCGCATCGAATCGATGCCGAAATGCACGATGCCCTGCAGCGCCAGCCATTCGGTGGCCGCGACGTTCACACCGGAATTGTCGGTTGAATATTCCTTGTGGGGGAATGTTCGCTCGTGATGACCGGTGCAGAGCAGGACGGTGCCGCCTTTCGGCACCGGCACGCCGGCCTTCCTCACCGCGGCTTCCAAATCGGCAGGCGTGATCTCGGCGCACGGTGCGATGTGGCGCAGGTCGAGGCAGATGCCCGGCACGATGCATTTCTCGAGCGGATACTGATCGATGGATATGCCGCTCTTGCCGAAATGCCTGGGCGCGTCGATGTGGGTGCCGGCATGGTCTACCATGGAGATGAACATAGACGCCAGCCCGTGCACATTGCCGGACTCCGCGAAGGATTCTTCGTGAGTCTTCCAAACGCCATGCATCACGGGTGGGTGGCCGGGATAGCTCGGCGTACGGTGATAGAGCTCGCGGCTGAGGTCGATGATCTTCATACGGAGTCTCCTGACGCGAACTGCGTTTGCTAGAATCCGAACGCCCTTGGCAGCGCCAGCGACAGCCAGGGTACGTAGGTCACGATCATCAGCACCGTGAACATCACGTAGTAGAACGGCCAGATACCGCGCATTACCTCGTCGACCGAAACCTTGCCGATGGCACAGCCGACGAACAGTGTCGTCCCTACCGGCGGCGTCAGCAGGCCGATGCCGAGATTGAGCAGCATGACGATGCCGAAATGCACGGGATCGATGCCGAAGCTCTTCACCACCGGCAGCAGGATCGGGGTGCAGATCAGCAGCAGAGGAGCAAGATCAAGCGCCGTTCCAAGAACCAGCAGCATGATGTTCAGCCACATCAGCAGCACGTATTTGTTGCTCGATGTGGCGACGAAGAATTCGGTCATCTTCGCTGGCATCTGCATCAGCGCGGCGACATAGCCGAAGCACGACGCGGTCGCGACCAGCGTCAGCACCATCGCCACCGTTTGCAGCGTCTTGTAGACCAGCAATGGCAGCTCGGACCATTTGTAGTCGCGATAGATGAACATGGTGACGAAGAACGCCCAGACGCAGGCGACCGCGCCAGCCTCGATCGGCGTGAAGACGCCGGTGAGTATGCCTCCGAGAACGATGACCAGCGTCACGATGCCCCATGCGGCGTCGCCGAGCATCTTGAGCGCCTGTCGGATCGGCACAGGCTCCCCCTTGGGATGCTTGTCACGATAAGCATAGAACAGGCAGAGCACCATCAGCGAAAAGCCGAGCAGCAGGCCGGGAAGCACGCCGGCCAGGAACAGGCTGGTTATCGACACCACGCCGCCAGTCGCCAGCGAATAGATCACCGAGTTGTGGCTCGGCGGGACAATGATGGCCTGCAGCGAAGCGCTGATGGTCACGTTGGTCGCGAACACCCGCGGATAGCCTTTGGCGGCCATCTGCGGTATCATCACCGATCCGATGGCGGAGGTGTCGGCGACCGACGATCCGGAGATGCCGCTCATGATCGTGGTCGCAAGGATATTGACCTGCGAGAGACCGCCCCGGATGCGGGTGAACCCGACGACCACGGCTGCAAAGTCGACCAGCCGCTTGGCCATTCCGCCCTCGGCCATGATGGCGCCCGCCAGTACGAAGAAGGGGATGGTCAACATCGAGACTTTCCCGACGCCGCTGGCAAATTGCTGCATGACCGCGCCGACCGGCAAATCGATCCAGAGCGCACCGACAAGTGCGGACAGCGCCAGCGCGTAGGCGATCGGCATGCCAATCGCGAAGAACAGGCACATGCTGAGGAGCAGGACCGCGATATCCATGGCAGTTACTCGACCGGTACGTGAGCATCAGCGCCGTCGCGCGGCGGCGGGCCGATGGTCAGGCGTTCGACGACGAACAGGAGCATCATGGCGCCGCTGACCACGATCGGGAGATAGGTGACGCCGACCGAAAGCCACGGAAATTCGTCCACCGAATTGTCCCAGGTGGTCCGAACGAGGCGCAGTCCCCAAACGATCATGAAGATAGCAATCACGCCCATCAATATTTCGCTGAGGAACAGCGAGGCGCGGCGCAGCAGCGGCGGCAATAGGTCAGTCCCAACCGTCATATTCATGTGAATGCGCTGGCGATAGCAGTTGGCTGAGCCGATGAAGGTAATCCCGACGGTCAACAACACGGCCATCGGTTCCGGCCATGACGAGGCGCTGTTGAGGATGTATCGGGTGTAAACGGCCCATGGGATCACCGCCGAGACCAGGACGAGCGCTACGCACGCGATCGCGGCGCCGGTCCAGTACACCGCATCGTTCACACGCCGGAAAATTCCGGCCACAGAATAGGACATTTTGACCTCGGAACTGACAGCGTTCTTGATCCCGCAAGAGACTCAAGAGGCGTGACCGGCACTAACAGACGCCGGCCACGCCTCGGTCGCGAGCGGTGTCTCATTGGACGGCTTCGATGCGCTTGACCATCGCGGCATACTTTGCGCCGTACTTGTCCCAAACCGGCTTGACGGCTTCCTGGAACGGCTTCTTGTCGATGTCGGTGATGATCTCGGTGCCGGCCGCCTTCATCTTTTCGATGGCAGCGTTCTCCGCTTCATACCAGAGCACGCGCTGCTCCTGCTGCGCTTCCTTCGCAAATTTCTTGATCAGAGCCTGGTCTTCCGGCGACAGTTTCTGCCAGGAGATGCGCGAGAACACCAGAAGCTCCGGAATGATCAGGTGTTCGGTCATCGTAAAATACTTGGCCACCTGATAGTGGTTCTGCGCCATGAACGAAGGTGGATTGTTCTCGGCGCCGTCGACCACGCCCGTCTGCATCGAACTGAACACCTGATCGAAGCCGAGTGCGACACCGTTGCCGCCCAGTGCGTTCATCGTGTCGACGAACAGCGGGTTGCCCATCATGCGGACCTTGAGGCCCTTGAGGTCGGCGATGGTCCGTATCGGCCGCTTGTTGTTATAGACATTGCGCGAGCCGGCGTTCATCCAGCACAGCGCGATCAGGCCGGTCTTTTCATTCGCGGAGATCTTCGCCAGCAATTCGTCGCCGATTTCGCCGTCGATAACCTTCTCCATGTGCTTTGTATTACGGAAGACAAACGGCATGTTGAAGACGTTGACGTCATCCACCACGGGACCGACGGCGCCGACCGAAATACGGGCGAACTGCAGCGCGCCGAGCTGGGCCTGCTCGATCATTTCCTTTTCGCCGCCGAGCTGCATCGAGGGGAACATCTGGATCGTCAGCCGGCCGTTGGTGGCGGCTTCCAGCTTCTTACCCATCCGGACGACGGCCTCGACCGTCGGATAGCCCAGCGGGTGAACGTCCGATGCTTTCAGCACCATCTTGGTTTGCGCAAATGCTGATGATAGCGGCGTCGTAGCCGCCATCGCGGCACCGAGCCCTGCGCTAAACTTGATGAAGTCGCGGCGTTTCATGGTGTTCCTCCTGACGTTTGTTTATCGTTGTGGACTTTCCAGACTCTACGGTTGTTCGTCGAAGTACTCCGGATTGATGTGCTGGGTGGCCGAGATGTTCTCGAGAAGGCTCTCGAGATGAATTTCCATTGCCCGCCTCGCGCCTTCCGCATCATGCGCCTCGATCGCGGTCAGAACGGCCTCGTGTTCGACGATCACCTTTGCGATCCGCCCGCGCTGGGGCAGGGTCAGCCGGCGATAGCGGTCGACGTGAACCTTCACTTGCTGGATATACTTCCAGATACCAGGATAGCCGGCGACATCAGCGACCGCAGCATGAAACATCTCATCGGCCTGATGGAACGTGTCGCTATCTCCGGCAGCGCTGGCCTCGCGCTGGCGTTCCAGGATCGACTGCAGCGCCAAAATCTGGCTCGATGTTGCGCGCTCCGCAGCTAGCCGCGCAGTGGTCTCCTCCAGCGCCTTGCGGATGATGATGGCTTCGGGCAGTGCTGCGATCGGAATGCGCGAGACAAATATGCCGGACTGGGGGTAGATCTCCAGCAGACCTTCATCCGATAGTTTGAGAATGGCCTCGCGGACGGGGGTACGGCTCACGCCGTAGGAGAGCGCAATCTGCGCCTCCGAGATGGCTTCGCCGGGGCGGCGCTGCAGCGACACTAGCTCGGCTCGAAGATCGGAATAGATCCTGGATGCGGCGGTCGCCGCGCGCGGTCTTCCGCTGCGGCGGGTACCGGCCGCAATCCGGCGAACCGTTGGTGCCGTCTTCTTTGATGCACGGGCGGGCATGTGTTTCCTCGATTAATATATTAGTATATGAATGTGCTTTGACAACCAAAAATAGTATCACGCATTGGTTGGTGCGGCGCGCGGCGTGTCGTTCAGGAGCTGGACGATGAGGTGAAGCTACCTCCGGCGGCTGATGAAACCGGCTCGCGTCCGCTGTTCATGTTGTTCGGCACCGATCAGCAAGTCGATCAGGTGTTGGGCCTGTTGCGGGTGAGCAGCCGCGGTCGTGATGCCGGCCGTGTACATCGTTGCAAGTTCGCAGTCCGGGGGCAGTGAGCCGCACAAGGTCACGCCCTTGGTGCTGATGATCTCGGTCGATTGCGTGCAGCCGATCGGACGCCGTGCTTCGGATGTCGCCAGTTCACGCATCGCTGTTGCGCCATTGGGGAAAATTCTTAAGCGGGCGGCGACCTCATCGGCGATGCCGAGTTGCTGAAGGACGTTTGCAACGTGAATTCCAGCCGTCGACGATTTGGTGTCCGGCACGAAGATAGCATCTGAGGCCAGCAAGACTTGGCGCAGGCCGACAGCATCCTTTACCGCTGCCTCCGGATCGCCGGAGCGAACGGCGAGGGCGGTTTCGACCAACCCGACGTCGTCTATCGATGCGGCAACGACAAGCTTCTCCTGCGCCAGTTTGGCGATGAGGGCCGCGGTCAGGATGACGATGTCAGCCGGCGTGCCCTGGCGCAATTTGTCTGCCATGACGCCGACCGCGCCGAACTCGCCCGAGATGTTGAATCCGGTCAGGGCCTTGAAGGCCGGCGTCAGGCTGCCCACCAGGCCTTGCGCTGCACCGCCGCTCAGGATGTTCAGGCTGACCATCAGGTCAATTCCATCGCGGCGATAAGTCTGTCGCGCGTGATCGGCAAATCGCGCACCCGCACGCCCAGCGCGTCGAACACGGCATTGGCAATGGCGGCCGTCACCGGACCGTGGGCGGCCTCGCCTGCGCCGACCGGGTCCATGTCGGAGCGCTGGATGAGTTCAACCTCGACATCGGGCACTTCGCTGAAGCGCAGGATCGGATATTCCGTCCAGGCTGTGCTCGTGATGCGTTGCCGGTCGAAGCGGACGCGTTCCTTTAGCGCCCAGCTCGTGGATTGAATGGCGCCGCCTTCGACCTGGTTGATGACGCCGTCGGGGTTGATGGCCTCGCCTACATCGACTGCCAACGTCAGCTTGTTGACGCGGATGTCCTGCGCGCCCTCGATCTCGGCGATCGCAGCGCAATAGGCGCCGGTGTTCTTGTAGCGGCCAAAGCCAATGCCGTACCCGATACCGGGCTGCTTCTCCGGCTTCCAACCGACACGGGCTGCGACGGCGCGGATGACGTCCTTGGCGCGCTCATCCCGCAAGTGGCGCAGCCGGAACGCGACCGGATCCTCGCCGCGCTCGACGGCGATTTCGTCGAGCATGGATTCGATCGCAAACACATTGCCTTGCCCACCAAGCGTCCGCAGTGCGGAGACGCGTATAGGCATCGTTGTCAGGCGGTGGCTTTCGATGTGCCAGGATGGAAAATCATAGAGCGGGATCGAATTACGATCACCACCCCCGCCATTGGCCTGCGGCGGATTGGTCGAGACCATGCGTGGAAAGGGGTTCTCCAGTTCGAACCCTGCCAGTAAGGCGGGCTGCGCCGCGCGACCCGGCCGCGCCACGTGGCCGTTGCTCCAGATGTCGTGTCGCCAGCCGATGATCTCATCCTGCGCATCAAGCTCGGCCTCGATCTCGATTGCCATCGCCGCGCCGAACGGCGCATCCGACATTTCGCCTTGCCGCGACCATTGCACCCGCACCGGCCGGCCGCCGGCGGCTTTGGCGAGCAGGGCGGCATCGAGCGCGACATCGTCGGCAGCGTTATGCCCGTAGCAACCCGCACCTTCGATATGCTCGACGGTGATGTTTTCGACGGGCAGCTTGAGAACCATCGCAAGATCGGTGCGCAGGAGATAGACGCCCTGGCTGTGGGTCCAGATTTGGAGGCGGTTGCCGGACCACTGCGCGATCGCACAGGACGGCGCTATCGATGCATGCGCAATATAGGGGCGGGTATATTGCTGCCGGATGGTTCGCGCGACTGTGCCGGGCGATGCCGCAGTTTTCTTGCTGATAACAGAGGATTCGCACGGCTGCGCTTTGGGGAAATTGGCGAGATCGCTTTCGTCCGGCAGGGGCTCGCCATCGGACCATTTCGCGCCTTTGCGCAGCGCATTGAGGGCCGCCTCCGCACCGTGCTCGGTTTCGGCGACCACTCCCGCAAAACTGCCGTCTCGCACGATTGCGACGAAACCGGCAACGGAACGCGCGTCATCTTCCCTCAGTTCGACAAGTTTCGCGCCTGCGTTCTCCGGGCGCAGCACGCGGCCATGCAGCATTCCCGCCAATACCTGATCATGGATGAAGCGCGGCCGCGCAAACACCTTGTCCGGAATGTCGATTCGCGGAACGGAATTTCCGGCCAACGTTCGGCGCGTCGCAATCTTGGGCGTCACACCGGGCGTAGCGTCGCGATCGAGCGAGACTTCTTCTGCGAGCTCCCAGTAGCTTGTCCTGATATTGCCGGGCCCTGAAATGGTGCCGTCCTCGATCTCGAGCGCATCGACATCGACCCCCAGCCGTTCCGCTGCCTGCTCAAGAAAGATCCGGCGGACCTCGGCGCAGGCATGGCGCAGCGCGCGGCCGGATTGCTGGATGGAAAGACTGCCCGATGTGACGCCTTCATTGGGACTGCCGGCGGTGGATGCGCGGACCATCTGCACGCGAGCCAGATCGATATCGAGCTCATCTGCGGCGATCTGCGCCAGCGCCGTCACGATGCCTTGTCCGATCTCCACCTTTCCGGGTGAGATCGCGACCTGTCCGTTGCTCGAGAATTTCAGCCACGCCGAGAGTTTTGGGTTCGCTGCAAGGCTTACCGGCAGTGTTGGCGGGGAGAGGGAGGGCGCCTGCTGGTTCATCCTGCCGCCATTTCTTCCGCCGCGCGCAGCACCGCCCGCAGCATGCGGTTATGCGAACCGCAGCGGCAGAGGTTGCGGTCGAGCGCTTCCTTCACCTCGCGGCTTGTCGGCGAGGGATTTCGTTTCAGCAGTGCCGCGGCGCTCATCAGGATACCCGAGACGCAATAGCCGCATTGCAGCGCCTGTTCAGCGATAAAGGCGCGCTGCAGCGGATGTGGTCGCTCGCTCGTTCCCAGCCCTTCGATGGTCATGACGTCCTTATCGGCCACCGACCATAGCGGCATATCGCAGGCGGAGACCGCGCGATCGCCGACAATCACATTGCAGGCGCCACATTCGCCGGCGCCGCAGCCGAAATGCGGCCCCGTCAAGCCAAGCTGCCCGCGCAAGATACTTAGCAATGAGCGGTCGGGATCGGCGTCAATTTCCAGCTCGACGCCGTTGAGGCGAAATCGAACGATTGGCATCGAGGGCAGGCCTTCTCTGGTGGCTTCTTATTGCGGTGGCTTGTCGAACTTCTTGACCACTTCCGCCCACTTCACGATATCGCCGCGGAGGAATTTGTCGAATTCGTCTGACGTCATTGACATAGGGACGACACCTTGCTGAGACCATAGTTTTGTGATGTCAGGTCGCTTCACAATGTCGTTCACCGCCGCGTTGAGTTTGTCGATGATCGGCTTCGGCGTGCCCGCGGGTGCCATCAGGCCGAGCCAGATGGTGGCCTCATAACCGGGAACGCCGGCCTCGATCACGGTCGGCGCATTGGGTAGCACGGTCGAACGCATCTTGCCCGTCGTAGCCAGCGCGCGAACCTGATTTTCGGCGATGTTGGGAGCCATCGCCGGAAGTGCATCGATCATCATCTGAACCTGGCCGCCGATCACGCCGCTGCGTGCCTCGCCGCTATTGCGGTACGGCACATGCACAAGATCGACGCCGGCCATGGCTTTGAACAGCTCGCCCGCCATGTGGTATGGCGTGCCCTGGCCGGAAGAGGCGTAGTTCAATTTTCCCGGCTGCGATTTGGCCAGCGCAATGAATTCCTGCAGGGTCTTGGCCTGCACGGAAGGATGAACCACGATCACGAGGTCGGAATAGTTCACCGGCGCGATCGGCGCGAGATCGCGCATCAGTTCATATTTGCGCTGCGGCACCAGCGATTCATTCGCGGTCTGGGTATTCGACATCATCAGCAGCGTGTAACCATCTGGCGGCGACTTCACGGCTTCCTGCGTGCCGATCACACCGCCGGCTCCCGTGCGGTTCTCGACCACAAAGGCCTGACCGAAACTCTCCTGCAGGATGTTGCCGATCTGGCGCGCCGTAACGTCGGCTGGCCCTCCGGCGCCGAACGGGACGACTATTTTCACCGGTCGCGAGGGATAGTCCTGCGCGTGTGCGCCAGTGAGCGACGTTGCGAGCAGAGCCAGAGCCAATACAATCCTTGGGCCCGTCATTTCTCCCATCCCCTGACGCTTGTTTTATTTCTTCTCGCAAGTCTAGCTGCAATGGGAACGCGCTGTCGACGAAAGACTGGCTGCGCGATCTTGGAATAAAAGATAATCTCGGGTGTCTCGGAAACCGCGCAGGAGCGAGCCCGAAGAAGGCTCGATAAAGGAATATTGGGAGCGCCTATGAAGATCTCGATTTCGCGACGTAATGTGCTCCAGGGCGCCGGCGCTGTTTTCGCAAGCGCAGCATTTTCAACGCGCGTGATTGCTGCTGCTCCGCCGCCGGAGGGAGTGACGCTCGCGTTGATCGAGGCTGCGAAGAAGGAGGGCAAGGTCATTTATTACACCTCGACCGATCTACCGGTCGCGGAGAAGCTGGCAAAAGCCTTTGAGGCGAAATATCCGGGCATTGCGGTACGGGTCGAACGCACCGGCGCGGAGCGCTTGTTCCAGCGCATCGGCCAGGAATACTCCAGCAACATTCATGCCGTCGACGTGGTGAATTCATCCGATGCGGCGCATTTCATCGTCTGGAAGCGCGACGGCATTCTGGCGCCTTACGTGACGGAGGATGTCGCGAAATATTATCCTGAGGAGCACAAGGATCCGGATGGTCAGTTTGCGAGTTTCCGTGTTTGGCTCAGCATCATCGCCTACAACACCAATCTGGTGAAGGCCGAGGAGGCGCCGAAGAGCTTTGCCGATCTGCTCGATCCGAAATGGAAGGGCAAGATCGTCAAAGCGCATCCGGGTTACAGCGGCACCATCATGACCGCGACTTATCAGATGCAGCGCGATCTCGGCTGGGGCTACTTCGAAAAGCTCGCCAAACAGAACATCATGCAGGTGCAGTCGTCGGCCGATCCGCCGAAGAAGCTCGATCTCGGCGAGCGCGCGGTGATGGCCGACGGCAACGAATACAACATCTTTCAGATGAAGGAGGCGGGCCGCCCGGTCGCGCCGGTCTACGCCACGGAGGGCTCGCCGCTGATCATCGGGCCGAACGGCATTTTCAAACATGCTCCCAATCCCAATGCGGCAAGGCTGTTCCAGTCGTTCAGTCTTAGCCGGGAAGCCCAGCAGCTCATCATTGACGTTGGCGGCCTTCGCTCGGTGCATTCGCAAGCCGTCGAAAAGGCCGGCCGCACGCCGCTCAAGGACATCAGGACGATGAAGGACGATGCGGCGGCGGTTGAGAAGGAAAGCGAGGCCATCAAGGCGCGCTACACAAAAATCTTCCGCGTTTGACCGGCATGGCTTCCGGATTGCCCAGGATTTCGGTCGCCGAAACGCTGGCCGAAAAGATCGTCGCACTCACGCCCGGTACATTGCCGGAAGCCACCGTGCGCAAATGCGAGGACCTTTTGATCGACGTGGTCGGCCTGTGCATCACCGCGCGCAACGAGGACTATATCAGAAGCGCGCTGGCCGGCTGCGACGACGATGGCCGATGCACGGCGATCGGGCACAAGCGGACCCTAAGCGCAGCCGGCGCTGCCTTCGTCAACGGCACCGCTGCGCATGGCGAGGATTTCGACGATACGTTCGAGGGCGGCCCGGTTCATGCAGGCTCCGTGATCGTGCCGGCGGTGCTCGCCGCTTGCGAGCGGCACAATCCGGATGGCCGCATGGCGCTGATCGGGATCGCGGTCGGCACCGAAGTGCTGTGCCGCTTGAGCCTTGTGGTGTCGAAGGCCGTTCACAAGGCAGGCTTCCATCCGACAGCGATATTTGGCGCGCTGGGCGCGGCGGCCGGCGTTAGCGCTGCGCTTGGCCTCAATGCCAGGCAGATCGTTGATGCGCTCGGTGTCGCCGGTAGCATGGCAGGCGGCATCATCGAATATCTTGCCGAAGGCGCCTGGACCAAGCGGCTGCATGCCGGTTGGGCCGCGCAATCGGGTATCCGCGCGGCGCTGCTGGCTCGGGCAGGATTCGTGGGGCCACGTACGGTGCTTGAGGGCGCGCATGGCCTGTTCCATGGCTTTGCTCGCACTACCCAGGGCGACTACGACGCACTGACCGGCGACTTCGGCACGCGATGGGTGACGGATACATTGGCGTTCAAGCCCTATCCATGTGGAACGATGGCCCAGCCCTATATCGATTGTGCGCGCCGCCTGGCCGCGCGCGGCATCAAGCCAGAGGACGTTGTCGAGATCGTCTGCGAGGTGGCGGAGGGAACCGTGCACCGGCTCTGGGAGCCGCTCGTCGATAAACAGCGTCCGGCCAACGGCTATGCCGCCAAGTTCGCCGCGCCTTATCTGTTGGCCGCCGGATTCGTGCACGGCGGCGTAGGGCTCGGTGCATTCACGGAAAGCGCAATCCGTGATGAGCGCGTGCTGGCGCTTGCTGCCAAGGTGAAATTCGTGATTGATCCGGTCAATCCATATCCGAACAACTACACCGGCCATGTCCGCGCCACCCTCAATGACGGCAGCGTTGTCGAGGAGCGCCAGCCCCATCTGCGAGGCGGCGCGCGGGAGCCGCTGACCCGGCAGGATGTGATCGACAAATTCAGGCTCAACGCCGAGTATGGCGGCTGGAGCGCTGCACAAAGCGATGCGGCGCTGCAGCTGATGGCGCGGCTGTATAATGGCCGCATCGATCTTTCCTCATTCCGCGGCTAGCAGCTTATGACCAAGGAACTCTCCGGCAAGGTAGCCGTCGTCACCGGCGCAGGCCGCAATATCGGCCGCGCGATCGCGCTGACGCTTGCGGAAGGCGGGGCGTCCGTCGTGGTGAGCGCGCGCAGCAACCGCACGGAGGCGGAAGCTGTCGCCTGCGAGATCGAGGCAGCGGGCGGCAAAGCGCTCGTTCAAATCGGCGATGTTGCCAACGCCGCAGCGGTGCAGGCGATGGTCGATGCTGCCATGAAGCAATTCGGCCGCATCGATATCCTCGTCAACAACGCTGCGCTGCGGCGCGAAAAGCCCTTCGCCGAGATGGATTATGCGGCGTGGCGCGAAATCCTAGACGTGACCCTCGATGGAACGTTCCACTGTGTGAAGGCCTGCCTGCCGGCGCTGCGAAAGTCGGGCGCCGGGACCATCGTCAATATCGGCGGTCTCAGTGCCCATACCGGCGCGAAGAACCGAGCCCATGTGGTGACGGCAAAGGCCGGTATCATCGGCTTCACCCGCGCGCTGGCGCACGATCTTGCCGATGACGGCATCACCGTGAACTGCGTTGTGCCCGGCCTGATCGGCACGTCACGGCCGAAGGATAAGCCCGAGCCGGCGCATCATCTGACGCATCAGACGATCACCGGCAATCGAGGCCTGCCGGAAGATGTTGCCGCGGCCGTACGTTTCCTTTGCGGGCCTGGCGCGCGCTATATCAATGGGCAGGCGATCCACGCCAATGGCGGCGCCTATTTGGGCGCTTGACGCATGGCTAGCGGCCGTTTTTGCAGGTGCACTGCCGGACAAAGCCCCTCGGCGACCGCGGTTTTTGATGTTATCTAAAACGCATGAACCAGCATACCAAGATCGATATCCGCCATTCCACCTGTCCGCACGATTGTCCGTCGGCCTGCGCGCTCGATATCGAGGTGATCGAGGGGCGTTCGATCGGCCGGGTCCGCGGCTCCAAGGTGCAGACCTATACCGCGGGCGTCGTTTGCGCCAAGGTGGCGCGTTACGCCGAGCGCATTCATCATCCCGATCGGTTGCTCTATCCGATGCGCCGCATCGGACCGAAAGGCTCCGGTCAATTCGCGCGGATTTCCTGGGACGAAGCGCTCGATGAAATTGCCGTGCGGTTCGATCAGGCCGAGCGCGAATTCGGCGCTGAATCGGTCTGGCCTTATTATTACGCCGGCACGATGGGGCTGGTCATGCGCGACGGCATCAACCGCCTGTCGCATGTGAAGAAGTATTCGCGCTTCTATTCGACCATCTGCGCCAACGTTGCGCGCGTTGGCTTTTCTATCGGCACCGGCAAGATCGCCGGGGTCGATCCGCGCGAGATGGGCGTGTCCGATCTCGTCGTGATCTGGGGCACCAATCCGGTGAACACCCAGGTCAACGTGATGACGCACGCCTCGCGCGCCCGGAAAGAACGTGGCGCCAAGATCGCGGCGATCGACATCTACAACAACGAGACCATGAAGCAGGCCGATATCAAGATCCTGCTTCGGCCAGGCACCGACGGCGCATTTGCCTGCGGCGTTATGCACGTGCTGTTCCGGGAAGGTTATGCGGACCGCGCCTATATGGACCGCTATACGGACTGTCCTGACGAACTCGAGGCACATCTGGCGACGCGCACGCCGGAATGGGCCTCAAGGATTTCCGGCGTGCCGGTCGAGGAGATCGAGGCGTTCGCGCGCGCCGTTGGCCAGACCAAGCGAACGTTCTTCCGCCTCGGCTACGGCTTCACCCGCAGCCGCAACGGCGCGACGCAGATGCACGCAGCGCTGTGCATTCCGGCGGTGACGGGGGCCTGGCAATATGAGGGCGGCGGCGCCTTTTTCAACAATGCCTCAATCTGGCAGTTCGACGAATCCATCATCGAGGGCCACGACGCGATCGATGACACGACACGCTGGCTCGACCAGTCCAAGATCGGCCGGATCCTGACCGGGGATGCTGAGGCCCTGAAGGGTGGTGGTCCCATCAAGGCGATGCTGATCCAGAATACCAATCCGATGACGGTCGCGCCCGAGCAGGCGCTGGTGCGTCAGGGCTTTGCGCGCGAGGATTTGTTCGTCGCGGTGCATGAGCAGTTCATGACTGAGACGGCCGCCATGGCCGACATCGTGCTTCCCGCCACGATGTTCATGGAACATGACGATCTCTATTACGGCGGCGGCCATCAGCACATTTCGGTGGGCGCGAAGCTGATCGATCCGCCCGGCGAGTGCCGTTCCAACCATGAGGTGCTGCAAGGCCTCGGCCGCCGCCTCAACGCCGTGCATCCCGCATTTGAGATGACGCCGCGCGAGCTGATCGACGCTACGTTGAAGAAGAGCGGTCACGGCGACATCGAAACGCTGGAAGCGGATCTGTGGCGCGATATTCAGCCGGACTTCCGCACCTCGCATTATCTCGACGGCTTTGCGCATGCCGACAAGAAATTCCACTTCAAGGCTGACTGGGCAAATCCGCCGTTCGGCAGGCCAGGTCTAGGCCCGTGGTCAGAAATGCCGTCGCTGCCCGATCATTAGACCATCATCGAGGAGGCTGACGAGCAACATCCGTTCCGCCTCGCCACTTCACCGTCACGCAGCTATCTCAACACCAGCTTCAACGAGACGCCGGGGTCGCAGGCTCGCGAGGGCGCACCGACGGTGATGATCCATCCGGAAGATGCCGCAAGCCTTGCGATCTCCGACGGCGAGGCCGTGACACTGGGCAACGCGCGGGGTGAAACCACGCTGACTGCGAAATTGTTCGATGGCGTTCGACGTGGCGTGCTGATTGCCGAGTCGATCCATCCGAACAAGGCGCATATCGGCGGCCGTGGCATCAACATGCTGACCGGAGCCGAAACAGTGGCTCCAGTCGGTGGCGCTGCGTTCCATGACAACAAGGTCTGGGTGAAGAAGGCCGCGCCCGCAGCCTAATTCCCGCTTGCAGCCACCGCCGTCCTGCCGCAAAAGTTTCCAATCCAGGGCAAACAGGCGAGCGGAACAATGAACGACATGACAAGCGTGATACGCGAGAAGCGCGGGCAGGCGTTCTGGATCACCATCAACCGGCCTGACAAGCGTAATGCGATCAACGCCGACGTCGTCGCCGGGATCGCCCGCGGCTATCGCGAAGCGCATGACGACACCGATGTCCGCGTTATCGTGTTGACGGGTGCCGGCGACAAAGCGTTTTGCGCGGGCGCGGACCTGCAAAACAGCGGCGCTGCCTTTGCGATGGATTTTTCCAGGCCGAACGTCGATTACGCGGACCTGTTGCGGCTGTCGCAAAACGCCACCAAGCCCGCGATCGCCCGGGTGGGGGGCGTCTGCATGGCCGGCGGCATGGGCCTATTGTGCATGACCGACATGGCGGTTGCCGCCGATCACGTCATCTTTGGCTTGCCGGAAGTGAAGGTCGGCGTTTTCCCGATGCAGGTATTGAGTCTGCTGCAATCGATCGCGCCAAAGCGGCTCGTCAGCGAATGGTCGCTTACCGGCGAGCCCTTCGATGCAAACACCGCCAAGGAAGCGGGCCTTCTGAATTACGTAGTGCCGGCGGCCGAGCTCGACGCCAAGGTCGACTGGCTGGTTAGCCGTATCGTCGACAAGTCTCCGACGGCGATCCGTCGGGGCAAATATGCGATGCGAGCGATCGCCTCAATGTCTTTCGATGAGAGTATCGCCTATACCGAGAGCCAGATCGCGTTGTTGGCCATGACGGAAGACGCCAAGGAAGGCCTCAAGGCCTTTGGCGAAAAGCGCAAGCCGGCATGGCCGGGCAAATAGCCTGATTGCGGTCCGGCGCCGCCTCTTAAGCGGACGGCGCGGCAGCGTCAGTTTTGGGATGACTTGGCAGGCGCCGCTAAAAACTGGCGGATCGCGCTGCGAGAGGTGTCGTTACTGGCCCTTGTCCGTCATCAACATCAGGCCCCAGGCCATCGTCGCCAATATCGGGATTGCCATGAGCGATGGACGACGGCAAAGGCTCTCAGCCATCGAGCAGGCGGGGCCGCCTGACCAGCCATTGTCGTGGGCCAGTCCGACGAAAATGATCGAAAGTGTGGCAAGGGCTGCAGCCATAACGATCGCGGAAACACCGAGGGTACGCATAGTCGGCACTCAAATACGTGAGGTACTTGAATACACTGGAATGGAACCTGAGCTGAATTCTGACTCGACTCAGACGGTTCCTTAGCCTCCCATGGGCAACACCAAGGCAAGCCGTCACGCGCGATTGTTTCTCGACTTCGCGCGTTCGGCGGCCTCACGCCACCGTCGAACAATTTCGGCCACAATGATGTATGTACCGGCAATCAGCAGAATGGCTTCGATCATAATTTGTCCTGCCGAGCTAGTGCGGCTGGCAAATTACAATCTCCGTGTGTAGTTGCCAAGAGGACAATCTACACCTGCAACGAATTCCGGTGGACGAAGAGTTCGAGCAGGGAACTCGCTGCATTCGGCCGACCAGCGCGTCCCGCGCTGATTTTAGGGCTTTCAATGAGCTACATGCCTGCCGGATGCAGCGGATAGCCGTTACCCGGCATTCGCCTTGAATCCGGCGGCTTCGATGCCGGCGATCGCGCAAGCCTCGTCATTATCAGACGTGTCGCCGCTGACACCGACCGCGCCTAGTAAAGTCGTGCCGTCCATGATCAGCACGCCGCCGGGCACTGGCACGAGCCGGCCTTGCGCCAGCGCATTTACCGCGCCGACGAAATAGGCTTGCTCCTGGGCTCGTTGGAACAACGCGCGCGATCCCATGCCCATCGCAAGCGCGCCATAAGCCTTGCCGTGCGCGATTTCGGCTCGCATCAGGCTGGTGCCGTCCTGCGCCGCCGTGACCTTCACGCAGCCGCGCGCATCCAGGATGGTGATAACCAAGGGCTTCAATTTCTTTTCGACACCTTTGGCAAGCGCGGCATCGAGAATCTTGCGGGCGATGTCGAGGGTAAGTTCAGCCATATATCAGTTCCTTTGCGATTGATGGGGATCGACGGTCTGCCGTCCGCTGTCGAGGCTCATCGCGAGCACGCGGGCGACATGTAGTGCTGCACGGTCCGTGCCGTCCTTGATCTGATGCCGGCAGGAAGTGCCGTCGGCAACGATCAGCGCTGCCGCATCGACGCGGCGCACCGCCGGTAGCAGCGATAGCTCGGCCATTTCGATCGAGGTTTGGTAAGTATCGGCGCCATAGCCGAACGCGCCGGCCATGCCGCAGCAACTGGACTCGACGGTTTCGATACTAAGATCGGGAATGAGGCGAAGTATCTTTTCGACGGGCTTGAATGCGCCGAATGACTTTTGATGGCAGTGGCCGTGAACCAGCGCTTTCGTCGGCATGGCACCGAGCGGTAATTTCAGGCGGCCCACTTCCGCCTCACGAACCAGAAATTCCTCGAACAGCAACGCGTGCGCGCTCACGCTCCTGGCGTCATTATCCGAGCGCAGCGAGAGCAGTTCGTCACGGAGTGTCAGAAGGCAGCTCGGCTCCAGCCCAACGATCGGGACGCCGCGCGCCGCGAATGGGGCGTAGGTCGCGACCAGCCTGTCCAGTTCACTGCGCGCCTGTTCGACCAGCCCGGCCGAGAGAAATGTCCGCCCGCAACACAGCGGACGGCCGCGATCCGGAGGGCTCGGGACATGCACGCGATATCCGCCTTCAACCAAGACATGCAGCGCAGCGTCGAGGTTCTCGCGCTCGTAGTAGCGATTGAAGGTATCGGCGAACAGCACGACCTCGCGGCCGTCTGCCGGGCCGAAGGCCTCCACCTCCGGCCTGAACACGTCGCGTCGGAACGCGGGCAGGGTGCGCTTCGCGCTGACGCCAGCAAACTTCTCAAACAACGCACGCAACAGCGCACTGTGGTTGCGCCAGTTGGCGAGCGGCGCGAACCGCGACGCCAGGTCTGCATAGTGCGGCAGATAGGCGACCAGCCGATCCCGCAGCGAAAGGCCATGCTTTGCCGCACGCTCAGCCAGCACCTCGATCTTCATCTTCGCCATATCGACGCCGGTCGGACATTCGTGGCGGCATGCCTTGCAGGAGACGCAGAGCTTGAGCGTCTCCATCATCTCGTCGGAGGCGAGGGCATCGGGCCCCAATTGACCCGATATCGCCAGCCGCAACGTGTTGGCGCGGCCCCGCGTGACGTCCTTCTCGTTGCGGGTCGCACGATAGGATGGGCACATCACGCCGCCCTCGAGCTTGCGGCACGCGCCGTTGTTGTTGCACATCTCGACCGCGCCCTGAAAGCCGCCGCCTGCGCCGGGATAGGCGGACCAGTCGAGCACGGTCTTCAGCTCGCCGACACGATAGTCCGGTCGATAGCGGAACAGCGAACGGTCGTCCATTTTTGGCGAATCGACGATCTTGCCCGGATTGAGCAGATTGTCTGGATCGAAGCGCTGCTTGACCTCCCGGAAATCGGCGACGATGCGCGAGCCGAACATCGCTTCGTGGAATTCAGAGCGAACTAGGCCATCGCCATGCTCGCCGGAGTGCGATCCCTTGTACTCGCGTACCATCTCGAACGCCTCTTCAGCGATGGCGCGCATCGCCTTGACGTCCTTCTCGAGCTTCAAGTTGAGGATCGGGCGCACATGCAGGCAGCCTTCGGAGGCGTGTGCATACATGGTGCCGCGCGTGCCATGCTTGGCGAAGACGGCGTTGAGCCGCTCGGTATAGTCCGCGAGGTGAGGCAGCGGCACGGCACAGTCCTCGACGAAGGAGACCGGCTTGCCCTCCTGCTTCATCGACATCATCACGTTGAGGCCGGAGGTGCGGAAATCCGCGATTGCCGTCTGCGTCGCGGGTTCTATGACATCGACCACACCGCCCCATTTGCGCTGCGGATGGTTCCAGCCAAAGCCAAGGTCTGACATCAGTTCGGAAAGCCGCTTCAGCTTTTGCAAATTGTCGGCCTGATCCTCTTCCGCAAATTCGACGATCAGCAGCGCATCCGGATCGCCGCGGACGGTCGCCTCGATCACCGGCCTGAACATCGCGATATCGCGCCCGAGCGCGATCATGGTGCAGTCAACCAGTTCAACCGCGATAGGACGCAGCTTCACCAGATGCTGTGCCGCATCCATCGCCTCATAGAAGCTGCCGAAATGACAGACCCCAAGCACCTTGTTGCGGATCACCGGCCACAGTTTGAGTTCGACCTGCGCCGTGAAGGCCAGCGTTCCCTCGGAGCCGACCAGCAGATGCGCCATGTTGTTCGGCGCATTGCGCGGCACTAGCGCATCGAGATTGTATCCGCCGACCCGGCGTTGCACTTTTGGGAACCGCTCTGATATCTCCGCAGCCTCGCGCTCGCCGAGATCGAGCATGTCGCGGAAGAGGGCAAGGCCGCTCTGCGGCGAGTTCACTCGCGCCAGATCCCGCGGCACCTCGCCGAAATGCAAAAGCGTGCCGTCAGCCAGGGCCGCATCCATCGAAATCGTGTTGTCGCGCATTGTGCCGTAGCGCAGTGAACGGCCGCCGCAGGAATTGTTGCCGGCCATGCCGCCGATTGTGGCGCGCGAGGCGGTGGAGACATCGACCGGAAACCACAGCCCGTGCTTCCTGAGCTGGCGGTTGAGGTCGTCGAGCACGATGCCGGGTTCGACCAGGCAGGTGCGGTTCTCGACATCCAGCGAGAGCAGGCGGTTCAGGTGCTTGGAAAAGTCGATGACGATTCCTTCATTGACGGTCTGGCCGCACTGCGAAGTCCCACCGCCGCGGGGGGTCACCATTCGCCCCTCGTCCCGGCAAATGGCCAGTGCCATCAGCGCCTCGTCCAGGCTGCGGGGCACCACGACTCCCGCGGGCACGATCTGGTAGAAGGATGCATCGGTCGCGTAGCGGCCGCGGCTGAAGGCATCGAACAGGATCTCGCCGGTCAAATTTGACCGCAGACGGCGTTCGAGCGTTGAGGCGTTCTTCATCCCAAATCCAAGTGATTCAGACGGCTAGTGTAATCCCTGCCGGGATTATGCACTTTTGCTCAGATGAGTTGCATTATGAATTCATAATCGGCAAGCTAGCCGGTGGCAGCTGTCGGTGCGTTGGTATCTCTTACTGTGGCCAGATGCTCGATAGCGGCGCTTCGCTTGTTGCGCAAATGCTGGAACAGGATGTCGCTCAGCTCGCTTGGCGCGCGACGGCGGAGCGCATCCAGGATCGCCTCGTGCTCGCGCATCGCCTCGCCCCAGCGCTGCCGCTTGCGGGCGAAATTGGCGGAATAGCGCACGCGGCGGATCCGGCCGGCAAAGCTGGCGTAGGTTGCGCGCAGGGTCTCGTTGCGCGCGGCGGCGACAATGCTTTCGTGGATGCGCTGGTTGACCTGAAAATAGTTGTGCATGTCGCTGTTAAGATAGTGGCCGTACATCTTATAGTGCAGCCGCTCGATCGCAGCGATTTCCTCGTCGGTGATGGCCTCGCAGGCAAGGCGCCCGGCGAGGCTTTCCAGGCCCGCCATCACGTCGAAAAGCTCCTCTAGGTCGCGCTCGCTAAGCTGGCGGACCCGTGCCCCACGGTTGGGCAGGAGCTCGATCAGGCCCTCCGCGGCCAAGACCTTGAGCGCCTCGCGCAGCGGTGTCCTTGAGATTCCAAGCATCTCGCAGAGCTGCCGTTCCGGAACACGTGCGCCATCCGGAATGTTGCCTTCGACGACATAGTCGCGAAGCCGCAGCAGGATTTCCCCGTGCAGCGAGGTTTCCTGGCGGTCGGCGTCATTGCCGGTGGCGGGCCGAGCGATCGGCATCCCGGTTTCGGGAATCGTTGGTTTCATTGCGCAACGGTAGTTTGTGAAATCTGCGTCGTCGACGATCCAGATTGAATACCAAATTTTGTTTGAAAAGACAAAAAATGAATGCAAAATTGGTTGCCCCTCGTCGAAGTCACGCTGTTTGGGAGGTTGTTATGCGGCAAGGACGCCATTTTCTGCAGATTCCAGGGCCTAGCCCTGTCCCGGACCGGGTTCTTCGCGCGATGGACATGCCCGTGATCGATCACCGCAGCGCCCAGTTCGCCGAACTCGGGCGGGCGGTGCTGGAGGGCAGCCAGAGGATTTTCCAGACCTCTGGACCGGTCGTGATCTTCCCGTCGTCAGGGACCGGCGCCTGGGAGGCCGCGATCGTCAACACCCTGTCGCCCGGCGACAAGGTGCTGATGGTGGAGACCGGCCACTTCGCCACGCTATGGCGCCAGATGGCGGGCCGCTGGGGAGTTGATGTCGACTTCTTGCCCGGCGACTGGCGCCGCGGCGCAGACCCGGCGGTCATCGAAGAAAGGCTGGCGCGCGACACATCGCATGCGCTCAAGGCGGTGATGGTCGTTCACAACGAAACGTCGACCGGCGCGACCAGCCGGATCGGCGAAATCCGCGCTGCGATGGACCGGGTCGGTCATCCGGCCTTGCTGATGGTCGACACCATTTCCTCGCTGGGATCGGTCGACTACCGGCACGACGAATGGAAGGTGGACGTCAGCGTCAGCTGCTCACAGAAAGGGTTCATGCTGCCGCCCGGCCTCGGCTTCAACGCGATCTCGGACAAGGCCCGCGCCGCTGCCAAGACCAACAAAATGCCCCGATCGTATTGGGATTGGGAGGAAATGCTGAAGCCGAATGCGAACGGGTTCTTTCCCTATACGCCGGCGACCAATTTGCTCTATGGCCTGCGCGAGGCCATCGCGATGCTGCTTGAGGAGGGGCTCGACAAGGTCTTCGCGCGCCATCAGCGGCTGGCCGCTGCAACGCGTGCCGCCGTCAATCACTGGGGGCTGGAGGTGCTCTGCCAGGAGCCGAAGGACTTTTCCCCGGTGCTCACCGCCGTACTGATGCCGCCGGGGCATGACGCGGACCAGTTCCGCAAGGTCGTGCTCGATAACTTCAACATGTCGCTTGGCTCCGGACTGTCGAAGGTTGCCGGCAAGGTGTTCCGCATCGGCCATCTCGGCGAGTGCAATGAACTGACCCTGCTCGCCGCGCTGACCGGCGTGGAGATGGGATTGTCGGTCGCCGGCATTCCATACCGGGCCGGCGGCGTCGATGCCGCGATGAAGTATCTTGAGCAGCGTCCGCAAGGCAATTCGCCGGCCCATCTCAAGGTCGTCGGCAGCTAGCCGGCAGTTCGCGCCCCGGGGCGCCGCCTTAGCTCTGCTCCTTGTGCATTGACGTGCTGCGTCCGGCGGGCGACAAGCCCGCCGGATAATGATATTCGACCGTCTCGCGAAGCCGAGGCAATACCGGGAAGGACGTCCATGACTGTGCATACTGGAAGGCATTTTCTGCAGATTCCGGGACCGACCAACGTGCCGGACCGGGTGCTGCGCGCCATGGATATGCCGACCATGGACCACCGGGGTCCGGAATTCGCCGAGGTCGGTCATGCGGTTCTTGCCGCCATGCAGCGGGTATTTCGCACCAAGCAGCCGGTGATCATCTATCCGTCGTCTGGCACTGGCGCCTGGGAGGCAGCCCTCGTCAATACGCTGCAGCCCGGCGACAAGGTGCTGATGGCGGAAACCGGTCAGTTCGCCGTGCTGTGGCGCGGCATTGCCGACAAATTCAAGCTCGATGTGGATTTCATTCCCGGCGACTGGCGCCATGGCGCGGATCTCGAGCAGATCGAGGCCCGGCTGTCGGCCGACAAGGCGCACAAGATCAAGGCCGTCTGTGTGGTTCACAACGAGACCTCGACCGGCTGCGTCACCCATCCGCAGGACGTCCGCAAGATTCTCGACCGCGTCAATCATCCCGCCCTCCTGATGGTCGACACCATCTCCGGTCTCGGCTCGCTGGACTATGAGCACGACGCCTGGGGCATCGACGTGTCGGTGGCGGGATCGCAGAAGGGCCTGATGCTGCCGCCGGGACTCGGCTTCAACGCGATCTCGGAAAAGGCGCTTGAGGTAGCGAAGGCCAATCCGGCCATGCGTTCCTATTGGGACTGGCAGGAAGTCATCGCCATCAACAAGGCCGGTACTTGGCCCTATACGCCCGCAACCAACCTGCTGTTCGGCTTGCGCGAAGCGGTGAAGATGCTCGAGGAGGAGGGGCTGGAGAACGTCTTTGCCCGCCACAAGCGCCACAGCGCCGCGACACGCGCAGCGATTAAGGTCTGGGGCCTGGAGACGCAATGTCAGGAGCAAGGCGCGCATTCGCCCGCGCTAACCGGCGTCGTCATGCCGGAAGGGCATGACGCTGACAATTTCCGGAAAGTGGTGCTGGAAAATTTCGACATGTCGCTCGGCACCGGCCTGAACAAGATCAAGGGCAAGGTTTTCCGGATCGGCCATATCGGCCATTTCAACGATCTGATGCTGATGGGCACGCTGTCGGGCGTCGAGATGGGCCTCGACCTCGCGAAGGTGCCGCATCGCAGCGGTGGCGTGATGGCGGCGATGGAAGTTCTCAAGGGACGCGAGGCCGTGCCAATGCCGAAGGCCGCCGTTGCCTGAGATCGTTCGACCGTAACAACAGAGAGAGCTGCGATGAACGCACCGGCGACTGCTACCGAAGACCTGATCTATTCCGTCGAGGACGGCATCGCCCGGTTGACGTTCAACCGTCCGCAGGCGCGCAACGCGCTGACCTTTGCCATGTACGAGCAGATGGCGGCGATCTGCGAGACCATCAACAATGATCGCTCGATCAAGGCGATGATCCTGACCGGTGCTGGCGACAAAGCATTCGCGTCGGGCACTGACATCTCGCAGTTCCGCGCCTTCAAGACTGCGCAGGATGCGCTTGACTACGAGGCCCGCATCGATCGCGTGCTCGGCGCATTGGAAGCCTGCCGCGTTCCGACCATCGCGGCGATCGCCGGGGCCTGCACTGGCGGCGGCGCCGGGATCGCAGCGTGCTGCGACATCCGCATTGGCACTGCGTCGACGCGGATGGGGTTTCCGATTGCGCGCACGCTCGGCAATTGCCTGTCGATGTCCAACATCTCCAGGCTGGTTTCACTGGTCGGCCCGGCGCGGACCAAGGACCTGATCTTCAAGGCGCGGCTGGTCGAGGCGCCGGAGGCGCTGGAATTGGGATTACTCAACGAGGTGGTGCCTGATGTGGCAACGCTGCAGCGCCGCGCGGACGAGACCGCAAAGCTCGTCGCCAGCCACGCGCCGATCACGCTCGAAGTCACCAAGGAGGCGGTGCGCCGCATCCGGCGGACATTGTCGCGCGACGAGGGCGAAGACCTGATCCTGCGCGCTTATATGAGTGAGGATTTCCGCGAGGGAATGGACGCGTTCCTCAACAAGCGCACGCCGAACTGGAAGGGCAAATAGTCGACAGGCGCATTCACGCCATGCAGATTTGAGCGGCCGCCGCCGACGCCGACTGTCGATCAGCGAAGCGTGGCGTCCGCGGCGGGCCAGCCAGAGCAAGCCATCGCGAACGCCATCATGCTTCTCGTTATGTCATTCGTCGGATCGCGACACGGACCGGCGACTATGGCTTCTTGAGGCAAAGACCAATGGCAGGAGCGGCGGCGCACTTGGCCCCATCGGGGGCGCCGCCGGACGGGCAGAACACCGACACCAGATTTTCGCTTGCATCGCAGCTGACCTCTCCGTCCGACTGAACCGACCTGATGGACGCGGCAGCCTGTCCGGGATCACCTTTCGCGCCAGGCGGACCTTGCGGTCCCTGAGGGCCTTGGGGACCCTGTGGCCCTTGAGGACCCGGTTGTCCTTGAGGCCCGGCCACGCCCTGCAAGCCCTGCGCGCCCTGCGGCCCGGCGGGACCCTGCGGCCCGGGATCTCCCTTCGGTCCCGGATCTCGTCCGCAGCCGGCGAGCGCCACTGTCGCGCCCATGAGGACGGCTATCACAATCCTTCTCATTCGGCTCTCCTCCTGATTGTCCTTGCAGCATTAGATGGGCCCACCCGCAGCCATGCAACGGAAAAGCGGCGAGCTCGAAGCGGTTGTTTCTGGCTACGAGACTGTTGCTGGAGGGCCGTTGCGCCTCATGCGAAAGTCATAGAAAGCGCAGCGGAGGGCGGCTTGAACTGTCGTCGGTTCGCCCGCAAGATGTGGCGGTCAACACGTCTGATTTTCAAGGTCGTGCAAATACATAGGGATGAAACTCGTGGGACACATATCAAAAGCAGCGGCCGCGTTGACGGCCATGATCGCGAGCACCCCGGCGCTTGCCGCCTGGGAGCCGACCAAACCGGTTGAAATCGTAGTTGCGGCGGGCGCCGGCGGCGCTTCCGACCAGATGGCCCGCATGATGCAGGCGGCGATCCAGAAGAACAACCTGATGAAGCAGCCGATGGTTGTGTCGCTTAAGGGCGGGGCGTCCGGCGCCGAGGCGCTGATGTATATGAAGTCCAGCGAGGGCGATCCCAACAAGGTGCTGATCGCCTATTCGCTGATCTACATGCTGCCGCTGTCGGCCAAGATTCCCTTCAACTGGCGTGACCTGACGCCGGTGTCGGTGGTCGCGCTCGACCAGTTCGTGCTGTGGGACAACGCGGACGGACCGAAGACGGTGAAGGATTTCATCGCGGCCGCCAAGGCGGCGAGCTCGCCGTTCAAGATGGGCGGCACCGGCTCCAAGCGCGAGGACCACGTGCTCACTGTCTTCATGGAGCAGAGGACCGGCGCGAAGTTTTCCTATCTGCCGTACAAGTCCGGCGGCGAGGCGGCGACGCAACTGGTCGGCAAACACACCGATGCCAACGTCAATAATCCCTCCGAGAATCTCGAAGTCTGGCGCGCCGGCCAGGTCCGCGCGCTCTGCGTGTTCGACAAGGAGCGCATCTCCTACAAGACCAAGGTCACCGAAACGCAGTCCTGGAACGATGTCCCGACGTGCAAGGAGGAGGGCCTCGACATGCAGTATCTGATGCTGCGTGCCATGTTCCTGCCCGGCAAGGTGACGCCGGATCAGCAGGCGTTCTATGTCGATCTGTTCCAGAAGGTGACGCAGACACCGGAATACAAGGAATATATGGAGAAGCAGGCGCTCAAGCCGATCTTCCTCACCGGCAAGGACATGCTGAAATTCCTCGAAGAGGACGACAAGCTGAACACCTCGCTGATGCAGGAAGCGGGCTTCGTCGCGAAATAGCGCGCTAGGTTCTCGAAATGGCAACCTTACTCCTCCGCGTGGCCGTATCCGGCCATGCGGAGCCGAACCGTCTCGATCTCCTCCTTCGACAATAGTGGCGGCGTGCCGATCTGCAGGCAGCCATGGTACTGCCGCGCCAGCGTCTCGACCTCAACGGCAAGCCACATCGCCTTCGGTAGCGACGGCCCAACCGCGATCATGCCATGATGCTCCAATAAGCACGCCAGCCGTCCCTCCAGTGCGCGCACGGCATGCTCAGAAAGCTCCTGGGTGCCGAAGGTCGCATATGGTGCGCAGCGAATAGTATCGCCGCCGGCCACGGCGACCATGTAATGAACCGGCGGGATCTCCATGCCCATGATGGCCAGCATGGTCGAATAGGGCGGATGCGCGTGGACGATCGCCTGCACCTCCGGCCGCGCCTTGAGGATGTCGCGGTGAAACCGCCACTCGCTGGACGGCCGCTGCGACGGATCGTGATTGCCGTCCAGGTGCATATAGACGATGTGTTCGGGCTTCATCGCCTCATAGGGTGTGCTGGTCGGGGTGATCAGCATGCCATCGCCATGGCGTAGACTGATATTGCCCGATGTGCCCTGATTGATGCCGAGCGCATTCATGCGCAGGCAGGCATCGATGATCGATTGGCGTTTTTCCCTGTCCTTGGTAGCAGGCATGTCGAACCCTCTTGCAGACGGCGGACAATGCTTGATTATTGCGCCGCAGTATAGTCGGACATGTGCAAATAGCTGACTGGGAGAAGTCATGACGCGCGCAGTGCTTGGCGTTATCGGCGGATCCGGCGTCTACGATCTGCCGGGGCTGGAGGATATCAGCGAGGAGACCATCGACAGCCCCTGGGGCGACCCGTCCGCCGCGCTGACGCGCGGCGTCATCGACGGCTTGCCGATCGTGTTTCTGCCGCGGCACGGCAAGGGGCATGTGCTGTCGCCCTCCGACATCAATTACCGCGCCAATATCGACGTGCTGAAGCGGGCAGGGGTGACCGACCTGGTTTCGCTGTCGGCCTGCGGTTCGTTCAAGGAGGAGCTGCCGCCCGGCACCTTTGTGCTGGTCGATCAGTTCGTCGACCTGACCTACCGGCGCGAGACCTCGTTCTTCGGCAAAGGCTGCGTCGCCCATGTCTCGATGGCCAATCCGGTGTCGCCGCGGCTGCATGTGCATCTCGCCGCCGCCGCCGAGGCCGAGGGGATCGCGGCAGTGCGGGGCGGCACCTATGTCTGCATGGAAGGTCCGCAGTTCTCCAGCCTCGCCGAGAGCCTGATGTACAAGGCGCAGGGGCATTCGGTGATCGGCATGACCAACATGCCCGAGGCAAAGCTCGCGCGCGAGGCCGAGATCTGCTACGCCAGCGTGGCGATGGTCACCGATTTCGATTGCTGGCATCCTCATCACGATGCGGTCACCGTGCAGGACATCATTCGCGTGCTGAACTCGAACGCAGGCAAGGCCAAGGCGCTCGTTGCACGTCTGGCCAAGGATTTTCCGCGCGAGCACGAGCCATGCCCGATCGGTTCGGACAAGGCGCTCGATACCGCCCTGATCACGGCGCCGGAAGCGCGCGACCCGCGGCTGCTGGCCAAGCTCGACGCGGTGGCCGGAAGGGTGCTGAAGTCATGAAGGTCGACGGCCGGCATTTCCGCAGCATTTGGCTCGAGGCCGACGGCTGGACCGTCGGCGCAATCGACCAGCGGCGGCTGCCGCATGAATTCGTGGTGGCGCGCCTCACGAACGCGGCGGAAGCAACGGAAGCCATACGTTCCATGCTGGTGCGCGGCGCGCCCCTGATCGGCGCCACCGCGGCCTATGGCATGGCGCTCGCGATGCGGGCCGAGGCGTCCGACGCCGCGCTCGATCGCGCCTATGCGATGCTGCTGGCGGCGCGGCCGACGGCGATCAACCTGAAATGGGCGCTCGATGAGATAGCGCGTTTGCTTCGGCCGCTGCCGGCCTCGGAGCGCGCCGCCGCGGCCTACAAGCGCGCCGGCGAAATCGCCGAGGAGGACGTTGCGATCAACCAGGGCATCGGCCGACATGGCCTGGCGCTGATCGAACAGATCGCGGCGGCGAAGACGCCGGGCGAGCCGGTCAATATCCTGACCCATTGCAATGCCGGCTGGCTGGCGACGGTCGACTGGGGCACCGCGACGGCGCCGATCTACCTTGCGCATGATCGCGGCCTCAAGGTCCATGTCTGGGTCGACGAGACAAGGCCGCGCAATCAGGGGGCTTCGCTGACCGCCTGGGAACTCGGTCATCACGGCGTGCCGCACACGGTCATCGCCGACAACACCGGCGGTCATCTGATGCAGCACCGCATGGTCGATCTCGCCATTGTCGGCACCGACCGGGTGGCTGCCAATGGCGACGTCTGCAACAAGATCGGGACCTACCTGAAGGCGCTCGCCGCTCATGACAATGGCGTTCCGTTCTATGTTGCACTGCCGTCGCCTACCATCGACTTTAATATCGACGACGGCATCGGCCAGATTCCGATCGAGCAGCGCGGCGCTGAAGAGGTGACGATGATGACCGGCCGCACCGCCGATGGGCGCGTCGAGACCGTGCGCATTGTTCCCGAGGGTTCGCCGACCGCCAACTACGCCTTCGACGTTACCCCGGCGCGGCTGGTGACGGGACTGATCACCGAACGTGGTCTGCTGCGGCCCGAGCGTGCTGCACTTGCGAGCGCATTCCCGGAGCGCAGCGCGAGTCATTGACGCCAGCGACAGCGGCACGTATCCCCGTTTGATCACGCCGTATCGGGGGTCGCCGTCTCCATGTCCAATACCGACATCGAAATCGTCGTCGAGGATCCGACCGCACCCGAGGCCAATTCGCCTCAGGTCGTAAGCGTCCGGGTGGTCGACGTGGTCGTCTCGCTCCTGCTGCTCGCGCTCGCGATCACGCTTGGTTACGACAATTGGCGGACGGGGGCTGGCTGGGAATCCACCGGACCGCAGCCTGGATACTTCCCGTTCTACCTCTCGATCATCCTCGGCGGCGCCAGCCTTTATGGCCTGGTTGCTGCGTTCGCGTCGCGCCGGGAGGCCTCCGAAAGTTTCGTCACGCAAGCGCAACTGCGCCGCGTGCTCGCCGTGTTCATACCGACGGTGCTGTTTGTCCTCGCTACCCAATTCCTCGGCCTCTATGTCGCGAGCTTCCTACTGATCTCCGGCTTCATGCGCCTGGTCGGCAAGATCGCGCTGTGGAAGTCGCTGCTCACTGCCTTCGTGTTCACCGCCGCGATGTTCGTGACTTTCGACGTCGCCTTCGATGTCATCATGCCGAAGGGCCCGCTCGAAGCGGCGCTCGGCCGCTAACGGACTGGGCATGACTCCTTCCGTCATTGCGAGCGAAGCGAAGCAATCCATCGTGCTGCAAAGCAAGAATGGATTGCTTCGTCGCTTCGCTCCTCGCAACGACGAAATGCGTGGGATTACCTGATGGAAGCCATCGGCCTCTTGATGCACGGCTTCGCCGTGCTGCTGACCTGGAAGACGCTGCTCCTGATGATGACCGGGCTGGTGCTCGGCATCTTTGTCGGCGTTCTGCCCGGCCTCGGCGGCCCCAATGGGGTCGCGATCCTGCTGCCGCTGACATTCACGATGGATCCGACATCTGCGATCGTGATGCTGTCCTGCATCTATTGGGGCGCGCTGTTCGGCGGCGCTATCACCTCGATCCTGTTCAATATTCCGGGCGAAGCCTGGTCGGTCGCGACCACCTTTGACGGTTATCCGATGGCGCAGCAGGGCAGGGCGGCGGAAGCGCTGACCGCCGCCTTTACCTCGTCCTTCATCGGCTCGCTGGTCGCGGTGATGCTGATCACCTTCCTGGCACCGATGATTTCCTCGTTCGCGCTGAAATTCGGACCGCCGGAGTTCTTCGCGGTCTATCTGCTCACCTTCTGCTCCTTCGTAGGGCTCGGCCGCGAAGCCAAGCACAAGACGGTCATTTCGATGTCGCTCGGCCTTTTGCTCGCCGGCATCGGCATGGACACGGTCTCCGGCCAGTTGCGCATGACCTTCGACTCGCCGGAGCTGCTCCGCGGCATCAACTTCCTGGTGGCCGTCATCGGCCTGTTCGGCATCAGCGAGATTCTGCTGACCATGGAGGAACGCCTGGCGCTGCGTGGCCATGCCGCTGGAATCTCGCTGCGCGTCGTGCTGTCGGTCTGGAAGGATCTTCCGAAATACTGGGTGACGCTGGTCCGCTCCTCCTTTATCGGTTGCTGGCTCGGCATTACCCCGGGCGGCGCAATCGCTGCATCCTTCATGGGCTATAACCTCGCCAAGCGCTTCGCGAAGGATCAGGACAGCTTTGGCAAGGGCCGCATCGAAGGCGTGTTCGCACCGGAAACTGCCGCGCATGCCTCCGGCACTTCGGCGCTGCTGCCGATGCTCGCGCTCGGCATCCCCGGCTCCGGCACGGCGGCGATCCTGCTCGGCGGGCTGATGGTGTGGGGCCTCAATCCCGGGCCGCTGCTGTTCGTCGAGCACAAGGATTTCGTCTGGGGCCTGATCGCCTCGATGTATCTCGGCAACGTCGTGGGCCTCGTGCTGGTGCTGACGACGGTTCCGATCTTTGCCTCCATCCTGCGCGTGCCGTTCGCTGCAGTAGCGCCGATGATCGTAGTGTCCTGCGCGATCGGCGCCTACGCGATCCAGAACGCGATATTCGACATCTGGCTGATGCTGGGCTTCGGCGTCGTCGGCTATGTGTTCAAGAAGATTGGCATCCCCTTGGCGCCGTTCACGCTGGCGCTGGTGCTCGGCAACCGCGCCGAGGATGCGTTCCGCCTGTCGATGATCGGCGCCGGCGGCGACCTCAAGGTGTTCTGGTCGAACGGCCTGGTCGGCTCGATCACGACGCTGGCAATCGTTCTGTTGTTCTGGCCGCTGATCGACAGGGCTTTTGGCAGCATCACGCGCATGCTCCGGCCGGCGAAGGCGTAGCGATTTGACGCGATGAGTAGAGCCGTCATTGCGAGCGAGGCGAAGCAATCCACGTTTCGACTCGGGGATAGATGGATTGCTTCGCTGCGCTCGCAATGACGTGGATATAGTTTCGCGATCTCGCGACATGAATTGCCCGAGGTTTGCATCGTCTTTGCCCTCATCGAGATCAGAGGGCGCAGGGAAGACCGGGTGCTGGCTGCACCCGCGGTCTCGTGTGCCGTTGCGCATAAAGAAAAACGCACCCGAGCATACAGGTACAGCGGAAACACTCCGGCCTTCCCTGCGCAATGGCTTTACGGCTTACTTCGTGCTCTTCCTGGTGAACGGCTTTATTGCCACCATCGCCCCCGAGAAGCTTTCGCTGCTCTTGGGAACTTAACGCCAGCACCGCGGCGCCCGAACCACACGACTTCGCCGTACGCATCCGGCGCGCAACGTCTCTCGCGCCCTCCGCGTCCATCGCATCTCACTGCACGTTGGTGACGATGGCCGACGCCCCTCATCTTGCGGTGAGACGGGCGGAGTTATGCGACTGATTTGGGTGAAAACGGAAGCGGAATATTTTTGATTCCGGGGCTTGACGCAATTTCGGAAAATCAGAAGTGATTTGCCGTCGTGCCAGTTTGTCGCGGCTTCCACCGTTCGATTGTGCTTGCGCTGCGCAGCAAATCACCGGGGGGCAAAGCAACAGCGTGCCCACCATCTCGCCGCATGATCGGTGATAGACGGTGGGCACGTCGCCGGCGCTCCTTTGCCCACCCTACGACTGTCGTCATCCCGGAAGCAGCCGCTTTGGCAGGCTGAAGGCAAGCCGGTAGATTGGCAGACTATCGATCGCAACGTGATCCTCGGCGGGAAGCGTCTTGCGCAGGTGATGAAGCGCGTCGCGAACGGCGGCTTCGTCCAATCCCTCGATCAGCAGGAGAGCGGCGAACGAGCCGTCACTGCTTCGCATGCCTTTCTCGCGGGTCTTGATCGAGGTTTGCGCGATATCGGTAAGCAGGAGCCGCGCGGCAATGATCCGGTCGAGGCGAGCCAGATCGGCGACGAGTGCGGAAGCGTCCCAGGACGGCGTGGCGTCGAGACGCAAGGGAGCGACGATACCGCCCTGGCCAGTGCCGGCTGAAGCTGCGATGCGGCCGCCGCCGCGCGCGAAATTGCCGAGCCGGGGCATGATGCGTTGCGACCAAGGCGTCGGCGCGTTCAGCCGCGCCAGATAATCTGCTCCGCCGACGACACGTTCATCTTCCAGCTCATAGAGAATGAAGTAGCGGTTCACCGACGCGCCCAGCGCACGGAAGACGCGGCACGCCAGAAATCCGTTGATGCCGACGCGTTCGGCGGCATGTTCGCGGGTTATCCAGTGCGCCCAATCGGTCTCGTCCTGCGGGGCGAGATCACTCCAGATGGCGAGGTAGCCGGCTTCCTGCATATCAGTCTCCATCCGTCATTTCGGGCCAACGCGGACGGCCGCCGGCAGCGAGGCGGGCAGTTGGCCTGCAGTCTGCAATGCAGCTTGCATCGCAACAATGTAGCCATAGGGGCCAAGGCCTGCGATGACGCCTTTCACGGCCGCCGAGAGCTTGGAGTGGCGATGCAACTCGTCGCGGGCATGGATATTGGAGATGTGCACCTCGTAGATCGGCCCCTCGAAGATCTTCATGGCGTCGAACATCGCAATCGAGGTGAAGGAGTAGGCGGCTGGATTGATGATGAGGGCGTCTGCCGAGGTGCGCGCAGACTGGATCAGATCAACCAACTCGCCCTCATGGTTCGACTGGTGAAATGCCAGTTGCGTGCCGGTGAAGGCGGCGAACTCTTCGCAGGACGACTTGATGGCGTCGAGCGTGGTCGAGCCGTAGATATGCGGCTCGCGGATGCCGAGCATGTTCAGGTTCGGGCCATTGAGGATCATGATGCGCATGGAATGCCTTTCACGGGATAATGAAAGGGCAGTGTAGCCGATCGCGGCCACATGTCAGCCGCAGGCCGTAGGGCGGATTAGCGTAAGCGTAATCCGCCGCTCATGGCAAACCTCGGCGGATTACGCTTTCGCTAATCCGCCCTACGCCTGGAGTCGGCTCACACCACCTTGCGCTGGCGCAACTCGGCTATCTCGTCCTTCGCAAAGCCGAACTCGGCCAGCACTTCCTCGGTCTGTTCGCCGAACTCGGGCGGCCGAGCGGCCATCCGGCTCGGCGTGCGCGACAGTGTCACCGGCTGGCCGACGAGCTGGATGTGGCGGTTCTCGTCGTTCGGTACGTGTTGCGCGATGCCGAGATGCTTGACCTGGGCGTCCTCGAACATCTGGTCGATCGAGTAGATCGGGCCACAGGGCACGCCGGCCTCGTTCAACTCCCTGACCCAGGTCTCCGTGGACTTCTTCTCGGTGAGTTTTTCGATCGCTGCATTGAGCGCGTCGCGATTCTTCGAGCGCGCGGGCGCGGTGGCGTAGTCGGGGTTAGTGATCAGTTCCGGCGCGCCGATCGCCTGGGCGCAGCGCTCCCAGATCCGTCCACCCGTCGTGGCGATGTTGATGTAGCCGTCCGAGGTCTTGAATACGCCGGTCGGGATGCTGGTCGGATGGTTGTTGCCGGCTTGCTTGGCGACTTCCTTTTCCATCAGCCAGCGCGAGGCCTGGAAATCCAGCATGAAGATCTGCGCTTGCAGCAGCGACGTCTGCACCCATTGGCCCTCGCCGGAAACCTCGCGCTCCAGGAGCGCGGTGAGGATGCCGAGCGCGCAGAACAGCCCGGCGGTGAGATCGGCGACGGGGATGCCGACCCGCATCGGGCCCTGACCCGGCGCGCCGGTGACCGACATCAGCCCGCCCATGCCTTGCGCGATCTGATCGAAGCCCGGCCGCTTGTGGTACGGACCATCCTGGCCGAAGCCGGAAATGCTGCCGTAGACGATCCGCGGGTTGATCTGGCGCAGGCTCTCATAATCGATGCCGAGTTTGCCTTTGACGTCGGGCCGGAAGTTCTCGACCACGACGTCTGCCTTCGTGGCGAGGCGCTTGAATACCTCCAGCCCCCTGGGATCCTTCAGGTTCAGCGTCATGGCCCGCTTGTTACGGTGCAAATTCTGAAAATCCGAGCCATGACGCGGGCCGCCCGGCTGCTCGCCACCGCCATCCTCCAGCAGCGCGTCGATCTTGATGACGTTGGCTCCCCAGTCCGCCAATTGCCGGACGCAGGTGGGCCCGGAGCGAACACGGGTGAGATCGAGCACGGTGAAACGGGAAAGGGCCTGCGAAGCATGTGGGAAAGGCATTGAGAAACCTTGTTTTTTTCGGATTTTCGCGGATGGGAAAGGCAGCCCGGTCCGACTTAAACAAATCCGGCGCCGATTTCCAACAGCTTGTTCGGCGCTGGTCGGGCCTGGCTTCAATCGGAGAAGATAGTTCAAACACCGCAATTCTACGGGGTGGCGCCAGTGACTTCTGCTTTTCGCCCCAATGCCAAGCAAAGCTGCGCAACAAGGCCAGCGGTAAACAAGCATTAATAGCGCGATTCTAGCTTGCCGAATGCTTTTCGATTTCGTGTAGTTCAACGACCTGCCGACGGGCCTGATCGATGAAGAAGAAGCTTTTCCCATTCGATGAAGCCTGGACTTTTGCAGCCGCGGATACCGGCAACGGCCTGACCCTTTCGGCCCACGACCCGGCTGGCGATGGGCTCGAGATCGATCCAGGCGATCCTTTCCCCTTGGCGGCCGACACCGTGACCACGGTGGTCGCGACCGCTGCGAAACCCGTGGCCTCGATCGCCACGCTCGCCGACTATCTCATCAACGGTTTCTGGCACTACAACAGCACGATCGCCCACCATTGGGCCTCCAACACCATCACCTATAATATCAGCGGATTGAATTCGTCGGAGCAATTCCTCGCACTGACGGCGCTGCAGGCATGGAGCGAGGTCGCCAACATCACCTTCGTGCAGACCACGGGCTCGGCGAACATCACGTTCACCCACAACGGGACGATGCAGGCCTATGCCAGCGGGAGCTGGAACGGTTCGGGCGCAATCGTCTCGATGAACATCAACATCAGCACCGACTGGGTCACCACCGACGGCGGCGCCTATGACGGCAAGACCGGCATCGATAGCTACGCCTACCAGACCTACGTTCACGAAATCGGCCATGCGCTCGGCCTCGGCCATCAGGGGCCGTACAACGGCAGCGCGTCGTATTCGGCCAATGCGCTTTATGCCAACGACACCTGGCAATATTCGATCATGTCGTATTTCTCGGAACCGAATTATTCCGGGAGCTCCTACCGCTACGTTGTTACGCCGCAGATGGCGGATATCTACGCGGTGGCTGCGATCTATGGCGCGGCGACCTCGACGAGGATCGGCGATACCGTCTATGGCTTCAACGCCAATGCCGGCCCAGTCTTTAATTTCGGCAACTACACGTCGGCGCCGGCGCTTACCATCTACGACAGCGGCGGTAGCGACACGCTCGATTGCTCGGCCTACTCCAGCGCGCAAACTATCGACTTGCGTTCTGGTGCGTATTCCTCAGTGGGCGGCCTCGTCAACAATATCGGGATCGCGCTCAGCGCGGTCATCGAGAAAGCCATCGGCGGCAGCGGCAGCGACAGGCTGACCGCAAACGACCTGGGCTGTACACTGTTGGGCGGCGGCGGCAACGATACGCTGATTGGTGGTGCGGGAAATGACTCCATTTTGGGAGGCTCTGGTACGGACGTCGCGGTATTTACAGGCTCTCGCGGTAATTATCTGATCGTTTTTAACTCCTCAAATCAGACATATACGGTGATAGATCAGCGAACTGGATCGGCTGACGGGGCGGACTCCCTTACGGGGGTCGAGAATTTCCAGTTCTCCGACGGGACCTTTGCGAGCTCGACCTTCACGAACTCGCCAACGGTTATAGAGGCGCATGGATCGACCAGTCTTGTCCAGGTTTCCTCTTATTACTTTCTTCAGAGCAACAGCAGCGGTTCCGGCCCTGAGCTGTATTGTTACGGAGCGCCGGTCGTAGTGGGCCAGTTCGGCGCTTGGACGCCGATCGGAACGGAGCAGACGGCGAGCGGCTACCAAGTCGTGCTGAAGTACGGGACGGCCGACAGCTACATCGTCTGGAGCGTCGACGGCAACGGCAACTACATCACCAACACCGCGCCTGCTTCGGGGAGCAGCTCCGGCATTGTGTCGCTGGAAACGAGCTTCCAGCAGGATCTCAACGGCGACGGCACGATTGGAGTAGCGCTCGCGTCAGGAACAGCCATCGAGTCCCTCGGATCAACCAAGCTGGTCCAGGTCGGCAATAACTATTATCTCGCCAGCGTCAGCGGCAACTCCGGCCCTGAGCTGTATTGTTACGGAGCGCCGGTCGTAGTGGGCCAGTTCGGCGCTTGGACGCCGATCGGAACGGAGCAGACGGCGAGCGGCTACCAAGTCGTGCTGAAGTACGGGACGGCCGACAGCTACATCGTCTGGAGCGTCGACGGCAACGGCAACTACATCACCAACACCGCGCCTGCTTCGGGGAGCAGCTCCGGCATTGTGTCGCTGGAAACGAGCTTCCAGCAGGATCTCAACGGCGACGGCACGGTTGGCGCTTCCACCGTCTCGCAAGTGGCCCCGACTACGCCAGGCGCTCATGATGCGTTCCGGTTCCGGGCAGATTTCGGTGGGGGCGGAACTGATTCTGTCTGGCTGGCCGAATTTTCAGCCAGCTATGCAAACCCGGAAGCGCTCGTCCAGGCAGATTCGTCGTTTCAGCCAGCTAATGGCGACCAGAATGCGATAATCAACGTCTTCGAGCACGACGACGTAAAGTTTCAGGTGGCCGAGTTGCCCGTTGGCTTTTTCATCCTGCATTAGCCTGACCGGCCCAGAACACAACGGGCATGGACCGGTCCCGGAGCATGGGCTAATTCAATGTTATCCGGCAAACAGAGGGCGAGCCTGATCAGAAGCATTCGCTTATTTCGATAATTGTAACCCGATTCCTGCTAAAGCTGTGCTTGATACATTCAAACGCATACCACCGGGCGACGAGAGCATAGGGACGTACATTTGGCGGAGCAATGACTGCCCGAGTGGGAGAGACTTGAGCGCTTGCAACGCGAGGCCTCTCATGTTGATAATGACTAGATCAAGTTTGACATGGCCTCCCATCAATTGTTAGCGGCGCCTTCTGCAGTCCGACAACTCAGACATTCGAATTGTCAGTGCCCTATTTTTGCCAATCGCGATTCATCAGATGAACGGTAATGGTAGCGTTAGGGTCGATGCAGCAACGTCGAACTTGATGGATGCTTTGCGCGGCGTGAGCGCAATGATCGTTGCGTGCGTCCACGGATTCCAGGTATTCGTCTTGCCCTATTATGGGGTCGGTTCTCCAAGCCATACCCTGACGAGTCTATTGGCCACTCACGCAGTGACAATGTTTTTCATCGTCAGTGGGTTTATGATATACATTAGCAGTCTTCGTCATAGAAATGCAGACGGGTCATTTCAAACGGCAAGGTTTGCCGTAGCGCGAATACTCAGAATTTATCCGCCGCTGATTGCGGCAATTGTCATCACGATACTAGTTTACTTGCTCATCCAGCTTCTGGATCTGCACGGCCGGGAGAGCTTTCGGCTTGGGGGCGAATTATTCGTTGCCCGAGAGCGCGCGATACTCGAATGGTCGGCGCTTCCCAGCACATTCTTTCTGCTCTATGGGGCGGTCCCCGGGGCTCCTCCGCCCATCAACATGAACGGGCCGCTCTGGACCTTAAGCTACGAATGGTGGTTCTACATTCTCATATTTTTGTCAGCACGGCTTGGGAACGGCTGGTCAGTTTCAACCTTGCTCCCGCTCGCCGCCATTGGCGTCATGCTGCTATATGGTCGCAACGCCTTGTTTCTTTGGTTTTTCCTTATCTGGCTTGGCGGCTTTTGGCTGGGGCACATTTATGTCAAGGGCCAACTTTTCACCGACAAGTTTTGGCCAAGGGCGACGGCACTGGCCGTCAGCGCCTTGATAATGATGTTCGTCATGGGGCAGGGGCACTTGGTGAGTGATCTGTTGAATCCTCTCGATACGCCATCTGCACAGAGGATGATGGTGATTGTGGGCGTCCTTCTTGCGCTTGTGGTAGCGATTCTGATTCGCTGGGCGACTTCTTCAGGTGTAGCAGTACCCAAGGCAATCAGCGGATTGGCGCGATTTTCATACACACTTTATGTCATCCACTATCCGCTACTCCTGCTGAGTTTCAGCTTGCTGTACCCGTTGCTTCACAATCGTGGCTGGATGATCTCCCTGATCGCAGCCGCGGCCGTCCTTGCGCCGATTAGCTATATCGCTTCAAAGCTAGCCCTTCTCGTTGAGAACAGGAAGCTGCTGAGCCGTTTGGTGCCTCGTACGCGCTACCTGCAGCAAAGGGCTTGATGCGATCACGAGGCCGTATCGCTCTTTCCCCAATTCCGCGGAAAAAAGCACGGCCAGCTGGCAGGACGAAAATCGGGGCAGGGGCTTTCCAGCCAAGGAGAGCTGGTTTGATCGTCTGCATCATAAAGCAAGTTTATTTCAATGACTTCCAGGGGCTGCATTGCGGCCTCTTAATCGCTCCTGTAGATAGGTTAAGGTGGGTTGAGTCCAGCAATTAGCGACCTCCCGGCTCGGTTCTTCGGTCTTGTCGGCAAGTGCGCTTCCTAGTCATTCGTGGCACGGCATGTTCCCAGGTCGTTGGTAGATCGACCGATCCATGTCGCGCCGGCCCGAAGATGATATGGCATTGAAAAAAAGTCCGACCGATCTGCTGAGTAATTCCGCCTGGAACGGGATCGCCTTTGCGGTGGCTGTGGCGTTGAACCTGCTGATTCTGCCGTTCGTGGTTTTCCGCCTCGGTGTCGCGGCATTTGGGGTTGCCAGCCTGGTTACGGCATGCGTGGCGCCCGCGCTGGCGTTCAGTAACGCGCTGGCGTTGTCTGCGACCCGAGAGCTTGCACAGCGGCTGGCGCCGTCGCAGCGCGATGAAGCGCAGCGCCACTTTGCCACCGCGATGATGTTGGCCATCGGCGTCGGCAGTTTGATCGCCATCATTCTCAGCCTCGCGGGAGCGCCACTCGCGCGCCTGGGATTCCATCTCGTTGGCCCGTCCGCTGACGATCTCGGCCTTGCCTTCGTGCTGGCGGCCGCCGGATGGCTGTGTCAGTGCCTTTCCGCCGTTGTTCTAGCATTGTTCACGGCACGACAGGATTATCGGCGGATTGCTACGATCAGCATTAGTGGCACGGTGATCGCGACAGCGTCGATGCTGTTGCTCATACCGCGCTGGCCGCACGCCTCGACATTTCTCGGCTGTCAGGCGTTAGGTTTCGCGACAAACCTGGCTCTCGCCTTCGGTTTGTCGCGTCGCGCGACCGGCGAATGGATGGCGTGGCCTGCACTTCATCGCGGGCCGCTTGGTCATTTGGTCAGGCTGGGCGGCTGGCAACTGGCGGCGCAGGCGGGCGCGGTCGTCACCGTGCAAGCGGACAGATATCTGCTTGGCGCTTTGTTGCAACCGCAATTCGTCGGATTCTATTCCATCGCGCAGCGGCTGGAAGAGGCGGTGTATATCGGCGTGCTCAAAGTCGGCGAAGTGCTGTTCCCGTTCTTCAGTACGCTGCAGGCAGAGGCCGACGATCGCAAGGTGGATTTGTTGTTTCGATCTTCCTGGGTTCTCAATGTGATTGCCGCAAGCGCAATCGGCGGACTTGTTCCGGTCGCCGGCCCGCTGCTTCATCTGTGGACTGGTGCGGAAGTGGCCGCCGAAGGCCAGCGGGTACTCGTGATACTGTCGATCGCCGGTATCCTCGGATCGAGCGCAAACGTTTTCGCATTCTACCTTTTGGCGCAGGGGCGGTCGCGCTCGAATGCACTGATATCGCTGTTGACCGGCATCGCTACGCTGGCGGCCAGCGCGGTCGCGTTGCCGTATTTCGGCTGGCAGGCGGCGGGCTGGAGCGCGTGCTTCGGCATGATCGCCCAGATGGTCACCACCGTCATCCTGCTGCGGACGAGCTTCAGTCTCGCCGGCATGTGGTCGCGCCTGGTCCACTTTGTGTTGGTGCCGCTGGGGGCAGGCATCGTCACGGCGCTGGCGCTGAGATGGTACCTGCACGATGCATGGTTCGGCCCTGCGCCGAGCTGGCCGTATGTGGGGAGCATCTATTTCGTGGCGGCTGGTATCATCTTTGTCGTTGCGGTCGCTGTGTCGCAGATCGGGGCCCATGGCGCGACGAGCCGGCGGGACCTTCACGTGATCGCCAGCCGCCTCCTTCCCATAAGGGGGCCGTAGGAAATGTGCGGAATTGCAGGCATCGTGAATCTCCGCGGCAACGCGGTCGAACCAGCGGAAATCTCGCGACTGACGAACCTGGTCGCGCATCGCGGACCCTTCGGCGAGGGAATCTGGTTCAGCGCGAACCGCAATCTGGCGTTCGGCCACCGTCGCTTGGCGATCATCGATCCCGGAGAGGGCGGCTATCAGCCGATGGTTTCTGCCGACGGCCGTCATGTGATCGTGTACAACGGCGAAATCTACAACTTTCTCGAGCTCCGGCGCGAACTCGAGGCGCAGGGCGCGGTCTTTCGCAGCCAATCGGACACCGAGGTCATTCTTGCCGCATGGCAAGCGTGGCAGGAGGGCATGCTGACGCGCTTCAACGGAATGTGGGCGCTGGCGATTTACGACACCTCGACCGAAGAGCTGTTTCTGGCGCGCGACCGCTTCGGCATAAAGCCGCTCTTGTATGCGCTGACACCGGACCGCTTTGTCTTTGCGTCCGAGCAGCGCGCATTGGCGCGAAGCGGCCTAATCAACGTGTCATTGGATGTTGATGTGGCACGGCGGCTCCTGGTCGATGCTTTCGGCATTGAGGGGAGCGAGCGGACGCTTTGCCGGGAGGTGCGGCGCCTGCAGGCCGGGCACTGCATGTGGTTGCGCCGGGGTCGACTGGAAATCCGGCGCTGGTGGCGGACGGTGGATCATTTGCCGACGATCCCGAAGACCGAGGCCGAACGGGTGGAGCGCTTTCGCGAGCTGTTTCAGGACGCCGTCGCGTTGCGAATGCGTAGCGACGTTCCAATCGGGACCTGCCTGTCGGGAGGATTCGATTCATCAGCCGTGATCTGTACGATGGCCGCGCACGAAAAGGCCGGCATGGGGCCGCGCGACAGCACCTCGTGGCGCCACGCCTTTGTTGCGACGTTTCCCGGCGCGGCCAACGATGAGCGGCCGATGGCCGAGGAGGCCGCGGCCTGGGCCGATGTTGCACCGATATTCCTCGAGATCGGCCGCGCTGATGCGCTGACCGAACTCGACCAGATCCTCGACGACAATGACGATGTCTATATCGGGCTTCCAAGTGCAGCCTGGCTGATCTATCGAGAACTCAGGCGTCACAACGTGACAGTGTCGCTGGATGGCCATGGCGCGGACGAGTTGATGGGAGCTTATTTTCAGGAGGGACAATCGGGAGCGTTCCGGCTGCGGAATGCGGCTTCTGCAATCGCATCAAATTCATCGCTGGCGAAACGAGGCATCGATCTGATGCGGACGCTGATGATCAAACGCAAGGGGCACTATTTCTTGCGCGGCGGTCTGCGCGACATTCCACCCGAGCTTCCGCTGGTTGGCGACGACGACGTGCTACCGTCCGACTGGGGCGCAATGAACCGCCGTCTGTACCGGATGTTTCACAGCACTGTGCTGCCCACCATCCTGCGAAACTTCGACCGCCTGTCGATGGCTCACGGTATCGAGGTTCGGATGCCTTTCATGGACTGGCGTCTGGTGACCTATACGATGGCGTTGCCGGACACCAGCAAGTCGTCAAACGGCTACACCAAGGTTGTTGCGCGACAGGCCATGGCCAACCTGATGCCGGAATCCATCCGCATGGGGCGGCGAAAGGTGGGGTTTAATTCGCCGATGCCCGAATGGCTCAACGGACCTCTGGCCGGGTGGGTCGCCGGTCTGCTCGACCAGAAAGTGCCTGCGTTTGCCGAACTGGTGGACGAGGAGAGCCTGCGCAAATCGGTCGATCATTTGATCTCGTCAAAGCAATGGGACTGGGAGTCGGCCGGTCGCATCTGGCCGTATTTGAACATGAAATGGGCGCTGGCAAGGTTCGCGTAAGTCATGCGCTTGTTTCAGAATAGCGGGCTTTATCCGTCCTATCTCGCGCACCTAAACCGCCTTGCGGCGAAGGCCCCTCATTTCGAAGCGCGGCTTCGCATCTTCCTGGATGACCGCTTCGGCGCGCTGCACTTCCTGAAACCGGTGCTCCAGGGTGATGAGGACGCGTTCTTCACCAATGGTGATGACGAACGGCTGCAGCGACTATGGGCTAGCGAGCACGGCATGCCGGGCAAGCCGACGCTCGAGGCCATCTTGCTCGCCCAGATAGAGCACCATCGAACGGAAGTTTTCTACAACCTGGACCCGGTGCGGTATCCGAGTTCTTTTGTCCACAAACTGCCTGGCTGCGTTAGAAAGACGCTTTGTTGGCGTGCCGCACCGTCGGGCAACGCCGACCTGACGGCATATGGCGCGGTCCTCGGCAATTTTCCCTCGATCTTGGATTCGTGGCGCCGCGCGGGGTGCCGTGCAGAGCTGTTCTTTCCAGCGCTGGACCCGAGCATGGATGAGTATGGCCATGGCGATCGGCCGATCGACGTGTTGTTTGTCGGGGGCTATTCTCGGCACCACACCATCAGGGCCAAGACGCTCGAACAGGTCGCTCGTCTCGCCGCTACGATGCAGATCGTCTATTGTCTCGATTCCTCTCGTCTGACCAAGCTTGCCGAGAGCAGGATCGGCGCCTGGCTGCCGTTGCAGAAGCATCGACGCCCCGAGGCGATTGCCAGGATCGCCAAGCCCCCGGTATTTGGCCGGCAGCTTTATGACCTGATCGGTTCGGCGAAGATCGTGCTGAACGGCGCCATCGATATGGCCGGCACGGATCGGGGCAACATGCGCTGCTTCGAGGCGATGGGATGCGGCGCACTTCTGGTATCAGACGCCGGCACCTATCCGGACGGAATGCAGGCAGGTATTACCATGGAAACCTACGACTCGCCGGAAAAGGCCAGCGAAATGATCGCAAAATGCCTGCAAGACTGGCCGAAATCTGCCGCCGTAGCGGAGCGGGGAAGGGCTCGTGTTCGTGAGGTCTATGGCAAGGACTCACAGTGGGAACATTTCGTCGATCTCGTCGCCCGGATTTAGCCGTGCTAGAGGGTCGCGGGGCCGGATTGGGGCCGGATTGAGGACTTGATGGGCGGGCGTCGGTAATGCGTACGGATAATCTGGTTTATGGATTGAAGTGGTTGCTCGACGGTGCTGCCGTGCCTGTCTTCAAGATGCGGCCGCGGCCTTTCGGACCCGGCTACCAGACCGTGAAGCGCGCCATCATTGCTTCCGCCCTTGACAGCGGCCTGCTTCGCGACGGCAAGGAGTTGCCCCGCGGCTACGGCGTCGCCATGGACGAAAGGGTGGTGGAGTATGCCTGGGTATTCTCGTGCCTCGCCAATGTCGGCAAGATGCTGGATGCCGGCTCGACCTTCAATCACGATTTCCTCCTGCAGCGGCCGCCGCTTCGCGGCGCCGATCTCACCATCATGACGCTGGCGCCGGAAAAGCGCTGCTACTGGCATGAGGGCTATTCGTACGTGTTCGGCGATCTCAGAAACACGATGTTTGCCGATCACGTCTTCGACACGATTGCCAGCATTTCGACGATCGAGCACATCGGGCTGAACAACACAATGCTTTACACCGGCGATCCGAACGATGCGGAATCCGACGAGGACGGTTTCGTCCCCGCCGTGAAGGAATTCAAACGCATCCTCAAGCCTGGCGGCAATTGCTTCATCTCGGTGCCATTTGGTAAGCGGGACAATCTCGGGTGGTATCAGGTCTTCGACCTTCCGATGATTGAAAGGATCGTCGAGACGTTTGGCCCGACGTCGCACCAGATCGACTATTTCGGTTACTCGCGCGACGGCTGGTCCCGCCAGTCGGCCGCTGCGCTGGCGGATGCAACCGTGTACGACGTTCACACCGGCAAGGGATGGGGCGATGATCTGGCGGCTTCTTCGCGCGCCGTGGCGTGTCTCCAGTTGACGGCATGAACGTCGATTACCTGATCCAGCGACTTGTCGGACGGGCGACCTGCCGCTTGCAGCGGCATGCCGTGCTCGGCTCCGGCGCGCGGATCAGGAATATCAGAGGCGATGCAGACAAGATCGTTGTTGGGCAGCACAGCCGCATCCTTGGGGAGCTGCTGACGTTCGCTCACGGCGGAGACATCCAGATCGGGGAGTGGTGCTATGTTGGAGAGGGGACGCGGATCTGGTCGGCGGCGTCAATCGTCATCGGAGATCGTGTCCTGATTTCGCATTCAGCCAATATTTTCGATAACCTGACGCATCCGCTGCGGGCATCGGCGCGGCACGAGCAGATCCGACAGATCTTCACGCGCGGACACCCGCGCAACATCTCGCTTGACGAGCGCCCGGTGCGGATCGGCAACGATGCCTGGATCGGCGCCGGCGCCATGGTGTTGCGCGGGGTGACGGTGGGTGAGGGCAGTGTTGTGGCTGCCGGCGCTGTCGTTACCCGGGATGTCCCGGCTTTCTCCATCGTGGCAGGAAATCCGGCTGTGCTCATCAGGGAGATATCACCTGATGAAAGATGAGCAGGAACTAGCGACGTGGGAAGATGCCGTGATCTGGCTGCGCAATCAGCCGGACAAGCGCCAACTCGTGCTCGACGCGTTCTATGATGATCCTCTCGTCAAGGCCGCCGAACGCTACCTCGCCAGTGCCGAATGGCAGGCGGTTCTGAAGTTTCTGGAGCACCGGAGCGGCAGGGCGCTCGATGTCGGGGCGGGACGCGGAATCGCGAGCTATGCGCTGGCGCGAAGTGGATTTGCGGTTACCGCCCTTGAGCCCGATCCCAGTGCGGTGGTTGGTGCGGCGGCAATTCGGGGACTCGCGGCCGAGGCCCGCCTGCCGATCGAGGTGGTCGAAGAATTTTCCGAGCGCCTTCCGTTCGATGACGGTACGTTTGATGTCGTGTTCGCGCGGGCTGTCCTGCACCATATGCGCGATCTCGACGGCGCTTGCCGGGAAATGTTTCGCGTGCTTCGCCCCGGTGGCATGCTGATCGCCGCACGCGAGCATGTCCTCAGCAAGGAAGCCGACCTCGAGACATTTCTCGATCAACATCCCCTGCATCACCGCTATGGTGGTGAACACGCGTTTGTTCTTGATCGGTATGTCGGCGCCTTAAGGGGCGCGGGATTTACCGCGATCGAGGTCCTCGCCCCACTGAAAAGTCCGATCAATCTGTTTCCCTATACGATCGAAACGCTGCGGACGGCCATCGTTGAGAGATTATCGGCCAGAATTCCGGTCAAGCCGGTCTGGCGCGCGGTGTTCGCTTCCAACGGCGTTTTCAGACTGCTGCTTTCGTTGGCAGGTCGCTTTGACCACCGGCCCGGCCGGCTTTACTCATTCGTCTGTCACAAGGCACAAGCATGAACGCGTGGGTTACCGGCGCCAACGGCTTCATCGGTCGGCATCTCGTCAGGGTGCTGGCTGACCGAGGCTATCGCGTTCACGGCATCGGCCACGGAGCGATCAGCGATGCCGAAAGGCATCGCCTCGGCCTTGTGCATTGGCTGAACGGCGAGATTGATGCGGCCAATCTCAATGCGCTTGCGGCGCACTCCGGACTGCCATCGACGATTTTCCATCTGGCCGGTGGCTCGTCGGTTGGGCTGTCGATCGCACAGCCGTTCGAGGACTTTTCCCGTACTGTCGAGAGCACGGCGCGATTGCTGGAGTGGCTGCGCGGCACCGCCAGGGATTGTCGCGTTATCGCCGCGTCGAGCGCGGCAGTCTATGGCGCCGGCCATGAGGGAGCGATTGCAGTGGACGCCGTAACGCTTCCGATGTCGCCCTACGGCCAGCACAAGCTGATGATGGAGCAACTGTGCCGAAGCTACGCCGTCACCTTTGGCTTACGGAGCACTGTTGTACGGCTGTTCTCGGTCTATGGACAGAACTTGCGCAAGCAACTGCCATGGGACATCTGCTGCCGCCTGCAGGCGGGCGAAAGGAATCTGATGCTGGGGGGCACAGGCGCGGAGGTGCGGGACTGGACGGATGTTCGTGACGTAGCCCGGCTGTTGACCGCGATTGACGGAAAGCCGCAGTCGGAGGCCTTTCAGGTGATCAACGCCGGCTCCGGGCTCGGGACGACCGTGGCGCGGGTTGCCGCAAGAATTGCAGAATGCTGGGGCGGAACCGTCTCCGTGCAGTATTCAGGCGTCGTCCGTGCCGGCGACCCGACAAGTCTGCTTTCGGACGACGCGATGCGCCATACGCTGCCCTTCGACTGGAAGATCCCCGTCGAACAGGGCCTTGCCGATTATGTTTCCTGGTTCAAGGATCAGATCCGGTGAGTCCCGGTGCGCCACTACGTCTCGCCTTTACCCACATTCCGCGCCGGCTCTGGGCGGGTGGCTACAACTATCAAAGCAATCTGTTTGCGGCCCTGAACGAGTTTCGCCCAGGTGAGTTCGCTCCCGTCCTGTTTGCAGGTACAAGTGACGATGACGCCGATCTTGCGCCGCTTGCCGCAATTCCAGGCGTGGAGGTGGTGCAATCAGCGGCGTTCGCGGGCCGCGCCGGTTTGGTTGCTGCGCTAACGCTCGGCCTGGACAGGGGTGCGGCGGCAGAGTTCCGGTCGCATCGAATCGATGCCGTCTTCGAAGCTGCCCGCTTCTTCGGCTGGCGCTTGCCCTATCCAGCGGTGGCGTGGTTTCCTGACTTTCAGCATCGACGACTACCTCAGCTGTTCCCGGCAGCAGCGCGGTGGCGCCGCGAAGCCGGTTTCCGGATGCAGATCGCATCCGGGCGCACCGTCATGCTGAGCAGCGAGAGCTCGCATCGCGACTTCCGGAAGTTCTATCCCGGAGCGAAGAACGAGGTCTGCGTCGTTCGTTTTGCCACCGCGCCATCGCCGGCGTTCCTGACCGAGAATCCGGCGGAGATCGTTGCGCAGTACCAGTTGCCCGAAAGATACTTCTATCTGCCAAATCAGTTCTACACGCACAAGAATCACCAAGTGGTCGTGGATGCGCTGGCTATCCTCGCGCAGCGCGGGTTCGATGCCGTCGTGTGTGCCTCGGGCAGCACCGAAGATCGGCGGGAGCGAGGCCATTTCGAGCAAGTCATGGCGCGGGTCCGAAGCCTCGGGCTCGAAACTCGCTTCCGCCATCTTGGGATGATTCCGCTATCGCATGTTTATGCGTTGCTGAGGGCATGCACCGCGCTGATAAACCCGTCCCGATCGGAGGGATGGAGCACGACGGTCGAAGAAGCGAAATCGTTCGGCGTGCCGATGATACTGTCCGACCTGGACGTGCACCGCGAACAGACCGGCGGTACTGCGAGTTACTTTGGGACAGAGGATCCGGCAGCGCTGGCGGATCACCTTGTGCGGGTCTCAAATAATTCCGGAGTTTCGATCATCCGAAATCAGGTTCCGCAGCAAGACGATCGCGTGGCTGCCTTCGCGGCTGATTTTGCACGCACACTGCGAGTTGCAATGCTTCCTTCCGGAAGATAACGCGCCTTTCGCTGGCCCCCGGGGCGCCAAAGCTTCGCGCGATACTGCCGGACGGAGGTTGACAAAATTAGGTCTTCGGCTTGCTCACTGCCAAACCGAGTAGATCTCGTGGCGTGATGTACCAGAGAAGAAGAAGGACGGCGAAGCCATGGCTGAGCACCACTGTTGTCAAGGGCACGTTGAGTAGCGCCTGCACGATAACGGCGCTCGAGATCAGAATGAACGGAGGCTGCAAACCGGCAGAAAGTCGATTGGCGAGCGCCATCACGAGTCCCGCTACAAAGGCGGTAACCGGTGCGAAGAAGGATCCTACAGAGGCGATTCCCTCCGTGGCAAACAATGATGCATTGAATTGTCCGCCAATGCCAAAAGCATTGTAAATAACGTTTGCCAATTGCTCCTGATAAGGGCACGCGACAAGGGGCTTGAGTAAACGTATCTGGCAAAAGTACGTTAGTGGATGATTGGAAAAGAAATTGTTGTAATACTCCATAGCCAACGAGGGAATTGCGATCATCCTGAAATTCACCAGCCCAAAATAGGGGACGGTCACGCCATATGGCAGGATTTCCTTTTGAAACAGGATGATGAGCAGCAATCCGACAGATATTGGCACAAGCAGCGAAACGGTCACGGCAAACTTGAAGTCGAGATACCTTGACATCACGAACATCACCACCAGCCAAAACGGCGTAAAAAGGGCCAGCTTACTCAGGGTGATCGGATAGAACAGCAGAAGCAGAAACAGAACAGCGCCGGCACGCCAGATATCTCGACGCCCTGCGAAACAGGCGAATGCAAACGGCAGCAGCGCGTTGGATGCTACCCCGATAACGTAGTTTAAAGTTACCGGTAGTCCAAGCTCGGAGCGGTAATTGTAGATATCCGCAATACCGACGAATTTGAAAGTGTAGCTGGCACCGACGAGGACAGTCGCACAACCGACCAACAGTATGGCCGTAAGCAGGCGATCCAATGCCGACCGCGACAAGACGTAGATTTGGCGAACGGGTGACGAGATGAATAGTGCGGGCAGCAAGAACGCGATCGCCGAGGCCGCAGCGGAAAGTGCGGCCAGCCGATGATTGTAGACCAGCTCCGAAAAGTGATTGAGCCAGAGATACCCAGCGATCATCAGGTAAGAATAAAAGCCGACAATATAGCCGAAGCTATTGTCGGCGTAGGCAAAAAGCAGTGAAACGAGGGCAAACGTGGCCATCAGAACGATGGCGCCGGCCACGTTCGCACTACGAAAGTAGATGTGATAGTCCTGGTAATATTGGGAAACATATACAAGAGAGACACAGGATACCGCGATCAGTATCCAGTTCAGAAGTATCAAAGTCTGGCGCTCTCGAAAGAGGTTTAGTGTGGGCATTTGCCTTGCTCGGGTAAGCTTTCCAATCCTTGATAAGCGGCTGTTGCGTTCGCATATCCGGCAACCGCGTCTCTAGAGCCAAAGGTCGCAGGCGAACAGGTGGTGTTGCGCGGACGCCAATGTTTTCGGTTCCGGGTGATCGCCCATGACCTGACGTTTGTCAGCCCGCCCGACTCGCGCGACAACAATGGATGATCGCCGACCGCAAATCCAAGAAGGCGCAAACCCTTATCATATCTAGGTGGCCCATGGTAAGGTGCTGGGCCTTTCCACTTCGACTTAAGGTTGAATTCGTCTCACCCTAAGTGGGCTGTTGCCGAGATTCGTCGCTCGGAAGTTTTGGCCTATGGTGGGCAGTGTCCAGGTTCGGCACGTTAAGGTAGGCGAATTGACTGGATTTCGCAGTCAATGAGGCATTATTGAACCGGAGCCGGCTAAATCGTATCAGTCGCCCAGAGTCCACGGGAAGAGACTAGTGACCTAAATCGCGGGCTGTCCAGAATTGCGTATGTGGTATTAGCTCTCCATTGGATCCAGCTGTCGGTACAGGGACGCATGATGATCAGATTTGGCTTGCTCGGATGTGGGCGCATTGCAAAGCGCCACTCAGACCTGCTGGGCGGCCGTCATATCGAAGGAGCTGCGCTGGCGGCGGTCTGCGACCCGGTTCGCGCGCGCGCCGACGCCATCGCAACGAAGTTCGGGGTTCCCGCCTGCTATGACATCGAGGACCTTCTTGCCCGCAAGGACATCGACGTAGTGGCGGTGTTGACGCCGAGCGGGATGCATCCTGCCCATGTCATTGCCTGCGCGAAGGCCGGAAAGCATGTCGTCGTCGAGAAGCCGATGGCGCTGCGGCTGCAGGATGCCGACGACATGGTCCGGGCCTGCGACGAGGCCGGCGTTAAGCTGTTCGTCGTCAAGCAGAACCGCTTCAATGTTCCCGTCGTAAAGGCGCGCGAGGCCTTGGAGACCGGCCGCTTCGGTCGCCTGATTCTCGGCACGGTTCGCGTCCGCTGGTGCCGCGATCAGGCCTATTACGATCAGGATGCCTGGCGCGGCACCTGGGCCTATGACGGCGGCGTGCTCTCGAATCAGGCCAGCCATCACATCGATATGTTGGAATGGTTCTTCGGCGACGTCGTCAGCGCTCATGCCCGCGCCGTGACGGCACTGGCGAAAATCGAGGCCGAAGACACGGCAATAGCCACGTTGAAGTTCCGCAGCGGTGCGCTCGGCATCATCGAGGCGACGACGGCTGTGCGGCCGACCGATCTCGAAGGCTCGCTTTCGATTCTCGGTGAGAAGGGAACGGTCGAAATTGCGGGCTTTGCCGTCAACCAGATCCGGCACTGGCGCTTTGTCGAGGAGCTTCCGTCCGATAAGGACGTGATCGAAAAGTTTTCCGTCAATCCGCCGAACGTCTACGGCTTTGGCCATCAGGCCTATTACCAGCATGTGGTCGACTGCCTGGTGAATCAGCGCTCGGCGCTCGTCGATGGCCTCGAAGGCCGCAAGAGCCTGGAGCTGATTTCGGCGCTCTACGAATCGATCGAGACAGGCGCCGAAGTGCCGCTTCGCTTCACTCCGCGTCTGGGCCGGCTTGGTGTCGTCTCGTGAACCGGCCGGACATCCATCAGGCCGGCGTGCGCGACGTCGAATTCGGCGCGCGCGTCAAGATCGTCGAGCCGTGCAACCTCTACGGTTGCAAGATCGGTGACGACTGCTTTGTCGGGCCGTTCACTGAAATACAGAAGGGTGTCGTGATCGGTGCCCGCACGCGCGTGCAGTCCCATTCCTTCGTTTGCGAGCTGGTGACGATCGGGGAAGACTGCTTTGTCGGTCATGGCGTGATGTTCGTGAACGACACGTTTTCGACCGGCGGGCCGGCCCGCGGCAACAGGGAACTATGGCGCGAGACCTTGATCGGTAACCGCGTCTCGATCGGTTCCAACGCCACGATCATGCCAGTCAGGATCATCGATGACGTCGTCATCGGGGCTGGTTCTGTCGTGACCAAGGATATCACGACGCCAGGAACATATGCCGGCAATCCAGCGCGGCGGCTGCTGACGGACAAGTAGGAAGACGATCGATGCCGGTACCCTTTGCGGATCTGCAACTGCAATATCAGAACATCAAGAGCGAGATCGACGGCGCGATTGCCTCTGTCATCCGTGACAACGCTTTTATTCGCGGATCGTATGTAGACGTATTCGAACGCGAGTTCGCCGCGGCCGTAGACGTCAGGCATTGTGTTTCCTGCGCCAACGGCACCGACGCGCTGTATCTCGCGATGACCGCGCTGAAGGTGAAGCCGGGCGACGAGGTGATCACCACTGCGCATTCCTGGATCAGCACATCGGCGATGATCACGCATGCCGGCGCCACCGTGGTGTTTTGCGATACCGATGGCGTCACCTTCACGATTGATCCGGCGGCGATCGAGGCCGCGATTACGCCGCGCACAGTTGGCATCATTCCCGTTCACCTGTACGGACAGCCGGCGGACATGGATGCGATCATGGCGATCGCGCGCAAGCACAAGCTTTGGGTGATCGAGGATTGCGCGCAGGCCCATCTGGCTCGTTATAAAGGGCAGCAGGTTGGAACCTTCGGCGCGGCCGCAACCTATTCGTTCTATCCCGGCAAAAATCTCGGCGCGATGGGCGACGCCGGCGCGGTCGTCACCAACGACGATGCGTTGGCCGAACGCATGACCATGCTGGCGCGGCACGGCGGCCTGGTAAAGCATCAGCATCAAATCGAGGGCATCAACAGCCGGCTCGACGGCATGCAGGCGGCGATTCTCTCAGCGAAACTACCGCATCTCGCAGAGTGGACCAAGGCGCGTCAGGATGCGGCGAAAGTCTATGACGCCGGCCTCAACCAGATCGAGGATGTGGCGGTGCCGGAGGTCGCCTCTGACCGCAGCCATGTCTATCATCTCTATACTATCAGGCATCCGCGCCGTGACGCGCTGGCGGCACACCTGAAGGCCAACGGCGTGCAAACTGCGATCAATTATCCGACGGCACTGCCTTTCCTTGCCGCCTATGCTCGATTCGAGCATCGCCCCGAGCAGTTTCCGAACGCGTTTGCCGATCAGGGGCGCATTCTGTCGCTGCCGATGTTTGCGGAAATCACCAGTGAACAACTGCAAACTGTAGTCCATCTGGTCCGCACGTTCCGCTAAACTGGCGCGGGGTGGTATCATGGTATTGCCAGATTCGAGCGGCAATTCCGGTAATTAGTACCGGATCAATGTGTTACGGGGAGGGCGCGCATATTTCTGTGCGTTCCGGCTGGTCTCTCGCAGAAGGACTGTTTAGAAGCGGCCATACCGGATCGGTTACCTCGCATTGCAGGGTAACCTGGCTTGGCGAAGGGAACCGGAAAGTTGCGGAAAATTTTGCTGACTGGCGCAGGCGGTTTTATCGGGTCCCACCTCGCGGAGGAACTGGTCCGACGGAATTTCACGGTTCGCGCGTTTGTACACTATAACAGCATGGGCTCGCACGGCTGGCTTGACTCCTCGCCGCCGGAGATCCGCAATGAACTCGATATTTTCGCCGGTAGCGTGTGCGACCCAAATGGCGTGCGCACCGCGATGAAGGGATGCGACGCCATCCTGCATCTCGCGGCCCTGATTGCGATTCCCTATTCCTATCATTCACCGGACACCTACGTCGAAACCAACATACGTGGCACGCTCAACGTCTTGCAGGCGGCGCGCGACCTCGGCGTGGAGCGTCTGGTGCATACCTCAACAAGCGAGGTCTATGGCACCGCCCAATTTGTTCCAATCACCGAGGACCACCCACTACAGGGGCAGTCGCCCTATTCCGCTACCAAGATCGGCGCGGATCAGCTTGCTTTGTCCTTCGAGCGTTCGTTTGGCACGCCGGTGACCGTGGTGCGTCCCTTTAATACCTATGGTCCGCGGCAATCGGCGCGCGCAGTGATCCCGACCATTATTACCCAGATCGCGTCGGGCGCACGCAAGATCAAGCTCGGCAGCATCCATCCCACGCGCGATTTCAACTATGTCGCCGATACCGTCGGCGGCTTCCTGGCGGCGCTCGAGAGCAGGGCGGGCATCGGCGAGGTCATCAATATCGGCAACGCCTTCGAGATATCGATCGGCGATACCGCGCGGCTGATCGCCGAATTGATGAACGCCACGATCGAGATCGAGCAGGACGACGTCCGGGTCCGGCCGGAACGCAGCGAAGTGGATCGCCTGTGGGCCAGCAACGCCAAGGCGCAGAAGCTGCTCGGCTGGTCGCCTCGGTTCGGTGGCGTCGACGGCCTGCGTAAGGGCCTCGAACAGACCATCGCGTGGTTCACCGAACAGGAGAACCTCTCTCGTTATCGCGCCAATGCATACACGCTGTGAACAAGATGGTCAGTTCAACCGCCCAGGCGAACCGCAAGTATCCCGACATGCTTGACCTCAAGCCCGTGCTCGGCGCGATCGACGCCGTGCTCGGCTCCGCCGCGCGCCCGGTCGAGTTGCACGAGCCTCGCTTTGGGCAGCGCGAGCGCGAACTGGTGCTCGATTGCATCGATAGCAACTGGGTGTCGTCGGCGGGCAAATATGTCACCCGCTTCGAAGAGATGGTCGCGGCCGCGACCGGGGCGCGCCATGCGGTGGCGATCGTCAACGGTACCGCCGCGCTTCACGCCGCGCTGGTGCTCGAAGGTGTCGAGCAGGGCGACGAGGTGTTGCTACCCGCAATCACCTTCGTGGCTACCGCCAACGCAGTGAGTCACGCCGGTGCCATCCCGCACTTCGTCGATTCGACCTGGGATACGCTGGGACTTGATCCGCAGGCGCTCGAGGCGCATCTCGACGCCGTCGCCGAGCGGCGGAACGGCGCATGGGTGAATAAGCAGACCGGCCGTCGGCTGCGCGCCGTGGTTCCGGTGCACATTTTCGGACATCCGGTGGACATGGCCGCGCTCGGCGCAGTGGCCGCCAAATACGAGCTCGTGATCGTGGAGGATGCGACCGAATCGCTCGGCTCGACCCTGGGCGGGAAGGGTTGTGGGACATTTGGCCATTCCGCCGTGCTCAGTTTCAATGGTAACAAGATCGTCACCACAGGCGGCGGCGGTATGATCGTGACCGACGACGAGGCACATGCCCGTCACGCGCGGCACTTCACCTCAACGGCAAAGCGGGCGCATGCCTGGGCCTTCGACCATGACGAGGTCGCATACAACTACCGGCTGCCGAACATCAATGCGGCGCTTGGCTGCGGGCAGATGGAACGGCTGCCGGCGATGGTCGATGCCAAGCGTCGACTCGCGGAGCGCTATCTTCTTGCTTTCAGCGATTTCCCTTGGGCGCGCATCTATCGCGAGCCGGAAGGCTCGCAGAGCAATTACTGGCTAAATACGCTCGTGCTCGAGCGCGAATACGCCGCTGAGCGCGACCGCCTGCTGGCGGCGTTGCACGGCCATGGCATCCGCGCAAGGCCGCTATGGACGCCAATGCACCTCCTGCCGATGTACCGCGACTGCCCGCGTTCGCAGCTTCCGGTCGCCGAGGATATGCATACGCGCTGTATCAACCTGCCGAGTAGCCCCTTCTTGGCAGAAAGCGCAAATAAGGTCTGATGCCCCGCATCGTCTTCTTCACCATTCACAGCACGACGCCGTGGTGGAAATACCTGGCATCGCGGATGGAGTTTGCCGACGTGGTCGTGCTGAGTGATCTGCGGGACGACGGTGACTATTCGCTGGTCGACGATTTCTACCGTTTTATCGACAAGGGGGATGCGGCGGCCGTCGCGATTGCGCGGTTTGGCGAGGAGGGATGCGCGGACATCATCCTGCGCTGCCGCGTGCTTCGCAGCATCGACCGCAGTCTCGCGCTCAAGATGATCGGCGGCATGACGCAGGCGATCGAGCAGGCCTTCGATAGGCTCGATCCCCATCTCGTCATGACGTTCACTATCGATCGCTATGTCATGGACGTGATGGAGCGGACGGCGCGCCGCCGCGGCATCGATTTTCTCGAAATGACGACGTCAATCATTCCCGATCAGGTGATGCTGATGCGCCGCGGCCGTCCGGCCAGGTTGCGCGAGCCTTCGGCCGAGAACATCGATGCCGCGATAGGTGAGCTCTGCACTGAAGATTTCGCGCCGGCTTATGTGCGCGATGCCAAGCGCTTCTCGCAGGCCAGGTTCTGGCGCATATTCGGCTACTACGCCGTGCGTGGTGCCTTCTTCAATGTCTGGCGTTTCGTGAAACGCGACCGCTACAATTGCCATTATCTGGATGCACTGAAGCGGCTGAAGCACAAGGTGCGCGTCAGCGACGTGGCAGCACTCAAGCTGCTCGATCACGACTGGGACAAGCAGCTTGCCGGCCTGCCGCGCGAGCGGCGCGTGTTCCTCGGGCTGCAGCTCTTTCCCGAAGCTTCGATGGATTATTGGCTGAAGTCCCGGGATATGCTCGCGCATGACGATGTTCTGGTGCGTTATTGCGAGGTGCTTGGCCGCGCGGGCTACCATATCTTCGTCAAGGATCATCCGCTGCAGTTTGGCTTCCGTCAGCGCGAACTGTTCGAGCGGCTTTCAAAGCTGTCTTTCGTGACGCTGGTGCCCTACGACGTGCCGGCTAACCTGCTGATCGGCAAATGCGGAGTTTCGGTGACGTTTACGGGGACGATCGGGCTTCAGGCGGCACTGGCGGGGCTTTGTTCGATCGCGACCGAACCCTATTATGCGACCGAGCAGCACTTCATGAATGTCAAGGATGTCGACGAAGTCGATGCGCTTGCGGAACGGCTTGCGCAGTGGCGCCTGCCTGATGACCTCGCTGTGATACGGCGCGAGATTGTGCGCCATCTCGCATCCATCAGCGTCGAGGGCGACTATTTCGGCTGGCGCAATTTCGATGCTGGGGACGCCGCGGCGCGGGCATCGGTCGAGCCGTTGGTGCGTTCGTTGAATGCGCATTTGCCGCGCTTTCTCAAGTCTTGCAGGACTGCCGCCTGACGATCATGCAGGAGACACGCTGCAACCGATGCCGATAGCGGGTGGTGATGAACAGCGTGATGCGATCTCGTCTGCTTGATCTCGTCACCCGGCCGGCGATTGCGGGCACGGTGTCGGCGCTGATCCTACGCGCATTGACGCTGGCAAGCCGCTTTCTGTTGTCGCTGCTGCTGGCACGCATGCTGTCGCCGGCAGAGGTGGGGCTGTATGGTCTCCTGACGGCGACGCTTGCGTTCGCGCTGCTCGCGGTCGGACTTGAGTTCTATTCCTACACGTTGCGCGAATTGGTGCCGGCGACGCCGGAACGGCGGGCACGGATCATCGCTGATCAGATGGCGCTCGGCTCGGCGGCGTTGTTTGCGATCTGCGTTATAGTGTTTGGTGCGATCGCTATGGGTTTCTTCCCCGCTCGTCTTGCGCCATGGTTCGTCGTGATACTGATCACCGAGCACGTCTCGCTGGAGGCGACGCGGATCCTAATCATCACCTGGCGGCCGGTCCGCGCGTATATCGGCGTTTTCTTACGCGGCGGCATCTGGGTGTACGCCGTGGCCGTTCTGATGTTTGCGGCGCCCTCGACGCGGACGCTCGAGACCGTGCTGGTTCTGTGGGCGATCGGCGGCGTGCTGTCGATTGCTTTTTCCGCTTTCTCGCTCTCCGAGCTTCCCTGGCGCGAGTTGAGGGGATACCGGCCCGACCGGTCGGCAATCGGGGAGGGCCTACGGACGGCGCGTCCCTTCATGCTTACCGCAGCCGGTGCGCTGGTCATCTCCTATGTCGATCGCTTCGTCATCGATGTGTTCGTGGGGCGCGATGCACTCGGCGTCTACACATTCTATTCGACGATCCTGATCGGCCTACTGTCGCTGGGGGGATCGGTATCGCACCAGTTCCTGCCGAAGGTAATCGCGGGATATTCGGCGGGGGTCGATGCCTACCGCACGGCACTCCGCTCCTTCCTATGGTCGATGCTGGCGCTGGCGTTGGGAACCGTGATCATCTGTGGCTTTGCCATGGCACCGATGTTGTCGCTGCTCGGGCTATCCACCTACGCCTCGGGCGTCGGAGTATTTTATGCCATGCTGCCGGGAATCTTCCTGCGCATGCTGGCCGATGTTCCCTCCTACGCGCTCTATGCTGCGAGATCGGACAATGATCTCCTGATTTGCAATCTCGGTTCGGCTGCAATGTCGGCGCTGTTGAACGTTCTCCTGGTTCCAGTCTATGGCATCTATGGTGCGGCAGTAGCCGGTGGCATCGCCAGCGCCGCATTGCTGCTGTCGCTGGCGGCACTGGCTATTCGCAGGATACGCCAGACTAGTAAGGAACCCGCCGAACCGGATAGTGTCGGCCTTCCGACAGATCCCGATATGCTCTATCCGTGAACAGGTGGTAACGTCATTGCGATGTCAAGGTGACCCTGCTACACAACTCTAGGGTCTGGGCGCGTTTCTGACGGCAAAATGCAGCGGCTTATCCACTTGGCGGGCAGTCTCTCGTCGCCCGCAATCCTCATTGTGCTGGTCTGGTGCGCAATGCTTTTGAGCGTTGCCGTCGGACCAATAGATTATCCAGGTCAGCCGTCGCTGGTTGTGCTTACTGTTGTCAGCACGGGCATCACAATCTTTCTGCTTGGCTATCACAGCGGCAAGCTCGTTTTCACCCGCTACTTCTTGCGCCAAGGCCAGATGCCTCCACTCACCAGACAGATGCTGAATCGTGTCGTCACCGCGGCCTCACTTCTCGGCATTGTCGGAATTGCACTGGTCGCGTTCGACCGCACGCTGATGAGCGGGGTGAGCAACAGCGCCTACTCGGAGCTGCTGCGCTGTGCGCCGGAGCTGGTTGACGCCGTATCGATCCAGCGGACACCGCTGCTCTACGGCGGCTATGCCATGTTTTCCTTCGGTTTCGTCTCCGTAGTGCTGTTCCTCCTCAGAGGAGAGGAAATCACGGGAAGCGGGGCCGCGCTTGCGCAATTGTCGATCGTTTCTCCTGTCGGATATGCAGTGCTGTATTCGGGGCGAATGCCGATCCTGTTCGTTCTCGTTCTGGTTGTCATGGCGATCCTGGTTCGTCTCGCGCAGGGGCGGCCGCCATTGCCGCGCGGCCACTATCTCGTCATCAAGACGGTTGCAGCAGTGGCGCTATTTGCGATCTACTCCAGCGCCATCTGGAGCACCCGGCAGAATTTCTGCATCCAGATGTCGCCGCTGATTACCGAGCTGCAGCATGAGAAGGCGCGGCGCGAGGCGCCTCCAGCCACTGCCGGTCAGCCGTCGCAGAACCGGGCCGACGAAGCCAGCCGGCAGAAGGCCGGCGAAATAATTACGGCAACGGATCTCAACAAGCGGTTTGCAGAGGCACGTGCGGCTCCGCCGCCACCGCAGAAGCCAAGCTCCGCCGATGCGGTCCTAGCGATAATGCTGGAAGCCTGGAATGTGAAGCCGCGGGGCTATGTCACGTCCGCGATTGAATCTAGCCGGCTGTCTGCGCGCGGCGCGATGATCGGCCTGAGCACCTATTTCTATCTTACCCACGGGGTACGTACGATCGATATCACGTGGCGTGCGCGCGACAAATTTACCCCGAAATGGGGCGTCTACGAGATCGGCGTGCTGTCGCCGATCCTGCGGGTCTTCTTTCATAATAGCCAGCAGGTCGAGGCTATGGAGGCCGAGCAGAGAGCAGCCTCGATCTATGGCTTCTTCCCGACTGTGTGGGGCGCCGCCTTCCTTGATTTCGGCCTCGTTGGTGCAGTCATTTACATCCTGCTCTGGGGTGTCATTGCCGGCTGGAGCGCGGCGGGAACCAGGCATTCAGATCTGGTGACACCGTCGCTGCTTCTGGTCTTTGTTCTCGCCAGCATCGTACTCAGCGTGGTGCAGGGGCCGCTCGGCATGGCCAATTCGGCGCTGGTACTCGTGTCGATGGCGTTGATCGGCTTCATGCTCGATTTCACCAGACTGCGGTCGGGATCGCCGCAGGATGCCGGGGAGCTTCAGCTGAATGGCTCGGCTACTTGACGCGGGTTACCGCGCCGGGATCTCACGCAGCCACGCAACCGTCGCTGCGACACCTTGCTCCATGTCGAACGGCAGATCGCCGCAGACCGAGGCCGTGGGCTTGAGGTCGAATTGATATTGCGTGAGCACGTTGTTAAGGCGGAAGGAATTGAACGGAAACTTCTTAATCCCAACCGCGTTCACCGCGTCGCCGCAAAGAGCCAACGTGCGCGCAACGGCCACAGGCAAGTGCGGAACGCGGCGGGAACGGAATGCGCGCTGAAAGGCGTCGCACCAGGCGATGAGATCGATCGGCGCATAGTCGGCTAGGTAGAATGTCCGGCGCTGGATCTGTTCGGCAGGGACCGCGAGCAGGCGCCAGTACTGGAATGCAATGTTGTCGATATAGCTATAGGACTTCCAGAGCGGGCCATACCCGACGTGGAAATAGTGTCCGCGTTCGATCATGCGGAGAAAGCGCTGATAGTGTGCGCTCATGCCGGGGCCCCAGACGGTGGTGGGGCGCACCAGGCACCACTCGCGGTCTGCGCCGTCCGCGCTGCGAACGATTTGTTCGGTGCGGACCTTGCTCTTTCCATACAACGTGTCCGCCGTGTAGTCGGTGTCGCTCTTCGGCACATAACCGACGCGGCAGACGAGCTGCGATGAGGTCCATATCCCGCGCCGGATCGACGGCGTCAACCGCACCGCCTCGATCAGGTTCTCGACGCCCTCGATGTTGGCGGCATAGCCCGCAAGGTTGGTTCTTTCGTCGAGATCGATTCGCGCCGCGAGGTGGACCAGTGCGTCCGGTGCTGCACGCTGCACAGCTTGTTTGAGGCGATCGGCTTCCAGGAGATCGCATACAATGTCGTTTGCGGCAGCCGGAACTTTGTCCAGTCCCACAACCTCGCACCCCTCGGTGCGCAGCCGCCGCACCACCGCTTGGCCGATGAAGCCGGAGCTTCCGGTCACGAGAACTTTCATGCTGATGTCGCTGCCGCTGCAGAAGGGGCGGTCGCTTGACCGGCTTGCCCGGCTGATCTACCAAATCGACCTGTCGATTGCAAATTCCACTGAATCCATTGACGGACAGGGCATTATGCGCTCGATCAGTGACATCACCTCGGCTCTTGCCCAACAGGCGCACGCTTCATGAAGGCATTCGTCTCAGCCGCGTTCCAGGCCATCAATCGCGTCCTGGAGCCGATCGGCCTGCGCCTGATGCGCACTAATGCGCCGGTCCGCAACTTCGCGCTGTTCTTCAAGCACCTGAAGTCGCTTGGCTTCGAGGTCAAAACGGTGATCGACGTCGGCATTGCTTTCGGCACCTCGCCGATCTACGACGCATTTCCGCGCGCAAAGTACTTTCTGGTCGAGCCGGTCGCGGAATGTCGTCCCATCCTCGAGCAGCTCAAGCAGCGGCTCGACGCCGAATATTTCCTGGTCGCCGCCGGTGCCGAGAACGGTGAGATCACCTTCAACGTGCATGACGACATCTCGGGTTCGAGCATTTTCGCCCAGGTCGAAGGCAAGGCGCTCGACGGCGAAGCGCGCAAGACACCGATGCGTCGGCTGGACTCATTGCTGCCGGAGAAGCTCGAGCATCCCGTATTCATCAAGGTCGACACCCAGGGCGCCGAGATCGAGGTGCTGAGGGGGCTTGGTACGCGCATCAACGAGATCGACCTCATGATCCTCGAGACCACGATGATGCCGATGCGCCATGGCATTCCGCAATTCGCCGACATCGTGCGCTTCTGCGACGAGACAGGGTTCGCCGTCTATGACGTGCTCGAGGGGCATATGCGCTCGCTGGATGGCGCGCTCGCCCAGATCGATCTCGCCTTTGTCCGCAAGGACAGCCCACTGCGCAGCCAGTCGGCCTATTTCAGCCCCGAACAGCTCGCCGAGTATCTCACGCGGCCGAGCAAGCTAAACCGCCCGAAGAGCTGATCGCTTGTCACGGCGTTAGAACGCAAGGCCTCAGATTTCGGCGAGCAGAATGAACAGGCAGCGGCGTTCGCCCTTATTCACCATGCCGCCGCGATGCATGCCGTTGCCATCGAACAGCACGCAGTTGCCGTAATTCGAGGTCGCAGCGAAATGTCCCTCACGCAGCCGCGCCACGTCGGGGGAGTTGTCCTGCAAGTCGCCGCCAAAATCCGCCTTTTTGCGCAGGAATGCCGGCAGTGCCATGAACTTCTTGCGCGCCTCGGGCCGGCGGCCCGAGAAGCCGCTAAAGTCGTTGGTTCGGCGCACCATACCTTCGAACCAGCCGATCTTCGCATTGTGGCTGCCGCGGATGTAACAGAACGGTCCGCCGTCCGGGCCGATGTCGTGGACGTAAATCGCGCATTTCAGCATGCCGTAGGTGGCATCGATATGCAGATAGCTGCCCCAGGGGTCCGGAAGCTGGGTGTCAGGAAATACTCGTTTCCAAAACGCGAGATCCTGGTCGTTGATCTGGGCATTGACGTGCTTCACGCCGGCCGGGCGGCCGAGATAAGCGCTCGCAGCCTCCATGATGCCGTAGCGCTTGAAGATCTTCTCCACGGTCGCGAAGGCCTCCGGATCGGCGGAGCGCGTGCACCAATAGACGTTGTCGTCGAACTTGCGTTTCTCCGGCGGAATGTTGGCTCGGCGCTCGTCCAGCTTGGCAAAGCCGGGATTGGTGACGCTTCGAATCTCGTCGATTTCATCCGGCGCAAGCGTCAGGCAGACGATGCCATCGGACTTGATCTTGTTGAGCAGCGCCGGGTTTGCCGGCACCGCAGGACGCCGCGCACCGGTCAACGTGCCGATTGCGCGGCTGGCGCGGATGCGTGCATACATCGATATGTAGCGCAGGGCCGTCCGCGCGTTGAGGCCGCTAAAGCCGGCTTCCTTGGTCAATAGCGGCATGTTGTCATAATCGACAATGCGGCGAATGGTGACGAAGGCAAACGTCCGCAGGAACACGTTCAGCGCGTAAAGGCGTTCGCGGAAAGTCGGTCGCGCGAACATGCCGCCGTAGGCCGGATGCGCGTCATAGTCGATCGAGGGCAGGGTGTTGCCGCGATAGGGCGGGATTGGCAACTCGCCGACATTGACCTTGCGTGCGGCGGGCGTCGCATCCGTCAGGGAGTCGATTGTCGTCATGTCGCGTTTCTCCGGGCCTGGCGCGGATCCTCTAATTCGCCCGATCTATACAACCTGGCGCATTGCACAGGCAACAATGGCCGGCGGGTTATCCGCCCATCTTGAAGTGTTCGGGCGCAACAGCTAAATCATGGAAATGCTTCGGGAAAGCGGCACCCAGGTCAATCTTTCGAAGGGTTCCAGCGATCCTCTCCGATGCACCTCCGCTGCCATAGGGCGGCGCAGTAGTCGGATCAGGCCGGAATCGGCCTTCGAAGATGCATTTCAGACTTGCGAGAATGGCGGCCGAATCGGCGGGACAATCGATCACCGAGGCGGCGCGCAGCCGGCCCTGCTGGCGCTCGCCGATATTGATCGAGGGAACGCCGACGGCCGGAGCCTCCAGAATGCCGCTGGAGGAGTTGCCGACCACGGCATCGGCCAGTCGCAGCGCGGCCCAGTAACGCTCGCTGCCGAGGGAGGCGAAGTGAAAAGCGTGGTCCGTCCGCGTCCCGACGAAAGCCTTGATAGCGTCGTCGATCGCACGATAGCCGGGATCGGCGTTAACTCCGGTGAAGATGATGCTGCGGTCCTTGACCTCCGCGAGCGCGCCGAGCAGCGCGGCGACATTAGCGGCGTCCGCATCGGGCTGCGCTGTGGTCGGATGCAGCGTGACCAGCAGGAAGCGTTCCGGACCGCTGATGCCAAGGCTTGTGAACAGCTCGGTCCGGCTGAGCGCAGGTGCCGTGTCGGCGAGATCAAGGCCCGGTGCGCCAACATTGAAGACGAAGTCGGGATGTTCGCCCATCTGGATCACGCGCTGCCGGTAGGGCTCGGCCGCAACGAAATGCAGGCAGGCCATCTTCGTAATGGCGTGGCGGATCGCATCGTCGAAGGCGCCGGCCGTGATCTCGCCGCCATGGATATGCGCGATCGGAATATTCAACAGCGTCGCCGCAACCGCGGCTGCCAGCACTTCGTAGCGGTCGCCGAGCACGACCAGCACATCTGGCGCAAGGCCGGGAAGTACATCGGCAAATCCGGACACACCGACCCCGGTACCGCGCGCCACCGTCTCGGCACGATCGTCGTTCAACTGGAGATCGACCCTCGCCGCGATCGAAAAGCCGTCAGCCTCGATGGCTCGCCAGGTCTCGCCGAAACGCGGTACCAGATGCATGCCGCAGGCGATGATGCTGAGATCGACGTCATCCATCGCCTTAAGCCGGGTCAGGATTCCCCGCAGCAACCCGTAGTCGGCCCGCGAGCCGGTGACGACGGCGATCCGGCGGCTTGCGGTCATGCCGATTTCCGCCATGGTGACGCGTCAAGCATGCCGTGCTCGATGACGTAGGATGCATAGGCGAGATCGGCGGCACTCTCGATTTCGATCGAATGCAGGCGGTCCATCATGATGCCGTAGCTTGCGGAAGGATCAGCATAGATCTTTCGGTGCTTGCGCATCGCCTGCCAGCCGACGAGGTAGAGCGCTCCGTTCATGGTGACTTCGGGCGCTTGGTCCTGCCGACGCTGCGCCGTTGTCTTCAACATCTTCTCGACAATGCCGCCGATCGAGCCGTCCGCGCCCAGCGTTCCGACGAAGATCGAGGCCACTTCGGTCTCGCGCATGCCGACCACCAGGCTCGCGTTGCGCCTTGCCAACAGTTCGACCGCCTCGTCGAAATGCTCCGGCCGGGCGAAGGGCGAGGAAGGTTCCAAGAGCATGATAGCGTCGTAGCGCCGTCCTTCATGCGCCTCGATCCAGTCCATGGCGTGAAGCACGACGTCGTCGGAGGAAGCGGTATCAGTCGCAAGCTCGGCCGGGCGTTCGAACAGCACCTCGGCGCCATGGCGCTTTGCCTCGGTCCGAATCTCCGCGCTGTCGCTCGAAACGATCAGGCGCGAGCAGTAACGCGATTGCCGGGCCGCCTTTGCCTTGTAGCCGATCAGGCTGAGACCTCCGACTTCACGGAGGTTCTTGCCGGGCAATCCCTTGGATCCACCGCGACCCACCAGCAGGAACAATATCTCCGGCGAATTGATCATTTTGCTCTCGACAATCCCGCTGTCAGTATCGAACAAGAACCGGCGCGCGATTCGTTCGCCGGCCCCGGGGGGGCCTGGAGGGAACGCCGCAGGCCGCCCGCTTGCGTTGCTTTTACCAGTGTACTCGACTAAGACAACCGCTTGATTGGCGAGCGATTTCCGATCGCCGCCGCCCCCAGCGACGAAACCTATGCATCGCCGAACCCTGATCATTGCTGAGGCCGGTGTTAACCACAACGGCGATCGCACGCGCGCGCTCGATCTGGTGGAGGCCGCGGCGCGGGCAGGCGCCGACGTCATCAAGTTTCAGTCGTTTCGTGCCGACAAGCTTGCGACCGCAGAGGCTGCTAAAGCCGCCTATCAGCAGGTCAATACCGGTAACGCGCAATCGCAGCTTGAAATGCTGCGCGCGCTCGAGCTCAGCGAAGACGACGAAGAGCGCATTGCCACAGCCTGCGTGGCCGCCGGTATCACCTATATGTCCACGCCATTTGATGCCGAGAGCGCCACGCATCTGGTCCGCCGGATCGGCGTCTCGACGCTGAAGGTCGGGTCGGGCGATCTCACCAATGCGCCGCTGCTGTTGCATCTGGCGCGCTTTCGACTGCCGATTATCCTGTCAACCGGCATGGCGACGCTGGCGGAAGTAGAGCAGGCCCTCGGTATCATCGCTTTCGGCTATCTCCGCGACGCGCATGCGCGGCCCTCGACGGCCGATATCGCAAGCCTGCTGCTCGATCGCGAGGCATGGACCGAGCTATGCACCAAGGTCACGCTGCTGCATTGCACGACTGAGTATCCGGCCGATCCGCAGACGATCAATCTGCGCGCGATGGCAACGCTGCACCGTGCGTTTGGGCTCCCGGTCGGCTTTTCTGATCACAGCCGCGGCATTCATCTTGCTGTAGCTGCGGTCGCGCTCGGCGCGACCGTGATCGAAAAACACCTGACGCTGGATCGCAATCTGCCGGGACCTGACCACCGTGCCTCGATCGAACCCGGCGAAATGGCTGCGATGGTGGCTTCGATCCGCGACGTCGAAGCCGCGCTCGGGGATGGCCGGAAGGTGCCTGCGCGAGAAGAGATTCCCAATCGCGCTGTGGCAAGACGCAGCCTTGTCGCGATCCGCTCCATCCGTGCCGGCGAGCGTTTCACGGAGGATAATCTCGGCGTCAAGCGCCCCGGCGGCGGCATTCCGCCGATCGAATATTGGAACTATCTCGGCAAGGCAGCGCAGCGCGACTATGCGGCCAATGAGGCGCTGGAGCCATGAGTCTGATCGTGCTCTGCGCTGGTGGTCATGCCCGCGTTGTCATCGAAGCATTGCGAAGCCGCGGCATACGTCCAGCCGCAGTAATGGATCGCGACACCGCGCTCCTGGGTAAGCTGGTTGGCGGTGTTCCGATCACGGGATCCGACGAAGACGCCTTGAAGATGGGTGTAGATACGGTCGAACTGGTGAACGGGCTGGGCAATCGTGCCTCACGCAACGATTCGGGCTTGTCCGAGCGTCGTGCGCTTTTTGGCCGCTTTGCCGATCTGGGTTACAGCTTTCCGGTCGTATCGCATGTCTCCGCGGTGATTGCCTCCGATGCGACGCTCGGCGATGGCGCCCAGGTGATGGCGGGTGCCGTCATCCAACCGGCAGCGCGGATCGGACGAAATGTTCTAGTGAATACGCGCGCGGTGGTGGAGCACGACTGCATTGTGGGCGACCACGCGCACATTGCCCCGGGGGCGGTTCTCTGTGGCGGCGTGTCGATTGGCGACTGCGCCCATGTCGGCGCGGGCGCCGTGGTTCTGGTGGGCGTCAGCGTGGGAGCGGGAGCTGTCGTTGCCGCGGGCGCGGTGGTCGCAAAGAGCGTCGCGCCCGGCGCCTTCGCCGGCGGCGACCGGATTGGTGCGTGATGAAAGAAGTATTCGTTGTCAATGAAGATACGCCCCTGATCGAGACGCTGCGGCGGATCGATCAGGGACATTTGCAGCTGGCGGTGGTCGAACGCGATGGCAAGATCATCGGTACCGTCACCGACGGCGACGTGCGGCGCGCGCTGCTTGGCGGCATCGGCTTAGATGCCTCCGTCGACCTCGTGATGAACCGCACACCGATCACGGCGCCGGTCGGCATTTCCAACCCCGCCGCGCTCAGCCTGATGCGCAAGCATTCGATCCACCAGCTTCCGATCGTTGATGCGGAAGGAAGAGTGGTCGAGGTCAAGCTCATCGATGATCTCGCGCTCGCCCAGCAACCCGATCATTGGGTGGTCCTGATGGCGGGCGGCCTGGGCTCGCGCCTGAAGCCGATCACCGACGACGTCCCGAAGCCGCTGATCCGCGTCGGCGACAAGCCGATCCTGGAAACCGTCCTTGCCGGCTTCGTCAAGGCGGGGTTCGGCAAGTTCTTCATTTCGGTCAACTACAAGGCGGAGATGATTCAGGAATATTTTGGCGACGGTTCGAACTGGGGCGTCGAGATCAGCTATCTCCATGAGAATGCGCGCCTCGGCACTGCGGGCGCATTGTCGCTGTTGCCTGAGCGCCCGACAGAGCCTTTCTTCGTCATGAACGGCGATCTGCTCACCACGGTCAATTTCGAGCAGATGCTGAAATATCACCGCGAGCATCAAGCGCACTCCACCGTCTGCGTGCGTGAGCATTCGGTGACTGTGCCATTTGGCGTGATCGATTTTAACGATCACCGTCTGATCGGTATCCGCGAAAAGCCGACGCAGAAGTTCTTCGTCAATGCCGGCGTCTATCTGCTCGATCCGGACGTGCTCGATCATCTCGATGGTAACGAGGCTGTGGACATGCCGACGCTGATCGAGCGGACAATCGCCGCCGGCAAACCCTCCGTGGTGTTCCCGCTGCGGGAATACTGGATCGACGTCGGGCGGCTCGACGACCTGCAGCGCGCCTCCGACGAATTTCAGAGGATCTTTGGATGAGCACCGAACGTTCGCTCCGCGAGATGATGTCACTCGACGGGCGCGTTGCTGTCATCACGGGGGGCGCCGGTCATATCGGCCGTGCGATTGCCGCTGGCCTCGCCGAGCTCGGCGCAACGATCGCATTGGTCGACATTGCGGCATCTGCCGGCAAAGAGGCTGCGGCGGAACTCGCGAAGAACTGGCCGGTCAAGGCTGAAATGTTCGATTGCGATTTCGAGCAGGGAGAGGCGGTGAAGGATTTACCGCGACGTATACGCGAGGCATTCGGCGGCATCGACATCATGGTCAATTGCGCAGCCTTCGTCGGCACCAGCGGGCTTGAGGGCTGGGCCGTGCCGTTCGAACGGCAATCGGATGCGACTTGGCGGCGGGCGCTTGAGGTCAACCTGACCGCGCCGTTCGTCCTTATCCAGGCGGCAGCCGAGGATTTGGCCCGATCCGGCCACGGCAGCGTGATCAACATTTCCTCGATCTACGGGCTCGCCGGGCCGGACTGGCGGCTCTACGAGGGAACTGCGCTGGGGAACCCCGCCGCCTACGCTGCGAGCAAAGGCGGCCTGATCCAGATGACGCGCTGGCTCGCCACCACCCTGGCTCCCAAGGTCCGGGTCAATGCGGTGGCGCCCGGAGGCGTCTTCAGGGCCACACCGGAGCCGTTTTTCAGCCGCTACGTGGCCCGCACGCCGCTTGCGCGCATGGCACGGGAGGACGATATGAAGGGCGCTGTGGCCTATCTGGCGAGCGACCTGTCGGCCTATGTGACAGGCCAGTGCATTGCTGTCGACGGGGGCTGGACGGCGTGGTAAGCCGGCCGCAGATCATGCAATTGCGAGAATCTTCGAAATGTTGAGCTGTAGCAAATGCTTGTTGCCGGAAACGGCGGAGGCGACATCGTTCGACGAATCCGGCTCCTGCAGCGTTTGCCGTCAAATCGAGGTCCGCGACACCCAGATCGATTGGGACGACCGTTACAAGCAACTCCAGGAGTTGGTCGGCCAATATCGTGACAAGGGCCTTTACGACTGCATCGTTCCCTATTCGGGCGGCAAGGACAGCGTGTTCCAGCTTTGGTACGTGGTTCGCAAGCTCGGCCTGAAACCCCTGGTAGTGCGCTTCGACCACTGGTTCTACCGGCCGCTGGTCGAAGAGAACAACACCAGCGTCTTCAAGCAGCTCGGCGTGGACGTCCTGAACTTTACGCCGAACTGGCACGTAGTCCGCGAATTGATGCTGGAATCGTTGAAGCGCCGCGGCGACTTCTGCTGGCACTGCCACACCGGCATCTATGCCCATACCATGCAGATCGCGATTCGCTACGAGACCCCGCTTCTGATCTGGGGCGAGAGTCTGGCTGAATATCAGTCGTTCTATTCCTACGACGAGATGGAAGAGGTCGATGAGAAGCGCTTCAACCGTGCCATGAACCTCGGCATCACCGCCGATGACATGTACGAGTTCTTGGGCGGCCGCGTCGCCAAGCGCGACCTCTATCCGTTCGTTTATCCGCCGCGCAAGGAACTGATGCGGATCAAGTGCCGCTCGGTCTGCCTCGGCAGCTATATCAAATGGGACACCAAGAAGCACGTCGACATCATCAAGAGCGAGCTCGGCTGGAAGGGCCAGGAAGTCGAGGGCATTCCGCCGGAATACGACTACGAGAAGATCGAGTGCTTCTTCCAGGGCGTGCGCGACTACCTGAAATATATCAAGCGCGGAATGGGGCGGACGAACCACCTTGCCAATATCGATATCCGCAACAAGCGCTTGACCCGCGAGCAGGGCGAGGCCTTGGTGCGCGAATATGACGGCAAGCGGCCGCCGAGCCTCGATCTATTCCTGGATTATCTGCAACTATCCGAGGAGCAGTTCCTGGGCATTGCGATCAAGCATGAAGTCAGTCCGTGGCAATTCTCGCCGAATCAGGTCGAGCCCGGCCGTCGGATGCCGGATATGGACAAGTGGGACCGCACGCAGGTGCCGTGGCCGAACCATCCGGGCGTCGAGATCGGTGGTGGTAAGGGTTAGTCGAGGAGCTGAATGGCAGGCGCTGCCCGGGCGCCTGAGGGGAGCGGGGCGATGTCAGACGTAGCAATCGTCGATTACGGCATCAACAATGTTCGGTCGGTGCGCAACGCCGTCGAATATTGCGGCTTCAACCCGATCGTGACCCATGAGGCGGATGCGATTGCGGACGCTTCCCATGTCATCCTTCCGGGCGTTGGCGCATTCGGCGATGCCATGCTCAATATCCGCGCTCGCGGCATCGACGAACTTCTGGAGCGCCATGTGCGCGAGAAGGGAAAGCCGTTCCTTGCGGTGTGCCTCGGGATGCAACTCCTCGCCAATACTTCGGAGGAACATGCCGATGACGGCGTGCGGCATCGCGGGCTCGGCTGGTTCGACGCCGACGTCGTGCGATTGATGCCGAACGATCCCGCGCTCAAGATCCCGCACATGGGCTGGAACATGGTTGCGAAAGAACGCGATCATCCGATCCTCGCCAACATCCGCGAGGGCAATCTGGCGTTCTATTTCGTGCACAGCTTCGCCATGCGTTGCGACAAGCCGAGTGATGTGGTCGGCTACGCCCAATACGGCCAGCGGGTGACCGCGATCATCGCCAAGGACAATATTGCCGCCACCCAGTTCCATCCCGAGAAGAGTCAGGACAGCGGAATTGAGCTGATGAGCAATTTCCTGCGCTGGAAGCCTTGAGCGCTGCCCGCCGATGTTGAAGAAGCGCCTGATCCCAAAATTCCTGCTGCGTGACGGCAGGCTCGTCAAATATACCCGCTTCTTCGACAACGAGCGCGCCGCCGGCAATCCGGTGACGACGGCAAAGGTCTACAACGACTACGGTGTCGACGAACTGATCGTGCTCGACATCGTGCCGAGCGCGGCCTCGCGCAGCCGCGTCGTCGAGATCATCGAACGAATGTCGGAAGAGATCTTCATGCCGTTTACGGTCGGCGGCGGGGTCAAGACGCTCGACGATGTCAACATGCTGCTGCGCGCCGGCGCCGACAAGGTCTCGGTGAACTCAGAAGCGGTGCGCCGCCCGGAATTCCTGCGCGAGGCAGCGCGCACTTTCGGCGACCAGTGCATGACGGTGTCGATCGACTACAAGAGGATCAGCCCAAGTCACGCCACCGTGTTCATCGACGGCGGCCGCGAGCATGTCGCGCTCGATCCGATCGAGTGGGCGAGGCGGTGCGAGGATATGCATTGTGGAGAAGTGCTGCTCGGCTCCATCGACCGTGACGGCACCATGAGCGGTTACGATCTCGACATGATTCACAAGGCCGCCAATATCCTGAGCGTGCCCTTGATCGTCTCCGGGGGCTGCGGTTCGCTCCAGCATGCGATCGATGCGCTGGAAGCCGGCGCGTCGGCCGTGGCGATCTCCTCGATGTTCCTGTTCACCGATCACAGCCCGATCAAGCTGCGCAGCCATCTCTTCTCGCGCGGCCTCGAGGTGCGGGCGAGCTTCTCCAGCAGGAACTAGCACCGTGCAGCTCTCGCTTGCTAGCCGCGATCTCGCCCGCTATGTGCAAAAGCAGTTCGAAAACCTGTTTCCGGATGGTTCCGATCTCAGCGACCTGCCGAAGTTCGTCGATATCGCGCTTGGCCGGATCGAGCATTGCTTCTCGCGCGTCCGGCTGAAAGGCTTCTTCGCCAATGGCGAGGCGCGGTTTTCGCACTGGCACTCCGACCAATACGCGATCTTTCTCTACTACCTCGCGAACAGTGCGTTCCGCGAGCGGCCGGGCCATCCCGTCGCCGACAAGGCCTATGCGCTCAACAAGGCGCTGCATGCGCTGGATGCGTTCTATGAGGTCGAACTGCCCGACGTGTTCGCGGTCCAGCATCCGGTCGGCACCGTGCTTGGCCGCGCACGATATTCAGACTATTTCATCTGCTATCACAACTGCACGGTCGGCGCGAACCTCGAGAACGACTATCCCTCGTTCGGCCGCGGCATCGTGATGTATGGCGGCAGCCGCGTGATCGGAAAGACCGTCGTCGGCGGCAATACCTTCGTATCGACAGGGGCGATCATCATCGATGGCGGGACGCTTGCGGATGACAGCGTGTTGCACGGCATCTATCCGAAGGCCGCGCGCTCGCCGACGTCGCGCAACGTGAGACGCGATATTTTCGGCGTGGACCCCTGATCAGGTCAGTCGTTTGAATCCGGAATGGGCCACCGGGCCGCGCAACAATTGCCTGACGGCCTTCTGGTCGATCGCGGTCCGCAACGCGCGGAACACCTCGGTCACGGCTTCCAGGTAGCGGTCGACATGGGCGTCGGTATGCGTCCACATCGCATAGAACGAGCCGGTGGCGAGAATGCCACGGTCGAGCATCATCTGCGTGAACAGCGTGCGCACCTCCTGCGCATCGGGCAGATCGAAGGCGAAATGCCCGAGCGGGGCGATGCCGGAGACGTGCAGCGGCATGCCGGTCGCCTGTGACGCCTCGGTCCAGCCGTTCTGGATGCGGGTGCCGATCCGCATCAAATGTCTGGCGACGTTCTGCTCGCGATGCTTGCGCAACGTCGCAAGGGCAGCGACCGGACCGACGCGTTCGGTCCACGCGGTCGAACTGACGAAGGTTTCCTGCGCGGCATCCATCACCGACGCGCGACCGACAATCGCCGCCATCGGAAAGCCGTTGGCGATTGCCTTCGCGAACACCGCAATGTCAGGGTCGACGCCATAGGCGAGATGCGCCCCGCCGGAATTGATGCGCAATCCCGAAGTCACCTCGTCAAAAATCAGCGCAGCGCCGCAACGGTCGGCGAGTGCGCGGACGCCCTTGATGAAGGCGGGCTCAGGCTCGCTGGAGCGTACCGGCTCCATCACGATCGCGGCGAGCCGCTCGCCATTCGCGGCAACGATCGCCTCGATCTCGTCGAGCCTGTTGAAGTGGAAGGGATGCATCAGGCCGGCGAGGCCGCGCGGCACACCCTTGGTGTCGAGGCCCGGAAGCAGGTGGCCGTCGAGGGTGGTGGTCTCGCCGAGATTCGCGCTGAGATACCAGTCGTGCCAGCCATGATAGCCGCAAAATGCCACCATGTCGCGACCGGTCGCCGCGCGCGCGATGCGAATCGCGATCGCCATTGCTTCGCCACCGGCACGGCCGAAACGGACCATGTCCGCCCAGGGATGCAACTCAATCAGAAGCTCCGCGAGTTCAATATCCTCGGCGCAGTTCAGTGTAGACATCGAGCCCGCTTCAACGGCGGTCTTGACCGCGGCGTTCACATCGGGATCGGCGAAGCCCAGGATGGTGGCGCCGATGCCGCAATAGCTCATGTCGAGATAAGTCTTGCCTTCGAGGTCGACGACCTCGGCGCCCTTGGCCGATTTGTAGTAGGTCGGCCACTGCTCGGGCAGGAACATTTCCGGACGCTTTGACAGCAGCTGCGTGCCGCCGGGCATAACCGCGCGCGCGCGCCGATAAAGTTGCTGACTTGTTCCTGACATTCAAATCTCCCGCCCAGCTGTCTGGGGATACCTTATAGCCCTCCGCCCGACAAGGTGTCAGGGTTCTGGGCAGGGCGCCGTCAGATGGATTTAGGAGTGCACGCCGCCTCGCTCCTTCAAGGCGTTAACGAGAGCGCGGTAACGCATAAGCGCGGCTTCCTCACCGTATTTTTCAGCCACGACAGCTGCACGACGTCCTTTCTGTTCTGTCGCTGAACGATCTCTCGCTGCTTCTCTGATGGTATGCGCAAGTTGCGGCGGCTCCTCTGGCGGTACCACCCAGCCTATCGCTTCCTCGCTAAGTTCGATCGCCGCCTCCGAATGCGCTTCGGCGGCAACGATGACCGGCCGACCGACCGCAAGCAGATTATAAAGGCGGCTCGGGATTGATACGCCAGCGATGTTCCGCCGATAGGGGATCACCCATACATCTGCGGCAGACAAGAACTCGACAAGCTCCTCCTGCGGCACAGGGGGAAGTATGGTGACGTTGTCGAGCATTTCGCGGGTTGCCAGATCGTTCAGCTCTTTCCAGCCCACGCCCCATCCGGAAAGGAGGAAGTGAATGTCCCTTTCCAACTTCAGCAGTTTGGCGGCCTCGAAAACCGTCGCTGGCGCGTGAGTGAAACCGAGATTGCCGGACAGCCCGACGACGAACTTTGAATTCAGCTGCGCACGGAATCTGTTCCGAGGGTCGATCTGCCGGTAACCGATAGGGAGCAGAACCCAATTGGGAATGAGCTGGATCTTGTCCGGCGCTACCCCCTTGTAGCGCGCGAGCAGGGGAGGCACGTCCCGGCCGATCACGACGATGCTATCCAGGCACCGAAACAGGAGTCCGTTCGCGAAGCGCAACAGGCGCGCCGCGATGGAAGCGGGCTTGACAAAACCCGCCGCTTCAAGTGCCTCGGGATACAGGTCGTAAATGAGCAACAGCGTTCTGGCACGTCGCAGTTTCGCCGCTAGCACCACGCCGTAGGGGAGAGTGAACGGAGTTGTAACGCAGAAGACGACATCTTTTGATCTGGCTCGCCTCAGTACTGAAAAGAACATGCGAACCGCGAGCGCGCAAACAGCGATGCTTCGCTGGATCAAGGCAGTTTTTTTTGGATTCCAGTTGCCTATTTCGATTACAGTTGGATTACTTGCAGCGCCCGCGCGGCGTGATGCTGAATTGGGCGTGGCGGCAAGTACGGTTACGTTGGTTTCCGCGGCGAGACCTTCTGCGATCTTGCCAAGATAGACGGCCGTTGTGCTCTTATCAGGCGGGTAAAACTGGGTCGCTATGACCAGCTTTGACGAAGTTTCCATAGTGTCAGGAGCTACTTGTTCGAAATGAATGCCTGCTGCGCGCCGTCATCGAGAGCCCCTTGCATCGAATGGCCGTTTTCCTCAAGACAGGTTCGGTACGCGACCTTGAGGCTCTCGTCCAGCGGAGTTCTCCGCTGCAAGCCGAGCCGGTGCGGAGCCCATCAGGTGCCGAACGGCTTTTGCCGGCACAAACCTGGTGCTATAGATGCCGTTCCGTTGCCACTGTTCCTATGATCATCCGATACAAGGTAAGAAAGCTCGCCTGCGCCATCGCTGCATTTGGCTTCTATTTTGCTGCGGCACATTGGCTGCAGGCAACCTACACGCCAAATCCATACTTCGCGTTTGGTCCCGACGTACCGGGTGAGAAGATCCGGCTCGTGCCGCCTTTTGCGCAGTTCGAAGGCTCAAAATTCGCGGTAGCGAAAGAAAGGTACAACTTGTTCGACGAGTTAGCCGATTCCGAGGACAACAATACGCAATCCACTATCGAACTTTATGAGAATAACACACGTCTCGGACCGGCACACAGCAATCATCCTGATATCGCCCATCTGGGCGGCGGCCGATTTTCTCATTGGAGAAAGAACGGCACAACGGTGTACTGGTCTTCAAGCGACAATACCAACCCGATGACCAATGGCAGAGCTTATTGGGTGGTTAGACCTCCTCAATCTGGAAAACATTAGGGGATGCGCCACGTGCGGGTCATGCCATTTATTGACCAGTCCTGACGGCGTCCTCGAAGCTCATCGTTCGTCTGCAAGCGCCAGAAGAATTGACGATTTGGCGCCGCATCCATTTTTAGATCTTGCAACACATGTCAGGACTCATTCCAGGATCGAGCTCACGAACCGCTCGAGGTTTTCGCCCGCAAACAGATATCCCTTTATTCCGGCCGCCTGTGCTGCTTCCAGATCGGTAGGCTTGTCGCCGATGAGAATGCTACGGCCGACATCCACCGGAAAGCGCTCCAACAGATCGATTATCATGCCGGGAGCGGGCTTGCGTCGCGCGCTCATCTGGCGATATCGCGCTATCGACGCCTCGGGATGATAAGGACAATATTCGAACGCATCAATGTGGGCTCCAATTTTGGCCAGGTCGTCGATCATCGCCTGATGAAATGCTTCGACGTGGGTTTCCTCAAAGAGCCCCCTGGCGATGCCCGATTGGTTTGTGACGACGAATACAAAGTAACCAGCATCATTGGCAGCTTTTATTGCCTGGCGTGCGCCATCAATCCATTTCAGCTTGCTGATCTCGAATACGTAACCACTGTCCTCGTTCAGTACTCCATCCCGGTCGAAGAATATTGCTGGTCTCTTCATTTCGTTGCCTTGGAGGCGCGGATTGCTCGCCGGGACTGTCTTGACTCAATTTCCGTATTTGAGCGCTGCGGGCGGGTCTTGCTGCGGGGCAGTGTGACACCATGCTGCCGCCGTGAGCGCAATTCGCTCAAGATGGCTCCCAGCCGATTGCCAGCAGCTTGGTTGGAGGAGCGACCAGAGGTCGCCCGATCCGTTCCCATATTCCGGTCTGGCCCGTTACCTTGAGCGCCGCCCTGATGCAGTTTTCGGGCACCCGGATCAGCCCGGGTGATCTGCCCACGCGAGTGCGGTCCCGCGCGATGAGATCTGCGACCGTTACCGGCTTCGGATCCGATACGATGAAGGTTTCCCGCTTCGCGAGGGGGCTCTTGAGCGCTATCTCGATCGCGGAGTTGAAGTTCTGGATTGAGAGGACGGATCTCTGCGCGCTCAGTGCCCCGAACGGCAGCGGGATAGGAAGGCGCGAAAGCCGGTGAATGATTGCGAAGTTTCCTTTTTCGCCCTCACCATAAATCACGACCGGCCGCAAGATCGTGAATGAAATGCCCGACGCGCGAATCGCCTGTTCGGCTGCGAACTTGGAACGTCCATACGCATTATGAGGCGTTGGAAAGTCTTCTTCGGTCAGCTCGTGGTCCGCATGAGCGCCGGACTGAGCGGCGATCGAAGAAACGAATACCAGATGCTTGTCACCGGTGCGGGAGATCGCTCGCGCGAGGACCGAGGTCGCGCGATGATTGATGCGATCGTAGAGGCTGTCATCGGCATATTTGTGCGCGATACCGGCCAGATGCACCACGGCGTCGCATTGCGAAAGAAGCGGTTGCCAGTCGAACGATCCCGAGAGATCCGGAAGCGACACAGGCGTGATGTTCGGACCATCGAAAGCGAAGGCTGCCCGTGATGCCGCAATCACCTTGTATCCCTGCAGGCCGAGGTGACGAACGAGATGGCGTCCGACGAACCCATCGGCGCCGGTCACCAGCACTCTTGCTTTGGCTGCGTTGAGGCTATCGCGCGCCATCGCGCTCTCCTGTGGTCCGGCCGGACCGACAGCACGCGTCGCTTGTGAAATCGACAGCCCGGCGACAGGCTCTGGCAAAATTTTCTGCTGCATGAAATCCGCAATATTGAGCGCTGGGCTGGAGCCCCGCGAGGGCCAATATAGCCGCCCGAATCGCGTCTGGCCAACCACGGGTTTAGCAAGGGAACTCCTCGAGCCAAGGCAAGCTTGTTCCCTGAGGATAGTGACGTCGTCGCATGCCGCTGCGGTGGACAAGCTGGAATCTAGGTAGTCTAAGAGCGTGTCACGATTCTGTAGAAAAGCTGAATATGAGAAAGCGGGTTCCCTCTGACAGGCGCCGGCCCGACGCGGCCGCCGCGTCTGGCCTCGCGGTCTCGGCATGGCCGCTTCGTTAGCTCGAGATCGCATGTGCTCTTCAACTTTGTTCTTGCGATCGTCCTCCCGCCATCGTCGGGTGTCAGTCTCGTCCCGATCCGGTGACACCTGTGTCTACAGTGCCGAATTAAGCGAACGACACACGATGTCCTTAACCAGTTTTCGTCCTATCAGAACCTCGACATGAAAATCCTGACCGGCTACGACAGGTTCACGATTTAGCGCGCTGAGTGAACTACCGCTCGTCCGCGATCACCTTGCCGTCATTTGGCAGAGACCCGACGCTGACGAGCTCGACATTGCCGCCGAGCTTGGTCACCGCACGCAATGTTGCGGTGAGTTCGTCGCGCAGATTTGCAGCAGCCGATGCCGTCTCCGCCTTCAGCGTCATCACGTCGCTCTCGCCGGATCGCGTGACGACGAGACGCAGCCGTCCGAGTTCGGAGTGGCGCTTGCCGATCTCGGCGATCTGTTCGGGGCGCACGAACATGCCCTTGACCTTGGTGGTCTGGTCGGCCCGGCCCATCCAGCCCTTGATGCGCAGGTTGGTGCGTCCACAGGGGCTCGTCCCGGGTAGCGTTGCGGTGAGATCGCCGAGCGCGAGCCTGATCCAGGGATGGTGGGGGTCGAGCGAGGTGACGACGATCTCGCCGACCTCGCCAGGCGCCACCGGATCGCCGGTGCCGGGGCGGACGATCTCCAGGATCAGGTCCTCGTTGACCACCATCCCCTCACGGGCCGGCGTCTCGAAGGCCACCATTCCGAGGTCGGCGGTGCCGAACGCCTGATAGGCATCGATGCCGCGTGACTTCATTTCATCCTGCAACGATTTCGGGAAGGCCGCGCCTGATACCAGCGCGCGCTTGATCGAGGAAACGTCGCGGCCTGCGCTTGCCGCGGCGTCGAGCAGGATCTTCAGGAAATCCGGTGTGCCGCTATAGCCGATCGGCCGGTAGGCCTCGATCAGTTCGAACTGCTGCTCGGTATTGCCGGGCCCGGCCGGGATCACCGCGCAGCCCAGCGCCCGCGCCGAGGCGTCGAAGATGAAGCCGCCGGGCGTCAGATGATAGCTGAACGTGTTCAGCACGACGTCGCCGGGACGAAAGCCCGCCGCGAACAGCGCCCGCGCGCCGCGCCAGGGGTCGGCATGAACAGGCTCGGGCTCGAAGATCGGTCCGGGCGAGGTGAACAACCGCCCGAACGACCCAATTGGCGCGGCCACGAAGCCGCCGAAGGGGGGCGCTGCCTTGTGAAGGGCAGGGAGCTCCGACTTGCGCAGCACCGGCAGGCGCGCCAGCGCGGCTCGGCTGGTCACGGAAGCGGGATCGACGCCCTTCAGGCGCTCGGCATAGGCCGGCGCGGCCATCGCCTGGCGCAGGGCCTCCGGTAGCCGTGAGAAAAGCTCAGCATCGCGTTTCGCCGGCTCTCGCGTTTCAAGGGCGTCATAATAATCGGTCATGGCTGATGATCCCGCAAGAAGGGGCCGATTGCGTGCCGCCGCTGACGTGCTATCAGACGGCCTCTAACGGTGTTGCTCGTGTTCCAGGGAACGCAATGGCTGAAAGACAAACCGCTGCGGCAAAAGATGCTTCGGCCGATATCGTCGCGAGGCTGAAGCTTCGCATGATCGACCACTGCCTGCCGCTGTGGTCCACCGTAGGCTGGGACGACAAGGCAGGCGGCTTCATTGACAGGCTCAGTCCGGATGGCCGTGCAGATAGCCTGGCGCCGCGCCGGGTTTTTGTGCAGGCGCGCCAGATCTATTGCTACGCCAAGGCCGCGCAGCTGGGCTGGTATCCCGAGGGCCGCGCGATCGCGCTGAAGGGGCTGGAGCATCTGCTGGCCAAAGCAAAAGCTCCCGACGGCAAACCGGGCTTCGTCCATACGTTGGCGCCGGATGGGTCCGTGCTGGATCCGCTGCGCGACTCCTATGATCACGCCTTTATCCTGCTCGCACTCGCCACCACCTACGGTCTCGATCGCGATGCGCAGGTCCGCACCGAGATCGACGCGCTGTGTCACTTCATCGAGACGGAGCTGCGCTCGCCGCATGGCGGTGTTCACGAAGGATTGCCGCCTTCGATGCCGCGACGGCAGAATCCGCACATGCATCTGTTCGAAGCGATGATTGCCGCCTTCGACGCGACGCATGACCTTGTGTTCCAGAACCGGGCCGGCAACTTCTTTAGCCTCTTTCTGGCCAACCTCTACGATAAGCAGCGGCAGGTGCTGGGCGAGTATTTTGAAGAAGACTTGTCGAAGATCGAGCCCGTCAGTGTCGAGCCGGGCCATCAGGCGGAGTGGGCGTGGCTGCTCAAAGGCTTTGAACGCATCACCGGCTGCCCGACCGGACGCTACCGCGGTGAATTGCTGGCCTCGGCGCTGCGCTATCGCGACGAAGCGACCGGCTGCCTGATCGACGAGGGCGATGCCAGCGGCAACATCAGGCGGCATACGCGGCGGCTGTGGCCGCAAACCGAGATTGCCAAGGCGTGGATCGCGCAGGCCAAGTCGGGCGAGGCGGGGGCCGCGGCTGAAGCGCGCGCGGCGTTGGCGCGGCTCGAAAGGCATTACCTCAGCCACCCCGTTGCGGGCGGCTGGTACGACCAGTTCGACAGCGACGGCAACTCGCTGGTCGCCACCATTCCTGCGTCTTCGTTCTATCATGTTCTTTGCGCGGTCACCGAAGCGGAGCAGGTGCTCGGATGAGCATCTGAATTTGCTTACAGCCACCGCTTTCGTCGCTTGAAGCTTTTCAGGTTCTTGAAACTCTTGCGCTGGTCGCCGGCGCCGCCGAGATAGAATTCCTTGACGTCCTCGTTGTCGCGCAATTCACCGGCCGTGCCGTCGAGCACCACCTTGCCCTGTTCCATGATGTAGCCGTGGCTCGCGACCGATAGCGCGGCGCGCGCATTCTGCTCGACCAGGAGAATAGTGACGCCGAGGTCGCGGTTAATCTCCTTGATGATGGAGAACACTTCCTTCACCAGCAGCGGCGACAGGCCCATCGAGGGTTCGTCCATCAGGATCACCTTCGGGCGCGCCATCAGCGCGCGGCCGATCGCCAGCATCTGCTGTTCGCCGCCGGAGAGATAGCCGGCCAGCCCGGTGCGCTCCTTGAGCCGCGGGAAATATCTGAACACCATGTCGATGTCGTCGGCGATCTCCTTGTCGGTGCGGGTAAACGCGCCGAGCTTCAAGTTTTCAATCGACGTCATGTCGGCGATGATGCGGCGTCCCTCCATCACCTGGAAGATGCCGCGGCGGACGATCTTGTCGGGATCGATGCCGTTGATGCGCTCGCCGTCGAACAAGATCTCGCCGCGGATAACCTCACCGTCCTCGGTCTTGAGCAGGCCCGAGATCGCCTTCAGCGTTGTCGACTTGCCGGCACCGTTGGCGCCGAGCAGCGCCACGATCGCGCCTTTCGGCACCTCAAGGCTGAGGCCGCGCAACACCAGGATGACTTTGTCGTAGACCACCTCGATGTTGCGGACGTTGAGCAGTGGGGCGGTTTGTGCTGCTGCCGCAGGACGATTGATCGTGGTTGCTTCAGTCATGTTCTTGATCCCAGCGCTAATGGTGGAGTGCGCTTCCACTTCACCCATGGCTGTCATCACCCGCGAAAGCGGGTGATCCAGTATTCCAGAGAGGCCTGCGATCGCTCGAGAAGCCGCGGCGTACTGAATCCCCCGCTTTCGCGGGGGATGACAGTTGAGCGAGGAGCGCCCGCGGAGGCGTTTCCCGACCTCACCAACCCAGCCACTCGGGCTTGCGCGGCAGGTCGATCGTCTTCACCTTCTCCAGCTTGATGCCGCCGTTCTTGACGAGATCGCTGAGCGGAGCATCGGTCGCGCCGGCAACCTTCATGCGATAAAGATCAACCTTGAGCGTGCCGCGGTGATCCGTCTCGGTGAAGGTCGAGGGGTTGCAGATGCCTTCGCCGCCGGCGGGCACCCAATCCTTCTTCTGGTAGAAGCCCTTCTTGACGTTCTCGCCGGTGGCGCCGCCGTTCTTGGCAGCCCATTCGACGGCTTCCTTCATGTAGAGCGCGGTGCAGACGCCGGCGAGGTAATGCACGGGACGGTAGGCGGTACCGGCCGCGTCCGACATCTTGGAGATTTCCATGAACGTCTTCATGCCAGGCGCGTTGCCGCCCCAGGCGATCGCGGTGCGCAGCGGAAACACCACGCCGTCGGCGGCAGCACCGGCAGCCTTGGCGGCGTTCTCATCCATGCCCCAGACGTTGCCGAGGAACTGCACGTCGACGCCGGCCGCCTTGCAGGCGTTGAGCACGGAGATGTTGGAGCCCGCAGTATTGCCGAGATAGGCGTAGTTGGCGCCCGAACTCTTCAGCGTCAGGCACTGCGCGCTGTAGTCGCCGGGCGTCAATGCGAACACGATCGGCGGCAGCACTTCGAACCCGAGGTCGGTGGCAATGGCTTCACCGGCCGCCTTCGGCGCGTTCGGGTAGGGATGGTTGGCGCCCATATGAACGTATTTCGGTTTGCCGGGCTTGCCCTTGGCTTTCCAGTCCTCGGCGGCCCATGTCAGCATGCCGCGAAGTGCGTCCGAATAGCTCGGGCCATAGAAGAAGTTGTAGGGTGCCGGCTTGGCCTTTCCGCCGGCGCCGGTCGGATCGGAGAGCGCTGCGGCATAGGATGCCGAGATATCCGGGATCTTGTCCTGCGCCAGGAAACCCGTCAGCGCTTCGGTGTCAGCGGTTCCCCAGCCGAGAATGGCGGCGACCTTGTCGGCGCCCGACCATTTCTTGTATTGGGCGATCGCGCGCGGCACCTGATAGCCGTAATCGACGGTATCGAGGTTGACCTTGGCGCCGTTGATGCCGCCGCTCTTGTTGATCCATGCATAGGTGTCGGCGACACCCTGTCCGAACGGCGTTCCGACGTCCGAAGTTGGTCCTGAATAGTCGGTGAGATGCCCCAGCGCGATCGGCGCCTGGGCCGATACCGCGGTGCTACTCATCAGCAAAGCGAGCGAGGCTGTGCTCAACAGAGTCTTCATCGTCATGGACATAGTCCTCCCGGTTACTTCTCGAGGTCTTCTCGTTGTCCGCCCCCGTTCCGACCTCAATGCGAGAACGGGTAGAGTTTCCAGTATGCCTTGATCTGCCGCCAGCGATGCGCAAGTCCATCCGGCTCGAACACCAGAAAGACGATGATGATCACGCCGATGGCCATCTCGCGCAAGAAAGCGATGTTGTTCTTTAGTCCCAGAAATTGGTCGATCGGGCTGCCGCGCAGCGCGACGCTGAGCCATTCCATCGATTCCGGCAGCAGCACCATAAACGCCGTGCCCATCAGCGTGCCCATGATCGAGCCAAGCCCGCCGATGATGATCATCGCCAGGAAGATGATCGAGCGATCGATGCCGAAGCCTTCGTTGGAGACCACTAGATTGTAATGCGCATAGAGTCCGCCGCCAACGCCGGCAAAGAACGCGGCGAGGCCGAACGACAGCGTCCGGTACTTGGTCAGGTTGATGCCCATGATCTCGGCGGACAGGTAGTGGTCGCGCACTGCGACAAGCGCGCGGCCGTCGCGCGTACGGATCAGGTTGGTGACCAGGAGGTAGCAGACGATGACGTAGGCCAGCACGACGTAGAAATATTGCTTATCGCCGCGCAGCGTATAGCCGAAGATCGAGAACGGCTCGGCGCTGGCCGGAACGCTGCCGCCGGTGAACCATTCGGCGCGCGCGAAGAAGTCGAGCAGGATGTACTGTGCGGCGAGCGTCGCGATCGCGAGATAGAGCCCCTTCAGCCGCGCGGCGGGCAGGCCGAAGATCAGGCCGACCGCAGCAGTCACGACGCCCGCGAGCGGAATGCAGAAGAAGACCGGGATGCCGAACCGGTTCGAGAGATAGGCCGAGGTGAAGGCGCCAAAGCCGAAGAAGGCAGCATGGCCGATCGAGATCTGGCCGGTGAAGCCGACGACGATGTTGAGGCCGAGCGCCGCGATCCCGAAGATTCCGATCTGGATCAAGAGGCTGAGGATGTATGCGTTGACGACGTAAGGCGCAAAGCAGATCAGCACGATGCCTGCGATCATCGCGTTGCGGCTGTTCGTGGTCGGAAATACGGTGGTATCCGCCGCATAGGAGGTGCGGAAGTCGCCGGCGGGAATGAGGGTCTGTCCTGCCATGGGCTCTACCGTCCGTACCGGTTGAAATGCTTCACTGGCCCGCCTCTTGTTTGGGCATGATCGTTACCGAAAACCGGTTTCCACTTTTCGGCGATCATGCCTACACCCGCTCGATGTCCTTGGTGCCGAACAGGCCGTACGGCTTGATCATGAGGATGATGATCAGCGCATAGAACGGCGCGATCTCATAAAGATTGCCCCAGTGCAGATATTCGCTGTCGAGAAAATGCGCGATGTTTTCCAACAGTCCGATGATGATGCCGCCCAGCACCGCGCCTGCGACACTGTCGAGGCCGCCGAGGATCGCCGCTGGAAAAACTTTGACGCCATAGGCGGAGAGGCCGGCCGAAACGCCGTTGACGACGGCCACCACCACGCCCGCGACGGCGGAGACGGTCGCCGAGATCGCCCATGCCATCGCAAACACGCTTTTCACTGATATGCCGAGCGATTGTGCCACTTGCTGGTTGAACGCGGTGGCGCGCATCGCAAGACCGTATTTGGACAAGCGGAAGAACCACGCCATGCCGATCATCATCGCTACCGACACCGCAAGGCTCATCAGATAGACGGTCTGCACCTGCAGGCCGAGAATATTGACATTCTGGGTCTGGAAAATGCGCGGGAACGGCTGCAGGTTGACGCCGAACATCCACTTCATCAGCGCCGAAAACACCGTCGACAGTGCGATCGTCACCATGATCACGGAAATGATCGGCTCCCCGATCATCGGGCGCAAGATGACGATCTGGATGGCGATGCCGAACAGGAACATGAAGACCAGCGTGATCGGCATGCCCAGATAGAACGGCACCTGATATTTGGTGAGCAGCCACCAGCACACCCAGGCGCCGATCAGCAATAGTTCGCCCTGAGCGAAGTTCACCACCTGCGTGGCCTTGTAGATCAGCACGAACGACATCGCGACCACGCCGTAGAGCGTGCCGACCACAAGGCCGTTGACGAGGAGCTGGATCAGAAGCTGGGTGTTCATGCTGGTGTACCGAACTTGCAACTCGTCATCGCGGGGCTTGACCAGGCGATCCGTCGCCTAAAGCGGCGCTTTTTCGAAAGAGGATGGATGCACGGGTCAAGCCCGCGCATGACAACCGGACTTGCGGCGCCAGTGTTTGGCAACATCTTCATTCCGCGGCCTCCGCCAGCGGCGCGGGGGCGCCGAGATCGACGACCCGCAGCGTGGTGCGGATGCGCTGGGTGGTGCCGTCCTGGAAACGGATCACGGTGTCGACCGGAATGTCGCTCTTGCCGGCATAGATGGCGTCGATGATGTCGGCATATTTCTCGTTGATGACGCTGCGGCGGACTTTTCGGGTGCGCGTCAGCTCGCCGTCATCGGCGTCGAGCTCCTTGTAGAGCAGCAGGAAGCGGGAGATGCGCTGCGCCGGCGGCAGGTTGGCGTTGACGCCCTCGACCTCCTTGCGCAGCAGTGCGTAGACTTCGGGGCGCGAGGAGAGATCGGTATAGGTGGTGAACGAGATGCGGTTCTTCTCCGCCCATTTCGAAATGATCGAGTAGCGAATGCAGATCATCGCCGCCAGCGTATCGCGGCCGGCGCCGAGCACGACGGCTTCGGCGACATAGGGCGAGAACTTCAGCTTGTTTTCCAGATATTGCGGCGAGAAGCGCTCGCCGCGCGAGGTCTCGGCGAGATCCTTGATGCGGTCGATGACGACGAGCTGGCCGTGATCGTTGAAATAGCCGGCGTCGCCGGAATGCATCCAGCCGTCCTTCATGTCGGCGGCCGAGGCTTCCGGGTTCTTGTAGTAGCCGAGGAACATGTTGGGGTGGCGAACGACGATCTCGCCGACGCCGTTGACATCAGGATTGTCGACGCGGATTTCGATGTCGTCGGCCATTGGCACGCCGGTCGTATCTGGATCGACCTTGCCTGACGGATGCAGCGTGTAGGCGCCGAGCAGTTCGGTCTGGCCATAGAGCGTGCGCAGTGGCACGCCCATCGCCTGGAAGAACTTGAAGGTATCGGGACCGAGCGCGGCGCCGCCGGTCGCGGCCGAGCGCAGCCGTGTGAAGCCGAGGCGGTCGCGCAGCGCGCGGAACAGGAGCTGATCGGCAAACAGCGAACGCTTGCCCTGCGCCAGCGCTGACAGTCCCGTCTTCATGCCGATGTCAAAGAGTTTCTGCTTCAGCGGGGAGGCGTCCATCACCCCGGCGCGCACGTCGGCGGCGATCGATTCCCACAGCCGCGGCGCGAACAGCACAAAGGTCGGCGCGATCTCGCGGAAATCGTGCATCATGGTCTCGGGCTCTTCGACGAAGTTGACCTTCATCCGGCACAGCAGCCCTTTGCCGAGCGCGTAGACCTGTTCCATGATCCAGGGCAGCGGCAGCACCGAGACATATTCGTCGTTCGGTCCCTTCGGATCGAAGGCCAGATAGGTCGCGCAATGCTTCAGGACGCGCCCGGCCGCCAGCATCGCCAGCTTGGGATTTGCCGTGGTGCCCGAAGTGGTGCAGAGGATTGCGACGTCCTCGCCGCCTGTTGCGTCGACCAGGCGATCGTAGAGGCCCGGCTCGCGCGCGGCGCGATCGCGTCCCATCGCGGCCAGCTTTTCCGCCTCCATCAGGCGCGGGTCATCGTATTTCCGCATGCCGCGCGGATCGGAATAGATGATGTGCTTGAGGTTGGGCGCGCGGTCGGCCAGCGTCAGCAGCTTGTCGACCTGCTCCTCGTCCTCGGCGAACGCCAGCTTGGCCTCGCCGTAGCTCAAAAGATAGGCCGCTTCCTCGTCCAGCACGTCGCGATAGAGGCCGAGGCTCATGGCGCCGATGGCGTGGGTTGCGATTTCCGCCGCCACCCAATCGGGGCGGTTGTCGCCGATGATGCCGATGACGTCGCCGCGCCCAAGGCCGAGCTCGATCAGGCCGAGCGCGAAATCGTGCACGCGCTTCTGGTAGTCATTCCAGGTGAAGACGCGCCACAGCCCGAGATCCTTTTCGCGCAGGGCGATCTCGCCGCCATGCTCCTTCGCGTTCAGGCGCAACAGCTTCGGAAACGTATCTGCCTGGGCAACGCGTCCGGCGTAATCCATCATGCCGCGCTCTCCGCGTGCGCCGGCTTATCGTCCGGATCGACCAGAAGCTCGTCCTCTTCGCCGAGATAGGCGCGTTTGACATGGGGATCGACGAGCACGGAAGCCGGATCGCCTTCGGCGATCTTGCGGCCGAAATCCAGCACCATGACGCGATGAGAAATGTCCATCACCACGCCCATGTCGTGCTCGATCATCATCACGGTCATGCCGAACTCTTCGTTGAGATCGACGATGTAGCGCGCCATGTCCTCCTTTTCCTCGAAGTTCATGCCGGCCATCGGCTCGTCGAGCAGGATGAGCTGCGGCTCCAGCGCCATGGCGCGGGCGAGCTCGACGCGCTTGCGCAGGCCGTAGGGCAGGGTGCCTGCGGTGGCCTTGCGCACCGACTGCAGGTCGAGGAAGTCGATGATCTCCTCGACCTTGTGGCGGTGATCGAGTTCCTCGCGCCGCGCGCCGGTCAGCCAGTACAGCGATCCCGTAATGAAGTTGTTCTTCAGCAGGTGGTGCCGCCCGACCATGATGTTGTCGAGCACGCTCATATGGTGGAACAGAGCCAGATTCTGAAAGGTGCGGCCGATGCCGAGCGATGGCCGGGCGTTCGGATTAAGCCCTGTGATATCCTTGCCGCGGTAGAACAGCTTACCTTCGGTCGGTTTGTAGCGGCCCGAAATGCAATTGACGATCGAGGTCTTGCCGGCGCCGTTCGGGCCGATGATCGAGAACAGTTCGCCCTCGTTCACGCCGAATGAGACTTCGGTCAGCGCCCGGACGCCGCCGAAGCGCAGCGACACGCCGCGCACTTCCAACGTATGAGCCACTCATTCCCTCCAGATATGGCGCTTGAGCAGCGCTCTTTATCTTTTTGCAATGCGATCCTACATCGGCAGTGACGGGCAGGCCATCCGACTATCGGTAGTGGCCGATGGCTCGTCACGCCTGGCAGCGTCGCAACCCCGCCACAGCGCCATGGCTTGCGCGCACCGAGGTGGCTCTCCTTACGGCAATGCGATAGTTTGAAATGTCTTTTCCCTGACAATCTGTCGGGAAATTTTATCTGACGGCATTCCTGCTGCAGTGCAGCACGAGGTCGATGGAGACGCGACGGTCTATGCGATCATGATTGCTGCCGATTACCTCAAGCGTATCGCGGCCTGGTCGCGCGAACTGAACGAACGGGAGATCGAGGTCGCCCGGGCCGGCATTGTGGAGAAATCCTATCGCGCCAATGAGTTCATTTTCATGCGCGGCGATGCCTTCGACTACTGGACCGGCATCGTGACCGGCCTGGCCCGGATGGGCACCGTATCGAGCGGCGGCAAGGCGGCAACATTCGCGGGCCTCACAGCCGGAGCCTGGTTCGGCGAAGGGTCGGTGTTGAAGAGCGAACCGCGCCGCTACGACATGGTGGCGCTTCGGGACACCAGGCTTGCGCTGATGGATCGGGCCACCTTCTTCTGGCTGTTCGAGAACAGCGTTGCGTTCAACCGCTTTCTGGTCCGCCAGCTCAACGAGCGGCTCGGCCAGTTCATCGGCGCGGTGGAACATGGCCGCACACTCGACGCGACCAGCCGCGTCGCGCGTTCCATTGCCTCGCTGTTCAACCCGATTCTCTACCCCGACATGACGCGCCATCTCGAGATCACCCAGGAGGAAATCGGAGCGCTGTCCGGCATTTCGCGGCAAAACGCCAACCAATGCCTGAAGCGACTGGAGAAAGAGGGGCTGCTGCGGCTCGAATATGGCGGCGTTACCATCATCGAACTCGAACGGCTGCGTAACCATGGCGATTAGATTCGCCTAAGAGCCTGATTTCAAACGGCTTTGCCGATGGACTTGGCGCTGCCGAAATGTTATGGGCTGCGCGATATTTGTTGGGGTGTTTGGTTTCGTATTGGGGTATTTGGAGAAGACATGGCGGCTCAGGATTCAAAACGGCGCGTGGCGCTGATCACCGGCGTCACCGGCCAGGACGGCGCGTATCTTGCCGAATATCTGCTCGGGCTCGGCTATACCGTCCACGGCGTCAAGCGGCGGTCGTCCTCGTTCAACACCGCGCGGATCGATCACCTCTACCAGGACCCGCATTCCAACAACGTGCCGTTCCTGCTGCACTACGGCGACATGACCGACTCGACCAACCTGATCCGGTTGATGCAGCAGATCAGGCCGACTGAAATCTATAACCTCGCTGCCCAGAGCCATGTCGGCGTCAGCTTTGAAACCCCGGAATATACCGCCAACGCTGACGCCATCGGCGTGCTCCGGCTTTTGGAGGCGATCCGCATCCTCGGCATGGAGAAGGAGACGCGGTTCTATCAGGCTTCGACTTCGGAACTCTATGGCCTGGTGCAGGAGGTGCCGCAAAAGGAGACCACGCCGTTCTACCCGCGCTCGCCCTACGGCGTCGCCAAGCTCTACGGCTACTGGATCACGGTGAACTACCGCGAGGCCTATGGCATGTTTGCCTCGAACGGCATCCTGTTCAACCATGAGAGCCCGATCCGCGGCGAGACGTTTGTCACCCGCAAGATCACCCGCGGCGTCGCCCGCATCGAGGTCGGCCTCGACGAGGCGCTCTATCTCGGCAATCTCGAAGCCAAGCGCGACTGGGGCCATGCGCGGGATTATGTTGAGGGCATGCACATGATCCTGCAGGCCGACAAGCCCGACGATTTCGTGCTCGCCACCGGCGAGACGCGCTCGGTGCGCGAACTGATCGAAGTCGCCTTTGCCGAAGTCGGCCGCAGCATCGAATGGCGCGGCAAGGGCGTCGAGGAGACCGGCGTCGACAAGAAGTCCGGCAAGACCGTGGTCAGGATCGATCCGGAGTATTTCCGGCCCACGGAGGTCGACCTTCTGATCGGCGACGCCAGCAAGGCCCGGGAGAAGCTCGGCTGGAAGCCGAAGACCTCCTTTGCCCAGTTGGTCAAGGAGATGGTTGCAGGCGATCTCGAAGACGCACGGCGGGAGGCGGCGCGTGGCAAGCATTCCGTTTGAGTTGAAGGGCAAGACCGTCTACGTCGCCGGCCATCGCGGCATGGTCGGTTCCGCGCTGGTGCGCCGGCTGGGGCGTGAAGACGTCGAAGTGTTGACGACTGCCCGCAACGAGGTCGATCTGCGGGATCAGGCGGCGGTCAACAAATGGTTCGCCGCCAGGCGTCCGCAGGTGGTGTTTCTCGCCGCCGCCAAAGTCGGCGGCATCGTCGCCAACAACACGCTGCGCGCCGAATTCCTTTACGACAATCTGGCAATCGCGACGAACGTGATCCACGCGGCGCATGTCCATGGCGCCGAGAAGCTGATGTTCCTTGGGTCGTCCTGCATCTATCCCAAGCTGGCGCCGCAGCCACTGCGCGAGGATTCCATGCTGACCGGCCCGCTGGAGCCGACCAACGAACCCTATGCGATTGCAAAGATCGCCGGCATCAAGATGGTGGAGGCCTATCGCAACCAGTATGGCGCCGACTTCATCAATGTCATGCCGACCAATCTCTACGGCCGCGGCGACAATTATCATCCCGAATACAGCCATGTCGTCGCGGCGCTGATCCGCCGCTTCCATGAGGCGAAGCAATCCGGCGCCGGCGAGGTCGCGGTGTGGGGCACCGGCACGCCGCGGCGCGAATTCCTCTATGTCGACGACCTCGCGGATGCCTGCGTCCATTTGATGAAGACCTATTCGGATGGCGAACTGGTCAATATCGGCACCGGCGAGGACATCACGATCGCCGAATTCGCCCGCGTCGTGGCGGCAACCGTCGGCTACACCGGCGAGATCAGTTTTGACATCTCGCGCCCGGACGGCACGCCGCGCAAGCTGCTCGACGTCAGCCGGCTGGCCAAGCTTGGCTGGCGGGCCAGCACCAAGCTCGAAGATGGCATCAAGCTCGCCTATCAGGCCTTCCTGAGCGAGCACGCGGTGAACGCCTAGATCGCCGAGAGGCTTGTTGGGCCGTGTTGCCGCGCCAAGGTTTCACTCCTTTCGGCGAAAACCGGTATCCATTTTTCCCGATCATGCTCTAGGATATCCGACGCCGAGCGGTCGCAAGAGCCACCGGCGCAGTGGAGGAAGCATGATGAAATTTCAGCGTCGCCAGTTTTTGCGGCTCGTCGCGGGTGCGGCTGCACTTCCAGCCGCGTCAAGCATCGCCAGCGCGCAGGCCTACCCGTCGCGTCCCGTTCGTCTCGTGATCGGCTATACGCCCGGCGGCTCGGCGGACCTCACCGCGCGCCTGATGGGCCAGTGGCTGTCGGAAAAGCTCGGGCAGTCCTTCGTCATCGAGAACCGGCCGGGCGGTGGCACCAATATCGCGACCGAGCAGGTGCTGCGTGCTGCGCCCGACGGCTACACGCTGCTGCTCGTCGCGCCGGCTAATGCCATCAACGCCACGCTCTATGACAAGCTGCCGTTCGATTTCATGCGTGAGATGGAGCCGATCGCCGGCATCATTCGCTTTCCCAATGTCGTCGTGGTGCACCCGTCGCTGCCGATCAAGTCGATTCCCGAACTGATCGCCTATGCCAAGGCCAATCCGGGCAAGCTCAACATGGCCTCTTCAGGCAATGGATCGACGATCCACATGTCAGGCGAGCTGTTCAAAATGCTGACCGGGATCAACATGCAGCATGTGCCATACCGCGGCGGTGCGCCCGCGCTCACCGACATGCTGTCCGGCCAAATGCATGTGATGTTCGACAACCTGCCGACCTGCGCCGAGCACGTCAAATCCGGCAAACTGCGCGGGCTCGCGGTCACCAGCACGACCCGTTCGGACGTGTTGCCCGATCTGCCGCTGGTCGCCGACTACTTGCCAGGCTACGAGGCCAGCGCGTGGTATGGCCTCGCCGCACCAAAGGGCACGCCGGCGGAAATCGTCAACACGCTCAACAAGGCGGTGAACGAAATTCTCGCCGATCCCAAGGCAAAGGCGCGCTTTGCCGAAATCGGCGCCATTTTGCTGCCGGGCTCGCCCGCCGATTTCGGCAAGCTGGTAGCTGATGAAACCGAGAAGTGGGGCAAGGTGGTCAAGTTCGCCGGCGCGAAGGTGGATTAGGACGGGTGCTCATCAAAGTTGCGGCGAGGCAACACCGTGGCCGCGATAGGCAATGTCTGCTTTCGGCGGTAGAGCAGTCGCGGAGCATCCACATCATGATGTCCGCAAGTGACCCCAAAGGGCACGTTGGTGGCCGCAGTCTCAGAAGTTCGAATTTGACCCAACTCGGACATGAGCATTGGCCGGACATCGGCTTCCAAATGTGCTAATGGAACATCCAGTTTCCCGGGCCTTGGGGTGCCCCTTGAACAACCAGCACGTGGAGCGGCGACTGGCGGCAATTCTGGCGGCGGATGTCGCGGGCTCTTGCCGCTTGATAGGGATCGACGAAGAAGGGACGCTGGAGCAACTGAAAGCTCTCAGAAAGAACCTCTTTGATCCCAAAGTCACTGATAATCGCGGACGCATTGTCAAGAATACCGGTGACGGCGCTCTCGTTGAGTTCGCCAGCGTGGTCGACGCCGTGCGATGTGCCGACGAAATCCAACGCGGCATGGCCGAACGAAATATCACTGTGCCGCAGAACGAGCGGATTGAATTTCGTATCGGCATTCACGTCGGTGATATTATTGTAGAAGAGAATGATATCTTTGGTGACGCGGTCAATATTGCGGTGCGTCTCGAAGGGATCGCAGAACCGGGTGGCATCTACATTTCCGACGATGCTCGCCGCCAGATTCGGGCCAAGATCGGTCTCGATTACGACGATTTGGGTTCTCGGCTGCTGAGGAATATCAGCGAGCCGATACACGTTTGGCGCATTCGCGCAAACGGTCTCACCACTGCACGTGACACTCGGCTGGCTTCCCGCGACCCACTCGCGGCGGGACCAGCTGCTGGCATGGCGAAACCAGACAGGCCCGAATTGATAAGCGGCGAGCAAAACGCGACGGCTCCAACCGTATTGACCGATCCAAGATCACACCAGATGGTCGGGCGCGACGCCTCATTCCAGTTGCTGGACCGAATAACGCAGCGCATGCTGACCGGGCAGCGACAAATCGCTCTTGTCACAGGAGAGGCCGGAATCGGCAAGACGGCTTTCATCGAAATGGCTGTGGACCGGTTGACGCAGCGCGGCGTCGATTTCTTGTGCGGGCGCTGCACCGAGAGGTTTGGAACCGATGAAGTCTTCTTGCCACTGATCGACGCTCTGGTAACCCGCTGTCGCACCACAGGTGGTGGAGAACTACTGACGGCAATTCGTACCCATGCGCCAACTTGGCTGCTGCACATACCGGGCTCCATCGATGCGGCCGAGCGTGCTGCGCTCCAAAACGAAGTGTTTGGCGCTACCCGTGAGCGCATGCTCCGCGAATTTTGCGATCTTTTGGAGGCGCTGAGTACGACACGTCCGTGGGTTCTTGTTCTTGAGGATCTGCATTGGAGCGACTTCGCAACGCTGGACGTGCTATCCCGCTTCGCGCGAGGCCGTCACAAGATTTCGGCGCTGGTGCTCGTTTCTTATCGGCCCGCCGATAGCGCCATTGGCGGTCATCCAATTCGGCGGCTGCATCAGGATCTGGAGATCCATGGCTGCTGCACCGAGTTGCGACTCGATCGATTGTCCCGCGCGGAAGTTGAGCAATATGTTACGCTGAGGTTCGGCGACAATGCGTTCGCTTCAACCATAGCCGGGGCCGTGTTCGAGCGAACCCAAGGCCAGCCCCTGTTCATCGCATCGCTGCTCAAGCATTTCATCGATCAGCGAGCGGTCGTCGAAATTGACGGCGCTTGGTGTCTGTCAGCAGAGACCGCGATTTCTCAAGATGACGTACCGAACGACTTGCTGAACATGATCAGCTATCAGGTAGGCCGCCTCACGGAAGATGAACGGCGCCTGCTCGACGTCGCCAGCGTGGCAGGTGTGGAATTCTCTGCCGCGCTGGTTGCAGCCAGCTTGTCACGCGACGCCGTCGAGATCGAACGTGATCTAGATGCGTTGGCCCGCAAGGATCACATGCTGGTCCCGATCGGTGCAACCGAATGGCCGGATGGCACGTATTCGGGATCATATGCCTTCCGTCATATTCTCTATCAAAATGTCATTTATCAGCACCTTGCGCCGGGACAGCGCGTCCAAACGCACAGGCGTTTGGGCAATCGGCTGGAGAAGGCGTATCATGACCGCACCTCGGAAATCGCATCGGTGCTCGCGCTTCATTTTGAGCAGGGCCGCGATTTTGAGAGCGCCTTGCGCTATCTCGTACAAGCGGCAGAGAGTTCTGCCAAGCGCCTTGGCCACGCGGAAGCGGCCAGTTATCTGACGCGTGGCCTTGGTATTCTCGATCGCTTTGATGCGGCGGACCGATTCAGGGCGCGTATCGCTGTATTGCGACAGCGCAGTCTGGCGCTTCGCTCATGTGGCGATCTCGCCGGCTCCGTAAGTGATCTCAACGAAATGATTGCCTGCGCACGACAAGCCGGCGAGCTTCGGCAGGAGGTCGCCGGGCTTCTCGCGCTTAGCCGGTACTGCTTGCATGCCGATCGGAGAGTCTGCCTTCAAGCGACTGAAGATGTGCTGGTTAGAAGCCAAGGCCTCGAGGACGACGCCTTCAAGGCCATGGTGCAAGGCAGCAGCGCCAGTATCAACTTGTATCTCAAGGGATGGCAGGAACAGGATGCCGCTCTTTGCATGCGGGCGATGGAGTTAAGCGCCGGAGCACAAGACCACGGCACGCTGCTCCGGCGTTACGGAATCCAGGGCATTCTTGACTGCTGGAGGTCACGGTATCAGGAGTGTCGCCACTCCGCGGCGCATGGCAAACGCTTGGCAAGCGAGGCCGGAGATGTGTACGTCTTCGTCATTTTCAACGTCCTGGATTCGACCGCGCTCATTCATCTGGGTGAGTGGCGGGAACTGCAGCTCGTAACCACGGCGGCCATGGAGTTAGCGAAAAAGAACGCAAACGAACCGGCTAGTGCGTTGTGCCGTTTGACACTGGCATGGATGCACGTAGAAGCGATGGATTTTGGTGGAGCCCGTGCGCTCTGCGAAGGCGTCGACGATAGGATCCTTAACGAAAATCAATTTGCTTATTTCATTCATCGAGCGGTCTTGGCCAAGGCCTTCGTGGGACTAGGCGACCTGCAACGAGCAAGCAAACAATTCGACGATGTCCAGCGCCGCCTCGACGAGGATGGTGTCCCACTAGACTTTACAATATTCACCCAGCTTTATCATTGCCTGGGTGAATATTGTCTGCAGATTGCCGAGTTCGATCGGGCGCGAAGATGGGCCATCCAGCTTCGCGATTACGCCGCACCGGCACCCGATCGCAATCATTTGTCGCTCGCTCATGGTCTGCTGGCACGGATTGCATTCGCCGCAGGCGATCGGGAGGAGGCTCGGGATCACTTGTCCCGCGCCTTGCCGATTGTCAACAACGCCGATTTTCCTCTCGCCGCCTGGAGAGTTTATAGCGCCGCTACCGAGATATTCATGAATATCGGGGAAACCGGCGAGGCGATCAAATACCAGAATCGCTTTGCGACGGTTCTACGAACGCTCGCGCAAAATTTTGACGCCAACGATTACTTGCACAACTGCTTATTGACTGCTCTGGCGACGAAGACGACTCGATGGGGTCTCACGGTCTAACGCTTGCTGGTCGATGCCTTTTCTGGCAGGTCGCAGTCTCCTCGGGAAACCTGCCGCCGGCAACAGCGCAAGATTAGTTCGCGGACATGCGGAAATCGGCGCGTAATTCCAGCTTTCAACGGCTAAGCGGACATTTGGCCGGGTCGCATGTACTGGGTCTATTTCTGAACCGTCAGCTTCTTGCCGCCGCGCGCGGTGGCTTCTTGCCGAGCGCCGCCGCCATCGCCGAAATCAGCGGTCGCATGAAGAAGGCGTCCTCGGCTGGATAGATGTCGGTGCGCAGGCCGTGCGACTTCAGTTCGTCCGACACCGCCGGTCCGACTGACGCGATCGGGGTATGGTCAAGCCCCTGCCGCAAGCGGTCTTCGCAGCCGCGCGCGCGGGCGACCTCGATCAGGCGGCGGATCTGGCCGAGATTGGTTAGTGCGATCGCATCGACGCGGCCTTCCGCCATTTCGTCGATTGCACTGATGATGTTGGCGTCCGCGGCCTGCGCGTCATAGGCGTATGGCAGCACGGTATCGACCTCGGCGCCTTGCGCCTTGATCGCGCCGATCAGGACGCTGTGATCCTTGTCGGGGTAAAGCTGCAGACCGAGCCGATGGCCATTGAGATCGAGGCGGGAGAGCATCTCGGCGACGCCTTCGGAGGTCGGCTTCTCCGTCGTCATCTGCGGCTCGAGCCCGATTTCGCGCAAAGCGCGTCCGGGCTTGGGCCCGCGGGCGAATTTGCGCGCCTTGTCGAGGGCGGCAACGAATTCCTGCTCGACGCCGATGCGCCGCACGACCTTCATCAGCCGGCGCAGGCCTTCGCCGGTCATCAGCACCAAGTCGTCGAGGGGTTTTTCAATGGACCGCCTGATCCACGCCTCGACCGGCGCCGGGTCCGGTGCATCGTGGATGGTGAACATCGGACATTGCAGCACGTCGGCGCCCTGCTCGGTGAGCAGGCGTGAAAACTGCGCTTCCTCGCGCGTTTCCAGGATCAGGATGCGGTAACCGTTCAGTCTGTCAGCCATGGTGTCGCTCCAACGCAAATGCTGCGTGCTTTGTTCATCCTTCCTCCGGTTTCGGGATTGGCGCAAGCGCGGCTGCGGTGATAGAGCAGGGCCGCAAACCCTGAGGTTTCACCCTTCTGCCTGAATTGTAGCCAAATCCTGCGACCAAGCCCGCGTCATGCCCGATCATCAATTTGTCCTGACCCTGTCCTGCCCGGATCGCCCCGGAATCGTTTCCGCGGTGTCGACCTTCCTGGCCCACAACGGACAGAACATTCTGGACGCCCAACAGTTCGACGACGTCGAAACCAAGAACTTCTTCATGCGGGTGGTGTTCACCGCCGCCGATCTTGCCGTCGAACTGCAGGCGCTGCAGACCGGCTTCACCGCAATCGCCGATCGCTTCGGTATGGAATGGCAGATGCGCGACCGCGCCAGCCGCCGCCGGGTGATGCTGCTGGTCTCCAAATCGGATCACTGTCTCGTCGACATCCTCTACCGCTGGCGCACCGGCGAACTCGAGATGATCCCGACCGCCATCGTCTCCAACCATCCGCCCGAGACCTATGGCTCGCTCGATTTCGGCGAGATTCCGTTTCACTATCTGCCGGTCACGAAGGAAACCAAGCGCGAACAGGAAGAGGCGGTCTGGAAGCTGGTGCAGGACACCAAGACCGATCTCGTGGTGCTGGCGCGCTACATGCAGATTCTGTCCGACGAGATGTCGGCGAAACTGTCGGGGCGCTGCATCAACATCCACCATTCGTTCCTGCCGGGCTTCAAGGGCGCGCGGCCCTATCACCAGGCCCATGAGCGCGGCGTCAAGCTGATCGGTGCCACTGCGCATTACGTCACCCGCGACCTCGACGAAGGCCCGATCATCGACCAGGACGTCGAGCGCATCAGCCATCGTGATACGCCGGAAGATCTTTCGAGGAAGGGCCGCGACATCGAACGCCGCGTGCTGGCGCGCGCCGTGCGCCATCACCTCGAGGATCGCGTGATCCTCAACGGCCGCAAGACCGTGGTGTTCATGGATTAAGGAGGGCGTCAGCGGGGCTGCGACGAAGGCGCGGGCTTTGTATCCTCGCCGCGTTCGGAAGCCGGCAACAGCCGCTTCCGCTCGCGCTCCCTCATGAACTCGTCATACTGCACGGTTCCGGGACGCGGCGGAGCATCCGCCGGCAGGCCGCCGGCCCAGGCCGGAATGGCGTCGCTCACTCCCGCCGAGATCTTCTCATTGACGGTTCCACAACCGGTCAAGCCGGCGCCCGCGAGGGCAACGGTGAGGATCGTGGCTATGTGGCGCGCGCTGGTCGTCATCGGCAGTAGATTACAACTGTATCCTTTCAGGATGATGGATTTAGGGCACCGCTCTTGCGGGGCCAGTGCAGGCGCGTCTTGTTGACAGGACCATTTTATTTGTACAATCGTACAAATAGGGCGGACCGGGAGCGTTGGGCAGGCCAAGGATCATACTATAGTACCGCGTCGCATTTGCGCGTCAGTTGCAGCAGCGCTGGCTTCCTCATTGCGACACGCCAATGGTCCGATTGACAACAGGGCGGCCAAGGACGCCATGTTGCCGCGCTACCCGGCCGAAAAACTGGGTTATGGTGAGATATCAAGGGCCGGGGACTCGGTGCGAGACACAAGGCCGATAGGGGGAGAGATGCTCATGTCTATTCGCAATCAATTGTTGCTGGCCGCAGGCTCGATCGCCGCGCTGCTGACGATCGCGCCGGCGCATGCCCAGGACACGGTCAAGATCGGTCTGATTGTGCCGATGACCGGCGGCCAGGCGTCGACCGGCAAGCAGATCGACAACGCGGTCAAGCTCTACATGCAGCAGAACGGCGACACCGTCGCCGGCAAGAAGATCGAGGTCATCCTTAAGGACGACGCGGCGGTTCCCGACAACACCAAGCGCCTCGCGCAGGAACTGATCGTCAACGACAAGGTCAATTTCATCGCCGGCTTCGGCGTGACGCCGGCGGCCCTTGCCGCCGCGCCGCTGGCGACGCAGGCCAAGATTCCGCAAATCGTGATGGCGGCGGGCACCTCGATCATCACCGAGCGTTCGCCCTACATCGTGCGCACCTCGTTCACGCTGGCGCAGTCCTCGACCATCATCGGCGACTGGGCCGCCAAGAACGGCATCAAGAAGGTCGCGACGCTGACCTCCGATTATGCGCCAGGTAACGACGCGCTGAACTTCTTCAAGCAGAACTTCACCGCCGGTGGCGGCGAGATCGTCGAAGAAGTGAAGGTGCCGCTGCAAAATCCTGATTTTGCTCCATTTCTGCAGCGCATGAAGGACTCCAAGCCCGACGCCGTGTTCGTGTTCGTGCCGGCCGGACAGGGCGGCAACTTCATGAAGCAGTATGCCGAACGCGGCCTCGACAAGGCCGGCATCAAGGTGATCGGCCCCGGCGACGTGATGGACGACGACCTGCTCAACGGCATGGGCGACGCCGCGCTCGGCACGGTAACGGCGCATCTCTATTCCGCCGCGCATCCCTCGGCGGCCAATAAGGAATTCGTCGCCGCCTACAAGAAAGCGTTCGGCCAGCGCCCGGGCTTCATGGCGGTCGGCGGCTATGACGGCATCCGCCTGATCTACGAGGCGCTGAAGAAGACCGGCGGCAAGACGGACGGCGATGCGCTGATCGCGGCTATGAAGGGCATGAAGTGGGAGAGCCCGCGCGGCCCGATCATGATCGACCCGGAGACCCGCGATATCGTCCAGAACATCTACATCCGCAAGGTCGAGAAAGTCGACGGCGAACTCTACAATGTCGAGTTCGCGACTTTCGAGGCAGTGAAGGACTCCGGCAAGACGAAGAAGTGACCGAAGGTCATCCCGGGGCGCGTGGAGCGCGAACTATGGTGCGCAATTTGCGCACCTGAGATCTCGAGGTTGTTGCAAGAGATTCCGGGTTCAGCGCTGGGGCGCTGCCCCGGAATGACGAGTCCTAAAGGTTCTTTTGCCCTTCCATGACCACTTTGTTCACCATCCTGTTCGACGGTGTCGCCTACGGCATGCTGCTCTTCGTGCTGGCCTGTGGGCTGGCGGTGACGCTCGGTCTGATGAATTTCGTCAATCTGGCCCATGGCGCCTTCGCCATGGCGGGGGGCTATATCTGCGCAGTACTGGTGAATAATTCCGGCTGGCCGTTCTTCGCGGCGCTTCCGCTCGCCTTTGTCACGGCCGCGGCGATCGGCGTGCTGCTGGAGCGGACGCTCTACCGCCATCTCTACACCCGCAGCCATCTCGACCAGGTGCTGTTCACGATCGGCCTGACCTTCATGTCGGTAGCCGCCGTGGACTACATCATGGGATCGTCGCGCATCTTCATCAAGCTGCCCGCGGCGCTCGAAGGCCAGTTCGACTTCTTCGGCGTCGGCATCGGCCGTTACCGATTGATGATCATCGTGATCTGCGGTCTGCTCACGGTCGCTCTGCAACTGATACTGTCGAAAACCCGGTTTGGCAGCCGCCTGCGTGCCGCGGTCGATGATCCCCGCGTCGCCAGCGGGCTTGGCATCAACGTGCCGCAGGTCTTCGCCTTCACGTTTGCGTTCGGCTGCGGGCTGGCGGGACTGGGCGGCGCTCTCAGCGCCGAGATACTCGGGCTCGATCCGTACTTTCCGCTGAAGTTCATGATCTACTTCCTGATCGTCGTCACCGTCGGCGGATCCTCCAGCATCACCGGGCCGTTCCTCGCTTCACTGCTGCTCGGCATCGGCGACGTTGCCGGCAAATATTACGTGCCGAAGATGGGACCATTCGTCATCTACACCATCATGATCGTGATCCTGATCTGGCGTCCGAACGGCCTGTTCGGCCGCGCCGCCGCGCGGTGAGCACGCTATGAACGCGGTCTCCGATGTTTCATCCCATGCGATCGCCCGCGCCCGCTGGCGCCCGGCCGAAATCGCGTTCTGGATGCTCGCGCTGTCCTGCGCGTTCCTGTTTCCGTCCCGCTACCTGATCATGACCGACATTCTGCGGCTGGCGTTGTTCACGCTGTCGCTCGATCTGATTCTTGGGTATGCGGGGATTGTTTCGCTCGGACACGCGGCGTTCTTCGGCGTCGGAGCCTATTCGGCGGGGCTGATGGCGCTGCACGGCATCATCAACGAGCCGGTGATCGCACTGGTCGTCGCCGGCCTCATCGCCATGGTGCTCGGCTTCCTCACGAGCTTTCTCGTCATCCGCGGCGTCGACCTGACGCGGCTGATGGTGACGCTCGGCATCGCGCTGCTGCTGGAGGCGCTGGCGGAGCGCTTCTCCAACATCACCGGCGGCACCGACGGGTTGCAAGGCATCGAGATGCAGCCAATTCTGGGCATGTTCGCATTCGACATGTTCGGCAAGACCGGCTTCTTCTATTCCCTGATCGTCCTGTTCCTGCTGTTTCTCCTGGCGCGACGCATCGTGAATTCGCCGTTCGGCCTGTCGCTGCGCGCCATCAAGAACAATCCGCTCAGGGCATCCGCGATCGGCGTGCCCGTCAACCGCCGTCTGATCGCGATCTATACGGTCGCGGCGTTCTATGCGGGCATCGCCGGCGCGCTGTTTACCCAGACCACGGCGCTGGCCTCGCTCGACGTATTCGCATTCGAGCGCTCGGCCGATCTGATGCTGGTGCTCGTCATCGGCGGCACCGGCTATCTCTATGGCGGGCTGATCGGCGCGGTCGTCTTCAAGATGCTGCAGGAGCTGTTTCAGACCATCACGCCGCAATACTGGCTGTTCTGGATCGGGCTCGTTCTGGTCGTGATCGTGCTGGTCGGCCGTGATCGCATGCATCGCTGGGCGCTGTGGCTCCCGAACCTCATCATCCGGCAGATCGCCGGACGAAAAGCCGTCGTTGCCGTCCCCGAAAGCGATGCGCCATGACGATCGCACTCGAAACCAGGGGGCTGGAAAAATCCTTTGGCGGCCTGAAGGTCACGCGCGATTTGTCGCTGAAAGTGGAGCAGGGCGCCCGCCATGCCCTGATCGGGCCGAACGGCGCCGGCAAGACCACCGTCATCAACCTTCTGACCGGCGTGCTGAAGCCCAATGGAGGGCGCATCCTGCTCGAAGGCAACGACATCACCGATCTCGCCGTTCACAAGCGGGTGCTGCGCGGGCTGTCGCGCACGTTCCAGATCAACCAGCTCTATGCAGACCTGACCCCGCTCGAAACCATTGGGCTTGCCGTCTCAGAACGGCTTGGCCGCGGCGGCGACTGGTGGCGGCGGATGGGCACGCGCGGCGACGTCAACCAGGAAATCGCCGAAACGCTCGGGCGTTTTCATCTGCTCGACGTGATGAACGAGCGCACGGCGACGCTGCCCTATGGCAAGCAGCGCTTGCTCGAAATTGCGGTGGCGATTGCCACCCGTCCGCGTGTGCTGCTGCTCGATGAGCCCGCCGCCGGCGTGCCCGAAAGCGAGCGGCACGACATTCTGGCGGCGGTCGCCGCGCTGCCGCGCGACGTTACGGTATTATTGATCGAGCACGACATGGATCTGGTGTTTTCCTTTGCCGACCGCATTTCGGTGCTGGTCAACGGTGCCATGCTGGTGGAGGGCCCGCCGGACGAAGTGGCGCGGGATCCGCAAGTGAAGGCGGTGTATCTCGGCGAGGCCGTCCATGCCTGAGCTTCTCGCGATTGATGCCTTGCGCGCCGGCTACGGCGAGGCGGTGGTGCTGCCCTCGATGTCGCTGACGCTCGGCGAGGGCCAGGTGCTGGCACTCTTGGGCCGCAACGGCACCGGCAAGACCACGCTGATCAACTCGATCGTGGGCATCACGCGCCGCTTCGGCGGCACGATTGCGCTTGGCGGGCTTGATATCACCGCGATGCGGTCGGACCAGCGGGCGCGGGCCGGAATCGGCTGGGTGCCGCAGGAGCGCAATATCTTCCGCTCGCTGACGGTCGAGGAGAACATGACCGCTGTGGCCCAGCCCGGCCCCTGGACCGTGGAAAAGGTTTACGAGATGTTTCCGCGGCTGAAGGAGCGCCGCAATAATTTCGGCAACCAGCTTTCCGGCGGCGAGCAGCAGATGCTGGCGATCGGCCGCGCGCTCACCCTCAACCCGAAGGTCCTGCTGCTGGACGAGCCGACCGAGGGGCTGGCGCCGATCATCGTCGAGGAACTGCTCCGGGCGCTCGGCACGATCACCCGCTCGGGGGGCATCTGCTCCATCATCGTCGAGCAGAATGCGCAAAAGATTCTGGGGCTGGCAGATCGGGTTGTGATATTGGAACGCGGCGCGGTCGTGCATGATGCGGCCAGCAGCGCGCTAAAGGCCGATCCCGCCGTACTCGAACGCTATCTCGGCGTGGCCGGCGCCGGAGCGCACTAGATTGATGGGAGTTGAGACCATGCAGAGAACCAAGCCCCCGTTCCGCGCCGACGAGGTCGGCAGTCTGTTACGGCCGCCGCGCATCAAGGAGGCGCGCGCCAAGCTGGAGAAGGGCGAGATCACGGCGGAGGACCTGCGCAAGGCCGAAGATCTCGAGATTGAAAAGGTCGTGCACAAGCAGGCCTCGATCGGCCTGAAGCTCGCAACCGACGGCGAATTCCGCCGCTCCTGGTGGCATTTCGATTTTCTCGCCAAGCTCACGGGGTGCGAACTGTTCCACCCCGAAACGGGCATTCAGTTCGCGGGCGTCGAGACCCGCCATGACGCCGTCCGCGTCATCGGCAAACTCGATTTCCCCGACAATCACCCGATGCTGGATCATTTCCGCTTCCTGAAGAAGCATGCCGAGACCGCGCATGTCACGCCGAAGATGGCGATCCCCTCGCCGTCGGTGCTGCACTTCCGCGGCGGCCGCAAGTCGATCTCGAAGGAGGTCTATCCCGACCTCGAGGAATTCTTCCTCGACCTCGGCAAGACCTATCGCAAGGCGGTCAAGGCGTTTTACGACGCCGGCTGCCGTTACCTGCAGTTCGACGATACCGTGTGGGCCTATCTCTGCTCGCAGGACGAATTGCAGAAGGCGCGCGATCGCGGCGACAATCCCGACGGCCTGCAGGAGATCTACGCGCGCATCATCAATTATGCACTGGCCGAGCGGCCGGCCGATATGGTGATCACCACTCACGTCTGCCGCGGCAATTTCCGCTCGACCTGGATCTCCTCCGGCGGTTACGAGCCTGTCGCGGAGACGTTGTTGGCTGGCACCAATTACGACGGCTACTTCCTTGAATATGATTCCGACCGCGCCGGTGGTTTCGAGCCGCTGCGATACTTGCCGAAGGGCAACAAGGTCGTGGTGGTCGGCGTCATCACCTCGAAGTTCGGCGAGCTCGAGAAGAAGGATGACGTCAAGCGCCGCCTCGAGGAGGCCGCCAAGTTCGCGCCGCTGGAGCAGCTTGCGGTCTCGCCACAATGCGGCTTTGCCTCGACCGAGGAAGGCAACATCCTCTCCGAGGAGGAGCAGTGGGCCAAGCTCAGCCTCGCGGTAGAGGTGGCGAACGAGGTGTGGGGGAAGTAAGTCTCTCTGCCCGTCATTGCGAGAAGCTCGCGACACAATTGCAGAGCAATTTTGCGCTGAAGCAACGAAGCAATCCATCTGTCCCCCGTGCGGAGAGATGGATTGCTTCGCTTCGCTCGCAATGACGGGGTGAGGGTCGTGCACACTTCTCATTTCTCTGCCAGATAGACCTCCCCCAGCAGCGACGAATTCGACCACGGCACCTGCTTGCCTTTGGTCGCGGCGACGACTTCGGCGCGCACTCGCGTCAGCATCTGCTGCACTTCCAGCCCCGGCGTGCCGATGTGGCGCGACAGCGCCGCGGAGAACGGGCTGTTGGCGCCTTCGCCGTCGAGCGCGACCTGGCCAGGCGCGGTGGCAAATGCGATCAGCGTGCCCGCGCCGCGCGTCGCCCCCGTACCGAGCGTGGCGGGGGCGGCCAACCCCGAGCCGGCTTCGATATCGCGTGCCGGGCCGGCGGAAGCCAGTTTCGGCGCCATCGGATTGTTGCGGCAGGCATCGAGGATCAGGATGTTGGTGCGGATCTGATCATCGAGACCGGCCATGATCGTATCGAGGTCCATCATCGTTTCGGTGACGCCGCTGCCGGGGCGAAGCTGGATGTCGATCGGCACGAGGTAATTGCGGCCGTCGATCTGCACGCCGTGCCCGGCAAAATAGACTACCGCCACCTGCGCCCGCGCCGCGTTGCGCAGGAAGTCGCGGATCGTGGCTTGCATCGCGATGCGGTCGAGATCGGTGCCTTCGGTGACCACGAAGCCGATGTCGCGCAGACTCTTTGCCATCGCGCGCGCATCGTTGGTCGGATTGGGTAACGGCTTGACATGCGCGTAGGCGCCGTTGCCGATCACTAGCGCCACGCGCCGGCTTGTCTCGGCACGCTGGCGCTGCTCCGTGGCGCGAGGTGGGGGCGGGCTTGCCGTATCCGCAGACGCGGCCGGTGCCGCCGCACTCGGCGCAGCCACCGCCTCCTTTGCCATTCGCTGAGAGGCCGGCGCGATCGCCTCCGACAATAGCGACAGGCGAACCTTGGCGGTTGCCTGATTGGCCTTGCTGCCGGCGTCGGAAGCCTTGCCTTCGAGCAACGCAGCGTAATCCTGCCTGGCGCGGATCAGATCGCCCTTCGCCTCGTAGGCGAGGGCGCGCTGGCTGTAGGCCGAAATCAGCACGCTGCCGGGCGGGGTCATGATGTTGGTCGGCGCCTTGGCCTTGGCGAGCCGGATCGCCTCCGTAGTATCGGCGATGGCGCGATCGAAATCGCCCCTGGCGCGCCAGATCACCGAGCGGCTGGTCAATGGCTGCGGCAATTGAGGATCGAGGCGGATCGCTTCATTGATGTCGGCCAGCGCGCCGTCGAGATCGCCGAGCGCGCGTTTCGATATGCCGCGGTTCTGCCAGGAGAAGGCAGATGGCGGACCGAATTTGACCGCTTGATCGTAGTCGGCGATCGCCTTGGCGTATTCGCCCTTTTCGCGCCAGGCGTTGCCGCGGTTGTGATAGATGATGCCGCTCGGCGGGCCCATCCGCAGCCCGTCGTTGAAGTCGGCAATGGCGATGTCGTACTCGCCCTTGTCGTAATAGGCGGAGCCGCGCAGATTGTAGGCGGCGACGCTGGCGTGCAGGCGGATCGCCTCGCTGGCATCGGCGATCACCTGCGTGTAGTTACCCTTCCTGTTCCAGCCGATCGCGCGCCAGAAATAGATGGTCGCGAGCTTCTCGCCGGAAAACACCTTCAGCGCGATGATCTTGTTGCAGGCGTCGATCTGCTGATCGGCCGGCGTGGTGTCGGTCGTGCAAAGCGGCCCGAGCTGGTTGCGTAGCTGGGCGAGGGAAGGCGCTGGCCATAACGCGGCGGCGAGCAGGGCAAGTAACGGGATTGCGCGGCGCATCAGGTCCCCATGATTGGCAGTCGCAAGTGGCGGATACCGCTTTGTTGCCTCCCGCGGAACCGGGGTTCAAGGCTGGCGCAGGTGCGTGCCTCGCCACCCGGCGTGGGGCTTCCTTCGGTGGGCAGATCGTGGTAGGACGATTTGGTCACCTGGTGCTGCCCACCAGCGCTTCCCAAAACCTTGCCCGATGAAGAACGACCAGATTCTTAGCCAGATCACCGAGTTCTGCCGCCACGCCGACATGGCGGAGACGACGTTTGGCCGCCGGGTGGTCAACGATGGCAAGCTGGTGCATCGGCTGCGCGAGGGCAAACGCATCACCATCGACACGCTGGACCGCATCCAGTCCTACATCGCCGCATCCACCGGTACGCTTCCGCCGCCCCGCGGCCTCGAAGTGCCGCCTGAAAAGCGCGATCCGCGGGGTAATTTCCGGTTTTTCGAGAACCGGCAGAAATACCTGCTGTTCGTCCATACCTGCAGCGAGAAGCGGGTGATTGCCGAGCGGGTGGCGCTGGAGCTCTCCAGCCTACATCCGCGCCCGCCCGCGCTGCGGGTGTTCGATGCCGGCATCGGCGATGGCACGGTGCTGGCGCGGGTCATGCGCGCGATGCACGGCCGTTTCCCTCACATGCCGTTCTATATCGCCGGCAAGGAGCTCAGCTTGGAGGACGTCCGCCTGACGCTCGACAAGGTGCCGGACCGGCTGTTCGAGCACCCGGCGACCGTCGTCGTTCTGACCAACATGCATTATGCGGAGGCGCCCTGGCTGACGCCCGCCTCTCCAGCTGCGGCCGCCGGCATGATCTGGCATGAGGTCGCCCTGCGGGGGGCCTCTTCGGGCGAATTCGAGGCCCAGATCGCCGAATTGGGACCGTTCCTGGAGCAGAACTGGCGGGCCAATGTCAGCCCCAAATCGGGCATGCCGATCTATGAACGCCCGGTGGCGCTGGTCCTCTACCGCGAGGACCACCGGTTCCTGCTTGATTCGATCATCCCGCGGGCGGGTCGGACCGAGGCCAATTTCGACCTTGTGATCGCTTCCCAACCCTATCGGGCCAAATCCTCTGTGAATTTCCGCGCCAAGCGGATCATTGCGCCGCTGGCTCGGTCGTTGCGGGCAGGGGGCCGCTTGATTGGAATCCACTCCTACGGCCACGATCCGGGCCTGGAAATCATCCAGACGGTCTGGCCGGGAGAAAATCCTTTCGCCGTGAGCCGTCATGAGATACTGCGCGCGGTGAAATACGAGCTGGGGTCGGTGGGGCGTGACCTCAACTTTAATGCCTACGCCGATAACCGTTCGATCTTCCGCTATGATATGGAAGCGCTGCCCAACGAGGTCACCGGTTCGATCGGAACCTCGACGGCTTTTGCAGCGTGGAATGCGGCGGTGTATGTCGCCCAGATCGAGGACGACCGGTTGGCGGAAATGACGGAAAACAGCCGAGCCCTCGATGCCACGCGAGAGGTTCTGCGCAAGCATAATGGGCTTTGGTTTTACGACGAATCCTATGTCATTTCGCGTCGTCGCGACTGACATTCCGGGATAGATCACACACAGCCGCCGGCAAGCGGCGGAAACAAGGGGTTGTTGATGCGCGCGTCTTATCTTTTCACCAGCGAGTCGGTTTCCGAGGGGCATCCGGACAAGGTTTGCGACCGTATCTCGGACGAGATCGTCGACCTGTTCTACCGGGAAGGGCCGAAGGCGGGCATCGACCCCTGGCAGATCCGCGCAGCCTGCGAAACGCTCGCCACAACCAACAAGGTAGTGATCGCCGGCGAAACCCGGGGACCGAAATCGGTCACCAATGAGCACATCGAAAGCGTGGTGCGCGATGCCATCAAGGACATCGGCTACGAGCAGGAAGGCTTCCACTGGAAGACCGCGGATATTGAGATCCTGCTGCATCCGCAGTCGGCCGACATCGCACAGGGCGTTGACGCGCTGCAGCCGGGCGAGAACAAGGAAGAGGGCGCGGGCGACCAGGGCATCATGTTCGGCTACGCCACCAACGAGACGCCGGACCTGATGCCGGCGCCGATTTTCTACGCGCACAAGATCCTGCGTTTGATTTCCGAAGCGCGCCACTCCGGTCGCGAGAAGGTGCTGGGACCGGACTCCAAGAGCCAGGTCACCGTGCAGTACGAGAACGGCAAGCCGGTCGGCGTCCGCGAGATCGTGGTCTCGCACCAGCATCTCGTGGAGGACCTGACCTCCAATCAGGTTCGAGACATCGTCGAGCCCTATGTGCGCGAGGCGCTGCCGAAGGAGTGGATCAACGGCAAGACCATCTGGCACATCAACCCGACCGGCAAGTTCTACATCGGCGGTCCCGATGGCGATTCCGGGCTCACCGGCCGCAAGATCATTGTCGATACCTATGGCGGCGCGGCCCCGCATGGCGGCGGCGCCTTCTCCGGCAAGGATCCGACCAAGGTCGACCGTTCGGCCGCCTATGCCGCGCGCTACCTCGCCAAGAACATCGTCGCCGCTGGTCTTGCCGACCGCTGCACGCTGCAGCTCGCCTATGCGATCGGCGTGGCGCGGCCGCTGTCGATCTATATCGATACCCACGGCACCGGAAAGGTGTCGGAGGACACGCTCGAAAAGGCGGTGGCTCAAGCCATGGATCTGACGCCGCGCGGCATCCGCACCCATCTCGACCTCAACCGTCCCATCTACGCGCGCACCTCGGCCTACGGCCATTTCGGCCGCACGCCGGACAATGAAGGCGGCTTCTCCTGGGAGAAGACCGACCTCGTCGAACCGCTCAAGCGCGCGGTTTAGCCAACACGTCGTTCCGGGGCGCCGCGATAGCGGCGACCCGGAATCTCGACCTTCTGGATTCCGGGTTCGCTCGTTTCACGAGCGAGCCGGAATGACGAGCAAACAAACAGGAAGCTCTCATGAACGCCCCCACCAAGTCCGCCTTCACCGACTACATCGTCAAGGACATTTCGCTCGCCGATTTTGGCCGCAAGGAAATCTCGCTGGCCGAGACCGAAATGCCCGGCCTGATGGCGACGCGCGAGGAATATGGCCCGAAGCAGCCGTTGAAGGGCGCGCGCATCGCCGGCTCCCTGCATATGACGATCCAGACCGCGGTCTTGATCGAGACGCTGGCGGCGCTCGGCGCCGACATCCGCTGGGTGTCGTGCAACATCTATTCGACGCAGGACCATGCGGCGGCTGCGATCGCGGCGCGCGGCATTCCGGTGTTCGCGGTGAAGGGCGAGACGCTCACCGAATACTGGGACTACACCGCCAAGCTGTTCGACTGGCACGGCGGCGGCACGCCCAACATGATCCTTGATGACGGCGGCGACGCCACCATGCTGGTGCATGCCGGCTACCGCGCCGAGCAGGGCGACACTGCCTTCCTCGACAAGCCGACGTCCGAGGAAGAGGAAATCTTCTACGCGCTCGTCAAGCGCCTGTTGAAGGAGAAGCCGAAAGGCTACTTCGCGGAGATCGCCAAGAACATCAAAGGCGTCTCGGAAGAGACCACGACGGGTGTTCACCGCCTTTACGACATGGCGAACAAGGGCACGCTGCTGTTCCCTGCCATCAACGTCAATGACAGCGTCACCAAGTCGAAGTTCGACAACCTCTATGGTTGCCGCGAGTCGCTGGTCGACGGCATCCGCCGCGGCACCGACGTGATGATGTCGGGCAAGATCGCAATGGTCGCGGGTTTTGGCGACGTCGGCAAGGGCTCGGCCGCCTCGCTGCGCCAGGCGGGCTGCCGCGTCATGGTCTCCGAAGTCGATCCGATCTGCGCGCTGCAGGCGGCGATGGAAGGCTATGAAGTCACTACCATGGAAGACGCCGCGCCGCGCGCCGACATCTTCGTCACCGCGACCGGCAACAAGGACATCATCACGATCGACCACATGCGCGCGATGAAGGATCGCGCCATCGTCTGCAATATCGGTCACTTCGACAACGAGATCCAGATCGCGGGTCTGCGTAACCTGAAGTGGACCAACATCAAACCGCAGGTCGATGAGATCGAATTCCCCGACAAGCACCGCATCATCCTCTTGTCGGAAGGTCGTCTGGTGAACCTCGGCAACGCGATGGGGCATCCGTCCTTCGTGATGTCGGCGTCGTTCACCAACCAGACGCTGGCGCAGATCGAGCTGTTCGCCAACAACAAGGACGGCAAGTACGAGAAGAAGGTCTACGTGCTGCCGAAGACGCTGGACGAGAAGGTCGCCCGCCTGCACCTCGCCAAAATCGGCGTCAAGCTGACCGAACTGCGTCCCGACCAAGCCGAGTATATCGGCGTCAAGCCGGAAGGCCCGTACAAGTCGGATCACTATCGGTATTGAGGGAACGATCAGATCATCGGCGTTGCGGTGGCCGGGGCTTGCTCCGGCCATTTTTTTTGAGTGATAGTGAAAATGGGGCTCATGATCCGTCCCGTGGCAGTCATGGAGTCGCGAACGACCAGCCAGCCGTTGGGGATTGGCTACGTTTACGCGATGTTGATGTCTTGGACATCGAGTGCCGTTGATTAACTTCTCGCGGTTTGTTGACGCGACCGGACCAAAGATCGAATGCCGAACGTTGGCGTAGCGGCATTGCCTCGAAACAATCGGGAGCCAAACGCTTCGGAACGAAGCCAGTGAATCTCTCGCGGGGCATGCGGAATTTGCGATGACTTGGTTCGTAACATAATGTTATTTCTGATTGATAATGTAAGTGCTCGCGTGAGTTGATTGCAGGTCGGAGGGGGAATTGGCTGAAGGATTCAACGAAGCTCGTCGAAATATTGTTACGTTTCTATCGTCCCTGCGGCAGTCGATTGATCGCCCCTTCCGGGTACGGCTGCCGAAGGAAGCTGGAGATCGTGAACGGTTGATGCAAGCCATAATGATGGTGGAAGAAGCACGTATCCGCTTCAACATGTACACCCGTTATCAGCAAGAGCCGTCAGCCGATGAATGGGCGGCGGCTCGCCAGGAACTCGTGAAAGTTGTTAACTTATTTGCACGCACGTATGCAGTAGATACGTTGATTTCCGATCGACGCTTTATCTTTAGGCCACTATTGAGTGCGGAGCGTGAAAACCCCACGCCGTTCATGCAAAAGATGCTGGATCCGGAAAAGTCACTCCCTGTGATGGAAGCGTTGGCCATATTCCGTGAATACCTCGAACAAGTTGGAGTTGAATCTAGTAATACGCAGGGCTCTCTCTCTTTTGATGATTTGGAGCACATTGTTCCCCAGCAACAGGTCGCACCTGTTCAATTCGATGTAGTCGATGGTCGTATCGTCGTTTCCCAGCGTGCGCCAAAAGCTGGCGAGGCCGATAGGGCAAATGTTCGGTCGGCGCTTGAACATATCCGTGGAAGCGGCGAGCAGCTAATCAACAATTTGGAGAACTCCAATTGCGATAAGCGTCTGCTCGAAAGCGTGAAAGAGCTTCAGTCGCAGCTGGTGTCCGATGGGAACATCATAAAAATCGGGCTTACTAACCTTGCGTGCAGCGTAATGAGTGCGCAATTTCAGCCTGAACTCCCAGATGCCATTGTTGGCATGTTCAATGCATATAACGCCAGTATCTCGCTTTACGTAGCACAGTTTCCTGAATGGGATCAGTTTACGCAAAAGGCCGCGGCTATTGATCTCGATGAAGACGATATAGCGGAGCTCGATATTACTGCAGGCGAGATAGTTGAGGGGCTTACGAAAAATCCCGCGCTTGCGGATGCAGAGGTTCCTAAGACAATTACGGCCGTCAGGCAATTTTTGGCCTTTCCTGGCTCTTCGTCGAAGCGTGCAGCGTTCGCCTTGGTCCGTACTATCGAAAACCTCGTTTCAAGCATTGTTCGACATAGTATGGGCTTTTTCAGCAAGACTGCGGAAAAGACGGTGGATGCTGGGTCAACAGCGGCATCTAAAGCCATTATCGGTCTTCTTGGTATTGCTCTAATGAGTGCATCTGGCATCGGCTCAGCGGCAGTTCGCGCGGGTGCGCCGTGGGTAAAGCAAGCAGCGGAGATTATTCAAAAGCAGATTGAGAAGGTGGCGGAGTAACCCTGAGCGGTACGGTCAAGAGACCAAGTCGAACTTCGACAACTCTATGGCTGCCACGAGCCGTTGGTCGACGGCATCCGCCGCGGTACTGACGTCATGATGTCCGGCAAGATCGCGATGGTCCAACGGCAATACGAGAAGAAAGTTTACGTCCTGCCGAAGACGTTGGACGAGAAGGTCGCCCGCCTGCACCTCGCCAAGATCGGCGTCAAGCTGACCGAGCTGCGTCCCGACCAAGCCGAGTATATCGGCGTCAAGCCGGAAGGCCCGTACAAGTCGGATCATTATCGATATTGATTTCGGACAAAGCCTCGAAAAGCCCCGGAGCGATCCGGGGCTTTTTGCTGACCGGCGGAATAACCAGAGATGATTTCCAGCGTTTTTCGCGCCGGAAAGACCGTCGAATTCCGCCGGCATTTCGATACATCGTGTATCGCCGCGGTAAGCGCACAATGCGAGTTGCAATTTCTGCCTGCTGCCCATTACATCTGAAAGCAGGGAGAACGCCATGACCGGTACGGCAGAACATTTCGACGTCCTCATTGTCGGCGCAGGCCTGTCCGGCATCGGCGCGGGGTATCACCTGCAGGAGAAGTGCCCCGGCAAGAGCTACGTGATCCTCGAGGGACGCGATTGCATCGGCGGCACCTGGGATCTGTTTCGCTATCCCGGCATACGCTCCGACTCCGACATGTACACGCTCGGCTATTCGTTCCGTCCGTGGACCGAGCCGAAGGCGATCGCCGATGGTCCGCGTATCCTCAACTATGTCCGCGAGACCGCGACTGAGAACGGCATCGACAAGAGGATCCGCTTCCACCACCGCGTCAAACGCGCGTCGTGGTCGTCGCCGGATTCGCGCTGGACGGTGGAGGCCGAGCGCATTGTGGGCGAGGGAGCGACCGAGATCGCGCGCTTCACCTGCAATTTCCTGTTCATGTGCTCGGGCTATTACAAATACGAGGAAGGCTACACGCCGGAATTTTTGGGCACGGCAGATTTCGAAGGCCGCATCGTGCATCCGCAGAAATGGCCTGAGGATCTCGACTATGCGGGCAAACGCGTCGTTGTGATCGGCTCCGGCGCGACCGCCGTGACGCTGGTGCCGGAGATGGCCAAGACCGCCGCGCATGTCACCATGCTGCAGCGTTCGCCGACTTACGTAGTGGCGCGCCCGGCGGAGGATGTGCTTGCCAACAAGCTCCGCCAAAATCTCTCCGCCAGACTCGCCTATCATTTGATCCGCTGGCGCAACGTGCTGTTCGGCATGTATTTCTTCCAGCTCTGCCGCCGCAAGCCCGAGCGCGCCAAGCAACTGATCCTCGGCGGCGTCAAGATGGCGCTGGGGCCCGAATACGACGTCGCCAAGCATTTCACGCCGCGCTACAATCCGTGGGAGCAGCGGCTCTGCCTGGTGCCCGATGGCGATCTCTTCAAATCGATCCGCGACAAGCGCGCCTCCGTTGTCACCAACGAGATCGACACTTTCACCAGGCGCGGCATCAGGCTGAAAGACGGCAGCGAGCTCGAAGCTGATATCATCGTCACGGCGACTGGCCTCGTGCTGCAGGTGCTCGGCGGCCTCGAGGTGAGCGTCGATGGCCGCAGCATCGATTTCGCGCGCACGCTGAACTACAAGGGCATGATGTATTCGGATATTCCGAACCTGGCCTCGGCGTTCGGCTACACCAATGCATCCTGGACGCTGAAATGCGACCTGACCTGCGAATATGTCTGCCGCCTGATCAACTACATGGACCGGAACGGCTACAAGCAGTGCATGCCGCACAATATCGATCCGCAGGTTACGGAACTGCCGTCGATCGATTTCTCGTCCGGTTATGTGCAGCGCTCGATCGCGAAACTGCCCAAGCAAGGCTCGAAGCGGCCGTGGCGGCTGTACCAGAACTATGCGCTTGACATCATCAGCTTGCGCTATGGCAAGGTCGATGACGGGGTGATGCAGTATTCGTGATGCGGCACTTGAACGCACTTGCCGCCGGCTGCGTCCGCTCGTGCCATGCGTCGTTTCGCGTATACGTGAGCGACTTCGAATCGTCCAACATGTCCTCACGGTTAACGCCAGATTAACCGGCGTGTCGCAGGCTGCGTGTCTTGCGGCCCGTGACAGCACGAGGAAGCCCATGGACGCCCAGCGAATTGCCATCGACGCCATCGTTGCGCTGACCGATTGCGACCGTGAGGCGGCCACCGCCTTCGTCCGCAAATGCTATCTCGCCGGGGTCCGCGATCCCAAACGGCTGACGTTCAAGGGCCTGCAGGCACTGGCGCGGGGTTGAGCGGTGAACCTTTCCGTCATTGCGAGCGCAGCGAAGCAATCCATCGTTCCGCGTACGAGGTGGCAATGGATTGCTTCGCTGCGCTCGCAATGACGCGGAAGTAGCGACGCAACACTCGTCTGTCATGCCCCGCCACCGGGTCGCGCGAACGCGCGCCCGATGACAGGCTCCGGCGGGGCATCCAGTACCCCGCGGCTTCTCGGTTCAATAACTGCTGTCTCTGGAATACTGTCACCCGCCTTCGCGGGTGACGACGGCCATTCCCTCAACCCACGACGACTTCGCTGATCTGGATGACCGGGGACTGGTCGGTGTAGTTCGGGATATCGGCCATGATCTCCTTGGCGTGCGGCCCGAAGCCGGCCTGGAACGCCTCGAGCGAGTCGCAGAAGATGTGGCACATGCCGACATAGGTGGCGGGAGCGCCAGGGGCGCCGCCGGCGAGGCCCTTGTCGACCGTGTAGTACTTGCAGGCGTCGCCCATGCGCGCCTTCACGAGCGGCATATGTTTGTCGCGGTAGTAATCGTGATCGAAGCGCCCGCCGGGTGTGTTGGGATACATTACGCTTACCTTGATCATGGACGTGCCCTCCGATCTGATGTTCGCCGTTATGCTCCGGCGTCAGCCAAAATCTGCGTCAATTTTGCAGATACTGCAACTCGGGGGCTGCTTGTATCGGTGACCGGATACGATGCCCGTTGCTGCAATGCATGAGACCGAAGATGAGGCGGACCGACGAATGTCCCCTGTCGATGGAAATTGCCGATAACAGATGGGCGGACCGCCAGTTCCGCTACTGGACCGAACAACGTAGGCCAGTCGTCAATATCGCCTTCGGGTGGATTGGCGCGAATATCGCCTTCGGATGGAGGCGCGACAACGGGCGTTCGGCCATCACTCCATCAATCCAATACGGGTCGAGGTTCCGGCCTGTCTCATATCTGCCGCACTGCAGACCTATCGCTCGAACGTGTCCGACCTGCCGCACTGTAGACGTATTCTGACATTCATGCTCACGGCGTGGCTGAGGGTAGCGCGCAGCAGGTAACTGCCTCGTTTCTTCTAACCTAGAGGAAAAGTACCGTGATGAAAATTGTGATTGTAGCGGGTGCAACGCTTGCCTTGGTGACTGCAGCCGGCGCTGCCGACATCCCTCGCCGACAGCCCGTCTATCAGCAGGCGCAAATCGGCAAGATGCCGATTGGCAAGACCCCAATCGGGAAGACCCCCGTCGGCAAGACGCCCGTCGCGCCGCGGCCCTACACGCGGTACTGACGCTGGTCTCGTTAATTCTGACCTTTATCGTCGACAGTTGAAGGGCGAAGCGTGGCAACGAGGCCGAAGGGATTAGGACTATGCTTGCTTGCAGGATTCACACTCACTGTCCTGCTCCAGTGCAAAATCCATTCAGCTTCTGCACGCGAGATTGACACTCGCGCCAGTCTGGAACGTTTCATTTCCCACAAGCAGGAGGTCCGCAAGCGCGCCGCCGGCGCGAACGCGCTTGTTTCCAGTACGGCGTCCATTGAATCGAAACCGGCGCCACAGCCGATTCGAAAGCCGGGATCAGCAAAGGGCCCGTACTACGTTGATTTCAGAGCCAGAACGGCGGCGAGCTGGGGACACGCGTTCGTCTGGTTTGGCAAGACAAGCGAGCGAGCAGTTGAAGTCGCGGGCCTCACCCCTGCGGGAGACACCGTACCTTATGTACTCGGTCATCTGATGTGGGTGCCATCCGAGACCGGGGCAAGCTATGGCGATCTTGATCCGCAGTACTTGACCGCCAGTTACCGCGTTTACTTGAATGAGCCGGACGCAAAGCGGGTTTTCGCATACATCAAGAAATTACAGGCGAATTCACCGGTCTGGAACGCCGAAACAACCAATTGCACTGCGTTTATCGGTAGCATCGCGGAATTTATGGGATTGAAAGTTCCTCACCGCTGGCAGCGCCCTGAGGAGTACGTCAACAATCTCAAGGCGATGAATAGCGGGCGCCAGATAGTCCGCTTGTCGTCAGAACAATAGCTCGCGCTCGTCCAAATGTTCGAGGGCGCTGAATGCGCCGATCCGAAGCGCATGAAGATCGTCTTCGCATGCATGCTACTTCTCGTGCTTTTCATCGCATTAGTGGGCTCACGCTGAATCACTGAAGAAGATCTGTCCGATACCACGCGGCTCATCGGGCCCATAGCCGCAACAGGAATTGTAGTTTGCCTCTCCTCGCGTAGCACGTAGGAGGGGGAGTGAAGCGATACTCCATTAGTGCTACCAAGCGATGTGACGGGTTTCGCTGCGCTCTATCATCCTAAGGCTTTGCATTCCAAGGATGCCCGCCCCACACGACGCTCAGTAACAATCGAGGCTACCGCACAAACCGCCACCAGCCCGATTTTGAGCGGTTTTCTCATGCCTCGGCGTTCTTCATTCAAAACGTGCAGTGGTTGTGGTGTTCGCTTCTTAACGCTTCGATAGGAAACTGGGCAAATACTAGCCGGTGTACGACACGTATGGTTCGGTAGCACCGAAACGGAGCTGCGGTTCGATGTCATCACCGAAAATGAGGTATGATGTCCGGTGATCCTATTTGGTTGGGCTGCTTTGTCGTGCTGGGTGCGTCCGCATTCATGGTGCTGCGCCCGGTATGGTTCTTCGGTCGAAAATTGTCGTTGGAGGAAGCGCTCTCGGTCTGCTGGGTAACCTGGTCGATCTATATGGGGGCGTTCGTGATCTATATCGGGCTGAAGCTCCCGTTAGGTCTTTCACGCGATGCGCATGCACCAGCTGTCGGCATGGCCGTTTGCGCATCCTTGATTGCCATTCTGTGGTTGGCGCGGGTCACTACCGACTGGAGGAGCGCCGTAACGAGATCAATTTTTGGCCTGTTTATTCTCACTCTTATCGTGGTGCCCATCACCGCTTCCCTGGCGCTGTCCCGACATTAAGAACGCGTTCGAAAATGGTGCCCGACCAAGTTCGAGTTTATCCTGGGCGGCATGAGCGCAGCGACATGCGGGATCGGGACAATCAGAGTTCCCGGATGTTGCTTCGCTCATCCGAGCTGCATTTATATCGGTCATGAAAAAGCCCCGGATCATGTCCGGGGCTTTGCATCTCGTGATGCTTTCGCCAATCACTATTCCGGCTTGCCGATGTTCACCTTCAGCGTGCCGACGCCGTCGACGCCGCACTCGATCTGGTCGCCGGGCTGGAGCTGGGAGACGCCGGCTGGCGTGCCCGTCATGATGATGTCGCCGGCGGCGAGCTTCACCTGCTGTGAGAGCTGCCAGATGATCTCAGGCACGTTCCAGATCAGCTCGGTGAGATCGCCCTTTTGCGTCTCCTTGCCGTTCACCGTCAGCCAGATCTTGCCCTTGGAGGGATGGCCGATCCTGGCGGCCGGCTGGACCGCGGAGCAGGGCGCGGAATAGTCGAATGACTTGCCGATCTCCCAGGGACGCTCCTTCTTGCGCGAGGCGATCTGCAGATCGCGCCGGGTGAGGTCGATGCCGACGGCATAGCCGTAGACATGGTCGAGCGCCTTCTCAGCGGGAATGTTAAGGCCGCCGCTCTTCATCGCGACGATCAACTCGACCTCGTGATGCAGGTCCTTGGTCAGCGGCGGATAGGGAATCGTGGCGCCGTCGGACACCAGCATGTCGGCGTGCTTGGCGAAGAAGAACGGCGGCGCGCGCTCGTCATTGCCCATCTCCCGGATGTGCTCGAGATAGTTGCGCCCGACGCACCAGATGCGGCGGACCGGATAGACGCCAGTCTCGCCGACGACGGGAAGCGAAGGCTGCGGGGCTGCTGGTATGACGTAGGAGGCTGCGTTCATGAAAGGGATCTCAGCGGGTTAAAAATTCGGCGGGTGCCTTTTACGCGGTTGCGCTGACCGGCGCCAGACTCGGGTGACCGGCATCGCGCTGCTGCAGGCGGAAGAACGAGGCGTAGCGGCCGCCGCGGCGCAGCAAATCGTCGTGCTGACCGCGCTCGACGATCTCGCCGCCCTCGACCACCAGAATGGCGTCGGCGTGCATGATAGTGTGCAGGCGGTGGGCGATCACGATCGTGGTGCGGTTCTGGCAGAGGTGGTCGATCGCCTCCTGCACCGCTTTCTCGGATTCCGAATCGAGCGCAGCGGTCGCTTCATCGAGCAGGATGATCGGCGCGTTCCGGATCAGCGCCCGCGCTACCGCGATGCGCTGGCGCTGGCCGCCGGATAGCTGCGTGCCGTGCTCGCCGACCGGCGTGTCGTAGCCGAGCGGGAAGCTCATGATGAAATCGTGCGCGCAGGCTGCTTTCGCCGCGGCAACGATCTCGTCCTGCGTCGCGTCTTCCCTGCCGAAGGCGATGTTGGCGCCGATCGTGTCGCGGAACAGATAGACATCCTGCCCGACATAGCCGCTCTGCCGGCGCAGCGAGCGCCGCGACACAGCTGATATGTTCTGGCCGTCGATCAGAATGTCGCCCTGGTTGACTTCATAGAGCCGCAGCAGCAACGCGAGCACGGTGGACTTGCCGCCGCCGGACGGGCCGACCAACGCCGTGGTCTTCCCCGGCTCGGCAACGAAGCTCATGCGATTGAGCACCGGCTCGCTGAGCCGATAGCCGAAGGTGACGTCGCGGAACTCGACCCGCGCGTCAGTGAGATTCAGTGCCGGTTTGTCGCTGTCGTCGGGCTCGCTCGGCGGACTGTCGACGATTTCGAGCAGCTTGCGCGCGCCGATCAGATTGCTGTTGAGCTCAATATTGAGCCGCGCCAGCCGCTTGGCCGGTTCATAGGCGAGCAGGAATGCGGTCAGGAACGAAAAGAACTGGCCGGGCGAAGCGCCCATCGCAACCACGCGATAACCGCCATACATCAGGCCGCCCGCGATCGCGAAGCCGCCAAGCGTTTCCATCAGAGGGCTAGAGCGGTTGGAAACCCGCGCCATCTTGTTGGCGTTGCGCTCGACGGCGGCGATGCTGGCGTCGATCCGCTCGCGCATTGCCTGCTCCAGCGTGAAGGCTTTCACCGTGCGGATGCCCTGCAGCGATTCCTGCATCGTCTCCATGATGTCGGCGGTCCCGGAGAACTGGTTGTGCGCCAGACCCTTGATGCGCTTCACGAGCTTGCGCAGCACGATCATCGCTGGCGGCGCCACCGCAAAGCCGAGCAGTGACATCAAAGGATCGGTCATCACCATGACGACGACGAGCGCAATCAGCGACAAGAGATCGCGGCCGATGGCATTGATCAGGAGATTGAGCACCTGCGTCACCGCGGTCGCGCCTGCGGTCAGCCGTGCCAGAAATTCTGACGAATGCCGTTCGGAGAAGAACGCGATATTTTCGCTCATCAGCTTGGCGAACAGCCGGCGCTGGTTGTTGGCGAGGATCGCGTTGCCGATCTGCGACAGGATCACGGTGTGCCCATAGGTCGCCGCGCCCTTGATGGTGAAGATGACGACGGTGACCAGCGACAAGAGCGCTATCCCGCGCACATCCTTGTCGACATAAGCCTTGTTGATGACCTCGCCGAGCAGATAGGCGGAGCCGGCGGTCGTCACCGCTGCAATGCCCATCAGCGAAAAGGCAAGCAGATAGCGCCGCCAGTAGGCGAGCCCCTGTTCGGCCACCAAGCGACGAATCAGGATCGCCGCACCATAGGGGTCGTCGGTGATTTTCCTCGGAGTTTCTTTTGGAAGTTCGGTCATCCGCGTTCCATTGACGGCGCCTGGATAGCCCGGCGCGTCAGGGCTGCTGCGATGCCTCCTTGCCTGCTAAAGCGGGGTTTTTCAAGCCAAATAAGCGCCTGATCTCAGGCCGATTCCGCCCGCTGCGGAACGCCGCCGCGCTCGCTGAACAGTCGCTTTTCCCAAGTCAGCGCATGGCCGGCAATGGTCTCGAGATTGTCGTATTGCGGCGTCCAGTCCAGCACCGAGCGGATGCGGCTGGTGTCGGCGACCATGGTCATGATGTCGCCGGGGCGGCGCGCCGCGTAGGAAACAGCAAAATTGCGCATCGAGACGCGGCGCACGGCTTCGATAGTTTCCAGCACCGAATAGCCGCGGCCATAGCCGCAATTCAGCGTGATCGAGCTGCCGCCGCCGCGCAGGTATGACAGCGCGGCGCGATGGGCCTCTGCGAGATCACTGACATGGATGAAGTCGCGGATGCAGCTTCCGTCCGGCGTCGGATAGTCGGTGCCGAACACGTCGACTTTGGCGCGCTGGCCGGTGGCAGCTTCGACAGCGATCTTGAGCAGATGCGTCGCGCCGACGGTCGAGAGGCCGCAGCGACCGTTCGGGTCGGCGCCGGCGACGTTGAAGTAGCGCAACACGACATACTTCATGTCATGCGCGCTCACGACATCATGCAGCATGATTTCGGTCATCAGCTTGGAGGAGCCGTAGGGCGACATCGGGCGCGTCGGCGCATGTTCTGGCACCGGCACCTGGTCGGGATTGCCATAGACGGCCGCCGTCGATGAGAAGATGAAGCGGCTGATGCCGGCCTTCACCGCCGAATTCAAGAGGGTCCGGGTCGTCATGGTGTTGTTGCGGTAATACCCGAGCGGATCGCGCATCGAGTCCGGCACCACGACGGATCCTGCGAAATGAATGATGCTCTCGGCTCGGTGCTGGGCGATCACGTTGTCGACGAGATTTTCGTCGCCGGCATCGCCGATGAACAGCGGCACAGCGCGGGGCAGCAGAGAAGAAAATCCGGTCGAGAGGTTGTCGATCACGACGACGTTTTCGCCGGCGTCCACCAGCGCATGAACCGTATGACTTCCAATATAGCCGGCGCCACCTGTGACGAGCACGGTCATGGGTCACCTCTCCCGTTCTATTTGCGGCGATGCTAGGAGGCTCGCGGTGAAGAGTGGGTTTCGGCGCCGGCGGAACTGGCCACTATGCTTAATGTTGCGTATAGGAACTGGCCGAAATGGAGCCGGAAGTGGCGATCGAGAACAATTTGGCCAGCAATCTGCAGCTGATCGTGCCGAATCTGCACAGGCGCTATTCCGGCGTTACGGCGACCAACCGCATGGTGGCGCCGAAACTTGCCCAAATGTACCGCGCGGCATGGCTCGGGCCGCACGCGCCCGAGGGCATCGCGCGGATGGGATTTGCGGATTTGCTCAAACTCTGGCGCCGCCGCAATCCCCTGATCTGGCACGCGCGGCGCAATGACGAGATGATCGCGGGCGTGTTGCTACGGGCGCTCGGCTGGCCGCTGAAGCTCGTGTTCACCTCGGCGGCGCAGCGGCATCATAAGCGGCTGACGCGCTGGCTGATCCGGCAGATGAATGCCGTGATCGCGACCTCCGAACTGTCGGCGTCGTTTCTCAGGCGCGAGGCGACGGTCGTGATGCATGGCGTCGATACGACGCGCTATGCGCCGCCGGCCGACCGCGCAGCCGCGTTTGCAGAAAGCAAATTGCCGGGACGTTACGCGATCGGCTGCTTTGGCCGGGTTCGCGCGCAAAAGGGCACCGATGTTTTTGTCGAGGCGATGTGCCGGCTGTTGCCGCGCTATCCCGATTTTACCGCCGTCATCGTCGGCGCGGTCGTGCCGGAGCAGCAGGGTTTTGCCAACGGCCTGAAGCAGCAGATCGAGGCAGCCGGACTGCAATCGCGCATTGTCATCACCGGCGAGCTTGCGATCGAGGAAGTGCAGCGCTGGTATCAGCGGTTGACGATCTACGCCTTCACCTCGCGCAACGAGGGCTTTGGCCTGACCTTGATCGAGGCGATGGCCGCAGGCGCGGCGCTGGTGGCGGCGCGCGCCGGCGCAGCCGAATTCGTGGTCGAGGATGGCGTGACCGGCGTATTGGTCCCACCTGGCGACGCCGACGCGCTGGTGGCTGCGCTGGAGCCATTGATGCGCGATCCAGCCTCAGCGCATGCGATGGGTGAGCGGGCGCGTGCGCGTGTGGTGGAAAAATTCAGCCTCGAGGCGGAAGCAAACGCGATCGCCGCGGTCTATCGAACGCTCGGCTGACTGACCAGCAGGCGATGCGCGACATCGGCCACATAGGCGGGCTCGATATCGCGCATGCAGCGATGGTCATTCATGGTGCAGACGGTGCGCTGGCAGGGCTGGCAGGGCAGCACGGATTTGGTCTGTTGAACCGTCGCGGCAAGGCCATTCAGTGGCGCCCAGAGGTAGGGGCTGGTCGGGCCGAAAATGCCCATCGTCGGCGTGCCGATTGCGGCCGCGATGTGCATCAGGCCGGAGTCGTTGGAGATGGCGACGCCGGCCGCCGCCATCGCCAGCACGCCATTGCGCAAATCAGTGCCGGTGAGGTCGCGGGCCTTGCCGCCGGTGGCTGTGACGATTTCCTGCGCCAGCGCCTTTTCGCCGGGCCCGCCGACCACCCAGACGTCGAGCCCACGTTCGACCAGGAGCCGCGCGGCGTCGGGGTAATAGGTCCATCGTTTCGATACTCCGACGGAACCGGGCGCCATCGCTACCGCGAGGCCCGTTCCGAGGCCGTTTTCCTGCCGCCAGCGCGCGACTTCTTCCGGCGGCACGACAAGCTGCGGCACCGGCCATTCCGGCGGCAGCGGCGCGCCATCGGGCAACGCCAGCGCGGCGTTCTTGTCGATGAAGCGGGGCAGGGCCTTCTCGCCCCAGCGCATCCGGTTGATCAGCCCAAACCTTGCTTCGCCGAAAAAGCCGACGCGCTCGGGGATGCCGGCCAGCGTCGGCGCAATGGCGGCCTTCCAGGTGCGGGGCAGGACGAGGGCGGTTCCATAGCCCTTCGCGCGCAGTTCGGACGCAAGACCCCGCTGCTTGGCCGGCGCCAGGCGGCTGCGCGGCAGGTCCCAGACGATGCCCGCCCGGACACCGGGCATATAGTCCACCAGCGGAGCGCAGAGGGAGGTCACCAGGAGGTCGACCGGGCGATTCGGCCAGCGCTCCTTCAATACCCGCACCACGGTGTGGCCCCGGACGAAATCGCCAATCCACATATAGGGGACGATCAGGATCGGCCTGGTATCGGCGGCATCCTCCATTTCGATCCGATCTTGTGAATTTAAATTCATATCTTGACTGCATTGGCGCTAACTGATTGCGGTCCGTCGGTAACCGCTCTGCATGAACACGTAAAGCCGGGTTCGACGGGGCTTTCATTCTCCCCACAAGCGAAGTTGCCTGCCGCGCGGGAGTGGGGCAAAGCTTTGCCCGACAATCATGGCAGGGGATGGCATGCTGCTGGTGACCGGGGGCGCCGGTTTTATCGGATCGAACGTCGTGGCTGCGTTGAATGACGCCGGCCGGGACGTGGCCGTGTGCGACGTGCTCGGCCATGACGGCAAATGGCGCAACCTGGCCAAGCGCCGGCTCGCCGATTTCGTGCCGCCTACGGAGCTGATGGACTGGCTGAAGGGCCGCCGGCTCGAGGCCGTCATTCACCTCGGCGCCATCTCCGAGACCACGGCGACCGACGGTGATCTCGTGATCGAGACCAATTTCCGCCTGTCGATGCGGCTGCTCGAGTGGTGCACGGCGAGCGGCACTCCACTGATCTACGCATCCTCGGCGGCAACCTATGGTGACGGCGAACAGGGATTCGCCGACGACCAATCCATGGATGCGCTCAAGAAGCTGCGGCCGATGAACCTCTACGGTTGGAGCAAGCATCTGTTCGACATGGCGGTCGCCGAGCGCGCCGCGCGCGGCGAGCGGCTGCCGCCGCAATGGGCCGGGCTCAAGTTCTTCAACGTGTTCGGCCCCAACGAATATCATAAGGGCACGATGATGAGCGTGCTGGCGCGCCGCTTCGACGACATCAAGGACGGGCGTCCCGTGCAACTGTTCAAGTCGCACCGGGAAGGCATCGCCGACGGTGACCAGCGGCGCGACTTCATCTATGTCGACGACGTCGTGCGCGTGATGATGTGGCTGCTCGGAACACCTGCCGTCAGCGGCATCTTCAACGTCGGCACTGGCACCGCGCGCAGCTTTCGCGACCTGATGTTGTCGGCCTATGCCGCGCTCGGCGCCAAACCGAACATCCAGTATGTTGACATGCCGGAAGCTATCCGTGGCAGCTATCAATACTTCACCCAGAGCGAAGTCGATCGGCTGCTGCACGCCGGATATAATGGCGGCTTCACCGCGCTCGAAGACGCGATCGAGACCTACGTGAAGAATTTCCTCAATCGCAGCGATCGCTTTCGCTGACGGGCAACGGATAGACAGATGTTCGATTTCGAAGCCCTCAGCCAGGCGATCCGCCGTCAGACCGTGCTCTGCGTCGGCGATCTCATGCTCGACGAGTTCGTCTATGGCGAGGTGTCGCGTGTTTCGCCGGAAGCGCCGGCGCCCGTCATCGCCGTCCAGCGCAGCGAGAGCAATGTCGGCGGCGCCGGCAATGTCGCGCGCAACATCGCTTCTCTCGGCGGGCGCTGCATCTTTGCCGGCCTGGTCGGCGAGGACGAGGCGGGCGCGAAACTGAAGGCCGATCTGGCGCAGGAGAAGCTGATCGAGGCGGTGCTGGTCTCGGATTCTTCCCGACCGACGACGCGCAAGGTGCGCTTCGTTTCCGAGCATTTTTCCACCCACATGCTGCGCGCGGATTGGGAGCTGGCGACGCCAGCCTCGCCGGCGACCGAACAACGGCTGATCGACGCCGTCCTGCCGCACCTGCCGCGCGCCGATATCGTGCTGCTATCCGACTACGCCAAAGGCGTGCTGACGGCGCGCGTCATCCGCAACATCATCGATGCCGCCAAGAAGCTTGGCAAGGGCGTGATCGTCGATCCCAAAAGCGCTAATTTCGCGATCTACCGCGGCGCCACGCTGCTGACGCCCAACCGCAAGGAATTTGCGGAGGCTACACGCAGCCGTGCCGATACTGAGCAGAACATTGCGGGTGCGGCGCAGGACGCGATGTATCTAGCCGATTGCGAGGCCATGCTGGTGACGCAGAGCGAGCACGGCATGACGCTGGTGCTGCGCGGCGGCGAAGCCATCCACGTGCCGGCGCTGCCGGTCAAGGTGCGTGACGTGTCAGGCGCGGGCGATACGGTGGTCGCGGCGCTTGCGCTGTCGCTGGCGGCCAAGGCCGATTGGGAGACCGCGCTACGGGTAGCGAATGCGGCGGCGGCCGTAACTGTCGGCAAGAAGGGCACCGCGACCGTGACCGCGGCGGAACTGCGGCGGAAGATCCTGCCGCATGCCTCGCTCGCGGCCGAAGAGAAGATCGTGCCTGCTGGCGGCGATCTCGATGCGCATCTTGAGGACTGGCGCCGGCAGGGATTGCGCATCGGCTTCACCAATGGCTGCTTCGACATTCTGCACCCCGGCCACGTCAAGGTGCTGACGGCGGCGCGCGGCGCTTGCGACCGCCTGATAGTCGGTCTGAACAGCGATGCGTCGGTGAAGCGGCTGAAAGGCGAGGGGCGGCCCGTGCAGGACGAGCGCGCGCGCGCCGAAGTGTTGGCGGCGCTGGAGGCCGTCGATCTCGTCGCGATCTTCGAGGAAGACACGCCGATCAATCTGATCACGAAAGTGCGGCCGAGCGTGCTGGTCAAGGGCGGCGACTATACCCGCGAGCAGGTCGTCGGCCATGAGATCGTCGAGGCGGCCGGCGGCCAGGTCATGCTCGTCGACATTCTGCCCGGCCACAGCACGACATCGCTGGTCGGCCGCGCGCGGGGAGGCAAGACATGAGCGTGGATGCGATGCCGGTGCTGGAGCCGCGGAAACGGCGGGATTGGCGTGACCAGGCGACGTGGACGACGGTCGCAGATGTCTTCGCCATTCTGGCGGTGCTCACGCTGCCGTGGTCCACGACCCTGCCGGGAATTTTCGTACCTTGTTGGCTCGGCGCCATGGCCTGGGTGATGGACTGGCGGGCTTTTGCGCGATTCCTAGCGCAGCCGATCTGCTATCTGCCGTTGGCGCTGGCTGGTCTTGCTGCCGTCGGCACGCTCTGGTCGGACGCGGCGTGGGGCACCCGGTTCTATGCCCTCGGTCACATGCTGAAGCTTCTGGTGTTGCCGGGGCTGTTCTATCATTTTGAACGGTCATCCCGCGGGATGTGGGTCTTTATCGCGTTCCTGGTCTCCTGTGTCCTGCTGATGATCGTGTCGTGGCTAGTGGCGATCGAGCCCAGCCTTTCGCTGAAGGCGCCCGGCGAAGCCGGGGGACGCGGTATCTTCGTCAAGAACTACATCGCCCAGAGCCAGGAGTTCGCGCTGTGTGCGGTGGCGCTGGCCTATCCGATCATCCGCCTTGTGCAGGCGAAGCGGCTCTGGCTGGCGCTGATGCTGGGCGCAATCTCGCTCGGCTTCATCCTCAATATGTCGTTTGTCATCGTCTCGCGAACGGCGATGGTCACGATCCCGATCATGCTTGCGGTGTTCGCCGTGCTTCACCTGAAATGGCGAACCAGCTTGTTGATGTTCGCCGGACTGGCCGTCATCGCGGCGCTGGCCTTCGCCACGTCGCCGCAACTGCAACAGACGGTCAATACCTTCTCCCGTGACTACCGGCTCTACACGACGGAAAATGTCCCAACCGCACTCGGATTGCGACTCGAGTTTTGGAAGAAGTCGCTTCGCTTCTTTGCCGAGGCGCCAGTGATCGGGCATGGCACCGGTTCGACACAGAGATTGTTCGAGCGGGCTGCCACCGGCAGCACCGTCAGCGCCACAGGACAGATCATCAACAATCCACACAACCAGACACTGAACATCGCGGTTCAATGGGGCATCGCCGGGATCATCCTGCTATACGCGATGTGGTGGGTGCATCTGCGGCTATTTCGCGGCGACGGGCTAGTGGCCTGGATCGGATTGCTGGTCGTCGTACAGAATATTTTCACCTCGCTTTTCAACTCACACATCTCCGATTTTCATGAAGGTTGGATGTATGTGCTGGGCGTCGGGGTGGCCGGCGGCATGGTGTTGCGCGCCAGATCTCGTGACGAGGCCAGGGAACCTCCCGAAATTGTTCGGCCATGATCGCTGGCATGCACGCCGCAGATAAGATATCAGCGGACTAAGGACCTGCCACGAATCCTCCGTTTCGCCGCCGACCATTGGAATGACACCTCTTTCGCAACTGACCCGTCGCAATTACCTGATCGCAGCGCATGACGCGCTGGCGACGGCGGTTGCGTTGCTTGCGAGCTTCTACTTGAGATTCGATGGCGGCGAGGCGTTCTATGAGCGCCTGCCGCTGGTGCTGCGTATTCTACCGCTGTTCGTCGCTTTCAGCGTCGTGATCTGCTACGTCTTCAATCTGACGACGACGAAATGGCGGTTCATTTCGCTCCCCGACGCGCTGAACATCCTGCGCGTGGCGACCGTTCTGACGGTAGCACTGGTCGTGCTGGACTATGCCTTCATTTTCGGAGCATCGGGCGGCAAGGCGCCGGTGCTGTTTGGCCGTATCACCATCGTTCTCTACTGGTTCCTCCAGGTCTTCACGCTGAGTGCGCTGCGCTTCGGCTACCGTTATTTCCGTTACACCCGTGTTCGCCGCCATGCCCGGACCGAAGGCGCGTCGCCGACGTTGTTGATCGGTCGCGCGGCCGATGCGGAGGTGCTGCTCCGCGCCATCGAGAGCGGCGCCGTCAAGCAGCTTTGGCCGATCGGCGTGCTGTCGCCGTCGGCCGCGGACCGCGGACAATCGATCCGCAACGTGCCCGTGCTCGGAGGCATCGACGATATCGAGGACGTGATCCGCGACTATGCCGGGCGGGGAAAGCCGATTTCTCGGATGGTCATGACCCCGTCGGCGTTCGAACCGGAGGCCCATCCCGAGGCGGTTCTGATGCGGGCCAAGCGGCTTGGCCTATTCGTCAGTCGCCTGCCGTCGCTCGAAAGCGGCGACGTGCCGCGCCTGACCAACGTCGCCGTCGAGGATCTCCTGCTGCGACCGAGTGAGAAGATCGACTATGCGCGGCTCGAAGCCTTGGTGCGAGGCAAGGCGGTGATCGTCACCGGCGGTGGTGGCTCGATCGGTTCAGAGATTTGCGACCGCGTTGCGACTTTCGGCGCGGCGCGTCTATTGGTGATCGAACATTCGGAACCGGCGCTTTATGCGGTCACCGAGGCGCTGACGGCGCGTGCCACCAATGCCGCCATCGAGGGCCGCATTGCCGATATCCGCGATCGCGACCGGATCATGAACCTGATGAAGGAATTCAAGCCCGACATCGTGTTTCATGCCGCGGCGCTCAAGCACGTGCCGATCCTCGAGCGCGACTGGAGCGAGGGCGTCAAGACCAACATCTTCGGCTCCGTCAACGTCGCCGATGCCGCGCAGGCGGCGGGCGCTGAGGCGATGGTGATGATCTCGACCGACAAGGCGATCGAGCCGGTCTCGATGCTGGGCCTGACTAAGCGCTTTGCTGAAATGTATTGCCAGGCGCTCGATCACGACCTGATGACACAATCGGGCGGCAAGCCGCACATGCGGCTGATTTCGGTGCGCTTCGGCAACGTGCTCGCCTCCAACGGATCGGTGGTGCCGAAATTCAAGGCGCAGATCGAGGCCGGCGGCCCGGTCACGGTGACGCATCCGGACATGGTCCGCTATTTCATGACCATCCGCGAAGCCTGCGATCTCGTGCTGACCGCAGCGACGCATGCGCTGACGCCGGCGCGGCCGGATGTGTCCGTCTACGTGCTCAATATGGGACAGCCGGTCAAGATCGTGGAGATGGCCGAGCGAATGATCCGCCTGTCCGGCCTCGAGCCCGGCATCGATATTGAGATTGTGTTCACCGGCATGCGGCCGGGCGAGCGGCTGAATGAGATCCTGTTCGCGAGCGAAGAGCCGCCGGTGGAGATTGGGGTTGCCGGCATCATGGCGGCCAAGCCGAACGAACCGCCGATGCAGACATTGCGCAAATGGCTCGCGGCGCTGGAGGAGGCGATTGCGCGGGACGACCGTTCCACCATCCGTGCGGTGCTCAAGGATGCCGTGCCTGAATTCGGATCGCACGCCGCCTGATCTTGTTCAGTGCTCGCGCACAATGCGCAGCCGCTTCGAAAAGCCATCATGCAGAAATCGGGCAAAGTCGTCGTCGTCAGCCAGCACTATCCGCCGGATCCGAGCACGACGGCCGCCATCATGGCGGCGATTTCAGAGCGCGTGGCGCAAGACGCCGACGTTCTGGTGCTGTCGGGAACGGCAGGCTCCGCCACCGCGGCGGCTGCCGGCAAGCCTGAGGTCATCGAGGTCAGGAACTGGATGCCCGGCAAGGCCGCGTTGCTCAAGCGCGCTTTGGCCGAACTGCTGTTCACGGCGAGGACGTTCGTTGCGATGCTGGCGCGGCTGCGGCGCGGCGACGTCACGCTCACCGTTCCAGCTCCCTTTATGCTGCCTTACGCGTTTGCCGCCGCCGTGAAACTGAAAGGCGCGAGATCGGTGCTGGTCATGCACGATCTCTACCCCGACGTCCTCATCATGGCGGGCCTCCTGAAGCCGGATTCGCTACTGGCGAAGGCCATGCATGCCCTGAACGCACCGATGTTTCGCGCGCTCGACGCCATCGTCATCATCGGCCGCGATACCGAAAAGCTCTTGCTGCGTTATAGCGGAGTGACCAGCGACAAGATCCGTTTCATTCCGAACTGGGCGACGCTTGCACCCGGCGTTCGCGCCATCACGCCTGATAATCCGTATCGCCGCGCGCTTTCCGCCCGCTACGTTGTCGGGCTATCCGGCAATCTCGGCTTTACCCATGATCCCGTCATCGTGTTCGAGGCCGCACGTCTCTTGCGCGATAACGGCGACATTCATTTTCTGCTGTCGGGCTGGGGAATGGGTTTCGACCGGTTGAAGGCCATGCAGGGCGAAGCCAAGCTTCCCAACGTCACATTGGTGGACCGCGTCGAGGACGAGCAGCTGGAGACGTTTCTGTCGGCCGCCAATGCCTGGATCATTCCCTACCGCAAGAATGTCGCCGGCGTATCGGTGCCGAGCCGGTTCTACAATTTGCTGGCGATCGGCCGTCCGGTGATCCTGGTTTCCGAAGTGGACGCCGAGGCGGCGTTGACGGTGACCGAGCACGATATCGGCTGGGTCGTGGCGCCGGGCAGGGCGGATGAACTGGCCGAGACGGTGCGTCGCGCGGCAGGTTCGGACGACACGCAGAGGGCCGAACGTGCGACCGAGATATCCAGGCGTTACGATTTCAACACGGCCATCACCGGGTACGCCAGCCTGATCTCCGAACTCGCAAAGAGACCTTAACCAGCGGACGGCCGCGGCCGCGAGAAGCGGCGCATCAGGAACGCCGTGGCGATGCCGCCGACTGCGAAAAGCAGGATGGCGACCGTGGTCGACGACGTCATGACCGAACCGATCGCCAGCGCGGCCAGCAGAAGATTGAGTGCGAACACCTCACCCACCACTTGCCGCACCGAGAAGCCGTTGTCGGTGGCGCGCTGGTAGAAGTGGGTGCGATGCGCCGCCCAGAACGGCTCGCGCCGCGCCATGCGTCGGAACAGCGTGACGGTGGCATCGGAAAGATAATAGAGCGGCAGCAACAGCGCGGCGGTCACGTGCTGATGCCAGGCGAGCTGCAGCAGGCACCAGCCGACGAGCAGGCCAATCGGCAAGCTGCCGACATCGCCGAGAAAGATTTTTGCGACCGGCCGGTTGAAAGGCGCGAAGCCAAGCATCGCCCCGAACAGCGCCGCGGCAGTGATCGTCACAGACGCCGGAAGGTCGATGAGCCAGCCGAGCAGGACGAGCGCACCGGCGATTGGAACGATCTCGGCTGCCGTCATCAGGTCGAGGCCGTCCATGAAGTTGACGAGATTCACGAACCACAGGCCTGCGAGCAATAACAGGCCGCGCTCGATCCAGAGCGGGCAGGCCGGAGCGATTCGCAGCGTTTCCGGCGCGGCAAAGATGACTGCCGCGACGGCGATCCCCTGCAGCAACAGCCGCGGCACGACGGGTATGGATTTGACGTCATCGGCAAGGCCCACGGCCGCGATGAACATAGTCGCGCCAAAGACGGCGATCGGAATGGTCGTCTGCGCCATCCCGACGAGCGCGATGGCAGCGACAGCGGAGATCAGCGTGGCCGCGATCACCGCAATGCCCGCACCTTGCGGCGTTGGCACCCGGTGGGAGGAGCGCGCATTCGGCTTTGCCAGCGCGATCCGCACCATCAGTGGTCGGATCGCCCATGTCAGGACGCCTGATAGCAGCGCAGCGGGCACCGCTGCGGCAAACGACAGCAATAGTTGCGAATTGGCCATTCTAACCGCGCGGAGCGTTACGATTTTTGGGGAACTTCGATCGGCACCGCACCTTGCGCGGCCTTCTCGGCGCTGAGGATCCAGACCAAGCCGCCGATCAAGCCGACGATGAAGGATACCGCGCCATAGAGCAGCGAGATATTGACGCCTTCATTGGCCATCAGACCGGCATAACCGAACGCCAGCCCCATGGTGGCCTCGCGGACACCCCAGCCGGCAATCGAGATCGGCAGCATGGTGATCAGCATCACGGGAGGAACGAGCTGGAAAATCTGGCCGAACACCACGGGGGCTGCGATCGACTGCACCACGCACCAGGCGATCACGACGGCAAGCACGTGTACGAGCAGCGACAGCACCGCGACTTTCGGGCCGTGAACGCGGCTGAACAGCACGCGGTTGGCGATGACAGAGCAGGCGTGAATATGATGGGTGCCCCACCAGTGCTTCAGCCACGGCCATTTGAGCCTGCCGAGCAGGAGAAACCCGAGGCCGCCGGCCAGCGCTGCGAAATCGACGAGCAACAGCGCCGATCTGCCGTGGGGATCGGTAATCAGGCGATAGCTCCAGGGCAGGCTCGCCACGATGACCACGGCGAGCGCGATCAAGCCGATGGCACGGTCGACGAAGATGGAATAGGTCGCCGCGCGCCAGCCGGCGCCGTTGCGGGCCACCAGCCACAGCCTGACAGCGTCACCGCCGATCGAGGAGGGCAGCGTCTGGTTGAAGAAGGTTCCTATCACATTGAAGCGCATCGCCTGGCGGATCGGCAGCGGCGCGCCGCATTCGGCACTGATCTCGCGCCAGCGCAAAACGCCGATGAAGATTTGCAGGAACGTGACGGCGATCGCGGCCCCGATCCAGCCAAGGCTTGATACGTCGATGCGGGCGACGAGGTCGGCCAGATCGACCTTGCGCAGCGAGAAGTAGAGGAGCGCCGCCGAGACCAATATCTTCAATGTCGAAAGCAGGATTCGGCGCATCTCGCCCGTGCCGGTTTGGGGGAAGTGGGTGCAAAAAGCGATGCAATTCGGGCGCCTTGGTATGGTTTTCGAGCCGTTCTGGCAATAGCGCCCTGGTAGGTGTTGCGGCGGCCTCGGCAACACGGGTAAAGAGGCCCCGGGGACAGACATTCCAGCCGTAAAGCGGTGCTTTCAAGGATACGATGCCGGATCCATCCATATTGGTCACAGGAGCTGCGGGTTTCATCGGCTTTCACGTTGCCCGCCGCCTGCTGGCCGAAGGTCGCGCCGTGGTCGGCCTCGACAATCTCAACGACTATTACGACCCGGCGCTGAAACGCGCGCGGCTTGATGTCCTGCGCGAGAATCAGGGTTTTGCGTTCGAACAGATCGATCTTTCCGATCGCGCGTCAGTGGAACGCCTGTTCGCCGAGCACCGCTTTGCGCGGGTGGTACATCTCGCGGCGCAGGCCGGTGTGCGCTACTCGATCGATCATCCGCATGCCTATGTCGACGCCAATCTTGCCGGCTTCGTCAATGTGCTGGAGGGGTGCCGGCATCATGGCTGCGGTCACCTGGTCTACGCCTCGTCCTCATCGGTCTATGGGGCCAACACCAAGCAGCCGTTTTCGGTGCAGGACAGGACCGACCATCCGATCAGCCTCTACGCCGCGACCAAGAAGGCCAATGAGCTGATCGCGCATTCCTACAGCCATCTTTACCGCCTCCCGGTGACGGGCTTGCGCTTTTTTACCATTTACGGGCCATGGGGCCGGCCCGACATGGCGGTTTTCCTCTTTACCAAGGCGATCGTGGAGGGCACCCCGATCAAGCTCTTCAACCATGGCAGGATGCGGCGCGACTTTACCCATGTCGAGGACGCGACCCGTGCCGTGGTGAAACTGGTTGACCAGCCTCCGCGCGATGGCGGCGAGGCGGCCGGGCCGCTCGCAAAAGTCTACAATGTCGGCAATAATCATCCGGAAGAGCTGACCCATGTGGTAGCGGTTCTGGAGCGCGAGTTGGGCCGCACCGCGATCAAGGAAATGTTGCCGATGCAGCCCGGAGATGTGACCGAGACTTTCGCTGACGTAACCGAACTGATGCGTGATACCGGCTTTTCGCCGCAGACCTCGATCGAGGACGGGCTTTCCGACTTCGTTGCCTGGTATCGCGGCTACTACAGGATTTGAGGCGCCGATGAACCGACGAATTATTCCCCTGATCATGTGCGGCGGCGCGGGAACGCGGCTGTGGCCGGCCTCGCGCGAGGTTCACCCCAAGCAGTTCATCTCGCTGTTCGGGGCGCGCTCGACGTTCCAGGACACGCTGCTGCGGGTCTCGGACGCTGATCTGTTCGAGCGGCCGATTGTGATCACGAACAACGCCTATCGCTTCATGGTGCTCGAGCAACTGGCGGAGATCGGACTAGAGGCCGACGTGCTGCTCGAACCGATGCGGCGTGACTCCGGCCCTGCGATTGCGGCGGGCGCCGCGTTCGCACAGGCGCGCGACAAGGATGCGATCGTGCTGGCGCTTGCCGCCGACCACGTGGTGCGCGACACGCCAGCCTTCCTTGCTGCCTGCCGCGAGGGATTGGCTGCGGCGGAAGTCGAGCACATCGTCACTTTCGGCGTCCAGCCCGAACGCGCCGCCACCGAGTATGGCTACATCAATCCCGGCGAGCTCATTTCCGGCAAGGTTCGCGCGGTTGCGAGGTTCGTCGAGAAGCCGGATCCGGCAACCGCGGCTGATTACGTCAAGTCAGGCTATCTCTGGAACAGCGGCAACTTCATGTTCCGCGCCGCCGTGCTGCTCGACGAATATCGCAACGTCGATGCGGACAGCGTCAAAGCCGTCACTGATGCGGTGGCGAAAGCCGGCACCGATCTCGGCTTCGTCAAGCTCGACGAGGCCGCGTTCGGTTCGGCGAAATCGATCTCGATCGATTATGCGGTGATGGAAAAGACCTCGCGCACAGCGGTCGTGCCGGTCGCGTGCGGCTGGTCCGATGTCGGCTCCTGGCATGCGGTGTGGGAATTGTCCGCCAAGGACGGCGACGGCAACGCGGCGCGCGGTGCGGCGGTGTTCGAGGACTCCCGCAATTGCAACGTCGCGACCGACCGCGCACTGGTCGCGCTCGAAGGCGTCGATGATCTGGTGGTAGTCGCCACCCAGGATGCGGTGCTGGTCTCCCGGCAAAAGGATGCCAACGGACTGAAGCGGCTGGTCGCCAAACTGAAGACGGTCGCGCCGCAGGTGACCGAAGATCACATCAGGGTGCACCGGCCCTGGGGATCCTACCAGTCGGTCGACAATGGCGACCGTCACCAGGTCAAGCGCATCATCGTCAAGCCCGGTGGGCGGCTGTCGCTGCAGAAGCACCACCACCGCGCCGAGCACTGGATCGTGGTGCGCGGCACGGCGCAGGTGACCGTTAACGAACTGGTAAAGACCGTGCACGAGAACGAATCGATCTACATCCCGATCGGCGCGGTGCACCGGCTGGAAAATCCCGGCAAGATTCAGCTCGAGCTGATCGAGGTCCAAACCGGCAGCTATTTCGGCGAGGACGACATCATCCGCATCGAGGACGACTACCGGCGCAGTTGAGCGGGGACCGTAGTTCTACCGACTAGGCGGTTGTAACCGTTTGAATCAAAACGTGTCCGAAAACCGCCGATCGCATTTCGCCAGGTCTGTGACGGCATGCTAGAGAACCGCTGGGGGAAGTACCGGCTGCCGAATCTGCTTGGGGGTCTACACATCATGAGTTCCGTAAGGTCCGCATCTGACGCGAAGGCCGATGCGAAACGTGGCTTGCGCGTCGGCGTCGTAGGGGCGGGCGTGATGGGCAGCAACCATGCCCGCGTGCTGGCCGGTCTGCCGGGCGTGACGCTGGTGGGCATCGTCGATCCGTTGCCGGAGCACCGCGCGCGCGCCACCGCGCTCGCCGGTTGCCGTGCCTTCACCACTCTCGAAGAGCTGTTCGACGAAGGCGTCGACGCTATCACCATTGCGGCACCGACTCATCTGCATCACGAGATCGCGCTCGCCTGCATCAGACGCAATATCCACATCCTGGTCGAGAAGCCGGTCGCCTCCACGGTCGAAGAGGGCGAGGACATCGTCACTGCCGCGCGCAGCGCCGGCGTGACGCTGATGGTCGGTCATGTCGAGCGCTTCAACCCGGCGGTCGCCGCGATCAAGCAGGCGATCTCGGGCGAGGACATTCTTTCGATCGGCATTACCCGCGTCGGACCGTTTCCGCCGCGGATGTCGAATGTCGGTGTCGTGATTGATCTCGCCGTGCACGATATCGATCTGATCCGCTGGTTCACCGAGTCCGATATCGTCGAGGTGCAGCCGCAGCTCTCCAGCGCGGTCGCCGAGCGTGAGGACATCGCCCTGTTGCAGTTCCGCACCGCCTCCGGCGTGCTCGCCCACATCAACACCAACTGGCTGACGCCGTTCAAGGCGCGCAGCGTCACCGTTGCGACGCGCGGCAAGTATGTGATGGGCGATCTGTTGACACGGCAGGTCACGGAGTGCTTCGGCTTCAAGCCCGATGGCAGCTACTCGATGCGCCATCTGCCGGTTGGCCATGATGAGCCGCTGCGCGCCGAACTGATCGCATTTCTCAATGCCGTCCGCACCGGCAATGCGCCGGCGGTTTCCGGCGACGAGGGCGTTGCCAGCCTCGAAATCGCGATCCGCTGCCTTGAGCAGCCGGCCAAGCCTGCGGCGTCTGCCGTGCGCAAGGGACCGCGCCGCGTCGTCGGCTGAACTCCTTTAAGGCCAAGCAAGGCTCCATGAACCAGCACATGCGCTCAGAACCCGTTCCCTTCTACGACCTCGCCTCGCAGCGCCAGCGGCTCGGCGCATCGATCGACGAGGCGATCTCGCGCGTGATGAGCCATTGCCTGTTCATCAACGGTCCGGAAGTGACGGTGCTGGAGAAAGCCTTGGCCGAATTCTCTGGCGCCAAGCATGTCGTGAGCTGCGCAAGCGGCACGGATGCGCTTCTGATGGTGCTGATGGCAAAGAAGGTCGGCCCAGGCGATGCCGTGCTGTGTCCATCCTTCACGTTCTGCGCAACCGGTGAAGCGGTAGCGCTGACCGGCGCGACGCCGGTATTCGTCGATGTGGATGAGACCACCTTCAACATCGATCCGGAATCGCTCAAGCGCGGCATTGCGACCGCAAGGCAGCGCGGGCTGAAGCCGGTCGGCGTGATTCCGGTCGACCTGTTCGGGCAGAGCGCGGACCATGACGCCATCGGCGCGATCGCGCAGGCTGAAGGCCTGTTCGTACTCGACGATGCCGCGCAAGGATTTGGCGCGAGCTACAAGGGGCGGCGGATCGGCTCTCTCGGGCTTGCGACCGCGACCAGCTTCTTTCCGACCAAGCCGCTCGGCTGCTTCGGCGACGGCGGCGCGATCTTTACCAATGACGAGAAGCTCGCCGAGACGCTGCGCAGCATCCGCGTGCACGGCCAGGGCTCAGACAAATACGACAACGTCCGCCTCGGCCTGACCGGACGGCTCGACACCATGCAGGCGGCGGTATTGATCGAGAAGCTGAAGATATTCGACGATGAGATCGCGGCGCGCAACCGCGTCGCCGAGCGTTATGCGCGCGGCCTCGACAATGTCGTGACCGTGCCGCGCCTTGCCGAGGGATGCACCTCGGTCTGGGCGCAGTACACCATCCGCCTGCCAAAAGGTACCGATCGCGACGGTTTCGCCGGGGCGCTGAAGGCGCAGGGCATCCCGACGATGGTCTATTATGCGAAATCGATGCATCAGCAGACCGCCTATCGTGATTTCCCGGTCGCCGACGGTGGCCTGCCGGTGAGCGAAAAGCTCTCAGGCAACGTCATCAGCCTGCCGATTCACGCCTATCTCGACGAGGTGACGCAGGCGAGGGTGATCGAGGCGGTGCGCGGCGCGCTTTCCGCCTGATTTCGCCGTCGTTCTGATTTCACCGTTTGGCGAATATGCGCTAGAAGCGGCGCATGCTCGGACGCATCTTCACCGTCGGTGGGTACACGCTGCTGTCGCGGCTGACCGGATTCGCGCGCGACATCATGCTTGCCGCCATTCTCGGCGCGGGACCGGTGGCGGACGCGTTTTTCGTGGCGCTGCGGCTGCCCAATCATTTTCGCGCGATCTTCGCCGAGGGCGCCTTCAACGCCGCCTTCGTGCCGGCCTATGCGCATCTGCACGGCAAGGGCGAAGCGTCGGCGCGGCTGTTCGCCGACCGCATCTTCACGCTGCTGTTTGCCGTCCAGCTCATCCTCCTGGTTCTGGCCTGGTGGTTCATGCCGGAGGTGATCGCGATTCTCGCGCCGGGTTTCAAGGACGATCCGGCGCGCGGTGAACTCGCGATATCGCTGACGCGGATTACGTTTCCGTATCTGCTGCTGATCACGCTGGTGACGCTGTATGGCGGGATGCTCAACGTGATGCACCGCTTCGCCAGCGCAGCCGCGGCGCCGATCTTTCTCAATTTGTCGATGATGGCGACGTTGGCGTTGGCTGCGTTTTTTCCCGGCGCGGGCTACGCCGCCGCGTGGGGCGTCCTGCTCGCCGGCATACTTGAATTCCTGCTGCTGGCCGGCGACGCGGCAAGGACCGGGATCCTGCCGAAGTTTGCCATACCTCGGCTCGACGAGGACGTTCGGGCGTTCTTTCGAGCCCTCGGACCTGCGACCATCGGGTCAATGGGAACGCAGATCGCAATGTTCGCCGATACCATCATCGCCACCTTTTTGGCAGCCGGCGCGCTTTCGGCGCTGTACTACGCCGACCGCCTCTTTCAGTTGCCAATCGGCGTGATCGGAATTGCTATTGGCACCGTGCTATTGCCGGAAATGTCGCGGCGCCTCACCGCGAACGATGTCGCCGGCGCATCCGCCGCGCAGCGGCGGGCGTTCGAATTCTCATTGTTGTTCTCGGTGCCGTTCGTCGCCGCTTTCCTCACCGTGCCTGATGTCATCATGCGCGCGATGTTCGCCCGGGGGGCGTTCTCAAAGGCGGATGCGATGGCTGCGGGCGCCACACTGGCGGCGTATGCGATCGGGCTCATTCCGTTCGTGACCATCCGCAGCGCGGTGGCGACCTTCTATGCCCGCCACGACACGGCGACGCCGGTCAAGGCGGCGCTGACCGGCGTCGCCGTCAACGTGGCGCTCAAGATTGCGCTGATGGGCCCGCTGGCGCAGATCGGTCTTGCCCTCGCTACCGCCATCGGTGCCTGGGTCAATCTGCTCTTGGTGCTCGCCTTCGCGGTGCGGGCCGGCTACCTCGAACTGGACCGTAGCTGGTTGACGTCGCTTGCCAAGTTTGCCGCGGCAGGAGCCATCCTGGCCGCCGGGCTATGGGGCACCGCCCGATTCGCCAGTTTCTATTTCGCGCAAATGCACGCCTTCCGCGATGAGACTTCGCTGCTGCTGCTGATCGTGGCCGGCGCGTTCGTTTATGGGGTCGCCATCCTTCTGCTGTTCGGCAGGGGATGGCTGTTCGTGCTGATCCGTGATCGCCAATCCCGGGTCTAAACTTTTGTGAATAAAAGAAATTTTCTGGAATTCGCGCGGCGATCGCGTTGACTCAGTTCATGTCCGCACGCCGGCAAGGCGTCGGCATTGTGGGTCGGGCATCATCAATTTTTCTTGTTGTGCAGATGCGGAAAATCCGGCCGCTGGAATAACGGTCGGGGCAGCAAGCGGATTTGCGCTGGCTCGCGAACCGCTGCAATATAGAACGCTTCCAGATGCGTGATCCGGAAAACGCGGGGACCGGCTTTCCCGAAAGGGATCATGCTCAACAACAAAAGTGAGCGCGGTGACGTTTCCACGAACAATCATCACGCGCTAAGGGGAATTGGAGACAAGATGGCAGCTCCCATCAAGTTCGGCGTCGGTCAAAGCGTTCTCCGCAAGGAAGACGACGCGCTCATCCGCGGCAAGGGTCGCTATACCGATGATCACTCGCCGGCGCCGGCACTGCACGCGCTGATGCTGCGCTCGCCGCATGCGCATGCGAAATTCACCATCAACGTCACCAAGGCCCGCGGGATGCCGGGTGTGGCATTGATTCTGACCGCGGCGGAAGTCGCCGATCTCGGCGATCTGCCGTGCCTGTTCAACCTGGAGACCGATCCGTTCACCAGCCCGCCATACCCGATCCTCGTCAAGGACGAGGTGCGCCATGTCGGCGACGCCGTCGCCTTCGTGGTCGCTGACACCGTCGATCAGGCGCGCGACGCGATCGAGGCGATCGATGTCAAATGGACGCCGCTGCCGGCGGTGGTCGGCGTCGCCAATGCCGTCAAGCCGGGCGCGCCGCAGGTGTGGCCCGACAAGCCCGGCAACGTGCTGTTCGACGTGTCGGTCGGCGACAAGAAGGCGGCGGAAGACGCCTTTGCCAAGGCGCATGCGGTCGCCGAAATAACGGTCGTCAATCCGCGCGTCATCACCAACTTCATGGAGACGCGCGCCGCGGTCGCCGAATACGACGCCAAGCGCGATCATCTGACACTGACGGTCGGCAGCCAGGGCAGCCATCGTCTGCGTGAGATCCTGTGCGGCATGGTGCTGAAGATCCCGATGGAAAAGATGCGCGTGATCTGCCCCGATGTCGGCGGCGGCTTCGGCACCAAACTGTTTCCCTACCGCGAATACGCGCTGATTTCGGTGGCCGCGAAAAAGCTGCGCAAGACCATCAAATGGACCGCCGATCGCTCCGATCACTTCATGGGCGACGCGCAGGGGCGCGACAATGTCACGACCGCGAAGATGGCGCTCGCCGAAGACGGCAAATTCTTAGGCATGGACGTCGACCTGATGGGCGATATGGGCGCCTATCTCTCGACCTTCGGGCCGTACATTCCGCATGGCGGCGCCGGCATGCTGCCCGGGCTTTACGACATCCAGGCCTTCCATTGCCGCGTCCGCACGGTGTTCACCAACACCGTGCCGGTCGATGCCTATCGCGGTGCCGGCCGTCCTGAAGCGGCCTATGTGGTCGAACGCCTGGTCGACGCGGCCGCGCGAAAGCTTGGCATGACGCCGGATGCGATCCGGCGCAAGAACTTCATTTCGCCGAAGGCGATGCCGTACAAGACCGCGACCGGGAAGGTCTACGATTCCGGCGACTTCACGGCGCATATGAAACGCGCAATGGAGGTCGCCAACTGGAAAGAATTTCCCAAGCGCGCCAAGGCCGCGAAGAAGGCCGGCCTCGTGCGCGGCATCGGCATGGCGAGCTATGTCGAGGTCTGCGGCACCATGGGTGAAGAGACCGCCAATGTCGCGCTCGATCCCAATGGCGACATCAATATCCTGATCGGCACCCAGTCGAGCGGGCAGGGCCACCAGACGGCCTACGCGCAACTCGTCGCCGAACAGTTCGGCGTGCCGCCGGAGCGTGTTCACGTCCTGCAGGGCGATACCGATAAGATCCCCACGGGTCTCGGGACCGGCGGTTCGTCGTCGATTCCGACCGGCGGCGTCAGCGTTGAGCGCGCCACGCGCGAGCTCGGCAACAAGCTGAAGGAGATCGCGGCCGAGGCGCTGGAGACCAGCGCCGGCGACCTCGAGATCAGCAATGGCGTCGTGCGCATCGCCGGCACCGATCGTTCGATCAGCTTTGCAGACCTCGCAAAACGTCCGGGCGTCGACTCTTCGAAACTGAATGCGAGCGCGACTTTCGCGCAAGCCGACGGCACCTATCCGAACGGCACGCATCTCGCCGAGGTCGAGATCGATCCGGCAACCGGCATCATCAAGATCATCAACTATGTCATCGTCGATGATTTCGGCGTGACGCTCAATCCACTGTTGCTCGCCGGTCAGGTGCATGGCGGGGCGATGCAGGGCATCGGTCAGGCCTTGATGGAGCAGGCGGTCTATAGCGCAACCGATGGCCAGCTCGTCACCGGCACCTTCATGGACTATGCGGTGCCGCGGGCGTCCGACGGGCCGTCATTCCATTTCGAAACGCACAACGTGCCGTGCACGACCAATCCGCTCGGCGTCAAGGGCGCGGGCGAGGCGGGCGCGATCGGCTCCTGTCCCGCAGTGGTAAATGCGATCATCGAGGGGTTGTGGCGCGAGTACAAGATCGACCACATCGATATGCCGGCCACGGCGGAACGGGTCTGGATCGCGATCCGCGAGGCGCAGAAACGGCATAACCTCTGATATTTTGTCGCAGGCGGAATGAAGCTCCGCCTGCGGTGTTTGCAAACAGCCGGTCCGCACTATCTTGCGGCCGGTGCAAACCCGAATTGAAGGGAATTCAGCCAATGAAGCGGATCGTCGTCGTCGCAGCTGTGCTTGCATTCAGTGCCGGTGCGGTCGTTGCGCAGCAGGATCAGGTCAAGCGGACCCAGGCCATGATGAAGGACAATGGCAAGAACGCGGGCGCGTTGTCGGCGATGGTCAAGGGCGAAAAGCCCTACGACCAGTCGACCGTCAATGCCGCGCTGGCCCAGTTCGAAGACACCGCCAAGGCCCTTCCGACGCTGTTTCCCGAGAGCATGAAAGGTCTTAAGATGGAGGGTGATTACGATCCCTCGCCGAAAATCTGGGAAGACAAGGCCGGCTTCGAGACCCAAATTAAGAACTTCGCCAAGGTCGTCGCCGATGCCAAAGGCAAGGTCAAGAATCTCGACACGCTAAGGGCGGAACTGCCGGTCATCGGCAAACAGTGCAGTGGCTGCCACGAGACATACCGGATCAAGAAAGGCTGATCGCATTCTAACTTTGAGCATGATCTCCGCGCAAATGCGTTCCGCGTTTGTCGCGAGGGAAAACCGTTACACATTTTTCCGGATCATACTCTGACTCAAAAAGGGCGGACGCCGCGTAGCGTCTGCCCTTTTGTGTCAGCCTTTTCTTGTTCTTGTTTACTCGCGTTCGAACCTATCTACTTCGTCACCAAATTTACTTTGGTGACTTGATTTACTTCGTAACCTGGCCGCGAATTTCGCCGCCCGGATTGGCTGCGGTGTGAATGTTGATGTAGTACCTGCCGGCCACGAGGTCTGCGGCTTGCGCATCGGTCAACGTCGCGCTGCCCTCAACCGGGCTCGATGCTGCATTTGGAATGGCGACAGCGACGCCGGCATTCTTGCCGGCTTCCGCGGGACCGTGGAAATGTGCGGCGGTGGCGGGGCCGGACAGGCCGGAATAGGAGAGCTTCCAGCTCAACTTCTTGCTGGCAGGATCGTAGTCGATGTCGGCGGTGCCGGTAGCTGTGCTGGTGTTGGGCGGCACCTGGGATTTGCCGTCGAGCGTCGCCTTCATCTTGTCGGCAAAGGCGGGCCCGGCAAAACCGATCGCTGCCCCCAGCGCAAGCGTGACAAGCATGGTCTTGTTCGACAAGGTGTTTCTCCCTGTTGACGTCAAACGGCTGTGTCACCCTCAAAACAATGGCTTCCCGAGTTTATTCCCGAAATGACCATGACCCGCGAAATTTCGTGGAAGCCTATGGCGCAAACTACGTCATACTGTTCATTGTGAGACGCTTGATGACGGATCTGTGAATGCTGCGACGAGTTCTCTTCGGATTGATTTTGATCGGAGCCATTGGCGCCGGCGTTTACTGGTGGCTGACGATCCCGGCTGTTGTTGCGGCGGCTTCGCTGCCGCCGCGCACGCCGAACCTCGCCAATGGCCTTACAGCGTTCAATGCAGGTGGCTGCTCCTCCTGCCACGCCGTACCCAACCAGCCTGATCGCTTGAATCTCGGCGGCGGGCTCGCAATGCCTTCGCCGTTCGGGACGTTCTACGTTCCCAACATCTCGTCCGATCCCACTTACGGCATTGGCCGCTGGAGCGAAGCGGATTTCGTCACCGCGGTGCTGAAGGGGACGTCGCCGGATGGCGCGCATTATTTTCCGGCATTTCCCTACACGTCGTATCAGTTCGCCACCGTGGATGACGTGCGCGATCTCTTCGCTTACCTGAAGACGCTGCCGGCGGTGAGCGGCAAACCGCGCGATCACGATGTGCCGTTTCCATTCAACATCCGCCGCAACATCGGCGTATGGAAATGGTTGTTCATGGATCGCAAGCCTCTTGTCGCGGACGCCTCGCGCTCGGCGTCATGGAATCGCGGCGCCTATTTCGTCAACAGTCTGGGCCATTGCGCCGAGTGCCACAGCCCGCGCAATTTTCTCGGCGGCATCGTCGAGGCGCAGCGCTTTGCCGGGGGGCCCAATCCGGAGGGCGAGGGCTGGGTGCCCAACATCACCCAGAAGCGATTGGGCGAGTGGAGTGCGAATGATATCGCCTACTTCCTCGAGACGGGGCAGATGCCGGATGGCGACACTGCCGGCGGATCGATGGTCCGCGTAATCAAGAACACATCGCAATTGCCAGCTGAGGATCGCGCGGCGATCGCTGAATACGTGAAATCGCTGCCGCCGGTCGAAGGGCCACCGCGGCCGACAAAAGCAAAGGAAGGTTGACAGCGGTGACGCCGCGCGCCGTCAGGGCGTCAAGGCGGCGGTCATCGGCTCGCGCCTTTCCGGCAGCGAGGGCACGATCATCAACGGCTTGCGTGGCACGGGCGCAGGCGATGCGGCATTCTTGGTCCGCTTCAATTCCGTGGGTCGTTTAGCTGACGTGATATCGGCGAGCGGGCGGTCGAAGTCGCCGGCGCGATACAGCACAAACCCGCGATCGAAATAGGCGGCTGCGAAGCGCGGATAATACTGTACCCCGAGATTATACGTGGCGAAGGGCGCGACCGGCTCGAAACGGCCGATTGGCGTGGCGCCGGTTTCTTTCGCCGGGGGCTCAGCGGCCAAGGTGGCTGCTCCAGTGATCGAAACGTCCTTCTCTTGCTGGCTACGGGCTTCGTCCCGAGCGGGAGTATCGGGCTGCAGCGCGGCGAGCTGTTGCACGCCATCAGGCATTTCCGCCGCGACGGGCTTTGAAAAAAGTCCGAACAGGGTGTAGCCGCCCACCAGCACCGCCGAGATGATCGTTGCCGCCATGGTGTTTGAGGCGACCTTGTGCATGGTCTCGTAGGTGCGGGTCGCCTTTGTGGCCGGCTCCGGCTGCAGCGCGATGGCGAGCAGATGATCGTAGGTCGCGCGCTGCTCGTTATCGGTCAGGATGTCGTAGGCGCGTACCAGCTCCCTGAACCTCTGCGCAGCCTCTGGATTGTCGGGGTTCAAATCGGGATGCGTCGCCTTCGCGGCCTTGCGGAACGCGGTCCGCAACTCCTCGGCGTCATCACTCGGAAGCGCTCCGAGCAAATCGTACAGCGTCCCCATTTGGTGGTACTCGCGACTGTTCCCCCTCGGAATGTCCCCGCCGCGGAGCTTCCGATTGACGACGCCCAATCTAATGAAAAACTTCAAGGCGGTAGGATGATCCTCATATGGCAAAACAGTGCCGTCAGGGATCCTCGTTAACCATATGTTGCCACGAAGCTATTCGGCCGAGCCTAGCAGGGCGCCGCAGAAGGTTCCAGCCCCGAGATCCATCGCAGGCGCTGCGCGCCAGGACGCGGCCTGGGGCACGTGCTTCGCTTGACAGTGGCGAGGCGGCCGAAGGCGGCGTTGATCGCAGCGATCGGCAAGCCACACGGCGATGAGCCTTCAGCCGGATGGACGGTGACCAATGTTTCGGACAGCAGCGCGCTCCCGGAGACCGCTGGCGTGGTCGCGCGCCGGTAAAGTCAGCGGCGGGTGCTAACCCGTGCCGAATGCCTTGAAGGTGATGATGGTGTGGGTGTCCTGGATGCCCGGAATCACCTGCACCTTCTCGTTGACGAAGTGGCCGATATCGACGTCCTTGTCGACGTAGAATTTGACAAGCAGATCGTAATGGCCGGCGGTCGAATAGATCTCCGAGGCGATCTCGGCCTCTGCAAGGGCATTAGCGACGGTATAGGATTGGCCGAGCTTGCATTTGATCTGGACGAAGAAGGGAACCATCGCTGTCGTCTCCGAATAGGTTGGCCCAATAGGCCAAAAACCGCAGATGATGGCAAGCCAGCTTGCTGCCAACAGGAGGGCGCGTTAGGACAAGCGGTGGCTCGAACATCGGCCTGAACGCCGCATTTTCACGAGACTTCTAATGACTATTCCGATCGCGCTGACCATCGCCGGCTCCGACTCCTCAGGGGGCGCCGGTATTCAGGCTGATCTGAAGACGTTTGCCGCGCTCGGCGCTTACGGCGCCTCGGTGATCACGGCGCTGACCGCGCAGAATACGCAAGGGGTGAGCGGCATCCACCAGGTGCCGGCGGAGTTTGTGACGGCGCAGATCGATGCGGTGTTCTCCGATCTCATCGTCGGCGCCGTCAAGATCGGCATGGTGGCGCAGGTGCCGGTGATCGATGCCATTGCGGCGGGCCTGAAGCGCTGGTCGCCGAAACATGTCGTGCTCGATCCGGTCATGGTTGCAACCTCGGGCGACCGGCTGCTCGCGGAAGAGGCGGTCAACGCGCTGCGAACCAGGCTGATCCCGCTGGCGTCGGTGATCACGCCGAATTTGCCGGAAGCCGCCGCTTTGCTTGACGAACCGATGGCACGAGATACGGCCGCGATCGAACATCAAGGCAGGCGGCTGCTGGCCCTGGGATGCGAGGCTGTGCTGATCAAGGGCGGTCACGGCGAGGGCGCTGAAAGCACCGACTATCTTTTCACTGCTAGCGGCACCATCGCCCTGACCGCCCCACGCATCGCGACCAAGAACACTCATGGCACCGGCTGCTCATTGTCCTCGGCGATTGCCGCGGGGCTCGCAAAGGGGGAGGGCATGGAGACCGCCGTGCGCAACGCCAAGACCTGGGTCACTGCCGCGATCGCCGCCGCAGACCGCTTCAGCGTCGGCCGCGGGCACGGCCCGGTCCATCATTTTCACAAGTTCTATTGAGGCCCGCTCTGCTGTCCCGCCTTTGCGAGGACAGTTGTTGGGGTGCCTCCATGTTTATCTTGCACTGCGGCAAAAAAATTGCACACTTCGGACAGCCGGCCAGTTTCTGAGGGTGCGAGCCGATGTCTTCCGAGACCATGCCATCCCAGACCGAGGCCCGGTCCAATCGCAGCGACGAGGCGCTGGCGCTGGAGGAGGATGCCCGGCTGCGGACGGATATCCGGCTGCTCGGGCGCATTCTCGGCGATACCGTCCGCGACCAGGAGGGCGCCGAGGTGTTCGACCTGGTCGAACGCATCAGGCAGACCTCGATCCGATTCCACCGGGATGAAGACAAGCTGGCGCGGCGCGAGCTCGAGACCATCCTCGACAGCATGTCGATCGCTGACACCCTGCGGATCGTTCGCGCCTTCAGCTATTTCTCGCACCTCGCCAACATCGCCGAGGACCAGAACAATATCCGCCAGATGCGCGGGCGAGGCCCCGCGGGACCGCGTCCGAGCACGCTGACGCAGACGCTGGCGCATGCAAAGGCGGCCGGCATCGGTGCCGCCGAGTTGCGCCGCTTCTTCCGTGACGCGCAGGTCAGCCCGGTCCTGACCGCACACCCGACGGAAGTCCGCCGCAAGAGCACGATGGACCGCGAGATGGAGATCGCCGCGCTGCTCGACCGCCGCGAGCGGGTGCAGCTCACCGCGGAGGAAGCCGAGGCCTGCGACGAGCAGCTGCGCCGCGCCGTGCTGACGCTGTGGCAGACCAATCTCTTGCGCCGAACCAAGCTGACAGTGCTGGATGAAGTCTCGAACGGTCTGTCGTTCTACGACTACACCTTCCTGCACGAGGTGCCGCGCCTGCATTGTGCGCTGGAAGACCGGCTGAACCAGGAAGAGGGCGGCGCGCCGGGCGAGCTGGCCTCGTTCCTGACCATGGGAAGCTGGATCGGCGGCGATCGCGACGGCAATCCATTCGTCACGGCCGACGTGATGCGCGGCACGCTGCGCCTGCAGTCGAGCCGCATCATGAGCTTCTATCTGGAAGAGCTGCATGTCCTTGGCTCGGAATTGTCGCTGGCGGCGCATCTTGCCGATGTCTCCGACGAATTGCGCGCGCTGGCCGAGCGCTCGCCCGATACCTCGCCGCACCGGAGCGGCGAACCCTATCGCCTCGCGGTATCCGGCATCTATGCGAGGCTGACCGCGACCGCGCTGCGGCTCGATGTGGAGACCGCGCGCCGGCCGGTTGGCGAAGCCGCGCCATACGCCAGCGCCAAAGAATTCAAAGCCGATCTCGACGTGCTCGATCGTTCGCTGATTGCCAACAATTCCGGCGTGATCGCGCGCGGGCGGCTGCGGCTGCTGCGCCGGGCCGTGGATTGCTTCGGCTTCCACCTCGCCCGGCTCGACATCAGGCAGAACTCCGCAGTGCATGAGCGCACCGTGGCCGAGCTGCTCGATGCGGCGATTCCTGGCATGTCCTACATGGCCTTGGGCGAGGAGGCGCGCGTCAATCTGCTGCTCAGCGAGCTGCGCAGCGCCAGACCGCTCAGCTCGGTCTTCGTCAAGTACAGCGAGGAGACGCTAGGAGAGCTCGCGGTGTTTCGCGCCGCCGCCGAGGCGCATGCGCGGTTCGGACCCGACGTCATCCACCAATGCATCATCTCCATGTGCAAGGGCATGTCCGACATGCTGGAGGTGGCGGTGCTGCTCAAGGAAGTCGGGCTGATCAACCCGTCCGGCCGCAGCGCCGTGAACATCGTGCCACTGTTCGAGACCATCGAAGATTTGCAGGCCTCTGCCGGCATCATGGACCGGATGCTGGCGCTGCATGATTACCGCCGTCTCGTTGACAGCCGCGGCGGCATTCAGGAAGTGATGCTCGGCTATTCCGACAGCAACAAGGATGGCGGCTTCGTCACCTCGGGCTGGGAGCTCTATAAGGCCGAGATCGGGTTGGTCGAAGTGTTCGAGCGCCACCACGTCCGGCTGCGGTTGTTTCATGGCCGCGGCGGCTCGGTCGGCCGCGGCGGCGGGCCTTCCTATGACGCAATCATCGCGCAGCCCGGCGGCGCGGTGAACGGTCAGATCCGCATCACCGAGCAAGGCGAGATCATCTCCAGCAAATATTCCAACCCTGAGGTTGGCCGCAGCAACCTGGAAATCCTCGCCGCGGCCACGTTGGAGGCGAGCCTGCTGCATCCGCGCCAGAGCGCGCCGCGCAAGGAATATCTGACCGCGATGGAGCAGCTCTCGGCGCTCGCCTTCAAGGCCTATCGCGGGCTGGTCTACGAGACCGAAGGCTTTGCCGATTATTTCTGGGGCTCAACCGTTATCACCGAAATCTCGACGCTCAACATCGGCAGCCGCCCGGCCTCGCGCAAGAAGACCCGCGAGATCGAGGACCTGCGCGCTATTCCCTGGGTGTTCAGTTGGGCGCAGTGCCGGCTGATGCTGCCGGGCTGGTACGGTTTCGGCTCTGCAGTTGAGACGTGGATCGCGGAGCATCCGGAGCAGGGCATGCCGTTCCTGCAGGAGCTCTACCGGGAATGGCCATTCTTCCGCACACTATTGTCGAACATGGACATGGTGCTTGCCAAGAGCTCGATCGCGATCGCCTCGCGCTATGCCGAACTGGTGCCTGATGTGAAGCTGCGCGACAGCATCTTTGGGCGCATCCGGCGCGAATGGCATTCCTCGATCGAGACGCTGCTCGATATCATGGGACACGAGCGGCTTCTGCAGGGCAACCCGCTGCTCGAACGCTCGATCCGCAACCGCTTCCCCTATCTCGATCCGCTCAACCACGTGCAGGTGGAGCTGCTAAAGGAGCATCGCGCGCAGAACCCGGACGAACAGGTGCTGCGCGGGATTCAGCTTACGATCAACGGTATATCGGCCGGCTTGCGGAATAGCGGGTGAGGTGAGGGGGCGCGACGGCCTCGCCCCGTCATTGCGAGCGAAGCGAAGCAATCCACCTCTCCAAATACGCGGATGGATGGATTGCTTCGTCGCTTCGCTACTCGCAATGACGACTGTGAGTGTAGATCCGCCTTTTATGACGCTGTTGACGTCTCAGAGCCTCTCACGGCTTCATCGCACCTTGCGCACTGGTGTAGACGGCATAGAGCGATGACGAGCCGCAGATGTAGAGCCTATTCCGCTGCTGGCCGCCGAAGCACAGATTGGCGACAGTTTCCGGTATGTGGATCTTGCCGAGGAGATCGCCGTCAGGCGTGTAGCAGCGCACGCCGTCTTCGTTCGGATCGCCCCAACCTACGGAGCACCAAAGGCGCCCGGCCGTGTCGCAGCGCAGCCCGTCGGTAATGCTGGGCTTGGGCATCTCCGCAAAGACCTTGCTGTTCGAAAGCTTTCCGGCGGCGAGATCCACATCGAACACGCGGATATGCGACGGGTTGTCCGGCCCGTCGGTGAAGCCGGTATCGCAGATATAGAGCTTCTTCTCGTCAGGCGAGAAGCAAAGGCCGTTCGGCTGCACGAAGTCATCGACCACCATCTTGATGTCGCCGGATTTCGGATCCACCCGGTAGACGTTTTTCTTTTCCTGCTCGGGCTCGGCCTTGATGCCCTCGTAATAGCCGCCGATACCGTAGGCTGGGTCGCAGAACCAGATCGAACCGTCGGCCGCGACGACCGCGTCATTCGGCGAGTTCAGCTTCTTGCCGTTGTATTTGTCGGCGATGATGGTGATCGAGCCGTCGAGTTCGGTCCGGGTCACGCGGCGGCCGGAATGCTCGCAGGTGATCAAGCGTCCTTCGCGATCTATGGTGTTGCCGTTGGAGTTCATCGACGGCTGCCGATAGACGCTGAGATGGCCGTCATCTTCCGAAAAGCGCATGATGCGGTTGTTGGGAATGTCGGAGAACAGCACGTAGCGCCCCGCCGGAAAGTAGACCGGGCCTTCGGCCCAGCGGAACCCGGTCGCGACGCGCTCGACCGCCATGGTGCCGGCAAAGGCCGGAAAGCCTGTCGGCCCGAACGAAACCTTCGGCTTCTTCATCGACTCCAGGCGAGCATCCGGATAGCGGGCGCCGGGAAGCGGGCCGAGCGGCAGGGGCTGCGTTGCCGTGGTCGGCGCGGCGGTCTGGCCGAGCGGCGCGACCGAGGCGGCAGAAGCCGTCTTCACCGTCACGGCGGAGGCGGCAAGCGCTGCTGCGCCCGTCAGTATCTTGCGACGGTCAAAGCCGCCGCCCTGTTGCTGGGGATCGGAAAAGGTCAGCGAGGTTGTCATGATTTCCTCCCGTGTATTTTTTGTTTGGGAGGAAAAACATCAGCCCGCATTCCGGCATAAAGCGGGCGGGCGTGTATGAAACGACCTGATTCCGTCATTGCGAGCCAGCGGGTCGCGCGAACGCGCGCCCGATGACACTCTCCGCGAAGCAATCCATCTCTCCGAGTGCGCGGACGCATGGATTGCTTCGTCGCTTTCGTTCCTCGCAATGACGGCGGTGCGTTGGGAAGCACGCGCTCAGATCGGATCCCAGGTGAAGATATCAGCCGAGCGGTCGAGCTTGGAGAACGATCCCTTCAGCGCCGGCATGCCGTGTTCGGCGATGGTCTGCGGCGTCCAGCCTTCGCCGCGGTGAACCGAACGCACCGGACGATTCTGGCTGAACAGGAATATCTCGTTCATGCGCACGCCGAAGATTTGTCCAGTGACGTCCTTGGCGGCATCCGAGAGCAGATGGGCGCACAGCGGCGCGATCTTCTCCGGGCCCATCTGCTTGATCTTCTCGACGCGCGCCTTCTCGGCTTCCGTCTCAGTCGGAATGGTGCCGATCATGCGAGTCCAGGCAAACGGCGAAACGCAGTTGGAGCGCACGTTGAAGCGGCCCATGTCGAGCGCGATCGACTTCGACAGGCCGACGATGCCGAGCTTGGCGGCGGCGTAGTTGGCCTGTCCGAAATTGCCGATCAGGCCTGAGGTGGAGGTGAAGTGCACGAAGGAGCCGCTCTCCTGCTCGCGGAACAGCCGCGCCGCGGCGTGAGAGACATAGAACGAGCCCATCAGGTGTACCTTGATGACGGCCTCGAACGCTTCCACGCTCATCTTGTGGAAGATCATGTCGCGCAGAATGCCGGCATTGTTGACGACGCCGTCGAGCCGGCCAAAGTGATCGGTCGCGGTCTTGACGATCTTGCTGGCGGGGATCGCTTCCGCCACCGACTCGAAATTGGCGACTGCGGTGCCGCCGCGCTTCTTGATCTCCTCGACTACCTCCTCGGCGGGCGCAGCGCTCGAACCGGCGCCATCAGCAGCACCGCCGGGGTCATTGACGACGACCTTGGCGCCCTCGGCGGCGCACAGCAGCGCAATCTCCCGGCCGATGCCGCGGCCTGCGCCGGTGACGATGATGACTTTGTCTTGCAGTGATTTTGTCATGATGCTTTCCATCCTTTGTTTGATGGCCGAGCCAGAACTCCACTCGTCATGCGCGGGCTTGACCCGCGCATCCATCTTTCTTCAGAAGAAGATGGATTGCCGGGTCAAGCCCGGCAATGACGGATTGAGCGCCCGCGCCAGCCATTTCTAACGTTCGTTCGTAAAGATGATCGTGCCACTTGCGGCGAACATGCCGCCGACGCCGTGGCAGACCGAGATCTTTGCATTCGGTACCTGCGCCGGGGCGATACCGCGCATCTGCCGCACGCTTTCCTGCAGCGCGTACATGCCGTACATGCCGGAGTGCATATAGCTGAGGCCGCCGCCATTGGTGTTGAGCGGCAGCTTGCCGCCGGGGCGGGTATTGCCGTCGGCGATGAACTTGCCGGTCTCTTCGTGTGGCATGAAGCCGAGGTCGCCGAGGCCGTAGAGCGGCAGATGTGCAAAGGCGTCGTAGATCATCAGGTGATCGACGTCCTTGTGGGTGATGCCGGCTTCCTTGAAGGCGGTGGGGCCGGCGACCTTGAATGCGCGCGAGGAGTTGAACGTCTCCATCTGGCTGACCATCGGCGTTTCCACGCTCTCGCCGGTGCCGAGGATGTAGACCGGCTTCTTCGGAAAATCCTTGGCGCGGTCGGCGGCGGTGAGGATCAGCGCGCCGCCGCCGTCAGTGACGAGACAGCACTGTAGCAGGCGGAACGGGTAGGCGATCATGCGCGAGTTGAGGACATCGGCGACCGTGATCGGCTCCTTCATCATGGCGCGCGGATTCTTCGCGGCCCATTCGCGCTGCACGACCGCCACCATGGCGAGCTGCTCATGGGTGATGCCGTAGGTCTTCATGAAGCGCAGCACGGGGATCGGGAACATGCTGGGCGGGCCGAACACCCCGAACGGCGCTTCGAACTGGCCCTGCAGGCTGTCGGCCGGGATCGAGCGCGGCAGTTTGCCGATCATCGACTTGCCGCTTTCGGCATGCGTGATCAGCACGGTCTTGCAGAGGCCGGCTTCGATGGCCGCGGCGGCGTGGCGGACGTGCAGCATGAACGAACAACCGCCGACCGAGGTGCCGTCGACCCAGGTCGGCGTGATGCCGAGGTAATGAGCGATTTGCTGCGGGGTTTCGACGGCTGTGGCGATGCCGTCGATGTCGGAGAGTTTCAGCCCGGCGTCCGCAATGGCGTTGAGCGCGGCATCCGCGTGCAGCTGGATCTGTGACATGTTGGGGATGACGCCGAGTTCGGTGGTCTCGGCAGCGCCGACAATAGCGACCTGGTTTCTGCGCATGGTGCTTAGCCCTTCGCCGGACGGAACAGGGGAAGGGTGATCTTGTCGTCAAGTTTTTCGAACGCGACCTCGAGCTTCATATCGAGCTCCAACGCCTCCGGCGTCTGCGGACAGTCGATGATGTTGCTCATCATGCGCGGGCCTTCGTCGAGCTCAACGACCGCGATCGCGTAGGGCGGGGTGAAGCCGGGCGCAGCCGGGCGATGGTTGATGACGTAGCTATAAAGCTTGCCCTTGCCGCTCGCCTTGAACACGGAAACCTTGCGCGAGGCGCAGGAGGGGCAGAACGGGCGCGGCGGGAAATAGACATTGGCGCAGGCATCGCAGCGCTGCAGACGCAATTCGCCGACCTGCGTTCCATCCCAGAAATGCTGGGTTTCGGGTGTGGGCTTTGGTCTCGCGCGGGCGGGCTCGGCCATATCGGCAATTTCTCCTCGGGAGGTCGGGCGTTTGCTTAGCTGTTGCGGCCTTGATGCGCCATTTGGCTGTTGCCCGTCAACGGTTCAGCGGCAGCGGCGATCGCATGGCCGCATTCCTGCGGGCCGAGAGCGCTTGTATGCCACCCCATCATCGGAGATAGTCCGCGCCACGGTAAATTGCTCCACTCCGGAAGCGATTCAGAGAGACGATCAAGAGAACCATGCCTGACCATCCGACGCTTGCGAGCCTTGCCGCCGATCTCGATGCCGGACGCACCACCGCGCGCAAACTGGTCGAGGAATGTCTCGCGCGCATTGCCGACCCTTCCGGAGAGGGCGCGCGCACCTTCATCCATGTCGACAAGGACGCCGCGCTGTCGGCCGCCGACGCGATGGATCACTTGCGCAAAGCCAATGCCGCGCCGTCGCCTTATGCCGGCATTCCCGTCTCGATCAAGGACCTGTTCGACATCAAGGGGCAGGTGACGCGTGCCGGCTCCCGCGCGCTGGAGGATTCGGCTCCTGCCGAGGCCGATGCGCCCGTGGTGGCGCGGCTGCGGCGGGCCGGCTTCATCGTGATCGGCCGCACCAACATGACCGAGTTCGCCTATTCCGGCATCGGCATCAATCCGCACTACGGCACGCCGAAGAGCGTGTTCAATCGCAGCGTCGGCCATGTGCCGGGCGGCTCCTCCTCGGGCGCGGCGGTGTCGATCGCCGATCGCATGGCCTATGGCGCGCTCGGCACCGATACCGGCGGCTCCTGCCGGATCCCGGCGGCCTATAATGGCATCGTCGGCTACAAGCCGACGCAGCGCCGCGTGCCGCTCACAGGCGGCGTACCGCTGTCGTCCTCGCTCGACAGTTTTGGGCCGCTGGCGCGTAGCGTCGCCTGCTGCGCGGTGCTCGACGCCGTGCTGGCCGATGAAGCCATGCAGCCGTTGCAGCCACGCCCGATCAGGGGCATGCGGCTCGCGGTACCGACGACGATTGCGCTCGATGATCTCGACGATGAGGTCGCTAAAACGTTTGAGCGCGCGCTGGCGACGCTGTCGCGGCAGGGCGCCTTGATCGAGCGCATCGAGGTGCCGGAATTCAATGACGTCCTCGTCATGAATAGCAAGGGCGGATTTGCCGCCGCGGAGAGTTTTGCGTGGCACCGCTACCTGCTCGCCAGCAAGGGAGATGTCTACGATCCCCGCGTTCGCGTCCGCATCCTGCGCGGCGAAAGCATCAGCGCCGCCGACTATATCGATATTTTGGACGCGCGCCGCTCGTTCATTGCGCGGACCGAAAAGCGGATCGCGCCTTATGACGCGCTGGTGCTGCCGACCACCGCCAACGCGCCACCGAAAATCGCCGATCTTGCCGACGACCAAGCTTTTGCCACGCAAAATTTGCGCTCCTTGCGCAACTGCACGCTGATCAACATGCTCGATGGCTGCGCGATCTCGCTGCCGGCGCATCGCGAAGGCGAAATGCCGGTCGGGCTGATGCTCGCCGCCGCTGGCGGTTCAGACCGCCGTATCTTCGAGCTCGCGGCCGGAATGGAGGACATCATCCGTGTTTGACCTGACCTTCAACGTCGATGATAAGGGTATGCTGACGCCGTTGACGCTGGCGATCGATCAGGCCGTCATCGCCGGCTGGACCGGGCGCGATCCGGTGGCACGCGACAAGCACATCGCCGAACTCGAAGCGCTCGGCATCGCGCGCCCCGCGACCACGCCGATCTACTACCGCTGCTCGGCGCGGCGGATTACGCAGGACGACCGCATCGAGGTCTGCGGCGAAAATTCTTCTGGTGAGGTCGAATTCGTGCTGATCGGCTGGCAGGGTCGCATCTTCGTCGGCTGCGGCTCCGATCATACCGACCGCAAGGTGGAGAGCTACAGCGTCACCGTTTCCAAGCAGATGTGCGACAAGCCGGTGGCGTCCGTGCTGTGGGAACTGGAAGAGGTCATCGCCCATTGGGACAAGCTGATCCTGCGTTCCTGGGCCATCATCGGCGGTGCGCGCGTGCTCTATCAGGAGGGCACGCTGGATGCGATGCTGCCGGTGAAGGAGCTGATCGAGCGAGGTTTCGGCGGCAAAGGCCTGCCCGATGGCTGCGCCATGTTCGGCGGCACCTTTGCAGCCAAGGGCGGCATCCGCCCGGCCAGCCGGTTCGAGTTCGAGCTGGAGGATCCCGTGCTGAGACGGAAGATCAGCCACGGCTATGATGTGATCACGATGCCGGTGTTGGGGTAGCATTCCGCTCCAACCACCGTCATTGCAAGGAGCGAAGCGGACGAAGCAATCCATCTATCCCCGAGCTGCGGTATGGATTGCTTCGCGGAGCCTGTCATCGGGCGCGCATTCGCGCGACCCGGTGGCTCGCAATGACGGGGATGGAACTCGTCGGAAATCGGGTGGTTTTGTTGTGGCCTGATTGCGAAATTTCCCGCCATGAGAGCAACCGCAAGAACTATCGACCGTCCGCTCACCATCGCCGCCCGCGTCGACGCCATCGACTGGGCGCAGGTAGACGCTGATCTCGACGCGCAGGGCTGCGCCGTCCTGAAGGGATTGCTGTCGCCGGAAGAATGCGCGGCGCTGGCCGTGCTCTATCCCGACGACAAGCACTTCCGCAGCCGGATCGTGATGGGCCGTCACGGCTTCGGCCGCGGCGAGTACAAATATTTCGCGTATCCGCTGCCGAAGCTGATCGCGGAACTGCGGCCCGCGCTCTATGTGCGGCTCTGCGACACGGCCAATCGCTGGAACGAGACGATGGGGATCGATATCCGTTATCCCGACCGGCACGAGGCTTTTCTGAAGCGCTGCCACGACGCCGGGCAGACGCGGCCGACTCCGCTGCTGCTGCAATATGGCGAGGGTGACTACAATTGCCTGCATCAGGATCTCTATGGCGAGCATGTGTTTCCGCTGCAGGTCGCGATCCTGCTGTCGGAGCCGGGGCGCGATTTCGACGGCGGCGAGTTCGTGCTGACCGAGCAGCGGCCGCGGATGCAGTCGCGGCCCGAAGTGGTGCCGCTCAGGCAAGGCGATGCGGTCGCGCTTGCTGTGCATCACCGTCCCGTGCAGGGGACGCGCGGGCCGTACCGCGTTAATCTGCGCCACGGCGTCAGCCGTATCAGATCCGGCCATCGCCACACCGTCGGCGTGATCTTCCACGATGCCAAATGAGCGCGAATTGAATTGACTACGGATTTGTTCGACGTCGTTCCCGATGTGCGCCCATCGCGCGAGGCGATGGCGGATGGCGCGGTGCTACTGCGCGGCTTTGCGCGACCGTTCGAAGCCGAGCTGCTTCCGGCACTGCGCGAGATCGTCAAACAGGCACCGTTCCGGCATCTGATCACACCGGGCGGCCACCGCATGTCGGTCGCGATGACCAATTGCGGCAGCGTCGGCTGGGTGTCGGACCACACTGGTTATCGATATGACGCCATCGATCCCGAATCCGGACAGAAGTGGCCGGCGATGCCGCCTGTGCTGCGCAAACTCGCGGCCGACGCTGCGGCGGACGCCGGGTTCAACAGCTTCGGGCCGGAGGCCTGCCTGATCAATCGCTATGTGCCCGGCGCGAAGCTGTCGCTACATCAGGACAAGGACGAACTCGATTTTGATGCGCCGATCGTCTCGGTCTCGCTTGGGCTACCAGCGATCTTCCTGTTCGGCGGCCCAAAGCGCGCCGACAAGCCTGCGCGCTACCGGCTGGAGCATGGCGACGTTGTGATCTGGGGCGGCCCGTCGCGGCTGTTTTTTCACGGCGTGGCGCCGCTCGCCGACGGCGAGCACCCCGTGATGGGGCGGCAGCGGATCAATCTGACATTTCGCAAAGCGCGGTGACTCGTGTCCCGGACGCGGTGCAGCGCTCCCGGCGATGCGAAGCATCGTCCGGTGCGCTGCGCCGCAGAGCCGGGACCCATGGTGCCCCACGTGAATGGGCCCCGGCCTAGCAGCGCACCGTTTCACGCTGCGCTGCATCCGGGGCACGAGACCGCATCGGATCGCTTTTCAGCGAAGTGTCCGCTGGTCTATGCTCCCCGCGCCGGGGGGCCGACATGAGCACGACAGAAGCAGCATCCAACAACAGCGCCAATCGCACTGGCGTCTATCTCGCCGTTCTGCAACTCGTCTTCACGCTCGGCTGGACCACCTACGTCGTCTACCTGCCGAAACTTTGCGCCGATGTCGGTATCGCGCCATCGGCGGTCATTCTGATCCTGATGCTGGACCAGGCGATCTTCACGATCACCGACACCGCGATGGGCATTGCCGCCGACAGGATCGTGCCGTTCGTCGGCAGGCTCGGCGTGGTCGTCGGCGGCTTGACTGCGATTTCGTGCGCAGCGTTTGTCGCGCTGCCGTTCGTGGCCGGCACCGGACCCGCCGCGCAAGTCTGGTTCATCGTCCTGATCCTGATCTGGGTCGTGACGTCTTCGGCGCTGCGCGCGCCGCCCCTGACGCTACTCGGAAAATACGCCGCACGGCCGGCAATACCGTTTCTCTCGGCCTTGACGATGCTCGGCTACGGGCTCGCGGGCGCGGTGTCGCCTTACCTCGGCGTAGTCTTGCGCAATCACGATCCGCGGCTGCCGTTTGTGATCTCCGGCGTCGTGTTGCTGCTCACCACGCTCGCTCTGTCCAAGGTCGAGCGCGATCTGGCGCAGGCACCGCCGGTCGCGAAACGGCCGGCGGCGGCAAAATCGCTCGGCGCGGTGCCGATGTTCTTCATCGGCTCGATGGTGATCCTATCGCTCGGCTATCAGCTGCATTTTTCCATCAACAGCACGCCGTTCTTCCTGCGCTTCGCCAAGCCGGACGAATTGCAGTGGCTGATGCCGGTGTTCTGGATCGGCTTCAACATCGCGATGTTTCCGGCGAGCGTCGTCGTCAAGCACCGCGGCGGGCTGATCGTGATGGGCGCGGCAGGCCTGCTCGGCGCACTCGCCGTGCTGGGCGCGGAGATGGCCGGCAATCTCAACATCCTGATCGCGGCGCAGCTCATCGCCGGCGCGGCGTGGGGCTGCATGCTGATGGCCGCCGTCTCGGCGGCGCTCGCGATCGGAGAGACGGGCGCGGAAGGAAAGGTGGTGGGCCTGGTATTCTCCGCGCTGGCGCTGGCAACCTTTGCGCGGATGGCGGCGGTCGCCGGCGGCCTGCAGAAGCTGCCGGAATATGCGCCGCTGTTGCACTGGGCGCCGGTGGCGTGCTGGTCGGTCGCGGGTGCGGGGCTACTGGTGATTGCGGCGTCGCGGATGCAGCGGAGATTGGCGGAGAAGTAGCACGCCCTCATCCCCGCGCAACGGCTTCGCCGTTGTCGCTGGAGGAGCGGCCTTTAGGCCGCGTCTCGAAGGATGGGCCACGGGCCTCATGGTTCGAGATGGCGCTGAAGAAGCGCCTCCTCACCATGAGGATAACTTACGGCTTCGGCGGATGAATGAACGCCCACGGACTCACTTCCGAATCCGTCGGCACTTCCACGGAAATCAAATACGGCCCGCCATCGGCCAGCGCCTTTTCCAGCGCGGGCTTGAACTGAGCGGGCGAGGCAACACGCGCCGCTGCGACGCCGAAGGATTCGGCGAGCTTCACGAAATCCGGATTGACCAGGTCTGACGCCACCACGCGTCCATCAAAATGCTGGCGCTGGTCGCGGCGCACATTGCCGTAGGCGTTGTTATTGAACACCAGCGTCACCACACCGATCTTGAACTGTACAGCAGTCGACAGTTCCTGCACGCCGAACATAAAGCCGCCATCACCAGTGATCGCGACCACCGGCCTATCCGGGTTGGCGACCTTGGCGCCGAGCGCAGTCGGGAAGCCCGAGCCGAGCGTGCCCTGATAACCCGAAGTGATGAAGGTGCGCGGCTCGTAGACCGGAAAGCCGTACCAGGAGGCAAAGCCAACCTGCGACAGTTCATCGGTGACGATGGCGTTCGCAGGCAGCACCTCGCGCAGGATGTTCAGGTAGGCCATCTGCGGCTGCACCTTCTGGATCTCCTGCTGCGCCGCCGCGGTCGCCTCACGGATTTCACCGCGCCGGCCGCTGGTCCTCGTGTAGCCGGCCTTCTTCACGGCGGCGACGAGATCCGCCGTGCCGGCCTCGGCGTCAGCAACGATGGCGGCATCGGAGGCAAGCCGGCGCATCTCGGCAGGATCGATATCGATGCGAACCGATTTCAATCCCTTCGGCTGATACGGCCAGCGGAAGCCGGATGTCGGCAGTTCCGCGCGCGTGCCGATCGCGATCATCAGATCGGTATTCGGCCAGAGTCTATAGGCCGCAGCCATGGTCAGCCCGAGTTCGTGCGCGTTGGAGACGATGCCGCGCCCGCTCCGGAACGCCACCACGGGGGCATCGATCATTTCAGCGAGTTCGAGGATTTCCTCGCGCGCATCGATCGCGCCGCTGCCGACGAAGATCATCGGCCGCTTCGCATCCTTGATCAGCGCGGCGGCCGCCTTGATGCGATCGGGATCGGGCTGCGGCGCGGGCAGGCGATCGAACACCGGGGAAGGGCCGACCTGCGCGCGCTGCGTGAAGACGTCCCACGGCATTTCCAGCGACACCGGACCGCGACGTCCCGACAGCATTTCCTGGAACGCGCGCGACACGACGGAGGGCACCGCATCGGGATATTCGATGCGCTCGGCCCATTTGACGAAGGTGCGCAGCGTCGCGAGCTGGTCCGGCATCTCGTGCAGATGGCCGCGGCCCCTGCCGAGAAACGCCGTCGGCACCTGGCCGGTCAGGCACAGCACCGGCTCGTTGCAGCCGAGCGCGGTGAGCAGCGCCGCGCTGGCATTGAGCACGCCGGGACCGGGCACCACGCTGAACACGCCTGCTTTACCCGATGAACGCGCGTAGCCGAACGCCATGTAGCCGCAAGCCTGCTCATGCCGCGCGCCGATCACCTTCAACTGCGCCTGATGGAAGGCGTCGAACAGCCCGTAGATTTGCGCGCCGGGCAGGCCGAACACGGTATCGACGCCATGCGCGACGAGGCCATTGACGATCGCTTCGCCGCCGGAAGTTGCTTTCATCGTACTATCCACTCGCTCTCAGGAATTGTCAGGCTTCGTCGATCACGCCATTGTTCAGCACGCCGACGCCTTCGGCTTCGACCTCGATGACGTCACCGGGCTTGAGATAGCGCGGCGGGTCGAACCGCGCACCGGCGCCGGTTGGCGTGCCCGTTACGATAACGTCGCCTGGCACCAGCGTGGTGAAGGTCGAGAGATAATTGATGAGGTATCGGAAGCCGAAGATCAACCGCGAGGTGCGGTCGTCCTGCCGCGTCTCGCCATTAACTCGCGTGGTCAAACGAATATCCGCGATCTGGCCTTCATCGGTGTAGGGCACGATCCACGGGCCGAGGCTGCCGGTGGAATCAAAATTCTTGCCCTGCGTGACATTGAACTTGGCGTGCCGCACCCAGTCGCGGATGGTGCCCTCGTTGCAGAGCGTGATGGCGGCGATGTGGCCCAGCGCGTCGCTCTCTTTGATGTGCCGGCCGGCCTTGCCGATGATGATCACCAGCTCGCCCTCATAATCGAGCTGTGCGGATGCACGCGGGCGCACCAGCGGCGTGTTATGGCCGACGAAGGAGCGCGGCGTACGCATGAACATGCTCGGGTATTTCGGCGCGTCCTGACCGTCCTTGTACTCGGCGTTGCGGTCCGGATAGTTGACGCCGATACAGATGATCTTTTCCGGCGAGGGGATCGGCGGCTGCCAGGTGATCGCTTCCAGCGCATGGTCCGGCTGATGCCGCGCGCCTTCGCCGGCGAGCTTCATCAGCGCGCCGGCGGCGATGACTTCGCGCAGCGTCGGATACTCTTTTCCGAAACGCGCGGAGAGATCGACAATGCCGGTATCGGTCACCGCGCCATACTTCTGCGCGCCGTTGACGGTGTAGGTGGCAAGGCGGAGAGCAGCCATATGATCAATCCGCAATGGTGACGTCGGCGACGAAGGCAGGCTCGCGCACGGCTTGCCCGGTGAAGGGAGTGCCTTCCTCGAACCAGGAGCGCGGCGCCGGCGCGCCCCACAGCGTCTGCCGGCGCGGGTCCTTCAGCGACCAGCGCAACGGCTCGTGGTCATGGTCGCCGGTGAAATAGTCGCTGGTATAGAGTTCGAGCCGGTGGCCGTCCGGGTCGCGGACGTAGAGGAAGAATGCATTCGAGATGCCATGACGGCCCGGGCCGCGCTCGATGTTCTTCAGATAGCCGCTGGAGGCCATGACGTCACAGAGATGCAGGATGTTCATCGCGGTCGGCGTCCAATAGGCGATGTGGTGCAGGCGAGGGCCGCGGCCATTGGTAATGGCGAGATCATGGACGTTGCCCTTGCGGTGCATCCAGGCGGCGGCGATGCGGCCGTTCGGCCCGTCCTCCTCGCCATATTCGGTCAGGCGGAAGCCGAGCCGGGCATAGAAGTCGACCGTGCCCTGAACCTCGGGCGAAAAGACGTTAAAATGATCGAGCCGCTGCGGATGGCAGCCCTTGTAGAGGTCGTAGCGGCGCAGCAAATGCGGGCGCTTTTCCATCGTCGCATAGAGTTCGAACTGGAAGCCGGCGGGATCGGTGAACTGCAGCGTGCGGCCCTGGAACGGCTGATCGGCGAAGGCATAGGCGATACCGTTCTCGGAAAAGAAGGTGGCGGCCCTGTCGAGATCGCCGTCATTGCCGACCTTGAAGCCGAGCCGGCTGCAGGCCGCGCTGGACGCTTTCCTTAAGACCAGCGAGTGGTGCTGATGCTCCTCGCTGCCGCGCAGGTAAACCGCCTTGTCGTCAGCGTCTTCGACATGAAGGCCGACGGTGCTCTCGTAGAACGCGCGGCTCTTGCCGAGGTCCACGACCTCGAGCACCGCATGGCTGCAGCGGATGATGTTGAAGGGCGGATCGAAGACGTGGGTCGGAACGGGCATGTGGTTTCCTGTCCTTAAATTGTTAATCCTCATGGTGAGGAGGCGCCAACGGGTCCGCGCGAAGCGCGGCCCGATGACAGGCTCCGCGCCGTCTCGAACCATGTGGCCCGTGGCCCATCCTTCGAGACGCGGGCTTGCGCCCGCTCCTCAGGATGAGGGCAGGCCAAGTCTCTGAATCTTGTGCGTCCCGCGGGCGAGCGAGACGTGTTTGGTTTCCATGTAGAAGTCGAACGAATAGTCGCCGCCATCGCGGCCGATGCCTGAGGCCTTCATGCCGCCGAACGGGGTGGGCAGGTGGCGGACGTTTTCGGAGTTCAGCCAGATCATGCCGGCTTCCAGCGCATCGGCCACGCGTAGCGCGCGACCCATGTCGCCGGTCCAGACATAGCCGGTCAGGCCATACTGCACGCCGTTGGCGATCTCGATCGCGTCCTGCTCATCCTTGAACGGGATCACGGTCAGGAACGGGCCGAACACTTCCTCCTGCGCCACCCGCATTTTCGAATGCGCGCCGGTCACGAGTGTCGGCTGCACGTAATGGCCGCCGCCGGGGCCGTCATGCGGCTTGCCGCCAACTGCGATCGTGGCACCATCCTTTTTGGCGATATCGAAATAGCTGCAGACCTTGGCGAGGTGCCGCTCGTGGATCAGCGGCCCGATCTCGGTGGCAGGATCGAGCGGGTGACCGACCTTCAGCGTCTTGACCCGCGCGGTCAGCTTTTCGATGAATTTGTCGGCGATAGACTCCTGGACCAGCAGCCGGCTGGAGGAGGTGCAGCGCTCACCATTCAATGAGTAGATCATGAAGACGACGGCATCGAGCGCGCGGTCGAGATCAGCGTCCTCGAACACGATCACCGGGTTTTTGCCGCCGAGCTCGAAATGCACGCGCTTCAAGGTGGGGGCGCCCTGCGCCATGATGGCTGAGCCCGTCGTGCTCTCGCCGACAAAGCCGATCGCCTTGATCGCTGGGTGCTCAGTCAGCGCTTTGCCGGCTTCCTCGCCGAAGCCGTGGACGGTGTTGAGCACGCCGTCGGGCAGGCCGGCCTGCTTCGCAAGCCTGGCCAAAAGGTCCGCCGTGACCGGCGACCATTCCGCCGGCTTGTGCACGACGGTGCAGCCGGCGGCGAGCGCCGGTGCGATCTTCCAGGTCGACAGCATGAACGGCGTGTTCCACGGCGTGATCACGCCGACTGGGCCGATCGGCACCCGGGTCGAAATGTTCCAGTGTTCCTCAGAGGGCGTGTTGAGGCCGTCGCGGGCTTCGCCGCATTTATCGGCGAAGAAGCGAAAGTTTTCGGCTGCCCGGATCGCGGCCTTGGCCATGAAGCGGTGGGCCTGGCCGGTATCGATGCATTCGAGCACCGCGATGTCGTCGGCGTGGTCCTCGATCGCGTCGGCGACGCGATGCAGCAGCTTCCGCCGTGCCGCTGCCGATACCTCGCGCCAGGCCTTGAAGGCCTGGGTTGCGGCGCTTGCCGCGCGATCGATGTCCTCGGCGTGGCCGCGCGCGACCGATGCCAGCACCGCGCCATCGACCGGCGACTTCGTCTCAAAGGTCTGCCCGGAGACCGACGGCACCGTCTTGCCGTCGATCATGTGGCCGATGCCTTCACTCTTCAATCTGGCGAGCAGGGGGGCTGCGCGGTCTCGGTTGGCCTGAAAGGCGTCTTTAGGTGTCGCTTTATCCATTGATAGTTTCCACCTTCAGAGCTTCGTGGATGTTGTTGCGTTTCCAGCTTGTTTCCTTGTCGTTGATCTGCATGTCGAACGACAACGCGAACTTCTCGTTCGCAAAGACCGGATCGAGATAGGCCGACAAGGCCTTGAAAATGTGCTCGCCCGCCTTCTTGCGGGTGGCGAGGTCGCGGCCCTCGCCGAGGCGGAGCACCATGTCGAGAAAGGCGTAGTTCTGTCGGCCGTCGGCAATCGCATAGTGCTCGCATTTGATGGCGCGGACTCTGATGCCGCCGAGCGGAAAGATGCCGGTCTCGACTGCGGCCCTGCGAACCAGTTCCACGACTGCGCCCATGTCGACGTGACGATCGAGATTGCCTGAATATTCAATCGTGAAGTGCGGCATGTAGCGATGACTCCGGTCTTCCTCAAGCGTCACGCGAAGTAGCAGCTCACCGAACCGTAGGGGCCATAGTCGGCCTGGATCGTGTCGCCCTTGCGGGTCTCGATCGGGCGGATGAACGATCCCGCCAGCACTACTTGTCCAGGCTCCAGCGCCAGTCCGTTCGGCGCGATCTTGTTGGCAAGCCACGCCACTGACGTCGCGGGATGGTTGAGAACGCCGGCCGCGAGACCTGTTTCCTCGAGCTGGCCGTTGCGGAAACAGAGGGCGCCGATCCAGCGCAGGTCGGCATCCAGCGGCCGGATCGGCCGGCCGCCGAGCACGATGCCGGCATTCGCCGCGTTGTCGGCGATGGTGTCGAAGATTTTCCGGGTCGATTTGGTTTGCGGATCGACGCGTTCAACCCGTGTATCCAGGATCTCCAGCGCCGGCACCACGAAGTCGGTGGCGTTGAGCACGTCGAACATGGTGCAGCCTGGCCCGGCCAGGCGCGACTTCATCACGAACGCGAGTTCGGCCTCGACGCGGGTGCCGATGAAGCGCTCCGACGGGACGAGCCCGCCATCGGTAAAGAACATGTCGTCGAGCAGGATGCCGGAATCAGGCTCGTCGATATTGAGCGCGCTCTGCATCGCCTTCGAGGTCAGGCCGATCTTGTGACCCTTCACGACGCGGCCCTGGGCGACCTTCATCTCGACCCAGGCTTTCTGAATAGCGTAGGCATCCTCGATCGTTATGCCGGGATGTTCGAGCGAAAGCTGGCGAATCTGCGTGCGGGTCTTTTCGGCGCGATCGAGCCGCTCGGCAGCGCTTCGGATTTCGTCTTTGGAAAGGGCCATGGGCGTCCGGCTTGATCAAAAAGCGGGTGCTGAAATTTGTTTAACATGTTAAGTTATCCGGCGCAAACTGATTTGATGCTTGTTGCGGCGCAAAACTTTATCCTTCGCGGGATGGACGATTCCGGAATTAGCGGAACACTGAAGATGGCAGGCAAGAAATCGACGAACGGATCGCGTTCGGAGCAGGAGGGAACGCTAGAGCCCCGCCGCGCGCCGATGCGCGAATTCTCCCGTTCGCTGCCGATGTCGCTTTTGCGCGCGCGTGAAGCCGTGATGCGCCAGTTCCGTCCGTCCTTGCGCAACCATGGCCTGACTGAACAGCAGTGGCGGATCCTGCGCGCGCTGACGGCGGTCGACACCATTGAGGTGACGGAGCTGGCGCGCGTTGCCTTTCTCCTGGGGCCGAGCCTGTCGCGCATTCTCCGCGACCTCGAAGCACGCGACCTGATCGAGCGGCGGACCGCCAAGGCCGATCTGCGTCGCGGCGAGGTCTCGATCTCCTCCAAGGGATTGAAGCTGATCGAGGCGGTCGCGCCGACGTCGGAAGCGATCTACGCCGAGATCACCAATCGCTATGGCGCGCGCAAGCTCGCTGAACTGCAGGACATGCTCGGCGAACTCGAACGTAGCCTTGCCGCGATGGAGGTAGCAGGTGAGGGCGAGGCCGAAGTCGAAGAGTAAGCGCAAATTTGCATGATGCTACCGGCCCGATGCATAGCGGCCGGGCAAATGATTGCAATCATTTGGCTAATGCGATCGGGGCGAGTAGACACGCGCGTGATTTTTCGTTCAAAGTGCCGGTCAAGCCGGTCATCAAAACCGGCGTGGGAAGCGAAGGGTGCCCGCCGTCAGGCAGGCGTCCGGGCAAGGACAGGCTGAAATCCGGACATGGTCACAATCAAAGTCAACAATCTGATCGATTTTGTCGCCGAGGTTTTTTCGCATGCGGAATCTTCGCCCGAAGAAGCCAGACGCATCGCGACCTATCTGACGACAGCCAACCTCACCGGCCATGACAGCCACGGCGTAATTCGCGTGCCGGTCTATATCCGCTGGAAGAAGACGGGCAATGTGGTTCCCAACCAGACCCCCGAGATCGTCGTTGATACGCCCTCGCTCGCCGTGGTCGACGGCAAGTTCGGCTATGGCCAGACGGTGACGCCGTTCGCGGTGCGGACCGGCATCGAGAAGTGCAAGAAGGCCGGGCTGTCGGCGATCGCGCTGCGCAATGCCGGGCATATCGGCCGTGTCGGCGACTGGGCGGAGATGGCCGCTGCTGAAGGGCTGGTGTCGGTTCACTTCGTCAACGCCGCCGGCTCGCTGCTGGTGGCGCCGTTTGGCGGCGTGCAGAAGCGGCTCTCAACCGCGCCTTATTGCGTCGGCATTCCGCGCCTGGGGCACGATCCGATCGTGCTCGATTTTGCGACTTCCATCGTCGCCGAAGGCAAGGTGCTGGTGGCAAGCCGCGGCGGCAAGAAACTGCCGACTGGCGCGCTGGTCGATGCCGACGGCACGCTGAGCGAAGAGCCCTCCGTGCTCTATGGTCCCTATACCCCGGATGGACCGCGCGACCACACCAAGGGGACCGGTGCGATCCGCGCCTTCGGTGAGCACAAGGGTTCGGGACTTGCGTTCATCTGCGAGGTGCTCGGCGGCGCACTCACCGGCACCGGCGCCACCTCCGGCGGCCGGCAGTTCGCCAATGGCATGCTCTCCTTCTACGTCGATCCCAAGGTGATCGACACCAGCAACTTCTTTGATGGCGAGGTCTCGCGCTACACCGACTTCATCAGGGAGACCAAGCCGATCGCCGGCGTCGAGTCGGTGCTGGTGCCGGGCGACCCCGAAAGGAAGATGCGCGCCGAGCGGACGAAGAATGGCGTGCCGCTGCCCGATGATACCTGGGCCGCGATCGTCAACACCGCCCGCGAGGTCGGCGTCAGCGAAGCCGCCATTCAGCGCGCGACCAGCTAATCCACTCCACGAAGTCAAACAATTGCAACGATCACAAAGGGAAAGCGAGCAATGACGTCAAACAATGTCAAAAAAGTCTGGGCCTCCGGCAAGGCCGTGGTGAACGCGTGGCTCGCGATCCCGTCCGGTTTCTCCGCCGAGGTGATCGCGCAATGCGGCTTCGACAGCGTCACCGTCGACATGCAGCACGGCGTGCAGGACTATCTCTCGATGGTTCAGTGCTTTCAGGCGATGAACGGCCATCCGGTGACGCCGATGGTCCGCGTGCCCTGGAACGAGCCCGGCGTCATCGGCAAGGTGCTCGACGGCGGCGCCTATGGCGTGATCTGCCCCATGATCAACACTCCCAAGGAGGCGAGCGACCTCGTTCAGTTCGCCAAGTATCCGCCGAAGGGCACGCGCTCGAACGGCCCGATCCGCGCCGGCCTGTATGGCACCGCCGGCTCGTACCAGAAGACCGCCAATGACGAGATCGTGCTGCTGCCGATGATGGAGACCAGGACGGCGGTGGAGAACATGGAAGCGATCCTCGATGTCGAGGGCATCGATGGCGTCTATATCGGCCCATCCGATCTCGGCTTCTCCTATGGCCTGGTGCCGAAGCTCGACCGCGACGAGCCGGAAATTTTGAAGATCTACGAGAAGATCGTGAAGGAGTGCGGCAAGCGCGGCCTCAACCCGGGGATCCACTGCTCGGGCGCCGAAGGCGCGGTGCGCGCCATCAATATGGGCTTCAAGCTGGTGACGCTGTCGAACGAGGTCGGCCTGATGTCGACCTATGCGAGGATGCAGGTGAACCAGACCCGCAAGGATTCCGGCGGGAAGGCGTAAATGGTCTCCTGTCCCGGACGCGGTGCAGCGCCTCTTGGCGGTGCACCGCAGAGCCGGGACCCAGTAGCAGCGGCGGTGTGTAGGCCCCGGATCAGCAGCGCACCGCTTTCGCGCTGCGCAGCATCCGGGGCACGATAGTTTTGAAGCAAGGAGACACTCCCATGACCAACCCGGCCCCCGTCATCCGCCTGCACCCCGACGACGGCGTCCTTATCGCGCGCGCGAGCTTGCCGCCGGGAATGGTGGTAACCGACGGTGTCACCACGACCGAGCGGATCCCGGCGGGCCACAAGGTCGCAATCAGGCCGATCGCGGTTGGCGAGCCGGTGCGGCGGTATGGCCAGATCATCGGCTTTGCCACTGCGCCGATCGCGCCGGGCCAGCATGTGCATACGCAGAACTGCGGCATGGGCGATTTTGCCAAGGACTATGCCTATGGCGTCGACGTCAAGCCGGTGCCGAATTTCGATCTGCCGGCGACCTTCGACGGCATCCGCCGCGCCGACGGGCGCGTGGCGACGCGCAACTATATCGGCATCCTCACTTCAGTGAATTGCAGCGCCCATGTCGCCGGCATCGTCGCCGATATGTTCAAGAAGAATCCGTTTACCGGCGATAACCCGTTGGCCGACTATCCGAACGTCGACGGTGTGGTGGCGCTGACGCACAAGACCGGCTGCGGCATGACGCAGAACGAGCCGCTAACGCTGCTCAGGCGGACACTCGGCGGTTACGCGCGGCACGCGAATTTCTCTCACGTCATCGTGCTGGGGCTCGGCTGCGAGGTCAACCAGATCGGCGGGCTGATGGAGGAGCAGAAGCTCGCCGGGCGCCTGCGCGCGATGGATATCCAGGAAGTCGGCGGCACCCGCAAGACAGTGGAAGCCGGCGTTGCCTTCGTGAAGGAGGCGCTGACGGACGCGAATAAAGTGAAGCGCGAGCCTGTGCCGGCCAGCGAACTGACGGTAGCCCTGCAGTGCGGCGGCTCCGACGGCTATTCCGGCGTATCGGCTAATCCGGCGCTCGGCGCGGCGAGCGATCTGCTCGTGCGTCACGGCGGCACCGTGATCCTCTCGGAGACGCCGGAGACCTATGGCGCCGAGCATCTGCTGACCCGCCGCGCCGTCAGCCGCGAGGTCGGCGAAAAGCTCGTCGGCCTGATGCGCTGGTGGGAGGAATACACAAGGCGTGAGGGCGCCGAGATGAACGCCAATCCGAGCCCCGGCAACAAGGCTGGCGGCCTCACTACGATCCTGGAGAAGTCACTGGGCGCAATGGCCAAAGCCGGGAGCACCAACCTGGTCGACGTGCTCAATTATGCCGAGCCCATCACCAAGAAGGGTTTTGTGTTCATGGATACGCCCGGCTACGACCCGGTCGCGGCGACCGGGCAGGTGGCGGGCGGTGCCAACATGGTCTGTTTCACCACGGGCCGCGGCAGCGTGTTCGGCTGCAAGCCCGCGCCATCGATCAAGCTCGCTACCAACACCCCGATGTACAAGCGCATGGAAGAGGACATGGACGTCAATTGCGGCACCATCCTCGACGGCGAGGAGACGGTGCAGGAATGCGGCCAGCGCATCTTCGATCTGATGCTGAAGACGGCATCGGGCCAGCCAACGAAAAGTGAGAGTTTTGATTTTGGTGGGGCTGAATTCGCGCCGTGGGTGTTAGGGGCGACGATGTAGTTCTCGCACCGCTTTCGCGTCGCCCCTGTGAGCGCAGGGGCCCATAATCACCGGCTGAAGTTGTTGCGGAAGGTCTCGACCAAGCTGCCATGATGGATAGATCACGCGGTATGGGTCCCTGCGTTCGCAGGGACGACTGCGTTTCGCACTTCGCATAGGCACGCGCTGCCCGTTGTTAGTGCTTGATCCCACCCGGAACCGGTGTTCTGCTTAAAAAAGCCGCTGGAGTCTCCGGATCCGTGTCGATCTACGTCGCGCTACATCACGTCACGCACTACAAATACGACCGACCGATCGATCTCGGCCCGCAAACCGTGCGCCTGCGGCCGGCACCGCATACGCGCACGCCGATCCTGAGCTATTCGCTCAAGGTTACGCCCTCAAACCATTTCGTGAACTGGCAGCAGGATCCGCAAGGCAACTGGCTGGCGCGTTTCGTGTTTCCGGAGAAGGCGAGCGAACTGAAGATCGAAGTCGACTTCACCGCTCAGATGACGGTGGTCAATCCCTTCGATTTCTTTGTCGAGCCTTATGCCAATTCCTTTCCATTTGATTACACCGCCGATCTCAAGACTGAGCTTGCGCCCTATCTCGTGACGACGGAGCAGGGACCGCTGTTCGCAGCCCACTTGAAGGAGATTCCGCGCGAGGCCGACAGTTCAGTCAATTTCCTGGTCGAGCTCAATGCCAAGCTTGCGAAGAAGATCAGATATCTCATCCGGATGGAGCCGGGCGTTCAGACGCCGGAGGAGACGCTGGCCCGCGGCGCCGGCTCGTGCCGCGATTCCGCGTGGCTGTTGATCCAGACCTTGCGGCATCTCGGTCTCGCCGCGCGCTTTGTCTCCGGCTACCTCATTCAGCTGCGTCCCGACATTGATCCGGAAGGCCGGCGCGAGGTCGAGAATGATTTCACCGATCTGCACGCCTGGGCCGAGGTCTATCTGCCCGGCGCGGGCTGGATCGGGTTCGACGTCACCTCGGGCATGCTGACGGGCGAGGGGCATATCCCGGTCGCCGCCACGCCGCATTATCGCTCGGCAGCGCCGGTCTCCGGCAGCGCCGGCTTCGCCAATGTCGATTTCGGCTTCGAGATGAACGTGAAGCGCATCCGCGAGGCGCCGCGGATCACGCGGCCGTTCTCCGACGAATCCTGGGCGCGGCTCGATGCGCTCGGCGAGCAGGTCGATGCCGATCTCAGGCGCGATGACGTGCGCCTGACGATGGGTGGCGAGCCGACCTTCGTCTCTGTCGACGATCTGGAATCGCCGGAATGGAATATTGCCGCCGTCGGTCCGACCAAACAGGCGCTGGCAGACGAGCTGATCCGCAAGTTGCGCACGCGTTTCGCGCCGGGCGGGTTATTACATTACGGACAGGGCAAATGGTATCCGGGCGAAAGCCTGCCGCGCTGGGCGTTCGGCCTCTATTGGCGCAAGGACGGCGTGCCGATCTGGAAGAATGCCGAACTGATCGCGAAGATCGATAGCCCGCGCAAGACGTTAATCGAAGACGCCAAAGCTTTTATGGAAGCGACGGCCAAGCGGCTCGGCCTCGACATCCTCTATGTGATGCCGGCCTATGAAGATCCCGTGCACTGGTTGCAGAAGGAAGCCGCTCTTCCCGTCAACGTCGATCCGACCGAATCCAAACTAGCCGACGCCGAAGAGCGGGCGCGCATGGCGCGGGTGTTCGATGAGGGGCTCGATAAGCCGCGCGGCTTTGTGCTGCCGATCGAGCACGCCGAGGCCGACGGCTCCGGCTGGATCAGCGAGCGATGGCAGCTTCGGCGCAGCCATCTGTTCCTGATCCCGGGCGATTCCCCACTCGGGCTACGGCTGCCGATGGCATCGCTGCCGCACGTTCCGCCGGAAGAATATCCCTATGTCGTCGAGCAGGATCCGATGGAGGCGCGGCAGGAGCTTGCGGACGAGGACAGGGCGGCGGGCGGGAAACGGCTGAAAGCGAGGTCGAAGCCGAAGCCGGTGCGCACGGCTGCTGCAGTCGAAATCCGTGATGGCGCGCTGTGCGTGTTCATGCCGCCGGTCGAGAAGGTCGAACATTACCTCGATCTGATCGCGGTGGTGGAGGCGACTGCCGAAGAGATGCAGATGTCGGTTCATGTCGAGGGTTATGGGCCGCCTTATGATCCGCGCATCGAAGTCATCAAGGTGACGCCTGATCCCGGCGTGATCGAGGTCAACGTGCAGCCGGCGCAAAGCTGGCGCGAGGCGGTCGATATCACCTTCGGCCTATATGAGGATGCCGCGAAAGTCCGGCTCGGGGCCAACCGTTTTCTGGTCGACGGCCGCCACACCGGCACCGGCGGCGGCAACCACGTCGTGGTCGGTGGCTCGACGCCGCAGGATTCGCCGTTCCTGCGCCGGCCCGATCTGCTCAAGAGCCTTGTGCTGTACTGGCAGCGCCATCCCTCGCTGTCCTACTTCTTCTCCGGCATGTTCATCGGCCCGACCAGCCAGGCGCCGCGCATCGACGAGGCGCGGCATGACGGTCTCTATGAGCTGGAGATCGCGCTCGCGCACGTGCCGCCGCCGGATATCGAGGCGCCGCTATGGCTGGCCGATCGGCTGTTCCGGCATATCCTGGTCGATATAACCGGCAACACCCACCGCGCCGAAATCTGCATCGACAAGCTCTATTCGCCCGATGGCCCGACCGGCCGCCTCGGGCTGGTCGAATTTCGCGCGCTCGAAATGCCGCCCGACCCGCGGATGTCGCTGGCGCAGCAACTGCTGATCCGCGCGCTAATCGCAAAGCTGTGGCGCGAACCGCAGCAGGGCAAGTTCGTACGCTGGGGCACCGCGCTGCACGACCGCTTCATGCTGCCGCATTTCCTCTGGGAGGATTTTCTCGGTGTGCTCGATGAACTCAGGCTATCAGGCTACGAGTTCTCGCCGGAATGGTATCAGGCCCAGCTCGAATTCCGCTTTCCGGCGTTTGGCCGCGTCCATCATGGCGGCGTCGCGCTGGAATTGCGTCAGGCGCTGGAGCCTTGGCACGTGCTCGGCGAAGAGGGTTCGGCCGGCGGCACCGTGCGCTATGTCGATTCTTCCGTCGAGCGGCTGCAGGTCAAGGCGACCGGCTTCGTCGAGGGACGTCATGTCGTCACCTGCAACGGCAGGCGGATGCCGATGACGCCGACCGGCCGCTCCGGCGAGGCGGTTGCGGCGGTCCGCTTCAAGGCATGGCAACCGGCCTCGGGGCTGCACCCGACCATCCCGGTCCATACGCCCCTGACATTTGACCTGATCGATACCTGGAACGGCCGCTCGCTCGGCGGCTGCGTCTACCACGTCGCCCATCCCGGCGGCCGCAACTACGACACCAAGCCGGTCAATTCCTATGAGGCGGAGGCGCGGCGGCTGGCCCGGTTTCAGGATCACGGCCACACCCCGGGCAAAATCGAGGCGCCACCCGAGGAACGCAGCATTGAATTCCCCTTGACGCTCGACTTGAGGACGCCGCTCCTGCCATAGCGAATTGCGGCGAAAAACGCCTCAAAAAATAGGAGGCCGCGATTGCAATTCTGATTTAATCAGGAGCTCGCCTCCAGGGAGTCGGAATGACAGGCCAAGGCAACAGTCAAGGCAACCATCAGGAAAGCAAGGCCCGTCCGGGCCAGCGCCGGATGGCGCAATGGACGCGCGACTATGCGCGGCTGCCCGGCATTCCCGACGAGTATATTGGGCCGGACGGCGCGCCGCGGGCGGCCTGGGCCCGCTTCTTCGATGCCTTTGCCGCACTCTCGCCTGTTGATATCGAGCGGCGCTTCGCCTCCGCCGACCGCCACCTGCGGGAAGCCGGCGTCACCTATCGCGCGCCCGGCGAAACCGCCGACCGGCTGTGGCCGCTCAGCCATCTGCCTCTGATCATCGACGAGGGTGATTGGCAGCAGCTGACGACCGGCATCGCGCAGCGCGCGCAATTGCTCGAAATGGTGCTGCGCGATCTCTACGGCGAGGGCCGGCTGGTCGCCGATGGCGCGGTGCCGGCGGCTGCGATTGCCGGCAGCAGTGAATATCTGCGCGCGGTTTGCGGCGTCAAACCGCCGGGCAACCGCTATTTGCATTTCTATGCCGCCGATGTCGGGCGCGGCCCGGACGGGCGCTGGTGGGTGCTCAACGATCGCACGCAGGCGCCGTCGGGCGCCGGCTACGCGCTGGAAAACCGCCTGGTGCTGTCGCGCGCCTTTTCCAGTCTCTACAAGTCGATGAATGTCGAGCGCGTCGCGCCGTTCTTTGAGGCGTTCCGCGACGCGCTGCGCGCCAGCGCCGACCGCGACGAGCCGCGGATCGGACTGTTGACGCCGGGTGCCTTCAGCGAAACCTATTTCGAGCACGCGACGCTGGCGCGCTATCTCGGCTTTCTGCTGGTCGAAGGGGACGATCTCGCCGTCAGCGGCGACCGCATCCATATTCGCACCGTCGCCGGCCTGAAGCGGCTCGACGTGTTGCTGCGCCGGGTCGATTCCAATTTCCTCGATCCGCTGGAGCTCGATGCGTCGTCACACCTCGGCGTGCCCGGGCTGATCGATGTATTGCGCAAGGGCGGCGTGGTGGTCGCCAACATGCCGGGTTCGGGCGTGCTGGAATCGCGAGCGCTTCTCGGATTTTTGCCAAGCCTGTGCTGGCGCCTGCTCGGCGAGACCTTGATCATGCCGCACATCGCGACCTGGTGGTGCGGGCAGAAATCGGCGCGCGATGAAGTGCTGTCGCGGATCGAGGATTTCGCAATCGAGGGCGCTTACGGCCGGGCCGTTCCTGGCTTTTCCAGTCATGGGCCCGTGCTTGCCGGCGAGTTGCCGCCCGCCGAGCGTGACCGGCTCCGCCAGGCGATCATCGATCGCGGCATCGATTATGTGGGCCAGGAGCTGGTGCGGCTGTCGACGACGCCGGTGTGGGAAGCGGGGCGACTCACGCCGCGTCCATTCGTGCTGCGGGTATTTGCCGCCGCGACGCCGAATGGCTGGACCATCATGCCCGGCGGTTTCTGCCGGATCGCCGAGCAGGCCGATGCCCGCGCGGTGTCGATGGGCGACGGGGCGCGGTCGGCGGATGTCTGGGTGGTCTCCGACAAAGCGGTCGAATCGGCGACGCTCTTGCCGGCGGCAGACACGGTGCGGATCAGGCGGATCGCAGGCGTCGTGCCGAGCCGCGCAGCGGACAATCTGTTTTGGCTCGGCCGCTATCTCGAGCGCGCCGAGGCGACGCTGCGGCTGATCCGCGCGCTCGGCACCTCGACGCGCAATCCGGCCGACGGCGCTTCCACGGCGCTCCCTTCGGTCGAGCGCATTCAACGGATTCTGGTGAGCTGGGGCGCCACGTCGCAAACGACGCGGACCAATCCGGCACGGGTGATCGCGGAGGCGTTGCAGAGCGAGGAGAAGTTTGGCTCGGCCCTCTCGTTGGTGAGGTCGGTGCAGCGGACCGCGAGCTCGCTGCGCGAGCGGCTTTCGCCCGACGCCTGGCAGATCATCACCGAGATGGTGGAGCGCCTCGCGCTGCAGGTCGATGACGACGACGGCATCGTCAGCGCCGCCGAACTGACGCTGCAGGAGCTGGCGAGCATCGCGGGCCTGGCGCAGGAAAACATGAACCGCGCCGCCGGCTGGCGCTTCCTCGACATGGGGCGCCGCGCCGAGCGCGGCATCAACACCGTGCGGTTCGCGCGGCAATTTGCTTATGACGAAGCAGGCGAGGAAGACCTCGACATGCTGCTGACGCTGGTAGACTGCCAGATCACCTATCGCTCGCGCTATCTGGTCGGCCCGGCGCTGGCGCCGGTGCGTGATCTCGCGGTGCTCGACCCCTACAACCCGCGCTCGGTCGCGTTTCAGGTCGCTTCGCTCAACGACCACATCGCCGCGCTCCCGAGCCTGAAGGAATATGGCCTGATCGAGCGGCCGCAACGGCTGGCAGTGGCATTGCAGGCGACGCTGACCACGGCGGAGGCCGCGACACTGGATGTCACAAGCCTGTTCTCGCTCGAACAGGCGCTGCTCAATCTCGCCGATGCCATCGGCCAGCATTACTTCCCGCACGGCCCGCATGCGAGCCGGCCGGAGAAGCTGACGGGTCTTGCGTGATCTACGATATCAGGCACGTCACGACCTACGCTTACGACAGCCCGGTGAGTTTTGCGCGGTGCTCGCTGCGGCTGGAGCCGCGCAGCGGCGACGGGCAACAACTGATTTCACATACGGTCGAGATTCGGCCGCGACCAGCCGAACGTAACGCGCGGCGGGATTTCTTCGGCACCCATACCGAGAGCGTGCTGATCGAGGCTGCACATCGCAACCTGCGCATCGATTCCCGCTCGCGCGTTTCGCTCTCGCGCAAGGCGATTGACCGCGCCGCGCCGAGCCCGCCATGGGAAGATATCCGCGACGCAGCGTTCGAATCCAACAGCCTCGGCCCCATGTCGCCGGTCGGCTACGTCTTTGCGAGTTCGCTGGTGCCTGTGCAGGCGTCGGTCACGGCCTATGCAGCTACGAGCTTTCCGCCGGGCCATGGCATCGTCGCAGGTGCCGCTGATCTGATGCGTCGGATTCGCAGCGACTTCAGATATGATTCCAAGGCAACGGTAATTTCCACGCCGCTCCGCGAAATATTCGAGAAGCGGCATGGCGTGTGCCAGGACTTTGCCCATGTGATGATTGCGGGCCTGCGCGGGCTCGGACTGCCGGCTGCCTATGTCAGCGGCTATCTGCGCACCATCCCCCCGCCAGGGCAGCCGCGCCTGCAGGGCGCCGACGCCACCCACGCCTGGGTATCGGTATGGTGCGGCGGCGAGCTCGGCTGGATCGGGTTCGATCCGACGAATGATCTTATCGTCGAGAACGACCACATCATTCTGGCGGTCGGCAGAGACTTTGCCGACGTCTCCCCGGTCGACGGCATCATCGTGGGGTCACGCAAGCAGAAGCTCAGCGTTGCGGTGGACGTGCTGCTGGTGGAGTGAGGTGCTAAGGCTAACCACGGTGAAACTGCGCTCCCTCTCCCGCTTGCGGGGGAGGGCTGGGGTGGGGGTGCCGCCGCGAGTCATACTGCCCGTGTGGAGAGAGTTTCCCCCACCCGGATCGCATCTCACGATGCGCTCCGACCTTCCCCGCAAGCGGGAGAGGTTAGGCCACCGCTCCTCACGTCCCCGTCTTGCGCATCTGCGCGTCCCCGTCCGCGCGCAGGTTCCGGAAAAATTTCTCGACCTCGCGGGACAGCGTCTCGGCGGTGGCCGTCAGTTCGCTGGAGGCGGTGAGAACGGATGCAGCCGCCGTGCTGGTCGTGCCGATCGATTCGCTCAGCGAATTGATGTTGACCACCAGCGTTCCGTTGCCCTGCGCCGCCAGTTGCGCATTCGAGGAAATCTCGCGGGTCGCCGAATCCTGCTGCTCGATCGCGCTGGCGATTATGGACGTCACCTCGTTGATCTCGCGCACCGCGTTGCCGATCTCGCGCACCGCCTCGACCGATGTCTTGGTCGACGTCTGGATCAGGCCGACGTTTTGGCCGATTTCGGCGGTCGCCTTCGCAGTCTGCTCGGCGAGCGCCTTCACCTCGTGGGCGACCACGGCAAAGCCGCGGCCGGCATCGCCGGCGCGCGCGGCCTCGATCGTCGCGTTGAGGGCGAGAAGATTTGTTTGCTCTGCGATCGCCTGAATGAGATTGAGCACGCCGTCGATGCGCTGGGTCGCGGCCGCAAGCCCCTCGATTTCGGCAACCGATTTCTCGGTGCGCTGGCCGGCCTGCTCGACGGCGCCGGCCGACTGCCGCACCTGGCGGCCGATTTCCTCGACCGAAGCAGACAGTTCTTCGGCGGCGCTGGCGACGGCGGAGACGTTGCTGGATGCCTGCTCGGTCGCACCGGAAGCAGCCACCGCGCGGCCGCTGGCGTCGGCTGAGACGCTGGCGATGGTCTGGGCGGTGTCGCGCATAGCGGTCGCATTGTCGGTGACGGCGCGTACCACGCCGCCAATCGCTGCGCGGAAGGCATCGACCGACGCCTCGATGTGGCGGGTGCGCTCGTCGCGTGCTTTTGAATCTTCCAGCACCTGCGAATTGAGGTTGCGGTTGCGGTCCATCGCTTCCTGGAAGATCTTGATGGCGCGGGCGAGCGCGCCGATCTCGTCGGCGCGGCCGGTATGCGGAACCTCGACGCCTTCCGCACCGTCGGCGACCTGCTTGATGGTCGAGGTGATCACCGAAAGCGGCCGCGCGATCGAGCGCGCGATGATCAAGACGCCGATGACGACCACAGCCAGCGCAAGGACACCGAGGCAGGTGAGCACAAAGGCCATGGTGTGGTTGGTATCGGTCTGTTGCGCCAGCTTCCTGCTGCGCTCAGCATAGACCTTGGAAAGTGCTTCGAGATCCTTGTTCAGCGCGGTGCGCACTTCGCGGTTGGCGTCATTGTCGCCCCATTCACGCCCCGCAGCGGCGTTGATCTCGACGCCGCGGCGCACCAGCTCCTTGCGGAAATCAACGAACTGCTCGATGCGCTTCTTGAAAGTGGCGAACTGCTGGGCATCGTCCGCCTGCACCAATGCTTCCCAGTTCTTGACGACCTCGAGGATGCGCTCATTGAACTTGAGCAGCCCGTCGCCGAATTTCTTCACCACTTTTGGATCGGTCGACATGTAGATGCCGCGTGACTCCATCACGACCGCATAAACCAGCGAATTGATGCGCTCGACATTGAGCGCAGCGCGGCTTGCGATCGAAACGGCTTCGGTGAGCTCGGCGTTCTGGCGAGTGTTGTAGTCGGACAAAGCCGTGATGGCGGCGACCAACACCGCGAACAGCGCGAAGATCGAATACAATTTGGCTGCGAGCGAAAACCGGGATGTCATGGGCCACCAAAAAAAGAGCAGGGGATTCTTGCAATTCAGCGGTAGCGGCACGCCGGATCAGATCCCGTGAGTGCCGCCAACATGGGCAAAGTGTGCTGAATTTTGATGGACATTGTCTTAACGCGCGAAATTCGAAAATCTGCAACTAAGGCCCAATAATCAAGCTTGTTCAGGCGATTACGAGATCCCTGCGAGTCATCTCGTCGGGAAAATTCGGCAGCATCGCGCGACCACAACGCGCTTCTGGTATGCCACTGCAATTGGAGGTCGCTGTTCCCAGCGGACGTGACGAGTAACCGCCACCACCGTAGGGCCGGCAACCGAAAATGGCTGCGCACTACTTCCCGCAACCGCGCAGAACAGTTCTCACCAGGTGCATTCCGCACCGACAGACAATCTCTTCTCTGCGCACATGGTGATAGGCTAGCCTTGCCATGGGGCGGGTACGGGTGTGGGAAATTCAGCATGGTCTATCGCCAAATCATCGGGGCGACCTCCTACGTGTTCGGCGACTTGCGCGAGCTGCTCGCCAAGGCGACGCCGCCGCGGTCCGGCGACCGTCTTGCCGGCGTCGCGGCGGGAAGCGCGGAAGAAATGATCGCGGCGCGCATGGCGCTCGCCAACGTGCCGCTGAAGCAGTTTCTCAATGAGGCGGTGATCCCCTACGAGGACGATGAGGTCACAAGGCTGATCATCGATACGCATGCGGCAGAGGCCTTTGCGCCGATCGCCTCGCTGACCGTCGGCGCCTTTCGCGACTGGCTGTTGTCCGATGCTGCCACCGGCGAAACGCTTAAGCAGGTGTCGCGCGGAATCACGCCGGAAATGGCAGCTGGCGTCTCCAAGCTGATGCGCAACCAGGACCTGATCCTGGTCGCCAGCAAATGCACGGTGACATCGGCGTTCCGCAACACTATCGGCCTGAAGGGGCGGATGAGCGTACGGCTGCAGCCCAACCATCCTTTCGACGACGCAAAGGGGATTACCGCCTCGATTCTCGACGGCATCCTGCTGGGCTCCGGCGATGCCTGCATCGGCATCAATCCGGTCAGCGACGATCCGGCGGTGATCGGAGAGCTGCTGCGGCTGCTCGACGGCATCATCTCGCGGCTGCAGATCCCGACGCAAGGCTGCGTGCTCACCCACGTCACCACGACGCTCGGATTGATCGGGCAGGGCGCTCCCGTCGATCTGGTATTCCAGTCAATTGCGGGAACCGAGGCCGCCAACCGCAGCTTTGGCGTCGATCTCGCGCTGCTCCGCGAGGCGCGCGAGGCAGGACTATCCCTGCGTCGAGGTACGGTAGGCGACAATGTGATGTATTTCGAGACCGGGCAGGGCTCGGCGCTGTCGGCCAATGCGCATCACAATGTCGACCAGCAGACATGCGAGGCGCGGGCTTACGCGGTGGCGCGGGCCTACGATCCGCTGCTCGTCAACAGCGTCGTCGGCTTCATCGGTCCCGAATATCTCTATGATGGCAAGGAAATCATCCGCGCCGGGCTCGAGGATCATTTCTGCGGCAAGCTGCTCGGCCTGCCGCTCGGCGTCGACGTCTGCTACACCAACCATGCCGAGGCCGATCAGGACGACATGGACAATCTCTTGACGCTATTGGCTGCCGCCGGCGTCACCTTCATCATGGGTGTGCCGGGCGCCGATGACGTGATGCTGAACTATCAGTCGACCTCGTTCCACGACGCGCTCTACGTCCGGGAGCTTTTCGGATTGAAGCGGGCGCCGGAATTCGATGATTGGCTGGTTCGCGCGGGGCTCGCGGATGCCGATTTCCGGCTTGCGGGCGATGGGCGGCTGCTGCCCGATTTTGCGTTGCGGCTGATCGCCTGAACGCCGGGCCGCGGTCGGCCTACAGATTTTCTTGAAACCAATTGAACCCACAACGAGTTAGAAGTCACTGTCACATTGTTGAAGAATTTCTGGCCCAGCTTTCGATGTCGTGCTTAAATTCGTGTCAGCCTTGAGGAAATTTGATGAGAGCTGAAGGCATCGAAACGGTACGGCGTATCCTGTGCGTCTTCCCGCGCTATACGTCTTCTTTTGGTACATTCGAATACGCCTATCCCCTGACCGCCGGCGTCCAGGCCTTCATGCCGCCGCAGGGCCTGCTCTTGATCGCGGCCTACCTTCCGGCGAACTGGCAAGTTCGCTTTGTCGACGAGAATATTCGCCCTGCCAGCGCGGAAGACTTCGAATGGGCGGAGGCGGTGTTTGTCAGCGGCATGCACATTCAGCGCCAGCAGATGAACGACATCTGCCGCCGCGCGCATGCCTTCGACCTCGCGGTCGCGATCGGCGGACCGTCGGTCAGCGCCTGCCCGGATTACTATCCCTCGTTTGACTATCTGCATGTCGGCGAATTGGGCGATGCCACCAACGAGCTGATTGCGCGTCTGGCGCGCGATCCATCGCGGCCGGCGCAACAGGTGGTGCTGACGACCAGCGATCGGATTCCCATGAGCGACTTTCCGATCCCGCGCTACGAGCTGGCGGAAGTGAAGAAATATCTGCTCGGCAGCATCCAGTATTCGAGTGGTTGTCCCTATCAATGCGAGTTCTGCGACATCCCGGGCCTCTATGGCCGCAACCCGCGCCTGAAGACGCCGCAGCAGATCGTTGCCGAGCTGGACAGGCTGCGCGAATGCGGCATGACCGATACGATCTATTTCGTCGATGACAATTTCATAGGTAACCGCAAGGCTACCCTTGAATTGCTGCCACATCTGATCGAATGGCAGAAGAGGACGGGTTATGTGGTGCGGCTCGCCTGCGAAGCGACGCTCAACATCGCCAAGCGTCCCGAGATCCTGGAGAAGATGCGCGAAGCGAGATTCGTCACCGTGTTCTGCGGCATCGAGACACCCGATCCCGATGCGCTGCACGCGATGCACAAGGACCACAACATGATGGTCCCGATCATGGAAGGCATCCAGACCATCAACTCCTACGGCATGGAGGTCGTCTCGGGCATCATCATGGGGCTCGATACCGACAAGCCAGGTACCGCGGATGCGCTGCTCAAATTCGTCGACGAGTCGCGGATCCCGCTGCTGACCATCAATCTGCTGCAGGCGCTGCCGAAGACGCCGCTGTGGGACCGGCTGGAGCGCGAAGGCCGCCTCAATCACGACGACAGCCGCGATTCCAATGTCGAATTCCTGATGCCGTACGATGAGGTCATCAGTTCCTGGAAGCGATGCATGGAGATCGCCTTCGAGCCCGCGAAGCTGTTTGCGCGCTACCAGTATCAATGCGAATACACCTATGCCAACCGCATCAAGGTGCCGGTCGCGCCTGAGATGAAGACCTGGCCGAACATCAAGCGCGCGCTGATCATGCTGCGCAACATCTTCTGGCAGGTCGGCGTGCTCGGCGATTACAAGCGCGTGTTCTGGAAGTTCGCGATCGGGCGGCTCCGGCGCGGCGATATCGAGGGCTTTATCGGTTCGGCTACTATCGCGCATCATCTGATCAAGTTCGCGCGTGCGGCGTCCGGCGGCCAGCAGAACGCATCGAACTATTCGATCCGCCTGCGCGAGGCTTCGGTCCCTGCCGAGTAGCACGCCATGAAAACGCCGGCGCCGCCGTCCCGCCCGCTCGAAACCCTGCGGGAGCTGACGCCGGCCCGCGTCGGGCTCGGCCGCTCCGGCGCGAGCATGCCGACCGACGCACTACTCGCCTTCACGCTCGATCACGCCCGCGCGCGCGACGCCGTTCACGCCGCTTTCGATGCGGGGCGCCTCATTACGGAATTGGCCGGTCTCGGCCTGGAAGTAAGCGAGGTTTCCAGCCAGGCGCGCAACCGCGCCGATTACCTGCGCCGTCCTGATCTCGGCCGCATGCTGGATGCGGATTCGCGGCGCGCGCTGGAGAAGCGAAGCGTCGGCGCAAGCGAAGAAATTGTGATCGTGATCGGCGATGGGCTGTCGCCGGCGGCCGTCAACCTCCACGCCGTCGAACTGGTTCGCCATCTCGCGCCGCGCCTGACGGAGACCGGAATCCGGTTTGGCCATGTCGTGGTCGCGTCGGGCACCCGCGTGGCGCTGGGCGACGAGATCGGCGCCGTGCTCGGCGCGCGGATGGTGGTGATGCTGATCGGCGAGCGGCCCGGGCTGTCGGCGCCCGATAGCCTTGGTGCCTACTTGACCTTTGCACCGCGCATCGGCCTCACCGACGAGAAGCGCAATTGCGTGTCCAACATCCACGGCGCGGGGCTGAGCTATGATGAAGCCGCCTTCAAGATCGCGTGGCTGGTGCGTGAAGGCATCGCGCGAGAGATCACCGGCGTGGCGCTGAAGGACGAAAGCGGAACCGCGCTGATCGCAGCCAAGCCGATCGATTGAAAGCCGAAAACGTTTCGACCTGTGGCTGCCCCGCCACTGTGAGCCAATCCGCGCCTGATATAAGGGGGCGAGGAGTGGGCGGGACAAGCGATGGAGCAGGTGGGGGCGACAGAAGGCGCGGCGGGCAAGCATGCCAGCCCCGACGGGTTCCGGCTGGACATCAATGCGCTGCGGGCGCTTTCGGTCATTGCCGTCGTGGGCTTCCACTTCCAGATCCCGGGCTTCGCTGGCGGGTTCGTCGGCGTCGACGTCTTCCTCGTCATCACCGGCTATCTCATGACGAGGAAGGTGCTGACCGACCTGCGGCTCGGCCGCTTTTCACTGTGGACCTTCGCCATGATGCGGATGCGCCGGATCTATCCGGCGCTGGCGGTTGCGGTCGCGGCCTCAATCGTCATCGGCTGGTTCGTGACGTTGCCGGGCGAATATCTCAAGCACCTGCTGCAGGCCTTGTCCGCGCTGGCGTTCGTGTCGAACTTCGCCTTCAACAGCGACAACGGCTATTTCGCCATGGCGGCGCAGACCAAGCCGCTGCTGCACACCTGGTCGCTGTCGCTGGAGTGGCAGTTTTATATCTGGATGCCGCTCGTTGCGTGGCTGGTCTGGCGGCTGGCTTCGCGCACCAAATCGTCATTCGCTGCTGTGACGATCGCGTTGCAGATCTTTGCCGCATTGTCGCTCGCATGGTGCCTGTGGGCGAGCCAGCACGATGCGATGGGCTCGTCGTTCTTCTCCCTGCGCTCCCGAGCATGGGAGCCGCTCGCGGGCGGATTGATTGCCGCCGCGGAAATCCGGCGCCGATCGGGAGGCATAAAAACCTCCTGGTTGGAATCGCCGATCATCGCGCTCGCCGGCTGGGCGCTGGTCGCGGGCTGCACCGTCTGTCCTTTGCCCGAAGCGCGATGGCCCGGCGCGCTGACGATCCTGCCGATCGTCGGCGCTGCCATGATCGTCGCGGCGCGGCAGGGGGCAGGCGAGGGCAGCGTGCTCGCATTATCGCCGATCCAGCGCATCGGCGACTGGTCCTATTCGATCTATCTGTGGCACTGGCCGATCTGGGTGTTCGCGCTGAGCTGGCTGACGGTGCGCGGCTATGACGTCGGCGTCGCGCAGAAGATCATCATGGTGCTGGCCTCGCTGGGGCTCAGCGCGCTCTCTTACCGCTATATCGAGCAGCCCGTGCGAACGCAGCGCGAATTTTGGACGCCGCGCCGGCTGCTGACGACTTCCGGTGTCTCATTCGCCGTTCTCGCCGGCTTCGTGTCGCTCGCGTTCCTCAACCATGGTTTTCCGGGCCGGCTGCCCGACTATCTTTTGTCCGCCGAACTTGCTCGACGAACCAATACGCCGCGCGACGAGTGTTTCCGGAACGCCAACTCCACCAAGAAAGCCACCGAGACCTATTGCAGCTTCGGCAGCGCGCCAGCCACGGGCCGGCCGACCGCCATCCTCTGGGGGATTCCTTTGCCAACCAGTATCTCGAACCGATCTCGTCGGCTGCGCTCGACAACGGCATCCACGGCTTGATCGCGACCCAAAGCGCGTGCAGGGCCTTCGTCGATGATGCAGCCTCCAATGCGAGCGATCAGCGACCATGCCGGCAGTTCAATCGCAGCACGCTCGACTTCGTGCTGGCACAGGCGGAGCCGAGCATTGTCGTGCTCGGCAGCAACTGGAGCAATGCGGCCGAAATTTCAGTGCTGGTGGAGCGTCTGCTTTCGGCAGGCAAGACCGTCGTGCTGATCATGCCGCTTCTGAACATCGGCTTCGACCTGCCGCAGCGCTGGATCGAGAACCAGATCCGCGCCGGCAAGGCTATCGGCGAATGGAAGGTCGAGGCCGGCCCTGTGCTAACCATGAGCGCTTTAAGGAACGAGATTGCGCGTGGATTAGTTCGGTATCGAGATCATCCCCAACTCGTCGTAGTGGACCCGTTGTCCGTGGTTTGCGAGCAGGGCTATTGCTACCTGGTTCGCCATGGGCAGGCCAATGTCCGCGACACCGCGCATATCTCCAACGTCAACGCGGGCCAGTATCGCGGGCTGTTCGACGCTGCGTTCCGCGCGGCACTGCGCGGGGGGACCGAAGCGGAGAAGAACAAAGACTGAGCGCAGTGCCGCATCGGCGGACGATTTACAAGGCGTGAGCCGCTTCCCGAAAAATTGACCTGAGGTAGCCGTGCCGTTCCGTTACGACCGGCATTGGCGTTTCCAGCGAAGGCGCCTCAGACCGGTGGTTTACGGGTGTGGCAAATCAGAGACTTAACGCGGATTTTCGTCATCTTGGTGCCGATTTGCCGGCCCGCGCATGCTTGCCGGATGGGATTCGGCCCTGTAAAACGGCGGCCGTTAAATTTATCGCGTGATTTCAAGGGCTAGCGCCGATCGAATAGAGCTGTCAAAGCCGCATTCGCGCCACCAAACTGCATAAAACCAAGCTGCACAAACAGGCCGACGTGAGAACTGGACAGGGTATGCTCGACAAGAACTCCGAAAGTCACGTCCATGTCGCAGCTGTCGAGGAGCCGCCGCCGGGCAAGAGCATCGCCTTCGGACTGGAGCGCATGGGCCTGATCGCGGTCAAGGCGCCGATCATGTCCATGGTCATCCTCGCCGTGCTGATCGTGGCGGCGCTGTTCGGCATCGAACGGATCAAGATCGACGACTCGCTGAGCCAGCTGTTCCGCTCCGACTCCAAGGACTTCAAGCAATACGAGGCCGTGACCAAGCGCTTCCCGGCGACCGAATTCGACGTGCTGGTGGTGGTCGAAGGCAAGACGCTGCTGGCGCGCGAGAACCTTGAAAAGCTCCGCGACATGGTCACCGACCTGCAATTGGTCGAGGGCGTACGCGGTCTGGTTTCGCTGTTTTCGGCACGCCAGGCGCCGGAGCCCGGCAAGCTGCCGGCGGCACTGTTCCCGCCCGAACTGCCGCAAGGCGCCGCCTACGACAAGTTCGTCGAAACAGTCAAAACCAACGAGATCATTCGCGGCAAGCTGTTGTCTGAGGACGGCACGCTGGCGCTGATCGTGTTGTCGCTGGAGCCGCAAGTCGTTTCATCCAACGAGCTCGGCAAGGTGGTCGGCGAGATGCGGAAGATCATGGCCGAGGACCTTGCCGGCAGCGGACTCAACGCGCAGCTTTCCGGCGTTCCCGTCATGCAGCTCGAGATCCGCAACGCGGTCAAGCGCGACGGGTTGACCTATAATATTCTCGGCATTCTGGCCGGTTGCATCATCGCGATCATCTTCTTCCGCAAGATATCGTTCATGGTGGTCGCGGCCTTCCCGCCGATCATCGCGATCCTGCTTGCGCTCGGCGGCCTCGGCTGGGCCAACTTCAATCTCAACATGTTCCTGAACGTGATGACGCCGCTCATCATGGTGATCAGCTTCTCGGACTCGATGCAGCTCACGTTTGCGGCGCGCGATCGCCTGATCGCGGGGCAGGACAAGCTCACTGCGTTCACCAATGCGGTGCGGGTGGTGGGTCCGGCTTGCGTGCTCACTCACGCGACTGCCGGAATCTCCTTCATCGCTCTGATGTTCTCCGATTCCGAACTGATCCGCAAATTCGGTGAGGCCGGCCTTGCCGCCACCATCATTGCGCTCGTTGCCGTGCTATCGCTGGTGCCGGTGTTCGGCGTGCTGTTCGTCCGCAACGAGAAGATCTTTGCAGTGAAGTTCCAGAGCGCGGATGCCGGCGTGCAGGCGCTGCGCAATTTCTGCTACTGGATCGCGGTTCGCATGGTCAGCCGACCCGGCATGTTCAGCCTGATCGCGCTGCTCTTCGTCGGTGCGCTGGGCTACATCTACGCCACGCTGGAGCCGCGCTACAGGCTCGCCGACCAGGTGCCGGACAAGCGGCAGGCGGTCGCGGCCTCAGGCCGGCTCGACGCCAAGCTCACCGGCGCCAATCCGATCGACGTGCTGATCGAATTCCCCAAGGGCGCCTCGCTCTACGCGCCCGAAACGTTGAAGACGATCGCCGACGTTCACTCCATGGTCGAGAAGTCGGCCGGTGTCGGCAATGTCTGGTCGCTGGAAACGCTGCGCCGCTGGCTCGCGGAGAAGGCGGGCAGCACCGATGTCGCGACGCTGAAGGAATATGTCAGCGTCATTCCAGAACATCTGGTCCGTCGCTTCATCTCGGCCGAACAGGATGCGGTGGTGGTCTCAGGACGTGTGCCAGATCTCGATTCCAGCGAAATCCTTCCCGTGGTCGACAAGCTCGACAAGGCGCTGGACAAGGTGCGCGCCGAGCATCCAGGTTATGAGATTGCGGTCACCGGCCTGTCGGCGATTGCCGCCCGCAACAGCGCCAACATGATTTCGAAGCTGAATGCCGGCCTCACGGTGGAGTTCCTGCTGGTCGCGATCTTCATTGGCCTCGCATTCCGCTCGGTCGTAGTGATGTTCTCCTGCATCCTGCCTGGCATTTTCCCGGTCGTGGCATCGGGCACGGTGCTCTGGATACTGGGCGAGGGGCTACAATTCGCCAGCGTGGTCGCGCTGACGGTGTCGTTCGGTCTCGGGCTATCGGCCACCATCCACTTCCTCAACCGCTTGCGGCTGGAGAGCAAGCCGGGCGTGACCGCGGGACTGGCGGTTGAGCGCGCCACTGTGCTGGTCGGTCCGGCGTTGATTCTGACCACTGTGGTGCTGGCCTGCGGCCTCGGCGTCACCGTGTTCTCCGATCTGCCGTCGCTGCGGCTGTTCGGCTGGCTCAGCGCGTTCTCGATGATCGCAGCTCTGGTCGCGGATCTCTTCATCCTGCGGCCGACATCGATGTTCCTGATCAATCTGTCGGAAAAAATTCGCGGGGTCAGCCACGCCAAGCCGGCGGGGAACAAGCCTGCCGGATAACAGGTGTTGCTGAAAACAAGGCTGCTGGCCAAGTGCCGAAGAGAGGCTGAGGAATGATGTCTGCAGGATTAGCTGCTCGCCCTGCGGCCGATGCGGCTGCCTATCGCGCCGTCGAATACATCTATCATTCCTATCTCACCGGTCTGATCCTGATGCTGGCCTCGCGGGCCGGCGCGCCGCGCGCGGCCGAGGTGGTGTTTCGCACCTTCCGGCGCCAGCAACTGGCGCGCTTCCTGCCTGGATTGAAAAAGCTCGGTCTCGACCAGCTTCCGCATGCGGTGGCCTGCGCGCAGTATCACTATCTGTCCAACCAGGTCGGCGGCGTGAAGGTCGAATATGTCTATGAGAGCGACACCAAGGCCTGGGTGCGCTATCCGCCGCCGCGCTGGATCTGGTCGGGCACCGCGATCTGCGGCATTCCCTCCGAAGTGTCGCGCGCGATGCTGCGCGGATGGCACGCCAATAACGGCGTCGTGCTCGGCAATCCCAGGCTCGGCTTCGTCTGTACCGGCCAGACCGTCGACGGCCAGCCAGGGCTCGAAGGTTATTACAAGGAGTGGGATCGCGATCTCGCGCCCGAGGAGCGGCTGCAGTTTTCGCCGGGTGAGCGCTGTCCGCCGTTCCGAGCTGATCTCGCACCGCGCCTGCCCGCGAACACCTGGCCGGAGGAGCGGCTGCAGAAGGTGCTGCGCAATTATGCGATGGAATACATCACCTCGATCGTGCCGGAGACGATCAGCGTGCTCGGCCCGGAGGAGGGCGGCCATCTCGCTTCCGCCGCAGCGCGGCTCATCGGCATGCACACTTTTGATGAGGTCGCTGCGCTCTTGGGTGGCGTCGAAGCGGGAGCGCTGGGCTTTGCCAAAGCCTTTGCCCGGCTGGCTCGCGGGCAGGATGACGATGCGGAATTGTTGGTGGAGGGGACGGGCGCGACGGTGCGCCAGACCTCATGGCGGCTCATGGCGGAACGCGAGGCGCTGTCGCCTGCCGTGTTCGATGCCTGGAATGAACTCTGGGTCGGGGCGGCGCTTGCGCATGATCGCTTCATGCGCGTCGAAGTGATCGAGAGGCGCGACCGTGGAGATTCCTGCTGGCGCTGGAAGTTCAGCTGATATCAAAATGAAAAGGCAGCGCTAGTGGCGCTGCCTTGAGGCTTTCGATAGGGCAGCGGATCAGGTCTTGGTCATCGTGATCTTGACGCCGCGGATCTCGCCCTTGGAGTCGATCTGCACACTCTGCTTGTTGCCGTTGGTGCGCAGATTGAGGTTGGCCGCAAAGCCGGAAGCTTCAACGAACACGTCGATCTGGCCGCCGCCGGCGGTGCCCTGCAGATTGCCGAAGATGTTCCGGCTCTTTTCGCTCCAGTTGCCGGAGATGCGCTCACCCTGGCTGGTGACATCGCTCGACAGATCGAACCTGTAGCTGTCACTGGCGCAGAGCAGGTGTTGCTTCAGGCCAAGCCCGTTGGCGTTGACCTTGTAATCGGCCTTGCAGCGGATGTTCTCGGTGGTGCCATTGGAGAGTGCGACCGTGCCCGTGCCGCTCCAGTTTCCATCGAAGCCGGCAAACGGCCCGCCCGCCTGGGCATGGCTTGCAGTGACCGACAACATCAGCGCAGCGCCGATGCCGGTCGCTGCCAGAGTTTGGCGGAGCAAGCTGGAACCAAAGAGTTTCATCGTGATCTTTCCCCTCAAAATAGACGCCTCTGCAAAGATACGTCTCGCCGCATCGAAGATTTAGTGTTCCCGCAGTATCTTAGGTTCAAATGACGGCGTGCTGATTCCGCCGGTTGCGGCAGGAAAAAAGCCACCAGCGGCCGGATGGGAATCAATCGTTCACATCGGCCTCCGTCGGAGCAGCATCTAACTTTGCGCCACATGATCTGCAACATCCAATTGCCGCGCAGCTGTGGCAAAAATACACGTTAGATATCAGTTGGTTATTTTACGTGCTAAGGCCGCCGTAGATGTCGCCGCAAATTTGGCCGCATTTACCATGCTTGTCCTTTGCTCGCTGCTGCGCTACGCGGCGCCTCCCATCCAGACAAATCCGTTCCGGCGATGCTTAAAGCGCAAATCGGGAACAGGATTTCCTGCTGCCGAAATGAAGGAATACGATGCGTAAATCTCTCCTCGCCCTCACCTTGTTGTCGATCACGGTTTCGTCGAACGTCGCCTTCGCCCAGCAACAGCGCAGCGGAACGCCGGAGGAGCAGAAGGCCTGCACCCGCGACGTCCAGAAGCTCTGCCGCCCGGTCATTGATCAGGGTGACCTGACCATCCTGGCGTGTCTGAAGGAAAACCGCTCCAAAATCAGCGCGGCCTGCGATCAGGTTCTCAAGAACAACGGCCAATAAGCCCGGTCCAGCGTCCGTTAACCCTCGCGGAAAAAGCCAGTTTTCGGCTCTATGACGCGCGTCACGGGCGGGGCTAATCAGCCCATATAGCATTGGTTTTGGCTGCGGATTCCCCTATATGGGGCCCGCAATCACCCGCATGCGCTGAAGCGTCGGCGCATGCCGCCAATCCCGATTGATGTAGCAGTTGATGACCACCGCGAGCGACCTGCGATCCGGAAAGACCCACCGCGACGAGAATTTTCCCGTCGCGTCGTGGATCATCCATCCGCGTCACCGGGCGCTGATTCTCTCATTCTACAATTTCGTTAGAACCGCCGACGACATCGCCGACCATGCGACGCTGAGCGCTGACGAGAAGCTGCGCTATCTCGACCTGCTCGAGGCGGAATTATTGGGCAAGGGCGATACCCAGAAGGAGGCGGTGAGCCTGCGCCACGCGCTGGCCGAGCGGTCCATGACGCCGCGCCACGCGCTCGACGTGCTGGTCGCGTTCCGGATGGACGTCACTAAGCTGCGCTACGAGAACTGGGACGACGTCATTCACTATTGCCGCTATTCGGCGATGCCGGTCGGGCGCTTCATGCTCGACGTCCACGGCGAGAGCACCTCGACCTGGGCGGCGTCCGACGCGCTGTGCGCGGGGCTGCAGATCAACAACCATTTGCAGGACTGCGGCAAAGACTACAAAAACCTCAACCGCGTCTATCTGCCGCGCGACGCGCTGGCCGCAAGCGGCGCCACTGTCGAGATGCTGGGCGAGGCGAAGTCGCAGCCGGCGCTCCTGCAATGTCTCCATGCACTCGCGGTGCGCACCGAAATCCTGCTCAACGAGAGCAAGTCGCTCTGCGCCGAGGTGAAGGATTTCCGGCTCGGGCTTGAGATATCAGTGATTCACGCCTTCGCCGACAAGATCGTTGGCATGCTCAAAGTGCGGGATCCGCTCAGCGAGCGTGTCCATCTCAGCAAGCTCGAGTTGCTCGGGCAGAGCGTCGGCGCCATTGCAGGCGAAATGATCAGGCGTGCGGCGGGACGCCGCCCCCTGGCAAAACCCGCGGCCGGCGCATGACAATCCAGACGGCGGCGGCCAACGCAGATTATGGCACCACTGCATCAGGCAGTTCATTCTATGCCGCGATGCGCATCCTGCCGCGCAGCCAGCGCGAGGCGATGTTCCAGATCTACAGCTTCTGCCGGCAGGTCGATGATATCGCCGATTCCGACGGGCCGCGGTCCGAGCGGCTGGCGGCACTGCAACAATGGCGCGACGACATCGATGCGCTATATCACGGTCATCCGCCGCCGCGCCTGCAAGACTACGCCGCCTCGGTAAAAACCTTCGGCCTCAAGCGCGAGGATTTTCTCGCGATCGTCGATGGCATGGAGATGGACGTGCCACAGGACATTCGTGCGCCGGATCTTGCCACGCTCGATCTCTATTGCGACCGCGTGGCCAGCGCCGTCGGGCGTCTGTCGGTCAGGGTGTTCGGCATGCCCGAGGAAGACGGCATCCTGCTCGCCCATCATCTCGGCCGCGCGCTGCAGCTGACCAACATTCTGCGCGACATTGACGAAGACGCCGGCCTCGGCCGTCTCTATCTGCCGCGCGAGAGCCTGTTGCTCGCCGGTATCACCACCGACGATCCACAGCGCGTGATCGTCGACCGCGCATTGCCGAAAGTTTGCCTGCCGCTGGCTGAGCGGGCGAAGAAGCATTTTGAAAAGTCCGACGAAATCATGAAACGCAATTCGCGCCGCGTGGTGCGCGCGCCGCGGATCATGTCGAAATATTACCGCGCGATTCTGGATTTGTTGCTGGCTCGGGGTTTTGCCGCTCCGCGCGAGCCGGTCCGCGTCCACAAATGGGCGAAGATCGCCATCCTTCTCCGTTACGCGATTATCTGATGCAGAAAAACACCCATATTATCGGTGCCGGCATTTCCGGCCTCTCGGCTGCCGTGCGGCTCGCCAATGCCGGCTACCGGGTGCATGTCCATGAGGCGACGCAGCAGGCCGGCGGCCGCTGCCGCTCGTATTTCGACGCGGCCACCAATCTCACCATCGACAATGGCAACCATCTCCTGTTGTCCGGCAACCATCACGCGCGGGCCTATGCCAGATCGATCGGCACCGAGGCCGGGCTGGTCGGGCCGAAGCTCGCGCAGTTTCCCTTCGTCGACATCATGACCGGCCAACGCTGGCTGCTAGACCTCGGTGAGGGGAAATTGCCGCTATGGGTATTCGACGAGGCGCGCCGCGTCCCCGATACTAAGCTGTTCGACTATCTCGCCTTGATGCCGCTGATCTGGGCAGGCACGGGCAAACTGGTCGGAGACACGATTCCCTGCAAGGGCACGCTGTATCAGCGGCTGGTGCAGCCGCTGCTGCTCGCCGCGCTCAATGTCGATCCGCCTGAGGGTTCGGCGGGCCTTGCCGGCGCAATCGTGCGGGAGACGCTGCTCGCGGGCGGCCAGGCCTGCCGTCCCTTGATCGCGCGCGAGGGGCTCAGCGCGGTTCTGGTCGAGCCCGCGATCAAGCTGCTGCAGGACAAAGGCGCCTCGATCCAGTTCGGCCACGAGCTGCGCGAATTTGCGGCGAAGGGCGAGGCCGTCGGCGAATTGAAATTCGGCAGCGATACGATTGCACTCGGCGAGGGCGACGTCGTGGTGCTCGCGGTGCCGCCGCGTCCTGCGGCGGCGTTGTTGCCGGGTCTTAAGACGCCGACGAAATTCCGCGCCATCGTCAATGCGCATTTCCGCTACGATCCGCCCCGCGATGCCGCGCCCATCCTCGGCGTTGTCGGTGGCCTCGTGGAATGGTTGTTTGCATTCCCGCAGCGCCTATCCGTCACCATCAGCAACGGCGACCGGCTCGTCGACATGCCGCGCGAAGAACTTGCGCTGGCGATCTGGCGGGATGTCTGCAAGGCCGCTGGGCTACCGGGCGAACCGGCATTGCCGCCTTGGCAAATTGTACGCGAGCGACGTGCGACCTTCGAGGCGACGCCGGAGCAGAACGCGCTACGGCCGGGACCGGTAACGCCGTTCAAAAACCTGTTTCTCGCCGGCGACTGGACTGATACGGGATTGCCGGCAACCATCGAGGGATCGGTGCGATCGGGCGACCGCGCCGCCGATCTGGTCCTGGCGAGGCACAGAGCATGATCCGGAAAAGTGGATACCGGTTTTCCGAAAAGATCATGCTCGAATGAAGAGATAGAACGAGATGACTATTCGAAGAATGGTCATCTCGTTCGGGCCTTTAGGACGTTGCGTGACCGGCTTCACAGAGCCCGGTTGCGAATTGAGGGATGTCTAGCGAATGCTTTCCATAGACAAGAAAATTGCAGTCGATTCCGTCCCGACGGTCGACCCCATCGCATTGCAGAAGAGCATCTCTTCGGCAACCGAAGCGCTGCTCGGCTACCGGCAATCCGATGGACACTGGGTGTTCGAGCTGGAGGCCGACAGCACCATTCCGTCGGAATATATCCTGCTGCGCCACTATCTCGGCGAGCCCGTCGATAGCGTTCTCGAAGCCAAGATCGCGAACTATCTGCGCCGCACGCAAGGCGATCATGGCGGCTGGCCGCTGGTGCAGGACGGTCCGTTCGACATGAGCGCCAGCGTCAAATCCTATTTCGCGCTGAAGATGATCGGCGATTCCATCGATGCGCCGCACATGGTGCGCGCGCGCGAGGCGATCCGCTCGCGCGGCGGTGCGGCCGGTAGCAACGTCTTCACGCGATTCCTGCTCGCCTTCTTTGGCGTGCTGAGCTGGCGCGCGGTGCCGGTGTTGCCGGTCGAGATCATGCTGCTGCCGATGTGGTCGCCGTTCCATATCAACAAGATTTCCTACTGGGCGCGTACCACGATGGTGCCGCTGATGGTGCTGGCGGCGCTGAAGCCGCTCGCAAAGAACCCCAAGGGCGTCGGCATCGACGAATTGTTCCTGCAGGATCCCAAATCGGTCGGCATGAACAAGAAGGCGCCGCATCAGAGCTGGGGCTGGTACACGCTCTTCAGCACGCTCGACAGGATCCTGCGCGTCGTCGAGCCGCTGTTTCCGAAGAAGCTGCGCCAGCGCGCGATCGATGCCGCGCTCAGCTTCACCGAAGAGCGCCTCAACGGCGAGGACGGCATGGGCGCGATCTATCCGCCGATGGCCAACATCGTCATGATGTATGATGCGCTCGGCAAGGGGCCGGATTATCCGCCGCGTGCGATCACCCGCAAAGGCATCGACAAGCTGCTCGTGATCGGCGAGCACGAAGCCTATTGCCAACCCTGCGTCTCGCCAGTGTGGGACACCGCGCTGACCTGCCACGCACTGGCGGAAGCCGGCGGCGACGACACGCTTGCGAAAATGAAGCAGGGCCTCGACTGGCTAAAGCCGCGGCAGGTGCTCGACCTCAAGGGCGACTGGGCGGTGAAGGCGCCCGATGTCCGCCCGGGCGGCTGGGCATTCCAGTACAACAACGCGCATTATCCTGACCTCGACGACACCGCCGTGGTGGTCATGGCGATGGACCGCGTGCGCCGGCAGAGCGGCAGCAAGGAATACGATGCGGCCATTGCGCGCGGCCGCGAGTGGATCGAGGGACTACAGAGCCGCGACGGCGGCTGGGCCGCCTTCGACGTCAACAATCTCGAATATTACCTCAACAACATCCCGTTCTCCGACCACGGCGCGCTGCTCGATCCGCCGACGGAGGACGTCACCGCGCGGTGCATCTCGATGCTGGCGCAGCTCGGCGAGACCGCCGAGAGCAACAAGGCGGTCGCGGACGGAATCGCCTATTTGCGCCGCACCCAACTCGCGGAAGGCTCGTGGTACGGCCGCTGGGGCCTCAACTACATCTATGGAACCTGGTCGGTGCTGTGCGCGCTCAATGCCGCAGGCGTCGACCACCAGGACCCGATGATTCGCAAGGCAGTGGACTGGCTGGTCTCGATCCAGAACAAGGACGGCGGCTGGGGCGAGGACGCCGGCAGCTACCGACTCGACTACAAGGGATATGAGGTCGCCCCGTCGACCTCTTCGCAGACGGCATGGGCCTTGCTTGGGCTAATGGCAGCCGGGGAGGTGGAGAACCCGGCAGTCGTGCGCGGCGTGCAGTACCTAAAAACCACACAAACCGAAAAAGGGCTGTGGGACGAGGCGCGTTACACGGCTACAGGCTTTCCGCGGGTGTTTTACTTGCGTTATCATGGCTACTCGAAATTCTTTCCGCTCTGGGCGCTGGCGCGGTACCGGAATTTGAGAAGCACCAACAGCAGGGTGGTAGGGGTCGGAATGTGACTTTGGGGGCAGGGGCCGCCTTGGCGGACAATCAGATTGATCGCGATTCGATCGATCGGCGGCCGGTGTTGATTGTTACAGGTTTGGTGCAGGAAGCCCGCATCGCGGCCGGGCCCGGCATGATCGTGATCTGCAGTTCCAGCGATCCGCAGCAATTGCGCGCGCTGCTGGCAACGCTCGATTCTACCACTTTCAGGGGTGTCATCTCCTTCGGCGTCGCCGGCGGCCTCGATCCGTCGCTGAAATCGGGCGACGTGGTGGTGGCGACCGAGGTTCTGGCGGGCGATACTCGGTTCCTCGCCGGTCTGGCGCTGAATGAGGAAATGATCGCCCGTGCCGCATTGCGCCGTCGGCGCGTGGTCCGCGGCGTCCTTTCCGGCGTGGAACAGGTGATCGCGGCAACCGCCTGCAAGGCTGCGCTGCACTCGGAGACCGGCGCTGCAGCGGTCGATATGGAAAGTCATATTGCCGCGGCCTACGCAGCCGAGGCGGGCTTGCCGTTCGCGGCACTGCGGGTCATCTCCGATCCGGCCAGCCGGGCGCTTCCGGCGATCGCCAAGAACGCCATCAAGCCGAACGGCGACATCGATGTGGGCAAGGTGCTGCGCGGGGTCGTGCGTAATCCAACCTCGCTGCGTGCGCTGGTCTCGACCGGCATCGATTTCAACCGCGCGCTGCGCTCCTTGCGCGGCTGCCGCGGCTTCCTGCATGGCGGCGAAGGCGCGTTCGCCACCGCGGAGATCTGATTCCGGCCAATCTGGCATCCTTCAGGTTTGAAGAGCGTCAAACAAAAGAAAAGGGCCTCGGTTCGCTGCAGAACCGAGGCCCATTGTTTTCCAGGATCCCGCTCAGGCGGCGGTGGAGGCTTTTTCCTGCTGCTTTGCGGCGGCCGCAGCCGCCTCGTCGCGGCGGATTTCCGAAAGCTTCTTCTGCACCTGTTCGGAGAAGATGTACTGCGCCGGACGCTGCTTGGAGAGATCGATCTCCGGCGCCATCGGACCTGAGGTGCGCACGCCCCTGAGCGCCACCCACATGGCCTTCAGTGGGTTGTGCAGCGCAGCGGTCGCGGCGGTCGGCTCGTAGCCGCAATGGGCCATGCAGTCGGCGCACTTTTCGTACTTGCCGGTGCCGTAGGAATCCCAATCCGTGGTCTCCATCAGCTCCTTGAAGGTCTTCGCATAGCCTTCGCCGAGCAGGTAGCAGGGCTTCTGCCAGCCGAAGATGTTGCGCGCCGGCATGCCCCAGGGCGTGCATTCGTAGGACTGGTTGCCGGCCAGGAAGTCGAGGAACAGGCCGGAATGCATAAAATTCCACTTCTTGCCCTTGCCGAGCGCGAAGACGTCGCGGAACAGTTTCTTGGTCTTGGTGCGGTTGAGGAAGTGCTCCTGGTCAGGCGCACGCTCATAGGCGTAGCCCGGCGACATCGACACGCCGACGCCGAGTTCGGTGGTGAAGTCGAGGAATTTGGCGATGTCTTCGGCAGCGTGGCCGTCGAAGATGGTGGCATTGACGTTGACCGTGAAGCCGCGCGCCTTGGCAGCCTTGATTGCGGAGACCGCGCGGTCGAACACGCCCTTCTGGGACACCGCCTTGTCGTGGTGGTCCCTGAGGCCGTCGAGGTGAACCGAGAAGAACAGGTAGGGTGAGGGCTCGAACAGGCCGAGCTTCTTCTCCAGAAGCAGCGCGTTGGTGCAGAGCGAGACGAACTTCTTGCGCGCCACGAGGCCGCGCACGATCTCACCGATCTCCTTGTGGATCAGCGGCTCGCCGCCGGGAATCGCCACCATCGGTGCACCGCACTCGTCGGCCGCGTCCCAGCATTCCTGTGCGGTCATGCGGCGGTTGAGGATGGCATCGGGATAGTCGATCTTGCCGCAGCCGACGCAGGCGAGGTTACAGCGGAACAGCGGCTCCAGCATCAGCACAAGCGGATAGCGTTTTCGGCCAAGCAGCTTCTGCTTGAGGAGGTAGCTGCCGATACGCATTTCCTTGAAGAACGGTATTGCCATTTGAGGGATTTCTTTCTGGACTTTGCAGCCTGGGCTTGGGAAGCCCAGACTTGGAATCATGAAGTGAATCAGCTCGCCGCGGTCAGTTCAGCCGGAAGCCGGAACTCGATGTTCTCCTCCCGGCCGGGAAGCACCGACACCTTGACGGGTCCGATACGCCTCAAAGCCTCGATCACGTCGTCGACCAAAACTTCGGGCGCCGAGGCGCCCGCCGTAATGCCGACGGCTTTCGCATCCTTCAGCCAATCGGGGTTCAACTCGCTCCCGTCGGCAATCAAATAACTCGCGACGCCGACCTCGGTGCCGATTTCGCGAAGCCTGTTTGAGTTGGAACTATTAGCGGCCCCCACCACCAAGATGACGTCCACCAGCTTACTCAGATCCCTTACCGCAGATTGGCGGTTCTGTGTCGCATAGCAGATATCCCGGATGTCGGGGCCTTGAATATCTGTAAATCTGGCTTGAAGGGCCGCGATTATGTCCTTTGTGTCGTCCACGCTGAGGGTGGTCTGGGTGATATAGGCCACCGGGGCGTCCGTCGGCAGCGTCAGCGAGGCCACGTCCTCGACGCTCTGGACCAGTAGGACCGGTCCTGGAACCTGGCCCATGGTTCCCTCAACCTCGGGGTGGCCGGCATGCCCGATCAGGATCAGGGTCCGCCCCTTGGACATGTACCGCTTGCCCTGGTTATGAACCTTGGTGACCAGAGGGCAGGTGGCATTGAGGACCGGCAGGCCGCGGGCAGCCGCCTCTTCCTCGACGCTGCGGGCCACGCCGTGGGCACTGAACACGGTAACCGCATTCGGCGGAACTTCCGACAGATCCTCGACGAAAATCGCGCCCTTGGCCTTCAGGCTTTCGACGACGTACTTGTTATGCACGATCTCGTGCCGGACATAGACCGGCGGACCGTACTTCTCGAGCGCACGCTCAACGATTTCGATGGCGCGCACGACGCCCGCACAAAATCCGCGGGGCTGCGCTAAATACACTTCCATGGGACGTCCACTAAGCAAGTTGCACCAGCTACTGAATTCGCAAATTCACCCGAAGGTCTCCGTGCGGCCGGTCACATCGGATATTTGCAATATCCGCACCACGATCGGAACCCGTAGGTAATCCCCACCCAAGTAGATGGAAGCGCAGGTCTATGTGTCAAAAATCGTGCAGATAGGAAAGGGTGGATCGCGTAATGGTTACTATCTTTGGTAACTAAATACCAAAAAATCGCTTTCGTGAACCTCCAGTTCCTCACCGGTTCGTCACTTTATCGCCCACTGGAAAGGGCTATACCGGCCCCCTGAACACCCAGTCCGGTCCGTTTTGGCCGCTTCGCTCGAACCATCGGGAAGCGACCAAAACAACATTAGATCGGTGCCGGGAACTCGGCTAGACAGCGGGCGTTTTCGCCCAGCCCCCTTAGATTGAAAGAAGCGAAGTGCTGACCAGCATTGTTGTCTCGATTGTCAGAACCTGTACGCGGTTTGCCACTCTCGTCGTTGTCGTCTCCCTGCTTATGGCAGTTGGAGCGGCCTACTATGCCGCCCGGCATTTCGCCATTAACACCGACATCAACACGCTGATTTCGCCCGACCTCGACTGGCGTCAGCGCGACAATCAGTTCGAGCAGGCCTTCGACCGCGAAAAACTGATACTCGCCGTCATCGAGGCGCCGACACCGGAGCTCGCCAGCGCCGCCAGCAAGGCGCTCGCCACAAAGCTTTCCGGCGACACCAAGCATTTCGAATCCGTGCAGCCGCTCGGCTCCGGCGAATTCTTCGAAAAGAACGGGCTGTTGTTCCTGCCAATGGAGGAGGTTGGCAAGGTCACCGGCCAGCTCGAAGCCGCAGCTCCCCTGATCGAGATCATGGCCGGCGATCCCTCGATCCGCGGCCTGACCGGCGCGCTGGAAACCGGGCTTGCTGGCGTCAAGCGCGGGCAGGTCAAGCTCGACAATGCCGAGCGGCCCTTCAACCTGATCAGCCAGACGGTCGAGGACATCCTGAACAAGGGGACGGCGACCTTCTCCTGGCGCGAGCTCGTCAGCGACAAGCCTCTGACCGATGCCGATCGTCGCAACTTCATCGAGTTCAAGCCGAAGCTCGACTACAACGTGCTCGAACCCGGCAAGGATGCGACCGACGCGATCCGGCAAGCTGCGGCCGACCTCAAATTTGCGGACCAGTATGGCGCGCGCGTGCGCCTGACCGGTCCGGTTCCGATCGCCAACGAGGAATATTCGACCGTGCAGGACGGCGCGATCCTCAACAGCGTCGCAACGGTCCTCATCGTCCTCGTGATTCTCTGGATGGCGTTGCACTCCGGCAAGATCATCTTCGCGGTGTTCGTGAACCTGTTCATTGGCCTTGCGATCACGACCGCCGTCGGCCTGATGATGGTGGGTTCGCTGAACCTCCTGTCGATCGCATTCGCCGTGCTGTTCGTCGGCCTCGGCGTCGATTTCGGTATTCAGTTCAGCGTCCGCTACCGGTCCGAGCGCTTCAAGAACAACGAGGATCTGGCGGAGGCGCTGGAAAGCGCGGCCCGGCGTTCGGCAGTCCCGCTGTCGCTCGCTGCGATGGCGACGGCTGCCGGCTTCCTGTGTTTCCTGCCGACCGACTACAAGGGCATTTCCGAGCTCGGCAAGATTGCCGGCGCCGGCATGCTGATCGCGTTCTTCTCGAGCATCACCGTGCTGCCGGCGTTGCTGAAGCTGCTGCATCCGCCCGGCGAAAGCGAGCCGGTCGGCTACGCGTTTCTGGCACCGGTCGACGAATTCCTCGAACGGCACCGCGTCATCATCGTTGCCGGCACGCTGGCTCTCGTCGTGGCCGGCTTGCCGCTGCTCTATTTCATGAAGTTCGACTTCAACCCGATCAACCTGCGCAACCCGCACGCCGAATCGATCGCGACCTTCCTCGACCTGCGCAAGGATCCGAACACCGGCGCCAATGCCATCAACGTGCTGACCAATTCGGAAGCCGAAGCCAAGAAGATCGAGGAACGGCTTTCGAAACTGCCGGAAGTCCTGCGCGTGATGTCGATCGACAGTTTCGTGCCGGAGGATCAGCCGCCGAAGCTGCAGCTGATCGCAAAGGCGGCGAGGGTGGTTGGGCCCGCGCTCAATCCCGATTCGGTCGATGCGGCGCCGTCGGATGAGGAGAATGTCGAGGCGTTGAAGAGTTCGGTCGAAGCCTTGCGCAAGACCGCCGGCGACGGCAAAGGGCCGGGCGCGGTAGCCTCCCGGAGGCTCGCAGATGCGCTGGCAAAGCTTGCCGCCAGCGATCAGGCGACGCGCGACAAGGCGCAGAACATTTTCGTCGCTCCGCTCAAAATCGTGTTCGACCAGCTCCGGAACACGCTCCAGGCCGGCCCGGTCACGCTGAAGACGCTGCCGCCGGAACTCTTGAACAGCTGGAAATCAAAGGACGGCTTGATTCGTGTCGAAGCATTGCCGAAGGGCGATCCCAACGACAACGATAATCTCCGTCGCTTTGCCGACGCGGTGCTGGCCGCCGAGCCGAACGCCATCGGCGGACCGGTATCGATTCTCAAATCCGGCGATACCATCGTGAAGGCATTCATTCACGCCGGCATCTGGGCGCTGGTCGTGATCAGCCTGTTGCTCTGGCTGACGTTGCGGCGGGTCACCGACGTCCTGATGACGATGGTGCCGCTGCTGGTCGCCGGCGCAGTGACGCTGGAGCTCTGCGTGCTGATCGGGCTGCCGCTCAACTTCGCCAATATCGTCGCGCTGCCGTTGCTGCTCGGCGTCGGCGTCGCATTCAAGATCTATTATGTCGTGGCCTGGCGCGAGGGTAGAACTAACCTGCTGCAGTCGAGCCTGACACGCGCGATCTTTTTCTCGGCGCTCACGACCGCGACCGCATTCGGCAGTCTCTGGCTATCCAGTCATCCCGGCACCGCCAGCATGGGCAAATTGCTGGCGCTGTCGTTCATCATCACGCTTGCCGCGGTGTTGCTGTTCCAGCCCGCACTAATGGGTAAACCGCGCGATGTCGGGCAATAGGCAGATGTCGCCGATGTCAGCGGGCTGGGCGGCGGTCGCCTGCTTCTGACCCGGCGCGGCCTTGGGCGCAGGGTTTGCGGGTGCGGGACTGGCTGCACCCGTGGTCTTTGGTGCTGCCGGCGCAGGAGCCGGTGCCGCAGTCGTCGGTGCGTTGCTCTTTGGTGCAGCACCCGGTGCACCTTTCGGCGCCCCCTTGGCCATGCTGTTGGCGGGACTTGAGGGAATCGGCGGCCCGACGCGGGTCCAGGTTTCGCCGCCGCAGAGGAAGCCGAGCACGCAACCCTGAATCTCAAGCTGGTCGTTGCCGACAGGCTTGATCGTCGAGCTGTAGAGTTGGCCGTCCTTGGCGTTGTAGACTTGGCCTTCCCAGGCATCGACGCCGGGCTTCTTTTTCATGTCGATCAGGATAGGCATGCCGAGCGTCGGTCGGCTCTGCTTGGAGGTATCAGGATTGTTCTTGTCCTTGCCGCCCGGCACCTTTTCCCAGGCTACGACACCCCACATGCTGCCGCTGCATTGGGCGACACGAATGTTGGCCACGCCATCGGCTACCTTCCAGTCACCGGTCGGATCGGCGGCGAGCGCCGCATTTAGACCTGTGGCCAAAAAGATTCCCGAATAAACTATTGTACGCGCGACAGTTCTTGGGCAGTGCAACATGGGTGTAACCTATGTTTAAGTAGATGATCCAAGGCGGGGGTCAAAACGCCGCATTGAGTGTTTTCAGTTGACGAGACGGCCATCAACCGACGTATGTAGCCAATGCCAGATTCATATCTAGACGTTTCCGAGCTGTTTGTAGAGCGGCAGGCGCAACGCAGTTCCATGCATGCGCGTCATCTCAATGAGCAACTCGTCCGGGTGCTGAAGACCATCGGCTACGATGTGGGCTTTCAGAAGGGTCAAGGTCCATACCTGTACGATCGTGAGGGGGCCCGCTATCTCGATCTACTCAGCGGATTTGGCGTTTTTGCGATTGGCCGCAACCATCCGGCGCTGCGTCACGCGCTGAAAAGCGTGCTTGATGCCGATTTCCCCAATCTGGTGCAACTCGACGTTTCGACGCTCGCAGGTGTGCTGGCGGAACGCCTGCTCGAACATGTGCCATATCTGGACAAGGTGTTTTTCTCCAATTCCGGCGCCGAGACCGTCGAGGCCGCGATCAAGTTCGCGCGCGGTGCGACCGGCCGCCCCGGCATCGTCTCGTGCTCGCATTCGTTCCATGGCCTGACTTACGGCGCGCTATCTTTGATGGACGATGCCAATTTCCGAAGCGGCTTCGAGCCGGTGCTGCCCGGGTGCACGCAGATTCCCTTCAACGATCTTGAGGCGCTGGAACGGGCGTTGTCCTCGCGCCAGGTCGCGGCCTTCATCGTCGAGCCGATCCAGGGCAAGGGCGTCAACCTGCCCACCGATGAATTCCTCCCCGGTGCGCTCGCGCTGTGTAAAAAGTACGGCACCATCTTCATCGCCGACGAAATCCAGACCGGCATCGGCCGCACCGGAAAATTCCTCGCGGTCGAGCACTGGAATATCGAGCCTGATATGGTGCTGCTGGCCAAGGCGCTGTCGGGCGGCCACGTGCCGGTCGGCGCGCTGCTCACGCGCAAGTCCATCTTCGACAAGATCTTCAACCAGATGGATCGCGCGGTCGTGCACGGCTCGACTTTCTCGAAGAACGATCTGGCGATGGCTGCCGGCATCGCGACGCTTGATGTGATCAAGCAGGAAAAGCTGGTCGAGCAGGCCGCCAAGCGCGGCGCGGAGCTTCGGCTTGCGCTGACGCGGATGGTGCCGGGCTATGAGCTCTTGAAGGAAGTGCGCGGCAAGGGACTGATGATCGGCATCGAGTTCGGTCCGCCGAAATCGCTGAAGCTGAAGGCGTCGTGGAATCTCCTGGAGACCGCCAACAAGGGGCTGTTCTGCCAGCTCATCACCGTGCCGCTGTTCAAGGAGCACAAGATCCTGACGCAAGTCTCCGGGCACGGCAGCCACACGATCAAGCTGCTGCCGCCGCTCGTGATATCAGAGGAAGACTGCACCTGGATCGAGAAGGCGTTCGACGATGTCATCGCCGCCAGCCACAAGGTGCCCGGCGCGATCTGGTCGCTCGGCAAGACGCTGGTCGACAACGCGGTCAGGAAGTCGGCGTAGTCGCGCAGTTTCGTAGGGCGGATTAGCCGAAGGCGTAATCCGCCGACAATCGGTGAGGCTTGTGGCGGATTACGCTTCCGCTAATCCGCCCTACAACTCAATGTAAGACCACGTCCATCGGGAGGAAAGCATGGTCGACGTCACCGGCGGCTGTCATTGCGGTGCGATCCGCTACGAGATATCGGGCGAACCCATTGTTCACGCACTGTGCCACTGCGCAGATTGCCGTCGCCACGCTGGCGCGCCAATGGTCGGCTGGACGATGTATCCAGAGAATGCGCTCAAGATCACGAAGGGAGCGCCGAAGCTCTACCAATCCTCCGAGCATGGCCGGCGGCAATTCTGCGCTGACTGCGGCACGGGACTGTTCTACACCAATGCGAACATCATGCCCGGCATCGTCGACATCCAGAGCGCGACCTACGACGATCCCGACGCCGTGCCAGCGATGATGCACATCCAGATCGCAGAGCGCATTCACTGGATGGAGCGCGCGCACGAACTGCCGACCTTCGAGCGCTATCCGCCGCAGACGTAGCATGCGGAATTCGTAAGGGCGGATTAGCGAAAGCGTAATCCGCCGCTGTCTCGCCGCCGGAAATCGTCGGCGGGTTACGCTGGCGCTGATCCACCCTACGGCACAGCCGCGCAATAGCGAAAGTGTCGCGCCGACTGTTTCATTTGTAGGCGAATATTCTGCGCATTGTCGGCCGACGGTATTTCCTCGCATTCACGCCGCCGCGCATCCTTGCACACGCCTTTTCACATCGTGGTGAAAGCCCTCGCACGGCTCTCCGGATTTTGCGATGCGATACCCAACTGGGTGGGATGAATTCGTGGCAAGGAGAACCTCACCAATGACCAAGTCTATCCCGACACTCGCCGCCGCGTTTCTGATGACCGCAATCGCAACGCCCGTGTTCGCGCAAGCTGCGATCCAGGAGCCCGGCGCCTTTGCCTTCTATCATCCCAATGCCGACGTGCTCGGCGGCCGGCCGTCCTACCGGTCGTTCGATCAATCGAGCGCCTATTACAATTCCAATGCCTACTACAACCAGGCTGTGCCGGCACCCGAACCGCGGCTGCGGCAGAGATCGACGAGGCATCATCGCAGGGCGCAGTAGCGCGAAGATCTCTCGCGAGGATGCGGCGGCTACGTCGCATCCTCCAAAATCATCGCAGCGCCTTTCTCCGCGATCATCGCCGTCGGCGTATTGGTGTTGCCCGACGTGATCGTGGGCATCACCGAGGCGTCGGCGACGCGCAGGCCAGCGATGCCGTAGAAGCGCAGCCGCTCGTCGACCACCGCCATCGGATCATTCGCGGTGCCCATCTTCGCGGTACCGACGGGATGGAAGATCGTGGTGCCGATGTCGCCGGCGGCCTTTGCCAATGATGCATCGTCATCGCCGACGCTGGGGCCGGGCAGGTATTCGACCGGGTGATAGCGCTCGAGCCGCTTCTGTTTCATCAGCCGCCGCGTGGTGCGGATGGCGTCTGCCGCGACCTGGCGGTCGTCGTCAGTCGAAAGATAGTTCGGTGCGATCGAGGGCGCTTCATCGGGCTTTGCGGAGCGGATGCGCACGGTGCCGCGCGAGGTCGGCTGCAGATTGCAGGCGCTCACGGTGATCGCGGGGAAGCGGTGCAGGGGATCACCGAACTTGTCGAGCGACAGCGGCTGCACGTGAAACTGGATGTTGGCGCGCGCACGGCGTGGATCGGAGCGGGTGAAGATGCCGAGCTGCGAGGGCGCCATGGTCAGCGGCCCGCGGCGGCGGAAGGCGTAGTCGAGCCCCATCAAGCCGCGCCGCATCAGCGACCAGTAGGTCTCGTTCAGCGTGCGCACGCCCTCGACCTTGTAGATCGCGCGCTGCTGCAGATGGTCCTGCAGATTGCGGCCGACACCCGGTTTGTCCAGCACCACATCGATGCCGAGCGGCGACAGCCAGTCGGCGGGCCCGATGCCGGAGCGGTGCAGCACCTGCGTCGAGCCGATTGATCCCGCGCATAAAATAACTTCGCCTTTGGTGCGCGCCTCGACCACATCGTTGCCTTGCAGGAAGCGCACACCCACCGCGCGGCCGTTCTCGACAACGAGACGGTCGACCAGCACGTGCTTTTCCAGCCGCAAATTGCTGCGGTTCAGCACCGGCTTGAGGAAGCCGCGCGCGGATGACCAGCGGCGGCCGCGCTTCTGGTTGACGTGGAAATAGCTCACGCCTTCATTGTCGCCGGTGTTGAAATCGGGAATGCGCTTGATGCCCATCTCTTCGGCGGCATCGCCGACCGCGTCGAGAATGGCCCAGGACAGCCGCGGCGCCTCGATGCGCCAGCCGCCGCCAACGCCGTGATGTTCGCTTTCCCCGAGGAAATGATCCTCCAGACGTTTGAACAGCGGCTTGACATCGTCATAGCTCCAGCCGGTCAGCCCGAGTTGCCGCCAGTGATCATAATCGGCGGATTGCCCGCGCATCGAAATCATCGCGTTGATGGCGGAGCAGCCGCCGATCACCTTGCCGCGCGGATAGGCAAGCGAGCGGCCGTTGAGCCCAGGCTCCGGCTCGGTCCTGAACATCCAGTCCGAACGGGGATTGCCGATCGCGAAGAGATAGCCGACCGGAATGTGAAACCATATCCAGTTGTCGTTGCCGCCGGCTTCAAGGATCAGCACGCGGTTGTTCGGGTTCGCCGACAGCCGGTTGGCCATGATGCAGCCGGCGGTCCCTGCGCCAACCACGATATAGTCGAAATCACCTTCGAGCCGCTTCGGCATTATCCGCCCAATTTTGTTGATTGATCGATGTCCGGCGTCCCGGCATCCACACTTCCATTGCGCGCTTTTTAGTCAGACGCCGATGGCGGGGACAAGCCCGCCGATTGCGGGATGGAGCCCCCGCGCTCAGGCCATTGGGTGGACCACCGCTTGCATGCTACAAAAGTCCTAGCGTTCCAACCTGAGGTTCGAGAAGTCCCATGCCCATCGTCAACCGCGTCGCCGATCTGCAACCCGATATTCAGGCCTGGCGTCGCGTTATCCATCAAAACCCTGAATTGCTGTATGACGTGCACCGCACTGCAGCATTTGTAGCGGATCGCCTGCGCGAATTCGGCTGCGACGAGGTCGCCACCGGCCTCGGCAAGACCGGCGTCGTCGGCGTCATCAAGGGCAAGCAGCCTGGCAGGGGCGAGATCAGGGTGATTGGGCTGCGCGCCGACATGGATGCGCTCCCGATCCAAGAGGAAACCAATCTGCCCCACGCCTCCAAGACGCCGGGCAAGATGCACGCTTGCGGCCATGACGGGCACACCGCGATGCTTTTGGGGGCAGCGCGATACCTCGCCGAGACCCGGAATTTTGCCGGCAACGCGGTCGTGATCTTCCAGCCGGCCGAGGAGGGCGGGGCAGGCGCCGCCGCCATGATCCAGGACGGGCTGATGGACCGGTTCGGCATCGAGCAGGTCTACGGCATGCACAATGGTCCCGGGATTCCGGTCGGCTCCTTCGCCATCCGCTCCGGCCCGGTGATGGCCGCAACCGACTCGGTCGACATCAAGATCGAGGGCCTCGGCGGCCACGCCGCGCGCCCGAACAAATGCATCGATTCCGTGCTGGTCGGCTCCCAGCTCATCACGGCGCTGCAAGGGATCGTCTCGCGGACCATCGATCCGCTAGAATCGGCCGTGATCTCAATCTGCGAGTTCCACGCCGGCAATGCGCGCAACGTTATCCCGCAAACCGCCGAACTCCGCGGCACCGTGCGGACGCTGACGCCGGAGGTACGCGAAACGGTCGAGCGGCGCGTCCGCGAGGTCTGTGAGGGCGTCGCCAAAATGACCGGCGCGAAGATCGATCTGGTTTACGAGCGCGGCTATCCCGTGACCAAAAACCATGCCGAGCAGACCGAATTTGCCACGCAGGTCGCCAAGGAAGTTGCCGGCGCCCAGAACGTTCATGAGATGCCGCCGCTGATGGGCGCGGAAGATTTTTCCTACATGCTGGAAGCTCGCCCGGGCGCCTTCATCTTCTGCGGCAACGGCGACAGCGCAGGGCTGCATCACCCCGCCTATGATTTCAACGACGAGGCGATCGTGTACGGCACCTCGTACTGGATCAAGCTGGTCGAGAACAAGTTGGCGGCGTCTTAAGGGCGCGCGGCGCCGCTTCAACTTCGGTCCGCACTGGAAGTGCGAGACAGCATCAAGGAAGGCCTGTATCTCCAATACAGGCCTTCATTATTTGCCGCTCAGCCGCAACTTGAAGTGCGGCAAGGCTCTTCGCCTTCAGTATCTGAGGGGTCGTCACGCCGCTCAATAGCGCTCCGGGACGTACATTTCGCGTGGAATCGGCCCGCGGCTATATTCGGGGTTGCGAACCCGCGGCGGCAGTACCACCGGCTCGCGCTTGATTTCCTGGTAGGGAATCTGTTCGAGCAGATGCGCGATGCAGTTCAATCGTGCCTTCTTCTTGTCGTCGGCCTCGACGAGCCACCAGCGAGCTTCCGGAATATGGGTACGCTCCAGCATCGCTTCCTTGGCCTTGGTGTATTGCTCCCAGCGGCTGCGCGATTCCACATCCATCGGGCTCAGCTTCCACTGCTTGAGCGGATCGTGAATCCGCATCATGAAGCGCAAATACTGCTCCTCATCGGTGATGGAAAACCAGTACTTGATGAGGGTGATTCCGGAGCGCACGAGCATGCGCTCGAACTCCGGCACCGACCGGAAGAATTCCTCGACGTCGTCTTCAGTGCAGAAGCCCATCACGCGCTCGACGCCGGCGCGGTTATACCAGCTACGGTCGAACAGCACGATCTCGCCACCGGCCGGCAAATGCGACACGTAGCGCTGGAAATACCATTGCGTGCGCTCACGCTCGTTCGGCGCCGGAAGCGCTGCGACCCGGCACACCCGCGGATTAAGCCGCTGGGTGATGCGCTTGATGACGCCGCCCTTGCCTGCGGAATCGCGCCCCTCGAAAATCACCACCACCTTGAGATGGTGGTGCTGTACCCAGGTCTGCAATTTTATCAGTTCACCCTGCAGACGGATTAATTCCTTGAAGTAGATGCGCCGGTCGATCGTCTCTTCTGCCGTATGATCGGCAAATTCATTGGTCAGCGCATCGAGGCGGTCGTCATCGATTTCAAGCTCCAGTTCTTCATCGAAACTGTCCAGCATTTCCGCCTGAATGCGGTCTTGGATCGGCGTGGTGTCATTCGGGGGCCTTTTGGTCATGGCGGGTTCCGGCTGCAGAGCTGCTGGGTTTGCGTGAACTGTGTACGTCGATGTCCTGCCGTATCATCCGTCAGGTGCTTTGCGGAAAGCAAAACGCCGCGGTTTGGTTCCGTCTTCTGCTATCCATCGAGCTGCCACGGCAGCGTCCCGGGCATCGCTGATGGCCTAGGTTCGAGAACAGTACGTAGAGCTCGCTGACAGGCAGATCGCGGCCGGCACCGCAGCGGCCCATGCCATCAGGAGATTGCGAACCGCTAATGACAGTTGGGCTATCCCGGCCGCGGACGGCCAGGGATGCCCGCCGTGGTCCCCTTCAGGCCACGCGTGGTTTGAGGAAATCGTCTCACAACTTTTTTTATCGCCCTGTCGGAACACGCCGCCCTCCATCCGTCCTTGGTGCGGAAGCGGCCGCCCCGTGGCCGGGTATCTCAGGAAAGGAACGTCGATGAAGGTCACACAGCATCTCTGGTTCGAGAAGGACATGGAGGCCGCGATCAGCTTCTACACCTCGCTGATTCGCGGTTCGGCGGTGCAATGGATTTCATCCCTACCGGCCGACAGCCCGAGCGGGCCCGCCGGCAGTGTCAAGATCGCCGCCTTCACCCTGGCCGACCAGCGCTACATGGCGATCGAGGCGGGCCCGCTCGACCCGTTCAACCACAGCTTCTCGATCATGGTCGAATGCGACACGCAGGCTGAAATCGACCATTTGTGGGACGCCTTGCGAGAGGGCGGCAAGATCGAGCAATGCGGCTGGCTAAGGGATCGTTGGGGCCTGTCCTGGCAGATTGCACCCAGACGGCTCGGCGAATTGATGAACGATCCCGATCGCGCCAAGGCCAAGCGCGTTTCCGAGGCCATGTTGAAGATGGTCAAGTTCAACATTGCGGAAATAGAAGCGGTGGCGAAAGGCTAGAACGCGCGGGTAACACGCCGCTGAAGCAGGCAGCTTGCGCCTGGACGATCAAGCGCCGAGCGCGATTGCGTCGCTGTGCAACGCGAGGGCTAAAGGCCGAGAGCTAAAGGAAGAAGGGTCGCGCGCTGCACGGCGCCGGGGCTGGAGGAGGACCGCGCAGCGCGTCGACCATATGGGAGCATCTAGCGTGACCAGACGTCCCACATTCCTTGAGAATGCGATTGTGTCCACTATCAATTAATGGTTGCAAGCGCGATTGTCAATTTTTCCGTTATATTTCACCAGAAATTGCGCAGCGCCGATTGGCGGAATTCAGGCCGCATGTGCTGATTTTCGCAGCACCGCGGCGGCAATTTTGAGGTCCTGGACAAAGCGCCGGTATTCGCGCGCTTTGGCATCCGCATCAGGCAGGCGCAGCAGATAGGACGGATGCACCGTCACCATGGCCCGGGTTCCATCATCCAGATCGATCGGGCGGCCGCGGTTCTTGTTGATCGGCGTGATCTTCCCGAACACGCTTTGCGCAGCGGTGGCGCCCATCGCCACCACGAGATCGGGCCGGATCGCGGCCAGTTCGCGTTCGTACCACTGCCGGCATGCCTTGATCTCCGGCGTGTTGGGCTTCTGGTGCAGGCGGATTTTGCCGCGCGGCACGAATTTGAAATGCTTCACCGCATTGGTGACGTAGACCTTGCGGCGGTCGATGCCGGCTTCTTCCAGCGCGCGGTCGAGCATCTGCCCCGCAGGCCCGACGAACGGTTTGCCGGCGAGATCTTCCTTGTCGCCGGGCTGTTCGCCGACCAGCATGATCTGCGCCGTCTGCTGGCCTTCGCCGAATACCGTCTGGGTCGCGTGCTTATAGAGATGACAGGCGCGGCAATCGGCGGCTTCCTCGCGCAACATCTCGATGTCGTCAGCACGTCTGCGTGCCATTTCGCTTGCCTCGTCGCTTTCCACTGATGGTTCCAGCCGCGTCTGCGGCTTGTGCGGTTCGGTCGCGGCCTTCGCGATCATCGCGCTTGCGGTGCGCTCTGCGCCTTCGATCAGGGGTTTAATCGATGAAGCCTCCGGCAGGTTCCTCCAGTATTTGCCCGGCATCTCCTTTTGCACGGGATTGAAAATGCTGGCGTAGTAGCTCCGCCAGGTTTCCTCGAGCCGATCGGCAGTTGGCGCTTCGCTTTTGGCAACGCCCGGCGTGAACGAAACGGCATGGCCGTCCCAATGCGCGCAGACATCGGGGGTGAGGATCGACCAGGGCATGTCGGCAAAACGGCGCGCGAAGAACGGGGCGGCCAATTCGACGATGTGATGCTCCGGCTCGAACCAGGCGACAAAGTGCGACTTCTGCTCGCGGCCGACTTCGCGGAAGCGGACGAGAGCGTGCATCTTGTGCTCGTCGCTGCGCACGGCTTTTGCCATGGCCGTGATCTCAGCCACGTCGGGATCGGTCGCGATCTCGAGTAGATCGTGATGTTGGCGCAGCCGCCACAGCAGGCGATAGAGCAGGGCGAACCGCTCGGGGTTGCGATGCAGGATTGCGACTTCAGCCAGTTCGACGAATCTGGCCGGGACGCTGAAGGTGCCCTGTGGCGGTTCGAGCGGCTGATGCGTCGGCGCGAACAATTCGGACGCATCGTTGGCCACGCGCCATGTCACGTTGGATGGTTTGACGTCGTTCAGCGCCAGCGCGCGCGCCGCGTTACGCCAGCCGTCGAAATCAGTTTCGCTGTCGAGGATGATGTGGTGCATGGTGCTTGCTCTCCGCATACTCCGCCGTCACGTCCATCGTGAATCCCTTTGATTCTATTCATGAATCTCCTGAGCTTCGATCTCAGTTGACTCTGCTTGGCCTGTTAGCTTTATATTAGAACATATCATGAACAAATGAGCCAGCCGCGCGTTCACTCGGGAAGAAGCGGCAAAGGCCAAACTCTTGAAGGAGCGGCGCATGAGCACCGCACGCATGAGCACGCTTGCGACTTTGCGCGGAAGCATCGAGCGCCTGGAGCAGGGCGCGGCGCATGATCTCAACAAGATCGCGCTCGGCCATGCGGCAGCGGATTCTGTGCTGCAAGGCGGGCTTGCGGTCGCAGCGGTCCATGAAGTGTTCGCCGAGGGTCATCAGAGCGCAACGGCCACCGGCTTCATCGCTGGCCTCGCGGGACGGGTATCGTCGCGCCGGCCGCTGGTCTGGGTGCGGCAGGATTTTTCGGAAATTGAAGCGGGCGCGCTGTCGATGAGCGGGCTTGCCGAGCTGGGTCTCGACCCGCGGCTGCTCGTGACCGTGCGCGCCGCCGACACCGATGCCGCGCTGCGGACCGCCGCCGATGCGCTGGCCTGCGATGCGCTCGGCGCCGTCGTGCTCGAGGTCTGGGGCCAGGCGCGCCAGCTCGATCTCGTCGCCAGCCGCAAACTTACATTGGCTGCGCAAGCTTCGGGCGTCACCGCCTTGCTGCTGCGGGTGGCGGCGGAGCCGCGGCCTTCGACGGCGGAGACAAGGTGGATCGTGCGCGCGGCGCATTCGCCGCCTTCCGCCCCTTCAATGCCTGCGGCGCCTTGGAGCGCGTGGGGCGCACCCGTCTTCGACGCGCAGCTCGTTCGTAACCGTCATGGCCCGGTTGGCCGGTGGATCATGGAATGGAATTGTGATGAGAGCCAATTCAGTGAACCGGCGTCGCATCCTCAGCCTGTGGTTGCCACGCCTGCCCGTCGACCGCATCAAGCGGAAGCTTTCAGCCTCCAGCGGCGTGCAAGCTGAAAACTGCAGGGCGGCGGATGAAAATTCCAAAGCGATTTCGAGCGACGCTGCTCACGACACGACCGGTGCGCTCCCTCCCCCCTTGCGGGGGAGGGCTGGGGAGAGGGGTGGCGGCAACGGCAGTGCTCGTGGCTTACCCCTCTCCCTAACCCCAAGAGCGAGTTCCGCTCGTCTCGACCCCCGCAAGGGGGGAGGGAACAACAGCGATGCGCTGGGTGACACCTCTCACAACACGAACAGTCGGCTCCCTCTCCCGCTTGCGGGGGAGGGTTGGGGTGGGGGTTTCGCCGCGAGTGACACTGTTCGTATAGAGGGAACTTCCTCCACCAGCATCGCCGATTCCTACCCCACCGTCGTCGTCGCCAAGCAGCACAACGCCATCCTGATTCACTCCCTCGACGAGGCCGCCGTCCGCGCCGGCGTTTCGATCGGCCTGCCGCTCGCCAATGCCCGCGCGATCTGCCCTGAGCTGACGGTGTTTGATGCCGATGAAGTCGCCGACCGCAAGATGCTCGAAGACATCGCCGACTGGTGCGACCGCTTCACGCCCCTGGTGGCGCTCGATCCGCCGCACGGGCTCTATCTCGATATCACCGGCTGCGCCCATCTGTTCGGCGGCGAGCGTGCGCTGTTGCAGATCGTGAGCGGCGCACTGAGCCGCCGCGGCTTTGCCGTCAGCGCAGCGATCGCTTCTACCGCGATCTGCGCCCGCACGGTGACGCGCCACGCCTCCGGAAAGATCGTTGCCGATGGCGAGGAGGCGGAAGCCGTCGCTCCGCTGCCGGTATCTGCGCTCGGCGCTGAGGATGCCATCACCGCTGGCCTGCGCCGCGCCGGATTGAAGACCATCGGCGATGTTGCCTTGCGCGCGCCTCACGAAATCACTGCGCGGTTTGGCGCGTCCTTTACGGCACTGTTGCAGCAGGCGCTGGGGCAGGGCGATGGGCCGATCAGCCCGCGAAAGCCGCTGCCGGATTACATCGTCGAGAAACGCTTTCCTGACCCGGTCGCCACCGACACCGTGATCGCGATGAACCTGTCCGCACTGGCGACCATGCTGGTCACGGCGATGGACAAGCAGGGCAAGGGCGCCCGAAAGCTGGAAGCAAGTTTTTTCCGCACCGACGGCGCGGTGCGCACGATTCCCGTCGAGACCGGACGTCCCGTAACGAAGCCGGAGGTGATCGATCGCCTGTTCCGCGAGCGGTTAGAGGCGCTCAATGATCCCCTCGATCCCGGCTTCGGCTTCGATCTCATCCGCCTTTCCGCCAGCCGCACCGAAATCGTAGTGCAGCAGCAGCGCGATCTCGATGCCAATGTTCACGACAGTGACGAATTGTCCGCGTTGATCGACCGCATCGCCGCGCGCATCGGCGGAAAGCGCGTCGTCGTGCATCTGCCTGAGGATACCCACATTCCTGAAAGCGCCGTGCGCGCTGTGTCGGCGCAACATCATCTGGCGGCGGCGACGCAGGCGGCTTGGCCGGAGCGGATCGCGGGCGAGCCGCCGCTCCGGCCCTTGCGGCTGTTCGAAAAGCCGGAGCCCATCAAGGTGCCGTTCGCGACCGTGCCTGACGGTCCGCCACACCAGTTCACCTGGCGGCGCGTGACGCACGCGGTGGTACGGGTGGAGGGACCCGAACGCATCGCCATGGAATGGTGGAAGCAGAACGGCGACGGCCCGACGCGGGATTATTTCCGCATCGAGGATGAAGCGGGCCAGCGCTTCTGGATCTTTCGCGACGGCCTCTATGAAAGCGAGCTGGCGGATGAGGAGGGCGAACCCACGCCGCCCAGATGGTTCGTGCACGGACTATTCGCATGAAAAGCCCCTTCGACAATTATGCCGAGATCGGCATCACCAGCAATTTCTCGTTCCTGCGCGGCGGCTCGGACCCGCGCGCCTATGTGCATCAGGCAAGCGAACTCGGCATTCCCGTGATCGGCATCGCCGATCACAACACGCTGGCCGGCGTGGTGCGCGCCTACAAGGAGCTCGACAATCCCGAGGTCAAATACAAACCAAAGCTTCTGATCGGCGCGCGGATCGTCTTCATCGATGGCACGCCCGACATTCTGGTCTATCCGCGCGACCGCGCCGCTTACGGGCCGAAGGCCAGCTTCTGGTGCTGGCGCTACCGCACCGTTTCGATGCGGAGGGCGCGTCAAAAATCCTGCAGCGGTTGAAGGACAGTGGCGCCGATGGCGTCTGGCTCGCCGCAAGCCTGCTCTATCGCGGCGACGACCGGCGTCGCCTCGCACGGCTGCACCGCATCGCACACGCCGCAAAAGTCCCGCTGCTCGCTAACAACGAGGTGCTGTACCATCATCCCGCCCGCCGCCGGCTGCAGGACGTGCTGACCTGCATCAGGGAGAAGACCACGATCGATGCCATCGGCCGGCGGCTCGAGGCTAATGCCGAGCGCTACCTGAAACCGCCGCATGAAATGGCGCGGCTATTTCGCGATCTCCCCGAGGCGATTGTGGAAACCATGCGCTTTGCGAGCCGTATTTTGTTCTCGCTCGATCAGCTCAAATATCAGTATCCGGACGAGCCGGTGCCGCCGGGCAAGACCGCGCAGGAGCATCTCGAAGATCTCACCTGGGCGGGCGTCGACAAATACTTCGGTGGGGTAATCGACGACAAGTTGCGCGCTACCTTGCGCAAGGAGCTCGATCTAATCGCCGAATTGAAATACGCGCATTATTTCCTGACCGTGCACGACATCGTGCAATATGCCCGCAGCCAGAACATCCTCTGTCAGGGCAGGGGATCAGCAGCGAACTCGGCCGTCTGCTACGTGCTCGGCGTCACTTCGGTCGATCCGACCAAGGTCGATCTCTTGTTCGAGCGTTTCATCTCCAAGGAGCGGCTGGAGCCGCCCGACATCGACGTCGATTTCGAGCATTCGCGGCGCGAGGAGGTGATGCAATATGTCTACCGCCGCTACGGCCGTCACCGCGCCGCTGTTATCGCGACCGTCATCCATTATCGCCCGCGCAGCGCGATCCGCGACGTCGGCAAGGCGCTGGGGCTGACGGAAGACGTCACTGCCGCGCTCGCCGATACGGTCTGGGGAAGCTGGGGCAAGGGCCTCAACGAGATGCAGGTCCGCCAGGCCGGACTCGATCCGCAGAATGCGATGGTCGAACTCGCGGTCGAGCTTGCCGCCGAGCTGATCGAATTCCCCCGTCATCTGTCGCAGCATGTCGGCGGTTATGTGCTGACGCAGGACCGGCTCGATACGTATGTGCCGATCGGCAACGCCGCGATGGACGACCGCACCTTCATCGAATGGGACAAGGACGATGTCGACGCGCTTAGCATGATGAAGGTCGACGTGCTGGCGCTGGGCATGCTGACCTGCATCCGCAAATGCTTTGACCTGATCGCCGACCATAAGGGAAAGCGATACGAATTGGCTGACATCAAGGCGATCGACAACGATGATGTTTTTAAAATGCTGCAGAGGGGAGAGTCCCTCGGTGTGTTCCAGGTCGAAAGCCGCGCACAGATGAACATGTTGCCGCGTTTGAAGCCGAAGACATTTTACGATCTCGTCATTGAAGTCGCGATCGTGCGGCCCGGCCCGATCCAGGGCGACATGGTGCATCCCTATTTGCGGCGGCGGAACGGCCAGGAAAAAGTGAGCTATCCCTCGCCATCGCCCGATCACGGACCGGCGGACGAATTGTACCGCGTGCTCCACAAGACGCTCGGCGTGCCGCTATTCCAGGAGCAGGCGATGCGGATCGCGATCGAGGCCGCCAAGTTTTCGCCCGAAGAGGCCAACGGCCTGCGCCGCTCGATGGCGACCTTCCGCAATCTCGGCACCATCGGCAAGTACGAAACCAAGCTGATCGGCAACATGATCGCGCGCGGCTATGATGCTGAATTCGCCAAGAGCTGCTTCGACCAGATCAAGGGTTTTGGCTCTTACGGCTTTCCGGAAAGCCATGCCGCGAGCTTCGCCCAGCTCGTCTATATCTCCTCATGGCTGAAGCATTATCACCCCGACGCCTTCTGCTGCGGCCTGCTCAACTCGCAGCCGATGGGTTTTTATGCGCCCGCCCAGATCGTCGGCGATGCCCGCAAGAACGGCGTAGAGGTTCGCGAGATCGATGTGTCCTACAGCTTTGCGCAGAACACGCTGGAGGAGGGGGACGGCAAATATTGCGCCGTCCGTCTCGGCTTCCGCCAGATCGACGGCTTCCACTGGCTCGATGAGGATGAGGAAAGGTTGAAAAGAAGCCAGGCATCATTCCGGGGCGTGTCAGTCAACCGCACGGGGACTGTGCTCCCTCTCCCGCTTGCGGGGGAGGGTCGGGGTGGGGGTGCCTCCACGAGTCATACTGCCCGTATGGAGGGAGCCCCCACCCGGATCGCATCATTCGATGCGATCCGACCTCCCCCGCAAGCGGGAGAGGTGAAGCGCGCCCGCGGAGCGGCAGTTGCAGAAACAACCGACTGGGCCGACCGCATCGTCGCCGCCCGCAAGCGCCGGCCTTTCACCTCGCTGGAGGAATTTGCCCGCGACACCGGCTTGCCGAAGCGCGCGCTGATCCTGCTTGCCGACGCCGATGCCTTCCGCTCGATCGGGCTCGATCGCCGCGCGGCGCTCTGGGCGGTACGGCGGCTGCCCGACGACGTGCCGCTGCCGCTGTTTCAGGCCGCAATCGCCCGCGAGCAGCCGGACGAGAACGCCAAGCCGTTGCCCGAGATGCCGCTGCCCGAGCAGGTGGTCGCCGACTACCAGACGGTCCGCCTGTCGCTGAAGGGCCACCCGATGGAGTTCTTGCGCGAGATGTTCACCAAAGAGCGCGTCGTCCCCTGCAAGGACGTCAACCACACAAGCGATAAGCGTCGCGTCCGCTGTGCCGGCGTGGTGCTGGTGCGGCAGCGCCCGGGCAGCGCCAAGGGCGTCGTGTTCATGACGCTGGAGGATGAGACCGGCATCGCCAATATCGTGGTGTGGCCCAAGGTGATGGAGCAGTACCGCAAGGAAGTGATGGGCGCGCGCCTGATCCTGGTCGAGGGCTATGTCCAGAGTAGCCCCGAGGAAGTGACGCATCTGGTGGCGCAGCGGATGTTCGACCGTTCCCACGACCTGATCGGCCTCGCCAACGACGCGCTGAGCCGCAAGCCTCCGGTGCCGGCAGGCTCCGTGCTGGTCGAACCGCTCAACGACGACCGCCGCGACCATGCCGATACGCCAGCGCAAAAAATCCGCCACCCCCGCGACGTCCGCATCCTGCCGCCGTCCCGGGATTTTCATTGAGCTACAGTAGCGCTGCGCGTCGCTATGCGCTCGCCCCCTAAGCTCTCGTTTCCGCAGCAGCCAAGATCGCTTCGACGTTCTCAGGCGCGAAAAATTCCGTCGGCGATATCGTCGCGGCGTTCATACGCGCAAAGCCGTCCATGGCGGCCTGGTTGCCATGAACCACGCCAAGGATCCGTTGTAGCTCGGGTGGCGGCGGTTCGAGCGTTGCGAGGTCGCAGGTGAAATCGTACATCGCGCCAACGTCGGCGTCGCGGATGCGCTGATACTCGCTCATGGCTTCCTCGAATGGCCGCGCGCCCGACAATGATTGGTCGATCGCCCCGGCGCAGAGTTCGGCGTCGCGGAAGGCGTCGAGGATTCCCTGCGCTGTTATGAAGTCCCTGTTATAGCCGGCGTCTCCTACGAGAGCCCAGCCGGGCCCGTAAGGCTTGCGAAAATAGTTCGGGACAGCTGTGCCGGCGAACGGTGCTTCGCGCGTTGCGCTACGCAGCCGCCTCGCAAAGTCCGGCGCCTGCTCGATTGCCTTCAGGTAATTGCCTTCGATGTCCTTCTTGTTTTCCGCAAACTCCGCGTAGGGCCATCCGGCAATGACGAGCGTCAAGTCGTCATGGGTCGGCATTGCTGCAAATGCGCGCCTGTCGCGGATGAAGGTTTCAAAGCGGCCGTCGGTCGGCAGTCCTCTCCAATAGCTGTAGTAACCCGCCAGCAAAGGCGGCTTGTCGCGGTAGTGCTCGGGATGCACCGCCTCGCTGAGCATGGAGTGCCGGCCATCGGCGCCCACGATCATTTCGGCATGTTCCGTAACAGCGCCGCCGTGCTTCGATCGACCCCTGATGCCGACGACGCGCGCTCCCTGGAAAATGATCTCCTCGACTACGAAACCCTGACGAATCTCCGCACCGGATTCGGCGGCGGCATCGACAAGCAGCTTGTCGAGGATTGTCCGCCGCGGGCAGTAGGCAACGGAGTCCTTGTCCATCCCCGGAGCGCCGGCAATCGTGAAGGCGCCGAAGTCAAAGGAGTAGGTGTGGATCGGCGGGCATCCGGTCGCCACCAGCCGGTCGAGCAGACCCCACCGTGCCAGCGCATTCACGGCGCGGGGATGCACGAGATGTGTTGAGACGGTGTCGCTCGGGAATGATGCGCGATCGACCGCCAGCACCCGGTATCCCCTACGCGCCAGCAGCATCGCTGTCGGCGAGCCGGCGCAGCGCGCGCCCATGACGATCACGTCGAACGCCTTGTCCATCAGAACCTCCTTGTTCGTACGCGCCAATTCATGGCAGCCGGACTGACCGGTTGCGGCGGTCGGGCCCATGCATTCGAGCCTAGCGAGAAGCCGAAGCCGCAACTTTGCCGAAACTCCGTGGTTCTTTGCAGCCGGTTCGGATCCACGCGGAAGCGGCGTTCAATCGGGCATTCAAGCGCGAGTTCGGAATTTCGCCGGGACAAATTTCGGGGTCAGTTCAGGGGCGGATCGCGCTCCCGAGCGAGATGGGTTGGGGATGACGGGCCGGAGCGTATCCCCTCGGACGCGGCGTGAGAGGAAAACAAACCGGTACCGCAGTGATGGCCTTGCCGACGATCCGCGAGATCTCCTGGCTCCGATCTACCAGTAGATTAATCCCGTTCGCGTGGCGCTGACGCCACTTTTCGCAAGCATGGCTGCGATCTTTTGCTTCTCGGCGCAATGTGCAGCGAGGCTCTGGTACAGCCGTGCCTCGATGAAGGGGGCATGTTCCCCGTTAGTGGATGCTGCATTGGCGGTCGCGGATATCAGCGCACTGATTTGACGTATCAGCAGATCGTCTGTCGATGGCTGCATGACCTTCTCCTTCGATCTCGGTCCGACAAGTTGATTCCTGATTTCGGTTCTCGCAAATCAGCAAATGCCGGCTGCGACAGATTGCTTGCGCTTCTTTAGCGAGCGAGGCTGATCCTGCGCATCTCCAACAACCGAGCTCGACAGTATTCCCGGTAGAGCATGTTGATGAGCGTCCCCATGATCGACTCCATGTCTGATCACCGGGCAGTTTACGACGCCTTCGTTTCCGGATTTCTTCCTCGGCCGAGAAAATGGCTTCGCGCAAGGCGCGGAATATTTCATGCCCCCGCGGGCGACGAAACAGCCTCACGGTGCGGTGATTGGTATGCATCGTAGGTGTCGGACTGCGCCTGCGGCTCGACCCCTCGCGATCAGGCCCAGTACATCAGAACCTTGGCTCACCCGCTACGCACTCAGTCCTTCTTCTCTTCGTCATTAACGTATTTGCCGTCCTGGCCGATCTGCAGGTCGCGCTCCTCCTTCACGAGCGTGAGCAGCCTCAGCGTCAGGAAGGTGAATGCCGCGATCGTTACCGCGACATCGTAGCTGCCGAGCCCGACCGAAACGCCGATCGCGCCGGTGGCCCACAGACTTGCCGCCGTCGCAGTGCCCTGCACCGTGGCGCCCTGCTTGAGGATCGCGCCGCCGCCGATGAAGCCGATGCCGGTGATCACGCCCTCGATTACCTTCGACATGCCATCGGGAGAATTCACCATCCACTGTTCGCTGGCCTGCACGAAGCCGCAGCTTGCCAGGGCGACCAGCGGAAAGGTGCGCAGGCCTGCGCTCCGCGCCCGCTTTTCACGATCCCAACCGATCGGTATGGCCAGCACGAAAGCCGCCGCCAGCGTCAGAATATGAATGCCTATCTGAAATCGGTCCAAAAAAACCGCCCTTCTGAAACAAGGCCAGCGACCGCGCTACGGGCGTGTAACGCGGCAGTGCGCCTTACCGCGGGTTGCCGGCGAGGGGCGCGCTCGACGCCCCGCTTACGATCACGGCTTCGATCCGGTACTGCGGCAGCCGATGCTCAAGCGAATAGAAGACGCACAGCGCAAGGCTCGACCAGACGGCGAGGCTGAAATAAAGCGCCATCCAGGCCATCTCTTCCTTCCACTCGGCGATATCATGCGTCACGACCCAGCGAGTCATCACATCGCGCAGCCCCTCCCGCGGCGTCAGGCGCTTATCGCCATCGGCGTCTCCGGTCCGCCAGCGTTTGATATACATCGGCACGTCGACCGTCATGAGAAATGCCAGGTAGCCCGCAATGCCGGCGATGCTGACGGCGAGAATCACGCGGACCGCGCCGTTGAACTCCGGCAGCAGGCGACACAGCGCGACGCCGATGGCGAAGAAGGCGACCGCCCACAGCGAATTCTCGATCGCATTGCCGAGATAGTTTCGGGTCAGAACCGCATACCAGGACAGGCATTCCGCGATCAGGATGAGCGGAACGATCAGCCACGCGATGTTAATGACCGTTTCTGCCCCGGTCATCGTGCCGAGGTGATGCAGGATGATCGCCCATTGCGCCACGAAACACACTTCGGCGACGGTCGCCACCGACCGGCCGACCATGACGCTCGACAGCCAGGTGTCGAACAAACAGATCCGCTGCACGTCAGCGCGTGGCAGAAACGACCTGAAGGCGCAACCGAACACATAGGCCGCGCAGAACAGCAGCATGATCCCGATGCCAGACGCGCTGCCGGCAAATCCCGTCGGCTGGATAGGAAGCTCGCGGTACAGCACGAACCAGGCGGCGATGTTGACGCCGCTTACCACCGTCAACAGTCCCCACCACCGGGCCACAGGATTTGACCAGGCCAGGGAACCTGACCGCGCCTGCCATTCCAAGCTCATTCGTCGCTCCGCTGTATTCGAACTGACATTTAACTGTAATAATACAGTCACATGTCAAAGCCAATCGCGACGAGAGTGGGGCGGGCAAATGTGACAACCGGGCCTGCATCCTTCGAGACGCCGCGAAGCCTGTCATCGGGCGCGCATTCGCGCGATAGGCGGCTCCTCAGGATGAGGTTCTAGGCTTGTATTGGGGGTAAGATTTCACACGGGACGCGGAATGCGCGTAAGCGCCGCCTCCGGACGATGCTTCGCATCGCCGTGAGAACCACGAGGCCGCCGTCTTGGCCACATCCCTGATGCCAACGGCGAAGACGCCGCTTCTTAGGACAGAAACTTCACGCCGTAGGTCTTGCCGCGCCGCCAGACCACTTCGCAGGACTGGCGCGTCGAATGCTCGGGCACCAGCGCCAACTCAAAACTATCCCTGACATCGAAGGCCGCGTCGGTCACGATCTTGGCGCCACCCGGCGAGACGTCGAGGACGACGCATTCGATCTTCGTGATCCCGTTGTCGATTGTCATCCATGTCGGCCGCTTGCGCAGCTGGCGTCGCGGTTCGCGCTGCACCTTTGTCCTTTGTTCGTCGACAATCATCCTGCCCATCCGTCGTTGGACCCAGCCGGCCGGGTCTTCGAAGCGGGAGCTACCGTGAATGTAACTTCGTAAAGTTCCCTTAGCTTATCGATTCAAATTGCCCCGGTTTGATTGGCGAGTTGTAGGCCGTGCGCGCACAACCCTGCCGTCGCCATCGGTATCGCCACACTGGATTCACCGCCGCTGACGGCATCGCCCGGCGGCTTCCCTCCCACATCTATGCCGATGGCCATATGCATGGTGGGTAGGCTGCGCTTTGCCTATCCTACTGCCGCCCCTCAGAAATTCACCCGGTTCGAAATCGCGCCGTCGACGACGAGATTCGAGCCCGTGGTGAACGAAGAGGCGGGGCTCGCAAGAAATACCGCCGCATTAGCAATCTCTTGCGGCGTTGCCATGCGGCCGGTCGGGTTGCGCGCCAGCGCATCCTGATAGCGCTTGGGCATGTCGCGCTCGACCATGTTCCAGATACCGCCCTTGAAATAGACCGTGCCCGGCGACACCACATTGACGCGGATCTTCTTGCCCGCGTGTTGCCGCGCCAGCCCCTTGGCCATGTGGATCAGCGCCGCCTTGATCGGGCCGTATGAGCTGGCGGTGTCGGCCTGCGCGGCGGAGACCGACGAGATGATGATGAAGGCGGCGTCGCCGCTCTTGGCGCCGCTGGCCTCAAGAAACGGCTGCGCCGCCTCAAATGCATTGACGGCGCCGAGCACGTCGAGCCGAAAGTTTTGCTCCCAGGCGGCGGGATCGCCGCCTTGCGCCATCGCGCCGGCGTTGGAGAACAGCATGTCGAGGCTGCCGAGCTCTTTGGCTGCGTCCGCTATCCATGCTTTCAGCGCGGCGGCGTCAGTGACGTCGAGCGGCGCACCGGTCGCGCGCACGCCCTTCGCCTTGAGTTCGGCAACGGTGCCCGCCACCTGATCGGCATTGCGCGCACAGACGGCGACGCCCGAGCCTTCCGCGGCAAGCGTTTCCGCAATCGCCCGCCCGATCCCGCGCGTGCCGCCGAGCACGACGGCATTTCTGCCCTTCAATCCCAAATCCATTTTTGTTTTTCCTTGCGTTGATGCCGCCGCATTGTAGCGGTGCAGGTAACGCGCAAGAAAGATCAAAGTACAATGAGCGATGTACGGCGGGAAATCCTGCAGCTTCAGCGCACGCCCTCTCGACGAGGATTCGGCGCGCGGCCTTTTCCGGATCGGCGTAGGGCGGGCGGTGGCGTATTTCTTCAGGTACCCATTCTTGCCGGCTTGAATTTTGGCCGGACTTCCGCGCCCCGCTGGCCGCACACTTGGCAGGTGAATCGCGGCTCGATATCCGAGACGCGCATATCATCAAGCCAGCGGCCGGCGTCGCGCGACCGCAGACGCAATGGACAAGGATCTTCGTGGCGCGGCTTTCGCATCTCCGAAGAAGTTAACCTCGGCTGATGGTGTTAGCGCCGCTCGGGCTCTTTTGAGGAGCCTTCTTTTGAGGAGCCTGTGGTGTCGCTCCTAACAGCACTGGAGGAACCAGCCCCGGCGGGTCCGCCAGTCGCACCACCGGCGGCGGCAGCCGAGGCGTCGCCCGAACCGGCGCCTTGCCCGCTTTCCCGCGTACCGCTGGGACCCGCCGCGTCGCCCTTGGTGGCGCTGGAGGATCCCGCTCCGGCCGGTCCACCCGTTGCGCCGCCGGCAGCAGCGGCGTCGCCCGAACCACCAGCTTGTGCAAGCGCGAGTGTGGAACCGAGCATCAGGACTGAGGACAAAGCAATTGTTGCGAGCTTCATGGGTTGTCCTTTCATAGAGGTAAGACAACCAGCGGCTTTATTCGAACGTTCCGAACAGACGCAAAATCTCCCGGCAATCCCGATTGTGGCCGTTCTTGATGTTCGGAAAAGTAAGCGGCTTCGTGGGCTGGGCGAGCACCGCGCTCGGTCGGAATGCCGTTCGCATCTCGGCCGGCCGGCGCGCTCCACGGCCCGCCTTCAAGACTTTGCGTTCTTTGTTTCCGACGTTTCCCGGCCCTTCTCGCGTCAAGGCGGCTCCCAAGTTGCAATTCCGATTTCCTTGATTGCTTGAGCGGAAATATCCGAGGGCTCGCGGATGCCAGTCTGTGCCACTTCGATAATTTTCTTTGCGAGCAACTCGGCCAGCGGATCGTCTCGATCAGCAATGCCGACGGTGCGCAATGCTTGCTCGTAAGCACTCGTCAAGCGGCTGATCTCTTCAGGTCCCATCGGCATATTTTGCAGCAGGCGATAAATGGGCATCGGTTATCCCCTTGGTTTGGCCCTAAGGGGAACTCGGGCCGCGAATCCGAGTGTTCTGTTCAGTATTGAACAGACATTACCAATTTATCCCGATCTTATCGAGGCGCCAGATGGATCCCACTACCCTGTCTGGCTGATTGGAATGGGAATACTACGACGGCCTCAGCGCGATTCCTGCGCTGGGGCCATTTTCTTCACATGGTCAGCTTATGCACGCGGTCAGGTTCATCGAACCGCAGATCCTAATTTAATATCTTCCGTGCATTGCGACTGAGCCTCTCTCCCATATCTCTGCGGCTTCGACAGAGCAACAAGCGTTACTTTCATGATCGCTGGGGCACGTCATGCTGAGTGAGTGGGAGAAAATGTCGGTTGAAGAACTGTTCGAACTGCACCAACTGATGCAGTCAGTTCTTCGTGAAAAATTGATCGCCAAGCAGAAGTTGCTGGAAGATCGATTGCGTCAGCTCAACCAGTCCCCCGATAGTGATGGTGGGAAGGACGGCCGGCCATAGTTGGTATTATAGTCGTTGGTCTTTCGTCAGACGCTCGCTTCGCGCGCAGGGCTCCCTCTTTGCATCGAACTAGCTCCCGCAGAGTTGCAAGCTCCGCAAATTTCTGGAGTAGCTCATGGTTATCTTTTTCCAATTGATACAAGTAGTAGCCTGCGGATTGGACTTTCACCGTCATCAGAGCCTCCCTCCCACGCGCACCTTGCACCCGTGGTCAAAGGATACCGTTTTCGTGCCGAGAAGTTCCTAAGTCATTGCCGATTTTTCCCGCTATGGACGGAAGTATGCCTCGCGGGAATCTGCGAGGGGCAGTCAGCTCTGAATGAAGGCAGCTTCCAGGCGTCACCATTGGCGCCACACTTCACAATCCGGAGGTAACCACAAACAGCGGGCCTGCGGCTCCCGCCGGTCGGACATCCGGAAGTACTGTCTTTGACAGATCCCCGGCCATATCTGCCAAGTATTCGACGGGCTCAATCTGGGCATCCGCAATGTCCAGCAGCTTCGATCCTTCTTTGTCGTCGAAGGAAAGCTTCACCATCGCGCCAAGGCAGGCGGCCCTCTGAGTATCAGGCGGTCTCCGTCCCCTTCTTCTCCCGGGTTTGCCATGCTGGGATTTCCCGAGACGTGAGCAAGATTAAATCCAATCGGTGGACGTGTATTTAATTAGATTAAATGCGATCTATCACAATATATGACAGGGTAGGTAACGTCCGTGTTTGACGCCAAAATCGTAGTGTCCTCAGCGGTGTGCAATTCGTGAACCGTTCGATCTCCACTGGGTTATCGATCCAGGTCATTTGGAGGAGGATTCGGCATGCGCTTTGGGCTCGCGTTGATTTTCATGTTACTCACCGGACCGGCCTTGGCCGATCCATGGAAAGACGAAAGCGGCAAGGGCCGATGGGGATATGGCTATGAGCGCGGCCAACGCGCCTACAACATGGATCGAGAGTACAAGCAGGAATTCTACCGGGGCGGCTGCAAGATCGAGCGCAAGTGGGAGCGCGACGGCAGCTACAAGGAAGAGACGAAATGCAAGGGCTACCGTTAGCCCCGCGGTAGTCGAACCCGCTACGTGTTTTCTGTGCGACGACACGAGTTGGGTTTGTGGCGATCATCCTGGCCGGCCATCTCGCGGTACACCGACCGTGCTTCAAAATGGGCAGTGCGTTTTGCCCATCTTACGGCTGCGGAGTGATTTGCCCTAGCGCAAGGACATTTTACGCAGTTGCCCGCGACAAACTGGCACGAGACCCAAATCACTTCTGATTTTCAGAAATCGCGTCAAGCCCCGGAAGCAAAAATATTCCGCTTCCGTTTTCACCCAAATCAGTCGCATAACTCCGCCCGTCTCACGGCAAGATGAGGGGCGGCGGCCACGTCACGAACGCGCGGTGAGATGCGATGGACGCAGATGGCGCGAGAGACGTTGCGCGCCGCAAGCGTACGGCGAAGTCGTGTGGTTCTGATGCCGCGGTGCTGGCGTTAAGTCGGCGAAGCAGGTTTTCGCTGGCGATGGTGGCAATAAAGCCGTTCACCAGGAAGAGCACGAAGTAAGCCGTAAAGCCATTGCGCAGGGAAGGCCGGAGTGTTTCCGCTGTACCTGTATGCTCGTGTGCGTTTCCTTTTGCGCAAGCAGCACACGAGACCGCGGGTGCAGCCAGCACCCGGTCTTCCCTGCGCCCTCCGACTTTGATGAGGGCAAAGAAGATGCAAAACCTCGGGCGTGATGCGTCGCGAGATCGCGAAGCTGTATCCACGTCATTGCGAGCGCAGCGAAGCAATCCATTTATCCCCGAGCCGACGTGGATTGCTTCGCTGCGCTCGCAATGACGATCTGGAGACAGCAGTGATCGAACCGAAAAGCTGCGGCGTACTGGATCGTTTGCTTTTGCGAAGGACGATGATCGACTGCTACTCCGGCGCAGCCCCAACGGGCGGGCCGCCCGGCGGACGATGCAGAAACGTAATGGTCACATACGCACCGACCCACGAACCTATGCCTGCAAAAGCAACATAGACCCAGTTGTCGGTGTAACTGATGACGGCGTATGACGAGAGCAGATACCAGATGCTGCTCCATGTTGCCGCCGGCACGCGTTTGCGCGCCACTACCGCCGAGGTGAACATGACGTACACTGCATCCGTTCCGGCGGTTGCAAGAAAAACGGCACCTGCCGTCAGGGGATCGATGGCAGCCATTGCAACTCCTTCGCTGGTTAGGGACGTAGCCTGGATGGAGCGCGAGAGAAATCCAGGACGATCTTACCAAGCGGATCGCCCTGACCTGGATTGCGCGGAGCCTGTCATCAGGCGCGCATTCGCGCGACCCGTTGATACCCTCCGGGCTACGCTTGCTCGAACACAATCTGAAGCACGCAAAGGCATCAGGCGCCAGTGAAAGGACGTTAATGCAAAGCCCCCGCGAAATCCTTTCCGATATCTGGACCTCCGTCGGCGGCGAAGCTTCCGCGCTCGACGCACTTACGCTGACCGGCGAGGGGCCACAACTGCCGTCCTCGTTTCGCGTCGCTGCCGCCGCACAAATCAGCGTCGCGACAAGCGCGCTCGCCGCGGCCGCGATCTGGAAAATGCGCAGCGGCGAGGCGCAGGAAGTCACCGTCGATATGCGCCACGCCGTGGTCGAATGCCGGAGCGAGCGTTATCTCCGCGTCGACGGCAAGCCGCCACCGCCGGCCTGGGATGCGATCGCCGGCACCTACAAAACCCGCGACGGTTTCGTGCGGCTGCACACCAATTTTCCGCATCATCGCGACGCCGTTTGTCGCGTGCTGAACTGCCAGGCGGAGCGTGACGCCGTTCAGGCCGCTCTGCTGCAATGGGACGGCGAAGCGTTCGAGACCGCAGCCTATGCGGGCGGCGCCGTCGTCGCCTTCATGCGCTCTCACGACGAATGGTCGGCGACGCCCCACGCCAGGGCGCTGGCCGGATTGCCGCTGATCTCGATCACGAAAATCGGCGAAGCTGCACCAAAGCGGTGGCCGAGGGGCAAACGGCCGCTTGCCGGCATTCGCGTGCTCGACCTGTCGCGCGTGATCGCGGGGCCGGTCGCGGGGCGAACGCTCGCCGCGCATGGCGCCGACGTGCTGCTGATCTCAGGGCCCGAACTGCCGGCGATTCCGTGGCTCACCATCGACACCGGCCGCGGCAAGTTGACGAGCTTTGTCGAACTCAAGAACGAGCAGGGGCGCACGGCTTTGCGTGAACTGCTGCGAGAGGCGGATATTTTTTCGCAGGGCTATCGGCCGCGCGCGCTCGCAAGCCTTGGCTTCCCGCCGGAAGACGCCGCGCGCATCAATCCCGGCATCATTTATGTCACGTTGTCGGCCTATGGTCATGCCGGGCCATGGGCGGAGCGGCGCGGCTTCGACTCGCTGGTGCAGACCGCGACCGGCTTCAACCATGCGGAGGGGCAGGCCGCCGGCATCGTTGGGCCGAAGGAATTGCCGGCGCAAATGCTCGATCACGCCACCGGCTACTTCATGGCGTTCGGCGCCATGATGGCGAAAGCGCGTCGGGCGCGTGAAGGCGGCAGTTGGCACGTCCAGGTGTCGCTGGCGCAGACCGGACGCTGGCTGTGGAATCTCGGACGAGTCCCGGGCGGGCTGGATACCCGTGATCTTACGGGGGAGGCGGTGCTGCCCTTCATCGAGGAGGTGGATTCAGGTTTTGGCGTGCTGCGGTCGGTCAGGCATTCAGCGATTCTGTCGAAAACGCCTGCGTTTTGGGCCCGTCCGGCGATGCCGCTCGGCAGCCATCCACCGCAATGGCCGGCTCGGGAATGACAGTGCTGCCAACCGTTCGGAACTTTAACTGCGTCCGGAGGGGCTGCTTTCCTGTTTTTTCGGTTGTGCAGAACGCTGTTTAGGCACTATAGGCCATGGCTGAGACAAATTGTCGCTGATCGGTTCCCGCCCCGCATGCCTAACGAATTTGCCAAGCGAATGCAGATCATGAGCCCGAAACGCTGGGCCGTGGCCATCGCCCTGGTGGCGTTGGCCGGGGCGGCCGCCTATGGCACGACCCAGATCGGCGGCTCAAAGCGCGGGCATTCGGAGATATCGAGCCAGTCCCGCAAGGGGCTGCAGCGCTACACGCCGAGCCCGGCCGAATGGGCCAGCCTGACTATTCAGCCCGTCACCGAACGCGGCTTCCGCGCCGAGCACGTCACCGAAGGCAAGATCGCGATCGACGAAGATCGCTCGACGCCGGTGTTCTCGCCCTATGCCGGCCGCGTCACCAGGCTGCTGGCCAAGCCGGGCGACACCGTCGTCAAGGGCCAGCCGCTGTTCGTGATCGAGACCGCCGACAACATTCAGGCGCAAAACGATTTCATCGCGGCCATGACCGCGATGAACAAGGCGAAGTCCGCGCTCGATCTGGCGGAGCTGCAGGGACAGCGGGCCAAGGATCTGTTCGAGGGCAAGGCCGTTCCGCTGAAGGACTATCAGCAGAGCCAAGCGACCTTGATCCAGGCGCAGAACGACATGCGGTCCTCGCAGACCGCGCTGGAAGCCGCGCGCAACAAATTGCGTCTGCTTGGCCTCACCGACGAGGACATCGCGACTTTCCAGGAAAAGGGCCGCATCAATCCCGAAATCACTATCTTCGCGCCAATCGGCGGCACCGTGGTCCAGCGCAAAATCGGTCCGGGCCAGTACGTCAATGCGGGCGCCAGCGATCCCGTCTATGTGATCGGCGACCTCTCGACCGTCTGGCTCACGGCCTTCGTCCGCGAAAGCGACTGCGCCGATGTCGCGATCGGGCAGGACGTGACCTTCAACGTGCTGGCGCTGCCGGGCCGTTCGCTGTCCGCGCGGATCAACTACGTCGCCACCGCGATTGATCCGGCAACGCGGCGGCTCTTGGTGCGCGCCACCATCGACAACAAGAACGGTACGCTGAGGCCCGAGATGTTCGCCAACGTCACCATCTATTCGGCGGGCGACCGTCCGGCGGTCGGCGTGCCGAAGCAGGCGCTGATCTATGAGGGCGATCAGGTCCGGATCTGGGTCGCGCATGCCGACAAGACGATTGAACTGCGTCAGATCAAGCCCGGCCTCACCAATGGCGATCTCGTCGAGGCGGTCGGCAATTTGAGGCCCGGCGAGCAGATCGTCACCAAGGGCGCACTCTTCATTGATCGTGCCGCGTCCGGCAGCTGATCCCTCATTGAAAGCTTCGATCTGTGGATCGCCTGGTCGCCCTAGCAGTCAGCCGCCGATATTTGATGGTCGGCATGTTTATCGCGGTGCTGGTCGGCGGCCTGATCGCATTCAAGCAGCTCAATATCGAAGCCTATCCCGATCCGACCCCGCCCATGGTCGATATCGTGACGCAGAGCCCGGGCCTGTCGTCGGAAGAGATCGAGCGTTACATCACGATCCCGATCGAGACCCAGGTCGCCGGCATCAAGAATCTGCGTACTATCAGAACTATCTCGCTGTACGGATTGTCCGACGTCAAACTGCAATTCTCGTTCGATTACACCTATGAAGAGGCGTTGCAGCAGGTATTGAACCGCCTGGCGCAATTGCCGCCGCTGCCAGGCAATGTGCAGCCGACCATCTCGCCGCTCAGCCCGATCGGCGAGATTTTTCGTTACCGCTTAAAAGGCCCGCCGAATTACAGCGTGCTCGACCTCAAGACGCTGCAGGACTGGGTGCTGCAGCGCCGCTTCCGCGCCGTACCCGGAGTGATCGACGTCACCGGTTGGGGCGGCAAGACCAAGACCTATGAGCTGCAGGTCGATTTCAACAAGCTGGTCGCCAACGGGCTGACATTGCCGCAGGTGCTGCAGGCCGTTTCCAACGCCAACATCAATGTCGGTGGCAACACCGTCAACATCGGCGCGCAATCGGCCGTGGTGCGCGGCGTTGGCCTGATCCGCTCGATCGACGATCTCAACAACACCATGGTGTCGCAATCGGGCGGCAATCCGGTGCTGGTACGCGATATCGCCCATGTCACGATCGGGGAGAAGCCGCGGCTCGGCATTGCCGGCCTCGACCAGGACGACGACATCGTGCAGGGCATCGTCTTGATGCGGCGCGGCGAGCAGAGCTCGCCGACGATTGCCCGGGTCGAAAAGCTCGTTCGCGAGATCAACAATTCCAGCGTGCTGCCGCCCGGCGTCAAGATCGAGCGCATCTACGACCGCAAGGATCTGATCGACCTCACCACGCATACGGTGCTGCACAACATGGTGGTCGGGATCATCCTGATCGTGCTGCTGCAGTGGGTATTCCTCGGTGACCTCCGCAGCGCGCTGATCGTCGGCGCGACGATCCCGTTTGCGCTGTTTTTCGCGGTCATCATCCTGGTGCTGCGCGGCGAATCCGCCAACCTGCTGTCGGTCGGCGCGATCGATTTCGGCCTGATCGTCGATGCCACCGTGATCATGGTGGAGGCGATCTTCCGGCGGCTGACCCTGACGACTGCGCTGTCGGAAGTCGAGCAGAGCCATATCTCCTTCGAGACCACGATGGGCATCAAGAGTCACGCGATTCTCTCCGCGGCTGCCGACGTGTCGCGCTCGATCTTCTTCGCCGCCGCCATCATCATTGCCGCCTTCCTGCCGCTGTTCACGCTGAGCGGCGTTGAAGGCAACATCTTCGGGCCGATGGCGCGGACCTATGCCTATGCGCTGGCGGGCGGACTGATCGCGACCTTTACGGTGACGCCGGCTTTGAGCGCGATCATCCTTCCCTCACATCTGCATGAAGGCGAGACTTGGGTCGTGAAGCAACTCGACCGGCTCTATGTGCCGGTGCTGAAATGGGCGATTATCAACCGCAGGATCGTGCTCGCCGGCGCCGCCGGTCTGGTCCTGATGACCATCGTGTTCGCGCGGATGCTCGGACTGGAATTCCTGCCCAAGCTGGAAGAAGGCAATCTGTGGATCCGCGCCACGCTGCCGCCAACCATTTCGCTGCAGGAGGGCAACGCCTACGTCAACGAGATGCGCAAGATGATCCGCGCGCGGCCCGAAGTGGAATCGGTGGTTTCGCAGCACGGCCGCCCCGACGACGGCACCGACGCCGCCGGCGTGTTCAATGCCGAATTCTTCGCGCCCCTAAAGCCCATCAGCGAATGGCCTGATACCCGCGACAAGGACGAATTGACCGTGCAACTATTGGGGCAATTGCAGGACAAATTCCCCGGGGTCGAATTCAACTTCTCGCAATATCTGCAGGACAACGTGTCGGAAGCGGTGTCGGGCGTCAAGGGCGAGAATTCGATCAAGCTCTACGGCAACGATCTGCAGGCGCTCACCGATACCGCCAACAAGATCAAATCCGTGCTCGGCACCGTGCAGGGCGTCACCGATCTTGCGGTGTTCACTTCACTTGGCCAGCCGACGATCCAGATCGATATCGATCGCGCGCGGGCGGCGCGTTATGGCCTGTCGCCCGGCGATATCAATGCCACTATCAAGGTCGCGGTCGGCGGCGACAGCGCCGGCGATCTCTATGAACCCGGCAGCGACCGGCATTTCCCGATCATCGTTCGTCTGGCGCCGGAATATCGCAAGAGCGCTGAGGCGATCCACAATCTGCGGATTGGGGTAGCCGGGCAGGGCGGAGCGATCACGCAGATCCCGCTCAGCGAGGTCGCCTCGATCAATTTGATCTCGGGCGCCGCCTACATCTATCGCGAAGGGCAGGAGCGCTATCTGCCGATCAAGTTCTCGGTGCGTAACCGCGACCTCGGCAGCGCGATCCATGAAGCGCAGGACAAGGTCGCCGAGCAGGTCCAGCTTCCGCCGGGGTCGCGGATCGAATGGGTCGGCGAATTCGGCAACCTCAAGGACGCTATCCGGCGGCTATCGATCGTGGTGCCGATCAGCCTCGCGCTGATCGGCGTGCTCCTGTTTTTTAATTTCGGATCGATGGTCGACACGCTGCTCGCGATGAGCGTGATCCCGATGGCGATCTTCGGCGGCGTGCTCGGATTATTCATCTCAGGCATTCCCTTCAGTGTCTCAGCCGCGATCGGCTTCATTGCATTGTTCGGCATCGCCGTGATGGACGGCATCATCATCCTGTCGCAGTACAATCAGCTGATCGACGAAGGCTATGAGCGGATTCGGGCGGTGATCCGCACCGGCGAATTGCAACTGCGGCCGGTGCTGATGACCTGCGTGGTCGCCGGCGTCGGGCTATTGCCGGCGGCGGTCTCGGAGGGGATCGGTTCGCAGGTGCAAAAGCCGCTGGCGATCGTGGTCGTCACCGGCATGATGCTGGCGCCGCTCGTCATCCTGGTGACGCTGCCGGTGCTGATCTCGGTGTTCTCGCGCCGCGCGCGCTAAAGGCAATGAAGACTGCGACCCGAGAAGTGAGGCGCGGGAACGGTTCAGTAATGCAGCCGGGCTATCGAACCGGTATCGTCCCAATTTGACTAATCAATAGCCCGCCCGGAATATCTCGCCATCCTGGAATCACTTCATGCGAAAATTTTCACAGAAATTCAAAACCGGCGCGTCGGTCGTTGCCGTAGTCGTCGTGCTGCTCGGCGTTTACAGCTACCGCAAGCTTCAGGCGCTGGCTGCTGATCCCACGGGGGACAAGGATTGCGGGCCCGCGGTCGGCGGCGAAGAGGCGAAAATTGATCTGGAGCGGATCAAGGCGATTGCGCCGCTGAAGGACGTGAAATGGTCGCAGCTTGGCGGCAGCATCAATGATGCGAGCTGCCTCAGCAAGACCGAAATCTACGGCGTGGTTGCGGTGCGCAGTGTCGAGGATATCGCCAAGACGTTGGCCTTTGCGCGCGACAACAAGCTCTCGGTGACCACCGCCGGCGTGCGCCACAGTATGGGCGGACAGGCGTTCCGCAAGGGCGGCATCGTGCTCGACATGCGCGACTTCAACAAGATCGTTCTGAATGAGAGCTCGCGATCGGTCACGGTGCAGCCGGGCGCGACCTGGCACGATATTCAGAACGTGCTGCATCCGCGCTTTGCGGTTCGCGCCATGCAGTCGACCGATATCTTCACCGTCGGTGGCTCGATTTCAGTCAATGCCCACGGCATGGACCATCAGGCCGGTGCGCTCGCCAAATCGATCAAGTCGATGAAGGTGATGCTGGCGGATGGTTCGCAGCAAACGGTATCGGCAACCGAGAATGCGGATCTGTTCAATCTCGTGGTCGGCGGCTACGGCCTGTTCGGCGTCATCGTCGAGGCCGAGCTCGACATCGCGGACAACCTTGTCTATCAGACCGGCCGCCGCTTGATGGACTACAAGGAATTTCCCGCGCTGTTCGCTGGCGAGATCGAGAAGAACGCCGATATCGGCCTGATGTACGGCCATCTCTCGACCGCGCCGAGCAGTTTTCTGAAGGAGCTGCTGCTCTATACCTACACAAAAGTCGACGGCAGCGACTTCAAGCGACAGCCGCTCGGCGAAGTGTCCGGCGTCAAGCTGCGCCGGCTCACGGTCAATCTCGCCAAGCAGGGGCCGCTGTTTCAGGAAGTGAAATGGCTTTCGGAGAAGCACATCGAGCATCGCATGGAAAACTGCACAGTGACGCGGGCGCAGGCGATCGGGTCGGCGGAGGCCTGCCTCGTCAACCGCAACGACCCGATGCACGATTCCGTGCCTTACTTGCGCAACTCATTGCCTGACGATACCGATATCCTGCACGAATATTTCATCCCGCGCAGCCAGTTCATCTCGTTCGTCGACGGCATGCGCAAGGTGCTGACCGACAACAAGACCAACCTCTTGAATGCGTCGGTGCGCGTGGTGTATCAGGAAGACAATTTCCTGACCTATTCGCCGGAGCCGGCGTTCTCGCTGGTGCTCTACATCAACCAGACCACGGATGAAGACGGCAACCGGCGCATGAAGAAGACAACCGAGGAACTGATCGATCTTACCATCGCGCACAAGGGCAGATTCTTCCTGCCCTACCAGCTCTATTATTCGAAGGATCAGCTGCAGCGCTCGTATCCGCAGATCAACGACTTCTTCGCGGCGAAGCGGAAGTATGATCCGGGTGAGCTGTTCACGAACACGTTCTATCAGAAGTACGCGTCGTAGCTTCGCAAGTTTCTCCAAACTCTTCGCGTCATTGCGAGGAGCAAGGCGACGACGCAATCCATGGTTCACCTAGCCGAGATATGGATTGCTTCGCGGAGCCTGTCATCCGGCGGCGCTACGCGCCGACCGGGTGGCTCGCAATGACAGCGGCAGGCCGCTGCAGCCGCCGGCTTGTTCCGCGTCGAGTACCAGCAGGGCGCCTGCCGCGTAGAGACGGGCGACGAAGCCGGCATCATCGGAGCGGGCGATGGTGAAGTAATCGTTTGAGGCGAGGATCCGTCCATTGGCCTTTGCGATGGCTGCCAGCGTTTGCGACGGTGGACCAACAATCGCCATCGACTTGCCCGGAGCGGAGCCAAAAGTCAGCGCAACGACCACAGCTAGCCAGCCGAAGATAACGAGCGCAATGGCGCCCGCAATCCGGCACGATCGGCCGGCTCTGCGCTGACATCCGTCAGTAATCGTAGAAGTGCTCAATGCTTGCACCCCTGGCCTTGAGCTCGCGGTTGATGTCGACAAGCTTGTCGATCCTAGCCTTCAGGCCGGTCCGGCTAAAGCCAGGCCGCGCATCCAGCTCCAGTGAGAACAGCTCCGTCGTCCCCTTGATATCGAGTTTCGCGGCACCGGGGGCAATCACCGTGATGAGGATGTCGTGATTGCCCGCGACCTCCGCAATGCCATATCCCTTATCTAACAGGCTCTGGACAATCTCGCTAAAATCCTTGTAGCGCGGCGTCTGCACCAATTGCCATTGCGCGGTCAGCGTGCGGACCGGCTTGATCCGCGGCTCCCTTGCCAGCACTTCGGGCGGCAATGTCGCGACCACGAACATGATGTCGCGCGGCTCGTTGTCGTTGCTGGCGTCGAGCGCCTTCTGGATCAGCGAGGCATAGCCGATCTTGACGAAATATTCGGCGCCGAGCGCGAAGTCGCGTTCCCAGCTGCGCAAGCTGCTTGGCGTCGGCGCCGAGATCGCGAACAGGTCCTGGAGCTTCTCGCGGAACGGATATTTGTACCAAGGGATGGTGTGGAGGAAGGCGGCATAGTCCTGCAGCACGGCGCGGCCGAATTCGTCCTGCGGCGTACGCTTCTCGCCCCTGATCCATTCGAACACGCGGCCGATGGTGTTCTCGTAAAATCCCTTGATGGCGTATTCGACGGAATAGCTGACGCCGATGACGTAAATCATCGTCTTCACCTCGGCGAGCGATTCTCCCGTCGCAGGGACAGCTCGGTTGATGGTGCAGAAGCTCCGCCAGAACCCGAAGATGTGGCTAAGATAACCAAATTGGCTTTCACTGGAGCGGTCGAGGAAGCGGCCGAAATCCTCGAAGGAATAGACGATGTACCACTCGGGAAAAGTAAAGTACGTGTTGTTCAGCTTGCGCCGGTAACCCGGCTCATCGATGGCGGGTAGCGCCACCGCCGGCGCTGTCGAGGCCGACGTGCTGGCCTCGGGCCGGCAGACGCCTTCGATATAGGTCAGCGGCACAAGCACCGTCAGTGCAATCAGGATTGCGACGACAGCGAGAATGCGCCGCAGCCAGTTAAGCATGAACGACGGTCCGCGTCCGCGGCGCGAGCAGATAGCCGATCACGATCGCCACGCCGCCAAGACCGAGATGCGGGGCGTTGGCGAAAAACCGCGTCGAGAGCGGCAGGTTGAGCACGCCGTTGATCAGGATGCCGAAATCGAGATAGCCGCTGCCGGTCAAGAGGCCGAGCACGCCGTCGGCGAAATAGAACACGCCGAATAGTTGAAAGAACAATTCGGAGGCGCGGCGTGAAGTCATCGCCGCCGCGGCCGCCCATAGCGCCGAGACGAGGTGTAGCCCGTCGGCATACCAGGTGCGGCGAAACAGGCCGAAAATCATATCGTTGGCGTCGATGAAAGCCGGGATGTAGCCGGTAAGAATCACGAAGCCGAGCAGGGCGGCATAGCCCCAGGCGCACAGTCTGATGACGTCCATGATGTCTCCGGCCAGGTCGAATCTCTGCCCAGTCTAGAGTTTTGCAAGCGTCTTGAGCAGGGCATCGTTGAACATGCCGGGATCCTCGATCTGCGGAATATGGCGGAGCGCCGACAGCAATGTCAGATCCGTATCAGGCGGCAACAGCGTTTTGAGATCGCGCGCCTGCTCGACCGGAGTAATGCTGTCCTTGTCACCCCGCAAGATCGCGACCGGGACCTCCAGCTTCGCATAGCGTTGCGGTCAGCGCTTGCCGTGGGAGAGAATACAACCTACTGCCCGGACGGCGTCCGCAACCCGTGCCAGGCGTCGCGCACCTGATGGTAGTGCACTTCGGGCAGATAATCGGGCGTATTGAGGCCGAGATTCCTGACATCCAGCCGGCCGATGGCACTAAGCAGGGTGTAGGAGGCGATCACGCGGTCGCGCTGAGCGCCGATGAGCCGGGCCTTGGCCAGAATCAGGTCTTGCTGCGCGTTCAGCACGTCGACGGTGGTGCGCTGGCCGCCGGCCGCTTCCCTTTGCACGCCCTCCAGCGCGACGGTCGCGGCGCGGACTTCGGCTTCGGACGCAGTGACCGCAATCTTGGCGCCTTCGTTGGCGACCCAGGCGCCGACCGCGGCGGTGCGGGCCTGGTTACGGACCTGGTCCAGCACCTGCCGGCTTTGAGTTGCGATTTCCTTGGCCTGCCGGGTCTGGGAGGCGGCCATGCCGCCATCATAGATCGGCTGGGTGAGCTGAGTCGTTACGGAAGCCTGGTCTGTCCCAAAGGTGCCGAGCGTGGGATCGGACTGCTTGCTGCGGCTGGCGCTGCCCTGCAACGTGATGGTCGGCATCAGGCTGCTCTCGGCTACGCGGATCGAGGTTGAGGCGACATCAAAATCAAAGCTTGCCGCCATCACCGCCGGATGCTCGCGGAAGGCAAGCCCCGTGGCATCGTCGCGGCTGCGCGGCAGCAAACGGTCCACGGTGTCAGCGGGGCGGAGCGTGTTGGGCGCGTTGCCAATGACCTGACGATAGGTCGCCTGGCTGACCGCCAGATTGACCTCGGCGGCGTTCAAATCAGCGCGGCCACGGCTTAAACGCGCCTCGGCCTGCGCGGCATCAGTGGGCGTGACATCACCGGCATTCAGCCGCTTCTGGGTAATGCTGAGCGTTTCCTGCAGGAACGCCACGTTGGCGCGTTGCGCTTCGACGAGCGATTGGTTGGCGAGAACATTGGTGTAGACCGTGACTGCATCGAGCAGCACGCCCTGACCGACATTGCGCAACGCCTCGCGACCGGACTTCACCTGCAGTTCCGCCACGCGGACGCTGTTGGCGGTCTTGAAACCGTTGAACAATGTCTGGGACACGGTCACCCCGATGGTCCAGGGCTTCAGGTTCGCCGACTGGACGGTGTTGTCGGGCAGCAAGTTGCGCACCGCCTGAAAGCCGGCGGAGAGAGTAGCGATGATCTGCGGCCGATAACCCGAGAGCGCCTGCGGCACGTTTTCATCCGTCGCGCGCTGGCGGGCGCGTTCGGCATTGAGGGCGGGGTTGGTCTGGTAGGCCTTGGCAAGCGCCTCGGGCAGGCTTTCGCCATGCGCGGCCGGTGCCGCGAAGACGAGACAAGCAACGTAAATGCTCGATCGAAGCAACCGTCTTTCAACGTGGCCAACTATAGCGGCGCGCCTAGCCATTTGATCCCGTAGTCAACACGAGAACGTGATAACCCTGTTTCGAGCCATCCCGCTCTATCTGTTTATTTGGGCATGATCTTCGGGGAACGCCGGTTGCCCGTTATTCCCGATCATGCACTGCCCGTCAGCACCGGCAGCCGCGGTTCGTCTACCTGTTTAGGGGGCGTCGCCGCTACAGGCAAACTGCCGCGCGACATCAGTACATTAATTCGGTGAAATACGCGCTTGGCTGTTGCCGGTTCGTCACAGACAAAACTTCGCGACAAATGCGCTATGCTCAACTGGCTGGCGTCCGATTCAGGGCGATTGGCTCTCCAGCTCTGCCCCGGATTCGCAACTGATGCCAAAGCTGTTTTCCGACCCCGAAGCGATCGCGGAGGATATCATCCGCGATGTCGGAACCGATCTCGTAGTCGGCCTGCCGCTTGGGCTTGGCAAAGCGAATCATATCGTCAACGCGCTGTATGCGCGCGCCGCCGCCGATCGCTCGATCAAGCTCACTTTGTTTTCTGCGCTGACGCTGGAAAAACCGCGGGCCTCGAGCCTGCTCGAACGGCGCTTCATCGATCCGGTGATCGATCGCCTATTCGGCGGTTATCCAGATCTCGCTTATGCCAGCGCGTTGCATGCGGGTGAATTGCCGCCCAATATCCAGGTCATCGAATTCTTCTTCCTCGCCGGCAAATGGCTGCACGTGCCTTCCGCCCAGCAGCATTACATCTCCGCGAACTATACCCATGCTTCGTCCTATCTGCTCACGCGCGGTCTGAACGTTGTCACGCAGCTCGTTGCGAAACGTGTTGTCGATGGCAAGACACGCTACAGCCTGAGCTGTAACACCGACACCACGCTCGATGTTTTGCGTGCTCGCAGCGAGGGGCAGGCGTCATTCAAGCTGATCGGCCAGGTCAATTCCGAGCTGCCGTTCATGCCGGGGGCTGGCGATCTGCCGGCGGATGAATTTTCCGCAGTCCTCGACAGCACCGCGACGGAGTTTCCGCTGTTCGCCCCACCGGCCGAGCCGGTCAGCGACACCAAATACGCGATCGGACTTCACGCCGCGAGCCTCGTCCCCGACGGCGGCACGCTGCAGATCGGCATCGGGCAGGTCGGCGATGGCCTCGCACAGGGGCTGATCGTCCGTCATCGCGATAATGCGCAGTTCCGCGCCGTCATGAAGCGGCTTGCGCCTGATATCGAGCCTGCGCATGCCGGACCGTTCGAGAAGGGACTTTACGGCGTCAGCGAAATGCTGATCGAGGCGTTTCTCGGCCTGATCAATGCCGGCATTCTCAAGCGCGAGGTCGACGGCGTGACGCTGCACGGCGCTTTCTTCCTCGGGCCGAAATCGCTCTATCGCGCACTGTGCGAAATGCCGGACGAGCAGCTCGCGCGCATCCAGATGATGCCAGTGTCCTTCACCAATGAACTCTACGGGGACGAAGAAGCCAAGCGGCGGGCGCGTGTCGGCGCGCGCTTCGTCAACAACGCGATGATGGCGACGTTGATGGGTGCGGCGGTCTCCGACGGCCTCGACAACGGTCAGGTCGTCAGCGGCGTCGGCGGCCAGTACAATTTCGTCGCGCAGGCCTTCGCGCTGCAAGGCGCGCGCTCGGTCCTCACGCTGGAAGCGACGCGGCAGGCGGGCAGAGAGACGCACTCGAACATCCGCTGGAACTACGGTCACGAGACCATCCCGCGACATCTGCGCGACGTCTTCGTCACCGAATACGGTGTTGCCGATATCAGGGGCAAATCGGACGCCGAGACGATTGCGGCCATGCTGGCGATTACCGATTCGCGTTTCCAGGACGAGCTGGCCAGGGTCGCGAAGGATGCCGGCAAGCTGCCCAAGCAGCATGAAATTCCGCGCGCCCATCGCGAGAATTTTCCGGAGCGGATCGCGCAAGCCTTAAAGCCCGCGCGTGAGGCCGGGTTGTTGCCGCCGTTCCCGTTCGGCAGCGATTTTACCGAAGTCGAGCAGCGGCTGATCCCGGCGCTGCAGCTATTGCGGGAAGCGCAGCGAAGGCCGCTGCTTCTGCCTGGATTGCTGTGGCAGGGAATGACGCAGCCGCCGGATGCGTTGAAGCGCGAGTGTCTGGCGCGATTGGGTCTCGATCGACCAATAACGTTTGCCGAGCGCGCCTATCGAGCGCTCGTCAATGCGGCGCTGACGAGGAGTGGGGCGCGGTAGCGCCAATCGCCGTCATTGCGAGGAGCTCGCGACAAAATTGCAAAGCAATTTTGCGCTGAAGCGACGAAGCAATCCATGCTTCCGCTTGTGGCACTATGGATTGCTTCGCTACGCTCGCAATGACGAATGTCACCTGTTCTTGTTCACCGGTTTGCGCTTCTCGATGAACGCGGCCATGCCCTCGGCGCGGTCTTCCAGCGCAAAGGTCGAGTGGAACAGGTTGCGCTCGACATTCATGCCTTCCGAGAGCGGCGTCTCGAATGCGCGGTTGATGGCTTCCTTGGCCATGGCCGCGGCGGGACGCGACATCGAGGCGATCTTTTCCGCCGCGGCGATCGCTTCTTCCATCAGCTTGTCCGCCGGAACGACGCGGCTAACGAGACCGGAACGCTCGGCTTCCGCCGCATCCATCATGCGTCCGGTGAGACACAGATCCATCGCCTTGGACTTGCCGATCGCGCGCGTCAGCCGCTGCGTGCCGCCGATGCCGGGGATGGTGCCGAGCGTGATCTCGGGCTGGCCGAACTTTGCAGTGTCGGCGGCGATGATGATGTCGCACATCATCGCGAGCTCGCAGCCGCCGCCGAGCGCATAGCCGCTGACAGCCGCGATCGTCGGCTTGCGGCAGGTCGCGACACGGTCGCCGCCGATGGCGGTGAAATCGCTGGAGAACATGTCGATGAAGCTTTTCGGCTTCATTTCCTTGATGTCGGCGCCGGCGGCGAACGCCTTTTCGCTACCGGTGAGCAGGATGCAGCCGATCTTGTCGTCGGCCTCGAGATCGTCGACGGCGGCCGCAATCTCGCGGAACACGCCGAACGACAGCGCATTGAGCATTTTCGGCCGGTTCAGCGTGATAATCCCGACCGGGCCTTTGCTCTCGACTATGATGTATTCGAACGTCGCCATGATCCACCCCGGCACAATCGATCTGGCGGGCAATGTGCCCGCTGCCGGGGTTGGCTTCAAGTGGGCGGGGAGGTCCGGAAGCAGCCGCCGCGGCGTCCGGACCTCCGATCATTACGCCATGAACATGCGCGCGGCGGATGCCACCGTCAGCAGCGCGCCGAAGGCGATGAAGATCTTCCCGATCAGCGAGGTCTTGTCGAGCGTGGAACTGTCGTTGCTGGCCTGTGCGACGGTCTCCGATCCTGCCCTGGAGGTCGAGGCCAACACAAGCGTCTGTGTGGCAGCCGTCTCCGAGGCGACGGGAGTCTCCTGCAGCGCCCGATCGACATCGTTGAGCTGGTCGGAGGGAACCACGCCAGCCTCGGCAGACTCCTGTGCGTCGGCCGGCTTGTCCGCCGCCGCTTGCAGGACGGTGTTGGCCTTTTCGGACATGGCGGCCGACATGCCATTGGCGCTATCGGGCGGCGCATCGGCCGTCGTCATTTGCGCATTGGCGTTGGCGAGCCATTCGGGGATCGCGCGCGGCGCGGCGCTACTCGCATCCGCAACCTGCTTTTCCTCGGCCTTCTTGCTTTCGTCCGATTTCGCCGCCGCGCGGGTGGATTTGCGATCGGTATGGCGCTTCTTCAGGTGACGCGAACCCTGCCTGTCGGACTGGCCGGAGGCCGCACTCTCCGATTTGGAGACCGTGGCGTCATCTGCGCCCGCGGCTATCGCCGGCGCAGATCCTGCCAAGCTCACCAGAAGCCCTGCCGCAAAAAGCATGGCCGATCTCGCGCTGGCTTTGATCGTCATGTGGAATCTCCCCATTAGCCGCCGCCCAGCGGCGAAATGAGACCCCGCCGGTGTCTACAGCACGGCGGAAAGAGGGAATCTTCGGGCAACACCGGGCAAAAGCTGGGCAATGCTAATGCAGCGGGCATCAGTCGCAGGGCATTTCGGCCGCCACTGAATTCCTGACAGGTGAGTTGCGGCGGGTGCGGGCCTGCTCGATCGATGTTATGAGCCTGCCGTGAGCGCAAGCGGCCGTCTCGATTCCTCTCGGGGAGCTGGTCAGCCGGCGCGCCGGTGACCTCGATCACGATTTCGTGATTGATGTGTCGTGTCGTAACAAATTGAAAGGTCGACCGAATTGCAGGGTAGGAGCGCCGGTGCGCGAGCGGGATGACGAGTGGACCGGCCTGATGCGGTCGGCCATTGAAGGCGATAGTGCGGCGTATCATCGCCTGCTCAAGGCCGTCACGCCGGTGCTCCGGGCCGCGGCGCGCCGTGGTCTGGCGCGGGCAGGGCAACCGGTCGATCAATCCGAGGATATCGTGCAGGACATTTTGCTGGCAGTCCATCTGAAGCGGCATACCTGGGATGTCAGCGCGCCGTTTGCCCCATGGCTGTTCGCGATCGCCCGCAACAAGCTGATTGATGCACTGCGACGCCGCGGCCGGCGCATTTTCGTCGATATCGACGATTTCGCCGAGACGCTGCCGAGCGAGATCCCGGCCGAGACCGCCTCGGCGAGTGAGGTGGCAGCCCAGCTCAAGACGTTGCCGGCGCGGCAGCGCGAGGTGCTGCATTCGATCGCGGTCGAAGCCGCCTCGATCAAGGACACGGCCGCGAAATTTTCCATGAGCGAGGGCGCGGTGCGCGTGGCGCTGCACCGGGGGCTGGCCAGCCTGACAGCGAAGCTACGGGAACACTGAAAATGGATACCGATCAGCTCATTCGAACGCTGGCAGCAGATAACGCGCATCGCGCGCGCCCCGTCGGCTTCGCGCTGATGCTGGCGCTGCTCGCAGCCGCCCCGGTTTCGCTGTTGATGTTCTTCACCGAACTCGGCGTCAGGCCAGACATCATGGTTGCGATACGCAATCCGTTCTTCGACTTGAAATTTGCGGTGACGCTGGCGCTCGCGATTGCGGCGATTGCCGTCAGCCTGCATCTCTCGCGCCCCGAGGCCTCTCTACGGGGATTTGGCTGGCTGCTGTTGGCGCCGGTCGGGATTCTGGCCGCGGCTATCGGCGGCGAGATGATGACGCCGCAACGAATGCCGATGATGACGCGGATGGTCGGCAAGAATTCCTCAGTCTGCCTGGTAGCAATCCCGCTGTTGTCGCTGCCGCTGCTGGCAGGTAGCCTGATCGGGCTGCGCCACGGGGCGCCGTCGCGGCCAGCTGTGAGCGGCGCCATCGCCGGACTGTTGTCGGCGGGGCTGGCGGCGACGCTCTACGCCTCGCACTGCACGGACGATTCACCGCTGTTCGTGGCAGCCTGGTACACAATCGCAACCGCGCTGGTGACCGCGGTCGGCGCGCTCGCCGGAGCGAAGCTGCTCAGATATTAGGGCGCCACGGGCGCGTTCTGCTGCATCCGGTGAAAGCGCAGCACCTGCTGCGCCGTTGACAGCCGCAGCCGCTCGTAGGTGTCCTTGCAGGCCGTCAGATCGGTCGGTTTCGCGCCGGAAAGTTCGTCGCGCATCTTGATGAGGCTCCTGACCGTCGACCATGATAGGCCCGCGACCTTCGCCAAAATCATCACGCCCTCAGCCCGGCTTTCGATCATCATGTTCTCGGCGATTGCCACCGGCACGTTGGCGAGCGCCGCGATCGAGGCATTGGCCTCGTCGAACTTCCCGGCGTTGGCAAACGTGGCCACCTGGGGTTCATCGAGCCGGCCGTCCTCGTACAGTGACCTGACCAGCGCATGGGCGATTGCGGTGTGCTTGGTGATCTCGGAGGTCGCCGAGCGCGCGCGCCGCGTGGCTTCCTTGACCACGGTCGGTACCTCGGCCGCCAGCTGCGGGTTGGCGGCCTCCAGCCGCTGCCGCACCGTATCGGAGGCTTTGGCGAGCAGTTTCAGATAGAGATGTCGCGGCACAGACGGCCGCATGCCGACAGCTGCCGTGAGAACGTCGTTCCCCTCGGCGCGGTCGACGAGGCGGGTGAAGCCGCGCTCGGTGAATTCCGCGCCGGGATTGTTCACAGTCGACTGCACCACTTCATCGTTGCCGCGCTGGACCAGCACGTCGGTAACCGCGCCGCTCAGGGTCTTGCGGGTCGAAATTGCCATCAAATGCGCCTGGCTCTTGCTGCGCGCATTCTCGATCAACGCCTTGTCGTCGAGTCGCGATGATTGCGACAGCACGGGACCGGCCACCTCGATGACATCGTCGAAGGCGAGCGCGCGGATGGTGAGCGGCGGGGCGGTATCGATCGGCGCGAGACGATTGGCAAGGAGCATCTTCGCCGAGGTTTCGATATGGTCGATCAGGCACTGAAAGACATCGTCGAACAGCCCGATCTGTTCGTCCGAATAATCAACGGCGCCGTTGATGAAGAGGTCTGTCACTCGGCGGAGCGTCTCCACCCGGCGCGCGACGGTGCCGTGCGTGAGGGTAGACTGCAATTCGTCGAGAAGGTTTCCCGGGGAGGGAGAAGTGGCGGCTTTCAAAATCATGACTCTATCCTGGAGCAAAACCGGCGGCGGGTTCTTCGCCACCGGAGCTGAAATATGTCGGATCAGGCGCTGGTAATGCGGTTGCGTCCCTGTGCTTTGGCTGCATAGAGCGCGCTGTCGGCGCGCGCGAGAAATGTGTCTGACGTCTCGTTCGGCTTGAGCGTTGCAACCCCGGCAGACATCGTCACCTTCATGCCCGGCGAAAACGCGCTCCAGTCCAAATCGGCAACAATGGTGCGCAGGCGGTCGAGCGCCCGCACCGCGCGCTCGGTTTCCATGCCGGGAAGCACCAGCAGAAATTCCTCGCCGCCATAGCGGCCGAACCGGTCGACGCTGCGGATATTGGCGAAAGTAGTGATGGAAAACGTGCGCAGCACCTCGTCGCCGGTCGGGTGGCCGTAGGCGTCGTTGATGCGCTTGAACCAGTCGAGATCGATCAGCGCGATCGAGCAGGGCGAACCGTTGCGCCCGGACCGTGCGATCTCTTCCTCCAGCATGCGCATGATGCTGCGGCGGTTCGATGCCCCGGTCAGTTCGTCGAGTTCGGCGAGCTCCTCGATCCGCTTGTATGCCGCCTTCAGTTCGAAGCTGCGGTCGTAGAGCATTTTGCGCATGGTAGAGCCGTACAGTCCGACGAAGGCGCATTGGCCGATCGTCAGCACAAAGGAAAGCATCGCCGCGACGCGTTCGGTCTGCGTGGTGATCGGCAGGCCGATCGGAGTGCTGCTAAGGAGGAAGATCGGCGCCAGGCCGATCATGGTGAGTGTCCAGGTAATGATCGCCTGCCGGGATGTCATCCGCAGTGCGCCGAAGCCGAAGATCAGGAATACGACGCTCAGGAAGACAAATCCGATCTGCGGGGCCGCCAGCAGGAAACAGAGCTGGAGCGCGACATGGCCGGCGACCTGAAAGATCGTGAGGTAGTGGTCCTCGAAGCGGTCGTTGAAGTGCGCTTCAGACAGCACGACGAAAATCGAGACCAATCCGATTCCGGAGAGGAAATAGGCCGACGGAATGATGATCGGGATGGTGCCGGCGTAGCAGTAAACCAGCAGCACCGACGTGATGAGCGTGTAGCTCACGCCTTGTACGGCCAGCATCTGGCGGCGTTGGCCGGCCCGGCGTTTCAATACTTCCGGCGGCTTGCGGGCGACGTGCGCGGTCGCGATGTGGGAGCTTTGCCCCTGAAGCAATGAAGCCGCGCTGTTCATGTCCCGTCGCTGTTGGAGTACGCCCGACGAAACTTTAGGGAATAAAGCCTTTAGGTTTGGTATCTTTTGGGCTCGAATCGGGTCCGTTAAATCCCTGCCACCGTGCTGTTTTCGCAGTGGAATCTGCCGAATTCCGATAGTAAGGAACCCGACATTTCGGGAAACCTTGCCATCACGCGGATGCTGCCCTGCCGGCGAACCCTTGCTAAGATTCAGGATGCGACTTTAGGAGAGTGTTTCCTTATTATGATACCAATCTCGGGGTTCAGCGCGTTGTTGCCGGGAAAATGGCGCGGCAACGGCCATCTGTGGGGTGGGTCACACATGCGATTCCGGCATTGCCGTAATGTGAAGAATCTCACTGTTCACATCGAACCGCCGGCCACTCCCGTCCGACCAACTTTGCGAGACGGCCATTGAGCGCGACACAGGCGGCTTCAGACGAAGTTCTGATCGCTCGGATCGCTCAAGGCGACCGGCTCGCCATGCAGGTGCTCTATGGAAGGCACCATGTCAGGGTATTCCGTTTCGGGCTTCGGCTCGTAAGGGATGAACAAGTCGCGGAAGATCTCATCAGCGAGGTTTTTCTCGATGTGTGGCGTCAGGCTGGCAAGTTCGAAGGCCGATCCGCCGTTACCACCTGGCTCTTGGCGATTACACGGTTTAAGGCCCTTTCGGCACTTCGGCGCCGCAAGGACGTTGGATTGGACGAAGAGACCGCGAACGCGATCGAGGATACGTCCGACGATCCGGAAGTCGTGGTGCAGAAGAAGGATACGGGTGAAGCGTTGCGCAAGTGCCTGACGGCACTTTCGCCTGAGCACCGGGAGATCGTCGATCTCGTCTACTACCACGAGAAGTCCGTGGAGGAAGTGGCCGAAATCGTCGGAATTCCGGAGAACACCGTCAAGACGCGCCTGTTTTATGCGCGCAAGAAATTGGCCGAGTTGCTCAAGGCAGCAGGCATAGAGCGAGGTTGGCCATGATGGCTGCGAGCAGGAAAATGCTGGAAGAACCCAGCGAGATCGAGATGCTGTTGCCGTTCCATGCGGCCGGCACTCTGAACGCGCGTGACGCACGCCGCGTCGAGGAAGCGCTCGCTAGCGATCCCGAGCTTGCGCGGCAGTATGCCGTCATCCGCGAAGAATACGCCGAGACGATCAGCCTCAACGAGAGCCTGGGCGCGCCGTCCGCGCGCGCCATGCAGAAGCTGTTTGCCGCGATCGATGGCGAGCCCGAGCGCAAGCCGTCGGTGTCGACGAATTTCTCCGCCCGGGTGTCCGAGTTCTTTGCGCGATTGTCGCCGCGCACGCTGGCCTGGTCGGCGAGTCTGGGCGCCGTCGCGCTGCTGTTGCAGGCCGGCGTCATCGGTGCCGTGCTGATGAAGAACCAGACCGCTTCGTACCAGACGGCGTCGCTGAGCATGAACGAGCCGTCCTCCGCGCCGATTACGCGCGATCTCGGAAGCAGCATCGCGCCGCCGCGCGCGCTGGTGCGGTTTACGCCCGAGGCACGGATCGCCGACATCACGGCGCTGCTCGACACCTATCAGGCCTCGATCATTGATGGCGCCAAGGGCGGCATGTTCCGGCTGCAGTTCGGCAAGCCGATGAGCAAGGACGAAGCCGCTGGCGTGATCAGCAGGTTGCAGCGCGAGAAGATCGTCAGCCTGGCGGTGGCTACGCCGTAAGGCGCCTGCGCGGGACGGGTAGATCGAGGTCCCATGGTGCATGATCGCGAGAGTTGGCGGCTGAAGATCCTGCGCGCAGCAGGGATGCTGTCGGCCGCATTATTGCCGCTGATCGCTTTCGGACCCTCAGAGGTGCATGCGCAAAGCATCATGCGCACTCCCAGTCTGAACGTTGGCGCGCGGGTCCCCACCATCAGTCCAACGGTGACGCCGCGGATCAATCCGGCCCTCGCAGCCCGGCCGAGCGTAAGCGCGGACAGGGTGGCGCGCACGCCACCGACCCGGATCGGTACCACGAGCTTGCGAGTGCGCCCCGAGGCCGGCGTGCGGTCGACGCTGCCCCATGCGCGGTTTTCGCCCAACCTCTATCCGGCTTGTCAGCAAGCGTTTCGCGGTCCCGACGGCGAGTGCTTCGACCGTCCGGTGATGTCGGCCGCCGGCGGCAATGCCAAGCCGATCTCAGCCAAGAAGGGCGGTGGCGGATCGGGCAAGAACAACGCGCAGACCGCGGTCAATCTGCGCGCGATCAAGAACGAGCTTGTTGCCGAGATCGACGGCGCATTGTCGACTGCCGAGACGGACGAACTGGCCCGGCGTCACGGACTGGAGCGCATCGCCTCGCAGAGTTTTCGGCTGCTCGGTAGCACCATCGGCCTGTTCCGCATCGTCGATAACCGGCCGGTGGATACGGTGCGCCGCGAGCTTACGGCTGACGGCAGCGTGCGTTCGGTGCAGCTCAATTTCCGTTATTTCCTGCAGGACCAAAAGAAGCCTGCGGCCGAAGGCGACGCCGCGCAATACGCTGTTGCCCAGCTTCGGCTGCCGCAGGCGCACGCGCTCGTACGCGGCATGAATGTCACCATCGCGGTGATCGATTCCGGCGTCGACGCTAAACATCCCGAACTCGCCAATTCTGTCGCCGACAGCTTCGATGCGCTCGGCAGCAAGGAAGGTCCGCATGTCCATGGCACCGGCATTGCGGGTGCGATCGTCGCCCATGCCAGGCTGATGGGCAGCGCGCCGGAGGCGAGGCTGCTCGCGATCCGCGCCTTCGGCTCGGGCGCGAAGGGCGCGGAGAGCACCTCCTATGTGATCCTCAGAGGTTTGGACTACGCCGCCGAGCACGGTGCGCAGATCATCAATATGAGCTTTGCCGGCCCGAAGGATCCGCTGATCGAGCGGGGGATCGCGGCGACGGCGGCCCGTGGCATCCTGATGGTGGCTGCCGCCGGCAATGCCGGCCCGAAATCACCGCCGCTCTATCCGGCCGCCAATCCGAATGTCATCGCGGTGAGCGGCACTGACGCACAGGAAAAGCTGTTTGCGGCGTCGAACCGCGGCAACCACATCGCGATAGCAGCGCCGGGTGCGGACATCTTCCTGCCCGCGCCCGATGAAAAGTATCAGATCACGTCAGGCACGTCGTTCTCCGCTGCCTATGTCAGCGGCGTTGCGGCCTTGATCATGGAGCGCAATCCAGCGCTGAAGCCGGGCGACATTCGAGCCATCCTGACGAAGACCGCGCGCGATCTCGGCGCCCCCGGCCGCGACGATCAGTTCGGGGCAGGCAAGGCCGATGCCTTTGCCGCCGTGACCGCGGCCGCCGCCGCACCGGCGGTTCCGCTTGCTTCGGCTTCCGGCAAGCCTGCGACCGAAAAAACGCCGCCGCTCGACCCGTCCGCCGATAACGCTTCCGTGAGCCGTGCGCTGAATGACGCGTCCCCGTCGGTGGCATCGGAGAAATCGGCAGCAAACGCCGCCAAATAGTGCCGTTACGCCGCAATTTCCGGCAATCGCCCCCAAACATAAGGGTCAAAAAAATCGTCGGGCGTTTTGAACGTCCGGTGAGGGGGTTGCGACTTATGTACGTGGGAGCGGTAATCCCTCCCCAGTAGCTGTATTCGGCGCGAGCGCCCATCCACCCCAAGCGCCCATATAGCTTCGACCCGTCCGGTTGTCCCCCCGGACGGGTCTTTCATTTTTAGCAGATGTTTTCCGAAGAGGCTGCGCTGCAATGCGGTGTCGGCGCAAACCGCCGGGCGATCCTCGGGCGCTTCAGTCGCTTCCGGCACTAGACAACGAAAAAGTTTTCCACAGAATATCCATATTCTATCCTGCTGATTCGTCCCGGTTGCGTCTGCGTCTGTCTCTCTCATTGGGGCTGATTGATGACACGCCGAGACGTGGCACGTGGCCGCGATATTGTCGCGCGCTGGTGCACCCTGGCCGAGCAACGGCTGGAATATCTTACTGAGCTATTCGAGACCGGGCGCTGGCGCCGCTTTCACACCGAACGCGAATTTCTCGAAAACATCCGGGAAGCCAAGGCCGCCGTCGCAACGTGGCGAGATCTCTTGAATCGCGAGGCCGCGCTCGACAACACGACGATCGACCTGGCCTGGCTCGGCCGGCGCAGGACGGGGCCGCTGCTCCTGACACCGCTGCCGCGCGATGAGGGCTATCGCCAGCCGATCGTGCAGCTTCAGCCGCAACCGGCGGCGGTCGCCGCGCCGCCGCGGCGCGAGGTTTCTGCTGACATTCTGGTCGCGCCGGAGAACAACATCGCCGTTGCGGACGAAGCGCCGTCCGCGCCCGACGTCCTGGTGCTGGACGACGTCTCGTTCCCGGCACTCGACCTCGATGCGATGAAGGAGCGCTATCCGCTGCTGCGCAACGCGCTGTAGCCAGTACGAGGAAGGCGCAAACTACCGCCGCACCGCGTTGCCGCCGACCACGACCTGCGCGTAGCGCTGCGCGCCTTCGGCGGACAGATCGGTCGTGATGGTGCGGGCGTGATCGAGCCCGACCACCGCGCCGCGCGGAGTTTCGGAAATCATGTTGTTGTTGACCAGCGCCGTGCCGGCGCCAGGCACTACCGAAACGCCGACGCCGACGAAGGCGTTGCGGATCACATTGCCCGTGATGGCGACGTCGCGGAGATATTTGCCCCAGCCGGCGATGATGCCGAATGAGGGCGCATTTTCAACGACGTTACCTGTCACCGTCGAATCCGCCTCGACATAGATGCCAATGCCGGCGTCGTCATCGGGCGCAGTGCCGATCGGCCGCTTCGGCAAGAGATTACGGATGATGTTGCCCTGGACGACTGCGATGCGGCCGCCTTCGTTGAAATTGCAGACGGAGACGCCGACGGCTGCGCCATCCACCGTGTTGTTGGCGATCACCGCGCCCTCGAAAGCGAACTCGGAGTAGAGCGCGACCTCGCGGACGTTACTGACGCTGTTGCCCGTAATCTGGATATTGGACGCCGAATTGCCGCGCACTGCCGAATAATCGCAATTCTTGATGCGGTTGCCGCGCACGATCACATTGCCGGCGCGGTAGGCGTTGATAGCGTTGCCATATTGCCCGGAGCCGCCGGGCCCAGCCTTGATGTCCTCGATGCGGTTGTCGAGAACCAGCGTGCCATCATCGCCGATCGCGGTGCGCAGGATTTCAATGCCGTTGTCGTTGGTATCGATGATGGTGTTGCGCGAGACGATCAGGCCCTTCGCGTCGAACGACACGACCGCAGTCGTCGCGATCTTCCGGAAAATGTTGCCGGAAATATCGCCGGAGACCTGCTCGAACCAGATGCCGTTGCCGCCGCTGTCTGTGATTTCGCAATCAGTGATGCGAACGTCGCGGCCGCCGAGGCAATGGATGAGCCCGTGGCGTGGCGGCAAGGGAATGCTGCCGCCGTCAAGCGTCAGGCCGGTCAAGCCGACGCTGCCGGCACTTTCGCCCAGAAACATCGAGGTGCCGCCGGTGAACACGAGCTTGGTCGCGCCGCGCACGCCGACCAGTTGCGTGCCGTTCGCAAGGCGCAGCATGCCGGTGCGATAAACGCCTGGCGGCAGCGCCAGCGGCACTTGCGCGCGCGCCGCCTCGTCGATCGCGCGTTGCAGTTTTGCGGTTTGATCGTCGGGGCTGCCGGGACGCACGCCATATTGGGTGACATCGCGGCCGAGCGTGGACGTGAGGGGCGCCGCACGCGCAGGCTCGGGCGCCATGGCGAGCGCGCCGGCGACGCCGGCGGCGGATCCTCCAATGAGATGACGGCGGTTCATGTCCATGGTGAATGGCCCTCGCGCTCTGCGGTCGCGGCATTCGCGTTTTCCCTAGGTATCGCGGAAATGCGGCTCCGCATGGTGAAGATGACGACAGGAAGCGCGGATTGTTGAGGGTAGGGTTAATGTTGGGTACGGCCGCCTCTAGATCCTCATGGTGAGGAGGCGCGTAGCGCCGTCTCGAACCATGTGGCCCGGCCGGTGCCATTCATCCTTCGAGACGCGCGTTCCGCGCTCCTCAGGATAAGATCTGACAGGCGCCGGTGGGCACGCAGCGCTCTACCCACCTCACGAATTACGCAGCCCTTCTTGCCAGCCGCACCATCTCCAGCAGCATCGCTTCGCCAGCGTCGACCAGTTCCTCCAGCGTGATGCGCGGAAAACCCTTTCGCCTGACCGCGCCGCTGCGCGCGAGTGGCGGGATATGGACGAAGGCGGCGAGGCGAGGGCCATTGTCGCCATTCACTGTCTCGATCGCGCGCCAGCACAGATAGTTGCAGAGATAGCTGCCGGCATCACGCGAAGCGCGGGCGTTGATCCCCGTGCTCCTGGCGACACGCAGCAATTTCGCGGTATGCGGGCCGAACCTCTGCGAATCGGCGCCCTCCGCTATCGAGCCCTTTCGGGCGCGTGTCTGTGCGGCATCGGGCCACAGCATGGTGACAGCGTTGCGGGCGCGGGTTTCGATCCGCAGATACGGCGTCCGCGAGGCAAGGCCGAACATCAACAGCGCATGCGGCCTGTGCTGCTGCAGGGCGAGCGGCAGTTCACGATCGACCGCGGTGTAGGTTACGGGAAAGATGTGGCTGGACAGTTCGACATCGCTGAAGGCAGGACGGCGCAGCCGCGTCAGGCGCGCGATCAGCGGCTGCGTCGGATTGTAGGGCGCGCCGGGAAACGGGCCGAAGCCGGTAATGAGGACGCGCAGCTTGTCGCTCACCGCAGCCACTCCGCGATCTGCTCGGCGGCGAGTGCCGGCGTGATGCGGCCGTCGGCGACGTCGGCCTCGGTCTTCTTGACCTTGGCGCGGATCGCGGCATCGGAACGCAGTCGCGCCATCATCCGCTGCTCCAGCATCGACCACATCCACTTCACCTGCTGCTCACGCCGCCGACCCGCGAACTCGCCCGAGGCGTTCATGGCGGTGCGGTGATCGACGATCTTCTGCCACAGCGTGTCCATGCCCGTGCCCGTCAGCGCAGAATAGGTCACGACCGGCGGATGCCAATGCTCCGAGCGTGGGCTCAGAATATGCAGCGCGGAGCGATATTCCGCCGCCGCCGTGTTGGCGCGCTTGATGTTGTCGCCGTCGGCCTTGTTGATCGCGATCATGTCGGCGAGTTCGACCAGACCTTTCTTGATGCCCTGCAATTCGTCGCCGGCGCCGGGCAGCATCAGGGCGAGGAAGAAGTCCGTCATGTCGCAGACGGCGGTTTCGGACTGGCCGATGCCGACCGTCTCCACCAGCACCACGTCGAAGCCGGCCGCCTCGCACAGCAGCATGGCCTCGCGGGTCTTGGCGGCGACGCCGCCGAGCGTGCCGGACGAGGGCGATGGGCGGATGAAGGCGGCTTCCGAGTTTGCGAGCCGCGCCATCCGCGTCTTGTCGCCGAGGATCGAGCCGCCGGTGCGCGCCGAGGAGGGATCCACCGCCAGCACCGCGACCTTGTGGCCGCGCTGGATCAGGAACATTCCGAGCGCGTCGATGGTAGTGGATTTGCCGACCCCGGGCGAGCCGGTGATGCCGACGCGGAACGCCTTGCCGCTGTCAGGCAACAGCGCCTGCACAAGATCCCGGGCGGCGGCCTGGTGATCGCTGCGCCGGCTTTCGATCAGGGTGATCGCGCGCGCCAGCGCCGCGCGCTGGCCGGCACGGAGGTCCTTGGCTAGAGCCTTTATGTCAACGGTGCTTTTGCTCATCGTATCGGAAGCTGCTTTCTTACGGGCAAATTCACCGATTGTAGTAGATCTTGATGGGATAGCTGTACTTTCTCCCTTGCTTCTCACACCACTCAAGAAAGGAGCCCGTCGGATCCTTCGTATAGGTTATCCAATCGGCGATCAGGGTGTCGAAGTAATGCACCTCGGACGTAAGGTGAGCAAGCGCTTCGGCTTCAGGGGCATTTGTTATAAGCTCTTTGGCGTGGGCTAAGGCCGCGATCACTGCGTCGACATTGCCGAGGAAGACAGTTTCATCGAGATGATGTGTCGCATGTTCGGCGCAGGAAAGATCACTCTGGATCAACATCTTCCGTACTGGAATGTCTTCCGGGCACATCGAAAGAGCTTTACCGAGTAGTTCATTGTCACGAGATAGAATGCCGAGCCATCGCACCGGTGCGCATCCATGACCGGAGTGTCGGCAGCAAGAACCGCGTAATTAGCGGTTGCGTCAGAAACTGATGGGCTCCGCTTGCGCGGGCGCTTAATTCCAATATGGTAATCGCGGCTGAACGGGCGGCAGCGCTGTCAAATGAGCGCGCCACTGAAAGAAAGTCTTCAAGCGCAGAGAACGCTTCGCGGCGCAGTCCCCTCTCGCGATAGCGGCAGTAGCTGGCGAGCGCGATGAGATTGGGGTGAGAATCTAACTCTTCAGAAAGCTTCGCGAGATCCTCGAAATTTCTCCTATTCCAGTAGAACATGTTAGCAAGTGACAAACGAATTTGATTGCGGATTGATGCGTGCTCGCCAGCAACTCACGGCATCTGCGATACTGGTCATGATAGAATCCTAGCACGTTAGCGCCTTCCCGCCCAGTGCGGACGGGAAGTTCGATCATCCCCACGGTCTACAACGGCGTACAGGCGAGGGACCTGCGCGGGTCGTTCAGCGGGCCGACGTGGCAACGATGGGCTCGCGCCTGAATTTCCGCCACACCCAGACCAGCACCGGCCAGATCAGCGCGCCGATCGCCATGGCGGCGAGGATTGCAGCGATCGGCCGCTCGAAGAACGGCAGCACGCTGCCGTCCGACTTGATCAGCGAGGTGACGAAACTCTGCTCGATCATGGTGCCCATCACGATGCCGAGCACCATCGCGGCGACCGGATAGCCGTTTTCTTCCATGACATAGCCGATGACCCCGAAGGTCGCGACGATAACGACGCCGAATATGTTGTTGCCGATCGCGAACGACCCGACCGCGCAGCACAGCATGATGACCGGCATCACGGTGGAACGCGGCGCGCGCAGCACATGACTCGCCAGCCGGATCATGACGATACCAAGCGGGATCATGATGATGTTGGCGATGATGAACATCAGGTAGATCGCGTACATGCTCGACGCCTTTTCGGTGAACAGCGTCGGGCCCGGATTGAGGCCTTTCATGTAGAGCACGCCGATCGCAATCGCCGCGATGGTATCGCCGGGAATGCCGAACAGGAGCGAGGGCACCCAGCCAGAGGCGATGCTAGCGTTGTTGCTGGCGCCGGCTTCGACTAGGCCCTCGACATGGCCGGTACCGAACTTCTCGGGTTCCTTCGAGAAGCGCTTGGACATGGCGTAGCTGACCCAGGCGGCCATGTCGGCACCGGCGCCCGGCAGCACGCCGATGATGATGCCGATGATGTTCCCGCGCGTCATCTGCCAGTTGTACTTCTTGGTGAGCTTCCACTGGCCCGCCAAGATGCTCCCGAACTTGCGCCGCGGGATCGGCGGCGGCTCCGGCGTCAGCATCGCACGCATCACCTGCGCCACGGCAAACACGCCGACCAGTGCCGGGATCGGCTCGATGCCACCAAAGAGGTTGGTCATGCCGAACGTGAAGCGCGGCACGCCGCCGGGATTTTCGATACCGATGCACGCGACCAGGAGGCCGATGAACATGCTGGCGATCGCCTTCACCGGCGAAGAGCGCGCGACCAGCGTGGCGCACATCAGGCCCAAGAATGCGAGCCAGAAATATTCGAAAGTCGAGAACGACAGCGCGATCTCGGCCAGTGGCGGCGCCAGGATCATCAGCGAGAGCGTGCCCGCGATGCCGCCGACGGCGGAGAACCAGACGCCGGCACCGAGCGCGAGTTCGGCCTCGCCCTTGCGGGTCATCGCATAGGCTTCGTCGGCGTAAGCCGCCGAGGCGGGGGTGCCGGGAATGCGCAGCAGCGCGCCGGGAATGTCACCGGCGAAGATCGCCATCGTGGATGCCGCCACGATGGTGGCGATCGCGGCGATCGGCGACAGATAGAACGTGACGGGGACCAGCAGCGCGGTCGCCATGGTCGCGGACAGGCCGGGTAGCGAACCGATGACGAGGCCGTAGACCGATGCCGCCAGCATCGCGATGATGACTTCCCAGGTGGTGATGAGCGAGAAGGCTTGCGTGAGAGTATTGAGCATTGATCACCAGGGCATCGGCAAAACGCCGGGCGGCAGCGGCACGCGCAGCAACTTTGAGAAAATCAGGTGGATGCCGATCGGCGCAAGCAGCGCGAGCGGCAACGCAATCTTCCAGCGGGCGCCGAGCGCGGTCGAGGTCACGTAGACGATCATCGCCGCCGTGAGAATGAAGCCGAGCCGCTCGGCGATCGCGACGTAAAGCAGCAGCAACGCCGGCGGGAGCAGGGCGCGCAGACCATAGAGCTTGTTGGTCGGTGGCGGCGGCTGGCCGCCCTCGACCGGAATGAGGTGCTCTTCCTCTTCGAAGCTGCGACCGATCCCGAAGGTGATCGCGAGCCCGCATAGCGCAAGACCCGTTCCGATCACCAGTGGAAAGACGTTCGGCCCGACCGGCTGGCCGGGCACCGGCGGCAGTTGCCAGCCGCCATAGGCGGCGGCCGCGCCGAGGCCAACGAGAAACAGACCCGTGACGCGATCGGGTAGACGCATGAACTGGCTCCGCAGAGGACGATGTCAGCCGATGGAGGTCAGGCCTTCGAGAGACCGGCGGCCTTCATCGCCACGCCCATCTGGGCGTCGCCCTTCTCCATGAAGGCGGCGAATTCGGCGGCGTCGCCCCAGACCGTTCCGAAGCCGCGGTTGCTCATGAATTCTTTGAACTCCTTGGAGTCGTAAACCTTCTTCAGCGACGCGGTGAGCTTGGTCGCAACATCGGCGGGCAGGCCTTTCGGACCGGCAATGCCGCGCCACGCGCCGGTCGAATAGTCGATGCCCATGGCCTCCTTCAGCGTCGGCACATCGGGGAATGCAGGGTTGCGCGCCTTAGCCATGACAGCGAGGCTGCGCGCCTTGCCGGCTTCGATGATCGCACGGGCTTCCGGCACCGAGCAGGTGGTGAGGTCGAGCCCGCCTGCCGCGAGATCCTGCATCGCCGGCGCGGCGCCGTTCGATGGCACCCACGCAACGTGATTGGGGGCAAGTCCCATCGCCTGCATCCAGCCGACCAGCGCCAGATGCCAGATGCCGCCTTGGCCGGTGCCGGAGGCCTTGAACTTGCCCGCAGGCGCCGCCTTGATGGCGTCGGCAAGTTCCTTCACGGTCTTGTAGGGCGAGTTGGAATTGACCTGGATGCCCGGCGGATCCTCGTTCATCAGCGCCAGCGGCGTGTAGCTCTTGGGTGCGAGGTCGGTGAGCCCCTGCCAGTGCATCATCGAGATTTCCACCGTCAGCATGCCAATGGTGTAACCATCAGGGGGCGCGGTCGCGATGGCGGAATGGCCGACGACGCCAGAGCCGCCGGTCCGGTTGACTACGTTGAACGGCTGGCCGAGATCCTTCTCAAGCAGCGCCGCGACGATGCGGGCGGTCGCGTCCGTACCGCCGCCGGCACCCCATGGCACGATCACGGTCACCGGCCGGGAAGGATAGGCCTGCGCCAAGGCCGGCTTGAAGCCAAATCCTGCGACGGCCGCGGCAGCAGCGGATGAAGCCGCAAAGGCGCGGCGCGTGATCTTTTTGGACATTGTTGATCCTCCCTGCGGCATCCGTGAAGCCGGACGCTCTTGTGATGAGACATTCTAGGCGGCTTTGCGTTGGGGTCGCAAGGCGCTGGCGAATGATGGCGGATCGACCCCCGGGCGGGCATCTCGCCACATCCGGAAATCGGGTGGCTGTGATCAGGCTACCCGAAATAGGTATTCATGTGCGGCTCACCAATCGGGCCGCGATCGATGGCAGAGAGAACCATGACGACAGCCTATTACAGCACCGTGCTGAACCATCCCCTGGAAACCGTGTGGGCGCTGATCCGCGATTTCAACAACTACCCCGCCTATATCGACGGCGTCAGCGAAAGCATGATCGAGGACGACAAAGGCGGCGACGCAGTCGGCGCCATCAGGCGCTTCTGCTATCTCGGCAACTGGATCCGGCAACGTCTTGCCGGCCATTCAGACCAGGCGCACTCGCTAACCATGCGGGCATTGAGCCGCTGCCGTTTCCGTCCGAATCGCAGCCGGACGTTCCAGCGCCGACGCGCTACGAAGGAACGATGCATCTGCTTCCGATCGTCGAGGGCAACCGAACCTTCATCGAATGGTCGGTGAAGCTCGACACCGCGCCGCAGGACGAGGCTCGCTGGCAAGCATTGTTCCAGTCCTGGATTCCGGACTGGACACATTCGCTCGAGAGAACGCTGGACCGTAAGGCTGCTTGAAGACGCATCCGTCATTGCGGCCGGTCTTCGTCATCCTTCGGCCGTGCGCCGCCGAAAATCCTGGCGCCTTCCGGCGTCAGATATGGCTTCAATCTTTCCCAGGGCACGAAGGCAATGTACTCGCCTTCGGCATAAGAGCCGACCGCGTAAGGCGAATAATGAAAGGTGAGGCCGGAGCTCTTGCCTTCCTCGGTCGATGGCGCCAGCGAGACCGGCCCGATCTTGAGCAGCTTCGGCTCGATGGATTCGATGGCGCTAGCATCCGTGCCTTCCACGCCGCGCTTCTTCTTCTCGACTTCGAGCGATGCAATGACGCCGTGCCGCATCGCCTTCATCGTCGGGCCGTTGTCGGCGGTTTCGGTGAAGAACGGACGGATGCTGATGCGCTTGCCGGCCGACTTATCCCACAGGATCGTGTCGGACGAGCTGTTGGGGTGAGCGCCGCCCGTATACTCGTAGTCAGCTCTGACGATGCTGACATAGCGGCCGTCGACCACCGAGCGCGTCTCATATGTCCGCTCCATCGTCCACGGGCCGTTGCGGAACAATGCCGGATCGCTCTTGCGCTCCTTCTCGGCATCAGCGCGATTCTTCTCTGCCCATTTCTCGCCCTCGGCCAGGCAGTTCGCCGCGAGCGCCGCATCGGATTTGATTTTCTCGTCGAGGAAGACGCCGGCTTCGAGCGCTTTGGTCTTGATGGAAAAGTCGGGTTTGGGATCCGCGGCAAGGGCGGATAAGGTCGATAAGAAGCCCAATAGCAAGACCGCGCTGTACCTTGCAAGCAGCGTTCCAGAAAGCATCAACGCTTCAATTCTCCGGCAATACGTTGAACGAAGGCATTAAGAGGCTCAAGATCATGTTCGATCATAGCCCACAACAGACCTGCGTCCGTGCGATGATATGCATGGCGTAACCAGTTTCCGAGATCGGCCAAACGCCTCCAACCAATGGTCGGTTCCTGAGCCTTCACGTCAGGTGGAATAGATCTCGATGCTTCACTGATAATTTCAAGCAACCGCTCGACGGCCATACGCATTACCAGATTTTCGGAGAAGCTTTCGCGTGTTTGTCCCGCTACCACTTCACGAATGTTGCCAATCGCAGTTGCGATATGGCTCATTCGGTCGGCAATGGTTGGCTGCACGTCAGAACACTTCTACGACATCGTCCGCGATTCGCTCGGCGAAGCGCGGCGGAATCGATCGGCGCATGGTGGCCTGCGCCGGCAACCCTGTCGCGTCTTCAATGATATGCTCGACACCAATGAGGTTGAGTAGTGAGAAAGATGCGTCGGGTTCGACTTCGACAAGCACGTCGATGTCGCTGTCCGGACCATTATCGCCGCGCACGCGTGAGCCGAATATGGCAAGCTTGGTTACGCCCTCGGCTTTGATTGCTTCGGCGTTTTTCTTAATTGTTGCAATAATCTCTTCGCGCGTCATGGCGTGACCTGGTTCGTGATCCGGCCAGTCTATCAGCTACTCCGCCGCCTCGCTATGGCCGAGCCGGGCGTTGAGCTTGTGGATCAGCTCTTCGGCGGCGTCCGCGACCACGGTGCCCGGCGGGAAGATCGCTTCGGCGCCGGCCTTGTAGAGCGCTTCATAATCCTGCGGCGGCACCACGCCGCCGACGATGATCATGATGTCGTCACGGCCGTGCTTCTTCAGCGCAGCCTTCAATTCCGGCACCGCAGTGAGATGGGCGGCCGCGAGTGACGAGACGCCGAGGATATGCACGTCGTTCTCCACCGCCTGCCGCGCCGCCTCGTCGGCAGTGGCGAACAGCGGCCCGATATCGACGTCGAAGCCGACATCGGCGAAGGCGGACGCGATCACCTTCTGGCCGCGGTCGTGGCCGTCCTGACCGATCTTGGCGACGAGGATGCGGGGGCGGCGGCCCTCAGCATTCTCGAACGCATCGATCAGTTCCTGCACCTTCTCAACCCGGTTGGACATGGCGGACGCCTCCCGCTTGTAGACGCCGGTGATGGATTTGATTTCGGCGCGGTGACGCCCGAACACTTTTTCCATCGCGTCCGAAATTTCGCCGACAGTTGCCTTGGCGCGCGCCGCGTCGATGGCGAGCGCCAGGAGATTGCCGTTGCCTTCGCCGGCACTGCGCGTCAGCGCGGCAAGCGCAGAATCGACTTCCTTCTGGTCGCGTTCGGAGCGCAGCCGCTTGAGCTTGTCGATCTGCAGACGCCGCACCGTGGAGTTCTCCACCTTGAGCACGTCGATCGGCGCTTCGCTGGCCGGCTTGTATTTGTTGACGCCGATCACTGCTTGCCGTCCAGCATCGATCCGGGCCTGTGTCTTGGCGGAGGCTTCCTCGATACGCAGCTTCGGCACACCGGCTTCGATTGCCTTCGCCATGCCGCCGAGCGCCTCGACCTCCTGGATATGTCCCCATGCCTTCACCGCGAGATCGCGCGTCAGCCGTTCGACGTAATAGGAGCCGCCCCAGGGATCGATGATGCGGTTGGTGCCGCTTTCCTGCTGCAGGAACAATTGCGTGTTGCGCGCGATGCGGGCCGAGAAATCCGTCGGCAGCGCCAGCGCTTCGTCGAGCGCATTGGTGTGCAGCGATTGCGTGTGGCCTTGGGTCGCCGCCATTGCCTCGATGGTGGTGCGCATCACATTGTTGAAGACGTCCTGCGCGGTCAGCGACCAGCCGGAAGTCTGGCAATGCGTGCGCAGCGACAGCGAGCGCGGGTCCTTCGGGTTGAACTGCTTTAGCAGCTTGGCCCACAGCAGCCGCGCCGCGCGCATCTTGGCGACTTCCATGAAGAAGTTCATGCCGATCGCCCAGAAGAACGACAGCCGCGGCGCGAAGCGGTCGACGTCGAGACCGGCGGCGAGGCCGGCGCGCAGATATTCGACGCCGTCGGCGAGTGTATAGGCCAGCTCGAGGTCCTGCGTCGCGCCGGCCTCCTGCATGTGATAGCCGGAGATCGAGATCGAATTGAACTTCGGCATCCGCTGCGAGGTGAAGGCGAAGATGTCGGAGATAATCCGCATCGAGGGTGCCGGCGGATAGATGTAGGTGTTGCGCACCATGAACTCTTTCAGAATGTCGTTCTGAATGGTGCCCGAGAGCTTTTCCGGCTGCACGCCCTGTTCCTCGGCGGCCACCACAAACAGCGCGAGGATCGGCAGCACCGCGCCGTTCATGGTCATCGACACGCTCATCTGGTCGAGCGGAATGCCCGCAAACAGCGTGCGCATGTCGTAAATGGAATCGATGGCAACACCGGCCATGCCGACGTCGCCGGACACGCGCGGATGGTCGGAATCGTAGCCGCGGTGGGTGGCGAGATCGAACGCGACCGACAAGCCCTTTTGCCCGGAGGCGAGATTGCGGCGATAGAAGGCGTTGGAATCTTCCGCCGTGGAGAAGCCAGCATATTGCCTGATGGTCCAGGGCTGGTTGACATACATGGTCGGGTAGGGACCGCGCAGATAGGGCGCGATGCCCGGCCAGGTCTCGAGGAAGTCGATGCCTTCGAGATCAGCCTCGCTGTAGGCGGGCTTGACCGGAATGCCCTCGGGCGTCAGCCACGGCTCGGCGCTGCCGGCGGGAGCAGCGGGTACGACGGTTTCAAATGCGATGTTCGCAAAGTTCGGTATGCGGCTCATGGTACCCATCATAACACATATGACTGTCGCGGGACTTCGCCCCTAATCATGATCCGGATGCTGGTGGCTGACGATGGTCGCCATCTTCTCCGGTCCGTAATTCTGCATCGTGGTCTGGCTCGGCAGGTTGGCGATGCCGACCACCCAACCGAGCCGGGATTCGGTTCCATATTGCCGCGTTGGCACCACGAGATCGGGGCGGTCGAATGTACCAGTCATGATCTCGATCCGGGGGCCGCCGATCAGCCGGTAGGTCAGGGGCGTGCCGCAGGCCGGGCAGAAATCGCGCTCCGCGATGGAGGAAGATTGGAACGTCGCCGGCTTGCCGCGGGTCCAGGTGAAATGCTCGTGCTCGATATCGGCGAGAGAGGCGAAGGGCGCCCCCGACGCCTTCTGGCACATCCGGCAATGGCAGATGCTGACCTTGGGAGGCACCTTCGACACCGCAAAGCGGATAGCGCCGCACTGGCAGCCGCCGGTCAGGACCGTCTTGTGGTTGTTTTCCGTCATGCTTGCTCCATCCGCCGCCAGGCTTCCTGCAGCATCGCCAGCGCGTCACCGCCGGCAAAGATGAAATCACTGATGCCGGCCGAGCGCAGCGCGGCCTCCTGCTCGCCAGGTCGCCCTGCCAGATAGATATGCTTGGCACCGGCAGCTTGAAGGGCCTTTGCGGCCGCTGCCGCGTGTTCCGCATAGACCTTGTCGGACGAGCACAGGCAGGCGATCGCGGCGCCTGACGTCTTAAATGCGGCTGCAACTGCCTCGGGATCAGCAAAACCTGGCGTGTCGAGTGCTTCGATGCCGCCGGTCTCGAAGAAGCTCTTTGCGAACGTGGCGCGGGCGGTGAAGTTGGCGGGCGTGCCGAGATTGGCGAGGAATATCTTTGGCCGCGCACCTGATGTCTTGAGTTTCTCATCCGACTTGTCGCGCAGTGCCTCGAATGGCGCGGCGAGCCGGATCGGCGGCAGCGCATCGAACTTGAATTTCGCCTCGCCATAGGGCGGCAGCACGATCGGCGTGGCATCGAGCACCGCGATATCGTCCTCATGCAGGTTCGGAAATTCACTCGCGCCAGTCAGCACGTCCCGGCGTTTGGCGATATTGGCCTCGCGCGCAGCTCGCGTCGCCGCAACCTTTTTCTGGATCAGATTCTGTTCGAGTGCCGCAAAGATGCCGCCGGCCTGCTCGATCTCCTGGAACAGCGACCATGCGGCTTCGCAAAGCTGCCCGGTCAATGTTTCGATGCCGCCGCAGCCAGCCGCAGGGTCAGAGACCTTGGCGAGGTTGGATTCTTCCAGCAGCACCAGTTGCGTGTTGCGCGCGATGCGACGCGCGAACGGATCGGGCAGGCCGAGCGCCAGGGTGTGCGGCAACACGGTAATGGCGTTGGCGCCGCCGAGACCGGCGGAGAAGGTCGCCATCGTCGCGCGCAGCATGTTCACGTAGGCGTCGCGCTGCGTCAGCATGCGCCAGGCGGTATCGGCCGCGACAAACAGCGGCTTTGGCGTCAACCCACAGGCCTGTTCGATCCGGGCCCACAACAGCCGCAGCGCCCGGAATTTCGTCAGCGTCAGGAACTGGTCCGCATCCGCGCGGAGCCGCGCATAGACCATGCCCTGTGCGTCTTCGAGCGCAATCCCGGCCTGCTCGATCGCGCGCAGATAGGCGACGCCGCACGCCAGCACGAACGCCAGCTCCTGGACCTCCGATCCGCCGGCATCATGGATCACCTGCCCATCGGCCGCGGCGAGCTTGCCCTTGAAGCCCATCGCGGCGAGATCCTTGATCGCACCAGTGATGGCAGCGACGATTTCGTCCCAGCTATAGGGACTATACCCCCACACCGCACTGGACCCGAGCGGGTCGAGGCCGAAACGAACATCGCAGGCTGCGGGATCGATGCCTTTGCGCGTGATGTACTCGGCGAGGTGAATGGCGGCCATTCGCGACTGCGGGCCGATCTGCAACTCGATGCCGATGCCGGCATCGAGATAGATGCCGTCGAGAACCTGCGCGACGGCCTCCGGCGACGGATCGAGCCCGAAACCGTGCGCCCCATTGGCTCCCGCGAACACCAGCGTCAGGCCGGTCGCGCCATTCTCCAGATCGTGCAGCGCCTGCGCGTTCGCCGCCTTCGCATCGGGATGATCGATCCGCTGCATGATTTGCCAGGGCGCAGCGGCGGCCCGGCCCGCAACCGGCGCGGCGCCCTTGGCGCGGCGGTAGATCGGATCAATTTTCAGCCCGTCGGACGTCTTGCTGACCAGCTTCTCGAACGGCGCGCCCTTCAGCACCCCGTCAACCAGCTTGCGCCAGTCTTCAAAGGTCGCCTGCGGAAACTCCGCTGCCAATGTCAGATCGTCAGTCTTGGTCATCCGGCCCATTATTCCCTGGTCGTCTTTTGATTTGGCCGGAAATTGCCACGGGGCGGGCGCCAAGCCAAACGGTTGTTTTGGGTTCTTTCGAGGTCAATCGAGGTCGGGCAGCCGCTGGATACCCTCGGTTGAAAGCTGCGCCAGCCCGTCCCTGACGCGCCGTCCCGCAATGATACGATCGGGCGCGATCTCGGCTAGCGGCACCAGCACGAAGGCGCGCTCGAAAAGCCGAGGGTGCGGCAGCGTCAGTTCCGGCTTGTCGAGCCGGACGTCGTCATAGGCGATCAGATCGAGGTCGAGGGTGCGTGGCCCCCAGCGCGTCTCGTGCGCGCGGTCGCGGCCGAACTTCTTCTCGATTTTGTGCAGCGTGAACAACAGCGCATGCGGATCGAGGCTGGTCTCGATCTCGATACAGGCGTTGGTGAACGGCGCCTGGTTTTCCTCGCCCCAGGGGGGAGTAGTGTAGTCTGAGGAACGCGCGAGCAGGGCAGCCTGGGTCATGCCGCAGATATTGCCGATGGCTTTGCGGAATGTCGCGCGGACGTCGCCGACATTGCCGCCAAGCGCGATCAGCACGTCAGCCATCTCAGGGCGATGGCCGCTTGCGCGTCAGCACTACGCCGACGTCTTCGAAGATCGCGGCAATCGGCGCATGCGGCTTGTGGACGGTGACCTTGACTGCATCGATGCGCGGAAACGCTGCGAAGATCGCATCCGAAACGGCGCCCGCCGCCCGTTCCAGAAGCTTGTAATTCGTGTTCTTGAACGCCGCGGTCGCCGTCGCGACCACGCTGGCGTAGGACACGGTGTCGGACAGCCGGTCCGTGTGCGCAGATTCCGACAGGTCGATGGAAAGTTCGAGATCGATAATGAAACGCTGGCCGACCTCGTTCTCGTGGTCCATCACGCCGTGCCGGGCGTGAATGACGATGCCGGTGATGAAGATCGTATCGCTCATCCCTGTTCCCTGATTGCGGCCGCCACGCGCAGCGCCTGTACGGTTTCGGCGACGTCGTGCGCCCGGATGATCTGCGCGCCGTTCTGGGCCGCCAGCAGATGGGCTGCAATCGAGCCGCCGAGGCGCTGATGCGGCTCCGACGGCGTCACCGTACTGATGAAACGCTTGCGCGAGGCGCCGACCAATAATGGCAGTCCGAACGACTGCAATTCGCCGAGCCGTGCCAGCGTGGTCATGCTCTGTTCGGGCGTCTTGCCGAAGCCGATGCCGGGATCGAGCACGATCCTATCAGATGAAATTCCGGCCTTCGCGGCAATCTCGAGCGATCGGGCAAAGAAAGCCGCGATATCTTGCATGATATCTACCGTGGCATCGGCCCGCTCGCGGTTATGCATGATAATAACGGGCACGCCGCGTTCGGCGACCAGTCCGGCCATGCCGGAATCGCGCTGCAGTCCCCAAACATCATTGGCGATAGCCGCGCCCTGACTGAGCGCCCAGGCAACGACGGCGGATTTCATGCTGTCGATCGACACGGGAATGCCGAGCGCCACGACGTCAGCCAACACCGGCTGCAGGCGCCTCAATTCCTCCTCCGCGGAGACTGGTTCCGATCCATAGGGCCGGGTGGATTCCGCTCCGATGTCGATGATGTCGGCACCCTCGGCGATCATTCGCCGGGCCTGGGCCAGCGCCTGCTCGGGAACGGCGAACTGCCCACCATCCGAGAATGAATCGGGCGTCACGTTCAATACGCCCATCACCGCCGCATAGGGCCTGGACAATAGCGCAGGCAGCGGCGAACGACCGGCCGGACCGGCCACGGCGGTAGGTGTGGGCTTGGCTGCGATCATGCGGTCGCTTTGCGCGGTCCGCGGCAGGGAGTCAAGGCGGGAGCGGCGAGCCTGACCGGCTTTGGCGGTCGATCTTCAATAGCTCATCTTAATAGCTGATCTTGGGCGGCAGCTTGCGGGCCTGCTCGATCAGTTGCTCCACGGATCTTTCGGAGGGCAGGACCCGGACGAGTTTACGTTTTAAGTTTACGTCCTTCATATTCTGCGCGAGCCGCGCCGGGTTGCGGTGGGCGAGCTCGCGCACCGTGGTGACACCGGCCGCACGCACCAGGCCGATCTTGGCCTTGCCCATCCCGGGAATGCGCATGTAGTCGGAAAAATTCGCCCATTCCAGCAGCTGCTGCTCACTAATGCCGGTCTTCGCCGAAAGCGCCTTGCGCCCTTTCACCGTGCGGGCGGCTTCTAATAGCGCATCTGTGGTGCGAATGCCCAACGATTTCAGTTTCGCGGCAGAGTAGGCGCTTAGGCCGTCGATCTCGGAAAGGGGATAAGTCATGATACCAGATGAAAAAATGTGCCCCGGGGCCGAATGTGCTCACCAGTGAGCGCGCTATGCGAACTGGCTGAGGCCCGGTGTCCCTGAAATGATCTCGCCCATTTGATCCGCTCCGATTTTGTCGCGACCAAACCTGAAAAGTTCACGCGCCACGCTCTGAATCTCGCTCATGCCCAGGCCAAGCGCCATCAACCTGGTACCGACTGCCATCAAGCCTCCGCCCATCAATCTCGCGAGGCCGCCGCTGCTGCTACTGGAGGCGATTGCAGCTTCGGCACCCGGAATCTGATCGATCAGGGCCTGAACTTTCTCGGAGGGCCCCTCGTTACGCAGAAAGGCCAGAACGATTCCGATGGTTTTTTCAGCGACAGCAGTATCGATGCCAGCCTTGGAGGCCAGCCGCCCAATCAGTTCGTCCATATTTGCCCCGTCCCCAACCGGCATTTGCCGGGTCGCTTGCTTGGAGATTGATCTTGAGCGTCTGCGATCTGAAATACAAGCGACCAACACCGTCTTGGTTCTACATCGCGTTGCGAGTGTTGCAGCAATGCAAGAGTGAAGGCCGGATTCACGCTGACTTATTGCGCTGCGCTCTCGATTTTTCTCCCGAAGGCTGGAAAAAAGTATGAGAAGCACAAATGCCGGGGCGCACGAAGGCTCACGTAATCGTCGCTGACGGTTTCAATCGGCGGGCAGGATGCGATATGATCGCCAACTACATCCCCCGATGCACGCGAAGAGACGATGCGATGGCGACCTCCGATAACAAGACAGCCGATACCGACGAGAAGATTTTCATCGGAAAGGGCAATGAGACAGCCTGGCTGGCGCTTGCGCTCGCCAACCGGCATGGCCTTGTCACCGGCGCGACCGGCACCGGCAAGACCGTGTCGCTGCAAGTGATGGCGGAGGGCTTTGCCCGCGCCGGAGTTCCCGTATTTGCGGCCGATATCAAGGGCGACCTGTCCGGAATTGCCGAAGTCGGCGAAGCCAAGGACTTCATCCTCAAGCGCGCCGGAGAAATGGGCCTCAATTTCCAGCCTGACCAGTTCTCGACGGTGTTCTGGGATGTGTTCGGCGAGCAGGGCCATCCGGTTCGCGCGACGGTCACGGAAATGGGGCCGCTGTTGCTGTCACGGATGCTCGATCTGAACGATGTGCAGGAAGGCGTACTCAATGTCGCATTCCGTGTGGCGGATGAAAACGGGCTGACGCTGATCGACATGAAGGATCTGCGATCGCTGTTGGATGCGATTGCGCCGGCCGGCGGCAAAAAGGGGCTGGATGCCGAGCTTGATCCGTATGTCGAGATCCGAAAGGCGGCGCAGAGCTATGGCAACGTCAGCAAGGCGACCATTGGGACTATTCAGCGCCAGCTTCTGGTGCTGGAAAACCAGGGCGGAACGAAATTCTTCGGCGAGCCGGCGCTGCTACTGAAAGATTTTATGAAGACCGACAGCGACGGTCGAGGCTTTGTGAATATTTTGGTCGCTGACAAGCTGATGCAGAATCCGAGGCTCTACGCGACGTTCCTGCTGTGGATGCTGTCGGAACTGTTCGAGGAGCTGCCGGAAGCCGGCGACCTACCGAAGCCGAAACTCGTCTTCTTCTTCGACGAGGCGCATCTGTTGTTCAACGACGCGCCCAAAGCACTGCTGGACAAGATCGAGCAGGTGGTTCGGCTGATCCGCTCCAAGGGCGTCGGCGTCTATTTCGTCACGCAAAACCCGATCGACGTGCCGGACAAGGTGCTGGCGCAGTTGGGCAACCGCGTGCAGCACGCGCTGCGCGCCTTCACGCCGCGCGACCAGAAGGCCGTCAATGCGGCGGCACAGACCTTTCGGCCCAACCCCAAGCTCGATACTGCGCGCGTCATCATGGAGCTCGGCAAGGGCGAAGCGCTGGTGTCGTTCCTCGAAGGCGGCGGCACGCCGACCATGGTCGAGCGTGTCATGATCCGGCCGCCGACGGCGCGGATCGGGCCGATCACGCCGGAAGAGCGCAAGACGATCATGAGCAAGAGCCCGGTCAAGGGCAAATATGACACCGCGGTTGACGCCGAATCCGCTTATGAGATGCTGCTGGGGCGCGTCGCCCAAACGGCGGCGCCTGCAGAAGGATCAGGTGCCGGCGGGGGAATCCTTGGCCAGATCGGTTCGATCGTCGGCACGATCTTCGGCACCAACACCAGGCGTGGCAGGCTGACGACCGGGCAGGTCATTGCGCGAGACGTTACCCGTTCCGTCACCAACAAGGTGGTCGGCGGTATCGTTGCCGATCTCGGCAAATCGGTCGGCGGATCGCTCGGCAGTTCGGTCGGGCGCGCGCTGGTGCGTGGCGCGCTCGGTGGATTGCTGCGGCGATAGAACCACGATCTCACTTTAGCAATCCGGAACGAGCGCGTGCTGAGATATCCATCGCTGCGAAGGCCGCTCGATATCCTGTTTCTGGTCTGCTGCATCGCCTTGACGGCGGATGTCCTCGTCCCGGAAATCTGGGGCAACGGCAAGACCAAGGACTATCCGCTGTGGCACTGGGCGGGGCAGCAGGTGCTGCAGGGCAAGAATCTCTACCCCGACAATCCCGCCGCCACTTTTGAATTCATCTATCCGCCGCTGTCGGCGGTGCTGCTGGCGATCCCGAGCTGGTTCGGCAAGATCCCGCTCTATCTCTGCCTGTCGTTCCTCAACATCATCGCGTGGTGGATGACGGCGCAGTTCTCGCATGCGATGGCGGGATCGGGCCACAAGCCCGGGCCTTGGCTGGAAGCGCTGCCGGGTATTGTCACCGTCACCTTCGTGTTCGACATGTTCGATCTCGGCCAGCCGAATCTCGTGCTGCTGGCCTTGATGCTCTACGGTTTCTGGCTGTTGCGTGACCAGCGCGGCTGGATGGCCGGCAGCATGTTTGCGCTCGCCACCGCGATCAAGGTGTTTCCAGTCGCGGTGTTGCCCTATCTCGTGTGGCGCAGGCAGTGGGCGGCCGCCGTCAGCATGCTGGTATTCGTCGGCGTGTTCCTGTTCGTGCTGCCCGGGCCGTTTCGCGGCTTCCAGCACAATGCCACGGAGCTGAAGACCTGGTACCAGGGCATGGTGGAGTCGAGCTCGGAGAAAGGGTTCGGACAGCGCGACGAGCAGAACTGGTCGTGGGTCAATCAGTCGATCATCGCGGTGACGCATCGCCTGACGCGGCCGGTGAACTACAATCAGGACAATCCGTCAAAACCCGTGCGGACGATGAATATCGTCAATGTGGACTTCAAGACCGCGAACCTGATTGTATTGGCGATATCACTGGCGATTGGGCTCGGATACGTCGCCGTCATGCCGCCGGCATCGCGCCGGACCGAGCGGTCGGATGCCGAGGAACTCGGCATTCTGTTCTGCCTGATGACGATCGCTTCGCCGCTGGCCCGCCAATACTATTTCCTGTGGCTGTTCTTTCCGATCACGGTGCTGATCCATCGCGCCGCCTATGATCCGCGTCCGGCGGTCAGGACCGGCACGTGGGTGTTGCTTGCGGTATCGGGCGGGTTGCTTTGCCTGTCACTTCCGCTGTTTCCGCTCGACCTGCAGGCTTATGGCAACAATCTTGCAGCCACCGTCCTGCTCACGGCGGGGCTGGTCTGGCACATGCGCCGTCCGCCCGCGGATGCTGCCTTGCCTCAGGCTGCGGGCAAGCTACAACTTGATGCCAATAACAAGGCTCACAGCCAGGGATAACCAGCCATGTCCAACGCGAAGGTTCAGCCGGTCCTCGATCATATCGACGCCGATTTCGACAACAGCCTCGAGCGGCTGTTTGCGCTGCTCAGGATCAAGTCGATCTCGGCCGATCCGGCCTTCGCCGGCGATTGCAAGGCGGCCGCCGACCATCTGGCGAAGGATGTTGCGACGCTCGGCTTCAAGGCCGAGGTGAGGCCGACGGCGGGACATCCCGCGATCGTCGCAAAGGCGAATGGCAGCACCGACGGCCGTCCGCACGTACTGTTCTATGGGCACTATGATGTGCAGCCGGTCGATCCGCTCAATCTCTGGCACCGGCCGCCGTTCGAGCCCGTCGTCACCGATCATGCCGATGGTCGAAAGATCATCGTTGCGCGCGGGGCCGAGGACGACAAGGGTCAGTTGATGACCTTCGTGGAGGCCTGCCGCGCCTGGAAGAAGGTCACGGGATCGCTGCCGGTCGATGTCACGATCCTGATCGAGGGCGAAGAAGAAGTCGGCTCGAGGAATTTCGTGCCGTTTATCGAGGCGATCAAGGATGAGTTGAAGGCCGATTTCGCGCTGGTCTGCGACACCGGCATGTGGGACCCGGATACGCCCGCCATCACCACCTCGCTCCGCGGCTTGATGTATGACGAGGTCACCATCAAGGCCGCCAACCGCGATCTTCATTCCGGTGTGTTCGGCGGCGCCGCGCGCAACCCGATCCGCGTGCTGACCAACATCCTTGGCGGCCTGTTCGATGACGACGGCCGCATCACCATTCCCGGCTTTTACGACGGCGTGAAGGATCTGCCGCCGGATATTCTGGCGCAGTGGAAGAATCTGAACCTCACGCCGGAATCCTTCCTAAGGCCAATCGGCCTCTCGATCCCCGCCGGCGAAAAGGATCGTCTGCTGATCGAGCAGGTATCCTCGCGTCCGACCTGCGACATCAACGGCATCATCGGCGGCTATACCGGCGAGGGCTCGAAAACCGTGATCCCGGCGGAAGCCTCCGCAAAGGTCTCCTTCCGTCTGGTCGAAGGCCAGGAACCGCAGAGGATCAAGCAGGCGTTCCGCGACTACGTCACCGCGCGGCTTCCAGGCGATTGCAAGGCCGTTTTCACCGAGCACTCCAGTGGGGCGGCGGTCGCGCTCGACTGGAACATGAAGCCGCTGGCAGCAGCCAAGCGCGCGCTGACCGAGGAATGGGGCAAGGAGGCGCTGCTGATCGGCTCTGGCGCCTCGATCCCGATCGTCGCAGATTTCAAGCGCACGCTAGGTCTCGATAGCCTGCTCATCGGTTTCGGTCTCGACGACGACAACATCCATTCGCCGAACGAGAAGTACGATCTCAAGAGCTTCCACAAAGGCATCCGCTCATGGGCACGGATTTTGGGAGCGCTGGCGGAAGGGAAGTAGGTTCGTAGTGCCGTAGATGGGGTAACGGGCCCCGAGGCCTCCCAAGCCAGCCGCGCTAGCTACGGCGCAATGTGGTAGCGCGCGTCGCGCGGCTGGCTTGGGAGGCGGTCGTCCCTCACACTGATGGTGTAAACGGAGTCGAGGACGGACCTCGCTCCAAGCCGGCAAGATTTTGCGCGAGGCCAAGGTGGCGAGCGAGCCGGAGGCGCTGATCGCCTGGTTCCGCGGTCTGGGTTTTGGCCTCGAGCGGATCGGGCTGGAGGCTGGGCCGCTGTCGCAATGGCTGTTTGCGGCAATGAAGGCTGCCGGTCTTGCCGTTGAGCTACTGGAGACGCGACACGTCCACAAAGCCTTTGAGGCGATGCCGGTGAAGTCGGACCGCAACGATGCGCGCGGCATCGCCCAGTTGATGCGGCTCGGTTGGTTCCGCCCGGTGCATTGCAAGTCGACGGGAGCGCAGGAGACGCGTACGGTGTTGACCGCCCGCAAGCTGGTGCAGTCGAAGCTGCGCGATGTGGAGAACAGCCTGCGCGGGATCTTGCGCGGGTTTGGTCTCAAGGTCGGGTCAACGACAGAACGAACTTTTTGCGGACGGATCCGTGAGCTGGTGGCAGGCCACCCGAACCTGGAGATGGTCGCTGAGGCATTGCTGGCGGTGCACGCCGTGCTGCTGCGCGAGTTCAACGGTTTTGAGAAGCAGGTTCGTCGGATGGCGCGCTCCGATGCCAAAGCCAAGTTGCTGATGTCGACCCCGTGCGTCGGCCCGGTTGTGTCACTCACCTATGCTTCGGCAATTGACGATCCAGCCCGGTTCAAATCGTCCAAACAAGTCGGGGCGCATTTCGGCATAACCCCGAAGAAGTATCAGTCCGGCGAGACCGACTATACGGGTCGGATCAGCAAGATCGGCGACGCCTCGGTGCGCACGGCGCTCTACGAGGCCGCACACATCATGCTGACCAAGCCGGTCAAAGGCTACTCCGAGCTAAAGAGCTGGGCGATGCGGATCGCCAGGCGAGCCGGCATGAGCAAGGCGAAGGTCGCGCTGGCGCGCAGACTGGCTGTGATCATGCATCGGATGCTGGTCGATGGAACGCCGTTCAATCCAGCCCACAAGCAAATCGCTGCTGCAGCTTAACAAGGAGACGACAAGTCTTCGAGCGGGTCACGACACCAGCCCTCGAAGCGGAGTCCCTTCGCCGGGACGATGGATCAGGTCAGACCGTTACCCATCCAGTGGCGCTTGCGACCACGCGAAACGTAGATTGGTCGGCCTATCCTCTTCAGACCCCATCAGGTGGCGGCCCTGCGCCGACCCCGTACAGAAGCAAGACCCCGGCGAACGGTACGACGCCAAAAAGGGATTGACCTTCGAAGGCCCGTTACAGAAGGATGGGTAG
>NZ_JAGKJK010000009.1 GCF_020329435.1 Bradyrhizobium hereditatis | reverse complement strand
TCGTGCTCTTGTGTGAGCAAATTCTGCCAGAATGTGCGAACGGGCGGTTCTGACCAACCGCCCGTCGCTGGATCTGATCCCGTTCGTGCTCAAAGGCCGTGAGAGCCTGTCGGGGAGCGAGGGACAGATCCGGTGTCTTCCTCAACCCGAACAGTTGCATGGGCTTCGAGCCCGAACCGAGCAAGGAAGGGAGTGGATGATGGCACAAAACGAACGTGTTGTCGCCGGTATCGACGTGGCCAAGGATAAGGTGGATGTATGCATTCGCTCGTTGTCTCAACGGCAGACGTTCCCGAGTACCGCAGAGGGACGGCGCGCACTGGTCCGTTGGCTTCGCAAGCACAAGGTCAGCAAGACGGCGATGGAGGCTTCCGGCGGCTACGAGCGGGACTGGGCCAAGGTCTTGCGCGGGGCCGGGATCGAAGTCCGGATCGTCGACCCGAAACGGGTGCGCAGCTTCGCCCAATCAGCCGGACGGCTCGCCAAGAACGATCCGATCGATGCGGAGATGATTGCCTGGTTCGCCGAGATCTTCGTCGAGGCGCCGGCCCAGGCCTTTGACGCGGAACGGGAGAAGCTGGTGCAGATCGTGAATGCGCGTCAAGCCCTGCTCGACCTGCAAACTAGCCTGCAAAACAGGAGCGAGCATTCCACACCGGACGTCGTGCAGAGGATGCAGAGGCGGCTCTTGAACAACATCGCCCTTGAAGTTGCCAAGCTCGAGACTGCGATCGTAGCCATGGTCAAGGCGACGCCGCATTTTGCCGAGCTCGCCGAGATCATTGAGAGCGTGCCGGGGCTCGGCAGGATCACGTCCGCTGGTCTGATCGCGGCGATGCCTGAACTCGGCCAGGTCAGCAACGAGATCGCCGCGGCCCTGTTGGGGGTGGCTCCTTATGATGACGATAGCGGCCGACGTCACGGGCAGCGCCAAATCAACGGCGGGCGCCGCAAGATCCGCAACCTGTTCTATATGGCGTGTCTCGGGGCCGCGACCCAGCACAATCCCGTGCTCAAGGCGTTCTATGCCCGCCTGATCGCGAAGGGAAAGGAGCCCAAAGTTGCGCTCACCGCCTGCATGCGCAAGCTCATCGTCATCGTCAACACCATGATCGCACGGCGCCAGAAATGGGATGCTAACCGTTACAACCTGAGCAATCCCGCTCGGCTTCCGCCGAGCGCATGCCCAGCCAAATGACCGGTGAGCGGACGGGGTCAAGGCCGTCAGCCGCCGGAGGCGGTGGCGCGTAGCGCCAGCCTTGAGCCTGGCCGATTACCGGTCTACGAAAAACACAGTTGCTTCCCGGAGAACGGCTCTTTTGCCTCCGTCGCCCGCAAGGCGCTTTCGCTTCTTGAGGACTTAACGCCAGCACCACGGCGCCAGAACCACACGACTTCACCGTACGCCTCCGGCGCGCAACGTCTCTCGCGCCCTTAGCGTCCATCGCATCTCACCGCGCGTTCCTGACGTTCGCGAGCGCCCCTCATCTTGCGGCGAGACGGACGCAGTTATGCCGCTGATTTGGGTGAGAACGAAAGCGGAATATTTTTGATTCTCAGCAATTCTTGGGCTTGACACGATTTCTGAAAATCAGAAGTGATTTGCCCCTTCGCGTTACTGTGTCGCGGGCCGCTGCATGAAATTACGCTTGCGAGCAAAGCAAATCAATTCGTAGGGCGGATTAGCGAAGCGTAATCCGCCGCCGTTGCGCAAGTGGGACGATGGTGGGTTACGCTTCGCTAACCCACCCTACGGTTCATTGCCTTGTCATGACCGTTTTCGCGGGATTTTCGTCATTTCCAGCCGGATATGACGGCAGTAGACTCCGGCACAATCAAGGACATATCGAGTCAGGAAACATGAGATCGCGACGCCTGTTGTGGAGCGCCCTTGCCGCTGTCGCAGCTTTCATCGTCATCGGCGGCGGCTGGCTATGGTCGCTGCCGCCTGCCCCATCCGTCACTCCGCCGCCGCCGATCGCGCACGACGAGCGTGACGCGACGATCGCGGCGCTGAAGCCGCCGAAGCGGCAGCGTCCGCTGATCGCCATCGTCGGCATCAACGATGCCACCGAGACCACCGACTACCTGGTGCCCTATGGCATTCTCAGGCGCGCTGATGTCGCTGACGTCGTGACGCTGGCGACGGCTCCCGGTCCAATGACGCTCTACCCGACGCTCAAGGTCGAACCGCAGGCGACCATCGCAGAGTTCGACGCGCAGCATCCCGATGGCGCCGACTACGTCATCGTGCCCGCGATGAGCCGTGACGACGATCCGGCGGCGCTGCAATGGATCAGGAGCCAGGCAGCCAAGAAGGCGATCATCGTCGGCATCTGCGCCGGCGCCAAGGTGGTTGGCGATGCCGGGCTGCTGCACGGCAAGCGGGCGACCACTCACTGGTACTTTGTCAAAGCATTGCGCGGCAAGCATCCGACGATGCGCTATGCCGAAGACCGCCGGCTGGTGGTCGATGATGGCGTGGCGACCACGACCGGGATCACGGCGTCGATGCCGATGTCGCTGACGCTGATCGAGGCGATTGCCGGACGGGAAAAGGCGCGCTCCGTCGGCCGTGATATCGGCCTCGCCGACTGGGACGCGCGGCATGAGAGCGACGAGTTCAAGTTCACGCGGCCGTTCGCGCTGACGGCGATCGAAAACACGGCTGCGTTCTGGGCGCACGAGCAGCTCGGCATCGAGCTCAAGGACGGCGTCGACGAAGTGTCGCTAGCGATCGTTACGGACGCGTGGTCGCGGACCTATCGTTCGCAGGCGGTAACGTTTGCCAGCACGGCGGATGCACGGCAGAGCTGGAGCGGCATCCGCATTTACCCCGACCAAGTCACGGCGAACTGGCCGGCGGAACGGCTGCTGCCGTCGCTTGGGGATCGGAAACCGGCGGAAGCGCTCGACAGCGCGCTGCAGGAAATTACGGCCCGCTACGGGACGCGCACGACCGATTTCGTCGCGATGCAGCTCGAATATCCGAGGCATCGGGCGACGCAGTGAGATTTCGTCGGGGCGTTCCCGATATTGGTCTCTCGTCATTTGCGAGCGCAGCGAAGCAATCCATTGTCACCCCATCGCGCGGAAAAGATGGATGCTTCGCTGCGCTCGCAATGACTTGCAGAGAGCGCGGGCCTCGTGGTTCGAGACGGCGCTAACGCGCCTCCTCACCATGAGGGGTCTAGTGATTGCTGCGTGGCTCCTCCGATCAATCACCGCCACGGCTCGACGATGATCTTGGTATGCGCTTCCGGATTGGCGAGATCGGCGAACGCTTTCGCCACGCCGTCGATGCCGACGGTCGCTGTCACCATCGACGCGGCATCCACCTGCCCTTCCGCGATCAGGCGCAGCGAGTATGCGAATTCCTCAGGCGTGTAGCCCAGCACGTACTGGACGTTGAGCTCCTTCATGATGCCGAGCATTGGCTCGGAGCGGTCGGGCTCCATGCAGACGCCGACCACGACGATGCGGGCATCGCGCGGCGCGCCCTCGAACACCTGCTGGATCAGGCCGGGCACACCGACGCATTCGAAGATCAGCGCGGGCTTCAGCGCCGGCAGCAGCGCCTGCAGCGGCGGCCGCGCGGCTTTTTCCTCCGGCGACAGCTGGGCGTGCTCGGCCCACGTCGCGTAGGGCTGCGTGCGCGCGGGATCGACGACGACGTCGGCACCGAGCTTTTCGGCGAGCGCGCGGCGTGCCGGCGAGTAATCCGCGGCGACGATCGGGTGCAATCCCCTGATCTTCAGCGCGGCGATGACGGCAAGCCCGACCGGCCCGCAGCCGATCACGAGCGGCACCTCGCCGCCGCTGATACTGGCCTTCGCCACCGCGTGCACGCCGACCGCGAGCGGTTCGGTGAGCGCGGCATGCTCAGCGGCGAGGCCGTTCGGCACTTCGAGCAGCAGGGCTTCGCTGAGCAGCATGCGCTCGGCATAGGCGCCGACATTGTCGTTGGAATAGCCGATGCCCTTCGGACCTTCGGCGGTCAGGAGCGCGGGGATCGAGCAGACCTTGGTGCCGGGCTTGAATTTGTGCGTGGTGTCAGGACCATAATCCAGCACCTCGCAGCAGAATTCATGGCCGAAGACGACGTCGCGCGAGAGGTCCATCGGCTTACGGCCGGGAAAATGCCTGGCCAGCTCCACCATGCGATGCGCATGCTGGCGCGCGTGCAGGTCGGAGCCGCAGATCCCGCAGGCCAGCGATTTCACGAGGACCTGCCCGGCAGCGGGTTCTGGCTCCGGCATCTGATCGACGACAATTTCCCCATTGCGGAAAATGGCTGCGCGCATCGTGCCTCCAGTGCCTTGTTGTTATGAAATCGCGGCACGTCCTCATTAGCACGCAGGCATGAGGATTGAAGCAGTTTGATAGGCAAGAGATCGGGCTCATCGCCAGCCCGACATCATCTGTGGCCCGGCTATTAAGGCAAGGCAAGCTCAGGCGTTCGGCGACGGCTCGCCCGAGACGGAAAGAAGTTGTGAGCGCCTGACGCGCTCGCGATGGGCAGTGTAGAGGCCCGAGGCGACGATGAAGGCGGCGCCGGTGATGGTGTAGGCGTCAGGAACTTCGCCGAAGATGAAGAAGCCGAGCACGCTAACCCAGAGCAGTTGCGTGTACGAGAACGGCGCCAGCACCGAGGCATCGGCGTAGCGGAATGCCAGCACCACGATCCACTGCCCCGCGGTCGACGCGACGCCGATCAGGATGCCGAAGGCGATATCGTGCAGGGTCGGCGTCACCCAGACGAACGGCACCAGCGCGGAGAGAATGCAAAGGCCGACGATCGACGAATAGGCCATCACGGTGATGGCGCGCTCGGTGCCGCTCATCATCCGCGTGATGATCAGCGTGCAGGCCCAGGCCAGCGCCGAGACCAGCGGAAAGAACGCCGCCGGATGAAACGCGCCGGTGCCCGGGCGCAGAATGATGAGCACGCCGATCAGGCCTACCGCCGTGGCGATCCAGCGGCGCAGGCCGACTTTCTCACCGAGGAAGATGATCGACAGCGCGGTGACGAACAGCGGCGCGACGAAGCCGGTGGCGGAGGCTTCCGCAATCGGCAGGAAGCGCAGGCCGGAAATGAAGAACAGGGAGGAACCCAGGATGGTCGCGCCGCGCAAGAGATGCAGGCCAAGGCGGCCCGTCTGCATCGCAAAGAGCGGGGAACCGGGCATCATCGCCGGCGTCATGATCAGCGCGAACACCAGGAAGCGGATCCAGGTGATCTCGATCGAGGGCAATGTCGCCGAGAGATATTTCGCTGTGACATCGGAAGTGCCGAGAAACACGGTGGAGGCCAGCACCAGCGCGATGCCCTTGAACGGCCGGTCGGCGCGCGCGGGCGCCTTGCGGGCGGTGGAATTCTTCTCGGGAAAAGGTAGTGGAGCGCTGTCCAGCCTTGCGGCTGCGGCGGGGGGCGGTGTCACGGCAATCTCGAAGGCAGTATTTCGAATCGGGCGAGGTTGTAAAAAACACCAATTCGCCCGATGCGACTAGGCCCGAAAACAGGAAGCCGATATGCGCAGAGGGCGCGATTGCAACACTTTGTTAAGGACGATGTTCCGGCGGCGAAGTTCAACGCGTCCTTGGTCGCGTGCCGCGAATTTCTCTTGAACCTCTCCCCGCCTGCGGGGAGAGGTCGGAATTTGCGCGCAGCGCGAATTCCGGGTGAGGGGTTACAGGTCTATCAACGGGCCGCAGCATTTGCGGTGAGAGCCCCTCACCCCGACCCTCTCCCCGTGAAGAACGGGGAGAGGGAGAAGAGAGAGGGTCTACAACATCGGCAGGCCGCGCGGCTTTGGCCCCCGCGGGAACGCCTTGTCGAGTGCGGCGATGTCGGCGGCGCTCAGCGTCAGATCGCCGGCAGCTGCATTCTCCGCCGCGTGCTCCGCGCTCGAGGCTTTCGGAATCGCCAGCACCGACGGCACACGCGTGAGGAACGCCAGCGCGATCTGGCGCGGCGTCGACTTGTGCGCATCCGCAATCGCCTGCAGCACCTCGCCGCCTTTGCTGCGCGCGGAGGGAAAATCATTGTGGCCGAACGGCGAATAGGCGACGACAGCAACGCCATGCGCTTCGCACCACGGGATCACCGCGTGCTCGATCGCGCGCTCCTGCAGATGATAGAGCACCTGGTTGCAGGCGATCTTGCCCTCGCCGGCGACATCGAGCAGTTCGTCGAGATCGTCTTCGTCGAAATTGCTGACGCCCCAGGAGCGGATTTTTCCGGCTGCCACGAGTTCCTCGAAAGCCGCCACCGTCTCCTCGAACGGATAGGAGCCGCGCCAGTGCAACAGATAGCAATCGAGATGATCGGTCTTGAGCCGCTTCAGCGAGCGCTCGCACGCGGTGATAGTGCCGCGCCGCGAAGCGTTGCTCGGCAGCACTTTTGAAACCAGAAAGAGCTTTTCGCGCGGAACTCCGGCGATCGCGTCCGCAATCACGAGTTCGGCATCGCCATACATCTCGGCGGTGTCGATATGGGTCATGCCCGTCTCGATGCCACGGCGGAGCGCCGCAACGGCGGCCTTGCGGTCGCCGCGATCGAGATACCAGGTGCCCTGCCCGATCACCGATACGTCGGAGCCGTTGGCGCCGAATTTCTTTTGCTTCAAGATCACCTCAACTTCGGTTGATGCCCGGCCAAACGACGACGGCGATACATCGCGAGCGCGCTTGCATGCGGCAAACCGCGCAGCCAATCGCGTAAGCCGGAGATCTCAGGACAATCGGCCGTACCGGCGGGCGCGATCAGCCAATCGCCGAGTCCGGATCCATCCTCCACGCGATCGCAGCGGTAGCCCGGATGGCGGCCTGGACCACGCGCGATCAGGACATCGACCTTGCCGTCGACCAACTCATGCAAGCCCGCGGGCTGCAGCACCCGCAAACCAATTTCCGCGTGGCTTGCACGAAATTCCTCCAGCTCCAGACGGCGGAGATCGAAGCTGCCGTGCACGCCCAATTGCAGCAGCATCGCACCCATCGGCTTCAATTGCGCGGTCGCATCCGCAATGCGACGAAAGCTGTCGGATATTTCGGGCAGATAGGCCTGGCCGGCCGCGGTCAGGATGAGTTGCTTATGCAGCCGTTCGAACAGGTGAACGCCCAGGCGCGCTTCCAGTGCTTTCACCTGCTGCCCCACGGCGGCAGGCGTCACATGCAGCTCATGCGCGGCCAGCTTGAAGCTGAGATGCCGCGCCGCAGCTTCGAAGGCGCGGAGCGCGTTGAGCGGTGGTAGGATGTAGGTCATTACCGTCTAGATTGTCACCTATAGACTGCAGCCTTGCAATAGATTTTCTCGCGCTGAACCGCAGCAACAATGCTTTGCTCCGCGGTGATGCCGACGGCTATGGTCGGCCGGCAATCCGGAGATCCCATGCCACGCCGTCCGTGCGGCGCGTTTGGCAGTCACCGATCTGAATGTCACAGAGCGCGTTTTGAAGGAAAACGGCGTCGACTTCGAAGCAACTGGCGCTGTCCGGCTGATTCCGCTTGCGGCGTCGTATGGTCTGGCGCTGGAACTCGTCGAGAGGTGCTCACCGCCGCCGGCGGCCTCGGCGTCGAGCATCTGGTCAAGATCAATACGTTCCGGCGGGCCGTTCACGGACGCGCAATGAGCAACGGGTGCACGTTTTCACCGCCTGCCATTTGCGGATTCGACGGCTCGAAGCGCTCACGCAATTCCCGCTTTTTGACGAGCGAGCGCGCAACAACAAAGGCGTCCTTCAGGCTTCTGGCTTGCCGGAGTGCCATGTTGAAAAAGGCATTGCCGAAATAGGTCCATTTAGCTTTGTCCCTGCAGCCGAACGATGGATGGTCGGCATCGGCCGCCGTGATTACCAGCGTGTCGGGGTTCGCGAGACGAGGGATAAAGATCCCGGAAAAGCAGGCCGAGATCACCACCACCTTGTATCGCATGTTGGTCCGGGCCAGCATATTGGCGAGATTAGACGGCGTGAGCATTTGCGTAAGCCGCCCCGCCTTGACTGCAAGGCCGGCGCGGGAGCCGTGCGAGGTGAGTATCAGAAACAGAATGTCGTTGTTGGCATCCAGCCCGTTGGACGCCGCTTGCAAGGACATGGCCAGGCCTTCGATCGTTGCGCCTCCACCTTTCTTCGAATTGTACTGCACGTTGATCGAGGCGCCCCCGAAACGGTTCGCTACGACCTGTGCTGCGCCGGTCGCCTCGCTTCTAAACACGCCTTGATCGCCGAAAAGGCCGAAGGACACCACGCTCACCTTGCGAGTATCCTCAACGGCGTGCACTGTCGAAACCGACAGCGCAACGATAAAAATAATAGCAATTAGCAGAGCGCCGATCCGGCTGATCCAACGTGGATGCACAGCATCACCAGAGCATTTTTCAACATCTTGGAACGTGATGATCGAAGACCGAGACCTCCATGGCGATGGCGTTTTAGTCGTGCCTGACGCCAGCGAGATCAAGCAGACTTCGGCAACGGGTCAAGAGGCGAGATCCTGTTCGTGTTACCTATGTCTCCTATTCCATCGAAAGGGGACTGGTCAGCATGATTGGCATATCTCATTTTCCGACGTTGGATAGCCTCGTTGACACGATTCTCAGCATTTTTAACGCGTTCGGTTGGCCTGTTGGACGCTCTGTTGTCAGATTCTTGGGCCTGGGCCTTTTGGCACCGCCTCGATCAGGAGCGCGAGCGCCTTGCTGAAGCCTGAAGTGGCGTAAAGTGCGCCTCGATAGTGCCCGAGACGCACGACGACGAGATCGTGCGAGGGAATGATCAGCGTGATCTGCCCGCCCGCGCCCGCCATATAATAGGCATCGCGCGGGACTGGATATTGCCCGTCGCCGTTGAGCCAGAAAAAAGCTCCATAGACCGGCCGATTGTCCGCGGCCCAGGCGGGCGCAAGCGTGCTGACGAATGTGGTGTAGCCCTCCGGGAGAATGCGCTCACCGTTCCAAACGCCTCCCTGAAGAAAGAGATTGCCAAGCCGCGCCCAATCGCGCCCGGAACCCAACCCGTAACCCTGTCCCAGAAGATTTCCGAACGGATCCGTTTCGATCACCATGGTACGGATGCCGAGCTTGTCGAACAGCGCCCGCTGAGGAAAAGAGAGATATTCGTCGCCGCGTTTTTCGACACCGAGCCGGATCAGATAGTTGATCAGGACCGGATCGGTGTTGCGATAGCGTCCGACCGTGTTGGGAGGCCATTGCAATGGCCGTGTCGCCGCGTAGTGAAAGGAATTGATGCCGCCAGTGTAAAGGTAGACGTGATCCGGGTAAGGACCCCTCGGGTCGTAGTCCGGATCTTGGGGCGCCCTGATCCGAAGCCCGCTCGACATGCGAAGGAGGTCCGCAATGCGTATTTTGGCGCGCGGGTCGCCGGGCGTTTGCCATTCAGGGATCGGTGCCGGCTGCTCCAAATCATATACGCCGTCTTTGACAAGAATGCCAAAGAGCGCTGCCGTAGTGCTCTTGCCCATGGACCAGCTTTCGAGCGGCGTCCGCGCCGTAACACCTTCGGCGTAGCGCTCGGCGATGAGGCGGCCTTTCCACGTCACAACGAACGCCGCGGTCAATCCTTCGGCCGGCTGGAACGCGGCATTCACCGCAGCTTTGAGTTTCTCGGCATCGATCTCGGTCGGCAACGGCTCTTGCGGCAGCTCGTCGCCCATGGGCCACATCTGGGTCGCGGGATCGGGCAATCGGCTCTTGACGGCGACCGGTTTGAAACTCACGTCGCTCTGGCCGATCGGCAACGTGACGCACCCCTGGCTCCCGAAATATTTGGCCGTCCGGGTCACGCCGCCAGGTAGCGAGACGTGGACTGCGTCGTTGGCGCGATCGATAACCGGCTTGCCGAGTTTCGCGCGCTGTCCGTAGGGCGCCGTGAAAAACCCGACATTCTCGGCCGCGAAATCGGGCGCCAGGCCGGTCATGAATACAGCTGAGCACATGACCTTCGCATATCCGGCGGCATGATGCGCCAAGGGGTCGCCTGGCGGCGGCACATAGGGCGTATCGAGTTCGAATGATTTCGCGCGGGCGATGAGCGGGTCTTTGGTGGGAACCTGTGCAGCCGCCGCCGTGCCGGTGAGAGCCGCAAGAATTGTCACCAGAAGACACTTATTCATGATCGTTCCCGGGATAGAACGAACGATAATCTTGTGGTTCAATTGCTGCGCATGCAACAGATCGATATGCCCTTACACGTATCTCAGTGAGAGTACTGGCCAGCCCTCGCCGCGCAGCATATCAGATCGGCGGAACAACCGCACGGCCGCTGGCTATGGCCGGCGACTTCCGTTTCGGGGTCATAACCGGACGCGACTGTGGCGCAGTCGCAGTCCCCTTTTTCAGAACTGTCGATTGAGCGTCATCGCCACGGACTGGTTGGTGACCTGCTCCCTTGCGTTGAGATAGGCAATCCCGCTACTCGCGAGCGGTCCACTCTGGTTTGAGAAGCTCACGACATTCGAGATGTAAAAGCTCGACGAGCGCGCATAGGTGTAATTGAAATCGAGGAACCAGCGCGGCGCAATCGCGTAGGTCGCGCCGATCTGCGCCGCGCCACCCCACACCCAATTTTCATTCGAAACGGTAACCGGCGCGCCGGTGACATCGAACAGCGATGAGCCGATCACCGCGAAGCCTACCCCATTATTGAACTTTGACTTGATCCCAAACAGCGCAGGGCCAGCGCCTGCATAGACCGTGGTCTTATCAAACGCGCGGCCAATGGTGGGAATGAGCGCAAGCTGATGCTGCAGGTTGAACTCCGCCGGAAGGATTGGCACGAAACCGACGAAGTTTACGGTCAATCCTCCCGTCGTGGTGAAGGACCCCGTCTGCGGAATGATCACGTTCTGCTTCGAGTTGTTATTCGCGTATTTGTAGGTGAATTTGATCCCTGCCAGCCAGGCGCCATCGCCGAGAGGAGCGATGTAGCCGAGCTGGATATCCGGCGCGATGCCAAATCTTTGCCGGTTGAAGTCGAAGAAAGGACCGCCAGCCTGCCCTTGCGCGACCAAGACCGGCCCGAGCGTGACGTTGGTGACTCCGGACACGCCCTGAAGCGATTGGTTGAAATCGGCCCAGTTGAGACTGCCGCCCACACCAACGTAGAACCCAGACCAGTTCCAGGCGGCCTGTCGCAGCGGTTGCGGTACCTTCACGGGGATGTCGGCTGCATGGACTGACGTCCCCGTCAGCGTGGCGAGAACACTGATGGCAATCGCGAACGTGCGCATGTCAGCCTCTTGCAGATTGTCAAAAGCTGGCAGCTATTGTGCACGCGCACTTCCCTTGAGGAACACCCTGAATATGGTGCCCTCGATCCATTCAAAGCCAGTATCAACCGATGGTTGCGCCGCGTCAGTCGCATCGGTTCTTGACGAGGCAGAGGCGGCATCCGTGCGGCTGTCATCACCCGCGAAAGCGGGTGATCCAGTATTCCAGAGACATCAGTGGCTGACCCGATATAGCGCGGCGTACTGGATCGCCCGGTCATCAAGCCGGGCGATGACAGCTCAGGGGCCTCAATAATTGCTCGCCGTCAGCTCGTTCGGTATCCCCTCGATCGGGCATTCGTCGGTGCCGACGGTCGGCCGCGTCAGCGCTTCGACCATCTCGCGGGTGCCTTCGGGGTCGGCGACCCACTTCGCATAGAAATCGTACGGGCATTCGGCGACGCCGCGCGCGCCGTCGCCGGAATTGATCATGCCGGTATAGCCGCGATGCAACAGCTTGAAGAGATGGTTCTGTGACTGGTTGTTGCGGCGCGCGTCGCGGATCAGGTTCTTCGACAGCCCCGCATACTGGATGCCGTATTCCTCCTCGCCGGTTTCACCCAGCGTGCGGCCGTCGAAGCCGATGATCGCGGAGTGGCCGAAATAGGAATAGACGCCGTCAAAGCCGGCTGCGTTGGCGACCGCGACATAGACATTGTTGGCCCAGGCCATCGCTTTGGAGATCAAGACCTGCTGTTCCTTGGCCGGATACATGTAGCCCTGGCAGCGCACGATCAGCTCGGCACCCTTCATCGCGCAGTCGCGCCAGATCTCCGGATAGTTGCCGTCGTCGCAGATGATCAGGCTGATCTTCAGCCCCTTCGGCCCTTCGGACACATAGGTGCATTTGCCGGGATACCAGCCTTCGATCGGCACCCACGGCATGATCTTGCGGTATTTCTGCACGATCTCGCCCTTGTCGTTCATCAGGATCAGGGTGTTGTACGGCGCCTTGTGCGGATGCTCCTCGTGGCGCTCGCCGGTGAGCGAGAAAACGCCCCACACCTTGGCCTTGCGGCAAGCTTCCGCGAAGATTTCGGTCTCGGCTCCGGGAACGGATGAGGCGGTGTCGTACATCTCCTTGGAGTCGTACATGATGCCGTGTGTGGAATATTCCGGGAAGATCACGAGATCCATGCCCGGCAGGCCGAGCTTCATGCCGACGATCATGTCGGCAATCTTGCGGGCGTTGTCGAGCACCTCGGCCTTGGTGTGCAGGCGCGGCATCTTGTAGTTCACGACGGCGACGCCGACCGTGTCGTGGCTGGAGGAAATGTCACCGTGAAGCATGGGATCGCCTCTTGTTCTCTTGGGTTTTCAGGGATCGCTAGTGGCTGATCATCCAGGGCCGCGCGGTCGGAAAGCCCTTGGCGCCGCCCTTCGTTTTGGTCATCAGCCGCGCCGGTTTTTTGGACGAACAGCAGCCGCATCCGGGCCTATGCGAAGCCTTGTATTCGGCCAGCGTCTTCGGCGCATGGACGCTGCGCTCGTTGGTGGCAATCGCTTTGCGTTTGTCTGCGGGCATGCAGAAGAATGCCGGCGCGGTCAGGATCACGCGCGGCGATGCAGTTTCGCATCGCGGGCAGTCCTGCGGATCGTCGCATTCGGCCATCGGCCGCATGTCCGTGAACGGGCCGCAAACGTTGCAGAGATATTCGTAGACGGGCATTGGACTCCTCGGAGGCAGCGAATGGCGAGTAGCGAATGGACTTGCAGCGGATGCGGGACGGCCGACACGCATGCCGTCCCGCATCCTTCTCGCGCTGGGTCACTTGTCCGGCGAGGTCGGCATCTGGATGTCGCCCGTGATGTGTTTGATCGGGCCTGCCGAGGACGGCATGATGTCGAAGTCGAAGATCTCCGTCGGCAGCCATAGCGTGGCGCAGGCGTTCGGCACGTCGACCACGCCCGAGATGTGGCCCTGACACGGCGCGGTGCCGAGGATCGAATAGGCCTGCGCGCCGGAATAGCCGAACTTCTTCAGGTATTCGATCGCGTTCAAACAGGCCTGGCGATAGGCGATGTGGACATCGAGGTAGTGCTGCTTGCCGGCTTCGTCCACCGAGATGCCCTCGAAGATCAGATAATCCTTATAGTTCGGCGTGATCGGCGACGGCTTGAAAACGGGATTCTTGATGCCGTATTTGGCGACGCCGTCCTTGATGACGTCGACTTTCAGATGCAGCCATCCTGCCATCTCGATGGCGCCGCAGAAGGTGATCTCGCCGTCGCCCTGGCTGAAATGCAGATCGCCCATCGAGAGGCCGCCGCCCGGCACATACACCGGGAAGTAGATTTTCGAGCCGCGCGACAAATCCTTGATGTCGCAATTGCCGCCATGCTCGCGCGGCGGCACCGTGCGCGCGCCCTCCGCGCCAACCTTGGCCTTCGCCTCGCCCTTGGCGCGGCCGGCATGCGCGGTCGCGGCGAACGGCGGATTGGCGAGACCGGGCACACGGGTCGGATTGGTCGAAATCAATTCGGCCTCGCGCGCATTCCATGTTGCCAGCATTTTTGGATCAGGCAGACAGCCGATCAGCCCGGGATGGATCAGGCCGGCAAAGGAAACGCCAGGCACGTGACGCGACGAGGTGTAGAGGCCCTTGATGTCCCAGATCGACTTCTGCGCCAGCGGGAAATGATCGGTGAGAAAGCCGCCGCCATTCTGCTTGGAGAAGAAGCCGTTGAAACCCCAGAGGCTCTCCTTCAGCGGACCAACATCGAGCAGATCGACCACGAGCAAATCGCCAGGCTCGGCGCCCTTGACGCCGATCGGGCCGGACAGGAAGTGCACGATCGACAGATCGATATCGCGGACGTCATCGGCGGAGTCGTTGTTCTTGATGAAGCCCCCAGTCCAGTCGTAGGTCTCGATAATGAAGTCGTCGCCGGGATTGACCCACGCCACGATCGGTATATCGGGATGCCATCGGTTATGGATCATGTCGTTCTCGTAGGCCGACTTGGTAAGATCGACCTTGATCAGTGTCTCTGGCATCGATAGCTCCCCTTTTTAGACAGCACGAGTTACGGTATTAGACGGACAGGAATTTCGAGACTTGCGCGGCATCGACGCTGTCGCGCGGATCGTCGCGGACGATCTCGCCGTTCTCGATGACGAGCACGCGATCGGCGATATCGAGCGCAAAGCTCAGCACCTGCTCGGAGACCACGATCGACAGGCCGCGCTCGTCGCGGATGCGCTTCAAGGTGCGCGCCATGTCCTTGATGATCGACGGCTGGATGCCCTCGGTCGGCTCGTCCAGCAGCAGCACTTTTGGCTTGGTGGCGAGCGCGCGGGCGATCGCCAGTTGCTGCTGCTGCCCGCCGGAGAGATTTCCGCCGCGGCGGCCCTTCATCTCCAGCAGCACCGGAAATAATTCATAGATATCTTCCGGCACCTCGGAGCCACCCGACACCACGAGCCCGGTTTCGATGTTCTCCTTCACCGTCATGTTCGAGAAGATCATCCGGCCCTGCGGCACATAGGCGAGGCCCTTGGCGACGCGCTCATAGCTCGGCAGCGCGCTGAGCTCGGCGCCGTCCATGCTGACAGAGCCGCTCTTGGTCGGCACGATGCCCATCAGCGATTTCATCAGCGTGGTCTTGCCCATGCCGTTGCGGCCCATGATCGCAACGATCTCGTTAGGCGCGACCGAAACGTTGAGGCCGTGCAGCACCTCGCTCTGGCCGTAGGCGACGTGAAGGTTGGAGATAGCCAGCATCGACGCGCTCCTTAGTGACCCAAATAGACTTCAATGACCTTCGGATCGTTCTTGACCTTCTCCATCGTCCCCTCAGAAAGTATCTGGCCCTGGTGCAGCACCGTGACCTTGTGGGCGATGTCCTCGACGAATTTCATGTCATGCTCGATCACAAGCACCGAGCGGTCCTTGATAATGCGGTTGAGCAATTCGGCGGTCTTGGCGCGCTCGGCGACGCTCATGCCGGCGACCGGCTCGTCGAGCATCAGGAGTTCCGGGTCCTGGATCAGCAGCATGCCGATCTCCAGCCATTGCTTCTGGCCGTGGCTGAGCTGGTCGGCATAGGTGTCGAGACGGTCCTGCAGGAAGATCATCTCCGCAACCTCTTCGACGCGCTGCTTCACGGCGCTATCGCGCTGAAAGGCGAGCGAGCCGAACACAGTGCGGCCGCGCGGATAGGAAATCTCCAGGTTTTCGAACACGGTGAGGTCTTCGAACACCGACGGCGTTTGAAATTTGCGGCCCACACCGGTCTGCACGATCTGGTTCTCTTTCAGCTTCGTCAGCTCCTTGCCGCGAAACTGGATCGAACCTGATGTCGCCTTGGTCTTTCCGCAAATCAGGTCGAGCACCGTGGTCTTGCCCGCTCCGTTGGGGCCGATAATGACGCGGATCTCGTTCTCCTCGACATAAAAGGAGAGGTTGTTGACCGCCTTGAAGCCGTCGAAGGAAACGGTGAGCGCCTCGACCGCAAGCAGGAAGGGCTTGGGCTGGTGACCGATGAGCATGATCTATCCCCTCATTTCTGCCAGTGTGGCATCGGCACTGCGGTGACCGATGAGCATGATCTATCTCCTCATTCTGCCAGTGTGGCATCGGCACCGGGGTGACCGATGAGCATGATCTATCTCCTCACTCCGCCGGTGCGCCGTCGGCGACGGAATTCCAGCCGTCTTTCGGTTTCGATTTGCGTGATGCCAGGAGGCGATCGATGCGCGGCTGCACGTGGTCCTGCCAGATGCCGGACAAGCCGTTCGGGAAGGCCAGCACGACTGCGATGAACAGCGCGCCAAGGCCAAACAGCCAGAGCTGCGGGAAGGATTCCGAAAGGCTGGTCTTGGCGAAGTTCACCAATATCGACCCCCACACCGCGCCGAAGATCGACATCCGACCGCCGACCGCGGTGTAGATCACCATCTCGATCGATGGCACGATGCCGACAAAGGACGGCGACATGAAACCGACATTGAGCGCGAACATGGCGCCGCCGATCGCCGCGAAGATCGCAGCCATGCAGAAGGCAAAGATCTTGAAGTTGGCGACGCTGTAACCGGAGAAGCGAACGCGGTCTTCCTGCTCGCGCATCGCCACCAGGATACGGCCGAGCTTGGTCAGGCGGATGAACTGGGCGATGCCGATGCAGGCGAACAGCAGAACCACCTCGACGAAGTACAGGATGACCTTGGCATGATCCGGCCGGATGTCCCATCCCTTGAGGGTGCGCAGGTCGGTCATGCCGTTGATGCCGCCGGTGTAGCCCTGCTGTCCCACGATCAGGATGGTCATAATCGCGGCGATGGCCTGGGTGATGATCGCAAAGTAAGTGCCGCCGACGCGGCGCTTGAACATCGCGGTGCCGATGATCAAGGCGAACAGTCCGGGCACCAGGATGATTGCGGCGATGGTGAACGTGAGACTGTGGAAGGGCTGCCAGAAGAATGGCAGCGCGGTGACCTGATTCCAGTCCATGAAGTCGGGAATGCCTGGCGTCGACTGGATCTTGGTGTTCTCGACGCTGGAAGCTTCCAGCTTGAGGAACATCGCCATGCAGTAGCCGCCGAGGCCGAAGAACACCCCCTGCCCCAGGCTTAAGATGCCGCCATAGCCCCAGCATAGCACCAGCCCGATCGCGACAAAGGCGTAGGTCAGATATTTCGCGACCAGGTTGAGACGGAACACATCCAGCGACAGCGGCAGGATCACGAACAGAATGGCGGCCAGCGCAATGAAGCCGATGAGCTCGGACCTGTTGAAGAAGCGTGAGTTGATGATCATGACCTGGCCTGCTTTTTGTTATTTGCGGACTTTGAGGGCGAACAGGCCTTGCGGCCGCAGCATCAGGATTCCGACCACGGCGAGCAGCGTGAGCACCTTGGCCATCGAGCCCGACATGAAGAATTCCAGCGTCGACTGGGTCTGCGAGATCGAGAAGGCGGAGGCGATGGTGCCGAGCAGGCTGGCGGCGCCGCCGAACACGACGACCAGGAAGGTATCGACGATGTAGAGCTGGCCCGACGTCGGCCCGGTCGAGCCGATCATGGTGAAGGCGCTTCCGGCGATGCCGGCGATGCCGCAACCGAGTCCGAAGGTGAAGCGGTCGACCTTCTCGGTATTGATGCCGACCGCACCGGCCATGATGCGGTTCTGCACCACAGCGCGGACCTGACGGCCCCAGCGCGATTTGTACAGAACGTAGGCGACCACGATCGTGATCAGCACCGTCAGCCCCATCACGAAGACGCCGTTGATCGGAACCTCGATGCTGTCGGTCACCTTGAGCGAGCCCAGCATCCACTGCGGCAGCTCGACGCCGACCTCGCGCGGACCGAAGATCGAACGATAGGCCTGCTGCAGCATCAGGCTGAGGCCCCAGGTTGCGAGCAGCGTATCGAGCGGTCTTTTATAGAGGTGCCGTATCAGCACCCACTCCACCAGCATTCCGAGCGCGCCGGAGGCAAGGAAGGCCAACATCATTGCGAGGAAGAAGTAGCCGCTGAACAGACTTGGCAGAAAGGACTGGAATAAGTTCGATGTCATCCAGGTGACGTAGGCCCCGAGGATCATGAACTCGCCATGCGCCATGTTGATGACGCCCATCTGGCCGAAGATGATCGCAAGACCGAGCGCCATCAGCACGTAAACGGAGAACAGGATCAGGCCCGCAAAGCCCTGCATGACGAAGATGGAGCCCAGATCGCCAATCGAGTATTCGCCGAACATCTGATTTCTCCGTTGGGGAAAGGGTCCCGCGCCGCGAGCAAAGTCGCGGCGCGGGGTCGTCAAGCGCGGATTGACGGTCCACGCCAGGGAGCTGGTGCTCGGAGAGAAGCCGCTGATGATGGCGGCGCTTACTGGTAACCCTTCGGAAACGGATCGGGCTCGACCAAATCAGCGGTCTCAAAGATCAGTTCGAACTGACCATCGAGCTTGGCGCGGCCGACGCGCGTCTTCGACCAGAGGTGATGGTTCTCATGGATGCGCACGTAGCCCTCGGGTGCGCCCTTGAACTCGACACCGGCTGAGGCTGCTGCGATCTTGTCGACGTCGAAGCTGCCGGCTTTCTCGCAAGTCAACTTCCACAGCCAAGGGCCGAGATAGGCGGCCTGCGTGACGTCGCCGATCACGGTCTTCTCGCCCCACGCCTTCTTGAAGGCCGGAACGAAATTCTTGTTGTTGGCGTTGTCGAGCGACTGGAAGTACTTCATGCAGGCATAGGCGCCCGCGATGTTCTCGCCGCCGATACCGTCGATTTCGTCCTCGGTCACCGAGATCGTCAGCAGCGCCTGCTTGGAGAGATCGACACCGGCCGCCTTGAGCTGCTTGTAGAAGGCAACGTTGGAGCCGCCGACGACGTCGGTGAAGATGACGTCGGGCTTGGTGAGCTTGATCTTGTTGATGACCGAATTGAATTGCGTAGAGCCGAGCGCGTAATATTCCTCGCCGACGACCTTGCCCTTCAGCACGTTCTCGACATGCTTGCGCGCGATCTTGTTCGAGGTGCGCGGCCAGATGTAATCCGAACCGATAAAGAAGAATGATTTGGCGCCCTTCTCCTTGGCGATCCAGTTCAGGCCCGCGAGAATCTGCTGGGTGGCTTCCTGGCCGGTGTAGATGACGTTCTTTGACTGCTCGAGGCCTTCATAGAAGGTCGGGTAGTAGAGCATGCCGTTATACTGCTCGACGACAGGCAGCACCGCCTTGCGCGAGGCCGAGGTCCAGCAGCCCATGATGGCCGCGACCTTGTCGTTGACGAGCAGCTTCTTGGCCTTCTCCGCAAATGTCGGCCAGTCGCTGGCGCCGTCTTCCTGGATGAACTTGATCTTGCGCCCGAGCACACCGCCGGCGGCGTTGATCTGTTCGATCGCGAGCTTTTCGGCCTGGATCGAGCCGGTCTCCGAGATCGCCATCGTGCCGGTGGCCGAGTGCAGGATGCCGACGGTAACTTCCGTATCGGTGACCGCAAGGCCCGTGGTGTTGACGGTAGCGGTCGCGGGACCGGCCCCGAAGGAGGGCCGCGGAAGGATCGAAACGAGCGGCAATGCCGCCGCCCCCATCAGCAGTTTGCGGCGAAGCGGCGACCGCAGGTCCTTGTTCGGTTCGTCTGACATGAGCACCCCATTTGTTTCGAGAACGCTTATTGGTCAGGCGAGGATTGCCCAGAATTGTGCACTGCACAGATACGTGGGATTGCGTATACTGCACCGCAAAATAGCGACGTAGATTTTGGTACGGAGTTTGCTGGCACTAGGCGGGGTCGATTGAGCGGGCAGGAGCAGCATCAGTGGCAGGGCGGCAGCGGATAGACCGCGTCAGGCGCCAGTATAATCAATGGGTTGCGAACCAGACCCTGGAAGACTACGCGCTGCGCTTCACCGCCAAGAGCGCGCGGCGATGGTCCGCCGCCCGCGTTGCCAATACTGCGTTAGGTGCGATCTCATTTCTGGCGCTGGAAGCGATCGGCGGCACGATTACGCTGAATTACGGCGCCACCAACGCCACCGTGGCGATCCTCGTTGTCAGCGTCATCATTTTCTTCTGCGGCCTGCCGATTGCCTATCATGCTGCCAAGTGCGGCATCGATATTGATCTGCTGACCCGCGGCGCGGGCTTCGGCTATATCGGCTCGACCATCACCTCGCTGATCTACGCCTCCTTCACCTTCATCTTCTTCGCGATCGAGGCCGTGATCCTCGCTTCCGCGCTGGAAATGTGCTTCGGCATCCCGCGCCCCATTGGTTATCTCATCAGCGCCGTCGTCATCATTCCGCTGGTGACCTACGGCATCACGCTGATCAGCCGCTTCCAATTGTGGACGCAGCCGATCTGGATCATCCTGCATATCCTCCCGTTCGTTGCTATCGCCTATGCCAATCCGCATTCATTCGCAGAGTGGCGCAAATTTTCCGGCGAGCATGGCGATCCCGCCGGTCAGCTCGATCTCCTACTGTTCGGTACTGCCGCTTCAGTCGTGTTTTCGCTAGTCGCGCAGATCGGCGAGCAGGTCGATTTCCTGCGCTTTCTGCCGCGCGATCGCCGCACCTCGCGGACGTCATGGTGGATCTCGCTGCTGATCGCGGGCCCCGGCTGGATCCTGTTCGGCGCGCTGAAGCTCCTGCTTGGCTCGTTCCTCGCCTTCTTCGCGATCAGCCACGGCCTCTCCACCGAACAGGCCGCCGAGCCGGCGCATATGTATCTCGAGGCGTTCCGCTACGTGCTGTCGCAGCCGGACATGGCGCTGGCACTGACAGGTCTTTTCGTCATCCTCTCGCAGATCAAGATCAACGTCACCAACGCCTATGCGGGCTCGATCGCATGGTCGAACTTCTTCTCGCGGCTGACCCACAGCCATCCTGGACGCGTGGTGTGGCTCGTCTTCAACGTGCTGGTCGCGCTGCTGCTGATGGAGATCGGTGTCTACAAAGCGCTGGAGCAGACGCTGGCGCTCTATTCCAACGTGGCGATTGCCTGGGTCGGCGCGCTGGTTGCCGATCTCGTCGTCAACAAGCCGCTGGGCCTGCGGCCGCAGCATATCGAGTTCAAGCGCGCGCATCTCTGCGACATCAATCCAGTCGGCGTCGGCGCGATGACGATTGCGACCATCATCTCGATCTCGGCGTTCTATGGCCTGTTCGGACCGACGGCTAAAGCGCTCTCCGCCTTTGTCGCGCTCGCGGTCGCGTTCGTCACCGCGCCGCTGATCGCATGGGCGACCGACGGCAAATATTACATCGCGCGAAAGCCGAAGCGGAGCTGGCAGAATCTCGAAGCAATTCAGTGCTGCATCTGCGAGCATTCGTTCGAGCCGGAGGACATGGCCTCCTGCCCGGCCTATGCCGGGCCGATCTGCTCGCTGTGCTGCTCGCTCGATGCGCGATGCCACGATCTCTGCAAGCCGCATGCACGCGCCGGGGCACAGGTCTCGGACTTGCTTGGGATATTATTGCCGGAGACGATCTATGCGCGGATCAACTCGCAAGTGGGGCATTATCTCGGCGTATTCGCGGTTTCCGCCGGCCTGGTCGGACTGACGCTGGGGCTGATTTACCTGCAGACCTCGTCAACGCTGCCTCTCGACAATGTCCAGATATCCGACGTGTTGTGGAAGGTGTTCTTTGCGCTCACCATCATCATCGGTGTGGTGGCGTGGCTGTTCGTTCTGGCGCAGCAAAGCCGCCGCGCGGCGGAGGCGGAGACGCGGCGGCAGACCGCGCTCTTGATTCAGGAAATCGACGCGCACAAGCGCACCGACGCTGAGCTGCAGCGCGCCAAGGAGGTCGCGGAGTCCGCCAACCTCGCCAAGAGCCGCTATGTGGTGGGGCTGAGCCATGAGCTGCGCTCGCCGCTCAACGCCATTTCGGGCTATGCGCAATTGCTGGAGCAGGATTCAAGTCTCGCTACCAAGCCGCGCGATCAGGTGCGCGTGGTCCGCCGCAGCGCCGATCATCTGTCGGGGCTGATCGACGGCATTCTAGATATTTCCAAGATCGAGGCGGGCCGGCTCTATCTTTCGCGCGACGAGGTGCGGCTCGGCGAATTCCTCGATCAGCTCGTCGGCATGTTTCGCGTGCAGGCTGCCGCCAAGGGCATCGATTTCGTATTCAAGCGGCCGGCGGTGCTGCCCGTCGTGGTCTATGCCGACGAGAAGCGGTTGCGGCAGGTACTGATCAATCTTTTGTCGAATGCGTTGAAATTCACGCAAGTGGGCAGCGTGCAATTCGTCGTCCATTACCGCAGCCCGGTCGCGGAATTCGAAATCATCGATACAGGCCCCGGCATTCAGGCGGACGATCTCGAGCGCATCTTTGCACCCTTCGAGCGCGGCGCGCTCGGCGTGTCGCAGCCGCAGACCGGTACCGGGCTCGGCCTCACCATCAGCCGTCTGCTCGCGGGCGTGATGGGCGGCGATATCAAGGTGACGAGTGAGGTCGGGACCGGCAGCACGTTCCGCGTGAAAATCCTGCTGTCGGAGGTGACCAATCCAACGCGGATCGCACCGGTGGAGGCGCCGATCTTCGGCTATCACGGGCCGCGCAAGACGATTCTGATCACCGATGACGACCCGACCCATCGCGACCTTCTGCGCGAGGTGCTGGCGCCGCTCGGCTTCATCCTGCTCAGCGCGCCCGATGGACCTGGATGTCTCGCGCTGGCGCAGCACTGCCGGCCCGATCTGTTCCTGCTCGACATCTCGATGGCTGGGATGGACGGATGGACTGTCGCTGAAACGCTACGCGCAACCGGTCATCATCAGGCGCGCATTCTAATGGTGTCAGCGAGCGCGCTGGAAGCGCACGGCGCGCCGCTGGCACAGCCGTTCCACGACGGCTATCTGATGAAGCCGATCGACATTCCACGGCTGCTCGAAGCCATCCGGCAATTGCTCAAGCTCGAATGGCAGCATGAAGCCGAACAGCCCGCCCTGCCCCGCTGGAAGCCGGAGACCGGCTCGCGGCCGCCCGTGAAGTATGTCGAGGAACTGATCGGGCTCGGGCAACTCGGCTATATCAGGGCCATCCAGCTCAAGCTCGACGAGATTGGCAATGATTATCCCGAGCACGCCGACTTCGTCTCGCAGATGCGCGGCCTGATCGATCGCTTCGATCTCGACCAGTACATGGCGACCCTGAAAGCGCTGCACAGCTATGATCATTGAAACGAAAAAGCGCGACGTCGCTCTCGTGGTCGACGATTCCCCGGAGACGCTGCGGCTGCTCACGGATGCGCTCGACGGCGCGGGCATGACGGTCATGGTCGCGCTGGATGGTGCTTCCGCGATGCGGATCGTCGACCAGATCACGCCAGACATCGTGCTGCTCGACGCCGTCATGCCCGGCATCGACGGCTTTGAAACCTGCCGGCGGCTGAAGCGCGATGCCGGGCTCGACCATGTGCCGATCATCTTCATGACGGGCCTGGCCGAAACCGAACACATCGTCCGTGGGCTGGAGGCCGGCGGCGTCGACTATGTGACCAAGCCGATCGCGGTCGAGGAGATGTTGGCGCGGATCCGCGTTCACCTTGCGAACGCGCGGCTGACCCAGAGCGCCCGCGCCGCGCTCGACGTTTCCGGCCGCTATCTGCTCGCCGTGAACGGCGCGGGCAAGCTGATGTGGGCGACGCCGCAGGCGCAGAAGCTGTTGTCAGACGCGCTTTCGAGCGAAGGCGACGCTGTCGTGTTGCCGGACCCGATCCCGCAATGGCTCGAGCAGGCGCGCAAGGGCAAGGCAGGATCGAAAGCCACCGTGATCGCGGCACTGCCCGGCAACGAGCCGCTCCGCCTGCAATATATGGGCAAGCTCGGCGCCAACGAATTCCTGCTGCGGCTCGCCAAAGATTCCGGCGCCGATGCGCCTGCGGAATTCTCCAGCGAATTGGGGCTGACCACGCGCGAAGGCGAAGTGCTGTCGTGGCTCTCCAAGGGCAAGACCAACCGCGACATCGCGCAGATTCTCGGCCTCTCCCCGCGCACCGTCGACAAGCATCTGGAGCAGATCTACGCCAAGCTCGGCGTCGAGAACCGCACTGCAGCGGCGGCAATCGCGGTGAATGCGAAGAACAGGAGGGGGTGACGGGGTGGTTGCGCTCCTTCTCCCCGTTCTTCACGGGGAGAGGGAGAAGGGCCGCTGCGCCCTCCGTCGTCATTGCGAGCGCAGCGAAGCAATCCATAGCGCCGCAAGCGGAGAGATGGATTGCTTCGTCGCTGCGCTTCTCGCAATGACGGTGGACAGTCAGTTTGCTGCGGTTAACTGAGGCTGTTGTCGAGAATTGAGAGCGCTCTCCGCAACCAGCCGCTTCAACTCCGGAATGCACGAACCGCAATTGGTGCCCGCCTTCAGCTTCGCACCGATATCGGCTGCCGACCGTGCGCCGGCGGAGATGGCCTCGCCGATCGTGTTGCGGCCGACGCCGAAGCAGGCGCAGACGATCGGGCCGGCATTGGCGAGGCCGTCGGCGGATTTACCTGACAACAGCATCCGGCGCTGGTCACCGCCCAGCCTATCCGCTGCAAACAGGTCCTTGACCACGTTCCAGTCCCCGGCGTCGTGCGCGGGGCCGATAAACAGGCAGCTATCGATGCGGTCACCGTCGAAGCACGCCGCGCGATAGACGCCGCCGCCGAAATCCTTGTATTCGGCGAGGTCGTCGGTCGCGATGGCTTGCAGCCAGGACTGCCAGCCGGTGAGATCGGCATTGTCGGCGAAGAGATAGCCGTAGCCGCCTTGGATGGCGACCCGCGCCACCCAGGCGTGCGCCGGGAATTCGATCGGCCGGCGCGATAGCGCAAAGCCGCGGAACACATATTCGTACGGCGCGATCGAAGCCGGCGTCGCCTTGTTCTCGGGCTGGCCCGAGAACGGATCGGTGACGGGCGCCACCAGTGAGCCGACGCGGGCGCCGGTCGCATTCGCCTCGCTCCAGTGGATCGGCGCAAACAGCATGCCGCGCTGCTGGCGCGCGCTGACGACAACGCGAAGCGTGCATTGCCCGTAATCGGTCGTGACGCGGGCGAAATCACCGTCGGCGACGCCGTAACGCGCGGCATCGTCAGGGTGAACTTCGACGAACGGCTCCGGCAGATGCTGGCCGAGCCGCGGGCTCTCCCCCGTGCGGGTCATGGTGTGCCACTGGTCGCGGATGCGGCCGGTGTTCAGCCGCAGCGGCCGTGCAGGCGTAGTCTCGGTGCGCAACGCAGGGACTTCCGGCGCGATGAAGCGGGCCTTGAAGTCGCTCGAGAAGAAGCCGCCTTCGGCAAAGAATCGCGCCTGCGGATCGGCGCCCTGCCGGATCGGCCATTGCACCGGCGCCATCGCGTCGAAATCACTATCCGACAGCGATTGCAGCGCGCCGATATCGAAATCGCGCGCGCCCTCGTTCTCGAATGCCGAGAGCGCGGCGTGCTCGCGAAAGATATCGGCTACTGAGGCGAAACTGAAAGCCGCGCCGAAGCCGAGGCGCCTCGCGACCTCCCCCATTATCCACCAATCGGGCTTGGCCTCTCCCGGCGCCGGAAGAAACGCGCGCTGCCGCGAGATGCGGCGCTCCGAGTTGGTCACGGTGCCGGATTTCTCGCCCCACGCCAGCGCCGGCAGCAGCACGTGCGCGCCGGCATCCACCGTGTCGTTGGAAATCACGTTCTCGGAAATCACGAACAGATCGAGCTTCTTTAGGGCGTCGCGGACGCCGTCGGCATTCGGCAGCGACACCGCCGGGTTGGTGCCCATCACCCACAACGCCTTGATCTCGCCGCGCGCGATCGCTTCGAACATCTGCACCGCCTTGAGCCCCTCATGGGTCGCGATGCGCGGCGCCTTCCAGAACCGGCGCACACGATCGATGTCGGGCGGCGTGAAGCCCATGTGCGCGGCGAGCTGGTTGGCGAGACCGCCGACCTCGCGGCCGCCCATCGCATTGGGCTGCCCGGTCAGCGAGAACGGCGATGCGCCGGGCAGGCCGATCCGCCCGGTCGCGAGGTGGCAGTTGAGGATGGCGTTGACCTTGTCGGTGCCCTGCGCCGACTGGTTGACGCCCTGCGAGTAAAGCGTCACCACGCGCGGCGTGTTCGCGAACATTTGAAAGAACGTCGCGACGTCCTGCTCGGAGAGGCCGGTCGCCAGCGCGGTGGCGCCGACGCTACCGGCCATGCTGCGGGCACGGGCGATGGCGTCATCGACGCCGGTCGTGTGAAGCGCGATGTAGTCACGGTCGAGCACGCCACTATCTGCGAGGTAAACCAGCAGGCCGCTGAATAGCGCGGCATCAGTGCCTGGCTTCAATCCGAGAAACAGATCGTCATCGCCGACGGTGTCGGTGCGGCGCGGATCGATCACCACCATGCGCGCGCCGCGCTTCTGTTTGTTCACGAGCATGCGCTGGTACAGCACCGGGTGGCACCATGCCGCGTTGGAGCCGACCAGCACCAGAAGGTCGGCCTCGTCGAGATCCTCGTAGCACCCAGGCACGGTGTCGGCGCCGAAGGCTCGGCGGTGGCCGGCGACGGAGGACGCCATGCAGAGCCGCGAATTGGTGTCGACATTGGCGCTGCCGACAAACCCCTTCATCAGCTTGTTGGCGACATAATAGTCTTCCGTCAGCAACTGGCCGGAGAGATAGAACGCGACCGCGTCCGGGCCGTCGCGTGCGATGATGTGCTGGAAGCGGTGCGCAACGTGGTCCAGCGCGTCGCTCCACGCTACCCGCTCCATCTTCCCTTCGCCGCAGCGGATCATCGGATAGAGCAGCCGATTGGAAAGCCCCAGCGTCTCCCCGAGCGCCGAGCCCTTTGAGCACAACCGGCCGAAATTGGCGGGATGATCAGGATCGCCCGATATCGCCGCCCCGCCTCGCCCGTCCGGCGTCGCCAGAATGCCGCAGCCGACGCCGCAATAGGCGCAGGTGGTTTTGACAGCGCGAAGGTCGGGAGCGACGATGGTCATGCGGGTAACCCGATCATGCAGCTTCCGAACGCATCGCGAGCGAGCGGCCGAACATCATGTCGGCACGAATTCGGGCCGTCGGCTGCTGCATACGGATCAATTCGTGATACCAGAGCGCATCAGTGACATCTCCGATCAGCACCGCGCCGGTCAGGCGCCCGTCGGCAATCACGAGCTTCTTGTAGGTGCCACGGTTGATGTCTGATAGCACGATGCTTTCGCTACCCTCGCCGCCGATGAAATCCCCGGCGGAGAACACGCTGACGCCGGAAACTTTCAGATTGGTCGCGACGATGCTGCCGGCATACGACGCTTCGCGCCCGGCAAGATGCCGCGCCAGCAGCCTCGCCTGCTCATAGGCCGGCTCGACCAGGCCGTAGCAGACGCCGCGATGCTCGGCGCATTCGCCGATGGCAAAGATGCCGGACGCGCCGGTTTGCAGATGGTCGTCGACCACGATGCCGCGGTTGACAGGGATGCCGGCTTCCTTCGCCAGCGCGATATTCGGCCGGATGCCGGCGGCAAAGATCACGGCATCGGCCGGAATCAGGCGACCGTCCGCCAGTTCGACGTCCTCAACGCGCGTCTCGCCGTGGATGCGCGCAGTGTTGGCGTTGAGCAGGATCTCGATGCCCTTGCGCTCGACGATGGATTTGAGGAGCGCCGCCGCTGGTGCATCGAGCTGGCGCTCCATCAGGCGGTCGATCAGGTGCACGAGCGTGACCGGCGCGCCGGCTTTGGCAAGGCCATAGGCCGCTTCGAGGCCGAGCAAGCCGCCGCCGACCACCACCACGCGCCTTTTCTGTGCGGCAAGCGCAAGAAGAAGGTCGACGTCGCGGCTGTCGCGGAACGTATGTACGCCGGCGAGATCGGCGCCCGCCATGTTCAGCCGCAGCGGGGACGATCCTGTCGTCAGCACCAGCTTCGAGAACGGAATGCTTTCGTCGTTCTCGATCTTGAGTTCACGGCGGCCGACATCGATCTCGGTCGCCAGGCAGCCATATTTCAGCGTGACGCCGCGGTCGCGCCACCAGGATGCCGGCCGCAATTCGATGTCCTGCGACGTTGTCTCGCCGGCCAGCACCGATGACAACAGCACGCGGTTGTAGGCAAGGCGCGGCTCGTCGCCGATCACGGCGACGGCGTAGCGGCCCAGGGCCACCTTGGTGAGTTCGTCGACCAGCCGGGCTGCGGCCATGCCGTTGCCGACAATGACAAGCGGTTCGCTCATGGCGCGTCCTCACCCGGCGGATTGTGCGCGAAACTACGCCGCCTCGACGAAGCGATGCCGCTCGTAGAGGAATTCGAGCACGCGCTGGCGGCACTTGAGGTAGCCGGGGTTGGTTGCCAGCTCGAGCCGCTTGCGCGGCCGCGCCAGCGGCACTTCCAGCACCTCGCCGATCCGCGCGCTCGGGCCGTTGGTCATCATCACGATGCGGTCCGACAGCAGCACGGCCTCGTCGACGTCGTGCGTGATCATCAGGATGGTGTTGCCGAGCTTCTGATGCAGCGCCATCACCGAGTCCTGCAGATGCGCGCGCGTCAGCGCATCGAGCGCGCCGAAGGGCTCGTCGAGCAGCAGCACCTTCGGCTCCATCGCGAGCGCCCGCGCAATGCCGACGCGCTGCTTCATGCCGCCGGAGATTTCTGATGGACGCTTATCCTTGGCGTGCGCCATCTGCACAAGATTGAGATTGTGCATCACCCAGGCGTCGCGCTCGGCCCGCGTCTTGGTCGAGGCGAACACCTTGTCGACGCCAAGCTTGACGTTTTCATAGACCGTCAGCCAGGGCAGCAGGCTGTGGTTCTGGAACACCACCGCGCGATCCGGTCCCGGCGAGTTGACCTCGCGGTTTTCTAGCAGGACGCCGCCCTGCGTCGCGTTGGTGAGGCCTGCAACGATATTGAGCAAGGTGGACTTGCCGCAACCGGAATGGCCGATGATCGAGACGTATTCGCCCTTCTCGATCGTCAGGTTGATGTCCTTCAGCACCTCGGTCGTGGCGTTGCCGCGGGTGAAGGTCTTGTCGATGTGGTCGAGCTTCAGATAGGCCTGCATGACATTCTCCTTCAGTTCAGCGCGGTGCCGCGGGTCACGATCTTCGCCAGTCCCGCGATCAGGCGGTCGAGCACGAAGCCGATGATGCCGACGTAGAACAGCGCGAGGATGATTTCGCTGATGTGCGAGGAGTTCCAGGCGTCCCAGATGAAGAAGCCGATGCCGACGCCGCCGATCAGCATTTCAGCTGCGACGATCGCCAGCCACGACAACCCGATGCCGATGCGAAGACCGGTGAAGATGTAAGGCGCGGCCGCCGGGATCATGATCTTGGAGAAGAACTCCAGCGGGTTGAGCTGCACCACCGCTGCGACGTTGCGATAGTCCTGCGGGATGTTGCGGATGCCGACGGCGGTGTTGATGATGATCGGCCACACCGAGGTGATGAAGATCACGAAGATCGCCGAGGGCTGGCCATCGCGGAATGCAGCAAGCGACAGCGGCAGCCATGCCAGCGGCGGGATGGTGCGCAAGACCTGAAACAGCGGATCGAGCCCGCGCATCGCCCAGACCGACTGCCCGACCAGCGTGCCGAGCGCGACGCCGACGACAGCGGCGATCGAATAACCGTATGCGACGCGCTGCAGCGAGGCGGACAAATGCCAGAACAGGCCCTTGTCGATGCCGCCATTGTCGAAGAACGGATCGAAGATCAGTTCCTTTGTGTCCTTGAAGACTTTTGATGGCGGCGGCAGCGTCGAGCCGGTACGACGACAGACCAACTCCCAGAACAGCATCAACAGCGCGAGCACGATCAGCGGCGGCACGACGCGTATCGCGGCTTCTTTTATCATCTTGATGTACTTCTCCGCGCGCGGCGCTTGCTTCGGCGTCATCGTCACCACCGGCGCCGCCGTGACTGGCGATGCGGTCGGAATGGCCACAGCAGTGGCTTCGGCTTTGATCGCAGGCATCGTCATTGAAAATGTGTCTCCGTGTTCAAAGAGGGCGGGCCGCACGCTCCTTTACGCGCGGCCCGGACTTGATCAGACATCAACACGCTTGATCGAAAGCGACTTCAGATACGCAGCCGGATTCTCCGGATCGAACACCTTGCCGTCGAAGAAGGTCTCCTTGCCGCGCGACTTCGAGGCCGGGATGTCGGATGCGGCGACACCGAGCGTCTTGGCCGCGTCACGCCACATATCCTCGCGGTTGACCTTAGCGATCAGCGCCTTGCTGTCGAAGCCCGCTTCATACTTGCCCCAGCGGATGTCCTCCGTCATGAACCAGAGATCATGGCTCTGGAACGGATAGGACGCGTGATCGCGCCAATATTTCATGATGTGCGGCGAGTTCTCGACGACCTTGCCCGGAATGCCGTAGTCGAACTTGCCGGCCGAACGATCGTAAACGTCTTCGACCGGGCAGTTCATCCACTGCCGCTTGCCCATGATGGTGGCGAGCTCTTTCTTGTTCTCGGCCTTGTCTGCCCATTGCTGCGCCTCCATAACAGCCATCAGGATCGCCTTGGCGGCTTTCGGATTCTTGTCGACCCAGGCTGCGCGCATACCGAACGACTTCTCCGGATGCTTGTTCCAGAGCTCGCCGGTGTTGACAGCGGTGTAGCCGATGCCCTGGTTGATGAGCTGTAGATTCCAGGGTTCGCCGACGCAGAAAGCGTCCATCGTGCCGACCTTCATGTTGGCAACCATTTGCGGCGGCGGCACCACGATAGTCTCCACATCCTTGTCGGGGTCGATGCCACCGGCCGCGAGCCAGTAGCGAATCCAGAGATCGTGCGTACCGCCCGGGAAAGTCATTGCGACCTTCGCCGCCTTGCCGGCAGCCTTCTTCTGCTCGAACACCGCCTTGAGCGGCGAGGAGTCGACTCCGATTTGCAGGTTGGCGTACTCCTTTGCGATCGAGATGCATTGCGCATCGAGATTGAGCCGCGCCAGGATGTACATCGGCGTCGGGACGTTATTCTGCGTCACCTTGCCGGCCGAGATCAGGTAAGGCATCGGCGTCAGGATGTGGGCGCCGTCGATGCCATTGCCTTCACTGCCGAGCACGAGGTTGTCGCGGGTCGTGCCCCACGAGGCCTGTTTGGCGACTTCGACATCGGGCATTCCGTGCTTGGCGAAAAATCCTTTGTCCTTGGCAACGAACAATGGCCCTGCGTCGCTAAGCGCAATGAACCCGAGTGTCGCCTTGGTGACTTCCGGACCCGCGCCCTGCGCGAACGCGCCGGCGGGGAAGTTCAGCTTGGCGGCGGCGAGCAGTGCTGCCGTCCCGCCGGTCGCCTTCAGAAGCTGGCGGCGGCTGAAACCGCGGCGCGAGGTCGGATGGGTAGGCTTCGTCATTGGTAGTGCGCTCCTTTGCGTGTGAATGGGGCCCTCCGTTTCGTGTCGCCGCGCGAGACGCATAAGGGCGCGCGCCGGGGATGCCCCGGACGTGCGGCGTCACGATTCGGATAAGTGGTCTCAAGGGACGGCGACAATGGCGTCGGCACTAACTATTCAAGCTTCGTGCCAAGCCTCCCGCATCGCGAAAAGATTATTTATTTCAGTATATTGCGAGATAACTGCCGTAAAAAGCGGCACCGGTCAGGAACCAGTCATCGCATTCTAAACTTGCGATTCGCTCAATCCTTGTGCGACGCACAAGAATTGAGCAAGCTGTGCAAGACGCTGCCTTACGCGTCCTCGGCGGTCTTCGCCAGCATCGGTTTTGGCGCGTTTCCTTCGCCCGGCTTCATCCGAAATTCGTAGGTCATGAGGTGCCAGGGTTCGCCGGCTGGCTTGCCGTCCGGCATCCTCGGATCGCTGCGTTTCTCGATCTTCGCCACCAACTCGTCCTTGACCCCGAACACCACGTCGGAATCAAGATACTTGTCGCCTTCCATGAAGACGTGGGTGATCAGCGGCTGATAGCCTGATGCATTGACCAGGAAATGGATATGCGCCGGCCGCATCGGATGGCGGCGCGTCTGCAGGATCATCTCGCCAACGGGCCCATCGGTCGGAATCGGATAGCTGCACGGCAGAATGGTGCGAAAGTAGAACCTGCCATCGGCATCGGTGATGAAACGCGCCCGCGACGAGGGCCCCTGCGTTTCATAGGTTGGCTTCTGGGAATCGTAGAAGCCGTCACCGTCGGCGTGCCAGATGTCCACCGGCACATTCGCGAGCGGCTTGCCCTTGAGGTCGGTGACGCGGCTCTGCACGAACATCCGCTCGCCAGGCAGCTCGGCCGAAATATCCGTGCCATGCGGCGTCACCTTGTGCTCGCCGACATAAAACGGGCCGAGCACCGTCGTTTCAGTCGCGCCCTCGCGCTCCCTGTGATTGACGGCATCCACCAGCATCGACACGCCGAGCACGTCGGAGAGAAGAATGAACTCCTGCCGGATCGGCGTGCACTTCTGGCCGGTCCGGGTCAGGAAGTCGATCGCGTATTCCCATTCTTCGAAGGTGAGATCGGTCCTGCGGACATAATCGTGCAGCGACTTCACCAGTTCCTGCAGCAGGAATTTGGCGCGCGCATCAGGCGTGGCGTCGAAGCTGCGGATCACGGCGGCGGTCAGTTCGGTCTCACTGAATTGGCGCATTTTGCTGTCCTGCGAAATAAACGAAGTTGGCGCGAGCCTACACTACCGCCCCACTCTGGATAAGCATGGTCGGTTGGAACGGGAGACACTTTTCGGCTATCAAAGCCGTATCGCCCAGCCGGAGATCAGCGCCGATGTTAGCTCCCACCCCTGCCTCGCCCGAGCAAGCCGGAATGTCCCAGGCGGCGCTCGACCGCCTCGAAAACCACCTGAAGCAACGCTACATCGATGCCGGCCGCTTTCCGGGAACGCAGCTCCTGATCTATCGCCGCGGCAAAGTCGTCCATTCGATCTCGCAGGGCTTTGCCGACATCGAGCGCAAGGTGCCGGTCAAGGACGACACGATCTTTCGCATCTATTCGATGACCAAGCCGCTCACCAGCGTCGCCTTCATGATGCTGGTCGAGGAAGGCCGCGTCGCGCTCGACGAGCCCGTGCACAAATATATCCCAGCGTGGAAGAACCTCGGCGTGTTCGTGGCCGGCACGCACCCTGCGTTCCTGACCCGTCCGCCGTCGCGGCCGATGCTGATCGTGGACCTGCTGCGGCACACGTCCGGCCTGACCTACGGCTTCCAGCAGCGCAGCAATGTCGACGCCGCCTATCGCGAGAACAAGATCGGCGAAGTCATCAAGGCCGGCACACTGCACGGCATGATCGACGACCTCGCGAAAATTCCCTTGGAGTTTTCGCCGGGCGAAGGCTGGAACTACTCCGTCGCCACCGACGTGATCGGCTATCTTATCGGCGTAATCAGCGGCAAGCCGTTCGAGCAATTCCTGAAAGAGCGCATCCTCGATCCGCTCGGCATGCACGACACCGATTTCTTCGTCCCGAAGGAAAAGGCGCACCGTTTCGCGGCGTGCTATTCGGCCGATCCTGAGGCCGGTTTCAACCCGCTCGCCGCTGATCGCAAGGGCACGCTGACGCTGCAGGACGATCCGGCGACGAGCTCGTTCCTGGAGCCGCCTTCCTTCATCTCCGGCGGCGGCGGCCTGTGCTCGACGACGGCCGACTACCTCTCTTTCTGCCGGGCGCTGCTCAATGGCGGCGAACTCGGCGGCGTCCGCCTGCTCGGACCAAAAACCTTGAAGCTGATGATATCGAACCACCTGCCCGGCGGCGTGGATCTGCCGGCTATGTCGCGCTCGCTGTTCTCGGAAGCCGCCTATAACGGCATCGGCTTCGGGCTTGGCTTTGCTGTCACCATGAATCCGGCGCAGACGCTGATTGCCGGCAGCCCCGGTGAATACAATTGGGGCGGCGCGGCGACGACCTCATTCTTCATCGATCCCGCGGAAGAGCTGATCACGATCTTCATGACCCAGGTGCTGCCATCGAGCGCCTATCCCTTACGGCGCGAGCTGCGTACCATGGTGTATGCGGCTATCACGGACAGCAATGTCTGAGGCGGCGGCCGGGACGCATGGCGGAACCCGGCCTCCCTCCAACGCGCCTGAATACCCTAATTCATCCTCTTAATATCCTTGGCGAAATTCGGCGGCTTCTCCTATGCTTTGGGGACGTTGGGGGCCGATCCGGGGCTTGCGTTGCCGAAGCTTTCACTGCCAGTGCGTCTCGTCCTTCTGGTTGCGGGCACCACACTGCCGCTGATCCTTTTCGCGGCCGGCATCGTTTTCAACAACTACAAGCAGGACCGCCAGAACGCGACGCAACGGGTACTTGAAACGGTTCGCAGCATTCGCCTTGTGCTTGATGCGGAGATGCAGCGGATCACCGGCGCGCTGCAGGTGTTGTCGCTAACAGACGCACTACACAAGCGGGACTTCGAGGCATTCCGCCGCATCTGCCAGGGTTTCCTCGACCAGTATGGCGAAGGCGGCGTGGTGCTGGTGGCGGACCGCGACGGGCGCCAGGTTTTCTCCTCGCTCACGCCTGATACGGCAAGCCTGCCGCTCCGCAACAACCTGCCGATGGTCGAGAAGGTCTTCACGGAGAAGAAGCCGGTTTATTCCAACCTGTTCTTCGGATCGGTCAAGAAGCGGCTGATCGTGACAGTCGAGGTGCCCGTGATGCAGGACGACGAGGTGCTCTACGACATCTCATTCAGTCCACCGATCGAAATCTTCCAGGCGATGGTCGAGCAACAGCGCCCGAGCAAAGATTGGACGATCTCGATCTTCGACGGCGAAGGCATCAACTTTGCGCGAGTGCCCAACCCGCAGGAGACCGTCGGCAAGCGTGCATCGCCCTCGCTCCACGCGGTGATGTTCAAAAGTCCGGAAGCCACCTTCCCGACCGTATCGCTCGAAGGCGTGCCGCTGATCACGAGCTTTGCCCGCTCCTCGCTCACAGGCTGGACAGTCGCCGCCGGCGTTGCCGAAAGCTCGCTGGTCGCGCCGCTCTGGCGCAACCTCGCGATAACAAGCGTGATGGGCGCGGTTCTCCTGATGGTTGGTCTCGCCTTCGCGGTGCGGATGGCGACCCAGATCGCGCGCGGCGAGATGCTGCACAATCTCCTGATCGAGGAGCTCAACCATCGCGTCAAGAATACCCTTGCGGTGTTGCAGTCGATCGCCACCCAGACCTTCCGCAGCGCGAGCCGGGCCGAGCGCGAGAAGTTCGAGGGAAGGCTCGGCGCGCTGGCGGAGGCGCACAACCTTTTGAGCCAGGAGAAATGGCAGAGCGCGGAGCTGCGCGAAGTGATTGCCCGGGTGCTGCGGCCCTATCTGCTCAACAATGCGGAACGGGTGCGGATGTTCGGACCAGACGTTCCGCTGACGCCGCGGCTCGCCGTGGTGCTGTCGATGATCGTGCACGAGATCGCAACCAATGCCGCGAAATACGGCGCGCTGTCGAACGACACCGGGACCATCGCGGTGGATTGGGAAATCCTCCAGGAAGCCAACGGCCGCAAGCTGCGGCTGATCTGGACCGAGGCCGGCGGCCCGCCGGTCACCGCGCCGGTGCAGCGCGGCTTCGGCTCGCGGCTGATCGAGCGTAGCGCACGCGATCAGCTCGGCGGCGAAGCGACCGTCGACTTCCTGCCGCGCGGCGTGGTCTATACGGTGAGCTGCGCGCTCGATAAGGAGGAATAGGCGCGAGGCGCCTCGTCGCATGGCCAGGACCATCCTGAGCGCATAGGACGATCTCGCTATTTCTCAGAGGTTCCCTTGGTCGTCGCTCTCGTCCTGATCTTCATCATTGTCTACGCCGCCATCGCCCTTGAGCACCCGCTCAAGATCAGCAAATCCGCATCTGCGCTGTTCGGCGCCGGACTGTTGTGGACAGTGTATGCGCTGTCGATCGGCGACCACGGCCGAATTGGGCACGAGCTCGACCACAGCATCACGGCGACGGCACAGATCACGTTGTTTCTGCTCGGCGCGATGACCATTGTCGAAGTCATTGACGCGCATGACGGATTTGCGCCTATCACCTCTCGCATCCGCACGCAGCGGCTGACGAGCCTATTATGGCTCGTATCCGCAGTGACATTCTTTCTGAGCGCCATTCTCGATAATCTGACCACCACCATCGTGATGGTCTCGCTGATGCGAAAGCTGCTCGACTACGGCACGGAGCGGCTGCTTTTTGCCTCGATGATCGTGATCGCAGCCAATGCAGGCGGTGCGTGGTCGCCGATGGGAGATGTCACCACCACGATGCTGTGGATCGGCGGTCAGATAACCGCGACAGGAATCATCGCGGCACTGCTCCCTGCCTCTGTCGTGAACCTCCTGATTCCCTTGATCGCGGTGACTTTCAGGCTGAGGGGCAAGCCGTTCGCGGCGACGAGCACCGCTACTGAAACTTCGGACTTTCCGCCATTCGAGCGCAATACCATGCTCGCCCTGGGTCTTGGCGTTCTCGTACTGGTGCCGGCGTTCAAGCAGGTCACGCATTTGCCACCCTTCATGGGCGTCCTATTTGGGCTCGGCATCGTCTGGTTTGCCGGAGAAATCCTGCACAAGGACAAACCGCCTGAGGCGCGGGAAAGGCTGACACTCGCGCATGCGTTGAGCCGGATTGATCTCAGCTCCCTTCTCTTCTTCGTCGGCATTCTGCTCGCCGTGGCGACGCTGGAGCACGCCAAAATTCTTGAAGCGCTGGCCGGCTGGCTCGATCGCACGGTCGGACGTCAGGATGTCATCGTGCTGGCGCTCGGGCTATTGAGCGCGATCGTGGACAACGTACCGCTGGTGGCGGCGTCGATGGGAATGTACCCGCTCTCGCAATATCCGACTGACAGCTTCCTCTGGACGTTCATGGCCTATTGCGCCGGAACGGGCGGCTCGATCCTGATCATCGGATCGGCGGCTGGCGTGGCGGCGATGGGCATCGAGAACATCCAGTTCATCTGGTACATGCGCCGGATCGCATGGCTCGCAATGCTCGGCTATTTTGCCGGCGCAGCGGTCTATATCGTGCAATTCAGTCTGATGAACTGATGAGGACCCCATTAATCGCTGTCCGCGGCGAGCAACGCGCCGGACAAGCCGACGCACAACCCGCGATCGGTGGCGAACCGCACGATTACTTGAGCATCTCCGGCACGATGAGGCGCGGCAGGAACAGCGAAACGCTTGGCCAGATGATGACGGCGGCCAACACCAGCAGCATCGGGATCAGCATGATCACCGTGTCCTTCAGCGCATAGCGCAGCCGCACCCCAGCAATCGAACAGGCGATCATCAGGCACAGCCCATAGGGCGGCGTCACCAGGCCGAAGGCCAGCGACACGATCGAGATGATCGCGAACTGGACGGGATGCAGGTCGACCGATTTGGCCAACGGCTCCAGTACCGTGCCGACGATCACGATGGCCGGAATGGCATCGAGGAAGCAGCCGACGACCAGGAAGCAGAACGAGATGAAGAAGCCGGCAGCGATCGCGCCCATGCCCCAGGTCGAAACATTGGCCAGCAGCTCCTGCGGTATCTTGTAGTAGGCCAACAGCCAGCCGAAGGCGCTGGCGGTGCCGACGCAGAACAGCGCGACGCCGGCCAGCCGCCCGGTATCGAGCAGAGCTTTGTAGAGTTCGCGCCAGCCGGTCTCGCGGTAGAAGAATGCGGACAGCACGATTGAATAGAGCACCGCGACGCAGGCGGACTCGGTCGCGGTGAACCATCCGAGCAGGATGCCGCCGACGATGATAAACGGCGTCATCAATGCCGGTATCGACCGCCAGATGGCGTAAACGATATCGGTCCAGCTCGATTTCGGGTAGGTCGGATAGCCGCGGCGCACGGCATAGACATGCACCGTCGCCATCTGCGCGCCGGCAATCAGCAATCCCGGCACGATGCCGGCGAGGTACATCGCCGCGATCGAGGTCGAGATCAGCCCGCCCCACACGATCATCAGGATCGAGGGCGGGATGATCACCGCGAGCACGGCGGATACCGCGGTGATCGCGATCGAAAACGAGAGGTCGTAGCCCTCCTTGGATTGGGCATCGATGAAGATCTTGGACTGGCTCGCCGCATCCGCGGTGGACGAGCCGGAAATCCCGGCAAAGAACACGCTCAGCACGACGTTGATCTGCGCCAGCGACCCCGGCCAATGCCCGACCATCGAGCGCGACAACGCGACCAGGCGGTCGGTGATGCCGCCGATGCCCATCAGATTGGCAGTGAGGAGGAAGAACGGTACCGCCAGCAGGATGAACGAGTTGTAGGCGTTGAAGGTCTCCTGCGCGAGCGTCATGATCGACAGGCGCGGCTCGATCATGAGGATCGGCACGCAGGCAAGGCCGAGCGCGAAGGCAACCGGCACGCGGATGATGAGCAGGCCGATGAAGACGCCGAACAGGACCAGTGCGGCCTCTCCGGCAGAAAGAACATTGCCGCTCATTGCTTTGCCCCAAGCAGAATTCGCGTTTCATCAAGGATCTGTTCGCCCGCGAACACGATCCACGTCACGCCCGCGACCGGCCAGGCGACATGAATCAGCCAGAGCGGCAGGTCGGCCAGTTCGGAGGTCCGGTTCCAGGCAAACCGGGTAAATTCGAGCCCCGCCCAGACGAACACCACCGCCATCGCCAGCACGCCGAGCCGCGCGGCGATCCGCACCGCGGCTTCGCTCCGGCGCGACAGATTGGGCCAGATATCGACCTCGAAATGCTGGGATTCCCGGATCCCGACCATGGCGCCGATCATGATCGTCCAGACGAACAGGAAGCGCGCCATCTCCTCGGTCCAGATGTAGGACGGGATCAGGGAGGTGTAGCGCGAGACGATCTGCAGCGTGACTGGAACGATCAGAATGCCGACGCAGGCGGCGAGCAAAAATTCCAGCAGTTTTGCATAGGCCGCCGTCGCTCGGCGCCACAGCGACGGGGTGGACACAATAGGCATTTCAGTCATTGCGGCTCCGTCTCGGGTACCAGTGCGCCGATCCGGGCAAGAAGCTGGGCCTGCCCGGAAGCTGCCGGCGGTCGTCGATCTCCGGCGTAATCAGCGCAGCCGCGGCTTGATGTCTGCGCGCGATAAATACCGTCCCCCACCTTCCGGTTCATCCCCCGGCGACGTTTATCTTCTCGTAGATGCCCTCGGCACCGATTTCCTTGGCGTAAGTGGCCATCACGGGATCGGCGAGCTTCTTCATGGCGTCGCGCTCCTCGAACGGGATACGCTTGAGCTTGCCTGCCTTTTCCAGCGTGTCGAGCTTGACGACCTCCTCGCTCGATTCCAGCTGGCGGCCGTAATCGCCGGCTTCCTTGCCGGCCTTCATGATCGCTTCCTGCAGATCCTTCGGCAGGGTCTTGAAGGTCTTCACCGAGAAGCAGATCGGCCGGATCGACACCGCGTGCTGCGTCAGGTTGAGGTGCGGCGCGACTTCGTAGAACTTCATCGCCTCGACGCCGGCCGCCTCGTTCTCGCCGGCCGCGATCACGCCGTTCTGGATGGCGTTGTAGACCTCGTTATAGGCGATCACCGTCGGGCTCATGCCGACCGCCGCAAACGTCTTCGACCAGATCGGCGCGCCCTGCACGCGCACCTTGAGGCCCTTGAGATCGGCGAGGTTTCTGAGCGGCTTGTTGGCGAAGATGTTGCGGACGCCGCCGCCGGCATAGCCGATCAGGACGACCTCGGCTTTGGCCGCGACCTCGTCGGCGATCGGCGCCAGAATGTTCGCTTGCACCACCTTGTTCATGTGCTCGATGCCCTTGAACACAAAAGGTGCATCGATGAACGGCGCAGCCTTGGCGAAGGTCGACATGTGCGCCGGCGAGACGATGGCGTAGTCGACTGCTTTGCCCTGCGACATGTACTCGAAATACTGCTTTTCGAGACCGAGCGACGAGTTGCGGTGCAGCGTGAAGTTGACCGGCTTGCCGTAGTACTTCTTCACCAGCTCTTCGAAGCGGAGCAGCGCCCGGTTGAAGGCGTGATCATCATTGAACTGCACGGCCCCGTTGAGTGAGATCGGCGCCTGCGCCCGCAGGATCGATGGCATGCCCAGGATGCCGGCAGCAGCCGTCGCACCAAGGCCCGCAAGTACGGTTCTTCGCTTCATGGCGTTCCTCCCCTGTGATGGCCCGTCCCTTGTGAGCGGGACTTCGGCCTGGCCGACGACGCGGCGACTACTGCGAAGCGTATGCAAAACGGCGCGGCTGTGGAAGCCAATTTAAGTAGTAACAAACTGCAAACCGATGATCGCGATCATTTGCGCACCCCCAAGAGGCTCCGGCGGAAGCGGCCTTCGGCCCGCGCAAATAGTCCCGGGCCAATCGGCATTGCACCGGACGTGCGTCGCTGAAGTGAGTAGCGATCCGTGCCAACACCGCCGATGATGCTCATTGAATGGGCGCACCGACGCGCCGCAAATGTTGCGCAATGTCAGGTCGCATCCGCCTCGACCCTGCTCGACGACACTGCGCGATTTGCTGGATTCCGATAGTGCGTCAAACGCACCGCTTGCCGCAATTTCCCGATATGCCGATCTGGAGCCTGCGCTGAATTTTGCCGCATTTCGTCAGGCATCACCGCACACGGACTTAAGTGATGGCGCAGCGGCACGCGCTGAGCGAGGCCAATTTCGGCTGCAAATCCCGTAGAAATCCGGAGCCTGAACGCGACATAGTAAGCATGGCGGCCAAAATCTGTGGCCTTTGAACTCGCGGTGGTTGTGGTTCGACGAATATTTTGTCAAATGTAGGGGGCGGGGTTTTTGCCAATATGCCCCGGGTGCCGACAGCTTTAGGTAGTTGGCGACGCCGGTATCATGATGCTGCCAATACGCGCGAGCGGTTGGCTGCCATCCTGCAATCTCTCGGGATCCCCGTGTTCCCTTACAACTCGCGGGGTCCGGACTGGATTTGACAACGGCAAATATGGACGAACCCCTGACCTACTTTTGCCAGGGTTTCCCGATTGAAGGACGGTAAAACCAGAATGAACAGCAGATCAGCAGCGAAAAAGATGAAACAGCGCAGCGCCGGCAAACCCGATATCGAGTTGGGCAAGCGGATTCGCCTGCGGCGCGTAGAGCAGAAAATCTCTCAAGCAGAGCTCGGCGACAAGCTCGGCGTGAGCTTCCAGCAGGTGCAGAAGTACGAGAAGGGCGTCAACCGCGTCGGTGCTGCTCGCCTTCAACAGATCGCGACCGCGCTCGATGTGCCGGTGACCTTCTTCTACGACGGCGACAGCAAAGCGCGCGAAGTTGAGAGCCTGCTCTTCCTGGACAGCGCCTTCAGCCTGAGGCTGCTGCGCGCCTACAGCAAGATCAAGGACCAGACGGTGCAGCGTCAGTTGGTGTCCTTGATGGAATCGATCGCGGCCAACGAGGGCTAGGCAACATCGCGCCTGGATCGCAGCACCGCGGACCCGATCAGTCGACGCGAGAAATCGCCGGGTAGCCTGTTGCTGCGCTAGGCCTGATCTTGATCTGGCCGGGACAAGATCGTTGGTTACTACCGAAATGGCGGAGCCCGGCCGTATCGCCGCGAGACTTTGCGCGGCACGTTCCGGCGAATAGTCGTGCCTTCGATCGCCGCAAAATCTCCATCATCGTCACACCTATGCCGCCGCGCCGCCACGCGTGTGTCAGGCTTTGCGCGACCTCGCATAATCTTCCCGCACGGGGCTTGGGTCTTGACGCACGGAAGCGGCCGCAATTGACCTCGGCGCGGCGCCTGCCCGACAATGGACCAAGCCTGTCGACCGAAAGCCGCGAACCGATGCACGACGTCCCGAAATCCGCCGAAATCTCCCATGCTGACGGCAAGATCCTGCAAAGCGTCGGCGATGGCGTCGGCGTCATCACCTTCAACAATCCCGACAAGCGCAACGCGATGTCGCTCGAGATGTGGGAGGGGTTCGGCCATGCGCTGACCAGCCTGCGCGACGACGCTGCAGTCCGCGTCGTGATCCTGGTTGGCGCCGGCGACAAGGCCTTTGTCTCAGGAGCCGATATCAGCCAGTTCGAAAAGAACCGCCATAATGCGGCGGCCTCGGAGGAGTACTCGAAGCGAAGCGAGGCGCAACGCGCGCTGCTCGCAAGCTATCCGAAGCCGACGATTGCCTGTATCCGCGGCTTCTGTCTCGGCGGCGGCATGCAGGTCGCGATGCTCGCCGATATCCGTATCGCTTCCGACAACAGCCAGTTCGGCATTCCCGCCGCAAAACTCGGCATCGCCTATGGTTATGACGGCCTGCGCCATCTGGTCTCGCTGGTCGGGCCGTCCTGGGCACGGCTCATCATGTACACGGGCATGCGGATCGATGCGGCTGAAGCGCTGCGCATTGGCCTCGTCGACCGCGTGCTGCCGGACGCGGATTTATGGGATGCGACCATGGACATCGCGCGCACCATCTCGGGCAACGCGCCGCTCGCCATCAAGGCGGCCAAGATCACCATCGCCGAGGTGCTGAAGGACGAGAGCAAACGCGACATGGATGCGATCAAGGCGATCGGCCGCGCCTGCATGGACAGCGAGGATTTCCGAGAGGGCCGAACGGCTTTCATGGAGAAGCGGAAGCCGCAGTTCAAGGGGAAGTAAGATCGAATCCCGTAGCCTGGATGAGCGAAGCGATATCCGGGATTGTCGCCAGATCGAATGCCGGTCCCGGGTATCGCTGCGCTCACCCGGGCTACAAGCTACAACGCCGCCAGCACCGCCTTCGCAATATCCGCCGTGCCGTTGCTGCCGCCGAATTCCATCGGCTTGATGCCCCCGGCATAGGCCTTGTCCACCGCGCGCTCGATGCGCTCTCCGGCCTCGGCGGCGCTTTCGAGGCCGTGCTTTTCGGCGAGCCAATCCAGCATCATCGCGGCCGACAGGATCATCGCGGTGGGATTGGCCTTGCCCTGCCCCATGATATCAGGCGCGGTGCCGTGGCAGGGCTGGAACACGGCGTAGCGGTCGCCAATATCGGCAGAAGGCGCCATGCCGAGGCCGCCGATCAGGCCGGCGGCGAGGTCGGAGAGAATGTCACCGAACATGTTCTCCGTCACCATGACGTCGAAATCCCAGGGCCGCTTCACCAGCATCAGCGAGCAGGCGTCGACATAGAGATGATCGGCCCTGACGCCCGGATGACGCTTTGCGGCTTCATCGAACATCTCGCGAAAGAACGCGAAGGCCCTGAACACGTTGGCCTTGTCGACGCAGGTCAGCCCGCCATTCGCCTTGCCGCGCGCCTTGCGCCGCTCAGTGAGCTTGAAGGAAAACTCGAACAGCCGCTCCGAGGTCTTGCGGGTGATGACGAGCGTCTCGCGCGCATCGGCCTCCGTCACCACGCCCTTGCCCATCGAGGCGAACAGGCCTTCGGTCGATTCGCGGATGAGCACGAGATCGATGCCGCGCGCATCCGCGCCGACGATCGGGCTCGGCACGCCCGGGATCAGCCGCGCCGGACGCACGCCGGCGTAGAGGTCGAAATGGAAGCGCAGCTCGATCTGCGGCGCAATCTCGGTGTTATCGGGGTAGCGCACCGACGGCAGGCCGCAGGCGCCGAGCAGGATGGCGTCCGCCTCTTCGCATAGCCGTACCGTTGAGTCCGGCATCGACTTGCCGGTCGCGAGATAATTATTGGCACCGGCCGGCGCCTCGGTGAAGCGGAATTTGAGATCCGACCTCGCCTCGATCTTGCGCAGGACTTCCAGCGCCGGCGCCATCACTTCAGGGCCGATGCCATCGCCGCCGAGCACGGCGATGTGGAGGGCGTTATTTGCGGACATGGGAAACTACCTCAGCGGAATCGGACAGGAAGTTTTAGCTGTCATTGCGAGCCAACGAGTCGCACGAATGTGCGCCAGATGACAAGCTCCGCGAAGCAATCCATGTCACGGCACAGCGGATGGATGGATTGCTTCGCTTCGCTCGCAATGACGATGGCAGCAGCGGAGGCTACGGCGTCAGCACGGCGCGTCCAACCAATTTGCCCTTCTGCAGATCGGCGAGCGCTTCGTTGGCTTTCGCAAGCGGCATCGTGGTTACCGGGATCGGCGCGATCATCTTGTTGCGGACGAGTTCGAGCAGTTCCTGGGTCTCGCGCAAGTTGCCGACATAGCTGCCCTGTATCGTGATCGCCTTAATTGGGATGAGCGGCAACGGAAACGTGGCGCCGCCGCCGAACAGACCGACGATGACGAGCTTGCCGCCCTTGGTGAGGCAATCGAAGCCGAGTTGCGTGGTCTGCGCGTTGCCGACGAGGTCGATGACCGCGCGGATCGGACCGCCGGCCTTCTTCGCAAGCTGCTCCAGCGCGTCCGGCGCCTTGCCATCGACCGTGGCGAGCGCGCCCGCCGCCTCCGCCGCCTCGCGCTTGCGCGCATCGATATCGACAACGATGGCGCCCTTGCCGCCCATCGCCTTCAGCAGTGACAGCGCCATCAGGCCGAGCCCGCCGGCGCCGAAGATCACGATCGGCGAGTTGAAGGCGAATTCGACCTTCTTCAGCGCGCTATAGGTGGTTACGCCCGAACAGGCATAAGGCGCCGCCGTGACCGGATCAAGCCCCTTCAGGTTTAGGAGATATTTCGGGTTCGGGACCATCATGTGATCGGCATAGCCGCCGTCGCAATAGACGCCGAGCGAATTCGGCTTGATGGCGCACATGTTCTCGTCACCGCCGACACAGGTCGGGCATTTGCCGCAGCCGAGCCAGGGATAGACCAGCGCGACGTCGCCGATCTTGAGATCGCCCTTGTCGGCAGCGGTAACATCGGGCCCGAACGCCACGATCTCGCCGACCGTCTCGTGGCCCATCGTGCGCGGCAGCGAGACGCCGCGGTCTTTCAGCGACAGCGGCTTGCGGCCATGGCCGAGATCATAGCCGCCTTCCCAGATGTGAAGATCGCTGTGACAGACGCCGGCCGCCTTCACCTTGATCAGCACCTGCGTGCCCGTCGGCTGTGGGGTTTCCTGATCCACCTCTTTCAGGGGGGCGTTGAACTCGGCGACCTGAAAACTTTTCATCGCTTCTCTCCCGTCATTCTTGTTTTTGGCACCAGCCTTTCCTGCGCGCGGACATTGCCACGTCTAACTGATCGAGACAAACGCGCGGGCCGGCGCTCCGACTGTTCAGATCAGCGGGTGGTGGCACGCCGCGAACTGGCCGGGCGCGACGGCACGAAGCTCGGGCACCTCCGCACTGCATCGCGCATCCGCGCGGGGACAGCGGGTGCGAAATCGGCAGCCCGATGGCGGGGCAATCGGCGACGGCGGTTCCCCAACCGGCACTGACTCGGTCGGGCGAATATCCGGATCCGGCACAGGGATCGCCTCGATCAGCAGCGCGGTATAGGGGTGCGCCGGCCTCGCAAACAACTGCTCGGAAGGACCAACCTCGCAGAGCCGGCCGAGATACATCACCGCGACGCGGTCGCTGACCGCCTTCACGACGGCAAGGTCGTGTGCGATGAACAGCAGCGTCAATCCGAACCGTCCCTTCATCTCCTCCAGCAAATTGAGGATCTGGGCGCGGATGGAAACGTCGAGCGCGGAGACCGGCTCGTCGCAGACGATGAACTCCGGATTGAGAATGAGCGCGCGAGCGATGCAGATGCGCTGGCACTGTCCACCGGAGAATTCGTGCGGCAGCCGCCCGACTACGATCGCCGGATCGAGGCCGACGGCGCTGAGCACCTCTTCGACAAGTTGCTTGCGCTTCTCCGGATCCTTGACGCCTGCAATCACCAGCGGCTCGGCGACGATATCGCCGATCTTGCGGCGCGGATTGAGCGATGCGATCGGGTCCTGGAAGATCAGTTGCACGCGCCGGCGCATCTTCCGCAAAGCATCGCCGTGCATGGTCGTGAGATCGTGGCCGTCGAACAGCACCCGCCCCGCGGTCGGCCGGCGCAACTGCAGCACCGCCCGGCCCAGCGTCGATTTTCCGCACCCGGATTCGCCGACCAGCCCGAGCGTTTCACCGCGGGCGATCTGCAACGAGACACCTGATACGGCGTGAACGATTTTCTGGCCGACCGGATATTCCACGACCAGATCGTCGACAGTGAGCAGCGGCTCGCCCGAAACGGCGGACACGGCTTGCTGCATCATGCGCCGGCTCCCTCACGGATTTCGATCGGATGGAAGCAGGCGAACTGGTGCGCGCTGGTCTCCGCTGCCTCGAGCGCCGGCTTCTCGGTCCGGCAGCGAGCGACCGCATAACGGCATCGCGGCGCGAACGAGCATCCTTGCAGCGGCCGGGTCGGATCAGGTGGACGGCCCGAGATTGCCGGCAGCGGCGTGTGGGGCGCGGCATCCAACCTGGGCAGGGCCGCCAGCAGCGCTTCGGTATAGGGCATCCGCATCTTCTTGAACAAGGCGGCCGTCGGCGCGCGCTCGACCACCCGGCCGGCATACATGACGGCAACCTCGTCCGTACGGCCGGCGACGACGCCGAGGTCGTGGGTGATGATGATCATCGCCATGTGCCGGCGGCGCTGCTCGCGCGCCAGGAGATCGAGGATCTGCGCCTGGATTGTCACGTCGAGCGCGGTGGTCGGCTCGTCGGCGATCAGGAGTTTCGGTTCGCAGGACAGCGCAATCGCGATCGCCACCCGCTGCCGCATGCCGCCGGAAAGCTGGTGCGGATACTGCGCCAACCGCTGTTCCGGCGCGGGGATCCCGACCGCTGCGAGCAATTCGACGCTGCGCCTGGTGGCGGCGGCATCGTCCAGTTCAAGATGCTCCTGCAATGTCTCGATCAACTGGGTGCCGATGGTGAGCACAGGGTTGAGCGAGGTCATCGGATCCTGAAAGACCACCGCCAGCGAGCGGCCGCGAAGCTGGCGCAGCTTCTCCGCCGGAAGCCGCAAGAGGTCCTCTCCGTCGAACCTCACTCGGCCGGAGAGCTTTGCCTTCTTCGGCAGCAACTGCAGGATGGCGCGCGACAGCATGGTCTTGCCGCAGCCGGATTCGCCGACCACGCCGAGCGTCTGGCCCGCGCCGAGCGTGAGGTTCACCCGATCCACCGCGCGCAGATTGCCGCGCGGGGTCGGCAAGTCGACCACGACGTCTTCGACCGAAAGCAACACGTTATCAGTCACAGTGCGCCCTGCCGCGGATCGGTCAGCGCGCGCAAGGTGTCGCCGACCAGATTGAAGGAAAGCACGGTGAGGAACATCGCCGCTGCCGGCAGAAAGGCGAGCCGCGGCGCCACGTCGAGACTCTCGCGCCCCTCCCCGATCATGCTGCCCCAACTCGATATCGGCGGCGGCACGCCGAGGCCGAGGAACGACAGCGAGCCCTCGACCACGATGGTGATGGCGACGCCAAGCAGGAAGAAGGCAAACAGCGGCAGAATCACGTTCGGCAACAGCTCACGCAACAGGATACGCGCATGAGTGGCGCCGAGCGCCTGCGCGGCGATGACGAACTCGCGCCGCGACAGCGTCAGCGTGGCAGCCCGCGCCACCCGCATGAAAGCGGGGATGCCGAGCACGCCGAGGATGCAGGTCAAATTAAAGATGGACTGCCCGAGATAGGCGGTCACGGCCAGGGCCAGCACCAGCGGCGGAAAGGCCAGCAACACATCCATGCTGCCGACCACGCCCGACTCGAACCGGCCGCGGAAATAGCCGGCGAGCATGCCGAGTGCGCCGCCGATCGTGAGACCGATGACCGGCGCACAGAGGCCAACGACCAGCGATATCCGCGCGCCATAGACGAGGCGCGAAAGTTCGTCGCGGCCGAGCCCGTCGGTGCCGAGCCAATGCTCCGCCGAGAACGGCGCGCGTCGCTCCAGCATGTCCATGTCGGTTGGGCTCGGCAGCGGCAGCACAGGCGCCAAGACCGCCACCGCGAACACGAAAGTCATCCAGCCGATCGCCGCCCAGAACAGCACTCCAAGCCGCCGGCCCTTGCGTGCAGGCTGGCTTACCGCCTCCTCGGCAACTTCGAGTTCAAGCGTGGCCATGGCGAATCCTAGGATCGAGAACGGCGTAGAGCATGTCGACGATGAAGTTCATGATGACGAAACCGGCCCCCACCAGGAGCACTACCCCCTGCAGGATGATGAGGTCGCGCGTAAGGATCGCTCCGATCAGCAGCCGGCCGATGCCCGGGAGAGCAAAAATCGTCTCGACGATGACAGCACCGCCGATCAACCGGCCGATATTGATGCCGGTGATCGTAACAAGGGTTAGCGACGAAGGTTTCAGGGCATGCACGAAGAGGATCCTTGCCGGCGTCAAGCCTTTTGCCTTGGCGAGCGCGATGTAATCTTCCTGTAACGTCGCAATCATGTCTGAACGCAGCACGCGCATGATGGTCGGCCATTCCGCCAGCGCCAGCGTCAGCGAGGGCAGAACGAAGAAACGCAGATTGGCGAGCGGATCTTCGGCGAACGGCACGTAGCCGGTCGCCGGCAGCCAGCGCAGCTCGACCGCGAAAAGATAGATCAGGAGGATCGCCGACAGAAAGGTCGGCACCGACAACATACCAAAAGCAGTGCCGGTCATGAAACGGTCGAACGCGCCGCCGCTGCGCGCCGCACAGACGATCGCCAGTGGAACGCCGATTCCCAGAGCGCCGAGCTGCGCCAGGAGCATCAGTTCGATCGAGACCGGCAGACGCTCGGCGACGGCTTGAAGGACCGTCTGGCCGGTGCGGAACGAGCGGCCGAAATCGCCCTGCAGCACACCGCCGAGCCAGCTTATGTACCGCCACCAGATCGGCTGATCGAGCCCCATGTCGCGCCGCAACGCCGCGACGTTCTCCGGTGTCGCCTGATCACCGAGGATAGTGTAGGCGAGATCGCCGGGCAGCAGCGATGCGATCGAGAACGTCAGCAGCGAAACCGCAATCAGCACCGGCACGAGATACAGGAGCCGGCGTGCGACGAAGAACGCCATGAGCGGCTATTCCTTCCAGGTGCGCGATACGTCGATCACCCCGCTGTACATCTTGGGCAGTCCCTTGAGCTTTGCGCTCGAGATCGCGTAGTAGGTGTTCTGGAAAGTCCAGAACCAGATCGCCTCCTTGTTGATCAGCCGCGCGATCTCGCAATAGAGATCGACGCGCTTGTTCTGGTCGGCGGTGACCCGCGCGAGGTCAAGCAATTTATCGAGCTCCGGATTCGAATAATTGGCAAGCGCGACCGGGCTGCCGGTGCGGAAATTGGCATACATCTGGGTGTCAGGATCGGCGAGATCGACGATCCGCCAAGGCGTCATCTGGAACTGGCGCATGAAGGCGCGCGGCGGAATGGTCGCCTGATCGACCTGCTCGATCTCCATGTTGATGCCGGCGCGCTTCCACAATTGTTGCAGCACCTGGCCAACGGTGCGCCCACGGGGCGTCGCCGTGACGAGCATCTTGAACTCGACAGGCTTGCCGTAGTCCTTGATCAGCGCCTTGGCCTTCTCGAGGTCTTCGGGAAGTGCACCGTCATCCTTGCATTTGACCCAGGAGCCGTCGCCATAGGGATTGCTGGCCGGGCGAGACAAACCATTGGTGATCGCCTGTGACATCTTCTTGCGATCTAGCGCCATGACGATCGCCTGGCGCACGCGCACGTCGTCGAAGGGCGGGGTCTTGGTGTTCATGGCATACACCGCCGCACCCGAGCCGGCGTAGGTATGCACCGTCAGCTTGGAGTCCTTTTGCGCCTTTTGAATGTTATCGGCGGAAAATTCATCATCCCAGATCAGGTCGACCTCGCCGGATTGCAGGCTGGCAAAGCGCGATTGCGCGTCAGGCAGCGGCTTCAACGTGATGCGGTCGAAATAGACCTTGTCCTTGTCCCAGTAATCAGGGTTTTTCTCCAGGATCATGCGATCGCCGGCGGTCCAGGATTTCAGAATATAGGGACCGGTGCCGACAGGATTGCGGTTGTATTCTTCGCCCTTCGTCTTCCAAGCGGTCGGAGAGTGTATCGCGTTGGTCTGGCTCGCGTAGGAAACCAACGATGGAAAGTTCACCGAGGGGTCATTGAGGTTATAGACCACCGTCAGTTCGTCCGGCGCCTGAACGTTGTTGACGTTAGAGATATAGAAGGCGCAGCGGCACTTGTTGGCGGGATCCTTCTGCCGGTCGAAATTCGCCTTGAACGCTTCGGCGTTGAACGGCGTGCCATCGTGGAACTTGACGCCGGGGCGCAGCTTGAAGGTCCACATCTTGAAGTCCTCGGAGGGCTCCCAGGACAGCGCCAGCTCCGGCTGCGGCTTGCCGTTCGCATCGAGCGTGGTGAGCGTATCGAACAGCGCGGAAGATGCGGTGAGCGCCGCCGTGTCGTAAACGCCGACCTTCAACACATCAAAACCGGGAATATCGAGTTCGAGGCCGACGGTGATGCTGCCGCCCGCCTTCTGCGCACTGGCGGGCATTGCCGAAAACGCCATGCCAAATCCCGCCACAAGAAATATTCGCGCGAGCACGCTCGAACGGATCGCCGCCTTCATTGATGTTCCCTCCCGATATGCCGTTCGTCCGGTATTCCGGATCGCCGATTGCTTGCCCGCAAGATTGTCCGGAAACGCAGTCGCGGGCAAGGCCGTTCACAAGCTATGGATGAAAAGCCGCAGCTTTATGTTTCGCTATGCAGAGCGCGCCGTCAGGTGCTTGCGGCTACCTGCGCCTTTCCGGCAAAGGTTGCGATCTCATCGTCCGACAGGCCGGCTTCCTTCAGATAAGCACGCGTGTGCTCGCCGAGCGTCGACATGCGCGGCGCCGCAGACACTTTCGCTTCCGACATGCGGAATGGCAGATTGAGCACCTTGAAGGTGCCGCCGCCATCCTCGACTTCAGCCAATGCGCCGCGATGGGCGATCTGCGGGTCACGCAGCGCCTCGGCGACGGTGCGGTAGGCTGATGAAGGAACGCCGTGCGTATTGAGCGCGGCGAGGCACTGCGCAGTCGTCACCGTGCGCGACCACGCTTCCACACCTTCCATCAGGCTCACCCAGTTTTCCCGCCGATCGGAATATTTCGCAAAGCGCGGATCGCTCACCCACTCGGGATGACCGATCACCTGCATCAGGCTCTGGAAAGTTTTCTCGCTGGCGATCGCCATCATCACATAGCCGTCCGTGGTCTCGATCGGACCGAACATCGGCCGCTGCGTCGGCTTTACTTCGAATTGCGACCACTGCAGTTCGTTGAGCGTCAGGCTCAGCATCGATTCCAGCATCGAGACATCGATGTGCTGGCCCCGTCCAGTCGATGCGCGCTGATACAGCGCGGCCGAGATCGCGCCGAAGGCGTAGACGCCGGTCAGCACGTCGGCGTGATAGATGCCGCAATAGTCCGGCCGGCTGCGTCCCGGCTGGTAGGCCAGATGCGCCATCTCGTAGCCCGAGGCCGCGTGAATCACCGGCGCGTAGGCCGGCAGCTCTGCCGACGGGCCGGTCTGGCCGTAGCCGGAGATCGAGCAGTATACCAGTTTCGGACTAAGCCCTCGCAGTGAGTCGTAATCGAGCTTCAATCGCCGCATCACGCCCGGACGGAAATTCTCGACCAGCACGTCCGCCGTCGCGACCAGCCGGCGAACGGCCTCCAATCCCTTCGGCGATTTCAGATCCAGGACGAGACTGTTCTTGCCGACATTGAGCTGGCCGAAGGCAGTCGAGCAGTTATTGCGGACCGGCGGGCGAGTCCGCATCGTCTCGCCCTCCTCGGTCTCGATCTTGATAACCTCCGCTCCCATATCGGCGAGCATTCGTGTACAGTGAGGCCCGGCAATCGTGGTTGAGAAGTCGAGGACGCGCAGGCCCGCGAAGCTGCCTGTCAAATTCCTCTGATCATTGCCGGCTATGGTCATTTCGTAACGCTCCTTCGGCCGTTTGCGGCCATTCGTTTTGGTGGCGGCCGAGACCCTAAATTGTGCAGCCTTAACAGGAAAGTAGTTCTCCGAGGAACGACGGCCGGGAACGCGCGTTGTACGCGTGGAAGTTGGACCCATTCTTGCATTGGTTTCACCTGGATGAGCTTCGTTGAGTTTCATTGCGGATGGCACAGGGACATTTGCCTTGAAGGTCTTGTTCGTCACCACTGAAATGGATGACTTCATCCGGGTCGGAGGGCTTGCCGCCGTTTCCGCCGCTTTGCCCCGCGCGCTCCGCCGCTGGAGCGATGTCCGGATCATGCTGCCGGGCTATCACGACGTCGTCGAACAGCTCACCCATATTGAAATCGTTGGGGAATGCCCCTCCCTGGCGGAGATGCCGGCCTGCTCACTCGGACGAGCAGCGACCAAGGATGGTCTGCCGGTCTACGTCCTGCTCTGCCCGCAGCTCTACGACCGGCCAGGCAATCCCTATGGCGATGAATCGGGGCGCGACTGGCCGGACAACGACATCAGGTTCGGCCGCTTCGCATCCGCCGCAGCCGAGCTGGCCTCAGGCAACCTGGACAAGAATTGGGCAGCCGACCTGATCCATGCCAATGACTGGCAGGCCGCGCTGGCACCCGCCTATCTGGCATGGAAGGCCGTGAAGATCCCCTCGATCCTGACCATCCATAACCTCGCCTACCAGGGCCTATTCCCGCCGGACTCGCTGCGCAGGATCGGCGCGCCCGAGAGCTCGTTCCATATCGACGGGCTCGAGTTCTACGATCACGTGTCATTCCTGAAAGGCGGCCTCGTCTATGCCTCGCATCTGACCACCGTCAGCGCGACCTATGCGAAGGAGATCACGACGCACGAGCTCGGCTGTGGGCTGGAAGGCCTGCTGCAGAAGCGCTCGAATGCGGCGCAACTGACCGGCATATTGAACGGCATCGACGAAAGCTGGGATCCCAGCGCCTGTGCGCAGCTGGCGCAGACCTTCGCGCCCGGCGACTGGGAAGGCAAGCAGGCCAATGCCGACTACGTCCGCAAGCAGTTTGGCTTGGCGTTGTCGCGAGGTCCGTTGTTCGGCCTCGTTGCCCGTCTGGTGCACCAGAAGGGCATCGACCTCGTCCTGTCCGCCGCCGACGAAATCATCGAGGCCGGAGGGCAGATCGTGGTGACCGGCAGCGGCGAGCCGCAGATCGAAAAAGCGCTGGTCGACGCCCATCGCCGCCGGCCGAACGCAATCGGCGTTGTCATCGGCTTCAACGACGCGCAGGCGCGGCGTATTTTTGCCGGCAGCGATTTCACGCTGATGCCGTCGCGGTTCGAGCCCTGCGGGCTGAGCCAGATGTATGCGCAGCGGTTCGGATCGCTGCCGATCGGCCACCAGACCGGGGGGCTGGCGGAAACCATCAAGGACGGCGAAACCGGATTCCTGTTTCCGAAACCGTCCGCGGAGTCCTTCCTCGGCGGCGTCAGGCGCGCGTTCGAAGCCTACCGCGCCAAGGACAAGCTCGACGCGATGCGGCGCAGTGCGATGGCGCGTTCCTTTAGCTGGGATCTGTCCGCTTCGCTTTACAGCGCGCTCTATCGCAAGACCATCGCGCCCTCGATCGTGACGCCAGCTACTCTGCCGCTTCCGGCATGACTTCCACCTGCTCGTGCAGGACGACACCCGAGAGCGGATCGAATTCGCCGATCCAGGGCTGCTTTTCCAGCACCGCCTTGGTGTGACGGTAACCGGCATCCCAACGCTGCATGATGCCGGACGGGCTGAAATCGATATCCTTGGTGTGATCCTCGCGGCTGAGCTGGGGCGCAAGCAACCGCACGACATGCATCCGCGTCGGACAACCGTAGCCAGCGAGTTCTCTCACTTCCTGGCTGTTGCGCTCGGCTTCCGGCAGGCGCGCGGCGAGCTGGTTGATGACGTGTCGCAGCCGATGCGCCTGCTGCTGGCGGGCGATGTGGCTGGCGATCCGGCTCGAATACTGCACGTCCTTGTGCCGGTTCAGCACCTCCGCCATCGTGGTTGGCTCAGGACCGGATGGATTCCACAGATGCACGGCGAAGATCAGCGAGTTCTTGCGCGGGTTGTCGTCGAACACGGCTTCCGTCGGCGTGTTGGATAATATGCCGCCATCCCAATAAAGCTCGCCGTCGATGCGCACCGCGGGGAACGCCGGCGGCAGTGCGCCTGAGGCCATGACGTGCCTGACGCCAAGCTCGCCGTCGCGGCTGTCGAAATAGCGCATCCGGCTGGTGCGGACATGGGCGGCGCCGACGGTCAGCCGCGGCCTGCACTGATTGACCAGATCGAAATCGACCAGCTCCGTCAACGTCCGCTCCAGCGGCGCAGTGGAATAGTAGCCGGCATGGTCGGGTCCGAGCGGATAGGAGTCGCCGGCATGGGCCAGCGGGTTAGGCCGGAAGAAACCGGGAATGCCGTGGGTCACGGTCGACCAGTACGCGAGTTTTTCGTTGAAGCCGGGAAAGATGTCACGAAAATTCCAGACCGGGTTCTGCTCCATCCGCTTCCAGAACTCACGTAGGCGCGGCAACCGATTCGGCGGCAAGTTGCCCGCGATCAGGCTGGCATTGATCGCCCCGATCGAGGTGCCGATGATCCAGTCGGGTTCGATCCCAGCCTCATTGAGCGCCTGGTAGACGCCGGCCTGGTAGGAGCCGAGCGCACCGCCGCCCTGCAGCACCAGGACGACCTGACCGGATTCGGAACTGGCCCGCGCTCTGATGTTGGGCGATGAAGAGACTTCCCTTGCATCGTGCATGTCACGCTCCTTGAATCTCTTTCAATGTGCGGTCCAGCCGCCATCGACCGGCAGCGCGATGCCGGTGATCGACGCCGCCGCATCGCTGGCGAGAAACACCGTAAGCGCGCCCAATTCCTCCACCGTGGCGAAGCGCTTGTTCGGCTGCTGCGCCAGCAGCACGTCGTGAATGACCGTTTCGCGGGAAATGCCGTGCGCCCTGGCCTGGCCGTCGATCTGCGCCTCGACCAGCGGCGTGTAGACGTAACCCGGGCAGATCGCGTTGCAGGTGATGCCGTCTTCCGCCGTCTCCAGCGCGGCAACTTTGGTGAGGCCTATGATGCCGTGCTTGGCCGCGACATAGGCCGCCTTGAAGGGCGAAGCGACGAGACCGTGTGCCGAGGCGATATTGATGATGCGGCCGAACTTGTTCTGACGCATTGCTGATAGCGCCAGCCGCATGGTGTGAAACGCCGACGACAGGTTGATCGCCAGAATCGCGTCCCATTTTTCGGGCGGAAACTGCTCGAGCGGCGCGACATGCTGAATGCCTGCATTGTTGACGAGGATATCGAGCCGGCCGTGACTGGCGACAGCGGATGCGATCATCTCGGCTATCGCTTCCCGGCTCGTCATGTCGGCCGCGGAATAGCTGACCACGACGCCGCAATCGGCTGCGATCTGCTCGCGGGTCCTGGCGATTTCGGCCGCCATGCCCAAGCCATTCAGAACTACCGCCGAGCCGGCCTCCGCCAGCGCCCAGGCGATCCCGAGCCCGATACCGCTGGTCGAGCCCGTCACCAGTGATACCTTGCCGGCCAGCGGCCGCGCAGCTGCAACACCTTGCGATTTGAGCTGGATATTCATGGCGGTCCTTTTCAGGTGGGATTTCGCTGCTGCCACCCTGCCCGGCCACCTTCATTTCAGGAAATGCCGTTTGGCTTTCAAAACCATAGGCCGCTGCTATGGCGGTTATGGTGTCGTCACCTCATACGATCGGTTACGGTGCGATCGAGACAGACCGGGGCACGGCCATGGAGATGCATCAGGTTCGCTATTTTCTTGCGGTTGCACGCGTGCTCAACTTCACGCGCGCCGCTGACGAGTGCAACGTCACGCAGCCGTCGCTGACGCGGGCGATCAAGCAACTGGAAGCCGAACTCGGCGGCGATCTGTTCCGCCGCGAGCGTCCCGCCGCGCAACTGACCGAGCTCGGCCAGCGCATGCATCCGCTGCTCAAGCAATGCTACGAGGCGGCCACCGGGGCGCGCGAGCTTGCCTCCTCCTTCAAGAGCGGCGAAGTCGGCGCGCTCCGGATAGCGCTCACCCATTCCGTCGACCTCTCGCTGCTGATTCCGCATCTCGACCAGATCAAGCGAATGTTCAATCGCCTGGAGTTTCGCTTTCTGCGCGGCAATGCCCGCGAGGTCGCGGAATATCTCAAAAGAGGCGAAGCCGAGCTCGGCATCGCCGCCGAGATCAGCGAGGAATGGGATCGGCTCGACACTTGGCCGCTGTTCACCGAGAATTTTCAACTCGTCGTCAACAGGAATCATCGGCTGGCGGCGCGCGAAAAGATCGATTTCGGCGATCTTCGTGCCGAGCAGCTGCTGTCGCGCAATTACTGCGAACATGCCGCGCGCGTGAACAGTTCGCTGCGTGAGCACGGCCTCGACGTCGATCGCTGTCATGAGATTGCGTCCGAGCGCGATCTGATCGCGCTCCTGGAGGCCGACATCGGCGTTGCGGTGGTGCCCGATACCGCATCACTTCCGCCGACGCTGAAGCGTGCCAATGTCGAGGGACTGGATGCGCGACGAACGGTCAATCTCTACGGCGTCGCCGGGCGCGAACGGACTGCGGTGGCATCCGCCGTGATGCGCATGCTGCGCGGCGCCAATTGGCAGCAATTTATACGCAATGAGGGAACCAGATAGGCTTGGTTCGAAGCAATTCGTCTTTTCTCAGTCCGAGGTGTCCGGTCCAGCCCTGGGACTGATCCATTGTGGAACCGCCTCCCGCTACCGGAATTTCCATAGTTGACGCGTCACCGACGCCGCAAAAGCTGCACTTGGCGCCGTCAAATTGCGGACGCCCGGCTTGGAATATTCAAGGGAGATCAGCCATGGCGCAGATCCATACCGAAAGACAGCCCGTCACCCAGATCACCATCGTCGAGTCAGAGCCCGAGAAGCAGGCCGAGGCGTTGTCGATGATGACCGAGCGCGCCCGCTTCATGGCGCGTCAGCCGGGCTTCGTCTCCATCAGCCTGCATCGCAGCCTGGATGGCCGCCGCATCGTCAACTACGTGCAATGGGAGAATCGCAATCTGCTGCGATCGGCCCATCAATCGCCAGAATTTCGCAAGCAATGGGGTCATTTCGACGAGATAACGAGCGAGATCGATCCTCATCTGTACGAAGTCGCCGAAGTCATGGACAGTGGACGGTAAGCATCGCGGCGCCATCTACACACTCTTGCTCGCTCGATAGGAACGGCCGAAAGCGTCGCCGCGTTGAACATTGTCGCGTCGAACATTGAAAAGGCTGCCGGCCCAGTCCGGGCCCGCCCAGGGAATCAGGGGCGCGAAGGAGGAGCAGCAGACGCGGTGCTCATCCGACGAAAAGCGGCAAGGCAAATCCGGACATGGTTGCAGCTTTGGCCAGACCAAGCTGGAGCGACTCAAATATGCAGCATTCCCGACCATTGATCACGCCTTCTGGAAACGGAATTCTGGATCCAGGGACCGGCCGTCCCGTGAGTGACGACTACTTTTTTGCGGGGTTGAACAGTGAGCTGAGCGACAAAGGCTTCTTCGTTACCGCCACCGACGATTTGATCACGTGGGCCCGCAGCGGTTCGTTGATGTGGATGACATTTGGCCTCGCCTGCTGCGCGATCGAGATGATGCAAATGGCGATGCCCCGTTACGACGCCGAGCGGTTTGGATTTGCGCCCCGCGCCAGTCCGCGGCAGTCGGATGTGATGATCGTCGCCGGTACTTTATGCAACAAGATGGCACCCGCGCTCCGCAAGGTTTATGACCAGATGCCCGAACCTCGATATGTGATTTCGATGGGTTCGTGCGCCAACGGCGGCGGCTATTACCACTATTCGTACTCGGTGGTGCGTGGCTGCGACCGGATCGTTCCGGTCGATATCTATGTCCCCGGCTGCCCGCCGACCGCCGAAGCGCTGCTTTACGGCGTGCTGTTGCTGCAGCAAAAGATCAGGCGTTCGGGCACTATCGAACGTTGATTGTCGGTCGCCCGGAACGCGGGAACCTGCCACAGCACTCGTGTTGAGCAAGGGGATTCTGGCTAGCGCTCGTCGCTCGCGCTTTTTAGCACAGTAATCAGGTCGTCGATCTCCATGCGCTTGCGAAAGTCGGGATCGACGAAGCGTGCCTTCACCCGTCCGTCACGGCCGACCACGAAAGTCGCCGGGATCGGCAGCACCCAGCCGTCATTGCCGTGAAAGCCCGCCATGTCCTGGTATGACAGCAGCTCTTGGATTTCGCTGCCGAGCCAGATCGCAAGATTGAGCGACAGCGCGTATCCGTTGTCGAGATCGGTCAGCACGGGAAACGGCGCGTTGGCCTCGGATTTGAATTGTTCGGCATAGGCCTGCATCTCCGGCATGATCGCGACCGTCTGCGCGCCCAGCGCCTTGATGCGGTCCTGCGCCTGAATCACCGCCCGCACATTCAGCCGGCAGTAAGGGCACCAATGGCCACGATAGAACATCACCGCGACCGGACCCTGCTCGATCAGTGATGTCAGGCTGATCAGCCGGCCGGTCTCATCCGGCAATACGAACGGCGGCATCACTTCGCCCGGCCGCGGCGCATTCTCGCCGCCGCCATTCTCATTGAGCCGCGCCACCAGCCGGTCGACCGCCTCGCCATAGGCCGGAAAGAACTCCCTCCCCGCCGCGGCGTAGGCCTCGAGTTGCTCGCGCAAGGAACCTTCCATGTCGCGGCAGCGCAGGAAGGCCTCCTTGAGGCGTTCGGCATTGGCTGGCGATAGCATTGTCGTCATGGCTTGCTCCGGCATTTCCATATTATTTCCGGCCCGGGCCGCTCCGCAAGGGCGGCCGGGCGTTGCAGCGTGCTTGATCAGGGAATGTAGAAATTACCGGTCGGGTCGAGCATGCCCGAGGCCGAATAGAGCTGGCCCTTGTCCATGAAGAATACTGTGTTGTCAGGCACCTTCCTGGCGTTCTTCATCATCGCGTCGTGGTTCTTGGGTGTCGCTGCCATTGCCATCGCCGACATCTTCCCGGGGCCGCCATAGACGTAGGCCATGCCGGATTTGAATTCCCAGGCGCCTTGCGAGAAGGCGGTGGTAGCGACAACGGCAAACGCCGCAGCGGCGATCAGGGTCTTGGAAACGGTCTTCATGGGGAATTCCTTTATGTGGATGGTGACGCCCGCCAACCGGACGCTGCCCTATCAGAGGGTCGCGCGAGCCGAATGAGAAATGCCGATGCACAATCGGTTCGATAGCTGCGACGTATTGAGAGGCGCCGATAGCCCGCTGCTATCGACTTCAGAGCGAATCCGCATTTCATCTTGGCCGGCCGGACCTTCATCCTGTCCTCGAAGGCATGCGGAGGCATGCACCCATCGACAGGAGATTTCCGATGACAGGTCATTCGACGAACCGCCTTGCGAATTTCGGCGCCTCGCTGCTGCTGGCCTTGCTGATCCTTTCCGCCGTCTCCGCCGCACGCGCCGACGGCGACGACGGCATCGTCCGCGTCAAGAGCGCGGTGCCGATGGCAGAGGCCATCACCCGCATCAAGGCCGACATCGCCGCGAAGGGCATCAAGTTCTTCATGGAGATCGACCAGGCCAAGCTTGCGGCCGACGCCGGCATCAAGCTGCGTCCCTCGACGCTGCTGGTATTCGGCAATCCACCGCTCGGGACGCAGTTCATCACCTCGAACCCGAATGCCGGGCTCGACTGGCCGGTCCGGCTGCTGCTCACGCAGGACGACAATGGCGAGGTCTGGGCTATCTGGACCGATTTCGGATGGATCGCCAGACGTCACAACATCAGGGATCGTGGCGCGCAATTCGAAATAGCCACAAAGGTGGTGAGTTCGATCAGTTCGACCATCACGAAGAGGTAACGCGCAGCCGAAGCACCTGACGTCATCAGGCCGCCTCACGCCCGGCCTGATCGCACAGGCGAATAGAGGGGTTGGTTCGATGGCACCTGAGAAATTTGATGTGGTCATTTTAGGCGGCGGCAACGCGGGTATCGGCGTGACAGGACCCGTGCGGCGCGCCGGAATGTCGGTCGCGATGATCGAGGCGGATCTTCTCGGCGGCACCTGCCCGAACCGCGGGTGCACGCCGAAGAAGATCTTGGTCGCCGCGGGTCACGCGCTGCACGAGATCGAACGCGCATCGATCCATCGCATCGCCATCGGCAAGCCGAAGCTCGACTGGGCCGCGTTGATCGGCCGCGAGAAGGACATGATCAAGGATATCCCCGCCGCCCTCGCCCGCGCGATGGCCAAGCGCCAGGTCGAAATCATCAAGGGCCATGGCGCATTCATCGGCCCCGACACCATCCGTGCGGGCGATCGCGAGCTCCACGCCGGACATATCGTGATTGCGACCGGGTCCAAGCCGCGGCCGCTGCCGATTCCCGGGGCCGAGTTCATGATCACTTCGGACGAAATGCTGAGCGAACGCGAACTGCCGCGGTCCGTGATCTTCGTTGGCGGAGGCGTGATCGCGCTGGAATTCGGTCATGTCTACGCCCGCGCCGGCGCTGAGGTCTTGATCCTCGAAGCCCTGCCGCAACTGCTGCCCGCGATGGATGCCGACGCCGTCGCGAGCCTGCAGGTTGAGAGCGAACGCATTGGCATCCGGGTCCGGACCGCGGTCAACGTCAAACGCATTGAGCGGACGAACAGCCGCCTGCGCGTCGTCTTCGATCACCACGACGCCGAACAGACGGCTGAGGCCGACCGTGTCGTCAACGGCGCCGGCCGCGTTGCCAATGTCGATACGCTTGATCTCGCCGCGGGCCAGGTCGAGCACAGCAATGGCCGCATCGCGATCGATCGGCACCTGCGATCGGATTCCAATCCGAACGTCTACGTCTGCGGCGACGCAGTGCCGAGTTCGCCGCAACTATCACCGATCGCGACCTATGAGGGCGACATCGTCGGCCGCAACATTGTCGAAGGCCCAAAACATGGTCCCGACTATGCCAGCATGGCGACATCCGTCTACACCGTGCCGCCGCTCGCTTCGGTCGGTCTGACGGAAGCCGCTGCCCGGCAAAAGGGACTTTCCGTCAGCGTTCACACCAACGACATGCTCGGTTGGTTCACGTCGAAGACCTATGCCGAAACCGTGGCGTGGTCGAAGGTGATCGTGGAGCAATCGACCGATCGCATTCTTGGCGCTCATTTCGTCGGGCACTCCGGGCAGGAGTTGATCAACATCTTCGGACTTGCGATGCGGTTTGGCATTACCGCAAGCCAGATCCGCGGCAATGTCTACGCCTATCCGACATTCTCCTCCGACCTCAAGCACATGCTCGGCCACGGCTAGCTCGCATAGCGCGACGCTATCGATTCAAGAGCTAGCCGGCATTTCCTCTCGTGCACGATTTCGATGATGGTGGCGATGTAGCCGGCCAAGCAAATCGGGGCCGAGACAGACAGCAACAGAGGAGACCACGTCATGTCCAAATCCATCGTTACGTCGCGCACCATCCGGCACGGCCTCGCGCTAGCCGCGCTTGCCGCAGGCTCGCTTGCGACAAGCACTGGCGCCGTAGCCGGCGAATGCCCGGCCGGGAAGATGCAGCCGAATGTCCGCCCGATGGTCGACCACAAGGCGGTCGGCGTCACCGACGTCACCCTCGGCTCGATCAACCTCGAAAAACAGCCGGCAAACATCAGGGAGCGCGAGCTGCGCTTCCGCAAGCTGACGATCGAGCCCGGCGGCATCGTGCCCTGGCACAGCCATGACGATCGTCCCGCACTGATCTACGTCCAGCAAGGCGAGATTGTCGAATATGCCAGCAACTGTTCGGAGCCGATCGTGCACAAGGCCGGCGAGATCAGGCCGGAAGTCGCCGGCACCTCGCACTGGTGGAAGAATCTCGGCAAGGAGACCGTCATTCTCTATGTCGGCGATGTTCGTAAGGATCCACACGATCACAACATGTAAGGAGCTGTGACGAGCGCCACCGACGTCTCGTTGCCGGATGTGACGACCTGGGAGTCCCCGTGTCGCCCCACACGCCCAGGCGTCACATCCTTCTTTCTCCGGGATGACAGGGAGAAGCGTCATGACCGACATCTCCGCGCCGACGAAATCCGAAGCGACGGATATGCAGGGTCACTCGCCGGGCGTCGTGCTGCGATCCCTCGTCATCGGCCTCACGGCGTTCCTGACGGTGGTCGATCTTTTCGCGACGCAGGCGATCCTTCCTTCGCTGACCCGGCATTACAACGTTACCCCGGCCGCCATAGGGTTCGCGGTCAATGCCTGCACCATCGGCATGGCGATCGCCGGCCTCATCGTCGGTTTTCTGAGCCCGCACATCGATCGCAGGCTCGGCATTCTCGTCAGCCTGATCCTGCTGGCGATTCCCACCACCTTGCTGGCGATCGCGCCGGATCTCACGGCATTCACGCTGCTTCGCATTGCGCAGGGCCTCTGCATGGCGTCGGCGTTTGCGTTGACGCTGGCCTATCTCGGCGAACAGTGCAGCCAGATGGATGCAGGCAGCGCATTCGCGGCCTATATCACCGGCAACGTTGCGAGCAATCTGATCGGCCGCCTGGTCTCGGCTGCGGTGGTCGACACGTTCGGGCTGGCTTCGAACTTCTATTTCTTTGCGCTGCTCAATCTCGCCGGCGCCGTGCTGGTGTATTTCACCGTCCACCGGGCCAAGCCGATGCATGCTATGCCCGAGGCGCAAACACCGCTCGTAGCGACCGTCGGGCATTGGCGCAACCCGGCGCTGCGGTCAGCCTTCGCCATCGGCTTCTGCATCCTGTTCGCCTTCATCGGTACCTTCACGTTCGTCAATTTCGTGCTGGTGCGCCCGCCGCTCTCGCTCGGGCGGATGGAGCTCGGCTTCGTCTATTTTGTTTTCGCACCTTCCGTGGTCACCACGCTATTTGCCGGCCGGGCCGTGGCACGCTTCGGCACGCGGCCGGCAATCTGGGGCGCGCTATCGCTCGCCGCCCTGGGCCTGCCGCTAATGCTGTCTTCTCGTCTCGCCGAGGTGCTGGCCGGAATGGTGCTGGTCGGCATCGGCACCTTCTTCGCACAGGCCTGCGCCACCGGCTTTGTCGGACAGGCCGCCAGCGACAACCGCGGCATCGCCAGCGGAATCTACCTCGCCTGCTATTTCCTCGGCGGGCTTGCCGGCAGCGCTGTGCTCGGCCAGTTGTTCGATCGCTTCGGATGGACCGCCTGCGTTGCGGGCGTTGGCGCAGCGCTTTCCGTCGCGGCGCTACTCACCGCGCGTCTCGCGCTTGATCCTCGATCCGCCTCGTCTCCGGCATGAACAGCCAGATCACCGTCAAGCCGAGAGATGCGACCCCGGCCAGCCCGACGAAAGCGACGCTGCTGCCGAAGGTGTCGCTGACATAGCCCGCCAGCACCGGGCTGAGCGACGCACCGATGCCGGTCGCCGTGCCGACGACGCCTTGCGCCAGATTGAAGTGGCCGCTTCCGAAGGCGACGTCGGCCACGATCAGCGGCACCATCACGCTGAGCACGGCCGCGGTAATGCCGTCGAACACCTGCACGACGACCAGGAGATAGGGATCCCTGACCACCGCAAACAAAAGGCCGCGGATCGCCAATGCGCCGAACGCCAGCAGCAGCAGCGGCCGTCGGCCCCAGGCCTGCGCCTTGCGGCCGACCGAGGGCGAGGTCAAGGCCACAATGGCTTGCGGCACGATGATACAGGCCGCGATCAGCACCGGCGCCCACTGGCTCGACCGGGTCGTGACCACGCCCGCCATCAGCGGCAGCATCGCGGCATTGGCGAGTTGAAACAGCAGTACGCCGCCGGCGAAGATCAGGAGTGGCCGCTGCCTTAGAAGATGGAAAACGCTCGTAGCTTCCTTGTCAGGAACCTCGCGCACGATGGCGCCGTGCGATTGCGCAACGTCGATTTCCTGCGCGCGAATCCGGGAAAGCGCCAGCAATGTGGGGATTGCCAGAAGAAAGGTCACGATAAATACTGACTGGTTCGACAACAGGTAACCAACGGCACCCATAAGCGCCGCCGCCGAGCCGTTGCCGAGCGATGCGAATCGGGCATTGCGCCCGAGCCGCTCCCCGATCGCGTATGGTCCGACCAGGCCCAGGCTGATCGCCGCAATCGCTGGCCCCAGCACGCAGCTCGCCAGCGCATGCAGCGTCGCCGCCGCCGTCACCACCGGAAAGATCGGCCACAATGCATAAGCCAACGCGCAGCAGCCGATGGTGGCAACGGCCAGCCCCGCCACCAGCCGCTCCGAGCGCGCGGCATCGACGATCGCGCCGCCCGGCATCTGCCCGAGCAGGCCGATGATGCCGCCGATCGACAGCACAAAGCCGATCTCGACCTGCGTCCATTTCTGCGTCGTCAGATAGACCGCAATGAACGGGCCGAAGCCGGTCTGCACGTCGGCGAGAAAGAAGATGAACCAGTCGAGACCACGCTGGCTTTCGCGCGACGGCTTCGGCCTTGTGCCCGCCGTGGGCGGCAGCGGCACAACATCACCTCCACCGGCGGATCGCCCACGGCGATCGTCGTCAATCCGGTCGAACGATTGGGACGAGCGCGCGACCAGGCTGCTTCTCCTTTATTCGAGCATGATCTTTCTCGGAAAACCGGTGCCCACCTTTCGGATCCAGCTAGTGATCGAAATCCCACGGCTGCAAGCGGCCGGCCGCACCGAGAACGATCACCGGCGCGTCCTCCTTGTATTCAGGCGCCGCGGCCACCTGAGCCTTGGTTAATTCGAGCGTGATGCTGTCGCGCTTGTTGGCCACGCGGCCGAAGCGCAGCGCGCTCCAGTCGACGACGATCTTGCGGCTGCCGACGCCGAGAAAGCCGCCGAAGTCGATCACCGCGGCACGGACGGTGCCCTCACGATCGACGATCACATCGACGACGCGCCCCATGTCCTCGTTCGCCGCGCTGCGGACCTCGCGGCCCAGGATGCCGTGAGCATCCCTGGCGCCGATGACCGTGACCGAGGGCGGAGGCGGAGGCTCCTTTGCGGCATCCTGCGGCGCGGTGCGGCTACCTTGCGTCGCGCCGGTGTCTTCCGCCGCTGAAGCCGCCGGGCCGCCGGCAAGCGCGGCGGTTAGAAACAAGGTGAGAAACCGGGCGCGCATGCGGCCCTCCTTAAATTTGGACGCGAGAGCCACGCACGACTCCTAATGCGTCAATACGATCGACACCTGAATCTGGCCGCGCGTTCGCACCACCTCGAGCGACACTTCATCGCCGTGACGGCGAACCCTCAAGTCGACGCTGGAAGGCCCAAGCTGCAGGTCGCGCAACACTACCTCGCTGAGGAATTCCGGCAAGCGAGGATTGCGAAGGCGGATCTCGCCGCGTGCCGCGTCGAATTCTAGACCAAGTGCTGCTTCCAGCAGCGTGAAGGGCGTTGCGCTGGCCCAGGCCTGGGGCGCGCAAGCGACAGGATAGAGCACCGGTCCGCGCCGCCTTTCGCGCTGGAAGCCGCAGAACAGTTCGGGCAGCCGCCGCAGGTCCATGTAGCTTGCAGCATCGAACAGGGCCTTGAACAGGTGCGCCACCGAGTGCTTCAGGCCGTAGCGCGCGAAGCCAAGCGCGATCAGCGCATTATCGTGCGGCCAGATCGATCCGTCGTGATAGGACATCGGGTTGTAACGGGCTTCGCCGCGCGCGATCGTGCGGATGCCCCACCCCGAAAAGAATTTCTGGCTCATCAGATCGGCTGCGACCAGCCGCGCGCGATCGGTTCGAATCATACCGGTGAAGAGAAGCTGGCCGGCATTCGAGCTTCGCACCTTGCACTGCCGCTTGGCACCATCGAGCGCGAGCGCGTAGGTGCCGAGCTCCTCGCACCAGAACGCCTCCTCGAAGCGCTCGGCAAGCAGCAGGGCTTCGGATTCAAGCCTCGCGGCCTGATCAATCAATCCCAGTCGCCGGGCGCAGCGCGCCGCCAGCCGCTTGCCGGCGAAGACATATCCCTGAACCTCGGCCAGCGCGATATAGCCTTCGGCAAGCTGTCCATCGGCATGGAAGATCGCGTCGTGGGAATCCTTCCAGCCCTGGTTGGCAAGCCCCTGCTCGGTTGCGCGCTGATATTCGACGAAGCCGTCCTTGTCGGGATCACCGGGGCCGTCGATCCATTGCAACGCCGCTTCGATCGAAGGCCACAGCTCGGCCAGCGTGGCCTCGTCGCCGGTGCGCTCGACATAGAGACCGGCCAGCAGAACGAACAGCGAGGTCGAATCGACGCTGCCGTAATATTGGGCGAACGGCACTTCGCGCAGCGCCGCCATCTCGCCGCCGCGCATCTCGTGCAGGATCTTGCCGGGCTCGGCGTCGGCGAGCGGATCGGTGGTCTTGGCCTGGAAGAACGCGAGCCGCCGCAGCACGCCCTGGGCAATGCGCGGATCGACCCACAGCATTTGCAGCGCGGTGATCAATCCGTCGCGGCCGAACGTGGTCGAATACCACGGGATGCCGGCGTAGGGGTATCGCCCCTGCGGCGTCTCCGTCATGAGCATGTTGAGGTCGCCCATCGCCTGGCACAGTACCTCGTTGAAGATGTCGTTCGACGTCTCGATGCTGGCCGAGCCGCGCGTCGAGCTCCGCATCTCGCGACGGTGCGCCAAGAGGCCGCGGAAGAACGGCACCGGCTTCTGCATGATCGGCTTGTTGCAGGACACCGCGACGACCAGCGCGACCACTTCCTTCGGCGCCAGCTCGAAATGATAGGTTGCCGAATTGACAGAGAGCCGCGTCGGCCGCGGCTCGAAATGCAGTGCGGTGATGCGGACCTGACCATCGAGCCCGCTATATTCCAGCACGACATCGGCGGGACCGAGCAAGCGGCTCGAGCCGGTTCCGCGGCGAGGCCGGCGCTCGCCGCGCACCTCGAACAAATCGGCAAAATCATTGTCGAACAGAAGCGTCAGGTCGAAGCTTGCCGGCCCGTCGCCGTGATTCTGCAAGGCGATGCGCTGATACGCCGTGCCGCGCCACAGGAAAATCGAGCGCACGATGTGCAGCGTATCCTTCTGCAGCACCAGTCTGCCGTTGCGGTACACATCGGAATTGGTGAGGTCGACCGTCAGCGCTGAATTGTCGTCACGCAGGTTGGAGCCGAGCAACAGCGGCTGGACCTCATCGAGCACCATTTCGAGCCGGGCAAGATAGCGCGTGTCGGAATTGAACAGGCCATCGGGGCCGCCGGCCGAAGCGCCGATGTCGCCATGGCTATCCAAGACAATGAAGGTATCGTCATGCTTGAGCGAACGACGCTGCCGCGTCGCCGGGCCCGTCATCGGGATGTAGAACGGCGATTCCCCGACGACGTGATCGGCCGCCTCGATGGTGATGAGTTGGCTGACTTCGGCTGTCATTTGGACCTCAAGCGATTTCCTTAGCGCTGTGATGCACGCATTGGGACGCAAACGCTACTGTCGCAGATCAGGCCGCATGGCTGGCGAGCCGGCCCAGTTCGCGCGCAACCAACTCGCGGTAAGGGCCCCTTCCCTGCACCAGAATATCCGGCGGTCCGTCCTCAATGATCCGTCCGCCCTGCAGCACTACCACGCGGTCGAAATTGCGCAACGTGGCGAGACGATGGGCGATGGCAATTACGGTACGCCCGCGCATCAGGCGGGACAATGCCTCGCGGATCGCCTCCTCGGATTCGCTGTCGAGCGAGGCGGTCGCCTCGTCCAGCAACAGGATAGGTGCGTCTTTGAGGAAGGCACGCGCGATGGCGATCCGCTGCCGCTGTCCCCCTGATACCTTGATGCCGCGATCGCCGACCATGGTCGCCATACCCTCGGGCAGATTCTCGATGAAATCGCAGCGCGCCGCAATCGCCGCGCGTAGCACCTCGTCGTCGGTCGCATTCGGCCGCCCATAGCGGATGTTTTCCATGATCGAGCGGTGGAACAGCGAGATGTCCTGCGGCACCACCGAGATTGCCTCGCGCAGGCTTTCCTGCGTCACCCGCGAAATGTCCTGACCATCGATCGTGATGCTGCCGCGCTGGATGTCGTAGAACCGCTGCAGCAGCATGAACAGGGTGGACTTTCCGCCGCCGGAATGGCCGACCAGCCCGACCCGTTGTCCCGGCTGAATGCGCAAGGTGAACTTCTCGAACACCTGGGCACCGCCGGGATAGTGGAACGCGACGTTGTTGAAGGCGACGGCGGCGCCGCTGCGGATCAGCGGCTCGGCCTCTGGATGATCCTTCAGTTCGTGCGGCAGCAAGAGCGTCGCAATCGCCTCGGTCAGACGCGCAACGTGCTGGGTCACATCGACCAGCGCCACCGCAAGGTCGCGCGTTGCGCTCAGGATCGAAAGTCCGAGCGTACAGACCAGCACGACGTCGCCGGTGGTCGCTGCGCCCTTCTGCCAGAGCGTGATGACCCATGCGAGCAGCGCTATCGTCAGCGCGATGGTCACGACCGCGTGAAGAAGCCGGAGCTTTTCCAGATAGCGCAGGCTGCGCCCGCGGGCATCGAGTTCCCGCTCGACGGTGGCGTCGAAGCGGTCGTGTTCGTAGCTGAGGCCGCAGAAGGCGCGAACCAGCGGCAGATTGCTGATGACGTCGACCATCTCGCCGTCCACCGCAGCCGCCTTATCGGCGAAGTCATCATGCAGCGGCTTGCCCGCCGCCGCGAGATGGAACATCGCCATCAGCATGATCGCCGCGATGACGATCAGGCCTGCGGACATTGCGAAACTCACCGTCCCGATCAATAGAATCGCAGAAACCGTCGCAACGCATGGCGGCAACACATTCCAGACGAACATGTTTTCGACGGTGAAGACGGCGTTGGACGTTGCCGTGATACGGCTGGTCAGCATGCCCGGCAGCCGGTCCGAGAAGTAGCTCGGAGCATGTCCCGTGAGATGACGGAACATGTCGCGGCGGAGATCACCCGTGACACCAACGAAGGTGAAGCTCGCGATCCAGCTCGCTACCCGCCACAGCAGATTATCGGCTGCGATCAGCGACATGAGAAAAGCGAATGCCAGCCATACGTTGCCCGCGTGCGAGGGACCGGCCGTCAGGCTGTCGACCAGATTCTTCACGCCATATTGCGTGCCCACTGAACAGGCAACAGCCGCCACGACCGCAGACACAATGACGATGTGGGCCGCGCGACGCCGGCGCAGATAGCGCAGCACAAATGGAAACGGCCGTCGCACATACCCTGAGAGATTGTCCATGAGTTCCCGCAAACCTGTTGAGAGTGAATGAGAATCCCTAACGCCTGCCGCACACGACGACGTGAAGAATGTCGTTTCGGATTTCCGTGCGCGTGGCCATCAACGCGCAACAATTCTGCAGCATCGAGACGGCCGTAAATCTGTTTCTGTCAGATGGCATCAGCAAGACAGCCGTGTGGAAGAAGCAAGATGTGCAGCACATTGGAACTTCGCAGATGCAAGAACGTTCCCGTTCTCGGCACGCTTGTGCCGATTGTGGGCAGAGGGATTCATTCAACCACCAATCCAGACAGGAGACGAAAAGATGCGCATCGCGCAGGTCGCCCCGCTGACGGAGGCTGTTCCCCCCAAACTGTACGGCGGCACCGAGCGGGTCGTGCACTGGCTGACTGAAGAGCTTGTAACGTTGGGACACGACGTCACGCTATTCGCCAGCGGCGATTCACATACCTCGGCGAAACTGGACGCGGGTTGGCCAAAAGCGTTGCGGCTCGACGGCTCGGTCCGGGATCCTAACGCACTGCACATGGAGATGCTGGAGCGCGTGCGGCAGAAATGCGACGATGAAGAGTTCGATTTTCTGCACTTTCATCTCGACTACTATCCATTCTCGCTGTTCTACCGGCAGCCGACCCCATTCCTGACCACGCTGCACGGCCGGCTCGACCTGCCCGAGCACCAGCCCGTGTTCAACACCTTCTCCAAAATTCCGGTGATATCGATTTCCAATGCGCAGCGCCGGCCGGTACCGCAAGCCAATTGGGTGCGGACCATCCACCACGGATTGCCGGAGGACCTGCTAACGCCGCAGCAGGTGAAGCCTTCCTATCTCGCCGTGCTCGGGCGGATCGCGCCGGAAAAGGGTGTGGATCGGGCCATCAGGATCGCAACCCGATGCGGCATTCCGCTCAAGATCGCAGCCAAGGTCGATCGTGCGGACCAGGAGTATTATGATGAGGTGATCTCACCGCTCATCAAGACCAATCCGCTGGTCGAGTTCATCGGCGAAATCGGCGACCGCGAGAAGTCCGATTTCCTCAGCGGCGCGATCGGCCTCCTAGTCCCGATCGACTGGCCGGAGCCGTTCGGCCTTGTGATGATCGAAGCGATGGCCTGCGGCACGCCGGTTATTGCCTATAACCGCGGTTCGGTCCCGGAGATTATCGATGCCGGCCTCACCGGGTTCGTAGTCGAAGACGAAACCAGCGCAGTCGGCGTGATTGATCGGCTTACGGCGCTGGATCGGTCCGCAATCCGTAAGCGCTTCGAAGCCCGCTTCACCGCGCGCCGCATGGCGCTCGACTATCTTGCCGCCTATCGCGGCCTGATGGAGCAGGCGGAGCCGCGGATCAAGCTGGTCAGCAGCGCGGAGTAAGTGGCGCGAAGGCCTTCCCATGTCGTCGCAAGACGACGGTAGGGTGGGCAAAGCGAAGCGTGCCCACCATCTCAAGCGGATCCGGACACAGATGGTGGGCACGGCGCTACGCGCCTTTGCCCACCCTACTCATGTCTCAACTCACCGCCGTCCGTTTCGGCTCGACGATCTCGAACATCCGCGGAAACTCGTCCATCAGCATCATCAGTTCGGCAAGCCGCATCGGATCGCCGCTAACCTTGATCTTGCCGGCACTGACCGCTTCGGGAAATGTCGTCAGCTTTGCGACCACCTCGTCGAGCACGCTGCGGGCAAGCGTGAAGCCGGCGTCGGCGTCGGCCGCTTGGGCGCCGGGCACATAGGTCAACGCGCAGTTCTCCAGATTGAGAATGAAGCTCTCACCGGTGTCGGTGAAATTCCAGTTCAGCACGATGCGCTTGCCTTCGGCCTTGGGACCGTTGAGACGAACGCCGAGCACGTCCCAGAGCTGTTCGGTGCGCAGCGCCGCCAGCGTCTCGCGCGGCATTGTGGAGCGCGGCGGCGTCTTCGGCATGCCCTGCCGCAGCTCCTGCGCGCCGAACAGGTAGGCGTTGCGCCAAGTCGAGCTCTCCGAGGCATAGCCGAGCTGCTCGAACGTATCGGCGAGCATCGCGCGCGCCGCCTGGTTGTCAGGATAGGCGAACACCAGATGGCTCACCGCCTGTGCGACGAACCGAAATTCGCCCTTGGCAAAATCCGCCCGCGCCCGCGCAAGGATCGCGTCCGCGCCGCCCATATACTCGACATATTTCTTGCCTGATTCCACCGGCGGCAAGGGATCGAGGTTGACGGGATTGGCGTCGTACCAGCCGAGGTATTTTTGGTAGATCGCCTTCACATTATGCCTGATGTGACCGTAATAGCCGCGGCCATGCCAGGCGCCTTCAAGGCTCGCCGGCAAGCGAATGGCTTCCGCGATTTCGGTCGCCGTCAGGCCGTGATTCATCAGGCGGATAGTCTGATCATGCGCGAATTTGTAGAGGTCGCGCTGCTGGCGGATCATGGTGTCGATCCGCTCGTGGCCCCAAACCGGCCAATGATGCTGGCCGCACATCGCGTCTGCCTTGCCGCCCCACATCCGCAACGCTTCGCCGAGATATTTCGACCACGCCAGCGCGTCGCGCACGTCAGCGCCGCGGAACGGCAGCAGATTGTGAAAATTATGCGTGCAGTTTTCCGCGAGATTGAGCAGCTTGTAGCGGGCGACAAAGAAATGCATCTCGGCCGGCGCTTCGCTGTTCGGCGCCATCTGGAATTCGAACTCGACGCCATCGATGGTGCGCCTGTCGCCGGTTGCGATAATCAGGTCGGTCGGGCGCACCAGCGCGACCGCTCCTGCAGCCATCGTTTTGCCCAGTCCGCAATCGACTTGCCCGCGCGCGCCCTTGGCCAGGAACGGCCCGAACTGATATTGCGCGCGCCGCAGCATCGCGGGCCCTGCGATGATGTTCTCGGAGACCGCGTGCTCCATGAAGAGATTGGGCGCGATGACCGGCACCTTGCCACCGGCGAGCATCGCATCCTCGAGCACGCCGCGCGCGCCGCCCCAATGGTCGGTATGGGTGTGAGTAAAGATGACGGCGGCGACCGGCCGTTTGCCCCGATGCTGGAAATAGAGCTCCATCGCGGCTCGCGCGCCCTCGATCGAGGTCAGCGTATCCACCACGATGACGCCGCTGTCGCCCTCGATCAGCGTCATGTTGGCGATATCGAGCCCGCGCACCTGATAGACGCCGGGCACCACCTCGAACAGGCCATGATGCATGTTAAGGCGCGACTGCCGCCACAGGCTGGGATCGACCGTCGGCGGCGCCTCTTCCGCCGATAGGAAGCCGTAAGGCTCGAGGCTCCAGACCACCCGGCCCTGCGGGGAGGTGATCTTCGCGTTCTCTACCGTGCCGAGGAAGCCGCGCGCCGCGTCTTCGAAGTCGCGCGTGTCGGAGAACGGCAGCGCTTTCAGCGTCGCCGCGTGCTGCGCGATGACGGGAGCGGAAGCTTCCTTCGGGGTTTCCTTTGCCGTTTCGATCGTGGCTGGTTGGCTCATTATCGTGTACTCCCTCTTCGCAACTGAGACGAAACCCCGAGTAATTCGACGTCAGCGAAACGCGATTCCCTCGAACTTGCCGCTGCTGCGCCAACCCTCGATATATTTGAAGTAGGCCAGCGGACCTGCTGGATGGCCAACGTTGAGCTTGGCCGCCGGGCCCGGCTCGTGTCCCTCATTGTTGTAATAGCCGGGCGTGCAATCGGGTGAACCGATCATGCGTCCAGGGCCGGTCAGCAGCAGCTCGACCCAGCGATCCTCGGCTTCCCTGGTGACCTCGATTTCCTTGAACCCGTTTGCCCGCGCATGCTGCACCATCAACGCGATCGTCTTCGCAGCATCGGTGAGATTGTGCGGGACATTGGAGATGAGATTGGCGCCCTGCGCCGGCTGCACGAAGAACGCGTTCGGGAAACCGTGCACGTGAATGCCGTGCTTGGTGCGCATGCCCGACGCCCAATGGTCCGACAGCTTGACGCCGCCACGGCCGGTCAGGTCGAAGCCGGCGCGCCGCTTGTACTCGGTGCCGACCTCGAAGCCGGATGCATAGATGATGCAGTCGAGCTGGTATTCCCTGCCAGCGACGACGACGCCGTCCTCAGTGATACGCTCGACGCCCTTGCCGTCGGTATCGATCAGATGGGTGCCCGGCGTGTTAAAGGCTTGCAGATAGGAGTCGTGGAAGCATGGCCGTTTGCAGAGCTGGCGATACCAGGCCTTGAGCTTTGCCGCGGTTTCGCGGTTCTCCACGATACTGTCGACCCGCGTGCGGATTTCCTCCATCTTCTCGAAATCGGAATCTTCGAACGCCGCCAGCATGTTTTGTGCCGTGCGCTGCTCGCGCGGCAGGTCCATGATCTTGGCGCGAATGCGTCGCGACAGGTCGGTCCAGCCGTCCTGCACCAGATCTACTTCCGCGGAGCCGCCGGCCTGGTTGGCGGTAAAATTCTCCAGCCAGCGCTGCTGCCAGCCGGGCGTGGCGATCCCGGCAAACCACTCCGGATCGATCGGCGCATTGTCGCGCACGTCGACCGAGGATGGCGTGCGTTGGAACACGTAGAGCTCCTTGCAGGCGCGCGCGAGATGCGGCACGCACTGCACGGACGTGGCGCCGGTGCCTATGATGCCGACGCGCTTGTCGGCGAGTTTCTCCATCAGCGCGCCCGACGGATTGCCGCCGGTGTAATCGTAATCCCACCGGCTGGTGTGGAACGAGTGTCCCCTGAACGACTGGATGCCGGGAAGGCCCGGGAGCTTCGGCACGTGCAGCGGCCCGGTGCCCATGCCGACGAACTGCGCGGTGAAGGCGTCGCCGCGATTGGTGCGGATATTCCAGCGCGACTTTGCTTCGTCCCAAGCGAGGTCCACGGCTTCGGTATGAAACAGCGCATTGTTGTAGAGGCCGTATTGCTTGCCGATGCGCTGGCAGTGCGCGAGGATTTCCGGCGCATGCGCATATTTCTCGGACGGCATGTGCCCGGTTTCCTCGAGCAGCGGCATGTAGACCATCGACGCGGTGTCGCATTGCGCGCCCGGATAGCGGTTCCAGTACCAGGTGCCGCCAAAGTCGCCGCCCTTCTCGATGACCCGGACATCCTTCACGCCGGCTTCCACAAGCCGCGCCGCGGTGACGAGCCCGGCGAAACCGCCGCCGATAAAGCCGAAGGTGACGTGATCGGTTTTCGGGTCGCGCGGAGTGACCGGCGTATAGGGATCGTCGAGATAATGCGCGAGCTGCCCCGCGACGCGCAGATATTGATCGTTGCCGTCAGGACGCAGCCGCTTGTTGCGCTCCTCCAGATATTTTTGGCGCAGCTGCTCCTTGTCGATCATGGGCCCCTGCGAGGTCAGGGCTTTTTCGCCTTGTTCGGTCATTGTCATCCGGAGCGGCCTCCCTTTCGCGGAACCTAAGCGCAATTCGAAACGATATGCAAATTCATTTCGATATATTGACAGAATGGGCCATGATGGCCAATTTCCAGCTATGGCAGCGATTTCCAGCATCGATCCCTTGAAATCCAGGACGGCGGAGGACCAGGCCGATCCCTCCTTTGCGACTACGCTGGCGCATGGGCTCGACGTGCTGGCCGCGTTCCGCAACCGCAGCGGTTCGCTATCGAATGCCGAACTGGCGCTGCATACCGGCCTGTCGCGCCCGACAGTGTCGCGGCTGACCTACACGCTGGCGCAGCTCGGCTATCTCAAGCGCGATGCCAAAGGACGTTTCCAGCTCGGGCTCGCGATACTCGCCGCCGCCTATCCGGTGCTGTCGGCGCTGAAGGTGCGGCAACTGGCGCGGCCCTTGATGCGCGATTTCGCCGCCTATACCGGCGGCACCGTGTCGATTGCGATGCCATTCGGGCTCGACTTCATCTATGTCGAGACGCTGCGCACCACCGACGCGGTGGCGCATTTGCCCGACGTCGGCTTTACCGGCTCGCTGGCGCCGACCGCCGTCGGCCGCGCTCTGCTGTCGCTCTTCACCAGGGAAGAGCTCGATGCATATGTGGCGAACGTAAAGGCCGAACGTCCGGAAGAAGCTGATTATGTGAAGACGCGCACGCTGCCGGATGTCGAACTTTGCAAGGAGCGCGGCTTTGCGATTTCGCTCGGCGACTGGCGGCGCGAGATCTTCGGCGTCGCGGCGCCGCTGTACCGCACGCCATCAGGCGATTGTCTTTCCGTCAATTGCGGCATTCCCTCGTTCCGCTTCAACGCCGAGCAGATCGAGCGCGAATGCGGCCCGCGCATGCTGGGCCTGGCGCGCAGCATCCGCTCGCTGGTAGCCGGCGAATAAAAATACCCCCCGCAAGAGGGGCAAAGGCGCGCGCCGCTCGCAAGGTGCGCAACATACGGGGAGGGAAGAATGAGCCGGATCGAGACCGTGCTGGGCTTCGCCATGGGTATTGCCGTTGGCGCGGCCATGCTACTCGCCAATGCAGCACAGGCGCAGAGCAATTACCCAAGCCTCCCGATCCGCATCGTCGTGCCCTATCCCGCCGGCGGTATCGTCGACATTGTTGCCCGCGCCGTGACCGAGCAGGTCGGCCGCGACTGGATGAACACCGTGATCATCGAGGCAAGGCCGGGCGGCAACAGCAACATCGGCACCGCATCGGTCGCGCGCAGCGAACCCGATGGTTACACCTGGCTCGTCACCGGTCCGGCGGCGCTGGTCAACCCGACGCTTTACAAGGACGCCGGCTGGGATGCGCTCAGGGATCTCCGATGCGTCGGCCTCGCCGTCTGGAATCAGAGCGTCGCGCTGGTTCATCCCTCGATGCCGGCCAGCACTATCAAGGAATTCGTCGAGATCGCGCGCAACAAACCTGGCGAATTGAACTTCGGCAATCCCGGCACGGGGTCATCGATCGACCTGAGCGCGCAGAAGCTGTTTCAGGCGGCGAACATCAAGCTCACCAATGTCGGCTACAAGGGCCAGCCGCAGGCCCTGATCGATCTGATGACGAATTTGATGCATTTCGAGATCGTCTCGCTTGAGCTCGCCTTGCCGCACATCAAGGCCGGCACCGTGAAACCGCTTGCCGTGATGACCGACAAGCGCGTCACCGATCTGCCCGATGTGCCGACGATTGCGGAAGCCGGATTTCCGGAAGCCACTTATGTGCCCTGGTACGGCATCTATGTTCAGGCCGGCACGCCGGACGCCATCGTCGCGAAAATCAATGACGGTATCAACAAGGCGCTGCAGAACCCCGAGGTGCAGCGCCAGCTCGCCGTCGCCAATATCCCGGGCAAGCCGATGCCGCTTGCCGATCTCGCCGCGCTGATGAAGGCCGACCACGAGAAGCTGACCAAGGTGATCGCGACCGCCGGCATGGCGCTGCAGTGAAGCGGCGCTAGTTCAGCGCCCATAGATACGCCAGCGTCGCCGCGATCCCAAGGCCGGTCCTGACCGCGTGCAGACCTCCCCACTTCACGATCAGCGCGCGTGACTGCGGACCTGCATCGTCCTCGGCAATCGCCTTCAAAGCGTGGTTGGTCGGCATGATGCCGAGCAGCGTATAGGGCCAGTTGGCGAGAATGAGCACCGCGCCGACGATCCAGCGCCAATCCCACGTCGCCCAGGCCGCGATCAGACCGAGCACGCCCGAAATCACCGCACAACTCGCCTGCATCGTGAGGCCACGGTCGTAGCTTGGCTTCCACTCTTTCAGAAGAGCCCGGTCATCGAGGCCGAGCCGGGCCGGCTGCTCGGCGAAGTTGATATAGAACGCCGCTCCCGCGAACGCGGCAGCAACGATCGTCGCAAGCTGTCCTGCAAACATGATGTACTCCACGTCACTTTCCTATATTGACAACATGTTGTCATACTGGATACTAATAGTCAAATGACAGGCCAACGACACTCGCCCGGCGGCGAGGCCCTGACCGATCTGGTCCTTACGGTGTTCCGCCTCAACGGCCGCCTGCTCACGGCCGGTGACCGCCTTGTTGCCGATCTCGGCCTCACCAGCGCCCGCTGGCAGGTGCTGGGCGCGATCGCGCTTTCGCCAAGCCTGCAACCGGTAGCCTGGCTGGCGCGGAATATGGGCCTCAATCGCCAGGGCGTTCAGCGCATCGTCAACGAAATGCGGGACGACGGCCTTGTTGAGCTGCGTCCTAATCCGCACCATCGGCGCGCGCATCTCGTCGCGCTGACCAAACGGGGCGAAGACGCCTTTGCTTCCGCCAGCCGGTTACAGACGCCCTGGGCAAATGCGCTGGCCAAGGGAATCAGCGCCGAGGAACTCGCGAAGACGCGCCGCCTGCTCGCGACGTTATGCGAGCGGCTCGATCAGGAACTCGGCAAAAGCCGCGAAGATGATTGACCCAGTGGTGGCGCCAACATCGTCAAGCGCCGCACTGCGGTGATGCTTCAACTGTCATTGCGAGGAGCGAAGCGACGAAGCAATCCATCTATCCGGTATGCCGCGCTATGGATTGCTTCGCTTCGTTCGCAATGACGGCGGAGACGCTACTGCCCTACTTCTTCACCTTGCTGGCGTCCATCTTGATCGACGTATCAAGCATCTTAACCGAAAACGCCGTATTCACGTCGAACGGCTTTTCCATGCCGAGATAGGTCTGCACCAGCTCGTAGTCCTTCTTCATGCGCTCGGCGTCGATCCATCCCAATGCCTTGGTCGTGGTGAATTCGTCTGTCATCAGGAACTTGATGCGCTCCCACTGGCGCTGCTGGTTTTCCTTGTCGAGACCGGAAGCCTGGTCGAGCAGCGCCTTGAGACAGGGCTCAACGTCGGCGACGCAGGCCGCATAAGCCTTCTGGCTGATCTTGACGAACTCCTCGACCAGTTTCGGGTTCTTCGCGAGGTACGCGCCGTTGACGATCAGCGAATTGCCATAAGGATTGAGGCCGATATCCTTCCAGTTGACATAGCCGAGATCGGCGCCGAACTCGATCACCTTGAGATCGTGCTCGTTGTAGAAGTCGCTGATGATGTCTACGGTATGGGCCTTCAGCGCCGCGATCTTGGCGGTTGGGCCGACATTGACGAAATTCACGGAGTCCGGCGCGATACCGGCGGCCTTGGCAAAGGCTGGCCACATCACCCGCGACGCATCGCCGGGCGGGTTGCCGATCTTGTGGTTCGGAAAATCCTTTGGCCCGTTCACGCCATAGCTCTTCAGCCAGTAGAAGGTCTGCCCCGTATTGGCGTAGATGCTCATCAAGGCCACCACGTCGGCGCCCTTGCTCTTGGCCACCAAGGCGGTCGCGAGATCGGCGATACCGAACGGCGAGCCGCCGGAGCCGACCTTCAGCGAGGAGACGCCGGAGCCCTTGCCGACCTCGATCGTCAGATCGATGCCGGCCTTTTCGTACCAGCCCTGCGACTTGGCGTAATAGAACGGCGAATGGTCCGCGGTCGGCGTCCAGTTCAGGATCAGGTTGACGGCTTCGCCCGCCACGCAGGGCGCAGCCGGTATGGCAAGCGCAAGCGCCAGTCCCGCAATTCGCAAAGCCTTCATCGCACGCTCCTCGTTCTACAACCCGATCTTGTCGCCGCACACGGGTGACGCTACCAATGCAACTAGGGACAAGACGAGTTGTCAACTATTTGGTTGGAAATGCCCAAGAGACGAACGGACGACTTGAAGCCGCAGCGGCGTGATCCGGCCGCCACCCGCAAGAAGCTATTGACGGCGGCGCGGCGGGAATTCGCCAGCAGCGGCCTCGCCGGCGCCCGGGTCGACGAGATCGCGGCGCGCGCGGGGGTCAACAAGCAACTGGTCTATCACTATTTCGGCGACAAGGATGCGCTTTATCTGGCGGTGCTCGAATGGGTCTATGAGGAGATTCGCGCCCAGGAGCGCAAGCTAAACCTCGAAGGACTGCCGCCAGAACGGGCCATCAAGAAGCTGATCGAAAGTTCCTTCGACCACCTCGCTGCACATCCCGATTTCATCGTACTGCTGAACGACGAAAATCGCGGCGGCGCCCGCCATGTGCGCGGCTCGCGCAAGCTGGAAGCCATGCATTCGCCGCTGGTCAGCATGATCTCGGCCATTCTGTCCGAGGGCGTGAAGGCCGGCACATTCCGCAAAGGCATCAATCCGGTGCACCTCTATATTTCGATCGCCGGGCTCAGCTACTTCTATTTCTCGAACACGCCGACCCTGTCGGCGATCTTCGGCAAGGACCTGTCGAGCCGGGCCGCCAGACAAGCCCGCCGCAAGCATGTCGTCGACCTGGTGATGCACTCGCTCCGCCCCTAATCAACCAGATAGTTGATTGTCGGATGGTGCCGCGATAGATTGCCGCCTCGCGGCTTGGGAACCCGGCCGTGCCTCAAAAGGAGTCTTGCGGTGTTCAGCGGAGACGGCGGACCGGCACGATCTTTTGCGATCATCCTGATCGTGCATCTGGCCGTGATTGTGCTCTGGCAGGTTCTGGTCGATGCGTTCCAGGTGCCGAAATTCATTCTCCCCTCGCCGCTGGCGACCATCAAGACGCTGGGCTCGCCGAGCTATGCCTGGCTCTCCAATCTCGCGGTGACGGCGGCCGAAATTCTCGGCGGGTTCTGCCTCGGCGCGCTGGTCGGCATCACGCTCGCCGTGATGTTCACCTGGTCGCCGCTGGTCAGCCTGTTACTGCTGCCGCTGTTCGTGACGCTGAACATGATCCCGAAAGTGGCGCTCGGGCCGCTCTTCATCGTCTGGTTCTCCTACGGCATCTTTCCGAACATCCTGATTGCGTTTTCCATCTGCTTTTTTCCGATCCTGCTGACGACCGCGAGGGGTTTGAGCGAGGTCGAGCCCGATCTCTTGGATCTCGTGAAATCGTTGCGCGGCTCCCGTTGGACGCTGTTCCGAAAAATCCAGTTGCCTGGCGCGTTGCCTTACGTGTTTTCCGGAATGAAGGTCGGCGCGATCCTGGCGGTGGCCGGCGCCATCGTCGGCGAGTTCATCGCCTCCGAGCGCGGGCTCGGCTATCTCATGATCCAGGTGCAATCCTCGCTGGATACGCCGGCGATGGTGATGGCGGTCGTGCTCCTGACACTGCTCGGTGTGGCCCTGTATGGCCTCGTGCTCGGCCTCGAGCGGATGTTCGTCGTGCGCGACATCCGCCTGCAATAAGACAGGGAATGAACATGCTGCTAACGCGCGAAAACCTGCCGCAGACGATTGCCGATATCGACGCACTCGACGAGCTGTTGTGCCGCCCGAGCCAGGCGCTGATCGACGATCTCCGCAAGGTCGACGGTGACATCATGATCTTGGGCGTCGCCGGCAAGATGGGGCCGACACTGGCGGGCCTTGCCAAGGCGGCCGCACCGGAGCGCCGCGTGATTGGCGTCGCGCGCTTCAGCGATCCCACTGTGAAGGACTGGCTGCAGGCGCGCGGCGTCGAGACCATCAGTTGCGACCTGCTCGATGAAGCTGCCATCAAGGCGCTGCCGAAGATTTCAAATGTCGTGTTCATGGCCGGCCGCAAGTTCGGCGCCGAAGGCGATCTGTCGCTGACCTGGGCGATGAACTCACACGTCCCTGCCCTGGTCGCACAAGCTTTTTCATCTTCGCGCATCGTCGCGTTCTCGACCGGCTGTGTCTATCCGTTCGTGCCGGTGGATAGCAAAGGCTCGACCGAAGATATGCCTCCCAACCCGCCCGGCGAGTACGCGCAATCCTGCGTCGGACGCGAACGCATGTTCGAGTATTTCTCGAAGAAGTATTCGACGCCGGGGCGATTGTTCCGGCTCAACTACGCGATCGACATGCGCTACGGCGTACTGCACGACATCGCAAGCAAGGTTCTGCAGGGCAAGCCGATCGACGTCAGCCTCGGTCATGTCAACTTCATCTGGCAGGGCGACGCTTCGGCGCAGGCTCTGCGCTGTCTCGCGCACTGTGAGATACCAACTTCGCCGATCAACGTCAGCGGCCACGAAATCCTCGCTGTGCGCGATCTCGCCGCAAATTTCGGCCAGCGCTTTGGCCTCGCGCCCGTGATCGTTGGCAAGGAGGAGCCGACGGCCTGGCTCACCGACACCTCGCAGGCGGTGAAACTGTTCGGCCTGCCGATCGTCGATACCGAACAGCTCATCACTTGGACTGCCGACTGGGTCTCGCGATCAATGCCGAGCCTCGGCAAGCCCACCAAGTACGAGGTGCGCGATGGCCGGTACTGAGCCGATCGACGTCGTCGAGCTTGGCGTCGGCGACGCGCAGGCCGCTCTGGTGCTGTCGACTGAAGCCGGCTGGAACCAGAATGAGGCCGACTGGCGATTTTTCCTCGCCCAAGGAATTGTGTTCGGCGTGCGCGACGGCGAACGGCTGGTCGCAACCGCGGCGCTATTGCCTTACTCGGCGGGCAACGCCTGGATCAGCATGGTGCTGGTGACCGCCGACTTCCGCCGCCGCGGCATCGCGACCACGCTCGTGGATACCTGCCTCAACTTGGCGAAACGACGCGGCCTGACGAGCTGGCTCGATGCAACACCGGCCGGCGCCACCGTCTACGGCCCACTCGGCTTCATGCCGACACTGCAATTGCGACGGCTGCGGCTGGAGAAGCCGCAAGGCACCAAGGCGACACAACAGCCCTCAGCGGGCAGCCCCGACGCCTTGGCCACGCGCGATAGCAGAGCCATGGGGTTCGACCGCAGCACATTGCTGTCGGAATTTGCAGCTCGCCCCGGCTCCCGCATCGTGTCGGGCGATCGAGCCATGGCCCTCGTCCGCGATGGGCGCACTGCGCGACATATCGGCCCGGTGCTGGCCGATCGCGCCGATCAGGCGTTGAAGCTGGTGGAGGCCGTTGTTGGCTCTGAAACCGCCCCGTGGCTGATCGACGCGGTGTTCTCCCAGGATGAGTTTCTGGACGGGCTCGTCCGCGCGGGCTGGAGCATCGAGCGGCCGTTTCAGCGCATGCGCTTTGGCCCCGCAACCGCCTCGCCCGCGCAACTGCCATTCGCCGTCGCCGGACCGGAATTTGGATAGAAAGTGCCGTCATGCACCATAGCGAAATCAAGCCCGAGATCCGCAGGCTGATCGCCAACGGCACCGTGCTGCCGGCGCATCCCCTCGCGCTCGACGCGAACCGCAAGCTCGATACCAGGCATCAACGGGTACTGACGCGGTATTACCTCGACGCCGGCGCCGGCGGATTGGCCGTCGGCGTGCATACCACGCAGTTTGCGATCCGCGATGTCGGCCTGTACCGCCCGGTGCTGGAGCTGGCAGCCGAGACCGCTGATACATGGACCAGGCGGCCGGTCGCGATGGTGGCGGGACTGGCCGGCCCGACCCAACAAGCCATTGCGGAGGCGCAAACCGCACGCGGCATCGGCTATCACGCCGGCCTGCTCAGCCTCGCCGCGATGAAATCGGCTTCCGAAGACGAGATCATCACCCATTGCGAAACGGTGGCGCGCGAGATCCCGCTGGTCGGCTTTTACCTGCAGCCGGCGGTCGGCGGCGTCATCCTCAGCGCCGATTTCTGGCGTCGCTTCGCTTGCATCGACAACGTGATCGCCATCAAGATCGCGCCGTTCAATCGTTATCGGACGCTGGACGTGCTGCGCGGGGTCGCGGCGGCGGGCGCGCTCGACCGCGTCGCGCTCTATACCGGCAATGACGATCACATCCTGCTCGATCTCACCTTGCCGTTCGACCTGCGCGACAACGGCGTCACCACCCGCGCCTATTTCAGGGGCGGCCTCCTTGGCCACTGGTCGGTCTGGACGGCGAGCGCGATCAAGCAATTCGAGATGTGCAAGGCCGCGCGGGGCAAGGACACCATACCGGCTGATCTGTTGGCGCTCGACGCCCGCGTCACCGACTGCAACAGCGCGTTCTTCGACGTCGCCAATAATTTCCATGGCTGCATCGCCGGCTGCCATGAAGTGCTGCGGCGGCAGGGGTTGATGCAAGGCCTATGGTGCCTCGATCCCGCCGAAGGACTGAGCCCCGGCCAGATGCAACAGATCGACCGCGTCTGCCGCGAGCATGCCGATCTCTCCGACGACGCCTTCGTGAAGGCGAACCTCGAGAAATGGCTGGCATGAGCACGGACGAGCCCTTCATCAGCCTGCGCAACGTCCGCAAGGTCTATCGCTCCAAAGGCGCGGAATTCCTCGCCGTCTCCGACGTCACCATGGACGTGAAGGAAGGCGAGCTGGTTTCGCTGGTCGGCCCGTCCGGCTGCGGCAAGACCACTGTGCTGAAGATCCTCGCCGGGCTGCATGAAGCCGACGGCGGCACGATCAAAATCGGCAATGCCAAGACGCCGTTCGATCCCGCGCGCGACATCGGCATGGTGTTTCAGCAGGCCTTGCTGCTGAAATGGCGAACCATTCTGGACAACGTGCTGCTGCCGGCCGAAATCGTCGGTCTCCCGATGAAGGCGGCGCGGAGCCGCGCCCGTGAGCTCCTCAACCTGGTCGGCCTCGCCGGTTACGAAGACAAATATCCGCAGCAACTGTCCGGTGGCATGCAGCAGCGCACGGCGATTGCGCGCGCCTTCATCCATGATCCCAAGCTGATCCTGATGGACGAGCCGTTCGGCGCGCTCGACGCGCTGACCCGCGAACAGATGAACCTCGAAATGCTCAGGATCTGGCGCGAGAGCGGCAAGACCATCCTGTTCGTCACGCATTCGATCCAGGAGGCGGTGTTTCTCGCCTCACATTGTGCGGTGCTGACCGCAGGTCCTGCGCGGATGGCGGAGTATTTCCCGATTGAGCTACCGTTTCCACGCGCGCTGCCGATCAAGACCACCGATGAATTCGGCGCCTATGCGCGAAGAATTTATGCACGCCTGGGATTGAGCGCCGGCCCGTAGGCACCCGCGCTCCCGCCACTTCGCCAGCCCGCTTCGCATACGCATCATGCAAGGAAGCGCCTGTGGCGCATGTCGCGTTCGTAGTACACGCCGCGAGACGGGCGCGTCCGCGGCCGGCGTGGAGAGCCCGACAGAATGTGCGCAGAGGTCACTTCAAAATCAGCAGCCCCCATGGACGGCCTGCCGCCCGAACTCAGGCGGTGGGCAGTCGCTGCGATCTTCACTGCGCTGGCGATGGCTTCGCTGGATACGGCGATCGCCAATGTCGCCCTTCCGGCCATTGCCGCCGATCTCCGCGTCAGCCCGGCGGATGTGGTCTGGGTGGTCAACATCTATCAGATCGCACTAGTGGCGACGCTGCTGCCGCTCGGCGCGCTTGGCGAGATCGTCGGCCATGAGCGCATCTACATCGGAGGCCTGGTGCTGTTTACGCTCGCCTCGCTCGGCTGCGCCCTGGCATGGTCGCTGCCCAGCCTGACCGCGGCACGCGCGCTGCAGGGCCTTGGCGCCAGCGGCATCATGAGCGTGAACGCCGCCCTGGTCCGTTTCGTCTATCCCACCCACATGCTCGGCCGCGGCTTCGGCCACAACGCGCTCGTGGTCGGAACCGCCTTCACCTTCGGCCCAAGCATTGCCTCTGCAATCCTTGCAGTCGGCACATGGCCGTGGCTGTTCGCGATCAACATCCCCTTCGGCGTGATTGCAATCTGGATCGGCCTGAAGACCTTGCCGAAAACACCGCGCGCGGTACACGCCTTCGATTTTGCAAGCGCAGGACTCACCGCAAGCTGTCTCGGCCTCTTCATCATCGGAATAGGCGGCGCCGCGCATCAGGTGCCGCCCGTCCTGGTCGGGCTGACCCTTGGCGCGGCGTTAGCGCTCGGCTGGGTCATCAGCCGCAGATATCAGAATCATCCGGCGCCGATGTTGCCGATCGATCTCTTCAAGCGGCCGATGTTCGCGCTGTCCGCGGCCACCTCGGTCTGCGCGTTCGCCGTGCAGGGACTCGCCTTCGTCTCGCTGCCCTTTTACTTCGAGGACGTCCTGCACCGCTCGCAAGTCGAGACCGGCTTCTTCATGACTCCGTGGCCGCTGGTGGTGGCGATCATGGCGCCGATCGGGGGCCGGCTATCCGACCGCTATCCCGTCGGCATCCTCGGCGGCCTCGGGCTGGTGTTGCTCGGCATTGGCATGGCGCTGCTAGCGACGCTGCCGCCGGACCCAAGTGTCGCCAACATCGTCTGGCGCACGGTGATTTGCGGGATCGGATTTGGATTCTTTCAGACGCCCAATCTGCGGGCACTGATGTCGAGCGCACCGCCGCATCGCAGCGGCAGCGCAAGCGGCATCGTCGCGACCGCCCGCCTGACCGGCCAAACCCTCGGCGCGGCGCTGGCGGCGCTATGCTTTGCCCTCGCCGGTCACAACGGCGCGACGGTGGCGCTGGCGCTCGGGGCCGGCTTTGCCGCGCTGGGGAGTCTGATGAGCTTCCTGCGTCTTACTGTGCCTGCAGAAAAAGCATGACAGCCATGCGATCGGCACGTGCCGACGCAACACCGGCAGATCGAATTTCTTCCGGTCCGCAAACACGCTTTTTCTTGATTTGAACTATTCCAAGTTGCACGCCATCTTCCCGCGCGCAGCTCACTCGGTGGATTGAGCTAACAGGGGATACGCGATGGCAAACCTCACAATTAACGGCAAAACAATCAATGTGGATGTCGAAGACGACACACCACTGCTTTGGGCGATCAGGGAAAATGTTGGACTGACCGGCACCAAGTACGGGTGCGGCATCGCGCTATGCGGCGCCTGCACGGTGCATGTGGACGGGGTCGCGATGCGCTCCTGCGGCATGACTGTCAGCGAAGCGGTCGGCAAGCAGATCACCACGATCGAAGGACTCGCCAGCAACGGCGCACTGCACAAGGTGCAGCAGGCCTGGATTGCCCACGATGTCCCGCAATGCGGCTATTGCCAGAGCGGCATGATCATGGCGGTCGCAGCCCTTCTCAAGGAGAAGCCGAAGCCGACCGACCAGGACATCGACGAGGCCATCACCAATATATGCCGCTGCGGGACCTTCCAGCAGGTCCGCGAGGCAATCCACGCCGCCGCGAGCGCTTGAGGTGACGCCATGAACCAGCACGTCATGCCCAAACTCAATCGTCGCGCCTTCGTGATCGGCGCCGCTGCTGCGGGGGCCGGCCTCGCCATCGGCCTCGATATTCCCTTCGGCGGACCACAGGTCGTCCGTGCCGCCGACGGCTCGCCCGAAGTCAATGTCTGGGTGGTGATCCGCCCCGACAACACGACCGTGATTCGCGTCGCCCGCTCCGAGATGGGCCAGGGCACCCTCACCGGCCTCGCCCAGCTCGTCGCCGAGGAACTCGAATGCGACTGGTCGAAGGTCATCACCGAATACCCGACCCCCGGGCAAAGTGTCGCACGCAAGCGCCCCTGGGGCGATTTCTCGACTGGCGGCAGCCGCGGCATCCGCTCCAGCCAGGAATATGTGCGCAAGGGCGGCGCCACCGCGCGCATGATGCTGGTGCAGGCCGCTACGAACGAATGGAAGGTGCCGGCCTCGGAATGCACTGCGGCCAACAGCGTCATCACCCACACGCCGTCGGGCAGGACCACGACCTACGGCAAGGTGGTGGAAGCCGCAGCGAAGCTCACGCCGCCGGCGGACGCCGACGTGAAGCTAAAGGATCCGAAGGATTGGAAGATCGCCGGCAAGGGCGTGAAGCGGCTCGACACCGTCGACAAGACCACAGGCGCGATGATCTACGGCGCCGACTTCAAGCTGCCGGGCATGCTCAACGCTGCGATCAAGGATGCGCCGGTCTTCGGCAGCAAGCTGAAGAGCTATGACGAGGCCAAGATCGCCGGCATGAAGGGCGTCAAGAAGGTGGTGAAGGTCGGCGATAGCGCAGTGGCTGTTGTCGCCGACACCTGGTGGCACGCCAAGACCGCGCTCGATGCGCTGCCGATCGTCTGGGACGAAGGCGAGAACGCCAAAGTCTCCAGTGAGTCGATCGCCAAATGGCTGGCCGAAGGTCTCGACAATTCACAGCCGGCTTTCATCGGCAACCAGAACGGCGACGCCAAGGCCGCGATTGCCTCTGCGGTCAAGAAAGTCGAGGCGGTCTATAACTACCCGTACCAGAATCACGCGACGATGGAGCCGATGAACGCCACGGCGCTCTATACGCCGGACAAGTGCGAGGTCTGGTGCGGCACGCAGAACGGCGAAGCGGCATTCGCCGCTACCCTGGAAGCCTCGGGCTTGCCGGCCGAAAAATGCGAGGTGCACAAGCTGATCCTCGGCGGCGGCTTCGGCCGTCGCGGCATGACCGACTATGTCCGGCAAGCGGTTCTGATCGCCAAGCAGATGCCCGGTACGCCGGTCAAGCTGCTCTGGTCGCGCGAAGAAGACATGGCGCAAGGCAAGTTCCATCCGGTCACGCAGTGCAAGCTGACCGGCGCCTTCGATGCCGACAACAATCTCACGGCGCTGCATGTGCGATTGTCGGGCCAGTCGATCCTGTACACGGTGCGCCCGGCGGCGCTGGTGAACGGCATGGACACGGCTGCGTTCCAGGGCCTCAGTCCGTCCGGCGATGCGGCGTTCGGCTACTCCGTGCCGAACCTGCTGGTCGAGCATTCCATGCGCAACCCGCACGTTCCGCCCGGCTTCTGGCGTGGCGTGAACGTGAACCAGAATGCGATCTACATGGAATGTTTCATGGATGAGCTGGCGCATTCGGTGGGCCAGGATCCGGTGGAATTCCGCCGCAAGCTGATGAGCAAGCATCCGAAGCATCTCGCCGTGCTCAATGCCGTGGCCGAGAAGATCGGCTGGGGCAAGCCCGCGCCGCAAGGCGTCTATCGCGGGATTGCGCAGGTAATGGGCTATGGCAGCTACGTTGCGGGCGCCGCCGAAATCTCCGTCACCGACGGCAGCAAGATCAAGGTGCATCGTATCGTCGCCTCGACCGATCCCGGCTACATCGTCAACCCGGCGCAGGTCGAGCGGCAGATCGCGGGTTCCTTCGTCTATGGCCTGTCCGCCCTGTTCTATGGCGGCTGCACGGTGAAGGACGGCAAGATGGAGCAGACCAACTTCGATACCTACAACTCGATGCGCATCGCCGAGATGCCGAAGGTGGAATGCGTGATGGTGCCGAGCGGCGGCTTCTGGGGCGGTGTCGGCGAGCCGACCATCGGCGTCGCCGCGCCCGCGGTGCTCAACGCCTACTTCGCGGCGACCGGCAAGCGCATCCGTTCGGTGCCGTTGAAAGACCAAAACATCACGTTTGCCTGATAATATACGGCGGCCCCATCCCGGGGCCGCCGTATCCCATCGGGAGATTGCTGATGAAAGGGTTGCGTATCGCCATCGCAGCTGCCGCGGTCGCGGCGTGGTATCAGCCGCTGCTTGCGGCTTCCGATCCTCCACCCGGCGCGGCATCCTGCTCCGGCTGCCATTCCACCGGAACAACCGCCTTCTCCATTTCGCGGCTGTACGGCCGCGATGCAGAGGACATCACCAAGGCGATGGCCGGATTTCGCGACGGCTCGCTTCCTGCGACCGTCATGAACCGCATCGCCAAAGGGTTCACCGACGAAGAGTCGCGCGCGATTGCGGCGTGGCTCGCGGCACAGAAATAAGGGGGCACCGGCATGGGTATCAGCCATCGCATCAGCCGCCGAGATTTCTGCCGCGTCGGTGCAGCGGCCGCAGCGACGGCGGCGCTTCCGTTACCCGCGTTCGCGCAAGCGGCAGCACGCGTAGTCGTGATCGGCGGCGGCTTCGGCGGCGCAAGCTGCGCGCGGGCGCTGAAGCAGATCGACCCGAAATTGCAGGTTACGCTGGTCGAGCAGAGCCGGACCTTCACCGCCTGCCCGTTCAGCAACAATGTCGTCGCCGGGCTGCGCTCGATCGAACAGCAGCAATTCGGGTACGACAAGATCGCTGCCAGCGGCGTGACCGTGGTGGTGCAGGCAGCAACGGCCGTCGATGCGACCGCGCGGACCGTCGGTCTCGCCGACGGCACCTCGCTTCCCTATGACCGGCTGGTGCTGTCCCCCGGCATCGATCTGCGTTTCGACGTGCTACAGGGTTACGACGAAGCCGCCGCCGCGAAGATGCCGCATGCCTGGAAAGCCGGCGAGCAGACGCTGCTGCTGCGCAAGCAGCTCGAGGCCATGGACGATGGCGGCCTGGTGGTCGTCGCAGCGCCCGCCAATCCTTACCGCTGCCCGCCGGGGCCGTACGAACGCGCCTGTCTGATCGCGTATTACCTGAAGACCAAGAAGCCGCGCTCCAAGCTGCTCATCCTCGACGCTAAGGACACGTTTTCCAAGCAGCGTTTATTCCAGAACGCTTGGAAGGAGCTGTATCCCGGAATGGTAGAGTGGGTCTCGCTGTCGCAGGGCGGCAAGGTCAACGGCGTTGATGCAGCGACCAACACGCTGATCACCGATTTCGGCAACCACACCGCCCAGGTAGCGAATGTGATTCCGCCTCAGCGCGCCGGACGCATCGCCATGATCGCAGGGGCTACCGACAAAACCGGCTGGTGCGCGATCGATCCTGTGACCTTCGAGTCCAAATCGGCCCCGAACATCCATGTCATCGGTGACGCCTGTCTCGCCGGCAGCATGCCTAAATCGGCATTCACTGCCAATTCGCAGGCCAAGGTCTGCGCACATGCGATTGCCGCGCTGCTATCGGGCAGATCACCCGCCGCGCCGAAACTGATCAATACCTGTTACAGCCTGGCGGCGCCCGACTATGGCATCTCGATTGCCGGCGTGTACCAACCGAAGAACGGATTGCTCGCCGATGTCGAAGGTGCCGGCGGCGTCAGTCCGCTGGATGTGCCTCGCGATTTCCGCGCGCGCGAGGCCCACTATGCGCAAACCTGGTTTGCAACCATTACGGCAGAAGTCTTTGGCTAAGCTTGGGTTTCGCATATCGGCGTCGATCCTTGCCGGAGCGCTGCTTGCCCTGCCCGGTGACGCGGGCGCGCAGGAACTTCGCAACTATACTGTGGTCGGCGATGCCATTCCGCTTTCGCTGACGGGCGTGGCCGGCGATGCCGCGCGCGGGCGCGCGCTCGTCGTCGAACGTTCCAGCACTTGCATCCTCTGCCATAGCGGCCCATTTCCCGAACAGAAATTCCAGGGCGATCTGGCGCCTGACCTTTCTGGTTCCGGCAGCCGCGCGTCCGAAGGCCAGCTTCGGCTCCGCCTGGTGGACGCGTCGCGCCTCAACGCCGCGACCATCATGCCGTCCTACTACCGCGTGGATGGTCTTAACCGCGTCGGTACGCCATGGCGCGGCAAGTCGATCCTGTCCGCGGAACAGATCGAGGATATCGTGGCGTATCTCGTCAGCTTGCGTGAATAGGAAGGCACGATGCAGCAATCCCCCAATTCATCCCGCCGCCAGTTCCTCGGCCTCGCCGGTGGCGCCGCCGCGCTCGGCGCCCTCCCCACAGTCATCGTGCGTCCCGCCGAGGCGACGCCCGCGATGCTGGCGTCCGCGATCCAGAATGTCACCGGCGGCGCGGCGGTGCGCACCGGCAAGGTCAAGCTCGACATCCCACCCCTGGTCGAGAACGGCAACACGGTGCCGATGACGGTTACCGTCGCGCATCCGATGGCACCGGAAGATCACGTCCGCAGCATCCACGTCTTCAACGAGAAGAATCCACAGCCCAATATCGGCAATTTCCACTTCAGCCCGCAGAACGGCCGCGCCCAGGTGTCGACCCGCATCCGTCTCGCTGATAGTCAGAAGATTGTCGCGATCGCAAAACTCTCGGACGGTTCGTTCTGGTCGGCGAGCGTCGACGTCGTGGTGACGCTCGCTGCCTGCACCGAGGAGGTGATCTGATGGCTTCCGCCCTCATCAACGTGCCGGCGAAAGCCAAACGCGGCGACATCATAGAGATCAAGACGCTGATGTCGCACATCATGGAAACCGGCTATCGCCATACGGCGTCAGGCGAAGTCGTCCCGCGCAACATCATCACGAGCTTTACGTGCCGCTTCAACGGCACCGAGATTTTCCGCGCCGACCTGTTTCCGGCGATCGCCGCCAACCCCTTCTTCACTTTCTTCACCACCGCCACCGAGAGCGGCAAGTTCGAGTTCGAATGGACCGGCGACCGGGGATTTTCCGAAACCGCATCCGCTTCGATCACGGTCGAATGAGATTTTACGGCGCCATAGTCGTCGCGCTCCTGATCGCGAACGCGGCTTTCGCCGCCGAGATCCCGCAAGCCGAACGCCGCTCCGGCCATAGCTTCATGAAGCCCGACACCAGGGCGATGCAGGACGAGGAGACCGCCAATCCCGGCATGCTCTGGGTGCTCGACGGCGAGACGCTGTGGAAACGCAAACTGGGCGCCGCCAACAAGGCCTGTGCCGATTGCCATGGCGATGCGCGCACGAGCATGAAGGGCGTAGCCGCGCGCTATCCGGCCTACGACAAGGCAACCGGCCGCCCGATCGACCTGGAGCAGCGCGTCAATTCGTGCCGCAGCAACCACCAGCAGGCGACGCCGCTACCCTACGAAAGCCGTGAGCTGCTGGCACTCACGGCCTTCGTCGCTCGGCAGTCGCAGGGGACCGCGATCGAAACCGGCGACGACCCGGAGCTTGCGCCGTTCATCGCCAAAGGACGCGAGCTCTACATGCAGCGGCAGGGCCAGCTCAATCTCGCCTGCGCCAATTGCCATGATGACAATTGGGACAAGAAGCTCGCCGGCTCCGCAATTACCCAAGGGCACCCGACCGGCTACCCGCTCTACCGGCTGGAATGGCAATCATTGGGCTCGCTGCAGCGGCGCCTGCGCGCCTGCATCACCGGCATCCGCGCGCAGGCCTATGACTACGGCGCGCCGGAGCTGGTCGAACTGGAGCTGTACCTAATGTCGCGTGCGCGCGGGATGCCGATGGAAGCGCCGGGGGTTAGGCCTTAGCTCCCAACTCTTATGCGTTACCGCTCCGCGAACGCCTTCTCGACCACGAACTGGGCCGGCTCGCCGTGATTGCCTTCGACAAAACCCCGACCGTTGAGCAGCGCACGGGTATCCGTCACCAGCGCCGGGCTGCCGCAGATCATGACGCGGTCATGCGCGGGATCGAGCGAGGGCAGCCCTATGTCGCTAAAGAGCTTGCCCGAGGTGATCAGGTCGGTGATGCGGCCGCGGTTGCGGAACGGGTCGCGCGTCACGGTCGGGTAATAGATCAATTGGTTGCGGACATAGTCGCCGATCAGTTCGTCATTCGGCAGCTTCTCCGTGATCATCTCGCCATAGGCGAGCTCGGCGACGCGGCGGCAGCCGTGCAGTAGCACGACCTTCTCAAACCGCTCATAGGTCTCGGGATCCTTGATCACGGAAAGGAACGGTGCGAGCCCGGTGCCGGTGCCGATCAGGTAGAGGTTGCGGCCGTCTTCGAGGTTGTCGATGACCAGCGTGCCGGTCGCCTTGCGGCTGACAATGATCTCGTCGCCCTGCTTTAAGTGCTGCAGGCGCGAGGTCACCGGGCCGTCCGGCACCTTGATCGAGAAGAATTCGAGCCGGTCCTCGTAATTGGCGCTGGCGACCGAATAGGCGCGAAGCAGCGGCTTCTCGCCGATCCTGAGCCCGATCATGGTGAATTCGCCGTTGCGGAAGCGGAACGAAGGATCGCGCGTGGTGGTGAAGCTGAACAGCGTATCGGTCCAGTGATGGACGCTGAGAACGCTTTCCTGGTTGAAACTGCTCATCGCACCGTTTCCTGACCTGCAAGCCGATTGACCGGCCAAATCATTCGTATACGATCGTTCGTATACAAATGAATAATCCAGCTTGATCCGATCGTCAAGCCGGGCAGAATGTTCGGCGAAGGCATTGAACCAAAAGGAAAAACCATGGCCCACGACGCACCCCAGGCGACCGGTCCGAGCAAGCTGGTGATCCGCAACATCGGGCTACTGCTATCGGGGGCGCTGGAAAAGCCGATCCTTGACGGTGATACGATCGTGGCCGAGAACGGCAAGATATCCGCGATCGGCCGCTTCAAGGACGTCAACACCGAGGGCGCCACCACTGTTGTCAACGCCAACGGCACCACCGTCGCGCCAGGCCTGATCGACAGCCATGTCCATCCCGTCGCCGGCGACTGGACACCGCGGCAGAACCAGATCAACTGGATCGACAGCTATCTCCACGGCGGCGTCACCACCATGATCTCGGCCGGCGAAGTCCACATGCCCGGCCGTCCGCGCGACGTCGTCGGCTTGAAGGCGATGGCGATCTTTGCGCAGCGCGCGTTCTGGACGCTTCGGCCCGGCGGCGTGAAGGTTCACGCCGGCGCGCCGGTGATCGAATGCGAAATGGTGGAAGACGACTTCAAGGAAATGGCGGCGGCCGGCGTCAAGCTGCTCGGCGAAGTCGGACTCGGCGGCGTCAAGGACGGCCCGACCGCGCGCAAGATGGTCGGCTGGGCGCGCAAATACGGCATCCAGAGCACGATCCATACCGGCGGCCCATCGATTCCCGGCTCCGGGCTGATCGACAAGGACGTGGTGCTGGAAGCCGACACTGACGTCGTCGGCCATATCAATGGCGGTCATACCGCCCTGCCCGACGACCAGATCCGTTGCATTTGCGAGGGTTGCAAGCGCGGGCTGGAGCTGGTTCACAACGGCAATGAGCGTTCGGCGCTGTTCACGCTGCGGACCGCGCGCGAGATGGGTGATCTGCACCGCGTCATCCTCGGCACCGACGCGCCGGCCGGCTCCGGCGTGCAGCCGCTCGGCATCTTGCGGATGGTCTCGATGCTGTCGTCGCTCGGCGAACTGCCGGCCGAACTCGCCTTCTGCCTTGCGACCGGCAACACCGCGCGGATGCGCGAGCTCGACTGCGGCATCATCGAAGTCGGCCGAGCCGCCGATTTCGTCATCATGGACAAGGCGCAGCACTCGCCCGGCAAGAACATCCTGGAAAGCGTGCAGCTCGGCGACCTACCCGGCGTCGGCATGACCATCATCGATGGCATCGTCCGCACCCAGCGCAGCCGCAACACGCCGCCCGCGGGGAAAGTGCCAGAGATCGTCAGCGGGCATTGATGCCGACACGCTTGAGGCATGCGCATGGGACGCGTGTGAAAAATCACATTAAGCCTTGAAGGCGGTGAACGAAATAGCCGTCATCGCGACCAATGCGGGCTGGCCTGATGGCCGCCTTGGTCAGACCTTCGAGGAACATTTGAAGAATTCGCTGCAAGTCGCCGGCGGCATCGTCGGCGCAGTCATCGGCTTTGTCGCGACGTTGCTGCTGCTTGAGCTGGTCGGCTTCGGAAACCGGACCGATCCGATCATGTCCGGCATGCTCGCGCTACTGCTGTTTGCGCCGTGCGGCGCGGTCGGAGGCCTCCTGCTCGGCACGGCGCTCGCGAGGCAGCTGCGCGGCGGACACAATAGCGACGGAGGTCTTAACAACCCGAAGGCATCAGCGGTTCTGATCGCGCTCTGCGCCGTAGCCGGTGCCGCCTATTACGTCTATGCGGTCACCACGGCGACCCCGTGGCTCAATCCGAATGCCCCCAATCCGCTACTTGTATTTGAGATTCGCCTGCCGGAAGGTGCGGCATTGCCCAATTCCCCCCGTGACATAGCGGTCGAACTGCAGACGGACCTAAACACCATGCCGGGCGAGATACGGCCCGACCTGTTCCGCCGCGACGGCGATAAGCCCGTCATCGCCGGCCATGTCGAACTTGCCTTCCGCACCGCGCATCGGCAATTGCAGATCAAGATCAAGGGCCAGCCCGACCGGCTCTATCTCATTGGCCTCCCGGCCAAGGCGCCACATGCACGGGAGTTCGGGCCGTGGCAGGCCAATCGCGACGGCAGCGAAATCTGCTACCGCGCCAGATGGCCGGGGCAGAATTGACCACCGCTTCCGTGCGAGGAATTTAACTCGCCGCTTTCGTGTCGGCACCGTTCCTCGTTTGCTCAACCGTATCCGGGCCTGCGCTCATATCCTGAGCTTGAATCGATATACGGCGAGCGATCAGCCTCCTTTCATGTGATTTCACTCACACTTAGCCGGCATGGAACCGTGCACGGCTGCTTTGCGGCGAACTGCCAGCATGGTACGCTGGGGGTACCGGAATGATTGTTTGCCTACGCTGAGATTGCTGCAGCCCGAGGAAATCAATCCGAACCATGGCCCAAATTCGTGACATCAAGTCAGGCCGCGCTGGTGAGCCACCACGCGAGCCAACGCCACGGCGCCTTGCGGCCATCGTGGCGGGCGACATCTCCGGCTACAGCCGCCTGATGCAGATCGACGAGGAAGGGACGCACAACCGCGTCAAGCGGCTCGAGCGCGACCTCATCGAACCCACCATCAGAGAACACCACGGCAGGCTGGTCAAAACCACGGGCGACGGCTTCATCGCCATCTTCGACAGTCCTGTCGAAGCCGTGCGCGCCAGCATCGTGATCCAGCAAAACCTGGTTGGTCGCAATGCTTCATTGCCCAAGCATCATTGGATCGAATACCGGATCGGCGTCAATCTCGGCGATGTCATCATCGAATCCGACGATGTGTATGGCGACGGGGTCAATATTGCGACGCGGCTCGAGGGCATCGCCCATGCTGGCGAAGTCTTTATCTCAGGCGGCATCTACGAGCAGATAAAGCACAAACTGGTTTGCGGATACGAGTCACTCGGTGATCGAAAGGTCAAGAACATCACCGATCCTGTCCGGGTCTATCGTGTGCTTCCCGACCCGGGCGCACTGCACGAGAATCGGAAGCGACGCGAAAGGATCCTGACCCTCCTGCTCATCCTTGCACTAGTGGTCATTGCGGGAGGCACTCTCTGGAACTTGTTCGGGCAACCGCGCAAACTGGCAAATCTGGCGTCGGCCCCCGTTTCGTCTCCCGCGGAAGCGCCGAAGGCACCGGCGACCGTCGCAAGATCATCACCGCCTCCGGCTCAGCCCGCTCCGACAGCGGCACCTGTTCAACAACAAACGGCAACGCCGCCAGAACCATCACCAGCACCACCGTCTCCGGTACAGAAACAGGCGGCGCCGCTTGCGCCATCGCCAGCGCCCGTCGCTCCCGAGCCTCCACCGACGACGCAAGCAGCCGTGTCGGTTCGAGAGCCCGAGATGATTTCCCTTCGGGGTGGCAGCTTCGCGATGGGCAGCAACGAAGACATCTCGGAGAAGCCGGTCCGTCAGGTAACGATCAAGCCGTTTGCGATGGGGAAATTTCCGGTCACCGTACGGGAATGGAATGCATGCGCCGCGGCAAAGGCCTGCGGGTTCACGGCGACCGGAAAGGACGATGCGCCCGTTACGAACGTGAGCTGGACCGACGCCAAACAGTATGTCGCCTGGCTTGCGCAGGCCACCCGAAAACCATATCGCCTGCCGAGCGAAGCCGAGTGGGAATATGCGGCGCGTGGCGGCACGCAAAGCCGATACTGGTGGGGCGATCAATTCCAGCCCGGCATGGTCAATTGCAAAAACTGCAGCGACATTCCAGCCAGTGAACAGCCGGCCAAGGTCGGCAGCCTCAAGCCAAATCCTTTTGGACTGTTTGATATGGGCGGCAGCGTTGACCAATGGGTCGAAGACTGTTGGCACAAGAATTATCAGGGCGCGCCGGCCGACGGGTCAGCATGGGTTGAGAATGATTGCTCCTCGCACGTCATCCGTTCCGGATCATGGAGGAAAGACTCGAATTACGCCCGGGCATCAAATCGCGGCAGCTATGACACCAACGTGCGATATCCCACCCACGGATTCCGCGTTGCGCTATCCCAATGAGGAAGTTGCGAGGCATTCATGAAGGTGTTGCAGTGGATCGCTCTGTCCGTGGCTCTCACTTGCCTGCCGTTCGCCGTCTATGCTCAGGGGAAGCCTTCTGCCAAGGATGCGCGTCTCTATTTCGTGTGGCCGCAGAACGGCGCCGTTATCAAAGGCGCATTCTGGTGCCGCTTTGGTCTGCGCAACATGGGCGTGACCCACGCCGGCGATAACTACCCGAACAGCGGCCATCATCATCTTCTGATCAACGTTAACCATCCACTCAATCCGAACGAACCGATTCCGCAAGACAAGTCACATCTGCATTTCGGTGCGGGTCAGACCGAAGCCCGGATCGAACTTCCGCCCGGCAAGCACACGCTTCAGCTCGTGCTGGGGGACGCCGAGCACTATCCACACGTCCCTCCGGTCGTCTCCGAAAAAATTACCATAACGATCAAGTAGAGCCCGCTGGTCGCCTTCAGTGAGGATTGCTCGAAACCGGGCGCAGCAGTCCGATCGGTAGCGCTATCGTTGTTTTCGCCCAGTCATATTGCGTGTATTGTCGGCCGGCAAATCCTGGCCGGCGGCACTCGCGAGAGGAACTCAACGCGCCGGGTGATTTCTTGCTACTGCATGCCGTTGAGCCGTGTTGCTGATCATTTCAGGCAAACAGGGAGGCAGTACGATGAATATTCGGCCCGATCCCACATTTCACGCTTCGCCAAGGCTTGCCATGGAAGCTCCGCCGGAGAGCTTCGCCTACACCGTGCTGCTCAGCCCGGACGCGTCGCAGCCAGATGCACTGGCCGTGATCGACGTCAGGCCGGACTCCCAGACCTACAGCCAGGTCGTTCACACCGTGACGATGCCCAACAAGGGCGACGAGTTTCACCATTTCGGATGGAACGCCTGCTCGTCGGCGCTGTCGCCGCTCACCGGACATGCCTTTCTCGAGCGCCGTTATTTGATCATTCCCGGCATGCGCTCGTCCCGCATCTACATTGTCGACACCAAGCCGGATCCCACCAAGGCGGCGATTCACAAGATCATCGAGCCCGAGGAGATATTCAGGAAGACCGGGTACTCGCGGCCGCACACCGTTCATTGCGGGCCGGAAGGCATCTACATCTCTACGCTCGGCGGCGCCGGCAAAGACGGTACCGACGGACCTCCCGGCGTCTTCATCATGGATTGCGAGACCTTCGAGGTGCTCGGTCGCTGGGAGCTCGATCGCGGTCCGCAAACATTGCACTATGACTTCTGGTGGAATCTGCCGCGCGACTACATGGTGACCAGCGAATGGGCATTGCCGCCGCAGTTCGAGAACGGCATCGTGCCGGAGGATCTCCTCTCCAACAAATACGGCCACCGCGTCCACTTCTGGGACCTGCGCGCGCGACGCAATGTTCAGACCATCGATCTCGGCGCCAACCACCAGATGGCGCTGGAGGTACGCCCCGCGCATGATCCGGTGCGCGAACATGGCTTCCTCGGCGTCGTGGTCGACACCACGAACCTCGAAGGCTCGATCTGGACCTGGTGGCGCGAGGGCGGCAAGTTTCACATCGAGAAGACCGCGACGATCCCGCCCGAGCCCGCGGCGAAGGAGCAACTGCCGCCGCTGCTGCAGGGGTTCGGCGCCGTACCGCCGCTGGTATCTGACATCGACCTGTCGATGGACGACAAATTCCTCTACGTCGCCTGCTGGGGCACCGGCGAGATGCGGCAATATGATGTCCGCGAGCCGCGAAAGCCGAAGCTGGCCGGCTCGGTCCACATCGGCGGCATCGCGCGCCGCACGCCGCATCCGAACGGCAAGGCCTTTGGCGGCGGTCCGCAGATGGTCGAGATCAGCCGCGACGGCAAGCGGGTATACTGGACCAACTCGCTTTATTCGACGTGGGACGATCAGTTCTACACTGACGGCGTTCCGGGCGCCATGGTGATGGCCAATGCGAATCCGGACGGTGGCCTCGAGCTCGCGAGGGATTACTGGGTGAATTTCCCCGACGGTTACCGCGCGCATCAGATCCGATTGGACGGCGGTGACTGCTCGACGGATTCATTCTGCTATCCCTCGGTCTGAATTTGAGCGCAACCGACTGGACACCTGCGTGGCTCTGGATGGCTGTGATTGCGAGCGGCCTCTACCACGGCGTCAACCCGGGAATGGGGTGGCCGCTCGCCGTTTCGGCTGGATTGATGGAAAGAAGCTCGCGTGCGCTGGTATCAGCGCTCTGGCCGCTCGCGACCGGTCATCTGCTCGCAATGCTGCTCGTGCTCCTTCCCTTTGCACTGCTCATCGCCATCATCGAATGGCAGCACACGATACAGGTCAGCGCCAGCCTCCTCGTCATTGTCTTCGGTCTCTACAGGATGGCCAACCGGCGCCATCCGAGGGTGCTGGCGCGAATATCGCCGGCGCAATTGGGCCTGTGGTCGTTCGCCGTAGCGCTCGCGCATGGCGCCGCGCTGATGCTGGTGCCGATCTATCTCGGGCTCTGCCGGGAGACCGAACTCGACCGCGGCCACGCCGCCGCAGGCACGCTCATCAACGCCAATCTCGGCATGGCCGTGCTGGTTGCTATCATCCACGCCGCCGCGATGATCTCCGCCGGCGGATGCTGTGCGTGGCTCGCCTACCGCTATCTCGGCCTCAAATTCATATCGCAGAGCTGGTTTAATCTGGAAACGACCTGGGCCGTCAGCCTTATTCTGGTCGGTGCGATCGCACTGGTGCTCAGCCTGATCTAGTCCAAGCCCTCGGCTTCACCGCAGCTTGTCAAGCAGCGCGATCAGCGTCTCGCGTTCCTTGGCGTCCAGCGGCGCCAACGTCTCCCGCGAGATTGCAAGCGCGTTCGGCGCGGCCTTCTCCGCCAGTTGCTGGCCGGCGCGGGTGAGACTCACCAGCAGGCGACGACCGTCCTCGGGGTCCGGGCTGGTCTCGGTCAGGCCGCGCGCGGTGAGGCGGTCGATCACGCCCTTGATGGTCGCGACATCCATCGCCGTCAGCCGTCCGAGCAGATTCTGCGAGCACGGCCCGGTCTCAGCGAGCTTTGAGACGGCCGCCCATTGCGTCGGCGTCAGGTTGATGCCGATCTCGCGGGCGAAGATGGTGGCATGGCGCTGCCAGACCTGGCGCAGGATGAAGCCGATCTGCTCGTCGAGAATGTAGGACGGCCGCGCCGGCTTGACCGCTCGTTTCGGCGAAACACTCCTTCCCATCGATCCCGCCCCTCCCTTGCGCCCGGCTACAGCGACAGATGCGCGTCTCGGACGTCCGGCCGCGCGTCGAGTTCGGCGATCGTGCCACCGAAGCAGATCTTGCCGCGTTCGATGATGTAGACGCGATCCGAGATCAGCCGCGCGAAATGCAGGTTCTGCTCGGAGACTACGATGCTGACGCCTTCCTTCTTCATCGCGAGGATAGCGTCAACCATCTGCTCGACGATCTTGGGCGACAGCCCTTCGGAGGGTTCGTCGAGCAGCACCAGCGATGGATTGCCCATCAGGGTGCGCGCGATCGTCAGCATCTGCTGCTCGCCGCCGCTCATCCGCCCGCCCGGGCGGTTGCGCATCTCGCCGAGATTGGGAAACAGCGTGAACAGCTTTTCGCGGGTCCAGTACGGCGCGTTCGGCCGCTTCGGCTGGCGGCCGACCTCAAGATTCTCCTCGACTGTCAGGTCGGTGAAGATGCGGCGCTCCTCCGGCACGTATCCAAGGCCGCCGCGGACGATCGCATGCGTCGGTTCGCGCGAAACATCCTTGCCTTCGAACACGATCCGACCCGAACGGTTCTCGACCAGGCCGACGATGGAGCGGAAGGTGGTCGACTTCCCCGCGCCATTGCGGCCCAGCAGCGCCACCACCTCGCCCTCGCCGACTTCGAGCGCGATATCGAACAGGATATGCGCCGGGCCGTAAAAGCTGTTGAGATCGGCGACCTGCAGCTTCATGCGCCGGCTCCCTCGCGATGACGCGCGTCGTAAACCAGGCCTTCACCGAGATAGATGGCGCGCACCTGCGGATTGCCGCGCACTTCCTCGGGCGAGCCCTCCGCGATCAGGCTGCCGCGGTTCAGCACCAAAATGCGGTCGGCATGTTCGAACACCACGTCCATGTCATGCTCGGTGAAGAGCACGCCGATCGACTGCTCGCGGGCGATGCGCGCGGTGAGCCGCATCAGTTCGATCCGCTCGCGCGGCGCCATCCCCGCGGTCGGCTCGTCCATCAGGAGAAGCCTCGGCTGATTGGCGAGCGCGATGGCAAGCTCGAGACGCTTGAGGTCGCCATAGGCAAGCTCGCCGCAGGGACGCTCGGCATAGGCACCCATGCCGACGAGCTCGAGCAATCGCCCGGCCTCGCCACGCGCGTAAGCCGCCGTCGAGCCCCACAGATTGAACAATTGCCGTCCATACGACACCAGCGCGACCTGTACATTCTCGCGCACCGTCATGGTCGGGAATGTCGCGGTGATCTGGAACGTGCGGCCGACGCCGAGCCGCCAGATCGCGCGCGGCTTCCGCCCGACGGTATCCTCGCCGAGCAGCGTGATGCGGCCGCTATCCGGCATGTTCTGGCCGTTGAGCATGTCGAAGCAGGTGCTTTTGCCGGCGCCGTTGGGCCCGATCAGCGCCAAGATTTCACCTGCGCGCAACTCGAACGACACGCTGCGCACGGCATGGACACCGCCATAGGATTTGCTCAGGTTCTCGACCGACAGCAATGTGGGAACCATGCTCATTCGGCCACCTCCACGCGGGACGTCGCAAGCGCGGATTTGGTGTCGGTTGACCGCCGGCGATTCCTGAGCGCCTCCAGCGTGCCGACGATACCTTTGGGGAATGCCACCACCATCAAGACGATGAAACCGCCTAATACCAGCTTGGAAAGATCTGTCTGGCTGACGAGCCAGATGTTGGCCGCCTTGAACACTATGGCGCCGATCACAGCCCCCGAAACCGTCTCGACGCCGCCGAGCAGTACCATCACCAGCGCATCCACCGACAGCGAGATGCCGACACTGTCCGGAAACACGCTTCCCTTCAGATAGGCAAACAACGCGCCGCCGATCCCTGCAGTCGTGCCAGCGATCACGAAGGCCGTCCACCGCACGCGCTTGCCGTTGATGCCAATCGCCTCGCTGCGCAGCGGCGAGTCCCGCGTCGCGCGCAACGCAAAGCCGAAGGGCGAGAACACGATCACCCTGAGCACAGTCGCCACAAGCGCCGCAATCCCGAGTGACAGCCAGTAGAAGCTGGCCGGGCTTGATGCCCAGTTGTCCGGCCAGACGCCGAGGATGCCGTTGTCGCCGCCGGTCACCGTCACCCACTGGAACGCGATCGACCAGATAATCTGCGCAAAGGCCAGCGTCAGCATCGCGAAATAAACGCCGGAGAGTTGCACGGCGAAGAAGCCGAATACCGCCGCGCCCAATAGTCCCAGCAGCGGACCGAGCAGCAGCGAGACGATCATCGGTAGCCCCGCTGCCTTGGCGAGGAACGCAACGCCATAGGCGCCAAGCCCGAAATAGGCGGCGTGGCCGAACGAGGCGAGCCCGCCGACTGACATCAGGAAATGGAGGCTGGCGGCGAAGATCACGAAGATCGCGATTTCCGATCCGACCGTCAGCGCGTAATTGCCGGCGAACAGCGGCAGCATGGCCGCAAGCGCCAATGCGCCGATCGACATCAACCGCTCGCCTGACGTGAGCGGCCGCCACGGATTGACCGTTAGGCCCGGCGTACGGCGCGCGGCGGCTTCCGGCTTGCCAAACAGGCCCCACGGACGCACGATCAGCACGACCGCCATCACCAGGAACACCAGGATGATGGAGATCTTCGGGAAAATGAGAATGCCGAAGGCGTTGAGTTCGGACACCAGCACGGCGGCGACGAACGCGCCGATAATGCTGCCGAGGCCGCCGATCACCACCACCACGAACACTTCAACGATGATGCGAAGGTCCAGCGCGTGATGCACGGCATCGCGCGGTATCTGCAGTGCGCCGCCAAGCGCTGCGAGGAAGACGCCGAGCGCGAACACGCTGGTGAACAGCCATTTCTGATTGACGCCGAGTGCGGCCACCATGTCGCGATCCTGCGTCGCCGCGCGCACCAGCACGCCCCAGCGCGTGCGCTGGAACAACAGCCAGAGTATGCCGAGCACAATCGGACTGAGCGCGATCAGGAATAGGTCGTAACTGGGAATATTCTGGCCGAAGAAATCAACCGCCCCTCTGAAGCCGGGCGCGCGGCGGCCGAGCAGATCGTCGGGCCCCCAGATCAGCACGACGATGTCCTGGACCATCAGCGTGAGGCCGAAGGTCGCCAGCAACTGGAACAGTTCCGGCGCGTGGTAGATCCGCCGCAGCAGCACCATCTCGACCAGCACGCCAACGGCTGCGACGATCAGCGCCGCGACGACGATGCCGCCCCAGAAGCCGAGCGCGCCGGAGAAGCGCTCGGTCAACGTGAACGCGACATAGGCGCCGAGCATGTAGAACGCGCCATGGGCAAAATTCACGATCCGCGTCACGCCGAAGATGATGGACAGTCCCGATGCGACCAGAAACAGCGACGCCGCGCTGGCGAGACCGGTCAGGAACTGAACGAAGTAGAAGGCCATTGGCGGTCCGGGTTCGTGGTCGCTTTACCTCGCCCTGCTTGCGGGGAGAGGTCGGATTGCGAAGCAATCCGGGTGAGGGGGTCCAGGTCTAACAACTCGCACAACTCGCGGAGAGAGCCCCTCACCCCAACCCTCTCCCCCGTAAGAACGGGGAGAGGGAGAGCCAGTGCTCTCTTCCGCTCGCGAAGCTCAGTCCTTCGGCCGAAGCTTCTCCACTTCTGCATCGCTTGGCAGATAGTCCGCGCCCTTGCGATAGACCGAGTTCACCATCACGCCCTTGCCGTCCTTTAGCGCGGTCTTGCCGACAAAGGCCCCGAGCGTCGACTGGTGGTCGATCTTGCGGAAGGTGATCTCGCCGAACGGCGACGGCATCGACAGGCCCTCGGTCGCCGCGATCAGCTTCTCCGGATCGGTGGAGTTGGCCTTCGCAAGGATCGCGGCGGCCGCCTTGATGGTCTGGTAACCGACGATCGAGCCGAGCCGCGGGTAATCGTTGAACTTGGCCTGATAGGCCTTCAGGAACTTGTCATGGTCAGGCGTCTTGATGTCGTACCAGGGATAGCCGGTGACGATCCAACCTTCCGGTGTCTCATCCTTCAAGGGATCGAGATATTCCGGCTCGCCGGTGAGGAAGGAGACCACCGAGCGTCCCTTGAACAGGCCGCGGGTGTTGCCCTCGCGCACGAGTTTAACCAGATCGGCGCCGAAGGTGACATTGAGGATCGCCTCCGGATTGGCCGATGCAACGGCCTGCACCACCGGACCGGCGTCAATCTTGCCCTGCGGCGGCCACTGCTCGTCGACCCACTGGATATCAGGCCGCTTCTCCGACATCAGTTTCTTGAACACCGCGACCGCCGACTGACCGTATTCATAGTTCGGCGCAATCGTCGCCCAGCGCTTGGCCGGCAGCTTTGCGGCTTCTTCCACCAGCATCGCCGCCTGCATATAGTTGGAGGGACGCAGGCGGAAGGTGTAGCGGTTGCCCTTCGACCAGGTGATGGCGTCGGTCAAAGGCTCCGCGGCCAGGAAGAACACCTTCTTCTGGTTGGCGAAGTCGGAGACGGCGAGGCCGATGTTGGAGAGAAATGTGCCGGCCAGCATCGCGACCTTTTCGCTCGACACCAGCTCGTTGGCGGCTGTCGTCGCATCCGCCGGCTTGCCGCCGTCGTCCTTGGAGATGACGACGAGCTTTTTGCCGTTGATGCCGCCCGCCGCGTTGATCTCCTCGACCGCGAGCTGCCAGCCCTTGCGGTAGGGCTCGGTGAAGGCCGGCAACAGTGAATAGCTGTTGATCTCGCCGATCTTGATCTCGCTCTGCGCCATGGCATTGCCCGCCATGCCGGCAACCACGATCGCCAGCCCCGCGCCCAGTAAGTGTCTCCGTCGCATCCCTACCTCCAATTTATTGTGAACTATCTCAAACCGTCTTCGCCTTTGACTTCCGAAACCGTCAGCCCGCCGACGCGCGGCAACGGCCTGCCGCTGTCGGTGATCGCAATCGCGACCATGATCTCATTGGCGCGCGGTGCGTCGTTGATCTGCACTTCCATGCCGTCGAAATGGCTGCGCACGAAGGCTGCGTCCTTGTGGCCGAGCGGAATGTCCAGCGTCGTTCCCGGGCCACTTCGCTTCTTCGAGGACGGGATCAATGCTGCGCCCTTGCCCAAAACTTTGCGCACCGGTGCACCCATCTTGGGATGCAGGATCGCGGCCGCATGCTCGAGTTCGCCGTTCTCACCTACGGCGGCAGCCTTGCCATAGCTGTGCGCCTTGGCACCCTCGATGCCAAGCGCGGCGACCGCCTTCTTCGAAAGCAGATCGCCGAGTTCCTCGCCGATTTCGATCAGGGGCGAGAGATCCTCGACATATCTGCCGGCGAACGGATTTTCGATGACGGCAATCGCAGCGGCCCGCCGGGTCGGCGGCGCAACCTTTTGTCCCATCTCGAGATGGGTTTCCTCGACTACCGTGACGATCTTGCGAATGATCGCGCTCATCTGTCAGCCTCGCTCCCGATCAAACATGCGCTATTCTTTCCAGTGCGCTTCCGTGAAACGCGGGCAACGCCCCTGCCCTGATCCCTGTTGAACCCACCACGGCCGTCTCGCCTAGTAGACGCAAGGCCGCACCTTCGATCAATCCAGCCGCAAGCAATTGCTGTGCCCGGCTCACCCCAGCGCTTAATGCAGCGTCGATTTCCTCCCCGCGGAGTTCGCCGACGTCGCGGGTAACAAGGCGCGCGCCGAGATCGCTATCGGGCTGCAATTCGTTGGCCGGACAGCGACTGATCGCGGGATGACCGGGCAGATCGACGGCATTGGCGACGATGGTTGCCGCGGCATCGGCCTGCGAGGCGGTTCGCGCCAGCACGGTGACGGCGTCTGCGATCCCGAGCGAAAAGCTGCGGCCATGGCGCCCGCTGGTCGCGATGCCGTGCGCGGGATCATCTGCTTCGATGGTGATGGCCTGCATCACGCCATGATGGTCCGGCCGGTCCATCAGCCCGACGGTGAACTGCTCGCCACGGGTCAAATGCAAAGCGATATCGCCGCCATTGTTGACGTAGGCACGATCGAGCCGCGCCGCGCCCAGCATCGCTCCAAGAATTTCTTCCGCAACGCTGCCCGCCACGGCCGCCATCGGCGTGATGAAATGCTCGGCAGCAAACGGCGCCACAGCCGCATGCATGCGGCGCGCGACGACGCCGTTCAGGGCGCATCTAGCCGGATCGGCGGCCTTTCGGAGTTCAATCAACTCTTCGCAGAGTTCATCGAGCAGGCCGGTGAAGCGCCGCGCAGCAGCCTCGTACGCAGAACGAACGCTGCCCTCACTTCCCTTCGCCTCAATGATCAGGTCAATCGGACCGTCCTGCAAATGCAGCCGCTTGCCGTCAGGAAGAAGCGCTATTTGCGGGAGTCGTTTCATGCGCGACGTCCGGGCATATAGGGCATCGGCCGGAATTCGCTGTTTTCCCGCAAGGAGGCCAGCGGGCGAACGTGATCCATGTGGCCGCCGAGCGCGGCATAGTCGGACAGTTTCAGCGTGAACTCGATCGGTGCCACCAGCGCCGGCGTCGGCACATAGCCAAATGCACCCGCCGGCATCTGCGTGACATCAACCATGAAGGTGATACCGCCGCCCGGCCACACATAAACCGGTGCACCGCCGCTGGTGACCCGCGTCAGCGCATCCTTGACCGAGCGCGTCAGCCGCACCGGATTATCAGTAACACCCGCGCGCAGCGAGCCGCCGGCGCCTCCCATGAACAGCACCGTACACAGCGCCGGCTCGCAATTCTCCTGGATGCGCTCGACCGAAAACTGAAGATCAGCTGGCATCTGCTTCTCAATCGGCCGCAGCGCCTCATCGAGCTCGTAATAAGCCGCGTGCTCGCCTGTCGTCGAAACCATCAGCATCGTCAGGCCCGGCCGCGCTTCCTTGGGATTGAACGGCCCCAGCACCGATAGAGGATCGGAGATATTGGTGCCGCCCCACCCCGTTCCGGGATCGGCGACCTGAAAGTAACGGCCCGGCGTCGAGCGTCGGCCTTTCATCTTGATCCCGGTATCGGGAATATCGAGCAGCTTGCCGGCCTGATGTTCCGAGAGCACGCCGGTAATATGGTCGTCGACGACTACGACCTCGTCGACCTTGCCGTGCCATTGCTTGGCAAACATGCCGATGGTCGCCGAACCGCAGCCCACCCGCATCCGCTCTTCGGCAACGCCGTTGACGATCGGTGGACGGCCGGCCTGTACCACGACCGTAGCGCCGCCATCGATGGTGAGTTCCACCGCCTTGCAGTTGGAGAGGTCCATCAGTGCGTCGCAGGTGACGCGTCCTTCTTTCTTTGAGCCGCCGGTAAGATGATGCACGCCGCCAAGCGACAGCATCTGCGAACCGTACTCGCTGGTCGTCACATGACCGATCGCCTCGCCCTCCGCGCGGACGGTTGCCGTCTCCGGGCCGAGATAGCGATCGGTGTCAATCTTCACTTTGACGCCGCAATAGCTGAAAATGCCCTCGGTCACGACAGTGACCATGTCGACGCCGTCGACTTCCGACGACACGATAAAGGGCGCAGGCTTGTAGTCGGGATAGGTCGTTCCCGCGCCAATCGCGGTAACGAACACACTGGGTTCGTGAACGAGCTTGCCGTCCCAGTCGCCGCCGGCCTGGAACGGCACCAGCCGCCCGCCATGCGACACCGTTCGCTCCAGCACGATATGCGGATCGACGCGCACCAGCTCGCCATTGTGGTTGGCGTAACGATCGCACGCGCCCGCCGCGCCCGGCTTGATGTAGCACATCACCGGACAGGCATCGCAGCGGATCTTGTCGCCACCGGCGACGGTCGCATCGGTCATGAACAAGCCTGCGATCGAGAAGGCGCCGATCGTGCCCGCCTCCTCGCGGGTCCGACCATTTGTTCGTATACGAATGATGTTGCGCGCGGACTTGAACGCTGTCAAGCGGGCTGGCAGGCGAAAAGCCCAGCTTGCCGCATAATACCTCATTTGCCTCGCTCTTTGTTCATAAAGCGGGCAAGGCTCCGCAGCGAGATGCCGCGGCTTGCACGTTTGTACACAAACGGTATCCTCCGCGAAGTGTCCAGCGCAAGATTTTGCAGCGCAACGAGGACTCGCGGGGAGCATGACGCAAAGCACGATGCGCCTGACCGTCAACGGCAAGACTCATGATGTCGATGCCGCACCCGATAGCGCATTGCTTTATGTGCTGCGCAACGATCTCGAACTGAACGGACCGAAATATGGTTGCGGGCTCGGCGAATGCGGCGCCTGTGCCGTGCTGATCGACGGCGTCGCCGCGCGCTCCTGCGTGATCCCGATCGAAGGCTGCGACGGGCGTGACATCGTGACGCTCGAAGGCCTCGGCACGCGCGCGCAACCTGATCCGGTGCAGCAGGCGTTCATCCGCGAACAGGCCGCGCAATGCGGCTACTGTCTCAACGGCATGATCATCACGACGAAAGCGCTGTTGCTGCGCTCCCCTCACCCGTCGGAGGACGAGGTGCTTGAAGCGCTGCGTCATCATCTCTGCCGCTGCGGCGCGCATGTCGAGATCATGCGCGCCGCCATGCGCGCCGCCGGCCATGTCGTTGAGGCGCAGGCGTGATGGCTGCGCCTCGCACGTCCAAACCGTTGCAAGGCACGCTGACCGTCGTTCGCGCGGCCTCGCCGGTCGAAGCCGTCAAGTTCGAGACCTTCATCAAGATCACCGCCGACGGAACGGTTACCGCCTATAACGGCCACGTCGATCTCGGCACCGGTATCCGCACCGCGCTCGGGCAGATCGTGGCAGAAGAGCTCGACGTATCCTTTGCGCGTGTCGTGGTCGTGCTCGGCGACACCGCCCTCGTCCCCAATCAGGGCGCGACGATCGCGAGCGAAACGATCCAGATCACGGCCGTGCCGCTGCGCAAGGCCGCAGCGCAAGCGCGGCAGTTTCTGGCCGCACGAGCCGCGGAACGACTGGAGCTTCCGGTTGAACAGCTCGTCATTGAAGACGGCCTGATCCGCGGCAAGGATAATCGCAGCGTCAGCTATGGCGAACTGATCGCGGGCGAAATCATCCAGCTTGAACTGGCGGACGACGTTCCGGTGAAATCGGTCGAGGCCTACACCATCGTCGGACAATCGATGCCGCGCCTCGACCTGCCGGCAAAGGCAACCGGCGAACTGGTCTACGTGCACGACGTGCGCGTCCCCGGCATGCTTCACGGACGCGTCGTCCGGCCGCCCTATGCTGGCGTCGACGTGGGAGACTTCATCGGCAACAGCCTGATCGCGGTGGACGAGAGTTCAGTCAGCAATATTCCAGGACTCGTCGCCGTCGTCAGGATCGGCGATTTCGTCGGTGTCGTCGCCGAGCGCGAGGAGAATGCAATCAAGGCCGCCGCGCAGCTCAAGGTGAGCTGGAAGCCGGTTCCGACGCTGCCCGACCTGAAGGATATCGAGACTGCGCTTCGAGCAAATCCATCTACTCCGCGCAAGCTGATCGACAAGGGCGATGTCGACGCTGCGATTGCCGGCGCCGCCAAGCCGATGCCGCGCACCTACATCTGGCCTTATCAGATGCACGCCTCGATCGGTCCATCCTGCGCGGTCGCCGATTATCAGGAGGATCTGACGCGAGTCTGGTCGGGCACGCAGAACCCGCATCATCTGCGCACCGATCTGGCCCGGCTGATCCACCGGCGCGAAGCCGAGATCGAGGTGATCCGACTGGAAGCGGCCGGCTGCTACGGCCGCAACTGCGCTGATGACGTCTCCGCCGACGCGGTGCTGCTGTCGCGCGCCGTCGGCCGTCCCGTCCGCGTGCAGCTGACGCGAGAGCAGGAGCACGCCTGGGAGCCGAAGGGCACCGCCCAATTGATGGACGTCAACGGCGGCCTGAACGCCGACGGCAGCGTCGCCGGATATGATTTTGCGACGCGCTATCCATCGAACGGCGCGCCAACGCTCGCGCTGCTTTTGACCGGCGCCGTCCCGCACACGCCGGCCGTCTTCGAGATGGGCGATCGCACGGCGATCCCGCCCTATGACTACGAGAATCTGCGCGTGGTCGCGAACGACATGCCGCCGATCGTGCGGGCGGCGTGGCTGCGCGGCGTCTCGGCACTGCCGAACACGTTTGCGCATGAATGCTGGATCGACGAATGCGCATCGGAGGCCGGCGTCGATCCGATCGAGTACCGCCTGCGCTATCTGAAGGACCCGCGCGCGGTCGATCTCGTCAACGCTGTGGCCGAGCGCGCGGGCTGGAAGCCGCGGCCGGTTCGGCGGGACAAGCAGGCCGAAGGCGATATCGTGCGTGGGCGCGGCTTTGCCTACGCGCTCTATGTGCACAGCAAGTTTCCCGGCTATGGCGCAGCGTGGTCGGCATGGATCGCCGATGTCGCGGTCAACAAGGTGACCGGCGATGTCAGCGTCACGCGCGTGGTGGCCGGACAGGACTCCGGGCTGATGATCAATCCGGATGGCGTGCGCCACCAAATCCACGGTAACGTCATCCAGTCGACCAGCCGCGCACTGATGGAGGAAGTCTCATTCGACCGCACCTCCGTGACGGCACGGGAATGGGGCGCCTATCCCATCATCAAGTTTCCCGACGTGCCTGAGATCGACGTGCTAATGCTGCCGCGGCAGGATCAGCCGCCGCTCGGCGTTGGCGAATCTGCTTCCGTTCCGAGCGCCGCAGCGATCGCCAACGCGATCTATGATGCGACCGGCGTGCGCTTCCGCGAATTGCCGTTTACACCAGAGCGCATCTTGCGCGGGCTGCGCGGCGAGGAGCAGACAACGCCGGAAGCATTATCCGCACCGCCCCAACCCGCCCCCGCATCGCGCACATGGCAGAATCCGTTCGCCGGACGTGGCATGCTTGCAACCGCAGCAGCCCTGTGCGCCGCTGCAATCGGTATAGGCGCTGCCGCGTTGCCGTGGCGGGCGATCGCGCCGATCGCGCGGCCGGATGCCTCGGTCTACTCGGCCGCGACCATCGCTCGCGGCCAGCAACTCGCCGCGCTCGGCGATTGCGCCGTCTGCCATACCTCGGCGAACGGAGCTCTGAACGCCGGCGGCCGTCCGCTGCAAACGCCTTTCGGTACGATCTATGCCACGAACATCACGCCGGATGTTGAGACCGGCATCGGTGCATGGTCCTATCCAGCGTTCGAGCGCGCGATGCGTGAAGGCATCCACCGCGACGGGCGGCATCTTTATCCCGCGTTCCCCTACACCCATTTCGCCAAGACGACCGACGCCGATATGCAGGCGCTCTACGCCTACCTGATGGCGCAGCCGGCTGTGCGCGCCGAGACGCCGCAGAATGCATTGGCATTTCCGTTCAACATGCGTCCGCTAATGGCGGGCTGGAACGCGCTGTTCCACAAGCCCAGTCCATTCCAGCCTGACCCGGCCAAATCCGAGACATGGAATCGCGGCGCCTATCTGGTCGAAGGTCTCGGTCACTGCAGCGCCTGTCATTCGCCGCGCAACGCGCTCGGCGCGGAAGTTGCTGGTGCTCACCTTGCCGGCGGATTTGCGGAAGGCTGGGAAGCCCCGGCGCTGACTTCGCTGTCGCAGGCGCCGATCCCGTGGAGTGAAGACGAGCTCTACGCCTATTTGCGCACCGGCGAGTCGCGCTTTCACGGTGTCGCCGCCGGACCGATGGCGCCGGTCGTGAAGGAGCTCGGTGCGCTACCGGATTCCGACATCCGAGCCATGGCCGTCTATCTCGCTTCGTTCAACGCGCCTTCGATGGACCGTGCGACGCAGGAAGCGCTCGCGGCGAGACTGGAATCCTCGACCGGCACGCGCGCGTCGGCGGCCTCGAGCATCGGCGCCCGGATCTACCAGGGCGCCTGCGCGGTGTGCCACGAGGTCGGCGGCGCGCCGCTGTTCGGCAGCCGGCCGTCGCTGGCGCTGAACAGCAACCTGCACAGCACCGCACCTGACAACCTGATCCAGGTCGTCCTGCACGGCATCGCCAAGCCGGTCATAACTGACCTCGGCTATATGCCGGCCTTCAAGGACAGCCTGAGTGACGGCCAGATCGCCGAATTAGTCGGGTACCTCAGGCAACAATTTGCTCCGGATAAGCCGATCTGGAAGGATATTCATGCTGCCGTGGGGCGTATCCGGCGGGAACAGACGCGCTGAGCTGCCATGCCGAGGTCAAATCCCCCTAGTTGGGCGGCCCGCGGCACGGTAGAGTTCCGCCATGGCAGTTACCGATATTGCATCGCGAACCTATAATCACGGCTGGCGGCTCGATCCGATCGTGCGCAGCCTGCTCGATACGGACTTCTACAAGCTGCTGATGCTGCAGATGATCCGGGATCTCTACCCGGCTCAGCGTGTCACCTTTTCGGTCATCAACCGCTCCAAGCACGTCCGCCTCGCCGAGATCATCGATGAGGGCGAACTGCGCGCGCAGCTCGACCATGCGCGGACCATCCGCTTTACCAAGAAGGAGCTGATCTGGCTTGCCGGTAATACGTTCTACGGCAAGACCCAGATGTTCTCGCCGGACTTCATCCACTGGCTCGCCAACTTCCGCCTGCCCGAATACGAGCTCAACAAGGTCGACGGCCAGTATGAACTTCACTTCCATGGACCGTGGACCCACACCACGATGTGGGAGATTCCGGCGCTTGCGATCATGAACGAGCTGCGCTCGCGCCAGGTGACCAAGGGTCAGGGACGCTTCGTGCTCGACGTGCTCTATGCGCGAGCCAAGGCCAAGCTGTGGTCCAAGGTCGAGCGGCTGCGCAGGCTCGAGGGCCTCAGGCTGTCCGACTTCGGCACCCGCCGCCGCCACGGCCATCTCTGGCAGCGCTGGTGCGTCGAGGCCGTCAAGGAGGGTCTCGGTTCCTCCTTCACCGGTACGTCCAACGTGCTGCTCGCAATGGACAATGATCTGGAAGCGATCGGCACCAATGCGCATGAGCTGCCGATGGTCGCAGCCGCTCTCGCCAATTCGGACGAGGAGCTGCGCTGGGCGCCCTATCGCATCCTCGATCAATGGCGCCATACCTACGGCGGCAACCTCTTGATCGCCCTCCCCGATGCATTCGGCACCAAAACGTTCTTGCGCGACGCGCCCGAATGGGTCGCCGACTGGACAGGCTTCCGTCCCGATAGCGCGCCGCCGATTACGGCCGGCGAGGACATCATCAAGTGGTGGAAGCACAAGGGCCGCGAGCCCAAGGAGAAGCTGCTGGTATTCTCCGACGGCATGGATGTCGACTCGATCGAGGAGACCTATCGTCACTTCACCGGACGTGTCCGCATCTCCTTCGGCTGGGGCACCAACCTCACCAATGACTTCGTCGGCTGTGCGCCGGATGGCTCCGCCGATCTCGATCCGATCTCGCTGGTCTGCAAGGTAACGTCGGTCGACGGGCGGCCGGCGGTCAAGCTGTCTGACAATCCCGAAAAGGCGACCGGTACGCCGTCCGAGATCGAACGTTACTTGCGCGTGTTCGGCAATGCCGGGCGCGTCCGCACCGCTGTTCACGTCTGAGCCATCGATTACCTTCCCGCCACAAGTTGATCTGACGAGTCCCGCATGCCCGCACCCAAGCCGCCTGCCTTCGAGACCCTCAGCCTGCATGCCGGCCAGCGCCCGGATCCCGCGACGGGCTCGCGCGCCGTGCCGATCTACCAGACCACGTCCTACGTGTTCCAGGATTCCGATCACGCCGCGGCGCTGTTCAACCTGGAACGCGCCGGCCACATCTATACCCGCATCTCCAATCCGACCACGGCGGTGCTCGAGGAGCGGCTCGCCGCACTCGAAGCCGGCGTCGGCGCGATCTGCACAGCGAGCGGCATGGCCGCGATGCATCTCGCAATCGCGACGATCCTCAATGCCGGCGACCACATCGTCGCCTCCGCCTCGCTCTATGGCGGCACCATCAACCTGCTCGCGCATACCCTGCCGCGCTTCGGCATCACGACGACCTTCGTCAAGCCCCGTGCGCTCGATGAATTTCGCGCCGCCATCAAGCCGAATACGCGGCTGGTGATCGGCGAGACCATCGGCAATCCCGGAATGGAAGTGCTGGATATTCCGGCGGTCGCCCAGATCGCCCATGATGCGAAGATTCCGCTCCTGATCGACAATACCTTTGCGACGCCATTCCTGAGCCGCCCGATCGAGCTCGGTGCCGATCTCGTGATGAATTCGGCGACCAAGTGGATCGGCGGCCATGGCATCGCGATCGGCGGCGTCATCGTCGATGGCGGCCGGTTCGACTGGCACGCGTCGGGCAAGTTCCCTCAGCTCACCGAGCCCTATGCCGGTTATCACGGCATCGTCTTCGACGAGCAGTTCGGCCAGGCCGCCTTCATCATGCGCGCCCGCACGGAAGGTTTGCGCGACTTTGGCGCCTGCCTGTCGCCGACCAATGCGTTCCAACTGCTGCAGGGCGTCGAGACGCTCGGCGTGCGCATGGAGCGCCACATGAGCAACACGCTCGCGGTGCTGGAGGCGCTGACCGCCAACAAGGCGGTCGACTGGGTGCTGCATCCGGCGCTGGAAAATCATCCGGACCACCAGCTCGCCAAGCGGCTGTTGCCGCGCGGCGCGGGGTCGATCGTGTCTTTCGGCATCAAGGGGGGTCGTGCGGCCGGCAAGAAATTCATCGAGTCTCTGCGGATGATCAGCCACCTCGCCAATGTCGGCGACGCCAAGACGCTGGTCATTCATCCCGCCAGCACGACGCATCAGCAGATGGATGCCGCGCAGCTCAAGGCCGCAGGGATCGGCGAGGAGCTGGTGCGGCTGTCGGTCGGCATCGAGACCGTATCCGACATCATCGACGATCTCGGCCAGGCGCTCCGCGCATCGCAGAAGGTTTGAACCATGCAGCTCTCCGTCAATGGCGTTGATACGTTCGTTGCGACCGGCGGCCGTCCGTTCGATCCGTCGTTGCCCGCGGTGGTGATGCTGCATGGCGCCGGTTTCGATCATTCGACCTGGGCGCTGCACAGCCGATGGTTCGCCCATCACGGCTATTCGGTGCTGGCGCCCGACCTGCCTGGCCACGGCCGTTCGGGAGGCAGCCCGCTTCCGACGATCGCCGACATGGCCGACTGGACCGCCGCCCTGCTCGACGCGGCCGGCGCGCCGAAGGCGAAGCTGATCGGCCACTCGATGGGATCGCTGATTGCGCTGGAGACCTCCGCGCGGCATCCCGACAAGGTTTCGGCTCTCAGCCTGATCGGCACGACCGGAACGATGACGGTCGGCCCCGAACTGCTCAAGGCCGCCGAGGTCAACAATGCCGATGCCATCGACATGGTCTCGATCTGGGGTCTCGGCTTCAAGGCAGAGCTCGGCGGCAGCCTCGCGCCGGGACTGTGGATGCATCAGGGCGCGCAGCGCGTGCTGCAGCAGACGCGGCCCGGAGTGCTCTACAGCGATCTCAACGCCTGCAACACGTATCAAAATGCGCTCGCGGCCGCGGCGCAGGTCAAGGTGCCCACGACCTTCATCCTCGGCGAGCGCGACATGATGACGCCCGCGAAGGGCGGCAAGGCGCTTGCCGCGGCGACACCGAATTCGCGCACGATCGTCGTGCCGGGCGCCGGCCACATGATCATGGCCGAAGCGCCCGACGAGTTGCTGGCGGCGTTGCGGCAGTAGCACCACGCATGTCATTGCCGGGCTTGACCCGGCAATCCATCCCAGGAAGAGAATCTTGCGAAAATTGATGGATGCGCGGGTCGAGCCCGCGCATGACGAACTGAGGACACTGCTACCGCGCCGGCTTCCGCTCCACCGGGTGAATGTCGATCGCCCGCAACCTTCCCAACCGCAGCACGTCCATCGACAGCGTGCGGCCGATGCGGTCGCGGTCGAGGGCGCGGATCAGATCGTCGACGCCGTTGATCTCGACGCCATCGAGCTTGATCACGACATCGCCCGGCAGCAAGCCGGCCTTCGCTGCAGGGCTGTCCGGCTCGATCTGTGCCAGCAGCGCGCCCATCTTGTTGTCGACGCCGGCGACCACCGCGTGGCGCCGCGGGATCGGCGCGGTCTGGCCGGCGACGCCGATATAGGCGCGGCGGACATAGCCGTGGCGGATGATCTCCGACAGCACGAATTGCGCGGTGTTGCTGGCGACCGCAAAGCAGATGCCCTGCGCGCCGCTGATGATCGCAGTGTTGATGCCGATCACCTCCGCCGCCGACGACACCAGCGGCCCGCCGGAATTGCCGGGATTGAGCGCCGCATCAGTCTGGATCACGTCCTCGATGGTGCGCCCGCTTACCGAGCGGATCGAGCGGCCGAGCGCCGACACGACGCCGGCAGTGACCGTCGATTCGAAGCCGAGCGGATTGCCGATCGCGACCACGAGCTGGCCGCGGCGCAGGCTCTTGGAATTGCCGAGCGAAGCGTAGCGCAAGTCGCGCGCGCCATCGGCCCGCAACAGCGCGAGATCAGTGTCGGGATCGACGCCGAGCACATGGGCATCGGTGACGAAGCCTTCGGTATCACGCAGGCGGATCTCCTTCGCCGACCCGACCACATGGCTGTTGGTGAGCACGAAACCATCTGGCGAAATGACGATGCCCGAGCCAAGCCCGCCGCGCTCGCGCGCGGAACGCACTTTCGGTCCGGTCTCGACGCGCACGACTGCGGGGCCGACGCGTTCGGTCACGTCGATCACGGCATTCGAATAGGCATCGAGCAGAACCCGATCATTGTCCGCGGCAGGCGCGGCTGATCGCGATGACGGCCCGTCATCGGCGATATCTGAGGTAAAATCCAACATGGCGAGATTCCTTCGGCTTTCTCAGATGGTGGCCGGGAACCGCGTATGCAAGAGCTGCGCTCCGCGCGCAGCGCCACCCGCCTCCATCTCAAGGAATCCGCATCCGGCCACCGCGCGCCCTCACGGGATCGAGCAGCGACCAATCGCCTTCAGGCAGCACATGCCCCTTCGGGAACGGCGCGCGCAGCTCGAGCCCGAGCGAACGCAGCACGCGGTCGTCGCGGTAGTAGCATTGCAGGACGACGCGGACGAGCGTCGCCGCCGCCACGCCGCCGGTAGCGCGGAACTCCTTTGCGATCTCGTCACGCCTGGCTGCGTCGAGTTCGGCGAGCGGCTTTCCGGCAAGGCGCGCGAGATGATCAAGCGCCTGCGCAACCAGCAGCGTATCGCGGCCGAGCGTCGCCAGCATGTCGGCCTGGATCGCCGGGTCGTCGGCGCCGGGCACCTGATACTCGTCGCTGGCGGGAATGATCATCGCGGCGACGGTGCGGAGATCGTCGCGTTGGGCTGCGGTCAGTTCATTGGCTGCGGACATGGCGGTCTCAGTCGAAGAGGTTGGCAAGGCGTTGCTTCATCTGATCAGCGATGTAGAGCGCGATCGCCTGAATGGTCGAGGTCGGGTTCACGCCGCCTGAGGTGACGAACACGCTACCGTCGACGATGAAGAGATTCTTCACATCGTGCGAGCGGCCCCATTCGTTGACCACGGAGCGCGCAGGATCGGTGCCCATCCGCGCGGTGCCGAGCAGGTGCCAGCCACCCCAGGGAATCGGGCTGTTGATGCAGATGTCGGTCGCGCCGGCCGCTTCAAGAATCTCCCGGCCGCGCGCCAGCCCATGCTCCATCATCTTCCGGCTGTTCTCGCTGATCGTATAATCGATCTTCGGCGCGGGAATACCGTGGCTATCCTTCAGCACGGGATCGAGCGTGACACGGTTGTGCTCCTCGGGTAGATCCTCGCAGATCGCGGAGACCGCGAGGCGATGGCCATTGAGTCTGCGAAACACGCGGTGATGATCCGCGCCCCATGGCAAGATGCCCTTCTGCTCGCTGGCGACAGCTTCGAACACCGGACCGGCGCCGCGGCCGAACTGGATGCCGTAACCGCGGACGAAGCCGCGCGACAGATCAGTGTCGTAGAACTCCTTGCTCCAGAGGCAGGTCGGCGGCGCGCGGTTGGAGTCGGTCGGCTCCTTCACGAAGCCGTAGATCTGCGCATAGGGATGGAACATCAGGTTCTTGCCGACCAGACCCGATGAGTTGGCGAGGCCGTTGGGGAAGCGGCCGGAGACTGAGTTCAGCAGCAGCCGCGGCGTGCCGACGCCGTTGCAGGCGATGATGACGACTTCGGCCGGCTGGAATTGCTCGACGCCATCCTGGTCGTAGTAGACGACACCCGAGGCCATGCCGTGCTCGTTGGTCAGGATCTCGCGCACGCGGCAGTGTGTCTTCAGCTCGACGCCAGCGCGGATCGCTTGCGGCCAATAGGTGATGTCGGTCGATGCCTTGGCGCCTTGCGCGCAGGCCGGCGTGCAATGGCCAAGATTGATGCAGCGCGCCCTGCCCTCATAATCCATCGTCGCGACCGTGGTGTCGGACGGCCACCAGTGCCAGCCGAGCTTGTTCATGGCCTTGCCGATCAGCGGGCCTGAGAGCCCGAGCGGCTGCGGCGGCATCGGCGGATGCGTCAGCGGCGACAGCGGATCGCCTGACAGGCCGGAGACGCCCATCATCCGGTCATTCTCCTCGAAGAACGGCACCAGCGTTTCGTAGTCGATCGGCCAGTCGTCGGCGACGCCATCCAGCGTCTTCACGCGGAAGTCGGAAGGGTGCAGCCGTGGCCAGTGCGCGGTGTACATCACTGTTGAGCCGCCGACGCCGTTGAAGTTCACCACCTTGATCGGCGAGTTGTCGTCGTTGATCGGATAATCCTCGGGCCGGGCGCGGATGTTCGGGCTGGTCGACCACTCGCCGTAAAACTTCGCCTCCCAGTCGCGCCCGGTGCTCGGATATTCCGACGGCTTCATCCAGCCGCCCTGGTCGAGGCAGAGGATATGCATCTTGGTTTCGGCCAGCGACCAAGCCACCGCCGCGCCGGACGCGCCGGCGCCGATGATCAGGACGTCAACGGGATCGTGTTTGTTCATTGTTGTTTGTTCTCAACTGTCTCTGCCGTCATTGCGAGCGAAGCGAAGCAATCCATATCTCCGCAAGCGGCGGACTGGATTGCTTCGTCGCTATGCTCCTCGCAATGGCGGGGATGGGTTCGGGGCAATATCATATCAACGACTCGTAGAGGTCTTTCCAATCCGGATTAAGAGCTTCGATCAACGCCAGCTTCTTTGCCCGACTGCCCGCCTTGATCTGCTTTTCCCGAGTAATGGCCTCAATCATACTTTCGTGCACTTCATACCAGACCAGCATCTTGCAGCCGTATTTCTTCGAGAATCCCCTCATCAGCCCTTCGCGATGCTCGAAAGCGCGCTTGGGCAGGTTCGCGGTTACGCCAGTGTAAAGCGTACCGTTGCGCTTGCTCGCCATGATGTACACACACGGCTGTTTCATGATTTTTCCTTAGGCCCCATCTCTCACCCCGTCATTGCGAGCGAAGCGAAGCAATCCATATCTCGGCAAGCGGTGACATGGATTGCTTCGCTTCGCTCGCAATGACGGGGTAAATACCGGCTCCCCAAAACCAAAATCCGGCCGGCCGGAGCCATCGCTTCCCTCCCCATCCACCGTCGCCGCTTGCTGGGCGATCTGAGCCATGAGGATAGGGGCAGACACGGCTGCGAGTAAAGTCGAAAGGCCGGCGGCAAACCTGCAACCCTGCTACGCGTCGATGCGGGGTTTGTCCGCGGATACCGGAGCGGATAGGTTTGACCACCCCAAGCACGAACATGGAGGCGGCGCCCATTCCGGACTACGACGCCATCATCATCGGCGCTGGCATGTCGGGCCTGTACCAGCTCTATCGGCTGCGCGAACGGGGCCTGCGTGTCCGTGTGTTCGAGGCGGGCACCGATGTTGGCGGCACCTGGTACTGGAACCGCTATCCCGGCGCGCGCTTCGACTCCGAGAGCTATTCCTATGGCTACTCGTTCTCCAAGGAGCTCCTGGAGGAATGGGAGTGGTCGGAGCATTTCGCCGGCCAGCCGGAGACGCTGCGCTACCTCAACTATGTTGCCGACAAGTTCGACCTGCGCCGCGATATCCAGTTTCGCAGCCGGGTGACGGCCGCAGTCTATGACGAGGACTCGCGGAGCTGGACCATCACGCTCGAAGACGGCAGCCGCCTCAATTCTCGCTTCCTGATTACCGCGATCGGGCCGCTCTCGACGCCCACGCTGCCGCGGATCGAGGGACGTGACGATTTCAAGGGCGCCTCCTTTCACACTGCGCGATGGCCGAAGGAGCCGGTTGATTTCGCGGGCAAGCGCGTTGCCGTGATCGGCACCGGCGCAACCGGCGTGCAGACGATCCAGACCATTGCGGGACAGGTCGGCCATCTCACCGTCTTCCAGCGCACGCCGAACTGGTGCGCGCCGCTGCATAACGGCAAGATTGATGCGGAGACGCAAGCGAAGATCAAGGCGGGTTATCCGGAAATCTTCGCCCGCTGCAAGGAGACCTTTGCCTGCTTTCTGCATACGCCCGACCCGCGCGGCGCGTTCGAGGTGTCGGACGAGGAACGCGAGGCGTTTTATGAGAAGCTCTATGCCGAGCGCGGCTTCGGCATCTGGCAGGGCAATTTCAAGGACATACTGATCGACCGCAAGGCGAACGCCACGATCTCCGATTTCGTTGCGCGCAAGATCCGCCAGCGCGTGAAGAATCAGACAGTGGCCGAGAAGCTGATCCCGAGGAATCACGGTTTCGGCACCCGCCGCCTGCCGCTCGAGACGTTCTATTACGAGGTCTACAATCAGGAGAATGTCGAACTGGTCGATATCAGGGAGACACCCATCGAGCGCGTCACGCCCGCGGGGATCAAGACCAACGAGCGGGAGTTTGCGTTCGACATCATCATCTATGCGACCGGCTTCGACGCCATCACCGGCAGTTTCGACAAGATCGATTTCCGCGGCGCGGGCGGGGCGCGGCTGAAGGACAAGTGGAAGCGCGGGCCGGAGACCTATCTCGGCATCATGGTTCATGAATTTCCGAACATGCTGATGCTGATGGGGCCTCACACCGCGCTCGGCAACATTCCGCGCAGCATCGAATACAGCGTCGACTGGGTGACGGGACTGATCATGTTTGCGATGGAAAAGGGATTGACGCGGCTCGAGGCGACGCCTGAGGGCGTGAAGTCCTGGACCGACCACGTCAAGGCGCTTGGCGAGGGCTTGCTGTCCAACGAGGTCGATTCCTGGATGACGGGCATCAACTCCAACGTCGAAGGCAAGCAGAGGCGCATCGTCGCCCGCTACAGCGGCAGTGCGCCGGCGTACCGCGCGAGGTGCGACGAGGTGGCCGCGAAGGGGTATGAGGAGTTGAGGTTGGGGTAGCGTCAGCGTCGTCATGGCTCTTCCCCGTCATTGCGAGCGCAGCGAAGCAATCCATCCTTCCGCGCACAGGGTGACAATGGATTGCTTCGCTTCGCTCGCAATGACGCGGAGGTAGCGACGCAACACTCGACTGTCATCCCCGCGGACGCGGGGATCCAGTACGCCGCGGCTTCTCGATTCAATCACTGCTGTCTCTGGGATACTGGGTCACCCGCCTTCGCGGGTGACGACGACCGAGTATGACTTCGCGATCTCGCGACATGAACTGCCCGAGCTTTGCTCAGAATTTCCCGCCCTCTTATCAGAGGGCGCAGGGAAGACCGGGTGCGCGCCGCACCCGCGGTCTCGTGTGCCGTTGCGCATAAAGGAAACGCACACGAGCATACAGGTACAGCGGAAACACTCCGGCCTTCCCTGCGCAATGGCTTTACGGCTTATACGTGATCTTCCCGGCGAACGGCTCTTTTGCCACCGTCGCCTCCGAGAAGTTTCGCTTCTCTTGGAGACTTAATGCCAGCACCGCGACATCAGGACCACACGACTTCGCCGTACGCATCCGGCGCGCAACGTCTATCGCGCCATCCGCGTCCATCGCATCCCACTGCACGTTGGTGACGATGGCCGACGCCCCTCATCTGCGGTGAGACGGACGGAGTTATGTGACTGATTTGGGTGAGAACGGAAGCGGAATATTTTTGATTCCGGGGCTTGACACGATTTCTGAAAATCAGAAATGATTTGCCGTCGCGCCAAATGGTCGCAGGCGTCGCATGAAATTGCGTTTGTGCGCGATGCAAATCAGTTCGTAGGCGGGCTTGCACGGCTACCTCCCCTCGTCATTGCGAGCGCAGTTCGTAGGGCGGATTAGCGGAGCGTAATCCGCCGGCCGCTGTGCAAGCGGGATCAGTGGTGGGTTACGCTTCCACTAACCCACCCTACGAAGTCTCCGGCTACCACGCATCAATACACGGCCGCTTCTTTGTCGTGCGCGGCTCCGGCTTCGGCACGGAGCGCAGGCCCGACATGATCCAGTGCCGCGTGTCGGCGGGATCGATCACCTCGTCGATCTCCAGCACAGAGGCAATCGAGACCGCCTTGCCGTTGGCGTAGAGCTCGGCGACCTTGGCCTTGTAGTAGTTCTCGCGCTCGACCGGATCTTCGATCGCTTCCATCTCCTTGCGGAAGCCGAGCCGCACATAGCCTTCAAGGCCCATGCCGCCGAACTCGCCGGTCGGCCAGGCCACCGTAAAGAAGGAGGCGTGGAAGCCGCCGCCGATCATCGATTGCGCGCCAAGGCCATAGCCCTTGCGCAAGACGATGCCGAACAGCGGCACGGTGAGGCTTGCGCCGGTCACGAACATGCGCGCGACATGGCGCACGATCGCGGTCTTTTCCGCTTCAGGGCCGACCATGAAGCCCGGCGTATCGCAGAGCGATACAATCGGGATGTCGAAGGCGTCGCAGAGCTGCATAAAGCGCGCGGCCTTGTCGCCGGCCGGCGCATCGATGGCGCCGCCGAGGTGCTTTGGGTTGTTGGCGATCAGGCCGAACGGTTTTCCCTCGATGCGGATGAAGGCGGTGATCATCCCGACGCCGAAATCGCGGCGTATCTCCAGCACCGAGCCTTCATCGGCCAGGAGATCGATGACGCTCCGGATGTCGTAGACCCGCAGGCGGTTTTCCGGGATCGCCCGGCGCAAGAGGCGCTGGTCCGGCGCCTTCCAGTCGGCAACCGCACCCTGGAAGTAGGAGAGATATTTCTGCGCGGCGACCGTCGCCTCCGCCTCGTCCTCGACCAGAATGTCGATCACGCCGTTCGGCGACTGGAACGATACCGGCCCGACTTCGGCCGGATGATAGACGCCGAGGCCGCCACCCTCGATCATCGCGGGGCCGCCCATGCCGATGGAAGCATTCTTGGTGGCGATGATGACGTCGCAGCAGCCGAGCATCGCAGCGTTGCCGGCGAAGCAATAGCCGGAGACGACGCCGATGACCGGCACCAACCCTGAGAGTTTTGCAAACTGCACGAAGGACGGCCCGTCAAGGCCGGTCATGCCGAGCCGATCGGTATCGCCGGGACGGCCGCCGCCACCCTCGGCATAGAACACCAGCGGCAACCGCCATTGCTCGGCAAGGCTCAGCATGCGGTCGATCTTCTTGTGGTTCATGTGGCCTTGCGTGCCGGCGAGCACGGTATAGTCATAGGCGATCACCATGCAGCGGGCGGCATCCGCGCCGAACTTGTCGGCATTGACAGTGGCGACGCCCGAGATCAGGCCGTCGGCCGGCGTGTTGCGGATGAGATCATCGACGGTGCGGCGCCGCCGCTGGGCGGCGATGGCGAGCGAGCCGTATTCGACAAAGGAGCCGTCATCGACGAGATGAGCGACGTTCTCGCGCGCCGTGCGCTGGTTGGTCTTGCGGCGGCGCTCGACCGAAGCCGGACGATTTTCGTCCAGCGTGATGGCGTGGCGCTCGATCAACTCGGCCAGATCGGGGCGGATGTGATCGAGATCGACATCCTCCTCCTCGGCCACGTCATGGGCGTCGATTTCGGCCGGCTCCAGATAAAGGATTGGCTCGTCCTGCATCAGCGTCGCGCCTGGGTCAGCCGCGATCCTCGTCACCCTGCCGCCATGCGGCGCGGTCACCAGATGCTCCATCTTCATGGATTCCAGCACAGCGATCTGCTGGCCGGGGCGGACGAGATCCCCTTCCCTGACGTCCACCCCTACGATAGTCCCCTGGAGTGGCGCCGGTACGGCGAGCGAACCCGCAGGCAGGCTCGTCGGGATTTCGGCTGCCGGCACGCCATTGTCGGCCGCAGCGCCGGATTCGATCAACGCCGCCTCTGCCGTCGCCTCGACCATTCTCTTTGCTTCGCCGACGAGACCGGCGACATGCCTGTCGATGAAACCGGTGCTGAGGCGGTTCTCGATAAAATCCGGATGCACCAGGATCGCTGCGAGGAACGGGAGATTGGTGGCGACGCCGTCGATGCGAAATTCACGCAGCGTCCGTGAGGCCTTGTGCACGACATCGGTCCAGTTGCCGCCTGGGGAATGCACGATGACCTTGGCCAGCAGCGAGTCGAAGGCAGCGCTGGTGCGGTAGCCGGAATAGCCGAACGTGTCGACGCGAACGCCGGGGCCGGACGGCAGGTCGAACATCGCCAGCGTCCCGCCGGTCGGTTTGGTGGCGCCGGTCTCGTCCATCACCTCCATGTTGACGCGGAGCTGCATCGCAAAGCCGCGCGGCCGCGGGATGTAGCCTTGCGCCAGGCCGAGCGAGCCGAGCGTCGCGCCGGCCGCGACCGCTAGCTGCGACTGCACGAGGTCGACCCCGAGCACCTGCTCGGTGACGGTATGCTCGACCTGCAGCCGCGGATTGGCCTCGATGAAGGCGAACGCCCTGTCGCTGGTACGGGCGTCGTTATCGACCAGGAATTCGAAGGTGCCGAGATTATCGTAATTGGCGGCGGCGGCGAGTTCCTTGGCGGCGTCGATGATGCGGATGCGCAAGGCGTCGCTCAGCGACGGGCTTGGCGCGATCTCGATGAGCTTCTGGTTGCGGCGCTGCACGGTGCATTCGCGTTCCCAGAGATGGCTGATCGCGCCGTGATGGTCGCAGATGATCTGCACCTCGATGTGGCGGGCGTTGCGGATCAGCCGCTCGACATAGACGCCGTCGTTGCCGAAAGCCGCCATGGCTTCGGACTGGCAGCGCGCATAGGCTTCCTCCAGCAGCAAGGGATCATCGACGATGCGCATGCCGCGGCCACCGCCGCCGGCAATGGCCTTGATCATGATGGCGCCGCGCTCGCCCTGCGATTCAAGAAAGGTCCTCGCCTCTTCCAGGCTGGTCGGACCGCTGGTGCCCTCGATGATGGGGACGCCGCATTGCTTTGCCAGCGCCTTGGCCCGCGCCTTGTCGCCGAACAGATCGAGCGCTTCCGGCGACGGCCCGACGAAGACGATGTTTTCTGCGATGCAGCGGCGAGCGAACGCGGCGTTCTCGCTGAGGAAGCCGTAGCCGGGATGAATGGCGTCGCAACCGGTCGCCTTGGCGGCTGCGATCACCGCCTCGATATCGAGATAGGCCCGCGCGCCGCGGCCGGGGATTTCGTGGGCGGCATCCGCGGCGCGGACATGCAGCGATTGCGCGTCATCAGCGGAATGGATCGCGACGGTGGCGAGGCCGGCGTCACCCGCCGCGCGCGCGATACGGATGGCGATCTCGCCGCGGTTGGCGATCAGCAGCTTGTTGAAGGACATGGACGTTCCGTATGACCCCTACGTTCGGCCTGAGTTCGCGAGCGAAAACCGCTGTCGATTCAGATTCTTGTTGCCGAACATGACAACCTTGCGGGAATTGCGATGCAAGTGGAAATTTGTTCCGCGAAGCGGGAAATCACCGGAAGGTGCGAGAGTGGTTCGTCGTTAGCTGCAGGAGAGCTGGCCTTCGAACCAGTCTTGCACCGCGGCCGAAAGCTGCGGCCAGGCGCGCTGGAAGCCGGAGAGGTTGGCTGCGCTGGCGCGGTAGATGCCGCGCAGCTCGGTCTCGATGGCAGCGAGATCGACGCCGGTGCAGCGGCCGTCCCGCACGATCAGCCGACCATCGACTACGACGTCGCGCAGGAACGAGGCGTTGCCGCGCGCGAACAGGAGATCGATGGGGTCGACCGGCATGATCTGGTCGCGATCGAGCCGGTCGAGATCGACGGTGACGAAATCGGCCGGTGCGCCCGGCATGAGCGCGCCGGTCCCGGGCGCGCCTGTCGCTTTGCGGCCGCTCTCGATCGCGAGCGCGAGGAACTCGGAAGGACTCCAGCTGCGCTTAAAGCCGAGGCCGCCATGGATCATCTGCACCAGCCGCATCTCGCGCAGCACGTCGTCATCCTCGTCCAGCGCCAGACCGTCCACGCCGACCGCGATCGAGCAGCCGCATCGGTGCGCCGCCGCGATCGGCGCCAGCCCGGAGCGCAGGTGCAGATTGGAAGAGAAATTGGTGACGATGCGGGCACCGGACGCCGCGATCATCTCGATCTCGTCGGGGCGGGCATGGATGCAATGGGCCAGCGTCAACCGCTCGGAGAGGAAGCCGATGTCGCGGAGGTAGCGGACGATACCATCAGGGAAATGCTGATCCGCCCAGGCGCGCTGATAGACGGTCTCGAGCAGATGCATGTGAATGCGCCGGCCGGTCTGCGCCGAATTCTCCGCTACCGCTTCGAGCAAGGGTTTTGAGCACCATTGCACGCCGGCCGGGCCGAGTTGCACGTCGACCTTGGGGCCGGCGATGGCGGAGGCGACCGCATCCGTCAGCTCGATATAGGCCTTCGGCGACATCGGGGCGCGGACGAATAGCTGTTCGATGGTATTGCGATCGTCCTTGGAGAGGCCGGCGAGAACTGGCTCCTCATCACCATACACGAGCGGATTCTGGTCGCGCACTGCAAGCGCGAAGGCGATGCGGGTGCCGACATCGGAGGCCGCGCGCGCAATGGCTTTGGCTTCCTCGACCAGCGGCATCGCCCCACTCGGTCGGGTGTAGTGAACCATCATTGCCGCGCATCCCGCCCGCGCCGAACGCGCCAGCGCTGATGCCGCCGTCAGATACGGATCGACCGGCGTGCCGAGCGCGGAGCGCAGGATCCAGCTTTCCAAGGGCATGCCGACCGCGCCGAACGAGGACGCGGTCGGGCGGGCATGGTCGTGGGCGTTGACGAAGGCCGGCAGCACGAGGGAGCGCGGGCCGGCCGTCGGCGACGCGGCCTCCGAGATGGACGTGATAACGCCGTTGTCATGCCGCAACATGACATTTTCGAGCAGGCCGCGCTCGGGGCCGGAGAACAGGCTGTGTGCGGGGACTTCCATGGTCATAATCCCACTCCGTCATTGCGAGGAGCAAAAGCGACGAAGCAATCCATCTATCCCCGAACCGAGGCATGGATTGCTTCGCTGCGCTCGCAATGACGAGAAATCGTCAATTCGCCGTATACACCAATTCCCGCTCCGCGCGCGGCGGCAGGAATTCGCGAGAAAAGATCTCCGACGGCGCGGGCGCGCGGGCGAGCTGATAGCCTTCGACGATGATGCCGATGGCGCGTGCCATGCGGTCGTCCTTGATATCGCCGACGCCGATCTCCTTCATCTCGGGCGAGACGATCAGCTTGTCGAAGGAAAACTGCAGGCGGCGCTTTTCGACATCGACATTGATCAGGTTGTCGTAGTTCACCGCGGCCTTCATCCCGGCGTTCTGGTCCTTGGCGATCGCGATCATCGCCTTGTTGACGGCGCGGACGAGGCCGCCGACAGCCTTCGGATTGGACGCGAGCAGCTTGCGCGACACCATCAGGCCGTTGGAATAGAGGTCCAGCCCGTAGTCCCCGAACGAGAACCATTTATAGTCCTTGTCGGGATCCTGGCGGTTCAGCACGAGGTTGAAATAGCTCGTGATGTTGAACACCAGGGCGGCGTCGATGTCGCCCTTGATCAGCATCGGCTCCTGCAGGTTCGGCGCCATATTGGAAATCTTGATCTTCTCGCCTTCCAGCTTGTTCTTGCTGGCGAACACCGGGAGCAGCCGCGTGGTCGGCGTGCCCTGTGCGCCGCCGAGCGTGCGGCCTTCGAAATCCTTGATGGTGTTGATGCCGCTGGTCTTCTTGGTCACGATCGCAAATGGCGGCTGGTTCCAGATCTGGTAGACCATGACCGGCGCCTCCTGCGGCTTGGTCGAGGCGTTCTGGATGATGGCGTTGACGTCGCCGAAGCCGGCATCATAGGCGCCCGACATGATGCGCGTGACGGTGGCGCCCGAGCCCTCGCCCTGGTCGATGACGACGTTGAGGCCTTCGTCTTTGAAGAAGCCATGGTCCTTGGCATAGAAGAACGCGGCGTCGGAGCCTTGGGTCTTCCAGCCCAGCGTGAACTTGATTGTCGTCTCCTGGGCATGGGCGGCGCCGGCAAACAGGGCTACTCCCAACAGCGCGGCACTTACTCTGGCTAACATCGCGGGTCTCCTCGGGCTCGGTTGGATGGCGGTTGGCGGGATCTTCGTTCAGGTGGCGATCATGTCGTTCTTGCGCGTCGCCCAGCCGGTGATGCGGCCCTCGATCAGCGAAAAGATCACGTAGAGCGCGACGCCGAGGCCGGCGAGCACGAACAGGCCGGCGAACACCAAGGGCACGTTGAAATTCGAGGACGCGGTCATCATGACGTTGCCGATGCCGCGGTTGGAGGCGACGGTCTCCGACAGCACCGCGCCGACAAAGGCGTAGGAGATCGCGACCTTCAGCGAGGCGAAGAAGAACGGCATGGTCCTGGGCAGGCCGACGTTCCAGAGAATATCGAGCTTGCTGGCCCCTAACGCCTTCAGCACGTCTTCCAGCTCGGGCTCGGTGGTGGCGAGGCCCGTTGCGATGTTGACGACGATCGGAAAGAAGCAGATCGACAGCGCGGTCAGCACCGCCGGCACAGTGCCGGAGCCGAACCACAAAACGAAGATCGGCACCACCGCGACTTTCGGGATCGAGGAGAAGCCGACCAACAGCGGATAGGCGGTATCGTAAGCGGTTTTGGAAACACCGATGATCGCGCCGAGCACGACGCCGAGGCCTACGCCGAGCACGAAGCCGATCATCGTCGTCGCCAGCGTCTGCAGGATATGCGGCCACAGGATCGGGAACTTCTCGAACAGCGTGACGAACACCTGCGATGGCCGCGGTAGCACCAGGTCGGACATCCCTGTCATGACGCAGAACCATTCCCAGGCCACGAAGAACAGCACGATCAGCCCCGCCGACCAGGCCTTCTGGCGATAATCGAGATCAGGCATGTCAGGCCGCTCCCTTTGTTGCCGCGCCCCTCGCATCGACGATGAAGGCGCGCAGCTTCTGGTTCAGCGCCACGAATTCAGGCTCGAAGGTCATCGCGACCGTGCGCGGCCGCGGGAAGTCGACGCGGCTGTCGTCGAGGATGCGGCCAGGGCGCGCGCTCATCACGCAGATGCGGCTGCCGAGGAATGCCGCCTCGCGCAAATCATGCGTCACCAGCAGCACGGTCGGCCTGTGCGCGATCCAGAGGTCCTGCAGGATCGACCACAGCTCTTCGCGCGTGAACTGGTCGAGTGCGCCGAAAGGCTCGTCGAGCAAGAGCATGCGCGGCTCATGGATCAGCGCGCGGCAGAGGTTGGCGCGCTGGAGCATGCCGCCGGAGAGCTGCCATGGATAGCGGTTGCCGAACCCCTTGAGGCCGACCTGCTCAAGCAGTGCGTTGGCCTTGTCGCGGAACTCAGTCTTGCGCAGCTTGCGAAATTGCGAGCGGAACGGCTCGACGATCTTCAGCGGCAGCATGATGTTCCGCTCGATCGACATCCAGGGCAGCATGGTCGGATTCTGGAACGCCATGCCGACGCGCATCGCGCGCGCGGCGACTTCGCGGCCGCCGACAATGACGACGCCCGATGTCGGCTGCACCAGGCCGCTCACCAGCCGCAGGATGGTCGACTTGCCGCAGCCGGAGGGGCCGACGAGCGCAACGAACTCGCCGTCGACAATTCGCAATGTCGTGGTGGAAAGGGCCGGCACGGCGCGGGCGCCACGGCCGAAGGTGACTGAGGCTTCCGACAATTCGATGGCGATGGGTAGCGCGGAGGCCGGAACCGGCGCTCCACGGAATTCGGAATGTGGTTGCATGCGCATCATGGCTGGAAGTGCATGCAAGCTGGATGCCAGCCAAACTCCCGCGGAAAATCAATGGGATCGCGATCGGCGACGAAAACGACCGAGCTCCTTTTGTGCAATTCGCTCCTCGAACTGCATGCAATTAAGGCGCTCATTTCGTACACAAATGTGATAAGAGGACGCCATCTAGAGCCCTTCAGGATTCGCCGATGGCGCCCCGCTCCGCCAACAAGACCGCTGCGCCGTCCGACAAGGTCGGCATGATCTGCCGCGCGCTGCGCCGCGCCATCATCGAGCAGGCGCTGGCTCCGGGCGCCAAATTGCCGGAGGATTCGCTTGGAGAACGGTTCGGCGTCAGCCGCACCATCGCGCGGCATGCGCTGGGCCAACTGGCCGCCGAAGGCCTCGTCGAGCTGCGCCGCAACCGGATTGCTGTGGTCGCGACGCCGAGCTGGCAGGAAGCCCGCGATGCCTTCGACATCCGGATCGAGCTCGAGCGCCTTGTCGTGCGCCAGCTCGCCGGCAAGCTCACCAAGGCCCAGGTCGCCGAACTGAATGCCCATGTCGACGCCGAGGACCGCGCACGCGACGGCTCGGACGCGGTATCGATTCGCCTCGCGACGGAGTTCCACATCCTGCTCGCCAACATGACGAACAGCCCGATCCTGGTGCGCTATGTCAGCGAGGTCGCCTATCGCTGCTGCCTGACGCTGTCGCTGTACAGCCGGCCGCACTCCTCGGAATGCGCCATCAACGAACATCGCGCGATCATCGCGGCGCTGGTCAAGGGTGACGAAGCCAAGGTGATGAGCCTCATGCACAGCCACCTGGACTCGGTCGCCAGCCGCGCGCTGGTCGCCCCTGCGCCGCAGCGCGGCCGCGATTTGCTGGATATTCTGGCGCCTTATGCGGAGGAAAGCGAAGGTGCGGGCCGCGTGGTGAAACTGTCCAAGGTCGTGCGGGCGCGGTAAGTGACGTGTCCCGGACGCGGCGCGGCGTGAAACGCTGCTCCGCAGAGCCGGGACCCACGGCATCGGCGGGTGGACCCCGGATCAGCAGCGCACCACGCCGCAAGTGCGGCGTGCTGCGCAGCATCCGGGGAACGACCTCACGCCTCAATCCCACGCTGCAGCAAAATCCGCTCGGCGCTGTCGTTCCAGACATCCATCTTCACGATCAGCCCGCCTTTCACGACGAAGCGGTCGACGTAGCGGTTGCCTTCGAACGGCGTGCCGTCGATCCATTCGCCATACAGCGTGCCGATGCTGTAGACCACCGTCTCCTCTGCGCCCGGGCAGACGTCGAAACGGTCCATCTTCTTCTTGACCCAGCGATAGCGCTGCGCGTTGAAGCCGGTCGGGCCGCGGGGATGATCGAACTCGCGCCCGCCGGTGAAGGTAATGATCGTACCGGGTTTCATATATGTCGCAGCCGTATCGGGATCGGGGATCATCGACGCTGTGAGATAGGCCTCGACCACCTCGGCATCCGACATTTGTCGGGGTTCGGCATTTGCGGCAACGGACATCGCGGGCTCTCCTGACGGACGAAGTCTACAATCCGGCCATCGAACTGCATGCACATATTTTGAACAATTCAGCATCCAAATTGCACACAATCTGGAGCTGCCCGGCAGTCGCCCTTCCGCTAGGTTCGCAAGAACCCCATAGAGCCCTTCCGATGCCATGAACGCGAAAACGGCCTTCGACCTTATCTTCCGCAACGTCAGGACCAGGTCGTCGGCGACCACCGTCGATATCGGCATCAGCGGCGGCCGGATCGCGGCGATCGCGCCGCGGCTTGAATACGAGGCGGCGGTGGTTGAGGTCGGCGGCAGGCTCGCGCTATCAGGTTTCGTCGATACACACATTCATCTGGACAAGGCCTGCCTGCTCGGCCGCTGCGGGCATAATCATGGCAGCGTCAGTGAGGCCATCGCCGCGGTCGCCGCCATGAAGCGGGAGTTTACGGTCGAGGACGTCTACGCCCGCGGCGTGCGCGTGATCGAGCGCGCGGTTCTGCACGGCACGACGCGGATGCGCACCCATGTCGAAATCGATCCACGCATTGGCCTGCGCGGCTTCGAGGCGATCAAGGCGCTGAAGCGCGACTATGCCTGGGCGATCGACCTCTCGATCTGCGTGTTTCCACAGGAAGGCCTGACCAACGATCCCGGAGCGGAAGAACTCCTGATCGCGGCCTTGCGCGACGGCGGCGAAGCGATCGGCGGCTGCCCCTATATGGACACCGATCCGAACGCGCATCTCGAAAAGGTCTTCGATCTCGCGCAGAAGTTCGATGTCGACGTCGACCTGCATCTCGATTTCGATCTCGATCCGTCCTGGTGGCATCTCGACGAGGTCTGCCGGCAGACCGAGCAGCGCAATTATCAGGGACGCGTCGCGATCGGCCATGCCACCAAATTATCAGCGCTGCCGCCGGATCGGCTGAAAGCGGCAACGGCGCTTCTTGCAAAATCCGGCGTCGCCGTCACCGTGCTGCCCGCCACCGATCTCTATCTGATGGGCCGCGACGCCACGCATAATTCGCCGCGCGGGCTGACTGTGGCGCACAGGCTGGTCGAGAACGGCGTCGTCTGTTCGGTCGCGACCAACAACGTGCTCAATCCGTTCACGCCGTTCGGCGACGCCTCGCTGCTGCGGATGGCGAACTTTTATGCCAATGTCGCGCATGCCGGGATCAGCGAATTCGATGCCTGCCTCGATCTCGTCACCGAACTGCCGGCGCGGCTGATGAACTTAAGAGATTACGGCATCGCGCCGGGCAACCCGGCGGACCTCGTCATTCTCGATACCGACAGCGGCGCCCATGCAATTGCCGAACTGCCTGATGTGCTGATGGGGTTCAAGAACGGGCGGCAGGTGTTCGAGCGGCGGAAGCCGAAGCTGTTTCGTCCGTAGTGTTGGTGTGCTGCGCCGTCGGTGGCTTCATCCTTCGAGACGGCGCTTCGCGCCTCCTCAGGATGAGGTCTGAGACCTTCCGTGTTCTAAAACCCTCATGGTGAGGAGCGCGGCAATGCCGCGCGTCTCGAACCATGCAGGCCGTGCTCTCGCCTATGCGCTGCCCCGCGATTGACCTCCCTGTCAATCCATTGTTGTTATCGGCCAACGACAACGACAACCCGCGGGGCAGGAAATCATGAAAAAAGCCACCACCGTAAGAAGCGTCGAAACGCTCGCCTGCGACGCAGGCTGGCGGAACTACCACTTCGTCAAGATCACGAGCGAGGACGGCATCGTCGGCTGGAGTGAGTATGACGAGGGTTTTGGCGCGCCGGGCGTGACCGCAGCGATCGAACAGCTCGGGGCGCGCGTCGTCGGCAAGAACGCGTTCCAGCACGAGCGGATCTACGCGGAGCTGTTTGCGGCGACGCGGCCGGCCGCCGGCGGCGTGGTAGCGCTGGCGCTCGGCGCGCTCGAGAATGCGCTGCTCGACGTCAAGGCCAAGGCGCTGGGCGTGCCCTGCTACGAACTGCTCGGCGGCAAGATCCGTGACCGCATCCGGGTCTACTGGTCGCACTGCGCGACCTGGCGCATCAATCATCCCGACTGGTTCAGGCCGGCCATCACCAGCCTCGATGGTGTCAAATCGATCGGCAACGAGGTGCGCGAAAAAGGCTTTACGGCGATGAAGACCAACATCTTCGTCTATACCGACGGCAAGCCGCAGGGCTGGCGGCCCGGCTTCGGCTCGCCGTTCGAGCCGGAAATCAACGTGGACCGCAAGGTGCTGCGAAACCTCTGCATGCATCTCGAAGCGATCCGCGACGGCGCCGGGCCGGACGTCGACCTCTTGCTCGATCTCAACTTCAACGCCAAGACGGAGGGCTATTTGAAGATCCTCCGAGCCATCAAGGATATGGACCTGTTCTGGGTGGAGATCGACACCTTCAATCCGCAGGCGCTCGGCTACATCCGCCGCCAGAGCCCGCACCCCGTCTCGTCCTGCGAGACGCTATTGGGCCTGCGCGACTTCCTGCCGTATTTCAACGAGCAGGCAATGGACGTCGCGATCATCGACACGCCGTGGAACGGGGTCTGGCAATCGATGAAGATCGCCGCCGCCGCGGAGCATTTCGAAGTCAACGTCGCCCCGCATAATTTCTATGGTCATCTTTGCACCATGCAGAACGCGCACTTCTCCGCCGCGGTGCCGAATTTGCGCATCATGGAAACCGACATCGATCGCCTGGCGTGGGACCATGAACTGTTCACGCATGTCCCCGAGATCGTCGACGGCCATCTCATCATACCGGACCGCCCCGGCTGGGGCACCGAGCCCAACGAGGAAGGCCTGCGCGCCCATCCGCCGAAGAGCAAGGGCGGGCTGTTGAATTACGGGCAGAAGAAGTAGGCGACCAAACTGTCATACCCCGCGCATGCGGGGTATCCAGTACGCCGCAGCCTGTCGGCTCAATCACCAGCGTCTCGGCATACTGGATCGCCCGCGCCAGTGCGCAATTGCACACAAGGCGGGGATGACGGTTATGATGGTTGGAGACTGAACGTCACTTATCACCCAGTCCGCCCAAGAACGCGCTCTCGATCACATCACCAATCGGCTGCCAGGAGTTGCCGTCGAACTGCACCAGCCGCATCTGCTCGATCGGGTGGAAATCGGCCGGCCCGGTGTTAACAGTTATTCCCGGGAATGCGACCGTGCTCTGATAGTTCCGCAGCGAGGCCGCCTGCCGCATGATGTTCTCGCGCGACAGGTCGTCACCGCACTGGGTCAATACCTGCACCAGCGTCTCGGCTGCTGCGTAGCCGAAGATGGCATTGCTGTCGTCCTTGTCGCCGTCAGGATAGTACTTATCCATGAAGGCGAGCCACTCTTTCATGGTCGGATCGTCCTTCCAGGTGGTGTCGCTGGCATCCTTCAGGAACGAGGTGGAAATCACGCCGACAGAGTTCTGCAGCCCCGCCGGCCGCAGCGCATTGGCGATCGAGGCCGCCGCATTAACCAGCACCAGCACCGGAAACCATCCTTGTTCAGCGGCTTTACGGATGGCGCGCGCCGAGATCGGCGGTGCGCAATTGAGCACGAGCACTTCGGCGCCCGAGTTCTTGAGGATGTCGACCTGGGCATCGATCGACATATCCGCCTCAATGGCGATATCCGCCACGATCATGTTGGCGGTGATGCCGAGCCCTTCCTGCAATCCCCGGAACAGATCGCGGCCGAACTGATCGTTCTGCCAGAGCACGGCGATCTTCCTGCTTGGATAGGCGGCCTGGATATAATTGGCGTAGATCCGGCCCTCGGCACGAAATGTCGGCTGCCAGCCCATCGTCCAGGGAAATCGCTTTGGATGCGCCCACTCCTCATCGCCGGAGGCGACAAAGAGCTGCGGGATGTTGCGCTCGTTGAGATAGCTTCGCGTCGCCAGATTGCTCGGCGTGCCGAATGATCCGAACATCAGGTGCACGCGCTCCTGCTCGACGAGATCACGGGTGTGCTCGACCGCCGTTCTCGGATTCGAGCTGTCGTCGCGGGAGATGAACCTCACCTTGCGCCCGTTGATGCCGCCGCGCTCGTTGATCATGTCGAAATAGGCAGCCTCCGCCCGTCCGATCGAGGCAAATGCGGCCAGCGGCCCGGTGTAGGGCATGATATTGCCGATGCGGATTTCGGTGTCGGTTACGCCAGCGGAGCGCGTTGGCTGCGGGGCGGCCAGTATCGATGCCAAGAACAATGCGAAGAAGGCAGGTAGCAGCCATTTTATTCTTGTTTTCATCAACGCGGCCCTCGAACGCGAGCTGTTCAGAGCTCGTGACGCCACCCAGCGATGACAATGATAGCGCGGGAGTTCAGGTTCTTGAAATGAAATGTTGGCGGCGTGGCTTCGCCACGCCAGATGGTCCGCCAGTCTTCATAAAAATGAGACGTTGCAGTTCAGGCGTGTTTGATGTCCGATGTACCCTCAGCAGCGGCACGAACTCGAAGATCGCTGGATGTTCGAGTTGCATCTAAGCTGTGTGTGGCAAGGAGGTCGAAGCATGAGGATAGCGATCGTAGCTTTGGGAACGGCCCTGGTCCTGTGCAACTTCGGCGCGTTTAGTGCGGCAGCGCAGGCGCAGACGGCTCAAGTCGTTCGTGAACCACGGGAAAGGCCCATCATCAGGGTGCCCGTCGTAAGGCCAGCTCCCTACTGGGATTACAATATCGTTCCACGATATCGTTATCGCCCTGAGGACGACCGGGTCGATCCATGCGGCGGTCCTGTCGTGCCGGTGGTGCGCTATGGGCCTCAAGAGGAAACGGTTCCGTTGTGGCTGGCGAACGAACTGGGCCTTGGCCGTGTGCATGGTCGAGATTGGCCGTGTAGTGGCCGAAATCGGTAATGCAACGGCGGAGTCTGTAGGATGGGTGGAGCGAAGCGATACCCATCAATTGCGCTGCACAAAAGATGATGGGTATCGCTTCGCTCCACCCATCCTACGATCATTGTCTCAGCGCAATTCGATATCCAGCCATCCCAGCGCATTGACCGTCACGCGGTCGTCGGTGTCGACGAGCACCGTCGTGGTCTCGGCTTCGATGATCGCAGGTCCTGTCAGCATGTGGCCGGGGCGCAACTCGTCGAGCGCATAGACCGGGACTTCGCGCCAGCCGCCGAAGAAGGCTTGACGCCGGCTGCGCGGGGTACAGGCGCTGGATGATGCGGCCTCGCGCGCGCGCTCGTCCTGCCGCTGGACTTCGCCGACGGCGGCGACACGGGCGTTGACGAACACGACCTCCTGGCCGCGCGAGGCGTAGGTGTATAATTCCTCGTGCCTGACGTGAAAGCGGTCTTCGATCTGGTCCACCAGATTGGGCGCATTCCAGTCGAGGCCGTCGAGCGAGACGTCGATCTCAAAGATCTGCTCGCCGTAGCGCATCTCGGCGGAGCGCTCGATTGTAACAGGCCCGTTGAACCATGAGCGCAGCCGGCCGGCGGCCTGCTTTTCCAGACCGGCGAAGAGTTCGCGCACTTCTTCGGCCGAAATGCGTGCGCCGACGCCGTAATGCGTGCGACTGACTTCGTAGCGGAGATCGCTGGTCAGCATGCCCCAGGCCGACAGCACCGAGGCCACCGTCGGCACGATGATGCGCTTGATTTCGAGCTCACGCGCAACTTCCGCCGCATGCAGGCCGGCGGCGCCGCCGAAACTGAGCAGCGCGAATTTTCGGGGGTCGACGCCACGGCGCAGTGTCATCAGGCGGATGCCGTCGGCCATGTTCAGATTGATCATGCGGTAGATGCCGGCGGCGGCCTCGATGCGCGACAACTCCATCGCCGCTGCGATACGATCGACCGCAGCTTCCGAGGCGGCACGGTCGAGCGGCCGCCTGCCGCCCATGAAGGCTGAGGCATCGAGATAGCCGAGCACGACATTGGCGTCAGTGACGGTTGCTGCCTCGCCGCCATTTCCATAGCAGGCCGGGCCCGGCACCGAGCCTGCGCTTTCCGGCCCTACCCGGAGCGTGCGGCTGGCATCGACGCTCGCGATCGAGCCGCCGCCGGCGGCGATGCTCGCGATATCGAGGCTGCGCAGCGCGATACGCTGGCCGGCCAGCATGCCGTCGGCGGAGAGCGAGGCCTGCCCGCCAGAGATCAGCGAGATGTCGGTCGAGGTGCCGCCCATATCGAACGGCACCAGATCGGGAATGCCGACGAGATCAGCACAGCGCCGCCCGCCGGACATGCCGCCGGCAGGACCTGACAGCACCGTGCCTGCGGCAAGGCGCGAGGCTTCTTCGACAGGCGCCATGCCGCCATGCGAGAGTACGACGAACAGACTGCCCTTGAAGCCGGCTTCGGTCAGTCGCGCTTCGAGATTGGTGAGATAGCGCCGCACGATCGGCTCGACATAGGCGTTCACGATCGTGGTCGAGACGCGCTCATATTCCTTGATCTGCGGCAGGACGTCGCTGGAGCGCGAGATGCTGATATCGGGCAGCGCCTGCTTCAGTCGCTCGACGGCGGCGAGTTCGTGCACGGGATTGAGATAGGAATGCAGGAAGCACACCGCGACCGAGGTCGCGCCCGACTTCCTGATGCCGGCAATGGCGTCATCGAGCGATTTCGCGTCGAGCGGTTTCATAACCTCGCCGCTGGCCCGGAGCCGCTCCTTCACGCCGAAGCGCAGGTCGCGCGGCACGAGGGGCGCCGGTGGCGGTGAGCGCAGATCGTAGCGATCGGGCTTGAGGCCCTCGCGCATTTCGATGATGTCGCGGTGGCCTTCGGTGGTGATCAGCGCGACTTTCGCTCCCTTGCGTTCCAGCAGCGCGTTGGTCGCAACCGTAGTGCCGTGCACGAGGCGATCGGTCGCGGCGAGCATTTGCGCGCGCGTAACATTCAGCCGCCGCGCCAGTTCCTCCAGGCCTGCCATAACGCCGAGCGACTGATCCGCCGGGGTCGATGGCGATTTCGCAAACACGGTGCGCCCGCTTTCATCGGTGGCCACGAGATCGGTGTAGGTCCCGCCGACGTCAACGCCTATCCTGAACATCATGAGGACGCCTGCTCCGCCGAGGCTTCCGTCAGGCCCTGCTCGCGGTCGCGCCGACGTGCTTCCGCCGATCGCTTGTCAGGCGGTCCCCACCCGCCGCCGCCGGAGGAACGGATTTCGAGGCAATCGCCGGGACGCAGTTCGATGCCGACTTCCTTGGTACGGAGCACGCGCGGCTCGCGACCTTCGGACAGCAGACGATAGAGATGCGGCTTCCCGTCCTTGCCGCCGAGCATGCCGCAGGGACCATGGCGCGCGCCGTCGCCGGCGGTGTTGCCCTTTGCGGTCTTTTCCGTCTCCAGCACCAGATCAAGCGACACGCCGAGGCCGCCGCGATGCTGGCCGTCGCCACCGGAGCCCGGGCGGAATTCATGCTGCCGGAAATAGAGGGGAAAGCGCACTTCGGCCACTTCGAGACTGCCGAACTTCAGTCCGCCGACCGAATGCCACTCCCCGATCGATGACCAGCCGTCGCCGCCGGAGAACGCGCCGCCACCGGGCCGCGCCTGGAACAGGTGCCAGATGAAATTTTTTCCATTGCGCGGATCCTCGCCCTGGATCGCGATGCGGAATCGGCGGCTCCAGCCGGCCATCGCGCGTTCGGGACAGGATGCAGACAGCGCTTTCACAATGGCTTCCACGATTTCGTTGGAGGGGTGGCTGGTGCACAGCGTCACCGGCCGGCCCGGATCGGCCCACACCACCGTGCCCTGTTTGGCGATCACCTTGAGCGGACGCAGCGCGCCGGTGTTCTTCGGTATCTCGGCGTCGATCAGATAGGCAAACGCCATCGCCACCGCCGCCTGCATGTTGGCATGCGACGAGTTCACAAAACTGGTCGATTGCGGATCGGAATCGGAGAGATCGACCTCGACGTCGCTGCCCTTCTTGGTTACCTTGGCGGCGATGCGGATGTCGGTGCGGCCATGGCCGTCATCGTCGAGAAACGCTTCGCCGTAGAACACGCCATCCTTCCAGGTCGAGACTACCGCACGGGTCTGCTGCTCCGTGGCGTCGAGGATCGCTTCCATCGCGGCTTCGACGACTACCGTGCCGAATTCGGCAAATAGCCGCGACAGCCGCCGTTCGCCGAGATGCGCCGCGCCGAGCATCGCCGCAAGATCGCCGCGGAATTCTCTGGGATTGCGAATATTCAGCGCCAGCAGATCGAGCAGATCGTCGCGGAGCTTGCCGGCCTCATAAAGCTTGATCGGCGGGACGCGCAAGCCTTCCTGATAGATCTCAGTCGCGCTGGGATTATAGGCGCCATGGGTGGCGCCGCCGATGTCGCTCTGGTGGGCGCGCACGATGGTCCAGAGCAGCCGCCTGTCGCCGGCGAAGACCGGGACGAAGGCGGTGAGATCAGGCAGATGGCTGCCCCCATAATAGGGATCGTTGAGCAGGATGACATCGCCCTGCTTCACGTCCTTGAACCGCTCCTCGACCGCGAGCGTCGCCCAGGGCAGCGCGCCGACATGAACGGGCAAATGATCCGCCTGCGCGATCAGCCGCGCATTCGTGTCGCAGATCGCCAGCGAGAAATCGCGGCTGGAATTGAGGATCTGCGAATAGGAAGTGCGAAGCATCGCCTCGCCCATCTCTTTGACGATCGAACTGAGGCGATGCTGGACGACGGAACGCGTGATTGGATCGATCTTGGCGGACATTCTTCTGTTCTTGCCCGTAGGATGGGTTGAGCTCTTGCGAAACCCATCACTATCACGCACAGCAGCTGATGGGTATCCGCCTTCTCTTCGAGCTACGGCGGACAGGTCGCTTCCGCCTTCGCTCTTCGAGCTGCGGCGGACAAGTCGCTCCACCCATCCTACGGAGCTGCGCAAATCACAGCGTGCGGGCGACTTCCTCGAGCGCGCCCGAGGCTGCATCAATGATGGCATGGATATCCGCATCCGTCATCGGAGTCGACAACGCCATCAAGCCATTGCTCGCGGATAGCACGCCGCGATTGATAAATGCGCGGAAGAATACCGTCTGACGCCGCGCCTCCTCCTCGCTCAGATAGGCGGAGCGATAGTCGCGGACAGGCCGGTCGGCGAAGTGAATCTTGAGCAAGGAGCCGCGACCGACGGTCCCGCCGGGTACGCGATGGCGCTTGAACGCAGCATTGATGCCGGAGCGCACCGCCTCGCCCATCGCAGCGAGCCGCGCAAAGGCCGCTTCATCGAGCAACTGCATTGCGGCGATCCCGGCCCGCATCGTCACGGGATTGGCGGAGAACGTGCCGCCATGCGGCAGCGCAGGCTTGCCTTGCCTGGGATCGAACACGGCCATGACATCCTTGCGGCCGCCGATCGCGCCAACCGGAAAGCCGCCGCCGATGATCTTGCCGAGCGTGGTCAGGTCAGGGTCGATGTTCCAGATGCCCTGCGCGCCGCGATAGCCGAGGCGGAACGTGATAACCTCATCGAAGATCAGGAGCGCGCCGATCTCGCGCGTGACTTTGCGAAGCGCCTCCAGATAGGCCTGGTCGGCCGGCGCAAGCCCGGCGCGGTTAGGCATGGGGTCGACCAGCACGCAGGCGAGCCCCTCGCCGTGCTCGCGGATCAGGCTGACGGCAGCATCCGGGTCGTTGAAGGGAATGGTGACGACGTCGGCCAGCACATTCTCCGGCGTGCCCTTGGCATAGGCCACTGAGACCAGCGCGTTGCGGCCCCAGGCTTCCGGTGCCGGATCGAGACTCACCTCGGCGTAATCATAGGAGCCGTGATAGGCTCCTTCGCATTTCGCGATCTTGGGCCGGCCGGTATGCGCACGCGCCGCCTTCAGCGCCATCATCACGGCTTCCGTGCCGGAATTGGCGAAGCGAACCTGATCGACCGACGGCAGCCGCGACACCAACAGCTCGGCAAGATCGACCTCGGATTCGGTCGGCATGCCGAACGCCGATCCCAGCGCGAGCTGCGCGGTCGCCGCCTTGATCAGGGCGGGATGCGCGTGACCATGGATCGCCGCGGTGAAATTGTTGATGCAGTCGATATAGACATTGCCGTCGAGATCCCACACCCGGCAGCCATCGCCGCGCGCGGCGTAGATCGGATAGGGCTTCATGAACACGGTGGTGCGCGTGTTGCCGCCGGGAAGGCTCGCCAGCGCGCGATCGTACATTTTTTGCGAAGAGGAATTTGGGTCCGGATACATGCGGGCTTCCTTGAACCTCATCGTAGGATGGGTAGAGCGCAGCGAAACCCATCACGCTTCAACCTGCATTGATGGGTATCGCTTACGCTCCACCCATCCTACGTGTACATCAAAAACACAATCACCCCGACGATCAAGGCCGCGGCCATGAATAGCAGCACTGCGGGAAGGCCGAAGATCGTCGCGACCACGCCGGTCGCCGATTGCATCAGCGCGGCGCCGAGGAAGAATGCGAGGTTGATCGCGGAAAGCGCCTTGCCGGCATTCTGCGCGCCCGCCATTTGCCGCGTCATGCCGAACAGTAGCGGCTGCGTCGAGATCGCAATGCCCATCAGGACGAACAGCGCGGCATCGATCTGCGCCGGCACGGCGTGTACACCTAGCAGCTCGGATAGCGGGTAATTTGGCGCGCCGGCCGCTGCCAGGGCGAGCAGCAGTGCCGCAAGGGAATGCGTCGCAGCCAGCACTTCGCGGCGATGGCCGAAGCTGCGATCCAGGAAGCCCATCAGCGCGGGACCGGCGATCAGCGCGAGCGTGAACAGGCCGAGCACATTGCCGGCTTCGACGCGGCCGAGCGCCTTGATTTCCATCAGCCACGGGCCGCCCCACAAGCCGCGTAGCACCAGGGAGGCCGCCAGCGAAACCAGCGCCAGCGCGATCAGGCCGCGCAGGGGTCGCGATAGGCCGATGCGCAGGACCTTGGCCATCTGCGACAGCGGCGAGGATGGGTCGGCATGCTCGGCCGGCTGTTTCGGAACCAGCAGGAACACGGCCAGCGCCACCGCCGCGCCAAAACCGGCGGAGATCCAGAACCCTGCCCGCCAGCCAAAATGCTCGACGACGAAGGCGAGCGGGCTCGCCGACAGCAGCATGCCGATATTGCCGACCGAGAGAATGATGCCGGACCACAGGCCGAAGCGCGCCGCCGACATCTGCTTGGCGGCCAGTGTCATCGGGCACATCAGCATGCCCGAGGTGGCGATGCCGAGCAGCAGTTGTCCGAACATAAAGCTCGCTGGCCCGGTGGCGAGCCCCGATGCCAACGCGCCTACGATGGTTCCCGCGAGCAGGCTCAACGAAACCGGGCGGACGCCAAAGCGGTCCATCGCGGCGCCGACCGGGATCTGCGAGGCGGCGAAGGCGAAATGGTAGATCGACGTGAGGCTCGCCAGCGTCTGTGGCGCGGTGCGGAAGTCGGCGGCCATCACGTCGAGGCTGACCGCCGGAATTGTCCGTAGCAGGGTCGACAGCATGTGGCCGCAGGCAAGCGCCAGAAGCGCTGATATCAGTACGCGGAAGTTGATATCAGCGTCATCCGCCTTGCCGCCGTCCATGAGCCATCTCGCCCCAAAACTGTTTTGGGGCGAGGTATCACCAATATCGCGGGAACGCGAATCCGAAGGCGGCGATCAGTTCCGGTGGAACACCAGTGTGCGCAATTCGATGCTCTCGCGCGGGGGCGCATCGGCCGGCGTGGTCGGATCGGTGAAGGCGGTATGCGGCCCGAACCGCGTGCGGCCGTCGGTTGCGGAATCGTAGCATTTGAGCAGCAACGCCTCGTCGGCCCGCATTTCCGGAATGTAGTACCAGCGGTGGTTCGGGTTGTATTTGACCGAATAAGTCTCGCCGCTGCGGTTCGGATAGATCAGGTCGGAGGCGACGAGATCACCGGCCTCGACGGTCTGGCCATCGCACATGGCGAGCGGCGTATCCCGCAAGGGGCCGCGGATCGGCCGCCACACATTGATGACCTGCACGCGCCCCTTCAACAGTTCTTCCGCCTCATCGGGCAGATGCTCGCGAACGCGGTTGGCGCCGGATTTTTCGGTCTGGTCGACATGCACCCGCGTGGCCGGCTGGCGCGGGCCGGCGCCTCTGACATCAGCGGCGCCCTCTACGCGCTTGCGCACGGTGTGGTCGAAGATGAAGACGCGGTCCGCTTTCAGTGTCGCCTTGAGAAAGGCTTCTACGGCGGGATAGTAGACGTTCCGCACCTCATTATCGTCGTAGAAATTCCTGACGATGGTGGGATGGCGGACCAGCGCAAAGCCTTCGCGATCCAGGGAGAGATTGGCGGCGATCAGGCGCGCATCGAAGATCGGGACGTTGTGCGGTTCGGGCAGCGCGGTCGATTTGGGCTCGCCCGGCGGCGGATCGAAAGCGTAGGTGCGGGGCTTTCCTGCGACCGGCGCGAGATAGTTCACTTCGGCGGTAACGTAGGGAAGCGATTCGAGTTTTGCTTGCTGCAGGCCCATGGTGGTCTCCTGGACTCCATTGTTGTTCTATTTGATCTTGGCGCGGCCGCCGGGCTCCACAAGGCGCTTTGCAAAAATAGCAACGATGCCATTCGCCGTGCGGCCAAACAGGAAAAATCCTTGTCTAAAGCGCCTTCCGAACCGGATAGTATTTCCGGCATTCACGGGGGCGTCATCGACCGTGATTGGAGAACGAGATGCAAGTCACGATGAAAGATCGCGTCGCCGTGGTCACCGGCGGCAGCAAGGGAATTGGGTTTGCGGTCGCGCGGCGCTTTGCCGGCGCTGGCGCCAAGGTGGCGATCCTCGCGCGCGGCGCGCAGGATTTGAAAGCCGCGCGGGAGCAACTCGGCAAGGACGGCCTTGTGGTTCGGGACTATGTCTGCGACGTCTCGAAGGCGGCGGATATTGCAAGCGCGCATGACAAGATTGTCAGCGATCTCGGCCCGGTCGATATCCTGATCAACAACGCCGGCACCGCGCGGACGATGGCGTTCGAGAACATTTCCGACGAAGCCTGGCAGGAAGACCTCGACCTCAAACTGTTCGCGGCGATCCGCTTCAGCCGCCTGGTCTGGCCCGGCATGAAGGCGCGCAAATGGGGCCGCATCATCAACGTGCTCAACACCTATGCCAAGGCGCCCGCGGGCTCGTCGGCGCCCACCTCGGTGTCTCGGGCAGCTGGCATGGCGCTGACCAAGGTGATGGCGAGCGAGGGCGGCGAGCACAACATCCTGGTGAATGCGATGCTGGTCGGCCTGATCATGAGCGATCAATGGGTGAAGCGGCATGCGGCACAGGCGCCCGACACGGACTTCGAGGTGTTCGCCAAGAACCTCGCCAAGGGCACGCCCTTGGGCCGCATCGGCACGGCGGAGGAATTCGCCAACCTCGCCTGCTTCCTTGCTTCCGATCAGGGATCGTTCATCACCGGCACGGCGATCAATGTCGACGGCGGCCGTTCGCCGGTGGTGTAGGGCAACTTGGCAAAGGCGCAACGTGCGTGCCCGCTCCTCCCTCGCCCCGCCCTTGCGGGGATGACGAGCTGTGGCGGATGACGTGCACGAACTCTCTCCCCCGTCGTCCCTGCGAACGCAGCGACCCATAATCACAGGGCTTCGTTTGGAAGGACGGCGTCTGCCACGGTGCCACAAGAGAAATCACGCGGTATGGGCCCCTGCGTTCGCAGGGACGACGGGGCGAGGTGAAAAACAAAAAGGCCCCCGTCGCCGGAGGCCTTCTCGCTTTTATTAGATCGCTCTTAGACCGCGTCCTTGGCGGCCTTGACCGGGCGGGCCCGGACGATCTTGCGGGCCGGCTTGGCCTTGAACATCATCTCTTCGCCCGTGAAGGGGTTGGTGCCCTTACGAGCCTTGGTCGCGGGCTTCTTGACCACGACGAACTTCGCGAAGCCAGGAACGAGGAATACCCCGTTCTTCTTGAGCTCCTTGTGACCGACGTCAACGAGCGTGTCCATCACGTTCTTGACCTCTTTCTTCGAAATTTCGGTGGTGGTCGCGATCTTCTCGATCAGCTGCGACTTAGACATTTGGGTGGCCATGGTTGCTCCATTGATTCTGGCACAGGGCGACGATATGTGCGGAAACCGCCTAAAAAAACGGGGTTTTCGACATCTGCACAAGTATCTCGCTAGTCGAGTTGTAGTGATTCGTCCAATTTTTCCGGGTTTTTTAACATCGGAAGCCGTCCAGGGCCTATTTTTAGAGGGATTCAGCGCTGCCCGAGCGCCCAAATTCGGACAATCCGGGGCTGCTCTCCCCTCTCCGCCTCTATCGGAGCGAGCCCTGATTTGGCTTCCGGCGCGACAAAATGCGCAGATGGATCGGCCGCTAAGCACGTTGTTTCAGGAAGGATTTTCCGGATGCCCGCGCGATTTGAAAATGACTCGCGCTCACGTTCCATCGTAACATCGCCCTCAAGGCGGACGCGTGAACGGTTCGCCATCAATATCGTGTTCGGAGACTTCGCATGGATTTGACGCGCCTTGAAATCAATCGCCGCACCGCGCTGCTGACATCGGCGGCCATCGCGGCCAACGTGATCAATCCGATGCGGGCCTTTGCCCAGGAGACGCCGCGCAAGGGCGGCGTGTTCAACGTCCATTACGCCGCCGAGCAGCGCCAGCTCAACCCGAGCCTCCAGGCCTCCACCGGCGTCTACATCATCGGCGGCAAGATCCAGGAGAACCTGGTCGACCTCGACGCCAACGGCCAGCCGGTCGGCGTGCTCGCCGAGAGCTGGGAAGCTACCCCCGACGGCAAAACGGTGACCTTCAAACTGCGCCAAGGCATCACCTGGCACGACGGCAAGCCGTTCACCTCGGCCGACGTCGAATTCACCGCGATGAACATGTGGAAGAAGATCCTCAATTACGGATCGACGCTGCAGCTGTTCCTCACCGCGGTCGAGACGCCTGATCCGCACACCGCGATCTTCAAATACGACCGGCCGATGCCGCTGAACCTGCTGCTGCGGGCGCTACCCGACCTCGGCTATGTCTCGGCCAGGCATCTCTATGAGAGCGGCGATATCAGGCAGAACCCGACCAACCTCGCACCCGTCGGGACCGGCCCGTTCAAGTTCGTCAAATATGAGCGCGGCCAATACATCATTGCCGACCGCAACGAGAATTACTGGCGGCCGAACGCGCCCTATCTCGATCGTATCGTATGGAAGGTGATCACCGATCGCGCAGCGGCGGCGGCGCAAATGGAAGCCGGCGAACTTCACTACGCTCCATTCTCCAGTCTGACGCTCTCGGATCTCGCTCGCCTCGGCAAGGACAAGCGCTTCATCGTCTCGACCAAGGGCAATGAAGGCAATGCGCGGACCAACACGTTGGAATTCAACTTCCGCCGCAAGGAACTGTCCGACATCAGGGTTCGCCGCGCGATCGCGCATGCGATCAACGTGCCGTTTTTCATCGAGAACTTCCTCGGCGATTTCGCCAAGCTCGGCACCGGGCCGATCCCCTCGACCTCGACCGATTTCTATCCCGGGCCGAATACGCCGCAATATCCCTACGACAAGGCCAAGGCGGCCGCGCTGCTCGACGAAGCCGGCTTCAAGGCGGGCCGCGGCGGCACCCGCTTCTCGCTAAGACTGTTGCCGGCGCCCTGGGGCGAGGACATCTCGCTGTGGTCGACCTTCATCCAGCAATCGCTCGGCGAGGTCGGCATTCCCGTCGAGATCGTCCGCAACGACGGCGGCGGCTTCCTCAAGCAGGTCTATGACGAGCACGCCTTCGATATCGCGACCGGCTGGCACCAGTACCGCAACGACCCCGCGGTCTCGACCACCGTCTGGTATCGCTCGGGCCAGCCGAAGGGCGCGCCCTGGACCAACCAATGGGGCTGGGAGGACAAGAACGTCGACAAGACCATCGACGATGCCGCCACCGAGGTTGATCCGGCCAAGCGCAAGGCGCTGTACGCCCAGTTCGTCAAGGAGGTGAACACGGAGCTGCCGGTCTGGATGCCGATCGAGCAGATCTTCCTCACCACGATCACGGCAAAGGCGCGCAACCACTCCAACACCCCGCGCTGGGGCTCGGCGAGCTGGCACGATCTTTGGCTTTCGGCTTAAGCCGATATCCGCCAAGATAGGTCTATGCGCATCCTGAACCTTGCGGGGCGGCGTTTGGCCGCCTCGATCCCGACCCTCGTTCTGATCCTGATCGGCGTGTTCCTGCTCTTGCAGTTCGCGCCGGGCGACACTGTGGACGCCATGATGGCGCAGATGGGCGGCGGCGATGCCGCAACCGCCCGCGAGCTGCGCAAATTCTACGGGCTCGACCTCTCGATCCCGGCGCAGCTCGGCAACTATCTCTGGCGGCTGGTGCGGCTCGATCTCGGCTTTTCCTCGATCTACGGCAAGCCGGTGGCATCGGTGATCCTGGAACGGCTGCCGCCGACCATCCTGTTGATGACGGCCTCGCTGTCATTCGCGTTCTTCTTCGGTCTCGTATTCGGCGTGATCGCGGCCCGCGGCGTCAACCGCTGGCCTGATACGCTGATCTCCACCCTCGGTCTGATCTTCTACGCGACGCCCTCATTCTGGTTCGGGCTGATGGCGATTGTGGTGTTTTCGGTCTACCTGCAATGGCTGCCGCCCGGCGGCTTCGAGGACATCGGCGCGGCGCGAACCGGCATCTGGCGCGCGCTCGATATCGCAAGCCATCTGGTGCTGCCGACGCTGACCCTTGGGCTGATCTTCCTCGCCATTTACCTCCGCATCATGCGCGCCTCGATGCTGGAGGTGCTCAATCTCGACTACGTCCGCACCGCGCGCGCCAAGGGCCTGGACGAGACGCGCGTGGTGACGCGGCACGTGCTGCGCAACGCGTTGCTCCCGATGGTGACACTGATCGGGCTGCAGGCCGGCACCATGCTGGGCGGATCGGTGGTGGTCGAAAGCGTGTTCTCGCTGCCGGGCCTCGGCCGGCTCGCCTATGAATCGGTGGTGCAGCGCGACCTCAACACGCTACTCGGCATCGTCTTCGTCTCCGCGCTGCTGGTCATCACCGTGAACTTCATCGTCGACCTCATCTATGCGCGGCTCGATCCGCGCATCATGGCGGAGGGCTAGCGTCATGGATGCGGTCAAGCGCTACTTCCGAAGCCCCGCCGCGGTCGCCGGCCTGATCCTGCTGCTGATCGTGATCGCTATGGCGGTCTCGGCCGGCTGGCTCTATCCGCGCGATCCCTTGGCGCTCGCCGGCCGGCCGCTGGTCTGGCCGTTCTCCAACCCGCGCTTCCTGCTCGGCACCGACAATTCCGGCCGCGATATCGCCGCGCAGATTTTCTATGGCGCGCGGATCTCGCTATTGATCGGCGGGGTTGCCACCGCGATTGCGATCCTGATCGGCATCCTCGTCGGCGCGTTCGCCGGCTATTACGGCGGCTGGGTCGACAATGTGCTGATGCGGATCACCGAAGCGTTCCAGACGCTGCCGAACTTCGTGCTGCTGCTGGTGCTGGTCGCCGTATTCGGCTCGACACTGACGACTGTCACCATCGCGGTCGGCGTGGTGTCGTGGCCGGCGCCGGCGCGGCTGACCCGCGCGGAATTCCTCTCCTTGCGTAACCGCGAGTTCGTCCAGGCCGGCCGCACGCTTGGCATGAAGAACAGCCAGCTGATCTTCGGCGAGATCCTGCCCAATGCCCTACCGCCGGTCATCGTCTATGCCAGCGTGGTAATGGCGGTCGCAATCCTGCTCGAGAGCGCGCTCGCGTTTCTCCGGCTGTCCGATCCGAACGTGGCGTCGTGGGGCAATCTGATCGGCCTCGGGCGCGATGTGCTCCGCGTGCAGTGGTACGTCTCGGCGATTCCCGGGATTGCCATCCTCGTCACCGTGCTTGCGGTGTCGCTGGTCGGCCAGGGCCTCAACGATGCGCTCAATCCGAGGCTGAAAGGCCGATGAGCGAGCACGAGACCATCCTCTCGCTCGACCGCCTGAGCGTCCGCCTGCCCGCCGGCGCCGACCGAACGCATGCCCTCAGGGGCGTGTCGCTCGACATCGCCTCCAACGAGATCCTGTGCGTGGTCGGCGAATCCGGCTCCGGCAAGTCGATGATGGCAAATGCCGTCATGCGCTTGTTGCCCAACGAGGTGACGATCGACGGCGGGAGGGTGATGTTCGAGGGCCGCGATCTCTGCGCGGTCTCCCTCGCCGAGATGCGCGAGGTGCGCGGCGACGACATTGCCATGATCTTCCAGGAGCCGATGACGGCGCTCAATCCGCTGCGCACCATCGGCGACCAGATCGCCGAGATGTTCTCGATCCATACCGACCTGCCCAAGGCCGAGATCAATGCGCGGGTGCTGGCGCTGCTGGCGGATGTCCGCATTCCCGATCCCAAGGTAGCGGCGAAAGCCTATCCGCATGAATTGTCCGGCGGCCAGCGCCAGCGCGCCATGATCGCCATGGCGCTGGCGCTCGATCCAAAGCTGCTGATCGCCGACGAGCCGACCACCGCGCTCGATGTCACCACGCAGGCGCAGATCCTGAAACTGGTCCGCGACCTGCAGCAGCGCCACAGGACCGCGGTGATGTTCATCACCCATGATTTCGGCGTGGTGGCCGAGATCGCCGACCGCGTCGTGGTGATGCAGCACGGCGTCATCGTCGAACAGGGCACGGCATCAGACGTGCTGCACCATCCGCAGCATGCCTACACCAAGCAGCTCATTGCCGCCGTCCCGCCGCTGAAGGCGCCGCCACCTCGGGCGCTTGCCGCCGACAACATCCTGACGATCACGGATGTCTCGAAAACTTACCGCACCGGCGGCTTTCTCGGGCGCGGCGCGCGGGTGACCCCGGCCGTGAAGAATGTCTCGCTCAACCTGCCGCGCGGCGCGACGCTAGGCATCGTCGGCGAATCCGGTTCCGGCAAATCGACGCTGGCGCGCTGCATCGTGCGGCTGATCGATCCGGATGCCGGATCGATCGTGCTCGACGGCAACGACTGGGCGAAAATGCCGCGCGAGAAAGTTCGCCGCGAGACGCAGCACATCCAGATGGTGTTTCAGGACCCGTTCGCTTCGCTCAATCCGCGCCGCAAGGCGGCAGAACTGGTGGCGCAAGGCCCGATCGTGCACGGCACGCCGCGGGCCGAAGCGATTGCCAATGCCAGGGAATTGTTCGCTCTCGTCGGGCTCGACCCTTCAGCCGGCGACCGCTATCCGCACGAATTCTCCGGCGGCCAACGCCAGCGCATCGGCCTCGCCCGCGCATTGGCGCTGAAGCCGGATGTGCTGGTAGCGGACGAGCCGGTATCCGCGCTCGATGTCTCCGTGCAGGCGCAGGTGCTGAAGCTGCTGGCTGAATTACGGGCGCGGCTGGGGTTGTCGATCGTCTTCATCACACATGATCTGCGGGTTGCCGCGCAAATCTGCGACCTCGTCGCTGTCATGAAGGATGGTGAGGTGGTGGAACACGGCCGCGCGGCGGAGGTATTCGGCAATCCGCAGCATCCCTATACGCAGGCGCTGCTCGACTCGATCCCGGGCGGCGAATTTGCGCGGGAGCACGCGACGGAGGCGGTGTAGCGCTATGATCCGGCGATGGTGTCGCCTCTCCCTCTCCCCGCTCTTCGCGGGGAGAGGGTTGGGGTGAGGGGCTGCTTCCGCGCATTCAAACGTAGATCCGGATCCGCGGAGAGAGCCCCTCACCCCGACCCTCTCCCCGTAAAGGACGGCGAGAGGGAGAAGAACGATCACGCCATCTCCCTCGCATCTCGGTGGCGATAGACCAGCAGCATCAGCGGTGCGAGCTTGCGCAGGATGCCGTGGGCAACGATGGGCACCGGCTCGGTGAACGGCAGCGCCAGTTCGTTATCCGGCACGCCGCGGACGGCCTTTGCCAGTTCATTACCTAGCGGAATCGTCAGCGCGACGGCGCGGCCGTTGCAGCCGGTCCAGCCGAACGCATTGGGCCCGAGCTTGTGGATGCGCGGCAAGAAGTCCGCCGTCATGCCGACGTAGCCGTTCCAGACATAGTCGAACGAGACTTCGCCGATCTGCGGCCACAGCCGCTGCAGCCGTTCGGTGACGCGCGCCTTGATGCGCCCGACCTTGTTGCCGGGGCCGAGCACCGCGCCGCCGGTGACAAGACGGTTTCGCGCGTCGTAGCGCGCGAAGTAAAGCTCGCCGTGGGTATCCGACATCGCCTGCCGTCCCGGGATGATGGTCTTGCGGACGTTGTCGGACAGAGGTTGCGTCGCCATCTGCCAGGACAATACCGGCATTATCTCGCGTGCAATTTGCGGCACCAGCGATTTCGAAAACTCGCCGCTATAGGCGTTGGTGGCCATCACCAGGGCGCGGCCGGAAATCTCGCCCTTTGCGGTTTTCACCACCCAGCGGTCGTTGCGCCGCTCGAAACTTTCGGCCGGCGATCGCGCGTAGATGCGCGCGCCGAGATCGAGCGCGGTACGCGCAAGGCCGCGCGCCAGTGCCAGCGGATTGATGTGGCCGCCGGTCCTGTTCCAGAAGCCGCCGAACCACGCGTCCGATCCCAGCATGTCGCGCGTCTGCTCGCGCGAGAGCAACTCGACGGGCGCGCCAAACTTCGACCATTGCCGGACGCGGCGTTCCGCAATCTTGATGCGGCCGGGCGAATGCACGGGTTGCACCCAGCCGGCCTGTTCGCCCTCCGCGTCGATCTTGTAGCGTCTCGTCACATCGAACAGATAGGAAGCGCTGTCGCGCAGCATGGCGACAAAGCGTTCTCCGGCCTCGCCGTGCTTGGCAATGATATCCTCCGGATCGGGCCGCGACAGCGTCGGGATCACCTGCCCGTTGTTGCGGCCCGAGGCGCCCCAGCCCGGCTCCGCGGCTTCGACGATCGCGACATCGACCCCCGCCTCGCGCAGATGCAGCGCGGTGGAAAGTCCGGTGAAACCGCCGCCGACCACGATCACGTCCGCCTGCTGCGTGCCGGTCAGTTCGGGCATTTCGGGCCCTGAAGGCGTCACGGCCGCCCACAGCGAATTGGGCCAGCGGACGTCACTCATATTCATCGGTATCCTTTCTTGCGGCCAACTGACCGTTCTGGTTAGTTTAGCGCCCTAACCAGCTCTAGGGAAACAAGAGAGTGGCACTCAAAAACGTCATCGGAATCGATCACGCCGTGATCATGGTGAAGGACCTCGACAAATCAGCCGAAAACTACAAGCGGCTCGGCTTCACTGTGTCGCCGCGCGGCACCCACAGCGCGCATATGGGATCGGGCAACTACACCATTATGTTCGACCCCGACTACATGGAATTGCTCGGCGTGCTCAGGCCGACCGAACATAATGAGCCAGCGCGGGCGTTTCTCGAAAAGCACGGTGAAGGCATCGAGCGTATTGCTTTCACCGCCGTGAACTCGGCGCAGGGCGCGGAAGAAATTCTCGCGCGTGGTTATGTCCCTATTGGCCCGACGGATTTCGAGCGGCCGGTCACGCTGCCTGATGGCACGGAAGCTGCGGCGCGATTCCGGACCTTTCAATGGCCGACAGTGGAAGCGCCCGGCGGCGTGCGCATCTTTGCCTGCCAGCACAAGACGCGCGAGACGGTGTGGATCCCCGAACTGATGCGACATGCCAACGGCGCCAAACGCCTGAAGCAAGTGCTTATCGTCGCGCCGGATCCGGCCAAGGAGGCGGCGCATATGTCCAAGCTGATCGATCGTGAGGTTCGCAACGAGTCCGATGGCGCTGTCGCGGTGCCTTCAGGCGGCGACCGCGCGGACTTCGCATTCCTGACCAAGGATCAGCTCGGCAAGCGCTATCCCGGCGTGTCGCTGGCGGGCCTGCCCGAGCGCGGCGGCGCGGGGCTCGTGATCGTGGCTGATGTTGCAGCGGCGGAGAAAGCGCTCGGTGCTGCCGGTGTGAAAAGCGCTGGTGGCATTGTCGTGCCTCCGGCGGAGGGCAACGGCACGTTGCTCGCCTTCGTCAAGGCGTAGCCTGCAGCACCGGACTTGCTGCATCGGGAAGCCGGACATGGCGAGGGGCAGGATCGAAGCGGATGGCGATACGGCGGCAACGCGCCGTGGTCGCCCCCGCTCTGCTGAAACAACGAATGCCATTCTGCAAAGCGCCTACACGCTGATGGCGACCACGGGGCTTGCCGCCACCAGCATCGACGCGGTTGCGCGGCACTCCAACGTCTCGAAAATGACCATCTACAAATGGTGGCCGTCGCGAGAGGCGCTGCTGATCGACGCGTTCCTGAACCATGCTTCGCTGATGCTGCCGCTGCCGACATCAGGCACAGCGGCAGACCGCCTCCGAACTCACGCCGCGGCTTATGCAAAAGCGCTGCAGGGTGAATTTGGCAAGGTGCAGCTCGCCGTGATCTCCGAGTGCATCTCGAACACCGGGTCTGCCGAGATCTTCTACGAGCGCTATCTCAGGTATCGAAGAACCGCGCTGGTCGAATTGATCGCCGCCGGCCAGCAGGACGGCAGCGTCGGCGCTGCCGGGACGCCGGAGGACCTGTACGACGCGATCTATGGAAGCCTGTTCTACCGCTACATCTTCGGAATCAAGCCGATCTCGCCGGCGCAGGCCCGCAATCTCGTTGAGACCCTGCTGATGATCAGGAGCCGCTGACGCCACGGGCTGCGTCCCGTCGCGCACGGCGGAACCACATCCATGTCTCGCGCGTCACGGCCCGGTAGCCCTTCCCCCGATAAACAATCTGGTCGGCAACAATCCGATTCAGCTTCGGCAATGCGTGAAACGGGATCGAGGGATAGGCGTGGTGCTCGACATGGTAGGGCATGTTCCATGCAAACCACTTCATGACCATGCCGGTATAGGTGGTGCGGGTGTTCCGGAAAGCGCTGCGCGTCCGATCACAGCCGGTGTGCTCGGCATAGAGATAGGGCCGCAGGAACAACTGGCCGACGATCAGGGGAACGATCCAGATCCAGAGCAAAAGCGTCGTATGGAGCGCGAATGAGGCGAGCAGCAGCGCCGCATAACCGGCGACATAGAGGCGCGCCTCCTTCACGACGATGTGGCGCTTGCCTTCGGGAATCCAGGGTGCGGAGGCGTTGCCGGTGAAGGCATGGCGAAGCATCAGCCCTACCCGGAAGGCGACCTGCCGAAGACCCGTATAGGCGATCGCGAGCTCTGTATCCGAGGCGGGCATCGGGCCAACCAGCAGTTCCGGATCCCTGTCCGGATCCTGCGTGTAGCGGTGGTGGTCCCAGTGGAACAGGCAGTAATATTCGTAAGGCAGCCCGATCGCGAATGAAGACAGATGGCCGACTACGAGGTTGAGCGCGCGGCTGCGAAACGCTGTCTTGTGAGCGGTCTCGTGCACGACCATGAACAGGAAGGCGACGAAATAGCCCTGCACGACAATCAGCGGCATCGCCCAGAGCAGGCCATAGGTCGAGGCGACCAGCCAGATCAGCGTACCGAAGACAGCGATTGCGCCGTAGTGGCTGGCCGCGCGAATGATGCCGGGCAGGTTCGATCGCACCGACAGCGCGCGCAGCTCGGCCGGTGTGAGCGGCTTCTCTCCCGTTGCGGTAACTGCTGTGCTCATGGTCGCTATCGCCTCCGGGATGATTTCAGCGCTGCAGCAGCGCCGAGATTTCGGCATTGATGAAGTCGCGGTCTGCGGGATTGTTGATGGGGTTTCCAGCGCGGTGTCCGTGGATCGAAGGAATCGGATGGAGTTCGGCTGACCTTGCATTGACGAGGCGGCCGAGCTCGGTCTCGTTGTCGCGCATGTCGAAGTAGCGATCCGTCTGCCCCGGCATCAACAACACCCGCGCCCTGATCGCGGCGAGCGCGCGGTCAATGTCGCCGCCGAATTCGGGGCATTGGCTGATATCGCCACGCTGCCAGATATCGATCTGCGCCAGCAGATCGTTGGCGTCACGCCGCGCGAAGGCGACGTCCCATGATCGTGCGAGGTAATCTTCGAGGCTCGTAAAGCCGGCCTCGCGCCAGATCTCGTCCCGGTAATAGGCGTGCGACATCGCCCACCCCGCATAGACGCGTCCCATCGCCCGAAAGCCGGCCACGGGCTTTGCAACGAAACGGCCATCCTGCCAGGCCGGGTCCGCCGTCAGCGCGGCCTTCACACCCTCGAGGAATACGTGGTTATAGGGCGAACATCTGGAGCTGCCGCAAACGACAGCCGCGCGTTCCACCATGTCGGGATGACAGGCCGCCCAGTGGTAGGCCTGCATGCCGCCCATCGACCAGCCATAGACCAGCGCGACCCTCGATATTCCAAACTGCTGCTCAAGAAGGCGGCGCTGGACCGCGACGGCATCGTGATAGCTGACGGCCGGAAACGGCGTGAGATCAGAATTGGACGGCGATGAAGACAAGCCGTTGCCGAAGAGGTTGGGAACGATGATGAAATAGCGATCGGGGTCCAGCGCGCCGCCGTGCTGGATCAGCCATTCGATATCGCTGTGCTGCGCACTGAAGGACGTCGGGTAGACAATCACATTGTCTTTCCGCGCGTTCAGCGTGCCGTAGGTCTTGTAGGCGAGCTGCATCGCGGGAAAGACCGCGCCCGACTGAAGCTCGACGTCTCCGGCTTCGAATATCTGATAGTCGGCGCGGGGCATCATGGGCCAGTTCCGAACGATGCATTTAATGTACTTGCTGTACACTATTTAGATGGGATTGCAACGGAGTTTGTCATCCCGGGGGCCGCACAAATGAAATCGCGCCGCAGCGGCTTCTGCGGCGCAATTTCACAGGCGATCAAACGATTGCGGGCTTGCCGCCAGCGATCACTCCGCTGGTGCAGCGACCGGCACTTCCGCATGCGAGCTGTAAGCGACGCTGCCGCTGGTCTTCGCCAGCGCGAACAGCCCCGCCGCCATCACGGCATAAGCGAGCGCCACGCCCGGCGTCACGCCGAGGCCGCCGCCGATACCGACAGCTTCACCATGCATGAAGCCGAAATAGGTCATGACGGCACCGGCACATGCAAAGCCCGAGGCTTTCAGAAAATCGCGCTCGATCACGAACACGCCGATCGCGCCTAACACGAGGCCGGCGAGGATCGAGCCGCCGCCCATCACCTCCAGGCCGTGATAGAGCACGCCCTGCTGCGGCAGCGCGGCGATAGCTGCGGTCTTCACGGCATCGACCTTGCCGGCGGCGAGACCGCCGACCGTCTGCGCAGCCGTCATCGTCGAGGCGAGCATGGTGTCGATCTGCAATTTGGCCCACGCCGCAAGGTGCGGCGTCAGCGCCAGCACGATCGCGGGCGCATGCTTGACCGGCGTGGTCTGGAACGCCTGTGCGCCGATCAGCATGCCGATATAGAGCAGGATCGGCGAGATCGCCACGACCGGCACCAGCGCCAGCAGGACCGAGATGATGCCGAACCACGACAGCAACACCACCATCAGGCCGGTCGCCGCCGAATAGCCGATCCGCCCGCCCATCGCCTTCCAGCCGGGATGGCCGATATAGACCGCGTTGATGAAAGGATTGCCCATCAGGCAGCCGATCAGGCTGACGACGCCATCGGCGGTGAGCACGCGCGTGGTCGGATATTCGTCGCCGGCGGCCTCCGCGCTTTCGACGTTATCCATAGCTTCGACGAGATCGTAGATGCCGAATGGAATCGCGGTCACCAGGATGATGCCGAGGAATTCGAAGCCGGAGAAGACAAGACCGAAGGCCGGCAGCGGCACCGAGAAGCCGAAATTCGCAAAGGCATCGCCCACACCTTTCAGGCTCAATCCTCCGAGGCCGAGCCCGAACAGGTTCGAGCCCCACGCGATCAACATGCCAGCCGCGATGGCGACGAGGCCTGCCGGAATTCCCCTCGGATACTTCACGCCGCCAAACCAGCTCACCAGGATGATGGCGAAGCATATGAGCCCGATCTGCGGCGTCATGTACATCTCGAGCGCCGGCCGCATCGAGATGAAGGTGACGGAGACGCCGGCGAGCGTGCCGAGCAGCGCCGCGCGCGGGGTGATCTTCCGGATGTACGGCGCGATGAATCCGCCGATCATCAGGATAAAGCTCTGGAAGAGCACCCAGACGAGGCCAGCCGACCAGCCCTTTACGGGATCGCCGGTCTTCAACGTGATCGGCAGCATGATCACGAAGGTGACGATAAACATGTGCGGCACGCTGACGCCCGACGGCAGCGCGCAGACATCGTTGCGGCCAGTCTTCTGGGCCAACCTGTAGGCCAGATACGCGTAGTACATTGTCGAAAGGCACATCATCAGGCCGAGCGCCGGCAGAATGCGGCCGAACACGAGTGAGTCGGGCATCTTCAGCACGAAGCGCAACAGCCCGGTCAGGACCAGCATGTTGACGAGAATGTTGGTGCCGAAACCGAACAGCGCGTTCCAATCGCCCGGCGTCCACAATGCCGGCTTGAACTCTGAGGTGCCCGCAGTCCCCGTCCCGCTTGTGCTCATCGTGCCCCCGCTGCTGTCGCTGTTGGAATCTCCGGTGAAAGTGCTGATAGCACCGCGGCTGAATCGGAGACCCAGCCGAAGATGCCGCCCTGGGCCTTGATCATCTTCAGGCCGATCTCGTGGAATTCGGGAAAGTAGGAGGCGCAGCCATCTGATAGCACCACGCAGCGATAGCCGCGGTCGTTGGCCTCCCGCACGGTGGTGTTGACGCAAACCTCGGTGGTGACACCGCAGACCAGCAGGTTCTCGATGCCATGGTCTTGCAGCACGTCGTCGAGCTCGGTGGCGTAGAACGCGCCCTTGCCCGGCTTGTCGATCACGATCTCGCCGTCGATCGGATAAAGCTCGGGAATGATGTCGTGGCCCAGTTCGCCGCGAATGAGGATGCGCCCCATCGGCCCAGGATCGCCGATGCGCAAGGACGGCGCGCCGCGTTCGACCTTGGCTGGCGGCGCATCAGAGAGATCGGGCAGATGACCCTCGCGGGTGTGAATGACCAGCATGCCGGCCGCACGCGCCGCATCCAGCACCGCTGATATCGGCTTCACCGCGCGCGCAAGCTGGCTGACATCATTGCCGAGCGTCTCGCCGAAACCGCCCGGCTCCATGAAATCGCGCTGCATGTCGATGATGAGGAGCGCGGTCGCCGCCCAGTCGAGTTCAATCGGCTCCGGCTCCGCTGCGAGCTTTGCTGAGTTCGCCATGACCTGCGCGCCCCGAACGAGAACTCTCGAAGTGAGGCAAGCAAGGCGCATGCCATTGTGTACAATGGCGGCAGGCGAAGGACGAAAGTGAATTCGACCGTTATTTCAATTCGTTGATTGCGGATGCCGAGGCGGCGCGCTTTCCGTCCAACGCATTCCGGACGGGCACCTGCCTATTATCTAAGCAAACCGCAATTGCGCATGCTCGCGCGCAAGGTGGGCGACAACTCGTCTGTCCGGGCGCCGGGGCATCACCTCGCTACGCCGGGACTGCCTCAAGACGTTGCGAATTCCAGCTCAGCAGCGGGGTCCCGTATGCTCGCCTCCAGACCGAAAGGAAACGGGGAAACCAGGAGTGCGCGACGGCGCCCTGATAGGCCCACGTGCGGTATTTGCGGCCCTTTTCCGATAGCAGCTCCTGATATCCGCCGTGCGTTTCGGTCGCGGTGCGAATATCCCTCAATATGTCGCGGGCGCACGACCGGTACTTGTCCGTGCCGGAAAACTCATCGTACTCCAGCATGCGATCGGCGAATTCGACATTGAAGGTCGGCCAGCAAGAACGGCCCTGATACGCCGGAGCTGCGATCTTGTGGATCATCTTGTTCTGCGGATTATCGGCGGACACCAGGAAGTGAAAGGTACCTGGGATTCGAAACCGCGGCTCGCCGAGTATGAGATCCGTCGTGGCAGCGAACAGCGCGCGTTCGCTCGCCTCGCTCAAATCCCAAAATCCCCGGTGTACATTGACGAAATCGAGCGCGATGGAAGACGCTGCCGGTCCGTCCCCGCAATCCAACGCATGCCTGACATAGCCATGCCTGCCGAACAGGGCGAGCAGCTCCTTCTTGTACTGCGATAGCGAGCGCCCGAGCAGCCCTTCCAGCTCGCTCCGGTCGATCACCCCCAATCGGATGGCGCGCACAAACGTCGCGTAGACGCATGCATTGGTGACAAAGCGCCTGCGCTCGGCGCGGGTATCCGTTGCCGCGGAGCGAGGCGCGTTGACGTCACACAGCAAAGCCGTGAGGCCGTCGTTGTCGAATGGCTCCAACGTGTCAGCGAGTTGGGATATCGCGTTCTTCAGATCGTCGCGATACTCCGCAAGCAATAAGCGCCCGGCACGGGCGCCTTGCGCCATCGCCAGATACGAAGATGTCCTTTGGTCCGCGCGGATGATCTGTTCCAGACCCGCGAGGACGCCCAATAGCGTATCTGACGGCAGCGAGAAGTAATTGACGCCGATGTAGCGATCGCGGCCTGCGGGAACGATCGTCGTCGTCACGACATTTGCGCGAACGGCCTCGAGCATCAGGCGGACGCTTTTTTCCAGCAAGCGAACCCTGCGGAAGGCATCCTCGGAATCCAGGATGGTCTCGGGATCGAGAACGTCGGGATAAAACCAGGCAAGGTTCCGGGGATAATAGGCGGATGCGTGCGGCGCGCCGGTGACCAGAAAGTCTTCGGTCGGAGAAAAGGCGCTGTTGACCGAGTGCGCGTACAGCTCCTCGATCCCGGCGGACGAGCGATACTTTCTCAGGAAGCGATCACCGAGAAAATTGACGGCCTGAATACCATTGGCGACACAGGAGGCAATTGGACCCTGATAGAACCGGTATTCGCGATGTGGCGAAAATGAAATGTGACGGTGCATATGCGTGGATTTAACGAGGTTCCGTGGCTGCGCGTGCCACTCCTGACATTGTCGATTTGTCTTTCTGTCAGGTGAATTATGATGTCACCGATTTGTAATAAATGGACGCGGCGCTGGCAAGCAAGGAGGATGAGCCTGACCGGTCCGCGCAATGCGCGGCACGACGACAGGCTCACGCATAACCCGCCGCCTTCTTCATCGGGCTGTCTGTCCTAACAACTGGACCAGCCAGGCAAGGCCGGCATCCATCATCGCCACCTTCGGAAGGACGATATTGATCGAGAAACGCGGCAGCGGCAGCGGTGCCTTGACGGCAACGATATTGAAGCGGGCGCCATGGATCTCCACGAACCGTCTCGGCAACGCGGAGACCATCTCGGTTTCGGCCAGCATCGAGAGTGCAAAATTGAAATTCGGCACCGTCAGGGCAACGCGCCGCGTAAGGCCTTTCTTGGCGAGTTCGACATCCACGAAGCCTGAGACATCGCCGGTATGCGAAACGACGAGATGCTCCATCTCGCAATAGCGCTTGAGGGTCGGGTTGCGCTGGAATGAATGGCCTTTGCGCGCGGCAATAACGAACTCTTCCTCATAGAGCTTCTGCTTATGGAAACGGGCAGCAAGATCATCGAAAGGGATGATCGCAATGTCCATTGTCCGATCTTCAAGCTCCTGCAGTGCTTCCTTCCATGCGAGGTGAGGAGCCGTGAAGCCTTGCGCCGGCAATATTTGACGGATGCCGAGATCGACGCCCGGCGCTACCTCCCGCAACGTCTGCAGCAGCGAAGGCAGGATGACCGACGACACGCCATCCGGCGCGCCAATGACGAAGCGGCGCTTCGAATGTCTCGGATCGAACGGTGTGGCGGTTGAAACGACTCCGCGGATACGCGCGAGAATTTCGGCCACTGATGTCGCGAGCTGGAGGGCGCGCTCCGTCGGCACGACGCCCTTCGGGGTCTTCAGAAACAGGGGATCGCCAAGCAGCGTTCGCAGCCGGCCAAGACCATGGCTGATAGCGGACGGCGAAAGATGCAGCCGTTCCGCCGCTCGGCCGACATGTCGCTCCTGAAAGACGATCTCGAACAATACGAGCAGGTTGAGGTCGATCCGGGATAGGTCAATTTGGTTCAGCATAATGCTGAAATCATATCACTGGATTCAGCATGATTGAAATGGGATTTGGGTACCACCCGCCGGCCGCGTGCCGGTCCAACCCGAACAGAAGGGCGTGAAATGTTCAAATCGAATGGCTGGAGAAGTTTGGTGCTGAAGGCCGCAATCGCAATGCCGCTGTCGGCCAGCGCCGCACAGGAGCCAGGGTCGGCGCGTTCCGAGCAGGAACTTGCCGATCTCGTCAGGAAGACCGAGGCCCAGGCTTCGGCTTTCATGCGTGGTGACATGGACAAATGGTCCGGTCTGGTTCGCATCGCAGAAGACTTTACGCTGATGCAGCCGTTTGGCGGCGAGACCAGCCGAGGGTTCGATGCCAGTCCCGAACGTCTTCTGGCGCGGCTTGCCAGCAACTTTAAGAACGGCGACGCCAAGCTCGAACTCGTCCAATCCTACGCGTCGGACGATCTGGTCGTTCTTGCGATGATTGAGCGCCAACACGGCGAAGTCGGCGGGTTGCCGAACCAGGATTGGTCACTTCGTGTGACGCAAGTCTATCGCAAGCAAGGCGGGCAATGGTGGCTGGTTCACCGCCACGCCGATCCGCTGGTGCGCCACGTTGGACTCGAGACGGCGGCTGCGCTGGCTCGCGGGGCGAACATCGACCGGTGACGATCAGGCCGTTGCCGCTGCCGGCGGCCTAAAATTCTCGATGAATCCTAGCAGCACACGCGCGCCGGCATCGGCATCGGCGGGTTCGACATGCTCGGCCGGGTTATGGCTGATGCCGCCGCGGCAGCGCACGAACAGCATGGCGATATCGGCGATATCGATCATCGCCATGCCGTCATGCCCTGCCCCGCTCGGCAGTTCGAACACGCCGTAACCTTCGCCCGCAACCGCTTCCGCGACCTGCGCTTTCAGCCATAGCGCGCATGGCACGGTGCGGTTCTCGTGGGTGACGTCGATCTGCAGCAACAAGTCACGCCGCTTCGCAATTGCCACGATCCGCTGCACGATCTCGGCGACGGCCTGCTTGCGGTGCTGATCATCAGGCGCGCGGATGTCGAGCGTAAACGAGACGCGACCGGGGATCACGTTGGCCGCGCCAGGCAGTGCATTGACGACACCGACGGTGCCGACGAGGCCGGCGCCATCGGCCTTGCAGAACTGCTCTACCGCGACGATGCATTCGGCGGCGCCCGCCAGCGCATCGCGCCGCAGCGCCATCGGCACTGTTCCGGCGTGGCCGGCCATGCCGGAGAGATGCGCCGCCAGCCGCGTCGCACCGGATATCGCCGTTACCACGCCGACCGGCAGGTTTTGCTGTTCCAACACCGGCCCTTGCTCGATGTGCAGCTCGACGTAAGCGTGCAGCTCGCTCCGCTTCCGCGCCGCCGCGGCGATGCCGCCGGGGTCGAGACCGAATTGCACCATCGCCTCGCGCATGGTGAGGCCGTTCGCATCGCGGGCGTCGAGAACGGCATTGTCGAACGTGCCGGCGATCGCGCGGCTGCCGAGCAGCGTGGAGGCGAAGCGGACGCCCTCCTCGTCCGCAAAACCGACGATCTCGATCGCAAAGGGCAGCCGCGCGCCGCGGCGGTTCAGATCGGCGACGCAGGCAATCGCCGTGATTATTCCGAGAGGACCGTCCCACTTTCCGGCGTCGCGCACGGTGTCGTAATGCGAGCCGAGCATCAGGCACGGAAGCCCCGGGCGGTCGCCTTCGTAGCGGCCGCAGACATTGCCGATGGCGTCGAGATGCGCGGCCATGCCAGCATCCTTCATCCAGGACATGATGAGGTCGGCTGCGATGCGATGTTCGGGCGAAAGGAAGATCCGCGCCAGATGCTCGCTTGTCTCAGAAATGGCGCCGAGCTCGTTGATCCGCCTTACGATTTCATCGCCGAGCATTGTTCATCCAATGTCGAAGGCATCGTCGGCGAGATGGGCGAGATTGGCGTGCCAGTGCTGGGCGATCTCTAGCCGCGTCGGAACCCAGACGCGCTCGTGCTGTGCGATATAATCGAGGAAACGCATCAGCGATGCTGCGCGGCCGGGACGGCCGACGACGCGGCAATGCAGCCCGACCGACATCATCTTCGGCGCGGTCTCGCCTTCCCTGTAAAGAACGTCAAAGCTGTCCTTGAGGTAAGTGAAGAATTCGTCGCCGCCACCAAAGCCCTGCGCGTTGATGAAGCGCATGTCATTGGCATCGAGCGTATAGGGAATGACCAGATGCGGCTTCGAGCCGCGCGACTTGATCCAGTATGGCAGGTCGTCGGCGTAGGAATCGCAGAGATAAAGCAGACCGCCGGCTTCCATCAGCAGCCGCAGTGTATTGATCGAGGAGCGCCCGGTGTACCAGCCGAGCGGGCGCGCGCCAGTTGCCTCAGTATGGACGCCGATCGCCTCTGCTATCTCGGTCCGCTCCTCATTCTCCGACATGTCCTTGTGCTCAATCCACCTGAGGCCATGGCTGGCGATGTCCCATCCGGCCTCCTTCATGGCAGCGACCACGTCGGGATTTCGCTTCAAGGCCTTGGCAACGCCGAACACGGTGACCGGCAGATTGCGCTCGGTGAACATCCGCCACAGCCGCCAGAAGCCGGCGCGCGAACCATATTCGAACATCGATTCGATGTTGGCGTGGCGCTGTCCGGGCCAGGGCTGGGCGCCCAGCACGTCGGACAAGAAAGCCTCCGAGGCGCGGTCGCCGTCGAGAATATTGTTCTCGCCGCCCTCCTCGAAATTCACCACGAACTGCACGGCAACCCGCGCATTGCCGGGCCATTTCGGATCGGGCGGGTTGCGCCCGTAGCCGCGGAAATCGCGCGGATAGGTGGGCGCAGCCATGTCACACTTCCTCGAAGCGAATCTTCTGTGCGCCCTTCCAGAGCACGGTTTTGCCGAACGTGGTCAGGTTCTCCAGCCCCGAGGTCAGGGTGATGAAGTGATTGCCGGCGAGCTGGCCCATCTTGCTGGCGAAATGCACACCACCATAGGCCAGAAGGATCTCGGTCTCGCTGATGCCGCCGGGATAGAGAATGATCTGCCCAGGCGCCGGATAGCTGGTGTGGTTCTCGTAGGAGACGCCGAAATCGAGATCCCCAAGCGGCATCCAGACACCCTCGCCGCTCCAGCGCACGTGGATCGCCTGGCTCTCGAACGGCATCGCCTTGCGGAAGGCAGCGACCGTCTTCGGCGCCAGTTGCTCCTCGAAACGGGCCTCGAACGTGAATTCACCGGCACGGACAATCAGTTGGCTCATCGATCTCTTCTTCTAGATTTATCTAAAGGGCGTGGTTCAGCCCGTATCCATTACAGGGCGAACCAACGGAAGCAAGGCCGATTCCGCTCCCGTCGGACTTGAGTTGATACGGCATGGAGCGAACTGCCTGAAAACGGCGTTGTAGGAGACGTCAGATTTCACCCCGGGAGAACGACGCATGAAGACCGCTGTAAGGAAGCTATTCGAGCGATACGAGAGCTTCTTCGAACGCTCTCTCGACGGGAACTCGGATATGGACGAGGTCGCGTCGCTGTATGCCTCGGATTTCATCGCGGCCTCGCCTGCCGGGGTTATGACCGGGAAGAACGACGATCAGCTAAAGCAGGTCATGGCACAGGGGTACGCGCACTATCGCGCGATCGGGACCAAGGGGATGCGGATTCGTCATATTCGTCTCTCACCTATCGATGAGCATCACTGCGTGGCCCATGTCTCTTGGACCGCGACTTATGCTCGCAAGGATCAAAAGGACACAACTATCGATTTCGATGTTCACTACCTGGTCCAGAAGCTCGATGGCGAGGCAAAGGTCTTCGGCTGGATATCAGGTGATGAGCAGGCGCTTCTAAGGCAGCACGGCATCGTCTAGCGATGGCTTTTGGCCGGGAGCCCCTCTTCCCGACCTCAACTATGAGCCCGCGCTGGCATTGGCCGCGACGGCGCATCGCGATGATCAAAAGTGCCTTCGAAATCGGCGAGCGGCGGCGATATCAGGGCGCGCTCACGCGGGAACGCCTCGGGCATCTCCTGGCGAATGAAGGCAAGCAGCTTCTCCCTGATCTCGCAGCGGAGATCCCAGGATTGCGGCGCCGATCGTGCGCTGACCAGCGCCCGAAGCTCGATTGCCGCCGGACGGGCTTCAATCACCTGGAGATTGACCACCGCGCCATCCCACAATTTGGACTCGCGCACGGCCTCCTCCAGCCGCTGCCGGATGCGCGAGACGTCAGTGCAGTAGTCGACATGGAAAGCGATGGCGCCGATCAGCGACTGGGTGTCGCGGGTCCAGTTCTGGAACGGACGTTCGATGAAGTAGGACAGCGGGACCACCATCCGGCGCCAGTCCCAGAGCCGGACCACGACATAGGTCGAGGCGATGTCCTCGATCCATCCCCACTCGTTCTCGATGATGACGGCGTCCTCGATCCGGATCGGCTGGGTGATCGCGATCTGCACACCGGCAATCAAGTTCGAGAGCAACGGCCGCGCGGCAAGACCGACGATGAGACCGGCGGCGCCGGCGGAGGCGAACAGGCTGACGCCGTATTGCTTGACGGATTCGAATGTCATCAAGGCGGTGGAGATCGCGATGATGATAATCAACGTATCGATCACCCGCTTGAAAACACGCACTTGCGTGACGTGCTTGCGGGCGAGAAAATTTTCATCCGTGTCGAGGCGAAAGCGCTGCAGATAGCGCGCGGCGCCCATGTCCACAGCGCGGACGGTGATCCAGCCGATCAGCGCGATGACGGCGACGATGAAGAAGTGGCGGAGTTGCTCGCGCAGCACGTCGTTCAGCGGCGCCAGCGGCAACACCAGCGCCACGGCCACGAGAGACAGCGCCAGCCGCGCCGGGCCGGCGATCCTTTGCAGCAGCAACGTTACCGCCGGCCAGCGCGTCCCGAGCGCACGCTTAATGATCCTGGCAGCAATACCGTGCACAAACAGCGCAACGGCGACGGCGCCGACGAGAAGGCCGAGACCGATCAGCCACTGCGGCAGCCAGGCAAACATTTGTTCCAACTTTGAAAGGAGATCTTCCATGCCGGATTCCCCGCTGCGTAGCATCACCTTCGGCCGCTAACGCATTGCTCCGTGCATTGGTCCCGCAACTCATGCAGCGCAGCAATTCGTGACGCGCAACGCGGAAGTCGATTCGCTGACCGGGGAACTCTGGCTTGCCGCGCTCAGGATTCGCCGCGCCAGCAGCCGCGCGGGGTTCGTCGGCAAGGCATCCGTCTCGTGCAGGCCGAGCGAGGTGGCGTTGACCACAAGACCCGCGTCGTCGAATTTTTCGTCCAGACTGATGTCGAGATCGGCAAAGCGGCTGCGGAGTTTTGCGGCCAGCATTTCGACCGGACCCGGCGCTTCGTTCAGTATCCGCAGACGCTTCAGGCCAGCGGCGGCGAGCGCGTGACAGATCGCACGGCCCGCTCCACCCGCACCGATCACGACGCAGCGCCGATTGGGATCGAAAATTCGTGCCTCGCGCGCGGCATTCAGGAAACCGCCGCCGTCGAAGGATTCGCCGACCAGCCGGCCACCGGCCTCGATCCGGATCGTGTTGACCACGCCTTCAAATTCAGCGGCAGGTCCGACCGCATCGCATAGTTCGAACGCCGCCGGCTTGTGCGGCATGGTCAGGTTGAAGCCGGCGACGCTCGGCGATTTTGCCAGCGTACGGATCGTCTCGGAGAGATTTTCCGGCGCGACATCGAGCGGCACCATGTGCCAGTCGAGTCCATTGCCCTGGAAATATGGCGTGTAATGGCGGGGCGCACCGACATGCCCGGCGGGATGGGCGAAGATGAAGACGACACGTGAAGCACCGGTCGGAAGCCGCATGGTTCTATCCTTTCACCGCGCCCGCCGTCAGCCCGCTCACGAGATAGCGGCGCACTGCGAGCGAAAAGATCAGGACCGGCGCCATCACCAGCGATCCGCCGGCGGCTATTTTGCCCCACTCCCAGCCCTCGTAGTTCATGAAATTGACCACGGCGACCGGGGCGGTGCGCGCATTGGTCCGCGTCAGGATCAGCGCGAAGAAGAAGTCGTTCCAGGCATAGAGAAAGCACAGGATCGCTGTGGCAGCGATGCCGGGCGCGACCATTGGCAGCACGATCTCGAGGAAGATCACCCGGATCGGTGCGCCGTCAACCAGCGCCGCTTCTTCGAGCGATGATGGCACCGTGTCGAAGAACGGCTGCATCATCCAGATCACCAGCGGCAGGTTGAAGCTGGTGTAGACCAGCACCAGCCCGGTGACGGTATCGAGCAGCCCGATCCAGCGATAGAACAGGAAGAACGGAATCGTGAACGCGATCGGCGGCGCCATTCGCGTCACCAGAATGGCGAAGCCGAGCGCATGCTTGCCCCGTCCGGCCCAGCGTGACAGCGCATAGGCCGCGGGCACGCCGAGAACAAGTGCGAGCGCGGTGGAGAACGAGGCGCTCATCAGACTGTTGACGAAGGACGCCGGGAATGCGCCCTGCCAGAGCGAGGTATAGTTCTGCAGCGTCGGCGTGAAGATCAGAGGCGGCGGAAACTGCAGGATCAGATCGTTCGACTTGAAGCTCATCTGCAGGAGCCAGAGGAACGGCGACAGCAGCACGATCAGCGTCACGCCGATCGCAGCGAGCCGGCCCCAACTGGCCGAATGGCGGATCGGGCCACTGCCTCCACTCATGCCATGGCCTCCCGGCGGCGGCCCATCCACACGACGCCGAACGAGACCGCAACGACGAGCAGCAGCAGCACGACGGTGACCGAACTGGAATAACCGATTTCGTTGAAGTCGAACGCCAGCAGATAGGCATAATAGTTCGTCACTTCGGTGACACTGCCCGGCCCGCCGCCGGTCAAAAGGAAGATCAGCGGGAATGCCTTGACGCTGTCGATCAACCGGAACATGCCCGAAATCACCAGCACCGGCGCGATGAAGGGCAGCGTGACGTAATAAAAGATCTGTAGCCGGCTAGCGCCGTCGACCAAAGCGGCTTCGGAGAATTCGTCCGGAATGGTCTGCAGCGCGGCCAACACCATCAGGAAGGTGAAGGGAAGCCATTCCCAGGTATCGGCGACGATGATCGCGGTCAGGGCAAAATCGACACTCGAGGTGAGTGACGGCATGGCCACGTTGAGCAGACTTGCCGCGTAGTAGAGCGGGCTGATGTCGGGCGTATAGATCAGCTTCCAGATCACGGCGACCACGATCGGCGGCAGCACCATCGGGATCAGGAAGAAGGTGCGCGCGAATTCCACGATGCGCGACTGCGTGTGCAGCAATAGCGCCAACAGCATGCCGAGCAGGACCTGAAACAACACACCCCAGAACGACAGCTTGGCCTGCACCCACAGCGAATTGACGAAACGCGGGTCATCAGGCAGCAGGCGATAATTGCGCAAGGGCGACGAGAAATCGGTCGATGATCCCGGATTGACCAGCTGGAACGGCGTCAGGCTGGTCACGACCAGATAGATCGCAGGCAGGCCTGCGATCATAAACAGCACGATAAGGCTCGGCGCCAGCGCGAGGGCGTTGAAGCGTCGCCGCGCGGCGTCGACCAGTCCATTTTCGCTCAAAGCGCAGTCCCGGCCCGGCGGAGATTGGCGATCGCCTGCTCCTGCGCTGCATTCATCGCCGCCTGCGCCCCAAGCTGCCCGGTCGCCACCTGTTCGAACGCCTTGTTCAGGACGTCGCCGACAACAGGGAATTCCTTCACGGTGCGGTAGGCCATGTAGTTCTGGCCCTTGGCCGGCAATCCCAGCACCTCCAGATAGAGTGCACCGAGGTCCTGGCCGTTGACTGTGTTCAGCTTGCGGTACTCCTCGCTCTCGATCACCGATTTGCGGCAGACCGAGGAATGGCCGTGCTCCTTAACGAGCCGCATCGAGATTTCCGGGCTGACCGCCCATTTGATGAATTCCCACGCGGCCTTCTTGTTCTTGGCGTTTTTGGGAATGCCGAGCCCCTGGCTGTTGGCAGCCGGGAAATCATTGACGGGACCGGCCGGCATCCGCACCACGCGCGCGGTATCCTTCACCTTGCTTTCCCCGGACATCAGGATCGGCGTGATCCACGCGCTGGAGTGAATGAAGATATTGGAACGGCCGGTGAGCAAGGCCTGACGCGCCTGATCCTCGGTATAGGTGAGCACGCCCTTCGGCGCGTAGTTCTTCAAGAGGTTTGCATAGAACTCCACGGCCTGAACTGCCTGCGGCGTGTTCAGCGCCGGCATGATGTCGGTGGGCGGATTGCGGAAGATGTTGCCGCCAAAGCCCTGGATATAGGGCGGCAGGCACCAGTGATGGAGCTGGAAGGTGACGATCCCGTTGACGTTGTCGATGCCGTTGATCTCCGCGCAGACCTGCTGCAATTCGGCAAAGGTCTTCGGAATCTTCAGACCCTTCTTCTCCATGAGGTCCATGCGCGACAGGCCCATCACCATGGCGCCGCCTTCCCAGGAATAGCCGTAAGTCGCCCCCTTGGCGTCGCGGTATGGCACCTGCGCGCCCTCGACGAAGTCCTTCGGATTCCATTCCGCCGCCGTCAGGTTCGGATCGGACGTGAACTCATCGAGGTTGGCGAGGAGCCCGGCCGCGACCCAGCGCGCGGCGAGAATGAAGGTGACGTTGACGAAATCGAACGCCGAACCGCCCGACGACAGTTCGAGATTGGCCTGCTGGTTGTAGACAGGAAATGCCGAAAGCTGCAGATCGACCTTCATGCCGGTCTGCGCCTCGAACTCCGGAATGTAGTTCTGCAGCAGGTTGAAAAAGCGGTGCTGGAACGACGCGCCGCGCAACGTGATGCCGGCAAAGGGCTTGGCCTGGGCGATGGCCGGCATCGGCAACGCCGCTGCGCCGAGGGTGGCGGCGCCGGCTTGCAGCAGTTTCCGGCGGCTGAGGGCAGAGGATCGACGGCTGGAATTGTTTTTGGTCACGGCTGCCTCCCTTTCTGTTTTTGCGATAATATGACCGACATAAAATCGCATGTCAAAAGAAGGCTGCGTCAGAATTCACGGAAATTGGGCGGTCAATTGACATCGCTCCTTAATAAAGCAGACAATATTATTCCAACGCTTGAGGTGATCGATTTGCCCAGGGAAGCCGAATCCCGCCAGTCCAACACCCATGTCGCGCGCGAGATCGCAAAACTCATCGTGACCGGCGTGTGGCAGGAGGGCTGGACCCTGCCACGCGAGATCGAGCTCGCTTCGCAATTCGACGTCAGCCGCACCTCGATCCGGGAGTCGCTCTCCATTCTCAAGGCGAAGGGGTTGATCGCTGCCCGCCAGAAGGCCGGCACGCACGTGCGCGAAAGGATCAACTGGAACATGCTCGATGCCGAGCTACTGGAATGGACCTGGGCGGAACGACCTAGCGAGGAATTCGCCCGCCAACTTACGCAGGTGCGCCGGATCGTCGAGCCGGAAGCATGTGCGATCTGCGCCGAGCGCGGCTCGGATGCCGACCTTGCGCGCATCGAGCGCGCTTATCGCGAGATGGATGCCGCCGGCATGGACAGCCGCGCCTATTCCGAGCCGGATCTGCGCTTTCATCGCGGCATCCTGACTGCGACGGGCAATGATTTTCTGGTCGCGTTCGGCGCCACCGTGGAGGCGGCACTGCGCATGTCATTCGAGTTGTCGACCCTGAACCCAGGCGCGCCGCGCAAGAGCCTGCCCTATCACCGCGCCATCCTCGACGAGATCTGGGCACGCAATCCGGATGGCGCGCGGCGCGCGATGCACCGCCTGATGGATCTGACCGAGCGCAACATCACGTCCGCCCTATCGCGCCGCAGAAGCGGCGAAGCAATGGCGAGCGCGGAACGCGAAGGCGACGCCTAAACACAAGTCGCTAAGCGCTTGCATTCGCACGGCGATGCGCGTTTCATTCGGTCCAAACCAAAAACTCAAGGAAATGCCATGCCCGCAAGAATCATTGGCATGATCGGCACCCAGCAGGAGGGCGTCGCGGTTCACCTGATCAAGGGTCAGATTTCGCGACAGTGGGTGATCGATTTCACGCGGCTGCATGAGCAGTGGAACTATGATGCTGTCCTTGTTGGATATTATGCCTCGGCTGCCGAAGGTTTTGCGATTGCGCTTTATGCGGCTGACCACACTGAGCGGATCAAGTTCCTGATCGCGCACCGGCCGGGCTCGGTTGCCCCGGCACTGGCGGCGCGGCAGGTCGCGACCTTCGACCAGCTCACACAGGGACGGATGGCGCTGCACATCATCGCCGGCACCAGCGACGCGGACCAGGCCAGCGAAGGCGATTTTCTGCCCAAGACCGACCGCTATCGCCGCGCCGGCGAATATCTCGAGGTGATGCAAAAACTCTGGACCAGCGATACCCCGATCGATCACAAGGGCGAGTTCTACCGCGTCGAAGGCGGCTATTCCGACATCAAGCCGTATCAGCAGCCCTATCCCACCCTGTTCTTCGGCGGCTCGTCCGAGGGCGCACTGGAGATGGGCGCCAGGCATTGCGACGTGTTCGCGATCTTCGGCGAGCCGCTGAAGGAGACGCGGGAGCGCGTACAGGATTTCCGCCGCCGCGCTGCGGCCTTCGGGCGCAACGTCGGCTTCAACATGTCGCTGCGTCCCATCATGGCGGCAACCGAAGGCGCGGCATGGGACAAGGCCAACGCCCTGCTCGCCGATATCGAGCGCAAGACCGGCGCCGCGCCGCAACCAACCAATCATTCCGCCGAGCGCCTGCTCGGCTATGCCGCGCGCGGCGACGTGCATGACGAGCGGCTTTGGATGGGAATTGCCCGCGCCACCGGCGCACCCGGCAATACGTCATGCCTGGTCGGAACGCCCGAACAGATCGCGGCCGCGGTGCTGGAATATTACCGGCTGGGCATTCATTCCTTCCTGCTGCGCGGCTTCGAAAATCCGCATGACACCATGGCGATCGGCCGCGATTTGATTCCATTGATCAAGGAAGGCGCGCTCGCGATCGACCGGCAGGCCGAGGCGGCCGAATAGTGTTCGACCGAATCTCAGAGCATCTCAAGAGGCCAACGCAAGGCCTTGGTGGAGAACGAGAAAACGCATGAGAGAATTTGCATGAAGGCGGTCGTTGTCGACAACTACGATTCGATCGACGGCATCTCGATCAGGGAGATCGATACGCCCGGCATTTCCAACGGCGACGTCCGCGTCAAGATCCACGCCGCGGCCGTCGGCTTCGTCGACGGGTTGAAGGTGCAAGGACTCTACCAGACCAAGGATCCGCTGCCGTTCATCCCGGGGACCGAATTTGCCGGCATCGTCGATGCCGTTGCCGGCGATGTCACCGCATTCAAGCGGGGCATGCCGGTGGTCGGGATGGCCCGCTCCGGCGCGCTCGCCGAATACATCTCGGTGCCATCGGCGGCGCTCAAAAGCTTGCCGCCACAGATTCCTTCCGAGGCCGGCGCCTCGTTTCAGGCCAACTATCTGACCGGGCTTTACGCGCTTGATGCCCGCGCCTCGCTACGCGAAGGCGAGATATTGCTGGTGCTCGGCGCGGCCGGCGGCGTCGGCATTGCCGCGATCCAGATCGGCAAGCTGATGGGCGCGCGGGTGATCGCCGCGGCCTCGACGGCGGAAAAGCGTGACTTTGCCGTGCGGTTCGGCGCCGATCAGACCATCGATTACACCCAGGCGAACTGGCGCGACACGCTCAAGGAATTGACCGGCGGGCATGGACCGGACGTGATCTTCGACCCCGTTGGCGGCGAGGTATCGCTGCAGGCGTTTCGCTCGATCGCCTGGCGCGGGCGGCATCTCGTGGTCGGTTTCGCCTCGGGCACGATCCCGGCGCTGGCTTTCAACCTGCCGCTCTTGAAGGGCGGCGCGCTGCTCGGCGTCGACCTCGCGCAAATCCAGAAGCGCGAGCCGGAGACACACACTCGGCTGATCGCGCAATTGTTCGACTGGCTGGCATCGGGGAAATTGCAGCCGGTGGTCGGCAAGATCGTGCCGTTCGAGAATTTCCGCGAGGCGTTCAAGACCATGCAGTCGCGCTCGGCGCTTGGAAAGATGATCGTCAAATTCAGCTGAACGCATGCAGCCGGAAGGCCGCGACACGCCGGAGAACCAGCAGATCTCCGGCAAACGTCCGTTCTTCATTGGCGCTGTCATTTTCTGGCGCACTGATGGCCCGATCGCCGCCGCGACGTTTCCGCAGTTCGCGACCAAATCTGTGGCGAAGGATTAGGCGCGAGCGCGGATGCGATCGTAAATCGCAAACGCTGCGGCCAGCGCGCATCCGGCGATGATGCCGACGGTTAGGTCTTCGATCAGTGTCAGGCCGAAGGTCGCGATCAGCACGCAGGCCGGGCGCCAGCTCTGAATCAGACGCGCAAACTCCTCCTTCTCGGCCATGTTCCAGCACACCACGACCAGCACACCGGCGAGCGTCGAGAGCGGGACGAAGCTCGCGAGTCGCGCGCCGGCCACCATGAATACGAGCACGAACAGCGCATGCGCCATGCCGGAAACCGGGCTGCGGGCGCCCGCCCGGATATTCGTCGCGGTGCGCGCGATCGTGCCTGTTACGCTGATGCCGCCGAAAATGGCGGAGGCGACGTTAGCGATGCCTTGCGCCACCACCTCCATGTTGTAGCGATGCTTGCGTCCGGTCATGCCGTCGGCGACCTTCGCCGATAACAGGCTCTCGACGGCGCCAAGGAGCGTGAAGGAAAGCGCCGCGGGCAACACTTCGAGAACGGTTGCGAAGGAGATCGTCGGCAGATTCGGTGCCGGCAGCCCGTCTGGAAGTTGACCGAAACGGCTGCCGATCGTCTCCACCGGAAGCTGAAACAGCCAGGCGGCAACGGCGGCCAGCACGACCGCGATCAACATTCCCGGCCAGTTCGGCGCCAGCCGCCGCAGCAGGAAGATCAGGACTGCCGAACCGACGCCGATGGCGAGTGCCGCCGGATTGAGCGTTGGCAACGACTGACCGAGCGCGGCGAGCTTGGGCAAGAGCGGGCCGGGCTCGGCACCAGGCAGCTTCAGGCCGCCGAGATCCCTGAGCTGGCTGGCGAAGATCGTGACCGCGATGCCGCAGGTGAAGCCGACCGTCACCGCATGCGGAATGTAGCGGATCAGCGCGCCGAGCCGCAAAAGGCCGATCAGCGTCAGCATGAAACCGGAGATAAAGACGGTCAGCAGCAGTCCTTCGAGTCCGAAGCGCGTCACAGTGGCCGAAACCAGGACGATGAACGCGCCGGCGGGACCGCCGATCTGATAACGGCTTCCGCCGAGCGCCGATACTAAAAAGCCGCCGATGACGGCGGCGTATAAACCCCGCTCGGGCGATACGCCCGAGGCGACGGCAATTGCCATCGAAAGCGGAAGCGCGACGATCGCAACCGTGAGCGCCGCCAGCATGTCCTTTCGGAAGCTGTCGAAGCCGTAGCCCTCCGTCAGGACGGTAATGAGCTTGGGACGGTAGTGATGGGCGGTGGCGGAGCCGTCAGGCATTGCGGGCTAACCGATCAGGATTCGTGGATTATAGCGAAGCGCAAATGGTGGGACCACAAAAACTCCCCGCTTGTCGCTATGGCGCAAGATGAGGCACCCGTAAAAGCACGGGCGCCAAATCGACGCCGTGTGCCCTGAGGTTGCGATGAGTGAGCACTGCACTCAGCACGCTTCCGTGGCACACCACGAGCAAAGAGCGACACGCATGTTCCCGTGACACGAAATTTTCGCATTGGCGAAAAGTCATCGCACGCGTCATGCGCAAATGGACGCAGCGGAAGCCAATCGGTAGTTTGCACGTGACGTCGCCTCTCGCCGGTGTCACTATCGGGGATAATCAAAGCCGTGCACGTCGGACGAAGCGCGGCTGCCGAGGGGGAAACAAAAGCGTCAGCGTCGGCGCGTAACTTCCTTTTGGGCCCAACCCGTCCGTTGGCGTCGCATGGGACAACAGATCGTCCATCGTCTGCTGATTTCGTTCCCCGCTTTGCTCGGGGTTCTCTTCCTCTGCTTCTGCCTGTTGCAGGTCGTGCCGGCTGATCCCGCGATGATCATTGCCGGGCCCGACGCCAAGGCCGAGACCATCGCCGCCATTCGCAAGGAACTCGGTCTCGACAGATCGATCCCGGTCCAGTTTTTCGAATACATCATGCGTGTGCTGCGCGGCGATCTCGGCCGCTCCATCATCTCCAACAAGATGGTGAGCGAGGAACTCGCCATGACCATCGGCCCGACGATCGAATTAATGCTGGGTGCGATGCTGATTGCGGTCCCGAGTGGCCTTGCGCTCGGCACGCTCGCGGCCGTCAACCGCGGCCACCTCACCGATCGCATTATCATGGCCTGCTCTGTCGCCGGCGTCTCGATGCCGGTGTTCTTCATCGGACTGATCCTGATCCAGTTCGTCGGATTCAAATGGGCGCTGCTGCCGTTCACCGGCCGCACCGGACCAGTGTGGGACGGCGGATTGCCGAGTTTGATCCTGCCGGCGCTGACGCTTGGCGCCGTGCTGATCGGCCCGATCGCGCGGCTGACGCGCACCGCCGTGCTCGAAGTGCTCGGCGCCGATTTCGTGCGCACCGCGCGCGCCAAGGGGCTGCGCGAGCGCGTGGTAATCATCCATCACGCCTTGCGCAACGCCATGATCCCGGTCGTTACTCTGATCGGACTGCAGGCGGCGTTCCTGCTCGGCGGCGCAGTCGTCACTGAAACCATGTTCTCGTGGCCCGGCGTCGGCCGGCTTGCGGTTGGCGCCATCGTCTCCAGCGATTTTCCGACCGCGCAGGGCGCGATCATGATCCTGGCCGTCGCCTTCCTCACGATCAACCTCATAGTCGACGTGCTCTATGTCTACCTCGATCCGAGGGTGCAGCGACGATGAGCACCGAAGCTCTCGATACCGGCTTTGCCCCGGAGCGTGAAAGTGGCGTCTTCGCCCGCGCCGGCGTGTTGCGTCGGCTCGCGCGCGACCGCGTGGCGGCGCTCGCCGGCCTGGTGCTCGCCGCCATTGTGCTGGCAGCGCTGTTTGCGCCCTGGGTCGCGCCCTATGACCCCTACTTCACCGACCTCACCAAAGTGATGCAGCCGCCCGATGCCAAACATTGGTTTGGCACCGACAATACCGGGCGCGACATCTTCAGCCGTGTGCTCTACGGCTCGCGCAACACCTTGATGCTCGGGCTGATTGGGGTGGTCGTCGGCGGCTTCCTCGGCGGCGTGCTCGGCATCCTCGCCGCCTACTACCGGCGGCTGGATGGCTGGATCATGCGGCTGGTCGACATCATGCTGGCCTTCCCCGCCATCCTGATTGGCCTCGCGGTCGCCGCGATCTTCGGCGCGGGGCTGACGGCAGTAGTGATTGCGCTCGTCGTCGCCACCGTGCCCGACGTCGCGCGGGTGGCGCGGGGTGCTGCAATCGGCGTAATGGGCCAGGAGTTCATGGAAGCCGGCCGCGCTGTCGGCGTCTCCGACACCGAGCTGATCTGGCGCTACCTGACGCTCAACTGCATCTCGACGATCTTCGTGTTTCTCACCCTGCGCTTCGGTCAGATCATCCTGATCGGCGCTGCGCTCGGCTTCCTCGGCATGGGCGCGCAACCGCCGATCGCCGAGCTCGGCATGATGGCGGCGCAGGGCCGCGACTTCCTGTTCATGGCACCGCACATCGCGACGATCCCGAGCTGTGTCATCTTCGTGATCGTGCTGGCCGCCAATCTTTTGGGCGACGCACTCCGCGACGTCCTCGATCCGAGGCTGCAGACATGATCAGACTGGCACTGGGATTGTCGTTAGCACTATGCGCCACCGGCCCGGCAACGGCCCAGACGCTCCACCTCATGAAGGGAATAGACGCGCCGCATTACGACGCGCAGCGCACGACCTGGGGGCCGACCTCAGACATCGTCAACATGTTCCAGGACACGCTGGTTGCCCTGGACTGGGACGGCCGCACGCCCGTCCCCTATCTCGCCAAATCATGGACGATCAGCGAGGACGGCAGGACCTATACCTTCAAGCTGCGCGACGACGTGTCGTTCTGCAGCGGCAAGAAATTCACCGCCGACGATGTCATCTACAGCTTCAAGCGGCTGAAGGATCCTGCGATTAAGGCGCCCTATGCCTGGCGTGCCGGCGACATCAAGGAGCTGCGCGCCCCCGATCCCTACACGGTTGAGTACGAGCTCAAGGAGCCCTATTCCGAACTGCTGCTGCAGCTCACCATGTTCACCAACGTGATCCACAACAAGGAGAGCGTCGAAGCGCTCGGCAAAGATTATGGCATCAAGGGCGCCGACGGCACCGGTCCCTGGTGTTTCGAGAGCTGGCACCCGCGCACGGAAATCGTGCTCAAGCGTCACGACGCCTACCGCTGGGGTCCGTCGCTGTACAAGAACAAGGGGCCGGTGAAGTTCGAGAAGCTCAGCGTCAAGATCATGCCCGAAGAGTCCAGCCGCGTCGCGGCGATGATGGCCGGGCAGTTCGACATCACCCATCAGTTCCCGCAGCAGTTCATCGCCCAGGCCAGGGCGGCGCCGATGCTGAACGTGACGCCGGCAAAGCCGAACTTCCAGTTGCTCTATTTCGGCTTCAAGACGACGCGGCCCATGGTCGAGGACCGGCGGGTGCGCGAGGCGATGAGCATCGCCATCAACCGCGCCGAGATCGCCAAGGGCGTGCTGCTCGGTAACGCCGATCCGGCCTTTACCATCGTCGATTCCGACGCGCTCGACTTCGATCCCGGCACCAAGGGCGTCGTGAAGGAAGACGTCGAGCGCGCCAAGGCGCTGCTCGATGAAGCCGGCTGGAAGATGGGCAGCGACGGCGTCCGCGAGAAGGACGGCATCAAGCTGCAGCCCAAGGTCTATTACACCCAGGCCGGCAACACGCCACGCGTCGCCGAAGCCATCCAGGGATATCTGCGCCGCATCGGCGTGCAGTGGCAGCTCCAGCCGTGGGACTCGACCATCGCGTCGGCCAAGATGGCGGAGCAGGACTACGAAATCTGGTCGGTGACCGTGCCCTATCTCTCGGCCGGCGACCTCATGAACATCTACTTCGATTCCAAGAACATCCCGACGCCGAACCGGATGAACTGGAAAGACGCCGAAACCGATGAATGGCTCAAGCAAGGCCGCTCGGCCCTGACCGACACCGAACGCGCCAAATACTACGCCTTGGTGCAGCAGAAGGTGATGCGCGAGCACCTCTGGATTCCCGTGCTCAACATCAACATGGATCAGGTGGCGAACAAGAAGATCACCGACGCCAGGCCGCACATGATCTACCAGAACACGTTCTACAAGGGCCTCGACGTATCGCGGCAAAAATAACAGGGAGAAAACACGATGCGCAGCATTTTGACGGGTGTTGTGGCGTTGCTCGGCGCGGCCGGAATGTGCGGGGCTGCCGAGGCGCAGACTTTGCGGGTGATGAAGTCGCTGGACGCGCCGCATTACGACGGCCAGCGCACGACCTGGTCGCCGACATCAGACATCGTCAACATGTTCCAGGATACGCTGGTCGCGCTCGACTGGGATGGCAAGACGGCGATCCCCTATCTCGCCAAATCGTGGACGATCAGTGAGGACGGCAAAACCTACGTCTTCAAGCTGCGCGATGATGTCACATTCTGCAGCGGCAAGAAGTTCACCGCCGCCGACGTCGTCTACACGTTCAAGCGGCTGAAGGATCCCGAAACCAAGGCGCCCTACCATTGGCGCGCCGGCGACATCAAGGAAGTGCGCGCGCCTGATCCCTACACTGTCGAATACGAGCTCAACGAGCCCTATTCCGAGCTGCTGCTGCAGCTCACCATGTACACCAACGCGATCCACAACAAGGAGAGCGTGGAGGCGCTCGGCAAGGACTACGGCATCAAGGGAATCGACGGCACTGGTCCCTGGTGCTTCGAGAGCTGGCAGCCGCGCACCGAAATCGTGCTCAAGCGCCACGACGCCTATACATGGGGCCCGTCAATGTACAAGAACAAGGGCCCGGTGAAATTCGAAAAGCTCAGCATCAAGATCGTACCGGAAGACGCCAGCCGTGTCGCCGCCATGATGGGCGGGCAGTTCGATCTTACCCATCAGATTCCGCTGCAGTTCATCCAGCAAGTCAAGGCTGCGCCGAACCTGACGGTCCAGGAAGCTCAGCCGAACTTCCAGCTGATGTACTACGGCTACAAGATCACCCGCCCGATGGTATCGGACAAGCGCGTGCGCGAGGCGATGAACATCGCCATCAATCGCGCCGACATCGTCAAGGGCGTCATGCTGGGCAATGCCGAACCGGCGTTCACCTTTGTAGATCCCAAGGCGCTTGACTTCGCCGAGAAGACCAAGGGCGTCATCAAGGAAGACGTCGAGCGCGCCAAGAAGCTGTTGGACGAAGCGGGCTGGAAGGTCGGCGCCGACGGCATCCGTGAGAAGGACGGCATGAAGCTCGCGCCCCGTGTGCTGTTCACGCAGGTCTCCTACTTCCCGCGCGTTTCCGAAGCCATTCAAGGCTACATGCGCAAGATCGGCGTCGACTGGAAGATCGTTGGCTTCGATTCCACCATCGCCCCGGCCGAGATGGGCAAGCAGGACTACGAGCTGTGGACCGTCACCGTGCCCTATCTGTCCGCGGGCGAGCTGATGAACATCTATTTCAACTCGAAGAACATCCCGACGCCCAACCGCATGAACTGGAAGGACGAGGAGACCGACGAGTGGCTGCGCGCCGGCCGCGCCGCGTTGACCGACGCCGAGCGTGCGCTCAACTATGCCCGCGTGCAGGAGAAGGTGATGAACGAGCACCTGTGGATGCCCGTGATGAATGTCGCCATGTACACGACAAGTTCGAAGAAGCTGAAGGATGTGCGGCCGCACATGCTTTATCAGAACACTTTCTACAAGGGTTTGGATTACTCGTTCTGATGGACAATCTTCTCGAGGTTCGCGGCCTGAAGACTCACTTTGCGACCGATCGCGGACTGTTCCGCGCTGTCGACGGCATCAGCTTCAGCGTTCCGCGCGGGCGCACCGTTGGCCTCGTCGGTGAATCCGGCTGCGGCAAGAGCGTGACGTCGCTCTCGGTAATGGGGCTGGTGCCGAGCCCGCCGGGCAAGGTCGAAGCGGAAGCGGTGTTGTTCGGCAATCGCGACGTGCTAAGGCTCTCCGCTGACGAGCGCCGCAAGCTGCGCGGCGGGAAGATGTCGATGATCTTCCAGGAGCCGATGACTTCGCTGAACCCGGTTCATACCGTCGGCCAGCAGATCGTCGAGGCAATCCTCGCCCACAGCGCGATGACGCCGCGGGCAGCAAGAGCGCGCGCGATCGAAATGTTGGAGCTGGTGCGGATTCCGTCCGCCGCGCAGCGGATCGACGACTTCCCCCACAACATGTCCGGCGGCATGCGCCAGCGCGTCATGATTGCGATGGCGCTTTCCTGCGAGCCGGCGCTATTGATCGCCGACGAGCCGACCACGGCGCTCGACGTCACCATCCAGGCCCAGATCCTCGACCTCCTGAGCGATCTGCAGCGCCGGCTCGGCATGGCGATACTGATCATCACCCATGATCTCGGCGTCATCGCCGAGGTCGCCGATCAGGTGCTGGTGATGTATGCCGGCCGCATCGTTGAGAGCGCCGATGTGAACGATCTGTTCGCCGATCCGCAGCATCCCTATACGATCGGTCTGCTCGGCTCGATTCCGCGCATCGATGTCGATCGCAAGCGCCTCGCCACCATCGAAGGCACGGTGCCGAGCCCGAATAACCAGCCGGCGGGCTGCCGCTTCGCGCCGCGCTGTCCGTTTGCGGACCAGCGCTGCAGGCTCGATCCGCCGCCGCTGCGCGACATCGCGCCAGGCCATCAGGTGGCGTGCTGGAAAGCGCCGGTGGAGATGGCGTCATGAGCAGCATGCCGAGCAATGCCCCGGTGTTGCAGGTCAACGGCCTGGTCAAGCATTTTGCCGTTACCCGCGGGCTGATCCGCCGCAAGGTGATCGGCCTCGTCCGCGCCGTCGAGGATGTCAGCTTCGAGATCGCCCGAGGCGAGACGCTGGCGCTGGTCGGCGAATCCGGCTGCGGCAAATCGACCACCGGGCGTTTGATCCTGCGTTTGATGGATCCGACCGCCGGCTCGGTGCGCTTCAAGGGTAAGGAGATCGCCGATCTCGACAAGGACTCTTTGCGCCGGATGCGCCGGTACATGCAGATCATCTTCCAGGACCCCTACGCCTCGCTCAATCCACGCATGACCGTCGGCGAGATCCTCGCCGAGCCGCTGCGGGTCCACGAGATCGGCGATGATGCCTCGCGCGAGGCACGCGGCCGCGAGCTGTTGGAAATCGTCGGCCTGTTGCCCGAACATGCCAGGCGCTATCCGCACCAGTTCTCGGGTGGCCAGCGGCAGCGCATCGGGATTGCGCGCGCACTCGCCGCCAACCCGGAGCTGATCGTCTGCGACGAGCCGGTCTCCGCGCTCGACGTCTCGATCCAGGCGCAGATCGTCAACCTGCTGCAGAACCTGCAGCAGCGCTTCGGCCTCTCGTATCTGTTCATCGCCCACGATCTGGCAGTCGTGAAGCATATCAGCGACCGCGTCGCGGTGATGTATCTGGGCAAGCTGGTCGAGATCGCAGACAAGAAATCGCTCTACGACCGGCCGTTGCATCCCTATACCCAGGCGCTGCTCGCGGCGATCCCGAAGCCCGATCCAACCCTGCGCACCAAGCGCGTGATGCTGCAGGGCGACGTGCCGAGCCCATTCCGGCCACCGACCGGCTGCCGCTTTCACACCCGCTGCCCGCACGCGCAGGCGCGCTGCTCGGCCGAGGAGCCGGCCTTGCGCGAGGCAGCGCCCGGCCACCGCGTCGCCTGTCATTTTTTCGAGACGCTGCCCGCCCCGACCATCCTTGCGCGCGCGGGGCTAGCGAAGGGCAAGTTTGCCCAGCGGCTGGCGGCCTTCGAGGCCGCCAAGGCGGCGCGGACACCGGCCTGAGCCGGTGCGGGATGGCAAGGCCAAGCACAAAATTGCGAAAACAACCCCATGCAAAGTAGAATGTGGCCCTGTCTCGCAGCGTCCCGCCCTAGTCAGCGTGTTCGATGGCGCGCATGGCGCCGCGCAGCTCAGCGAGTCCGCGTAAGCGCCCGATCGCGGTATAGCCGGGATTGGTGCGCTTGGTCGCGGCGAGATCATCGAGCATGCGATGGCCGTGATCGGGCCGGAACACGATCTGGTGGTTCGATGAACGCTTGCGGTTCTCGGCGAGTAACGCCTTGAGCACCGCGATCATGTCGACGTCGCCGTCCAGATGATCCGACTCGAAGAACGACAGGCCGTCGGCCTCCCGCTTGGTCGCGCGCAAATGGGCAAAACCGATCCGCGGCGCGAAGCGCCTCGCCATCGCAGGCAGATCGTTCTCGGCATGCACGCCGAGCGACCCGGTGCAGAAACAGATGCCATTAGCCTTCGACGGCACGGCATCGAACAGCGCCTGATAATCCTCGGCCGAGGAGGCGATGCGCGGCAGGCCAAACAACGGACGCGGCGGATCGTCCGGATGCAGCGTCAGCGTCACGCCGAGTTGCTCGGCAACCGGAGTGACGCGCGCGAGAAATTCGCTTAAGTGCTGCCGCAGCACCTTGGAGTCGATGCCGCGATATTGCTGCAATCGGTCGCGGAACTGCGGGATGGTCAGGGGATCGGTCGTTGATCCCGGCAGCGCGCTGGCGATGTTGGTGATGAGGACATCGATATCCGCCTGCGTCATCCGCGAATAGACTTCCTTGGCGCGGCGCTGTGCGGCCTCGGAGTATTCGGCAGGTGCCTCGGGGCGCTGCAGGATGTGCAGATCAAATGCCGCGAACCGCTCCTGGTCGAAGCGCATCGCCTTGGCGCCGTTCGGGAGTTCCCATTCGAGATCGGTGCGGCACCAATCAACGACCGGCATGAAATTGTAGCAGATGATTTTGATGCCGGCGGCGGCGACCGCCTCCATGCTCGCGATCCAGGCCTCGATCGAACGCGTCGCACCACCACCCAATCGCTTGACGTCGTCAGGCACCGGAATCGATTCCACCACCGACCAGGTCAGCGGCGAGCGGCCCGGTTGCGAGTTCTCGATCAGGTTCTTGCGTTCCTCGACGGCAGCGCGCGTCCAGGCTTCGCCGATCGGCACCTGATGCAGCGCCGTCACCACATCGGTCGCGCCGGCCTGGCGGATATCGTCGAGCGACACGGGATCGTTGGGCCCGTACCACCGCCATCCCTGCAGCATCATCGGCGATCTCCTGAAGTGTAAATTGCCATCAAGCCGTCAGCACGACCTTGACGCTCTGCGAACGGTCGAGCGCCAGCCGCACCGCGTCGGGCGCGACCGCCAGCGGGCGTTGCGCCGTGACCAGCGACAGCACGTCGACGCTGCCGTCGGCAATCAGCTCGACGGCGGTGAAGAATTCCTCGCCGAAGCGGAACGAGCCGCGCAGGTCGATCTCCTTGGCCATGACAGCATTCGCGGGCACCGGGATCTGCCCACCCGGCAGATTGCCGACCTGAACAACCACGCCACCGCGCCTGACGGTGCCGATAGCGCTGGCAAGGCCGGCGGCCGTTCCCGACACCTCGAAAGCGACATCGAAGGGCTTTGCCGCGGCCTCCGCCTTCAGCGCGTCTTCGCCGCCGGAGATATCGACGACGTTATTGGCGCCGAGCTTCTTGGCGAATGCCAGCGGCGCTGCCGCTATGTCGACGACCGTCGTCTCCGCAATCCCGGCGCGCTGTGCCGCCAGCATGGTCAGCAGGCCAATCGGGCCGGCGCCAAACAGCACCGCGCGCTTGCCGGTGACGTCACCGGCGCGGGCGACCGCATGCAGGCATACCGCCAGCGGCTCGGCGAGCGCCGCCGCCTGGTAGGTCACGTGATCGGGAATCTTCACGCACTGCGCCGGGATGGCGTCGAAATAGGACGCAAAGCCGCCCTGCATGTGCGGGGTCTTCGAGGCCGATCCCATGAAGAAGATATTCTCGCACAGGTTCTGTCGCTTCTCCCGGCAGGGCTTGCAATGGCCGCACCAGCGCGACGGATTGACGGCGACGCGGTCGCCGACCTTCACACCGGGCGCGCTGCCCGCGATCTCCACGGCCTCGCCCGCGATCTCATGGCCGAGCACGAGCGGCGAAGTCACGACGAAATCGCCGGTGCGCGCATGGCGATAGTAGTGCATATCAGAGCCGCAGATGCCGCCGGCGCCGAAGCGGATGCGCACCATGCCTGCGGGAAGCGGATCGAGCGGCCGCTCGACCATGCGCAGATCCTCGGGGCCGAACAGCGTTGCAGCCAAAGCCATCGATGTCATCTTGAGAGTCCCATATATTTAGGCAGCCAGAGCGTCAGCTCCGGGATGTAGGTGATGGCGACGAGCGCCAGGAGCAGCGGCACGAGCCAGGGCAGGATCGCCATGGTCGTGCGCTCGACGGATAGTTTCGCCACGCGCGCGAGCACGAACAGCACCATGCCAAGCGGCGGGTGCAGCAGGCCGATCATCAGGTTCAGCGTCATGATCAGGCCGAAGTGAATCGGATCGATGCCGAGCTTGAGCACGATCGGCAGCAGGATCGGCACCAAAATGGTGATCGCCGCGATGGTGTCGATGAAGCAGCCGACGAACAGGATCAGGATATTCGCGAGCAGCAGGAACACCCATTTGTTCTGAGTGATCCCGAGCATCGCATCCGTCAGCGTCTGCGCCGCCTGCGATACCGTGAGCAGCCAGGCGAAGATCGAGGCCGCGGTGACGATGAACAGCACGGACGCCGTGGTCTCGATGGTGTCGAAGGTGGCCTTCGCCACCGTCCGCAGCGTCATCGAGCGATAACGCACGAGGCCGAGGAACAACGACCAGATCACCGCGGCGACCGCGGCTTCCGTCGGCGTGAACCAGCCGAGCGTCATGCCGCCGATCAGGATCACCGGCGCCATCAGCGCCATCACGGCGGAGAAATCGAAGTACCAGTCGAGCGCCAGCAGCGCGACGAGGCCGATGCCAACAGCCATGTTCACCGAGAGGCCGGCGACAACCAGTAGCCAGACCACCAGCGGGAATGCGAGCACGATGACGATTTCGAGCGCGGCCGAGCCAAGTTGCGGCCACGAGAATGGCGTGTCGCTACCCCAGCCTCGCCGATGCGCGAACCAGGCGACGGTTGCCATCATGGCCAGGGTCATGAAGACACCCGGAATCAGGCCACCGAGAAACAGCGCGCCGATCGAGACGTTTGCCATCATGCCGTAGATCACGAACGGCAGCGACGGCGGGATGATCGGACCGAGCGTTGCGGATGCCGCGGTGACGCCGACGGCGAACTCGGTCGAGTAGCCGTGATCCTTCATCGCCTTGATCTCGATGGTGCCGAGCCCCGCGGCGTCGGCAATGGCGGTGCCCGACATGCCGGAGAAGATCACCGAGCCGACGATGTTGACGTGGCCGAGGCCGCCGCGCATCCACCCGACCAGCGCGACAGCAAACTTGTAGATGCGCCCCGTGACGCCCGCGATGTTCATGAGATTGCCGGCCAGAATGAAGAACGGCACGGCAAGCAGCGGAAAACTCTCAACGCCGGCGATCATGCGCTGCGCCAGCGTCACGTCCGGCGTGATGCCGGTGACGAGAATGTAGACGAGCGACGAAACCGCCATCGCGAGCGCGACCGGCAGGCCGAGCAGCATCAGCAGCAGAAATCCCCCAAGCAGCAGCAGCATCGCCCTACCCTTCCGTTCCGTCGAATGCGCCGGGGCGCTCCAGGATCGAATAACCGCGCCGCCAGTTCTCGAGCGCGATCTGGATCGAGCGTGCGAACATCAGCACAAAGCCGAGCAGCACGGCGTAGTAGACAAAACCCTTCTGAAACTCGATCGTGGTCATCCGCTCGTCGCCGATGACTTCGATAAATTGCCAGACCAGCTTGATCGCGTAGCCGAAGAACGCGATCCGGATCAGATCGATCAGCGTTGAGAGCGCACGCCCCGCGCCATGCGGCAGATAGCGAAACAGCAGGTCGACCTGGATGTGTCGCGACAGCCTTACGCACATCGAAGAGCCGATGAACACCACGCCGATAAGGCAGTAAGTCGCAATCTCCTCGGTCCAGGCATAGCTGTCGTTGAGAACGTAGCGGGTGAAGAACTGCAGGAAGACGGACAGCGCCATGATCCAGAAGATCACCAGCGCCAGCCAGTCCTCGAGCGCGTATCCCTTGAGATCGGCACCCTTGGGGACCTCGTCCTCGAAGGTGTGGGCGATTTCGTCCGCCGTGATTTGCTTGTGAACTTCAACCGCCGACATGCGCCCTCCCCGAACCTCGCTCTTACGTCATTCCGGGGCGGCTCAAGGAGCCGAACCCGGAATCTCAAGATCCCGGGGTTCGGCTCTCCGAGCCGCCCCGGGATGACGACTTCGTCGTCACTTCACCGCCTGGATGCGTTCCCAATCGGCCTTGCGATAGTTGAAGCTTTCGAAGCTCACGTTCTTCATCACGGTGTCGCGGAACTCATCCTTGTTGACCTCAGTGACCGTCAGCCCCTTCTGCTTGAAGAAGTCGACAAGCTTGGCTTCGTTGGCCTTGATCTCGCCGGTAGCCTTCGCCGCCGCTTCCTGCGCCACGTCGGTGAAGATCTTGCGGTCTTCTTCCGACAGCTTCTTCCAGAGCGCGCCAGCGACCACGGTGTTGAGGTGGTCGACGATGTGGCCGGTCAGCACGATGTGCTTCTGCACCTCGTAGAACTTCTTGGCTTCGATGGTGGTAAGCGGATTTTCCTGAGCTTCCACGGTGCCGTTCTGCAGCGCGAGATAGACTTCCGCAAAGGCGATCGGCGCGGTGTTGGCGCCGCAGGCGCGCGGCATCGCGAGATAGGCCGGAACGTCAGGCACGCGAATCTTGAGGCCCTTCATGTCGGCGCAGGACTTGATCGGCTTATTCGAGGAAGTCTGGCGCACGCCATAATATGTCACGGCCAGGATACGGTGGCCGGTCTTGTCCTCATAACCCTTGGCGAGTTCCTTGAAGACGTCGCTCTTGGTGTAGGCCAGCAAGTGGTCGGCGTCGCGGAAGGTGTAGGGATAATAGGTCACACCGATCGGCGGGAAACTCCTGGCGGCGAAGCTCGAGCCGGAAATGATCATATCGACGGAGCCAAGCGAAAGCCCCTGGTTGATGTCGGTTTCCTTGCCAAGCTGCGAAGCCGGATAGACATCGATCTGGTAGCGCCCATTGGTGCGCTTGTTGATCTCACCCGCGGCCCAGACGGAAGCGGTGTGGAACGGCTCCGAGGTCTCGTAAACATGCGCCCATTTCAGCTTGGTCTGCGCCATGCCCGATGTAGTCGCGGCCAACAGCGCCGCTGCAGACGCCGCGAAAGCAATCGTCAATTTCTTCAACACGTGAATTTCCTCCATTGCTCCAAATTGCTTTTGTTACCCAACCGGCCCGGCGCTTCGCCGAACCGTTCGAATTCTTCTCTCTCTCAGCCGCTCCTCGCGGTTGATGCCTGTGTTCCGAAGTTTTGCGCAAAGCGGGCCTGCGAACGCGCCAGATGCTCGCGCATCGCAACACGCGCCGCGTCCGGATCGTGAGCGACGATAGCGTCGCGGATTGCGCGGTGCTCGGCCAGCGCCGCATTCCAGGACTCCGGGTTCTCGAAATAGTGCGCGAGCTTGGCGAAGTAGGGATTGAGCCGCTGGTCGAACAGTTCGCCGACGACGCGCACCAGCACGGCATTATCGAGACATCCGGCGACCGCAACATGAAATGCGCGGTCATGCACCATCGAGGCTTCGCCGGGATGCTGTACGGTGGCCATCGCCTCCAGCGATGCATCGATGCGCGCGATGTCTTCAGGCTTCGCCACCCGCGCGGCCTGCTCGGCAATGGCGCCTTCGAGGAATTCGCGGGCGCGCAAAAGTTCGAACGGGCCCTCGATCTCGCTCGTCGCCGGCAGCAGCGGCGCAAGCGGCGGCGGTTCGCAGACGTAAATTCCGGAGCCGACGCGAATGCGCACCCTGCCCTCGACTTCCAGGGCGATCAGGGCTTCGCGCACCGTCGGTCGCGACACCTTCAACTGTTCGGCAAGATCACGTTCGGTCGGGAGACGGCTGCCGACACGGTATTCACCGCTGTCGATCAAGGCGCGAAGCTGATCGGCAACCTGGCGATAAAGGCGTCGCGCTTCCACGGCTTCGAGCGGCACGCTCGGCTCTCCCTGACGATCCCCTAAAGTGAATCGATTTTTCTTGTTTGATCGGTTGGAGGCCAATACATCTGGCAAATTGGCCTTACCAATTGACCAGAAACTGATGGATTGAGCCCGCCATGTCAAGCGAAACGGCGAAAAACCCGCCTGCTGACCCGAAAAACGGCGATTTGCGCCTGTCCGAGGCCAATCTCGACAGGCTCCCCGGCCAGATCCGGCGCCCGGCCTATGACCGTTCGCGTGTCACACCGGGTATCGTTCACCTCGGAATCGGCGCGTTCCACCGCGCGCATCAGGCGGTGGTCATCGACGATCTCCTTGCGGGAGGGGCAACGGACTGGGGAATCGTCGGGGCCAGCCTGCGCAGCGCGGACACACGCGATGCACTGGCGCCGCAGGATTGTCTCTACACACTCGCCATCCGCTCCGGCGAAGGCACCGATCACCGTATCATCGGTTCGGTCCTTGCCATCGAAGTCGCCAAAGAGAAGCCGGGGCAGTTGATCGCGCGCCTTGCCAACCCGGCGACGCGCATCGTCTCGCTGACGGTCACCGAGAAGGGCTATTGCCACACGCCGCAAACCGGTGATCTGGACGAGCATCATCCCGACATCGCTCATGACCTGCAGAATCCCGACACGCCGCACTCGGCAATCGGATTCCTCGTCACCGCGCTCGCACGCCGGCGAATTGCAGGCGAGCCTCCCTTCACGGTTCTGTCCTGTGACAATCTTTCCGCCAACGGCCACACCGTCGGCCGTATCGTCATGCAATTCGCAGCACTGCGATCGCGCGACCTCGCCAAATGGATCGAAGCCGAGGTCGCCTTCCCTTCGACCATGGTGGACCGGATCGTGCCGGAGACGACGGACGCCGACCGGGCCGCAGTGTCGTCCGCGCTCGGCCTGATCGACGCATGGCCTGTCGTCACCGAGCCGTTCACGCAATGGATCGTCGAAGACCGCTTTCCGGCCGGGCGGCCGGATTTCGCAACCGCCGGCGTGCAACTGGTGTCCGACGTGACGCCGTTCGAACACATGAAGCTGCGGCTGCTCAACGCCAGTCATTCGGCGCTCGCCTATCTCGGCTATCTCGCAGGCTTTGAGACCATCGCTGCCACCATGACCGACGAGCACTTTGCGGCCTTTGCCCGGCAGGTCATGCAGGACGCGGCGCCGACGCTCGCGATGCCCCGAGGGACGGATCTCGCGGGCTATAGCGCTTCGCTGCTGCAACGCTTTTCAAACCCTGCCCTGCACCACCGCACCTGGCAGATCGCGATGGACGGCTCGCAGAAACTGCCGCAACGCCTGCTTGCCACCATGCAGGACCGGCTGCGGCTCGGGCTGCCGATCGATACCCATGCGCTCGCGGTAGCCGGTTGGATGCGCTACGTCACCGGCACCGACGAGCAGGGACACGCGATCGACGTGCGCGATCCGCTTGCCGCGAAGCTGAAGGCCATCGCCGAGAGCGCCGGCCCAGTCGCTGACCGGCTTGCGCCGGCGCTGCTGGAAGTCGATTCGATCTTTGGCACGCTGGGCACCGATCCCCGCATGCGCAGCGCCGTTACCGAGGCACTGACAAACCTGTTCAAGGTTGGCGCGCGTCAGGCCGTGCAGACTTTTCGGGTAGCATGATTGCTTGGTGAGAACCATCGGCTAAGGCATGACGATTTTTGGTTAGATCGATTTGGCCGGAGGCGGCGCTTCACCTCTCCCGCTTGCGGGGTCGAGACGAGCGAAGCTCGCTCTTAGGTCGGCGCGAAGCGCCGGGTGGGGGCTCTCTCCACTCGGGCAGTGTCGCCTGCGGAGACACCCCCACCCCAACCCTCCCCCGCAAGCGGGAGAGGGAGCACACCTTCTTCGTGGCCGCAATCAAACCTATTTTCATCAAGCTCTAGAAGGCCACGCCGCGACCTTTCATTTCACAAATTCAAGCAGGCTACGGAGACAATAATATCCTCGTGAGTTGGTGATCGGGATCGGCGAGCCCGTCGATGACATCGAAATGATGCCGGCCGGGTTCTTCGATCACGCGGGTTTCCGCGCCGAGCCCGATCCAGATGTTGGCGAGGAGCGCGTTCTGGCGGACGAATTCCGGGCGCTCGGCGCTGCCCACCCAGCACGTCACGCGTGCATTCTGCATCGGCTCCAGCAATGCGGGGCTTTCCACTCGCGCCTCGGCCTCGTCGATCCGCAGCTCTGCATTCATGGCGGCTTTCATCAGCGGACGAAGGTCATGAAGGCCGGAAATGGAGACGGTGTGGCTGATGCGCGCCTTAACATCGTCCGGGAGCGGCGACGTCGCCGAAATCATGCGCGTCACCAGATGCCCGCCGGCGGAATGGCCGGCGAGAAAAAGCGGGCCTTCGATCATGGCGGCGGCGCTGGCAACGGCCGCCGCGATTTCGCGCGTGATCTCGGAGATGCGCACAGCCGGGCACAGCGTGTAGGAAGGCATCGCAACCGCATAGCCGCTCTCAACCGATCCACGCGCGAGATGTGACCAAAAGCTCTTGTCGAGCGCCTTCCAGAATCCGCCATGGACGAAGACGACCAAGCCTTTTGGGCGGCCTTCCGGTCCAAATAGATCGAAGCGGTTGCGTTCGCGCTCGCCATAGCCGACGTCGAGCGTCGCGCGGCCACTGCCCAGGAGCGCGTCGCGATAGGCCTGCGCGGGCTGCACCCACGCGGCCGGCCAGCGTTCGCCGCCCGGGATGTTCGGAGCATTCGCATAGGCGTCGCTCCAGTCGGAAATCTGATGAAAAATCACGCGGTTCGGTTTCCGTTCGATCTTGAGGGGGCCGGACGGATGTCCGATCACTGCCCGCAGGCAACCAGTCTGTACCGGGAAGCGCGCCTTTCGCCCATAAATTTCAAGCTTGAAATAATCCATATCAGCGCGAATAATTCCAGGGGGCGCGAACCGGGGAAAGACATGACCGATTTCTCGCGAACGAAATCCCGCTTCGCCATCCCGGACGGCGTGATCTATCTGGACGGCAATTCGCTCGGTCCCCTGCCCGTCGCAGCCGCCGATCGCGTCAGCCGCATGATATCGGAGGAATGGGGCAAGCATCTCATCAAGGGCTGGAACGTCGCCGGATGGATGACGCAGCCGCGCCGCATCGGTGACCGCATCGGACGGTTGATCGGCGCTGCCGAAGGAACGGTGGTCGTGGGCGATACGCTGTCCATCAAGGTCTACCAGGCGCTGGCCTCGGCGCTCGAGCTCAATCGGTCGCGGCGCGTGATCTTGTCGGACTCCGGCAACTTTCCTTCCGATCTCTACATCGCCAGCGGTCTACTCGAATCACTTGACCGTGGCTACGAGCTGAAGGTCGTGGCCCCCGAAGACGTCGAAGCCGCCATCGACGAGACGATCGCGGTTCTGATGCTGACGGAGGTCGACTATCGCACCGGCCGGCTCCACGATATGAGCGCGCTGACCCGCAGGGCGCATGACGTCGGCGCGTTGACAGTCTGGGATCTCGCGCATTCCGCGGGCGCGATTCCGGTCGAGCTGGAACGTGCCGAAGCCGATTTCGCGGTCGGCTGCACCTACAAATATCTCAATGCCGGTCCTGGCGCGCCGGCCTTCATCTATGTAGCGCCGAAGCACGCCGATACGGCGCGGCCGGCGCTTTCCGGTTGGATGGGTCATCACGCGCCCTTTGCCTTTGATCTCGACTATCGGCCCGGCCGGGGCATCGAGCGAATGCGGGTCGGTACACCCCCGATCATTGCAATGGCCGCGCTCGACGCCGCCCTCGACGTCTGGGACGACGTCAGCATGGCCGACGTGCGCGATGCATCGATCGCGCTCGCCGACCTGTTCATCCGCGAAGTCGAAGGACGCTGTCTCGAACTGACGCTGGCTTCGCCGCGGGACGGAAAGCGGCGCGGCAGCCAGGTTTCGTTTCGTCACCCCGAAGGCTATGCGATCATGCAGGCGCTGATCGCGCGCGACGTGATAGGCGACTTCCGCGCGCCGGACATGATGCGCTTCGGCTTTACGCCGCTCTACATCGGAGAAACCGAAGTTCGCGCGGCAGTCGACGTCATCGCCGACGTCTTGACCCATCGCCGCTGGGATACCGCGGAGTACCGCAAAAAGGCGCTCGTAACATGACTGGCAAGCCCGACGACACCCCGCGTGAGGGAGCCCAGATGTCGTTCGAAGGACGCATGTCCTACAGCGACTATCTGCATCTGGAACGCGTTCTGGACGCGCAAGAGCCGCTCTCGAACGCTCATGACGAACTGCTGTTCATCATCCAGCATCAGACTTCCGAACTCTGGATGAAGCTGGCTATCCACGAAATCCGTTCCGCCATCAAGGCGATCCGCCACGACCAGTTGCATCCCGCCTTCAAGATGCTGTCACGCATTGCCCGGATCTTCGAGCAGCTCAATACTGCCTGGGATGTGTTGCGGACGATGACACCCAGCGAATACTCCGAGTTTCGCGATCGGCTCGGGCAGTCCTCGGGTTTTCAGTCGTACCAGTACCGCGCGATCGAGTTCCTCGCCGGCAATCGCAATTTGGCGCTGCTTGGCCCGCACGCCCACCGCGCCGATATCATGGCAAAGCTCGAGGAAATTCTCGCTGAGCCGGGCCTCTATGACGAGGCGCTGCTGCTATTGGCGCGCAATGGCTTTGACATCGGCGAAGACGCGCGCCGAACCGACTGGCGCATCAAGCGCACGCCAAACGACGAGGTTTTGCAGGTCTGGAAGACCATCTATGCATCGCCGGCGAAACACTGGATGCTCTACGAATTGGCGGAAAAGCTGGTCGATTTCGAAGACTATTTCCGCCGCTGGCGCTTCAACCACGTCACTACGGTCGAGCGCATCATCGGCCTGAAGCGCGGAACCGGCGGCACCTCGGGCGTCTCCTACCTGCGCAAGATGCTCGAGGTCGAACTTTTCCCGGAACTCTGGAGGCTGAGAACAGAGCTCTAGAGCATGATCCGGAAAAGTGGATACCGGTTTTCCGACAAGATCATGCTCAAATCAAAGAGTTACGATACCCAATAAGCGGGTTTCAGCGCGGCACCACCGCGGTTGCCTCGATCTCGACGCGGGCTTCCTTCTCGACCAGGCGCACCACCTCCACCAGCGCCATCGCCGGATAATGCGCGCCAAAGATCTCGCGATAGACGCGGCCGAGTTCTTTCAGGCTCGCGAGATATTCCTCGATGTCGACGACATACCAGGTCAACCGCACGAGATGCTCAGGCCTGGCGCCGCCTTCAGCAAGAATTTCCGCGATGTTGGAAAGCGTCTGGCGCGCCTGCGCGACAAAGCCCTGCGCCAGGCGGCCCTCGGTGTCCCAGCCGATCACGCCGCCGGTCACGATAATGCGGCCGTCCGCCGCCATGCCGTTGGCGTATCCTTTCGGCATCGGCCAGCCGCTCGGCTGCAGCACTTGCGGGCCGGACGAAGCATCGGTCTTGGAATTAGGCACCACGCTCAACGTGGAGCCTTTGGGGGCGGTCACCGGTTTTTTCTCCATCGGTTAGGCGTTATTCCGCGGCAACGCTGGGCGGCGCCGGGCCGGCCGCGGCCATCTGCCGGAGCGCAAAGCGCCTCAGCTTGCCGGTTTCGGTCTTCGGCAGTTGCGCGACATACTCGATCGCACGCGGATACTTATACGGCGCAATCGTCTGCTTGACATGGTCCTGCAGCGCCTGCGTCAGCGCGGCATCGCCAACGACGCCACCCGCCAGAACCACATAGGCCTTGACGATCATCCCGCGCGCCTCGTCGGGCGCACCGACCACGCCGCATTCGGCGACGGCGGGATGCGACAGCAGCGCCGCTTCGACCTCGGGACCGGCGATGTTGTAGCCGGAAGAGACGATCATGTCGTCTGAACGCGCGACAAAGCACAGCCGGCCGTTGGCGTCGCGCACAAAAGAATCGCCGGTCAGGTTCCAGCCGTCGCGCACATAACTCGACTGCCTCGCGTCAGCCAGATAGCGGCAGCCGGTCGGCCCGCGCACTGCAAGCTTGCCGACAGTGCCTGCTGGCAGCTCATTCATATCGTCGTCGACGATCTTTGCCTCATAGCCCGTAACCGGATGCCCCGTCGTGCCCGCGACAGCATCGCCGACGCGGTTGGTGATGAAGATGTGCAGCAGTTCCGTCGAGCCGATGCCGTCGAGAATGGTCTTGCCGGTCTTCCGCGTCCAGCTTTCGAATACCGGCGCCGGCAGCGTTTCGCCGGCGGAGACCGCGAGCCGCAGCGACGACAGATCGGCGCCGTTGTCCATAGCCGCTATCATCGCGCGATACGCGGTCGGCGAGGTAAAGCAGATCGTCGCCTTGTAGGCCTCGATAATCTTGATCATCTCGGGCGGCGAAGCGTTTTCCAACAGCGTCGCCGTCGCGCCGAACCGCAGCGGGAAGATCGCGAGACCGCCCAGCCCGAAGGTGAAGGCAAGCGGCGGCGAGCCGACGAAAACGTCGTCCTCGGTGACGTTGAGGACTTCTTGCGCGTAGCCATCCGCAATGATCATGAGGTCGCGATGGAAGTGCATCGTCGCCTTGGGCTCGCCTGTAGTGCCCGAGGTGAATCCGAGCAGCGCAACATCGTCGCGGCCCGTCTTCACCGCCTCGAACTTCACCGGCTTGTTCAGCGCTACGCGGTCGAGCTCGGCGTCATGGTTGGAAGTGCCGTCGAAATTCACCACCTGCTTGAGAAAGCGGCTGGTCTTGGCGCAAGCGACCAGTTCATCGGCGATGCGGCTGTCGGTCAGCGCCAGCGCAATCTCCGCCTTGTCGACGATCTTGCTGAGTTCGCCGGCGCGCAGCATCGGCATGGTGTTGACGACGACGGCGCCGGCTTTTGTCGCGGCGAGCCATGCCGCGACCAGCGCCGGGTTATTTCCTGAGCGGATCAGGACGCGATTGCCCGGCTTGACGCCGTAATTCTCCACCAGCGCATGTGCAAGGCGGTTCGACCAGTCAGCCAGCTCCTTGTAAGTACGCTGCCGCCCGTTGCCGATCAGAGCGATGCGGTCGCCCCACCCCTTTTCGACGATGCGGTCGGTCAGCTCGACCGCGGCATTGAGATATTCCGGATATTGAAACTCCGGACGGTCGAGCAGCAGATCGGGCCACTGCTCGAATGGCGGCAGATTGCGCCGCGCGAAATCATCTACATGACCCGACGGGCCAAGTGACGAATTACGGGATTCGCTGGGAGTTTTACCTGACATTTCCATCGCCCCTCGGTTTCATCCATGAAAGGCTTGAGCTCAACATCGAGGACGCCCGGCTGCGCTTCTCGGAAATCATTTTAGGCTTAAAGTAATTTTTCGCAAGTGCAGAATTGAGGCTTGTTCAGGGGATAACGGAGGCCGGGCACCACTAAGCTGCGCCCGGCCCGAAGGAACCCATACCCGCCCCTATGCTGCTGCCTGATAGTTCGGCGCCGCGGCCAGGAAGCGGCCATAGGCCGCCGCATCCGGCGGGGTGAATTTCTCTACCAGCGGATTGCGCCGCCGCCCGTTCACGCCGATATCGGCGAGCAATTCGTCGAAATGCTTGAAGTGATAGGGCGCGACGCAGAGGCCGCCATAGACGCCGGCTGCCGGCCGCTCGACCCGCTTGAAATGCAGCATCATGTCGATGTTGTCCTGCATCTCCTTCGGCGTCGGCTGACGGGCGAGCTGGCCGTCGGCATAGCGCACCAGCCAATTCGCTGCGAGGTCTGCGCACAACACCGTGCAGAAGCTCGAATTGAAGCCGACGAAACCCATCTCGGGTAAATCAGGGTTGGCGATCAGCCGGTAGAGCCGGTACTGCCCGTCGGGATCGACCAGCTTGGCGCGATAGGCCTGCGGCAGGAACGGCACGCCTAGCTTGTAGCCGATCGCGAGCACGGCGACGTCAGCTTGGACGCGCTGCCCGCCTGTCATGACGATGGAATTGCCGTCGTAATGATCGAAGCTGCCTCTGATAGCCTTGATGCGGCCGTCGGCGACCATTGGAAAGAATCCTGGGGTTGCGATCGGCACCGAGCAATTGACGCCGTCCTCGATCCGCACTTTCGGCACCATGTCGCATTTGCCGAGCTTGAGCTGAACTTTTAAAAGGCTCTCCAGCCCGCGCCAGTTGGCCCAGACCAGCGGCTTTGCGACTGCATGCGCCAACCGCGATAGCGCGCCGATACCCCAGCTTTTGAACATCTCCTCCTGGGCGCGGATGTAAAGAATGCGCTTGAAGTTGACGAGGCCGCCGATGAAATAGGGAATCCGCCACACCGGCTCGCGGTACACCAGCGTCACTTCGGCCGCCCCGGAATTGACCGCGTTGACGGCAATGTCCGTCGCCGACTTCGAGCCGCCGAGCACGACGACCCTGCGGCCCTTGGCAATGGCCGCATCGTTATACTTCGAGGAATGCAGGATGTGGCCGCCCTGCGCCTTGAAGGCATCTTCTCCGGGTAGGCTGAGCGTCTGCGGCTCGTTGAACTGCCCGGTACAAACAGCGACGAAATTGAAATCTTCATGACCGGTGGCGTCATTCGGCCCGCGCAGCTCGAGCCGCCAGCCCGGTGCAGAGTCCGGGCGACGATCCATCTGTACCACCGTCGTTTTGAAGCGCATCGTGCCGAGCAGATCGTGATCCTTTGCGTAGGCGGTGAGATAGGCGTGGACCTGCGGTCCCTTCGGCCATTCCGGATAGGAGTCCGGCATGGCTTTGTCGGTGTAGCGGTAGAGGTCCTTTGGGCTCTGGGTCTGCACATCGGGATAAGAGCGCGCCGGCTCCCAGACGCCGCCGAGATCGCCGCTGCGCTCGATGATCGTGATCTGATGGCCGCGCGCGGCAAAGGCTTTTGCGGCCGCAAGTCCGGATACGCCTGCGCCAATGACGCAGACCTTCTTTCGCCTGACCATGACGACGTCTCCAGCTGGATGAGTTTGACGTGCTATTCGTTGGCCTCGGGCGGCAGGAAATCCACCTCATGCTGCGCCGAGATCCGAACCACCTCTTCGGGGTCGGTCAGATTGTGGAGCCGGTCGAACAGCGCCTCCAACTTCTGCATGGGCGACACCCAGAACAGCGCGCGCGCCGGCTTGTCCGACTTGTTGAAATAGCCGTGCGGGATGCCGCGTGGCATCCGAACGAGGTCACCGGCCTTGGCCTGCAACCAGACGCCGTCGAGCTTGAGATCTAAGACGCCTTCCTGCACCAGGATGAACTCGTCCTGCGTGGGATGAATGTGCACCGGTACGAACTGGCCAGGCTCGCTGTTGGTCTCGAACGCGAAGGTGGAATCGGTGACGGCCTTGGGGAAATAGACCTGACCCAGGATGTTCCAGGTCTTGCCGCCATAGCCGGTGCCGTTCCGGGTGATGCCTTTTTCGAGTGCCGCCATATCGCCCTCCTCTGTCGCAGTTTGGTGTGGTCGCAATGTTCGAAAGTAGTTCACGCAGGCTGGATCGGACCGAGGCGAGCGTCTAGCCGGAAAACGAATCCTGCCGGCTTCGCGAGAGATTTTCAGATTGCTGCGGCGCGGAATGACAAACAGACCACAATGCCTACTGACCAGGCACCACGGCTACCAAATCGCCTTTCCAACGCCGGAGCCGGTAGATATTATAGGCTTCAAATAATGCGGAAGGCCGGACCGTGGCGACGGGCATCAGCATTGTCAGGCATGATCCGGCCGCCCGGCTGGCGGCGTTCAACTGCGTTTCGACTGGTAGCGTCGATGATGCGGCCGAGGCGATCGGACGCATTTTCTGCCCGCATCAACTGACGCCGGCACGCGCAACGACATCCGAATTCTTCGCGCTGCATAACAGCGCGGTCTTCGGCGGATTGTCCGTCAACTACGTTGCCTATGGCGGATCGGTATCGATCGACCCCGGCTGTCTCGAGCGCTTCTTCCTATTGCAGATTCCCATGCACGGTTCGGCGCGGATTGAGACGGCCTCGCGCGACATCGCGACCGCGCCCGGCGCCACCGCCTCGCTGTTGTCGCCGACGATTCCGACGCGGATGACCTGGGAAGGTAATTGCGCCCAGATCATTCTGCTGGCCGACCGCCGGATTCTGGAGCAACGGGCCGCGGCGCTATCGGGCCGGCCGGTAGGCGCGGTCGAGTTCGAGCCCGCCGTCGATCTCGCTTCCGCAGGCGGCCGAGCGCTCCAGTCGAAGATCATGGAATTCGTCGATCTCGCCGAGCGTCTCGGGCCGCGACGGCCGCTCTCACCGGTGGCAGCAGCCGACATGCGCGAGAAGCTGCTGGCTGCGTTGCTTCACGGCCAGCGCCACAGCGCGAGCGATGCGATCGACCGGTTCGGCGGCCGCGCTGAAGCGCTGCCGCCATCGGTGCGGCGGGCGCGCGAGTTTCTGTATGCGCATGCAGACGAGCCGCTCGACCTCATGCAGCTCGCTGAAGCCGCTGGCGTCGGCATCCGCGCGCTACAGCTCGGCTTCCGCCGGCATTTCGGTACGTCGATCTCGGAAATGCTGCGCGACATCCGGCTCGCGCACCTCAATGTCAGGCTTGCCGCCGCCTCCCCCGACGACAGCGTCACCGACATCGCCTTCGAGCTGGGGTTTACGCATTTGAGCCGGATGGCAAGCGCCTATCGGGCCAAGTTCGGCGAAACGCCCTCAGCGACGCTGCGTGCGATGAACTAACGCCCGGCGAGTTGCTCCAGCCGCAGCGTCATCGGTGAGTTGGGGTTGGCGAGCGCGTCTAACTCAGCCCGTCCGCGCCTTAGCGGATTTCTGCGCCGACGCCTTGGTCTTGGCCAAGAGGCGCATCAATTCGCGCACGTCCTTCGGCGTCAGGTCGCCGAACATATCGGCGATCCACAGTTCATGCTCCGCCGCCATCTTGCGAAATTCCGCGCGGCCCGCCTTGGTGAGGCGGATCATCTGTACGCGCCGATCCGCTTCCGAGGTGCGGCGGTCAAGATGCCCTGATTCAACGAGACGTTCCACCAGTCCGGTGACATTGCCGTTCGAGACCATCATCCGCTTGGAGACGTCCGATAGCGTCATGCCCTCCGGAACCTTGTCGAGCTGGGCCATCAGATCGAACCGCGGCAGCGTGACGTCGAATCGCTCGCGCAGGCGACTGCGCACTTCACCCTCGATTAGGGTCGTGCAGGTCAAAAGGCGCAGCCACAGCCTGAGCTCGTCGCCATGATGCTCGGGGAGTTCGACGGCCTTAGTCTCTGAATCAAGGATCATGATGCAAATCGTATCCGGCTGGGGCGCTCGGAAATCCGACCGGAGCGCTGCCTCGATCATTGCTCAGATTTCTTTAAGTTTCAAGCAATTGGCGCACGGCTTGCATGGAAGCGTTCTGCTTGCAGGTGCAGTCACCGTCAGAATAAGCTGCATTCCGCATTTGCTGTGGCGAGAGTTTCGGCTGCCGAGCCGAACGGAGGAATAATCATGAAGCAGTCGTTGAAGCTGACCGGAGTTGCCGTTTTGCTGGGTGTTGCCGCCGCGCCGGCCGCAGCGCAGGAGAAGATCAAGATCGGCGTGATCACGACTTTGTCCGGCCCGGCGGCCGTACTCGGCCAGCAATCCCGCGACGGCTTGCAACTGGGAATCAAGGACCTCGGCGGCAAGATGGCCGGCAAGGACGTCGAGGTCGTTGTGGTCGATGACGAGCTCAAGCCCGATGGCGCCGTGACCAAGGCCAAGGGCCTGCTCGAGCGCGAAAAGGTCGACTTCGTGGTCGGGCCGATCTTCTCCAACATCCTGCAAGCCATTCACCGGCCGGTCACCGGGAACAAGACGTTCCTGATCAGTCCGAATGCAGGGCCTTCGAGCTATGCCGGCAAGGAGTGCAGCCCGTTCTTCTTCGTGACCTCCTACCAGAACGATCAGGTTCATGAGATCCTCGGCAAGGTCGCGCAGGACCGCGGCTACAAGCGCATGTATGTCCTGGTACCGAACTATCAGGCCGGCAAGGATTCGGCGGCCGGATTCAAGCTCGACTACAAGGGCGAGATCGTCGAGGAAAGCTACACCCCGCTCGGCACGCTGGACTTCCAGGTCGAATTGACCAAGATCGCCAACTCCAAGCCGGACGCCCTGTTCACCTTCATGCCGGGCGGCATGGGCGTCGGCCTCGTCAAGCAGTATCGGCAGGCCGGCCTTGCCGAGAGGATCCCGGTGCTGTCGGCATTCACCGTCGACGAATCCACCCTGCCCGCGCAGCAGGACGCCGCCGTCGGCATGTTCGGCGGCGCCAACTGGGCGCCGAACATGGACAATCCGCAGAGCAAAAAATTCGTCGCCGCCTATGAGGCTGCCTACAACAGCGTGCCCGGCACCTACGCGATGCAGGGCTATGACACGGCGATGCTGATCGACAGCGCGGTGAAGGCGGTGAAGGGCGACCTGAAGGACAAGGACGCCGTCTCGGCCGCGCTGAAAAAGGCAGAGTTCACCTCGCTGCGCGGCGACTTCAAGTTCAACGTCAACGGCTATCCGATCCAGAATTTCTATCTGACCAAGGTCGCCAAGCGCCCGGACGGAAAGTTCCAGACCGAGATCGTCGAGAAGGTGTTCTCGAATTACGGCGACCGCTACGCCAAGGATTGCACGGCGGGCAAATAAAATCGGGAGGGAACGACATCATGAAGACCGAAATCGCCGGTATCACCCGCGCCAATGAGGGCATTCAGGGAATTTCCTGGAGCATCCTCGGTCAGACCTATGTGCCGAAAAATGTCACCGAGCATTCCTTCTCATGGCATGCGACGTTGCCGCCCGACACCTTCGTGCCGCCGCATATCCATCCCGACCAGGACGAATATCTCTATATTCTGGAAGGTAGGCTCGACTTCCTCCTCGACGGCGCCGAGACGCAGGCCACGCCCGGCGATCTGGTGCGGCTGCCGATGGGCAAGCCGCACGGCATCTTCAACAAATCGGGACGGACCGCGAAGACGCTGTTCTGGGTGTCGCCGACGCGGCGGCTCTACGATCTGTTCTGGGCGATCCACAACATGAAGGAACAGACGCCGGATGCCGTGGTGGCGCTCGCAGCCGAGCACAACATCCACTTCCTGCCGCCACCTCCGGGGGCGTGAGGTTCGGAGCTTCGTAGCCCGGATGAGCGAAGCGACATCCGGGATTCGGCTAGCGTCGGCAGTATTCCCCGGGTGTCGCTGCGCTCATCCGGGCTACGAAGCAACTACCCTCGCACCGCGGCCAATCCAAGCTGCGGCGGCGCGAAGCCGGCCTTGGAGGCATAGCCGCGCACGATGGCCTCGCGCTGGGCGTGGCTCAGCACCTTCTCGATATCCGTGAATCCATCCGGCGCCAATTGCTCGACGGCGTCGATCACGCCCTCGGGCCCGCCGCGGCGGTTGGAGCGCACGATCTCCGCCGTCATCGGCAGCCGTTTCTGCTCATAGGCCACCAGCGCCTGGCGAGGATGTTCGGCACGCGCCAGTTCGTCGGCCAGCGCCCGGGCATCGAGGATCGCCTGCGAGGCGCCATTGGAGCCGACCGGATACATCGGATGCGCGGCATCGCCGAGCAGCGTGACCCGGCCCCAGGTCCAGTACGGTAGGGGATCGCGGTCGCAGCAGGGATACTCATAGAATTCCGCCGTCGCCGAGATCAGGCTGCGCACGTCGACATAGGGCACCTTGAAGCGCTCGACATGCGGCATCAGCTCTTCGCGCTTGCCGGGCCGCGACCAGTCCTCGCGGCGCGGCGGCGGCGAATTGCCGTCACCGATCTTCACCATGACGGCCCAGTTGGTCAGCCGGCTCGACGGGCTCGAGCCTTCCGCAATCGGATAGATCACGACCTTTGCATTCAGCCCGCCCGCCACGATCATCGAGCGGCCGGTCAGGAACGCCGGCCAGTCGCGCGCGCCGCGCCACAGCATGTGCCCGTTCCAGCACGGCGGTCCCTCATCCGGGAACAGCATCTCGCGCACGCGCGAATGAATGCCATCGGCGCCGATCAGGACATCGCCGCGCGCGGTTGTCACATGGGCGCCGGTGCGGTCGAAAAAATGCGCGATGACGCCGCCCTCATGCTGGGCGAAGGAGCCGAGACGGCAGCCGGTGTGGATCGCCTCATGACCGAGCCGTTCCTCGACAGCGCGGTGGATCACGGTTTGCAGGCGGCCGCGATGAACGGAGAATTGCGGCACGTCGTGTCCCGCATCGAGGCCGCGCGGCTCGCGCCAGACTTCCTGGCCGTGGCGGCTCAGATAGTACAATTGATCGGTACGAACAGCGGCGGCATCCAGCCGCTCCAGCAGCCCGAGGCCGGTCAATTCCCTGATGGCATGCGGCAGCGTGTTGATGCCGACGCCGAGCTCGCGGATGCTGTCGGCCTGTTCGAACAATTCGCAGTCAATGCCGCGTGCTCGCAACATCAGCGCAGTGGTGAGGCCCCCGATGCCGCCTCCGACGATGATCGCTTTCATGCGCGTAAACTCCGACTCGACCGTCTTCTTTAACCTCGCCCCGCTTGCGGGGAGAGGTCGGATCGCATCGGGAGATGCGATCCGGGTGAGGGGGTACCGCGCTCACGGCGATCTCGCCCGTTGAGAGAGCCCCTCACCCCAACCCCCTCCCCGCGAAGGGCGGGGAGAGGGAGAGGAGGCACCAAGCCTGCCACTCGGGTTATTCGGCTGCAAGCGGCTTTGTCGCCTCGGCTTTCAGCTCGGCGCGGGTTTTCGGCTTACCCTTAATTTTGAGGTCTTCAAAATCCTCCCGGTCGCGCACGCTGTTGCGGAAGATCTGTTCCTTGCCCGGCAGATATTGCGGCGGGCAGGCAATATCGGCGCCGTACCAGGCCGCTGCCCGCATCGTGAAGAACGGGTCGACCAGATGCGGCCGTCCCAGCGCCACGAGGTCGGCGCGGCCGGCGGCCAGAATCGTATTGACCTGATCCGCCGTCGTGATGTTCCCGACGCACATGGTCGCGACGCGGGCCTCATTGCGGACCTGATCGGAGAACGGGGTCTGGAACATCCGGCCATAGACGGGCTGCGCGTCGCGCACGGTCTGGCCGGTGGAGACGTCGACGAGATCGACGCCGGCCTCGGCGAAGGCGCGCGCGATCGCCACCGCGTCATTGCCGGTGATGCCGCCCGCGGCCCAATCCGTGGCGGAGATGCGCACCGACATCGGCTTGTGCGCCGGCCATGCCGCACGCATCGCCTCAAACACTTCGAGCGGATAGCGCAGCCGGTTCTCGAGCGTGCCGCCATATTCGTCGGTGCGCTTATTCGTCAGCGGCGAAATGAAGCTCGCGAGCAGATAGCCATGGGCGCAGTGCAGTTCCAGCATGTCGAAGCCGCAGGTCTCACCGCGCAAGGTAGCCGCCACGAACTCAGCCTTGACGTGGTCCATCGCGGCACGATCCATCTCGCGCGGCACCTGGCTGTCAGGGAAATAGGGTAGCGGCGATGCCGAGATCACGTCCCAGCCGCCCTGCTCCAGCGGCCGATCCATCCCCTCCCACATCAATTTGGTCGCACCCTTGCGGCCGGCATGTCCAAGCTGCAGGCAGATTTTTGCAGCCGAGTTGGTGTGCACGAAATCGACGATGCGCGTCCAGGCCGCCTGCTGCTCGTCGTTCCACAGACCGGTGCAGCCGGGCGTGATGCGAGCATCGCGGCCGACGCAGGTCATCTCGGTGAAGATCAACCCCGCGCCGCCGATCGCACGCGAGCCGTAATGCACCAGATGGAAATCGGTAGGCACACCCTCTTTCGCCGAATACATGCACATCGGCGAGACCACGGCGCGATTCCTGAGTTCCATCTCGCGCAGCCTGAGCGGCTGGAACATCGGCGCGACCGGTTTGTCGACATCGACGTCAAAGCCCTTGGCCCGCACCTGCTTCGCAAACGTCTGGTCGACCTCGCGGACGAACTCCGGCGCACGCAGCATGAGATTGTCGTAGGTGATCGCCTTGGCGCGGGTCATGACGCCGAAGGCGAACTGCACGGGATCGAAATCCCAGAAGCGATCGACATGTTCGAACCAGACCAGGGACACATCAGCAGCATGTTGGGTCTTCTCAACTTCCTCGCGTCGTCCCTGCTCGTAGGTCTGCAACGCGGCCTCGACCGAAGGCGCCTCTGCCATCGCGTCCGCTAGCGCGATCGCGTCTTCCATCGCAAGCTTGGTGCCGGAGCCGATCGAAAAATGCGCGGTCGCCTTGGCGTCGCCCAGCAGCACCATGTTGTCCTTGACCCAGCGCCGGCTGCGGATCATCGGGAAATTGCGCCACATCGAACGGTTGATCAGCAGCGGGTGATCGCCCAGAAACCAGCCGAAAATCTCCGCCATGCGATCGGCAGATTCGCGTTCGCCGAGGCCCTCGAGGCCCGCGCGCTTGAACGTGTCGGCATCGGTCTCAAAAATCCAGGTCGAGCGGCCCACCTCATATTGATAGGCGTGCGCGATGAACGGCCCCCACTCGGTCTCCTGGAAGATGAACGTGAAGGCGTCGAGCGGCCGGGTCGAGCCCATCCATGCGAATTTGTTGGTGCGTAGATCGACCTCTGGCTGAAAATGGTTGATGTATTTTTCGCGGAAGCGGCTGTTGATGCCGTCGGCCAGCACGATGAGATCGGCATCGGCGAAGCGGCTTTCGTCGGTGATATCGGTTTCGAACAACAGCGTGACGCCGAGTTCGCGGGCGCGCTCCTGCAGGATCAACAGCAGCGTGCGGCGCGAGCAGCCGCAGAACCCGTTGCCGCCGACGCGGTGCACGGTGCCGCGGAAATGCACGGCTATGTCATCCCAATAGGCAAACTCTTGCGTGATGCGGCGATAGCTCGGCGGATCGTATTTCTCGAAATTGTCCAGCGTCGCGTCCGAGAATACGACGCCGAAGCCGAAGGTGTCGTCGGCGCGGTTGCGCTCATAGACCGTGATCTCGGCCTGCGGCCGCTGCTTCTTCAAGAGGATCGCGGCATAGAGACCGGCCGGTCCGCCGCCGATTATCGCGATCTTCATCTACCGCCTCCGAGACAGGCTTTGGGGCTAGTCCGAAATTATTTTAAGTCTAAAATAATTTTCCCGCAAGGGCCCTTTCGGTCGTTCGTAGCCCGGATGAGCGAAGCGACATCCGGGTATCCCGCCAGATCGGACAGCGGTCCCGGGTATCGCTGCGCTCACCCGGGCTACAATTCCAGTTTCGTGCCCCGGATGCTGCGCAGCGCGTAGCGGTGCGCTGCTAGGCCGGGACCTGACGCGGTGGGTCCCGGCTCTGCGGAGCAGCGTACCGGACGATGCTTCGCATCGCCGGGATACGCTGCACCGCGTCCGGGACATGAGTCTAATTCCCCTGGAACACCGGGGTCCGCTTGTTCGAGAACGCCTCGAACGCTCTCGCAAAATCCTCCGTGGTCATGCAGAGCGCTTGGGCTACCGCTTCCGCCTCGATCGCCTCCTCCACCGACATCGCCCATTCCATCGCCAGCATACGCTTGGTCATGGTGTTGGCGAAGGTCGGGCCTTCCGCAATCTGCTTGGCCAGCAATTGCGCCTGCGCCAGCACCTGTTCCGGCGTGACGATGCGGCTGAAGAAGCCCCACTTCTCGCCCTCCTCCGCGGTCATGAAGCGGCCGGTGTAGAGCAGCTCCGAAGCCCGCGATTGGCCGATGATGCGCGGCAGGATCGCGCAGGCGCCCATGTCGCAGCCGGCGAGGCCAACCTTGTTGAACAGGAACGCGACCTTGGCGCCGGTCGCCGCGAAACGTATGTCGGAGGCCATCGCGATGATCGCGCCGGCGCCGGCGCAAATGCCCTCGACGGCGGCAACGATTGGCTGCGGGCACGCCCGCATCGCCTTCACGAGATCGCCGGTCATTCGGGTGAAGGCGGTCAGCCCCTTGGTGTCCATCTGGATCAGCGGGCCGATGATTTCGAAGACGTCCCCGCCGGATGAGAAGTTGCCGCCTGCTCCCGTGACGACGACGGTTTTGACCTCGTCGTCCATCGCACAGGCGCGGAAGAAATCGGTGAGCTCGCGGTAGCTTTCGAAGGTCAGGGGATTCTTCCGCTCAGGACGATTGAGCGTCACCGTGGCGACGCGGTCGACGACGGCCAGCAGAAAATGTTTCGGCGAGTAATCGGCCAGCGGCAACGTGACGGGATTTGCTGATATGCTCATGGGATCTCCCTGAATTGGATTGTTCTCGTTGTCCGATTAGATCTCGCCGCCGGCGACCGCGATGGCCTGCCCCGTGATCGCGCCGGCGCCATCGCCGCACAGCCAGAGCACGGCATCAGCCACTTCCGACGGCGCAACGAGCCGCCCTTGCGGATTATGCTTTGCCAGTTCCGCGATCGCGTGTTCGCGGCTGCGTCCCGTTTTCTTGATGATGTTCTCGATCGAACCTTCGAGGAGATCGGTTTCCGTGAAGCCGGGGCAGACGGCGTTGACGGTGATACCACTCTTGGCCGTCTCCAGCGCCAGCGACCGGACAAGGCCGATCACCGCATGCTTGGCAGCGCTGTAGGCCGAGACATAGGCATAGCCCTTCAGCCCGGCAGTGGAGGCGACGGCGACAATGCGGCCGCGGCGACGCTCCAGCATCCCAGGCAGCACGGCCTGCGCTGCATGGACTGCGCCCATGAAATTGACGTCCATCATCCGCTGGAACAGCGCCGCGTCGGATCGGCCGAACGGCGCGGATTCTGCGGCGCCTGCATTGGCAATCAGAATGTCGATCGGCTGCCGCGCGGCGGCTTCCGCGATGGCCGATTTGACCGACGCCGGATCGGCGACATCGGCGGTGGCCGCAAACTGCGCCGCGCCCGCCGCAACGGCTTCATCAAGCGTGACGCGGTTGCGGCCAAGCACGGTAACCGTCGCGCCGGCGTCCGACAGCGCCGCGGCAATCGCCCGGCCGATACCCCGCCCGCCGCCGGTGACGAGCGCATGGGAGGAACGCGATATCAGGGCCATCGGTTGAGCCTCCTGGGTGATGCTTCAGGCATATATTTTAAACTTCAAGCTTTTGCAAGGAAGCGGACGACGGCCGGGCGCGCTGGCCTCATGGTTCGCCCGGCGATGCGCAGCTTCGTCCGGCGGCGCGCGGCGTCGCCGCGCTCCTCACCATGAGCTCTCGGAATTTCGTGCGGCTTATGGGTTCAATCACCGGCAGTTGCCCAGAGTACGGTGCGTTCCCTCTCCCTTGCGGGAGAGGGTTAGGGAGAGGGGTGGCCGCAAAGACGGTGCCCGTGGCTTACCCCTCTCCCCAACCCTCCCCCGCAAGGGGGGAGGGAGCGCAGTGTGCGCGGGGTGATGGAGTGCCTTGAACTTCAAAAGGTCCCTCCACCGTCATTGCGAGCGAAGCGAAGCAATCCATGCGGCGGCACAACGGTTAGATGGATTGCTTCGCTCGCAAGGACAGTTACTTAAGGCGACAGCGTGCCCACCATCGAGCAGCGTGCTCGGTGATGGAAGGTAGGCACGTCGCTACGCTCCTCTGCCTACTCTATGCGCTACGCGCTAGATAATCCCATCCCTTCGCAGCGCCGCAATCGCATCCGCATCGTAGCCGATATCGGCGAGCACGCGGTCGGTATGCTCGCCGAGCGTCGGCGGGCGCGTGGCGATTTCGCCTGGCGTTTCGGAGAGCCGCACCGCGGCACGCGCGGTAGGCGCAGGCTTTGGCAATCCCGGGTAATCGACCTCCTGCATGAAGCCGGCGGCGCGGATATGCGGATGCTCCAGCGCCTGCTGCGGACTGAGCACCGGGCCGGCCGGGATCATCGCCTTGCCCAGCGTGTCAACGGCTTCCTGCGTGGTGCGTTCGGCGCACCAGCGCGCCATTCGCTCAGAGATGATAGGTCCATTGTCGCCGCGCTTGATATCGTCGGCGAAACGCGGGTCGCGCAGCCAGTGATCCTCACCCATCAGCTTGGCCCAGCGAATGAACAATGGATGGCCGGTCACCTGACACAGCACCCAGCCATCTTTGGTGCGGTAGATGTCGGCCGGCGCCGCGGTCTGGCCGAGATTACCTGTCGGCACGCGGTTGGCTGATATCACCGCCTGCTCGATCAGCATCGCATTGGTGAAGGAGAGCGCGGTCGCGAGCAGCGCGCCTTCGACGATCTGGCCGCGCCCGGACTTGCCGCGCTCGATCAAAGCGGCGAGCGTGCCGAAGGCGCAATGCAGCGCGGTACCAAAATCGACCCAGTTCACGGCGGCGCGATACGGCGGATCGCCCTTGCCTGTCATGTACACCGCACCCGACATCACCTGCCCGACGCCGTCGAAGCCGACGCGGTCGGACCATGGCCCGGGATTGCCGAAGGCCGTCGCCGTCGTCAGGATGATGTCCGGCTTGATCGCCTTCAGCGATTCATAGTCGAGCTTCATTGCGCGCAGCGTCTGCGGCGGCAGGTTGGCGACGACGACGTCTGCGGTCGCGACCAGCCGGCGCATCACCTCCTGGCCTTGCGGTTTCATCGGATCGAGCGTGATGCACTTCTTGTTGCGGTTGATTTGCAGGAACAGCGCGCCCTCGCCGCCTTCGCCGACCGGCGCGACAAAGCGATCCTCGCTGCCGTCGCGCTTTTCCACGCGAATGACTTCCGCACCGAACTCCGCCAGCAATGTCGCGCAGTAGGGACCCGCGATATAGCGCCCGAAATCGAGGACGCGAACGCCCTCCAGAACTCCCCCCATCGATCTTTCCCTTTGTCTTACTGCTCAGTTGTGCCGAGCCTTCTACCATGTTGATGAATGAATTGGACAACCATACAATCACTGATCCCCTTCGAACGGAACATCCCAGATGACCACGACTGCAAGACGGCCCTATCGCGGTGTCTTCCCCGTCGCTCCGACCATTTTCGACGATCGCGGCGAGCTCGATCTCGAAGGGCAGCGCCGCTGCATCGATTTCATGATCGACGCGGGGTCGAACGGCCTCTGCATTCTGGCCAATTTTTCCGAACAGTTCGTCCTCACAGATGCCGAACGGGAAAAGGTGATGCATGCGGTGCTGGAGCATGTAGCCGGCCGCGTGCCGGTGATCGTGACGACGACGCATTTCGCCTCGCGCATTTGTGCCGAGCGCAGCCGCCAGGCCCAGGACGCGGGCGCTGCGATGGTGATGATCATGCCGCCCTATCACGGCGCCACTTTCCGCGTATCGGAAAAGGCCATTTTCGAATTCTACCGCACCGTCTCTGATTCCATCGATATCCCGATCATGATTCAGGATGCGCCGGTTGCCGGCACGCCGCTCTCGATCGATCTGCTCTCGCGCATGGCGCGGGAAATTCCGAACATCCGGTACTTCAAGATCGAAGTGCCGATGGCGGCGGCGAAGCTGCGCGACCTGATTGCGGCCGGCGGCGACAGTATTGAAGGCCCTTGGGACGGCGAGGAAGCCATCACGCTGATGGCCGACCTCGACGCCGGCGCGACCGGCGCCATGACGGGCGGCGGCTATCCAGATGGTATCAGGCAGATCATCGATCCCTATTTCGCGGGACGTCGGGACGAAGCGATGGCCGCCTATGCGCGCTGGCTGCCGCTGATCAATTACGAGAACCGCCAGTGCGGCTTGCAGGCGGCCAAGATCCTGATGAAGGAAGGCGGCGTGATCGAATCGGAAGCGGTGCGCCACCCACTTCAGAAGGTGCATCCCGCGGCGCGCGCCGGTCTCATTGAAATCGCGCGCCAGCTTGATCCCGTTGTGCTGCGCTGGGGCCGCTAATCGAGAGAAAAGAGCCTCAACGGTTCAGCTTGATCACCACGCCCTCGTTCGGCCGCAGATGCATCGGCCCTTCGATCTTGTCTTGCTCGCGGTCGAGGTAGCTCGACATCAAGCTGACGCCGCTGCCCTGCCATTCCCAGAGCCGCGGCTCGCGGCAGAGATTGAGACCGACCAGGATTTCGGTCCGGTCGAGCGCACGTGCGAACCAGAAGATGTCGTTGTGCGCCCGCCTTGGCCGATACTCGCCACACACGAGGCACGGCTCGCGGCGCCGCAAGGCAATCAGCTCGCGGTAGAGATGCAGCAGCGAACGTGTGTCGCGCCGTTGCGCCTCGATGTTGCGCGAACGCTCTTCGCTCAGCGGCAGCCAGGGCTCGCCCGTGGTGAACCCGCCCCGTTCACTATCATCCCAGCGGAGCGGTGCGCGCTCGGGATCGCGGTTGAGACCAAACCCCTTCACCAGCTTTTCGAAGGGGTCCCGGATTCGCGTCGGCGGAACCTTCACCTGCTCCGATCCGATCTCATCGCCGGCAAACAGGAATGGCGTGCCTCGAAGCGTCATCAACAGCATGGCCATAATTCTTGACTGAGCCTGGCCGAGCTTGCTCGCCACCCGGCGCTTGTCATGGCCGCCGATCACGAAATCGGGCCAGCCGCCGTCCGGAATCGCATTGAAATAGGCATCGATCGTCGCCTGCAGCGCGATCGCATTCCATTCCGTATCGAGAAGGGCGAAATTGAGCGGCAGATGCAGGCGCGGCTTGTCATTGCCGTAGAAATGCCCGATGCGGTCGGTCTTGCCCTGCACCTCGCCGCAGAGCAGCCTGTCACCATATTCGTCGAGAACGCCCCTGATAAATTCGATGCAATCCATCGCTTCCGGACGGTCGTCGGTGAAGACCGGCATGTATTTCTGCGGCGGCGGCGTGGCATCATCAGCTTCGGAATCGGCGGGATTGTCCCGCAACAGCTCGTCCTTGATCAGCACAGCGCTGGCATCGATGCGAAAGCCATCGACGCCGCGGTCGAGCCAGAACCGCATGGTGTCGGCCATAGCTTGACGGACCTTTTCGTTGCGCCAGTTCAGATCGGGCTGGCTGGTCAGAAACGAGTGGTAGTAGAACTGCCGGCGCGCTTCGCACCATTCCCAGGCGCTGCCGCCGAACCGACTGAGCCAGTTGTTCGGTGGTCCGCCGTTTGAGCCGGCTTCCGCCCATACGTACCAATCGGCCTTCGGATTATGCCGCGACGCGCGGCTCTCCTGAAACCAGTCGTGCTGGTCGGAGGTGTGGTTGGGCACGAAATCGAGAATGAGCTTGATACCGGCCTCGTGCAGGGAGTCCCTGACCCCATCAAAATCCGCCATCGCGCCGTAGCGCGGATCGATGGCGCAAAAATCCGAAATGTCGTAGCCAAAATCCTGATCGGGACTCTTGTAGATTGGCGTCAGCCACACGGCGCCGACACCGAGCCATTTGAGATATTCGATCCGCTGCAACAGGCCCGGAAGGTCACCATAGCCGTCGCCGTTGCTGTCCTGAAACGAGATGGCGGCGATTTCATAGATCACGGCATTGCGCCACCAGGCCCTCGACGTTTCCTTTGCACTCACGCGCCCAGCCAAGCTCCCTTGGATCAAGCGGCGACCCGTGTCGCCGCACGTGGGCAACGTACGCTGGATGCGGTAGTTCCTATCGGCTTGCCAGATCGATCACGAGTCCCTCGTCACCGACAAGCGTGACTGTGCCCGGAACCCGCTCGCCGTCCCGCTCTGCCCTCGTCGACACCAGGATCCTCGCATGCGCGCCCTCTTCCAACTTCAGAAGCTGCTGGCGGTCGGTCAGATTGAGCACGATGAGCAGCCTGCTGTCATTGAACTCCCGGTAATAAGCCAGCAAATCCTCGTCGACCGCATAAGGCCGATACGAGCCGACCGACAGCGCAGGCGTTTCCTTGCGAAGGCGCAGCAGGCGGCAATAGCGATTCAGGATTGAAAGGGCGTCCTGGCGCAGGTTCGCGACGTTGTTCGATCGCCAATTGTCCGCGAGCGGCAGCCACGGCTCGGCCTTGCTGAAGCCGGCATTCTCACTCGCGTCCCATTGCATCGGCGTTCTGCAGCCGTCGCGGCCGACACCGATTCCAGGGACATTGCGCTCGAAGGGATCGCGCACGCGGTCGCTGGGTATATCGACCTGGGGCATGCCGAGTTCATCGCCATAATAAATGGTCGGCGTGCCCCGCAGCGTCAGCAGCAGCATGGCTGCGACCGCAGCCTGTCGCCGGCCAACCCTGCCGGTGATGCGCGGCCGGTCATGATTGCCGAGTACCCAGTTTGGCCAGCCGCCCTGTGGCAATGCTCCTTCATACTCCGCGACCAGAGACTGGATGCATCTTGCGTCCCAGCGAACGTTGAGCAGCGCAAAGTTGAACGGCAGATGCACACCCCCGAGATCCCTGCCGTAATAGGCGACGAGGCGCTCCACCGGCAGGTAGATCTCTCCGATCAGCAGACGGTCCGGAAATTCGTCGATCGTCCGACGCAACGTCGCGATGACGTCGTGCACCTCCGGCAGGTCAGTGGTGTAGAGCGGGATCAGCGCTTCGTTCGGCGGCCTGCTCTCGTGATGGTCTGGATTGATCGGATTGTCGCGATACTGTTCGTCCTTGATCAGATGCCAGATCACGTCGACACGAAAGCCGTCGACGCCCTTGCGCATCCAGAAGCGAAGCACCTCCCGCATCGCTTCCACAACTTTCGGATTTCGCCAGTTCAGGTCGGGCTGGGAATTCAGGAAGGCATGATAGTAATACTGGCCGGTGGCGGGATCGAACTCCCATGCACTGCCGCCGAATTCGGACAGCCAGTTGTTGGGTGGGCCACCATCAGGGGCCGGATCACGCCAGATGTACCAATCGCGCTTCGGGTTGTCTCGAGATGCGCGGCTTTCGGCAAACCATGCATGCTGGTCGGAAGAATGGTTCGGGACAAAGTCGAGGATCAGCTTGAGACCGCGCGCATGCGCCTCGGCAATCAGTCGCTCGAAATCCGGCATGGTGCCGAAGATCGGATCGATATCGGTGTAGTCGGAGATGTCGTAGCCGAAATCCTTCATCGGTGAACGGAAGATTGGTGAAATCCAGATCGCGTCGACGCCGAGATCAACGAGATAAGGCAGCCTTTGGGTGATGCCGTTGAGGTCGCCGATCCCATCATCATTGCTGTCCTGAAAGGACCTTGGATAAATCTGATAGATGACGGCGGATTCCCACCACGGCTTCGATCCATTCATGCTGTCAATCATTCCGATGCGAGGATCACAAAGCCGGATAGCGGTGGACCATTTGCAAGGACGGCGAAATCTCATGACCTCCGGCCGCCGGCGCTTTCGCGACACCAATTCGTCGGGCAAGCTGCGGTTCCGAGTTGTGACCGATGCAAGTGCGGGAACATTCGTGCGGTTCGAACGTAAAGCCGACGGAGGATCACATGACGGACGAAAAGAGATTTGCACCCCTGTTGGGCGAGGCAGCCATCGCCATCTGGGGCGACATGCCCCGCGACATACAGGAAGCGCTGTTCGAAACCGCGATGAAAAATCGCTCGGAATTGCGCCACGATCTTGCCGTGCTCCTGCACGAGCGCCACCCCAGAACGCTGCATCCGGCCAAGCCCCAGTGACTCAGAGCCTCCATTTAAGGAAACGCTACATCCGCGATGACGGGGAGATGGTCCGAATAGGAACAGGCCTTGCGATCGGTCCATGCCGCACGGATGGTCAGATCGCGTGAAGCATAAATGCGATCGAGCCGCATCATCGGCAAGCGCGATGGAAATGTCCGCAGCCGCGTGCGCACCGGACAAATCCGCGCCAGCACGCCGCGCACCGATTTCACCCAGAACCAATCGTTGAAATCGCCGAGAACAAGCGTTCTTGTCGGCTGCACCAACTCAGCCAAGGCGCGCGCCTGGGCGTGCCGCTCGTGGATGCTCAGGCCGAGGTGGGTGGCAATGACCGTTAGTTCCCCGTAGTCCGACTGAATGCGCGCGGAAATCGCCCGGCGCGGCTCGCGTTCCTGATAGGAGACGTCGGAGATTGTCGGCGGTTCGGCAAAAGGCCAGCGGCTGAGCAGCACCTGGCCGTAGTCGCCGTCCTCAGTGACGATCGACCTCGCATCGACGCTGTGGCCGCTGACGGCCTTTGCCAGTTTGGCAAAGGGATCGTCGGTTCTTCCCCGCGAATCGACCTCCTGCAGGGCGACGATGTCCGGAGACCAGTGACCAATGACAGAGCACACGCCGTCGACGTCGAATTTCGGATTGAGGTGGAAGATGCCGTGCACGTTCCACGTCATGACACGCAGCGTACCGGTCACGTCCGTCGTCCCGCCCACCAGGTCACCAGGAATTGCACGCCGAGGCACAGCGCGATCCACGCGATAATTGCAAGCCCGAGCAATACCGCATTCAGCAAGGAGGCATTTCTCGCGAGATCCGCGATCTGCGCGCCGAGCGCGGCCATTACCGCGATTCCCGGCGCCATGCCGAGCACTGTGCCGAGCAGAAAATCACGCAAGCTCAGTTTGCTCGCGCCCGCCACCACGTTCACAATCGAGAACGGGGCGATCGGGACCATCCGGATCATGGCGACGGCAATGACGCCCTTGCCGATGATGCGGCTCTGAACCCGGGCGGCCCGCCGCCCGAGCAGCCGCTGCAAGCGCGCCTGGCCCAGCACACGGCCGATCGAAAACAGCGTGAGCGCGCTGAGCAGCACGCCGGTGCTCGCGCTGACAAAACCCATCCACGGTCCCAGCGCAGCCGATGTCGCGGCGATCAGGACCAGCACCGGAAACACCACGAGCCCGCCAAGTACGAAAGCGGCAATCGCAAACAGCGGCGCAAACTGCGAGCGCGCAGGCTGTGAAATGATCGAGGAGACGAAGCCGACGTCGGTGAAGTCGCGCAGGCCTGTGTACTGCCACGCCAGCGCGAGGCCGGCGAGCGCCGCGGCGAGGCCGGACACGGCCAAAATCGTTCTTGGCGTCCACATGCGCGTGGCGGCACGGTCGAGGTGAAGCGGCTCGCTGGGATCGGCGATCGGTTGCACCATGATCGCCATACTGCCGGCTGTCGCGGCCGGATCGATCGGCTGCAACGATTTCGCACGCTCGCCCTGCGCCAGGCGATCGAGATATCCAAACAGATCGGCTTCGTTGCTCGCGACCTCGCGTTCATCGACACCGCAGAAGTGGCCGATCAACTGGCGACGAAGCCGGGCGATGTATTTGCGGTGGGCCTCGGACGTCGCCTCGAAGGCAAGATCGCATTCGGTGTCGGCGCCCATCGAGCGATTGTTGAGGTTGGCCGAACCCACGCGCAGAATGCGATCGTCGACGATCATCACCTTGCTGTGCACCATGACGACGGCATCCGTCTGCGCATCCCGCGTCGAGGGATAGACGAAGCGGACCCGGTCCATGACGTCAGCGGCCACGAACTGGCCGATGAATCCGCCGCGGCCGCTTTGCATCGCCTGCGATTCAAACCAGGACGAATGCAATTTTGGCGTAACAATCAGCACCCGAAGCTGCGGGACATCCAGCATCCGCTTTACCAGGAGGCGCGCGATGTCGGTGGAACTGGTGAACTGGTTTTCGATATAGATCAAACGGTCGGCCGCATTGATCGAAGCCTCGAACAACCGCGCGACCTCATTCACGCCTGGAGCGCTCGCGGATGCAATCTCGGTGCGGGCAATCCCGACCGTCATGCCGCGGGACTGCACCGGCACCGAAGCCGGCCAGCGATCGCTCATGACCGCCACCGAGTTTTCGACCGTGCAGCCGGCAGACCGCCACCTGTTCTCCGCCACTTCCGTTAGGCTCGCCGCAGCTGCACCGTCCACCATGCACTGTACGTCATGGAATGGCGGATAGGGCTTGCCGTCGGGATCGGTCCGCTGCGGATGATGCACTTCGTGCGCGCTGGTATCCCAGCGCCGGATCGTAAGGTCGAGGCCTCCGACAAAGGCGAGCGAGCCGTCGATGACGACGATCTTCTGATGTTGCGCGGACCCGAGCGGTAGGCTGGAATCGAAACAGAAACGCAGCCGGTTCGATGCCCCCGCGGTGAACTTGGCGACTGAATTCCACTCCCGCTCCGCCGCATAGAGGGGCGGGAAATTCCAGATCAGGATGTTGATCCGCAGTTCGGGCTTTGCCCTGAGCAGCGCCTTGAGAAATGCGCCGAGCTCTTCCGGGTAACCATCATCGGCATGCCCGGAAGGTCCGACAAACCGCGTCAGGCTGTGGATGTCCCAGCCGATAATGTAGACCTGCCGCGTCGCGAGCAGCAGTGCCTCCCGCAGGGCGGCAAAATAAGCGGCTGCATCGTTGAGAATTGCCAGCCGCCCTGCCTTGCACCTTCTCCAGACGGTTTTACCCGGAATGAGGATGGATGAGCTTCGCAGCAGGCGACACCTCAGAAAATATGGAAGCGGATGCGGGATCGGAAGACGGCGTTCACCCGCCGGCAAATTAACGTTTTGCAAGCCGGAGGGTTCCAGACGGACGGAACTTGCCGCCCTTGAAGCGCGATGACGCACGATCGTTCGTCGTCGCCGGCCTGTTCAAGCCGGATCGCGTGGCTTCACGCGGTACCGCGGGTGTACGTATGGAAGGACAAAACAACCGCGGTTGCATAACGCGGCTCTTCCAATCGAAGGGTGCGAAACGTGCCTGAAAGACCAAGTTTCGACGACATCTCGCCACACGAGAGCCTTCTTGGCATCTCCTACTTACGAGCGTAAACTTCCGTTAAATATAATGCCGAGTGAACTAATTCATAGCGACCAAGTGCAGTTCTAAAAGAATCTATCGATAGCATCGCCATAGTCCGGGGGCGCGTTATGTCAGTCCCACGAAATAAGACAGTTTTTATTGTAGACTCGATGGCGTTTCGCCGAGCTCGAACAGAGAGCTTTTTGAGTTCCTGGGCCAGCAACGAACAAGTCGAGCTGATTTCGCTTGATCCCGATGAGGCGCATACCAGACTCGTCGAGCGCTGCGAATGCGACATGCTGATCTACAGCGTCGGCGCGGCTTCTCACCTCAAGCTGATCACCGAGATACAGGCGCTGCATACGCTCGGCCGCGAGGCCGCGTTGGCAATCATCTCCGACGACGAAAATCCCGCGACAGTTATCGCAGCCATCCGTTCGGGAGCGCAGGGATACTTGAGCAATTCGATGCCTCCCGATCTTGCGTTAGAGGCGCTTTCATTCGTTCTGCACGGCGGCACCTATTTTCCGCCAACTGCCATCATGGCCCATCGGACGTTCGCAGGCATGTCGCCGATGGAATCCACCCTCCCTGATTTCATCCAGGATCAGACACTGCCGGACCTCAAGCCGCAAAATCAGCCGTCATTGACCGCCCCGGAAGCGGCGCTTTACGACCAGCAGGGCACCCTTTTCGACGGAAAGACCACAGCTATCCACGGCGGCGATAATTCCGACAATCTCCGGCCTGCTCCGGAATTTACCGAGCGGCAGCACGCCGTTCTCGTCTGCCTCTCTCAGGGCGATCCGAACAAGGTCATCGGTCGCAAGCTCGGAATGACCGAGACGACCGTGAAAGTCCATGTCCGGGAAATCATGCGCAAGCTGGGCGTATCCAACCGCACGCAAGTCGCGATCGCTGCCGGCCGCAATGGTATCGGCGCCGTTGGCGTCGGGCTTGTTCCCTCGGATGCACCGCCCATGAGCAAGTCGCCTATCCTTCAGTAGGATTTTGGCCGCGCGCCGTTGGGTCATCAGGCTTACACATCGCTGGTCTGACGAAAAGTCCCTGCCCTTGAGGGTCAGGCATCTTCGCTCCGGTAATATCGTCCGCCCTTCATTGGCTGATCCGGTCCGCAGCCCCTGCAGTGGTAGATAGCGGCGGCGCGTTGCAATGCCGTGATATATGATTATCATCATACAATAATCCGTCGAACAGGAGCCTCTGATGCCCCAAAGCCCCGATCCCGTCGTCATTCTTTCCGCCGCCCGCACGCCGCTTGGCCGGTTCATGGGCGAGCTATCCCCGTTCAGCGCGCATAAGCTCGGCGCGCACGTGATCGGCGCGGCCCTGGAGCGGGCCCGTCTCGATGCCGCGGGCATCGACGAGGTCTTCATGGGCAATGTGCTGCCGGCCGGACAGGGCCAGGCGCCGGCGCGCCAGGCCGCGCGCGGTGCCGGATTGCCCGACGCCACCGGTGCCACGACGATCAACAAGGTGTGCGGCTCCGGCATGAAGGCAACCATGCTGGCCCACGACATCATCAACGCCGGCTCGGCCTCGATCGTGGTATCCGGCGGCATGGAGAGCATGAGCAATGCGCCTTATCTGCTCGCCAAGGCGCGTGGCGGCTACCGCGCCGGCCATGACAGGATCATCGATCACATGATGATGGACGGTCTGGAAGACGCCTACGAAACCGGCCGTTCGATGGGCGATTTCGGCGAGGCCACCGCGGAAGCCTACCAGTTCACCCGCAAGGACCAGGACGCTTACGCCATGGAGACGCTAACCCGCGCCCGCAAGGCGGTCGAAGGCGGCGCATTCAAGGCCGAGATCGCGCCGGTCACGCTGACCGAAAAGACCGGACCACGCGTCATCGCCAATGACGAGCATCCGCTTAAAGTTGATCCTGCCAAGATTCCCGGCTTGAAGCCCGCGTTCCGGGCCAACGGCACCATCACGCCGGCCGCCTCCTCCGCGAATGCGGACGGCGCCGCCGCGCTCGTTCTGGCCAGGCGCTCGCTCGCCGATCGCGACGGGCTACCGGTTCTTGCCGAGATCAAGGGCCACGCCACGCACAGCCAGGAGCCGCAATGGTTCACCACTGCGCCGATCCCCGCGATCCGCAAGCTGCTCGACAAGGTCGGCTGGTCTGTCGCCGACGTCGATCTGTTCGAGATCAACGAGGCTTTTGCGGTCGTGGCGATGGCGGCGCAGAAGGATCTCGGCATTCCCGCCGAGAAACTCAACGTCAATGGCGGCGCCTGCGCGCTCGGCCACCCGATCGGCGCCACCGGCGCACGGTTGATCGTGACGCTGCTGCACGCGCTGGAAGCGCGTAACGCCAAACGCGGCGTCGCCGCCCTCTGCATCGGCGGCGGCGAGGCGACCGCAATCGCCGTCGAGCGCGCCGTTCGCTGATGGAATATCGGAAGAATGCGCGAGCGGCGCCAATGGCGTCGCTCGCCGCTTTCCTTCCGATCATCTCTCAAGCCGCCAGGGCGGTCTGTCTCAACCGCCTCGTCGCGGCACGCCGCACCTTTTCGAAGGCCACGGTTTCGATCTGCCGCACGCGCTCGCCGGAAATCGAGAGCTCACGCCCGAGCTCCTCCAGGCTGGGCGGATCCTCGCGAAGCCGCCTCGCCTCGAACACCCGCCGCTCCCGCGGCGTCAACACGTCAAGGGCCGAATGGAGCGCTCTTGTCTTCTGCGCGCCTTCATCCTGCTCGGCAACGATCGCCTCCGCGTTCGGCGACTGGTCGACCAGCATCGCCTCCCATTCGGTCGGCCCGTCATCATCGACGGGCGCATTCAGGGAAAGATCGCCGGTCAGGCGGCTGCTCATCTCGATCACTTCGCGAACGGGGACGGCAAGCTCGCGCGCGATCGCCTCGGCCACCTCCTGCGTGAGACCGGTCTTGTCGGCTCCGAACTTGTTCATCGCGCGCCGAAAGCCGAAGAACAGTTTTCGCTGCGCAGCCGTGGTCCCGATCTTGACCAGCGAGCGCGAGCGCAGAATGTAGTCGTGAATGGCGGCCTTGATCCACCACAGCGCGTAGGTGGAGAACCTCGCGCCACGGCCGGGCTCGAAATGCGAGGCTGCAATGACGAGGCCGAGATTGGCCTCGCCGATCAGATCGGCAAGCGGAAGATCGTATCGCTGGTAGCGGCGCGCGACCTTTGCGGCGAGGCGAAGATGGCTTGTGACGAGCGCATCGGTCGCGCGGCGATCCCGATGCTCCTGCCAACGCTGCGCAAGCTGCTGCTCCCGCGCCGGTTCAAGCAGACCATATCGCTTGATGAGCGTGGCGTATTCATCGACGAGCGCCCGTGACCGGTCTCCGGTCAACTTCTCTCGCCTTTCTATGGTCGTGCTGTGCGCGTTCATGGGTAGCTCCAATCCTTCAAGTCCGGCAGGCGAACCCTAGGAGAGGACACTGCAGGGCATCTATTAAATTGGGATTCAGGATTCTAAATTCGCCGTTAGCGTGTGTGCATTTCCGGTCTCGAGTTTCAGAATCGCACGATCGGTTCTGAACGGCGGCTTCGAAGCGACCACATCCCTGCTGACGCTTTTTCGACAAGGCTCAAAATTAGTTGAGCTTTGTGAAAGGCAATTTAGTGGGGCGAGATCGCGCTCGTCCTACATCTGCATCATGCATCCGATGCCTGGATGCAGCCTCAAGCGAACAGTTCGCGTTCGACAAAGCGCACCCGCCTGTTGCGGCGCGCGAGCCCTTGCGCGTCCGGCAAACTGTCGCATCGACAACATGGAGAAGGACAATGACCACGATCAAGACGATCGCCGTAGCAGGATTGCTGTCGATGATGGTCGCAGCACCCGCCCTCGCGCAGGAAGCCATCCAGGAGCCCGGCGCGTTTGCATTCTACCATCCGGACCTGGATGTCCTGAATGACGGCGCGCCCACGCCGGCCTACCGGCTGGAAGGACTGCCACCCTCGGTGATACACGCCGACAACGAACGAGACGCCGGCCTGGCCGCCACGACCGGGTGGCGTCATCGAACTGTCCACCACGCACACCGCGCAGTGCAAGACGAGCGCCGGCATGGGTGACGCAGGGTTACAATCCTATGTCCGGCCACTTTGCTCGTCGGGGCAAACGATCTCCACCCGGCCTCCTGGGCCCGGGTGGATGATCAGGCGAAAGCCGTGCAGCTTCACGATCGCCGATACCAGATTGAGCCCAAGGCCGATCCCCGGCGTGTTGCGAATCTTGTCCGAGCGATAGAACCGTCGCAGCACCGCCTCCTGTTCCTGATCGCTGATCCCCGGCCCTGTATCCGTGATCCGTAAAATGGTCTCGCCCTCGCCGCGCAGCAGCGCGAGCTCGACTCTGCCGCTCCTTGGCGTGAACTTGATGGCGTTGTCGACAAGGTTGGCAACCGCCTCCAGCAGCAGGTCACGGTCGCCGCGGACCGAAAGCTTGTCCGATATGTTTACACCGAGCGCGATCTGCTTGTCTTCGGCGATTGGCTCATACATGTCGCAGACCTCGCGCAAACTTTCGCCAAGCGCGACATCGCCGAACGCTGACGACCGTCGGCTGTTTTCGATCTCGGCGAGCCGCAGCAGCGCCGTGACGATCGTCAGCGACTGGTCTATGCCGGCGATGGCATTGTCGACGAGCTCCTGGAGCTGCTCCAGCGTTGTCGCGTTGGTGCGGCCGCGCTCGAGCGTCAGGCGAGCACGCGTCAGCGGCGTACGAAGATCGTGGGCGATATCGTTGCCGACGCCGGCCAGCGCGTTGATCGTGGTCTCCAGCTCATCGAGCATGCCGTTGACGATAGCGGCGAGCCGCGAGAACGGTTCATCGATGTTCCGGTGCGGCAGCCGCTCGCGGAGATCTCCTGCGATGATGCGCTGGACCCGCAGATTGACCTCCTCGACGCGCCTGCGGGCGCGTGCGCTCAGCCAGGCGCCGGCGAGCAACCACAGACAGAAAGCGGGCAACAGGCCGAGTGCGAGCGCGGTTCCGACGACCTTGAAGACCTCAGCGGTTTCGTCGACGTTCCGCCCGATCACCAAGATGTCGCCGTTATCGAGGCGGCGCGCGACAGCTCTGACCGATGTTGCACCGGCATCCCTGTCAGCGAGACGCACGAGCGGCACGCTGCGCGCCGGTGCGCCGATGTCGAGCCCGTTCGGCAGGGCCGCGACATTGCCGGCGAGCCGATTCCTTCCGGCATCGAACACGCCGGAGAACTGGACGCCGCGCGAATCCTGCTCGAGATGATCGTTGAGCGCACCGATCATGCGCTCCCGCGGCAATGCAGCAAAGAAGCCGGCCTGCGTCGTGATCATGCGATCGGTACGCGCGATCAGATAGTGGTCGATACTGAAGTAGACGAACGCAAATAATATTGTCACGAAGATCGCGAACAGGACCGCCAAAACCGTGGTCCAGTGAAACGTCTTCGAGCGGATGAACTGCAAGTCAAGCTTCCTGGTCAGGGCACCGCGCGCAGAATGAATCCCGCGCCGCGGACATTGTGAATCATCGGCGTATCGCCGGGACCATCGACCTTGTGCCGCACACGGCCCATATGCACGTCGACCAGGTTGGTCGCCGGAACGAACTTGTAGTTCCAGACCTCTTCAAGCAGCATCGCGCGCGTCAACAGCTGGTCGCTCCGCCGCATCATATATTCGAGCAGGCGAAACTCGCGCGGCAACAGGTCGATTTTTCGCTCACCGCGCCTTGCCGTGCGCTCGATCAGGTCGAGCTCTAACTGCCCGACCCGCAAGGTTGTTTCCCGCGTCTCCGGCGGGCGGCGCAGCAACGCCTCTATCCGCGCAACGAGTTCAACGATCGCGAACGGCTTGGTGAGATAGTCGTCGCCGCCCATCCGCAATCCGCGCACGCGGTCGTCCACCGCGCCAAGCGCGCTCAGCACAAGAACCGGCGTTCGGACCTGATCTTTCCGCAACGACTCGATCACGGTGAGACCGTCCATTCCCGGCAACAGGCGGTCGACGATCATGGCGTCCGGACGCAGATCACGCGCCTTGGCAAGACCATCCAGCCCGTCGGACGACCATTCCACCTCGAAGCCGCGATCGGCCAGTTCGGCGGTGATTTCCCCCGCCGTTTCGTTGTCATCCTCTATGAGAAGAACCTTTGTCATCTGATCGATCCGATTGCCATCAAGATACCCTCTTGCCGCCCGGTGGCAATGATACGTTGGCCTGCCGACAAAGCCATGGCGACGCCCACACGTCTCACGGTTCAGAGGAGCCGGACAGCGCCGCCATCCCGTTTTGGGATCCGGCAGGCGCCATCCGCCCGGCGGCCATACCGCCGCCTCGGGAGGAGCACGGCAGGCCCGCCCCAAACACCTAGCGCTCGCCGGCACGTCGCGCCAATAAATAGCGATTTAATGAATCGGCCGACCTGCATTGTTCGCTCCAGCCGGCGATTTCGGGCACATCGGTGCATGCGCAATTCTCTCACGCCGAGTTGAAAGCGCGTGAAGCGATATTCCCTTTGGACGAGGACCGACGAGCCGCACGTCACAGGAAGAAGCCGGCCAGGCTTCCCCTCACCGAATGGAGCATACCAATGCGCAACGTGAAACTCCTGTCGGCTGCACTGCTTGCCGCAGCCACTCTCGCCACACCGGCGCTCGCCGCCACGCACCACGTGCGGCATGTCGTAACCAACGACAATGCGAATATGGCGTCCGTCATGCGTTCAACCGATCGCGATAGCTGCGTCCGCGCACCTGATGTCGGCGCCTTTGCCACACAACCGTGGACCGTGCCGCCTTGTGAGCCCAACACGGGTTACTGATCCGCGCTACGATGTGACGACACATGATGGGCTGGCAGGACTTCTGCCAGCCCGTCTTTTTTGTCTCGCTAAGAGCACCCCGCCTTTGATGCCGTCTGGCGCGGCTCACTTCGTGAACGCAACTAACGTCGAATTTAATGGATGCCTTGTGCACCGCACCTACCTGTCACTCATCCGACGTTTCGTTCGCGCGGCCCGCTGAAGTTCGCGCGTCACGGCGCCGAACAATCTGACTGTAAGGAGTGTCACGATGAAACGGATGATCATGATATTGGCAACAGCTCTTCTCGCTTCGAGTCTCGTCACGGGCGCGGCTGAGGCCCGCGGTGGCGGCGGTGGTCACGGCGGAGGTTTTGGCGGCGGAGGCCATATGGGCGGCGGCTTCGGCGGCGGAGGCCACATCGGAGGTTTTGGCGGCGCCCATATCGGCGGCATGGGCAGCGAACATCTCGGCGGTCTCGGCGATGGCCACATCGGCGCCGTCGGTCACATTGGCGCGCATGGCTTCGGATTCCACCGGCATGCCCTGCATCGCTTCGGCGGATATGGCTATGGATACGACTACGGTTATCCCGATTGTTACGACTGGTACTACCTGCATCCGAACAGCCCCTTGCCACTGAGCTGTAGCTGAACTCACGGCAGGGGTTGTCGGGCCGGAGGACGTTTTCCGGTCTCCTTGAGCGTCCTCCGGACCGATCCCCCAATCGCCATGCAAACACCGCGTGGACTTCGCGCCACGCGTTTGTCGTGCCGCCCGAACGGCAACTGGAGAGCCACATGAAACGCTTCCTGATGATCACGACAGCCTCGGCCATGCTGTGCGGGCAGGCCCTTGCACAGCAAGCCGCGGTAATGCCGACGCCTTCGCTCGCAGCGACCACGCCGCTCGGCATGGTGCCGAGCGCGCCGGTCGGCGGCACTGGCATCCCGCTCGGTTCGACCGAAATCGCATCCCCTGGCGTAAGTCCCGCGCCTAGCATCGCGACCGGCACGTTCGGCAGCACCGCATGCTCGACGATCGGTACGGCACCATCGACGATGTTCGGATCGGCAGCGAGCTTCGACGGCGGCGGCGTGGCGGTCGGGGCAGTCACGCCGCAGAGCACGATGTCCGCCATGCCGATGGCGGGAGCGCCAATGTCGTCGTCCATTGCGCCGACATCGGCCTTGGTCGACACGTCGGGGATGTCCAGCATGTGCGGCGCGGGCTCAAGCAACCTTGCCGCGTCATCGACGCCGACGTCGCCGGTGGCCCCGGGCGGCGTAACGCGAACCGGCATTCCAATGGGCTCGACGGAGATCGCCAGTCTCGGCGTCAGCTCCGCAGCGGCAGTCCCGACCATCGCCGTCGCGCCCACGGTCAGCACGATCACGCCAACCGTCCCGACGGTGCCCGCTATCACGCTGCCAGCGACGACAGCCGTAGCTGCGCCCACCGATCCCCTCACAGGGATACCGAACATCACAGGGGTGCCGAACACGGTACCGGGCCTGTCAGCCGCCGCCACGATGCTCCGTTGATCGGAAACCCACTCGCGAGAAGCAGCCATGAAAAAGAAAGTCGCAATACCTGCCATCCTGTTCGGCGCCCTCGTCGCAGGCGGCCTTCTCTACCTTGCGCACGGCGAGGCGTTCAAAGCTGCCGTCGCGGCCGAGCCGCCGCCACCCGTGCCGGTCGTGGGCGGCGTGGTCGCGCAGCATGATGTGCCGATCTATCAGAACGGCGTCGGCACCGTGATTGCGTACAACACCGACGTGGTGCGGGCGCAGATCCAGGGCCAGCTCATCAGCATCAACTTCACCGAAGGCCAGACGGTCCATGCCGGCGATCTGCTCGCGCAAATCGATCCGCGTCCCTATCAGGCCCAGATCGATCAGTTCACGGGAAATCTGGAGCGCGACCAGGCCCAGCTCACCAACGCCCGCGCCAATCTCGCGCGTTACAACCAGCTCGGTGACAAGGGCTGGGCTACGCCGCAACTGATCGAGACCCAGAAGGCGCAGGTCGGCCAGCTCGAGGCCGCGATCAAGACCGACCAGGCGCTGATCGAGGCCGCCAAGGTGCAACTCAGCTACACGCGGCTGACTTCGCCGATCGACGGCGTGGTCGGCATTCGCCAGATCGACGTCGGCAACATCATCAGCCCGTCGACGGCCAACGGCCTCGTGGTCGTGACGCAGCTCGATCCGATCTCGCTGATCTTTACCCTGCCGGAAGGGGTGCTGCCGCAGATCCTCAAGCAGCAGCAGGCGACCAAGACGCCGCTTCGCGTCCTCGCCTACAATCAGGACAATACGATGGAGCTCGGCGAGGGCGAACTCGCGCTAGTTAACAATGAGATCCTACAGACCACAGGCTCGATACAGCTCAAGGCGACTTTTCCCAACAAGTCCCGCGGGCTGTGGCCGGGTGAGCTTGTGAATGCGCGGCTGCTCGTCACGACCCGGCATGACGGACTGACGGTTCCTGCCTCGGTCGTGCAGCAGGGTCCGAACGGCGCCTATGCCTATGTCATCAAGCCCGACAGCACGGTCGCGATCCGCCCGATCAAAGTCGCACAGATCACCGACGGCGAGGCGCTGATCGATTCCGGCCTGAAGCCCGGCGAGCAGGTCGTGGTCGACGGACAATACCGGCTGCAGCCGGGCACGCATGTCACGCTGCTGCAGGGCGAAGCAGCCGAGGAAGCAGCTACACAGCAAGCACAACAGGCGACGATCCCATGAACATATCCGCACCCTTCATCCAGCGGCCGATTGCGACCGCGCTCCTGATGGTCGGCCTTCTGGTCGGCGGCCTCATCGCCTACCCGCTGCTGCCGGTCGCCGCGCTGCCGAACGTCAACTATCCGACGCTGCAGGTGACGGCGCAGCTGCCGGGCGCCGATCCGCAGACCATGGCGGCGTCGGTCGCAACGCCGCTCGAACTGCAGTTCGGGCAGATCCCGGGCCTCCTGCAGATGACGTCGGCGAGCGCGCTCGGTTACACCTCGATCACGCTGCAATTCGATCTGAACCGCCAGATCGACGGGACTGTCAGCGACACGCTGTCGGCAATCAACGCCGCGAGCCCGTTTCTGCCGGCAGGCATCCCCTATCCGCCGACGATCCGCAAGGTCAATCCGGCTGATACGCCGATCCTAGTGCTCGGCCTCACCTCTGACAGCCTGCCGCTGACCACGGTGGATGCGTATGCGGAAAACATCCTGCTGCAGAAAATTTCGCAGATCCCAGGCGTCGGCCTTGTCGGTATCGGCGGCCAGCAGAAGCCCGCCGTACGCGTGCAGCTCGATCCGCAGGCGCTGGCCGCGCGCGGCATCAATCTCGAGGACGTCCGCACCGCTCTCGGCCAGGCCAATGTCGATCTGCCGAAAGGCACGCTCAACAGCCCGCGCCAGACCTATACGCTGAACACCAACGACCAGCTCCTGAACGCGGAGGACTACGCCAATCTCGTGATCGCCTATCGAAACGGCTCGCCGGTCCGCATCCGCGACGTCGGCCGCGCCGTCAGCGCGCCGGAAAACGACCTGATCGCGGGCTGGTACAACAACCGCCGTGCGGTCATTCTGGCGATCCAGCGCCAGCCCGGCGCCAACGTCATCGATACCGTCGAGCGGATCAAAGCGATGATGCCGGTGCTGCAGGCATCGATCCCGCCCGCGATCAAGGTCAACGTCATCTCCGACCGCACCGATACGGTTCGCGCATCCATCCACGACGTTCAGTTCACGCTGATACTGACCGTGGCGCTGGTGGTGATGGTGATCTTCATCTTCCTGAGAAATTTCTGGGCGACGGTCATCCCGGCCGTCACCGTGCCACTGTCGTTGATCGGAACCTTCGCCGTCCTTTACGAGCTGGGCTACAGCCTCGATAATCTGTCGCTGATGGCACTATCGATCGCGGTCGGCTTCGTGGTCGACGACGCCGTCGTCGTGATCGAAAACATCGTGCGCCACATGGAGGGCGGCGCGACGCCGTATGAGGCGGCGCTCAAGGGCGCCGGCGAGATCGGTTTCACCATCATGTCGATCACGCTGTCGCTGATCGCCGTGTTCATTCCGCTGTTCCTGATGGGCGGATATGTCGGGCTGTTATTCCGGGAATTCGCCGTCACCGTCAGCGTCGCGTTGCTGCTGTCGCTCCTGATTTCGCTGACCCTGACGCCAATGATGTGCGCGCGGCTGCTCAAGCCGGAAAGCAGGACACATGGACGCCTGTTCCACGTCCTCGAAAACGGCTTCAACTCACTCATCGCCTTCTATGAAGCGGGACTTCGAATCGTGCTTCGTCACCGATTCATCACGCTCTTGACGATGTTCGCGACCATCGGATTGACCGGCTATCTCTACGTCGTCATTCCCAAGGGGTTCTTTCCGCAGCAAGACACCGGGCTGATCATCGGCCTGTCCGAGGCCGCGCAGGATATCTCCTATCAGGCGATGGCCGAACGCCAGCAGGCGCTGCTCAATGCCATCATGCGGGATCCGGCCGTCGCATCCGTCGGCTCTGCGATCGGCGCCGGCGGCGGCAACACAACGGTCAACAACGGCCGCGTCTATATTGCGCTCAAGCCGTACAAGCAGCGCGACAGCATGGAAACCGTGCTCGCGCGGCTTCGGACCAACCTGGCCAAGATCCAGGGCATCACGCTCTATATGCAGGCGGCGCAGGACATCACCATCGGTGGCCGCGTCTCGAAGACGCAGTATCAGTATACGCTGGGCGATGCCGATCCAGGCGAATTGAACCATTGGGCCGCGCTGTTCCTGGACCGGATCAAGAAGATCCCGGGCATCACTGATGTAGCGACCGACCAGCTCAATTCCGGTCCCCTGCTCGACATCGCCATCAAGCGCGAGGTGGCGTCGAGCTACGGCATCCTGCCCTTCACCATCGACAACACGCTCGATGATGCCTTTGGCCAACGCATTGTCTCAACGATGTATACGACCTTGAACCAGTACCACGTGATCATGGAGGTCAATCCGAAATTCCAGTACTCGCCCGAGGCGCTAACCGGAATCTACGTCAAGTCCTCGACCGGCCAGGAAGTGCCGCTATCAACGCTGGTCGACAGCGTGGTCAAGGTCGCCCCGCTCGTGGTCAACCATCAGGGCCAGTTCCCGTCGGTGACGATCTCCTTCAACCTGTTGCCGGGCACCTCGATCGGCCAGGCAACCACGGCGATCCAGAATATCGAGAAACAGCTCGGCAAGCCGCTGTCGCTGCAGACCAGCTTCCAGGGCAACGCGCAGGCGTTCGGCGATTCGCTGTCGACGACGCCGATTCTGATCCTGGCGGCGCTGTTCGTGATCTATCTCATTCTCGGCATCCTGTATGAGAGCCTGATCCACCCGATCACGATCATCTCGACGCTGCCATCGGCGGGGCTCGGGGCGCTGCTGCTGCTCATGGCGGTTCATCTCGATCTCAGCGTGATCGCGATCGTCGGCATCATCCTCTTGATCGGGATCGTCAAGAAGAACGGCATCATGCTGGTCGATTTCGCCCAGCACGTCCGCCAGCAGCAGGGGTTATCCGCGGAGGACGCGATCTATCGCGCCTGCATCCTGCGATTCCGGCCCATCCTGATGACCACGATGGCTGCCCTGCTCGCCGGCGTTCCGATGATGCTCGGCACCGGCGCGGGCTCCGAGATCCGCCAGCCGCTGGGCTACGCCATCGTCGGAGGGCTCGCCGTGTCGCAGCTCCTAACGCTCTATACGACGCCGGTGGTCTACATCTATCTCGACCGGCTGCAGACCTGGCTGTTCGGCAAAAAGAAGCCGGCGACGCAGGGAGACGGCAAGTTGATGCCGGCGGAATGACGGCAATTAGGATCCGAAGAGATCCATCAACGGTCAGGCTCTCTTCGGGTGGAAGGTCACGACCGAGCGCGTATCGGCCTGCGCGCGCATCACTTCCTCGATCACGGCCACGAGCGCTGTCTGATCGAACGGCTTGGAAATGCGTGGCAGATGGGGCGGCGCAGAACCCAGAAGATCGGCATATCCCGTGCAGAGCACCACGGGCGTGCCAGGATGCTCGGCGGCCACAGCGTCGGCAAGCTGCAGCCCGTTCATCCCCGGCATGGCGTAGTCGGTCACTACGACGTCGATCTTCGGCGTTCGGCGCAGCAGCTGAACGGCCTCCTCGCCGGAGCGCGCCTCGACGACGGCGTGGCCGAGATCGTCGAGCATCGCGGCGACACTGTCGAGGACGAGCAGGTCGTCATCGACGACCAGTACGGAAAGCGGTCGAACGCTGCGCAGTGTGGCGCGTGACGATTCTGCTGCAGGGCGGGCTGACGCCTGTTCGTCCTGGGTGGCGGGCAGCCAGATTTCGGCCGTGGTCCCTTCGCCGATGCGGCTCTTCAGCAGCAGCACGCCGCCGGACTGTTCCGCCAGCCCCTTCACCATCGAGAGGCCGAGACCGGTTCCCTTGCCGACACCCTTGGTCGTGAAGAACGGCTCCTGCGCGTGCTTCAGCGTTTCCGCGTCCATGCCGCATCCGGTGTCGCTCACCGAGATCGCGACATAGCGACCCTCGGCAAGGCCTTCGATGGCCTGCTCCTCGCGTGCGGCAATGCTGATGGTCCCGCCGCTCGCCGTCATCGCATCGCGCGCATTGACGGCGAGGTTGAGGATGGCGAGTTCCAGTTGGTTGGCATCGACCTTCACCTTCGCCAGCTCGAGCGGAAATCGCGTCTCGACCCGGATGGCCGGATCAAACTTCAGCAGCGCGGACATGCCGCGGACCAGTTCCGGGACATCCACGATGACCGGCTTGAGATCCTGCTTGCGCGCGAAGGCGAGCATGCGCTGGGTCAGCGAGGCGCCCCGCAGCGCGCCATGGATGGCATTGTCGAGAAGCCGGTGAACCCTTGGATCTTCCGCCTGCAGGCGCTTCTTCGCCAGTTCGAGACTGCCGAGGATCACGGCAAGTATGTTGTTGAAGTCATGGGCGACGCCGCCGGTCAGCTGGCCGACGGTCTCCATCTTCTGCGAAAGCGCCAGCGCGTCGCGCGTGCGCTCGAGCGCTTCCTGGGCGCGGCGGCGTTCCGTCACGTCGCGAACGATCTTGGCAAAGCCGATGACATCGCCGTGCTCGTTTCGTACCGCGCGAATCGTCGCCTCGGCCCAGAAGCGGCTGCCGTCCTTGCGAACGCGCCAGCCCTCGCCGGCCGACTTGCCTTCGCGCTTTGCCTCGAGAAGCAAGGCGTCTGGAATTCCGGCGTCGCGGTCTTCTTCGGTGTGAAGGATGGCGTAGTGCGTCCCGACGATCTCGTCGCCATAGCCGATCAGCCGGCCAGCGCCGAGATTCCAGTTCGCCACCCGTCCCTCCGGGTCGAGCATGAAGATGGCGTGATCGGCCACTCCCTCCACCAGCAGGCGGAATCTCTCCTCGCTTCGCCTCAGCGCCTCTGCTTCGCGACCGGCACGTTCAACCGAGGCGCGGTCGTAGACCGCCGCGGCGAGCCCGATCATGAGGACCACAATGGTGGTGCCGGCAATCAGGAAGGCGAGCGGCGCCTGCCCCACCGCGCCGGGAGTTGCATGGTCAGGGACGGCATTCGTCAGAAGGAAGGACGAGCCCTGCATGGCCGCGTAGTGCATGCCGGAGATCGCCAGGCCCATGACGACCCCCGCCGATACCCGCTCGCGCACGCTCGTCGTGTGAAAGGCAAGGCGCAGTGCGACGATGGACGCCCCGATCGCGATGGCGATGGACAGCACCACCCAGACAGGATCGTAGTGGGTGGAAGCCGCCATCCGCATTGCGGCCATGCCGGTATAGTGCATGCCAGAGATCGCGAGCCCCATTCCAATGCCGGAAACGATGAGCGCGTTCGACCGCTGGCTGACGACGAGGAACGCCGCTGCCGCGACCAGAATGGGAAGGGCCAGCGAGAGCAGCGTCAGGAGCGGATCGTAGGAAATATCAACGCCCGGCAGGCTGAACGCCAGCATGGCGACGAAATGCATCGACCAGATGCCGCCGCCCATGGCGACAGCCGCGGCCACGAGCCAACCCAGCCTGACGAAGCCGGAAGCCGCCCGCATGCGAGTCGCAAGATCCAGCGCCGTGTAGGAGGAAAGCGCGGCGATCAGGACCGACAGCGCGACAAGAACGGGGTCGTGTGAGCCTGGATGATGATGCATTCCGCAGACGAAGCTAGGAAAGCATCTGAATAGCACCGAATTTGTGGCAGCGCATTGTTCCCGCGTAACAGCCATCTGTTGAAAGTGCCAAAATCGGCGGGAAGCGCTGGCTGGGGTGGGAAGGATCGAACCTCCGAATGGGAAAATTCAAGAACCTGTATTCAACAATTTTAACGTGCATTTGGACAAATCCGGGCCAAACCGCGCTCTAGCAATTTCAATAACTTGGCAGCCGTTTCCGAATGAAAAACAGCCCTCCACGCAGGATCAGCTTCGCGCCATCTTGGAAGGGCGATGAGCAAGCGGTGTTAGGAAGGTGTTCAACCAAGGCGGGAGGCCTTTGATTCAATGACCGCTCGATTTGGGCTGATAACCCTCGTTGGATAGCCGCATGCGATTGGCTTCCATCCAGTATAAAAACCTTAGGTTGCCAATGATGGCATGGAGCGGTAACCTGTCCATTGAAACAGGTGCTGCAGGAAGCTTCCTCGCTCGGACGCCGAGCATGAGCCTGTGTCTGAGCTGGCCAAAAAGTTTCCTCCTGTGCTGTCCGCGGAGCGGCCAGTTGATAGTGCACTGTAGCCAAACTTGTCGGTCATAGAATGAAGGTGGCCGACTCGCGGCGTGTCCGCGTGACGTCCTCGCCGCCCGGCTTCGCACAAGCGCTGAGTTCAAGCTCGCGCGCGACCGAGCACCCGATGGCCGATCGTGCGGCGTTCGATGGGAGCATGGCATGTCACTCACAGGCGGCGCTAGACCGGGATGATTCCTATCACGCGAGCTTCGACAGATTTGAATGGAGAAGCAGAATGTCGGTCCCATGCAAGCTCGAACGCAGCCTCCTCAACCACGAGGAATACGAGACGATCCGTCTAACGCATCATCCCGCCATCTATGATGTCGAGCCAACCGATCTTGCGGATCTGCGATCCCGCCTGCGCAAGATGCGCGATAGGGAGCGAACGCTCAGCCGACAAAAGCGGCGGGAGGTGCGCGGAAAAGGCGGCGCCCGCGGAGCGAACTTTCCAGGAACCGCCGAGCGTCCATCGCAACGCAAGCAGGTCTTTGCCGCAGCACTCAAGCGGCTCAACAGGGAGCTCACGCGTCTTCACAACCTGACAGCTCGTACCACCCATGTCGAAGCGGCTCGCAAGGCTCTCGCACTACGTCGAGCCGCGAACTTCATTTCCTATCCCTCCGCCGGATTGACTTCCAACGAAGGCATGGTGCCGCGTTCGAGCACGCGCCGACGAAAGATCGTCACGGGTGCGAGAATCGGTCGAGTGTCGCAGGCAACGAAAGTCGCTCAGGCTATGCGCGATGCGCGAGGCGCATGAGCCTCTGTCCCATGCCATGGGCGGTTCGGCGACGACCCACGATGCGGAGGCAAGCATGAATATCCGGCTCATATTCGGCGCTCTAATCGTCGGCGTAGTTGCCGCCATTACGGCGCCGCCGAGCCTGTCCTTGGCCCAATCGACCAGCCAAGGCGCGGCTGCGGCAAAGAGCGCAAAACCGAATGCAAATATGACCCCGCGCATGCATCGCTATTGGCGCCACCACGGCGGACGGCATCCGCATTTCGGCAGCAGGCGGGTTCGCACCGATGCGCCGGCAGGACGGCCATCGGCGAATTGAGCCGCTTCCGGTCTATTGCGTGGCATTGCCATGGGCGCCGCAGTTCCGGCGCTCTCCTGGCTGAAGCAGTCGAGGGTCTTCTTTCTTCTTGCGTTCGTGGTCCGGATCGGATCACCTTCTGGCTCGGCTTTGGCCGCGCGGCCACACCAGCAGCAAAAATCGGCGAACTGCAGTGTAAACCGCCCTTCACGCCTCAATCCGCTATCTCTAGATCGGCAGCTGCAGGTCGAATGAACTTATATCCGCTCGTGAACGCGCCGACGTGGCCATTGGGATGGTGTCCGGAACGCAATCACCGTAGGCGAACGCGCCGCCCATGGCATCTACCTGAGTGAAATCGTGATCCGGCTCAGGTTCGCAGCAAACTCCAAGCCTGCTTTCGGGCCTTTCAGATCGAGCACAACCCCTTTTTCATTTCTCAGGCTGACGCCGCCCGCGCCGCCCACTAACGCTCCGCCCGCTCCCACCGCACTGTAGGTGCCGGCAAAGTCCCTGACGTCGCGTATGCCGGAAGCCCATCCTTCCAGGCGGCTGGCGGTTGCACCAGCCGTGATGCCGAGACTCTGGCCGGTTGCCGTGAAGTGGTAGTTGCGGCCGCGATAGGAGAGCACGCCGCGACCGACGGCGGCAGAAGCAGAACCAACGCAAACAGCGCGACCGCGGCACAACGAAGCATGGGGCGTCAACATCCACTCGCCCTAGTTTCAGGGATTGCCCACGTCGACCTTCTTCCAGGTCTGGTCGGGGTCAAACAGGAACATGCGCTTCGCGATGATCGGGGTGCGTTGGCCGAGATCCTTCTGATAAACGGTGCCCGCGTGGTTGACTAGAAAGGTCATGACGCCCGAATTGCCGTACTCCGCAGGATAGGCGATGAGAGCAAATCCGCCGATCATCTTGTTCTTGACCACATAATTCAGCGCGCCGCCGGGCGCGTTGGGACCCTGTCCCTTCAATATCCGATAGTAGTAACCGTGATAAGGCGCTCCGCCCTCGGTCCCGGGCTTGTAGCCCTCCGCCGATGCCTGCGCCGCGAGTTCGCCGAGCGGGCTTGGATCGCGATCGTCACGCCAGAACAGACCGTCCTTCTTGCCTGGACTGCTGGCGATGCGCTGAGCGTAGACGCCTGCGCCTTCACCGCGGTCCTTGTCCGCGTACTCGTTCTGCGCGTCGACGAAAGCGAGACAGGTTTGAATCGCATCGGCTTCATTGCGCCCGATGCGGCGATAGAGGATCTCGAGGCGACCTGCGGCCGCATCAAACTCCCAGCCATCCCTGCTGTTCACCAGCGGGATCGGGAACGGAAAGTCGTCCGTGCCCAGGATTAGCGTCGCTTTCTTGTTTTCTTCCGATTTTATGGAATGTTTCGCTTCATACGCCGAAAGGAAACTTTTGCGTGTCTCCGCATCTGCGACATCGTCACCGGATTCGATGATCTCCTTGGCTTCTCTGCCAAGAACCCTGAGCATGGCCCTCTTGGAGCCGGTCTTGACGGCCGCCACCAGCGCTGCGGCGGCTTCTTCTGGAGTCGGAAAGGCCTGCTGTGCATGCGCCGGCGACATCAAGAGTGCCAGCGCGATCGCGGCGGCGACACAAGCTGCAGCAGCGCGGTCCAACCGGAATGGCCCAATCGTGATCATCGCGATACCTCCGATTGTGCAGGAATATTTGCGCCTGAAGAGAGCCAGTCACTGTAAGTGCGCAGCTTCAATCCGAGCTTGTCGTAGAAGACGCGCAAGTAACCGTCGCTGCCGCGCATCACTGCCTCCGGCATCACGCGCTCGACTTCCTGGGCCATCACACCGACATAGGCCTTGGTGCTGCCGAGGTAGCTGAAACGGTAGTAGCCGAGGCCATTGGCGAGATAACCGAGTTGAACGATGCTGTGCTTCAGGGCGATGTCGGAGCGTCGCCCGCCGCCGCGAAAACCTCCGCCGCCGCCAAAACCGCCGCCACCTCTCATGGCGGCTCCGCCGCCAAAGCCGCCCCCGCCTCTTCCCGCAAAGCTCGGACCGCCACCGCCACGTGGGCCCATGCTCGCCATGCTTGCCCGGCCGCGGTCGGCATGGGCAGCGGCAGCCCGACCCTCCGACACATTCATTGCCCCGCCGCGACCGCCTCCGCGATCTCCGCGCGCGGCGCTGCCGCCGCCGCGATTGGCAGCCTTGGCGCGATCACCGCCGCTGGCCTTGGCCCGATCGCCACCACCTTTGGCGCGATCCGCCGCGCCCGGCCGGTTGCCGCCACGATCTCCTACGCGATCGCCTGCCCGATCGCCTGCACGATCGCCGGCGCGATCGGCACCACCGGGGCGATCCTGTCCGGGACGAAGCACTTGCTGCCCTTCGCGCCCGCGGAAATCCATTCGGTTCGAGGCGCCGGCCTTCAGATCGTTGTTGCCGAAGCGCTGCGCAACGTTGGCGTTGTTGTAACGCACGCCCTGCCGATGCGCCGGGTTATGCTGCCAACTGTTCCCGACATTAGTGACCCTGTTGAAATTATTGACGTAGAGATTGCGATTGCCCCAGTTGCAGCCGCCACCCCAGTAATTTCCCCAGCGTCCGATAGCCAGCCGGCGCCAAACGCGAGGCCTGTCGCGATCACGCCCGCCCCGATGTAAGGTGGATACCCGAAATAATATGGCGGATACTCCGCATAGGGCCACGCTCCGTAGACCGTCGCCGGATCGTAGTACGGCACATAGAGTGTTTCCGGATCGGCCGACTCGATGACGACGACCGGCTTGTTTTCCTGCGTCTGGACGCTGACTTTCTGCTGCTTGGTGGTGACAAGCTTTTTATTGTCATAGGCCTTGGTGCGCAGCCGCTGAATCGCGTCCATCACATCGGGCTGTTGCGCAAGCACCGCATCGCCCAAGCTCTTGGTCCAATCGATCTTGTCGCTCATCATCGCAAGCACGTCTGCGGTGCTGGCAAGCGCCTTGACACTGTCGTCCCAGGCCTGCTTGTCGACCGCCGCCTTCAGCGCATCGCCCTTTAGGGCCTTGTTGCCCTTCACCCAGCGATCCGCCTGCACGACTTCCAGCGGATAGGTCGACGCCGCCAGCACGTTGGCCACGAGCGCGTCCGGATAGAGCGCGATCGGGGCGACCAGAGCCTCGAGCTGCTCGGGCTTCAATAAGGTTTGTTCGGGTTGCGGCTGTACCGGCGCCTGGCTCGGTGCAGGCGGGGTGGCGGGTGTTTGCGCCGGTGCGGTGACGGGAACACTCCATAGCAGTGCCATCACCAGCAGCATCTTGTCGCAACGAACCATCGTCGCCTCCATTCCTGTCGTTGGATCGAAGCTTCAGGCCACAGGTACGTCTGAGATTTGATAAAGATCAAAGGAATCCCTCCGCTCAGCTCGCGCGCGGCCCTCCCTTCTGCTGCGCTGCAAGGGCGATCGGGCGGTCGCCGATCAGGTTTTCCAGCCGGTGCGCCGCCACGTTCGGTGCGATGGCCTCGCGCGCCTCCTTCTCGGCGGCGGCCTCTTTCCCGCCGCCCTTGCAGCACGCGGTCGATCTCCCCTTCGATCTCATCGGGCTCGGCGAGGCTGCTGCAGACGCGGATGCGCCGGCCCAGCGCATAGAACGCATCTAGATTGCGGCGGGGCTACGCTTGAAGAAAGACGCATTCGCGGAATGCCGAAAGCAGCATTCTCGTACGTCGCTTTCTCCTTAATGCCCGCTCAGCACCAGCGTCTTGATCGGCAGTAGCAACGCCTGGATGCGCAATAGCAGCGCATGCACAAGTCCGGTCGCATCGACGGCATGTAGGGCAAAGCCCTTCAGGGCGCCCGTCTTGGGATCGGCGATCAGATCGTGGTTGCTGGTATAGGCGTTGACGATACAGCTACTGCCGGGAGTCACCCCTTCAAGCCCGCCCTTGTAGAGCGGTTCGAGGAACGCAAGGATCGTCCCCGGCTGCCGGAGACTTTGCGGATCAACCAGTTGCTCGCCGGAGCGCAACTGACCCGCGGCGATATAGTCCTGCACGCCGGTTACCACGAGCGGAATGATCACCCACGGCTTCGAGATGCAGGTCGCTTCTGCGATCATGCCCGGCTTCATGACCTGAGCCTCGATCTGGCCGAAGCCAGCCTGAAGGCTGATCCGACCGGCGCTCTCCGGTATCAAAATGCCGGCGGGCCGCATCAGCTGATTGACGACGTCGCCGGTACGCACGAGAAATTGCTCCACGCGCCCATCGACACCCGCACGAACATAGGTCTTGTCCAGATCGACCTGCGCCTCTGCCATGGCGGCCTCGGCGCTTGCCTTCTCCGCCGGCAGCAGCGTTGAGACCCGCAACGCGGCTGATTCCTTGACGGCACTCGCCGCGTCTACAGTGGCTTGCCGCTGATCGACCACCACCTGCAGCTTCTCGATGTCGCGTTGTGGCACGATGCCGGGATTGCGACGCTGCAGCTCACTCTTCACGTCCAGCTCGTCCCTGGCCTGTTGAAGGGAAGCCTTGGCCTCTCCAATCTGGGCCTCCGCCTTGATGACGTCGGAGCGCGCCGAGATCAGCGCTGCATCGACCTCGGCGATCTTGCGCCTGGCGGTTTCCAGTGCGGCTTGCTGCTTCGAGTTGTCGAGCCGGAAAAGTACATCGCCCTTTTTCACGGCCTGGCTGAAGCCTACATTGACCTCGGCGACGCGACCTGAACCTTCAGGAACAATCGGCACCGTGCGGAAATAGATAGCCGCTGATGTGGTCGAGGGATGGTAATAGAAGATCATCGTGATCAGCCCGATCGTGAGCATCAGGCAGGCCGTGATGCCCCACCTCAGCTCATACCAGACCGAGAAAAAGGTGATCTCCTTGCCGAACCGCTTGCCCTGCACATAGCGGCGGTAGAGATAATCGGGCAGGATCGTCACGAGCGAGCAGATCATCAGCTCAAGCATGGCTGTGCACCTCCTCCTTCGCCGTCGGCTTGGCGCTGGAATGCGGAGCTGGCGTGACCTCGGGCTCGACATCCGGAGCGCCCGGCGCGGCATCGGCGATGCGCTCGACCGATCCGGCAATGCTGCGTAGCGGCGTGCCGAAATCAGGCAGATCGATCATTGCGAGCAACAGGCCCGCGATCCAGAAGATATGCATGTGGGTAAAGAGCGAGATCAGGCCGAGAACGGCGACGATCTCGAACTGCAGCTTGTGCGTCCTGTGCGCCATGCGCTCGGGCAGGCTGTGCAGCTTCCAGTACAGGGTACCGACCCAAAGGACGGTCGCCACAAGGAAGATGCCCATAACCACCATCAGGGTGTCCGACCCGTCGGCGCCGGGAATGAAAAACGGCAGATGATGGGGCGCTGCCGGATGCATCTGTTCGCTCAAATTTCTTCTCTCCTCCACCCGCCTGAACACTCAGCGGCCGTGGCCGCACAGTGCTGGCCATGCTCCATCAATGCTTGATCTGAATCAAGGTACGAGGCAGCGACCGCAGCTCCTCACCTTCCGAGCAAAGATGTATCCATAAGATTGCCCTGCCCAAAATCGACGATGATCCCCAATGCAAAGGAAATTTAGAAGCAAGCGGCCCTGAAAGAGACCCATGCAATCTCGCAGATATCCCTCAAACGAAATGATCCTGATCATGGCGCGCACGGCCAAACGCCTCCGCGGAAGCTAGCACTGGTCAGGATATGGCGGAAACCATTGCAACTGCCTATACCCTATCATGGCAACCATATTGACGTATCCCTCACCTGTCCTTGGGACGGTGGATCGCCCATCGTCGATGAAGAGAAATGGCTTGCGTCGTGAATGACCATTCCAGGAATGCGACAGCTGCGCTACGTTTCGGAGTTGCGAATTTCGAAGGCCACCGCCCAAACGAGTTATCGTTCGAGTAAGGAGATGGTCCATGTTTGTCCACACAAGCACCCCCAGCGCAGTTGAGTTTCCAGGCATTCTCGGAGTGAACTGTCCCGAAGACGGCTCGCTTACCAGAGTCAGTTTGAATGAATTCAGCTACAAGAAGGGATGCGAAATTTTCGGCGAAAAGGAACCGGCCGACTATGTGTATCAAGTCGTAACCGGCGCGGTACGAAGCTACAAGCTGCTCTCCGACGGCCGTCGTCAGATCGGAGCCTTTCATCTTGCCGGCGATATTTTCGGACTTGAGATCGGCACCGACCATCGCTTCACCGCCGAGGCGATCGTCGACACCACCGTCCGGCTGATGAAGCGATGCAGCCTCGAGCGCGTTGCCGAGAGCGATGTGATGGTGGCCCGCAATCTCCTCAGCATGACGACCAAGAACCTCCGGCACGCCGAAGACCATATGTTGCTCCTCGGACGCAAGACGTCGCTCGAGCGTGTCGCGGCCTTCCTGATCGAGATGGACAAGCGATCGACGGCAGCTGGCATTCTCGCACTGCCGATGTGTCGGCGCGATATCGCCGACTATCTCGGACTCACGCTGGAAACGGTGTCACGCGCGTTGTCGCGTTTGCATGATATCGGCGTTCTCGGCTTTATCGGCAACACCCAGCGCCAGATCGTGCTGCTCGATCGCAAGAAGCTGGCTAGCCTCGATCTTCAGCACTGAAGATGCCGGTGTCTCCGAAACTGTACCTCCGCGGTGTGGCCACGAGCGAATATTATTGCATGCGCAGCTAGTGTCATTTTGCTGGGGTCCCCAGCCCTTCCACCAGCGTGCTCAAGGCCGCATCCAAGGGGGCCGATCCCACCTTCTCGGGCACCAAGAGCCCATCGATCGCAAGCATGGTCATGCCGTGGACGAGCCCCCAGCCGGCTGCCGCCTAAGCGACATTGACTCGTTCGTGAAGGCGTATGACCGGAAGGCGGCGTCCTTCTATGCGGACGGGCCGACGAGTGAACACTACACCTCAATCATAAACGAGCGGCACCATGCCCGGCTCCAGGGCCTGATCGAGGATGCTCGCTCCAAGGGAGCGCGGATCATCGAGGTCGGCAACCGGCCCGGTGAGGCGTCTCTGCGCCCCAACACGCTGGCGCCAACGGTCGTCCTCGGCGTCACAGACGAGATGCGCATCGCTCATGAGGAGATCTTCGGCCCGGTCCTGCCGATCTTTCCCTACCGCGACATCGGCGATGCGATTGCCTATGTGAACGCCCGGCCTCGGCCGCTCGCGCTCTATTATTTCGGTGCCGATGATGAAGACCGACGCAGGGTGCTGAGCCGAACAACCTCAGGCAACGTCACGATCAATGGGACGATCATGCACATCGCCCAGGATGACTTGCCGTTCGGCGGCGTCGGGCCCAGCGGCATGGGCGCTTACCATGGGGTCGAGGGCTTCCGTACCCTCAGCCATGCCAAGGGGATCTATGAGCAGGGTCGCTGGAACCTCTCCAATCTTCTGCGCGCGCCCTTCAGACAGCCGATTGATACCATCCTCAACATGATGCTCCGGTGACCAGCACGCCGTCATCAAATCAAGCTCAGGAGTATCAGCACATGACCACCGACACATCGTTGCCGCTCCGCGGCTCATGCGAATGCGGCGCCTGCTCGTTCGAGGTGCATACCTCGCCGAAAGCCAGGTTCCGGTGCCACTGCCTGATCTGCCAGGCGTTCAACAGCAAACCGTTCGCTGATGTGGTCGCCGTTCGCGCCAAGGATGTCGTCCTGAACAACGCCGGCAATATCTCATTCAGGAAATACCGTCCGCCGCCGAACTTCAATCGCGGGGTTTGCCTGACTTGCGGCAAGCCCGTTGTGGAGGTTGCGGGCGTCGGGCCGTTCAAGGTGATGTTCATCCCGGCCAGCAATTTCAAGTTCGAGCCCGAGACCCGGCTGCCGCCGGTTCGGATGGATATATTCTATCACCGCCGTGTGCTGGACATGGCCGATAGCTTGCCCAAATACAGCAGCTACTTCGCGAGCGAGTGGGCAGTCGGGAAAATGATCATGAGTGGCTTGTGAAATGGCTAGTCGATCTATTTGGCGAAGCTTGAACCCATTACTCCCTTGGGCTAGGGCCATGCCGGCGGCAGCTTAGGGATAAGAGAAGGCATGGTCCCCGTCCTCCTTATACGTTTCAGGCTGGCAAGCTGCCCTCCGCCGCGGGATTAGGTCGTCGAGCCGCGCTGGATACCCTTCGCCCAAGGCTGGCAGCCTGACATTATCCGCCTCCTCTTCATAAGGGGCTGGATCTTCATTAAGGGGCTGAATCAGCAGCTCAGGATGCTTTCAGGATTGCAATTGCCTCCTTGCAAACGGCGATACGCTGGGTCTCGAAGTCGATTCCGGCCTTAAGCACGAGCCAACGAAGCTTTTCATCCCGCGTCATTCTCTTTTGCGAGAAATCCCTGGCCTCAATTTCCCGGTAGACCTTGAGCTTTTCCCGGTGTAGCCCGGCAAGTCTCTCCAGCTTTTCAATGAGGCGTGTGGGACCGATGACGGCTTCCGCCCGAAGGCGAACCATCAGCTCATCGCGAATCGGAGACGGGGCCTGCGTCTCCGTAAGCCAACGTCGCAGCTCCTTGAGTCCGGCGGGCAGCACAAGATAAGTCTTCTTGCCGCCTCGCGCGCCGTCGACGAGAGAGCCTTGAACGAAGCCGGCAGCTTCGAGACGGGCAAGCTCCCGGTAAATCTGCTGATGAGTCGCCTGCCAAAAATAGCCGATGGAACGGTCGAAGCGTTCGGCCAGTTCGGATCCGGAACAGGGTCGTTCGATCAATGCGGTCAACAATGCGTGGGGCAACGACATCGGCGAACGATTCTCAACATGGCAGTAGAGCTTGTCGCATCAGCTATGGACGAACTCAACGGCGAAGTGGCCGAACCTCTCGGCCGCCATTGGCTTCTAACGAGCACGGTCGCGCTTTGGCGTAAGCACATCGTCGAAATCTCTGAGCTCAGGAAACTTGAGGATGGGTTGGCGGTCGAGTTCACGCAAATAGACCCGCAGCTCCTGCAGCTGTGTCTGCCTCTCGTGGTCCGTGATATATGGAACATGATAGGCGACAAATGGCTTGTGCACGGTTAGTCCGACATAGCCCAACGTCCCCTGAAAGAAATGGCGCATCATCCCAGTCTCAAGCTCTCCGTGGAGGGCGCCTGGTCCGAACATATTTCGGCGCCCGCCGAGAGCCATTGCAGTAAATGTTCTCTTACCCCTGAGACCACCCAGATCGTAAAACCCCCGGTTGCCGCTATGCATCAGGCCGCACAGCAAGATACGGTCGATCCAGCCTTTAAGAATTGCCGGAACGCTGAACCAGAATACTGGAAAAGTGAAGACGATGAGGTCCGCCGACATTACATTCTCTACTTCGCGAGCAACATCGGAAGCCAGCGTCGAAGTAGTGTAGCCGTGCCGTTGTTCGAGCGTGTACACCAAGTAATCGGGTCGGCTTCTTGAAGTGAAATCGTTCCCGGAGAGAACAGGATTGAAACCGTTGTGATAGAGATCGCAAATGGTGACAATCGCACCCGCGGCCTTCAGTTCGTCGATCACGACATCGCGCATCGCGCTCACAAAAGAGTTCGGCTCAGGGTGCGCATGGACCAGATGAACACGCATCTCATTTCACCTCACTTGAACGAAGGGAGCGCGCCGGAGACGCGCTTCGCCATTTCGGTGGCAAGCGCCTGCGCGGCATTGAGCGGCCGCATCATCACTTCGAACTCGACGATCTTGCCGTCGTCGTCAAAGCGAATGAAATCGATTCCCTTGGCCATCTTGCCGCCAACCTTGGCACTGAATTCGAGAACGACATTCTGGCCATCGGCAGTCGCGGCCTGACGATGGTAGTTGAAATGCTCGAAAATCTGAACCGCGTTGCTCATGACCAGAACCAACGCTTCGACGCTGTGGTAGGAATTGAATGCGATCGGGAAGCGGAAGATCACTTCCGGATGAGTGATCGAGGAAAGGTCGCCAAGATCTTTCCTTGCGATCATAGCGTGCCACTTCTCCAAAGATGCTGCGGCGGCTGGATGAAGATGGAGCAGTCCAGTCATTGTGGTTTCCTCGCCTTTGGAATTGCCGATAGCGTGCTCAGACGCGGCAAGCCGTGTTCCCTGATTGATGGCGCGCTTAGCGGCCAGTTCGACCGCTAACCACGCTTCGCCTTGTCCTTCTCGTTCTGAGCCATGATGGCGTCGCGCGCTGCGGCCCAATCTGAATCCTTCCAGTCGCGCATTTCGTAGAAGTTGCCGCCCATCGCCAGCGCCTGGGCACCGTCCATCACGATGGTCTCGCCGTTGATCCAGTCGCACCCGCCGGAGATCAGAAACGTCGCGAGATTTTGCAACTCGCTCATTTCCCCAAGGCGGCCCATCGGATTCGCGGCGACGGTCCTCGCACCGGCCTCGTCGCCCGGCTTGATGCGCTTGCTCATGCCTTCGGTCGGAATTTCTCCCGGCGCGATGGTGTTGAGGCGGATGCCGTACCTACCCCATTCCGTGGCCAGCGACATGGTCATGGCGTGAATCGCGGATTTGCTCATGGTCGACGGCACCACGTACGGGCCGCCATTACGTATCCATGTCACGGTAATGGAGACAACGTTGCCGCGATGTCCGCCGGCGATCCAGCGTTTGCCGACAGCGTGGGTCACGTAGAACGTGCCGTGCATCACGATATTGGCGATGGCATCGAACCCGCGCGGCGAGAGATCCTGCGTGCGGGAAATGAAATTGCCAGCCGCGTTGTTGATGAGATCCGTGAGGGGACGGTCCTTGAAAGCGGACTCGACCATCGCGTCGACCGCCGCGGCGTCGCGAATGTCCACGGCGTGTGCGGTGACCTTACCGCCATAAAGTTTCATCAACTCGGCGGCGGTCTCCTCGCAAACGCCTTTGCGGCGTCCGCAAATGTGAATCTCTGCGCCGAGGCTGAGAAATTTCGTTGCCATGGCCTTGCCGAGCCCGGTGCCACCGCCGGTCACCAGAATATTGCGGCCTGTGAGAAGCCCGTCGTTGAACATGATGCAATCCTCCGCTGCCGATTTTGTCGCTTAGTTGGTTGGTAATCCGACGTGCATAGAGCCTCGGTCACGGAGCGTGGTGAAGCCGGGTTCAAGCGGCCACAACAATACGGGATAGCTCACGGCCCATCCTCCGTTTTGCAACAAGTTGCAAAAGAATGTAGCTCGGAGTTTTTCTTTTTGCAACAAGTTGCAAAAGATAATTGCAGGCCCCAACTTGCTCGGTGCGTCGACGGTAGGTTGCGCGCCCGGTGGTCCTTTGGCTCGCTTTCAGAGCCGCATCATCGCCAAGGAGCTAACCCGACGCAGAATCGGGAAGAATTCACCCGGCATCAACGTCTCGTCCCGCATTTGCAAGGTATGGTCTCTGCTGGAAGCTTATGGACTCGGAAAGAAATTGGCGGCCTGATTGCGCAGGGCCTGCCGACCGGCTTCCAAAACGGCGTCAGACAGCCGCTTGTCGCCGGCTGCACGCGCGAGCACGATCGAACCGACCATGGTGGCAATTGCGCCGGCGGCAGCCTGCCGTGCATCGGATGAGGGCCTCTTCGGGATCAACCCCGCGATGAAGTCGATCATTTTCTCGAGCCCGGCTGCAAATGTACGCCGCGCCTCCGGGCCTGAGCGTCCGATCTCCGCGGCTAAGGCCGGAAGCGCACAGCCACGGGCCGGATTGTTGCGATGGCGGGGGCTCAGATAGGACTCGGCAACGGCGTCGAATCCTTTCGCGTCGGACAACCCTTGCGTCAAATTCAGCCAGTGGGTGACGGTTTGATCCATGGCCAAGGCGAGCGCTTCGACGACCAAAGCGTCACGTGACTTGAAGTAGGCGTAGAAGCTGCCATGCGTCAGATCAGCGAGCTTCATCAGGTCGACCACACTCAAGGCGTCGGCACCGTTCTGACGCAGACCATAGGAAGCATTTTCGACAATCCGCCTGCGCGTCTGCTGCCCATGGTCTTTCGTGTAACGCATTGCCTGCTCCGAGCTAACCTAGTAAACAGCGAAATGTTAGATGCTTAGAAACGTTAGATGCTTATCGTCATATAAAAACTGAACTCCGCAGAAAGGCGCATATCACCACCAAACCGAAAGCGGCGAGACAGAGAAGTTCAGGAAGACGACAGCACCGAAGTCAGACCGCCATCACCTTGTCCCACGCCTCGATCGGGTGATCCTCGGTCGGCGCGCCCCAGTTTGCGCCCGCGTTGTTCACCAGAATGTCCACCCGGCCGAGCTTCTTGATCGCTTCGTCAGTGAGTCGCTTGACGTCTTCGTCCCTGGAATTGTCCGCTGCGATCCACTCCGCCTTGATGCCGAGACCGGCAAGATGCGCCTGGGCCTTTTCCAGATCCGGCGCCTTGCGAGAGGAAATTACGACCCGCGCCCCTTGCTCACCTAGCGCCTCGGCGATTTGCAGCCCAAGGCCGCGGGAGCCGCCTGTAACAAGAGCATTCTTGCCGGTGAGATCGAATGCCTTCTTGATGCTTCCCATAGTCAGATCCTCAAGCTTTTGGGCGAAGTTCTGCTGCGCGGTTACGTGGGGATCCGCGGAATCCCTATTTGCCGCGGAACACTGCCGAGCGACGTTCCACGAAAGACTGGATGCCTTCTTTCATGTCTTCGCTGCTGAAGACGCGATCCTTGATATTCGGGATGTAATCGATCGCAGCTTTTTCACCGCCCTCGATGTATTTCAGCGCGGCTTCCTTGGTTACCTGAATGCCGATCGGCGCGTTCCTGGCGATCAGATCCGCAATCTCCATTGCGCGGGCGATCTGCCGGCCGGGAGCGACGACTTCCTGAACAAACCCGATTTTGTGCGCCCGGGCCGCATTGAACTCGTCACACAGAAACAAATGATACATCGCATCTCCCCAGCCGGCCCGGGTCAGATAGCGAAAGTGGGCGCCACCGAGCGGTGCGATCCCGCGCTTGGATTCCATCTGGCAGAACCGGGCGTCGTCGGCCGCCACGACAATGTCGCCAGCCAGCATCATTTCGATGCCGATCGTGAAACATATCCCCCTGCACTGCCGTCACAATCGGCTTGCGGCATCGGCTTTTCAGCGCGAACGCATCGATGTTGCCGGCCTTGATCTCGGTATTCTCAGCGTTTGGTCCAAAAAATTTCGGCATATCCAGCCCGGCCGTGAAATCCGGGCCTTCGGCACAGAGCACCCCGACCCAGTAATCGTCCGTTCGATCAAGAAGCGTCATCGCATCCGACATCTGCGCCATCATCTGCGGACTGAAGGAGTTCTTCTTTGCCACGTTGTCGATGATGATCTTGAACACATGCCCGTGCACCTCGGTCCGGATCTGGCCGACTTGGGTTTTCGTCTCGTTCATTTGCTGGTCTCCGAATTGCTTCCAGGCGACTGCGCAACGACATGCAGGCTGCAGCCAATTATTTTTTCCCAGCCAGCTTGGAATGGTCGCCAAAGGATCGGCTACAAAGCATCTGGATAGCCCCCATTCAGTAACGCTAGACCTCGGCCGAGAACCGTCCTAATAATTCTGGGTCGGGTCGCCGTTCAGCTCAGCGCGGCGAACGCGGTCCGTTCGAAAGCCATGAGTTCTTCCGTCCGGCCGTCACGTATCTTCAGCAGCCACTGCGGATCCTGAAGCAGCGCCCGCCCCACCGCGACAAGATCGAACTCCTCGCGATCGAGGCGGCGGATCAACTCGTCGAGGGACGCCGGACGGGAGCTCTCTCCGCCGTATGCGGCGATGAATTCGCCGGTCAGACCGACCGAACCGACCGAAATCGTCGGTACTCCCGTCACTTTCTTCGCCCATCCCGCGAAATTCAAATCGGAGCCATCGAACTCCGGCTCCCAGAAGCGCCGTTGCGAGCAATGCAAAATGTCGACGCCCGCATCGACCAGAGGTTTGAGCCAGGCTTCCAATGCGCGAGGCGTGTCGGCCAGCTTCACTTCGTAGTCCTGCTGCTTCCATTGGCTGATCCGGAGCAATATCGGAAAATCCGGTCCGATCGACGTGCGCACCGCGTGGACAATATCAGCGGCAAACCGGGCCCGGCCGGGCAGGTCCTTGCCTCCATAGGTATCCTCGCGGCGATTGGTACCCTCCCAGAAGAACTGATCGATCAGATAGCCGTGCGCGCCGTGCAATTCGACGGCATCGAATCCCAAACGCTTCGCGGCAAGCGCCGCATCGGCGAAAGCGCGAATGGCGTCTGCGATGTCCTCTTCGCTCATCGGCTCGCCGAACTTCTTCTCCGGTCGCGACAGACCGGACGGACTATCGTAGGCACCGGGAGGAGACCAATCCTGGGCGCGCGTGCGAACGGCTCCGACATGCCATAGCTGCGGCGCCATCAGGCCGCCCGCAGCGTGCACCTCGTCGACCACACGCCGCCAGCCCGCCAGTTCCTTATCGCCATAAAAGCGGGGAACATTCGGATCGTTCAGGGATGCCGGACGATCCACGCCCGTACCCTCCGATATGATGAACCCGACCGCCCCTTCGGCACGGCGGCGGTAGTACCGCGCGACGTCTTCGGTCGGAATTCCGCCCGGAGAGAACGAGCGCGTCATCGGCGCCATCACGACCCGGTTCGGCAAGTTCAGCCCTTTTAACTTGAAAGGCCGGAAGAGTACGTCGCTGGACATTCGCGCTCCTTGATTCAGCTGGTGGCTTTGAGGGCTCAGATCGCCCGCATTGCACTTCAAAAGGCAAGTTCACTCTTGCTCGGCGCTGAGTACGTTTCCGAACTGCTCCCAGGAACTGCCGGTCCAGCGCTGCAACTGAAGCTGCGTGTACGCCATGCTGCTTTCCAGGCCCGTGTTGATCGTAACGCCCGGTACGAGAGTCGGCAGCGACAGCCCGCGTATGCTCCGCGATTGCTTGACGATGTTTTCGCGCGAGAGATCGTCACCGCACTGCTTGAGCACCTGCTCCAGGATCTGTCCCTGCTGCGTACCGAACAGATAGTTGGCATCACCGATGTCGGCACCCGGCAGGTATTTCGCGAAATAGTCGCGGTAACCACTTGATGCCGGGATCATCGGCCCACTTCTTGTCGCCCGGATCCTTGAAGATTGTCGCGGCGACGATGCCCACAGCTTTCTCCGGCCCCGCTGGGACGATAGTTGAAGAGACTGAACTCGACACCAAATTGATCAGGAACAGCGGCTTCCAACCGATCTCGTCAACCTTCTTGATGGCTTGGGCCGCGAATTTCGGCGTGCCGGCGACCAGGAACGCCTCTGCGCCAGACGATTTCAATTTCACCACGTGGGAATCGATCGTCGGCTCGGTCACTTCGTACGAGGACGCTACAACCTTCTTGTCGAAGTCGCCTTTCAGGTAGCCTTTGAATGCATTGACGAAGTCCTTACCCAAATCGTCGTTCTGATAAAGGATCGCAATCTTTGCGTCCGGCCGGGCCTGGGTGATGTACTTCGCGTAGATTCGCCCTTCCGTGTCATAGCTGGGCAGCCCCGTGGTGGTCATCGGAAATTCAACGAAGTTCGTGAATTTGGTGACCCCGCTCACTACGAACAGATGAGGCACTTTCTTCGCGTTGACGTACTTGATGGTGGCGCTGATGCCGGGCGTACCCAGCGGACCGAACAGGAATGCCACCTCGTCGCTTTCGATAAGCTTTCTGGTCTGCTCCACCGTCTTGGGAGGACTGTAAGCATCGTCGTAGGTAATGAGGTTTATCTTGCGGCCGTTGATGCCACCGCGGTCGTTGATCGAATTGATGTAGGCGATCAGACCCTTGCCGGTATTGCTGAGCGGCGATGCGGGACCACTAAACGGGAACGTAGCCCCCACCTTCACTTCGGCGCCGGTGACGCCGGGTGTTTCTGCACGCGCCTGCACGCCGACAATCGTCACGCCGATCGCCGCTGCTAGTATGGACTTCCAGAGCATCGACTTCTCCCTTGTTCGGCGACGGATTGCGTCGCGCACTATTCGTTGAACTTCCCTGCGATCTTCGCGATCGACACCGTTTCTCGCGACGTTGTGTCAGCCCGCGGCTGCCGCATCGGACACCTTCGCAGCCCCTCGCTCGATCGCGATCTCTCGCAGCTTGTGTTTGAGTATCTTGCCGGTGGAGGCCGCGGGCAGAGCGTCGAGCACGATCAGTTCAGTCGGACGCTTGTACGAAGTGAGCTGTTGGGCCGTGTACGTCTTCAGGTCTTCGGCGCTAACTCTGGCGCCGGGGAGAAGCTGCACGAACGCGACGACCTCCTCATTGCCATCAACCGGTCGTCCCACCACAGCTGATTGGACGACTTGCTCGTGCGCGTTCAGAACCGCCTCCACCTCAGCGGGGTAGACGTTGAAGCCGGAGCGGATGATGAGTTCTTTGGTTCGGCCAGCGATGTAGAGATGGCCCTCGCCGTTCACCCGCGCGAGGTCACCCGTGTTGAACCACCCCTGGTCATCGATCGCCGCTGCCGTGAGTTCCGGAGCACGATAGTAGCCGAGCATCACGTTGGGGCCTCGGACGTGCAGTTCGCCTACTTCGCCGGTCGCAACGTTCTTGCCCTGCCTGTTCACGATGCGGTGCTCTATGCCGGGAAGAAAGGGGCCGACCGACTCGTCTGTGACAGGACGTTCTGAGCGGACACCCGATAGGCCCGGCGAACATTCGGTTATGCCGTAGTTGTTCAATAGAGGGATTCCGAATTCGTCCTCGATCCGCTTCTTCAGATCAAGGTCGAGGGGAGCGCCGGCAACGGCCATGACCCGCAGCCTGCCCCGTTCGAGCCGTTGAATGCCCTTGACCGCCTTGTGTTCGAGCAGACGCTGATATGTGGCAGGTACGCCGAACAGGCTTGTAATCCCCTCCTCGGCGATGGCATGGGCCAGCGCAGCGGGATCGGCCCTGGCCACAACATACAATGTGCCGCCGTGCATCAGCGTGGCGATCAACAGGATCGAGTACCCCACGATGTGGGACATCGGCAGCACGCCGTAGATGCGGTCGGCCGGTCCGCTTTGACGAAGGATTCCCGAAGTCTTTGCGGTAAAGAGGAGGTTGCGGTGGCTCAGCATGACTCCCTTCGGAGCACCGGTCGTGCCCGAGGTGTAGAGAAGGCCCGCGACCTGTCGGTCGCCATCCTTCTCGACGGGCTCCGCTTGCGCATCCGCATTGAGAGGACCAATGCCGATTCCACCGAACGGTCCCACAGCATCTATTTTAGCGCCGACGCGGCTGGCGTGATCGGCAGCTTCCTTTGAAAGCGCCGAGTTGAACAGCACGCGTCTGGCGCCGCTGTGCGTCCCGATCAGATCGATTTCCCTGGCAGAGAGGCGGGGATTAACCGCAATGCCCCAAGCATCGAGCTTACTCGCCGCGAAAAGCATCGCCCCGAGAGCCACACTGTTCTCGCTCGCAATCATCACGCGATCGCCGGGCCTGATTCCCAAATTGGAAAGATCCTTCGCGGCGGCGTCGACAGCTTCCGAGAACTGCCGGTAGCTCCACGAACGCCCCCCTTCCACGAACGCCGGATGATCGGGGATGTCCCGCACGAACGGCGCATAGACCTCATGTACCCTGGACGGCAGGCCGTCGAGCAATTCGGCCGCAGTGATATCGTCCACGCTCCTCATGCCATCCTCCTCGCGCCTTTTCTTCCGGGAGCGCTACGCGGCCCCCTTCAAACGGGCAGGTTCGCTCCTTCATGTCGATCGGCAGGTCGAGTAAATAGTTCTAAAATAGAACTGTCAAGTCGGACGACTGTCTATCAATTTTGAGGACGCAGATGCGTCGGTCGTACGCCCCTAATTCCTATTTGGAATTCGATGACACGACGCAAGTCGTTCGGATAAATCGATGGGATAAGGCTCGCTTGTGGCACACGCCTGCGAAAGCGGCAGAGCCGTACCACCTGAAAGCGACAGCTTTCCGGTCATGATAAAGCGCGTCAGCGTTCGACGGGAATCCGAGCCGGCGAAGTGGCGCGACCTTGAGACGTCTCAAGTCGGCCGACGCAGGTTTCCGCGATCACTCATTCAACCGTTACAGGGCGCATGCGTTTAGCTGGCGATCTTCAGGAACGTGGTGTGGCTGAGAGACGCCTTCAATTGAACCGCCATGTTGCTTGCCCCAACTCCGAAGCGAAAGCAGTACGGGCCCGAGGCTCTGGCCGAGCGTAGAGATTTCATATTCCACCTTCGGAGGAATCTGCGGATAGATATGGCGAACGATCACGCCATCGGCCTCCAGCTCACGCAGCTGAAGGGTCAATATCCTCTGCGTGGCGTTAGGGATGGCCCGGGACAGTTCCATGAACCGCTTCTTGCCGGCGAAGAGATGAAACAGGATCAGCGGCTTCCACATGCCGCCAATGACGGAGAGCGTCACTCCGACCGCGCATCCGCTTTTGGCGTCAAACCTTCTTGGACGCATGGTCACCTCCATAAATGATAGTATCAGCTATGACAGCACGAAGGGCACTAGTCTGGGGTCGGTAGAGTGTGAAGCCTATTCCATGGCACCGAAAGTCCCGGTCACACACGCCCCCCGTTGACGTCTTCGGATGTAACCATCGACGCCATTGAACAGCTCTTGATTTTCGCATTCATATCACATGACAACCGTAATACAACAAGTACTACAGCCGCAGACAGTCGCAGGATCTCGACAGAGGGCTCGTCGACAGCCCGCGCCAGATCGACCGGCGGGTGAGCCTCGGCATACCAGGTTGCCCACTCGCGCTTCGGGCACGACGTCGCCATGTCAGGCCCGCTGTCATATCGGCCGAGGCGGCCAGGGCTTCACGCGTTAGAACGCGGCGGGTACCTACATAAATGATAGTATCCGCTTTAATTGTGCCTTCTTGCGATCAAGCGGCGCGACCCTAGGTGCGTGGACAGCGAAACTCCAATTTAGGATATGGCGATGACGTTTAAGGCGCTGCTTGCTGCAAAGACAGGTGAGAAGGTTTCGACCAGCGTGGTCGAAATGAACGAGCAAGATCTCATGCCTGGCGACGTTACGGTTGCTGTCGACTATTCGACCGTGAACTACAAGGATGCGCTGGCCATTAGCGGGCGCGCAGAGATCATCCGCCAATTTCCCCTCATTCCCGGTATCGATCTTGCCGGAACGGTGGAGGCATCCTCTTATCCCGGCATCGCCGTCGGAGACCGCGTCGTCGCCAACAGCTGGGGACTGAGCCAGACCCACCATGGCGGTTACGCCCAGAAAGCGCGGGTCAAAGGCGAGTGGCTCGTGAAGATCCCCGCTCCATTTTCCACGAAGGATGCCATGGCGATCGGCACGGCTGGTTACACCGCGATGCTGTCGGTGCTGGCCCTCGAACATGGCGGCATCACACCGCAGCGTGGCGATATCATCGTAACCGGTGCCAATGGCGGCGTCGGTTCGATCGCGATCGCTCTCCTCGCCGATCTCGGTTATCGCGTCGTTGCATCGACTGGACGTCTTGAAGAAGCCGATTATCTGCGAAGCCTCGGTGCGGCCGATGTCATCGATCGGCGGACGCTTTCGGAGCCCGGGGCTCCTATAGCGCGCGAGCGTTGGGCTGGAGCAGTCGACTCCGTCGGCAGTCATACGCTGGTGAACGTATTGGCGCAGACGCAGTACCGCGGCGTGGTGACGGCGTGCGGCTTGGCTCAGGGTGCCGATCTTCCCGGAACGGTTCTGCCGTTCATCCTGCGCAATGTTACTCTTGCTGGAATCGACTCGGTGAATGCGCCGCAGGAGGCGCGAATCGAGGCATGGTCACGTTTGGCTCGCGATCTGGATGTGAACAAGCTTGCCCGAACCATGCAGGTGGTCGGCCTCGCAGAGGTTCCCGAAGTGGTGCACCAAATGTTCGCGGGGAAGGTCCGGGGCCGCACGGTCGTCGACGTGAATGCATAACCGTGTTTGCGACCCGCTTGGTCATACCTCGACGAGAATCGAACCACGCGGCATCGAAGCAAACAATAGGCCCCACTCCCTGGAGACCATCGTAATGCGTATTCTGAAACAATCAGGCGTTCTCGCGCTCATCCTGACTGCCGCACTCATGTTCTCCGGGGCCCGGGCGGACAATGCCTCACCTGTCGGCTTGTGGAGAAATGTCGATGACATCAGCGGCAAACCGAGAGCGCTTATCCGCATCACGGAATCCAATGGCACCCTGCAGGGGAAGATTGAAAAGGTGTTCCGCGCTCCGTCCGAAGATCGGAATCCGAAATGTGAAAAATGCGAAGGCGCGCTCAAGGACGTGCCGGTAATCGGCTTGGTAATCCTGAGCGGCCTAAAGAAGGATGGCGCCGAATATACCGCCGGCAAAATCCTCGATCCGGACAATGGCAAGGTCTACAGCAGCAAGATCCAACTGACCGACGGCGGCAAGAAGCTCAACGTGCGCGGGTACATTGGCGTGTCAATGCTGGGGCGTTCGCAGATTTGGGAGCGCCAAGAATAAAACGCGTCCTCACTGATCTGCTACGACGCGCATAGGAGCACGAAACATGACTCAATTGCATCAACACGACACTCCACCTTCCGTACAGGACGTTGCAATCATCGTTGGGGGCGGTCCGGGCATCAGCTCAAGTTGCGCCAGGCTGTTCGCCGAAAACGGCATGCGTGTCGGCATCGCAGCCAGGAATCCAGAAAAATCGGTCCTGCAGAATATGGAGAAGACGCACGGCGTGCGCCGATACGCTTGCGATGCCACCGAACCAGCGGCCGTGGAGTTGCTGTTCCAGAACGTCGTTCGAGACCTGGGGGCACCTACGCTTGTCGTGCATAATATCGACGGCCGCGTTCCCGGCATTTTCCGCAAGGGGATTACCGAAGCCGACCCAAGCATGGTGCTCGACACACTTCGTAACTCAGCATTCAGCGCGTACTTGGTGGGTCAGCAGGCTGCTCGACTGATGCGGGAAAACACACCAAGCCCCCGCGGAACGAAAGGAACGATCATCTTCACGAACGCAAGCGCGGCGCTCAAAGGCTTCCCGATGAGCGCTGCCTTTGCAATGGCATGTCATGCCAAGTCCGGACTCGCACAGAGCATGGCAAGGGAATTGATGCCGCAGGGTGTCCACGTGGCAAATGTGCCGATTGACGCCGCGATTGGCTGGACTCAGGAAGACGGTACCCGCGCGCACCGACTGGCGGGAACGACTGTCGACGACAACATGGCTGACCCGGACCGCATCGCCGAAACCTATCTGCATCTGCATCGCCAGCATCGGTCGACGTGGGCATTCGAAGTCGTGCTGCGGCCGTGGGTCGAGAAGTGGTGACTGCGCTCACGGAGCAGAGGTGCGTCGCTCCTGAACGGGAGCGTCAGCATACGCCTGATGCCGCGACCAAACTTCAATTGGAGAAGACATCATGAAGGCATTCGTTGTCGATAAATACAGAAAGAAGGGCGCTCTGCGCCTGGCCGACGTGCCTGAGCCGGAGTTGCGCGACGACGATGTCCTGGTTCGAGTTCATGCAACTGCGGTGAACCTTCTGGACTCCAAGGTCAGGGACGGAGAATTCAAGCTCATACTGCCGTATCGTCCGCCTTTCATTCTGGGGCACGATGTTGCCGGGATAGTCGTCAGGGTCGGCCCCAAGGTCAGGCGGTTCAAGGCCGGCGACAAGGTCTATGCACGGCCGCGCGACCATCGGATCGGGACGTTCGCGGAATTCATTGCCATGAATGAAACCGACGTGGCGCTAAAGCCCGAGAACATCAGCATGGAAGAAGCCGCTACCATCCCGCTGGTGGGGCTGACCGCCTGGCAGGCGCTAGTGGAGGTCGGCAAGCTGAAGCCCCGTCAGAAGGTTTTCATTCAGGCCGGCTCCGGTGGTGTGGGGACTTTTGCCATCCAACTCGCCAAACATCTCGGCGCGACAGTTGCGACGACAACGAGCACGAAAAATGTGGAGCTGGTCAAGAGTCTCGGCGCAGACGTGGTCATCGACTACAAGACGCAGGATTTCGAAAAGATTTTGTCGGGCTACGATCTGGTCCTGCACAGCCAGGACACCAGGACGCTTGAAAAATCTCTGCGCATGCTGAAACCAGGTGGCCTCCTCATCTCGATCTCGGGGCCGCCCGACCCAGAATTCGCCAAGGAACTAAAGTTGAACCTGTTCCTGAAACTGGTGATGCGCGTGCTGAGTCATGGTGTGCGGAAGAAAGCCAAAAGCCTTGGTGTGCACTTCTCATTCCTGTTCATGCGAGCGGAGGGGCAACAGTTGAGCGAGATCGCTTCCCTTATCGAATCCGGCGCAATCCGTCCGATCGTTGACAAGTCTTTCCCGTTTGAGAAGACAGCGGATGCCTTGGCTTACGTCGAGACCGGGCGCGCGAAGGGTAAGGTCGTCATCAGAGTCGGGGAATAAGCTTCACCTGTAACTGGGGACACGTTTCTCGATGAAGGCCTGCACGGCTTCGGTGTGCTCCGCCGTACCCGCCGCAACGACCATCTTCTCGGCCTCGTGATCCAATGACGTCAGGAAGTCAGCCGATAGCGCAAGGTCGAGATTATCCTTGATGGCGGCATAGGCGCTTACCGGACCGTTTGCCAACGTCCTCGCCAAAGCAAATGCTTCGGTTTGCAGTTCAGAATCAGGCACCACGCGATTTACCAGCCCCAGCGCTTCGCAGCGGCGTGCATCGATCCGCTCGGATAAGAGCATCAGTTCGCGGGCACGCGCCGTCCCGGCCAGCCGGGTCAACAGCCACGAAATGCCGTAATCACCGGTGAGCGCAATCCTGGCGTAACCAGTCGTCATGATAGTGGATTCGGCTGCTATACGAATGTCGCAGGCGAGCGCGATCGCAAGCCCGGCGCCAGCCGCCGGTCCCGGCAGGGCCGCGATGGTGGGCTTACGCAGGGAGACAAGCACGCCGGTCAGGGTTCGCTGACGTTCCCGCAATCGCGCAACCTTGTCGCTGAATGACATGGCGGGTGCGGCAGAGTTGCCGCCCATCCCCTTGACGTCACCGCCCGAACAAAAAGCGCTGCCTGCACCGGTAATCAGCAGTGCGCCGACGCCCGAATCGTCACCGTTGCGCTTGATCATCTGGCGCAACGCCGGCGTAAGATGGTCGGACAGCGAATTTCGTGCCTCGGGTCGGTTCAAGGTAATCACGGCGACGCGATCCCGGATCGCACACAGCAGTTCGTCCGTTCCGGTATCAATCGAGATTGATCCATCCGTCATGGTTGTGACCTTTCATGTCCTGCGTCTGGAGAGCTTTAGAACGAGTAAGCGCGTTACCCCGCTATGACTCACCGGCCAGGCGTCACCAATTTTCGTGGAACGGCCGCAGTTCCGTAAGGAATGACCAGGCCGATCGATCCTGACTGTAGAGATGGTACAGTTCATCGGCGATGGCGGCAGGCTTGATGAAGAATTCATCCGGTTTGTCGCTCATCCGCGCGCGCATCCGGGGCGTGTCGATCACGGCGTCGATGAGGACATAGGCAACGTGGACGCCTAGAGGCCCGATGTCACGCGCGATCGACTCTGCCAATATGCGCTGCGCCGCCTTTGTCGGAGCGAAGCCGGCAAAATTCGCCTTGCCCCGGATCGCAGACGTGTTTCCGGTCACCAGGATCGCGCCCTTGCCTCGATCGATCATGTCAGCAGCCACTTCGCGCGCCAAGTACAACAAGCCCATCACGTTGACCTCGAAATTGCCCTTCAGCATCTTCGGGTCGATCTCGCGAAAGCTCCCCCAGCCTCCTCCTACCGCGTTGTGGACGAGAACCTCGGCCGCCCCGAAGCGGCGCCTTACATCAGTGACGGTGGTCCGCACCTGGCTCTCGTCGGACACGTCGCGGGTTACCGCGTGCACATCGGGAAGCTCTTGCGCAAGGCGATTGATGAGCTCCGCTGAACGGGCAAGCGCGACGATACGGAACCCGCCAGCAGAGAAGCGCTTGACGATGGCAGCTCCAGTGCCCGGCCCTACACCTGTCACGATCGCGATTGGTTTCTCGGTCATTTATTGCTCCCTCGAGTTCCGGCCGCTCTCATATGAATTCGCTCGGACTGCGACTGATAGGGCGCAGCCTCGTGCGCGGACACCAGGGCCAGACGTACCGCGACGTTCTTGTGGTAGGGCGTGCCCGCAATGGGATCGCGGTTGCCGCTCTCGGTGAGCATATTGATGCGCGGCCCGTTGATCAGGCCCTCTCCATCCGACGTGGGGTATGCCTGACCGTAGCCGTGCGGCAGCGCCAGGTGGCCATTCCGCATGGCGTCATCGACCTTGCAGCGGACGACGAGGCGAAACGCGCGAGCCATTCCAGCATCTGAGGGACCACCAGCCGGACCCTTCGATCCGAATGGCTGATCAACGACCAGACCTCGTCATAGTCGTGCCGGGTAACCGCCGTGCCCTGGCGTGTCGCCACGATTGTATCGAACAGAAGATCGCCGAGCTGATGATCCGCCACCTCGTCCGATGCGCCGATCGCGCGCTGCACCGCCTGGGGCGATCGCTTCTCGCAAGCCAAAGCCGCGCTCCACAAGGGTGCCGCGGCCGCCGTGCCATTCATCTCCTCGCCATCAGGTGCCATGGAACTCCGGCTTGCTGCTGCCGGGCGGGCGCTTCATCTCGAACATGTTTTCCGTACGGACCTCGAGGTAATCTCCACCGCGGCCAGCGCGCAGTATGGGACGCGCAAGTGCAGTGTTGTAGACACCGTCCTCGATCAAGGACTTATCGATGTATACTGCGACGACCTCGCCTAGCACGAACCACCCTTCAACCTTCTCACCGCGCGCGTTCGTCAATTGAGAGACTTCGGTAACCTTGCATTCCATCGCGGCCCTGCTCTCGCCCACCCGCGGCGCAGCGACGTGGCGTCCGGGTATTGGCGTCAGCCCTGCTGCTTCGAACTCGCTCACGCCGTGATCGAGTGGCGTCGCCGTCATGTTCATGCGGTCACCCAGATCCATCGTGACCAGATTCCAAACGAATTCGCGGGTCTCACTGACGTTCTTTACGGTGTCCTTCCACGAAATTGAGGAGAACCCGATAATCGGAGGGTCGTAGAGGAACGCGTTGAAGAAGCTATATGGAGCGAGGTTCAGTTGACCGGTCGCATTTCGTGACGAAATCCAGCCAATCGGACGCGGCGCGACAATCGCGTTGAATGGATTATGTCGGAGTCCGTGGCCCTTCGAAGGCTCGTAGTAATGGAAGTCGGCCAGATCCATAAACTCCCCTTCCCGAGACTGCCGAAGGCCATCCATCGCTGGCCAATCGAGCTTCACCATAACAATCACCGCACGCCCAACCATGCGTGGGAATAGCCCTCGTTAGAACATCCGGCTACGCGATCGCGCGGGCGGCAGCCGGCCTTTGCTCGGCATTATCGAGGAAGCCAGTCAGGCGCTGACGGATGATTCGCTCGGCATCCGCCATGATGCGGTCAATCAGTTCCTTCACCGTCGGAATATCGTGAATGAGCCCTACGACCATGCCGCAGCTCCAGGCGCCCGCTTCCATGTCGCCTTCGATCATCACCTTCGGATAGACTCCAGCGACCTGCTCGTGGATGTCGCCAATCTTCAGGCTTGCGCCTTTCTCGCGCTCGATCTCCAGCAACTGGTCGACGCCCTTGTTCTTCAAGACGCGCTCGGTATTGCGCAGCGCGCGCATGACCAGCACGGTGTCGAGTTCGGTCGCCTTGACTAAGGCCTGCTTTACATTGTCGTGGACTGGCGCTTCCCTCGTGGCGATGAAGCGGGTACCCATGTTCATGCCGGCCGCCCCCATCGACAGCGCCGCGACGAGGCTCCGCGCGTCGGCCATGCCGCCCGATGCCACGAATGGAATCTTCAGCTCGTCCGCCGCACGGGGCAGCAGGATCATGTTCGGGATGTCGTCCTCGCCGGGATGGCCGCCGCATTCGAAGCCATCAACGCTGACAGCGTCGCAGCCGATCTTCTCGGCCTTGAGCGAGTGCCGCACCGAGGTGCATTTGTGGATCACCTTGATGCCAGCGGCTTTCAGCGCCGGCATATACTGCTCGGGGCTGCGGCCAGCGGTCTCCACCGCCTTGACGCCGCCTTGCTTGATAGCAGCGATATACTCCGGATATGGCGGCGCGGTGAAGCTCGGCAGGAAAGTAAGGTTCACGCCAAAGGGCTTATCCGTCATGTCGCGGCAGCGCGCGATCTCCTTGGCCAATAGTTCCGGCGTCCGTTGCGTCAGGCCGGTGATGATTCCGAGCCCGCCGGCATTCGATACTGCGGCGGCGAGTTCGGCGAACCCTACATAATGCATTCCGCCCTGAATGATCGGATGTTCGATGCCGAACATCTCGGTAATTGCAGTCTTCACGCGTACCTCCAATGTGTTTTGACAGATCTCTAGTCCAGCCAGCTTGTCGTCCGTCAGTGGACAACTTCGAGGAGGCCTGCGGCACCCATGCCGCCTCCAATGCACATCGTGACCACCGCATATTTCGCCCTGCGCCGGCGTCCTTCGATCAGAGCATGGCCGGTCAGCCGCGCTCCGGTCATGCCGTAGGGATGACCGACTGCGATCGATCCGCCATTGACGTTGAGCTTCTCCGGGTCGATCCCGAGCTTGTCGCGGCAATAGATCACCTGCACCGCGAATGCCTCGTTCAATTCCCAGAGATCGATATCGTCGATCTTCAGTCCGTGTCGCTTGAGCAGCCGAGGCACGGCATAGACCGGACCGACGCCCATCTCGTCCGGTTCGCAGCCTGCGGCGACGAAGCCACGGAAGATACCGAGCGGCTTTAATCCCTTTTGCGCCGCGAGCTTGTCGCTCATGATGACAGCGGCACTGGCGCCATCCGAAAGCTGACTGGCATTGCCTCCGGTAACAGTGAAGCCTGGCCCCTTGGCAGGCTTCACACCGGCGAGACCCTCTGCGGTGGTATCGGGACGCGGTCCCTCGTCGGCCGACAATGTCACCTGCTGATACGACACGGCGCCGGTCGCCTTGTCCGTGATTGCCATCGTGGTCTTGATCGGTGCGAGTTCGTCGTTGAACCGGCCGGCTTGCTGCGCAGCCGCCGTCCGGCGCTGGCTCTCGAGGCTGTATTCGTCTTGGCGTTCGCGCGAGATATTGTAGCGTTTCGCGACGATTTCGGCCGTATCGAGCATCGCGATGTAGGCATCTCCCTTTATCGCGAGCAGTTCAGGATCGACGGCATGAAAATTGTTCATCTGGTTGTTCTGGACCAGGCTGATCGATTCACCGCCGCCTCCGATGGCAACTTCCACGCCATCGAAGATGACCGAGCGCGCAGCCAAGGCAATCGCCTGCAGGCCGGACGCGCATTGCCGGTCGATGGTGGTTCCCGCCACACTGACCGGGAGTCCGGCGCGCAGCAGCGCCTTGCGTGCAATGTTCATCCCTGTGGTGCCCTGTTGCATGGCGCAACCCATCACAACATCCTCGACTTCGGCGCTCTCCACGTTGGCGCGTGACAAGGCAGCGGAAATTGCATGACCCAGCAACGTCGCGCCTTCGGTATTATTGAGGGCGCCCTTGTAGGCTTTGCCAATGGGAGTGCGAGCAGTCGAGACGATTACGGCTTCAGTCATCGCTTACCTCTGGTCGGGATGCAGCAATCGATTTGCTGCGCGGGGAAGGAGATTCAGCTCTGCTGCGCGTACCGCATCAGATGATAGGCAGGATCGCCGAACTGGATGTTGATGGAGCTTATTCGCTTGAAGTAGTGGCCGACGTTCAACTCGTCGCTCATGCCCATGCCGCCGTGCAGTTGCACGGCCTGCTCCGCGACGAAGCGCGCGGCATAGCCTACCTTCGTCTTGGCGCCGGACGCCAGTTTCGATCCGTTCGGTTCCTTCGATGCCAGGCTTAGGTTCAAATGCTGGGTCAGCGAAATCGACTCCTCAAGCGCGATGAACATATCGACCATTCGATGCTGCAGCACCTGAAACGTTCCCAGCGCAACCCCGAACTGCTTGCGCGTCTTGCTGTATTCGAGCGTCGCCGAGTTCAGCTCCGTCATGGCGCCGACGGCTTCCGCGCAAAGGGCCGCGATGGCGCGATCGCGGGCCGCCTCCAGGGCAGCGACGCCCTCGCCTTCGTTGCCCAGCATCTGGCTGGCCGGCACCTCGACGTTCATCAGCGTGAGTTCAGCGGCGCGCCGACCGTCGATGGTCTTGAAGCTCTGGAGGTGAAGATTGGCAGCGTGGCGATCTACAATAAACAGGCTCACGCCATCGCGGTCGCGTGGCTGGCCCGAGGTGCGTGCCGAAACGATCAGCTTGTCGGCCCATGGCGCTCCGACCACCGCTGCTTTACTTCCGCTCAGAACAAACCTGTCCCCTTGGCGGCGTGCCGTTGTGTTTACGTTGTCAAAATCGTAGCGCGATCGTCCCTCCGCCCACGCCAGGGCCCAGATCGCATCGCCCTCCATGATCTTCGGTAGAAACGCCTGGCGCTGCTCGGACGAGCCGATGTTCTCGATCAGGTCACCGGCCAGGACAACCGTCTCAAAATACGGCTCGACGACGAGGTTGCGGCCGAACTCCTGCATCACGATCATCGTCGCAAGCGAGCCGCCACCAAGGCCGCCGGAGCTTTCCTGGAACGGCGCGGCACAGAGCCCAAGTTCGGCAAAGGATTTCCAGTGCCTGCGGCTCCAGCCTTCATCGGTCGCAACGATCTTGCGGCGCTCATCGAAATCGTACTGCTCGCGCAGGAAGCGTTGAATGCTGGAACGGAGCAATTCCTGTTCTTCGGTCAACTGAATATCCATCGGATGCCTCGTGCGATTCGTCAGAGACCGAGCACCGCTTTCGCGATGATGTTGCGCTGGATCTCGTTCGATCCTCCGTAAATGCTGAGTTTGCGGGAGTTCAGATACTTTTCCGTCGCGGTGTGTCCGTAGTCCGGCCCCGGCATGAAGTGGTTGGCGCTTACCGGGTGCTCACGGATGGCCAGACCGTAATTTCCGATCGCCTGATGCGTCAGGTCCGTGATGCGCTGGAAGATCTCGGTGCCCCGGATCTTGAACAGCGACGCCGCCGGCCCCGGGTCGATGCCCCGCGACATCTGCGCGACGATGCGCAATTCGGTTGCCTCCAGCGCCAGCACATCGAGCTCGACGCGCGCGATCTCCCTGATGAATTCCCCGAAGGCTGGATCGTCCTCACCAACCTCGGTTCTCACGATCTGCTTGAGACGCCCGAGATACCGAGTGGACCGGCCGATCCCGGCCATGCTGGTGCGTTCGTTGCCGAGCAGGAATTTCGCGTAGGTCCACCCCTTGTTTTCCTCGCCAATCAAGTTCTCTACGGGGACCCGCACGTCCTCGAGGAACACGTCGTTGACTTCGTGCGATCCGTCGATGGTGATGATGGGCCGCACGGTGACGCCGGGCGATTTCATGTCGATCAGCAGGAAGGAAATGCCGGCCTGAGGCTTTGCCGAAGGATCGGTGCGCACCAGGCAGAAGATCCAGTCGGCATGCTGGGCCAGCGTCGTCCAGGTCTTGTGGCCGTTGACGATATAGTGATCGCCGTCGCGCACCGCCTTGGTGCGGACCGATGCGAGGTCGGATCCGGAGCCCGGCTCCGAATAACCCTGGCACCACCAGTCCTCGCCTGAGAGGATACGCGGCAGAAACTTCTTTTTCTGCGCGTCGTTGCCGAAGGTGTAGATGACCGGACCGACCATGGTCACGCTGAACGCAAGCGGCGGCAGCGTCCCAGCGCGCGAGGTCTCCTGCTCAAAGATGAATCGTTGCGTAACGGACCAGCCGGGGCCGCCATATTCCTTGGGCCAGAGCGGCGCGATCCAACCCTTCTTGTAGAGGATGCGGTGCCAGAGCAGCGACTGCTCCTTGGTCAAATCGGTCTCGGGGTTGGGAACGCGCATTTCCTGCGGATAGTTCTCCGCAATAAAAGCGCGCACCTCGTCACGAAATGCAGCATCCTCGCTGGAAAGATTGAGCTCCATCGTGCGAGGCTCCCGTTACCACTTCTCGCCGAACGGACGGATCTCCAGCTCGAAGGTCCAGGCGCTCTTGGGCTGCTGATAGAGCATCCAATAGCTTTCCGCGACCGACGACGGCGGCATCAACGCATCGGGGTCGTCCAGCGCGGTCGGACCAAGTGCCTCTAGCCGCCGCTGGCGTACCCACTCGGTGTCGACGCCGGAATCGATGATGAGATGCGCCACGTGAATATTCTTGGGACCCAACTCACGCGCCGTCGCCTGGGCTACGGCTCGCAGACCGAACTTGGCGCTGGCGAACGCCGCATAACCCGCCCCACCGCGGAGACTCGCGGTCGCGCCGGTGAAGAAGATATTGCCCTTGCCCCGGGGCAGCATCAGCCGCGCGGCTTCGCGCCCGGCGAGGAAGCCGGAATAGCAGGCCATCTCCCAGACCTTTCGGAACACGCGCTCGGTGGTTTCTAGGATCGGAAAATTGACGTTGGCCCCGATATTGAAGATGCAAACCTCAAGCGGTGCGTACTTGTCGGCATCTCTAAGGAAGGAGATGATCTCCTCTTCCTTGCGCGCATCGAGCGAACGCGCGTGAATTTCGCCGCCCGCCCTCTCGATCTCCTTGACGAGCGGCTCGAGCTTGGCGCCGTTACGGCGCCCGGCAAACACCGTGAAGCCCTCGGAGGCGAACTTCTTTGCGATCTCGCCGCCGATAAAGTCCCCGGCACCGATTACGGCCACGGTTGCGTTTCTCTTTTGCAAAGGCGTTCTCCCGGTCAGGTTAAGTGAGTTCGTCGCTGGAACCTCGCCGCCTGCTTGGCAGCAGCTCGGTCGCGACGCAAACAGGCCGCGAGCTCATGCTCGCGTATCTTGCCGGCTGAGCTTCCCGGCAAGACATCGACGACAACGATCTTCGGCGGCCGAATATAGGCGGCGAGCCGAGGTTTGATGGAATCCATCAGATCGGTCGCCTTGACGCGCGATCCCGGGAACGGCTGCACGAATGCGATAAGCTCCCCATCACCGTTGAGGGCTCGGCCAATGACTGCGGATTGCACATCCTTGTGTGAATTGAGAATTGCCTCGAGCTTGGCTGAGACGGCGCCAATCATTTCTTTGGTACGACCGAGAATGTACAGGCAATCGCCGTCAAAGCGGGCAATGTTGCCGGTATTGAACCAGCCTTCGCTGTCGATCACTTTGCCTGTCAGCTCGGGAGCGAGATAATAGCCGCGCATCACGTTGCGCCCGCGCACGTGGAGTTCTCCGACTTGTTCCTTTGATAGTGGTATGCCGTCGAGTGTTCTGATGCGCCCCTCAACTCCCGGCAGCAACGTGACAACAACGCCCAGCTCCAGATCGCAGTAGCTCCAGGATGCCCCGTTCTCGACGAGCGCGATCCGGTCGGGGGCTTCGACAAACTGTCTTGCCGTTACTTCATGGATGCGGCTCGGCAAGCCGACAGCAATCTCGTCGAGATTGATCGCCTCCGAAAGCTCCGCCACGACTGACCTCCCGACCAAGCATGCCTGCTTCTGCAACGCGGCACATTCGCCGCTTTACCTAACGTTCTTTTTTAGAACTCGTCAATCACTAATTCATTATCCCTGGACATGCGGCCCGAAGGGGCAACTTTGCTGCCCCATTATTGCGCGCATTTTGTTGGAAAGCCTCGTTTACAAAGTATCGTTCCGCAGCTACGATTAAAGTATCAAATAGGAACTTATCGGAGAACGGGATGGTGGAGCGCCGCGGCGTAGCGATACTTGTTGGCGCTGGCGACGCCATCGGCGCGGCCGTCGCCAGGCGTTTTGCGAAGGGCGGCTATACGGTTTGCATCTGCAGGCGGGATGCGTCCAAGTCGCAGGGGCTTGTGGGCGAGCTGAGAGCTGCCGGACATAGCATTCACGCGTTCAGTGTCGATGCCCGCCAGGAAGCGGAGGTCCAAGGCATATTTGCGCGAATCGAGAAGGAGCTGGGGCCGATCGAGGTCTGCCTGTTCAACGCGGGATCGAACGTCAACAAGCCATTGCTGGAGACAACCGAGAAGCTGTTCTTCAAGGCTTGGGAATTGGCCTGCTATGGCGGCTTCCTGGTCGGACGTGAGGCTGCACGCGTCATGCTTCCGCGCAAACACGGCACCATCTTCTTTACTGGTGCAACGGCCAGTGTGCGTGGCGGCTCGGGGTTTGCGGCATTTTCAGCAGCGAAGTTCGGACTTCGAGCAGTGGCTCAGGCGATGGCGCGGGAGCTCGGACCGAAGAACATTCACGTCGTGCATCTCCTGATCGACGCCGGCGTCGACAGCGAGGCCATTCACCAGCGCATGAAAGCAGCGAAGGGAATCGATGCAAGCGAAATTCCCCCGGACAGCCTGACCAAGACATCTTCCATTGCCGAAGCCTACTGGTTCACGCATCAGCAAAGCAGGGATGGCTGGACCCACGAACTCGATCTCCGCCCCTCCGTGGAGAAGTGGTGATATGAACACGACGCCAGACCTGACCCTGTGGGGCGTTGGGACCAGCCGCACCATTCGTGCGCACTGGGCCATGCACGAACTTGGCTTGTCCTACGAGACAAAGCCCATCGGACCGCGAACGGGTGAGACCAAGACCGCTGAATACACCAAGCTCAATCCGCGTCAGAAGATTCCCTTGCTGCAGGACGGTGATTTCTGCATCGGTGAAAGCGCAGCGATCGTTGCCTATTTGTCGCGAACCTATTCGACGCCCGACCGTTCGCTGATTCCCGTAACCCAGCGCGACTTCGCCGCTTGGCTGGAATGGTGCTTCTTTATTGTGGCCGAGCTCGACTCAACCAGCCTCTACGTCATGCGCCGCCATCGCGCGGATGCACTGGGACACATCTACGGAGTTGCCCCCGAAGTCGTCGCACAAGCCGGTGAGTATTTCCGGCAACAGTTGCGACACGTGGAGGTCGCGCTGGCAGATGGGCGGCAGTTCCTGATGGGCGACCAATTCACCAGCGCCGACATCCTGCTCACGACCTGCCTTGAGTGGGCCGTCGCCTATGGGGTCGGAATTTGCGACAATGCGCAACCCTACCTCGAACGCATCAAGAAACGGGACGCCTATCAGCGAGCCGTCGCGGCGAATGTCCCGATGGCACCGATCACGCCAGCGGCCGCGAAGGTCTGAGAACGTTCAACGGTCGCGAGAGAGCTTCGCCTCAGACAGCCACGCGCACGGCGCGCTCGGCAATCATCGTGTCGATGGCGCTGTCGTCATACCCCAGTTCGCGCAAGACATCGCGCGAGTGTTCGCCGACCCGGGGAGCCGGTCCGCCGATTGCAGCTTCGTTGATTTCGAAGCGGGCCGCGGGCTTGGGCTGCCGAACCCGCCCGACCTTCGGCTGATCGAACTCCGTGATGATGCCGCGCGCGACCACCTGCTCATTGTGGATGATTTCGCCCCGTCGCAGAATCGGAGCGCACGGCACGTCGGCAGCGTCGAGGCGATCGAGCCATTCGGCGGTGGTGTGTTGACCGATGTATTCCGCCATCTTGTTGATGCGCGCGGTGGCGTTGACCGAACGCGCCGATGGCGTCGCAAACCGGGGATCGTTGGCAAGCTCGGGATCGCCCGAGGCCCGGCAAAACCCCTGCCATTCGGAATCGGAAATGGTACCGGCCGTGATGTAGCCATCGCTGGTCTTGAACACGAGATCCGGCCGGTCGTTGGGATCGGCGGCGGTGGCCTCGGCTCCTACCACCGTGTACTGCATCATGCCTTCCGGCCACAGGTAGGAAATCATCGCATCCAGCATTGCGACCTGGATATGATCGCCCTGCCCGGTTTTCTCGCGGGCATAGAGCGCCGCCGCCACGGCCTGTGCGGTGAACACTGCGGTAGTTTTGTCGCACACGATGGTGCGGATCATTTGCGGACGGTTCGTGACCGGCTGCGACTGGATATCGGCAAAACCTGATAGGCCCTGAATGATCGGATCGTAAACGCGCTTCTTCACGTACGGGCCGGTGTCGCCGACGCCGCTGATCGAGACGTAGATCAGGCGCGGATGCCGCTGGCGCAACTCCTCTACGCCGAGTCCGAGGCGCTCCATGGTGCCGGGCCGGAAATTCTGCACCAGCACATCGGTCTGCGCAACCAGCCTGGCGAGCACCTCGCGGCCGGCCGCGCGTTTGACATCAATCGACAGCGAACGTTTGCCGCGGTTCGAAGAGATGAACAGCGCGGAGAACTCGCCGTCCTTGTCGATCGTGGCACGGCTGCGGCGGGTGATGTCGCCGCCGATCGGCTCGATCTTCAGGACGTCGGCGCCCTGATCGGCCAGAAACATGGTCGCGAACGGGCCCGACACAACGCCAGTCAGATCGAGGACACGAACACCGCTAAGCGGGCCAGGCATGGGCATTCTCCCGAGTTAACTTCTGCTTTAGATCCGCGAGTTTGGCTTCGCCACTCATCCCGGACAGCCGTTCTTTTTGCTTGTTAAACAGTTTAAGCGCGTGGATGCCTGGGACAACATGACGTTTGGGCCGCATCTCAACGCACCGTCCGGAAGAACTTCCTGACGTCGCCGACATACAGCTGCGGCTGCTCGAATGCGGCGAAATGCCCGCCCTTCTCCATCTCGCTCCAATGCGTAATATTGGAAAAATTTGGCTCCATCCAGCGCCTGACCGGCGTGATGATCTCCTTGGGGAACACGGCGACGCCCGTCGGCACCTTCACGACCGGCGTGGTCCTGCGCTTGCCAAAACTCTCCCAATAGAGCCGCGCCGACGAGGTCGCCGTCGCGGTCACCCAATATAGCATGACGTTGTCGAGCAGATCGTCCTTGCCAATGATGTTTTCGGGATGGCCGTTACAATCGGTCCAGGCCCAGAATTTTTCCAGAATCCAGGCCGCCTGCCCACTCGGCGAATCCGTCAGGCCATAGCCGAGTGTCTGCGGCCGCGTCGACTGCTGTTTCGAGTAGCCGGAATCGAGGTCGACGTAGTGCTTGAGGCCGGCGATCGCCCGCTTCTCCTCCGGTGTCGGCTCGCCCTCGACCTTCGGCGCCGCGTTGAACGCAAGCGTAACGTGGATGCCGGCGCAATGCGCAGGATCCTGCGCACCCAGCGACGTCGTCACCGCCGAGCCCCAGTCGCCGCCCTGCGCGCCATAGCGCGCATATCCGAGACGGTCCATCAACTTGGCCCAGGTCGCCGCGATGCGGTCAACGCCCCAGCCGGTGGTCTTGGGTTTTGTCGAGAAGCCGAAGCCCGGGAGCGAGGGACAGACGACATGAAACGCGTCGGCGGGATTGCCGCCGTGGGCTGCGGGATCGACCAGCGGCGCGATCACCTTCTGGAATTCGACGATCGAACCGGGCCAGCCATGGGTGATGAGCAGCGGCAGCGCGGACGGCACTTTCGAACGGACATGCAGGAAATGGATGTCGAGCCCGTCGATCTCGGTGGTGAACTGGTCGAAGCGATTGAGCTTCGCCTCACGCGCCCGCCAGTCATAGTGCTTGGCCCAGTAGCCGCAGATCTCCTGGATCCATTTCAGCGGCGCGCCCTGGCTCCAGTCGTCGACCAGTTCCGGCTCTGGCCAGCGCGTACGGGCAAGCCGCGACTTGAGATCGGCAAGAATGTCGTCGCTGACGTGGATGCGAAACGGCTTTATGGTGCTGGTCATCGGTTGCCCCCAAGTCTTGTCATTCCGGGGCACGCGAAGCGCGAGTCCGGAATCCATTGAACAACGAACTCGGCGGCACGGTGGATTCCGGGCTCGATACGTCGGCACCCTGATCCGCCAGAAACATGGTCGCGAACGGGCCCGACACTATCCCGGTCAGATCGAGGACACGAGCGCCGTTAAGCGGGCCAGGCATGGGCATTCTCCCGAGTTGACTTTAGCTACGCCACTCATCCCGGACAGTCGCCGCCGTCAGGCCGTCTTAGGAACAGGCTGTCTGGTCTGCTCGATGATCGACTCCTCGACGTCGCGGACTTGGTCCTTGCCAAAGAACATTTCCTTTCCAACGAAGAAAGTCGGCGAGCCGAAGGCTCCCCGGCTGACGGCGTCGTTGGTCAGATCGATCAGCCTCTTCTTGACGTCATCCTGTTGTGCGCGCGAGATCAGCCGGTCGATCTCGATGCTCGAGGAGATGAATGCGTTACGGAAGATTTCGGGGTCGTCCATCTTCTTCGGCTCTTCCCACATATGATGGTAGGCGGCGCGGAAGTAGGGCTCGAACACGCCTTCGAATTGGGCGGCGACGGCGCCGCGCATCAACATCAGCGTATTGACTGGAAAGAAAGGATTCTGACGGAATTTCGTGATGTTGTGGCGCCGGATAAAGCGCTGGGTCTCGAGTGCCTGATATTCCGGCTTGTTCTTGATTCCGCGAAGCGAGTCGAACGGCGACATATTGCCCGTCGCCTTGTAGATGCCGCCAAGCAGAACCGGCACGTACTCGAACTTGACGCCGGTACGCCGCTCGATCCCCGGAATGGCTACTTCCGCCAGATAAGCGTTCGGGCTGCCGAAATCGAACTGGAACTCTACCTTCAGGGGCATGTCGGCTCCTCCCGCGAGTGTTTGAATGATCAAGTCTGGTGCTCACTAGCCGAAATCCGGCTATCATTCGTTTACAGTTCTAAAAACGAACTGTCAAACTGTTGCAAATTTCCGCTGGTTTCGCCCCATCCGTAGGGATTGTTTGGAGATGAGTACCTATCTAGAATGATAAGGAAGCGACGGTTCCCTGGACGATTCGAGCAGAAACAGGGCGCCTGATGGACTGGAGAGCAGCAGATGCGATGGGATGCCCTTGAAGAAGAGCCGTGTTCGATGGCCCGCACGATCGGCGTGATCGGTGACCGTTGGACCCTTCTTATCCTGCGCGAATGCTTCCTGCGCACGCGCCGCTTCGAAGGATTTCAGTCCGCGCTCGGAATCACGCGGCATCTGCTCGCGGAACGGCTGAAGAAACTGGTGCGGCAAGGCGTGCTGCGCCGCATTCCCTATCAGGAGTCGCCCAAGCGCCATGAATACATCCTCACCCAAAAGGGCCTCGATCTCTATCCGATCATGATGGCGATCGTGCATTGGGGCGACACGCACATGGTCGACGAACGCGGGCGGCCGTTGCTGCACCAGCACCGCAAATGCGGCAAGAACTTCGATCCGGTCATGGTGTGCTCCGAATGCGGTGAGCCGCTGTCGGCCAAGGAGGTTCATACCCATCCGGGCCCCGGCGCCCGAAGCACAACCCCGGCAACAAAAGCGCCGGAGAAGCCGAAGGCAAAGCCGCGCCGCAGTGCCGCTTGAGGTGACCGCTCACGCGGGCTTACCACAATGCTAAGCAGGCATCAGCGCGAGCATACCGTAGGCACCAAATGGCGGACACGAGATGTCCGTCGACGGTCGCGGCCGGCTGAACCCGTCCTCAGACCTGGATCACCTCTCGACTTGCCTCATTGCAGTAGAGACGTTCGACCTGGTCAGCGCGATGTTTCAGCACAGCACGTTGATTGACGTAGGCCTTGTCAGTGATTTCTCCTGCCGCCAGTGACGGCGGGTCCTTCAGCAGCAAGAACGAACAGATTCTTTCGCTGCTTCCAACAGTTTCGTTGTATTCCTGAAAACGATCTTTCAGAAATTGAACCACGAGAGGGTCGCAGGTTAGATCCGCGGCTGGGGTCTTGGAAATCCGCGCCGCCTCGGTCGGATTCAACCAGCAGAGCAGCGCGCACGATTCACGGTTTTCTCCCGCAACGACAATGTCCAGCAATACGCCGCGCGTTGCCGCCAAAATCGCCGCGCGCATATTCCCGATCGAGACCCACGTGCCGTTCGCGAGTTTGAAGTTCTCTGAGATTCTGCCCGTAAAGCGCAGCCCAAGCTCCGGCTTCTGAGGGTCCAGAAACGAGACGGTATCGCCGATGCGATAGAAGCCTTCCTCATCAAAGGCCTGTTCCGTCAAATCCGGCCTTCCGAGATAACCGGGGGTAACGTTGGGTCCCTTGACCCTTGCCTCGTAGGTATCGGAGACGGGGATCAGTTTTAGCTGCAGGCCCGGCGCGGGAAGACCAATCTCGCCCGGCTGGTCCGTCGCCCAATGGGTTGTACTGATCGTCGGGGCCGTTTCGGTGGTGCCGTAGCCCGACATGACCGGGATTCGCCGACCGGTGATCGACGATGTCAGCCGATAGAGTTTTTCAAGCGTGCCCTGCGAGATTGCAGCCCCGGCATAGCTCAATCTGTCCATCCGCTTGAACACGCTGGCGCCAAGCTCGAGATCGTTCTCGATCGCATCACACAAGAGGTTATAGCCGGCAGGTACGTTGAACATGGCCGTCGGCGAAATCTCCCTGAGATTCGCGACCGTCTTGTGGAAGAGCTGAGGCAGCGGCCGACCATCGTCGATGTAGAGCGTCCCGCCATTTTTGAGAATGCTGTGAAGGATTACGTTACTGCCCATCGTATGGTGCCAAGGCAGCCACTCGACCTGCACCGGCGCGTCCGGAGGAGACACGAGCAGACTCCCCATTTGCAGGGAGCTCGCCATCATGCGGTGGGTGTTGAGCACGCCTTTGGGGAAACCGGTCGAACCGGATGTGAAGAGAATCTTTGCGACAGCGTCGCAAGAAACAGCGCGTGAAGCATCCGCGAATCCTGCACTTCCCGTTAGGGATGTCAGTACGCCGAAAGGCACGGTGTCCGGCGCCCCATCGACGCTGATCCAGGTTGCGGCTGCCAGTTCGGGAATCGAGCGCCCCGCGGAAAAGTCGCGCCCGCTCTGGACGAAAACGAAATTCGGGCGCAGCGCTTCCGCTATATCCTTGAGACGAGCCAGGCCGCCGGGCATCAGCGTGTAGTTAGGCGAGATCGGCGCCAGGATTATCCCTATCGACATCGCGGCAAACGAGATCACCGCGTTCTCGATGGAGTTTCCTGAAAGTATCGCCAGCTTGTCAGCCGGCTTTGCGCCCATATCGATCAGGCTTTGGCCGACCGCCTGAACCTGCAACCATGCTTCGCCATAGGTGATCTCGTCCCACCCCCCGTTCGCATTGCGCTGCGCGAGAAAAATTCTGTCGGGAACGGAATTTGCCCAGGTCGGGAGGAAGTCCGTGATGCGCCAGTCGCACTTCCCCAGCTCAACGGGCGAGCTCAAAATCAGTGTGCCGTCGGGTCGACGCTCTATGGAAAGCTCCCTCGGCGCAAATGTCAGTGCCTTCGTCGACATCGAAGATGATCTCCTGAATTATCGGGATGGGCCGATCGAGCACGCTACACGCGCTTAGCCTTGTGCCCATCGCTGCTGGGCCGCCTCCCTGGATAACGCGCTGTCAGTTGGTCTGTCGGGCCGGACCGGTCGGCAGTTTGCCCTGAACCTGCCAACCGCCGCACCTGTCGCTGCGCCGATGCAACCTCACTCGGACCTGGCGTCCAGCACTTCCCCGAAAGCTTGCCAGCTCGTGCCGGTCCATCGCTGCAACCGCATCTGCGTCCAGATCATGTTCTCGGCGTCGGTGGTGTTCACCTTGATGCCAGGCAGCGCAGTCGGAACGACGAAGTCCTTCAGGTTCTTGGCCTGCGCAAGAATATTCTTGCGAGACAGGTCGTTGCCGCACTGCTTTAGAATCTGCTCGAGCAGGATGCCTTGCTGATAGCCAGTCAGATAGCTGCCGTTGGTGATATCGGCACCCGGCAAATACTTATCAAAAAACACCCGGAAGGCCTGCATGCCCGGGTCATCTTTCCATGCCGAATCCAGAACATCCTTGTTGGTCGTGCCGACGATCACGCCGACCGATTTGTCGAGACCGGCGGGCGCCAGCGTGCCTCCGACAGAGCCGGATGGAAAATTGATGATCACGGTTGCCTTCCAGCCGATCACCGAGGCTTGCCGGATTGCCTGCGCGGCGAACTTCGGTGTGCCGGCAATCACGAGAGCGTCCGCACCGGAGCTCCTCAGATTGACGACCTGTGAATCAACCGTCGGTTCGGTCACCTCATAGGAAGCGCTCACGACCTTTCGGTCGAAATCTTTGCCGAGAAACGCCTTGAAGGCGTTGACGTAGTCTTTGCCGAGGTCGTCGTTCTGATAGAGGATGGCATACTTGGCGTTTGGCAGCGCCTTCGTCAGATACTTGGCGTAGATCTTTCCTTCGGTGTCGTAGCTGACAAGACCCGTCGTGGTGAGCGGGTAATTGGCGACGTCCGTGAACTTGGATGACCCGCTGATAATTGCGATGCTGGGCACTCCCTTCGAGCGCAGGTATTTTGCCGTAGCCGAGATGCCGGGAGTGCCGAGCTGGCCAAACATGAACGACACTTCGTCGCTCTCAACCAGTTTGCGGACGTGCTCCACCGCTTTGGGCGGACTGTATGCGTCGTCATATGCGATATAGTTGATCTTGCGACCGTTAATGCCGCCACGGTCGTTGACCGACTGTATGTAGGCCATAAGTCCCTTGCCCACGAGCCCGATCGATGAAGCCGGTCCGCTGAAGGGAAAAACGCCGCCGATCTTGATCTCCGTCGCTGAAATTCCGGGCTCTTCAGCCGCGAATGCCGGGCCGCTCAAAAATAAAGTCAGAGCCGCCACGGTCTTCCATTTCACCAACATTGCGTATCCTCCCAAACGCGCACCCTTCCGGGGTACGTCGCATGCTGCAATCCTACAGTTCTTTTTCAGAACTAGTCAAGCATTTAGATAAGCGTATGCCGGCCGACTAGCGACGGCCTCGCGGCGCGGCGGAAACTTACGAGTTCAACCATTCCACCGAATCTGTGCTTTGGTAGCCCCACCGGCGCATGACGGCCACGCGCGCTCGCACGCTGAATGTCAGGCGGAGAGTCATGGCATCGCCTCGCCCAGCTGACGCGCACATCCGTTCCAATTTCAAACCGATGTTGACGCATTCCCTATCGTCGATTAGCTTTACAAATTCGCGAGGCCCAAGAAATGCGCAAAGCCAGGGCACATAGTTTTCCAGGATCGATCGTGTCGTTTGTAGCAAAGCTGCGCCTTACCTTTCAAAGATGGCGGAGCGACTCGATGTTAAGCGCGTCTTGGCGGCGCGCGTGGGATCGCTGATGTAATCGGCAATGGAGAACAGTTCAGTGGATTTTGTCACTGTCCAGAACGGACCAATAGAACTTAATGTGGCATGCAGCGGCTCAGGCCCGCTGATCGTCTGCGTCCATGGCTTTCCCGAGCTCTGGTACTCTTGGCGGCACCAGATTGCGCATTTTGCGGCATTGGGTTTTCGGGTGGCCGCGCTCGACGTCCGCGGCTATGGACGGAGCTCGAAGCCGAGAGAAGTTGAGGCCTATACACTGCGCAATCTCGCCTCTGACGTCGTTGCCGTGATTGACCGTCTGGGCGGCGGCCCGGCTATTCTGTTCGGCCACGACTGGGGTGCGCCCATCGTCTGGCATACCGCACTGCTACACCCGGAGAATATCCGAGCGGTAGCTGGTCTGAGTGTTCCCTTCTTTCCGCGCGGAAAAGCGCCTTTCATCGAAGTGGCGCGATCCGCTTACAAAGGACGTTTCTTCTACCAGATTTATTTCCAGGAAGAGGGCGTCGCCGAGGCGGAACTTGAGCCAGACGTCGCGGCCGCCCTGCGCAAGATGTATTTCGCGTTGTCCGGGTCTGCATCCCTCAACAAGTGGCTTGAGCCGAAGCCGCCCGAGGCAAAGCTGCTAGACGGGCTCATCGATCCACAGCCTTTTCCAGGCTGGATGAGCGAGGCCGATCTCGGCGTTTATGTTGATGCGTTTCGTGCCGGCGGCTTTCGCGGCCCGCTCAACAGATACCGCGCCCAGACCATGGACTTCGTCGATCTGGCCGAATTGACCGGACGGAGCATTGCGCAGCCATCGGCCTTCATTGCCGGCGAGCGCGACCCAATACGCGCCTTCATCCCGGGCGCGGACCTTTACGCTACCCCCGGGATCGGCTGCACCGATTTCCGCGGCTCTACTATCATCTCGGATATCGGACATTGGGTGCAGCAGGAAGCGCCAAACAGAACCAACACGGCGCTCGAAGCGTTCGTTCGAGGGCTCTAACGCAAATGACGCCTGGCACGAGGATCGATCTTTTCACCGAGCGCAGACATTATCGGCCTCACATCTGATGTTCCCGTTGCGCCAGAAGCAGCCGGTTCTCCCAGAGCCGCTGGAGCGCACGGCGACCGTGATCGCATCGGGCATCGGCGGCTTTCCGGCAATCGTCGAGGTGGTTCGATCTGGCTTCAAGGACAAGTAGTACTGGGCGGTAACTCCCGAGTGCGTGGTTCAAAACTATCAGTAATAGGTTTGCGACGGATTGAACTAGAGGCCGCGGCGGGGCTCGTGCAGCCGCTCGCGACTATCCGCTATCATCGAGCGTACGAAATCTTACACAATCGTAGTCTGGCCAGGAAATCATGGCGCCGGGTAACGGGGGAACGCTACCGCCTCTCCCCATACCAACTAGGGCTACGGTAGCTTATCCAATCCTTCGCATGAGGCGGTTCAAGAGTCCCGCACCCATGTTACACCCTTACCGAGGCGCTAGCCGCAGCGCGGTATGGCCGCGCTGGCACCCTGTTCTTGTTGAGGCCAAGCTTGGGTCGCCCCGATGAGACCGGCCGCGGTGCGGTGTCGTTAATTCCGGTTCCCCGTGATCAGCGCCCAGCGAATTTCGGCGGACGCTTGGCGTTGAAAGCTTCGACGCCTTCCTTGAAGTCATCCGATTGGCGCAACCGGCTGTAGCAATGCCCCTCGAGCTCGATTGCGATCGCGAGCGTGGAATCCTCCGTATCGTTCAGGAGCTTCTTCGCGGTGCGCTGCGCCAGCGGCGAGAAGGTGCGCAGCTCGTCAACGAGTTGGTCTGTCGCCTTCTCCAGTTCGAAGTCCGGCACGCATTCGGTCGCAATCCCCCATTCCAGCGCCTGCTTTGCCGAAATGCGCTTTGATCGCATCACGATGTCCTTCGTGCGGGTAATGCCGACCATCTTCTGCAGCCGTGCGGATCCGCCCGATCCCGGGATTTGCCCAAGCTTCTGTTCCGGCAAGGCATATTGCGTGGTCTCTGACGCGATGCGGAAGTCGCAGGCGAGCGACAGCTCGAAACCGACACCGAAGCAATAGCCGCGATTGGCTACGATCACCGGCTTGGCGCAACGCGCGGGCGCCGCGATGTTCCAGGCCAGTTTCGACACATGCTCGGGGCTCGCTTCCATGAAGCCGCCGATATTACCGCCGCTGGAGAAATGTTCGCCTTCGGCCCGCAGCACGATGACACGGACACGCGGATCTTCGTCGAGCGTTTCAAAGGTCAGCCGCAGCTGGTCGCGCTGCGGCATCGAGACGACGTTATAGGGCGGTCGGCCAAGAATGATATCGGCCCGTTCGCGCTGCTCATCGAGCTCGACCTTGAATCCGTCGAGCTTGTTCAGGCGAGGATCGGCAAAGATGTAGGATGACGGCATTTCTTGCTTCCTTCTGTTTGTAAGCGATCAGGCCGCGTCCGGTGGCGGCCGGCGCTCGGCGTCATACTCTCCGGCGACGAGCAGGCGCCGCAGCAGCTTGCCGACCGGCGATTTCGGGATGGCATCGACGAAGACGTAACGCCGCGGGCGCTTGAAGTTGGTAAGGCCCGAGGTGCGGCAGAACTGCTCGAGCTCCGCCTCCGACACCGGCCGATTGCGCTTGACAAAGGCTGCGACGACCTTGCCCCATTTCTCGTCGGCAAGACCGACCACCGCCACTTCGGAAACCGCGGGATGCAGCGACAAGCAGCTCTCGATCTCCACCGGCGAAACATTCTCGCCGCCGGTGATGATCATGTCGTCGACGCGGCCGGTGACGAAGAGATCGCCCTCGGCATCGATAAAGCCAGTGTCGCCGGTAAAGTACCAGCCCTCGCGCAACGCCTTGGCATCAGCTTCGGGCCGCCGCCAATAGCCTTCGAACGCTTCATCGCCGGCGAGCAAGGCGATGATCTCGCCTTCCTCTCCCGGTGCGGCCAGCTCGTCCACCGAGCGGGAGTTGATGCGGACTACCCTGATGTGCTGGTTGATGCCGGCCTTGCCGGCTGAGCCGGGCTTGATCGGCGCATTCTGGTCGATCGTGAAGGTGTAGATCTCGGAGCTGCCGTAATGATTGACGAACAGCTCAGGCTTGAACACGTCGGCCAGCTTCTTGAGCAGTCCATCCGTCATCGAGGCGCCGGCAAAGCCGAGCTTTCGAACGCTTGATATGTCGGTGACAGCAAACGCGTCGTGGTGAACGAGATCATGATAGAGCGTCGGCACCAGATAGAGATTGCTGACCCTTTCACGGTCGATCAACGCAAGCGCCTCGCGGGCGTCGTAGCGCGGCAGGCAGATGAAGGCGCCGCCGATCAGGGACATGGCGAGCAGGGAGCGGACGCCCATGGTGTGATAGAGCGGCATCACGCCAAGCGTGCGCTCGCCCCGGCCATAGAGGTTCTGCGCCACATGCGCGACGGCCGCTGCCCGCTCGGCGCGGTGACGGCGCGGCACACCTTTTGGCCGAGATGTCGTGCCCGAGGTGTAGAGCATGATCGACCAGGCATCGGCACCGACTCGCGGCAGGGCATCGGAAGCGGTGCCACCCACCATCTCCGCGAAGGCCGGGTCGCCGTCGACCTTCATGCCGACCGCAACGCGCTGCAGGCTGGCCGCGCGTGTGGAATTTCTGACGGCCTCGGCGGAGACATCCTGATAGAACACGGCGCGCGCCTCGGCATTTTCGATGCAGAAATCGAGCTCGTCGGCCTTGGCGCGCCAGTTGATGGGAGTGAGGACGAGGCCTGCCAATTGACAGGCCCAATGCAGCGTCGCCGCCTCCCAGCGGTTCTGCAGCACAGTGACGACATGGTCGCCGGGCCTCAGCGCGATTTGGTCGAAGGATGCCACGAGCGTCGAAATCTTGCGGTACCACTGGCGATAAGTGAGGCGGACATCGCCATCGACCAGCGCAAGCGCATCCGGATCTCGCGCGACGCTTGCAACAAAGCTGCTGCCAAGATCAAGCATCTGACTTCTCTTCCGTGGTGCTGGCAAAGTCGGCGGCCGCTTCGAGCGCCGCCTTTATGATCGGGGTGTATCCGGTGCAGCGGCAGAGATGGCCGCTGAGGAGATCGCGAATATCGGCTTCGCGCGGCGAGGGATTGCGGCGCAGATAGTGATCGAGCGACATCAGGATGCCGGCCGTGCAGAACCCGCATTGCAGAGCGTGGTTGCGGCGGAATGCCTGCTGCAGGATGCCAAGCCGGTCGGCTGAGGGGGCGAGGCCCTCGACGGTTTGAACCTCGCAGCCATCGACCTGCGCTGCCAGGGTGAGGCAAGAGCGCGTGAGCATGCCATCGACGATGACCGTGCAGGCGCCGCAAACGCCGTGCTCGCAGCCAACATGGGTTCCCGTCGCGCCGATCCGATGGCGCAGGAAGTCGGAAAGCAGCATGCGCGGCTCAGCCTCGGCCTCAACTGGTTTGCCGTTCAGGTGAAAGCGGACTGGATGATGGCCATGGGCGGCAAGACGCGTCATTGCAGCACCTCGCCGATCAGGTCGCGCCCAATAATCCGCACCAGATCGCGCCGATATCGCGCAGTCGCGTGCACGTCGTCGCGCGCGTCAAGTTCGTAAGCAAAGCCGTTCAACGCATCGTCAAGCGCGGTGCCATCCAGGCATGGCCAGTCCCGCGCCATCGGTACATCTGCGACGCCACCCACGGCAAAGCGGACGCCGTTCGGCGTCGCCACGGCCGCACAGGCCACGATGGCGAAATCGCCGTGGCGGCGGGCGACCTCGCGGAAGGCGCATCCGCCGCCGCGATGACCGGGAAACGACACGGCCTCGATCAACTCGTCTTCGGCGCGATCGGTAGCCATCATACCGACAAAGAAATCGCGAGCTGGGACGCGGCGACGCTGTCGTTTGCTGCGCAGATGCACCTCGCCGCCGAGCGCAATGAGCGCGAGCGGCATCTCGGCGCTGGGGTCCGCATGCGCCAGCGAGCCGCAGATGGTGCCGCGGCTGCGCGTCTGGACGTGGCCGATCCAGGGTAGCGCCAGCGCAAGCAGTGGCAGCGTCCGTGTCAGTTCCGGCCAAGCGAGCAATGTGGCCTGGCGCACGCCCGCGCCGATCGTCACGACGCCCGCCCGCTCCTCGACGCGGTTGAGCTCCTTTAGCCGCATGATGTCGATCAGGACCTTTGGCCGGGCCAGGCGCATGTTGAGCATCGCCATCAGCGACTGGCCGCCGGCCAGCACGCGAGCATTGCCGCCCTCGTTCGAAAGTCCTTCCAGAACTTCGTCGAGGGACTCGGCCCTGACATAGTCGAAGGCGGCGGGCTTCATCGTCGTCCTCCAAACAGGCTTGCGAGCCTGCCGAGCAGCGCAACGAGGGAGAAGCCGCTGGCGGACGCTCCACCGCCGGCCTTGCGCGCAAGTGCCGCGAAAAACTGTCCGATGATCACGCGCGTGGCGCCGTCGAGCAGGCGGCCCCCGATGCTGGCGACCTTGCCGCCGATCGATGCGTCATAGCTGTAGCGCAGCCTCGTGCCGCCCTTGCCGTCGGGCTCGAGCGTGATCCGCCCCTCAGCGTCTCCGAAGCCGAGCGCACCCTCGGCCTTGCCGCGCAACCGGACGGCATTGGGCGGGTCGAGATCGAACAACTCGACATCGGCGCGATAGCGTCCTGTCACCGGACCGATGCCCAGCGTCACGTCGGCGCGGAAGTGCGTGTCGGAGACCTTCTCGATGCGCTGGCATCCGGGAATTACGGCCTGCAATGTCCTGGCATCGAGCAACATCGTCCACACCTGCTCCGGCGCAGCTTTGACCGCAGCGCTGCCTTCTCCGCGCAGCCGGCGGTCTGCCTCCCGAGCGGCGGCTGCCCTCGTTTGTCCTGCCGCCGGCAACGGTTCCGGCCCGCGCGCCAGGTCGGCGAGCTTCGCCGGCACCAGTGGCAATGTGACGTCGGCCAGTCGCAGCGCATCGGCCACGGCGTTAGCGATGCACACAGGCGTCGACATGCAATTGCCTTCGCCGACGCCTTTTGCCCCCAGCGGGGTAAGCGGCGACGGCGTCTCCATGTGAATGATCTGCGGATCCGGAACTTCGGTCGTGGTCGGCAACAGATAGTCGGCAAACGTTCCGGTCAGAAAGCTGCCGTCGGCGGCATAGGCGTATTCTTCATAGAGTGCCGCCCCCAGCGCCTGGGCAAAGCCACCGCGGATCTGCCCGTTCACCATGGCCGGATGCAGGATGGTGCCGCAATCGTGCATGGTCACGTAGCGATCGATCCGTGTTTCAAACGTCGTGCGATCAATCTCGACGCCGCAGAAATCGAAGATGAAGCCGTGGCAGAGAGAGGAGTTCATCCGATCGTCATCATCCGGTGCGGTCAGCTCCGGCGGGCTCCAGAACACGGTCTCGCGGATGGTCTGGTCAGCATCGTCACGCAATGAGCCCGGCGACCAATGGCTGAGCGCCGCAACTCTGGAAAAGGCAAGGCGGTTCTCTGGATTGTGCTTCGAACCCACGAAGCCGGCCGCGAATACGATATCCGCCGGCTCTACGTTCAGCTGACTGGCGGCGACGCGCGCGAGACGGGCAGCGATGCGTTCGGCCGCCAATTTGGCGGTGCCGGCCACGGCTGCCGCAAACCGGCTCGCATAGTTTCCAGAGGCGATCGACCATGCATCCTTGGCGGTATCGATTTCTGTGTTGACGCGAATATCCTGCGGCTTGAGGCCGAACACATCGGCGACCACCTGGGACAGCACCGTGCGATGCCCCTGCCCTTGCGGCACCGAAGCGACGTGAACCGTCACGCTACCGAGTGGGTCGAGCGCAATGGTGGCGGTCGCCTGGGCGCCGTTCTTCGGGCCCGCCTTGCGCCGCTCGGCAGCCGTGAGAACGGTGGTGATGTAGCCCATGTTGGAGACGCTGGGCTCGACGACTGCGGTGAAACCGATGCCGTAGAGGCGGCCTTGCGCACGCGCCTCGTCGCGTCGCGCCATCAGTTCGGCCAATCTTCCTTGCTCGACGGCTCTGGCGACGGCTTCCTGGTAGTTGCCGGAATCGAGCAACGCGCCGGTGGCCGTGCGATAGGGAAAGGCATTCGCGGGAACGAGATTGCGCTTGATGACGTCGAGCGGATCAAGGCGCAACCCGATCGCGATCCGCTGCACCAGCCGCTCCAGCGCGAAGTAGACTTGCGGTCCGCCAAACCCGCGGTTCAGCCCAGTCGGCGTCTTGTTGGTGACCACGACGCGATTGCGCACCTTCACATGGCGGATATCATAGGCGCCGGTAAGGTTGCCGTGCATGCGGTAGAGGGTTGCTGGCTCGGGTGCGCGCAGGTGGGCGCCGCAATCCTCGACCTGGTCCCAATCGAGAGCGAGGATTCTGCCGTCGGCGGCGACAGCAGCCGAAAGCGTGGTGGCGCGGTTGGTGGCCGAGACCGAAGCAGTGAGGTGCTCGAGCCGGTCCTCGATCCATTTCACGGGACGTCCGACAGCGCGCGAAGCCGCGCCGATCAACACAATGTAGGGAAATACGCCCTGCTTCACGCCAAAGCTGCCGCCGGAATCGGGCGGGGTGCGCAGCCGCAGCCGGTTGCCTGGCACTTTCAGGGCGCGTGAGATCACCGTGTGGATACTGAACGGTCCCTGGAAATTGGCGAGGATGTCGAAGGCGTCCTCTGCCGCATCGTGAGTAGCAATCACGCCATAGGTTTCGATGGGCGTGCAGGAATTGCGCGGATAGCGGATATCGATCGAGAAGCGATGCGGCGCTTGCGCAAACGCCTGGTCCGGATCGCCATAGGAGAAGCTACGATCGCTTGCGAGGTTGCTGGGAAAGCCATCGTGTAGAACCGGCGCATCGGCCGCAAGCGCCGCCAGCGGATCGACCACGGCCATGCACGGCCGGTACTCGACATCGATCAGTTCGACGGCATCTTCGGCCCGAGCACGATCGCTCGCGACAACCACCGCGACGGGCTCGCCGACATAGCGAACGCGTTTCGTCGCGATTGGCCAGCATTCCACCGGCGCCTTTACGCCGACCACGAGGCTTGAGGTCAGCGCCTCGATCTGCTTGCCGGTGAGAACGGCCGCAACGCCCGGGGCGCGACGTGCCGCCTCCGCGTCAATCGAAATGATGTCGGCGTGAGCGTGGGGTGATCGAAGGATCGCAGCATGCAGCGTGCCCGGCGGCGTGCCGATATCGTCGATGAAACGGCCGCGGCCAGTCAGGAGTGCCGCATCCTCGACGCGCTCGATCGAACGGCCGACCCACGGCCGGCCTTCCATGTCGACAGATGATGCCGGTCGAGCCGCCACCTGCGCCATTTACGACATTCCTCCCGATTGCGCTCTGCGACGCCACGCGGATCAGATGTAAGAACGCCAGCCAGAGGAGCCATACCGTCCGCTCTCACCACTTACCAAATCGTCTCATTTGGAGGTGCGCGCGGAAGATCAGCTCGCAAGGCGCGAGACGTTGCGGAACTCGCGCGGACTCACGCCGGCGTGATCGCGAAAGAAGCGCGTGAAATGCGCAGGCTCCGGGAAGCCGAAACGCTCGCTGATCTCGCCAAAGGGCATATCCTGATGCATGACCGCATCGAGCACCCGCTCCATGCGCACCACATTCAGGTAGATCTTGGGCGATATGCCAAGCGAGGACTCGAACAGACGAAAAAACTGCGCACGCGACAAGCCCGCACTCTTCGCAAACTGGTCAACGTTAGCGCATGAGCCTTCCCTGGCGCGCATCGCTTCCGTAACGCGCCTGATCCGCCAGTCGCAGCTCTTCGCATTCATGCCGCGGATCGAAGCCGGAAAGCGGCGCCATGCCGTGAAACGCTCGATCACCGCGATCATCAGATCCGAGAGCGCCTGTTCATGGGTGCGGGTGCAGTCCGGGTGCTCTACCATTTCGGCGGCCAGCCGGAGCGTGAGCTGACGAATCCGCGGCGAGACCTCTCCGGAAGGTTGGTCGAAAAAGCCGGGCGCGCCGCTGGCGGCCCAGCCGGAACGAAATTCCTTCAGCCAATGCGGCTCGACATAGAGCGCGAGAATGAGAGTCCTCGGCCGCGCCGGATCATGCACATAGGCATGCGGCGTCCAGGCATCGACCAGGACAGCATTGGTATCGGTGAGTGGATAGGCTCTGTCCCCCACCATGAATTGCGTATCGGCGCCTTCGACCTTCAGGAGGACGTGGCACTGCGGATGCGCGTGGCGCACCAGCGAGCGATCCATATCCAGGAGCGCAACCCTACCGAAGGTGCCGTGAGCGATGCGCAGAGCTGTCGACATACTGGTCCTCCCTTCACAAGCTGCTTCGTTTTCATGGTGCGAATCGTACCGCGTGCCGCGACGCCAGCGCATGCTGACGCAATTGGGTCAGCGTGGCAGAAGGTGTGATGGCCTCCGGATCGATCTTCAGTTCGAGGAGGGCCGGCTTGCGCCGCTCGTCTGCATAGGTCTTTGCCCGCGCGAAGGCGGCGGCAAAACCTTCAATTTCGAGAACCTGTTCGCCATAGCACCCGAACGAGCGGGCCAGCGCGACAAAATCCGGATTCTCGAGCGCTGTCGCATGAACGCGCCCCGGATATTCCTTTTCCTGGTGCATGCGAATCGAGCCGTACATGCCGTTGTTGACGACAATGACAATCACGCCAAGCCCGTACTGCGATGCGGTCGCAAGCTCGTTGGCGCTCATCAGGAAGCAGCCATCGCCGGCAAAGCAGACTGCCGTGCGGTCAGGATGAACCAGCTTGGCCGCGATCGCCGCAGGCAGGCCATAGCCCATCGCGCCGGATGTCGGTGCAAGCTGCGTCCTGAAACCGCCATAGCGATGGAACTTGTGCACCCAGATCGCGTAGTTGCCCGCCCCGTTCGAGATGATGGCATCGTCCGGCAGGGCTTCGCGCAAGTGAAGCATCACCGCGCCGAGATCGACCGGGCCTGGCATCGATCCGGGTATCTGATCGGCGATGAACTCCTCGCGCGCCGCTGCGAGCCATGCCTTCCGCCGCGCCTCCGTCCCCGCTTCGTATCGCTCCGAAGACCGGAGCCCGGCGAGCGCCGCGGCCATCTCGGACATACCGGCGTTGATCGACAGATCGGCCTGATAGATGCGTCCAAGCTCGTTCGGGTCGGCATGTATGTGCACGAGGCGCTGAGCCGGCCGAGGAATTTCAAACAACGTGTAGCCCGAAGTCGTGGTCTCACCCAGGCGTCCGCCCAAGGCGATGATCAGGTCGGCGCCGCGAATGCGTTCGATCAACTTTGGGCTTGGGCCCAGGCCCGCGTGGCCGACATAGTGCGAATGCCGATTGTCGAGAATGTCCTGTCGCCGGAAGCCGGCGACAACCGGCAGGCTGAATGTCTCCACGAAGCCCTTGAGATCCGCGCAGGCTCGGGCATTCCATCCGCCGCCACCGACGATCACCAGCGGCCGCTCGGCGCCGTCGATCATCTCGACCAAGCGCGACAACTGAGCGGGACCGGGATGGCCCGCAACCCGCACGTAAGAAGCAGCATTCGCGACCGCGGCTTGCTCCGTCAGCATGTCCTCAGGCAGCGAGACTACGACCGGCCCCGGGCGCCCGGACACCGCAACATGGAAGGCGCGGCTGACCAGCTCGGGAATGCGCTCGGCACGATCGATCTCGACCACCCATTTGGCCATGCCGCCGAACATCCGGCGGAAGTCGACCTCCTGCCAGGCTTCACGCCGCAGCATGCCGCGGGCGACCTGACCGATGAACAGGATCATCGGGGTCGAATCCTGCGAGGCCGTGTGAACGCCGATGGCGGCATGGCTTGCGCCTGGCCCCCGCGTGACAAAGCAGATTCCGGGATGCCCGGTCAGCTTGCCATACGCTTCGGCCATGTGCGCCGCGCCCGCCTCATGCCGGGTCACGATCGTGCGGATCGTCTCGCCCGCGCCGGCAAGCGCATCGATCACGGCCAGGAAGCTTTCACCCGGCAGGCAGAATACCGTATCCACGCCGTTGATCTTCAGCGTATCGACGAGAATTTCGCCGCCACTGCGCTGGCTTGAAGTCATCAACATCGACAGCTCTTCGGCTCATGATACATGGTTGGTCGAACAGGCCGGCCTTGATTCCCTAAAGCCGATCTTGGGCAAGAACACGCGAAAGCGCCGAATCCGGATTCTTCTGCAGGGCATAAGCGAGATCGACCTGCTCCTCGCCCTTGACGTGAATGCGCTTGAAATCGAGCTCCGGCGCGTCGACCGGCACGGTCGCATCGAGACCCATCTTGGCGCTGATGCCGTCCCGAGTGGTCGGATCGAGCTTGGAGCCGAGCGCGCCGGAAACGACCAACAAATCGCGATCGGCCTGGAAGCGCGTCGCTATCGCCCACTCGATTTCCTCGGAGTCGTCGATATTGACATCCTTGTCGACGACAACGACCTGCTTGATGTCGTAGTGCGCGCCGAAGGCGCACATGATGATGTTCTTCGGCTCGCCGTCGGACGTCTTGTTGATCTTGATCGCAAGATGGTAGCGGCAGGTACCGCCACGCGGCAGACGCACGTCGAGCACGTTTGGAAAACTTCGCCGCAAATGCTGCAGTAATGTCGCCTCACGCGGCACGGCGCCGAGGATGAGGTGCTCATAGCCACCGCCGACAATCGTGTGGTAGATCGGCCGGGCACGGTGAGTGACGGCGTCCACCTCTATAACCTCCCGGTTTGCGCGCGGCCCGTAGTATTGGGGAAACTCACCGAACGGCCCTTCCGGCTCACGCACGCGCGGGAGAATTCGCCCTTCGATCACGATCTCCGCCTGAGCCGGCACGCGGACGGAATTGGTCTTGCACTTCACGACGTCGATAGGTTGACCCAGCAGTGCGCCGGCTATCCCCATCTCGTCTTCATCGAGCGCAGCAATCGCCTGCGACGCCAGAAGCAATGCCGGATGGACTCCAATAACGATCGCGATCTCGAGCGCCTCGCCCGCCTCCTCGGCCATGCGGAAATAGGAAAGCGTGTGCCTGGGTAGCAATAGAACGCCGATCCGGTTCGGACCGCTGATCTGGCAGCGATGGATCGATACGTTCTGAATGCCGTTGCGCGGATTGCGCGCGATCAGCAGACCTGCCGTGATATAGGGCCCGCTGTCGCGCTCGTTGTGCTTCGGGATTGGTAGCTGCCTGAGAAGGTCGACCTCGTTGTGGACGATTTCCTGAACCGGCCCGCTGCTAACTTCGCGGCTCGGCAGCGGCTCGCGCGCCGCAGCGAGGAAGCGCGCCAGCAACTGCTCCGCGCCAACACCGATGGATTCGGCGACCCAGTCCCGGGCCGCGAAAAGATTGGCGACCACCGGAATGTCGTGTCCGCCCGGCTTTGGAAATAGCACCGCGCGATCGCGCTCCAGCCGCTTCGAAACGGCAGCAAGTTCGTCGGCGAGCTCCACGCCCTCGCGGGCGACCGCGAGCCTGCCCCGCTCGGCAAGATGGGCGAGCCAGGCGCGCAAATCCTTTGGCGCGTCCGCAGCAGCGGGTCTGGCCAGGTTTTCGGTCCGCATGATGTGCTCCTGTCGGTGGTCTTCGGCAGGCATTCAGGGAGCAATTTTTCGCAGTGATCGACGTTTCAGCGCCTCGTCTTCGCCCCAGCGGCGCACCACGCCGATATCGATATCGAACAGGTCGAGCACGCGTCCGACCGTGTGCTCGACCATGTCGTCCAGACTGTCGGGCTTGGCGTAGAACGCTGGCACTGGCGGCGCGATGATCGCCCCGATCTCGGAGAGTGCGGCCATCGTGCGCAGGTGCCCCGTATGCAGCGGCGTCTCGCGCACCATCAACACGAGCCGGCGTCGCTCCTTGAGGATCACGTCGGCGGCCCGCGTCAGCAGGGTGGTCGTGACGCCGGATGCAATTTCCGACATTGACCGCATTGAGCAGGGAGCGACGACCATGCCTGCCGTACGAAACGAACCGCTGGAGATCGAGGCGGCCATGTCGTCGATGGCATGGTTGAAATTGGCAAGCGCCCTCACCTCCGAGATCTTCAGGTCGGTCTCGTAGGCAAAGGTCTGCTCAGCCGTCTTCGACATCACAAGATGCGTCTCGACGCCGGCATTACGGAGCAATTGCAGCAGGCGGACGCCATAGACGACGCCGGAAGCTCCGGAAATACCGATAATCAGCCGTGAGGGCGTCCGATCCTGCATGACGGTTCGCGTTCCGCTCCCTGTGTCGCGGCGCAACAGACGGTCGAACGTCATGCGCCGTTTGAAGGGACAGTAGGGGGAAGCCAGGATCAGAACAAATAATGATTGATGATGAACTCGATCATCTGAAATGATGGCCGTCTAGCATGACAGGGAGGGGACGGCTATGGAATTCAGGCAGATGCAATACTTCCTTTGCCTGGCGGAAGAGAGGAACGTGACCCGCGCGGCGCGCCAGCTCAACATCGTGCAGCCGGCACTCAGCATGCAGATCGCCAAGCTCGAGGCCGAGCTCGGCCAAAAGCTGTTCGAACGAAGCAACAACGGCATGACGCTGACGACCGCCGGCGAAGCATTCTCCCGGCTCGTGTCTCCGATCGTGCGCGACGTCGAATATGCCAAGCAAGAAATGGCGCGGCTCAACGGCCGGATCTCGGGGCGGGTTTCAGTCGGGCTGATCACGTCGGTGGCGCAAAGCACGATGGCGAGTTCGTCGGCAACCGTTGCGCAACTCTATCCGGAGATCACGCTCTCGGCCTGCGAGGGCTACACGGAAACGCTGACGGACTGGGTCAATTCCGGGCAACTGGACTTTGCGCTGATCAACGTGCCACGCCGGCGCGTTTCGCTCGCCGCGCACCATGTGATGGACGAGGAAATGGTATTCGCCTGCCGAAAGGATTCGCCCATCAAGCCGCCGACGAACCTGCGCTTCGGGAATCTGCCCGAGTTCGACCTGGTCATGCCATCGAGACGGCACGGCCTGCGCATAATCCTGGAGGAGCACGCGGCCACGGCCGGCATCGAATTGAAGCCGAGACTGGAGCTCGACACTCTGCCCGCGGTCTGCGATGTGATCGCCACAACGAATCTGGTGACCGTGCTGCCCACGATTGCACTTCAACAGTCGCTAGCCGACGGCAGGGTGAGAGCGCACCGCTTTGTCGAACCGCGTATCGTCAGATCGATCGCCTGGGTTCATCATCCGCGCCGAATGGTGTCCCCGGCCGCCAGAGCCGTGCTGGATATCATTCGCCGCGACCTGCTCGAGGCAGCGAGATCGGCAAGCAACTACGTGCAGCCGCATTCCGGCGGCGCCGGGAGGCGCCACGCTACCCGACGCGCCAGGTCGCGATAGCAGCATCGCTGGCAATCATCTGAAATGATCGCAGTTATCATCGCTAATTATTTGCGGTGATGGCGGGGCGCATTCTATGACGAGCTACGCAATAAGGACGCTTTCTCATGACGGGCGATCTTCGCCGCTCTTCATCACGCGCGCACGCCTGGGGTGCAGGCAGCGGAACTAGTCCCGAGGCTCGCTTGCGGCAGCGTTTGCCTACGCTGGATGACATCGAGCGCCGCGCCCGCCGCCGCATCCCGCGCTTTGCCTTCGACTTTCTCGAGGGCGGCACCGGGAGCGATCTCAACACGCGGCGCAATCGACTGGCGCTCGACGCGGTGGAATTGGTCCCCCGCTACGGCAATCCCGGTCCCGTCCGCATGGACGTCGAACTGTTCGGCGTGCACTGCGCCGCGCCGATCGGCATTTCTCCCGTGGGCGTCGACGGCATCATCTGGCCCGGCGCTACGCAGATTCTCGCGCGCGCCGCCGGCAAGGCGCGTATTCCCTATATTGCCGGCTCGCTCGCCACTGCTGCGATCGAAGAGGTCGCCGAGCTCGCAGGTCCCTATGCCTGGTTTCAGCTCTACGGCCTGCCCGCCAACGATCATGCCGTTACTTTCGATCTGATCAAGCGGGCCGCTACGGCCGGCGTACGGGCGCTGGCAGCGACACTGGATGCGCCGGTACGCTCAAAACGGCCTCGCGACCTGCGTAACGGCCTGGTGGTCCCATTCCGCCCTACGCCGAAGACTATCCTGGACGTCGCGCTGGCGCCGTCGTGGCTGCTCGCGCTCGCCACAGCGGGGACCCCGGCCTTTCGCAACATGGAGCGCTACGTCGAAAAGCCGGCGACGTTGGCGAATACAGCCGGCTTTGTGCAGAGCCAGATCAAGGGCACGTTTTCGTGGGATGTGCTGAAACGGATGCGGGATGCCTGGCCGGGGGCGCTGGTCGTGAAGGGTGTCATGCATCCCGACGATGCCGAGATGGCCGTTGCAACGGGAGTGGACGGCATCCTGGTTTCCAACCATGGCGGTCGGCAATTCGATGCGGCGCCTGCCGCGATCGATGTCCTGCCCGCCATCGTCGCACGCGTCGGCAGCAGAGCCACCACCCTGTTCGACAGCGGCATCCGCTCGGGCCTCGACGTCGCCCGCGCCCTCGCGCTTGGCGCCCGCGGCACATTTGCAGGCCGCGCCTTCCTTCTCGGCCTCGGTGCGCTCGGCGAGCACGGCGCAGACTATGTAGCCGGGCTGTTGAAGGAAGAACTGGAAACCGCGATGGGGCAACTGGGCGCGCAATCGCTCGAGGCGTTGACGCAACTGCCACGTCGCAATCGGGACGCTTTCGATTTTACTTAAGTCCGCGAAAGCTACGCCGGCGACAGCGATTGGCGTTCTAGAACCCGTTCGCCGTCGAGCGATCGCAGTCAACTGCCCAACCAGACCCTGTTTTTGAGACGCTTTGGTAAGTCCCGAGACTCGACGGAATCGAGGTGCGTCAGTCGCTTGTCCAGAATTGGATCCCAAGGGCGCCCAAGTGCGCCGAGGAAACGTTCGGGTACGTACAGGGCGCGCGTCACGTGGACAGGCTTGTCCGAGTGGACACGGTCCGCCGGCCCCTACCCTTTGAGGACGCCAATGTTTTTCCGCTCCACTGCCATTGCACTTTGCACGTTGTCTGCTCTCGTCATGCAGGCCGATTCGGCGATCGCAGACAATTATCCTTCCCGTCCAATCACATTGGTGGTCCCCTTCCCGGCCGGAGGCGCAAGTGACGCAATCACACGTATCCTCGCCGACAAGCTGGGAGAGGCCCTCCGCGTCACGATTGTGGTCGAAAACAAGGGAGGCGCCGGCGGGAATATCGGCACGAACAGTGTGGCGAGGGCTGCTCCGGACGGCTATACCCTGCTGCTGAGCTCTTCAGGCCCGCTCGCCGTCAACAAGACGCTGACGGCTGATCTTCCCTATGATCCGGAGACCGCGTTCGAGCCGATCTCACTGATCTCGACAATGCCCAACGTTCTCGTCGTCAATCCGGCCAAGATTCCGGCGTCCAACGTAAAGGAATTTATCGACTTTGCGAAAGCGAGCCGAGAACAGATCTCATATTCGTCGATCGGCAATGGAAGCTCGCAACATCTTGCCGGCGTGCTGTTTGAGCGCCGGACCGGAACGCGTTTGCTTCATGTCCCCTACCGCGGGGCCGGCCAACTAACCGTCGATCTTGTGTCGGGCGACGTGCCGGCCAGCTTTCAGCTCATACCCAACATTGCGAGCCAGCTGCAGGCCGGTCAGGTAAAGCCACTGGCCGTAACCAGCAAGCAACGCAGCAAGGCGCTTCCAGACGTTCCCACCATGGCGGAAGCGGGAATTGCGGATCTGGAATCCTCTGCTTGGTTCGGCCTGCTCGTTCCCAGGGGGACGCCCAAACCGATCGTCGACCGGCTTCACAGCGAGGTGGTCAAGATCATGTCCAATCCGGCGGTGCAGAAGCGCATGATCGATATCGGAGCCGATCCGATCTACACGAGCCAAGCTGAGTTCAAGGCCCTGATTTCAGCGGAGGTGATCAAATGGCGAAGCCTCATCAAGGAGGCTGGCATCTCCGGCAACTAACGACAATTCGGCAACGATGGCTGCAATTTTGTTGCTCATCGTTGCAGGCTCCCACCAATGCAGGACTAGGTCCAGAACTCGTTGATCATATCCAGAGGTCGATGGCTGCGGCGCTTCGAAATGACACAATAATAACCTTGTCGCCTAGCATCGCTTTACGCACCGCCGCTCGGTTAGCCCACGGAATTGTCGGCCCGTATCGTTGCCCGGGATACTCTCGATGCAAGTCACCTTGATGAAGGCAAGATTCATTAGGGGCAGAGCGGCTGCACGTTAATAGCACACGCCATCCGGATTGCTCTCAGTTCGGTATTCTCCGACTCGTGCACGATTGAGCCCAAACATTCCTCCAAACCGCTTTTCTGGAGCAAACGTCAGAATGCTGCATTTGGCCCAATAGCCGTTCACGAGGCCGGCGCCTCGGACTTTCATGATCTGCGATGCGAGACCGTTCGGCGGTCCGGCTCCATCGAGCGGAAAGGACAAATTGGAATTCTGGGATGTTGCGGTCAGCTTCAAGGAGAAGAGCCCCGCCCGAGCAGATCGGATGGGCATCGAAGCTGAGTCACTCGTTATCCTTGCAGCTGTGACCAAGGGAGCGTGTAGCCCTTCCCGCCTTCGTCGTCGAGCACCCTTGCATAGATCGCCGCGTAAGTGCACTGGTTCAAATAGGGACAATAATGCTGGCCAAATGGCGGGGTCGATGTACTGCCGTGGCGTGGGAGAGCAGCGCGTTGGTTGTCCGATCTGTTCGCCTTAATACCCTATTCTACGATGATGGCGTGATAGACCTGCCCGAGTAGCCTCCGCGGTATATACGCGCCAAAAAATTTGGCTGGAGAAGAGCTGCTTACATAGCGAACTCAGCAGCTTAAGTGCTGGCTGGGGCGGGAGGGATCGAACCTCCGAATGGCGGAATCAAAATCAGTTTGATTATCTACTGATTTCGAGGCGCATTTGGAAAAAATGCCGAAAACGGCCTCTAATGATATCAACAACTTGGCAGCCGTTTCCAAATGAAAAAAATCGCCCCATGACCGTGCAAGCGCAATATTTGGTCACGGTCCGTCCCTTTGCGGGCACATCGACAGGCGCAGTTGGCGCCAAGTCGTGCCGCCGGGTTACGTTCGTAGCGAGCCCAATTCCCGCCGCTCAGGCCTAGCTCCATTCCGGCACACGCCCAGACTACAGACGAGGGTCCCTAGTGCTTCCGGGATACGCTGCTTCGACGTAAATATGGCGGTTATTCGTCTTCACGACCCGCACGGGATTGCAAGGCGTGGTGGAGCGGACGGCGGAGCGGTGAAGCGCGCCCGTTAAAGGCTCGCGCGTCAGCGCAGACCGCCCTTTGGGGCGGCGCAGCGCAGCGTTCCTCGATCAGCGGGGCTCCACTCCACAACCCGCATGGTCTGGCGCCGTTTAATGCGATCGAGAGCGCGGTGTCCTCATCCGGGGCATTCCTGGCACGCGCCTTTACTAGGGCGGATCGGGAAACTGAATGTCGTCGCTATGTCTCGCAATTTGAAGTCCGGCCTCACATCAGCACCCCGCTTGTCAGAAACCGGTGTGGCTTGCAACAAAGTCCCTGACGTGTTCGGGTACTGGTACGCCATCGATATAGCAGCGGGCTTGAATATCTTCGGCGACTTGATTGGAAACATCCTCGATCCAGTGCTCAAGTGTGTTGAAGGCCATGACGCGAACCGGGGCGTTGAATTGGCCGGTTAGGAGATCGGAGATGGTCGTTTCGAGGTCGTCCCGCTCGATCTGTTTTTCAGGGCAATCACTGCGTGACGCTCCGAAACTATCGAACACAAGGTAGACGGTCTGATCAGCGCCGTAAGGCACTACCGTCGGCAACCAATTTGGCTTAGGCATCGCCACGTTGCACTCCTTCGATGCAAGTTACTGAAACGTCTGGCATGCTACTTCTAGTCGGAAGCCGACAATCTGGATGCACTGTTGCGCAAATTTTCGTACAACATTTGATGGCTGCCTTTCATCGTCAAGCAGCCCCGGCATGATTGCCGAGTCGCACGCCGTCGCTATCAGGCTTCCTTTCACGCGATCTTTATGTCCGACATGGGTCACAAGCGGCGGGTCAAAAGGATCGCTGATGCGAAGTCCGGTCCGCCCTCAATACCAGACCAGCCGCAAGCGACGAAGTTGGTCGGCTTGGGGCCGCGAGCTGACATCAGTCCGGTCGCTACTTCCGTTTCGTCCCAGGGTCGGACCCTGGTCAGCGCGACTCGGACAAGGGTGCAGCGCCGTCCACGACCTGACGGAAGATCTGCGTTCGGCCCCCTAGTCGACCGAGGCGGATTCATTTTCTGTCGATCCGCAAGCCTATAGCAGAAGCAGTGGATACCCAAGTTGCGCATCGCGCCACGCGCTCGAACTCCGTTCGTCACGCATATTCGCGGTGCTCGGGATTGACGACCAGATTGCTCGTTCATTCAGGTTTCGCGGAAAGCGCGGGAGAAGCTATCGAAGGCCGGCTTCATGATGTACTCGAAAAACGTACGCTCTCCGGTCTTGATGTAAATGTCGGCCGGCATGCCGGGTGTCGGGATGAAATCAGGCATGCGCTTGAGAATATCGTCTTGGTCTAGGCGCACCCGAACCACATAGAATTCCCGACGCGTGTCACTCGCATGGCGTGTTTCGGCCTTGATCTGTACTTGCTCCGCCAACACGTCCGCTGACACATAGATGACGCTTGCGCCGACCATGGGCGTGATGCGCTGGTTGAGCGCCGACAGCCGCACCAGCGCCTCCTGACCTACGCTCACGTGCGAAATGTCGTTGGGACTCACATGTGCCTCGATGACGCGCTCTTCGCCTATCGGTAGGAGCTCAAGCAGCACGGCGCCAGGAGAGACGACGCCGCCCGGTGTATGGAAGTTTCTCTTCACCACGATGCCTCGAACCGGCGAGCGAACGTCGACGCGGTCGACGATATCCTGGGCGGCGCGAATCTGCTCCTCCACGTCATCCAGGTCCGCTTCGGTCTCGCGCAGCTCCTTGATCGCATCCCGGAGCGCCGTCGAGTGGAGCTGGGCTATTCTTTCGTTCGCCTGAGCGATTCTCTCCTTCGAGTCGGCGATGCGGCCAAGATACTCGCCGAGCTCTCCCTCGAGACTCGCCTCGGAGCGTTGCAGCGCCAGCACATCTGACTTGCGGACCAACTGCTGGCGAAGAAGCGAATTCTTGTCCTTCAGCTCTTCGGCGAAAAGGGCAATACGCTGCTGGGTGGACTGCACTTGAGCCTGATATCCGCGGATGCTTTCCTCCAGCCCGGCGATTTGCTTCATGAGTACGCCTTCCTGGGTAACGAGACTAGTCCGGCGTGCCCTCAGTTCGGCACGTTGCCGCTCAAGAAGCGCTTTGATTTCCGGATCACGTGCGCTCGCGCTGAATGCTGCGGGAGGTTCGATTGTCTCTGAAGAGCTCATTTCAGCTTCGAGACGCGCCTTCATGGCGAGCAGCCGATACTTCTTTAAAACCAACCGCCTCAGCTTGGCGTTGGCAGCGGTGTCGTCCATGCGAACGAGCACCTGGTTGGCCTCCACGGCATCACCGTCCTTTACCGCAATCTCGCGGATGATGCCGCCCTCAAGGTGCTGGACCAGCTTGTTCTGTCCGGTAGCCACGAACGTGCCCGAGGTGACTACCGCACTGTTCAGTGGAGCGACTCCGGCCCAAACACCGAAACACCCTAGCCAAACGACCAGCATGGCGAGGCCGGTAAAGATGGGCCATTTGGCGCTCAGCGGGACGCCGCGGTACCACTCACCGGTGCTGTCCTTTTTTGCTTTCATGCTGTCCTCCCGCGCGGTCACCTCACGGGCCAGAGGATTCGATGCGTTGCGGCTGCTCCGGCTTACCTGCGGCGGCTCCACCGGGCGACCGAACCAGGCGATGCAGCACGTCGCTCGGGGATCCGAATGCTTCCGCCCGTCCGGCCCGCAGGATGAGCACTTTGTCCACGCTGTTCAGCAGCGCCGGGCGGAGGGTTACCACCACCGCGGTGACCCTCCGCTGCTTGGCGCGCTGCAGGGTCTCGGTCAGAGCCAGCTCGCCCGCCGCGTCGAGATTCGAGTTGGGCTCGTCGAGGACGACAAGGCACGGATCACCGAAGAAAGCCCGGGCGAGCGCGATGCGCTGCTTCTGTCCCCCGGAGAGCGGCCCGCCCCCGCGGTCGAGCACGGTCTCGTATCCTTGCGGCAGCTGACAGATCATGTCGTGGATGCCCGAGAATATCGCCGCCTCATAGATGCTCGCGTCGGGCAGGTCGTCCCGCATGCGGCAGATGTTCTGCTTGATCGTCCCGGGAAATAGCTCGACCTCCTGGGGCAGATAGCCGGTGTATTCGCCAAACTGGCGGCGATCCCAATTGCGCAGCTCCGTTCCATCCAGCCTGACCTTACCGGCGGTCGGCACCAGACAGCCCACCAGAATGCGCGCAAGCGTCGACTTGCCCGACCCAGACGGTCCGACAATGGCCAGAGACTCTCCGGGCGCGAGCTCGAGCGACACACTATTGAGCACCGGCTCCTTCGAGCCGGGCGGCAAATACAAGACCCGATCCACGGTCAGGCGCCCTTGCGGCTTGGGCAGGCGCAGCTTCGGCGTCTCGCGCTGGAATGACTCGACTGCCTGCTTGACACGCTGATAGGCCGATCGCGCCTGAACGCAGCTGCGCCATCCCTCGATCAGGCCCTCGAGCGGCTGCAACGCGCGGCCAACGATGATTGCGGCCGCGATCATCATGCCGCCGGTGATCTCGGCGTTGAGGGCCAGATAGGCGCCCACGCCGAGGATCGTGATCTGGGTCACGAGCCGGACGAACTTCGACGCACCGCTGATCCAGAAATTCCGGTCAAGGGCCTGGCTCTGCACCGTCAGGGCCGGCGCCTGCCGGCGACCCCAATGAAGAATGCTCTCGCTCAGCATTCCCATCGCATTGATCACCTGCGAATTTCGCGCCAGCGACTCGGCCGCCGCATCGGCCTCAGCAGCATGCAGGCCTGCCTCGCTAAGACGCTCCGAAGTCGCCTTCTGGTTGAGCACCGCAATCAGCACCAGCGCCAAGCCTGACACGACAGCGATTAAGCCGAGATCACGGTGAATGAGAAATATGACTCCGAAGTAGAGGGGCGAGAGCGGCGCGTCCATCAGCATAAGCATGACGGGGCTCGAGATGAATCCCCGCACCTGGTGAAGGCTACGAATCGCCTGGATGGTCCCGCCCTCGCCCGCCCTGGCGTTGTTGATGCTGCTCGCCAGCACTGCACCGCCGAGCACCGCCTCCATCTTGGTCGCAAAACGCCCCAGCACCTGCCGACGCAGAATGTCGATGATCGAGAGGATGCCGATGAACGCCAGCGCGAGAGCCGAGAGCATCAGCAGTGTTTCGACGCTGCGGCTCGTCAGCACGCGATCGGAAATCTGGAACAGGTAGATCGGCAGCGTGAGCATCAGCAGATTCACGACGACCGAAAATGCAGCGACCGCAATCAGGTTCGTGCGCGCGACCGAACGCCAGGTGGCCAGCGGGTTGACAGGTCCAACATAGTCGCGGGCCTCGCCGCCGGGTGCGACGCGAAGGTGATCTGCAGAATGGCTGCGCGGCGGATTGTCCAGTATCTCGACGGCCGCCATGTTCGCCCCCGCTATAGGATAGCAAGTTCAGGGTCTGTTGGCTGATTCGTATCCACGATCTCAGGAGGCGGCGGCGCAGTGTCAGACGCCGACGCGGCGTCGGCCGAAGAGCCCGTATCCTGCGGGGGAGCTGCGCTGTCGCTGCTAAGGTTAACGCCGTAATCGGTGTACTCGGTTCCGGTGTGCAGAGCATTTTCTGGTGGCGGTGGCTCATCCTTCAAAGCGATCACGTCGCCTGCGGCCTCATCGACCGGCGCCGCATCCGTAAGAGCGTCGTTGGCCACGGTCCCGCTGTCGACCGGATCTGACACGTCGCTGGCCGGATCGCTCGCGGCGGCAGCTATTGTCGTCGGCGCCGGCTCGCTCGTTTCAACCACCGGCGCCGCGTCCGCAAGAGTGTCGCTGGCCACGGTCCCGCTGTCGGCCGGATCTGACACGTCGCTGGCCGGATCGCTCACGGCGGCAGCTGTTGTCGTCGGCGCCGGCTCGCTCGTTTCAACCACCGGCGCCGCATCCGCAAGAGCGTCGCTGGCCGCGGTCCCGGCGTCGGCCGGATCTGACACGTGGCTGGTCACGTCGCTGGTCGGATCGCTCACGGCGGCAGCTGTTGTCGTCGGCGCCGGCTCGCTCGTCTCTGGCGCCGCATCCGCAACAGCGTCGCTGGCCGCGGTCCCGGCGTCGGCCGGATCTGACACGTCGCTGGCCGGATCGCTCACGGCGGCAGCTGTTGTCGTCGGCGCCGGCTCGCTCGTCTCAACTGGCGCCGCATCCGCAAGAGCATCGCTGGCCGCGGTCCCGGCGTCGGCCGGATCTGACACGTCGCTGGCCGGATCGCTCACGGCGGCAGCTGTTGTCGTCGGCGCCGGCTCGCTCGTCTCAACTGGCGCCGCATCCGCAAGAGCATCGCTGGCCGCGGTCCCGGCGTCGGCCGGATCTGACACGTGGCTGGTCACGTCGCTGGTCGGATCGCTCACGGCGGCAGCTGTTGTCGTCGGCACCGGCTCGCTCGTTTCAACGACTGGCGCCGCATCCGCAACAGCGTCGCTGGCCGCGGTTCGGGCGTCGGCCGGATCTGACACGTGGCTGGTCACGTCGCTGGTCGGATCGCTCACGGCGGCAGCTGTTGTCGTCGGTGCCGGCTCGGTCGTCTCAACGACTGGCGCCGCATCCGCAAGAGTGTCGCTGGCCACAGTCCCGGCGTCGGTCGGATCTGACACGTCGCTGGTCGGATCGCTCACGACGGCAGCTGTTGTCGTCGGCACCGGCTCGGTCGTCTCAACGACGGGCGCCGCATCCGCAAGAGTGTCGCTGGCCAGGGTCCCGGCGTCGGCCGGATCTGACACGTCGCTGGTCGGGTCGCTCAGGGTGGCAGCTGCTGTCGTGAGCACCGGCTCGGTCGTCTCAACGACCGGCGCCGCATCCGCAAGAGTGTCGCTGGCCAGGGTCCCGGCGTCGGCCGGATCTGACACGTCGCTGGTCGGGTCGCTCAGGGTGGCAGCTGCTGTCGTGAGCACCGGCTCGGTCGTCTCAACGACCGGCGCCGCATCCGCAAGAGTGTCGCTGACTGCACTTACTGGCTGTGCCGCGTCACCGGTCACGGGCGCAATGGTGTCGCCTACGTCATCGGCCAGCGTAGCCGCAGCGTCGGTCACCGCCGCCAGCACCGGCTGCGTCGTCGCCTCGACCGGCGCGATCGTGTCGTCGACGTCATCGCTCAGCGTAGCCGCGCTGTCGGTCACCGCCGCCAGCACTGGCTGCGCCGTCGCGTCGACCGGCGCAAGCGTATCGTCGACGTCATCGCTCAGCGTAGCCGCAGTGTCGGTCACTGTCGCGAGCACCGGCGCCTCGACCGGCGCAATCGTGGCATCGACGTCATCGGTCAGCGTGCTTACGGTGTCGGTTGCCGTCGCGAGCACCGGCTGCGCTGCCGCATCGACCGGCGCGATCGTGGCGCCGATGTCATCGCTCAGCGCACCCGCGGTGTCGGTTGCCGTCGCGAGCACCGGCTGCACTGCCGCCTCGACCGGCGCGATCGTGGTGTCGACGTCATCGCTCAGCGCAGCCGCGGTGTCGGTCGCGGTCGCGAGCACCGGCTGCACTGCCGCCTCGACCGGCGCAATCGTGGCGCCGACGTCATCGCTCAGCGTAGCCGCAGTGTCGGTCACGGTCGCGAGCACCGGCTGCATCGCCGCCGCGACCGGCGCGATCGTGGCGCCGACGTCATCGGTCAGCGCACCCGCGGTGTCGGTCGCGGTCGCGAGCACTGGCTGCATCGCCGCCGCGACCGGCGCGATAGAGGCGCCGACGTCATCGGTCAGCATGCTTACGGTGTCGGTTGCCGTCGCCAGCACCGGCTGCACCGGCGGCGCGACCGGCGCGATCGTGGCGTCGACGTCATCGGTCAGCGTGCTTACGGTGTCGGTTGCCGTCGCCAGCACCGGCTGCACTGCCGCATCGACCGGCGCGATCGTGTCGTCGATGTCATCGCTCAGCGCACCCGCGGTGTCGGTCGCGGTCGCGAGCACTGACTGCACCGCCGCCTCGACCGGCGCGATCGTGTCGCCGAGGTCATTGATCAGCGTGGTTCCAGTGTCGGTTGCCGTCGCGAGCACCGGCTGCACTGCTGCCTCGACCGGCGCGATCGCGTCAACCACGTCATTGGTTAAGGTGCTTCCGATGTCGGTTGCCGTCGCCAGCACCGGCTGCATCGCCGCCGCGACCGGCGCGATCGTGGCGCCGACGTCATCGGTCAGCATGCTTACGGTGTCGGTTGCCGTCGCCAGCACCGGCTGCACCGCCGCCGCGACCGGCGCGATAGAGGCGCCGACGTCATCGGTCAGCGTGCTTGCGATGTCGGTTGCCGTCTCCAGCACCGGCTGCACCGGCGGCGCGACCGGCGCAATCGTGGCGTCGACGTCATCGGTCAGCGTGCTTACGGTGTCGGTTGCCGTCGCCAGCACCGGCTGCACTGCCGCATCGACCGGCGCGATCGTGTCGTCGATGTCATCGCTCAGCGCACCCGCGGTGTCGGTCGCGAGCACCGGCTGCGCCGCCGCCTCGACCGGCGCAATCGTGGCGTCGACGTCATCGCTCAGCGTAGCCGCAGTGTCGGTCACCGTCGCCAACACCTGCTGCACCGGCGCCGCGACCGGCGCGATCGTGGCGCCGACGTCATCGGTCAGCGCACCCGCGGTATCGGTCGCGGTCGCGAGCACCGGCTGCATCGCCGCCTCGACCGGCGCAATCGTGGCGTCGACGTCATCGGTCAGCGTGTTTACGGTGTCGGTTGCCGTCGCCAGCACCGGCTGCACTGCCGCCTCGACCGGCGCGATCGTGGCGCCGACGTCGTCGGTCAGCGTGCTTACGGTGTCGGTTGCCGTCGCCAGCACCGGCTGCACCGCCGCCTCGACCGGCGCGATCGTGGCGCCGACGTCATTGGTCAGCGTGCTTACGGTGTCGGTTGCCGTCGCGAGCACCGGCTGCACCGCCGCTTCGACCGGCGCGATCGTGGCGCCGACGTCATCGGTCAGCGTGCTTACGGTGTCGGTTGCCGGCGCCAGCACCGGCTGCACCCCCGCCTCGACCGACGCGATCGTGGCGCCGACGTCATCGGTCAGCGTGCTTACGGTGTTGATCGCCGTCGCGAGCACCGGCTGCACCGCCGCCTCGACCGGCGCGATCGCGTCAACTACGTCGTTGGTCAAGGTGCTTACGGTGTCGGTCGCCGTCGCGAGCACCGGCTGCACTGCCGCCTCGACCGGCGCGATCGTGGCGCCGACGTCATCGGTCAGCGTCCCCGCGGTGTCGGTTACCGTCGTCCCCGCGGTGTCGGTTACCGTCGCGAGCACCGGCTGCGCTGCGACCGGCGCGATCGTGCCGTCCACGTTATGGGTCGGCGTGCTTAGGGTGTTGGTCACCGTCGCGAGCACCGGCGGCGGCACCTCGACCGGCGCGATGCCTCCCACCACGTCATTGCTGAGACTGCCGACAGCTCCAAGCAGGGGAGCGAAGCCGATCATCGACGGGCTGAAAGAGTCGCACGTTGGACTGAACGGATTCGAGCGTTGACCCACCTTGCATTTGAGTGCCTCCGAGGTGGGAATCCGCTGGTAGCGGGTTGACGGAACTGTCTTCGATTGAGGTGTGAGCGTTATGATGGCGGGACTCGGCATCATCGCCGCCCCCGTCCCCTCGGTGGCAACAACTTGGCTGCGGGCGGGGCTCGGCTTGAGCGCATCGTCATGCGGCTGCGCCAAAAGCCCCGTCGGATCGAGTTGGGCCGCACGCGCCTCCGACGAGGCGGCGGGCCTTTTGGCCGTCTCATCCTCTGCGCGCGTTTTCGCACGATCAATCGCCGGCAGATGGTCATTCGCCTCCTGCGGCGCGGCGCCTGCCTGAACCTTTTTGGCGACCTCCTGCTCGGCCGCCGCCGGTTTGAAAATGCCGACAAGAAACTCGTCGCGGGCAATCAGCGGGGCAATGAAGAACGGCCAGGTCAAGAAATTGAAGGAGCCGGATCGCTTGTCAGCACGCTGTACCCCGGCTTCGAAGATTTTCCGCTCTTGTTCGAACAGTTCGCGTTTTTCTACTTCGTTCATGACTGCCGCCTTTTCTCGTTCGAATCAGAAACTACTCTCGCGCATTCCTTGGCGGGCGGATCTTTCGGCGCATCAGGCGTCCGTGTCGTGCGATATGTCCGCAGGCATGTGAAAGTGCCCTCCCTCGAAGTGATCCGCGGGACCCATCTGGGCGATGGCGTATTCGAGCGCGTCGTCGGACGACATCGAAGCGAGCGCCACCTGCATGTCACTCGAATGATCCGGACCATGGGAGCCGAAATCACCATGTGAGAAGTCGAACTTGGCCAACGCGTCACCCGGGTTACGATAAGTGTCGCCCTTGCCGTAGTCGTTGGATGGCTCGGGGTCGCAATAGTCCTTTTGCGGCGGGCCGTCGTCGTTCTTGGCGTCCTTCCAGCCACTATCGTGCTGGAAGTAGTCCTCGCGAGGCTTGTGATCGTCGTTCCACTTGAAGTGCTCGCCGTTGCCGCGGTCGTCGAGCGTGGTTGACTTGTATTCCTCGCGTGGGACGCCGATTTCCGGAGTCTTTGCCAGCCCGAGAATGCTCGTAACCCAACTCAGGATAGACATGGTTTCGCTCCTGACTGCGCGGTTGCGACGGGCCCATGCCTGCTCCGGATCCCGGCGCCCTCACCTACTGTCGTCGACGCGCCCCGATGGATGCAGCGCGCAAAACAAATTCACGCCTCATTCGAGCTGCCGCCGCATGGCCACGAGTTCTCTCCGGATCCACGCCTTGACCGTTCCCACCGGAACGCGGAGGTATTCGGCGATCTCCTCATGCGTACGCCCGTCGATGATCGCCAGAAGCAGGCTCGCGCGGCGCTTTGGCTCGAGTTGATCGAGCATGGTCCGTAGCGTCATACTGTCTGGGATGCGAGACGCGGGGTTCGAGACCGTCTGTTCCCGCTCGCAGACGGCGTTCAGCGTGTGGTCTTCGAGTACGAGTTCCCGCCTGGCGTTCTGCTGCATCCTGAGTGCTGTGTGGCGGACGATAGCGTAGATCCAGCCCCGCGCGGATCCGCGTGCGGGATCGAAGCTTTTGGCACATCGGAGAATTTGCGCGAATGCATCGTGGATGACGTCCTCCGCACGCGACCTGTCGTGGACGATCCGGTGCGCCACCGCGCGCAACTGATCCTTCTCCCGGGCGTAAATCTCGCCGACGGCAGACTGCGATCCAGCGGCGCACTCGATTAGCGCCGTTTCGTAATTGAGAGCCGTCTCGGAATGGCGATATGTGTGATCCTGCGCCGCGCTTGGGGAAGACGCTTCATTTGTGAAGCACGCGCGTTGGTGGGGCACGGTACGCAACCCCTTTTCCGTGCAAGGCAATACTGATGACTTGCACTTCCCGAGTGCACAATGAGCTGTTTGTGAAAACCTAATCAGCGGCGACTACTTCATTCATTAAAAATTGTTTCGATCTGCGCCTTCACAAACTCGTGACGTCATCATCGAGGCACAAACCGGCGTCTAACAGTTCATGCTCGCTTGCTGGGCGAGCCGCGGTGAGCGGCGATGTGAAGTTCGCTTGTTGCATCTTTTGGAGGTAACGGAGGGCGGTTCGGCGTCGTGCTCTCCTGTTCAGCCATAGAAAAGCAGTAGCAGATCACGTTTGCCTCTCCACGTCTGGCGTTTGCGAACTGACGTCGATGATCTGAAGCGAAACGTCTTCAACCTTCTCATTGAGCTGGGCCATCGTCAGCGCTTCTGCTGCAAACTCTTCTCCCGCCCCTGAAAAATGGTAGACACAAGTTCGTTCCGCTAAGTGGGCTTATAGCTCCAGAGCACGCTTTGCATCCCGTGCGAGCTTTCCAGTCTCATTCGCAATCCCTTTCAGAAAGATCGATGTCCCTCTCCTTCACATTTCAGGAACGTGGTCAGGCCTGCGACGAAACCCAAGCCCTTGCAATCGGCACGCCTGGTTGCGCGGCTATCTCACGATGAATGCAATCATCGACATAAGCTACGACGCCAAGACGAGGCTCGCGCGCTTCTTGGTGGCGAGCCCCGCCAAGTGTCGCAACGCGTTCTCCTCCGGAAACGCGAAGTTGCAGCCCTGCCGCCGTCGAAGATCGCCATCAAAACCCGATCGTCGACCAGCGCGCCGGCGAAGCTGCGCTAATCGCAAGTTTAAGGCGCGATTCCATACAGCGCTGTAAATCCAAAATGAAACGAGCACCCAGCACGTGCCGCACAGAAATCTGCGCGCCAGTGCATCCAGATTGGCGGCTTCCGACTAGAGAGTACGTGGTAGCCGTTAGTACGGCGCCATCAACACCCAAGAGAGTACAAAGGAGAGTAACATGCACGAACTTACCCATCCTGTTGAACTGCGCGACGAGGAACTCGACCTCGTGGCCGCCGGCGGAGACAAGCGCGGCCACGACAAGTGTTGCGACGGCGACAACACACAATTCGGCTTGGTCAACGTCAACGACACAAACATTGGAGTCAACGTCCTCGGGATCCAGGTGCAATCTACGTAAAGATGATGTGCGCGGGCGAACCGCTTCTCCATGGCGGGGGAGCGGTTCTCCACCGCATTAGGCGGTACCCGTCCGCAGCCGTGGCGCGGCGGAGAGACTACTACCCGCAGCCCTCAAATTGACGAATGAGCGCGTAGCAACGTAGCAATAAGGTGCGTCCATGGCGGCACGGCCAGCTCTATTTCGCCAGGAAGCAATCGACTTTCTGCATCAACGCCACAGCTGGGGCGAGGTCGTATCGCTGCAGCCGATATCGAGCACGATCCTCAGCTGGACTCTTGCGGGCCTTGTTGCATTCATTTTGGTTTTTATCTCGATCGCTCAATACGCGCGCAAGGAAACCGTCACCGGTTATCTAACTCCGACCTTCGGAGCGGTCAAAATTTTGGTGCCGCAACAGGGTTTCATCAAAGAACTCCACGTCAAGGAGGGTCAGGAGGTTGCCGAGGGCGACCCGCTCCTGACCATCGTCACTTCCCAGATCAGCGCCAACGGCGATGACGTCAATGCCGCCGTTCTCGCAGCACTGGCGCGACAGCGCGAGGTTGTCGAGCGACAGATCGCCGCGGAAGAGCGCCGGACCGCCTCGGAACACGAGCGCCTCGCTTCTACGATCAAGGGGATCGAGGGAGAGATTTCCCAACTTGAGGACCAGCGCAACATCCAGAACGAACGGCTGAAGCTTTCCGAGAGTTTTGTATCGACGGGCGCTACGCTAATCGCGAAGGGGGCGTTGCCAGCCGTCGAGCTGAAGCGCCGCGAGCAGGCGGCGCTTGAGCAAGCGCAGAGCTTGGCGTCGCTCGATCAGCAGATCACTGTACGACGCACCCAGTTGAGTGACGCTCAGCATACGCTCGAGCAACTTCCGACCGTTGCCGCAGAAAGGCTTCGCGTCCTGCGCAGCGATCTCTCCTGGATCGAACAGCGCACCGCCGAGGTGGACGGACGGCGGGCCTACGTTATCACGGCGCCGACGAGTGGGCGCGTGTCCACGGTGCAGGCGACCGTCGGCAAGGTCGCTGATCCAAAGCATATGCAGCTCGAAATCATCCCACTTGATTCGAGCTTGCAGGCGGAGCTGTTCTTTCCGACCCGCGCGTCCGGATTCGTGCGCCCCGGCCAGCAGGTCAGGATACTTTACGATGCATTTCCCTATCAGAAATTCGGCACCTACCGCGGCACGGTGGCAAAAGTCTCTCACACGATCCTCACCGGCAATGATGCTACCGGGCCGATCACCCTCCAAGAGCCGGCGTACCGCGTGACTGTGCTTCCCGAGCGGCCCGACATCGATGCCTATGGGCGCAAGATGCCGCTTCAGCCAGGCATGCTGCTCAAGGCCGACGTGATCCTTGAGCAGCGCACGCTGATGCAGTGGCTGCTTGACCCGCTGTTGAGCGCAAGGATGTAGCCGCATGCAGGGACTGTTGAATTTCAGCGGACGCGGGTTCCTCCCGGTCATCAGGCAGACAGAGGCAGCAGAATGCGGGCTGGCATGCCTTGCCATGGTAGCGTTCTATCACGGTCATCGAACTGACATGAATAGCCTGCGGCGGCGGTACGCAGTCTCGCTGAAGGGCGTCACTCTCCGCGACCTCATGGAGATAGCGGCTCACCTGGGCCTGGCATGCCGGCCGCTGCGAATCGAGGTTGACCATCTGGGCCAACTGCGTCTGCCGGCGATCTTGCACTGGGACATGGATCATTTCGTTGTCCTGAAGGCGTGCAAGAAACACGGAATCGTGGTTCACGATCCGGCCGCCGGCGAGAAATGGTTTCCCATCACCGAAGCATCGAGACATCTCACCGGAGTCGTACTTGAACTCTCACCCACAGAAGAGTTCTGCCGCACAGACCAGAGAGTGCGATTACCGTTTTCAGCATTCTGGAGCGGAATGAGGGGGAACTCTCATGTCTTAACGCAAATATTGGTTCTCTCGGTGGTCATCGAGATCCTTATCCTCGCCGCTCCTTTCTACATGCAGCTCACGGTTGACGAGGTTATCGCCAGAGGCGACGTCGATCTTCTGCTCGTACTCGGGCTTGGATTCGGGCTACTCGTCCTGATCAAAGTCGCGTCGACTGCGACCCGCTCGTTCATTGTTCTTCTTCTGCAGAACACGCTGAGCTTTCAGATCGGCGCCCGGCTGTTTCATCATCTGGTGCGTTTGCCTCTCTCATTCTTCGAAAAACGGCACATCGGCGACATCCTGTCGCGCTTCGGCTCGATCGAGCCCATCCGCAACATGCTCGCGGAGGGACTGATCACGGGCTTGATCGACGGCCTGATGTCGGTGCTCATGCTGGGGTTGATGTTCGCATACAGCGTCCAGCTCGGATTCATCGTCCTGTTCGCGTTCGCGCTGTACGCCGCCTTGCGACTAGCTCTCTTCAGGATGTTCCGACAACGGAGCGAAGCGGCCATTCACAGCAAGGCACAGGAGAACTCCAACTTCATCGAAACCGTGCGGGCGGTGCAGAGCCTGAAGCTGCTCAACCGAGAAAACGAGCGGGAGAGCCAATGGCTGAACCGCTATGCTGAGTATGTAAATGCCAACGTGCGGCTAGGCCGGGCGAGGATCAGCTTCAAAGCCATCAATGACACCATATACGGCCTGGAGAACGTAATCACAATCTACCTCGCCGCTCGCCTCGCACTAGACAACCTTATCTCGGTTGGCATGATATTCGCGTTCGTCAGCTACAAGCTGCAGTTCGCCGAACGGACAGCGCTGCTAATCGAGAAGCTGGTGGAACTGCGCATTCTCGGACTGCACTTGGAGCGTCTCGCCGATATTGCGCTCACCCCCCTAGAGCGAGGGCACGACCAGGATCTGTCATATGTGCGACCGATCCTCGGCTCGATTGAACTGCGCAACGTGTGCTTCCGCTATGCAGAAGCAGAGCCCCTGATTCTCAACAACGTCAATCTGAGCGTTGCTCCGGGACAATTCGTGACGATCATGGGACCTTCCGGCTGCGGCAAGACAACTCTGGTCAAGATTATGCTTGGGCTGCTCGAGCCAACGAGCGGCGAGGTCCTGATCGACGGCCTTCCGCTAGGCCAGATCGGACCACGCGTTTATCGCGAGCACATTGGCGCGGTGATGCAGGAGGATCAGTTGCTGTCAGGATCTATTGCCGACAACATCTGCTTTTTTGAGACAACATTCGATCGGCAATGGATGATCGAGTGTGCGCAGATTGCCGGTATCCACGACGTTATCATGGCAATGCCGATGAGCTACAATAGCCTCATCGGTGACATGGGAAGCTCATTATCCAGCGGGCAGAAACAGCGAATACTGCTTGCGCGCGCGCTCTATCGCCGACCAAAGATCCTGTTTCTGGACGAGGGCACGGCACATCTGGACACCGAAAAGGAAAAAGAAATCAACGCCAATCTCCAGCATTTAAATATGACTCGTGTGAGTATAGCACACCGACCCGAAATCGCCCACGGAGCGGATATGATCATCCGTCTTCCCGCGGCAGCCCAGCCGTCTCAGGTCGGAGTTATAGGCCGCAGACCAGCAGCGGCGCCTGCGCGCGATGCTGGTCACACCGGGTTTGCCGCCGAAGGTGCGAAATCGACCAAGCTCGCGCAGGGCCACGACGGCTGCTCCGATGACGGCCGCAAAGGCGACAATTCGAAGCATGCCGGGAAATCCGACTACTCGAAAGGCGGCAAGGGCGAGTGCTCCAAGCAGGATGGTGACTGGAAGGACGCCATGAACTGCCAGCCGCAGAAGGACTACTGCAACCCGAAGCTGTCCAACGACTGCGGCAAGGGCGACATGTGTCGTAACCCGGGTGAAGCGCTGGCCAAGCTCGACCTCTCACATGGTGATTTCGGCTCGCGTTGTCCGGATCATTCGGGTGATATGCAGGGCTCGGCGCGTCCAAGTGGGGATGGTTCGGAGGGTTTCCTGCGTGTCGCCCCGGCAGATCCAGCCAGAAGCGCGGGCCGCATCCGCGAGACTTCGGTTCTTTAGCTTGGGCGAGACGCCCTTTGATCCGCCGGCTGCGCTATCCACCCACCCAGCTACTGGTCTCAAGACTGCCTTAGATGAAGGAAGCGACTTCAGGTGTCTCCCCTGGGAAACCCTGCCTGACAATCCACCTCCATCCGATAACGGTTCAATGAGCTTTGCTAGACAAGATGATCGCGCCATTGCGAAACGTTCCTGCGGAACTCCGGATCGCTCCGCATGCGCCGTTCAGCCTCTACCCCAGGCGTGGATCATGGGCTTCGGCGACACCTTTGCGGTGGTGGGCATCGTGTTGGTGCTGGCCGGCATTGCTCTTCTCATGACGGGCGAGCCGAAGGGCGCCACCAGCGGTGGCGGTCATGAAGGTCCCGACTGTCGCACAGCAGAGGCTACAGCCATGCCGTTCGAAGCGCATCCGAACTCTAGCTGCGCTGCCTATGTCCGTCTTCGGCGCGCCTACTTCAGGTGGTCCGGCGAATGGCGAAGAGGACCCCAAACCATGTTGCCCTGTGGACAGCCACCTTAGAAAGGAACGATCCGAGCTGTGTGTCTTTTTGCGGCTGAAGCGTTTCAACCAACTGGTTCAAGACTATGTGCTGTCGCCAGCTGCAGACAATGCGAACCCTTATCTAACGTTGTCAGATGGCCTTTTGACCCGCTACAACGCTGTTCGCGGCGACACCGTGGATGAACCGATCGCAGAGATCAAGATGGGGTTCATAACTTCCAGCCATGCCGCGCTAATCAAGCCAACGCTAAAGAACAAACGAAGGAAGCGAGGCGAGCCCAAAACCAAGACCGGCCGCCGGCGGCACTGACGGATCGCAGATATGGAAAGGCGCCGATCTATTTGCTTGGCACTAAGAGCCCCAGCTCCGGGATGTGGAGCTGAGGGCTCCTGAAGGCCAAGCTCTTCACCCAAAGGGCCACGCCGAAATCACAGCACCGGGTCAAGGAGGCCCTTTTCGCTGACCCGGAACGATATTCACGGCGCCAATGTTAACGTGTGCATTCAAGCCAACGAGGAGCCGCCATGATCATTCGCCTTGCCTGCCTTGGAGCCTGCCTCATGGTGTGTGTTCTAGCCGAACCAGCTTTGGCCACGGGCGGATGCGGCATCGGGTGTAGCAGCACGTCTGAAGGAGCTTGTGTCCGCGACGGATGGCAGCAAGGGCTACCAGTTCGGAACGTGTGCCCGGCCACATCCCAGCCATCTCCCCCTTGCGGGCCATATCACCGATGGAGTCGGCAATCCATGATGTGCGTACCGCGCTGAACCGACCGGGTGTGACAGGCACGAAAAAGCCCGCCGCGGGGATTGAGTCAGCGGCGGCTCTACCCATTACTCTCGCGATATGATGCCCCGCAAATTGCGTTCATCCGGTATTCAGAGCATCTTGATATGCGCAGCCAGTCTGGTCGGGCACGCCGGCGAGCATCTGGTCAGATCGGAGACGTCCATGATCATGCGGCCTTCGCGATAGTATCGGGGATATTGTCTTGCGGCCTGCGCCTGTGGCGGCAGGTATCCGTTTGGATAGCAGACGCCGTCTTCCGCGAGATCCCATCCGTGTCCGCAGGGTGGCCGACTACAATTACTAAACGGGCGTATGCGGCGGGCGCCGATGTTAGGTCTAACTTCGGTCACTCGAAGATGGGTGCCTAAAGCCCCGCTCAGAACTTTAATTACGCCTTGTGCCGACGTTCGGCTCGTCCCGCTAAAATCTCGAAACCGAGAGCAAGAACGCCGCAAGCGACAAGGGCAGATAACGCCATTGCGAGAACCATCGTGAGCATGAGACCGTCTCCCACTCGGTGACTCGAATTTTCTTTAAAAGAGCTTCATCGACCCAAATAATTAAGAAAGCGTTAATACCACAAACGCCTGCCGGTAGTTCTACGGATCGAGATGTTGGGGAGTACGATGGAAGTAAATGTCGAAGGAGGCTCTGATGCGCATTCTGGTTTTGGCGATCGGGATGGTCTCAATAGGGCCGGCGGCCTCCCAGACGTACGATCCGGCCAATTCGGTTTGTCTGCGCTTGTACGACCGGACCAACTACTAATGATGCGATTATCGAAAAAAATCGCGAAGATCGCGGACGTACCGTTGTGATGGACCGGTAGACTACTCAACTACGAGCGAGCTGCCGCTCACGCGAGAAGGGGCTTCCGGCCGAGATCGCTGACGCGGCTGCGCGATTGGCGCACCAGCCCGCTATCGATCATCACATGAGAAAAGTTTCGCCCCAGGTCAGAGCGACTCACTTTTACGGAGCCGGCTTCAGAGTCATTGTCCGCCGCGTGATGCCGCATTCGTGGCGTCGGAGATCTCCCGGTTAGCGGCGGAGCGCTCACTGACGGCCTATCCGCGGAGAGCGGGAGACGGCTCCACCCGCCCGGGGCCTTCTCCATTCGCGGGGCAGCTGTCCCTGCCGTCTACCCTACTGCTCAAGGTGAGATCGCGCAGGAGCGCCGGCGACCGCAAAAACTGTCTTTCCAAGATCTCCTCGCACAATCACGACCCCCGGGACTTCGAGAGGCCCAGTTACCTTCGACGCGGTTCCAGTCCATGATGAAGCCTCTGGTTTGGTATTAGCGGTTAACGGCTTGGCGGGCCTCGCGTTCCTGGATCGTGCGTGCAGGGTCAGAAGAGGCTCAATGCTCTGTCGGATTCTTCTGCATCTTGACGACCAGCAGTTTCTGTTTGCCGCAGATGCGCCCCCGCTCGCCGTTTCGACGCCGTTGGTAAGCAAGATCGAGGAACGTGAACGCGATCAGATCGTTGAACGTTTTGCCCGTCGTTAAAACGGCGGCAACGCGGGGCAACCGTGCGTGAGTTAAGGGATGTAAGAGACCTCGACATGTGCTCGCGTCGGCCGCTCGCTGCTGTTCTTCTCAGCATTATGCCCTTAGCGGAGGCTACTGCGGCCAGCCTGGAATGGCGAAGGTACGCAATTCCCGTCACCGGATTGAGCGTAGATGTTCCAGTATCGATTTTCGAGGAGGACGCGGGCGCAACAGAAGGGACACTTGGCCGCCATCTTTTCACGAAGGATTATCGGGCCAACCTCACGATCAAGTCGTTTCCTAATCCCGATAACGATTCCCCTGCCGTTTTTCTGGAAAAGATGCGGCCGCCAGCTGATATACAATACAAAAGAGTGACTCCTAAGTTTTTCGCCGTTTCCGGGGTTCGAGACGGCTATACCTGGTACAATCGTTGCAACCGCGTGAACGCCTTCATGAATTGCATCTTGATGAATTATCCAGCGGTGGAGGAACGCCAATGGGATGGTATTGTCACGCGGATTAGCTTGTCCTTAGCCAAATAGAAGCGTTGCGGGGGCCTCGACAACTCAGAAGGCTCCAGTATCTGACGTACGCTGAATTACTTGCCTAACTTCATGGGTCGGTTGTGCGATCTCCTCACGGCCTCGGCACCACCCTGTCTGATCGCTTTCGGCACTCTCCTACTGGTTTCCTGGGTCCAGATGGTCGGGAAGCCGCGGATCGCACCCGATCCGGCAGCCGCACCCGCAACTGTGGCTACCCCCTTCAACACCGCGCGCCGGCTCAATTTTCTCTGCTGCACGGCATTCAGCCCAGGCCGGTCGGCGCCGGACTTCCCCTCGTCCCTGTCAAGCATGGCATTGCCCCGGTGAAAGGTTGAACCAGCGGCGGCAGGCCCGGAAAATCTGCTCTGGTCGGAGAAGCCGAGCAGATAGGCGGCTTGCCCAAGCGACAAATGCAGCCGGCCGAGATACTGATCCGCAAGCTCCCGGCGCGTATCGTCGAGCAGCTGCAGGAATGATGTCTCCTCCTCCAGCCTCCGCTGCAGCGTGCGCTCGCTCATGCAGAGTTCACCCGCGACCTCGTCGCGCTTCGGTTCGCCATCGGGAAGTCTCTTGATGATAGCTTCCCGCACGCCGTAGCTGACCTGTTTCTGATCGAAATGCCGCAGATATTCGCCGGCGAAACGCTCATGCATTTCGGCGAGCTGCGGATTGAAGGTGAGCAACGCCGCCCGCATGTCATCGCGTGAAAAAAGCAGGCTGTTGCGCGTGGTGTCGAACGACACCTTACGCGCGGTCGCCATCGGTTGTTGTTGGTCCTGGTGGAGCGCCGCGCGGTCGATGAGATGAGCACTATTGGTTCGCGGCCGCGCTCATGCGACGCCACGAGCGGCCGAGCCGAACCGTCAAGACCGAACCGGCTGCCCGATTCCCAGCAGGTTTCCTTCGCTGTCGCGGAACCACGCGCCCCGCTCACCGGTACCCTTGCTGGGGTAATTCCCCTTAATCTCCGCAATTCCATTGACCGTCTTTAAGCCGGGCAGGTCATACTCCTCAAATTCGACACCCAGCATGCGAAGCTCGCGTACGGTCGCGTTGATATCCTCGACTTCCCAGCCCATTTGTGTGTGCGTGCCGGATTGCTCTCCGGCCGAGACGAAGATCGCAAACTCGCCGGCCGCGCAGACGTAGCGGAGCCCGCCCTCGCGCTGTTCGACCGGCTCGAGCCCGAGTTTCTCCGAGTAGAACGCCCTCGCGCGATTTAGGTCTTTGGCTGGAAGTCGGGTTGCCACCTTCGCATTCTTTAGCATGCCCTCTCTTCTTCGTGGTCTTCAGCTCAGTTGTTTCCGGTTTCAGCCCTCAAACGCGCAAACGCATTCAACTTTGATAGCAGACTGAAGCCAAACCTCATTCGATCACCTCGTCCGCACATAGCGGGGTATCGATGCCAGCTGAACCTTTGATTACATCGACACTCGGTCAACTTATCCCGATTGCTGGTCCGAGCCTACCTAAGCATGATCACTTCATACCCGCGCGCAATGGCGCTACCAAGTGCCCGGCGCTACCTATGAATGCAAAGCGAAAAGCAACGGAACCGGCTCCGCGAGCCGGCAGTTGCAGGACAAGCTCGGCGGCGTAGCGCCCACCGGCCTCTGTCCTGGTCGAGCGGCGCGTTGCCGCTCCAGTAATTGGTATTTACTGCCACAGTTGGCTGCAGAGAGTACGCCATGAAAAACATAGCCGATCTCGTAATCTGGTTTTGGCAAGGGAGCCAGCCCGCGTCCAATACTCCGGTTGCGGCTATGACCGAAAACCGAGATCGATCCAGCATGGCCGATTTTGTCCGCATCCTGCAGGCCTACGATCAAGACCAGTACGGCAGGAGTTAGGGGCGACCGCGTCCGTTTGTAATATGGTCGTCCGAGCAGACCAACGCTCAGGACATGAGACGCACCGCGTCCAGTTTTTTACATCAGCCACGTCCGTTCAGGGTCAGACACGGAGGAAGCTCAATCGAGCAAGCTTGGCGAGAGGAAGACCATCCGCGAGATCGACGGAGTCACCAGCGGTCAGGTCGTCCAGTACGACCATTCGTCACGAAATGCCGGCAGCATGCCGCGAAAGCCCAACTGAAGGCCGCGCTGCACCCTGCTCCAGAATTCGAAGTCGAGACAGACGTTCCTCAGGCGTGTTTCCAGCAATCAGACTGGCGTAGGTGGCTCCAATTGACGTGCGGACGATCCAGTCCGGCTCGATGCCCGCCTTAGCAGAGCCAACCGGCGGCGCACGCCTAAGCGCAACTAAGGTCCCGGATCTGTCACCTCAGGTTATCGAGGTCTGCCCTTCGGGGGCACTCTCCCTCCTGCTTTCGGCCATTTGGGCGTGCAGCCCACTCGACCTTAGCGGCCTCATCCCATTTCTGAAGGACTGCTCGCATCGGTCGTTGAGCTGTACTTTCTCGACGGGCAGCGGAATCCGCCATTTCCAAATGAAGCAACAAAGAACCGGTTTAGTTGAATAATATCAATTGGCTGGCGACGCAGTGCCGATCGCACCGGTCTCTGGCCAAATTCCCCGTAAACAGGGAATTTTTCAGGGAAACTGGCGATGTTGCTGGCTCGAAGCAACGCCCCAGAGACAAAACACGCTGCAGTACAGCGCTTTCTGGGTCAATTCCCTACTCTAGTTTACAGGGAAATTTCGCGCGCTCACAGGGTATAGGCAGCGTAGATCAGGGAATTTCGCTTGCTGCCACCTAGCGCGATCTCGGAAGATGGAGATGGCTGCCAGGACGACGAGGCCGGCGACAAAAAGAAGGACCGAGCTCACGGCTCTCCTCCTCCTTTCAAGCAGGCGAAGTTGGCGCAGATGCCGAGCAGAATTCCGACTGGAGGCGTGATAAGGCCCAGGCAGGTTGAAAACCATCAACAGACCGGAGTGGACGAGGTCGATGCCGACTGCCTGCACCACCGGTACCAGCACCGCGATGAGGATGAATATCGCAGGCAGATGCTCAATAAAAATGTCGATGATGAAGAGAAAATAAGCGGCATCGCCGGTCCCGGTGGCACCGCAAGTAGCTATTCTTGTTATGGAAACGAAAGCCTCAGGTTTTTTGCCTGATGGCCCCACGTCCATATTGTCTAAGTCGCTGAGTTAATTGGTTGCTGGAGGTGGATTTGAACTACAAGCTTCAGGTTATGAGCCTGACGAACCTTGCCTATACCCATGCTGCCGAACTCTGGCAGGAGCGCCGTGCGGATGGGAGCGGAAGCGCGCGGCCATGTCGGAAACCCAGCAGGCCGGCACGTACGAGCAGTCCCAATTGCCCCACCCGGCGCGGTGCCTCGTCGAATGCCGCCAGCGCCTCCTAGGCGACCGGAAGCGTCACGTTGTGCCTAGCCCGCCCCCTCTGGTCGCTAGTCGAAGGCTGACTACGCCGGTCACACGCGAGAAGCGGCAAGGTCCTGGGCCACACGAACGAGCTGGGCCGAGTAGCCCCACTCGTTGTCGTACCAACTAAAGAGCTTGACAAGATCACCGTCGACGACCTGGGTGAGCGTCAAGTCGACGATCGCTGCCCGAGGATCGCCAATCACGTCGCTCGATACCAACTCGTCATCCGAGACGCCGACCACGCCGTGGTAGCGTTCACTCACCGCTTCTTCGCGGAAAACGGCGTTGATCGCGTCGACTGTCGTGGGTGCCGCCACGAGACAAGTGATGTCCGCGATCGAACCGACGGGCACCGGAGCGCGGATGGCGACGCCATCGAACCGACCCGCAAGCTCCGGCAGCGCCTTCGTTGTTGCGCGCGCTGCGCCCGTGGTCGAAGGCACGAGGTTAGCGGCTGCCGCACGTCCGCGGCGGCGGTCGGCGAGCGGACCGTCGACGAGCGCCTGGCCGGCGGTGTAGGCGTGAACCGTCGTCATCGTAGCCTTGCGCACCCCAACGCGCCGGTTCAGGATTTCCATCACTGGCGTGATCGCGTTCGTCGTGCAGCTCGCGCAGCTGACGATCTGTTTGCCGGCGGCGGTGTTGACGCCGTGCGCGAGCGTCGGCACGTCGCCGTCGCGCACTGGAGCCGAGAGGATGACGAAGCCTGCCCCCGCCGCGAGGTGCCGCTCAAGATCAGCAGCATCCGTGAACCGGCCGGTGCACTCGAAAACCAACTCGACACCGAGCTCGCCCCACGGCAGCTGCTGGGGATCCCGCTTTCCAAATATCCGCGACGTGCGGCCGTCGACCACCAAGCGGTCACCCGCGACCTCCACGTCTCGGCTGTAACGGCCACGGACCGTGTCGAATTTGAGCGAGTACGCGAGATCGTCAGCGGATGCGATGTCGTTGACAGCGACGACATCAAAGCCTCTGGCCTCGAGGAGCTGCTTGAACAGCGTCCTTCCGATACGGCCGAAGCCGTTGATAGCGACCTTCATGACATTCTCCTCTTCATCCTGCTGCAAGCGCCAAACGCGCACTTGAGATCGGTGGAGGCTGTTGGAGTCGGGGCGGGCTGCCGTTGCCAGGGTCCGCATTCTACCCAATGATCTGATGCACCGCACATGCAAGTCAGTTACGTTGCTGGCGGACGATGTCGGTCTAACAAAGCGTGCGATCGGCGTCACCGATCGTGACGCACGCGAAGCGGCATCTTTTGATCGCCCCTGCTAACAGGCACGGCTGCCTGCCCCACGCGATCCTTGCGTTCGCGATCAACAAACGTGTGATGGCCGCAATAAGCATCAAGTTCGTCATCGTAGTTCCTCTCCGTGAATGCGTTGATTCGCTTCTCGCTATCACGCAAATAGCAGACGGGCCTTCGTGGCGAGTATTCTCATTATGCCCAGACGCTGGCGTCACCATTCGGCAAACCGTCGATGCCAGCGCCTGCGCGGGATGCGATCGGTACGGACTTGGCCTTCTTCGCGAGATAACAGTCGTGATCGCAGTAGAACTGTTTAGAAAACACTTCGCGCAGATAACCGAAGCCGATCGATGCGGAGCAAGTCGCACATGTCGATGCCCGAGCCGCCCTATCATTCACCAATACGAATTTCATCGCTGTCCTCCGCTGTTCTCATGCAAGTCACAAAAAGTCTCAGCAACCGCACCCTGCACCAAAGCCGAGGCATCGGCTCGTTATGCGTTGTTAGACTTTGCGAGCAAGTAGCCGCGTTACGCCAGTTCGCAGCTCGGTAAAGTGATAGTCTGATGCACATCGCTGTAGGCGGAGCGTCGCGATTAGTTCAAAAACGGATCAGTTTCCACTAAGGAGATTTGAGTGACGAAACACGCCGAAGATTCAAACAGGTACCGCCTTATGAACTCGTGCACGGCGACGATGCCGACTTCATCGTCTATCAACGGCATCCACGTGATGGCGCCTGGCAGACGATTTCAACATGGATGATCCCACGCGTGGTCTCTGACTAGTCGGATCCTGCGCCAACAAGCTGCTAGCGCCGGCGACGTCTGATCGATTGAAGCAATGTAGCCCAACCTGCACTCATCGGCGGAGTTGAAGTCACACCGGGGCGCAGAGATCAGCCCTTACTCTTGCATCGACCGCAGCAGTTCGCATGGCGAACGGCCAGGCAGACAGTTCGTCTTCGTCAGCGCTGATCGTGAGCGCGTAGGAGCGCGTTATGTCGAGCAATCGATAGCGCATTATGGTGCCGATCGGACGGGTCACGACCATCGACTTGGCGACCAGGCTGTCGATTGCCCCAAGAACTACCGATTCATCCAGCGTGGCTGCTGGTCGCAGCCGCGAGAGCGGCGTCGAGCGTAAAGTGTCCAACGAGTACGGCGAGCCGACGTAGCACCGTGCGCTCCGACTCGGAAAGCAACGCGTAGCTCCAATCCAGCGTGGCCTGCAGCGTCTTTTGGCGGGGCGTTGCGCTGCGCCGGCCTGGCCACAGTAGCGGCGGGCGCAGGTCGAGCAGGGCGGCAGTCTGCGCCAGGCCATAGGATTCGACGTGCCTGGCTGCCAGCTCGATCGCCAGCGCCATCCCGTCGAGTTTCCGGCAGATGCCCACCACAATAGTCGCTTCCGCGTCGCTAAAATCCGGGTGCGCGCCGCTCGCCACGGCCTGCTCTACGAACAATCGGGTCGCAGGAAATGTAAGAAGTGCAGCGGCCGTAAGCCCCTGATCCTCCGGTGGACAGGCAAGAGAGTCCAATCGGTAGACATGTTCATCCTTCACCTGAAGAACCTCTCGGATTGTCGCGAGGAGGTGTACTTGCGGCGCTGCTGTGAAGATTAGTGACGCCAGTTCCGCTACCGTCTCGATGAGATGTTCGCAGGTGTCGAGAATCAGCAAAAGTCGCTTGTCCCGCAGGTAAGCGAGCAGGCTCGGCGTTGCGTCCTCGGATTGAACGGACAGGCTCAACATCGACGCTATGGCCGGGGCGACGAGCTTGGGATCGTTTAGCATGCCAAGATCGACGAAGATCACGTCGCCCGTGAATTCATCGAGCAGCTGATGCCCAACCGCGACCGCGACCGTCGTCTTGCCCACGCCACCAGCGCCCACGATGGTGACAAAGCGCGTTGCGTTCAGCCGGTCTGATATGTTTAGAACGTCATTATCGCGTCCGATCATCCGGATAAATCGGCTCGCCAGATTGGCGTGCGGAAAGCCGACCTCTGCAACTGCCTGGCTTCGTTTGCTCGATCGCGAGACCGGAGCCACGAAGCAGTAGCCTCGCCCAGATGATGTCGAAATGTATCTGGCACCGTCCCTTCCATCACCGAGTGCCTTGCGGATGCTCGCGACGTGAAACCGCAGGCTGCCTTCTTCTACCGTGATGCCTGGCCAGACCTCAGCCATCAGATCGCTCTTACTGATGACTTCGTTAGGGCGCGACAGCAGTGTCACTAGGAGGTCATAAGCCCGCCCGCTGAGTTCAACGGGCGCGCCATCCTTTGTCAGCAGTCTCTCGCTCGCGACCACGCTAAAAGGACCGAACGATATGACCTCTTTGGTCTGCGCTGTCCGCGTCGTCATCGGCGTGCTCCAATTCATTAACCGTCACTGTCGGTCATAGGTCTCTGACAAGTCTGCTGCGCGGCTAAATCTTTCATTCAAGAATGGAGCGGAGAAGTGCGTTCGTCTGCGCAATAGCGCCTCGGGCCGCAGGAGTATCGGCCAATGCGTTGAGCATGACGAAGTCGTGAATGGTGCCGTTGTATCTCGTGGAGGTGACACGTACCCCCGCGCAGACCAATTTGCGCGCGTAGCACTCGCCTTCATCACGGAGCACATCATTCTCGGCGACTATGATGAGTGCATCCGGAAGGCCCATCAGCTGATCAATCGAGGCATTGAGTGGTGCAGCGGTGATCTGCTTACGCGCGGCGGCGTCCGGAAGATAGGCTTTCCAGGACGATTCCATTGCTTGCTTGGTCAGCCACGGACCATTTGCGAACAAGGCGTAGGACGCGGTGTCGAACATTGAGCTGACAGCGGGATAGAACAGCACCTGCACATCTATCTTGGGACCACGCCGCTCTTTCGCCATGAGAGTGACAGCGGCGGCCATGTTGCCGCCAACGCCGTCGCCAACGATGGCGAGGCGCGTTGGATCGATCCCAAAAAGCCTGGCATGTTCTACCAGGTATTTGGTGACGGCGTAGACTTGCTCAATTGCTACGGGATATTTCGCCTCCGGCGAGCGATCGTAATCTACGAAAAACAACGCAACGTGCGCACCGACCGCGATTTCGCGAATCAAACGGTCGTGTGTTTCCTTGTCGCCGACAATCCAGCCGCCACCATGAACGTATATCAATGCGGGTAACGTTTCACTTCCTCTCTCCGGTCGAACGATGCGAACTGGAACCGGTCCGGTGGGGCCGGTAGGCACAACCATATCCTCCAAATGTGCGGCTGGCTTGCCGATGATGCCTGACTGCGTATCCCTCAGAATGCGTCGTGCGTCTTTTGGAGACAGTTCGCACATAACCGGGCAGTCGGCGATTGCCTCGACAAACTGCTGTGTCAGAGGCTCAAGCAACGCTTCCTCGGGGATATTTGTTGGTGCGGCTTTCTGTGGCATCGATATTCATCCGAGAAGTAGCGCTCGCCAGTCATCATGAGCGCTCCCACGACAAAATCCCAACCAAACGTTGTGAATTCTCGCTAAGATCCCGGCGGGGCGTGAAATCGCCCCGCGAAGCATTGTGAATTTTCGTGAAATTTCCACGGGAACGTGAAATGGACCCAGTCCTAGCTAACGTTGTCCCGAGAGTTCATCCAGCAGAACCTTCGCCACTGTAAGATCGTTGGTTTCGTACCCTTCGGTAAAGCGACTATAGATCGGCGCGAGCAGCTCGTACGCTTCGCCAATCCTCCCCTGATCCCGCCGCAGTCGTGCTAGACTTGTTGTGGTGCGCAGCTCCCACGCGAGAGCCTCCTGCGTCCGGGCTAGCTCAATCGACTCCAAGAAGTCTTCCTCGGCCTTGCCCGCGGCATGACTAACGTCCCGCTGCAAAACGACTACACCCCTGATCCGCAAAAGCTCTGGGCTGCACCAGCGCTCCGCGCTTTGCTCGCTTCGTACGATCGCTTCATCGATCGTGTCCTTGGCCAACAGGGCGTCTCCGGCGACCGCCAGCCCCTCGGCCAGCGCGCCCAGGAACGTCGTGAGATACTGGACGAATCTGGCTCGACGCAGCTCGTCGATACCAGCTTTAAGCTGCTGTAATCCGGCAGCGGCGCCGCGCTTGACGTCCAGTTCTCCTTCGAAACAGCGACCGTAAGCGCGCCAGATATCAAGCTCATCGCTGGCAGTTTGATCGAGCAGCATCTTTATGTAACGCTCCGCCGCCATCAGATCGCCAGCCATGAGCGCAACCGGGCGCGCTGCTTGAACAAGCGCGTTGCAGAGCGAAAGCCTGTGATTGATCGAAAGAGCCTCGTCGACGTTAATCTGGATGCAGCGTAACGCCTGATTCGCAAACCCTTGTAGCCATGGTACTCGCGCGAGCGTGATGCGTGCCGTCACCCGTTGGTCGAATTGAAAGCGTACCGCATGTGAGCGACGGACCGGGGTAACGTAGCTCGCAAGCATCCGCTCAATGTGCTGTCGCGCACTCGATTGTCTGCCTAGGAAATGCAGCGTCGCACCTGTCAATCGGTCACCGAGCAATCGATCATTGACATCACCGGTCTTGTCGGCAACCGAAGAAAAGCGCTTCGCAATAGTAAGAGCTTCGCCGAACTCTCCCCTATTAACTCGCGAAGCCCACATTCCCCAGAGCGCTCGTAAACGGTAGTCAGTATCATCCAATGCCTCCGCGATTTCGAAAGCAGTCGTCCACGCCACTTCCGTGTCTCGGACCGATGCCGTTGTGTACATCTGCGACCAGGCAACCGCAGCACAGAGTTGCATCCGGCGTCGATCATTTTTCGTCGTACTTTCCCCGAGTGTGACTAGAGCACGTTCGGCGCGCGCGCGGCATTCCTCCATCAACGACATTTCGAACCAAAGGGGCGACGCGGCGACCGTGAGCTCTATACCGACGCCAACATCGCCGTTTGGCGAAAAGGCCCAGTCCAGCGCGTTGCGAAGATCGTCGATCTGCTGAGCATAGGCCGACAACCATTCGAGCGTGGGCCACGTATCCCACTCTGCATGGGCACGCTCGAACCGATCGAGTTGGTAAAGCGCGTGTCGTCTTCTTACGGCTTGCGTTTCTTCCTCAGTTAACCTATTCAGCGCGTAGGCTCGTGCTGTTTCTGTTAGCCGATAGAATACTTTCGCACCTCCCACATCCGCGATGACCAGTGACTTCTCGACAAGATCGGCTATGACATCGTCTATTTCGTGTGCGGTGGTTGTGCCGTCTCCAGCGATTGCCGTTGCAGCGTCCATCGTAAAGCGTCCAGCAAACACGCCCAGCCGGCGCATGACGAAGCGTTCGGTTTCGGAGAGCAGTTCATAGCTCCAATCGAACGCCGCACGCAACGTCTGATGCCGTGGCAGGGCGGTCCGCCGGCCGCGTGACAACAGATGAAATCGATCATCTAGGCGACTGGATACTCCGCGAACTCCAAAGGCGTCAACGCGACTCGCAGCGAGTTCGATTGCTAGCGCGATTCCATCGAGCCGACGGCAGATCTGCGCGACAATTGGGATATCTTCATCCTTGAGTTCGTATCCGCCGGCGGTTGCTGCCGCCCGCTCGACAAAGAGCTGTACTGCCGGGTAGCTAAGCGCTTCTGTGACTGTTAGTCCCGGCTCGGTAGGGGCGGTCTCCAGTGGCGGAAGGCGCTGCACGCGCTCATCTTCGGCGCGCAAGGGTTCTCGACTGGTAGCAAGGACGTGAATACCCGGTGCCCCTTTCAAGAGTTCTTCGGCCAACGCTGCGGCTGCCAGCAGGACATGCTCGCAATTGTCGAACAGGAGCAGCATCTGCCTGTCTTTCAAAAAGGAGGTCAGTGCGGGATATGGATTCTCTGAGCGGACGGCGACACCAAGCACTGCGGCGAGTGCGCTCGGCACAAGCTGGGGATCGCTGAGGGGAGCAAGGTCAACAAGACGTCCACCGTCTTTGTAAGCGGTAATCAGTCTGTCGGCGACCGCGAGAGCAACTGTGGTCTTGCCAATTCCGCCTGGTCCGACAATTGTGACGAAGCGTCCTCTCGGCAATCGACTGCTTACCATTGCAACGATATCGTCGCGGCCGATCGGTCGTGTGAGGCGGTCAGGAAAGTTGTGTCCCTTAGGGCCGGCGGCGGTGAATGGTTGGGCCGCATCGCTCGTGGACCGTGCTACCGCCGCAACAAAGCGATACCCCCGACCAGGCACCGTGACGATGTAGTTTTCGCCCGTGCCGCCCTCCGCGAGTGCGCGCCGCACAGCATTGATTTGAGCTCGAAGATTCGATTCCTCGACGGTGAGACCAGACCACACGCGAGCAATGAGTTCATCTTTGTCGACTACTTCGCCGGCGCGCTCAACCAATGCAACGAGAATTTCAAAGGCTCGACTTCCGAGTGGAACTGGATTATCGCCTTGGAGCAGTAGTTGCTGCCGCGGGGAAAGGCGGAACGGGCCAAACGCGAAAGTAACCCCGCTCACGTGATTGCGTCCGTCACTTTCCGTGACGGATGCAGAAGAATGATCACGGTCGCCTCTGCTAGGTGCCATCGTTGGCTCGCCCCTTTGAGGCCAAGGACGAGCAACTTACCACCTCAGTAACGGGTTGAAAAGCACTGCAGTCAATCCATCGTTGACTGTGAAATACTTGATAGGCCAGAAAAGTCCGACTCGGGAAGCAGTTGATTGAGCGCAGTTAAGCGCCGCTGCCGGGTAAACGAAAGCCGTGCCTCGGTATCATGCTCTCGGCGTCGGCCAAAATTGCTCTTCGGAAAATCTAGGTGCCCCGACGCTGTCACCTAGCTTGGCGTACATCTTCAGCCTGTTCCACACTGATGATGATTTTTCGTTTGGGTTGCAGTCGCCGGCATTCCAACATCAGATGGGCATCTCGCGCATCGGCTAGAGGAACGACTGCACCGTTCGTGTCTTGAGCTCACCATTGTCAATAAATTCAGCAATTTTGCCCAGCCGCCCGGTCGTCACGTCCACTAGATAGAAGCCTGCAGTTACGCCGTGACGCTTTGCGCGTGTACGCGCGCGATGTGACTTGCGACGATCCTACTCGATGTTCGTGCGGGATGCCATGGCGGCAGCCGCGTCTGGCGCGCGGCCCCTGTGCGTTAGCTGGCGGGCGAGTCGGAGAGTCCCAGTTGCACAGCCCAGGTCGTGGCCAAATCATCTTCATTGTGCTTGCTATCGGGACGGAGGGTCCGTCGCCGGTCTGGCGAAGTGTTTGAACCCCCGCCAGGGAAACCCTCAGCTCCAGGGAATTGGGCTCGACCGGCAATAACGACCGATAGCCCTGAGCGGTTCATGCGCGCGCGGAGAACGTCCAAATTAAGCGAGTGTCTCGGCGCTGCGCCCGTCGCTGATGGCAACAGCTAACAGCGTCTAACAATGCTTAACGAGCGGTTTGCCGGCTTCTGCACCAATGTCGGCTCGGCCTTACCGACCCGTCGCGCTGGCGGGGGTACAAGTGGTATCGCCGGTGGCGTCGTCATAAGGAGACAGACCGTGAAGAACGCCAACGTCGTGATAAATTGGATTGCAGGAGCAGCCTTAGTGGCGATCGCCGTGGTTGGGGGGCTAATTGGTGGGGGTGCAGAAAGTAACGAGAAGGCCATAGCAGATGCCGATGGAAATCTGCATGTGCCGAAGGGTTATCGGTCCAGTTATCAAATGCTAGGGAGTTGGGCGGTAGCTGCCGATCAAGGACAAGGCTCAAAGGAGATCCATGCTGTCTATGCGTCACCTGGAGTAATTGACTCTTATCTAAAGACTGGACGATTTCCGGAGGGTGCCGTCCTTGTCAAAGAAGTCTTTGAAGCCGCCACTGAGCAAATGACGACTGGTGCGGTGAGTCGGGCTGGGACCCTGAAGGGTTGGTTTATCATGCTAAAGGACAGCAGCAATCGAAATCCGGCCAACAAACTGTGGGGAGACGGTTGGGGCTGGTCGTGGTTCGAAGCCAACAACCCAGCGAAAACAACTTCCACCGATTACAAAACCGATTGCCAGTCGTGTCATGCGCCCGCACAAGCAACTGATTGGGTTTACGTAGAGGGATACCCGCCACTTAAGCGATAGACGCAACAAATTCTAAGTTGGCGGGGCGCCGCTGGTATCGCGCTCAGAACTGCAAGCGCGACCAGCAAAAAATCGAGGAGCATTGTTATGGTGACACGTGGATTTGCTGGCAACCCGCCCGCATCAGATCAGTCAGATCGAATTCCGCCCGGGCAACACCTTGTCCGGGATTTCCCTGTTCTCTCGGCTGGCCCGACTCCGCGAGTCTCGCTTGAGAACTGGTCGTTCACTCTCAAAATCGGTCCACGCCCGGTGAAGCGTTTGACATGGGCGGAGTTCAATGCTCTGCCGCAGACTAAGATGACTCGCGACATCCACTGCGTCACCAAGTGGTCAAAACTGAATACATCGTGGAGCGGCGTCCTGATCGATGATCTGCTCGCTGACGCCGGTCTCGAGCCACCAACATCCCATGCACTGGCGCATTCATATGATGGCTACTCGACCAACGTGCCGGTGGTCGACCTCATTGGTGGCAAAGCCATGATCGCAACACACTATGACGGCAAGCCGCTGACCTCAGATCATGGCAGTCCGGCAAGGCTCCTCGTCCCGCATCTCTACTTCTGGAAATCGGCGAAGTGGGTCAATGGACTTCAGTTCACGGAACGCGATGAGGCCGGTTTCTGGGAGCTGCGTGGTTATCACATCTATGGCGATCCGTGGCGCGAGCAGCGCTACTCGGGCGATTGACCATGACGGGCGCGGTCATTCAGGCGGTTCACGTTCCATGGCAAGAGGCCGTGATCGAACGTATCCGGCGCCAAACGACGAGTGTGTCGAGCTTCTTCCTTCGCCCCCAGAACTGGCGTTCATTTCAGGCTGGCCAGCATCTCGACGTCCGGCTTACCGCGCAGGATGGATATGTGGCACAGCGAAGCTACTCAGTCGCATCTGCGCCAGGACTCGAGGGGCTTTACGAGCTCGTCGTCGAGCGCCTTGAGGGCGGCGAGGTGTCCCCCTTTCTTCACGATGTTGCCAAGGTAGGCGATACGATTGAGATCCGCGGCCCCTTCGGCGGTCACTTTGCGTGGAATCCCGAGGATGGCGGACCCCTCCTTCTCATCGGTGGCGGTTCCGGGATCGCGCCGCTCATGTCGATCCTGCGCCATCGCGCCGCGGTGGGTACCGAAATCCTCGCCGTTCTTCTCAACGCGGCACGCACATGGGACGACGTGATCTTTCGTGAGGAGTTGATCGAGCTCGATGCGGCGGACGCTAATTTCACTCTTCTGCTAAGCCAATCCAGGGATGCCGCTTGGCGTCCGCAGGACGCTGGCCGCAGGATCGATCTGCCACTGCTCAAGGCCACGCTGGCGAGGCTTGGCGCTGCCCCCCGATTGACCTTTGTGTGCGGCTCAGATCGTTTCGTGGAAGCTGTCACTGGTCATCTTCTGGATTTAGGTCTGATTCCAGAGACGATCCGCACCGAGCGATTTGGCGGTTAGCAGCACTGCGCTGCTTTGAATCATGACGTCCAATTTTCCGATTGGAGAGCGCTTCACTTGTTAGTCCAGCAACGAGGGCGAAGAGTATGGAACACTTGCTGTCCGTCATCGGCTATATTGGGACCGGGCTTGTCATCGGCGCCTACGCCCCTCAGATCTGGCACCTCTGGACTGAGGGTTGCTCCGCCGGAATCAGCGAGCGCGCCTACGCGTTATGGGTGTTGTCGTCAGCGGTCTTTCTCGCCCACTCGATCACCATCGGCGATGCCGTGTTCATGGTCACACAGCTCGTGAACATGATCGCCCTCGCGATCATCCTGGTCCTCGCGCGGCGGTTCCGCAACCAGATCTGCACCGCGCATGCGAGCCAGCTTCACGTACGAGAGTAGTTCCGGTAGAAGTCAGGCCAAAGGAACTCTGACGCAAATTCGGTGTAGCTGCGGTTCAGATTGCGCCGACGAGGTGCGTTAGAAAGCATCGATTTCGCGCGCCCGTACATTTGACGTTTCACGAAGCTTGAGCTTGGTGATCTGGCTTTCGGACCACGGAAGGTCGGCGTGCTTAGGGCCACGTCTGGTTCGCCCAATGAACGGACACCGTCGGCTTGCACTTCAAGGGAATAAACGCGAACGTTGAAATTGATGTCGCACCATCATCAACGTGGAGCAGGTTGATACCTCGCCCAAAGGAACGTGACCGCATCTGAACGCGATTAGGGCATTTCCGCCGAATAACTGTCCCACAGAGCAAAAGCCGGTCGCGTAGGTTGTGATGAATGTCCGTGCTAATGGCGCCTCTGGGCTGAGCAGGCCTCACCCGCCCTAGGGCGATGAGGCTCTGCAGGCGGGTCTCAGGCGTCCGCACGGAGTCGCCGGGGTAGTTTCCAGCCCGGGCGCAGGAAGTGGCAGCTATAACCCTGCGGATAGCGCTCGAGATAGTCCTGGTGTTCAGGCTCCGCCTCCCAAAATTCGCCGGCGGGCGTGACATTCGTCACAACGCGGCCTGGCCATAGGCCCGAGGCGTTGACGTCGTCGATCGTTCGGAGCGCCTCGTCGAGCTGCGCCTCGGAGACATAGAAAATCTCTGAGCGGTACGAGGTTCCGACATCGTTCCCTTGGCGATCCACTGTGGTGGGATCGTGAATCTGGAAGAACAACTCCAGAAGATCGCGATAGCTGATGCGTTTCGGGTCGAACTCGATCTCGATGGCCTCGGCGTGAGATCCATGATTGCGATAGGTCGCGTTCGGCACATCGCCGCCCGTGTATCCGACCCGTGTGTTGACTACGCCAGGCAGCTTGCGGATCAGATCCTGCATGCCCCAGAAGCATCCTCCTGCAAGGATGGCACGTTCAAGTTTGCTGGTCATTTTGACACCTCCTTCTGGTCCTCGACACCGAAGATCGACAGCAGATCGCCATAGCCCTCGGCTGCCATGTCCTCCAGTTCGACAAAGCGCAGCGATGCGGAATTGATGCAATAACGCATGCCGGTCGAGTCCGACGGTCCATCGGGGAACACATGTCCGAGATGGCTGTCGGCATGTTTGGAGCGCACCTCTACCCGGCGCATGCCGTGGCTGTCGTCTAACCGTTCAACGACGTTCTGCTCCACGATCGGGCGGGTAAAGCTCGGCCAGCCAGAACCAGAGTCATACTTGTCGATAGAGGCAAACAATGGCTCGCCTGAGACCACGTCGACGTAGATCCCGGCAGCTTTGTTGTCGACGTACTCACCCGAGAACGGCGATTCGGTGCCGTCCTGCTGTGTGACCCGGTACTGCTCTGCAGTCAGCCGGCTGAGCGCCTGGTCCGTCTTCGCGTATTTTGCCCGCGCGCGTTCGATCGCGGCGATCAGCGAAGTCCGCGTTTGGAGACCCACCAGCGTTTCAACCGGTTCGCCACCCTTGAACAGCACCAAGGTTGGAATGCCACGGACGCCGAACTGCGCGGCCTTCCGCTGATTGTCATCGACGTTGATCTTCGCGATGGTAAGGGCCTCGCCGTAGTCGCCGGCGAGTTCTTCCAGGACCGGCGCGATGGCGCGACACGGGCCGCACCAAGGCGCCCAAAAATCGACCAGCACGAGGTCATCTCGGTGGACAGCCATGTCGAAGTCATCGTCGTTGATGTGGATCGGTTCATTGGTAACAAGGGTTGTCATGTCATTACTCCTGTTCATGCTGCATGTTTCAGACTTGGCGCATCAGCGCCGATCGAAAGGCCGGCCAGGTAACGCTCGGCGTCGAGCGCGGCCATGGCACCGGTGCCGGCCGATGTGACCGCCTGGCGATAGACCGGATCGGCCACATCACCCGCCGCGAAGACGCCGGGAACACTGGTTTCGGTGGCGTTGCCGCCCAAGCCACCTTTGGTCCGGAGGTAGCCACCGTCGCGGTCGAGCTGCCCGGCGAAAAGCGCCGTGTTCGGGTCGTGACCGATGGCGATGAAGACGCGGTCCACGGCAAGATCCCGGGCTTGTCGGGTGCTGACATGGCGAACGCGCAGGCCTGTCACGCCGGATTGCTCACCCAGGACCTCCGCAACCTCATGGTCCCACAGGATCGACACCTTGCCCTCCGCGACCTTGGCGAACAGCCGGTCCTGGAGGATCTTCTCGGCCTTGAGAGCATCGCGGCGGTGCACGAGCGTGACGTGGCTGGCGATATTGGTCAGGAATAACGCTTCCTCGACCGCAGTATTGCCACCGCCAACCACGGCGACCGGCTTGGCCCGGAAGAAGAACCCATCACAGGTGGCGCACGACGAGACACCGCGGCCCCTAAATGCCGTCTCCGACGCCAGACCGAGGTAGCGAGCTGTGGCCCCTGTGGCTACAATCAGGCTGTCGGCCGTGTAGACTCCGCCATCCCCGGTGAGACGGAATGGCCGGCTGGACAGATCGACAGCCTGGATGTGATCGCGGATCAGCGTCACGTCGAAGCGCTCGGCATGTTCGCGAAAGCGCTCCATGAGCTCCGGACCCTGCAGGGTGACGTCGCCGCCTGGCCAGTTCTCGACCTCTGTCGTCGTCGTCAGCTGGCCGCCGATCTCCTGCCCGGTAATGACGGTCGGTACGAGACCCGCGCGCGCGGCATAGATGGCCGCGGTATAGCCGGCAGGTCCGCTGCCAAGAATGACGACACGGGAATGGCGCCCCTCCGCGGCAGCATTCTCGCCTCGGCCGAGCAGCGGATCGAGCTTGCCAGCAGCGTCAGCGCCGCAAGATCGTCGAAACCGCCGACATGCCGGCCGTCAACGAAGATCTGGGGTACAGTCTGCCGTCCGGATCGCTTGATCATCTCCGCCTGAAGGACGGCGTCATGTGTCACGTCAATCTCGGTGTACTCGGCACCCTTTGAGTTCAGCAGCTCCTTGGCTCGGGCGCAGAAGCGGCAGTAGTCCTTCGTGTAGATAACCACATTGGGCATGGCATTAAATCTCCTTTGGCATCGGCCTTGATTCTTGACCGATCGGTCATTATTTCGTGTAACGAAAGCGGCCTGTTGACCGCCTGTACCATCCGTAAATGGACATTCGTGACCGATCGGTCAAGAAGTAGGAGACGTCACAAATGCTTGAGCCGAAGGTGATCGGCCGGCCCCGCGAGTTCGACGAGGATCAGGCCATGGCGAAGATCATGGATGTGTTTTGGGAGAAAGGCTTCGAAGGCACGTCCATGAACGATCTCGAGGCCGCTACCGAGCTGAGAAAAGGCAGCCTTTACGCGGCCTTTGGCGACAAGCGCGCCATGTATCGGAAATCACTGGAGCTTTATGATCGAACCGCCATCGACGAGTCCGTGCGCGTGCTCACTGGCATCGATGCGCCAGATCGACGCATTGGCAAGTTCCTCCAAGCGCCAATCGACGCCATGGCGGTCGCAAATGATCGACGAGGCTGCTTCATATGCAACGCCTCAATTGACCAAGCGGTCGTAGATCCGGAAACACAGCGCTTGGTCAACGGAAGCTTAGAACGTCTCGGGCGCGTGCTGGAGAAGGTGCTCTCAGAGTTGAGCGCGATCGACAACAACCGGCGGCGCGCAGTCGCCCAACATCTCTTGTCAGTCTATTTCGGACTGCGTGTTCTGGCTAAGGCCGGTCAACCTGTCAGGATGTTGAAGGCCGCCAAGGAAGCGGCGCTTCGCAGCGTTTTGCCGATCGAATGAATGAGTACACGTCGGGACGAATCTCCGATTGAGCGCGAGCTGTTCGTAGGCGCGCAGCCCTGGATTAGCTGTGCAGGACCGTCGAGTGCGGCGGCGCTTGCCGGGGGCTCGTATCCCTTCACCATTTAGGGCAATTCATCAGACGCCCTGGTCTTGCCAATGTCGGCAATCCATCGGCGTCCAGCGCCGCTTGGCCCCGCTGGCCGCTGACTTATTCAATGCGTGTAGTAATATCAGGCAAGCTACCCCCCATATCTGGCGGCACGACAGCAGCGCGGATCACGTCGCGACTCTGCGCGGAACGACAAGTTTGGCCTTGAGAATCTGAACGACCTCGCCGCGTTGGTTTAACGTTCGGCTGAGAAGGACTATGGTGCCGCGGTCGGATCGAGAGCGCGACGGCGCAATTTCAACGACTTCGCTCTCAACGTGGAGTACATCTCCGGGACGTGTCGGCGCTGGCCAGTTCAACTCTCCGCCGGCTCCGACAATGCCGCCAGCGAGTGGCGGACCACTTTCAACATTGAGGCGCATCGTGATCGCGGCAGTGTGCCAACCGCTCGCTGCCAAGCCTTTGAAGAATGTGCGTTCCGCGGCTTGCTTGTCTGTATGAAAAGGCTGCGGATCGAATTGAACCGCGAACGTCTTGATCTGGGCTTCGTCAAGCGTGTGTGTCTTGCTGGTAAAGCGCTGTCCGACATGCAGATCGTCAAGATAGAGGCGGCCAGACGGAGTCGACTTGTCCATGTTTTCCTCTTTCGTTACAGCCAATGGTAAAGCCCTGATCGCCACGGTGGAGAAAGCATTTGGCCGGAACGCCCGGCGCTTCGACGCCCTTACCCGCCACATCGATTGCGCTACCTTCCTTTGAGAGGTCAATGGTCACCAATGGCGCATCGAGAACCGGCATCAAGTTGTCGCCGCGCGATTGACGCTGATCTCCTCGGCGACATTAATCATAGTTTCGATGCTGCGACGCGCACTCAACTTCCGAGTTAGGTCAAATGCGGAACCTCGGCTAGCTCCCGGATCTGCGTTTGCTAAGGGCCCATGAACGGACATGACAGCAATTGATCCTGACCGCGTCGTCAGAAACAAGCCGATGCTCGACGACAAGGAGACCAGATCGTAAGCAACCCCTCATTACGGTCATACAACACGCTATCGTGGATGAGGGCGCCGTCGCGCGCCCTTGGGGAAGATTAGCATGTACTGTACGGCATTAGGCAGCTGCGCCTGGCCTCTGCCGAAGCTTCCACCCCTTGCGTGGGAAGTGGCAGGTGTAGCCCTGCGGATAGTGCTCTAGATAGTCTTGGTGCTCGGCCTCGGCTTCCCAGAACGCTCCGGCAGGCGAGACCTTTGTCACAACCCGGCCCGGCCACAGGCCGGAGGCGTTGACATCCTCGATCGTCCGGAGGGCCTCGTCGCGCTGTGCCTCCGAGGTGTAGAAGATCTCCGAGCGGTAGGAGGCCCCGATATCATTGCCTTGCCGGTTAAGCGTGGTCGGATCGTGAATCTGGAAGAAGAACTCCAGCAGATCGCGATAGCTGATACGCTTCGGATCAAAGTCGATTTCGATGGCTTCGGCATGCGATCCGTGGTTGCGATAGGTCGCGTTCGGCACATCGCCGCCCGTGTACCCGACCCGTGTCCTGACAACGCCGGGAAGTTTGCGGATCAAGTCCTGCATGCCCCAAAAGCAACCGCCGGCTAGCACCGCCTGTTCAAGCTTATCTGTCATTTTGACCTCCTTCATGAACTCGTTTGCCAATGCGCCTCGACGAGGCGCCTTATTGAGGATTGAGAGCGGTTTGACTCGGCGACGCCTCGGTCTTTGCACGCGCGGTCGACCATTTGCGCAGCGCCACATAGAAGACCGGGGTGAGGAAGAGACCGAACACGGTGACGCCCAGCATGCCGGCCAGAACTGTGACACCGATCGCCTCGCGGACCTCACTGCCTGCTCCGTGACCCAGTAGCAGCGGCACACAGCCTGCAATAAAGGCAACCGACGTCATCACAATCGGACGCAGCCGCAGATGGCAGGCTTCGAGCGCAGCTTCGATGATGCCCTTACCTTGGAGCTCCAACTCGCGGGCAAACTCGACGATCAGGATGGCATTCTTGCACGCCAGCCCCATCAGGACGACCAGTCCCACCTGCACGAAGATGTTGTTGTCGCCCCCCGTGAGCCAGACGCCAAACATTGCCGAGCAAATACACATCGGCACGATGAGAATCACCGCTAGCGGCAGCGTCCAGCTCTCGTACAGCGAGGCGAGCACCAGAAAGACGAGGATCACGGCAAGCAGAAAGACGACAGGCGCCGCGTTACTTTGGCTCACCTGCTGATAACTGAGATCCGTCCACTCCAGCTCGATGCCGCGTGGCAAGACCCGCCCGGCAATCTCCGTGATCTTGGCAATGACCTCTGCCGACGAAAGCACTCTGGGATCGGAATCACCGATGACGTCTGCCGCCGGGAAACCGTTGTAGCGGACCACCGGATCGGGGCCGAACGTTGGCACAACGGTCACCATGGAACTGATCGGCACCATGTCACCGCCGGCGTTACGCGTGCGCAGGTTGCCGATGTCTTCCGCCTGCTGGCGAAACGATGCGTCGGCCTGGGCCAGGACCCTGTAGACCCGGCCGAACTTGTTGAAGTCATTGATGTAGCTCGAACCGAGATAGACCTGCAACGTTTCGAACAGGTCGGATAGCGCCACGCCCTGTGCCTTGGCCTTCACGCGATCGATCTTGACCTCGAGCTGAGGAATGTTGGCCTGATAAGAGCTGACAGGATGTGTCATGCCCGGCGTTCGTGCGATCTCGGCCATGAACACGTTCAGAGCGTCCTGCAGCGCGCCATGACCAAGACCCGCCCGATCCTTGAGGTACAACGAATAGCCCGATCCATTCCCAAGGCCTTGGATGGGTGGCGGAAGCAGCGCGTACGAAAAGCCGTCCTTGATACCTGCAAATTTGGCGTTGAGTTCGGCGGTGATCTCCGCCGCGCTGCGGTTGCGCTCGCTATACGGCTTGAGCAGGATATAAGCGGTCGTGATGTTCGGCGTATTTACGAACTGCAACGCGTTGAAGCCAGCATAAGCATTGACGAAGTCCACACCCTCGACGGTGCGGGCGATTTCGTCCATCTTTCGCGTGACCGCCTCCGTACGGGCGAGAGATGCACCCTCGGGCAGCTTTGCACCTGAGAACAGGTAGAGCTTGTCCTGAGCAGGAATGAAGCCGCCGGGCACCGACTGAAACAGCACAGCCGTGATCGCCAGAAGAGCTGCATAAACCGCAAGCGCGACACCACGCCGGCCGAGCGACCTGCGCACCAATCCTTGATAGCCTCGTGCACCGACCTGAAACAAGCGGTTGAATGGGCGGAACAGCCAGCCGAATGCCGCTTCGATCACCCGCGCCAGCCGGTCCTTCGGGGCTCCGTGCGGCTGCAGCAGCTTAGCCGCCAGCGCCGGGGATAGGGTCAGCGAGTTGATCGCAGATATCACCGTGGAAATCGCGATCGTCACAGCGAACTGCTTGTAGAACTGCCCGGTGACGCCCGAGAGAAACGCCATCGGCACAAACGCTGCGCAGAGCACCAGCGCAATAGCGATGATCGGGCCTGAAACCTCACGCATCGCCTGGTGGGCGGCTTCGTACGGACTCAGCCCCCGCCCGATGTGCTGTTCCACGTTCTCGACCACGACGATTGCGTCGTCCACGACGATGCCGATCGCGAGCACGAGGCCGAACAAGGTAAGCGTGTTGATGGAAAATCCCAGCAGATACAGGAAGGCGAAGGTGCCCACCACGGAGACCGGCACGGCGATCAGCGGGATAACTGAGGCGCGCCAGGTCTGCAGGAAGAGGATGACAACCAGAATTACGAGGAACACCGCCTCCAGAAGCGTGTTCAGCACCGCGCGAATCGACTCGCGCACGAAGACGGTCGGATCCCAGACCACCTTGTAGGTTATACCCGGGGGGAAGCTTTCCGACAGCTTGCTCAACCTGCCGTAAACCGCATCGGCTACGCCGAGCGCGTTGGCGCCGGGCGACAGAAAGACGCCGGCGGTTGCCGCCGTCTTGTTGCCCTCAAAAACCCGCATCGTGTAGTCACCGGCTCCAAGTTCGAGCCGGGCGACGTCAGCAAGACGAACCACCTGGCCGTCTTCGCCGCTCTTGAGCACGATGGCGCCGAACTCTTCCTCAGTGGCAAGACGGCCACGCACGTTTATAGAGACCAGGAAGTCCGTCGTCTTGGGAGATGGTTCAGCACCCAGCTGTCCAGCGGACACCTGCACATTCTGCTCGCGTATCGCCTTGAGCACGTCCGTGGCAGTCAGATTGCGTGACGACAGCTTGTTCGGATCGAGCCAGATGCGCATGGCGTAATCGCCTGCGCCGTACAGCCCAACATGGCCGATGCCATTCAGACGCGATAGCTCGTCCTTGACGTTCAGGGTCAGGTAATTTCGCAGATAAAGTGTGTCATAACGGCCGTCGGACGAATACAGGCTCACGTACAGCAGTGGCGTGGGAGACTGCTTTTGCGTCGTCACACCATACTGACGCACCTGGTCCGGTAGCCGGCTGAGCGCCTGACTCACCCGGTTTTGCACGCGAACGGCAGCGGTGTCGGGATCGACGCTGGGCAGGAACGTCACGACGATCTGCAGGCTGCCGTCGGAACCGGCGACCGACTTCATGTACATGATGCCTTCGACGCCGTTGATCGCTTCCTCGAGCGGCGTCGCGACGGACTCGGCCGTCTCCTTCGGATTGGCGCCCGGATAGGTTGCACGCACCACCACGCTGGGCGGAACAACTTCAGGATACTCACCGACCGGCAGCAGGGGAATCGAGATGAGGCCTGCCAGGAAAATGACAATCGACAGGACAATTGCGAAGATCGGGCGTTCAATAAAGAACTTCGAGATGTTCATCGTCGCCTCCCTCAGTTTGCCGCGGCCAGCATTGGCACTTCGGCTGGCTTCACCGGCGCGCCGGAGCTGTAGATCCTCTGCAATCCGCCGATGATGACCTTGTCTCCCGGCATCAAGCCGGACTCGATCAAACGGAGCCCATCGCTCTTGCGGCCGGGTTGAACATCCCTTCGTTGTGCCGTGTTGTCCGCAGCGAGGACGTAAACATACTTGCGGTCCTGATCAGTGAGCACGGCCTTGTCGTCGATCAGGACAGCCTCACTTTCGTGACCTGAGGAAACTTTCACGCGCGCGTACAAGCCCGGCGTGAATATGCGATCGGGGTTGCGCAGCTTTGCCCTCATGCGAATGCTTCCGGTCGTGGAATCGACCTGGTTATCCTGAAAATCGACCATTCCGACGTGCGCAAATCGTTCATCGCCCGCCAGCGCGACACGTACCGCAAGCGTATTGCCAGGGCTCCGGCGCAATTCCGCGCTGTAGCGAAGATAGCTCTGCTCGTCCGGATCGAAATCGACGTAGACCGGGTCCTGTGAGACCATTGACGTCAGCAAACTCTGATCCGCTACCGCAAGATTGCCGACGGTCAGCATCGCGCGGCCGGCCCGACCGTCGATCGGCGCGCGTACCTGCGTGAAGTTGAGATTGAGTTCCGCAAGCTCGACTGCAGCTTCTGCATTGAGCACGTCAGCCTCACTTTGCGCGTAGGCTGCGTGGCGAGTGTCGGCCTCGTCCTGGGACACTGCACTCGACGGCAGGAGTCTCCGCGCACGTTCGTCGCGGCTCTTTGCCAGCAGCGCCGTTGCTCTGGCGCGCTGAAGCTGTGCCGTGGCGCTGTTCAGCGCCGCTTCGTACGGTCGCGGGTCGATGGTGAAGAGAACATCGCCGCGGCGGACCTCATCTCCCTCCTTATAGGCGACATGCGTCACATATCCGCTGACCCGGGACCGAATCTCGACCGATCCGACAGCGCTGATGCGTCCGTTGAACTCGTCCCAGCGCTGCACGCGCTTGAGCAGCACCGTAGCAACGTCGACCTGAGCAGGAGGACTAAGGCTCATAGCCGCTGCCTCTCCATTGCCGGTCAGTTCTCCGGTTGCCGCTAGAAGCCCCAGCGGTGCACCAACCGTGGTGAGGATTGCTGCCGCTATCAGTAGTGTTCTGGTCTTCATCGGTGAATCCTCCTGGTTATCGCGCTTGTCACGGTGCTCGTGAGGGCAATTCGGTGTAGCTGGGATATCGCCATCACGACACGAATGCTCGTTAAGCGTCGTGAGAAGTTGTTGGGATGCTGTTAGGCCCGTTACTGGACGCTGGAAGCTGTATTCCTTCAGGCGGATAGCGAGACAGCTCTTGCGAGAGAGTGGCGCGCCAGGGGGAGAGCGGTTCGTCTCGTCGCCCTCAGTACGGTGGCGCCTTTCGCTGCCGCTGTGCCTTGCCGGCCTCGACCCACCACATCAGGTCGTCGGCAAAGCGCGGGAAGGACTGCTCGAGCGCCTTGCCGCCCTCGCCGATCGGCTGACCGTCGGCAGAGAGAGTCTGATCGATCGGCCCAACGGCGATCGTGCTCGAAGTCACCACCATGCCCATTTCGGACAGTGTGCCGTGCCATGCGGTAGCGGCGCGCGCTCCAGCCAGGCGCCCGGCCGAATAACTGACGATCGCAGCGGGTCGCCAGAACCATTCCTCCAGGAAGTGGTCGGTGAGGTTCTTCAATCCGGGCTGAACGCCCCAATTGTATTCGCCGGTGATGAAGATGAAGCCGTCGGCCGCCTTGATCTTCCCTGCGAGCTGCTCGAGCGCTGCGGGCGCGTGGCCCTTCGGGTATTCCTTGTACATGCGGTCGAGAATCGGAAGGTTGATCGCCTTGGCGTCGATCAACTCGGCGTCGTCGCCTCGGCGGCGCAGCTGGTCGACAACGTATTCGGCAAGCCGGATACCCATCCGGTCGGAACGATAGGAGCCGTAAAAGACGAGGATTCGGTTGCTCATGGGCGTTACTCCGCAGCTGGTTTCTGAAGGTGCGGTTCGTCGGCAACCGGCGGACCGCACCTGATGATGGCTACTTCGGCAGCGGCTTGCCCGCCTGCTCGTTGACGATGTACTCCGCGTACCAGTCCGGCCAGTTCACGTCGTGCTCGCCGGTCAGCTTCTCATGCTCGCCGTGGGCTGCTGCCGCCCGGCGAAGCGTCGCCGCGAGGTCGGATACCGACGCGAAAGTCGTGTCACCCTCGACCCGGCCGGGAAGACGGTTGGTTACTTCCTGCAGCACCCAGCCGTTACCGTCCGGATCGCTAAACGACGCGAACGATTGGTAGGAACGGCGCTGCGGATCCGGGCCACTGACCCGGACGCTTCCGAACAGATACGGTTCGTCGGTACCGGTGTGGACGTCTTCGCTGCCGTGGAACACCTCGCTGACCTTGATGCCGCGCGCAAGCAGCTCCTTCCGTGCAGCCTCGATGTCGGACACGACCAGGTACAGGCCCTGGGCGGAGCCCGGCTTGGTCGGCGTGACGTTCTTGCCGAAGATCACCGAGGCGCCGGAGCCCGGCGGCGTGAACTGGACAATGTGGAAGTCGCTGCCGTTGGTGAATTCGGCGTCAAAACGCCAGCTAAGGTTCGCGTAGAACTCCTTGGCGCGCGCAACATCCGAGACCGGGATAACGGCGAGCTCGAACTTCATGGGACGGACCTTGGTAGGCTTCACTGCTACTGTCATGGTTCTCTCCTGTTGTGTGCCTGGTGAATAACCGACGCCGCGATCACACCTGCGCGGCGACATCGAGAATGGCCTGTGCGAACGCGCTCGGCGCTTCCTGGGGAAGATTGTGGCCGATGCCGCCGGTGATGTGCCGGTGCTCGTACTTGCCGGTAAACTTCTTGGCGTAGACGGCGGGATCGGGATGAGGCGCGCCGTTGCCGTCGCTTTCCATGGTGATGGCCGGCACACCGATTGTCGGCGCCAGAGCCAATTGCGCCTCGAGCTCGTCGTAGGCCTCCTCGCCCTTAGCCAATCCAAGCCGCCAGCGATAATTGTGGATCACGATCGCGACGTGATCGGGATTGTCGAAGGCCTTCGCGCTGCGCTCGAAGGTGGCATCGTCGAAATCCCATTTCGGCGATGCAAGCTTCCAGATCAGCTTCGCGAACTCGCGGCGATGCTTTTCGTAGCCGATGCGGCCGCGCTCGGTGGCGAAGTAGAACTGATACCACCATTCCAACTCGGCCTTCGGCGGCAGCGGCACTTTGCCGGCCTGCTGGTTGCCGATCAGATAGCCGCTGACGGAGACCATCGCGCTAACGCGGTCCGGCCAGAGCACAGCCATGATGTTGGCGGTGCGCGCGCCCCAGTCGAAGCCACCGACGACTGCCTTCTCGATCTTAAGCGCATCCATCAGAGCGATCATGTCCGCTGCAAGCGCCGAAGGCTGGGCGTTGCGCGCGCTTGCATCAGAAAGAAAGCGGGTCGTTCCATAGCCGCGCAGATACGGCACAATGACGCGGTAACCCTGGGCGGTCAGGAGCGGCACGACTTCCGCAAAGCTATCGATGTCGTAAGGCCAGCCGTGCAGCAGCAGGATGGCTGGCCCTCTCTCGGGGCCGTTGTCGGTATATCCTACGTTCAGAATGCCGGCGTTGATCTGCTTCAGATCTCCCAGAGACGCACCGATCGCCGGCGTCCGTGTCGTTGCATCGACCTGGCTCAAGTGCGCGGCTGCGGGACGCGTCAAGCCAATGCCGGTCGCGAGCGCAGCAGCGGCACCGATGAACGCGCGGCGAGTCTGGTTGACGTCCTTGTGCATGGTCGTGCTCCCGTTTGAGGCGTCGTCTTTCGAAGGACGTCGGCCTCGTGTGCAAGCGGTATGCACCGGGTCCGGCACGTTGGCTCGTTAAGCGTTGTTAGACGTTGTCAGCGCGGCTTTCGCCGCAATGGAAATTGCGCGCCGGCCATGCGGCCCGATGGTTGGTCCTGGCTGCCCGAAAGCTCGCGCGTGCGCACCCAGCCAAGACATTGAGACATAGGGGATTTTTGTTACCTCCTCACCGCCCCAACGCCGTTTAACAACACCTAACGGGCCATCCAGAGGCTTCTGCGCAATTGTCTGGGGGCACCACGACGCAAAAGGACCCGAAATGATTCCGCTGCTCGCCGACGCCATCGAGGCCCATGGAGGCCTGGACCGCTGGAAAACTCACCACACGCTCACCGCGACCATCGTCAGCGGCGGCGACCTTTGGGCCCTCAAGGGCGTTCCGCAGGATCCGATCGCGCGGACCATGCAGGTCGAGCTGCATCGGCAATGGGCCTCGGTTGCGCCGTTCGGAAAAGACCGGCATACCGACTTCACATCCGATCGCATCGCCATTCTTGCCGAGGACGGCAGCGTGGTAGCCGAACGATCCGATCCCCGCGCCTCGTTTGCGCGGCACGACATCCGGACGAGTTGGGATCCGCTGCACCGCGCCTACTTCAACGGATATGCGCTCTGGACTTACCTCACCACACCATTCCTGCTCGCCATTGACGGTTTCAAGGTCGAGGAAATCGAGCCCTGGCGCGAGGGAGCGGAAACCTGGCGCGGCTTGAGGGCCACTTTTCCTGCGGAGATCGCCAGCCACAGCACTGAGCAGGACTTCTATTTTGGCGCGGACATGCTCATCCGCCGGCACGACTACCACGTCGATATTGCCGGCAGCTTCCCGGCGGCGCAGTACGTCTCCGACCCCGTTAACGTGGACGGCATCTGGATTCCGACCCGACGCAGCGCTTATCTGCGCGCCGATGACCTGAGGCCGATGCTCGATTCGCTGATGGTGTCGATCGACCTCTCCGACTTCCGCTTCGACTGACGCAGCGCCTACTTTGAAGCTTCATCCAGCAGTTCGCGTGCAGCTTTCAGATCGGCTGTTTCGAACCCTTCTGTGAAGCGGGCGTAGGTCTCGGCCAGTCCGTCCAGCGGCTTCGCCCTGCGCTGCTTGCGTCGAAGGCGAGCCAGCGATGTTTCGGTTCGCAGCCGCCACGACAGCGCGCCCTGCTCCTCGGCCAGCGCGATCGAGGCCGCAAAGCTCGCTTCCGCTGCTTTCGGGTCACCGCTGCGCGCCTCGAGTTCACCGCGCAGGCGCAGAAGCTCCGGTGCGTCGAAAGCCGCTCCGGCCGGCTCGATGCGGGCGATTGCCTCGTGCAGGATGCGCAGCCCCTCCGCCACTTGACCCACCTCTGCCAACCCCTGTGAAAGCTCGGAGATGAAGGCAGATGCATACAGTTCGTACCGATCCGCATGCAAACGCGCCAGCACGTTTTGCAGCAATTCGATTCCTGCTTTGCGCTCACCGCGCGCGATCATTGTCTGCGCGCGGAAACCGGTGGCTACGGCCTGATATGGCGCCAGTGCGTGGCTCGCGGCATGAGTCGAAATACGCCCGGCCATCTGTTCGACTGAAGACCAATCCCCCATCCAACCATAGAGTGATGCAGACCAGCACAGAGCGATGCAATGCATCACCGCGTCCTGTGGCGCCGCGCTAATGATAGAGTGAACACATTCGACCGCCCGATCGGGGAACCCAAGCAGCCATAACACGCGCGCGAGCGGTACCTGCGGCATTCTCGCGTAGGCGAAATGACCGGGTTGAGCCCCGCGGAGCGCCCCTGCATCCAAAACGCCTTCGTCGAGATGCAGTTGCGCAGTTCTCTGATCGCCTATCAGGTGATAGGACACGCCGACTAGCGCTTTGGCCCCGACAAGACCCGCCTTGTCGCCGATCTCGCGTGCAACACGTTCCGCCTCAAAAGCAGTGGGAAGCAGTTCGCGAAAATCACCAGTGCGCCGATAGAACATATTCAAGCGCGCCAGCAGACGAAATTTGTTGGGGCGGTCACCCAGCGCCTCGGCAATTTCGAGGCCGCGGCGCAGCGCCGCTTCAGCCTGATCGCTGTTGCGCTCGGTAAACATGAAAGCGTGTCCGAGGGTTGCCTGAAGCTCCAGTTCCCATGCACTGCCGCGGGTCGAATCATCGAGCATCGAAAGCGCGCGGCTCGACCATAGGCGCCCTTCGTCCAGCAGGTTGAGCTCGACGAACAGCCTGGCGCAGGCGCCGGCCAGCGGAACGCGCAGTCCAGCGCCCTCATCATTGGCGAAAGCCCAGTTCAGCGCGGCACGCGCGTCGGAAAACAGCAGCGTCCGAGCTCGCGAACTCGAAGCCAGGTTGCCAGCGCCTGAGTCCGTCGCGGTCGTCTCCAGCGCATGCTGGAGATAGCGGGCATGTCGGCGCGCGATGCTCGTCGCTTCACCGCTGTCAGCGAGCTTTTGCGTGGCATAAGCCCTGGTGGTGTCAAGCAGCCGATAGCGCGTGACGGGGGCGTCAGGCCGCACCGAAATCAGGGACTTTGCAACGAGTTGCTCCAACGACTCCACAATACGCTCGGCCGGGTCGCCCTCCTCGCCTGCGACCATGGTCGCTCCCTGCAAGGTGAAAGGAGCGGCGAAGATGGCAAGGCGACGCAGAACGATCCGCTCGCTCTCGCTGATCAGACCATAGCTCCAGTCCAGCGTTGCACCGAGAGTTTGATGGCGCGGAGGCGCCGTCCGCCGGCCGCGCCACTCCAGCTTTAGCCGGCCGTCGAGCAGCGTCACTATCTCGCGCAATCCATGCGTGCCGACCCGCACGGCGGCGAGTTCGATCGCCAGCGCTATGCCATCGAGCTTGCTGCATATTTCGGCGACAATCTCGGCGTCTTCGTCGGCGATTTCCTCGCGATGGCCCGCCGCGGCGGCCCGCTCCGTGAACAGGCGCGCAGCCGGATAGGTCAGCATCTCGCGTGCGCTCAGCCTCGCCCCCTGCGGCGGCCCCTCGAGCGGGGCGAGCTCGAAGATCTGCTCGCCTTCTACAAGCAGCGACTCGCGGCTGGTGACGAGAATGCTGACACCAGACGCCTGCTGGTGGATGCGCTCCGCCAGCCCCGCAATCGCCTCGACGACATGCTCGCAACTGTCGAGCACCAGCAGCAGGCGCCGGTTGCGCAGGTGACCGACTATGTTGTCCGTTGGATCAGAATGATGCACCACGAGCCCAAGGGCCCAGGCGATCGTGCCGGCGACAAGCGCCGCATCCTTCACCATGCTGAAGTCGAGAAAGCGAACCTGATTGTCGAATTGCGCCGAGAGTTCGTGGGCCAGCGCGATCGCAACGGTGGTCTTGCCGATGCCACCAGGGCCCCTGAGTGTGATGAAGCGTTCGGTCAGCAAACGCTGCGCCACTTCGCGCACAACGTCATCCCTCCCGATCATCCGCTCCAGGCGGGGAGGCAGGACTGGCACAGGCGCCTCAGGGGCGCTCGGCGCCTGCTCAGGAGGCGAAACCGCCGGAATTGCGTCTGCGATGCGCTGCACCGGTGCGACGAAGCAATAGCCGCGGCTCGGTACGTTAGTGATGTAGCGCGCCCCGTCCTTGCCGTCACCGAGCGCCTTGCGAAGCTCGGCAATATGCACTCGCAAACTGATCTCTTCGACGGCAAGGCCCGGCCACGCGTGGGCCAGCAGCTCGTTCTTCGATACAACATCGCCAGCACGGCTGACCAACAGCCGCAGGATATCCAGCGCGCGGCTGCCCAGCTTGACCGGCTGCCCATCCCTTTCAAGCAGCCGCGTCTTGTCGTGAAGGGAGAACGGTCCGAAGGAGGCGATGCTTGCGTCGTGCGAGGCCCACACGGGATTCGCGCGAGAACCGCTCGTTGTATCAAGCCCGGTCACTTACGCTCACCCTTGTCGATTGCTGGTTTGCGAAATTTACTGTACCGCGTCTGCCGCCATCCGGCTTCCCTTTTCTTCGGAAGAAACCGCCGAAAGTATTGCGATCTGTGCGCGGACGGCATCGTTGTCGGAGGTTTTGCGGCCCAAGAAAAGCTGCACGTTGCGAGGTGCAAAGAATGCAACGGGGGGAGAGGCACCTCCAGTACCACTGATCCGGCCAAATTGTCACACTCACCACGATCAATAGCTGCCGGACCCAATCGTGGATCTCGCCGAAAGTAGGCATGTGCTTGCCGCGCAGCGAATTTCTTCAACGTAAACAATCGGTAACAGCGTCTAACAACACCTAACGAGCAATTTTCCGGCTCTCCGGCAACATTCAAGCCATGGTCGATGCGCGAACCAGATTGGTCAACGCCAGATCAGGCAACGGAGAGCAAGATGCACGGGCCGCAGGTTTCCGAAGTTATCGACCAGGATCGGCGCGCCCTGCTCGGCGGCGCTGTGATGGGTATTGCGATTGCCGGCACCGCTGGCCTGTTTCCTCTTCACCGCGCTCTGGCTGAACCGAACGATGCAATTCGCCCGTTTCGTGCCAATTTCCCTGACGAGGCTCTGATCGACCTTCGCCGGCGCGTCGCTGCGACACGCCTGCCCGACCGGGAGACGGTTGATGACGGATCGCAGGGCCTTCAGCTCGCAGCGTTCAGCGAACTCATGCGCTACTGGGCCACTGAATACGACTGGCGCAAAGCCGAAGCCAGGCTCAATGCCCTGCCGCAGTTCACAACGACGATCGACGGCGTCGACATTCACTTCATCCATGTCCGCTCCCGTCATGCGAACGCGCTGCCGCTGATCATGACGCACGGCTGGCCGGGCTCAGTGTTCGAGCTGCTCAAGACCGTTGGTCCTCTGACCGATCCGACCAGCCACGGTGGACACGCAGAAGACGCATTTGATCTTGTCCTGCCGTCGATCCCGGGCTTCGGCTTTTCCGGCAAACCCAAAGGCACAGGATGGGGGCCGGAGCGGATCGCGCGAGCTTGGGCCGAACTGATGAATCGCCTCGGCTACAGCCGCTACGTCGCCCAGGGCGGCGACTGGGGCGCGCCGATCTCGAGCGCCATGGCGCGACAGGCTCCTGCAGGATTGCTCGGCATTCACATCAACCTGCCGGCGGCCGTACCGTCCGAAATCGCGGCGCTGCTCGCCACCGGCGCGCCTGCTCCGCAGGATCTCTCGTCGAAGGAACGTGCAGCGTTCGACGCACTCTCCATCTTCTACAAGAGGTATCGGGCCTACGCCGCAATGATGGGAACGCGGCCGCAGACCATCGGCTACGCGCTGACCGACTCTCCCGCCGGGCTGGCGGCTTGGATGTTCGACTACAACAACGCCGAACCGCTTCGCTCGCTCACGCGCGACGAGATGCTCGACGACGTCACGCTGTACTGGTTGACGAACACGGCTGTTTCATCCGCACGCATCTACTGGGAGACGGCAGGTCAGAGCGTCATTCTCTCCGCGGCGCAAAAGACAGCCGAAATCTCGCTTCCCGTCGCGATCTCCGTCTTCCCGGATGAAGTATATCGCGCTCCGGAGAGCTGGGCCCGCCGCGCCTATCGCAATCTCATCTACTTCAACGAGGCCGAGAAGGGCGGACACTTCGCTGCGTGGGAACAGCCCGAACTTTTCGCCCGGGAAGTCACGGCGGCGCTTCGGCCACTACGTCAACACTGACCTGAACCGGTCATCTCAATCGCTGCAAGATATCAACCTGAACGAGGACAAGATCCAATGAAAACACTCCGCACCATCGCCGCAGTTGCGGCACTCTTCGTCGCCGGCGAGTCGACCCTGCCTGTGGCTCAGGCCCACGAAGTCAGTCTTGGCGACATCAAGCGCACCAATCTGCTCCGTAACGATCTCAGCGCCGCCGGACGCGAGGTCATCCAGGTGCTCGTTGAGTTCGGTCCGGGCGTGAGCGCCGTCAGGCACTCGCATCCCGGTGAAGAGCTGGTCTACGTCACCGAGGGCGCCCTGGAGTATCAGCTCGACGGCAGGCCGCCACTGACCGTCAAGGCCGGCGAAGTGCTCTTCATTCCGCACGGAACGCCGCATGCTGTGAAGAACGTCGGCTCCGTCAAGGCCGCCGAGCTTGCCACCTACATCGTCGAGAAAGGCAAGCCGCTTCTGATCCTGCGCGAGTGACAGATCCCGAGGGAAGCTCCACGACCGCTGGGACCGCACGCACCATTCGAATTTGGGAGACCAACGATGACCGATAGCTATGAGAAAGCCGACCTTCGTCGCCGATGTCACGGCGGCCTCGCGATAGCAGTCGCTGCGGCCACGGCACTCGGCACTTCAGTGCCCGGCCTGGTCAGTACGCCGGCCCGCGCCCAAATTCTCTCCGGACAAGAGCAGAAGGCCGACGTCGGCTTTCTCGAGATCAACAAGGACATAACGCTCCGGAGAATGGTGGTCCACAACGCGAACCCGAAGGGGACCGTTCTCTTCCTGCATGGATTTCCGGAGACGCTGTACGCCTGGAAGGATATCTCCCTTACCCTCGCCGCCGACTATGAAGTCCACGCTTTCGATTGGCCGGGCTTCGGGCTTTCCTCGCGGCCGACGGTCGACAGATTTTCGTACGCCCCACGGGACTACGCACGCGTTCTGAACGACTACATACGCAAGGCCGGCATCGAGACATCGAAGCTCGCGATCTACGCAACCGACATCGGAGCTTTGCCGGCTCTTCTCCTCGCCCAGGAGAAGCCCGGCATCGCGACGTCTATCATCGTCGGCGATTTCGCCCCCTTCGACAGGCCTCAGTACATGTACGAGAGCTTGCAGAGCCTGAAGGTTGGACCGTCCATGGATCAGGCCCGTGACCAGCTGAACAAGAATCGCGACGACATCCTCGAAAACGCGTTCAGAAGAGGCCTGCCCAAGGAATCACAATTCGATGTGCCGTGCGAATTCAAGGACGACATGTCACGCGCCTGGGGTTACGGCGCAATCACGACGGCGGATGCTTTCTCGCACTACTACGCCCGCTTTACGCAGGACCAGCATCACTTCGAATCGCATCTGGAGCGGCTCGAAATCCCGGTGAAGATCGTGTGGGGCGAGAAGGATCTTTACATCAAGAAAGAGATGGGGATCGAGCTCGCCGACAGAATTGGCGCCGAACTGACGATCCTTCCCGGCATCGGGCACTACCCTCACCTACAGGATCCCAAGCAGACCATCGACGAGGTTCGCGCCGCATTTCAGTGACCGACCCGAAAAGTATCACCCGCACGCGCCAGTGGCGCAAAACAAGGAGAAATGCGATGTCCGTCTCTCTGAAAGGTGTTGCAGTCGTCACAGGTGCCTCCGCCGGGATCGGTGCGGTTTATGCCGATCGGCTGGTTCGCCGGGGCTACGACCTCATCCTCGTCGCGCGCAACAGGCGGCGGCTCGCATCGCTGGCGCGCCGACTCACCAACGAAACCGGCCGGAAAGTGGAGACCGTCGAGGCCGATCTCACATCGCCTGCAGACTTGCAGCGCGTTGAAGACATCCTTCGCACCGATGCCGCCATCTCGGTGCTGGTCAACAACGCCGGCGTCGGCGCCTCAGCTCCGCTGGTCGCCTCCGACGTCGACAAGATGGAAGACATGATCCGCCTCAACGTCACTGCGCTGACGCGGCTGACCTACGCGGCGGTGCCGGGATTTGTCGCCCGCGGCAGCGGCACGATCATCAACATCTCATCAGTTGTCGCGATCGCGCCGGAGGTGCTGAACGTCGTCTATGGCGGTTCGAAAGCGTTCGTGCTCGCGTTCAGCCAATCGCTGCTTCACGAGCTCGCCGACAAGGGCATCCGCGTGCAGGCCGTGCTGCCGGGCGCCACCGCCACCGAGTTCTGGGACGTTGCCGGTACGCCGGTGCATCAGCTTCCGCCGCAGATCGTGATGTCGGCCGACGACTTGGTCGATGCTGCACTCGCGGGTCTGGACCTTGGCGAGACCGTGACCGTCCCGTCCCTGGCAGACAAGGCGGTGTGGGATCGCCATGAGGCGGCGCGCCTCGCCATGACGGACAAGCTCTCCAGCGCGATCCCGGCGCCTCGCTATAACCTGCACAGGCATGAAAGTGCGAGCGCGAGGCGCCAACGCACTATCACGGCCCACCAAAGCCGCTGACGTACCCCCGGCATCCAGCCGGACGTGCTGAGACCGTCGAGTGCTGCTCGACGGCAGTCCTTCACACGTCCGGTGGACAAGGAGAAATACCATGAAGCCGAAGTTGCCGTCTCACGCGTCGCCACCAGGTTCCGACACCGGTTTTGGTCCTTGGCGCAGTTTCCGAGTGGCGCAGATGAGCAGGCGTTTCCGGACAAGATTATCAGAACCCATGCAAGCAAAGGAGAATACGACCATGAAAATACGATCCATCCTCAGTGCGGCTTTTGCTGCCATTGCCATCACCATGGCGACGCCTGCCGCGGCCCACGATACTGGTGAAACGGTCACGCCGCACTTCCAGCAGACGATACCCAACATTCCCGGCAAGTCACTGGTCGCCCTTGTCGTCGACTATACGCCGGGTGGGGCATCGCCGTCGCACATCCACGCCAAGTCGGCGTTCATCTTCGGCTATGTGCTTTCGGGCGAAATCGAGTCCCAGGTGAATGACGGACCCAGGCGAGTCTACCGCGCCGGCGAAAGTTTTTACGAGACGCCGGGCTCGCGCCACCCCGTCAGTCGCAATGCGAGCAAGACCAAGCCTGCAAGGCTGCTCGCCGTGTTCGTCGTCGACACCGACGACAAGGAACTGACCACCCCGGTCAAATAACACCGTCATTCAAGGAGCCAAAAATGAGCAAGCGTCTCGACTACAATCAGATTGCACCGGCAGGCGTGAAAGCGCTCGGCGGCGTGTACGGATACGTCATGCAGAGCAGCCTTTCCCCTGCGCTGGTCGAACTGGTCTACCTGCGAATTTCCCAGATCAACAATTGCGCCTACTGCCTCGACATGCACACGCGCGACCTTCTCAAGAAGGGAGAGAAGATCGAAAGGCTCGCGCTGGTGCAGGCATGGCGGGAGGCCGGGGACCTCTTCGACGCCCGGGAACGCGCCGCGCTGGCATGGGCTGAGACGGTGACGCGCGTCGCAGAAACCAACGTGCCGGATGAAGCGTACCAGGCCGCCCGCGCTGTGTTTGGAGAGCGCGAGCTCGTCGATCTCACGATCGCGATCAGCTTGATGAACGCCTACAACCGCATGGCCATCAGCTTCCGCAACGCGCCGCAGGCGGCGCTCGCAAAAGCCTCGACCTGAGCCAAGCTCCCACAGCTTATCAAGTAGGTGTTCAACTACGATCAAGATCGCAATCGCCTACTATGAGGAGGATCAGGATGAGACTTCACCTCCTTTTTGGCCTTATTTGGCTTGGAGCCGGCAGCTGCGTCGAGACAACCGGAGCCGCCGCGGAAACGGCCGTGCAGCGGTTCTCGGCTGCGCCGGCGGTGCTCACCATGGAGCAGGAGAAAAATCTCGCCGCCGGTTCTGAGTTCAGGGAATGCGCAGTTGCCTGCCCCCTCATGGTGGTAATCCCCGCAGGCAAGTCCACCATGGGCTCGCCTGAATACGAGGCCGGCCGGACCAAAGGAGAGCGTCCTCAGTATGAAGTAACCATCGCAAAAGCCTTCGCCGCCTCCAAGTACGAGGTAACCTTTGATCAGTGGGATGCCTGTGTGGCAGCTGCGGCGTGCCCCCGTGTCATGGACGCATGGGGTCGGGGAAACATGCCCGTCATCAATGTGAGCTGGGGGGACGCCAAACAGTATGTGGCTTGGCTTTCGCGGCTCACAGGCAAGGAGTATCGACTCCTGACCGAGGCCGAATGGGAGCATGCGGCCCGCGCTGGCGCGAAGACACGCTACTCGTGGGGAAATGAGCATGCGAACACTGGTGACCCAAATGGCCCGTACGAGGCCTGTCCGCTAACCAGATCGCATGCGCGCTGATAACCATGATGGCCCGGAGCACAACACGCTCCAATCAGAGGCCGGATACATTGATGCAAGACCGTATCTACCGGATCGTCGAAATCTTCTTGCACCGCACGGCCGGACCATACATCAAAATCGGTCCTGTCATCGCTCGAATTGGAGGCAAGTACGTCTCCAATCGTCTGAAAGCGGGCGCAGAAATAGAAGGTGTTCGGGTTAAAAATGACCGGCCTCACGAGTTGAGGAGGTCAACATGATCGACGCCTTGAGCACTATTCCCGTCGTCTGGAAGCACACTCCGTGGAATAAGGGAAAGATTGTCGGCGCGAAGCCACCGCTCCGTCCGAAGCACGTCTGGGCAATTCGAACCCAGCTCCAGATCGATGGCCGGATGCGCGATCTTGCTCTGTTCAACGTCGCCATTGATAGCAAGCTGCGCGGCTGCGACGTCGTAGGGTTGAAAGTAGATGACGTTGCGCCGGGCGGATATGCGGCCGATCGAGCGACCGTCCGACAAAAGAAGACCGGCCGACCAGTCAAATTCGAGCTAACGGAATCAACCCGTCAGGCGATCGATGACTACCTGCGGGTGACCGGCAAGAAGCCAGGCGACTACCTGTTCACAGGCCGGCGGCGGCCTGGACACATGACTACCCGCCAGTATGCCCGGCTCCTATCTCACTGGATCGCTGACATCGGACTGGACCCACACCTATTCGGGACGCATTCCCTTCGCCGGACCAAGGCGACGTTGATCTATCGCCGAACCGGCAACCTGCGAGCCGTGCAGCTGCTACTGGGGCATACCAAGATCGAGAGTACCGTCCGATATCTCGGCATCGAGGTCGACGACGCCCTCGCGATAGCAGAACAAGTTGACGTCTGACCTCGGGGGCAGAGCAGACGCGCTCTGCTCTACCCTCCCAGACGGCTTCGGGCCAGAAGCCGACCCGTGAGTCGTTTGCGCTACTGTGTAATCCGCGGTGAAAATATAGTCTCCCGCAATCCCCGCGGCGCTGAATGCTGTCGTTTGTAGCTCAGACGAGAAGAAGCTATTCTAGCCGCCTGTAGTGGATCCCCCCGGTGCTCGGCAGAAGAGGCGAGCGATGATGATCCATGATCCGCCTGATCGCTCTAGCTGGAATATTGGGAGCGCTCGTCGCGACAGCGATTTTCTATGCGATGATCCGGCCCGTAGGGACTCAGCTGCCGCGACCGACGAGTGGCCGATCTGCAGCACCATGGGCTCGCTCGCGGAGAGTGCAAATTGGGCACAGTTGATCCGGATTTCGCGGCCGGCAAGAAGGCGATAGCGGCGGGCGATGGAAGGGCGCCATCGCGTTGCTCAAGTCCGCGCTCTTGCGCGACACACGCAATGCCGACATCCAGACCTATATCGGATACAGCTATCGCCGATTGCGGGAGCTGGAGCTGGCGTTCGCGCATTTTCGGCAGGCGCTGACCTTTAATCCGCGCCACCGCGCGGCACATCAACACATGGGCGAGACCTATCTCACGATCGGCAATGTCGCCGCAGCCAGGGAGCACCTTGCGGCCTTGGAGGGCATTTGCCTGATCCCATGCGCCGAACACGGCGATTTACTGCCCCGACTTGCCCAAATTTCCACGTCAAATTACCAACAGCGAGGAAGTCGCGCGGGGGATGTCGCCACACTATTGGAATATCGAGATATTGAAGTCCCAGCGCGCAACGGCTGTCGCTACGTACAGCTTTCCCACAAGGAGGCCGGGCGGCTAATCCAATCCGGTCTCCTATCAACAAATAATGCGGATCGAGCTCGGCGCCTCGTCATGTTCAAAAAACTGAGCGAGATGCAGCGCCTTGACCATCAGCATCCCGGGAACAAGCATTGACCTGGTCCGTATCCCCTTTCTTGATACGGTCCGCCTCTCCTTTCGTTGACTTGCCTCCTACTTTCTGCGGTCGCTTTCGCCGAGCATTCTGCGTGTCCTCTTTCGCATCCAGTAAGGCAGCCATTAACCACGGACACATTTAAATTCCATTGGCGGCAATTGCTTTTACAACTCTCCGTGGCCCGAGAGCAATCTGCATGGGTGGGCACCTGCGCAGATGCGAAATTTACCGCAGCAGCTGAGAAGAAACCCAAAAGGCTCATTGTGAGAACTACCCGTGTCCATGTCATGACGTTACCTCCTGGCCGGCCTTGCAAGGATCCCAAGAAGTCCCTCGCTAAGCTGGTTAGCGTTAAAAGCCCCCCGATACCTCCTCGATTCAGCGGATTACAATGTCCTCAAGCGTGCCGACGATGTGCGCTTCCTCTCCTTCAATCGTCGGTCGAAACCGTCTCGGCGGTGGAGTGACCTTCCAGAAAGGCGCGAAACGTTGCCGTTCGTCGATCGGACAACAGCGAGCGGTGGCGGCGCACCAATCGGCGGGATCGGTAGCCGTGTTCAGCGGCGCGGCATTGGCGGGGTATCGATTCTGCCGCACCTGAATTGGAGGTTCCTCTCAGCAAGTCGGGCGATCGATCACGGTTGTGGTGTGATAGTAGGTCGAGGGATTTTCGGCATAGACGTCGTTGTAGAACTCCACGGAGCCTGTGCTCGTGTCCCAGCGCACGCGGAGCTCGACCCGCCCCCAGACATGCGTCGGCGGGTTGTTGCAATCCCGAAGGATCGCCTCCACCCGGCGGCGACCCTTCGTGTGACGGTAATAGAGGTTCCTTGGTACATAGCGCAGACTCACACCATTGACCCAGCAAGAGAATCGCAAGAAGTCGCCTGTCAGGCTGGATCCACTAGCGCATCGCGTGCCAGGAGCGTTTTTCGAACCGGTCCCGGAGCCCGCCGCGCCAAATCATGAAGTGGTTCGGAGCCGGCATGGATTCGCTGGAAGGCACATAGTAGCTGACGACCTTGGCGCGTCGATCGCCGTCGAAGTAGCCGACAAGCAATCGGCTCAGCTCCGGATACGCGGCCGACTGTCCGTCTCCCTCGCGCAGGGCTCGCAGCGCGCCAGCACCGCCAGGGCTGTAGCTCCACATCTGCGAGCCGTCATCGAAGGCGATGTCGCTCCTACCGTCGCCATCAAAATCGGCGACAACACCGCCTCGGAAGTTCGATCTCTGCAAGGAGTTCAGCTCCGTCCAGGAGCCTGTTGCGCCACTCGAAATTTGCCACTTGCCGCCGGTAATGACAGCGACGTCGGTTCCCTTCTGCGCGTCGAACTCACCGAACAGGAAATCGGAGACAGCGTAGCCGGAACTTTGCGTCGACTGCCACTCTTTCAGCCTGCCATACCAAACCCACCACCGACCGTTGCGCGTGTAAAAGATGTCTGTCAGGTCGTCGCCGTCAAAATCTCCGAACCGCAGGTTCGCCAAAGGCTCCGGCGTTGTAGTCAGCGGCTGCAGGGGCACTCGGCCACTTTTCACGAAGCCAAGATTGCCGGCGCCATCGCGATAGAGCACGTCGGTGAATCCATCGTTGTCGATGTCGGCGAAGCCCAATTCGCGAGTAAGCTTGTCTGAGGCATGTAGAAACTCCCACGCGCCCTGTCCGCCCGGCGAGAAGAACCAGGCGGTGCCCGTAGCGACAAGCACATCCGTCCGTCCGTCGCCGTCGAAATCGCCGGTAGCGAGATCATCCGAACGGTCAGTGCCGAACTGATTCCCAGCAGCGCTGAAACTGAAAGCCCCGTGGTCTTCGCCCCATCCCGTATCATTCTTCTCCATTTTCAACGAAACAGCTGCATCGAGATCACCATGAACCACGACGTTCGCATCGAAACGCATCCCTGACGTCGGCTTACCACGCAGCATCAGGGCAGGACGCGTTTTCAGGCAGATGATGACGCAGGCATATTCCTGAGCGCCGCGAATAGTGTTGTAGGCAATCTCGTAATAGTCACCTGCAGTCCCACCATAACCAGTGCTCTTGTTGTCGCCGTTTGTGTCATTAGTGCCATGCACATCGAAGTGTTGATTGTAGAAGCTGTCCTGCATGAAACCACCTTGCAGAACGTAATTGAAGCGAGCGATGTAACCCGACTTGGCAAAGCCGTCTGAAGCCACTGCGTGCCTGTTGAAGTCAAACACATTGCCCGTGATGGCCGCGAAGGCACCGCTACCTACGGTCACGCCGTAGCCGCCGCCGTCGCGCGCATTGTGGTGAAAAAAGTTGCGATCGACGCGGATCAGTCCTGCATCGTCTTTAGTAAGGGCTGTCCATTCAGCTTGATATTGTTCCGGCGTGCGAGCTTTGTTCGTGCTACCAATCCCGACGGCGCTGCCCGTCCATTCGTCAAATTCATTCTCCGCTATATAGATTCCGCGCCCGAGCTTCATATTGGGATCGGCGGTGATGGTGATGCCATCGATGTACGGCTGCTGGCTGCTGCGGCTGCCCTTCGCCGGCCCGCGCAGATGCAAGCCGGTGACCGAGATGTTGTTTTCGGTGATCACGAAGAGCGAATAGCCCTTGCAAGCGTCGGATCGCGGCTGCACTGAAGGATCAAGGCACTTGGCGTCAGTGAACAGACTTGGCCGGCTCCCTAGTTCGCCCCGTTCGCCCATCAATGTTACGCCGCCCCTGATCGGGATTTCGGATCGCCCCGTCATGTTCAGAAACTTGTCCTTGGCGACGATGACGCAACCGACGAAATTCGAGCGCAAGACCTGCTCCAAGTGATCTGATGTCTGCACGCGGTGCTCGTTGTCGCATCGCCGCACAATTCGCTCCGGCTCTCCCGGCAGCCTGCCGATTCCGATCTCCCGTCTGGGCGAGGTGGCCTCCGGCGCGGATATCACTGCGGCGGCGAAGATGAGCACCGCGCCAGCCACGAGAAGCAATCTCTTCAGCATGGGGTTCTCCTTGTATCGCAACGGGATGCGCCGATCCCCGGGTGCTCGAAGTAGCCCTTGGCGCGGCCGCCGGGATCGCGGTCTCGCTGCTGGTTGTGCCGGCGTGCCCAGGCGCTGCTGGCAGAGGCGGCGGGTGGGCGTGCTCAATCCTCCAGGCGGTCGCCCAATCCGGCCGAGGTGCGCTCGCGTCAGCCCACGATCGGCGGCTCAACTGGCTGGTCTGGCGTCACGGGCCCTATAGGCCCGTCCTGCTCCTGGTCCCATGGCATCTCAAAGTTACGCGCACGCAGCTCACTCAGTGTGACGTAGCGCATCTTGTCGATGACGCCGCTCTTCGCTTGAACCAGCCGGAAGCCCTGAAACGACGGCTGACCGAGTGGTGCAGGCACCCGCTCAAGGCTTACGCCCGCTCCCAGCGTGCCGACGATGTGCGCTTCCTCTCCTTCAATCGTCGGTCGAAACTTTCTTGGCGGCGGAGTGACCTTCCAGAAAGGCGCGAAGCGTTGCCGTTCATCCATCGGACCGAGCGCCGCCGTCTGCGCAAACAGCGGGCGGTGACGCCGCCACCAATCGGCAGGATCGGCAGCCGTGTTCAGCGGCGTGGCATAAGGCGGGGTATCGATTCTGCCGTACTGCGTGGGCGGAATGCCGGGACCGCCGTGCCCGCGGACCACTGTCGGTACGGTGCTGGGTGACGCGCCCTCCGTTATGCGCACCTGAATGGGAGTTTCCCTCGGCAAGTCCGGCTGTTGGATGACGTTCGTGGTGTGATAGTAGGTCGAGGGATTTTCGGTATAGAAGTCGTTGTAGAACTCCACAGAGCCCGTGCCCGCGTTCCAGCGCACGCGGTGCTCGACCCGCTCGTGGTGATGGCCGTATAGGACTAGGTCCACGGGGCGCGGAACGTTGCGTCCGGTGCAGATATCGATCAGTTCCTGCGCCCCGTTCGCGATATACCCATCGTCCATGCCATCCCTCAGGTCGCCAGCCATGAAGTACGCCGTGCCGGTGCGCGGCCAGGCTGCGCCCGGGATGCCACGACGCCGGACATATTCCTCCGTCAGCGCTGGATCGGCGGTCGGGCGGAGCGTTTCGCGTTGGTAGTAGGGATACTCGCCAAACCTCGGATGAAACGGCGGGCAGTGCATCCCGACGATCACAAGTCCGTCGATTCCCGCTTCAACGATCGCGTTTCTGACTATTCCAAGCTCCGCCGGCGTCAACCCGACTGAATCGGGACCACCGCCGTTCAGCAGCTTCTGCGTGGCGGGATGGAACTGGCCGCTGCTCCACAGATCGCTCCATTCGCCAACCGGTCCGTACTTCAGTTGAAGCAGGTACAGCAATGTGATCTCCCCCGGTAGACCGCTGTCGTACTTGGTATCGAGCATCACCAAGCGGTGCTTCCCCAGCTTCACAACATAGCTTCGCAGATCGGTGAAGGTGGTGGAGAAGAAAGCGTACTCACGATCGAACTGATCGATCCGCAGCATCCTGGCACCAGCTTCTGCGTTGGACGCCGTGTACTTGGGCGTGCGGCCATCCTGAAGGGCGATGGCTTCGCTTTCGGTCAGGTTATGAGCGGCGTGCTCGTTAATGCCCTTGTCGCTGCCGCTGCCCGGGAGGTCCACGTCGGCACGGAGATCGTATGGATGGAGCCGGTAATCGTGATTTCCGAACGTCGCAAAGAACGGGATGCGGAGCGCTTCACCGGGCGGCGATCCCAGTTCAACGGGATCGCCAATCAGGAGCCGATGCAGCCGGACGAAGTTGTCGCTTTCCGCAGGCTCACTGTCTTCATCTACGTAGTCGGCCAGATCACCCGTGGCAATTACGAGGTCGGCTTTTCCCAGACTGTGAAGCCTGTTGGCGTAGCGGATGAAGTCCTTCAGGTTTGTCTGAAAATTCGAGTAGTGTTCTGCGGCATCACTGAAGCCTAACGCGTTGAGCTTGGCACGAAAACGCTCGTTCCTGCCGCTTACGTGCAGGTCGGTGATGTGCAACAGGCCAAAACGATCCCACTTTGACTTCACGTACATGCAGTGATGAGAGAGCGTAATGTCCACCCCGCTGGGCGGCCGCAGCTTGAGGTCGTAGAGCGTGCGCTCACGCAAGTCGAGCGGACCTCCCGGAAAGATGTCGACGATGGTCCGCATGTTGACCATGAACTGCGTGGAGCTGAACTCGGACACCTGCGTGGGCGACATCAGGATCAGGCTAAACGGGTGGTCGACCGATGAGACCCCGAGCCGCTCGTTCCACAGGTCGCTGAAGATGCTCGGGCGCCATGCGGTCAGGGCGTTGTAATACTGGCGTGGCATATCGCGCCATTCGATTAGGGTGTAAAAACGGCGCTCCTGGTGGGCCGTTGGATCGATGAGAATCGGCCTGCCGATGGTCGGCAGGTTCAGGCGTCCAACGAGGATGCGATCCACGCCAGGCACGCCTGGCGCAGAAAAGACAACGCCCCGCTGGAAGTACGCAGCCTGGCCGCCCGCAATTGGAATATTCCCGGTGATTGGCAGTCCGAGGCCGGGCGGATATCCGGCGAGCGCGCCGAACAGCACGGCGCCTCCCGAGCCGCGCGTCCAGTAGATGGCGCCCCATTCGAAGCGGCTGCGCGGAGTGGAAGTGCCGGGAACAAGCGCCTGGTCCGTCGTGGGATATCCGAGATCGCGACGTCCCGTCGCCGGATTCATGCCGGGGCCGCCGTGCTCGAGATACTTGGTGAGGATGCCTCCATGGACCTCGTGTGCGCCGGTATTACTGTGCCAATAGATGTGCCCGTGCTGGTACTTGCGCACGCGTCCGCCGGCCGCTGCTGCTTCTTCCGATCCAAGTGGGGTACCAAGATCGAAGCCATTCGACTTCAGTTGGTTGTGCTTGTCGTCGATTGCGGACATGGCTGCCTCCTTGAGGTGAGCAGCGGATTATCACGCGATATTTCGAGCCGACAGACTAGCGAGTTCACGCCTTGCCCAACAAGCGCCTAGCTAAGCTGAGGCACCGTAGTTTTTTAAACCATGCTTAAATGAAACACTGTGAACTAGATCACACCCCCCACCATTTTCCAAATTAACGGCAAAACGCGCGGACCGAGCGCCGCTACCGCAGGCAACCACGCGACCCGCGGAGGGCTCGCACGATGTAGGACCAAGACATCGATAAGATTACGGGGAATACATCCGGTCGCGGCAAGAACCCGATTGACGTTTTGGCGCTCGGGTTCTGTCCACGGACTATAAAGCGTGCAATGGTTGGTCTTGACCTCGATGATAGCTACGTCGATCAGGTCGTTCGAAAGCGCTAAGAGCGCTCATCGTCGATCATGATATCGTTCGGTTGTCGATCAGGCGCTCCGCTCAGTAGGGGAATCGCATGGCCAGCAAATCGGCGTCCGTACGTTGTCCGTGCTGCCAATGCCTGACCTTGCACCAGCGAGGCGGCTATGAGATTTGCCCTGTGTGCGTTTGGGAGGACGACGGGCAAGACGATCACGATGCCGACGAGGTCCGGGGCGGCCCTAATGGTTCAATGTCGCTTACTCGTGCTCGACAAAACTTCGAGCAGTGTGGCGCTTCAGATCCGGCACACGGCACGCACGTTCGACCTCCCGCAGAAGCGGAGCGCTAAATTACTGTTCATTGAGCTTGGCGGACCAGTGTTTAGTCCGCCTTGGGTCACAAGCGGCGGTCCGGCCGCTCAGCTCGCCAGGTCCGGTCCTCCTCTGAGAGCGGCCTTTGCGGCCGCTCATAGGCAGTTCGGCTGAGGGCCAAGTCCAGACATCAACAGCGCAAAAGTGGTCTCAACAGCGTCCGATCACGATGTGTGGCCAAAAATGAGATAGAGCCCGACAAATTCCAAAATCACGCAACCGACAGCCGCGGCACAGAGAACTATCCCCGATATCCTTCTCTCTCGAAATCCTCCCCGGAGATAAATCACGAGTAGCGGCGTGAGAACCAGAAAGACTGGACCAAACAAGACCAAGTCCTTGCCGATCATGATAAATAGATCCCTCATGTCACCGGCCACAAAAACTCTCATTGCCCCGGTCAAGTAAGCAAAAGCGAGAAGAGGTGTCGTTAGAACCGAGGCGACCGTTGGCGAAAAATCAGCGGACTGGCGTCCAGTCTTACTGATCCATCCGTAGATCAAGCGGCTGGCTAGAAACGCCCCCACGAACGGTAAGAAAATTCGTAACGCCGCCGCAATATCCCGTTCGACAGCAGTTGAAGGCCAGACGGAAGATGCCATCTTGAGCTTGGCCCAGTTGTAGAGAATTAGCCCAAAAACCAGAACACCAATTTGCACGCAAAATAACGATACCAGAGCCCAATACATTCTTGGGTCATCGTCACGATAAATCCAGCCGCCCCGTGATGGCACGCGCATTGTGCGAAGGAAGTAGAACAGCACACAAGCAAGAATGTAGAGGATTATAGTCCCCAAGTAAGTCAAAAGAGATTGCATGACTATGAGGTTGTAGGGTCTGTTTCCATCAACGTGACCATACTGAAGGCTGATATCAGATCAAGTGAGTGACTACTTCCGGTTCGGGTCACAAGCGGCGGTCCGGCCGCTCATCTCGACAGGTCCGGGTTTTCTTCTGAGAGCCGCCTTTGCGACCGCTCAAAGGCAGTTCGGCGGCTAAGGGCCAGATCGAGACATCGAGTGCTCGTTGCGCACCCTTATCGGCAAGTCTCGATCGAACCTTCACCCAAAGGCGCTCGAAAACTCCTGGCAAGCAGAAACCACACTTCGGCGGCTCAATCCAATATGTCCCCAGCCGAGTGGTCCGCTGAACTTTACTACGAGCTGGTCTGGGCGCTTTGGATTCGGTCTAGCATCTGTTGTCCACGAAAGACGTCCAATGCTCGCCCTAACGATTTCCTGACTTTCACAGGCTGACTTGATCGACGCGAAAAGAGCGCGCACTTCATCGAAAGACAGGTCCATCGATGACGCCTCTCCCAGATTACATCTGAGCTGACAATTCGCACCAAGAAACTTAACATATAGCCCTTGGTAGTCAGGGCCTGTAAGTGAAATCAGCTGATGTTTCATGTGCGGCAGCACGATTACGATCTTCCACCCGCAATTGCAAGCCGTCGCCATCGCCGACTGGCTCGGCGAAGTCCCCAGTGGCGCGCCTCGGAAATGGGTTTCCGCTTCGGGTCACAAGCGGCGGTCGAACGATCGCTGATGCGAAGTCCGGACTGCCCTCAATACCAGACCAGCCGCAGGCGACGAAGTCGGTCGGCTTGGGGCCCAGGCTGTGTGAAAACGCTCTGTTTGCTGTGATTCGCGCGATAAGATTCCCTGCGATTTGCGGGGCATCCGATGAAACGCTTTGTTGAAGGGTTAGATCGCGGGCAGAGCACCCTGTTTCCGGCGTCGCTCGATGACTATGTGACCAAGGATAATCCGGTGCGAGCGGTCGACGTGTTCGTCGACAGTCTTGATCTCGACAAGCTGGGGTTCATCGGTGTTCAGCCACTCGACACTGGCCGCCCCAGCTATCACCCCCGCACTATGCTCAAGCTCTACATCTA
>NZ_JAGKJK010000008.1 GCF_020329435.1 Bradyrhizobium hereditatis | reverse complement strand
AAGCTCACGTTCTCATTGGCGAGAAATCGGCCGTATCGGACTATCTTGGCCCGATCGCCATCCGCCGCTCGACGCAGGCACGAGCTCGCGCGCGTGACCATCCCTTCGAGCAGGGCCGCCCCCCTTTATCGAGACGACCATCCCCGAACCGCCCAAGCCTGAATTGTTCATTCAACATCTTGGCACCTCAATGGAATCGAAGTGCCAGATACAGAATCACAGCAGCCCGTCGCCGCGGAAGGCCAAATCAAAACACCGAGTCATTCCGTCGCAGCCGCAATCTGTGCATCTGCTAGCGTTCTTACGGGGAGAGGGAGAGTTAGGCAGTTGGCCCGATCTCTCACGAGAGCTTGTGCTTGCTCCGGGTGCGCAGGCGCTCTTCCGCCTCGAGCTGCGCCATGCCAAGCAAATGGCTGAGCACCTCGAGTCGGTGCCGCTCCGCCAGCTTGACCAGTTCGGCAACGGTCTCGGCTATGAAGGCCACGGCCTCATCCGGGCCGCCTTCCTCACCTCGCTCGCGATCTTCGGTTGGCGATTCCGGTTTCTTGCCTGAAGCTTTCCGCTTCCGGCCGCCAGCAGCCTTGCTCAAACAACTTGCATCCCAACGACACAAAGTATGGCGCAGAAATAACCCCTTTAGAGGCGCAACTCTAGGGCGTATTTCGCAACTCACTAGATATTAAGTCACCCCGAAAAGTTCCCTGTCGGCATTTGCTGATTTGACAGGGGCGGTCTCACCACCCATGTTCGGGTCGAAACGGTGGGCCGCGAGTCTCGCGGAACCCGCCTTTATCTTTTCCCGGAAGCCCTTGGAATTACATGAATATCGTCATCGTGGAGTCGCCGGCGAAAGCCAAGACGATCAACAAGTATTTGGGCGCCTCCTACGAGGTTCTGGCCTCGTTTGGCCATGTCCGCGACCTCCCCGCCAAGAATGGTTCCGTCGACCCGGAGGCCAATTTCCAGATGATCTGGGAGGTCGATCCGAAGGCGGCCAGCCGACTCAACGACATCGCCAAGGCGCTGAAGGGCGCCGACCGCCTGATTCTCGCAACCGACCCTGATCGAGAGGGCGAGGCGATCTCCTGGCATGTGCTGGAGGTGATGAAGCAGAAGCGCGCGCTCAAGGACCAGAAGATCGAGCGCGTGGTGTTCAACGCCATCACCAAGCAGGCCGTGACCGAGGCGATGAAGGCCCCGCGCCAGATCGACGGTGCGCTGGTCGACGCCTATATGGCGCGCCGCGCGCTGGACTATCTGGTCGGCTTCACGCTCTCGCCTGTGCTGTGGCGCAAGCTGCCGGGCGCGCGCTCGGCTGGCCGCGTGCAATCGGTCGCGCTACGGCTGGTCTGCGACCGCGAGCTCGAAATCGAAAAATTCGTCCCGCGCGAATACTGGTCGCTAGTGGCGACCCTGACCACCCCGCGCGGCGAAAGCTTTGAAGCGCGCCTCGTCGGCGCCGACGGCAAGAAGATCCAGCGGCTCGACATCGGCTCCGGCGCGGAAGCCGAGGAGCTCAAGAACGCGATCGAGGCCGCCAGCTTCACGGTTTCGACCGTGGAGGCAAAGCCCGCGCGCCGCAATCCTCAGGCGCCCTTCACCACCTCGACGCTGCAGCAGGAAGCCAGCCGCAAGCTCGGCTTTGCGCCGGCGCACACCATGCGGATCGCGCAGCGGCTTTATGAGGGCATCGACATCGGCGGCGAGACCACCGGTCTCATCACTTATATGCGAACCGACGGCGTGCAGATCGATCCTTCCGCGATCACGCAGGCTCGCAAGGTGATCGGCGAAGATTACGGCAACACCTATGTGCCGGATGCGCCGCGCCAGTACCAGACCAAGGCCAAGAATGCGCAGGAAGCGCACGAAGCGATCCGCCCGACCGACCTGTCGCGCCGCCCGACCGACATGCGCCGCCGCCTCGATCCCGATCAGGCGAAACTTTATGAACTGATCTGGATCCGAACCATCGCGAGCCAGATGGAATCGGCCGAGCTCGAACGCACCACGGTCGATATCGAGGCCAAGGCCGGCTCCCGCGTGCTGGAATTGCGCGCCTCCGGCCAGGTCATCAAGTTCGACGGCTTTCTCGCGCTGTACCAGGAAGGCCGCGATGATGAGGAGGACGAGGATTCGCGCCGCTTGCCCGCCATGAGCGAAGGCGAAGCCTTGAAGCGGCAGGCCCTCGCCGTCACCCAGCATTTCACCGAGCCGCCGCCGCGCTTCTCGGAAGCGTCGCTTGTCAAGCGGATGGAAGAGCTCGGCATCGGCCGTCCCTCGACCTACGCCTCGATCCTGCAGGTGCTGAAGGACCGCGGTTACGTCAAGCTGGAGAAGAAGCGGCTGCATGGCGAGGATAAGGGCCGCGTCGTCGTCGCGTTCCTCGAAAACTTCTTCCGCCGCTATGTGGAATACGATTTCACCGCGGATCTGGAGGAGCAGCTCGACCGCATCTCCAACAACGAGATTTCCTGGCAGCAGGTGCTGAAGGATTTCTGGCGCGATTTCATCGGTGCAGTTGACGACATAAAGGACCTGCGCGTCGCCGAGGTGCTGGATGCGCTCGACGACATGCTGGGCCCGCACATCTACCCCGCCCGCGCGGACGGCGGCGATCCCAGGCAATGCCCGACCTGCGGCACCGGCCGTCTCAATCTGAAGGCCGGCAAGTTCGGCGCCTTCGTCGGCTGCTCGAATTATCCGGAATGCCGGTACACCCGCCCGCTTGCTGCCGATGGCGAGGCCAGCGCCGATCGTGTGCTCGGCAAGGATCCGGAGACTGATCTCGACGTCACAGTGAAGGCCGGCCGCTTCGGCCCGTATATCCAGCTCGGCGAGCAGAAGGACTATCCCGAGGGCGAGAAGCCCAAGCGCGCAGGCATCCCGAAGAACATGTCGCCGGGCGACATGGAGCTCGATCTCGCGCTGAAACTGTTGTCGCTACCGCGCGAAATTGGAAAACATCCGGAAACCGGCCAGCCAATCACCGCCGGCATCGGCCGCTTCGGCCCGTTCGTTCGTCACGAGAAGACCTATGCGAGCCTGGAAGCCGGCGACGAGGTATTCGACATCGGCCTCAACCGCGCGGTGACGTTGATCGCCGAGAAGGTCGCCAAGGGCCCGAGCGGCCGCCGCTTCGGCGCCGATCCGGGCAAGCCGCTCGGCGATCATCCGAGCCTTGGTACCGTCGCGGTGAAGAACGGCCGCTATGGCGCCTACGTCACGGCCGGCGGCGTCAACGCGACGATACCAAGCGACAAGACGCCGGATACGATTACGCTGGCCGAAGCTATCGCGTTGATCGACGAGCGCGCCGCCAAGGGCGGCGGCAAGGCGAAGCGGCCTGCGAAGAAGGCCGCGCCGAAGAAGGCCGCCAAGACAACAGAAAAGACGGCCAAGAAAGCGCCCGAGCCAGATGCACCGAAGCCGGCCAAAAAGGCAGCAGCGAAGAAGGCTGCGGCAAAGCCGAAGTCGGGATCCGTCAGCAAGGCGCGCGCGCCGGTCGCATCCGCTGCCAAGACATCGGCAGCAAAGCCCGCTCCTGCATCGAAAGCGCCCGCGAAGCAAAGCGCGGGCAAGGCCCGGGGATAAGTGAAGAGAAAACACGACCATGGCTTTCCGAGCCGGGAGGCCATCGTTGCCTTTATCCGCGCCCATCCGGGCAAGATCGGCACGCGGGAAATCGCCCGCGAGTTCGGCCTGAAGAATGCCGACCGCGCGGAGCTGAGGCGCATCCTGCGCGACCTCGCCGACGAAGGCGTCATCGCCAAGCGCGGGCGGAAAATCCACGAGACCGCCGTCCTGCCGCCGACCGTCATCGCCGACATCACCGGCCGCGACACCGACGGCGAATTGCTCGCCGCTCCCACCGAATGGGATACCGAGCAGAGCGGCCCCGCGCCGAAGATCCGCATCCACGTACCGCGTCGTCTGCAACCCGGCACCGCTGCGGGCGTCGGCGATCGGGCCCTGTTGCGGATCGAAAAGGCTGATGATGCCGAGGGCGCGCCCTATCGCGGCCGCATCATCAAGATCATCGATCAAGCCCGCACGCGCGTGCTCGGCATCTTCCGCAAACTGCCCGGTGGTGGCGGTCTGCTCGTTCCCGTCGACAAGAAGCAGGCCGGGCGCGAACTCAACATCGCGCCGTCGGATACCGCCGGCGCCGAGGACGGCGATCTCATCAGCGTCGATCCCATACGCTCGCGCGGCTATGGCCTCGCCGCCGGCCGGGTAAAGGAACGGCTTGGATCGCTGGCGAGCGAAAAAGCAATCAGCCTGATCGCGATCCACGCCCATGAAATCCCGCAGGCCTTTTCACCGTCCGCCCTGCGCGAGGCCGAGGCTGCGGAGCCTGCGACACTGAAAGGCCGCGAAGACTGGCGCGATCTGCCACTCGTCACCATCGATCCGCCGGACGCGAAAGATCATGATGACGCGGTGCATGCTGCACCCGATCCTGATCCAAACAACAAGGGCGGCTACATCGTCCATGTCGCGATCGCCGACGTAGCCTTCTACGTACGGCCAGGCTCGGCGCTCGACCGTGACGCGCTGATGCGCGGCAACTCGGTCTATTTTCCCGACCGCGTGGTGCCGATGCTGCCCGAGCGCATCTCCAATAATCTCTGCTCGCTGGTGCCGGGAGAAGCGCGCGGCGCACTCGCGGTGCGGCTGGTGATCGGCGCCGACGGCCGCAAGCGCTCGCACAGTTTTCATCGCGTGCTGATGCGCTCGGCCGCCAAGCTGCATTACGCGCAGGCGCAGGCTGCGATCGACGGGCGGCCTGACGACACCACCGGCCCGCTGCTGGAGCCGATCCTCAAACCGCTCTATGCGGCCTATGCGCTTGTAAAACTTGCGCGCGACGAGCGCGATCCGCTGGACCTGGATCTACCCGAGCGAAAGATCCTGCTGAAGGCGGACGGCACCGTCGACCGAGTTATCGTGCCCGAGCGTCTTGACGCGCACCGGCTGATCGAGGAGTTCATGATCCTCGCCAACGTCGCCGCGGCTGAAATGCTTGAAAAGAAGGCGTTGCCGCTTATCTATCGGGTGCACGACGAGCCGACGCAGGAGAAGGTCTACAATCTTCAGGAATTCCTGAAGACGCTGGATCTGCCGTTCGCCAAGACCGGCGCGTTGCGCCCTTCCCTGTTCAATCGCGTGCTCGGCCAGGTCCGCGGCGAGGATTATGAGCCGCTGGTGAATGAAGTCGTGCTGCGTTCGCAGGCGCAGGCGGAATATTCGGCGGAAAATTACGGCCATTTCGGCCTCAACCTGCGCCGCTACGCGCATTTCACGTCGCCGATCAGGCGATATGCCGATCTGGTCGTGCATCGCGCACTGATCCGCAGCCTAGGCCTTGGCGAAGGCGCGTTGCCGGAAAACGAGACGCTGGAGACGTTGAGCGAAGTTGCGGCGCAGATTTCGCTGACCGAACGCCGCGCCATGAAAGCGGAGCGCGAGACGGCCGACCGGCTGATCGCTCATTTCCTCGCCGACCGTATTGGCGCGACGTTTCAGGGCCGAATCTCCGGCGTTACCCGATCGGGCTTGTTCGTGAAGTTATCAGATACCGGCGCCGATGGTCTGATCCCGATCCGTACGCTCGGCACGGAATACTTCAACTATGACGAGACGCGACATGCGCTCGTCGGCTCACGCAGCGGTGCCATGCACCGGCTGGGTGACGTTGTCGACGTGCGTCTGGTAGAAGCTGCACCAGTAGCCGGCGCGTTGCGGTTCGAATTGTTGTCGGAAGGCCAAAGCATTCCGCGCGGCAGAAAACGCGACGGCGGCAAAGCGCTCCCGAAATCGCTGCCGGGCCGCAGCCCGCGCGAGAAGGTTCGCAAGGCGCGCAAGGAAAAGTCGGGCAAAGCCAAGGCCGGCAGATCGAAGAAGGGCAAGTCATGGAAACGGTGAATACTGCGACGACGGTCTGGACCCGGGACGCCGTGCAGACCGAGAAGCGCGACCTCTGGGCTGCCATGAAGCGCGGTTTTCGCTGCCGCTGCCCGCGTTGCGGCGAAGGCAAGATGTTTCGTGCTTTCCTGAAGACCGCCGATAATTGCGCTGCATGCGGGCTCGATTTCACGCCGCACCGCGCCGACGACCTACCCGCCTATCTCGTGATTGTTGTCGTCGGCCACATCGTGGTACCGGCGGCTTTGTGGATCGAAACCAATTTCTCGCCAGCCGTATGGCTACAATTGGCGATCTACTTGCCAGTGACGTTCCTCTTATCGCTCGTACTGCTGCAGCCGATCAAGGGCGCCGTGGTTGGCATCCAGTGGGCGCTGCGCATGCATGGCTTTGACGAAAATGCCCCTGGCGACATTCCGCCGGTCTAGCTAAACCGGAAGCAACAAGATCACCAAAACGGGGATGGAATGAACGACGCTGCGACCGAAGTAAAAGAAGAAAAGGAAGCCGATCACCATCCCTATTTCCGGCCCAAAGACGCGGCCACGCTGATCCTGATCGACCGCTCCGGCGCGAGGCCGAAGGTTCTGGTCGGCAAGCGCCACGACAAGGTCGTGTTCATGCCGGGCAAATATGTTTTCCCGGGCGGTCGCGTCGATAAATCAGATAACCGCGTGCCGGTCGCTGCGCCGATCCCTGCCGAACTCGAAGCCAATCTGCTCAAGGGCAGCCCGAAGATCACGCCATCGCGGGCGCGTGCGCTGGCAATTGCCGCGATCCGCGAGGCCTGCGAGGAAACGGGTCTCTGTCTCGGTTGCAAGGTCGACAAGGCGGTGAAGCTTGACGGCGCCTGGAAGCCGTTCGCGGAAGCGGGCCTCCTGCCGGATCCCTCCGGCCTTTTTCTGATCGCGCGTGCGATCACGCCGCCTGGCCGCGTCCGCCGTTTCGACACGCGCTTCTTCACGGCCGATGCATCGGCCATCGCTCACCGTGTCGAAGGTGTGGTCCATGCCGACGCCGAACTGGTCGAACTGGTATGGGTCGAGATCGGCTCGCAGCCACTCGCCGACGCGCATGCCATGACCAAGAACGTGCTCGCCGAACTCGACCGTCGCCTCGCCACCGGCCCGCTCCGCCATGATGCGCCGGTGCCGTTCTTCCATTTCTACGGCGGCAAGATGCAGAAGGACGTGCTGGGGGCGTGAGCCCCTACTCTCTCCTCCGTCATTGCGAGCGAAGCGAAGCAATCCATCTTTCCGCGTACGAGGTGACAATGGATTGCTTCGCTTCGCTCTCAATGACGGTATTACGACCGTCGAGTTGTTCTCTCTCAATCCCTTAAATTGCAAAATTCTTCTCGACGCCGCCTGTTGGCGCTGCCCTAATCCCCTCCCTATCTCTTTCCCAACAATAACAGCGACGGAAACGGGGCCATGGCACAACGGCAACTCAAGCTCGGCGCGTTCATGCGGCCGATCTCCATCCACACCGGTGCGTGGCGCTATCCCGGCGCATGGCCCGATGCCAATTTCAATTTTCCGCGCATCAGGCAACTGATCCAGAAGCTGGAGGCCGGCAAGTTCGACGCCTTCTTCATGGCCGATCATCTAGCCGTGCTGAACATGCCGATCAATGCGCTCAAGCGCAGCCACACCGTCACTTCGTTCGAACCGTTCACGCTTCTCTCGGCGCTGGCCGGCGCCACCGAGCATATCGGCCTGATCGCGACAGGATCGACGACGTTCGATGAGCCCTATCACGTCGCCCGCCGCTTCGCCTCGCTCGATCACATCTCGGGCGGCCGCGCCGGGTGGAATATCGTCACCACCTCAAATCCGGATGCGGCGCTCAATTTCGGGCTCGACGACCATATGGAGCACGCCGAGCGCTACAAGCGGGCGCGCGAGTTCTATGACGTGGTCACCGGCCTCTGGGATTCTTTCGCCGATGACGCATTCGTGCGCGACGTCGAGAGCGGGCTCTATTTCGATCCCGAAAAAATGCACGTGCTCAATCACAAGGGCAAATATCTCTCCGTGCGCGGGCCGCTCAACATCGCCCGCCCCGTGCAGGGATGGCCGGTGATCGTGCAGGCCGGCGCGTCCGAGGATGGCAAGCAGCTTGCGGCGGAAACAGCGGAAGCCGTGTTCACCGGCGGCGGCAGCCTCGCCGACGGGCAGAAGCTTTATGCCGACATCAAGGGCCGCATGGAGAAGATCGGCCGCAATCCCGAGCACCTGAAGATCCTGCCCGGCGCCTTCGTCGTGGTCGGCGACAGCGTCGAGGAAGCCAAGGAGAAGCGCGCGCTGCTCGACAGCCGGGTGCATTACGACAGCGCCATCGCCTCGCTCTCGGTGCAGCTCGGCACAGACGCCTCCGGCTTCGATCCCGACGGACAATTGCCGCCGATCCCTGAGACCAACGCCAGCAAGAGCGGTCGCCAGCGCCTGGTCGACCTCGCCGCGCGCGACAAGCTCACGGTGCGCCAACTCGCGCAGCGCGTCGGCGGCTATGGCGGGCTTTCCTTTGTCGGCACGCCCAAGACCATCGCCGACCAGATGGAGGAGTGGCTGATGAGCCGCGGCAGCGACGGCTTCAACATCATGTTTCCATTCCTGCCCGCCGGCCTCGACGACTTCGTCGACAAGGTGGTGCCGGAACTGCAGAAGCGCGGGATTTTCCGGAAGGAATATGAGGGGCGGACGCTGCGGGAGAATTTGGGGCTGCCACGGCCGAAAAACCGGTTCTTTGAGGGTTAATTACCCCGAATCGAGGCAGTATTGGCCCCGAAAACCTTGACTTTGGGCTGTCAGAAGCTAGGTTGCGCGCAAATGCAGGCCGGTTTGGCCGGCGCCAGATTTCCATACATTCGAGGTCTCAACCATGGCCAAAGCGGTCACCATCAAGGTCAAGCTCGTTTCCACGGCGGATACCGGCTTCTATTACGTCGCCAAGAAGAATTCGCGCACGATGACCGACAAGCTGGTCAAGAAGAAGTATGACCCGGTCGCGCGCAAGCACGTCGAATTCAAGGAAGCGAAGATCAAGTAATTCGGCAGCGCATCGCTGACGGTTTGAACGGGGCCCTGCGGCCCCGTTTTTGATTCCGTCCTATGCCGCCTACGCCGTCTGCATCTGCGGTGGTCGGCCCGGCCGGATCAACGCGAACGCGACCTGGATGATGCCGCCGGCGAGGCCCAGCGCGACGCCGATCCGCCAAGCCATGGTATAGGAGCCGAGCGCGTCGTAGAGCACGCCGCCCCCGTAGGCGCCAAGGAAGCTGCCGACCTGGTGGCTCATGAAGGCGAGCCCCTGGATCATCGCCTGCCATTTCAGGCCGAACATCTCGGCCACCGCGCCCGCGACCAGCGGGCCGACGCCCATCCACAGGAAGCCCATGATGGCGCCAAACAGCAGCGTGGTCGCCGGCGTCGGCGGCAGCGTGAAATACCAGGCGAGCGCAAGCGAGCGGAAGATGTAAATGCCGCCGAGCAGCGCGAGCTTGTTCCAGCGCTGGCCGGCCCAGCCGAAGAAGATGCTGCCGAGCACGTTGAAGCCACCGATCATGCCGAGCGTCTGCGCGCTCAGCATCGGGTCCATGCCGCAAATCGCGAGATAAGACGGCAGATGCGTGGTGAGAAAGACGAGCTGCATGCCGCAGACGAAATAGGCGGCGGTCATCACCACGAAGGAGGCATTGGAGAATGCCATCTTCGTCGCAACAGTGGCCGACGCGTCGTCGATCTCGTCATCGGCGGGCTTGGGCAGCGGGATCTTGTCCACCCTGCCCGCATACCACGCAGCCGGAATCATCAGGAGCGACAGCACCACGAACCCGGCAAGGCCCATCCGCCAGCCGTATCCTTCATTGAGAATCTGCCCGATCGGCGCCGACAAGAGCGCACCGAGCGATCCCGCGCCCGAGACCAGGCCGAGCACGGTGGAGCGCACCGACGCCGGCACCGCGCGGGCCGCCACCGACATTGCGATCGCCGCGGCGGTGCAGGCCAGCGACATGCCAATCAGCACGCCGCCGCCGATCATGACGCTGAGAAGACCGTTGGCGGCTGTCATAAGAGCAAGGCCGACGACATAGAGCAACGCGCCCACCACCATGACGGCACGGAAGCCGTAGCGCACAGTCAGCGCACCGGCGAGCGGCTGCAAAAAGCCCCAGGCGAGGTTTTGCACGGCGAGCGCCAGCGTAAAATCGGAAACGGAAATCCGGATGTCCTGCGTCAGCGGCTGCAGGAAGATGCCGAGCGACTGGCGAAGGCCCATGCTGAGCGTGAGCATGATGGACGCCCCGATCAGAATGGGCAGCGTCGGACGCAGGATTTGCAGCAGGGCCATTGTTCTTGTTCTCCCTATCGGTCGCGATGCGAAAGCCGCGTCCTGCAATTGGCATCTAAAATAGGTACACAGATCTGTGTAATTTGGCTATAAGGGTGCTGCTGTCAAGGAAATGGCTACGGCGCATTCGCATGGCTCCCCTGCCCGCCAAACCGACGATGAAGGACCGAATTCTGGAAACCGCAGATAGGCTGTTCTATCTGCAGGGGATTCGCGCGGTCGGGGTCGACACCATCGCGGCCGAGATCGGCATCAGCAAGCGCACGCTCTATAACCATTTTCCATCCAAGGATGCGCTGATCTCGGCCTATCTGGCGCGGCGCTTCGTGGCGCCACGGCCTTCGGACAAATCGCCGGTGGAACAGATTCTCGGCACCTTCGATTCGCTGGAGCGGCGCTTTTCGGCAAAGGATTTTCGCGGCTGCCCCTTCGTCAATGCAGTGGCCGAACTCGGCGACGACCGGTCAGTGCGAAAGGTTGCCGTCGCGTTCAAGGAAAGCCGCCGCCTCTGGTTTCGCGACCTTCTGGTGCAGCTCGGCGTCGCGGAAGCTGACGCGCTCTCAACCCAGCTAGCACTACTCGTTGACGGCTCGATCGCGCAGGATCTTGTCCGCAACGATCCCGCGATGGCGCGCGCGGCAAAGGATGCCGCAACGGTGCTGCTGAAGAATGCGGGTGTGAAGATTGGCCGCAACACCGCGGACAAACGAGCAGCAAGAAAGCGTAAGTCCTGATCAGCTACCACCCCTCGACGGTCGTCGTCCCTGCGAACGCAGGGCCCATACGCCGTGGCTTTTCTGTAAGGCTATGTGGTAGTTACCTACTTACGATAATAAGCGCCGGCGGTTATGCGTCCCTGCGTTCGCAGGGACGACATGAAGATAGAGCCGCGCAAGAACATGACGGCAGAGGGAGCGACAATGGAAGATCTGAAAATCACCGCTAGTGGTTACGACTTCAAACCGGCCCGCGCAGCCATGCAGCGCTATATCGACAACAACCTGCTGTCAGGCATTTCCTGGGCGGTCATGGTCGGGCGCGAGCTTGCGGACGTAAATTGCGTCGGATGGGCCGACAAGGAAGCGCAGATACTGCTCCGCACCGACCATATCTTCCGCGTCTTTTCCAACACCAAGCTGATCACTTCCTGCGCAGCGCTATTGCTGGTCGAGGAAGGCAAGCTCAAGCTCGATGACCCCATCGAAAAATTTATTCCGCAGCTCGGAAATCGTAGGGTGTTGCGGCCGGGCGCCACCTCGATTGAGGACGCCGAGCCGACCAAGTACTCGATCACGATCCGTCATCTCCTGACCCACAGTTCGGGGCTGAGCTGCGGCTTCTTCGATCCCGGCACGCTCATCTACAAGGCGCTCAACGAGCGCGGCGTGCACGACCCCAGGACCACGCTGGCGCAGATGGTGGATGTGCTGGCCGATATGCCGCTGATCTATCAGCCCGGCACGTCCTGGGAATATTCGCTCGCCACTGACGTTGTTGCGCGGCTGGTCGAAGTGATCAGCGGCCAGAGCTTTGATAAGTTCATCAAGGCGCGCATCTTCGATCCGCTCGGCATGATCGATACCGGCTTTGTCATTCCGGAAAAGGATCAGGGACGGCTCGTTGCGTACTACGCCGGCGCCGACCTCATGGAGCCGATGAAGCCGGGATTGACCCGGACCGACAACGCACCGTTCCCCGGCGCTTATCTGCACCCGATCGCAAGGCTCAGCGGCGGCGGCGGTCTGGTTTCGACGCTGCACGACATGGTGGCGCTGATCCGCAGCCTGCTGCCCTGCGGGCCGACCCTGCTCAAGCCCGAGACGATTGCGCAGATGACGTCCAACCAGTTGCCTGAGGGACAGTGGATCCGCTTTGCGCTGCTGGGCGAGCAGCCCGGCAAAGCGTTCAGCCTCGCAGGTGGAATGATCCTGCAACCCTCGCCGCTCGATCACCCCGATTCCGCAGGCGAACTCTATTGGGGCGGCGTCGCCGGCACACAATGGTGGATCTCGCCGAAACGCAACATGGCCGGTGTGATGATGGCGCAGCGCCAGATGTCGTTCGTTCACCCGTTCGCGTTCGAGTTCAAGCGGCTGGCGTATGACACGGTGAAGCAGCACGCCGAGGGGATGCGGGTTTCCGCGTAAGCGTCCGCATAAAGACTGTCGTCACCCGCGAAAGGCGGGTGAGCCAGTATTCCAGAGACGCGCGTTATTGAACCCAGAAGCCACGGCGTACTGGATACCCCGCCTTCGCGGGGTATGACGACCGATAATGCGGATACGTGATTGCCCGGCGCTTACGCCGCCGCCGAAACCACTCTGTTCCGCCCGTCGTGCTTGGCGCGATATAGCGCGGTGTCGGCGCGCTTGAGCACGTCGGCGACTGGCTCGCCCTTGCGGTCCAGCGTCGCCAGTCCGATCGAGATCGTGACGTCGATCCGCTTGGTGCCCTTGTTGACGGCAAAGGTTTCGCTGGCGATCGAGCGGCGCAGGCGCTCTGCGATCAGGCCTGCGACCTGGATGTCGGTTTCCGGCATCACGATGACGAATTCCTCACCGCCGTACCGGCAGGCGAGATCGATGCCGCGGATCGACTTGCGGATGCGCACGGCGAATTCGCGCAGCACGTCGTCTCCAGCGTCGTGGCCGTAGGTGTCGTTGATCGATTTGAAATAGTCGATGTCGAGAATCATCAGCGAGAGCGGCTTGGCGCGGCTCGAGGCCTGCTCGGCGAGCGTCGACAGATGGCTTTCCATGTAGCGGCGGTTGTGCAACCCGGTCAGCGCGTCGGTGATCGCCATTTCGATCGAGTTCTGCACATTGTCGCGCAGGTGGTCGGTATAGCGCCGCTTGCGGATCTGCGTGCGCGCGCGCGCCAGCAATTCGTTCTTGTCGACCGGGCGCAGTAGATAATCATTGACGCCGATCTCGAGCCCGCGCAAGAGCCGCGCGTTGTTGTCGGCATCGGAGATGGCGAGGATCGGCAACTGGCGGGTGCGCTCCAGCGAGCGCGCCTGGCTGCACAGCCGCAGACCGTCGTAATTTTCGAGGCCGAGCGAAACGATCAAGAGATCGTAATTGCCCTCGGCGGCGTGAAACAGCGCTTCCGCCGGATTGATTTCGACATCGACGGTGTGCTCGGCGGCGAGGATCGGCGCCAGCCGCTCATAGGATGACGGCCGATCGTCGACCAGAAGGATACGCCCGCCGACGCCCTTGTCGGCGATCGCGCTGCGCTCGGGCGCCTCCATACCGATCTCGAGCGAGGTGATGGCGCGCATGCGCAGCTCATCGGTCATCATCTTCAGCCGCGTCAGCGAGCGCACGCGCGCGATCAGCACGATGTCGGACACCGGCTTGGTGAGGAAATCGTCGGCACCGGCTTCCAGCCCGCGAACCCGGTCGGCCGGGCTATCCAGCGCGGTGACGATCACGACTGGAATGAAATGCGTGGCCGGGTTGGACTTCAGGCGCCGGCAGACCTCAAAGCCATCCATGTCCGGCATCATGACGTCGAGCAGGATGATGTCGCATTCCGAGCGCGAACAGATATCGAGCGCCTCGGCGCCATTGGAAGCGGTCAGCACGTCGAAATACTCGGCCGACAGCCGGGCTTCCAGCAATTTGACGTTTGCCGGAACGTCGTCGACGACAAGGATACGCGCAGACATTGAAACTCCATTCCTACCCGATAAAACGCCGCACCGTTTCAATGAACTTGCCGACGGAAATTGGCTTGGACAAATACGCCTCGCAGCCGCCTTCGCGGATGCGCTCTTCGTCGCCCTTCATCGCAAATGCGGTCACGGCGACCACCGGAATGGCGCGCAACTCCGGATCGTCCTTGATCCAGCGCGTCACTTCGAGGCCCGACACCTGCGGAAGCTGGATGTCCATCAGGATCAGGTCGGGACGCAGCTTGCGAACGAGGTCGAGCGCCTCGAAACCATTGCTGGTCCCGGACGTCTGATAGCCATGCGCTTCCAACAGGTCGCGAAAGAGCTTCATGTTGAGCTCGTTGTCCTCCACGATCAGGACGGTTTTTGCCATCCCGTCCCTCCCCTCATCTTCAGGAAACAGGTCCGACCTTTCAGCACGTCGCTACCGCCGCCGCCCCTTGCCGAAAAGTGAATTCAAACTAGCGCCAGATTCGCTCTAAGCCGTTAAATCGATGCGCCAAGTTTTACGAAGCGGTCCAATTATTGAACACACCACGTAGACTCGGGCATGATGGTTCCAAATTAGAGACCATAAGTTAATGGAAAGGCAAATTGTCTGTTGAAAAAGCCTGTTCACAACCCACGCGAAGTGGCTGAAATCGTTGCGGTTCAAGCGCTGAGTTTCATCGCCGGCGACCCCGAGCGGCTGGGCCTGTTTTTGGCCGAAACCGGCATCGGTCCGGAGACGCTCCGCACGGCTGCGGCTGACCCGCAATTTCTGGCTTCCGTGCTCGATTTCGTCATGCGCGACGACGCCACCGTCAGGGCATTTGCGAGCGCCTCGCAACTCCATCCGACCAACATTGCCGCCGCCCGCGAAGTGCTGGGCGACCCGAAATGGGAGCGCGACGTGCCGTGAGCGCGCCGGCGCAAGCTCCGCGCGCCTTCTGCCGGGATTGTCTCGGCGACCTAGATATCAAGGCCAAGCGATGCGGCATGTGCGGTTCCCCGCGCCTTGTCCGCCACCGCAATCTGCCTTCGCTCACGCTGGCGCACATCGATTGCGACGCATTCTACGCCACGGTGGAGAAGCGCGACAATCCGGAACTCGCCGACAAGCCCGTGATCATCGGCGGCGGCAAGCGCGGCGTGGTGTCGGCGGCCTGCTATATCGCGCGTACGTATGGCGTGCGCTCGGCGATGCCGATGTTCAAGGCGCTGGCGCTCTGCCCCCAGGCGATCGTGATTCCGCCCGATATGGCGAAATATGTCCGCGTCGGCCGCGAGGTGCGGCATGCCATGCAGACGCTGACGCCGCTGGTGGAACCGCTGTCGATCGACGAGGCGTTCCTGGATCTTTCCGGCACACAGCGCGTCCATGGCATGATTCCCGCAAAGGTGCTGGCGCGCTTTGCTCGCGACGTCGAGCGCGACATCGGCATCACCGTGTCGGTCGGGCTGTCCTGCAACAAGTTTCTGGCCAAGATTGCCTCCGATCTCGACAAGCCGCGCGGCTTTGCCGCGCTCGACCAGGATGAGGCCCGAGAGATGCTGGCGGACAAGCCGGTCGGCTTCATCTATGGCGTTGGGCCGGCAACGCAGGAAAAGCTGCTGCAGCGGGGCTTTCGCAGCATTGCCGACCTGCAGCGCGCCGACGAGGTCGAACTGATGAAGCAGTTCGGCGGCGAAGGCCGCCGGCTGTGGCGGCTGGCGCGCGGCATCGACGATCGCAGCGTGGTGCCGGACCGCGGCGCCAAGACGATATCGAGCGAGACCACCTTCGAAAACGACATCAGGGATTTCGCCACGCTGGAACGGCTGCTATGGCGGCTGTCGGAAAAGGTGTCGTCGCGCCTGAAGAACGGTAATCTTGCCGGCTGCACTATCACGCTGAAGCTGAAGACCGCCGATTTCAGGCAGCGCACCCGCTCGCAATCCATTCAGACGCCGACCCAGCTCGCCGCGAAGATCTTTGCGGTGTCGCGCGAGATGCTGGCGAAGGAGATCGACGGCACCGCTTTCCGCCTGATGGGCACCGGCGTCAGCGCGCTGCGCGAGGGATCGCGAGGCGACGACACCGACATGCTCGACCGCCGCTCCGCCCATGCCGAGCGCGCGATGGATGACCTGCGGAAGAAATTCGGCAATGCCGCCGTGATCCGGGGCATTGCGTATAACGGGCCGGCGAAGGAGGATGAGGGGGAAGAAGAGTAGCAAGCTCCCTCCCCGTCATTGCGAGGAGCAAAGCGACGAAGCAATCCATTTAGCCGTTATGCCGCGCCATGGATTGCTTCGCTGCGCTCGCAATGACGGAGTGGCTGCATGAGTGTTTGCGCCCCGCAGTTGCACCCCGAAACATCAATCCACGACGGCCACGGCCTCGATCTCGATGAGCCACTCAGGAGCCGCAAGCGCCGTAACACCGACAAGCGTGCTCGCCGGCGGCTCCATGCCTTCAAAGAAGGCCGAGCGCGCCTTGCCGATGATGGGACGAAGCTCCGGCTTGTAGCCCACGACGAAGGTGGTGATCTTCACGATATCGGCATAGGTCGCGCCGGCAGATTTCAGAGCCAGGCCGATATTGTGCATCACCTGTGTGGTCTGCGCTGCCAGGTCGCCCTCGCCAACTACTCGTCCCTCCTCGTCGGTGGAGACCTGCCCGGCGATATAGATCGTGCGCGCGCCCGTGGCGGTGACGACGTGGGAGTAAGCCGGGTTGTGGTGCAGACCGCTTGGCCGAAGTTTCTCGATCTTGCTCATGTTGCGCCTCCCTGATGTGCATGGTTAGGCCGAAAGCGTATCCGGGTCCGGCGCTCTCGGCCGGACTTGTCCTCACAGGACGCGACACACGCACATGCTCTGAGGGATGGCTGCAAGAGCGAGCCTCTCAATTGCAGGACTTGGAATTCACGGCGCCGAATTGCCCAGCCCCTCAAGGAAAATATTCAACTATCCGGGCTTGAACCGGCAAGGAAATGATCAGATTTCTATCAAGTCTCCAATTCGTACAGGGCACATAAGTCCGGACGCCTTCCAGGCCCCTCAGGCAAAAAGGAGCGGAAAATGGCCTTCTTGAAACGGGAGTTGCACCGGCAGGTCAAAGGCCCGGAGGTCACCGAACTGGATTTCTGGAACCTGGTCTTCGACACCGATACCAAGCGCTTGTATGTCGAACATGAGTGGACCCGGCTCGATCCGCATATCCGTGGGGCGGTGGACTACCGAACGGAGGTCATGGATATCCCGGCATACCTGACGCAAGGCGGTCAAACTGCCGGCCACCGTGAACTCTGGCGGTTGCTACGGGGCATCTTCAAGGAGCAGTTCGAGTCCGAGGAGGATGATCGCGAGTTGCCGCGCGCGCGGGCCTCTGTTCGAGAAGTCGAGCGGCAGGCGTCAAATCCTCCCTGAGGCGGATTGGGACGCCGGTCAGAGCATCTTCCCGACGATACCGGCCATGTCCGTCGCCGAAAAGGCCCGCAAGGATTCGGTGCGAACGTTACCCAGCGCGCCAAGACTCAAGCTAAGCGTCATGACGGACGATTCATCCGGCGCCTCGAGGATGGTCACCAAATCATACCGTCCCTGCGTCCAGAACAGCTCCTTTACGGTGATCCCAAAGGTCTCGGCCATCTTCTTGAAAGCTTCTGCCCGCTTCGGTGAATCCTTGGCAGCGCGGATTCCCTGGTCGGTGAAATTGCCAAGCACGACATAGGTAACCATCGTGGCTCTCCCTGATTGTCGGCGTCAGCCGAACTTTCCGGCCGATTGTCCGGCTGCAACCGATAGATCAACGTTCGTGGTCGGGCGGCATCACGCGATCGGCTTGTTGCCGGCGACAACCAAGGTCACGTCGCTTCGCTGCGCCGCCCGGTCACGTGGCCAAGCAGATCCATCGGCAACGGAAAGACCACAGTCGAGGATCGCTCGCCGGCCACGTCGTGCAGCGCCGCAAAATAGCGCAGCTGCATCGCCTGCGGCTGCTGCGAGAGGATGCGGCCGGCCTCGACAAGCTTCTCGGCGGCCTGCTGCTCGCCCATTGCATTGATCACTTTGGCGCGCCGCAACCGTTCTGCCTCGGCCTGCTTGGCAATCGCGCGCACCATGGTTTCATTGAGATCGACATCCTTGATCTCGACAGTGGTGACCTTGATACCCCAGGCGTCGGTCTGCTGATCAAGGATCTCCTGGACATCGGCGTTAAGTCGGTCCCGTTCGGCAAGCATCTCATCCAGCTCGTGCTTGCCGAGTACCGACCGCAGCGTGGTTTGCGCCAGCTGGCTGGTCGCGGCCATGTAATCGCCCACCTTGATGATCGCGCGCTCGGCGTCAACGATGCGGAAATAAAGAACCGCATTGACCTTGACCGAAACGTTGTCGCGTGAAATCACATCCTGTGGCGGCACTACCTGTACCATCACCCTGAGGTCGGCTTTCACCATCTGCTGCACAACCGGGATCAGGATAATGAGACCCGGGCCCTTCACTCCGGTGAAACGGCCGAGCGTGAAGATGACGCCGCGCTCGTATTCCCGCAAGATACGAATAGCCGAGGACAGAAACAGGACCACGAGCACCGCAATCGATGCGTAGGTCAAATATTCAAGCGTCATGATGTACCTCCTTGCCGGTCAGCGCCGGCCGGCGCCGCACCACCAGCGTCAAGTCTATGACGTTGGCTACCTCGACCACCTCTCCCGGCTTGAAGGCTTCAGCGCCGCGCGCTTGCCAGCGTTCACCTTGCGCGAAGACGTGGCCCTCATTCTCGGACCAGTCGATAACCTGGGCAGATAGGCCACGCATCGCTTGTGCACCCACCCATATCGGACCCTTACCGGCGCGACGAAGCGATCTGAGTACGATCAGAACAAGACCAGTAAACATTGCCGCCGTGATTCCGACGACCGGCCACGACAGCCGGTAGCCCGGCGCTTCGAAGTCGAAGAGCATAATCGCTCCGAGCACAAAGGCGGTGATGCCGCCGAGGCCGAGAACCACGGTCGGGTTGAAGACTTCGATGGTCAGTAGCACGATCCCGACCACCATCAAGGCGAGACCGGCGTAGTTTATCGGCAGCAGGTTGAGGGCATAGAGGCCAAGCAGCAGGCAGATCGTGCCTACGACGCCAGGAGCGACCGCGCCGGGCGAAGTGAATTCGAAAATCAAGCCATAGATGCCGACCAGGAGCAAAATCAGCGCAACGTTAGGATTGGTGATGACCGCGAGGAATTGTGAGATCCATCCGGGATCAATTGCTTCACGCGCGGCGTCCCTGGTCGTCAGTTGCTGCGTCTCGCCACCCGCAACCTCGACCCTGCGACCATCGATCTGCTTGAGCAGTTCGGCAGGGTCGCGTGCGATGACGTCGATGACGTTCGCCTGCAATGCGGCATTGGCGGAAAGGCTGGCGGCCTCCCGCACCGCCTTCTCCGCCCAATCGGCATTGCGGCCTCGCAACTCGGCAAGACTGCGGATCAAGGCGACCGCGTCGTTCGTCGCCTTCGCCATCATGGCATCCTTCGTCTTCGGCTTTTGATCGCCGTCGTCCTTCTTGCCTTTATCGTTCTTGTCAGGGATGGCGTCCGGCAGACCTGGCAACGGACCGCCAACCTGCACCGGCGTCGCCGCTCCGATATTGGTGCCCGGCGCCATCGCCGCGATATGTGTAGCGTAAATGATATAGGTTCCGGCGCTGGCCGCGTGGGCCCCGGAGGGCGCAACGTAACCGACCACGGGAACGCGCGAGGCCAGCACGTCTGCGATAATCTCGCGCATGCTGGTTGCGAGACCGCCCGGTGTATTCATGCGCAGAACAACAACCGCGGCACGTCGTTCGCTTGCCTTGGTCAGAGCGTCCTTCACGTAACGGGCCGTTGCCGGTCCGATCGCTCCGTCGACCGAGATGGTCAGCGCAAGCTTGCTATCGTTCTCCCCCGCTGCGGCGGTAAGGGGAGAAGCAACCAGAGCTACCGCTGCAGCGGCTGCAACAAGAGTCGCCTGTACACTCTGCACAGCAAGGACTCCCTTATCGAAATGATATGGAGATCGCCTCGTCGGACCTCAATATACTCGTATGGAGGTCCTGCGCGCAGCCGTCTCACGAGAACTGCTCGAGATCCGCCTTGAGAGCCACCAGGAAGCGAGCGGCTTCTCCGCCCGTCACCACGCGATGGTCAAAGGTGAGCGACAATGGCAGCACGCGCCTGACCGCCGGCTGGCCCCGATACGCTACTACCCCTTGGGTAATGCGGCCGGCGCCGATGATCGCGACTTGTGGCGGTACGACGATCAGGCTGGCGAAACGGCCTCCGATCATTCCGAAATTCGACAGCGTTATCGTCGCCCCGCGCAGTTCTTCCGGAGGTATCGAGCGCGCGATAGCGTCAGCCCGCATCCGGTCAAGCCCGGTTCGGAGGTCTGACACGTCCCGCTCTGCGACATTGCGCAACACGGGAACGATCAGGCCGCCACCGGTATCGACGGCGATGCCGAGATCGATGCGATCGATCAGACGCCGTTCACCCGCACCGGAATTGTACCAGGCATTGAGCGCAGGCTCGGTCTTGCAGGCGACCGCGATCGCGCGCACCAGTCGGATCGTCACATCCTCACCGGTTCGCCAATCGTCGATATCGGCCTCGTCGGTGACCCCCGCAGGGACGATCTCGGCATGAGCCGTCGTCATGCGCTGGGCCATCGCGCGCCGCAAACCGCGCAAGGGTTCGGCGGGTCCAGTTTGAGACAAACACCTTGCGGCACGTTCGACATCCGCACGCGTAATGGTGCCGTCGGGTCCGGTGGCTTCGACGAGATCGAGATCGACATCGAGCTTGCGTGCGAGCGCACGTACCGCCGGAAAAACTTGCCCCTTCTGTCCGGTCGTTCGCCTGGAAGGTGCAGCTGCCGCAGCTGGTGGCTCGCCAGGGCCAAGTTCGCCGACAATCGTACCGGTGTCTTGCTCGGGACCTTCAGCAAACTCGACGAGCGGCGCGCCGACCTTGATCACATCTCCCTTGGCGCCGAACAGGTGCTGGATACGTCCGCTCGACGGCGAGGGTACCTCGACGACAGCCTTGTCCGTCTCGACGGAAACCAGCGGCTGATCGGTGACGACGTGATCGCCTTCGTTGACATACCAGTTTACGATCTCCGCCTCTTCGAGACCCTCTCCGAGATCCGGCAATACGAACTGGCGCATGGGACAAGTCCGCTGAAATCAATTATATTGGCAGGCCTTTCGCGCGGCCGTGACGATGCGATCGACCGATGGAATCATGTGCTGCTCAAGCCGGGCCATTGGAATGACCGTGTCGTAGCCGGTGACGCGAGCCACAGGCGCAAGCAGCGAAGTCAGGGCGCGCTCGGCGATCAGCGCGGCGATCTCGGCTCCGAAACCGCCGGTGCGCGTCGCCTCGTGCACAATGATGCAACGCCCGGTTTTTGCGAGCGAGCCGAGCACAGTGGCTTCGTCATAGGGCTTGAGCGTGGCGAGATCGATGACCTCGGCGGCGATGCCCTCGGCAGCCAGCGCGTCGGCGGCCGCCATGGTTTCCTTCAGCATCGCGCCCCAGCTGATTAGCGTGATGTCGCGGCCTTGGCGCAGGACAAAGGCGACATCCAGCGGCAGCGCTTCACCGTTGTCTTCCACCTCGCCTTTCGCCGCGCGATAGATGCGGGTCGGCTCCAGAAATACGACCGGATCGGGGTCGCGGATCGCCGCAAGAAGCAACCCGTATGCGCGCTCCGGCGACGAAGGAATGACAACGCGCAGGCCGGGGATATGGGCGAGCATCGCCTCGGTGCTTTCGGAATGATGCTCGGGCGCGCGAATGCCGGCGCCGTGTGGCGTGCGCAGAACCATTGGACAGGTGAGCCGCCCCTGGGTGCGGTTGCGGATTCGGGAGGCGTGGTTCACCAGTTGATCGATGCAGGGATACAGAAACCCCATAAACTGGATCTCGCCTATGGGCTTCAACCCCTGTGCTGCCATGCCGACGCAGAGCCCGCTGATCAGGAGTTCGGCCAGCGGGGTATCGAGGACGCGCTCCGGGCCGAAACGCGTTTGCAGCCCGACGGTCGCGCGGAAGACACCACCATTGATGCCGACGTCTTCGCCAAGCACGACGACATCAGGATCCTCCTCCATCGCGCGGGCGAGCGCCAGATTGATGGCTTCGACCAGCGTCACCTCAGACATCGCCCTCTCCCGCAAGTTCACGGCGCTGCGCGGCATAGACATCCGGTAGATCGGCATAGAGATGATCGAACATGGATTCGGGTCGACGTGGCTCCGTTGCCAGATAGCGCTCGACCGCCGCCTCGACGCGCTCATGGCACTCCGCGGCAAGCTGTTCCTCCTGCGCCTTGCTCCACATTTTTTGGCCGACGAGATAGCTCCGCAGGCGCGTAATCGGCTCTTCCTTCCAGCGGGCCTGGACTTCGTCGGCCGAACGATAGCGCAACGCGTCATCGGAGGTCGTATGATCGCCGAGGCGGTAGGTGATGGCCTCGATGAAGCGCGGGCCCTGGCCGTCGCGGGCGGCGGCGATGGCGGCTTCGGCCGCGGCGCGTACCGCTACAACATCGCTGCCGTCCACCTGCTCGCCGGTGAAGCCGGCGGCAATGGCTTTCTGCGCCAGTGTTTCGCAACCGGTCTGTAGTCGCAACGGGACGGAAATAGCCCATTGATTGTTGGTGGCGACGAACACGACCGGCAGCTTGTGCACCCCGGCAAAATTCATCGCCTCGTAGACGTCACCCTTCGAGGTGGCGCCATCACCGAACATGCATACGGCAACGCGCGGCTGCTTGCGCAGCTTGAAGGCATAGGCCACGCCCGCGGCGTGCGGCGCCTGCGATCCGACGGGAACGCAAAACGGGAAATCCTCGACCGGGCCGGAGAAGTCATTGCCTCGCTCATCCCCTCCCCAAAAAAGAAGTATTTCCTCGAGCTTGACCCCGCGCCAGATCAGCGCGCCGTTGTCGCGATAGGAGGGCAACAGGACGTCGTCTGCGCGCATCGCGCTGGCGATGCCGACCGACACCGCCTCCTGGCCGAGCGAAACGGCGTAGGTGCCGAGCCGACCGGTACGCTGCAGTGCGACAGCCTTTCGGTCAAAGTTGCGCAGCAGCATCATCGCTCGATAGAGCGCGGTGAGGAGATCGGCATCAGAGGCGAATGCAGGGAGCGGCCGGTTAATCGAGCCGTCTGGCGCGAGATAGTTGCGGTGGCGCACCTCAAAGCGCGCAATGACCGGAAGGCCTCCGTCTGCCATTTTTTTGCTGGCCACGTCCTCGCTCCCAGAGCGATTCTGCATCCCACGATTTGTAATTGGTGCCGCGCCCCAACATTGCAAGATGGGCGCGCCCATCTTGCATGCTGCACCGCGGGCGCGCGGTCGGGCACCCTTTACCATCGTGGAAACGGCACCGCGCCAGTGGTATATCGGGGCATGGCGAATGGTCAGGTTGTCCTCGTAACAACTGAACCGTTGGGCGGCGGAGCACCCGTTCGCTCGGTCTACTATGTAGCTGAACAGGATCCGGCCAGGGCCGAGGCGATTATCAGTGCAATGATGGCTCCGAACGAAAGGGTCGAAGCCTGGGGGCCACTTCCGGAGCCCGCGGTCAAAGCGCTCGGACTGAAGCCGGGCGACTTCACGCGCGGATGAAAATCAGCTTGAGGCGCCCGCGCGCCGACCTGCTCGACGGTGCCGTCACTTACACGGCTTGGAGTCCCTGACGTCGAAGCGACCCATCGCGCCCGAAATCACGAAATCGTTGTAATCGAGCACCAGAGCGCGGGAGACGCCGTTCTCGAACAGCTCGAACGACATTGCGTAAACCGGCGTCTGCTCGCCGTCTTTCGCCTTGGCGTCGCGGTCATAATAGCTCACGGTCACCGGCCAGCGGGTCAACGCCTTCATCTGGTCATTGTCGGTCGAGGGATCGGGCGCCGCGATGCTGCGGGTGCCCGGAATCGGCTGTCCGATTACTGACAACGTATTGTAGACCTTCTCGCCATTGTCGGAGCCGTCATAGACCATCAGTTCCAGCACCGACTTGCCCTCACGCGCAGCGGCGATGATGTGCTGGATCTGCTCGGTCGGAAACACGATCTTGCCGTCGAGTTCGAACGTCTTGTTCACGGGCTGTTTCAGCTTGACCTTGATACGGTCGCCGACCCGCTCGGCCATCCCGTCGACCGGCGCGGACTCGGTGTCGTTCATCCGCGAATCGATCTTGAAGCGATAGCTCTTTCCGGCAGCATCTTCCCAGGAATGCGAGCGCAGATCGCTCAGTGTCAGCCTGCCCTCGCCGCTATCGAGCTCCGACACCTGGCGGAATTCGGACGTGTAGCCTTCGCAGGCGCTGCCGGAGAAATTATAGAGGATGCGGCCGCGCGCGCTGTTGATCGCGTTCGACCCGCGCGACTTGACCAGCTTCAGCTCATAGAGCGCCTGGTGGGCGAGAAACGGCCCGCTGGCGCCGGCCAGCGCCGGTTCGTTCGCGAAGCCTGAGAGTAAAACGGCCGCAGCCGAGAACGCCAAAGCACGAACCGGAACCGGAAACGAGCGAGCCATGTCCTGTGTTTTCCTCGATGGAGATTCGTTACATTAGTGATGGCTCCATTGCGTCGCAACTAGGGCGCGGGTTCGGAAACGCGGGAAATTGACGCCGGGCTGCCCCGTTTTTCGGCATTTCTACGGGAATTGACGCCGAGGGCTTGGCTTGCGCCGCCAAATCCCGCCTCGCTTGCAACAAACGGCGCGATGCGCGAAACAGTGCGGCCTGATCGCGGGTTAGAAACAGTCACATCTCAAGTGGGGACAAGAAACAATGGCGGGTACGGTCGAACAGAAGCTGGCGGAGAAAGGCATCGTTCTGAACGAGCCGCGCACCCCCATGGCGAACTATGTCGGTTTCGTGCGTAGCGGCAATCTGCTGTTCGTTTCTGGCCAGGTTTGCGCCAATGCCGAAGGCAAGCTGATCGCCAAGGGCAAGCTCGGGGCCGGCGTCACCATCGAACAGGGTTATGCCGCGGCACAGGGCTGTGGCGTCAACCTGCTGGCCCAGGTCAAGGCCGCGCTCGGCGACCTCGACAAGGTCGTGCGGGTGGTCAGGCTCGGTGGCTTCATCAATTCGGCGCCTGATTTTCTCGACGGGCCCAAGGTGCTCAACGGTGCTTCCGACCTGATGGTCACCGCGTTCGGCGACAAGGGCCGGCACGCCCGCACCACCGTGGGTGTCGCCTCGCTGCCCTCGGATGCCGCGGTCGAGGTGGACGCCATCTTCGAGGTATCCTGAGCGGAGCGCCTGCCATGCGCGCGCCGGACTGGCTGACGGCACGGCCGGTCGCCCATCGCGGCCTGCATGACATTGCGCGCGGCATCGTCGAGAACATGCCGGCCGCCGCGCAGGCTGCGGTGGACGGCAATTTCGCCATCGAATGCGACATCCAGCTTTCGTCCGACGGCGAAGCGATGGTGCATCATGACAATGCGCTCGGCCGCCTGACTGAAGGCTCCGGCGCGCTGCTCGGCAAAACTGCGGCCGAGCTCAAGGCGGTCACGTTCAAGAACACGCCGGAGCGGATGATGACGCTTGGCGAACTCTGCGCACTCGTCGCCGGCCGCGTGCCGCTGGTGATCGAGGTGAAAAGCCATTTCGACGGCGACCGCCGGCTGGTGAAGCGGATGGCGGAAGTGCTCGCCTCCTATGACGGTCCTGCGGTCGGCATGTCCTTCGATCCGGACCAGGTGGTGGCACTGCGCGAACTGATCCCCGGCCGTGCCCGAGGCATCGTGGCAGAGCGCGAATATACCGCCGCGGAATGGCCGGAAGCTTCGCCTGAACAGCGTCGCGGCATGATGCATCTGCGTCACGCCTACTGGAGCCGGCCGGATTTCGTCGCCTATTGGGTGGACGAACTGCCCGCGGCTGCGCCCTGGATCGCGCGCAACATCTTCGGCCTGCCGCTGCTGGCCTGGACGGTGCGTACGCCGGAACAGCGTGCTCGCGCCGCAAGCTACGCCGATCAGATGATCTTCGAGGGGTTCCTGCCGGAACCTGATTGCAGCCGCGCACCTTGAAGTCGCCCCGCCGATGCACGATCTTTGCAAGGCGTTGGTCACATGGGCATTGATCCACATGGGCGATGGCTGATCGCATGATGGGACCGGTTTGAAGTTCTAGATGGCATCATCCGAAATCACCCTCGAAGCCGTCCCCGCCGCCAGCGACATCAAGGCTGCGGATTGGGACGCCTGCGCCAATCCGCGTGGCGGTCTCGAAAAGCTCGATACGCTGGCCCCGCGCGAGCTTCATTCCTGCGCCGTTTCAAAGCCAACCTATAACCCCTTCGTTTCACACGCATTTTTTGCAGCCGCCGAGGCCTCCGGCTCGGCCTGCCCCCGCACCGGCTGGGCCGCTCGGCATCTCCTGGCGCGGCTGGGGAACGACATCGTTGGCATCGTGCCCTGCTATCTGAAATCCCATTCGCAAGGCGAATACGTCTTCGACCGCGGCTGGGCCGACGCCTATGAGCGCGCCGGCGGACGCTATTATCCGAAGCTGCAGGTCTCGGTGCCGTTCACACCCGCGACCGGGCCGCGGCTGTTGATCCGCGACGGCGTCGACCGCGAGCGGATTGGCTCGGCGCTCGCGAGCGGGATGATGGCGCTGTGCAACGCGACCGGCGCCTCTTCCGTGCATGTGACCTTTGCCCGCGAGGGTGAAGCGAAATTTTTGGGCCAGCACGGCTTCCTGCTGCGGAATGATCAGCAGTTTCATTGGCACAATGAAGGGTACGCGACGTTCGACGATTTCCTGACGTCGCTGAACTCGCGGCATCGCAAGGCGATCAAGCGCGAACGGCGCGAGGCCGTCGCCGCCGGGATCACGATTCATCATCTGACCGGCAGTGATATCACCGAAGACGCCTGGGACGCGTTCTTTGCGTTTTACATGGAGACCGGCTCGCGCAAATGGGGCCGGCCTTATCTCAACCGAAAATTCTTCTCGCTGATCGGCGAGAGCATGAGCCGCGACGTGCTCTTGGTGATGGCCAAGCGCAACGGCCGCTGGATCGCCGGCGCGATCAATTTCATCGGCTCCGATACGCTGTTCGGCCGCAACTGGGGCGCGATCGAGCATCATCCCTTCCTGCATTTCGAGGTCTGCTACTATCAGGCGATCGATTTCGCGATCCAGCGCGGCCTGAAAATCGTCGAGGCCGGCGCGCAGGGCGAGCACAAGCTGGCGCGCGGCTACCTGCCGCAAACCACCTACTCCGCGCATTTCATCGCCGATCCCGATCTGCGCCGCGCGATCGCTGACTACCTGAAGCGTGAGCGCGCGTATGTGGCTGAGGTCGGGCGCGAGCTGACGGAAGCCGGACCGTTCCGCAAGGCTGCCGACGAGGCTTGACCTGTCCGACGTGAAATTGAGATCAAACCCGAGGGAAGAAGAAGCCATGCCCGCTTATGACACCAACAACCCTTTCGCAAAAATCCTGCGCGGCGAGTTTCCCTGCCACAAGGTTTACGAGGACGACCATGTGCTGGCCTTCCTCGACATCATGCCGCGCTCGCCGGGCCATACGCTTGTTATTCCGAAGGTGCCTGCCCGCAACATCCTCGACATCACGCCCGAGGACTACGCCCATGTCGCCCGCGCCGCCCACAAGATCGCCGCCGCCGCGATGAAGGCCTTCAACGCCGACGGCATCACCGTGCAGCAATTCAACGAGCCGGCCGGCGGCCAGGTCGTGTTTCACCTGCACATGCACGTGATGCCGCGCCATGACGGCGTCGCCCTGCTGCCGCCCGCAAGCCGCAAGGAAGATGTAAAGGTGTTGGAAGAGAACGCAACCAAGCTGGCCGCGGCGCTGGGGTAGACGGGCAGTCTCACCCCGTCATTGCGAGCGCAGCGAAGCAATCCATCGCGCCGCAAGCGGAGACATGGATTGCTTCGCTGCGCTCGCAATGACGAGGGAGAAACCTACTCCGTCTGAAAATCCCCCACCTTCGGCTGTGCCAGCGGCGTGAACTCGCAGCGGTCAGGCTTGACGTCGAGGAGCGGCGTCTCATCGAGGCAGTCGAGGCCGCGCACCAGGATGACATTGCCCTCGATCTTGACGAATTTCACGATCGACGTGCCGATCGGATTGGGGCGCACCGGCGAGCGCAGCGAAAACGTGCCGCGGGTTTTCTGGTTGTCCTTCGGGCTTTGCAGCACGAGGTCGCGGCGCGACTGGTGCAGCCAGTAGATCACCTCGAGGTTTTCATAGAAGTCGACGCCCTTGATTGCGGGCACCCACGGCTCGAAAATCTCGAGCCGGCACACCGGGCCGTCATGGCGGCCTTGCCGCGGCGTCTCCAGCCGCGAGGTCCAGGGTGTGCGGATGCGTCCGATGAAGACGAGGCCGGCATCGCGGGCCGGCGGCATGTCGACGGTAACTTCCCCTTCGCGGAGTTTAGTTTCCTCAATCATTACCTACCCAGTATGTGGAGCTCGATCGCGTGCGATCTGTCTTGCGCGGGACAGTACCGGATTTTGCGCCGTACAATCAACCAAGCCACCATTTGCCCGCCAGCAGGATAACCTCGCCCGCGACCACGCCGGCGAAGATCGAGCGCCGCGTCAGCATGAACATCGCAAGGCCGGCGGCGACCGCGCCGTAGCGCAGCCAGTCGGGCACGCCGGCCAGCGCGCCCGGCGGCTGCACCAGGATCTGCGCGATGACGCCGGCGAGGATCGCGGTTGCCACCGCCCTCACCCAGATGAGGACTTCGGAACCCTCGTCGACGCCGGCGCCGAACCACAGCCCGGCCATCCGCCAGATTTCGTTGGGCAGAAAGCCGGCGAGGACCAGGATCAACAGCGCGTGCGGACTGCCGAAGAACTCGCTCATGCGTGCCCCCTCTCGCGCCACCAATGCACGCCATAGGCGATGGTGCCGGCCGTGACGCCGCTGATCAGAATGTCGACGCCGGTATGCAGCATCGAGATCAGCGGAAACAGCGCAAGCCCCAGCACCAGCGCCAGCACATCCGATATCTGCCTGCAGTTGCGCGCGGTTGACAGCAGGAACGCCAGCGGCGTCAGCAACAGGATCGCCGCGGCAAACAGCGGCGGCAGATTGGCGGCGAGGCCGTAACCGAGCGTCGTCGCGACCATGCAGACGCTGACGAGGCCGCAGCCGAGCCCGTGCGTGAACGCGATGCGGCGCTCGCGCGGCACTTTCGGCAGCAGCCGGTAGCACTCGACCCACAGCGTTACCGCGATGAAATGCGTCACCAGCACGAGATGACGGCGCCTGGTCTTCGGAGTCTTCATCAGGGGCAGCACCGACACCACCATCGGAAACAAGCGAATCGCGCTCACCGTCACCGCAATCGCCGCCTGCACCGCGGTCGCGCCGGAGCCGAGCGTCGAGATCAGGATGATCTGCGCAGGACCCGCCCAGACCAAGAGCGTAGAGCCGAGCACCCAACCCAAGCTGAAATGGCTGTCATGGGCCAGCGCGCCGATGCCAAAGATAGGTCGCAAACAGCACCAGCGTCAGCACTGTGGAGGCGACCGAGCTCATCCCCCACGCGAACGCGCGAATGGGGCTTTTCCAGTGCGGAGAGTCGAGTGCGGGTAGCGCCACGGGTGACCGGGATGACCGTTGAAGTAGCCGCGGGCATAGGGCTGTCGAAACGACATTCCGTCAAGAAACTCTGGCTACAGAGCTGTTATGCATGAGCAGGGCCCACCTGCCAGCCCCACCGTCAATGCGAGCCAACGGGTCGCGCGAATGCCCGCCCGATGACAGGCTCCGCGAAGCAATCCATCGCGCCACAAGCCGAGGGATGGATTGCTTCGTCACTTCGCTCCTCGCAATGACGAGGTCACCCCCGCAGCAACGTCCCTCACCCCGCCACGCCCCTGTTCCTCAACACAAAGCACGCCCCGCCGGCCTTGCGGATGCGGTTGCAGAGGTCGTCGGCCTCGCCGCGGGTGTCGGCGCCGAAGCGCACCTGGTAAAACGTCGCCGGGCCGCGGCTGCGCAGGCGCGAGGTGAGGATCGAGGGATCGCGATTGCCGATCACGCTCGAAAGGCGCGAGACCGCGCGGCCATACATCGCGAGCGCCTTGTCGCGGGAAAAGCCGGCGGCGAGCTGCACGCCCCACTGTTTTGCGGCGGCGAGCGTCACGCGCTGCTCCAGTCCGGCGACAAAGGGATTGGGCGCCTGTTTCAACAGCGCCATCAATTCGCGGCAGCTCGATGTCTTGATACGTTCGGGCTGTTTGCCGCCCTTTCCCGCCTTCGCCCAATCCTCCACCGTGGAGCCGGTGATGGCGAGCACGTAGTTGCGCGTCTCCAGCGGCATCGGTCCGGTGCCGGCCAGCCATTCCTGCACCCGCCGCGGGCCCGCATTGTAAGCGGCGGCCGCGAGGCCGAGATTGCCGAACTGCTCGCGCAGCTCGGTCAGGAACTCCGCCGACTTCGGCAGCGCCTGCACCGGATTGTAGGGATCGAGCAGGCCGCGTTCGTTCGCCGTATCAGGCATGAACTGCGCAATGCCCTGCGCGCGCTGGCCACTTCGCGTGACCGGCCCGACCGCATCGGAGCGGAAGCGGCTTTCCTGCCAGATCACGCGCGCGAAAAATTCCAGCGGCAGGTTCGATTCTCGCGCCGCGGATTCAATCATCAGGCACATCGCCTCGCGCGCGTCACTCTCGCGCACAGATGCGCCCGCCTTTGGAGTAGCGGTCGCGCTTGAGCGGGTAGCCTCGCCCGCGTCCTCGGCAAAGGCGTTGGTCAAGCCGAACAAGAGCGACACCGAGCAGCACAGGGCGCAAATAAACCGATCTCGTTGCATGGCAGTTTGCACTCCGAGAGCGCATTGGCAGTCAAACGTCAGTTAACAGCTATCGCTTGCAGGTTGATCCCGCCGTGCCTGCTTCAGGCCGGCATTTTTTGCGCCGCATTGCTGCAAAATCCGCATCATCGGGGCCGCCGTTAATTTACGTTAACGCCGCATTTTGCGCTCGCCGGACTTTTACGGGCAATAAAGCGGGGTAAAAGTCACCTCACTTTGTTGGGAGACTTGCAATGCAGGACCGGCGCGAAAGCGTGCGCGATAAAGTGATGTATGGCGGCGTCGCCGAGATCGGCGAACGCGGCACGACGCGCGACTGCATCGTCCGCAATATTTCCGACCATGGCGCGACCATCGAATTCAGCGATGATCTCCAATTGCCGAAGGAGCAGCTCTCGCTGCGCATCGCGCGCAAGGGCCGCTCATTCCTCGCCAAGGTGATCTGGTGGCGCGACAATTTCGTCGGCGTCGCATTCAGGGGGAAAGTCCGGCCGAGCCGGTCTCCGACCTCGAGGAGCGGCTGCGCCGGAGCGAGATCAAGAAGCGCCAGCTGCAGCGGCGGATTGACGAACTGCTGGGCGAACGCTGAATGCCTCTGCCGGGGCGTTCCGTAAAGCAATAGATGCCCTATAGTCCGCAGCCCACCATGGTATTGTTGGAGGTAGCATGTCTGCAAAACCGCCACAGGACCTGCCAGTCTATCGCCTCCTGACAGGCAAGGACGATGCTGAGTTCTGCCGGCGCGTTTCGGAAGCAATCGAGCTCGGTTACGTGCTGTATGGCTCGCCTTCCCTGACGTTCAACGGTGAACACGTCGTGGCCGCCCAGGCGTTGATTTGGCCGGACCGTTAGTCAACAAAAAGCCGGCGGTCTTGCGACACGCCGGCTCTTCGTTTCGAATTGAAGCCGTCTATACCTTGACCAGCGGTCCCTTTGAGGCCGGGCCCTTGGAGCCTCCGCCGCCTCCGTTAGGACCGCCCGGCTTCGGCTTGCGCTTGCGCGCTCCCGGCAGCTTTTCCGGCTTGGGCGTGACCGGGCCTTCGACGAACTCGAAGCCGATCTTGTCCTTGTCATCGGCGTCCTTGACCAGCACCACGCGGACATGGCCGCCGCCCTTGAGCTGACCGAACAGCACCTCGTCCGCGAGCGGCTTCTTGATGTGCTCCTGGATCACGCGCGCCATCGGCCGCGCACCCATCTGCTCGTCATAGCCATGCTCGATCAGCCAGGCCTTGGCGGTCTCCGACAGCTCGATGGTGACGTCGCGATCGGCGAGCTGCGCCTCGAGCTGCAGCACGAACTTCTCGACCACCATGCCGATGACGTCGGCGTTGAGGTGGGCGAACGAAACGATCGCGTCCAGCCGGTTACGGAATTCCGGCGCGAACTGGCGGTTGATCGCCTCATGGTCGTCGCCTTCCCGCTTGTTGCGCGTGAAGCCGAAGGCCTGACGCGCGAGATCGGCGGCGCCCGCATTCGTGGTCATGATAAGGATCACGTTGCGGAAGTTGACCTGCTTGCCGTTGTGGTCGGTCAGCCGGCCGTGATCCATGATCTGCAGCAGCACGTTGTAGAGATCCGGATGCGCCTTCTCGATTTCGTCGAGCAGCACCACGCAATGCGGATGCTGATCCACGCCGTCGGTGAGCAGGCCGCCCTGGTCGAAGCCGACATAGCCGGGAGGCGCGCCGATCAGACGCGAGACCGTGTGCCGCTCCATATATTCGGACATGTCGAAGCGAAGCAGCTCGACACCGAGCGAGGCCGCAAGCTGTTTTGCAACTTCGGTCTTGCCGACGCCGGTCGGACCGGAAAACAGGTAGCTGCCGATCGGCTTCTCCGGCTCGCGCAGGCCGGCGCGTGCCAGCTTGATCGAGGCCGACAGCGACTCGATCGCCTTGTCCTGGCCGAACACCACGCGCTTCAAGGTCTGCTCGAGGTGCTTCAGCACCTCGGCATCGTTCTTTGACACGCTCTTGGGCGGAATCCGCGCCATGGTCGCGATCGTGGTCTCGATCTCCTTTATGCCGATCGTTTTCTTGCGCTTGTTCTCGGCCACCAGCATCTGCGCTGCGCCGGACTCATCGATCACGTCGATCGCCTTGTCAGGCAGCTTGCGGTCGTGGATGTAGCGCGAGGAGAGCTGCACCGCCGCCTCGATCGCCTCATTGGTGTATTTCAGCCGATGGTAATCCTCGAAATAGGGCTTCAGGCCCTTCAGGATTGCGATCGCGTCTTCCACCGTCGGCTCGTTGATATCGATCTTCTGGAAGCGCCGCACCAGCGCGCGGTCCTTCTCGAAGTGCTGGCGGTATTCCTTGTAGGTGGTCGAGCCCATGCAGCGGATGTTGCCCGCGGCGAGCGCCGGCTTGAGCAGGTTGGACGCATCCATCGCGCCGCCGGAGGTGGCGCCCGCTCCGATCACAGTATGAATCTCGTCGATGAACAGGATGGCGTTCGGATGCGCCTCCAGTTCCTTCAGAACCTGCTTCAGGCGCTCTTCAAAATCGCCGCGGTAACGCGTGCCAGCGAGCAGCGTGCCCATGTCGAGCGAGAACACGGTGGCGGCGGCCAGCACTTCCGGCACTTCGGAATCGACGATGCGCTTGGCGAGTCCTTCCGCAATCGCGGTCTTGCCGACGCCGGCCTCGCCCACGAACAGCGGATTGTTCTTCTGCCGGCGGCACAGCACCTGGATCGCGCGGTTGATCTCGGAATTGCGCCCGATCACCGGATCGATCTTGCCGTCGCGCGCCTTCTTGTTGAGGTTGACGCAATAGGTTTCGAGCGCCTCCCCCTTCTTCTTGGAGTCCTCGTTGCCCTTGGTCTCGGTCTCCTCGTCGACGCCGCGCACGGGGCGTGCTTCGGAGACGCCCGGCCGCTTGGCGATGCCGTGGCTGATATAGTTGACCGCGTCGTAGCGCGTCATGTCCTGCTCCTGCAGGAAATACGCGGCATGACTCTCGCGCTCCGCGAAAATCGCGATCAGCACGTTGGCGCCGGTCACTTCTTCGCGACCGGAGGACTGAACGTGAATCACAGCGCGCTGAATCACGCGCTGGAATCCGGCGGTCGGCTTGGCGTCGTCGGCGCCATCAGTCACCAGATTTTCGAATTCGGTCTCGAGATAGTTGACGAGGCTCGTGCGCAGCTTGTCGAGATCGACGCTGCAGGCACGCATCACCGCCGCCGCATCCGAGTCATCGATCAGCGACAGCAGAAGATGTTCGAGCGTCGCGTATTGATGATGACGCTCGTTTGCAATCGCCAGCGCACGATGCAGGGATTGTTCAAGGCTTTGGGAAAAAGTTGGCATTCGCGTCCTCTATGGCCCCCGGTCATCATGATCGCCATTTCCCGGTCAGGCAACAGCAACCTTCGTCATCCCCTGTCACATAGCGTCATATAGTTACATACGATCATGGCGAAAGACCGGTTCCGCAAGCGTGGTTTTCCTCTAAATTCGAGTACCACGCGGCGGCATACCACCCGCCCCGAAACTGCCGCCAATGGTATCGGCTTCCGTCAGCCGATCACTGCAAGACCCGTTCCTCTCTCCGGACGGGTCGAACGCCATGCGCCGCTATTTCTTTTCCATCACGCATTGCAGCGGGTGCTGGTGCTTGCGCGCGAAATCCATCACCTGCGTGACCTTGGTCTCGGCAATCTCGTAGGTGAACACGCCGCACTCACCGATCCCGTGGTGATGGACATGGAGCATGATCTTGGTGGCTGCCTCGACGTCCTTCTGGAAGAACTTCTCCAGCACATGAACGACGAACTCCATCGGCGTGTAGTCGTCGTTCAGAATAAGGACACGGTAGAGGTTCGGGCGCTTGGCCTTCGGCTTCACCTTGGTGATAACCGACGTCGACGGCCCGCTGGTTCCATTGTTGCGGTTCTCGTCATTGCTCGTTCGGGGAGCTGAAGCAGATGACGTTGCCGACACGGACGAACAAACTTTGAAGGTTGACTGCAACATGGCTCAGGCGTTCGAAATTCCAAGGGGGTGACCGGAGCACGTATGCTGGCGCGCTCGCGATCGGCTCTGGCCTGAGCCACCGTCAAGTTTCCAGCAACGCCATTTCCAGATCGCCGCTCCCGATCCCGACCCGTGGCCGGATCGGCACCTGGAATATGGGTCTGCCGCCCGATCGCCGCAAGCGCGTTGATGCAGCCTTTGCGCGATCCGCGACCGGCCCGATTCCCGGCTCGGCCATCCGGCTCAAGGTTAATCGTTTCTGCCGGATTTGACAAAGGACCAAGTACGCCCGTTTAGCCGCCGTTGAGGATAGCAGGTGCTTTCGGCGGCCGGCCCGGCGATCCGCCAGCTTTGACCCTTTTTTGGCGGAACCGGTTTACCGCCTGTTTAGCGGCCTCGGGCGGAATGCCCGCAGAAATCACATTTGCGGTGAGAGCCATGCTCGATACAGTCGCTATCCGTCGCATTCGCACGGCTGCCCGCCGGTTCGCCGGCGCCAATGAGGGCAACATCGCTATCCTGTTCGGGATCGCGGTCATTCCGATCATCGGCTTCGTCGGGGCAGCGGTCGATTACACGCGCGCCAACAGCGCCCGCTCCTCGATGCAGGCCGCCCTCGACTCGACCGCCCTGATGCTGGCGAAGGACCTGACCGAGGGCACGATCAACACCTCGCAGATCCCGACGAAGGCAGAGGCGTATTTCAAGGCCCTTTACACCAATCAGGAAGCCAAGTCGGTCACGATCAACGCAAGCTACACGCAGAACTCCGGCAACGGGTCGACCATCCTGGTCAACGGCTCCGGCGCCATTGACACCGGCTTCATGCGGGTCGCCGGTTTCCCTACCTTAGGCTTCAATACCAGTTCCACCTCGGCCTGGGGCAACGTCCGCATGCGGGTCGCGATGGCGCTCGACGTGACGGGATCGATGAGAGACGACGGCAAAATGCCGGCGATGCAGGCGGCCGCCAAAAGCCTGATCGATCAATTGAGCAAGCTCGCGAAGAATAACGGCGACATGTACATTTCGATTATTCCCTTCGCCAAGGACGTCAACCTTGGCACGAGCTTCAAGGACGAGAGCTGGATCGACTGGGACTTGTGGAGTGATCAGAACCCGACCTGGGGGACGTGCAGCCAGGCCACGAAGACGAGCAAGAGTTCCTGCCTGGATGCCGGCAAGATCTGGACGCCGGATAAGACCAAGTGGACCGGCTGCGTCACCGACCGCACGCAGGATTTCGATACCAAGAATACGCCTCCGACCTCGTCCAACGCGCCGACGATGGTTGTGGCCGAGGAATATGTTACAAAAAGATGGGACGGGACCATCAACGAACAATACTGCAAGTCGAGCAACGATCCCTATATGCCGCCGATCATGCCGCTGAGCTACGACTGGACCGCGCTTAAAACGCTGATCGACAATTTGCAGCCGACCGGCAATACCAACCAGGGCATCGGTATGGCATGGGCCTGGCTGACGCTCGGCGTAGGCGTGCCGCCGTTCAATGCCCCGGCCAAGGACACGGCGAACTATGCCTACAAGGATGCCATCGTCCTGCTGTCGGACGGCCTGAACACGCAGAATCGTTGGTATTCGAACGCGTCGCAGATCGATGCCCGACAGGCGATCCTGTGCGCAAACGCCAAGGCGGCACCGCACAACATCACGATCTACACCGTCCAGGTTGATACCGGCGGGGATGGGGAGTCCGCCGTGCTCAAGGGATGCGCCAGCAGTTCGGACAAGTTCTACCGCATCACCAATGCCAGCCAGACCTTGTCGGTGTTCAATTCGATCGGCCAGTCGCTGGCCAAGCTGCGCGTCGCGAAATAAGCGCCTACAGGCGTCAAGAAAAAGCCCGGCCGTTCCGGCCGGGCTTTTTTTTGTCGAACTATCAGATCGCGAACGAATTAATGCGCCGCCGAGGAGTACTTCGCCACCAGGCCCTCGTAGGGCTTGATGGTCTGCTTGGCGAGATCGGTGTAGAGGCCCGCGATCTTCTGCGCTTCCGCAACAAAGGACTCGTAGGAAGAGCGCGCAAATTCGCTCTGCGCCTCGAGCGCCTTGTCCAGCGACTTCACGCCGGAGAGCTTTTCAACAAACGATTTGGTGTCTTCGAACGACTTCTTGGCGTACTCGCCATAGGCGGTCGCGATCGCCTGAACGCCGCTTTGCAGGTTGCTCGCGGAAGCCGCAACCGTTTCGAGATGCTCTTTCCCGTAGTTCTGAATGTCTTCAACCTTTACCATCATGGAGTCCTTTCCCAGACTTGCAGGTGCAAACCAATTGCCGGGAGGTCCCGGCTCCCTGACCCGGTCACATATATGTGCGCTGCACAAAAAAGTCAACGAATATTGTGCAATGCACAAATACGGCCAATTAGCGGAAAAATCCGAGGTCTTACGCAACGGTTAATTAATCTTTTGGAAACTCGCTCCGCCTAACCTGATTCCTGGACCTGTTCGCCTTCTGACCGACAGCCGGAAAGCTGTTTTGGAACAGTATCTTAGCTAGAACAGCGATCTGATCGGCCTGCCGGGCCGTGCGTAACGGCCGGATCGGCGCTCCGAGCAGCGGAACATCACTGGCTGGTGGGCACAATTTTGCCTCACGGGCCGGTGATCAAGACAGAAATTGGGACGGGGAAGTAAATGCTTCGTACAACCTTGGCTTCCTCGCGCGCGTTGCGAGTGTGCGCCCTCGGACTCATTACCTTCACCACCGCGATATTGATCTCGACCGAGAGCGCCGAAGCGCGCCGCCACAAGCACCGCCGCCACCATCACGTCGTACGCGAAAGCTATAGCCCCCAATTTTCCTCGATCATCGTCGACGCCAATTCCGGCGCTGTGCTCGCCTCCAACAATCCCGACGGTATCCGGCGCCCGGCGTCGCTGACCAAGATCATGACGCTCTATCTGCTGTTCGAGCGCCTGGAATCCGGCAAGATGAAGCTCGATACCGAGATGGAAGTCTCCGAACATGCTTCCGAACAAGCGCCAACCAAGCTCGGCCTGCGCCCCGGCCAGACCCTCAAGGTCGAGGACGCCATCAAGGGCCTGGTGACGCGTTCCGCCAACGACGCCGCCGTCGTGGTCGCCGAGGCTATTGCCGGCGACGAAGCCGAGTTCGCCAGGTTGATGACGCGCAAGGCGCGCGCGCTCGGCATGAGCAAGACCACTTATCGCAACGCCTCCGGTCTGCCCAACGACGAGCAACTGACGACGGCGCGCGATCAGGCCACCCTCGGCCGCGCGATCCAGGATCGCTTCCCGCGCTACTACCGTTACTTTGCGACCTCGGTGTTCAATTATCGGGGACAGTCGATCCGCAATCACAATCGCCTGCTCGGCAATGTCGAAGGCGTCGACGGCATCAAGACCGGTTACACCCGCGCCTCCGGCTTCAACCTCGTGAGCTCGATGCGCCGCGGCAACCGCCACCTCGTCGGTGTGGTGCTGGGCGGCCGCAGCGGTGGTTCGCGCGACGCAATCATGCGGAACCTGCTCGCCGAGAACGTGGAGAAAGCCGCAACCAAACGTACCGTCGCCGCGATAACCGAGCGCAATCCTGCCGCTGATGGCACAGTCGACGTGGCGGAAGCCGAGACAATGGCCTCGCGCCCGGTAGACGTCGCCCCATCCGGCGGCGCCCTCGCCGCTGCCGAGCCGGGCCTCGCAGCCATGCCCGCGACCCGCTCGATCGCGCCGGCAAAACCCTCATTGATGGCAGCCGCCGCCGCGGCCCTGCCCCCGCCGCCCGCCAAGGTCGAGCCGCAGGCCAAACCCGAACCCGCACCGCTCACCAACGGCGTCATCCAGACCCAGCCGATCTCGGCGATCCCGGGTTCGGCCGAGCCGATGAAGCCGGTCAAGGTCAAGACGGTGCAGGTCAAGGCGGGCCCGATGAAGCTGGCGGCCGCCGGCCCCTCGCAGCCTGCGGCCCCGCCGATCACCAACGCCATCTCTGCCCGCCCTGAGGTCGCCGAGACTTCCAGCGCCGTTGTCGCCAAGGCAGCTGAGAACAAGGCCGCAGAGAACAAGGCGGCCGAGATCAGGCCTGAAGCCGCCAAGATCCCGCAGCCGGCCAATCACGGTACCGGAAACGGCGTGCTCGGCGTATTGCCCGCTTCCAGCCTGGCACCGGCTCCCTCGCAAGCGCCGCACGCGCAGGCGCTGGCCTATGCCGATCCGTCTCCGCGGGCGCAGCCGCAGGCCGCGCAGCAGAACGACGCCGTCAAGCCGGCCGCGCCGGCGGTGGTTCGTACCGGCTGGATCGTTCAGGTCGGCGCGCTTGAAAGCGAAAGCGAAGCCAAGCAGCGGATCGATCTCGCGCGCACCAAGGCGAGCAACCTGCTCGGCAAGGCCGATCCCTTCACCGAACCGGTCGTATCCAAGGACAACCGCACGCTCTACCGCGCCCGCTTCGCCGGCCTTGAGCGCGACCAGGCTGAAGCAGTGTGCCGCGCGCTCAAGCGCGCGGACATCTCCTGCATCACCATTCGCAACTGACCCGACGTTTCGTTCAACTTCACGAAGCCGGCGCCGCAAGCGCCGGCTTTGTTGTTTCCCGAGCACAGTTGCAGCGCCTCTCGCGTGATCGGGCCTAGAGCGGAAAACGCAAACTTCTCGTCAAGAATTTGCAGCTAGGTTGCTGCACGAAGGATCGACCACGCCGGGACAACGGCGGGCGATGGGGCGTCAGTCAGAGAACAGCTTGGCAGCAACTCGCGGTTTGTAGCGTCGGTGGCGTGAGCCGGAGTTAGCTAGAATGCGTGCGAAGAAGGGTATCCTTGGCCTCGTTTACGCGGGCAGCGAGATACGTCGAGCCCCCCTGGTCGGGATGCAGTTTCTTCATCAGGGTGCGGTGCGCCCGGGTGATGTCGTCGCGCCCCGCCCCCGGCTGCAGGCCAAGGATCTGATAGGCCTCCTCGTTCGTCATTTTTCCGCTCGCCGCCGTGCGACGCTGCCCCCCTGCCGTATCGCCCTGCGCGTTCTGACGCCAAGCGGGAAACCGGCGGTCAAGATAACTTTCAAGTAACGCGACGCTTTCGGCGTCGAAGGCTGCCGTCATCGCAATCAATTGCGGCAGATCGAATTCGTCGAGCGAGCGGCCTGCGTTCGGTCCATCGACGATCCGTCCCGACAATTCGCCGCTGTCGTGATCGAGCGTCATCTCGAGAAACTGCGAGCGGACGCGCGAGGCCTGCCCCGACGAGCGCTGGCCGCCGCCAAAAATCCCGCCGATAGACTGCCCGAACGGCGACCAGCCGAGCAGACCGGCGCCGAAAATCCCGAGCGGAATGGCGATCGCCAGCTCGCCGCGCAGGCCAGTAAAGGCCGCGACCGCCAGCGCCAGCACGCCGCCGACGATCCTGATCGCGCGTGCGAGCACGACCGGATTGGCCGCACGAAGCATCTGCAGCAGCAAGTATAGAACGACAACGGCGACGACGCCGGCGATCAGGGTTGGCATGGCTCTAATAATATAGCGGCACCGGCGCCGAAAAGCATGGCGCCCGGCGCGGTGGCAACCAAAGTCGTATTCACTTCATCTGGCCGATCAGCGCGGCCGCACCGCTAGTGGTCTTCGATAGCCGCAGCAGAGCTTCGCGCCCGCCGGCGGCATAGGCTGCGGCGGCGCGCAGGAGCTCGCGCAACTGCGCCGCGGCGCCGGGATCGAACCTGCACCAGGCGCCGCCGGTGAGCCGCGCGATCTCGCGGAACGCCTGTTCGGCCACGGGGTCATGGCCTTCCTGAAACATGAAAACCGGGACCTTGAGCAAGCCAAGCTCGCCGGCCTTGACGCAGAGATGGTCGACCGACTCCTCCATGGCGTCACCGACGAACACCACGGCGCGTACGCCGGATGCCACGGCTTCACGGCGCGCCTCCGACAGCACCTTGCCGATCTGGGTGTTGCCGCCCTGGCAGCCGATCTTGCTCATCAGCTTCGCCAGTTGCGCTGAATCGGAGATCCAGCCGGTGGCGCGACATTCGTTGAAGCCGCGGTAGTAGACCAGCCTGATGTCGAGGCTGCCGAGCGACGCCGCCTCGCGAAACATGTCGGCCTGCAACGCGCAGGCCATGTCCCAGGTCGGCTGCCGGCTCATGGTGGCGTCGAGCGCAAACACCAGCCTTCCCCGCGCGCCTGCACCATGCGGCGACATCGCGCGCGCTTTCGCCACGAAGGCAGCGATGTCTTCTGACGTCGACGACTTGGTCTCGGGCAACGAGCCATCTTTACGTGCGTCGGCCTTTGCCGAAGCAACGTCGCCTGCCGATTTCGGCTTGATGGGTTCGCCGGCCATGAGCGCGCTCGCAGATAACAGCAAGCTCTATGTGGGACGGCACTCTCAGCCGGTCAATGCGCCGGCTCGTGACGCAGCCGGATATGCACCATGGCGGTCGGTCGTCTAGTTCGTGACCGGCTTGTTCTTCGGCTGGGGATTGCTGGCCAGAGGGGTTGAGAGCGGCACGGGCCCAGGGCTGCTGCTCAGCACGTCCGGCACCTTGGTCGGCACGGGCTTCAACGCGCCGCTCCTGTCAGACTCGTCGAGGAACTTGTCGAGCATCGACTGGATCGAGGACTTGGCGGCCTCCGGTCCGGTGTCGCGCATGTCATTGTGCTGGAAGCCGGTCTTCACGACCGTGATCCCAGCCTGCTCGCACTGCTCGTCGTCAGGCACAACGCCGGGGTCCGCTTTGAAATGCGTATCCTGGGAGCGGAACGACAGGATCTTGAACTTGCCCTCGGTCAGGAACGGCACCCGCAGATTGTCCAGTGTCACGACTTTCTTGATCTCGTCGGGATACTGCTTGGCGAAGTACATCGAGATATCGCCGCCCATCGAGTGGCCAACCATCGTCACCTTCTCGTAGTCGGCGTTGGGCTGAAGCTTCTTCATCTCATGGATGGCGAAATGGATATTGGCCACGCCGCGCTGAATCTGCGGCAGTCGGCCGACATAGGGCTCGCCGATCTTGGTCACCATCGGCGGGTCGGTCGGCAGGTCGTGCTGCGGACTGATCGCGAGATAGCCGCGCCATGCGAAGACGTTCGACAGGAACGAGTACTCGGTGTTCTTGACGGTGTTGCCGTGGTTGAGGATCGCGACCGGCAGCTTGATCATCCCCGCGTTGGCCTGCATCTCCTTGTCGCGGCGGACAGCGATCTGCACGGCGACAAGACGGTTGTCGCGGACGGGATCGTGGAATGCAATCGTCTCGTGCCGGATCGCCCATTTGCTCGCGGTGAAATACGCGACGGCGACCAGCACTGAGAGTGAAAGCAGAACCAGAATTCCACGTTTCATTATCGTCCTCGCGCCCCGCTAGGGGCTATCCCTGTTTGAGACTCTTCCGGTCCCTTGTTGATGATATATGTCACGATGGCGTGACATAAAGGCCAAATGTTGTGTATTGACCGCCTGATCATTGTGCGATGCACCTATCTCTTGGGCACCGCTCAATCCCACAATTCGACCTGTTTTTCCTTACGACGCCTCCATTCAAGCATTGGTTCGAGGACTAGATAAAGTCTAAGGAAAACGGCGTCCTACAGGACTTGTTCCCGGGAACCAACGCCAGCAGGTGCGATAATACCGGCAAGCTCTGCGCTAAATTGTCATGTAGATGACGAGCTTCAGTGCGGGATCGTCATTGGCCTGGAAACTCACATACTCGAACTTGAGCCGGCCCTTTTTGGGATGGGTCAAGGATTTTCGTCCTGCCGCGGCGCCCCCGACGTCATGAGCCTCCCACCAGTCTGCAAATTCAGGACAGCCTTCGCGCAGACGCGCCAGCAGGTCGCGAAAAGCGGGATCGCCGGCCCAGAGGTCGTGCGTCGCCCGGAACTGCGCGACCATACGCTGCGCCTCATCCGCCCATGAAGCGCCGAACAGCCGTCGCGTAGCGGGATTGGTCAGCACCAGGAGCAGGCTGTTGCGATCGGCATCCGCGAGCTGGCTGAAGGCGAAGATCTCATCGGCAGCCGCATTCCAGGCCAGAATGTCCCAGCGTCGGCCGGTGATATAGGCCGGCAGGTTGAGCTGTTCAATGGTGCGCTGGATCGCCGGGGGGACGCTCTCGCGCACGAAGGCGCGCCCGTCGACACTTTGGGCCAATTCCTTCAGATGCCGGTGTTCGGCCTTGGTCAGCCGTAGCGCACGCGCCAGCGCATCAATAGTCGCAGCCGAAGGACTGACGGAGCGTCCCTGCTCAAGGCGGATGTACCAGTCGACGCCGATGCCGGCGAGCTCGGCCACCTCCTCCCGCCGCAGTCCCGGCGTTCGCCGGCGACGGCCGAGCGGCAGGCCCACCGCCTTCGGCGTCAGCTTCTGCCGGCGCGACCGCAGGAAGTCGCCGAGCTCGCTTTGCCTCGTAGTCACGTCCGATATCGCCATGAGCGCCGCGCCTGAGAAAGGGTCTGGCAGTCCTAGGATAATACCAGGTCTTGCTGCGACCCTGAACCTGGCGAGAATGCGCCTCCATTGAAATGAGGAGGCCCCATGAAGGCTGCCGTTCTGAATGCGTTCGGATCGCCGCTTGCGATCGAAACCCTTCGCGATCCGCAACTTGGCACCGGCGAGGTCATTGTCGAGGTGATGGCGAGCCGCGTGCTGGCCTATGCCAACGAGGTCCTCAGCGGGGAGCGAAAATACCTGATGGACCTGCCCATGGTGCCCGGCCCCGGCGCGATCGGCCGGATCCGCGCCGCCGGTCCCGATGCCACCCGTCTTCGTCCCGGCGATTGGGTCTATTGCGATCCGACGGTGCGTTCGCGCGACAATGCGCTGTCGCCTGACATCACGCTGCAGGGTCTCACCGCCGGTAGCGAGGGCGGCCTGCGCCTGCAACGATACTTCCATACGGCGCCTGGGCCGAGCAGATGCGCGTGCCGACCGAGAACGCTGTTCCGATCGGCGATATCGAGGAGAAGGACGCCGCACAATGGTGCGCGCTCGGCACCCTGCTCGTCCCCCATGGCGGGTTCCTCGCGGCACAACTGCAAGCCGGCGAGATCGCGCTGGTCAACGGCGCTACCGGCAGTTTCGGCAGCGCCGCAGTCGCCGTCGCCTTGGCAATGGGAGCGCGGTGTGTGGTCGCCACCGGGCGTAACGAGCAGGCGCTGGCGGAGCTGACGCGGCGGTTCGGCGCTCGCGTCCGCACCGTGCCGATGCGGGGCGACGAGGCCAATGATCGCGCACGCATCCTGCAGGCCGCTCCTGGCCCGATCGACTGCGTGCTCGATATCCTGCCGCCCGCGGCGAATGCCGTGCAGGTAAGGACCGCGATCATGGCGGTGCGGCCCTACGGGCGCGTGGTGCTGATGGGCGGCGTCGGCATGGCTGATGGCGCCGGTCTCGACCTGTCCTATTCGTGGATGATGCGAAACTGCATCACCTTGCGCGGGCAATGGATGTACCCGCCGCACGCAGCCACCCTGATGACCGGCATGATCCGCGCCGGCCTGGTCGACCTCGACCAGTTCGAGGTCACCGCGTTCGGTCTCGACCGCGCCAACGAGGCGGTTGCGCATGCAGCCAACCATAGCGGTCCGTTCGAGATGACGGTGATCCAGCCGCGATAGCCGGTGATAGCGGTTCAGGCGCTGATGATGTCGCCAAAGATGTCGTGGACTTCGAGCGGCTTGTCGACCTGGGTGAACCATTCGGCGCGATTGGCGGCCCGGCGGCGGCCACGCTCGTCGAGCGGCAGCTTGAGCTGACGCAGGAGACTGGTCACCTCCTCGCGCGCCGTCACATGGCCCATGCTCGGCCGCGTGCCGAGGGTGGCCTCATCGATGTCGTCCAGCGCCGTCAGTCCGCGCGGGAAGAATTCGCGGTAGACTACCCGCTCGGCAAATCCGTCGATCGAACGGAAGCCGAGCCGCAACGAGAGGTCCTTCAGGCTCTCGGCAACCAGCTGCTTGTTGCGCGAGCCGATCATCGACAGCCGGTTGCGGACCACGATCCAGTCGGTGGTGGCGCCGTCGAGCTGGCGGCGCTTGCGCCTGACGTCGCGGACCATCTCGGCATAATGACTCTCACCGGTCACCGTATAGGTCGCCGGATCGACGGTGCCGAGCACGTCGAAGTCGAGGAAGCTGTCGTTGATCGGGGTCACCAGGGTGTCGGCCATCGAATGTGCGAGCCGCATCAGATAGGAGTCCGACCCCGGCGTATCAATGACGATGAAATCGAAGGCACGCTCGACCGCGCCGACCGCCTCGGCGAATTGCTGAAACTCGGAATTTTCATTGTCGGCGATCTGCATCGTCTCGCCGAGCTTGATGCAATAGTGCACCGGGATTTCGAGGTCGAGACCGGTGCGGCGCGCCCACGCGCTGCGGTTGGCGATGTAGCGGGTGAAACTCTGCTGGCGACAGTCGAGATCGATGGTGGCGACGCGCTGTCCGGCCTTCAGCAGGGCAACGGCAATATGCAGGGCGGTGGTGGATTTTCCGGAACCGCCCTTCTCGTTGCCGAGGACGACGACGTGCGCCGATCCCAACTGCCCCTGACTCGCCTGAACCAACATGATTCAACCCCCGCACAATATCTTCAAATCACGCACGACTGCGCGTCAAGTGAAATGCGCGACGACGCATTCAAATCACTCGCAGTGTGTCTTTAATCATGAATCCCGATGGTGCGGATTTCGTTCCGTTGCAAAGATCAGTGCTCAGCAACCAGCAACGCGCGCGCCTGACCTTGGCGTTGAGTTGCCGCAGGCTTGCCATCTCCAAGCAACCTTGGCGGCAATGCTCTGGCCTTATAAGGTCGGCCCGCCCGCCGAACCGAACGGGGTCTTCTGCCCCCTCACCCCGTCACAACCCGCAAGAGATCGAAGCCAGATGCCGCGAAGTCCCATGGTCGTCCGCACCGTCCCCGCATTGCGTCGCGCCGTTGAAGCCTTGCGCGCGCGAAAAGCCACCGTCGGGCTGGTGCCGACCATGGGAGCGCTTCATGACGGGCATGTGTCGCTGGTGCGGCTCGCCAAGCAGCGCGCTCAGAAGGTGGTCGTCTCGATCTTCGTTAATCCGACACAGTTCGCACCTTCAGAGGATTTCGGTTCGTACCCGCGTACGTGGAAGGCCGACCTCGCCCGGCTCACGGAGGAGAAGACCGACTTGATCTGGAATCCCGACGTCAAGGCAATGTACCCGGACGGCTTTGCCACCAGGATCGTGCCGGAAGGTCCGGCCACGGTCGGGCTGGAGGATCGCTTCCGGCCACACTTCTTCGGCGGCGTCGCGACCGTGGTCGGCAAGCTGTTCACGCAAGTCCGGCCTGATGTCGCGATCTTTGGCGAGAAGGATTTTCAGCAATTGCGGGTGGTGACGCAGATGGCCGCCGATCTCGACCTCGGCGTTAAAGTGATCGGCTCGCGCACCGTCCGCGAGCGCGACGGCCTCGCGATGTCCTCGCGCAATGTCTACCTCTCGGCCGAGGAGCGACAAGTCGCGCCGACGCTCTACCGCACCATGAAGGGCACCGCCAAGCGGCTGAAGGCCGGTGAGGAACTTGAGGCCGCGATGGCGGCCGGCCGCGAACAGATCACTGCCGCGGGCTTCGCGCTGGACTATTTCGAGGCCCGGCACGCCGGGACGCTAGCGCCGATCGCGTCGATGAAGGAAGGGCCGGTGCGGCTGCTCGTTGCCGCAAAACTCGGCACGACGCGGCTGATCGATAATATCGGCGTGTAAGCCGGAGACGCGCCCCCGTCAGAGCAACCCCAGGTCGCGTAGTTCGCGCCGCATCGGCTCCGGCATCGCCGCCACGCTGGCGGCGGAGGATTTGGTGAGGTCCGGCGGCGCGGCATCTTCGGTCAGATAGCGCCAGCCCTGGAACGGGCGCATCGGCCGCGGCGAGACGGCAAAGACCTTGGGCTGCATCACCAGGCGGCACCGCCCGATGCCGTCCTTGTCGCGGAACGGCTCGATCGCGATGATCTTTTCCCGCGCGGCGATTTCACCCTTAATCACCCAATAGAGTGAGCCGCCGGCGAGGATCTCCTCGTCGCGCTTCGGCGTCATTCGGGTGATGTGGACGTGACGGAGCGGCAGGCCCTTTTTCTTGGCGGTCGCCATGCGTTCGGCGACCCAGCCTTTGAGTTCCTTGACCGACTCGCAGCCGACGGCAAGCTTGATGAGATGAAGCGGCATGATCACGCCGATGTAGCGGGCCGTGCGTGCTTTGAAAAGATCACTCGTTCTCGGAGGTCGCAGGCGGCGAAGCCGACGGCGCGAGCGGGACCGGGGCGGTGGATGGCCGCTTTGGCGCCGGGGGCGGCGACTTCTTGGCGGCAGCCACCGCGGGTGATGGCGCTGGAGCCGGCGGTGTCGCCGCCGTGGCCGGCCGCGGTGCGGGCGGTGACGCCGGGGCAGCGGCCGCGGGTGGCGATGGCTTCGCCGGCGGCTCGGGCGTCATGATGCTGACCGCTGGGGTGGAAGCCGAGGTCGGGAATTCGGCGTTGGTAGGTTTGCCCGTGGGCATGGATGGAGGCAGCGCCGCAATCAGGCCCGCAGCGCCCGGCGCCGGCGCATTCCATGACGCCGCGTAGCGCATGATCAGGCTTTCGTAGACGCGGTCTTCCATATTGGACGCAATCTGGCGCGTCTCGGTCAGCGAACGGAACGCACGGCAGGACGACGGTGTGCAGCGGTCGCGCACCGTCAGCACATAGGCCATCAATCCATAACGGTCGCGCTCGACGGCGCGGCGCAGCGCCAGCAGGTCAGAGCCAGCGCCTTTGTTTGCGGTGGCGACATCGCCGAGCGAGGTCAGCAACGTGATCTGGGAGGCCGCATAGGCTACCGCTGCGGCGACCGACTCGGCAGAACCGAACAGCACCTTCTCGCAGGCCGCCAGAACAGCGTCGCCGGCAAGCTCGTCAATGCAGGCAAGCTGCGGCAACGGGGCGGTCGCCATCTGGACCGGACGCGCCTCCGCCTGCTGCGGCACGTTTGCCGAACCGCGAAAGGCCACCGTGCCCGCGACGCCGATTGCTAGCAGCGTGATGAGCGCCAGCACCCCGTTGGCCACGGACCTCTCCGCACGCAACAGCGTGATCAGCACGACGATCCCGACAAAGCCGGCCGTGGCCAGCGTCAGGTACAGTGGAAGGTTCGGCGACTGCCAGATCTGATCCAGCGAAGCGGCCCAAGCCCAGTTCATGCGCAATGTCCCTTAACGCAGCATCAAACGCGGTCGAAAAGCGAATGCGTCTTTATCGCATTCGCTTTTCGGCAGAATGGTTCTGCGAACGGGGCCTTTTGACGGCGTTTCGAACGGAACTCCGTCAGCCGGCTGCTTGCACACAACTGTTTCAGGAAATCGCGAGCTGGCTTTCCTTGGCGACCCGTTCGAAAGCTTCGGTCGAGCTTTTGATGCGATACTGACAGTCGTCGCCATCGGTCGGCAGCAGGCGGACGACCTCATAGGTGCCGCTGGCGGCCGGACGGGCAACATTGCTGGCAGTAAAATAGACAGTCTCTCCAACGGAGTACTTATGCTTCAACGCCCTCTCCATTACGCAAGAACGCCGGCCGCGCTCACGGTCCCGCTAGCTTTCGGCCGACTTGAGAACCCTGCGGCAACCTAGCACAGGCACCTCCCCAAAAGCCAGCAGCATCGAGGCATGGCAAACACGCAAATTCCGCATGTTTTTCAGGGCCGTAACCAATAAAGACCCAGGTTCCCTGGAATCCGCCCGTCCGCCCCAAGAGGCCGTGTTTCCCAAAATCGGACAACCGGCGGAGGTGACACGGGCTGCGGTCAGCCCTCAGCTGCCCTGCTCCGACTGCCCACTCCGCGGGTCGAAATCAGACCGTCTCGAACCGTTCGATGACCAGCGTTTCGGCAAGACCGGCGCGGGTCCACTCCTGAAACGCCGGCAACGACATCATCGCATCGTAGTAATGCCGCGCCTCATCCTTCACCTCGATCGCATAGGTGCGGAAGCGATGCACCACCGGCGCAAACATGGCGTCCGCGCCACCGAATGCGCCGAACAGGAATGGCCCGTCCTTGCCGTAACGGCGATAGCAGTCGGCCCAAATATCCTGAATGCGCGCCACATTGGCGCGCGCGTCATCCGACATTTCGACCGCGCGAACAGGACGGTGCAGGTTCATGCCGCATTCGTTGCGCAGCGGCAGGAAGCCCGAATGCATTTCCGCCGAAATCGAACGCGCATGCGCGCGGCGGGCGCGGTCGTCCGGCCACAGCTTCGCCTGCGGGTATTTCTCGGCGAGATATTCGATGATCGAGAGCGAATCCCACACCGTGATGTCGCCGTCGATCAGCGCCGGCACCTTGCCCGAATCCGAAAAGCTCAGGAGCCGGTCCTTGTCCGCCTTGTCGTTGGTGTAGAGCGGGATGAACACTTCCTCGAACGGAATGTCATTGGCGCGCAGCGCCAGCCACGGCCGCATCGACCATGACGAATAGTTCTTGTTGCCGATGATCAGCTTCAACATTTGCGGGGAAATCCTGTTGGAACCGGCATCTTGCCATAGTGCACCGCACACGTTCAACCTGTACATCACGCTTGCCGAGCCACCACCGGGGATGCCGCCACATGGGCGCCTATTGGGTCGATATCGCCGCCGTCGCATTCTTTGTCGCGGAGTGGCTGGCTTATGGGTTTACGCTCGAGCACACGGCTTACGGCCGCAACAGCCTGTCGGCGCGCATGAACGCCTATCGCGAGGTCTGGGTGCGCAACATGCTCGACCGCGAGGCGCGCATGGTCGACATGCAGATCATGGCTTCGCTGCAGAACGGCACCGCCTTCTTTGCCTCCACCAGCCTGATCGCGATCGGCGGCGGACTGGCACTCTTGCGCGCGACCAATGACGCGCTCGCCGTGCTTCGCGAGCTGCCGGTCGATCTCACCCCCTCGCCGGCGCTCTGGGAGATCAAATGCGTCGGGCTGATCCTGATCTTCATCTACGCCTTCTTCAAATTCGCCTGGTCGTATCGCCTGTTCAACTATGTCGCGATCCTGCTCGGCGCGATGCCGCCGTCGTCACAGCGCGATACCGCGGAAGCGGAAACCCATGTGATGCGCACGACACGGCTGTTCGAAGCGGCGGGACGGCACTTCAACCGCGGCCAGCGCGCGTTCTTCTTCGCACTCGGCTATCTCGGCTGGTTCGTCAGCCCCTGGCTGCTACTGGTCACGACCGCGCTCGTCGTCATAGTCACCTGGCGGCGACAATTCGCATCGAATGCCTGGCGGGCGATGGGGTAGAGCCTTCGTTCACGCGCAACCTGCTCGTGGAACTGGTTTCAAAATTCAGATGGCTGCCCCGGCAAGCAAAAACGCGCCGCCGAGCGCGACCAGTACCAGACCAGGCCAATTCGATTTGAACCCAAAGCCGCCAGCCGGTCTTGACGGTTCCAAAGTGTCGCCGGGTTGGCCGGCGCGAAGTCGCCTTCTACCGCTTAATCGGCCATGCCAGATTGGCTGATACGCCATCTGCAACACCCCCCCGAGGACAAGGAGCACACCAAGCCAAATGAGTGTCATGCTCACCTCCCGTCAGTGAAAGGGCCGCGAGATTGCCCCGGGCGATGGCTCGACGACCCTTTCGTCGGTTATATTTCAACGTCTAGCCAGGGCTCTCGGCCCCTATCATTTGCCATCATTTTCGCTCCGTAGGCCGTAGTTCCACTCGGCCTACGGAGCGTCGCACGCCGAGCGGGCGGTTGGCGGCCAGGCGATATGAAGACTTCATGCCTTCGAATACACATGCACAACCGCGCGCACAGCGACGCGCAAAGCGACCAATTTATCCAGGATCGATTTAGGCCGCGAACCTTGTCAGCTGCCGCTGAAGTCCTGCGGCGTGAAGCTGAGATCGAGCACCTTCCATTCGCCGTAGCGGTCCGTCGGCAGCATCGCGTAGGGCTGGCAGGACTGCAACGCGCGGATCGCACCCTGCATCAGCAACGGTCCCTTCATGGAAGCACTCGCTTCAATCAGGATCGGTTCTGCGGCGAGCCGGCCGTCTGGCGTCATCAAGACGCGCAGCTTGACCTTGACGTCGTCACTCCTGGCCAGCGAGGCCGGCAACTTCGAGCAGGTCTTCAGGTGCCGCCGGAATTCGGCGACCAGCGTACTCGAGATGTCGGCCGCCTCGATCGCCGGCGCATCAAAATTGTCCTCGCCCTTGTTGCGGCCGTGCGGGGATGTTGGCGGCGTCGGCAAGAGGTCTGGCGGCAAGCCCAGTAGCACCTGATACTTGATCGAAATATCCGGTTCGGGCGCCTTGTAGGCCGGCGCGGCCGGCTGTGACGGCGGCTGGGCCGCCGGCTGTGGCTGGGCAGCGGGCGACGTAGCGAGTGCAGCCTGCTTCTGCGACTGCGCGGCGGGTGGAGGCTCCTGGGCTGGCGTGGGTGCAGCAGCAGGCTTGTCGGCCATCGAGAAATCGGGCTGTGGTGCCGGTTCCGGCTTGATCTCGGCAGCGCGTTGTTCGGCCAGTTTGGGCTCTTCGGGAATATCCTGCGGTGTCACGATCTCGACCGGTATCTGCTCGGCCGTCACCGCGCCGAACGGATGCACCTCGGAAAACAGCACGAGCAGCGTCAGCAGCGACACATGCGCGACCGCCGACGCCGTGATCTCAGTGGGTATGATCCGCCGCAGGTCCATCGGATCGAAGCGATGTCAGGTATCCCCTAATGTTCGCCAGCATAGCGTTCGGCGGTGCCGCGCCTCAATCCCATTTCGGCGAGAAACCGAAATCCGTGAGCCGGCCGCTGGCCGTGCCCATCGTGGAAATCTCCTGCATGTCCGCATCCGACAGCTCGAAATCGAAGATCTCGATGTTCTCCGAGAGCCGCTCGAGTTTCGACGTTCGGGGGATCGCGGCTACGCCCTGCTGTACCAGCCAGCGCAGGCAGATTTGCGCTGCCGTCTTGCGGTAGCGGTCGCCGATCCGCAGCAAGCCGCGGTCACTCTTGATGCGGCCCTTGGCGACCGGGCTGTAGGCCACCACGGCCATGCCGTGACGTGCGCAGGCCTCCCTCACCTTGGTCTGGTCGAGGTAGGGATGGTACTCGACCTGGTCGCACACCAGCGGTTCCGAACACGAGGCCACCGCCTCCTCGATCAAGGCGACCGTGAAGTTGGACACGCCGATGTGCCGCGCGAGCCCTTGCTGCTTGACGCGCGCCAGCGCGCCGAGCGTCTCGATCAGCGGCACGTGCGGGTTCGGCCAGTGCAAGAGCAACAGGTCGACCTCGGTCAAGCGCAGCCGCACCAGGCTTTCCTTGGCAGAGCGTTCCAGATCGTGAGGCGCGAAATGCGAGGGCCAGACCTTGGTGGTGAGGAATACCTGGTCGCGCTTCACGCCCGCAGCACGCAGGCCTTCGCCGACCTCGCGTTCGTTGTCGTACATCTGCGCGGTGTCGATATGGCGATAGCCGAGCCGCAATGCCTGCTCGACGAGCCGCGCGCAGGTGCGCCCGCGCAATTCCCAGGTGCCCAGCCCGATCGCCGGGATCTTTGCGCCATTGGCTTCGACAAACAGCATCGGTTGCATCCGCGGGCCCAGACCCATTATGGGCTGCGTAAACAGCCGTGCCAACAGATACCGCCTCCGCTCGGGCGCATGCCACTCATTTGATCTGAGAAGGATTGGGTTCGCGGGAGGAACGTCAAAAAAGACTAGGCGGGCGCCGGCTCCGTGGCGAGCGCGGCGAAAACGGTCTCTGGCGAATGGGCGATCACCGCGAGCAGCGCCCGCGCCGGCCCGCGGGGGACACGTTTGCCCTGCTCCCAGTTCCGGATCGTTTCCACCGGCACGCCAAGCCTTGCCGCGAATTCGAGCTGCGTCAGCTGGGCCCGGCGGCGCAGATCGCGCACCGCAGGCAGCGGCGTGGCGTCGCCGGATGCTGCAACGGCAACCGGCGCCTCTGGTATAGCCGGCGCGAGCGGAAACTCCTGCCCGTCCCGCAGTTCGACGATCCGTCCGTCCGCTTTCAGCCGCAAGCGCCGCATGTTGACCTCGTGGGCCAACATCATCGGGCAAGCGCCTTAAGGTCCGATTAACGATAACTAAGGCGCTACTTCAGCCCGAACCACAACGTGGCGATACCGAGGAATGAGAAGAAGCCGACCACGTCAGTGATGGTGGTGACGAAAGTTCCCGAAGCCACCGCCGGATCGGCGCGGACCCGCTCCAGCACCATCGGGATCAGGATGCCGCCGAGCGCGCCGGCCACCAGATTGCAGATGATGGCAAGGCCGATCACGACGCCGAGGCCCGGGATCTTGAACCAGGCCACCGCAGCGACGCCCGTGATGATGGCAAATGCCAGCCCGTTGACGAGGCCGACCATCGCCTCGCGCAGGACGACGCGCCACGCATTGTTGGAGCGGAGCTCGCGGGTCGCCAACGCCCGCACCGCCACCGTCATGGTCTGGGTCGCGGCATTGCCGCCCTGGCTCGCCACAATCGGCGCCAGCACTGCAAGCGCCACCATCTTTTCGAGCTGGCCCTCGAACAGGCCGAGCACAGAGGACGCCAGAAACGCCGTCGCCAGATTGACCAGCAGCCAGTTGAATCGGCCGCGCGCGATGGTCCAGACGTTGTCGGACAATTGTTCGTCGCTGGTGACGCCGCCGAGCGCTTTCAGGTCCTCATCCGCCTCCTCCTCGATGACGTCGACGACGTCGTCGATCGTGATGACGCCGACCAGCCGGTTAGTGGTGTCGACGACGGGGGCCGCGACCAGATTATATTTGCCGAACATCCGCGCGACCTCTTCCTGGTCGTCCAGCACGGAGACGCGGCGTCGGTCTTCCTCGATCAGATCAGCAAGCGGCACCGGCCGCCGCGCCCGCAACAACGTGTCGAGCGAGACCGCACCCTGCCAGTGCTTTTCGGAATCGACCGCGTAGATCTCATAGAAGCGGTCGGGCAGATCGGGGGTGTCGCGCATGTAGTCGATCGCCTGCCCGACGGTCCAGTCCGGCGGCACTGCGATGAACTCCGAACTCATCCGCCGGCCGGCGGAATTCTCCGGATAAAGCAGGCTGCGCTCCAGCGGCTCGCGCTCGTCCGGCTGCAGCTTGTCGAGGATCTCTTCCTTGTCCTCCTCGTCGAGGCCTTCGAGCAGTTGGACGGCGTCGTCGGATTCCAGCTCGCGGACGCCCTCGGCGACCGTCTCCGGCTCGAGTTCCTCGAGGATTTCCTCGCGAACGGCGTCGTCGACTTCATTCAGTGCCGAGAAGTCGAAATCGGTGCCGGTGATCTCGACGAGGGTGACGCGATCCTCGGGCTCGAGCGCCCCGATCAGATCGCCGAGATCGGCCTCGTGCAGTTCCGCGACGACCTCGCACAATAGCGGCCGGCCGGCGGCGTGGATCGCACGCGTGATTTCCTCGACAAACTCATGACGGAGCTGCCCCTCCTCGTCCCGCATCAGGAGAGGGTCGAGCACGGAGCCTTGCGCTGGTCGCGCCTCGGCTTGGGCAACGTCGATTTTCTCGGCCATGCCGCGCCTTGCCGGTTTGACAGTTGAGGGAATTTGTCTGAGTTACGCTGCACGCTTACCCAATCCGCAACACAGTGCGCAATGCCAAATATGTCCCATCGAAAATGACCCGACATTTTAGCGCGGCGCTGTGCTCGGCGGTTGCGGCATTGATGACCTTCATTGTGACGGTCCAGGCTGGCGAATGTCCCCGCAAGGACGCGCTCGGCACCTCACGCGTTCTCGAGGTGGACGCGGCTACCTTTCCGCGCGTCGGCCTCAAGAGCTTTCCGCAGACGCTGCCGCTTGAAGACCGCGAAGTGGTGCTGACCTTCGACGACGGGCCGTGGCCGCCCACGGACAAGAAAATCCTGGCGGCGTTGGCGCAGGAATGCGTGCGCGCCACCTTCTTCCTGATCGGAAGGAACGCCTCGGCGCATCCCGAGCTGGTGCGAAGAATGGCGGCCGAGGGCCATACCATCGCGCACCACACCTTTGCTCACCACAATCTGAAATACATGAAGCCTGAGGCGGCGGTCGGCGAGATCGACAAGGGCATCGCCGCGACCGAAACGGCGCTGCACGGCACAGCCAACAGGATCCCGAGCACGCCGTTCTTCCGCTTCCCCTATTTTGAAATGACGCCGGCCACGCTGGACGCATTGCAAAAGCGCGGGATCGCAGTGTTCGGCGCGGATCTCTGGGCCAGCGACTGGACGCCGATGACGCCCGCGCAGCAGTTGAAGCTGCTCACCGAGCGCCTGCAGGTCGTCCGCAAGGGCATCATCCTGCTGCATGATCCGAAGGCGCAGACGGCTGCCATGCTGCCGGCCTTCCTGCGCTACCTCCGCGACAATCACTACCGCGTGGTCCATCTGGTTCCAGCGGGCGCCCAAACCGTGTCCGGCAAAGCACATTAGATCACTAAGTTTTTCGTTAGCGCCGTTCTGCCGTCCAGATCACGCTCCGAACCCAAATTAGGTCTGGAATTCAGATGATTAAGGCGGCATTCATGGCGCCAGATGTACGTAGTTGCGTGCTCTTGGAATGAAGCCGGGGTTCAATGATCACTAGCGTATTTGGGGAGCTTCGGCGGCATCCTTGGACCGCGCTGTACGTCGGACTACTGACCTCCATTGCCGCGCAGACAGCATCGGCCGCCGATTGCCCGGGTCATCCTGACGCCATCGGCACGTCGCGCACCATCGTGGTCGATCCGCTCGCCTATCCGATCATCGGCACCATGCAATACGGCAAGACGCTGCCGCTGCAAGACCATGAGGTGGTGCTGACCTTCGACGACGGTCCGCTGCCGAAATACAGCGACCAGATCCTCGAGATTCTCGCCGCCCATTGCGCCAAGGCGACCTTCTTCCTGGTCGGCAGTCAGGCCAACGCCAATCCCGAAGGCGTGCGCAAGGTGCGCGACGCTGGCCATACGGTGGGCACCCACACCCAGAACCATCCCGTCGGCATGGATCGCCTGCCGTTCGAACGCTCCAAACAGGAGATCGAGCAAGGTATCGCCTCGGTTACCGCGGCGCTTGGCGACGGAACTGGGCTGGCCCCGTTTCTGCGCATTCCTGGGCTGCGCCGCACCGACGAAATCGAGGAATTTGCCGCATCCAAGGGGCTTCAGCTCTGGAGCGCCGATTTCCCTGCCGATGACTGGCGGGACGTCTCCGCCAATCGCGTCTATGAGCTGGCGATGCAGCGGCTGGAGCGAAAGGGCAAAGGCATCCTGTTGCTGCATGACATTCAGCCGCGCACGGTCGCAGCGTTGCCGAGGATCCTGCGTGAAATGAAGGCACGCGGGTATCGCATCGTCCATGTGGTGCCGGCGACACCGGAGCGGCCGGCGACGCCGACCGAGCCGCAGCAATGGCAGGTGCGCCCGGCGCCAGAGGTGGTGGCAACCTCGCGCTGGCCGAAGGTTCCGAGGTTTGCGTTTGCCGGCGGTCCGGCGCTCCCGGCCCCGGCCTTGTCCGATCTCGATTGGCACACGACCAATCTCGGCGCACCACGCCGCGGGCGCGGCGTCGGGCTGCCGCCGGTTGCACCATGGCCGCGACAGGCGGCATTGCCGGCGGCCACTACGCTGGCAGCACTGCCGGTCCCGGCGGCGAGCATTTTCAAAATCCCGGAATCGGCACGCCTGACCCTTTTGGCTTCGTCCGCACGCCGGACGGCACCCGTTGCGCAGGCGCGATCAACGGAGGTCTCCGCGAAGCTCGACGGCAAATCTCGCCGCCGGGACCGCGCGGCCGCAGCCGAGCCGCCGGCCACCGGACAAGCCGCTCCCGCGGCGCAAGGCGCCACAGGCGGGACCGCGCCCAAGCCTGCTGCTCCAGGCAAACGGGTTGCCGGCCTGAAGAAGCGCTGACCAATGCGGTCCTGTTTGGTCGGATCGGGACCGCGTTCTGATCATTTGTCTTGATTGGGTTTCCCGACGGCCACCCTCGCGCCACCGGCTCAACTGGCCACGATCTTGGCGAGACAGAGCAGGATGACGATGGCGAGAAATAAGAGGTCAATATAGGCCTTGATCTCGCCGGCCTGGCGAAGCGTGCTGACCTCGCTGATCACCTGCTTGCGTATCGAGGTCGAATTCGGCCCCTCGCCCAGCGCCGCCACCAGACGGCGCGCCTCCAATTCCAGCCGTTCGATGCGCTGGAAGAAGTGAAACGACCGCAGCGCGGACGCCGCATGCATGCCGGCATAGACCAGCACGAGGACCGCGACCACCACGCGGTGCTGGTACTTTTCGAGGAAGTTCAGAGCGAAATAGACCAGCGCCAGGAACACGAAGTTGGAGAGGAATCGATAGGCGTAGCTCAGAAACAGCATGAAGGGGCTCCGGGTGGTCTTGGAAGCGCCGACGGCAGCAATCAGCAGCCGGCCGGCTTTTTCACTTTACGCCAATGGTGCGAAGGTAGGGGTATCAACGCGCAGCATGCAGCAAGGATTCGCGGCGTCGTGTCATCGCGGACACGCAAATGCTCGCAGAACCGATTGTAACAGGCCCAAAAGCCAAGTTGCGGTTGCGCTCGGAGGATATCGCATTACCCAAGCGTGCTAAGCCGTCTACAAGCGGATGCGGACCCGCCACCGCGCATCGCCGTGAAGCTAGTCTGACTGTCGGTTACTGCAAAGAGGACCCGCCATTTGCGGCGGGTGCGAGTCTAGGGAGGAACTACAAACTAAGCTGATTCGCGGCATCAACATGTACCGCAATTGACACACGCTATTTGAAAAACATGGCCTCCCGCCGGGACGGCAAACCCGATGTTTCGGATCCCACGGCGACTATACTTTGCCTTCGCTCACCTTGAGTTTGACGCTCTCGCAGGTCTTCCGCACCTGCTCGGTCATGATGGCGCATTCTTCAATGCGCTTGAAGATCTTCTTGGCTTCCTCACGATAGGAGGTTGCGGTATCGCGCACGAAGGCAATGGCATTATGCACTTCGGCGGTCATCGCCTCACATTTCTTCGCTGCGTTGATCAGCTCCGCTCCCATCGCTTCGATTTCCTTGGCCGCGGCTTCATAGTCGCGCACCACAGCCTCGGCGGTAAGCGCGCCGACGCGCGTCACGCCCTCTTCATGCTCGACGTAATCAGGCATTGATCCCGATGGAGCCGCCCTGATCGGCGGGGGAAGGCTCCCTACGACAACTTCTTCAAGCTTGGCTAAGTCCAGCGGCGCGTTTCTGTGAAGTCGTTCGATGCTCGCCATAGGCGATCTCCATGACTCAATGAACAACCCCCAAGCCGCGTGAGCATGGCGACCGATTCGTGGCGAAATCCTGCGCTGAAGAAAGCAACTAAAAGGCGAACGTGTGAATACAGGCGACGCCGGCCCGCGCATTAACCATGCCGGCGCATCCGGCCGCGCGTGGCCCAGGCTTAATGCGCGCTTAACGGTTTGCATCAATGATTGAGGTTCCAGCGCAACGTCTTTGAAAGCCGCAAGAATTGCGGGCCGAACTCAACCTCTTCAGGAGGATCGATTGAGGACGCTTGTCATTTGCGCGCTGGCTACGGCCCTCGTCGGCTGCAGCAGCCAACCAACACAGCCATCATGCGTTGGCCTGAACCCGTTAGCTTGCCTCACCGCGGTTGATGTGCCGATTGAACCTGCCTCGTACGACAGCGATGCTGCCACAGTGAAGCCAGTATCCACCGTTGCCTTGCGCGATGACAGACCTCCCCGATCTCATGCGGAGCACGCCGTCCGTCGAGCGCCCAATCCAATCAAGGTGGCGAAGGCCACGCCGGCCGTTCCCCTGCCGCGTCCTTCTCCGCAAACTAACCAGCAGACAACAGGCAATGCGGTTGCCTCCAACGCTGCTCATGCAAGCGCCCCTGAACCGCATTCGACGACTGACGTTCCACAGGCCCGCACGACAGAGCACCAGGTGGCGGCCGCCTCCGCGGTCGCCGAACGGATGTCGGTCCCGACGCTGGATGCGTCGCTGGACGCTCTCGTGGCCATCCTGGTCGCCGGCCCCGACGTCAAGTCCGTCCCGGATCTGGCCGGCAAGACAATTGCGATCGACGATAGATATTCGGAGTCGTCGATCAGCAGGGTCAGAACCGCGATGGCGGCGGCGGGCGCGAACGAAGTCCAACTGAGCAAGAGCCAAGCCAGCGCGATCAGCCGGCTGGTCGCTAAGGAAGTTCCGGCCGCGGTCGTCGGGCTGGTCTCGGCCAGCGCCGCGGAAAGCTTTCCTGAGCTCGCGCGCCTGCGGACCTTTCGAGTCCCGCTCTCATCGCGATCCGCGAACAAGCAACCGTAGGCGGTGCTGAAGTCGCGCGGGCATTATCAAGGGACAATTCGTTCCCGATCAAAAAAGCGCAAAGCCAAAAACCCAACAAAAACAAAGCTGATATTCTGAAGTGGCCGGCTCGGAGGGATTCACTCCGCAATGATGCTGCTCACTGTCACCTCAAGGCCATGCGCCTGCCAGCACCCACGGCGCAGAACCGGGATCGGATGGCGCACGCCGGATCGCGCAAACTCTGCGGCCATTCTTGCGAACTTCCAAAGCTTCGCACCAGAATTGAGCCATGTTTCTTAAATGATATTGCAGAATCAAGCGATACTGCGGAGTGCGGCGCTCATTGTCTTCCTTGAACGCAACCGACGTCAGTTCAGGTCGAAATTGAGCGATTGTTCGTACAGCCATGATCTGCGGGCGCTACAAGGAGCCGATCAAGCCTTCCGAATTTCACGAAATCCCTTCATCAAATCCCTGATGTCGCCGATCGCAGGATCGCTCTCCAATCCAGAATGCGTGCATGTTTGATTTCCTCAAATCGTTCATCGGTATAGGCAAGCCGGCGGGAATTGCCACAGAGGCCGACAACACCACCGTCAGGGACATCGTGACCGACCTCAAGCGGCTGGAGACGGTCAGCCCGGATCTCGCACAGCGCGCCATCGCCTATGTTCTGACGGGCGAAGGCAGTTCCGTGCTGCTTCAGGTCGAGCAACAGGCAAGCGCCGTTCAAGATGCCCTCGGCCACTATCACCTGTATCTGACCCCGGCGAATGCGGCTCAAAAAGCAGGGCAGGCGGCGGCCACGGCGCGGAACAATGTTGTTGGGCGTCAACATGGACCCGAGGCGACGTGGATACGCCGCTATTTCGAGGTGCTCACGCTGCCTCACAAGGGTGCGCGCTGGGGTATGTTCGCCCACCAGGGACCGAGTCCATCGTGGCTTCGGGGCCTTTTTGCCCAATCGGAGCTCGGCCTGCAAACGAAGCTGGCAACCGATTTCAATACGGTCCTGAGCTGGCGCGATGCTGAAGATAGCGCGACGGTTTTCGCGTTAGACCTTCTCGTTCTGGAGAAGGTCAACCAATACTACTTTCGCGACCGCAACGTCGAATCGAGGTTTGATTTCAAGAGCGGCCTGCTCGCGGAGAAGCAGGCGGTGATAGAGGCCTTTGCGAAATATGACCGCGTGTGCCAAGCCATTGTCATCCACATCCTGAAGCAATTCGACCTGGTCAAGGACGAGTATTTTCACTTCATCTACCAGCAGTATCTCCTGTCAACCAGCAAGGCGGTTCGCGAGGCGGCGCAGAATGCGTTGCTCGCCTCCCCGCCAGAAACGTTGGCCGCAAGCGCCACGCAGACCCTTGCCGAAGGTAACCCGACGGCACGTGCGCAAGCCGCGCAGATCCTGCCGCTTGTGATGGGCGAACGAGCCCGGCCGCTGCTCGAAAACCATCTCGCGAAAGAAAGGTCGAAGACCGTCCGCAAGGTCATCGAGCTCGGGCTGGGATCGGCGGTTGTCAGCGATGATAAAGCCCAGACCGTGCGCACATTGAAGGGCGATGGCGCCGAAGGCTACCTGGCCGCAGATGGCACTGAAGTGCTTTCGCCGCCAGTGACGTTGCCGGGACCGACGCCGCTGCCCGACAGCGTCAAGGCCGGGTATTGCAATGTGCTCGACAAAGCCCACGCCCAGTGGATGAAGACCTACGAAACCCAAAAAGCATATTATGAGCAGGCCACGGCCGAGCAACGCAAAGGCTGGAAATCGGGCGCACCAGTACCGCCCAAACCGATCGATCACGCCGTTGCCGACAGATACTGCGCGTTTTTGGCCTCCGACAGTCCGATCGACGAGGCCGCGATCGCCAAGATCGGCAACGTCGCTCCGTTCGCTCCTTACAACAGCGAGGCCGCGGCTGATGCGCCGTTCAACAATCCGGATCTGACGCTGTGGCATCTCTGCCGTGCGCGTTCGATCGAGGCTCGCGGGACAAAGAACTCCTATTGGCTCACGGGGAATCTGTTGAATGGTCGCGGGGCCATTCCCGCCGCCATTCATGCGCGACTGACCAATGGCATCGATCTGCGCACCGTGACGGCATTGATGCAGCAGAACCTGGAGCCCAAGGAACTGGCGATGCAGGCGCTAAACAGCGGCATCTCCGAAGACCTGTCTGCAGAGGCGATCTGGCCCTATCTCGCGGCTCATTTCGACATACTTGACCAGGCGCTCGGGCAAATCGCTTCAACGGCCTTTCGCGACCCGCCGATCCTGAACGCGTTGAACCTGCTTCGCCTGTTTCCGAAATTGCCGGCGCGCTATTTCAACACGGTCCTGACCCACGCGCTGTCCTCCAAGAAATCCGTCAACAAGCCGGCCCGCGCGTTACTGCTCGGGATCGAGGGAATTGAGCAACGTTTGCTACCGTTCCTTTCGGACAGCAAGCAGGATGTCCGCTCTGGCGTCGCCCAGATGCTCGGCGTCATCGGGGCCGAGAGCGCCATCGAGCCGCTCAAGAAGGCGCTCGGCAAGGAAAAATCCGAACTGGTGCGAGCAGCTTTGCTGGGCGCGCTGCGTCGGCTCAATGTCGATATCGCCAGCTACGTCTCGCCGGAAATCCTTATCAAGGAAGCCGCCACCGCCCTCAAAGGCAAGAAGGCCAAGGATATCGGCTGGTTTCCGCTCGATAGCCTCCCTGCTCTCACCTGGGCAAGCGGCGCGGCTGTACCGTCAGACGTTCCACGCTGGTGGATCGCGCTCGCGGGAAAGCTCGCGCAGCCGGGCGGCAACACCCTGTTCTCGCTCTGGCTCGATCAGCTCACGCCTGAAAGCGCCGAGGCGCTTGGTCGTCACATCCTTGGTAGCTTTCTGCGTTACGATGCAACGCACTGCTCCGAAGATGAAGCCAATGCACACGCCAAGGCCCATGCACAGCAGCGCTACGAGCAGTATCAGGACTATGCCAAGCGCTGGAATAACGAGTTTTATCGGTCCTATACGTATGAGAAGGCGTTTGCCGATCTCCGCGCCGAGCGACTTGCCATTTATCTCAACAACGCCCAGGCCGATCGCGGCATCCTTGGCCTTGCGACACGTGCGGAGGGCACCTTCGCGGTCCAGATGGTTCGCGCCTATATGCGCGATCACTATAGGAGGACGTCGCAGGTCAAGGCGCTTACGGAATATCTGAGTGGCAACCCGTCGACGGCCGCGCTGCAGATGCTGCTGTCGATCGCGCGCCGCCATCGCACCAATGCAGTCCAGGTGCTGGCGCAAGCGCTGGTCGAACGCCTCGCCGACGAACGGGACTGGACCACCGACGAGCTCGCCGACCGCACGATCCCGACGGCAGGTCTCGATGAGCGCGGCATTCTCGACCTTGAGATCGGTAGCCGCGTCTATCAGGCGAGGCTCGATGCCGAAGACGTGCTCACGCTTTACAATCCCGATGGCAAGGTGGTGAAGAGCCTGCCTCAGGTCAGCGAAGGACCTGACAAGGAAAGCGCCGCGGAAGCCAAGAAGGCACTCTCTAACGCCAAGAAGGAATTGAAACAGGTTCACGAGTTTCAGGCCAAGCGGCTCTACGAAGCGCTGTGTGTCGGCCGGCGCTGGCAGGCTGCCGACTGGCGGCGCTTCATGCTCGAGCACCCGATCGTTGGACGGCTGGTGCAGCGCCTGGTCTGGCTCGGCCTCGATGCGCAGGGCGAAATCATCGGGTCGTTCCGGCCGCTTGAGGATCTCTCACTGACCGACAGCAGCGATGGCGCCGTCGATCTTGATTCTTTCGCCGCCGTCCAGTTGGCACACCGTTCGCTGTTCACATCAGAACAAAGCGAAGCCTGGAAACAACATCTCGCCGACTACAAGATCGAGCCGCTGTTTAATCAGTTGGACCGTCCAGTGCTGACGAGCAGCGCCGGAACTTCCATCGACGACCGGGCCGGCCACCTTATCGAGGCATTCAAGCTGCGCAGCACGGCGCAAAAGCTGGGCTATGACCGCGCGCAGGCCGAGGATGGCGGCTGGTTCACGCAATACATCAAACCCTTCGCTGGCGTTGCGATCAACGCCGTGATCGAGTTCACGGGGTCGCCGCTGCCCGAAGAAAATCGCAACGTGGCACTGGTCGCGGCCAAGTTCGTGCGCGCACGCAAAGGTCAGCGGTCGAGCTACGGCCTGCAGCTTGCGCTCAATGACGTGCCGCCGGTGCTCCTGAGCGAAGTCTGGAATGACCTTCATCAGATCGCGGCGGCCGGACCCGGATTTGCCGCCGACTGGCGCAACAGGGTGGGCTGGTAATGGAACAACGGAATGCCTTGCAACTGCGCCCCAGCGCCGAAGCTCGCTTTGCGGACGAACTCGCGGCACTGAAGGCCGCCGATCAGGGGCGGCGGCCGCCAGGCTGGGCGCTCTCTGCGCGCGCGGTACGCACCTTCATTCTTGGCGACAGTAAACTTTCCATCCGCCGCAAATTCTATGGCGACGATGCGCTGGTCGAACGGGCCCTGGTCGCCCTGATGAGCGAGCAAGGCCTGATGCTGGTCGGCGAGCCGGGCACCGCCAAGTCGATGTTGTCAGAGCTGCTGGCGGCCGCGATCAGCGGCTCCTCGATGCTGGTGGTGCAGGGGTCGACCGGCGTCACCGAAGACCATGTCCGCTACGGCTGGAACTATGCGCTGCTGATCGCCGAGGGACCAACCCCGCGCGCGCTCGTCCCCTCCCCGGTGATGGAAGCGATGCGACTGGGCCGCATCGTGCGCGTCGAGGAGCTGACACGCTGCCCGCCCGAGATTCAGGACGTCCTGATCTCTGTGCTGTCGGAAAAGGTGATGGCGATACCCGAGCTCGGCGAGAGCGCCAGCATTTACGCCGCGCCGGGCTTCTCGGTGATCGGCACCGCCAACCTCCGTGACCGCGGCGTGCATGAAATGTCGAGCGCGCTCAAGCGCCGCTTCAACTTCGAGACCGTGCTTCCGCTGACTGATCCTACCATGGAAATGGAGTTGATCCGTCAGGAAGTCGATAAGCGCCTCGGTCAGGCGGACATCTCCGTGAACTTCCCCGATGAGGTCACGGACCTTCTCGTCACAACTTTCCAGGATCTGCGCCGCGGCCAGACCAAGGACCAGGTGCCGCTGTCAAAACCGTCGGCGGTGATGTCGACAGCGGAGGCCGTCAATATCGCCCATGCGGCAGCGCTGGAAGCGGCGTTCCTCGGCAATGGCGATGTCGGCGGCGGCCATATCGGGCGACAGTTGCAGGGAGTCATCGTCAAGGACAATGCGGAGGACGTGAAGAAGGTTCGCGCTTATGTCGATCACATCGTCAAGGAGCGGGCCCGCCGCAGCAAAGTATGGTCGGACTTTCTCGGCGCAGTGAAGGCGATGAAGGACGAGTGCTGAGGCTCATGACATGAGCGCACTCGATCCGGCCGCAACCGCCGCCCGCCTGTTTGACACCAAACGCAATCTTCACTTCTTCCCTGTCCGCCACCACTCGCCGGCTTGCGCATTGCATTTGCGCGAAGCGCTGCGCGCCATCCGTCCCGCTGCCGTCCTGATCGAGGGGCCCGTCGATTTCGAGCCGCTGATCGGCGAGCTGCTCGCGCCAGGCGTCGTGCCGCCGGTGGCGATGGTGGCGCTGCCCGACAGCGAAGCGCGCGCCGAGAAGGGCCGTGCCGGCACCACCTATTATCCGATTTGCCACCACTCGCCCGAATATATCGCGATCCAGGATGCCAAGGCGCTCGGCGCCACCATCCGCTTCATCGACCTGCCATCGCGTCACCCCGCGATGCTTTCAGGCGGCCGCGACAGGCAGGACCAGCCGCTGCTACCGATGCGGGAGACCATGTTCGACCGTGGCGCCTATGTAGAAGCAATGTGTGAGCGAACCGGTTTTCGCGACGGCTTGGCATTGTGGGACGGGTTGTTCGAGGCGCGCGCCCGCAGCGCCGACTGGCGCGGCTTCTTTGCCAGCGTCGGCGCCTATTGCTCAGCCTTGCGAGCCGCATCTGATATGGATGAGTTGCAGGCTGACGGGACGCTGGCTCGCGAAGCCATGATGCGCGCTTGCCTCCGCGATACGATCGCAACCGTGTCGGGACCGATCGCAATCATCACTGGCGGCTTTCACACGCCGGCGCTGATCGACGAGCAACCAGAAGCGCAACACGCCGCCATCGGCGCTCCGGCTCGCTCGAATGCCTGGCTCATTCGCTACGACTACCGTGCACTCGATCGCCTGAACGGCTACGGCGCCGGCCTGCCGCTGCCGGGCTTCTACGAGCGTGTGTGGGAGCGCCTGACCGGCGCGAAGGGCGATAGCAAGAACTCGCTGACGGAGGAGATCCTGGTCGGCTTTCGCGCGCATCTGATCGCAAACGAGCCGGCCCTCACCTTCTCGTTCCCGACCCTTCGATCGATGGTCGAGGCGGCAACACGGCTTGCCGACCTGCGCGGGCTTTCCGAACCTGGACGAACGGAGCTATTCGATGCGCTGCGATCTTCGGCCATCAAGGAGGAGATCGAGCTCGGCAGCCATCCGCTGCTCGCCGCCTTCACCTCTTTCCTGCAGGGGGACCGGCTGGGCGACCTGCCGCCCGGCAGCCGGCTGCCGCCCCTGATCGAGCGGGCCCGGCGCGAAGCCAGATCCCACGGCCTGTCTCTCGAAGACGCCGTGCCAAAAACCCGCGAGTTCGATATCTACCGCAAGGTGCGCCATCGTCAGTGCAGCCAGTTTCTGCACGCGATGCGGCTGGTCGCGCCTGCGTTCGCTGAACGCGTCAAAGGCCCAGACAGGGTGCATGGCTTTCGCGCCGATGTCCTTATGGAGACCTGGACCTATGCCTGGTCCCCGGCCGTCGAGGCATCCCTGATCGAGCGGGCGGCTGATGGCGAGACAGTCAGGGATGCTGCGGCCACGGTCCTGATCCGGCGCCTCGAAGACCTTGAGAAAGAAGGCCAACGCAACAACGCCGAGGCGGCCTTTAACCTCCTGAGCGTCGCCTTCGATGCCGGAATTGGCAGCGCCGCCGACACGTTGGCCGCCGCAGTCGGCAACGCGGCCCGCGCAGACAGCAACCTGCTGCGTTTGACCAGAGCCTTGGTTGTCGGCCAAGCCCTCAAGGCTAGAGCCAAGGGAATGCAGTCTGAAGACACCGTCCAGGCTTTCGCTTCTCTGCTCCCTCCTCTGCTTGATCAGCTGGCGCGACGCATCGCGGAGCTTCTGCGCGACCTTGCCGCCGTCGGCCCCGACAATGTCGGCGAAGCGATCGGCAGCTTGGCGGCGCTGGCGGAAGCGATGGCCGATCCCGATCCGCCATTCCCGACAGAGCCGCTCCGCGACGCCCTGCAGGATCTCATGACCGAACAACTCGATCCCGAGCTGACCGGAGCCGTCATCGCGCTGGCTGCCTTGATAGGCCTGATCGATGACGCCGAAGCAGGAAGGCGTCTGTCGGCTGCCCTGGCCGGTGCGTTCGAGCGCCCCGGCGAAGCCGTTCGCACGGTCTCGGGTGTGATGGCGCTGGCGCCACAGCTTTTCATCAACGACAGCAGCGTCATCGCAGCCATCGATCATCTGTTCGGTGCAGTTGATGACCAGGGCTTCCTGGACCTGCTACCGCAACTGCGTATGGCATTCGCAGAACTGAGCCCGAACGAAACCGATCGGATTGCCGCTGTCGTCGCGGCAGCCCATGGTGTCGGTGAGGACGATATCGCTATTCTGCGAGACGTTCCGGATGCGCGCGTTCTGTCGGACCACTTGGCCCTCAGTGGAAGACTGCGGAGCCAATGGCTCGAGGACGGCTTGTCAGCCTGGCTGGAGCCACAGCCATGACCGGCGGGCGCAGCGACAAGTCCGGCCAACCGTTGTCAGCGGAGCAAACCCGCCGCCTCCTGCGCTGGCGCATGGCACTCGGACGCTATGCCGATAGGCAGATCGGCAGCTCGGGCCTCTCGGCAGAAGATCTGCGCCGCGATCAATTGCTCGAACGCATCTATGCAGAGCGCGCGCGCCAACGCGGGCTGCGTCTGGGTGCGAACCGCAAGGGTTCGCTCGATCCGAGCCAGATCACCATCCCCGACTGGCTCAACGATAGCCGCCGGCTGTTTCCGGCCTCGGTCTTCGAAACGATTCAGGGCCATGCACTCAATGATCTCGGCCTTGCAGGCCTGTTCGCCGATCCAGCATCGCTGCAGAAATTGCAACCAAATCTCGATCTGATGAAGGTGCTGCTCGCGTTCAAGGGCAAGGCGGACAGGAACCTGGTCGAGGCGATCCGCCGGGTTGTTGACGTCGTGGTGGAAGAGCTCCGGCGGAAATTGAAGGCCGAGATGGATCGCGCGTTGTCGGGCCGGCGCGATCGCTTCAACCGCGGAAAACTCCGATCTGCGGCCAATCTCGATCTCCGCCGCACGATCCGCGACAATCTGCGGCACTACAATCCGGAGCGCAACGCCGTCATCGCGGAGCGGCTGCATTTTGTTTCCCGGAAGAAGCGACGCATGCCGTGGACGATCATCCTGTGCGTCGACCAGAGCGGCTCGATGCTGAACTCGCTGATCCACGCCACGGTTATGGCCTCGATCCTCGCGGGATTGCCGGCGGTCGAGGTACGTTTCGTCGCCTTCGACACCTCGATTGTCGACATGTCCGACAAGCTCGCCGACCCGGTCGACCTGTTGCTCTCCGTGCAGCTTGGCGGGGGCACCGATATCGCGCACGCGATGGCCTATTGCGAGAAACTCGTCGTCAACCCGAGCCGCACCGTCATTGCCTTGATCAGCGATTTTGAGGAAGGCGGCTCGCTCTCCGAGCTCCTGCGCTGTGTCCGGCGTCTCGCGGAAGCGCGCACCAGGCTGATCGGTCTGGCCGCGCTCGATAGCGATGGTCAGGCGATGTTCGACCGCTCCGTTGCCGGGAAGCTGGCAGGCCTCGGCATGCATATCGCGGCGATGACGCCTGATCGCTTCGCCGAATGGCTGGTGGGCATCATGGACTAGGCCTGCCGCGATCATGTCCCCGCTCATCCCGCTCTATGCGCAGATCGACGAGTCAGCCCTAGAGGCAATGGCTTCCAGGGGCATTGTTCGCCGCGCGCGAACCGATGCGGCCAATGTGCGCTTTGAATCAATGGGCGCCGAAGAAATAGTCTGTAAGATCGAGGGTGCCACAGTGCGGCTCGACGACAAGGGCCTCGCCAAGGCGCGATGCAGCTGCCCAGCGGCGACAACCTGCCGGCACAAGATCGCCGTTGTCCTCGCGCTACGCACCCTGGCTGGCGAGCAACAAGCCGCGTCGGCGGTGGAGATCGATTGGCTGGCCCGCCTCTCGACGTTCGACCGCAAGACATTGCAGAGCGCCGTCGGCAAGACTGGTTTGCGCGAGGCAATGCGGCTATTGGCCCTCGCCGAAGCGACGACGGTCGAAGCCGGCAAACTGACGCTCAAGGTGATGCTGCGGCTCAACTCGGAAGATATCGAGGTCGCGATCCCCGCGCAGGGCGATTTCACCTCCGTCGTCTCTGGCCTCCCCGAGCGCCGCCGACTAGCAAGCCATGCCGCCGCCATTCTCGCAGCCCGCGGCCATTTCGGCCTCGAGGCCATCACGTTCGACGAGGCGGAAGCTGTTGCCGATCAGAAGGAGTTCGTTCCCGACGCACTGCTACTCACAGCCATGCAGGACGCGGTCCGCCGCGCCTATGCCCAGGGGTTCGCTTTCCCCTCTCGCGCACTCGAAGAGCGGCTGATGTTGCTGGCGGTTTCCAGCCGCGCCGAGGCGATGCCGCGCCTTTCCGCCAGCCTGCGGCGCATCGCGGAAGGACTAGAGCAGCGGAGATCGCGCAACGTCAACCATGACGCGGTGGAACTACTGCGTGAAATCGCGTTCGCTCACGCCCTGCTCCATGCGATGTCGCAGACCAGAGATGACGGACGTCTGCGCAGGCTAGCGGGTACAGTGCGTGCTGAATATGAGCCGGTCGGCGATGTCGATCTGATCGGTCTTGGTGCGACCCTGTTCGAGACAATGACTGGCGCGGCTGGCGTCACCGCCCATTTCATCGAACCGACGACGGGGCGCCGCTTCACTGCGTCGCTTGCCAGAGGGACCACGCACGATACGCGCTTCGATCCGCGTGCCGCCTATCGGACCCAGGCGGTCTGGGGCAAGACGCTGGCCGAGCTTTCGTCGGCCGCATACCGCCTGTCCGGCGCGCACGCTTCCTCCACCGGTCGGCTCTCGCTGTCGCAGGCGAGCCGCGCTGATGCGATCCAACCGTTCCGGCCGAACCGGGAGCTAGTCACCGCCTGGGCTCAGGATCGCAATGGCCAGCTGGCCGACCTGACCTATATGTCCTGGCCGATCCTTGCCGACTATCTTGGCAGATGCTTCGCGCCTTCACTCGATAGGCCGCTGCTTTCGGCGCAGCCGGTGATCCTTGTTCCGAGCCGAATCGCGCCGGTGACGTTTGACGATCTGACTCAGCGTCTGCGTTGGCCGCTGATGGATGTAAGTGGCGCCTGGATTTCGCTCACGCTCGACCATGATGATGAAGGCCGTGGACTTGGCGCCAGCCGTATCGCGGCGCTTGAGGCCGCGATCGGCGATGGCGACAACAAGCGGCCGTTCGCCATTGTCGCGATCGCCCGGCCCGAGGGTGGAAAGATCATTTTGGAGCCGATCGCGCTATGGGGAGAGACCCAGATGTCGCTGGATTTCCCCGATCGCATCCTTCGGCAAAGCACCGACGTTGTCTCACGGATCATGGCAGGGCTGCGCCGGCGAGTAGCCCAGTTCGCCCCGCCGCCGCCGGCTGATGTCACCATGCGCCAGACGACGCAATTGCTTCAAGCCGGCATCGATGCCTTGATCAGTTTCGCGGAAGCAGGTCTTCACGGCTCCGCGCGCGAAAGGCTACTGGCTCCGCTGGCAAAGACCTATCAGCTCGCGTCGCTGCCCCCGCTGGCCCAGCTGCTTTTGCGGACCATCGAAAGCAGCGAAAGCGATATCTCACCGACCGCCCTGGCTGCCGCGCAAGGAGTGTTCACGCTGCAGAGTTTCACCAGTCGGCTTCAGGTCTGGACGTGATCGGCGCGACTAAACTGCTGTTGCTTTGGTCAGCAAAAGAACCGAAACGTGCCAAGCATGCTGGCCACCCCACTTTCAATGGAATAGAACACATAGATGAGCTGCACAGGGATTTCGCCGCAAGGGATGCTCGCGGTCGCCTACGGCTAGGGGAGGATCTCTACCGAGAAGCAGGAGCCTGTCGCTGTCTGATCCAGCCGCAACGGAGTTCAGTTCCCTTAGGCTGGCCGTACATGTCAATCCGCCGACTGATGCGTCCCATTCCGGGTAAATGCGGAGCAGGAATATGGCGAAGAACGTTGTGATACTTTCCGATGGAACTGGCCAAGGCGCCAGCATGCCAAAGGCGGAGCGCACCAATGTCTGGAAGCTATGGAACGCAACCAAAAAGGCTGCCCCTGCTCAACAGGTAACGTTCTATGATGAAGGGCTGGGCGCTGAGCACAAGCGCGAGTGGTGGCGTTGGGCGTACGATCTCGCCAGCCGGGCGACCGGCCTCGGAATCTCGCAAAATATCAAGGACTGCTATACAGCACTCATCGAATACTATGAACCGGGTGACCGCGTTTTTCTGTTCGGATTCAGCCGTGGCGCCTTTACCGTGCGTAGTCTTGGCGGCGTTCTGTCGCTGTGTGGTATTCCGCAACGCGACGCCGCGGGAAACAGTCCCCGCGATCCTCAGAACAAGAAGGGTCGATTGGCGCTTGTCGAAGAGGCGGTTGAGACGGTCTACAAGCACTACGGCAGCAATGAGAAGCAACAAGAGCGCATTGCCCTTGGCCTGAAATATCGCGACCGCTACGAGAGCTTTTCCGTCGATTCCACTAACCCTCCCTTTCCTTATTTCATCGGAGTCTGGGACACCGTGCGCGCGCTCGGCATTCCAGGCTCGAGCGGATTGGTCTTGTGGCGTCACGCCTTCCACAATGCCTCGCTAAATCCCTGCGTCCCCTACGGACGCCAGGCGCTCTCGATCGACGAAAACCGCGAAATCTTCGCGCCGGAGATTTGGGACGAGTCGCAAGAATCGCCGGAAGCCAGAGCGCGTGGTCGTATCAAGCAGGTTTGGTTTCCTGGCGTGCATTCCGACGTGGGCGGTGGCTATCCCGAGACGGGCCTATCCGATTTGGCGCTGGAGTGGATGATCAATGAGGCAATGGCAGTCGAGCATCCGCTCATCGTGGATATGACCAAGCTGAAATTGGAGCCCTCATTCGCGGGCGTCCAGCACGACGAGCGGACCGGATGGGGTCGCGCCTGGACCGAGGGCACCAGGGAAGGCGTACGAGACGGCAAGGGGCCGGACATCCTACATGAAGACTTTGTTCGCAACCGCTTTGGCCTAGCCAAGGCACGTTGCGTGACCGGCGACTGCCCCTATCGTCCAAAGGCGCTGGCGAAGCACCGCGATTATTTGGGTTTCTATTGAATTTTGAAATGGCGCACGGCGACTTTCTACGGTCACCCGAAACGAACAGCCTGCGAACGCCGCCGGGGACGGAGGTAGTGGGTTTCTGCCCTTCCACCAGGCTCCTTTTTGGAGACGCCTTGAACATGGGGCAGCAAAGCGCTTTGTTAGACAAAATCAAATTTTGTCTAACATAGGCGAAGTTCCATGGCAAAGGCATCAGCGAGCAAGCCCGCACTGCTCCGGGCGAAACGGAGGAGAGCTGCATCCAAGACCTTGAATCGTGAGCTTGCGACGGGCGGCTTGTCGTGAGCAAGGCACGATTTGAAGCTGTCATGCTGGCGGCCAAACAATCTGGCCTCTTGAGCGAAAAAGGCGGCCGCATCGGTGGCCGGGTAAGTCAGGCCTTGGTCCGGCAGGCCAAGCGCCAGACGGGCATCGAGACGGATACGGACTTGATCGAGTTTGCGTTGGCGACGGTCGCACTTGAGGACAATTTCGCATCGAGCCTGATCGCCGGACAGGGACTACTGCTCGATACCTGCGTCTATATCGATCAAATGCAAGATCGTTCGCCTCAGGTCCTGGACGACCTGATCGCGCAGCAACAAGTCAACCATTCGACTGTCGCGATACAGGAGTTGATGCACACGGTCGGCGTGCTGAATCCATCCGACGCGCGAACCGCCTCTGTCGTCGATGTGATCGGCAAGCAGATCAAAGCGATGCCGCCCATCGGATCTTTGCGCCGGACATAGAGGTGCTGGGACCAGCCGCGCTGCTATCGGGGATCCTCAGCCGCCTCCAGGGATATGAAAAGGACGGCAAGTTGCGCGCGCTTCAAGACTGCGTGCTCTTCCTGCAGGCGCAAAAGTTCGGCCTCGTTGTCCTGACTGCAAATGTCGGCGACTATGATATTCTTTTCCAGCTCATACCAACCGGACGAGCGCTGTTATATCGTTCGAATAACCATTGATGTTTGAAACAGATTTTGACGACATTTCTCGTGTCGATCTCCAAGCCCCGTTGATGCCGAAGGCCGTCGCTTAGAGAGCGCTCGGAGGGCGGTCGCATTTTTGCGATTTCAATGGCTCGGAATGAGCCGAATTGAAAGGTGCCTATCAAGCCCAAGGGTGCCTTTTGCGAGTTGATATCCAGCCTCAACTCCTGTTGCGCTAACCGTCACGCAGCCATCCCATCAGCCCATCGCCTCTCGTCGTCCGACGAAGCGGGTGAAGCGCTCGCAGTCGGAATTTTTGTTCGATTTTTCGTTGCTCCAACAATTTACTTAGATCGAGGCTTCATTTTCATGTTGGACGCTTTGTTCGACGTTTATTGGATGCTTTTTTGCGCCCAAGGCGGAGTGTTTGCCGATTAACACGGCCTCCTCGGACGCCTTCGCGAACCTGTTCGACCGCCGCATCCAGAAAGGCCTGAGCCAGATCAGGGTCGTTGACGACGCGCGATAGCGTCACCGCACCGACCATCGTCGTGAGAATGGCCATGGCCTTGCGACTCGACTCCTCGCCGTCAGTCTCAGCAATGAAGCGGCCGAGGACTTCGAGATGCGCCTTGATCCCCGCTTCGAATGCCGCTTTTACGTCGGCCCCCTGTCTGGCGGCATCTGAGCCGAGCGCCACGATCGGGCAGCCGTCCATCTTTTCTTCGCGATGGTCGGCACTGAGGTAGAACGCGATCACCGCGCCAAGCGGATCATCAGGATTCTCCGCGGCCGCGTCCGACCATCGGCGGGAGGCGCTCGCCAATGCCCGCCTGGACGCCTCTACCGCCAAATCCTCTTTCGACTCGAACTGCTTGTAGAAGGCGCCTTGGGTTAGCCCGGCACCCTTCATCAGGTCCTTGAGCCCGATGCCATCAAACCCGCGCTCCCGAAAAAGGCGACTTGCCACATTGATTACAGTTTCGCGGTTTTCCGCGGCCTGAATGCGACTCACTCGCATTGTCGACCTCCTTTTTTAGATTGCATTCGTAATCTATATCAGATATAGCGTTCGAACGCAATCTAATTAGTGAGGCTGCAGCAATGAAAAAGAGACCCGTTATCGTGCTGGGAAGCATCCTAATCGCCGTGTTTGGGGTGGCCGCCGTCGCCACGCTTTCCCTCCGCACGCAGGCAGCCTCCGCCGTGAGCGACCCGAGGCAGGAACTTCCGATCGTCAGAGTGGCGACGGCGGCTCGGGTGACCGGGTCCGAGCGCGGCTTCACGGGCATCATAGGGGCGAGGGTGCAGAGCAACCTCGGGTTTCGCGTCGCCGGCAAGATCGTGGAACGGCTTGTGAATGCCGGTGAGCAGGTCAAGGCCGGTCAGCCGCTGATGCGGATCGACGAAACCGACCTTCGCCTTGCGGTCACCGCGAAGCGCAATGCAGTTGCCGCAGCGCGTGCATCTTTCGTTCAGACCGAAGCGGATGAACAGCGATACGCCAAGTTGCTGAGCAACGGATGGGCTTCCCGACAGCGCTACGAGCAAGCGAGGGCCGCGTTGGATACGGCCCAGGCGCAACTCGCCACCGCCGAAGCTGATGCGCGAGTCGCCGAGAATGAGGCGACCTACTCGGTCCTGGTAGCGGATGCGGATGGAACGGTGGTCGAAACGCTTGGCGAGCCCGGGCAGGTCGTCTCGGCCGGCCAGACAGTCGTTCGTATTGCCAAGGCCGGCCCGCGCGAAGCGGTGGTCGCGCTTCCCGAAACAATCCGGCCAGCGATCGGCTCCGTGGCCGAGGCCAGCGTGTATGGGGCGGCCGATGGGCGACGCTATACGGCGCATCTGCGGCAGTTGTCGGACGCTGCCGACGCTCAGACCCGCACCTATGAGGCCCGCTATGTGCTCGAGGGTGAGGCCGCGACGGCACCGCTTGGCGCGACGGTAACCATTCGGCTTGCAAGTCAGGGGAGTCAGCCGGAAGTCCAGGTGCCGCTGGGAGCCGTGCTCGATGACGGCCGGAAGACCGGTGTGTGGGTCTTGGATAGCGCCACCTCAACCGTACGCTTTCGGCCAGTCAAGCTTGTCCGGGTGAGCAGCGAAACTGCCGTGATCTCTGGATTGAGCTCTGGTGATCCGATTGTTTCCCTCGGCGCTCATCTCCTGCAGGAGGGCGCTCGCGTCAGGACTGCATCTGAAAACAAGGGAAACTAACGAGCTTCCGCCATCACCGTCGGAGGACGGCAAATGCTATACAGCTACATTGTCAAGAAAGAAATCCGAAAGACCTTCGACCACGTCAACAACCATCGCTGGGATGACGCGGTGAAAGCGGTCGCGCCGCATGTCCATCACCGCGTTTCCGGCGCCCACGCGCTCGCTGGTGAGCGCCATGACAAAGAAGCCCTGCGCCGCTGGTTTGAGCGTCTCGGCCGCGTCCAGCCCACTCTCCATATCACAGTCAACAACATCTGGGTGAAAGGCTGGCCGTGGCACACCACGGTGTTTGCCCAGTGGGACGCCACCGCAACGCTGCTCAACGGCGACGCGTCGTACGTCAACCGTGGTCTCCACGTGTTCACCCTGCGGTGGGGTAGAGTTTATGCACTCGAGGAATTTCAAGATTCACAGGAGGCGGCCCGCGGGCTTGCGGCTCAAGCGGCAGCCGGCCTCAAAGAAGCTGTCGCCGAACCAATTGAAAGCCCGCAAAAGCGCAGTCAGAAGGCGCGCGCTTTTTAGGCAAGCGCGGTTCACTCGGCGCCCACCTGCTGCAGGACGGCGCGAGCGTCAGGACGAACGTCGAGGAATAGGAGTGGCCAAGTGATGAGTTTCAATGTTTCTGCGATCGCCGTTCGTGAACGCGCCGTCACCCTGTTCTTCATCGTCCTGCTGGCGGCGGCAGGCGCCTACGCCTTCCTCATGCTCGGGCGGGCGGAAGACCCCTCCTTCACCATCAAGACCCTGACGGTCACGACGGTATGGCCAGGCGCGACGGCGCGCGAGATGCAGGATCAGGTCGCCGAACCGTTGGAGAAGCGGCTTCAGGAGTTGACCTGGTACGACCGAGTAGAGACGACCACACGGCCAGGTTATGCGTACATGACGGTTACGCTGAAGGACAGCACACCGCCATCTAGCGTGCAGGAGGAGTTCTACCAGGCCCGCAAGAAGCTTGGGGATGAAGCGCGCAAGCTGCCCTCTGGTGTGCTCGGCCCTTTCGTCAACGACGAATATTCGGACGTGAGCTTCGCCCTTTATGCCCTCAAGGCGAAGGACATGCCGATGCGCGAACTCGCCAGGCAAGCCGAGACCATTCGGCAGGACCTCCTGCACGTGCCCGGCGTCAAGAAGATCAACATCCTCGGTGAACGTCCCGAACAGATATTCATCGAGTTTTCCTATGCCAAACTGGCAACCCTCGGCGTCTCGGCACAGGATATCGTTGCCGCCTTGCAGCGGCAGAACACCGTCACACCGGCAGGCTCGATCGACACCAAGGGGCCGCAGGTCTTCATCCGGGTCGACGGCGCTTATGACAGCGTCCAGGCGATCGCCGACACGCCGATCGTCGCTGCAGGGCGGACGCTGAAGCTCGCCGACATCGCCGAAATCCGCCGCGGCTACGAGGATCCTCCCACCTACCTCATTCGACATCAGGGTGAGCCCTCCGTCATGCTCGCGGCGGTTATGCAAGAGGGCTGGGATGGCCTCGCGCTCGGCAAGGCGCTGGAGGAGAGATCCGCAGCTATCGCTCGGACGCTGCCGCTCGGGATGACTCTGGCCAAAGTCAGCGACCAGGCCGTCAACATCACCTCGGCGGTTGACGAGTTCATGATGAAGTTTGCGATGGCTCTCGGCGTGGTGCTGCTCGTGAGCCTGCTCAGCCTCGGCTGGCGCGTCGGCATTGTCGTGGCGGCTGCCGTCCCTCTGACGCTTGCCGTCGTGTTCCTCATCATGCTGGAAACCGGCCGGTTCTTCGACCGCATCACGCTCGGCGCCCTCATCCTGGCGCTTGGTCTTCTCGTGGACGACGCCATCATCGCCATCGAGGTGATGGTGGTGAAAATGGAAGAGGGCATGGACCGCATCAAGGCGGCGGCCTACGCGTGGAGCCACACTGCGGCGCCAATGTTGTCGGGCACGCTCGTAACGGTCGCCGGATTCCTGCCGGTGGGCTTCGCGCGCTCGACGGCCGGCGAATATGCCGGCAACATCTTTTGGGTCGTGGGATTTGCCCTCATCGTCTCCTGGATCGTCGCGGTGATCTTCACGCCCTATCTTGGCGTCAAGATGCTGCCCGCGATCAAGCCGATCGAAGGCGGTCACCACGCGATTTACGGCACACCGAACTATCAGCGACTGCGAAGGCTCATCACCTTCGCCGTGCGCCACAAGTTCGTAACGAGCGGCATCGTCGCGATCGCTTTCGCGCTTTCCGTCGTCGGCATGGGCGCGGTCAAACAGCAGTTCTTTCCGACGTCCGACCGCCCCGAAGTGCTGGTGGAGGTTCGCCTGCCGGAGGGCACCAGCATTGGGACGAGGACCGCCACAGTCGAGAAGCTCGAACACTGGCTGGAGCAGCAGTCGGAGGCTAAGATCGTCACCAGCTATGTCGGTCAGGGCGCTCCCCGATTCTTCTTCGCGATGGCGCCCGAGCTGCCTGATCCGGCCTTCGCCAAGATCGTCGTGCTGACACCGGACGCGGAGGCGCGCGAAGCTTTGAAGCACCGGCTCCGACAGGCGGTGTCAGATGGGCTTGCACCTGAGGCTAGTGTGCGCGTCACTCAGCTTGTGTTCGGACCCTACACGCCGTTCCCGGTCGAGTTTCGCGTCATGGGGCCTGATCCCGAGCAATTGTACGCTATCTCTGAAAAAGCCCTCGGTATCATGCGTGGCGTTCCCGACGTGCGGCAGGCCAACCGCGATTGGGGTAATCGCACACCCGTGCTCCGCTTCATCCCGGACCAGGATCGACTGAACCTCATCGGCCTCTCGCCAGCGGAGGTGGGCCGGCAACTCCAGTTCCTCCTCACTGGCATCGCCGTTACGCAGGTCCGCGAGGACATTCGCAATGTCCCCATCGTGGCACGCAGCGCCGGCGGAGAGCGGCTGGATCCGACGCGTCTGGCGGATTTCTCCCTGATGAGCAGGGACGGCCGCCCGATTCCGCTCGACCAGATCGGCCATTCGGAAATTCGTCTGGAAGAGCCGATTATGAAGCGGCGTGATCGTACGCCTGTCGTCACGATTCGCTCGGACATCAATGAGGCGACCCAGCCTCCAGAGGTCTCCAAGGAGATCAAGACGGCCCTTGAGCCGCTGATCGCATCGCTTCCGGCCGGCTATCGCATCGAATTGGGCGGATCGATCGAGGAGGCAACCAAGGCCAATGACGCGTTGGCGACGGTCTTTCCCGCCATGATCGCCGCCATGCTGATTGTCATCATGCTGCAGGTGCGATCCTTCTCGACGATGGCCATGGTCATGCTGACGGCACCGCTTGGCCTTGTCGGCGTTGTGCCCGTGTTGCTCGCCTTTAACCAGCCATTCGGATTCAATGCCATTTTGGGCCTGATAGGACTGGCCGGCATCCTGATGCGCAACACGCTGATCCTGACCGAACAAATCAAGGAGAACCGTGCTGCCGGCCTTGATGACTATCACGCCGTCATCGAGGCCACGGTGCAACGCACGAGGCCGGTGATCCTGACGGCACTTGCCGCCGTGCTCGCCTTCATCCCTCTCACTCACTCCGTCTTCTGGGGATCGATGGCCTATACGCTGATCGGAGGCACGGCGGTCGGCACGGTGCTGATCCTGCTGTTTCTTCCTGCGCTTTATGCCGCGTGGTTTCGGATCAAGCCGACTGCAGATGAGATCTATGAGGACTCGAGCGACCAGCCGGAATTGCGAACAGCAATGGCTGCCGAATAGGCCTCTCTTGTCGGAAGAGACGGTTCAACTTCTAACGCTCAATAGCATCGATGGAGACTTTCTATGCGACAAGACGGCAAGGTGGCGATTGTAACCGGTGCTGCAACAGGAATCGGGCATGCTTCGGCAAAGGCGTTGCGTCAAGCTGGATTCCGCGTGTTCGGCACGAGCCGGCGAGCCGTCGCAAGTATCGCGGACGGCATTACGATGATCCCCTGCGATGTAACGGACGACGCATCAGTCAAGACGGTCGTCGATAAGGTGCTCGATACGGCGGGCAGGATCGACGTTCTGGTGAACAACGCGGGAACCGGCCTGTTTGCCGGAGCTGAAGAATCGTCGGTGCAACAAGCCCAAGCGTTGTTCGACGTAAACCTTTTCGGAGTGATCCGCATGACCAACGCGGTTCTCCCTGTGATGCGAAGTCAAAAAGCGGGACGGATCGTCAATATAAGTTCGGTGATGGGCTTAATACCTGCCCCCTTCTCGGCCCTCTACGCCTCCACGAAGCATGCTCTCGAAGGCTACTCGGAGTCCCTAGATCACGAGGTGCGGACCTTCGGCATTCGAATTTGCTTGCTTGAGCCGGCGTATACCCGAACTTCGTTCGAACAAAACATGGTGCTTCCTGATCGTAGCCTAGACGCATACGTCTCGGCGCGAACGCGGTCCGCCACGCTCGTGCGCGAGGTCATGAAGACAGCCGACAGTCCCGAGATTGTTGCCGAGAGGGTCGTAGAAGCCGCGACGACCACCTCGCCCCGTCTGCGATACACCTGCGGTAGGATGGCGCGGCAGGTGAGCATCCTGCGTCGCTTCGTTCCCGAACGGATGTTTGACAAAAGCCTCCGCAAGCAGCTGGGGCTACCGGCGTAGCCGGACTGGTTAGGCCGACATCAAAGGTAATCTCATCATGCGTCGCGTCGTCGTTACGGGATTGGGACTGGTATCACCGCTAGGCTGCGGCAGTGACTTGGCGTGGTTCCGACTACTATCGGCCCGTTCAGGACTTGCCGCACTTCCGGAATGGGCGGCTGCCCTTCCCGCCCGGGTCGCTGGAATCGTGCCAACAAGGGCCGACGATCCGGATGGAGGCTTCGATCCGGATCTGGTCGTTCCTCCCAAAGATCAGCGACGAATGGACCGCTTCATCCTGTTCGCGCTCGTCGCTGCGGACGAGGCCATCGCACAGGCAGCTTGGACCCCTTCTGACTCGCATTCGCTGGAGCGCACGGCGACCGTGATCGCATCGGGCATTGGAGGCTTTCCGGCAATCGTCGAGGCGGTTCGCACGGTGGATCAGCGCGGTATCCGGCGTCTCTCGCCCTTCACGGTGCCGTCCTTTCTTGCAAACCTCGCGGCCGGTCACATCTCGATCCGCCACGGTTTCAAGGGTCCGGTCGGCGCACCGGTCACCGCCTGCGCCGCGAGCGTGCAGGCGATCGGCGATGCCGCACGCCTCATCCGTTTGGGAGAAGCTGATGTTGCGGTTTGCGGCGGTTCGGAAGCCTGCATCGATCTCGTGAGCCTTGGCGGCTTCGCCGCCGCCCGGGCACTTTCGACCGGCTTTAATGAAACGCCAGCGCGCGCGTCCCGCCCCTTCGACCGCGATCGCGACGGCTTCGTCATGGGCGAAGGTGCTGGTATCCTCGTGATTGAAGAACTTGAGCACGCGATCCGCCGCGGCGCCAAACCGATCGCCGAAATTGCCGGCTATGGCACGACGGCTGATGCCTACCACATCACGTCGGGCCCCGAGGACGGCGACGGGGCGCGCCGCGCCATGGAAGGCGCCTTGCGGCAGGCCGGGCTCAAGCCCGCCGATGTCCAGCATCTCAACGCCCATTCCACTTCGACGCCGGTTGGCGATGTTTCCGAACTTGAGGCGATCAAAACCGTCTTCGGCCGCGAGGGAGAAATTGCTGTGAGCGCCACCAAATCGGCGACCGGTCATCTGCTCGGCGCAGCCGGAGGAGCGGAAGCGATCTTCACGATTCTCGCACTGCGCGACCAGGTCGCGCCGCCCACTCTCAATCTCGAAAATCGCGATCCGGCCGCGGAAGGCGTCGACATTGTGGCCCGCGAGGCAAGGCGCATGACGATGGAGCATGCGATTTCGAACGGATTCGGCTTCGGGGGCGTCAACGCCAGCGTCATCTTTCGACGCTGGCAATGACCAACTCCCGTCATCGCCCACGCTTCCCCTCGCTTGACGCCAGCCTCCGAGCCGGGCTGCGGCGCGCGGAAGCATCGCCGCAATTCGCTTGCAAATAGTGGTCGTACCGCACCGAAAGGTCCGTTCTGAAGCGTAATGCTGGCAGATGCTTGATTTTCCTCGCCAGGCGCTGCCCTGGGACCCGATTTCAAGGGCAAAGTGGGTATGGTGCGCTCGGAGGGACTCGAACCCCCACGATGTTACTCACTGCCACCTCAAGGCAGCGCGTCTACCAATTCCGCCACGAGCGCTTGGGACACCGGCTGGATGGATGAAGGTCCACCCGGATCAATGGCGCCGATGTAACAAATCAGGGATGGGGGGACAAGGCAGTTTTGCGAACGAATAACTATCTGACATCAGGGGATTTCGGCAGCATTTGCTTGACTTCTACCGCGATGCGGTTGCGATCCACCAGAACGACGCCGGAGGCGATCGGAAGGTTGTTGGCAAGTATCTTGACCTCGTCCGCCTCGGTGGCGTCCAGTTCGATGATGGCGCCGCGGGAAAGCCGCATCACCTGATGGATGGGCATGGTAGTGGTGCCGAGCACCACCATGAGATTGACGCTGACTTTGTCGAGGGTCGCCACTTCTGAACCGCCACAGGGGACTAGATTGCTGTGGTTCCACCTGACCACGTTATGGTTAGCCAATGGTTAATGACCGCCAAAGCCTTGATTTGACGACATTCGCGCTGTCCCCGGCCGGCGGCGAGGTCGAATGGCGGATTTCGGCCGGTTCCGTGCCATACCCCGAGGCCGTGACCGAGATGGAAGCCCGTGCCGCCGCGATCGCCGAGGGCAAGGCGGCCGAACTGGTCTGGCTCCTGGAGCACCCCCCGCTCTATACCTCCGGCACCAGCGGCAAGCAGGCCGACCTGCTCGAGCCGCGCTTTCCGCTGTTCACCACCGGCCGCGGCGGCCAGCTCACCTATCACGGGCCCGGCCAGCGTGTGGCCTATGTCATGCTCGACCTGAAGCGGCGGCGGCCGGACGTGCGCGCCTATGTGGCGGGCCTGGAAGAATGGATCATCCGCACGCTCGATGCCTTCAACGTGCGCGGCGAGCGGCGTGAGGATCGCGTCGGCGTTTGGGTCCGGCGCCCGGACAAGGGCGCAGGGTACGAGGACAAGATCGCCGCGATCGGCGTACGGCTGCGGCGCTGGGTGTCGTTCCACGGCATTGCCATCAATGTCGAGCCTGACCTGTCGCATTTTTCCGCGATCGTGCCCTGCGGCGTCGCCGATCCGCGTTACGGCGTCACCTCGCTCGTGGACCTCGGCCTGCCCGTGACCATGGAGGACGTCGACGTCGCGCTCCGGCAGGCATTCGAGCAAGTGTTCGGCGCAACAAACATGCGCCTGCCGGAGGCGGCCACCTGAGACAACCCTGCCCTGGTGCCAGGTCTTCCGCTTCGGCGATCGATGCCACATATCGAGAGGCAGGCGTGGTGTTTAGAGGAGGTCGCGATGACGTCGCACAGACTTCCCTTCGAGAACCGCTGGACCAACAACGCGAACGCCTTGCAATGGAATTCCGAACTTGACCATCTGGGCGTGGCCAACGTGCGGGCCATGTTCGTAGATCACGAAATGCGACATCCCAACCGGCGCAACGTGGTGCAGGATATTCCCGCCGGCTTTGTCCGGGATTGGCTGGCGTTCCAGGATCGCCGCCTGGCGCGCCAACAACTGCTTTGGCGCGCCACCGTGATTGCCCTCTCGTTTGTTGCGGCCACTGCGGCAGTGTTGGGCGTGCTCAGGGCGTAAGAAGTACTTCTCGATGAGGTTCACGCCGCCGCTTGCCGCGGCGCGACCTCGAGCTTGCCCGCGATGTAGCGACGCTCCTGCGTGAGACCGCCGAAGCCGTAAGAATCGCCTTTCACTTCGTCGACATGGGCGTAGCTCTCTTCATGCAGCGGGCCGAGCAGCTCGCCCATGCGCTGGAATAGCGCGGCGAGATAGGCGGCCTTCTCATCCTTGGTGTTGGTGCCCTCGCTGACGTGAACGTCGAGCCAGAAGCTGGCGAGGCTCTGTTCGGCGAGGGATTTTCCGCCGGCAAACCAGTCGGCAGCATCGATCGCTTTCACGATGACGGCGGTGACCTTGGGATCCTTGCGCAGGATACGCGCGGTGAGATCGCTGACGGCGGAGGCGATCTCGGCTTTCAACGATGGCGTCTTGCGGACCGTGGAATAGGTAACGGTGATCAGCGGCATGGTTATTCTCCTTCAGGGCGGCGCTGGCATTGCGCCCCCTCCTACCTAGACCTCCAGCTACCATTTTGGTATCTTATCTACATTCATATCAATGATAACGACTATTGATGATGCAATGACCACGCTCGATATCGATACCGTGCAGGCGTTCCTGCGTGTCGCCGAACTGCAAGGCTTTACCCGCGCCGCCGAGGCACTCGGCACCACCCAGGCCGCCGTCAGCATGAAGCTGCAGCGGCTGGAGAGCGTGATCGGCAAACGGCTGGTCGAGCGCTCGCCGCGCGCGGTCACGTTGACGGCCGAGGGCGCCGCGTTCCTCCCCCACGCCCGCGCGTTGATGGAGGCGCATGACCGCGCGCTGTCGGGCGACAGGCCGGTGCGCCAGAAGCTGTCGCTTGGCATCAGCGATCACGCCGCGGGACCCGAACTGGTGCCGCTGCTCGAACGGCTGCATGCGATGTCGTCGCAACTGGCGCTCTCCGTGACGATCGGCTTTTCGCGCCGGATGCTGGATGCCTACGATGCCGGTGAGCTCGACGCTGTCGTGGTGCGACAGGAAGGCAGCCGCCGCGGCGGCGAGAAGCTGGCGGAAGACGCCTTTGGCTGGTTCGCCACGAGACGCCTTGACTGGCGCCGCGGCGAAACGCTGCCGCTGGCAACGCTCGCGCCGCCTTGCGGGGTGCGCGCCGTCGCGATCCGCGCTCTCGACAAGGCCGGCATCGCCTGGGGCGAGAGCTTCGTTGGTGGCGGCGTGACCGCAGTGACCGCAGCGGCATTGGCCGGCCTTGCGGTGGCGCCGCTGGCCCGCCGGATCGCGCCACCCGGCCTGGTCGACATCGGGCCAGCCCAAGGGCTGCCGCGGCTCCCCTCCTCCAAGGTGATGCTGCACTCGAAAGTCAGCGATCCCGCCAAGCGCATGGCGCTGCGAACGCTCGCGGCGACGTTCAAAAGCCTGGCGGCCGCGCGCTAACCAACCATTTCGTTAAACGCGCTAACCAACCATTTCGTTAAAAAAGCCAGCGTCGCGGAACCAATCGGCGCGACAAGCGTTTGCGCCAGTTAAACGGGCGGGTCGGATGTTGAAAAAAGATCAGCTACAGCAGAGGGATCTATTCGAAAGCGAACGTAACTTCCGACTCCTGGTTGAGGGCGTTGCTGACTACGCGCTTTACATGCTGGATCCGACCGGCATCGTCACGAGCTGGAACATCGGCGGCCAGCGGATCAAGGGTTACGCCCCCGCCGAGATCATCGGGCAGCACTTTTCCCGCTTCTATACCGATGTTGACCGCGCCAACGGCAAGCCGTTGCGCGCCCTGCGTATCGCGCGGGAACAGGGCCGCTACGAGGAAGAAGGCTGGCGTGTCCGCAAGGACGGCACGTTCTTCTGGGCCAGTGTGGTCATCGACCCCATCCACGAGGACGGCAGGCTCGTCGGCTTTGCCAAGATCACCCGAGACATTACCGAGCGTCGCGAAGCACAGCTCAAGCTGGAGCAGATGCACGCGCAGCTCGCGGAATCGCAGAAGCTCGATGCACTCGGCCAGCTGACCGGCGGCATCGCCCACGACTTCAACAATCTCCTGATGATCATCAGCGGCAGCCTGCACACGCTGAAGAAAGTGGTAGGCGAGGATCCCAAGTGCCAGAGGGCGCTGTCGGCGATTGAGGGAGCGACCAAGCGCGGCGCTTCCCTGACCAGCCAATTGCTGTCATTCGCGCGGCGGCAGAGCGTCAACCCGCAAGCGGTTGATGTGGCCGAACGCATCGATGGGATACGCGAAGTGTTAGACGCCGCCGTCGGCAGCGCAGTGACGCTCAAATTCGACGTAGGCCGGGGCGTCTGGCCGGTGATGGTCGATGTCACCGAATTCGAGACGGCGCTCGTCAATCTCGTGATCAACGCGCGCGACGCGATGCCGAGCGGCGGTGTCATCACGATCTCGGCGCGAAATGAGACGTCCGGCGGCGCAGCCGACGCAAGTGGATATGTCGCGATCTCGGTGGCGGATACCGGCACGGGCATCGCGCCGGATATCCTCGGCAAGATCTTCGACCCCTTCTTCACCACCAAGCCGATCGGCAAGGGTACTGGCCTGGGGCTGTCGCAGGTCCATGGCTTCGCGCATCAGGCCGGCGGCACGGTCAAGGTGGCGAGCGAGCTCGGCAAGGGCACACGGATCACGATGCTGCTGCCGCGGAAGCACGCCGCGCCAGAGGCTGAGGAATTTAATGCGGTTGCATCCGGCGGCAGCGGCACCGTGCTGCTGGTGGAGGACAATCCAGATGTCGCCGCCGTCAGCACCGGCCTGCTCGAGCAGCTCGGCTACACTGTGCGCCGTGTCGCAAATGCCGAAGCGGCGCTGCGCGAAATCGAGCTCGACGGAATAGACCTCGTCTTCTCCGACATCGTGATGCCCGGCAAAATGGACGGCCTCGGTCTCGCGCGCCACCTGAAGGCTGTTAAGCCCGGACTGCGGATCCTCCTAACCAGCGGCTACAGCGATGCGGCGCTGAACGTGCGCGGCGATTTTCCCATTCTGCGCAAGCCCTACGAAATCCACGAGCTCAGCCGGGCGATCGCGAAGCTGCCGCGTTAGCCGCCAATTCACAAGATCGCCTCGAACGCGCTGCGCAGCGTCTCATGGCGGAATACAAAACCGTTGCTGAGCGCCTTGTTCGGCAATACGCGCTGGCCGCCGAGCAGCAATTCATTGGCGAAGTCGCCACCGACGCGGCGCAGCAGCGCGTCGGGAATGCGAAAGAATGCCGGACGCCGCAGCCTTCGGCCGAGTTCTTCGGTGAATTTCAGGTTGGTGACCGGGATCGGCGCCGTCGCATTGACAGGCCCTGCGATCTCGGGACGCGCGATCACATGGGCAATCAGGCGGATCAGATCGTCGCGCTCGATCCACGACATCCACTGCCTTCCCGAGCCGAGCGGCCCGCCAACGCCGAACTCGAACGGCGTCAGCATCCGCGCGATGAAGCCGCCATCGGTGCCGATCACGAGGCCGATCCGCAAATAGACGACCCGAACCCCCTGCTCTTCCGCCGGGCGCGCCGCGCTCTCCCAGGCCTCGCACAGCTCATGGCTGAAGCAGGCATGTGATTTCGCCGATTCCGTCAGCACCTGATCCTGCCAGAGCCCGTACCAGCCGATCGCCGAGCCCGAGACCAAAGCCTTCGGCTTACGTTCGAGCCGCGCGATCAGAGCGACCACGTCTTTCGTCATGCTGATGCGGGAATCCAGGATCTTGCGGCGCTTGGCTTCGGTCCAGAGCTCATTGCCGATCGGCTCGCCTGCGAGATTGACGATCGCATCGATGCGTGCATCCGCCGGGATCTGATCAAGGCTGGTGATTAGCGTGATCGGCGGCGGCAGCATCTCCGCCTTTGCCGGGTTGCGCAGCAGCGCGATGACCTGATGTCCCGCGCCACTCAGCCCTGCGACGAGGCGGCTGCCGATGAAGCCGGTCGCACCGGTGACAAGCACGGTCTGCCGCGGGGGAAGTTTTTCAACCAGGCTTGCCGCGGGTGCGCTGGTCATGCGCGCAAGACGTTTTGCCGCCGTGAAATCGCGCACGCCGCATAGCGCGGCTCCAATGGCTGCCGCTGCCGCGATCAGGCTGAGCCAGCCGGTGTAAGCCGATTTGACGCCGGTCGGCTGCGCTGCCCAGCCGATCAGAACCGGCAGCAGCAGCACCAGAATGGCCCCATAATTGATCGCCAGCAGCGTGTGATTGATGCGTTCGCTGGCCGGCAGCTTCCGGCTGATGTCCTCCTCGACGAAATCCATCAGCGTGATGATGATCTCGACAACGAGCACCGCGATGATCAACATGGCGAACACGCCGTAGACTTCCAGCCAACCCAGCACCAGGAACAACAGCGCGTAGAGCATGTTGCGCACGCCGTGCAGCTTCAGCTCGTAGCGCTGCGAGGGCCGCCAGGCCAGCCGCTCCGTCAGCTCGTGGTGATAGAACGTATCGAACACGCCCATCACGATCTGAATGGCGATCAGGGTCCAGAGCAGCGACGTCATGATGCGGCCTCCATGAACACGGCGGACTGACGAATGAGCTTGCCGAAGCGCGGATGAACGACTTCGAGCGTGAAGCGGAACGCGCCGCCGCCGAGGTCGGAATGGGTCACGGTGAGATCGCCGGGTGTCATCCAGGGCGGCAGCGGCAGGCGCCACCATCCGATCTGCAGGGAATAGCCGACGCTGCGAAACACCAGCGCTTCGCGCTCGACGGAAATCCGCAGCGCCATGCTGACGCCGTAGCCGACATATTCCTCTAGCCCGGTCGGCCCGGCGAAGCGTTTCGCCGAGTGAATGACCTGCGGAAAGCCGTCGCTGCGCGCGCAGATGCGGGTCCAGATCTGGCCGCCCTTCGCCTCGGTCACCGTCACCACCATAGGCACGCCGGTCTCGCCACATAGCGGCAGCGGCCCGCCGATGAGGCGCGCAAGCTGCGCCAGCCACCAGCCGGCCGGCGTGAAGCTAGCTTCCTCGATGGTGCCGACATAGACCACTGTCTCGCCATCGGCAAAACGCTTGGAGAAGCGCCGCCAGGTCGCCAGCGGCAGACGGCCCCACTCCTCGTCGGGCAACAGATCGTGGAAGCGGTGATCGTCGAGCAGGATGGTGTTCGAAGCGGGTGTTGCGGGAAATCTTGGTATTCTTGTGGACGCCATCACACGCTCCTGCTCTGCCCCTCTGCCCTACTTGCTTTTCCCCGCGGGTAAGAAGCTGACGATCTTTTCGCCAAGCTTGATCAGCGCGACCAGCCGCGGCCGCGGCACATTGAGCATCTGCGTGTACCAGCGGTCGACCAGCTCGGTGAAAGCCAGCATCTCCCTCAGCCGCTTGCTTGCGACCGGGCTAATGGTTGGATCATCGGCCGCGTCCGAAACGCAGGCGCGCAATGCATCGATGGCGGGATCGATCTCGCGCTCCTTGCGCCTGGCGGCGATCCGCGCCGCGACTTCCCAGATGTCGGTTTCAGCCTCGAAGTGATCGCGGCGATCACCGAGGATGGGCACCCGCCGGATCAGTCCCCAAGCCAGCAATTCCTTGATCGAGTTGGAAACGTTGGATCGCGCCATGCCGAGCGTCTCGGCGATGTCCTCCGCGGTCATCGGCGCCTCGGCAAGATAGAGCAGGCCGTGGATCTGGCTGACAGAGCGGTTGACGCCCCACTCATCCCCCATGTCGCCCCAGTGCAGAATGAACCGCTCGACGACGGCCGGAAGTTTCTTTTTGCCTGTTGTTTCTGTCATGACAGAAATATCTGACATGACTGTGCGGATGTCAAGCCCGCATCGGCTGAGCCGCCCCCACGCTGCCTTGCCCCTACCGTCTGAGCGGGTTCCCGAGATGGAACCCATCCTTCCGCTATTCCCGATCGATCCGTTAACCGCTGAGTACCGGTCGCGTTTTAGATTCTCATGCGCGTTGCCGGCACTGAGGTCTGGCGCGGCCATCAAGGCACGGAATGCCCCATCGAAATCTCCCGACTCCGGCGGGCCGCTACGGCGGATAACATCGACGGCCGTTGTCATCACCTTTGCGCTCGTCATGACTGCCTGCGTCCTGGGCGTCATGGCCTGGAAGGTGCTCGACTCCAAGAAAGCCGCACTGGCGAGCGGCCGCGCCGACATTCAGAACCTCGCCCATTCGCTTTCCGAGCATGCCTCACACACCATTCAGGCGACCGATATCGCGATGGCTGGAATGGTGGACTTGCTGAAATACAGAAACCCCGATCCGGACCGGTTCAACAAATACCTGGCTGAAACGGCGAAAACGCTGCCGCAATTGCGCGGCATCGGCGTCACGGATGCCAAGGGCAACTGGACCTATTCGTCGTTGCCGGAGACACCGCGCCATACCATCTCGGACCGCAGCTATTTCGCTTACCATCGCGACACACCGGACAACACGCTTCGGATCAGCGAACCGATGCAATCCCGTGTGGACGAGCGATCCTCCATGATTGTTCTTTCGAAACGTATCACCAAGCTCGACGGCAGCTTTGGCGGGGTCGTCGCCGCAGCGATCGACAAGGATTACTTCAACGGCTTCTATCGGACATTCAAGCTAGGCCCGGACGGCGGCATCAGCCTGATACGCAATGACGGTACGCTCCTGATGCGCTGGCCGCAGTCGGACAGGAGTACGGATCTTTCCAAGACCGACCTGTTCAGGAAACATCTCAAGCAAAGCTCGGTCGGATACTATAAGATCATCTCGCCGTTCGACGGCATCGTGAAGCACCTCGGCTACGAAGAAACGCCGCACTACCCCATGGTGGTCACCGTGGCGATTTCGGAAGACTGGCTGCTTTCCGAATGGTGGAAGGAATTGCGGACCGACGCCATCGTCGCCGGCGTGCTGCTGTGCATGATCCTGATGCTGGCGGCGCTGCTTGCCCTGCAGTTCCGTTTCCGCAACAAGGTCGAGCGCGCGCTGCGCGAACGCGAGGCGCACTATCGGCTCTTGGCCGACAACATCGCCGACATCATCATCGTGATCGATGCCCGCAGCCTACTCCGTTATGTTTCCCGTTCCGTCGAGCCGGTGCTCGGGCTGCAGGCGAAGGACTTGATCGGAAGGTCATGCTTCGCTCTGGTCCACCCCGAGGATCGGGAAAGCGTCCTGCAGGCCACCACGCGGCTTGACGATGCAGGCAGTGTCAGCACGGTCGTGTTCCGGCACTATCGCGGCGACGGAACGCTGGCCTGGGTCGAAAGCAAATTCAAGCTGGCGTCGGAGACCAGCGACGCCATGGGGAAGGAATTTCTCTGCGTCATTCGCGACGTCACCGAGCGCAAGCGGATGGAAGACGAACTGACGCAGCTCAACCGCCGCCTCACCCAGCTCGCCGCGACCGACGGACTGACCGGGCTGACCAACCGCCGCACCTTCGACGGTTTCCTCCGGCGCGAATACGAAGCCTGCGAAGCGATTTCAGTGCTGCTGTTCGATATCGACAATTTCAAGGGCTACAATGACACCTACGGACATCAAGCCGGCGACCGCTGCCTGCAGGCGGTTGCGAAGGCAATTGGCAATGCGACCGGCAATACGTCTGGCCTGTCAGCGCGCTATGGCGGCGAGGAGTTCGCTGTCGTGCTGCCGAATACGGCTGAGGACGGCGCCTTGAAGATTGCTGAAGCCATCCGGCTCACGGTTCGGGCGCTGGGCATTCCGAACACGGCGTCGAGCCGCGGATACATCACCATCAGCGTGGGTGTCGCCGCCAAAACGCGCTCGACGCGCGATGAGGCCGCGCTGGTCGGAGAAGCCGACGCCGCTCTCTATGAAGCCAAGCGTCTCGGCCGTAACCGCAGCATCGTGTATTCCTCGCTCAACCTGCAATATGTCGAGAGCGCCTCGATCCAGCACAACGGCGAAGTCACGCCGCGCGAACGGACGCATTAGCGCATCGCCTGCTGACTCGTGAGCGGACATAGGCCCACCGAAACCTAGCGGTACGCAGTTTGCTCCCGCCGCTCATTCCCGTTTCATATTGGCTGCTAGAATCACTCCGCTCCACTTCTTGACTTCGTCGGAGATAAGCTTGGCAAAATCAGCAGGCGACCCGCCAAGAGCCGTGCCGCCCATGCTCGCAAGCTTGGCTTCGAATTTCGGATCGGCGATACTGAGGTTGACTTCCTTGTTCAGTTTTTCGATGACTTCTTCCGGCGTGCGCTTTGGACCGCCGATGCCGAACCATGCACTTACCTCATAACCGGGCAAGGTTTCGGCCAGAGCTGGAACGTCCGGCAATATTGGCGAGCGCGCTCCCGTCGTTACCGCCAGAGCGCGGAAATTGCCCGCCCTGATATATCCGATCGATGAGAGTAGCGGGCCAAAGTAGACATGCGCTTCGCCGGTGAGAAGGGCAGGAAATACCTGCGCGCCCCGATAAGGCACGTGAAAGAGATCGACGCCGGCCATCGTTTTGAACATTTCGCCGGCCAAATGGGTCGTAGATCCAGTCCCGGCTGACGCCATATTGACCTTGCCGGGATTGGCTTTCGCGTAGGCGATGAGCTCCGCGACTGTTCTGGCGGGAACCGATGGGTGCACCTCCATGACCAAGGGTACACGCACGATACCTGCGATCGGCGCGATATCACGAATGAAGTCGAGCTTGAACAGGGTCGCATTTATCGCAATTTGCGTGGCAACCAACAGCAGCGTGTAGCCGTCCGGGGATGCCCGCACGACCGCCTCAGTTGCGATGTTGCCGGTAGCGCCGCTGCGGTTCTCGATCATAAACGACTGCCCAAGTCGATCCGACAGCGATTGACCGATCAATCGCGCGACGATGTCGGGTGCACCGCCGGCGCCAAAGCCTTCGATCAGGTGCACCGGTCGGGTCGGGTAACTCTGCGCGAAAGCGAACCGGGCTGATATTGGGAGCGTGGATGCGGCCAGTGCCAGATGCAGGAATTGACGGCGCGGAATTTTCATTGCGGCCTCCCCGAAATGCTGGAGTGCGTAGCCGTGCGGAGCCCCTCGGGACCCGCACCCACCTAGATATCAGTTTGATTTTGATGCGCGCCTGCCGACGGCATGAGCGCTGCGGCTAAATAAAAGGGACTTCGGCACGTCCCGCTCGGCAGCTCACGATCAGGGTACATCAGTTGCGCGACCGGAGGAAGGCACGAATTACGAGCTATGTTGCACTTCATCAAGTGAGCAACTGTCACAAGGCTGACGAGCCGAACATCGGTCAGTGACCAGCCAGAATCCGCAATACGGCTGAAGTGACATCGCGGCGGCGCCTGGCATCGCCCTGAGTTCCTTATCGTTACGGTAATAAGGGGTGGGCCGGTGTCGGGCTCGTCAAAATTTCCATCGAATTTCGCTAGCCTCGTGCGAACTGAGGTGCGACACTTGCGCCGCGCGGTTTGTCATGCAGTAGGCCAACATGGCTGACATCCCGGCCACTCACTATGTCAAAAGTGACGACGTCCATATTGCCTATCAGGTGATTGGCGACAGTCCGCGAGACCTGCTGTTCGTCCCGGGTTTTGTCTCCAACGTCGAAGCGCTCTGGCAATCGCCGGCGCGCGCCTCCTTTTTCCGCAAGCTCGCCACCTTTGCGCGGGTCATCACGTTCGACAAGCGCGGCACTGGAATGTCTGATCGTGGTTCTCAGATCTTCACGCTTGAACAGCGGATGCACGACGTGCAGGCGGTTCTGGACCAGGTTGGCTCCCAGCGGGCGACCTTGTTTGGCGTGTCCGAGGGCGGTCCGATGTCGCTGCTCTATGCAGCGACCTATCCCGAGCGCACGTCGGCCCTGGTGCTCTACGGCACTTATGCGCGACGCTCGTGGGCCCCTGACTACACATTCGCATGGACCGATGCGCAATGGGGCGCATTCCTGGACGACATTGAGCGCCACTGGGGCTCGGCAGATGCAATGAGTTTGCTGATGTGGGCACCCAGCCTTGCCGGCAATAAGCAGGCACTTGAGCAAATCGCCGCCTACTTCAGGGCCTCAGCAAGCCCCGGCGCAGCATCTGCGATCATGCGCATGAACCGGGAGATCGATGTCAGAGATATTCTACCCGTAACGCGGGTACCGACCTTGATCTTGCACCGCACCGATGAGCGCGTCATTGATGTGAAGCATGCGCGCTACATGGCGCAGCAGATTCCTGCCGCCAAACTGATTGAGATCAGCGGTCAGGACCATACGCTCTGGGTTGGCGATCAGGATGCAATCATCAACGAGGTCGAAGAGTTCGTCACCGGGCATCGGCAAGCAGCGGAGCCTGATAGGGTGCTTGCAACTGTGCTGTTTGTCGACATTGCGGGATCGACGGAACGGGCCGCCGCACTCGGCGACGGCGCCTGGCGCGTGCTGCTTGATGCTTTTTATGCCAAAGCTCGGGGCGTGCTCGGCCAATATCGCGGCCGCGAAGTCAATACCGCCGGCGACGGTTTCCTTGCCACATTCGACGGCCCTGCGCGCGCCGTGCGCTGTGCCAGCGCAATCGGCGACGCGGTGCGCCCACTCGATCTGAAGGTCCGGTGCGGCTTGCATACCGGCGAGTGCGAATTCGTCGCTCACGACATTGTTGGCATTGCCGTTCATATTGGCGCGCGTGTGGCGGCGCTTGCGGGCCCGGGTGAAGTTCTGGTCTCACAGACGGTTCGCGATCTGGTAGCAGGCTCGGGATTGACGTTTGAGGAGCGCGGCCGTCACATTCTCAAGGGCGTGCCCGACAAATGGCGTCTCTTTCGTGCGGTAACGACCTAGCACGCTTTTAAATGCCAGACGGTCAGCAGGAAATGAGCGCCTCCCTATCGCGCAATTCCGACTACCAGACATGGCTGGCAGTCGGACCTGTCTTTTCGCCGCCGTAAATACGCTCGACGGCGAAAAGAAGCGTGGGCTGTTGCTAATAGAGTAGTAACGTCGCTATGCCCGTTGCCTATCTGTTATAGGCCACCTCGCCCCTCCCAGTACGTAGGTATCCCGTAATACTGATGAGTGCGCGCTTCCCAGTCTCTGTCTTGCCAGGAGTCATCGCTGAACTCAGGCGCATCCTTCAGCTGTTGCTCGGTGATATTGGTTCGAAAGCCACCAAGCGACGTGTCATAGGTCAGAGCGCCCCACGGGATGGGATAATGGCTGTGGCCTAACCCAGCAAACCCGCCAAAGCTCATGACGGCATAAGCCACGCGACCTGACACCTTGTCGATAATGAGGTGGTCAATCTCACCGATGTTCTTTCCGCCTGCCCCATAAACCTCTGTTCCATGAATGTCTTCGCTCGAGATGCATTGATGATCCGGATGGGCTGTCGCACGGGCCATGGTTTCCTCCCTCACAAGTGGTTGCTTCGACCTAACTCTGACCGATACATTGTCGTTCCTGGCAGGAAATCCGATTTGGGCCCGCGGCCGTTTGTTGCGCCGGGGACGAGGCGAAGACGTTGCAGCGACCGCCGCCGAACTAAGAAATGATGGTCGTGTCGTGCGGCACCGAAAAGAGGGGTGCCAGCTTCGCATGAGCCATGGTTTTCGCGTGAGCAGAATGCGACGTCTCGTGACCGCGCCGGAGATGCGGTTTTACACTCACAACGGTCATCGAAACGTGATCAAAGGCACAATGCGCGGCAACGTGCATAGTTTCATCAGGCCTTGCTGATTGAACTTTGCAGAAGATCGGGACGGGTCCGTTCTAGTCGCGTCCGGACTGTTGCGGCTTCATTCCGTCACCTCGCGTGTCCGTCTCGGCCATGTCGCGAAGATTAGATCGTCGGCAGCACCGCGAAGCGGTCGCCTGCGCGCCGCAGCTTCAGCATGTCGGGACCAGCGGCTTCGTCCTGCACTGCATCGACCCGCGCCGACCATGGCCCTTGCCGACAAGCAGCGATCATGTTGGAGACGACATCGCCGGGCCCGGCGAACACCGCTTCCACGCTGCCGTCCCGGCGGTTGCGCACCCAGCCTTCGAGGCCTCGCGCGCTCGCCTCGTCCTCCACCCAGGCGCGATAGCCGACGCCCTGCACCCGGCCGCGGATCGTGACGTGGCGGACTAGCTCGCTCATCTTACTTCTTCAACCCCAGAAAGGCGGCGCTACGCACCTTCACATCCGCTTCGCGCGTCAGCCGGCCAGTCAGTTGCGCAGACGGCAGTCCCTTCAATTCCTTCGGCTGCACGCCATCGCGCAACGCTTTCAACGTATCGTAGACCGCTTGCGTTGCGGCGGCGAATGGGGCGTGGCCCTGCAACGCAATCTTCACCCGCTGACTGGACAGAAATCCGGCGTCATCCAACTCGCCTTGCGTGTTGCCTAGCACGATCGGAAGCGCCGTCACGGCCGAGATTGCCTTTACCTGCTCGCGCGTTGTCAGGCCGGTGAAGAACAACGCGTCGACGCCGGCGGCCTCATAGGCCTTCGCGCGCTCGACGCATTCCTCAAAGCTCGATGCAGCCGCGCCGCCTCCGCGTGTGCCGGTCCGTCCCATGATGACAAGGGCCGGATCGCTGCGTCCATCGAGCGCGGCCTTCATTTTGCCGACGCCTTCCTCAAGCGAGATGAGTTGGGGCTCCGACACGCCATAGTCTTGTGGCATTAAGGTATCCTCGATCGTCAGCCCGGCCGCGCCGGCAGCCTCGAGTTCCTGGACGGTACGGCGGACGTTCAGCGCATTGCCATAGCCGTGATCGGCATCGACCAGCACCGGCAAGGTCGACGCGCGCGACATCCGGCGCATCTGCTCGGCGAGCTCCGTCAGCGTGATCAGCGCAATGTCGGGATCGCCGAGCACGACCAGCGAGGCCACCGAGCCGCCGAACATGCCGAGCTCGAAGCCGAGGTCTTCGGCAATCCGGATCGAGGTCGGGTCATAGACTGAGCCCGGCCGGATGCAGGTGGAGCCGGCGAGGATCGCGCGCAACGCTTCGCGGCGTTTGCCGAAGGACATCACAAGACTCCTCGTTCGTCATTGCGAGGAGCTCGCGACAAAATTGCAAAGCAATTTTGCGCTGAAGCGACGAAGCAATCCATACCTCCTTTGCCGCACGATGGATTGCTTCGCTGCGCTCGCAATGACAGGGTTGGGTCTACGCAAACTCCAGAATCAGCGCATCCACGGCCAGCGTCGCGCCGGCTGCGGCGTGTATCTTCTTCACCGTGCCGTCGCGCTCGGCGCGCAGCACGTTCTGCATCTTCATCGCCTCCACCACGGCCAGCGTCTCTCCGGACTTGACCTCCTGCCCCTCGCTCACGGCAATCGAGACCACGAGCCCCGGCATCGGGCACAGCAGCTTCTTGCCGGTGTCGGCGGCTGAATTCACAGGCATGAGCCGCGCCGCGGCCGCCTCGCTTTCGGTGAAGACGTTGACCGCGACTTCATAGCCCTGATGCGCAAGCCGGAAGCCGTTCGGGATCGCACGCACCTGCATCGCGACGAGATGTCCGTCGATGGTGCCGTGCCACACCGGTTCGCCCGGCACCCAGGCCGAGACCAGATTGTGCGGATTGCCCGGCAGGCCGTCGGCGCCGATGAAGCGCACCGCGATACCATCGGCCTCGCGCGCAACATCTAGCGCGATTTCGTCGCGGCCGAGCCATACCGCGCGGCGTCGCTCACGCTGCACCAGTCGGCCGGTCAACTGTCCGGAAATCTGCCGCTTGCGCTCGCCGAGCACGTGATCGATCGCAGCCCCGACCGCCGCCAGCCGCCGCGCCACCTCGCCTTCCGGCGCATGCGCGGAAAAGCCCTTCGGGAATTCCTCGGCGATGAAGCCGGTGGAAAGCTTGCCCTCGCGCCAGCGCGGGTGGTTCATCAGCGCCGACAGGAATGGAATGTTGTGCCTGATGCCGTCGACGTAGAACGCGTCGAGTGCCGTTGATTGGGCCTCGATCGCAGCGGCGCGCGACGGCGCGTGCGTGACGAGCTTGGCGATCATCGGATCGTAATGGATCGAGATTTCGCCGCCTTCCTGCACGCCGGTATCGTTGCGAACGGTGACGCCGTCCTGACTCGCCTCCGCCGGCGGCCGGTATTTCACCAGACGGCCGATCGACGGCAGGAAGTTGCGGAACGGGTCCTCGGCATAGACGCGGGATTCCACTGCCCATCCGGTCAGCGTGACGTCCTTCTGCGCGATCGAAAGTTTTTCTCCGGCGGCAACGCGGATCATCTGCTCGACGAGGTCGATGCCGGTGACGAGCTCGGTGACGGGATGTTCGACCTGCAGACGGGTATTCATTTCCAGGAAATAGAAGCTCTTGTCTTGGCCGGCGACAAATTCGACGGTGCCAGCGGAATCGTAGTGCACGGCCTTGGCGAGCGCGACCGCCTGTTCGCCCATCTTGCGGCGCGTGGTCTCGTCTAGCAGCGGCGATGGCGCCTCCTCGATGACCTTCTGGTTGCGGCGCTGGATCGAGCATTCGCGCTCGCCGAGATGGATCACATTGCCATGCTTGTCGCCGAGCACCTGGATTTCGATGTGGCGTGGATCGACGATGAATTTTTCGATGAAGACGCGATCGTCGCCGAACGAGGATTTGGCTTCGGCCTTGGCGAGGTTGAAGCCTTCGGCGACTTCTTTTTTCGAATGCGCGATCCGCATGCCTTTGCCGCCGCCGCCGGCGGAGGCCTTGATCATCACGGGATAGCCGATCTCATCGGCGATTCTGACCGCGTGCTTGGCGTCTTCGATGACGCCGAGATGGCCGGGCACGGTCGAGACCTTGGCCTTGGCGGCGGCCTTCTTGGATTCGATCTTGTCGCCCATCGCGGCGATCGCGCTCGCGTTCGGCCCGATAAAGACGATACCGGCCGCCTCGAGCGCACGCGGAAATGCCTCGCGTTCGGACAAAAAGCCATAGCCGGGATGCACCGCCTGCGCGCCGGTCTTGCGGCAGGCCTCGACGATCCTGTCGATCACAAGATAGCTCTCGGCGGCCGCCGGCGGGCCGATCAGCACGGCCTCATCGGCCATTTCGACATGGAGCGCATCGCGGTCGGCCTCGGAATATACCGCGACCGTCTCGATCCCCATCCGCCGCGCAGTTTTGATGACCCGGCAGGCGATCTCGCCGCGATTTGCGATCAGAATTCTCTTGAACATGTTCTTCTTGCTTGAGCTCTAGGCAGGATCCTCCCCCGCAACGGGAATTGCGGGACGCGGGTAACCCACCCGTCGTACAGCAAAAATCGATGGAGGCAACGGTCTCGTATCGGCTCAGCCGTGCCAGATTCCGACCATTCACCCAGAATAGGAATTGAACCGCCCCCGCGTGTAGGCGTGGGATACCGCCTTCATCAGCTCGGCGACCTCGGATTCCAGATATTCGTTGGCCACGATCAACGCCCGGATCGTCGCCCGCATATCGCCGCCGCAGGCGGAAATCGCCTGATCTACGGCACTTTCCAGCTCATCGTTCTCTTCGGACTTCGGCTGTGAAGAGGACGACATGGCAGTATTCCGGTTTGAGCTACGGCGCGTATGTTCTTATTTTGTTCTCACGAAGTCAATGGGCGCTGCACGACGTCATGGCATAATGCACCGATGGTTTTCCCCAGCCCCTCGCCCACCGCCAATTAGCGCCAGCGGCTTGGTTCAATCACACCGCGTTATGCTAGAAGGCAGCGGCGGTTTCCCGGAATTGATTTGAATGAAACAGATGCGGTTGCGAATTTTTCTGGTTGCGGCATTGCTGTCGATCGTCCTTCCGGCCAGCCAGAGTTCGGCCGCCACCGCCATGGTCCGGGATGGCAGCACGCTCCAGCTGGGCAACATCACATTCCGCCTCGACGGCGTCGATGTCCCGACCATCGACCAACTCTGCATCGACGAGCACGCCGATGTCTGGACTTGCGGGATCGAGGCACGCGATCAATTGAGCAAATTGATCGACCGCAAGCAGGTCCGCTGCGATGATCTCGGCGTCGACCCGACCTACAAGAAACGGCGCATCGGCGTATGCAAAATCGAGGGCGAGACCACCAGCCTGAGCGAATTGCTGGTCCAGAAAGGCTTTGCTTTGAACATCGAAGCCTCCGCGAGCGGACGCTTCAAGCCGGACGAAGCCCGCGCTCGGGATGATCGCCAGGGGCTCTGGAAGGGTTGCTTCGTCGCGCCGCGCGAGTTCCGCGCGGGCAAGCAGGACGGCCCCCTGCTCGGCGCCGCGTGCCGGCCCGACCGCGAGCGCGAGATTCGCGAGACCTTGTTCCCGGAAGATCTCGCGATGCCGGCAGGCTGCAACATCAAGGGCAAGTATGCCGTGCGTGCGCGCGTCACTGGGAACGTCGGTATCTATCACCTGCAGGCATGCCGCTCCTATCCGGGATTGAAGCAGGATCGCTGGTTCTGTTCCGAGGAACAGGCGCAGGCGGAAGGGTTCCGCCGCGCGTACAACTGCCGATCGCCATCAAAGGGCAAATGAAGCTGGAAATTCCGTCACATCCTGTGTGAAAGTGCCGGGCAGAGGTTGCCGGCACGCATGACCCCTTCCGATACGACCAATGTCCTGCCTGGAGCTGCCGCCGCCAAACGCTTGCGGCAACACCTGCAGGAAATCGCAAACGAGCGTGACAGAGCCCATCGCGAGCTGCAGGCGCGCGAAGCGGAGCTCGCGCGCATCCAGCGCATCGCCGGCGTCGGAGGCCTCGAAATCGATTTCCGCGACGGCGTCAAGAATCGCCGCTCGCCCGAATATCTTCTGGTTCACGGGCTGCCGCCCGAGGCGGCCAATGAGACCTATGAAGAATGGGTCAGCCGCATCCATCCCGAGGATCGCGAACGAACGGTCCAGCATCTGTTCAGCGTGCTGAAGAGCGACAGCGAAGATTACTCGGCCGAATACCGCATCGTGCGGCCGAATGACGGCGCGATCCGATGGATCCGCGTCGTCGCCAAGATTGAGCGCGAGCGCGACGGCCGCGCGCTGCGGCTGGTCGGCGCCGATCTCGACGTCACAGCGCAAATGCTCGCGCAGGCTACTTTGCGTGAAAGCGAAGAGCGCTTCCGCCTGATCGCCGACAGTGCGCCGGTGCCGATCTGGGTCACCAAGCTCGACCGCACGCGTTCCTTCGCCAACCAGGCCTATCTCGATTTTCTCGGGCTGCCGTTCGACGAAGCGATCGTGTTCGACTGGCGCAAGCGGCTGCATCCGGAAGACCTGCCGCGCATCCTGCAGGAATCGGTCGCGGGCGAAGCCTCGCTGAAGCCGTTCGTGCTGGAAGCCCGCTATCAGCGCGCCGATGGCGAATGGCGCTGGCTGCGCTCAGAATCCCAGCCGCGCTGGGATCCGAACGGCAACCATATCGGCTTCATCGGCGTCGCTCACGACATCACCGCGGCCAAGCAGGCCGAGCACGATCTGCGGCGGCTGAATGAAATCCTCGAATTGCGCATCACCGAGCGCACCGCGCAGCTCGAATCCAGCGAAGCCCAGATGCGGGCGATCTTCGAGACCAGCCACCAGTATCAGGCGCTGCTCAACCAGCACGGCGATGTGCTCTATGCCAACCGGACAGCACTGGACGGCATCCGCGCCGAAGCCAACGCGGTGGTCGGCAAGCCGTTCTGGGAAACGCCGTGGTTCTCGGCGACCTCAGGCATGCGCGAAGCCGTCCACGATGCCTTCATCACCGTGATGCGTGGTGAAGAGGTCAAGATCGAGATGCTCTTGCATCTGCCGGTCGGCGACCGTTATTTCGATTTCGCGATGCGCCCGCTGCACGACCGCCACGGCGTCGTCATCGGCGCGGTGCCGGAGGCCATCGACATCACCGAGCGCCGCCAGGGCGAGGAAGCGCTGCGCCAGTCGCAGAAGATGGAAGCGGTCGGGCAGTTGACCGGCGGGGTGGCGCACGATTTCAACAATCTCCTGACCATCATCCGCTCCGCGACCGACTTCCTGCGCCGCCGCGAGCTGCCTGAAGAGCGGCGCCGGCGCTATATCGACGCGATCGGCGAGACGGTGGAGCGCGCCTCCAAGCTGACCGGGCAATTACTGGCGTTTGCGCGCCGGCAGCCGCTAAAGCCGCAAGTGTTCAACGTCGGCACCCAGGTTGAATCCGTCGCACAATTGATCCGTCCCCTCGTCGGCGCCCGGATCAGGATCGACGTCGACATCGCCGATCTCAACTGCTTTGCGATCGCCGACGTCGCGCAGTTCGAGACAGCGCTGATGAATCTGGCCGTCAACAGCCGCGACGCCATGGACAGCGAGGGTCACCTCACCATCCAGGTTCGCAAGGTGAATGCCATTCCGCCGTTGCGCGCCCAGCCCGCCCGCAGCGGCGACTTCGTCGCCATCACCGTGACCGACACCGGCATCGGCATCCCGTCTGCCCTGCTCGAGACCATCTTCGAGCCGTTCTTCACCACCAAGGAAGTCGGCAAGGGCACCGGGCTCGGTCTCAGCCAGGCGTTTGGCTTTGCCAAGCAATCCGACGGCGACATCGCGGTCGCCAGCGAGCCCGGCCAGGGCGCGACGTTTACGATCTACCTGCCGCAGGCCCCGACGCCGGCCGACGCCGTCGTGGCCGCCGCGACCGGCGGCGAACCTGCCACGCGTGGCCGCGGCTACCGCGTGCTCGTGGTCGAGGACAATGACGACGTCGGACAGTTCTCCACCGAGCTATTGGAAGATCTCGGATACACCGTCCGCCGCGTCGCCAGCGCGGATGCCGCGCTCGCGATCCTGGCCGAGGACGAGTTCGCCGCCGACCTGGTGTTTTCCGACGTCATCATGCCCGGCATGAATGGCGTCGAACTCGCCGGCATCATCCGCGAGCGCTATCCCGGCCTGCCCGTGGTCCTGACCAGCGGCTATAGCAACGTGCTGGCCGAAAGCGCCCATCGCGGCTTCGAGCTGATCCAAAAGCCCTATTCGGTGGAATTGCTGTCGCGGATTCTCAGGAAGGCGATTTCTGAGGCGCGGCCGCAGGCATGATAGGTGCGCGAGCGCTCACTCTATCTCCGTCATCCTGAGGTGCGAGCGAAGCGAGCCTCGAAGGATGAACGGCCCCGCTGGGTGGCCGTCGCCCTTCGAGGGCCGCGCTGCGCACGGCCACCTCAGGGTGACGGATCACATGATTTCAGGCTTACAGAATGCCTCACGCCGCCGCCTCGACGGCAGCCTCCCCCAGCAGCGCGCGAATTTCCTGCGCCGGGCGCGCCGCGCTGAACAGGTAGCCCTGCATCTGCGTGCATCCGAGATTCTGCACGGTCTCGCGCTGTTGCAGCGTCTCGACGCCTTCCGCCGTGGTGATCATGTTGCGGTCGGCGGCGATGCTGACCACTGCGCGAATGATCGAGGCCGACGAAGAGTTGCGCGCCACTTCCTTGACGAAGGAGCGGTCGATCTTGATCTTGTCGAACGGAAAGCGTTGCAGATATTGCAGCGAGGAATAGCCGGTGCCGAAATCGTCGAGCGCGATGTGAATGCCGAGCGCGCGGAGCTGGTTCAGCGTCGCCAGCGCCGCATCGTCATCCGCGATCAACACCGCTTCGGTGATCTCTAGCTCCAGCCGGCGCGGTTCGAGCCCGCTCTCGGCGAGCGCGGCGGCAACTTTCAGCGACAGCGTTTCCGAGCGGAACTGAACCGGCGAGACATTGACCGCGATGCGGATATCGGCCGGCCACTTTGCCGCTTCTGCGCAAGCGGTGCGCAACACCCACTGCCCGATCTCCTCGATCAGGCCGGTTTCTTCGGCGACCGGCACGAAGTCGGCGGGCGATACCATGCCGCGCACCGGATGCCGCCAGCGGAGTAGCGCCTCGCAACCGGTGACCCGGTCGCTGCGCAGATCGACCTGCGGCTGATAGTGCAGCTCGAATCCACCCTCCACCAGCGCGGTACGCAGATCCGCCTCCAGCTCGCGGCGGTGATTGGCCTTAAGCTCCATCTCCGGATCGAAAAAGCGATAGGTTCGGCGTCCCGCGGCCTTCGCCGCATACATCGCGAGATCAGCATTCTTCAGGAGATCGAGCAGGTCCGAACCGTCGCGCGGAGCGATCGCGATCCCGATGCTGGCGTCGCTGGAAAGCTGATGGCCGTTGCAATCAAAGGGGGTGCGCAGCGCCTGATAGATCCGCCCGACCAGGGCGTGAACGTCCTCGGCGCTCGCAATGCCGTTTTGAAGGATCGCGAATTCATCGCCTCCGAGCCGGGCGATGAAGTCTTCGGGCCCCACCGACTGGCGCAACCGCTCTGCGACGCCTTTGAGGAACTCATCGCCGATCAAATGGCCCAGCGTATCGTTGATACGCTTGAACTCGTCGATATCGATATAGAGGATCGCGAACTCGCGCCCCTCGGTTTCCAGCAGCAATCCTTCCGCATGGCGCTGGAATAGCGTTCGGTTCGGCAGATTGGTCAGCGCGTCGTAATGGGCGAGATGCTCGATTCTGGCCTGGTCGCGCCGCCCTTCGGTGACGTCTTCCAGTGTCGCCGCCCAACCGCCGTCCGGCGACCGCTTGAAGATCAGCCGGATCGTGCGCCCGTCCGGCGTCGAGGTTACGGTGTCCTGAACCAGGCTGCCGTTCGGATCGAGAAAGCGCGCGCAATAAGCGTCGACGTCGCCGACGAAAGAGCCGCGCTCCTGCCGATGCTGGATCAGGTCACGCAGATGGCAGCCGGGTTTGACCACGTCGGGTGACAGCCCGAACATGTCGATGTATCGCCGGTTGCAGATCACGAGACGGCCCGAGGCATCGAAGAGCAAGAGTCCTTGCGTCATGTTGTTGATCGCGGCGTCGAGATGCTGGCTCTTCTCCGAAAGCTTCTCCTGCGCGGCAGCATGCTGGCGGCGGAGCTGGCGCACGATCAGGAAGACCATGCCGATCACGACGACGATCGCCAGCGCTGCGGCAAAGAATTGCAGCCTGGTTTGCGCCCGCCAGTCGGCGAGTGCCGTCTCCGTCTGCGTGGTCGCGACGATCAGGATCGGAAAGTGCTTCAGCGATTTGACCGCGCCGACCTTCTCTTCCGACAGCCTCGCGCTGGTGAAACGTCCCGAAATATTGCCATCCTGCGCCAGCGCGCGCTGAAACGCGTCTGTATTGGCTACGTTGTGGCCGATCAGCGCGTCGTCCTTGGGATAGCGGGCGATGATGGTGCCGTTGCGGTGGATCATCGAAATCGCGGTATCGCTGTCCAGCGCCAGCGACGCGACGAAGGCCTCGAAGTGGGAAGGCTCGACGCCGCGGACGGCAAAGCCGATGATCTCGCCCTGGCGGCCGGTGATCTTGCGCGCAAAGGCGGTCGTCCAGACCTTGGTCACCTTGCTCACGACCGGCTCGACGATGACGTCGGGCGTCGGCCTGCCAGAAGTGAACTCCTTGAAATAGTAACGATCGGTGATGGTCTTGTCCGCCACGGGCCACATCTCGGATGAATTGATCAACCACCCCTTGGCGCTCCAGAGATTAAGGGCGCCGACATGCGGAAGCACCGAGAGCTTGGTGCGCAGCATCTCATGCGCGCTCAGCGTCGCCATCTTCCGTTCGAACTCGTCGGCGGTGTTGACCCCGTCCGCCCGCATGCCGGCCACGACCTCTTCCTGGACATGCTGGAGGTCCAGGAGTTGCTGGTCGAAATGCCGCGACAGCAAGAGCGCGGTGTTGTTGAGCTCGCGCGCGGCGACTTCCAGCGCACGCTCGCGGTATTGCATCGCGTAATAGCCGGTGCCCAGCATGATCGCGATCACGAGCACCGCGGCGCTCAGGATCAGCCACTGGATTGCTTCAAGCCGGATCCGCCACGGCACGCTGGCTCCGAGCAGCGGCTGGTTCTCCGCGACGACCTTTTGCGATGAATTGTTCAGCATTCTCGCTGCCCCCACAGGCGCTCGTTGTAGGGATCACAACCCAAGAGGGCGTTAGCAAAATGAGTTATCGCAAGGTTAAGGCGATCACGGAATCAGGCAGGTTCCGCCACCACAGCTTCCGTGAGGCTGCATTCAATCAGCGCCCCGCCGGTCGTGAACTCCGAGAACAGCGAGCCGGGCGCCGAAGCCCGCAGCGCCGCGAAGTACTGCGCATCTCCCGGGCTCTTCAGGAAGAAACGGATATGGCCGGCCGACATCGTGTCCCTCGACAGCCATACGATGCCGGAGAACAGCGCCACTATCATCTGTGCGTACTGGCTGGTATCCGCGATCCCCAGCTCGTAGACCGGCGACACCACGATGAAGCGCGCACGCAAAATGGGGTTCGGAAATTTGCTCATCATTAGGCGGCTGACCTGACAGGCTGCATGAATCCGCTCGCCGTCTGAAAGGCAATAAAGATTCGGGTTGTCGCCGTCCCTGGTCAGGGCGTCGTAGGCGGAGTAACTTCCCGTCGAAAAGGTCGAAAAGTCTTCGCCGACGCTTTCAGCGTCTTTCTTCCACTGGCCCTTGATCGACCGCCAGGACCTGTCCGGCTCTTTCATCGGCAGAAGGCGCATGACTTAACCAGAGGTTAATGCAAATATTGATGCCGGTATTTTACGGGCGGCCGCTAAACGTTTGCTTACGCTGGCGCCAGTTGCGCAAATATTTGTTGCGAAAGGGAAACTGACTACTTCAACGGGCATTCTGCCGCGACACTCTTTTGCGTCATCAGCCGCGCTTCATGGAGCTCTTAGCGGTCCCCTGCCGCTCCTGCAGCTTGTGATAGAGCACATAGCCGGTGAGGCTAGCGCCGACGACGTTGGCTGCGACGATAATCCAGTCAGGCTTGATAACACCATACACGATCCAGAGCACCAATCCGGATGTCAGGGCGATCAGCGTCCGCGACGAAAGATCTTCCGTCGGCTGACCGGTCCGGACTTTCCTCACCTGCGGAATGTACGACAGCGACGTCAGCATGGCTGCGGTGACGCCGATGACGGTTTCGAGAAGCTGCATTCTCTTGTCGTTTTGCTGCAGAGCCACGCTCGCCACGGAGGGCGCCTGCTACGACGCGCGTGCAAGGCGATCGTTCCTGCAAACGCAGGTGCACGGTTCCCTTCATCTTGGAACGATCAGACGCGCTTGGGGTTTTCTTCGCATCGGCGTTTCCTCCCCCGCAACGTCGAAACTGAGCCCCGCAGAAAAATCCCATGGACGGGATTGGCGGGGCTCCTTTTATTTTGATCCGAAGGGATCGGAGCGAGATCGCGAGCAGCAGCGGCGCGCGCCGCAAGGCCATGCCTCCGCCTCACCCGCTTCCAAGATCGATCAGCGCAATGCCGAACTCCGGCCGCTTCCTTCGTCGCAACATTGACGGCACCTCGGTCAGCACCACTTCGAGCGTCGGTCTCACCATGCCTTCCAGGAGGTGGCCGCCGCGGGTCGAGCCGTCGGCAAGCCCAAGCACGATGTGGACATGCAGACTGGGCTTTCCGTCATCGCCGAGCGCGACGTCCCCGATCGCGCTGAGAACCTCGCACTGTTCATTGACCTCGATCTTGCGGTAGCTCTTCGATGCGATGTCGAACCAGCCGACGGTAGCCCGTTCGAAAGCGCCGATCGCCGTTAGCGACGCCGCGGAAATCCCCGCTTCATTGGCGAAGCGGGTCAGCGCTTCGAATGCTTCCTCGCCTGTATCCAAAATCACGACATGAACCTGCGCCTCCTCGTCGGCGCCGACGCGTTTGCTTTTCATAGGAAACCTCGTATGCGATCGGGCGGGCTGCGTCTCTGGTGCCGGCCTTTTCCCACCTCAATGGGCAGTGAATGACATCGTTCCCAAGGCTCCCTTCCTAAGGCTCGGCCCGAAGCCGCCTATGACACCCGCCGCTGTTCACCGCCTCGGCCTTCAGGGCATCGGGTTCGCGCGGAACAGCAGATGACCCAAAGCCTCAGCGACCTAACGACGGCTGCATGTTTCACAGCATGAAACCGGAACCGAAATCTCACATCCGTTTGAGATCGGCTGATCACGATATCGGAACGGCCGTTATCGCTCTTCGTTGGCCCCACGTCACTCCAGCCAAATCACAAGAACGGAGGCAAATGATGAACTGGAAGTTCCTGACCGCAGCCGCAGTTCTTTCCACGGCGCTCGCGGCGCCGGCGCTGGCGCAGGATGCTCACGGAAGGTCCGACGCCATCCGTCAGACGCAGACCCAGCAACGGGTCTATCACTATCACAGTGGATTCTGGCCGGCTGATGTAGCCGCCGGCGTTGTGGGCGGCGCGATCGGCACAGCCGGCGCGATTGCGACCGCGCCATTCAGAAACGACGTCTACGCCTATAATGACGGGTACTACTACGGCCGGGGTTATTACGGCGGCTACAACAGCGGCTTCGTCTGTCAGCCTGGCACGACGTTCATAGGCGGGGACGGCCGTCGCCACATCTGTCAGTGATCGCACAGCGCCGTTGCGCAAAGAAGAGAGGCGGCTTCACGGCCGCCTCTCTTTGTCTCAATTGCAATCTCCATACGAGTATCAATTGCAATCTCCATACGATCGACACGCATCGTCAGGGCTGCGCATGGCGATTGCAGATGTCGCCTAAACCTTTTTTCCCGGCGGATCGCCGCCTTTGTCGATCCGGCTCACGCGTTGCGCGCGCTCCTTGTCCCGGGGTTGCTCCTGTCCGCGTTCGTCGCGAACGATGCCCTGATCATTATCACCGTCCTTGCCGCCGGGTGATGGCGCCTCGCTCGCTTGTCGCTGCTGCTCCTTGCCTTCCCGCACCAGCAGTTCATCCCCGAGCATCTGCCCAATGATCTGCTTAGTCTGCGCCTCGGCTTTTTCGTGGAACTTGCTCATAACAGCCTCCTTCCAACGAAGAACGGCGCTGGGCTTGCAATGTTTCATGTGCCAGATCATGGCTTGAGGCGGGTTCCGCGCAAGGAATTCGTGCGGTAAGTTGCTCACCCGCTTTCTGGGCTGGACGCTTCGCTGCTGGGTCGGCGCGCTGGTGTGCGGTCGGCCACCACGATCCCAACCCCGCCACCGCTCGCTGTTCGGTGATCTGGAGCATGTCACCAATGATGCGCTGTCTCGCTGCTTTCGCAATCGCCGCCAGCCTGTTCGCACCAGTTGCGCACGCCAACGATGCCTTGGAAGCCAAGGTGCGGGCCTACGTTCCGGTCGTGTCCCTCGCCAAAGTGTGTGACCTAAGGATCAATGACGCCACCTTGGGGGACCACCGTGCCATGCTCGAAGCGGCGAAATCCGACCCGAACGCCAACAAACTCGCCTACCGCGTCCATTACGAAACGCAGACGGCCTACATCAAGGCCCGCGACGGAGGTCAACGGGTCGCCTTCTGCAAGGACTTCATCGCAGCCAACAGCCAATACACCAAGGCGCGCTTCACCGCCGTGGTCGAGGGCCACATGAGCGACGTCAGCACCAGTGTGCAGAAAGCGATTGCCCACAACGTCTGCGGCGCGCCTCCCGCCAAACTGTCCAAGGCCGACTGGAAGCCGTACGCGCATATCAAAAAGATGCTTCAGACCGAGCAAAAGTTGGCCAAGGAAAACGCCGAGACGAACGGCTGGAACATCACCGAGGAAACGGCGGCGGTCACGGAACAGTTCTGCGCGGCGATAAAGACCCGATGAGCATCACCGCCGCCAGTTGTCCGAGCCCCGCTGATGCGTGCTTGCGTGGCCCCGTGAGCTTAATGCCGGAGGCTTCTCTTGACTATGTCTGTTCATTACCCTTCTGAGACTTTGGGTCGGCCAAATGTCCGGTTTGCGCCAAAACGGGCTGCACTCAAGTTGGCAACGCGGGCCGCCCTATGACCTACGACGCTGCAAGGGTTTCTTCACCTTGATCAAGGGAACACCCGAACTGGCTATAGCCCGGGTTCGCTTCGCGTTGAAGAATCAGACCGCAGACTGCTGGGGGCCAAACGGAGATGTCCGATGGGTGTGGCAGGCTGGCGCTTCGCGCATATGAAGAAAACTCTCCGCGTCCGGGCGGCCCTTGTCGGCCTGCTGGAAGAGTTGCCGTTTATCTGCCCGGTGGTGATCGCAATCGGCTCGCTGACCATGATCGTAATCAAGCTCTGCAAGGATTGGCCGCAGTGAGGCGGCCCGACCACTAAGGCGCGCTCAATTCATCTACCGAATTATCTCGATGTGAACGCGCCAGAATCGAGCACACCGTGCAAGTCTGCTTAGCCCTCAACAGCGACGCGAGAGCGGACAATTCGGGACCGCCGCTTTGGGCCAACAGGCGGCGGTTATGACGAACGCGGGCTAACGTCCAGTCCACCCGAGACAGTCGACATGCTTATGGCTTACGCATCGATCGGCTCGGCGCCAACGGCAGATCTCCGAGCGTTGCAAAATGAGCGAGCGCAATCAATCGATAACGCGGTTAGCGTTGGCGAGAACGCGGTCGGGAACGGCAACGTTCACGACCGCTGACTTCGCGGGTTATTGGCAGAAGCATTTATCGTAGTAAGGTTGTGGGGCCTTAATGAGAGCCAAGATTATGAAACTAACCTATACGGATTCACGGGATGGAAGGGTGATTATTGGGTTCACCGATGAGCGCGGTGAACACGAAATCGCTCTAAGCACAATAGAGACGGCAGACCTTATCGGTGCGTTGAGGACCTCGTTAGAGGAGGCGATTGGAAGTCCGGCCGCAGACAGCATGGCCCTTCCCGGCATTGACAGAGTGCAGATCGTTGAGACTGCGGAAGAAGTGCTTTTCCGCGTCTATATGAATGATCGCATTTCCCATGATTATCCGGTTCCGAAAGAGACCGTTCTTGCGGATGAGCTTCAGATGCTGGCTGACCGGATGGAGGCGCGGAATTCGGCAAAGGCCACACATCCATCGCCCGATGCCCAGAAGAGCAAACTGAATTAGCGGATCGCGCGTAACTCACAAATCGCGACCGTTCCGCAATCTCTAAGCGATGTAAATCGTAAGACAGGTCGAGGATTGTCTGGACGCACGGCCCACAGAGCCTGTCCACATCTCCCAGATCTGCAGCCAACTCCACGTGTCGCGACGCACGCTGCATCGCGCGTTTCACGAGGCGCTCGGGACCGGCCCGATCGCTTTCCTTCACCGCCGGCTGTGTGCCGTCCACACCATCCTGCGCGCGTCACACGATGTCCGGACGATCTCGGATATCGCCTTGCAGTTCGGCTTCCAGAACCTCGGCCGGTTTGCCGGCTACTATCATCAACTGTTCGGCGAGTACCCGTCCGAAACGCGGCAGCGGCACCGGCCGCAGCTTGACCTGGCACAAGGGCAAATCAGCTAGATGTTGTGTCCAGCCGTTCGCGCGAAAATATTCCGCTTCCGTTCTCACCCAAATCAGTCGCATAACTCCGCTCGTCTCATTGCAGATGAGGGGCGCTCGCGACGTCACGAACGCGCGGTGAGATGCGATGGACGCTGATGGCGCGCTAGACGTACGCGCCGGAGGCGTACGGCGAAGTCGTGTGGTCTGGACGCCGCGGTGCTGGCGTTAAGTTGCGCGGGAGTCCCTGCGTAGCGATGGTGGCAAAAGAGCCGTTCACCAGGGAGAGCACGAAGTAAGCCGTAAAGCCATTGCGCAGGGAAGGCCGGAGTGTTTCCGCTGTACCTGTATGCTCGTGTGCGCTTCTTGCTATGCGCAACGGCACACGAGACCGCGGGTGCAGCCAGCACCCGGTCTTCCCTGCGCCCTCTGATAAGCGGGCGGGAAGTTATCAAGCAAACCTCGGGCAAACATGTCGCGAGATCGCGAAGCCATACTCAGTCGTCGTCACCCGCGAAGGCGGGTTACTCAGTATTCCAGCGACAGCAGTGACAGAACCGAGAAGCCGCGGCGTACTGGATCCCCAGCATGCGCGGGGGATGACAGCAATGTGTGTGTCGCTGTCTCGGCGTCATTGCGAGCGCAGCGAAGCAATCCATCTATCCCCGCGTCGAGCTATGGATTGCTTCGCTGCGCTCGCAATGACGGTGAGAGGCCGCGGCGTACTGCGTCCTGCGCTCGCGTGATATGCAAAGCGCCAAACAAAAACGGCGGGGCCCTACCCCGCCGTCTTTGAAACCGATGATCACCGGATGAACTTACAGCATTCCCATATCCAGCATGCCCGGCAGCTGCGCGAGCGGCAGAGCGGCGGCGCCGATCAGCGTCGCGACCAGCGCTGCAAGACGACGGTTGCTGTGGCGCTTGCCGCGCATCTGCTTGGCAATCCATTCCAGCACCGAGGTGTCGATATTGGCCGCCTTCATCGGCGCCCAGCTCTCGATGTCGGTATCGGGCGACAGCGCGACCGTGCGCGGCGGCACCGGCAGGCCGGACTCCGAGGCGGCATGATGGGCGACCGCCTTGGCCAGGAGATCGTCGAACCGGCCGTCGTCGGTGCGCTCGGCAGCGGCATCGCTGATTTCGAACAGCGCCTCGATTTCGGCGCGGCTCACCGGCTCATGCTCGACCGCGCTGTCCGTCAGGATGCGCGCGCACCAGGCGGCGTCATCGGCATCGAGTGCGCGGGAAAAATGGATACGGCCCTTGGTGGTGGGGCCCTCGCCGGTGATCACGCCGTCGCGCACGATGGTGAGCGCATGAGCGGCGGTCTTGCGGCAGGTCGGTTGAAGGGCGCCAGATATTTCAGCGGCAGTTGCGGCAGACATAGTTGCACTTCTCAATTTCAATTCCAGTCCAGCATTTCCATGCGGGGCATGAACGGACGGTTAACGATTCGAAACCCGCATTCCGAGTTTTTTACATGGTTGCCAATTGGTCGCTGTGATGTCGGTCACGGTTCAGGTCAATGCACTCCCGGGTGCAAAGCGGCCGGGCGTGATGCGGGCCATAAAAGGCAATATCGGGGCAGCGACGGCAAAAAGGTGGAATGGCGATGAAAAGATCGCGACCAAACAGCCCCATAGCCTGCGAATCCTGGCGCTTTTGTTCGACGTTGGAGCTGCCGGTTCTTTTCGTCGCAGAGGCGCGGACCAAAAGAAGATGCTAGGAGTTCCGGGCTCGCGGAGAAGGATCTCACCTTTTGCGCCAACCGGTTCACTTAACCGCTTCACACTCCTATAATCTTAGAGACGAATTTCCCAGTAACTTGAACAACATGAGGTAAAACCATGGCACTCCCGATAGGCGCGGTTGCCCCCGATTTCGAAGCCGAAACCACCGAGGGCAAAATTAAATTCCACGACTGGATCGGAAATAGCTGGGCGATGCTGTTCTCGCACCCCAAGGATTTCACCCCGGTCTGCACCACCGAGCTCGGCTTGCTCGCCAAGCTGAAACCGGAATTCGACAAGCGCGGCGTCAAGCTGATTGGCCTGAGCGTCGATCCTGTCGACCGCCATGCCAAATGGTCGGAGGACATCAAGGAGACGCAGGGTGCTGCGCCGAACTATCCGATGATCGCCGATACCGATTTCAACGTCTCGAAGCTTTACGAGATGCTGCCGGCTTCGACCTCGGGCGATCCCCTCACCCGCACGCCTGCGGACAACCAGACCGTCCGCAACGCGATCGTGATCGGCCCCGACAAGAAGATCAAGCTGACGATCGTCTATCCGATGACCACCGGCCGCAACTTCCAGGAGATCCTGCGCGCGATCGACTCGCTGCAGCTGACCGCAAAGCATCGCGTCGCGACGCCGGCCGACTGGAAGCAGGGCGAGGACGTCATCATCGCGGGCTCGGTCAGCGATGAGGAGGCGAAGACGATCTATCCGGACGGCTGGAAGGCGCCGAAGCCGTACATCCGGATCGTGCCCCAACCGAAGTGACCGCTAGCGATCATCCCGGGATGGTGCGCAAGCACCAGACCCGGGCCTCGAGATTCTCTGGTGCGCAATTGCGCACCAGAGTTCGGTGCTAACGCACCATCCCGGAATGACAGGCTCAACGGTTGGCAACCCAATCCGCCACGAGCAGTCGACGAGACCGCCGTCACCTCAGGTTTCATCGGCGGCGTGATGCGCCGCCGCCCGTGCTCAGGCTGCGCGGACGCGGTCGAGGAATTTTTCGACCTCGGCCTTCAGATGCAGACTCTCGCTCGACAGATTCTGCGCGGAGGCAAACATCCGGCTCGACGTCTGGCCGGTCTCCTCGGCGCCCTGCGCGGCGTGGCGGATATTGGCGGCAACGTCAGCCGTGCCGCTGGCGGCGGCACGAACACTCTGGGCGATGTTCTGCGTCGCGCCGCGCTGCTGCTCCACCGCCGCCGAAATCGAGGTGGCGATATCGCTGATGCGCTCGATGGTCTGGCCGATCGCCTTGATCGCGCTGACCGACTCTTCGGTCGCAAGCTGCATGCTGCCGATCTGGCTGGAGATCTCCTCAGTCGCCTTCGCCGTCTGACCGGCGAGGCTCTTGACCTCCTGCGCCACGACGGCAAAGCCGCGCCCGGCATCCCCTGCCCGCGCCGCTTCAATGGTAGCGTTGAGCGCCAGGAGATTGGTCTGCTCGGCAATCGAGGTGATCAGCTTCACCACATCGCCGATCCGGGCGCCGGCTTCCGACAATTCGTTGATGCGCTGGTCGGTGGCGGCGGCCTGCTTGACGGCGTCGGCGGCGATGCCGTTCGATTCCTGCACCCGGCGGGTGATCTCCGCGATCGAGCTGGAGAGCTCGTCGGAAGCCGCCGCCGCGGTACGGACATGCTCGGAGGCGGTCTCGGAAGCGCCGGCCGATTTGCCCGACAGGCTTGCCGTGGTGCGCGCGGTATCGGTGAGCTGGCGCGCGACGCGCTCGAACTCGCTGGAGGAGTTCATCACCTTGTCGATGATGCCGCCGACGCTCGTCTGGAATTCGTCAACGAAGCCGCGCAGTTCGGCCTTGCGCTGCTCGGCCGAGGCCGCGGCGGCCGCAGTCTGTTCGTCGCGCATACGCCGGCGTTCGATCGAATTATTCTTGAATACCGCGAGGGTGCGCGCAATCTCGCCGATCTCGTCCATCCGGTCGTCGCAGTCGATCTCGACATCGGCATTGCCGTTGGCGATGGCGGTGAGAGAGGCCGTAACCGACGTCAGCGGCTTAGTCACCCGGCGCACGAGCAGCAGGGTCAGCAACATCACCAGCAGCGCGGCGACACCGGCGGCGATGGCCATGTTCTGGATGGCATGGGAGAGCATGGACTCGTAGTGCGCCATCGGAATGCCGACATAAAGAAGTCCGATCACCTTGCCGGCCGAGTTCACGATCGGATAGTAGGCCGTCATGAAGGTCCTGCCGAACAGCGTCGCAGGCCCCTTATAGGCCTCGCCTCGGCGCACCACCGCCTGTCCGGGATGGTCAGCGGCGAGCTGGGTGCCGACGGCGCGGTCGCCGTTCTCCTTCTTCACATTGGTGGTACGGCGAATGAACTGGTTGCTCGCGTCGTCATAGACGAACAGCGTCGCGTTGCCGCCGGCATAGCCCACCGCACGGTCGACGATCGCGTGGTCCTTGAACTCCGGCATCTTGGGCATTTCGGCGCGAACGACGGCCCCGTCCTTGATGGTGATCTTGGCGTCGCTGTAGGTCTCGGCGAACGCCAGGCCGAGCGTGCGGAGGTTGATCTCGATGTCGCGCAGCGCGCGGTCGCCGAACTCTGAGGTCAGCGACCAATGGGCCGCCCCCACCACCAGAGCGGTATTCACCGCAATCAGGAGGATGGCGGAGATCACAGCCTTGGTGCCGAGGCGCAGCTTGAGCGCCGGCATAAACTTTCCAATGGATCGCGTGGTCATAATGAGAAATCCCCCAAAATCGCGACCAATCTGCCCCGTTTTGCTTACGATCGGCTTAATGGGCACAACTCAGGGAAAATACTGATACGCCTCGTAAAATTTATGCGTGCATGAATGCCGTATGCTCTACCTCAAACTGAGCGGCGGTCACCAGCAGCACCGCCGAAGCACACGCGGCCATGCCGGCGATCGGCAAGCCAATCCTTCAGGAGATCAGGACGAGCGGAGCCGACCTCGTCGCGCTTGGCGTCGACCGGATAACGGGAGTTACTTCGGTAGCGTCGCAGCCGGGGTTCTCAGCAAGCCCAAAGTGTCGGTCCTGCTGATTGCGGACGGAGACCTGCGTTGCGCCTCACCACTCTTCCGGGCAGGGATCGACGATCTTCCAGAGCTCGGTGCCGTTCCTGATCTTCTTCATCTCGGTGGTGAGCCCGCCGTTCCTGCGGATCCAGTCCTTCACCGTATCAGGGTAATAGGACATCAGGTCCGACGTCCCCTCGATACTCGTGACCTTGATGCCGAAGGTGAAAGCCTTGTCGTAATAGGCCTGATGGAAGCCGATGCTCGCTTTCGGCGTGACGCAAATCTTGTTCATCGGCACGATGCCGAACACCAACGTGCAGGCTGAATTGCAGATGCCATCGATGATCACCCGCTCCTTGCGGTCGCGGATGCGCTTGTACTTGGCCTTGTATTCCTCGACATAGCCGCCGTGATCGCGCGTGATGTGCAGGTCAGCGCGCACGGGGCTCGCAACCAGAACCGACAGGGACAGCAAGGCAAGAGAAGTGATGCGCATGGGTCGATCGGAAACCGGATAGCCTTGTCGGATTCGGGATAGGTCGGCCCGCAGATCAGGGACCGGACAGCAAAAATTTGGCCGGACTGTGTTGGGAATTCGTTAAGCATCCCTTGGGGCCAAAAATGGGCGGATTAGGGTGGATTTTCGCAGCTTTTCAGCCGGTTTCGCCTAGAATGGGAAACCGCGTGAGGCAAATGCCAGGGGATACAAGTTCCGATCGAACCAGAGAATCGGCTTCTATCTTATTGTTTCGACGTGCTTTTCAAACCGAAGGCCATCCGCTCTGCTCGAATCGCTACCGTTTCAGACTTCCGGAGAATCGAAATGACCAAACCGAAGCTTTTCGTCGCCACAGCCCTCCTCTCCATAGCGGTGCTGGCCCCGAGCCTGGCGGACGCCCGCCACAATCGGCATCACCGCAGCTGGGGCTTGCCCTATCCGATCAGCTTCCTGCACAATTACGGGCCCGGCCTACAGCCAGGCACGTTCGCTTATTACGATGGTCCCTCGACCGTGCTCTGTCGCCAGGGCGCGGCCGCCTATATCGGCCAGGACCGCCGCCGGCATCCCTGCTACTAGGATCACGCCGCTGGCTCTATCAGGCCAAGTCTGATACGAGCCAGCGCAGGCGCTCGTAGCTCAGCTGGATAGAGCATCGGATTTCGATTCCGAGGGTCGGAGGTTCGAATCCTTCCGAGCGCGCCAATCTACGCCGGGTCCAGCCCATCCCGGCGCAGGATTACGCGCAGTGGCGTGAATCGAGCACATCATCGTAGCACCACGGCGAAGCGATGGTGCCCATCTTAGTCCGCCGTGGTGTGCCCTTTCCGGTCTGATCGGACAAGCTACTTAACGATCAGGAACAAATCCAAATAATCGCAATTGCAATCGGAACACCCAAACCAAGCGCGCCGAAAATCGCCGGGACGAATTCGGAAAGCAGGCTTATGTGGTGTCGTACGCCAGATGACGACATGACGTTGCTCCTTGGAGCCCCGCGAGCTTTTGCCCGCCCCCAAGATGAACGATCAATCGCGCCTTAGGACTACCGTCCGTGGCGACTCTCTATGGAGAGGCAATGCTGGGGCGTTATGGTTAACAACAGGTTAATGCCGGGAGTTTCGTCGACGGCGTCTTGAGGACGCGCGCCTCATCACGGACCGTGCGCGGGAGCGCTGGACGTGCCGTTTCGATCGGAGCTTCGGGAGCGCACAAGTTGCCATTGTCGGCGGCGCCTCCCGTTGCGCTCACCGTCAAGGAAGGGCACCGCTCGGCACCCTTCCCTTCAGCGGCGCATGCGCCAATCAGAACGAGCAGCCGTAAGCCGTGAGCGAGGCCTTCGTCGCATCCATGGTCTGCTTGCAGGTCGCTTCCATGGTCGCCTTGGTCGACGGGTTCTTGGCCATATCGACCCACGCCTTGCGCGTCTGGTCAATCTGCGTCTTGTACATCGCTCGCTGCGCCTCGGGGACCTTGGAGCCCACGCAGGCATCATACTTGGTCAGGAATTCGTCGCAGGAGGCAATACCCGTGCTCTGCGCGTTGGCGGCGGTGACGCCCGCGAGCAGTGCGACGCCTGCAATAGCTGCCGCGAGTGACCGGCGATGAGCGCTCGAGCCTGCCTTCGATGTTGTTTGACGCATTATTCTAACTCCCCTGTAACAACATAATTTGGATCGCCGGTCGGCGCCCGTATCGCCGCGATCGAACGCGCACAGCATCGCGCGCCGACAACCGGTCGGCGTTGTGGACATTGTGTAGTTCGAGCGTTGAGCGGTTCGAGGCGAGACTGGGCACCATCGTGCCGACGACGAACAAATGTTCTTTCAATTTGGCGAGATTAAGGGTGACGACGCCGTGACAACGTAACGGCCGCTCGATGGCAACAGGCTGTCACGATCATGTTGCCTTTTGCTTCGGTTGCGGCCGAACCTTGATCTTGTCGAGCTACAACAGAGGACACTCAAGCGCAGACTTACGCGGCCGACGTATCAATCGAGCGGCGTATCACTTTTCGCACCTCTGCATTGGACAGGAAGAGGTCGTGGTTGATGACGCCCCAGCCTGCGTCCGACGCATCGATAACACGCACCCCGAGCCGCTCGATGGTGGCCTTCTCGGCGGCGCCGACCCGTGTCATGCCGCCGGCCAATCGCCCCGACAGCGCCAGCGCGCGGTCGTTGGTTGCGGTGACGACGGTGATCTTGCGGCCGAGCGGACCCATGCGGGTAATCGACGACGAGAATACGTCCATGTCGATGTCAGGCGAGGCGAACACTACGGCTCCGATCTTGTCTGAAACAGTGTCGCCATGTCGTGCATAGAGCTGGCGCAGGCTTTCGAGCGTCAGCATCGTGCCCATGCTGTGAGCGACGATGTGAGCACGTCCTGCGCTCGGGCTCGTGACGACAGCATTGAGCACGCGCTCGAAATCGTCACGGGACCACATCGCACTGTCGCGATCATAGGCATAGTCGAACAGTCCGGCCTTTGACGGCCAAGAGAACACCATCGTCTGGCCGCGGAATCTGATGCCGTCGGCGAGATGTGCGGCATCGAGCGCCGCCGTTTCGAAGGTCTGCTTAAAACCGTGCACGTAGATCAGGACTTCGCCGCCAACCAGAACATCGCTGACCTCGCCCCCAACAGGTTCGACCGCATCGAGGCGCCAATCGCCGAGGCCGGCCGCGGCGAGCGAGAAACGGCTCTCGCCTGGCGGCACGAGTTTCGCCCGGGCAACCGTCATCCTTGAAGCGCGCTCCGGCCCGAACCAAGGTTTCGCCCGCCCGCCGTTCGCCGGCTTGCGCGTGGTGGCAACGAGCAATGTCGGCTCTGCCGATAGCGACGAAGCGTCGTAACGCGCGCCCGTCGCGGCCATGCTGGTACAGCCGCCGAGCGCTAGCACGCTCGCCGACGACGCAATGCCGCGCAGGAACGTGCGGCGGGACGCAGAAGTCTCGTGTTGCAGCAAATGTCGGACGATCACGTAGGACCTTTGGGAACATTGCCCGTAGCACCCAGCTCGCACGTCTCCTGAATTAGGATGGCGAGAAAAGGGCGAGCGATGGCCAGATTGCTCGCACCATCGATGGTTCCGGTTCCTTCGCGATTCCGTGATCGCGCGCACGCGCGATGAAACCATTCTCCCGCGCCGCGAAACGCTCCGGAAACAGAGAGCCGGTACGGTCGGGCCGATCGAACAGAGGGGTTAGATCATGTTGGTATCGGTCCTCAACCTCATCTACCGCGAATTCCTCAAGCGTGCCCTTGTCGGCATGACAATGCAGGGAGGAAGGCTATGACTGAAGTCATAACGGCACTCCTGGTGTTCGTCAGCATCGGCATATTCCTGGCGCACGCATTTGATGCCTATCGGCTGCGCTAGATTTGCCCTGGCGCCGCGCTGACCCGGCTGATCCCCACGGGATCAGCCGACCTTATGCAGAGCGCACGGCGCACCCTCCCAAGACCCAACCTTCGCTGCGATGAACACGTCGCGTTCAGGCAAGAATCGAGATCGAGGATCACGTCCGTAGTCGTCTTCGCGATCGGGAAGCGGCTGGAATTGACGCGCCACTCACGGCCGCTCCGATAGGTTGCGTGCGGCGGCCGCGCCAGCAGCCGGTTTTGTGCGTCTCGGGCGGTAGCTTCCGCCCCCGTCCACCGCGGCAGGATTCGAATGGCCATTAAATCAAGGGGTTAGACAGACGCTCTGGGATGGTGCTAGAGATCGCTGGCGCCGAGCGGGATTTCGATTCCGAAGGTCGGGAGTTATGGTCTCCAGGCGCGCCCGTCGCTAACGGCTATTCGGACATTTCCAAATGAGAAAGATCATACTGGCGCTGGCGGTGCTGTATCCGGCCGCAGCCTTTGCACAAACATCGACGCCTGCCCCCGCTGATCCTCCCACGGTCGGCGGCAAGCCCCTGGTTCAAGTCGGATCGACGAAGCCCGCGGCCAAAAAGGAAGCTAAGCCCCTGTCGCCCGCCCAGAAGTTACAGGCCTGCCAGGATATCGACGATGGGACCAAGGAGCGCCTGAATTGCTACGATGCCATTTACGCGCCACAGCCGAAGGCAAAGACCGCGGCAGCGAAAAGCGTCAGTGAGTGCCGCTACGTCAAGGAGGAAGACGAGCGGCTGACCTGCTTCAACGGTTTTGCGGACAAGATTCCGAAGCTGCCCCGCTAAATCACGCGGCGCGCCCTACCAAGTCCAGGTAGGCCGGAAGCTGGGACCGCCGAAGAAGCCGTAGGGCGACTGCTGCGCGACGCGCATTTGCGGCGGCTGCCCGAACTGCATCGGCGGCGCCGGACGGGTCTTGGCCACCTTGCGCTTGCGCTGGACCTGCGGCTCGGGCTTCTTTGCTTCCGGGACATACTGAGCAAACGTCTCCCGCGGCATGTCAGCCGCGGCAGGGGGCGCGGGCGGAGCTACAGCCTGGGCTGCCACCACGGGCGGAACAATGGTTGGAAGACTGGTGTCGTACACCACCCGCTCCGGCAGCTTCTGGTCCGAGCGAATACGCACCACGGTTTTGTCGACCGAAGGAGCGGCCTGGCTGGCCACGAGCGCCGGCTGCGGCATGAACGCATCGATCGCCAACAACAAGGCGAGCAACACGCCGCCGACAAACAGGAAATAACGGGCTACGGGCATTGGTCTCGCTCTCCCCGCGCGAGCGACGCGCGTTTCATTCGCCCAACGGGCGATATAGCCATTAGTTCCCGGCCAACCGGCAAGGTTCAAAAGCGCGGATCACATTTTCCGTGATGAGACGGATTTGCGCGCAGAAGGTTAAATGCGGCTGGCCGTCACCAGCGAACATTTCGCCTTATTTGCGTTGACGTTGACGAACCCGACCAATACGCCGGCATATCGCTTCCGGCTCTTCATGTTCACGGTATCGGGAATGACGCGCCTGCGATCGGTGAGACGGCTGCCGTCCCTACGGGTGAAAGTGCAGGCGATCTCGATGTCCTTCACCGCATAATCGTTGGTATTGCGAAGCGTGAAAGTCACCAGTGCTTTCGAGCCGAGCCCTCCCCTGCGCCACGATTGCGAGACGATTTTCAGGCCGTCGAGTGGCGATCTGGGAGGTGCCGTCGTTTCCGGCGGCGCGACGTCGGGAGGCGCAACGGCGATGGTCGCCGGATTGGCATCGGTGGGGGCTGCCGACGGTGCCGGCTTTGACAGCGTCGCCTGGGTCGCGGCCGTATCATCCGCGCGGGATGCATCTTGCGAGAGGTGGGCAACTTCGGGTGGTGTCACCGTGGAGCGGCTCTCGGCATCGCTGGCTTGCGGCAGCATCAGCCATGTGGTGCACCCGACGATAGCGATAGCCGGCAGCAAGGCGAGCCGTGCCTCCGGCTTTCCAAACGACCACCCGGCGATTCTCATAGCCGCGCCCTCATCCGTCAGCCCCGGCGACGCCGTGCCGCGCACGAAAAAAGCCATACGAGCGTTTTCCCATACGGCTTTTGTACGACCGCCGTTGTACGGATCCCGCCGCGCACCAACAATCATCCAGCGAGTAAATGGTTTCATGGCACCTCGACAATATTGCGGCGGCAGGGCAAGGCTTGCAGAATGGAATTGTGGGTGCCCGACGGCTCGGTTGGCTGGCTGCTACCGGCCTTCACGCCGCAACAACAATAATGAGGAGACCAATATGCCGACCGTTACCTGGGACCATGTCCATTTGCGCAGTCCCGATCCCGAGGCGACGGCCGCATGGCTGGAAGACGTTCTGGGAGGCGAGATCATCCGTGGCCCGGGGCGCGTCGACGTTAAGCTCGGCGGCGCCAACATATTCATCGCTCCCGTCACCGCGGGCGATGGCGTCAACAACCCACCCGTGACGCCCTATCAGGGGTTGGATCATTTCGGACTGACGGTGAAGGACATCGACGCGGTCGCCGCAGAGATCAAGGCCAAGGGCGTCGAGTTCACGAAGGAGCCAACCACCATCCGGCCTGGCGTCCGCATCTGCTTCATCCGCGGCCCGCAGGGCATTTCAATCGAGTTGCTCGAGCGCGACAATAAATACGCGTGAGCACCGCGCGGCACGCGCGTCGCCGACCATGAGGCTGCAGGCAAGCCCACATCCTTTGAGACGCCGCTGGCGCGGCTCCTTAGGACGCGAGCTGAAACTCGCTTACGTCATGCTGCCCGGCATGAAGCAGCGGATGGTCAATCCTTGATAGCCGCGAATCGGCCAGACCATGGTTCGCCCGACGCGATTAGGCTCAGTGATGACGGCATCATCAGGCACGTCATACCACTCGCCGTCGATGCGAACGCGGTAGTGCCCGTTTTTTGATTCCCAATCCACGTCGCTGACGGCGCTGCCATCAGCGTCGGAACAGCATGGTCCCTTCCCGCTCTTCAAGCTGTCGAACCACTGTTTCAGCGGTGAATTGGCATACCGGCCGTCGGGATCGCGGGCTTCGCCTGGGGCGAAGGCCAGCGGCGACATCAGCACCACTCCGCCAACGATCAGCAGCTTTTTCCAGCGACTCGCGCGACGGCGGGCGGTGGTTTGATGGTTGCAATTCTCTTCGCGTGAGGACGGCACGTGGCCGCCGGAACTTATCCAGTTGGTCACCTGTTTCTCGTGCTCCAGCACCCGCCGGCCGGTGCCAAACTGAGCCATGCATTTCGCGGGCCAAGTTGGCTGAGCCCGCCGCAGTTATTCCCGCGTCCGGCGCGATGGCATGTATGGGGTTTGTTTGGAGCAAGGGAATCGGCAGGCAACCTGACGCGTTGACGGTGCGTGCTACGCTTTGGCATAACTATTTGACCGGCCTCCGTGGGCGCGGCGGCCGGCATTTGGGACGTCATGAAGAACGGACTGTATTCGATCCACGTCACCCTGCTGGATGGGCGCATCGGCAAGGGCAGTGGCGTCATTCTGTTCCGGGACGGCCAGATCCTCGGCGGCGATGCCTACCTATTCTACACCGGCAGCTACACCGTGAAGGGCGACACCTTCAAGGGCGAGGTCCTGGTCCAGCGTCACACTACTCCGCGCGACAACGACAACCCGCTGTTCGGCGGCCCAAGCCCGGTCGGCATCGGCGTATCCGGAACCTTCACCGACACCCGCGCCACCATGAATGGAACCGCGCTCGTCGGCAAAGCCAGCCAGATCTTCGGCGCGACGCTGCGCAAGCTGGCTGACATCAACTAGCGCGACCCAACAGCACGGGCCGGCGCGACACACCCTTGCATTGAACGCCTGCGGCCATTCTGCGCTGCCTACTCCGCCGCCTGCTCCAGCGGAGCGACGCGCGGCAGAATCATCTGGATGCGCGTGCCGCCACCCGGCTCGGAATCAAGATCGAGCCGCCCGCCGAGCCGCGTCGTCACGATGCTGTAGACGATGTGCAGCCCGAGCCCGGTGCCGCCCTGATCGCGGCGCGTGGTGAAGAACGGATCGAAGGCGCGGCGGCGGACGTCGAGGCTCATGCCGCATCCATTGTCTGAGAAAATGATCTCGACATTGTCCTTGCCGGATTCCCGCACCTGGATATCGACCGTGCCGGGCTTGCCGTCCGGGAACGCGTGCGCCACCGAATTGAGGAACAGGTTGGTGAGCACCTGTCCGTAGGGACCGGGATAGCTGTTCATCATCAGATTAGGCTGACACTCGACATTGAGCGTCAGATTGTGTTTGCGCAGGCCCGGCCGCAGGCTCATCACCACCTGCTCGGTGAGATCGCCGAGGTCGAAGGTGCGCTGGTCCGAATAATTGCGGTCGGCAGCCACCTGCTTGAACGACTGGATCAGCTCGGCGGCGCGATTGAGGTTGGCGACGAGCTGTGACGATGCGGTGCGGCTTGTATCGAGAAAATCGTTCAGGCTGGAGCGCCGCAGCTCGCCGCGAGCGACCTCTGCTGCAAAGTTCGACGTCTTGCGTTCCAGCGCGGAGGCGACCGTCAGGCTGATACCGACGGGATTGTTGACCTCGTGGGCGACGCCCGCCACCAGCCGTCCCAGCGCGGCCAGCTTTTCCGCCTCGATCAGCGAATTCTGCGTCTCCCGCAGGTTTCGCAGCGCTGCTTCCGCTGCGTCCTTGGCCTTGCGCATCTCGAATTCGACGCGCTTTCGTTCGCCGATGTCGAGCGCAACCGTCACGATGTTCTCGATCTCGCCGGCTGGATCCAGGATCGGCAGCTTGTTGACCAGCCATTGCCGCATCTGGCCGGACGCATCCCGGTATTCCTCCTCGTAGAATCCGAGCTCCTTGCCAACCGCCAGCACCCGCTTATCGGGCTCATCGGTCTTTTCAGCCCCGTAGCGCGACATCAGCTCGGCCGTGGTGCGGCCGATCGCATCGCCCGGTTCGACCCCGAAAATACCGGCCATATAGCGGTTCATCAGGACATAGCGCAGATGCTTATCCTTGACGTTGATGACGGCAGGCACGGTATCGATCACCATTTGCAGCAAGCGGCGCCCTTCGGCGATCGCATCCTCGGCGCGCTTCTGATCGGTGATGTCGCGCACCGTTCCCTCATAGCGAATGATGACGCCGGCCTCGTTGTGCACGGCGCTTGCGCTGTCGGAGAGCCACAGCACCGACCCGGTGCGCGTGCGAACCTGGTATTCGTATTCGCGCACCATGCCGTCGCGCTGCATCAGCCGCTCATATTCCGCCCTCGCCTCGGGACGGACATAGACGGTATCTGCGATGTCGCCGATACCGTTGATCAGATCCTGCGGCGTGGCATAGCCCATCATCCGCGCCAGTGCCGGGTTGGCGTTCAGCAGCGTGCCGCCAGGCGTCGTGACATAAATTCCGTCGACCGAGGACTCGAACAGCTTACGGTAGCTTTCTTCGGCAAGCCGCTGCTCTGCGAGCGCGCGTACCGCCGCCTCGCGCGCGCTATCGGCATCAACCAGCGTCTGGCGGAAGACTTCCGCAGCGCGCGCGATGTCGCCGATCTCGTTGTCGACGTCGGTCGCCGGGATCGAGGCGCTCTTCTCGCCGCGGGCCACCGTCCGGATCGAGGCTGCGATTGCGGCGAGCGGACGCACCGTGCGGCGAACCACCAGCAGCGAGGCGAACAACCCGATCAGGACACCGGCGGTGCCGAGGACGATGCTCTGCCACTTCGCTTCGGCCAGCGTTCTGGCAAAATCGCGGGAGAGCACGCGCCCTCGCCGCTCGCTGACATCGCGCAGCAATTCCGTCACGCGCTGGATCAGGCGGCCCTCGGCGCCCAGCACTTCCCTGTCGATATCGGATATCTGCCGTTCGCGGATCGATATGTTCACGATTGCCAGCGCATAATCGTCAACAATCGCGCGCAACTTCGGGTCCGCAATCGCCATCGAGCGCATGCTTTCCGCAGCCTGTTCGGCAGCCGAAGGATTATGCGCCAGCAACGCCGAGGCAATGCGGCTCTGGGTCTGCAATAGGGCCATCGCCATCTGGGGATCGGACGCTTCAGCGATCGCAGTATCGAATTTTTCGCGCAAAGGCGGCAACGCGACGATCATTTCGGCGCGGCGGTTGATCAGCGCGGAGATCCGCTCGATGCCGGTGCGGTAGGTCGCAAGGCGCTCGGATACGCCATCGATCATGTCCTGCTGCTCGGGAGCGAGCTCCAGCCGGGTCTTCTTCAGCACCTCGCCGAGCGCGGTCGCGGCCTCGCCGACCTGAACCGATTGATTGCCGCGGTCGGTGACGAAATCCCGCGCCGCCAGCCGCAATTCGTTCATGCGGCGGTCGATATCCTCGGCCAGATCGCCGACGCTCTGCAGCCGCTGCAGCTCGGCAAAGGTCGAATCGATATGGCGGATGGCGATGACGCTGGCCGTCGAGGTGATGATGATCACCGCCAGCACCAGCATGAAACTGCCGAATGTCAGTTGGCCGATCGAAAGCGAGAACGATCGCGGTGGCGTCGAAATCGGCGGCGTTTCAGCGGTCATGGTGGTCGGGGCCGGGCTCCAGTCGGGGCGCAATATACGATGACTTTCGGGCCATGGGGAACATGCCGGTCGATGGTTAATGGCCGTATATGAGCCGGATTGGCCGCTCATGCCTGGATCGGCACTCCCCTCAGCGCCTTCGCCAGATCGGAAGGCATCATCCCGAACATGTCGCGAAATGCGCTGGAAAAATGTGCCGAGCTCGCGAAGCCGGCGGCATGAGCCGCATCCGTCAGGGATGCGCCCTCACCACAGGCGCGCATCGCGGCGCCCATCCGGTTCCAGATGCGGTATCGCCGCAACGGCACCCCAGTCTCCGCCTTGAACACATGAAGGAAGCGTGACGGGGATAGGCCCGCACGCGCCGCGAGTGTCGTCAGCCGGTTGGCCCGGTGCGGCTCGTCCCGCATGTGCCGCAGCGCCGGAGCAATCCGCCCGTTGGATTTGGCCTGCCTCCCGATGCCTAGGAGTTCACCAAGGGATACGCGGCCTTCTTGCGCGGCGATGCGGTTCTCCGCCAGGTCCGTCAGGACCGCGATAGCGGCGGCCTCTTCCCGAAGATCGAACGCCGCGCGCGGGAGTACGATCGTCATCCGGCAGATCAGCGCCTTGAGGTCGCGTCCGAACGGGTCGACATAGAGGAAGGCCATCCGTCCCCGTTCGATGCGCAGGTGATGCAGGGTGTTGGGCAGGATCAGCACGCTGCGGGCCGAGCGATAGCGGGTTGAGGTATCAGCCGGATCGTCGGCTACTTCCAGCGAACCGTCGAGCCCGACAGCAAGGACTGCGGTGGCGTTCCGGTGCGGAGTTAGGCCAAAGGCCGGGCCCAGATACAGCACGCGCGCCCCCCATCCGATCAGTTTCGCTGGCGCGATCTCGCCCATAGCCAGTTCTTGAAAGCCCCGATGCGCCGGCAGGTCTAGTCATTGCAGATGACAACGACCTGCGAGATGGGCAACGATGGCAAATAACCGATCCGACATCGATAACCAAGCGGCCACCGAGCTTACCCGACAGGCTGTCGGCCGCTACGCTGCGGCATGGCTCGCGGGCGATCGCCCGGCGCTTGCCGCCTGCTATCACGACGACTTCACGCTGCACTATTTCGGCCGTAACCCGCTGGCCGGCCAACATAAGGGCAAGGCCGCCGCGCTCCTCATCCTGGCCGAGGTTACCCGCCGTACCAATCGCCGGCTGCTTGCCATTACCGACGTCATGGCCGGGCCCCAACGCGGCGCGCTGCTGGTCCGCGAGCGCTTTGAGCGCGACGGCAGGACGGCCGAATTCGAGCGCCTGCTGATCTATGCCGTGCGCGACGGATTACTTAGGGAATGCTGGGTCTACGACCAGGATCAGGGGCTGGTCGATACATTCCTTTCATAAACCGCCGGCTCGTGCTCAGCCGACCGAGCCGACCTCGAACACGTCGCCGTCGTAGCCCGCCTCGATCGGAATACGTAGCTGGCGGCCGTTATTGGTCTTGGTCATGACCGGCGTCACGGTGACGATGGATTTGCCGCGGCTATCGTCGAGCGCTGCGTTCACACTGGCCTGCTTGCCGAGCTTGATCAGGTTGCGCGTGGTCGGGAACGGCAGCTTGAAGCGGCCGCTCTCGCCGCCTTCCAGCGCCTCGCGCGGCGACACCCAGATCGAGTCCGTGGACTCCTTACCATCATGGGCGCCGACCTGTTCGGGCGGGGCTGCGGCGAGGAAGAACCAGGTGTCGAACCGCTTGGGCATGCCCTCCGGCGTGATCCAGTGCGCATAGGGCACGAGTTCGTCGAGCGCCAGCACCATGCCGTTGTCGGTCAGCACCTTCAGGAAGGTGATCTTGCCATCGCAGAGGTCGGCCCGATGCGCCGCCTCGATCTCGCTGGCGCGCTTGGCATCGACCAGCGTCTTCGAGCCCTTAGGTCGCGCCAGGAGGATGCCGCTTTCCTCGAAGGTTTCGCGGATCGCGGCGATGCGGAAGCTGAGTGTGGCGTCATCGAGCCCCTCGCCGCCCGAATAGAGCTCGGGGCTAGCGATGATCTCCTTATCGCCCTTGTCGACGCTACCGCCGGGAAACACCAGCGCGCCGGAATTGAAGTCGATCTCATAATGGCGAACCATCATGAAGACCTCGATCTCCTTTCGCTCAGCGCTGTCGCGCAGCAGAAGGATGGTGGACGCGGGACGCGGGGCGACGGTTTCGGCCATAGGACTAACCCGCCGCGCTCGATTGCGGTTGCAGATTGGCGCGGCGGTCGACGCGCGCGACCCGCGACAGCAGGTAGTCAACTTCCGCCCTCGCGGTGGCCGTAATGGTCGCGCCCGGCTTGCGCTGCGCACTTGAGGAAATGATGCCGCGCTTCTGCAGCACGTATTTGCGCACGGAAAGCCCCGCGCCGGGCTGCTGCTCGTAGCGGATCAGCGGCAGATGCGCGTCGAACAGATCATGCGCCGCATCGCGCTTGCCGGCTTTCGATAGTTTGACGACGTCGATCAACAATTCCGGGAATGCATAGCCGGTCATGGCGCCATCGGCGCCGCGCTCCATTTCGAAATCGAGGAACAGCCCGCCATTGCCGACCAGAATGGACAGCGGCCGCAGCGAGCCGTCTTTCTGGAAGTTGCGCAGCGTCGTGATCTTCTCCAGGCCCGGCCAATCCTCGTGCTTGAGCATCACGCAGGACGGCGAGTCCATCACGATCTTGCGGATCACGGCGGGCGTGAAGACGACGTTCAGAGTCAGCGGATAATCCTGCAGCACCCAGGGAATCTCGTCGCCGATCGCCTCCTGCGCCTGCTTGAAGTAGCCGGTAATCTGGTCGTCGGTGCGCAGGTGCGGAGGCGGCGCAATCATCACGCCGGCAGCGCCGGCATCCATGGATGCTTTCGCCAGCGAGCGCATCGAGGCAAAACCCGGCGCCGAGACGCCGACGATGATCTGCATGTTCCTGGCGCGCTTGACGAAGCGGATCGCCACCTGCTCGGCTTCATCAGCATCGAGCTTCGGCGCCTCGCCCAAAATGCCGAGCACGGTGACGCCGTCGCAGCCGACCTCGGCGTAGAAGTCGGTCAGCCGGTCGATCGATTTCTCGTCGATACGACCGTCATCGTGGAACGGTGTCGGCGCGATCGCAAAGGTGCCTGCGGCCTGGGCGGTGAGCTTCATGATTACCTTCTTTGGCAGGGGCTAATGGGGCGGAACGTCTGGGTCATGGATAGCACCAACCAACCTGCCCCTCAAAGCGGCAGATTAAGCCTCGGAATGAGCCTGCCCGGGATCGAGCCGATGGAACAAGCCCATCGTCGATTGCCCCCATGCGGCGGTAAAATTCGGCCGCGCCGGGGTCGGCCTCGATAACCAGCGCCGCGGCGCCGGCCGCACGGGCGGCGGCCTTGGCCCAGTCAAGCAGCTTGCGCCCAGTGCCCGTCCGAAGCATGGCCGGCTCGACGAAGAGCTTTTCAAGCTGGGCCGTGTCGCCACTGGAATTCACCTCGGCGATGCCGGCGATACGGCCGTCGAGTTCAGCCACCTGCACCTGGGACGTCAGGATGGTTGCCGGCGTCAGTGTTAGCTCTTTGCGGCAAGCCGCCATGAATGCATCGTCATACCCCCAGACCGCCTTGGAGCGCAGGCACAGCTCGGTAAGAGCTGCACCTTCCTCGGGACGCGCGGGCCGCAACGCGAGCATGGCACCTCCATCGCACTCGGAGATTAGAACCTTCGCGCACCCATCTTGATCTGTTCTTCGGAGAAAAAGATCTCCTTGGCATGGGTCACGATATCCTCGGCCTTCCACCCCGTGAAAGGCGGCTTCCAGCCTTCCATTTCCATCATCCGCATTTCGCGCACGCCGCGCGGGCCGGAGACGCCGAGCACTTTGCCGGTCTGGTCACCCGAGAGATCGCTGACCATGTAGAGCACCGCCGGCGCGATGCCGTCAGGGCCGAGCGCCGCGCCGGGGTTCTCCTTGTAGCGCGGCAGGTCTGCGGTCATGCGGGTCAGCGCGCCCGGCGCCAGCGTCCAGACCCGGATGTTGTACTTGCGGCCCTCGATCGCCAGCACGTTTGACAGCCCCCAGATACCGCCCTTGGCGGCGCCGTAATTGGTTTGGCCGAAATTGCCGATCAGGCCCGAGGTCGAGGACGTATTGACGATGACGCCGCCGCCGTTCTCGCGCATCCATTTGAACACCGGCTGGGTGCAGCAGAAGGTGCCTTTGAGATGCACCTTGATCACCTTGTCCCAGTTCGACTCCTTGGCCTTATGGAAGGTCTCGTCGAGCAGGATGCCGGCATTGTTCACCAGGATATCGGCGCGGCCGAAATTCTTGATGGCGTCATCGAACACCGATTGCCCGCCCGCCATGGTCGAGATATCGGCGCCGTTGGCGACGGCACGGCCGCCCTCGGCCTTGATCGCATCGACCACCTTCTGCGCCATCGAGACGTCGGCGCCGGAACCGTCGCGGGGACCACCGAGGTCATTGACCACGACCGCCGCGCCCTCGCGCGCGAACAGTTTTGCGTAGGCTTCACCAAGCCCGCCGCCTGCGCCCGTGATGATGGCGACCTTGCCGTCGAGTAATCCCATGGTGTTTTTCTCCCGTTTTGTTTCTTCTTACCTCTCCCCGCTTGCGGGGAGAGGTCGAAATTCGCGTTAGCGAATTTCGGGTGAGGGGGTACAGGTCTCACTACTTTCACAGCTCGCGGTGAGAGCCCCTCACCCCAACCCTCTCCCCGCGAAGAGCGGGGCGAGGGAGCGCACCGCCCTCGCCGCGTCTACCCCAGCACTGTCTTGCCGTCTCGTGTCCCGGACGCGACGCAGCGTGAAACGCTGCTTCGCAGAGCCGGGACCTATCGCCGGCGTGGGCCCCGGCTCAGCAGCGCATCACTACGTGCTGCGCTGCGTCCGGGGCACGAGATTCAACCCAACACCGTCTTGCCGTTCTTGATCACCGTCACGCCCCTCGCCTTCACCTTGGCTTCGAACGAGACGACATTGCCGTCCTTCCACATCTCCATCGTCACGGTCTCGCCGGGATAGACCGGCGATGAGAAGCGCGCGACGTGCTGCTTGAAGGCTGAGGGATCGTAATCGGCGTAGGTCTGCAGCACGCCGCGGCAGGTGATGCCGTAGGTGCACATGCCGTGCAGGATCGGCCGCGGGAAACCGGCTTTCTTGGCGAACTCGGGATCGGAGTGCAGCGGGTTGCGGTCGCCGCAGAGACGATAGACCAGCGCCTGGTCCGGCCGCGTCGTGATGTCGATGACCTGGTCGGGCGCGCGGGTCGGCACCTGGTGCGGCTCAGGCTGGCCTTCGGAAGGACCGCCAAAGCCGCCGTCGCCGCGCGCGAAGCGCGAGGCTACCAGCGTCGCCAGCTTGTCGCCGTTCTCGTCCTTCAGCACCGTCTGGTGGCGGATGACGGCGCCCTTGTCCTTGCCCTTGTCGAAGACGTCAAGCACAGTCGAGTCGGCCGTGATCTTTGCGGCGCTCGGCAGCGGCTTGTGGAAAGTGATGTCGCGCTCGCCGTCGACCACCATCACCCGGTTCAGGTTCATCTCGCCGGGACCTGCGCCCCAGGCCGCCACCGAGGCGAAGGTCGGCACCACCTTCAGGGGACGCGGGGTGAGCGTGCCCTCGTTGACGAAGGCGAGCTCTTTTTCGTCCATCGGATCGGCGCCCATGCCGATGCCGTAGGCGTAGAGCATCACCTCGCGATCGGTATAGGCGTATTTCTGGCCGAGATTTTTCAGGGCCATCAGTTGTTCGTAGTTGATCGGCATTTCGTTTCTCTCCGAACCTTTTCTTCGCGGCGCCTATTGTTGCGCCCTCTCCCCTTGCGGGAGAGGGCTACACAGGCGCCAGCAACAACCTCGCTTGGGAGAGGGGTTGCCTCCACAAATGCATCTCTCTCGTGGAGAGAACCCCTCTTCCGGCGCTTTGCGCCACCTTCCCCCGCAAGGGGGGAAGGTACTTTCCAGGCTAGGCCGCGGTGAAAAACGGCAATGGCGCACCGTCGGTCGGCTTCCACACCAGCTTCACCTTCTGGCCGATCTTCAGGCTCGTTAGATCGCAATCGACGATGTTGGTCTGCAGCGACGGGCCCTCCTTCAGCGTGACATAGGCGATCGTGTACGGTCCGGTCGGCGATTTGCGCATCAGGCTGTAGGTGTAGATCGTCCCCTCGCCGGATGCCTCCTCCCACTCCGTCTTGTCGGAGAAGCAGAACGGGCAGATCGCGCGCGGGAAGTAATGCGGCTCGCCGCAGGCGGTGCAGCGCTTGATCATGAACTTGCCGGCCTTGGCCGCTTCCCAGAACGGCGCGGTTTCCGGATTGGTCACCGGCGCCGGATATTTCTTCACTTCTGCCATCACACGCGCTCCAGAATGCAGGTTGAGGCGGCGTGACGCACGCCAAGGAGTCCGCCGGTGCCGTGGGCAATCGCGAGATCGCAATTCGGCACCTGCACTTTCGGATGCGCTTCGCCGCGCAATTGCCTGACGGCTTCGAGGACCTTCGTCATGCCGCCGCGGTTGACGGGGTGGTTGCTGCAGAGGCCGCCGCCATCGGTGTTGAACGGCAGCTTGCCGACGCCCGAAATGAGATTGCCGTCGGCGACGAACTTGCCGCCCTCGCCCTTCTTGCAGAAGCCGAGGTCTTCGAGCTGCATCAGCACGGTGATGGTGAAGCTGTCATAGATCGAGGCGTATTTGATGTCCTTCGGCGTGACGCCTGCCTCCTCGAAGGCGCGCGGGCCGGACCACACGCCGGCAGAATAAGTGAGGTCGAGATCCTTGCCGCCGCGCGGGCCCTTCATCGCCTCGCCATGGCCGATCAGCCGCACCAGCGGCTTCTTCAGGCTTTTGGCGATTTCCGGCGTGGTCACGATCATCGCGCCGCCGCCGTCGGTGACGACGCAGCAGTCCATGCGATGCAGCGGGTCCGAGATCATCGGCGAGTTCAGGACGTCCTCGACCGTGACGACATCCTTCAGCATCGCATGCGGGTTGTACTGGGCGTGGTGGGAGGCCGCGACCTTGATCCAGGCGAGTTGCTCGCTGGTGGTGCCGTAGTCGTGCATATGGCGCATGGCACACATGCCATAAGCATTGTGCGTAGTCGCGCCATAAGCGGCCTCGAAATCGGCCTCCGCGCCGGCCGCGCGGGCCGGCATCGGGCCGGTTCGCGGCTTGCCGGCGAGCGTCACCAGCGCGACCGAGCATTTGCCGGCGGCGATCGCCTCCGCCGCGTGACCGAGATGGATCAGATAGGAACAGCCGCCGGTCTCGGTGGAATCGACGTGCCGCAGCTTCTTGGTGTTGAGGCCGAGATAATCGACCATCGGCCACAGCCCGCCCGGCGCGTCGCCGGCGAGGAAATAGCCGTCGATATCGTCCTTGGTCAGGCCGGCATCCTCGATCGCGCCCTTGGCGACCTCGGCGTGGAGCTGTGCAGTGGATTTATCGGGTGCGTGCCGGGTGGGATGCTCGTAGATCCCGGCAATGTAGGCTTTGCCCTTGATAGTCAAATCGTTCTCCGCTGACGTTTCTTCTTGCAGAGAGTTTTTCTGGCCTGTTGGGCCGACCTTGGCAAGCGCGGAAATATTCCGCAGGGCGAGACGGTAGCGACTGGACTCAAGTTGGTGGACCCATTGAGCCGCCACATGCACGACTGCCATCCCCGCGAACGCGGGGATCCAGTACGCCGCGGCTTCTCGGTTCAATCACCGACGTCTCTGGGGTACTGGGTCACCCGCCTGCGCGGGTGACGAAAACTGAATATGGGGCCGCGATCTCGCGACATGTTTGCCCGAGGTTTGCATCTTCTTTTCCCGCCCTCTCCAATCAGAGGGCGCAGGGAAGACCGGGTGCGCGCCGCACCCGCGGTCTCGTGTGCAATTATGCGCAAAGAACACGCACACGAGCATACAGGTTCGGCGGGAGCATCCCGGCCTTCCCTGCGCAATGGCTTTACGGCTTACTTCGCGCTCTTCCCGGAGAACGGCTTTATTGCCTCCGTCGCCGGCAAGATACTTCCCGCCGACTTAACGCCAGCACCGCGGCGCCCGAACCACACGACTTCACCGTACGCTTCCGGCGCGCAACGTCTCTCGCGCCATCTGCGTCCATCGCATCTCACCGCGCGTTCGTGACGTTCGCGAGCGCCCCTCATCTTGCGGTGAGACGGGCGGAGTTATGCCGCTGATTTGGGTGAAAACGGAAGCGGAATATTTTTGATTCGCGGGCTTGACACGATTTCTGAAAATCAGAAGTGATTTGCGAACGTCGATGAATTGTAGCCCGCATGAGCGCAAGCGACATGCGGGGTAACGCTGGCCCCGGATATCGCTGCGCTCATCCGGGCTACGGCCAACGGCCGACTACAACGCCTTGGTCCGCCTAAGCAGCCACCAGGTCAGTGCTCCCGCGGCGATCACCAAGAGAAGCGCGTACCAGGTGCCGCCGTCACCGGTCTGGAACGGCATGTCCTTGGTGTTCATGCCGAAGAAGCCGGTGACCAGCGTCGAGGGCAGCATGCACGCGGTCAGGACCGACAGCGTGAACAGGCGCCGGTTGGTGATCGCCGTCATGCGACCGGCGATCTCGTCCTGCAGCAGCCGCGCGCGCTCATAGATCGCGCTGAACTCGTAGTCGAGCGCGTCGAACTTCTGCGCAAGCTTGCGCATCGCCGACAGCAGGGTTTCGGATTCGACGTCCTCGCGCGTCTCCAGGCGATGAAACAGCGCCCGGATCTGCGAGAGCTGCCGCCGCGTGCGGATCGCCTGCAAGCGCACGCGGCCAAGCCGCAAGCGCTCATCGTCGATCTCATCGTGCAGTACATGATTCTCGACGATGTCGAGCTCGTCGCCAAGGCCCGCCGAATAGCGCCCGATCACATCGGCGAACTGGTCGATGATTGCATCGAACAGCGACACTGGGGTTGGAAACTTGCGGCCGCTATCGAGTGCACGTCGTGTCAGCTCGATCGCACGCAGCGGTTTGCGCCGGGCGGTGATCATCAGCTTTGACGAGATCGCAAAGTGCACCCGCAGGAGATCGTCGCCCTCCTGCATGAACTCCTGATGCAGGTCGGGCAAAACGCCGGCGATCTCCTCGCCGAAGATATCGAGGCGGATATGCTCATCGGCATCGAGCAAGGTCTCGCGCGCGATATCGGACAGCGGCGCACTGGCGAGCCAGTCGTGGCAGCGGCGGTTGGACAGGTTGAAATGCAGCCACAGCCAGCCGTGCGGATTGGCGAGTTCCACATCGAGGTTAACGATATCGAGCTTCGTCGCCGAACCGTCGTTCGCGAACCGATAGGCGGAGATGATGCCGATATCGGCGAGGGGCTGGTCCATCTGCTAACCCGTTGCTGGTGCGAAGCAGGCAATGCGTCAACGCAGTGGCAAGCTGATGGCGACTACACCCCATCGGGGCTTGGGAGACAAGCTTTTGATTAAGCGAAGCGTGCCCACCATGCACGAGCGGAGTGTTGGATGGTGGGCACGGCGCGAAGGGCGCCTTTGCCTACCCTACGGCTCTCGTGCCCCGGACGCGGCGCGAAGTGCTGCGCTGCTGAGCCGGGGCCTATGCGGCTAGATGGGTCCCGGCTCTGTGGTGCATCACTGCGTGCTGCACCACGTCCGGGACACGAGAGTCACTCTGCCGCCAATTGCCTTGGCGCGGGCGGCGGGTTGGCGAGGTCGCCGGTGAGTTGGGCGTGGCGGGCCTTGGCGTCCGCGACTGCCTTCTCCTTTACCGGGCCGAAGCCGCGGATGCGGTCAGGCAAGGACAGGAGCTCGACGGCGGTGTCGTGGGTCACGGGCGACAACAGGCCGAGCACGGTATCAACGTCCTTCTCGTAGGCCGTGATCAATTCGCGCTCCAGCTTGCGATCGGCGCTGTAGCCGAAAATGTCGAGCGGCGTGCCGCGCAGGACGCGCAGCTTTGCCAGCGTCCGGAACACCGGCATCATCCAGGCGCCGAACGCGCGCTTCTTCGGACGGCCGAGCGCGTCCTTCGCGCCGCCGAGGATCGGCGGCGCCAGGTTGAAGTTGAACTTGAAGTCGCCCTCGAACTGATCGCGAAGCTGCGCTTCGAAACGGCCATCGGTGAAGAGACGCGCCACCTCGTACTCGTCCTTGTAGGCGAGCAGTTTTGCGTAGTTGATCGCGACCGCATGCGGCAGCGCTTCGCCATAACCGCCATCGATCGCTGCGTCGCGGATGCGCTTCACCAGATTGCGGTAACGCTCGGCCAGCGCAGCGTTCTGATAGTCGGTCAGAAATGCGCTGCGGTGCGCGATGATGTCGTCGAGCGTCATCGTATCCAGCGATTTGGCCGGGACGACGGCCTCGTGATCCTTCATCATCTCCTTGAACCGCGCCGGATCGGCGGCGGCGAGCCGGCCGAGCTGGAAGGCCTGCGTGTTCATCTTGATGGAGACGCCGTTTACCTCGATCGCCTGCTCGATCGCCTTCGCCGACAGCGGCAGCAGGCCGCGCTGATAGGCGTAGCCCAGCATCATGATGTTGGTGGCGATGGAGTCCCCTAACAGGGCTTCGGCCGGCGTGGTGAAATCGAAGAAGGAAGAATCCTTGCGCAGCTCGGTCTCCAGCACCGAGTTGAGCTTGCGGCTCTGGAAATTGAAGTCACGGTTGAGAATGAAATCCGCGGTCGGGATGACGTGGCTGTTGATAATGCCCGCCGTGCGGGTGGACTCGCACAACGTAACCATATCCTTCGATACCGCCACGACTTCATCGGCCGCGAGCACAAGGTCCGCCGTTCCGGTGACGATGCGCGAACAGGTGACATCGGCAGGATGTTCGGAGAGCCGGACGTGGCTGAGCACCGCCCCGCCCTTTTGCGCCAGGCCGGACATGTCGAGGATCATGCTGGCCTTGCCCTCGATATGGGCGGCCATGCCGAGCAGCGCGCCGATCGTCAGCACACCGGTGCCGCCGACGCCGCCGACCGCGATGTTGTAGGGCCGCTCCAGCGACGGGAACGAGGCCGGCTCCGGCAGATCGCCGATGTCGCCGAGACCTGCCGGCGCGCGGCGGCGCGGCTTGCCGCCGTCGATGGTGACGAAGGACGGGCAGAAACCCTTGAGGCAGGAATAGTCCTTGTTGCAGGTCGACTGGTTGATGGTGCGCTTGCGGCCCATCTCGGTTTCCAAGGGCTCGACGGAAATGCAGTTCGACTGCACAGAGCAATCGCCGCAGCCTTCGCACACGGCCGGATTGATCATGACGCGGCGCGCCGGGTCTTCCATCAGGCCGCGCTTGCGGCGGCGGCGCTTCTCGGCGGCGCAGGTCTGCACGAAGACGATCGCCGAGGTGCCCTTGAGCGTGCGGCAGGTCTTCATGACATCCTGCAGCTCGTCACGATGCGCGGTCTTGACGCCGGGCGCGATCTCCGAGGCCGGATAGGCATCGGGATTTTCCGAGACCAGATAGATGTCGCGGATGCCTTCGCTGTGCAGCTGGAAGGTGATCTGCTGCGGCGACAATTCGCCATCGACATGCTGGCCGCCGGTCATCGCGGTCGCGTCGTTATAGAGGATCTTGTAGGTGATGTTGGCGCCCGAGGCGATCGCCTGGCGGATCGCAAGGCTGCCGGAATGGAAGTAGGTGCCGTCGCCGAGATTGGCGAAGACGTGCTCTTCCTTTGTAAAGGGGGCGACGCCGACCCACGGCACGCCCTCGCCTCCCATATGGGTGTAGGTCTCGGTGTTGCGGTCCATCCACAGCGCCATGAAGTGACAGCCGATGCCGGCAAAGGCGCGGCTGCCTTCCGGGACCTTGGTCGAGGTGTTGTGCGGGCAGCCCGAGCAGAAATACGGCGTGCGGGTGACGGGCGCGACCGCCTGCATCTGGGTTGCCTGCCGGCCGTTAAACCAGTCGGCCTTGGCGCGCAGCATCTGGGCGATTTCGGGATTGAGATTAAGTCGAAGAAGTCGTTCGGTCAGTGAACTCGCGAGCGAAGCGACGCTAAGTTCGGCAGCAAAGGTCAAGAAACGCTTGTCGTGATCGTCCATCTTGCCGACGATGCGCGGGCGAACGTCGTCGCGCCAGTTGAACAGCTCCTGCTTGACCTGGTTCTCGACGATCTCGCGGCGCTCTTCGACGATGAAGATCTCTTCAAGGCCAACAGCGAAATTGCGCACGCCTTCCGGCTCGAGCGGCCAGGGCATGCCGATTTTGTAGAGCCGCAGCCCGATTTTGGCGGCGACCTCCTCGGTGACCCCGAGCTCGCGCAGCGCCTGGCGGATGTCCTCGTAGCTCTTGCCTGACGCCATGATGCCGTAGCGGGCATTCGGCGAATCCATGGTGATGCGGTTGATCTTGTTGGCGCGGGCGAAGGCGATTGCGGCATAGCCCTTGTAGTCCTGCAGGCGCAGGTCCTGGGCGTAGCGGTCGTCCGGCCAGCGCAGATTGAGGCCGCCCGGCGGCATCTCGAAATCGGATGGAATGATGAAGGGCTTCATCTCGTCGGTGAGATCGATCTCCGCCGTGGTCTCCACGGTCTCGGTGATCACCTTCATGCCGACCCAGCAGCCGGAGTAGCGCGACATCGCGATCCCCAGAAGGCCCATCTCGATCATTTCATGGATGCTGGAGGGATAGAGATAAGGCATCAGCGCGGAGATGAAGGCGTGGTCCGACTGATGCGGCACGGTGGAGGATTTTGCGCCGTGGTCGTCGCCGGCAAGGCACAGCACGCCGCCATGCTTGGCGGAGCCTGCCGTGTTGGCGTGGCGGAAGACGTCGCCGCAACGGTCGACGCCCGGGCCCTTGCCATACCAGATGCCGACGACGCCATCATATTTGGCGCCTGGCGACAGATTGAGCTGCTGCGAACCCCAGATCGCGGTCGCCGCGAGGTCCTCGTTCACGCCGGGCTGAAACTTGATGTTGTACTGGTCGAGATGCTTTCGCGCGGCAAAGAGCTGCTGGTCATAGCCGCCGAGCGGCGAGCCGCGGTAGCCGGAGATGAAGCCAGCCGTGTTCAGTCCCATCGCGCGGTCGCGGCGGATCTGCGCCATCGGCAGGCGGACCAGCGCCTGGATACCGGTCAGGAAGATGTGGCCAGTGCCTTGGGTATACTTCTGATCGAGACTGATCGGACCCTGGTTGATTCCCATTGCAGCCCTCTTTGCCATAAGCCTTGAGCGCGACGACTGCTTTTAGCTAGTCATCTGAGCTTGTTAGAACCAGTCTATGTCGGATTTTTCCGCACGCGCACTACAAATCTCGCGCGCAAAGCCGCGCTTTGAAAGATCGCAATTTCGTGCCGGGAATAACCGCGGGGCATTTCGGTTTGTGTCGTCCGGAAGCCCCCGCGCGAAATGGCATGACGCCCCTCCTCGCTTCGCTTTCGCGCTATAACGCTCGGGAAGGCCAGATGGTGCAGGGACCCATGCGGACGATTCTCGCCGGCGTATTTTTGTGCACTGCGTTCGCGGTCGCCGACGGCCATGCCCAGTCCAGGACCGAGCCAACGGTTAAGCCTAAGCTTGAGCTCAAGGCCGAACCGACCAGCGAGGACATCGCGCGCGGCAAGGCGCTGACCGAGGCCGGCGACTGCGCAAGCTGCCACACCGCCGATCCCGCAAGACCCTTCGCCGGCGGAAAGCGGATCGACACTCCCTTCGGCGGGATTTATTCGCCCAACCTGACGCCTGATAGCGAGACCGGGCTTGGCGCGTGGAGCGACGACGATTTCTACCGCGCCCTACGCTACGGCGTGGCGCGCGACGGCTCGCGGTACTACCCAGCCTTCCCCTACCCGAACTTCACCAAGCTGACGCGCCAGGACATTTTTGCGATCCGCGCCTATCTCGCGACGCTCACCCCGCTGCACAATCCGCCGCGCGCGCCGGAGCTGCGCTTTCCGTTCAACTATCGCTTCGTGATGCGCGGCTGGAATTGGCTGTTCTTCAAGCCGGGCATAATGATGCCCGATCAGCAGAAGAGCGCGGAATGGAATCGTGGCCGCTATCTGGTCGAGGGCCTCGCGCACTGCGGCGTCTGCCACACGCCCAAAAACATATTTGGCGCGGACAGACGAGGCCGGAAGTTTGGCGGCGGCCTCGTGCAGGGCATGTTCGCGCCACGGCTGGACGGCGCCGAGCGCAGCGGCCTGAAGTCCTGGAGCGTGGAAGACATCACCGAATATCTGCAGAGCGGCCGCAATACGCGCAGCCATGCCGGTCAGTTGATGTCGGAGGTCGTCGTCAATTCGACGTCGAAGATGAGCGATGCGGACGTCCGCGCCATCGCGGTGTACCTGAAGAGTCTTCCGGCCGGTGCACCGGAGCCCAAGGTAACCCCGCCCCCGCCGGCGCAAATGGCCGCCGGCGAAAAGCTCTACAACGGCGCCTGCATCGCCTGCCACGAGGAGGACGGCTCAGGCGCGCCGCGGATCTATCCGCCGCTGCCCGGCAACGCCAATCTGCAATCGGCCGATGCGACGAGTACGCTGCGCATCATCCTCGACGGCGCCGAGACCGTGACGACGCCGCGCGCACCCAACAAGGGATCGATGCCGGGATATGCGGCGAAGATGAGCGATCAGGAGATTGCGGATGTGACCAACTATATCCGCAATTCCTGGGGCAATGCAGCGCCGCTGGTCACGGCGGATCAGGTCGCGAAAGCGCGACGAAAGTAATCGTGTCCGGATGCGGTGCGATACCATCAGCGCGTTCGCGCGCGTGTTCGACGCGCTGGTGACGCGCCGCATAACCGGGACTACACGGCACGTCGTTGTGCAGGGTGGAACCTCAGGGAAGCACTGGTTCCAACATTACGGGTTGGCAACTTTGGCGGAACATCCGAGCGCGCCAACTATTAGCTCTTGGGATGCTAACGGAGGAACCATTCATGGCATATCAACCCAATCCGAACGATCCCTACCGCGCGGGCATGAGCGATGAGGAAATCCGCCGGCAGGCCCATCTCAACAGTCTCGATAATGAGTTGCAGCCCGATCCCGCGCTCGGTGAAGGTTCGCCGAGCGGCACGAAGGTCGCGATGTTCGCCGTTGCCATCGCCGTCGTACTCGGCGCGTTGTTCTATGGTCTCAATAACACGACCGTGAACCAGGTCGGCACGACGCCGCCGAACCAGACCGCGCAGCAGACGCAGCCGGCTAACCCCGCGGCGCCTCCGGGCATGCGTGACGTAACGCCGAAGGCCAACACCGACCCGGGAACCACCACCGGCGCCGCGACCAATCGCCCGACGCCGCCGTCGCAAAATCCGACGGGCACGGAGGTCGATCGCGCCAAGCAGTAACGGTTGATTATTCAAAGATGCGCAGCGGGCCAAACAGCCCGCTGCTTTTTCGTGCGACGTATTCGTCTAGCTGAACATCTTGTTGAGTTCGCCGCCGGGATAGCCGTTGGCGAATTCGCCGAAGGTGCCCTTCTCCGCCATCTCCTTCGAAGCCTTCATGAAGCCGGCCCATGCCATCCGCGCCAGCGAAGCGCCGACACTGATGCGACGGACGCCGAGATCGCCGGCCTCCTTGAGCGACGGGCCGGCCGCGCCGACCAGGAGATTGACGGGCTTTGGATGCACCGCTTTGACGACCGCGGAAATCTCTTCTGCCGTTGAAATACCCGGTGCGTAAAGACAATCCGCACCGGCTTCAGCGTAGGCGGTAAGCCGGTCGATCACGAGCTTGAGATCCTTCTGTCCCCGCAAAAACGCTTCGCAGCGGCCGGTGAGCAGGACGCCGCTGTTGTCGGAATCGATCGCCTTGCGCGCTGCGCGGATGCGATCCACCGCGAGCGCACGATCGAACAACGGCTTTGCGTTGTCTCCCGTGTAATCCTCAATCGACAGGCCGGCGACGCCGGTCTTCACCGCGCGGGCAACATTGACGCCGACCTTCTCCGGCTCATGGGCAAAGCCGTCCTCAAAGTCGGCATTGACGGGAATCTCCACCGCCGCAGAGATCGCGGCGAGATGATTGCAGACGTCGTCGACGGTGACGCGGTTGTCAGGCTTGGCAAGCGTCCAGGCAAAGCCGGCGCTGGTCGAGGCCAGCGCCTTGAAGCCAAGATGCTGCAACGCCTTCGCGCTGCCGACATCGAAGGGGTTGGGGATGATGAAGCATCCGCTCTCGTGCAGTTTTTTGAATGCGGCGCGTTTGTCAGCAGTTGTCAGCATTGATAGCTCCCCTGGTGTTCATTGGCGCCGCGTAGATAGGAACGCAACGCCCCCTCCGCCAGACGTCTCACGCGACGACCTTGCGCAGGAAAGTCCGCTCTTCCGCCAGGATGAACTTGTGCTCTTCGGCGAAATCGAAATTGGCCTTGCCTTCGCTGTCGGCGCGCAGCCGCGCCCGGTAGCTTTCATAGGCCGCGAGACTCTCGAACGAGATCAGTGCGAACGCGATGTTGTTGGTGCCCTCATGCGGTATCCAGTAGCCGATGAGATCGCCGCCGCATTTCGGGATGATGGTGAGCCAGTTCTTCGAATACTGCTCGAACAGCGCGCGCTTGAAGGGATCGAGCTGGTAGCGGATGAAGACGGTGACGGTCATGGGGGGCTCCAATGCTTCAGGCCGTCATTGCGAGCGCAGCGAAGCAGTCCACGCCTCCACATGCGGAGGAATGGATTGCTTCGTCGCTTCGCTCCTCGCAATGACGGAGAACGAAACGTCGAGCCCCACAATACCCGCTTGCCCTACGTTAATGCTTCGGCTAACATCGAACTATGAAAGCAGGTCCCGACATTGCCGTGGTCGCTTCCCTGGTCGGCGATCCCGCGCGCGCCAACATGCTGACTGCGCTGATGACCGGCCGCGCGCTGACCGCAAGCGAATTGGCGCAGCAGGCCGGCATCACGCCGCAGACCGCCAGCTCGCATCTTGCCAAGCTCGAAGCCGGCGGGCTGATCGAGCCGGAAAAGCAGGGCCGCCACCGCTACTACCGCCTCACCGGCCCCGATGTTGCGCATGTGCTGGAAGGGTTGGCGGGCCTAGCCGAGCGCGCCGGCCACACCCGCGTGCGCACCGGACCGAAGGAGCCGGCGCTGCGGCGGGCGCGAATCTGCTACGACCATCTGGCCGGCGATCTCGGCGTGCAGATGCTCGACAGCATGCGCCGGCAGAAGCTGGTCCGGCAGACCAAGCAGACGATCGAACTCACGGGCGAAGGCAAGCGCTTCATGGCCGAGGCGCTGCAGATCGACACGGATGCGCTGGCGCATCCGCGCCGTCCGGTGTGCAAGGCCTGTCTCGACTGGAGCGAACGTCGCCATCACCTCGCCGGCACACTCGGCGCTGCCGTGATGAGCCGCTTCACCGAACTGAACTGGGCCGCGCGTGATCCCACGCCGGGCAGCCGCGTCGTCAATTTCACCCGCACCGGCGAAAAGCGCTTTGCCGCGCTGTTCGGGAGCGAGCAGGCGTAACCTTCTTGAACTTTTTCATCGGAAGCGCAGACCAAACGGTGCTCTGCGCTTTCCGACGAGATTTTCATGAACCGTTCGCTTCGAACCATTGCCGCCGCGATGCTGCTGGCGCTCTATGCCCCGCCGGTATCAGCAGAAGAGCCGCCCAAATTCAGCGATCACAGGGTGAAGGTCTATGCCGGCAAGCACGCCAAACCGCGGCTTGACCATGAATTCTGGCGCGACCGCGGCGAGACCTATCGCTGGGCGATGGAAGACGACAAGATCAACGCCGGCGGGCGCTTCATCGTCGTGATCCTGCCGTGCGGCTCGGAATGCCAGGCACCGACATTCCTCGACGTCCGCACCGGCCGAATTACCCAATTCTTCACCGTCTCGAACTGGGGCGACGTGCCTGACGAGTTCGAGCCGGTGGTCAGCCGCGCCGACAGCCGCCTGATCGTATTCCGCGGCAAGCGCAACGAGAAAGGCATCAACGGGAATCACTATTACCTGATCGATGACCGCGGCGAGCTGAAGCATGTGCACACGACGGACACAGGCGGTGATTTCAAGGCGGCGCTGAAGGCCGAATGACGCGGACCTGATCTCCGCAAAATGTGAAGGCACGCCAGCTTTACCCGCGCGTTGATCGCAGCAATAAGGCCGCATCCGAAAGAGATGGAGCCTTGCGATGCGACGCGCGATCATTGTCTGCTTTTCTCTTATCGTGGGCGGTCTCTCCTGCGCGCAGGCAGCCGAGCCTGCAGCGCGCGAGCCGTATGGCATCGCGCTCGAAGGCTTTGCCTATCCTTACCCGGTTCACCTGCTGCCGCTGGTGAATGACGGCGAACAGGTGCGGATGGCCTATATGGATGTCGCTCCCGCGCGGCCGAACGGCCGCACTGTGGCGCTGCTGCACGGCCGCAATTTTCCATCGAGCTACTGGGCGCCGGTCATCAAGACCTTGAGCGACGCCGGCTATCGCGTCGTGGTGCCGGACCAGATCGGCTTCGGCAAATCCTCAAAGCCGCAGGGCGAGCTGCATTTCGATACGCTGGCGCGCAACACGATCGCGCTGCTCGATCATCTGCAAATCGCCAAAGCCGACATCGTGGCGCATTCGCTCGGCGGCATGCTCGGCGTGCGGATCGCGCGCGCCTACCCTGATCGGATCGCGCACCTCGTGCTGACCGCGCCGATTGGCCTTGAGGATTACCGGCTCTACGTGCCGCCGACGCCGACCGAAAAAATTCTGGAGAACGAAGACAAGCTGACCGCCGACGGCTATCGCAAACAGCTCGAGACCAATTACGCGTTGAAGCTGCCGCCCGAACAGATCACGCCCTTCATCGATGCGCGCTTCAACATCAAGGGCAGCGCCGAATATCGGCGCTGGCTGCGCGCCTTCGTCTCCTCGGCGCAGATGATCTACCGCGAACCCGTCGTGCACGAGATTCCGCTGATCACGCAGCCGACGTTGTTCGTGATGGGCGCCGACGATCACAACGCGCCGGGAAAAGCCAATGCGCCGGAGGCGCTGCGCTCGAAGATGGGACAGAACGCCGAGCTCGCCAAAGCTCTCGCTGCCAGGATGGCGAAGGGACGGGCCGAGGTGATCCCGAACACAGGACATCTGGTCTTTCTCGAGGCCCCGGGCAAATATGACGAACTGGTGCTCGGCTTCTTGGCCGCTCCGTAGCATCAGCGAACATTCATGTTCCATTCAGGTCTCGGGACTAAGTTCCGTTCCGTGCCGCCCTAGCGGCCAAGAACGGGAGAAAACATGAAATACCTCTTCGCAGCAGTTTTGGCCCTGGGCACTGTCGCCAGCTTTAGCGCCGCAGAAGCGGCTGGCGGATGCGGCCCCGGCTGGCATCGCGGCCCCTATGGCGGCTGCCAGCCCAATCGCCGGGCAGTTGTGGTTCGTCCAGCTCCGGTCGTTGTGCGGCCTGCTCCGGTCGTCGTCCGTCCGGCGCCGGTCGTCGTGGTGCGGCCCGGCCGCGTTTGTCCCTACGGCACGGTGTGGCGGTACGGACGCTGCCGTCCTTATTGATATTTCCCCAACATCACAAAAGCCCCGCTCGCGCGGGGCTTTCTTATTTCTTCTCTAAACAACCAGCGGCGGCGGCTTACCAGTAGTAACGACGGCGCCAGTAGCGGCGGCGCCAGCGACGACGGCGGCGATGCCAACCCCAATACCTGCGACGCCAACGGCGGCGGCGCCAGCCCCAACGACGGCGACCCCAGCCGCGACGATGGCCGCGGCCCCGACCCCATTTTACTTCTTCCGGCGAGAGTCGCTCGACCTCCTTGCCTGTCGTGACGGCAGGCTGAGCGTCCTTGTTGGCGGGGAGCTTGGTGTCGTCAGCGAGCGGCGCCGGCATCAAAGGGGCGGCTTGCGCGCTCGCGGCGAGGGCAACGCCACCGGCGGCAAATCCAAAGGCGAGTTTCAGAAAGTGGCGGCGTTCCATCACATCTCCTCCTCCGCAAGGAGAAGTTTCGATGCATGTAGATGAACACGCGCTGAATTGCGCATTCAGCTTTGCGGTGAACAGACTCAATCGATGATTATTTTCGCGCGGTGTTGCTCGCAGCGGAACATTTGTCATCGTTGCGGCATTTCTGCATCACGCGCAACTGTCATGATCCATCGTCGCTGTCGACGCAGAACCCGCCCGAACGACTGAGCCTACGCGATAAGCTCCTCCGCCAGCACCAGCACCTCGCGCGTTCGCGTCACGTCCGGCCAGTCACGGTTGAAGTCGGCGACCAGGCGCTTCAGCTCCGGGCCCTCGAGCGCGCGATCGAGCGCGGCCTTGTCCGGGAATTGGTACATCGCCTGATGCAGCGACGGATCGGTAGCGCTCCAGTAGCGCCACGCTTTCACCGCGCCGAATGACTTTACCGCATCCGGCAGATGCTCGCGCGAATACCAGGTGTCGAAGGCCTGGCGTTTGATGGGGTCTGATACCGTGGCGCGAACGACGAAGAAGGCTGCGGGCATTTTCGTTTCTCCCAGAATTATTTTGTAGGCTGGGTTAGCGCAGTGTAACCCACCATGGACGCGCCGCGTGTCCGGACTTCGGTGGGTTACGCCTTCGGCTAACCCACCCTACGCTTCCACGCACTCTTCAACACGCAACTGTCACATGCTCTGTGATATCAAGGCCGCGCGCAACGCGTTATCCGAGGTGTCACCTATGCCTGCCCGCCATTGCTCCGCCCTTCTGTTCGCGCTCTGCTTGCTGACTGCAGCCATCCCGGCGAAGGCGCAGGATATTGCCCTGCCCCGCGAGCCGCAGATCGGGCCGCGGCCGTTTTATCTCATCGACAAGATGAAGGACGGGCCGCTGAAGCGCGAGCTCAGCCAGTGCACCGGGCCATTTCGCAAGACCGACTTTTCCATCGGCCACCGCGGCGCGGCGCTGGAATTTCCCGAGCATACAAAAGAGTCCTATGTGGCCGCCGCCCGCATGGGCGCCGGTATCATCGAATGCGACGTGACGTTCACGAAAGATCGCGAACTCGTCTGCCGTCATTCGCAATGCGACCTGCACACCACGACCAATATTCTGACGGTGCCGGAGCTTGCGGCCAAATGCTCGCAGCCGTTCACTCCCGCCGATCCCGCGACCGGTAAGAAGGCATCCGCAAAATGCTGCACGTCCGACATCACGCTTGCCGAATTCCGCCGGCTGACGGCGAAGATGGACGGCTTCAATCCGGATGCGAAGACACCGGAAGAATACCAGAACGGCACGCCGCGCTGGCGCACCGACCTCTACGCCAATTCCGGCACGCTGATGACGCATGACGAGAGCATCGCGTTGATCAAGGCGCTCGGCGCAAAATTCACGCCGGAGCTGAAGGCGCCAGAAGTGCCGATGCCGTTCGACGGTGACTATACGCAGGAGAAATATGCCAGCCAGATGATCGCGGCCTACAAGAAGGCCGGCATTGCGCCGAGCGATGTGTTCGCGCAGAGCTTCAATCTTGCCGACGTGCTCCATTGGGTGAAGACTGAGCCGGAGTTCGGCAAACAAGCGGTCTATCTCGAAGAGCGCTACGAGAAGCAGGGGCTCGATCCGAGCAAGCCCGAGACGTGGAAACCGTCAATGGCGGAATTGAAGGCGCAGGGCGTCGCGATCCTCGGCCCGCCGATTCCGATGATGCTGACGCTGAACGACAGCAAGGAAATCGTGCCATCCGAATACGCCAAGGCCGCGAAGGCCGCCGGCCTCGACCTGATCGGCTGGTCGCTGGAACGCGACGGCCCGCTGCACAAGGGTGGCGGCTTCTATCACAGTCGATCAAGGCTGCGATCGACCGCGATGGCGACACGCTGACCGTGCTGGATGTACTCGCCAAACAGGTCGGCATCCGCGGCATGTTCTCGGACTGGCCGGCGACAACGACGTTTTATGCAAGCTGCACGGGGATGAAGTGAGGGATTTGCGACTTCGTAGGGTGGGTTAGCCGAAGGCGTAACCCACCAAAGTCTCGACCCGCGGTAAGTTCGGCGGTGGGTTACGGCTTCGCCTAACCCACCCTACGAGTTCGGCTACGCCGGCTCGAGCCCGAGCGCCTGCGCGGTCTCGATCCAGGTCGGCAATTCGCGCTGATACAGCGCGTTGCTTTCCTTGAAGCCGAGCGCCGGGTCCAGCACGAAGGTGGCTAGAACTTCCTTCACCTTCGGGTCGTTGTTGGCGGCGACGCAGAGCTCCGCCAAGCGATCGACGATCGGCTGCGGCGTCGCTTTCGGCACCGCCCAGCCCGTGAAGCCGCTGATGGTGAAGAACTTCGATGTCGCGCCCTGCTCGGGCAGCGTCTTGACATCGGGGATCGCAGCGACCCTCTTCGAATGCACGGCGAACACCACGCCGTGATTGCCTTGCAGGACGGGTTGCGCGGCCGTGTAGCTGCCCATCGCGACATCGAGCGTGCCGTCCATCAGCCCCGTCCACATCGGCGCTTCGCCGCGGTAGTGGATCGGCTCGATCTTCAAGCCGTACTGCTTGTTGAGTTCGTTTATGGTCATGTGCGGGGCCGAGCCGGCGCTATAGGTGCCGAAGTTCACCTGGCCCTTCTTGCGCGCGAACGCGACGAATTCGTCCAGCGTCTTGACGCCGGACGCCTTGCTCGCGACCAACAGCAGCCCGGCGCCCGGAATGACGCTGACGAGCGTGAGGTCCCTGTCCATGTCGTAGCCGGGATTCTTCATCATCACCCGGTTCATCACATAGGTGGTCGAGATCGAGCACAGGATCGTGTGGCCATCGGGCGCCGCGCGCGCAACTTCCGCAGCGCCGATCGAGCCGGAAGCGCCCGCCTTGTTTTCGATAACGACCGTCTGCCCCACCTGCTTTCCGATGTACTCGCCGAAGGCGCGCGCCAGGAGATCCGTCTGCCCGCCTGCCGGGTAGCTGCAGACCATGCGGATATTGCGCGACGGCCATGGAGCTTGCGCCGAGGCGCTACGCGAAAGCAAAGGCAGCGCGGCAGCGGCGGTACCGGCAGCGATGAAATGACGGCGGTTGAATTTTAAGGGCATATCTCCTCCTTGATTTTTCAAGGAGGGTATCCCATCGCCCGGCCTCTGCCATAACGGAAAGCCGGGACAGATTGGCGCAGTTAACAAAATTCCGATCTTTCGGCACAACTCGGGGGAGTGTTAGCTCGACGTTAGTATTTGCAACTGCAATTTTCCGAGAGCTGGAAAATGTGGGCGACCAGCGCGGTTGCCCGTGGTCCTGATAACACGAGACCTCGCGTAAGCCTTCGATCCGCTCTAACGCCTAGCACGGACATCGTGAGTTGAACGGGATGGGTCCGAACGCAGCCAAGAACTCCCGTCAGCGCTGGTTGCGCTCCGTCAAGCACAACTCCACGTCCACTCTCACGCCGCGCCCGAGGTCAGATTTGCTTGCCACGGAGCGCGGCGTCAGTTCGGCGTATCAGTTGGTTTTTGCAAATTTGTATGTGCCTTTCTTGTGGCCAACGACCTGACTAATTCCTTCGAAATTGCTCTTCAGAGGCACAACGGTAATGATGAGCTCGGCCTGAAGGCCTTCGAATTTTCCGGTGCCGCCGATTATCTTGCACTTGTTGGGTTGCCCCGGCAGGAAATCACATTGTTCGAATGTTTGGTCGCCGTCCTTGTCGACATAAGTACAGAACCCGTGCAGTTCGACCGTCTTCGCCGCTGGATCTCTGAGCCGGCTAAACTGGCAGCGCCCACCCATGTTATTGAGCACCGGGTTTCCCGCATCGTTCGTTGCTGCCATGGCTTGGTTCAGCAGGTCAAACTCTCTACCACCGCCCACCGGCATCGGCTTGGGAGGCGGGATTGGCGTTGCAGTAAATGTGACGGAGACCGGTCCTTCCGGCGGGATACTCTGAGCCTGAACACTCGCAACCGTCGTCAGAAGGATAGCGATCGAAGACAATCCAATAAGTGCGTGAGAAATTACCATTGCTCTCTCCCATGATTGTGCAGAGAACCAATCGCAACCGAAAAAGCTATTCCTCGCGGAACACGCGAGCAAGGACAAAGACCTTTCGCAGAGATCAACAAGTGTTGCAGCGCCGAGCGCGGAAAAGAAGCGCCAGTGGAGCTAACCCATTTTGCCGGCCGGCCGCAGCATTGGCGTCAGCACTGGCGAAGAGCCGCTTTGGATTCGGCCGGTGATCTTGAAGCCATGACGTTCATAGAGCGAAATGTTTCGCGGGTTCGAGCTTTCGAGATAGGCCGCGATGCCCTCCTCGTCGCATCGTCGAAGCGCGTGTTTCATTAGCAATGTGCCGAGCCCCTGCCCGAACCAAATCGGATCGGTGGCGATAAAAGGCAAATACCAATGCGGCACGCGAGGATGATGTTCGGCCATGCCTTTCATGATGCTCGCAATATCCTCTGATATCTCCGGGCGCAGGGTCTCCTCCATGATTGCGCCCATTCTTGCTTCATCCGGCTCTACACCTGGCGGCAGCCAGAGGGCGACAGCGTGGATTCCTTGAGTGACATAGGCTGTGCCATGCTCGAAGGCACGGCCGCCGAAGGCGTTGACGAACCGGGGCATCGTTGCGAGGTACACGGATGGATCCGGCCAAGCCCAACGCGCCATCGGGTCGGTCGCAAAGCCGAGCACAATGGTGTTGATCACGTTTGCCCGGACGGTCGCGTCCGCGGATTTGACTTCTGGCAGCGCCGACATCGTATCGTTCCTCGATTACTCACCGTCAATGCAAGCAAGCCGATGTTTTCTTTCTCCGCCGGACATCCCTTGCTTGCGCCGCTGGCAGCCTGCATCTGGATGATCATCCGCCAGCCCGGATCCTCTCCGACCGAGTGATGTCAATCGTAGTTCACCTTGGGGAAAAAGTCTCCGCGACCTTCAGGGGTCATATCGAGGAGACCCCACAAGGGGTCGACAAGATCCCCGGCGCGATGATGTTGATTGGGTTCGGTTGGTGCGAAGCTCATCTCTGAACCCCAGAAGTGACGGATTGCTCCACCACTCTTCTTGAATACGTTGAAGATCGTTTCATCCCAGTTCTCGCCATCCGGAACACGATGCTGTGCACGCAAGCCCTTGGGAAACTTCGACGTGTCACCAAAATAATCCGCATCGTAGCTATTGCCCGCCGTAGACAAAAGCGACAGATGGTCCCAGCCGCGCTCATGAGCCCACGCAGTGAGATGTGCGATCGAGGATTTCGCGACGATGTGAAATGCAGCTCGCTGGCCGATGTGTCTTGCCGCGCCGTCGAGCCCATCAAGCAGGTGCGTGCAGCCGGGACATGGCAACTCCCGCTCTGGTCCATACATGAAGCTGTACAGAATGAGCGTGTCATGCGGACCGAACAGCTCGGACATCTTGACCTTCTCAGGCGCCGCATTCTTGCCTATCCGCTCAAACACATAGTCCTCCGGTACTTCTCCGCCGAGCGGTAAGGCACGGCGCTTGGCTGCCACAGCTTCGATCTGGGCACGAAGTGCGATCTCGTCGTTGAGAAGCGCGTTTCTGGCAGCACGATACTCGGCGGTTTCGTTCGGATAGCTGAGATGCTCCATGGCTTCCCTCCGAATTGAAGGCCCGTGAACCCCCCAGGAACAAACTCGTCCGTGAGTAGCGGGTTCCCTATTGCACCACTTGCCGCATATGACTTGTGAATTGTGATCGACCGCATTTGCGTGCGGCTCTTGTTTACGGATCGATGAGCACTCCAGGGTTCAGCATGCCCTGCGGATCGAGTTCTCGTTTTGCCGCGCGAAACGCGGTCGCGAAAAGCTCCGGGCGCTGACGATCGTACCAGGGCCTATGATCTCGGCCAACGGCGTGGTGATGCGTGATCGTCCCGCCAGCCTCAATCAGCGCATCGCTGGCCGCATTCTTGATCGCCTGCCACTGCTCCAGAAGAGCACCGTGGCGGCCGAGTGCGTGGAACGAAAAATATGGTGCGGGCCCGTCAGGATAGACATGAGTGAAGCGGCATGTGACCTCCCCTTTTACGCCAGTCGCATCGAGAATCGCACGCTCCGTCGCCGCCTTTACTTTATCGTGGAAGCTTTCGAACCGGTCCCAGGTGATAGCGGTTTCGAAGGTGTCGTTGATGATGCCCGCCGGTGTCAGAAACTCGCGCGCACAGGGCATCCGAATGAACGCGTTACGCCAGATTCCTGCCGCGCCTTCGAGATGTGCATCGCCGGCCTTTGCCGCCTCCGCTATCCCGCCATGGTCCGCGCAGCATTCGAGCGCGCGCGCCATCCAGGCATCCGGCGAATGGTCGCCGGATTCAAAGCCGAGCACCATGATCGCGACGCTGCCGTCGGCCGCCCCAGTGTTGAATGCCTCTTGCGCGTCAAGGATACGGCAGTTGGATGGATAGAGGCCGGCCTGTGCGATCGCGCGCAGCGCGCGGGCCGCACCGAAGAACGACTGAAAACGAACCGATGCGCCAGCACGGAATTTCGGGCGAGGCTGCAATCGCATCCAGGCGCGCGAAATCACCCCGAGCGTTCCTTCGGAGCCTATGAACATGCGGTCGGGGCTCGGTCCGGCACCCGATCCCGGCAGGCGACGTGTTTCCACTATGCCGCGCGGGGTCACCACGCGCAGGCTTTCAACGAAATCGTCGATGTGCGTGTAGAGGCTGGCGAAATGACCGCCCGACCGCGTCGCGATCCAGCCGCCAAGGGTTGAATACTCGAAACTCTGCGGAAAATGACGCAACGTAACGCCATGCGGCTTAAGCTGGTTCTCCAGAGACGGACCAAAGGCGCCACCTTCGATCAATGCAGCGCGCGATATCTGATCCACCTCGATGACCTTGCCGAGATTGCGCAAGTCGAGTGTGACGGCCGCCTTATAACTGATACCGTCAACGCGCGGCTCGACACCACCGCAGACACTTGACCCGCCTCCGAACGGCGTAAGCGACGCGCTGACACCACCGGCCCAGTCCATGACAGCGGAAATCTCTGCTTCGTTACGTGGATAGGCGACCACGTCGGGCGCGCTGTCATATTCGCCGAGCATGCCTCGCACGTAGTCCGGATAGGACTTGCCGTAGGTGTGCGCTACGCGATCGTATTTTTCGCTCGTGCAGAAAGCGGCAAGAGAGGCCGGCGGCGCCACGCGCGGCGCGCGCAATGTCAGGTCTTCAAGACGCGGCACGGCTGTTGTCTCAAATGCATCGCGCGCGAATTTTGCGCTGTAGCGGCCGAGCACAAAGGCCTGCTCTTCAGCAGTCATGCTTTCGCCTTCGCGGCCCCAGCCATAATGCTTCAGTCTTGCACCGCTCATGGCTTCCTCCCTGCTCTTTTCTATGTATCGTTTTCGAGATAGTCGCCATAGCGGCTGTTATTTTTTGGGACGCGTAAAGGGCACAAAGCGCACGAGGGCGACGGCGCGCGTCGTCGTCTTGTCAGGGGCGGTCTTTTCGACGACCGTGAGCTGCTGCGAGGCGTAAGCGGACCCCACCGGCATGACGAGCCGGCCACCCACTTTGAGCTGCTCAATCAGCGGCGGCGGCACCTCGCCGAGCGCGGCGGTCACGACGATGGCGTCAAAAGGACCGCATTCGGGCCAGCCGGCGAAGCCGTCGCCGAGCCTGACGCTCACATTGTCATAGGCGGCATCCCGCAGTGTTTTCGCGGCCGTCTCTGCCAATGGCGGGATGATCTCGATGGTACAGACCTTCCGCGCCAAGTGCGCGAGGATGGCGGCCTGATAGCCCGAACCCGTGCCAATTTCGAGGACGACATGATCGGGCGCGACCTCGGCCAACTCTGTCATCAAGGCCACGATGAACGGTTGCGATATGGTCTGGCCATGGCCGATCGAAAGCGGTGCGTCCGAATATGCGATGGAGCAAGACCGCTCTGGGATGAACAGATGACGCTTCGTTTTCCCCAGGGCCTCAAGGACCCTGTCTGACAGACCATCCCGGCCCAGAGCGTCGACGCGAGACCGGGCGTAGGTGCGGATGGTCTCGACCATGGCGGCGCGTTCGCGGACGCATTCTGCGTCCTGTGCGGCCACTTCGCGCGCGGCCGCGACCATGGATAGCACGAGCAGCGGCAAGATCTTCAAGATCATGCGGTCGGCCATACAAAATCGAAAGCGCTGGCGCTGTCGCCGCAAGACAAAGGACCCAGCCCTCGGCCTGCGGCGGCGCCGATCAAGCCTACTGTGGTCGGGGCTGTAACCGTACTGGCGCTCCAGCTTGCGCTCTCGCTTCCGTTGGCGCAAGCGCCGGTACTGGCTTGCGCGCAGGGTTGGCAACCGGATTGCGGGCGGGGTTGGCAACCGGCAGTGGCGGAGCAGCTGACGTCCTGCGCTGATTCTGTTCGGAAACGTTCGCAATCGCGCGCGCCGTTTGCTCCTGGCTCTCCTTGAGCGCCTTGAGCTGCTCGGCATTCCCGGCAGTTTCGCGGGTCAATGCTTCCTGGCCCGCCTTGAGCTGCTCGATCTCTTGGCGCATGTCGGCGAGATCGCGCGCCATCGTCTGAAGCGACTGTGTGATCTCGGGAGGGATCGGGCTCGCTGCCGCATCCTGCGGTACGGATTGAGCCGGAGCTGGCAATGGCGAAGTTGCCGCATCCGCCGCGGCTAGCTGAACAGCAGGCGGGGCCGGGTCGGCGGCGGGCTTCGGTGTTTCCAGAGGCGATGAAGCCGCGGCCAGTTGCGGCGCCCACCGGGCGATCATCGGCCTCGCGGTCTCACCATAGGAATGCCAGGCGAAGGCAGCGGCACAGATGCCCGCGGTCAGCAATAGACCAATGAAGCCGCGGAGCGCCGGCCTGCCACGCGCTGGCGGACGAGATTTGCTCTTCCCCGCGCCTTCTTTCTCCAACTTGGAAATCTGTTCGTTGAAACGCGCGAGCTGCTCATCCGCGAGCGCGATCTGTTCATAAGCATGCGCGAGCCGTTGATCGGCGCGCGCAATCAGCTCCGCGTCTTGCGTAGACAATCCCGGGGTAGCATCGCGTGGTTCGGTCGGACTGATGGTCGCCGAGGAATGCATGTAAGGCCTCCTGCCAGTTTTGCCGTCAACTGGACGGGCGATCGTCGGAATGCAGACACTCCCTACCGCCGATTTGACCAAAGCAAGGCTGGCATAGGGCTGATTTTGGGCAACTGCGTTCGGGTTCCTCCGTCGAGATCACCTTCTACGGTCGCGGTAAATCCGTCACATCAGCTTCATCGGGCTGTCGGCGACCACGCGGAGGTCGATCCTGCCGATCAGGTCCGAACGGAGCAGCTCGGCTGCGCTGATCGCATCTGTGGTCTGCCGCAGCGTGCTGACATTCGATCCGAGCGAGACGATGCCGCCGAGCACCAGCGCAATCGAGCCGAGCGCGGCGGTCTGACCAGAGGCGAACAGGCCGAGCATCGTCGCGAGCAGCAGCGCGAAGCCGCCCGCGATGACCGCCTTCGAAACGAGAATAATCTTCCGGCATCGCTCGGCGGTCTCGGCGAGCGTCTCAAGCCGTTCCTCGATTCGTGAAATTTCGTCGGCGGGATCGCCCTCGGTTATCGAATCCAAGATCGAGCACTCATGTATCGGTTGTTTCCGCCTAATGACGGGCCACGACAGCCGCTGATGGCGCCGTCAAGCCGATGGATGCTACTTGACCGTCACCGCCGGGACAACGGATGCCGACCGCCGGAAGTCTGTCAGGAGGACTTGCGGCCGAGGAAGGCCGGGATGTCGAGAACTTTTTCCTCAATGGGATTGCGCACCGGAGCGGAGCGGCCGAACGGATCGAGACCCTGCGGAGGCGCCGGCCGCGCATGGTCGGCGACTGCCGTTCGCGCTTCGAGGTGGCGGGCCGCCGGAACCGGTGGCGGCGCTACACGATCGGCAATACGACGTCTGTCGTGGCTCAGCCTGCCAGCGAGGTCCGAAAGCAGGCCTTCCGCCGGATGCGCCGCGCCCGTCGCCTCGAGATTGTCGATGCCGGTAGCGACGACCGAGACACGGACAATACCTTCGAGATCGGCATCGAAGGTGGCGCCGACGATGATGTTGGCGTCCGGATCGGCCTCGTCGCGGATGCGGGTTGCCGCTTCGTCGACCTCGAACAGCGTCAGGTCCCTGCCGCCGGTGATGGAGACGATCAGACCGCTGGCGCGTTTGATCGAGGGATTCTCGATGAGCGGATTGGAGATCGCAGCAATGGCGGCGTTGAGTACGCGCTTGTCGCCGGAAGCCTCGCCCCTGCCCATCATCGCCTTGCCCTTCTCGCGCATGACTGAGAGAACGTCGGCAAAATCGAGATTGATCAGGCCTTCCTTGACGATGAGATCGCTGATGCAGGCGACGCCCGAATAGAGCACCTGATCGGCCATCGCGAAGGCATCGGCAAAGGTGGTCTTCGCATTGGCTACGCGGAACAGGTTCTGGTTCGGGATGATCAGCAGCGTATCAACCACCTTCAGCAGTTCCGCGATGCCGGCTTCCGCCGAGCGCATGCGGCGCTGGCCCTCGAAATAGAACGGCTTGGTGACGACGCCGATGGTGAGAATGCCGAGATCGCGCGCGGCCCTCGCGATCACGGGCGCCGCGCCGGTGCCGGTGCCGCCGCCCATGCCGGCCGTGATGAACACCATGTTGGCGCCGCTCAGGTGATCGCGGATTTCATCAAGGGTTTCTTCCGCCGCCGCGCGGCCGACATCGGGCTGCGCGCCGGCGCCGAGGCCGCCGGTCACCTGCGTGCCCATCTGGATGACGCGCTGCGCCTTCGAACTGGTGAGCGCCTGCGCATCGGTGTTGGCGACGATGAACTCGACGCCCTCGAGCCCGGCCTCGATCATGTTGTTGACGGCATTGCCCCCGGCGCCGCCGACCCCGAAGACGATGATACGGGCCCTCAGCTCGCGGATATCGATGCCAGTCATTTTCGCCCCACGGTTGCTCCGCTCAACCGCGGAATGAGAAAAAGCGATTGCTACCTACGCGCAGCCTTGCGGTCTGCTTCCACCAAAGTCGCAGCCAGGTGCCCTACCCGCCGCGCAGAATGTCCGTGATTCTCGTCGGAACTGCCAGCTCTGACGGCGGTCCGCAGCGCCGTCACTTCACCTTCGAGCCGCGCCGCCGCCTCCCTGGCGGCCGTGGTCTCGGCATTCGCCTGCAGCAGCTCCGCCATCAGGCGATCCGCGCGCTCGCGTTCGTACTCGAAATCCGCGCGATGAGCGGCTGCCCTGGCCTCGAGCTGCCCGACCTCCGCTTGCAGCGCCGCGATCGCTGTCGTCAGCTGAGCAACGTCGGCCGCCTGACGACGGCCCAGCGGATGTGGCCTATGCCTTACTTCAGCAAGATCCACGCTCACCAGGGCCTTGCCGTCATCCGAAAGCGTGCGCGGCAAGTGGAGCCGCCTGGCAAGCGAACGAGCAGCCGCTGCCGAGATATTCAGGCGAGCGCCCAGGTCTGCGTAGGTCAGAATCTCAACGGACATCGGCTGTTCTCCTCGAACGAACCGCGCTGGAATCGGGTGATCATGACCGGATAGTGACTAACGCTAAGGCCGCTATGGTTAACAAGTGGTTAACGGATGGCATTCGGACGACCTGAATGTGCCGCACTCCTTCTGCGACAGATTTATGAAACTTCCGGGATCGGAAAAGCTGGTGTGGGATCAACAGGTTGCGTTATAATCCGGCATCGCGGCTGAGGCGCGATCGCTATGGATGACGAACAGCTCGCTGACCTGCACAAATTCCTGGCCGACTATCATCGCCGCCTCGCCAAGGAGGCGGTGCTCGATGTCGTGCAGCAATACCACTCCGATCTCGCGCAGCGCCTCGCCGATGAGGCCGCGCTGATCCCGCGACGAACCGCAATCGCGCAGCGGCTGCGCGAGGGTGAGCAGCGGAAGCGCGAGGATATGGAGTGACGGATTGTAGGGTGGGTCGGCCGACCTGTACGGCGGCACGACATCGCTCACCTTCCCGGTTTTGCAAGGCGTCGGCGAATACGACTTTGTGCCTCTCTTGCAGAGTTAGGTCGCGGTCACTGCCCTAAGGTCGGCGGCAACACGGAACTTGGCAGCGGACAGCATTGACGCGACCACCGCTCAAACGCGGGCGCGGCACCACGGCCGCCATATTATGCTCAAAGACCGGATCGAAAATCGCGAGCAAAAGGAGAAGCGGGCTGGGCCGCCCTACATGGATCAAATCCATCGAAACAGAGGAGACAGCCATGGCAACAAAAGTAAAGCCGGTTCCTGAGGGATACCACACCGTCACGCCTTATCTCGTCGTCGACGGCGCAGACAAGATCATCCGCTTCATGAAAGAGGCCTTCGGAGCCCAACCGGTATTCGAGCCGATGATGCGGCCCGACGGCAAGGTCATGCATGCGGAGTTCAGAATCGGAAATTCCATCGTGATGATTTCCGATGCTTCCGAGCGCGCAAAGGCCACTTCGGCCATGCTGTACATCTACGTGCCCAACGTCGATGCGGTTTACCAGATGGCGCTGAAGGCCGGCGGCACGTCGGTGATGGAGCCTGCGGACATGTTCTATGGCGACCGCAGCGGCGCCGTGACGGACCCGGCCGGCAACCGCTGGCACATCGGCACCCATATCGAGGACGTATCGCCGGCTGAGCTCAAGAAGCGCGCGACGGAATTTATGAAGCAGCAGAACAAGGCGGCGTAGGCGAAACTCGCTTCGTAGGGTGGGTTAGCCCACCGGGTCCGCGCTAAGGCGCGGCCCGATGACAAGCTCCGGCGTAACCCACCAACGTCTTGATACGCGGACAGCTCTGCCGGTGGGTTACGCTTCGCTAACCCACCCTACGGCACCTGTCACAACGGCAAATTATCGTGCTTCTTCGCGGGCATCTCGACCTTCTTATCCCTGAGCATCGCCAGCGCTCGCGCGATGCGGCGCCGTGTCGAATGCGGCATGATGACGTCGTCGATGTAGCCGCGCTCGGCCGCGATGAAGGGTGACAGGAAGCGGTCTTCGTATTCCTTGGTGCGCTTGGCGATCTTGTCGGGGTCGTTCATGTCGGCGCGGAAGATGATTTCCACAGCGCCCTTGGCGCCCATCACGGCGATCTGCGCGGTCGGCCAGGCGTAGTTCATGTCGGCGCCGATTTCCTTCGACGCCATGACGTCGAAGGCGCCGCCATAGGCCTTGCGGGTGATGACGGTGACGAGAGGCACCGTGCATTGCGAGTACGCGAACAACAATTTCGCGCCGTGCTTGATCAGGCCGCCATATTCTTGGGCGGTGCCCGGCAGGAAGCCCGGCACGTCAACAAACGTCACGATCGGTATGTTGAAGGCATCGCAAAAACGGACAAACCGCGCCGCTTTGCGGGAGGCGTCGCTATCGAGCACGCCCGCCAGCACCATCGGCTGGTTGGCGACGAAGCCGACGGTGCGGCCGGCGATGCGGCCGAAGCCGGTGACGATGTTCTTCGCAAAAGCTTCCGAGATTTCGAAGAAGTCGCCCTCGTCCACGACCTTCAGGATCAATTCCTTCATGTCGTAGGGCTTGTTCGGATTGTCGGGGATCAGCGTGTCCAAGGACATGTCGACCCGGCCGATATCATCGAAGCTCGGCCACTCCGGCACGCCGTCAGTGTTGTTGGACGGCAGGAAGTCAATCAGCCGGCGCATCTGCAACAGCGCCTCGACATCGTTCTCGAACGCGCCGTCCGCAATCGAGGAGCGCGTGGCATGCACTGAGGCGCCGCCGAGCTCTTCGGCGGTCACCACCTCGTTGGTGACGGTCTTCACCACGTCGGGGCCGGTGACGAACATGTAGCTGGTGTTCTTCACCATGAAGATGAAGTCGGTCATGGCGGGCGAGTAGACGTCGCCGCCGGCGCAGGGGCCCATGATGACGGAGATCTGCGGGATCACGCCCGAGGCAATGACGTTGCGGCGGAAGACGTAGGAATAGCCCGCGAGCGCGGCGACGCCCTCCTGGATGCGCGCGCCACCGGCGTCATAGAGGCCGATGATCGGCGCCCGCGCCTTCATCGCCATGTCCTGCAGCTTCGTGATCTTCAGCGCGTGAGTCTCGGACAGCGAGCCGCCGAACACGGTAAAGTCCTTGGCGAACACAAACGTCTTGCGGCCGTTGACGGTGCCCCAGCCGGTGACAACGCCATCCCCCGGCACCTTGGTCTTTTCCATGCCGAATTCGATCGAGCGGTGCTCGACGAACATGTCGAATTCCTCGAACGAGCCCTTATCCAACAGCAGCTCGATGCGCTCTCGCGCGGTCAATTTTCCGCGGGCGTGCTGCGCCTCGATGCGCTTTTCGCCGCCGCCAAGCTTGGCGCCGGCGCGCCGTGCCTCGAGGGTGTCCAGGATATCCTTCATGCTGCTTCCGCCCCGTTCCGGTGTCGATTTGAGGGCCTTCTAACACGGCATTTTCCGGACAGGAAACACCCTTCCCGCCCTCTGGTACCGCCATCTCGCGGACCCTATATGCGCATCCAGACCATGGGGAGCAGAATGACCGATACTGCGAGCGCCGACACCTCGGGCGCCGTCACAGGGGGTGTGCGAACGGTGCTGCGGCTGGAAGGATTAGCGCTCTTTATCGGGATGACGCTGCTTTATTATATCTGGGATGGCGACTGGTGGATCTATGCTGTCCTGTTTTTCGTGCCCGATCTCAGCTTTGCGGCCTATCTGTCGGGTCCGCGTTTCGGCGCCCTCATCTACAACGCCGCCCACAGCTATCTCGCCCCGGTCGCGATCATGACCGGCGGATTTGCCACCGCCTCGCCGCTCATTCTCTCTGTCGCGATGATTTGGCTCGCCCATATCGGCTTCGACCGCGCGCTCGGCTACGGGCTGAAATATCTGAGCGGCTTTTCCTTCACGCATCTCGGGCGGATCGGCAAGCCTACGAACTGATGGCTGCTCTATAGCTTGTCGCAGTCCCTCCAAGGCTGTCGCACCACGGCAGCAAATATCTGGGGAAGCCCAGAAAGCGGTGAGCGAATTCCTGCAGGCGTTATTGACCGCGCCGGGCACACGGAACCTCGCTTCACAAGCCTGTGCCGACAGCGGAACCATGAACCCGTGGATGGTTTGGACGTTGGTTGACCAGACCGAAACGGAGGTCATCCGATGTACGGATCAAATCTCACCAGAGCAACGCTTCTTCTAGTCTCGCTCAGCCTGCCCGGCGCGGCATTGGCAGCGCCCGCCTCGCCCTTCGCCAGCATGGCGGGTACATGGTCAGGCGGCGGCGTGCTGCGCACCACAGATGGACAACAAGAGCAACTGCGTTGCCGCGCGGCCTACGATGTCGCCGGAAGCGGCGAGCAACTCCGGCTCAATCTGAGATGCGCCAGCGCAAGCTATAATTTCGATCTCGCAAGCGAGGTCGAATACAGCGGCGGCACAATCTCGGGCTCATGGAGCGAAGCAAGCCGTAACGCTTCCGGGACACTTTCCGGACGTGCGGCCGGCGACCACGTTCAGGCTGCGGCAAGAGGCGACAACTTCTCGGCCAACTTGTCGTTGACGACGCGTGGCGGGAAGCAGACGGTGTCGATCCAGCCGCAGGGTACGAACGTCACGTCCGTCTCGTTAGCGCTGAACCGGCGTTGAGCTGCGAACCAAATCGCAACGGAGCGGGCGTCCAACCCGCGAGGCGTCGATTGACTGATATTCAGGTCATCCGGCGTCCTGGCCTGTCTAGTTTGGCAGCGGGTATGCCGCGTTCACCAGATGCATGCCAAACGCGATATTGGCGTCATAGGTCGGCTGCATTCGAGAGCAGGATGCGATTTCGCCGGGTTCTGGTCGAGTAGCCGATGAAGGCCGCGTAGCCGCCGGTGCCGCCACTCTTCCAGATCAGTTCGTCGTCGAACCGCAAGTTGACGAACCAGCCGAGCGCCACGTCGCCCTGATCGGCCCGCGGGCGGCGCTCGGAAAACGTCATCTTCAGCGCGGCGGCGATCGGCGTATCGGCGGGATCGAGACACATCAGAAGAAACTTCAACAGGTCGTTCGCCGTTGAACGAAACGCGCCGGCGCCGGCAAATGCCAAGTAATCCCAATTCGAGACCGGCTCCAGTGCAGCGCTGTGCCCCTGCGCCAGGCGCTGTCGCATCGAACTTGTGAGCGTGATGCGGGTGTCGTCCATGCTTAGCGGCGCGCAAATGCGCGACACGACGAGCTCCTCATAACTCTTGCCGGCGCGCAGCGCGAGGATATGGCCCAGCAGGCCGAAGCCAAGATTGGCATATTCATAGCGCGTGCCCGGTTTGAAGCCGAGCTTGTGGTTCGATAGGTAATCGTAGAGTCGCTCGGCGGTGTAATCGATGTAGGGATTTCCCCAGTCTCTTGGCGCGAAATTGGACGGCATCCGCGGCAGGCCAGACGTGTAGGTCGCCAGATCCATCAGCGTAATCGGCGCTCCCTCGAAATCCGGCATCTTGACGCTGGCTGGCAGAAATTTCGCCGCAGGGTCTTCCGCCGCTACCTCGCCGCGCAGCACCATGTCGGCGAACAGCAGCGCCGTGAACACTTTTGTAATCGAGCCGATCTCGAATACGGTGTCGGCATCGAGCGGGCGATCAGTGCCGGAACGTCCGTAGGCGGTCACGCTGCGCTGCCCGCCATCGATCGTCGCAGCAACGATCCCCATCGTGTCACGGCTGATATCCACACGCTCTTTCAGGATGGCGGCGAGATCCCGCTCCGGCATTGACTGGGCCTGCGCCTTTCCCCGCGCGATCAGCAGCGCCGGGCCTGCGAGCAGAACCGAGCGGCGATGCAGTATGCAAAGCTCCGTTGGCTGTCCCTACCCCGTCAGCGTCGCGGTTGGGTTCGTGCAACCCTAGCCTGCGCAACCCGGATCAGCGCGTCAATAGGCCACGATATCGGCGAGGCATTGCTGCGTGACTGTCATGCGGGCGGCGATGTGGCTTTGCTCCTTGCAGTCCATGTTCATGGCGAACACGGTGGCGGAAGACCCCTTCTCCACCCAACCGACCATCCAACCCAGCGACGGCTTGCCCTGCTCGGCTCCCAAAAGTCCGCTCTTGGCGCGGATGGTGGCATCGCCCACCTTGGTCACCGGCAGGATGTCGCGCGTCAGCTCCTGGCTGCGCTTACCCACCGGCAGCACGCCGCGCCGCAGGCGATCGACGAAATCGATCTGCTGGATCGGATCGATGCGCAAACTGCCGGTCAGCCAGAACTGATCGATGCCGCCGCCGATGTCATGGTTGCCGTAGTCGAACAGGTCGAGATATTTCTGCATGCGCTCCTGCCCGATGCGCCGGGCGATTTCCTGATAGACCGGCACCGCTGAGGCCGCGATCGCCGAGCGCAGCGTGTGATCCTTGTTCCAGGACTCGATGCTGCGCGTCACGCCGTCCCACTTGAAGACGTCCTTGTCGGGGTCCTCGACCACGCCGGTCTCAAGCGCGATGATCGAGTTCGGAATCTTGAATGTCGAGGCCGGCAGCCTGCCCTCGCCCGAGCGCACCTTGTCGCTGGCGATGATCAGGTAATCGTCCACCTTGTAAGCAACGAAGGTGCCGACGGTGCCGAGGTCGAAGAAGCGCTTGGATAGATCGTCGCGAAACTCGCTGCGCTGATAAGAGACATTGGCAAGAGCGCGCGCGGGTACGAACGGGGTCGCAGCAAGAAGACCGAGCGCATGGCGACGATTGATCACGGGAATATCCAACCTGGTTGAACGGCGCGACGATGCTGATGGCATCGTGGAAAAACTATGACAAGCAGGCTTTTAGTTTGGCGGATGTTCCGACCACGAAACCAGCGTCCACTTGCGCGAAAGCCTACAAATCAGCGCACGCGGCCCGACAGCCGCAGCACGAAGATCAGCACTTCGGCGACCGCCTTGTAGAGCTCTGGCGGGATTTCGTCGCCGATCTCGACATGGGACAACGCGCCCGCCAGGACTTCGTTCTCCTCGATCGGAATGTCGTGAGCCTTGGCGAGTTCGACGATCTTGGCACCGATGGTGCCCTTGCCCTTGGCGACGACACGCGGCGCGCCGGTCTTGTCATAATGCAGCGCGACCGCAAGCTTGCTCTTGGTCTCGACGCTCATAGCGCGCGGTCCAGGAAATGCCCGGCACGGGCGGCAGGCGCAGCCTGCGGCGGCGCGCCGTCGCGGATCACGATATCGCCGGGCTGCAAGTCGGCGCGGCTGAGCGCCTGGCTGAGCTGCGAGGACCCGGCGCGCAGTTGCTCTGCCGTCGCCGGCCGTTCCGCCCAGATCCGCACCGAGGTCTTGTCAGAGGTCAGCGATATCAGTGCGTGAACCGGACCGGCCGGCTCGACGTCGAGCGAAAATCTCGCCCGCCACACCCGCTTCGCCGCCTCGACCTCCTCGTGGCCGCCGTCGCGCGAAATCTCGAATTGCACCATCGCGGTGCCCTGCGGTGTTGCGAAGGGAATTTCGAAGTGCCAGCGCGGCGATGTCGTGTCGGTTCTGGGCGCGGACGTATCGATGCAATCCGGCAAGGAGGCCACCTGCAACAGTGTCTGCCGCGCTATGGCAGCGTCGGTGTCATCGAGCAGATGATGCGCCGTCGATTCCAGCGGCGCCTGCGGCTGAAGCGTCGGCGCGGCGATCGGCTGCGCGGCCGGCGGCGCGCCGCGGACCGGCGGCGGTGGTGTGTTGGTCTGGAAGGTTACGTCGCCGCTGCGAACATCGTTCGGCGCGGCAGTGGTTGCCCGCATGGGGACACCGAGTTCATGCAGCGCTTCCTGCAGCAGGCTCAGCGTCGCCCCGGCCGAATATTGGGTGCCCGGCAGAGGTGCAAGCGGGCTTCGAGTTATGATAGTCGCCAGCGCGAGATTCTCTCCTGCCGGCGATCGCGCCTGCGGCAGCATGATTTTCTGCACGTCGACATTGGACGACAAAGGCGACACGGTGTTCGCCGTGCTGGCCTGCGGCAGCGCGGCCTGTTGCGCGCCGGCCGGTGCGGGTGACGCAGATACCGCATTGAGACCGAGCGCCGAGTGCAGGGTCTGGCGCAGCACGATCAGCGCGGCTTTCAGATCGGGGACACTGCCCGGCGGCACCGAACCTGACGCCAGCGATGCCTCGAGGAAGATTCCAGACTTCTGGAACGCGGTCTTGATGTCACCGCCATCAAGGTTCTGATCGAGACTGGTTTGTTGCGCGAGCACCTGGGCGATCGCTTCGCGCAGTTTCGGCGGCAGGCTGCTGGAGGAAACCGCCGCGCCGAGGTTGGCGAACAAGGGCGCCAGGCTGTCCTGTTCGCTCGCCGCGGCCTGCGCGGCTGCCGAGACGGCAGCGCGCTCCACCGGTGTCAGCACGTTCTTCGGTGCCACGCTGGTTAAATGGTTGGTGGGGACATCGGCCAGCGCGTCGGGTGAAAGGGTGACGGCGTCGGCCGAAGCGCCGCCCTGCCCGACCACGGCGAGGCGAATGCCGTCCTTGGTCTGCGACACCGCAAGCTGCAGGTTCTGGCCCTGCTGCAGCGGTACTTCCGTGGCCACATCGATCGAGAGGCTGGCGATCGCAATCCGCACGAGATCGGCGGACAGCACCTTCAGAACCTGCGCGTTGACCACGCTGCCCGGCTGCAGCACGAGCTCGGGCGCAATGCTGCCAGCCTCTTGGGCTGATAGCACCGGCAAAACGGGATTGATCGAAATCGCCATGGTTTGAGGTCTCGGCCAGGGTCAAGAAGGCTAACCCGGCGCCGTAAACCTCTCCTTAACCGGACCGGAGGCGTTCAGGCCCGTAAGGACTCCAAAATAGTCACCGCAGCCCGGAAATCGACGAACCTCGCCGCACGGCGGGCCGTAACTTCCTCGTCGGCGCCCCATTGCTCGATGTTCCAGTCATCATCGACATGGGCGGCCGCCCAGACGTCGTCGGATTTCATGGCCCCGCGCCAAAGCGCCAGCGCCAGCAGTGCGGAGCCTGTCACCGTCGTCACCACATGCAGCGCCGCCACCGACCAGGGGTCGGCCGGAAATACGCTGCGCGCGGCGTTGATCGCCTGCTCCGGCTGGGTCACATGAACGATGCCCTCGGACAGGATGAAGTGGGCGCCAAGTTCGGTCGCGGCCCAGGACAGCACGGGGTCCCACTGCGCGGCTTCGCGGGCGACCAGCGCCTCGGGATGGCCGGCGCGGTAGAACAGCAAATCGGAGCCGAGATATTTCTCGACATCGTCGGCCACGGCATCGACGCGATCGGTGACCTCGCCAACCGAGTTGGCAAAGCGCGTCAACGGCATGGTCAGTGGATCGATGGTCTCGCCTTGCGCGTTCCATTCGGCGGCGATCTGGTCGGCGATGCCGCTGGTCGGGGCGACGACCTGGCGGCCGGACGGCGTGCGGATCGGTCGGCCGTCCAGCGTCACAGAGAACCCGCCATCCGCCGCGACGATGCCGGCTTCCTTGTAGAAGCGTTTGCGCTGGGGCGCGCGCGTAGCGCGGCGCACCGCCTCCTGCGGATCGAGCGGCGAGTGTCCGGCGACTTCATCGAATAGTTCACGCATATCGTGATTCAGCTTGCCAAGATCGAGTAATAATTCAGGTCTGACAATACGATAACGGTGGATGCAAATAAAGCTGATGAGGCCGTTGCGTCGGCCAATTGTGATGTTGGTTTCACGAGCGGCCGTTCGGCCGGTTCCCTGCAATGGATCGCGACCTTCGACAAGGGCGCGAGTTCACGGCCTCTGATAAATCACCCTGCCGGCGCGGATGGTGTAGGCGACCTTGGCGAGGTTGCGGACGTCGGCGATGGGATCGCCGTCGAGCACCACGAGGTCGGCATCGAATTCCTTCTCGACCCGCCCCTTCTTTGCGGCCTTGAAATAGCTCGCCGGGTTCGTCGTCAGCGATGCCAGCACCTGCCGTTCGGAAAGCGCCCGGCGCATCAGTTCGTATTCGAGCGTGGTGTCATACTGGTTGGTAAAGCCGACATCGGTGCCGAACAAGACCGGGCTGCCATTGTCGGAAAACGCCTTGAGCTGATTGACGGTCGTTTCAACGAGACGCGCGGCTATCTCGGGCGCGACTGGGAGCTTTGCAAACAGCGACAGCGTCGGAACCAGCGCAATGCCCTGCTGCTTGAAGCGCGCGAGCCGCTCGGGCGAATAGGCGGGTTCACCGGGCGCGCTGTGAGCCATGATGTCGACGCCGGCCGCGATCACGGCGTCCACGCCCGCCATGTTCTGCGGATGGGCGAACACCGGCTTGCCCGCGGCATGCGCGACATCGACGGCCGCCTTGGCGATCGCCGGATCCATGTTCACGACCGGCTTGCCGGTGCCCTTGAAGGAGCCGGTGAACAGTTTCACACCGTCAAGGCCGACGTCGTTAAAGGTGCGTGCCCATTGTGCGGCTTCCTCGGGCGTCGAAGCCGTCGGCAGCTTCATCTCAGCCGGGAGATAGGCCGGATGGCCATCCCTGGGGAAGATGCTGCCCGCGGTATAAATGTCCGGACCCGGCACCTCGCCGGAGTTGACCCGGCGGCGCAACGCCAGGGTATCTCTTCCGTCTGAACCAAGGTCCCATACGGTGGTGAAGCCCCAGCGTGTCAGCATCGCCTGCATATGCTCGGCCAGCGGCGCGGCGGGCACGGAGCCGGCATCCTTCCATACAGCTTCCGTGAAATGGACGTGGCTGTTCCAGAAGCCTGCGACGATGGTCTTGCCTGAGCAATCGATCACGCGCGCATCAGGCGGAATCTGGACCTCACCTTCGCGTCCGACGGCGGCGATGACACCAGCTGATGTCACGATCACGGCATCGGAGATCGGCATTGCGTCAGGTGAGGCGTAGACGCTGCCTCCCTTCAAGACCAGCGTCTGCGCCTCCGCGACGGCGCCCGGCGAAACAGCAAGAACACAGGAGAGAAGCGCAGCGCTGAGCCAATGGCGGGTCATGAGCAAAGCCTTTCCGAGACAACTTCGTCCCGCACGCTACCGGAACTGCACGACGCCGCTTTGATCGATATTGCTGCGCGCGCGGCTTGAAAGGCTGCCCCGCCCTACTCCTCCGGCGCGTTCTCGATGGGGTCGAACCGGTCGGCCTCGAGCCCCAGCAGATTCCAGGATTGCAGCATGTGCGGCGGCAGCGGCGCACTGACGTCGATCACGCCGCCGCGCGGATGCGGAATCACGAGCCGACGTGCCAGGAGATGCAGCCGGTTCTGCAGGCCGCCCGGCAGGTCCCAGTTCTCCTTGTTGAAATATTTGGGATCGCCAATGATGGCATGGTCGATGTGGGCCATATGGGCGCGCAACTGGTGTGTTCGCCCGGTGACCGGCTTCAGCGAAACCCAGGCGAGCTTCTGCGCCGAGGTCTCGACCACCGCATAATAGGTCACCGCGTGGCTTGCACCCTCCTCGCCATGCTTGGCGATCCGCATGATGCTGTCTTCTTCGCTCTCTTCCTTGGCGAGATAGGTCGAGATGCGGCCCTGCTTCGGCTTCGGCACGCCGGCAACCAATGCCCAGTAAATCTTGCGCGCCGAGCGGCTGCGAAACGAGCCGGTAAGCGCGGTGGCGGCAAAGCGGGTCTTTGCGATCAGAAGACAGCCTGATGTCTCCCGATCCAGCCGGTGAACCAGCCGCGGCTTCTGCCCCTTGGCATCGCGCATCACTTCCAGCATGGAATCGACATTGCGCGTGATACCGGAGCCGCCCTGCACGGCAAGGCCCGCAGGCTTGTTCAGCACCAGGACGTCGGCGTCTTCGAACAGCGTCATGTCCTTCAGCGCCTGCAGCGTCTTGGTCGCTGCCTCGGAGAGCGGACCAGTGCCCTTCGGCGCATCGAGCCGCAGCGGCGGAATGCGGACGCTCTGGCCTTCTTCCAGCCGGTCCTTGCTGTCGGCCCGCTTGCCGTTGACGCGCAGCTCGCCCTTCCGGACGATGCGCTGGATGTGGGAGAACGACAGGCCGGGAAAGCGCGCCTCCAGGAAACGGTCGACGCGCATGTTGTTTTCGTCGCCGGTGACGACGACGGTTTGCACTTTCGTAGGTAACGGCAACTCGGCGTTGGCCTGCTTGGGCTCGGCCGCCACATGGGACGGCTTTTCCCGCCGCGGCTCGGCAATCCGCGCGGGCTTGCCGCCCTGACGATGCGCTGGCGGCCGATCGCCTTGCACGTACCCTCCCGGCTTGCGGTTGCGCAAGGGCTGTGCTCGCTTCGGGCGATCGCCTGAAGTGCGCGACTTGTTTAGCGGTTTTCGGTCGCGGCGGCTCATCCGGCTCTGGCTCCAAAGGTGAGCTTTTCGGTAGCGCAAAAGCAGGGAATCGTCACGGTGAATCCGGTACAAATCGGCCTAAAGATCGGCCATGGTGAGCCCGATGCGGAACGCGAATGGAGTATCCTATGTCCTTTTCGAGAGCGGCACTCACGGTGATTGCAGCCCTCATCGCGAGCGCGGCTTCCGCTCAGCCATCCCCGATGTCGGAGGATCTCGTCTGGAAGCTGCTCGAACTCGGCCGGGTCATCGATCCGCCCAGGACGGCCGCACTGTTCGAGCCACTGCAGCAGAAGGAACCGTATCAGGGCGTCAAGGTCGAGCGGGACATCAGATACGGTCCGGCGGATCGCAACCTTCTCGATGTTTTCGTGCCGGAGACGGCTGCATCTACCCGGCCGGTGCTGATCTACATACATGCCGGTGCATTCGTGGGCGGCAACAAGCGCAGGACACCGACCAGCCCGTTCTATGACAACATCATGCTGTGGGCGGTGAAGAACGGCTTTATCGGCGTGAACGCCACCTATCGCCTCGCTCCGCAAGCACCCTGGCCGGCGGGCGCTGAGGATATGGCCAGCGTGGTCCGATGGGTCACGGACAACATCGGCGAACGCGGCGGCGATCCCGCGCGCATCTACCTGATGGGACATTCCGCGGGCGCCGTTCACGTCGCAACCTACGTATCGCATCCCGAATTTCACAACGTGAAGGGCGGCGGCTTGGCCGGCGCGATCATGATCTCGGGCATTTACGACCTGACTGCGATGGCCCTCGCAGACGGCCAGCGCGCCTATTTCGGCGATGATCCCGCGCGCTACGCCGAACGTTCCTCGCTGCAGGGTCTGGCGACGACCGACATCCCCCTGATGATCGCTGTCGCCGAACTTGATCCTGAAGGCTTCATCCTGCAATTCGACCGCGCGAGGCAAGCCAGTTGCAAACGCGCCAGCGGATGCGCACGTGCGCTCCTGCTGCCACAGCACAGTCATATGTCGGAAGTGTATGCGATCAACGCGGTCGAATCCCGTCTTGCCGACGAAATTCTGGATTTCGTGAAGACCGGAAAATAGCTTTCGCCGCGCTGCCCCGCACCGGCGGACGTCGCCGGCCCTACGCAGCCTCAGGCGAACTGCGCGAGGCCGTGGCCGACGGACCAATTCTCTCTCGCGGCATCGAGGATGTTCACGAATACGTCCTCAGGCCGGATGCCGGGACGCTCGCCGAGCAATTGCGCGATCCGCCGGAACAGCGCCTTCTTCTGCTCCGCGGTGCGCGTGTCGAACACGGTGATCTGGATGTACACGAGATCATCGCTGCGCCTGACGCCAAAGGCATTGCCGTAGCGGAAGTTCGCGGCGTCATGCTCGCTGATGGTCATGAACTGGTCGTCTTCGGGCACGCCCAGCGCCTCGCGCATGGCGCGGTAGAGACTGTCGAAGACCGCCTGCCGGTAGGCTTCCGGCTTTCCGGCGCGCAGGGAGATGTGAATGAGAGGCATCGCGAAATCCTTTTGCATTCGGCCCTCACCCGTGCGGCGGTTCTCGCACGGGTGCTTCACCTCATCGGCGAAATGGGCTAAGTAGTTTTTGACACGATATCAAAAACATATTCTTGACGACGCGTCAAATACTATTTGGCCGCGTTAGAAGCAGGATTTTCGGAACTGAGGAGCAAGAATTGAGACCGCGCGAGTTTGACCACGACACCGTCCTGCGCATCGCGTTCGATCAATTCTGGCGCAAGGGCGTGCGCGGCACGTCGCTTTCGGACATCGCGCGCGATGCGGGCGTGCAGCGCGGCAGTCTCTACAACGCCTTCGGCAGCAAGGAAGCGCTGTTTCTCTGCGCTTACGAACGCTATGCGAACAAATATCTGAGCAGCCTGCAAAAGGCGCTCGGAGCAGGCACGCTGCGCGAGCGGCTCACGGCGTTTTTCGACGTCACGATAAGGAACTTCCGTTCCGGCTCCCCGCCCCGCGGATGTCCGACCACACGCGGGCTGATGGAGCTAGCGTCAGGCGAAGGCGAAGGGCTGGACGAGAACGCGCGCCAGGCGTTTGCGGATCTGGTCGCTCGCGCCACCGGTCTGATTGAGCAAGCTCTTGCCGAGGGCAAGAAGCGAGGCGAGTTCAGCGGAGCGCCTGAGATCGCGGCGTTACACATCGCAACCGTCACGCGCGGATTGGCAGTGCTCGAGCGCGCGTTCGGCGATGAGGCCCAGCTTCGGAAGATCGCCGCACATACGATTGATCTCCTGCTCGGTAAGGAAAGCCGCTAGGGCGCGGACTCATCAGCACGCAGCAAATTGGTGCGGGGGGACCGTGGTTCTCCGGCAGGTCGCGTCATGGTGCACCTGAACGCAGCACAAGGATGCGATTGAGCAGGCGACGGTGATTTACGCGCCGAACGCCGCGAGGCTTGTTCGGAAGTATCGGTTGATGGGCGGTCCAGTCGTAATCGCCGAGTTCGTAGCACATGATTCGAGGCTTCGGTTCCGAAGCTTGAATCACCTCTCGAGCAGCGCCAGCAACCGACAGCGCCCCGTGGCCGTGCCACGAATGCTTACTTCCGCTTTCTGCGGCATAGCGGACTTGGCCGGACTTGCTACTGGCTCGACCCGGTCGCGATTGACCCCATTTCAGACGCGTCGCCTATTGCTGCGATCTGCCTTGAAGCAGCCGGTCGCGGACCTCCTCCGACACGAAGCGCTCCGCCCGCTGCCATGCCTCGTCATTGTCGCCGCGGAACTGGAAGTACTTTCTGAACACGACGCGCTGGGCTGTCGTATCGACAGCAGCAATCCGCACCACCTGCACCAGCGTGCTTAGCTTGTGAACGATGCCGATGATCAGGATCTGCGTGCCGGCCTGTGACGCCGCGCGCAGCCGATCGCGCAACGCCGGTCCGTCGGTCGGACAATTTGGTGCGCAGGAGGACGGCACGAGCTCAAAACGGCGGTCTGCCGTGACGTCGTCCCGCAGCGCGGTCATGAAAGCCCGCAATCGCTTTTCATGCACGGCCGTCTGATCGGTGGGCTCGTTCGACGTGTCGATGTAATTGAAATCGTCGACGGAGACGGCCAAGGCCTGGCCCGCGGTCGCGGCGGATGCATCTGAGATGAGGCTGGATCCGAGGAACAGACCAGAGAACAGACCGGCTGTGGTAAGAGCGTGCAACAGGGAGGCGCGGCGCATGGCGATGGCTCGATCTCCGTGGCTGAATTGCCGTGCGACTATAACCCTTTCCAAAGCATCGATTGCTGCATTCGCTACCGCTATCCGGCACCGTCGTTCAAACCAAGTCGCGCCAATGTCCAAAGCGGATTTGACCAGAACATTAGAGGTCGCCAGCGGTAAGTCAGCTTACAAGTTAGTCATGCAAGGCTGTCTGGAAGTGCTCGCGTTACAAGCGCCGACCAAATACGAGCTGGTCGTCAATCTCAAGACCGCTAGAATGCGCGGCCTCGATCTTCCCGCGGCGCTGCCCGCGCAGACGAGGTGATCGACTACAAGATGCAGGGTGCTGCAACGCATGAGTCCGGAATTGGCCCATCGCGTCATCTAGTTTCGTGACAAACTTTGGTCTCTATCGGTCCATGGCCGACTCTGGCAAGTCCTCCGAACGGCAGATTCAATCGGTTCGCGGCCTCGTTGCGAATGGCTACCGCGCCGTGCCGGCTATGCTGCGCGCCAGCTATTTGCACTGCGCCGCGTTTTTCACCGTGATCAGATCCTGGCCGGAATTGTTGGACGGGCGGCGCTTGAACGCTTCCTCTACCGCCGCGCAGGCCGCCGACGCATTGCCGTTCTGGTAGCGCGCAACGGCGAGGTTGGTCCAGGCGTCGCCGAAATCGGGCGCATCCTTGACCGCCTGCTCCAGCACCTGCTCGGCATCCCGCGGCCGCTTGGCGATCAGCAACATGCGGCCATAATCGGCCCTCAGCGCCTTCACCGGATCGGGCTGCTTGAGCGCGATCTTGAACAGCTCATCCGCAGCGTCGAGATCATTGAAGCGAAATTGCGCGACCACGGCAAAGCCATGATAGACGCTGCTCTCCTCCGGCGAAATCAGGAACGCCTGATTGAACCGCACGGCGGCCTCGCGGATCTTGCCGGTATTGAGTGCCCGCCAGGCGCGCTTGGTCGTTTCGTCAAACGCTTTTTCGCGCGTGCCGGCTGCGGCGATGATAGCGCTCACGAACTTCTCGTCAGCCGACTTCTCCTCCGCATCCTTGGCCGCAAACCCGAAGAACGGCTGCTCGTTGGTCGGCGCGGGATAGCTTCGCTTTGTTACCTGCACACCGGGCGCCACCTCGACGGTCTCCGCTAGCGCGGGAAACGCCGACGCCAGCGTCACAACGAAGGCGACCGCCGCCATCGTCCGCCCAAAATACGCTTCAAACCTGCTCATTCGCGCTTGTCCCGTTCACGTCGTAGCTTCGCCCAATATTCCAGCCGCTTGCGAATTTCACGCTCGAAGCCGCGGTCCGGCGGATCATAAAAAGTCTGCCGCCCCAGGGCTTCCGGAAAGTAGTCCTGCCCGGAGAAGGCGTCCGGCGCGTCGTGATTATATTCGTAGCCCGCGCCATAGCCTTCCGATTTCATCAGCCTGGTCGGCGAGTTCAGAATGTGCTTCGGCGGCAGCAGCGACCCACCCTCTTTCGCCGTGCGCATCGCAGCGCCAAAGGCCTTGTAGGCGGCGTTCGATTTCGGCGCGGTGGCGAGATAGATCACGGCCTGCGCGATCGCGAGCTCGCCTTCGGGATGGCCGAGAAAGTCGTACGCATCCTTGGCGGCATTGCAGATCACCAGCGCCTGCGGATCGGCAAGACCGATGTCCTCGACCGCCATGCGCACCACGCGCCGCGCCAGGAACAGCGGGTCCTCGCCGGCATCCAGCATGCGCGCGAGATAGTACAGCGCCGCATCGGGATCGGAACCGCGCACCGATTTATGCAGCGCCGAGATCAGGTTGTAATGGCCGTCGGCGGATTTGTCGTAGATCGGTGCGCGGCGCTGCAGGATTTCCTGCAATTGCGCGGCATTGAAGATTTCATCCTTGCGCGCGGCACGCCAGACCTCTTCGGCCAAAGTCAGCGCGGCGCGGCCATCCCCGTCAGCCATGCGCACCAGCACGGCGCGCGCCTCGGCATCGAGCGGCAGCTTTCGGCCCTCGACCTTCTCGGCATGCACAAAGAGCTTCTCGATCGCGGCGGCGTCGAGCGAATGAAATACCAAAACCCGCGCGCGCGACAGAAGCGCCGCGTTGAGCTCGAATGACGGATTTTCGGTGGTGGCGCCGACCAGCACCACGGTGCCGTCTTCCATCACGGGCAGGAATGAATCCTGCTGCGCGCGGTTGAATCTGTGCACCTCGTCGACGAAGAGCAGCGTGCCCTTGCCTATCTCGCGTCGCCCGCGCGCCGCGTCGAACGCCTTCTTCAGGTCGGCGACGCCGGAAAACACCGCGGAGATCTGCTCAAAATGCAGCTCGGTGGCGTCGGCCAGAAGCCGCGCCACCGTCGTCTTGCCGGTGCCCGGCGGTCCCCAGAACACCAGCGAGCCCAGCGTGCGCGTTTCCAGCATGCGCGTCAGCGCGCCGTCGGGACCGAGGATGTGATCCTGTCCGACGACCTCGGCGAGCGAGCGCGGGCGCAGCCGGTCGGGCAGCGGACGCGGCGCATCCTCTTCCATCCCTGCCGCAGCAAAGAGGTTAGGCGCTTCGCTGGGTTTCTTCGGGCTCATCCGCCCAATGTCACGTTGATCTGCTGGCCGCCGCGCACCACGACGATGCGCCAGAGCCGAGAGCCGGCCCTGGAGGCCTTGTCGAGGTCGCTGGTCTTGCTGATCTTCTGGTTGTTGACCGCCAGGATGATATCGCCTTTCTGGAAACCGACGCTGGCCGCGGTGCCGCCGTCAGCGAGATCGATCACCACGACGCCCTCGCTCTGGGAATCCAGATGCAATTCGTCGGCGATCGCCGGCGAGATATTGGCAACCTTGGCGCCCTGGAACGGCGAGCGCCCGGTGAGCACGATTTCCTCGCGGTTGGTGTCGGGCGCGGTCTCCAGCGGCACCGTGACCTTGACGATCTTGCCGGCGCGCTGCACGTCGATCTGCGCCGCGCCGCCGAGCTGCCGCGTGGCGAAGCGATAATCGAACGCGTTGGGATCGTCGATGGTCTGGCCTTCGACCGCGACGATCAGGTCGGACGGCTTGAGGCCGGCGCGTGCGGCCGGACTGTTCGGTGAGACATTGGCGACCAGAGCGCCGTTCGGCAGCTTCAGCCCCAGTGTCTCGGCGATTTCAGGCGTCACCGCCTGCAGCTTTGCGCCGAGCCACGGCCGCTTGACCGCCTTGCCGCCGCTCTTGGCGGACGCCACGACGACCCGCACCATGTTGGCCGGGATCGCAAAGCCGATGCCCTGCGAGCCGCCGGAGCGCGAGAAGATCGCGGTGTTGATGCCGACCAGCTTGCCGGTCATGTCGACCAGTGCGCCGCCGGAATTGCCAGGATTGATCGCCGCGTCGGTCTGGATGAAGAACTGGTAGTCGGTGATGCCGACTTTGGTGCGCGCCAGTGCCGAGACGATGCCATGCGTCACGGTCTGGCCGACGCCGAAGGGATTGCCGATCGCGAGCACGACGTCGCCGACCATGAGCTCATCGGAATTTGCGAAATCGAGGGTGGCGAATTTCTCCTTGCCGTCTTTGACGCGCAGCACGGCGAGATCCGTGCGGCTGTCCTTGAGCACGATCTCGGCCTCGAACTCGCGCTTGTCGGCGAGCGAGATCTTGACCTGGTCGGCGCCCTCGATGACGTGGTTGTTGGTGACCACGAGCCCCATTGGGTCGACCATCACGCCGGAGCCGAGCGAGCGCTGCATCTGCTCGGGCTGCATGCCGGGCACGCCGAAGAAGCGGCGGAAGATCGGATCGTCCAGCAGCGGATTGCGGTTCTGGACCGTCTTCGCAGCATAGACGTTCACGACCGCCGGCTGCGCATGCTGCACGATCGGCGCGTAGGACAGCCTGAGTTCAGCGGTTGAGGATGGTACGCGGCGGTCCTGCGCCAGCGCTGGCGTTGCAACGACGACTGAAACCAGCAGCAGGGTGACGGAACGGATCAAACTCATTTCGAAATCCCGGAATTCAGCGCCACACATATAGCTGCGGGGCGGCAACGAGAGAAGATAAAGCGGTACACCATACGGCAGCTACGCCGCGCGTTCGGGCTCTTTGACGCCGTCGGATGCAGGCCCACAGGATAGTCGTTCCTGATGACCCTCGCCCCACACCCTGAGCGTCTCGATCACAGGCCTAAGGCTCTCACCGATCTCCGACAGCGTGTATTCGACGCGCGGCGGCACCTCGGCATAGACCTTGCGGATCACGAGCTTGTCCTCCTCGAGTGCCCTGAGCTGTTTTGTCAGCATGCGCTGGGTAATCCCGGGCATCCGCCGCCGCAACTCCCCGAAGCGCTGGGTGCCGGCCAAAAGATGAAACAGGATCACGCCCTTCCATTTGCCGTCGATCAGGTCGAGCGTGGCTTCCACCGCGCAGCCCGGCCGCCGAGCGAAATTTCGCCGTTTCATGAGATTTTCCCGGAGTTTTCCCAATAGTATCCAAGCAGGGACTAGTTCCCCGAATTTACAGTACTTGCCAAGTGGATGCCAGCGCGACAGGTAGGAAACCAACTCTTCTAACAAGGAGGCTCGCCCATGAAAGCCGTCGGATACCGAAAATCGCTCCCCATCGAGGACGCCAATGCGCTGATCGATTTCGAGGCCGCCAAGCCGGAACCGACCGGCCGCGACATCTGCGTCGCCGTCAAGGCGATCTCCGCCAACCCGGTCGATTACAAGGTCCGCAAGCGCGCCGCCCCGCCTGAGGGCGAGACCAAAATTCTCGGCTATGACGCCGCCGGTATCGTCGATGCTGTTGGCCCCGACGTCACGTTGTTCAAGCCCGGTGACGAGGTGTTTTACGCGGGCTCGATTTTGCGCCAGGGCACCAACGCGGAGTTTCACCTGGTCGACGAGCGGATCGTCGGCAGGAAACCGAAATCGCTGTCGTTCGCGCAGGCCGCCGCGCTACCGCTGACCTCAATCACCGCCTGGGAATTGTTGTTCGACCGGCTCGGCGCGGTGGCGGGCAAAAGCTTCGATCCACGCACGCTGCTGATTGTCGGCGGCGCCGGCGGCGTCGGCTCAATCCTGATCCAGCTCGCGCGCCGCCTCACGGGCTTGACGGTGGTCGCCACTGCCACGCGTCCCGAATCGCAGAAATGGTGCCTCGATCTCGGCGCGCATGCCGTGATCGACCATTCCAAGCCGATGAAGGAGCAGATCGAGAAGCTGAAAGTGCCGCCGGTCGGTCTGGTCGCGAGTCTCACTTTCACCGACCAGCACTACAAGGCGATCGCCGAGTTCATGGCGCCGCAGGGCAAGTTCGGACTGATCGACGATCCGCCGGAATTCACCATGAGCGTGTTCAAGGGCAAGGCAATCTCAGTGCACTGGGAATCGATGTTCACGCGCTCCTCGTTCCAGACGCCCGACATGATCGCCCAGCATCACCTCTTGAACGATGTCTCCGACCTCATCGACAAGGGCGTGCTGCGCACCACGCTCGACCAGACCTTCGGCACCATCAACGCCGCCAACCTGAAACGGGCGCATGCGCTTTTGGAAAGCGGCAAATCGCGCGGCAAGATCGTGCTGGAGGGGTGGTAACGATCCAACAACAGGCTTGATCAGAGGGTCGATTCAAGGGACCCTGCCCGATCGATCCGGGATGGCTGTCGCCGAGAACCCCGGCGCGAACTGCCGGGGGTTACGGAAAGACAGGAGGCCTTTTCGACATGTTACGCAAATGTTTGGTGGGCGCGATCGCGTCGGCCTGTTTGGCGGCTTGTCCGTCGATCGCGTCGGCGCAAGTCAACTATCCCGAAAAGCCACTGCAACTGATCGTGCCCTTCCCTCCGGGTGGAGCCTCCGATGTCGTCGGGCGCATCATCGCGGGCGAGCTCGAGCAGCGCCTCGGCAAGCCCGTGATCGTGCTCAATCGCCCCGGCGGCGGCACCACGATCGCCGCCAAGGAGGCTGCCAACGCGGCACCCGACGGCTATACCCTGCTCTCCAGTTCGAATTCAACCTTCACCCTGCAGCATGCGGTGAGGGAGAACGTGCCGTATGACAGCGCGAAGGATTTCGAGCCGATCGCCCAGACCGGCACCCTCGCCATGGTGCTGGTGACCCACCGCGACAACCCGATCAAGGACGTCGCGGCGCTGGTCGCCGCGGCCAAGGCGAATCCCGACAAGCTGTCGCTGGCCTCCTACGGCGTGGCGACCACTTCGCATTTTGCCGGCGAGCTCTTCAAATCGAGTGCCGGCATCAAGATGGTGCACCTGCCCTACAAGGGCAGCGCGCCGGCGATGAACGATTTGATGGGCAAGCATATCGAGTATCACGTCGACACCGTGATCGCGATCAGGCCTCTGCTTGAATCCGGCGCGGTTCGCCCGCTCGCGGTGTTCTCCGCCAAACGCTCATCGCTTCTTCCCGATGTTCCGACGCTCGCCGAGCTCGGCTATCCCAATATCGATTTTGTCTCATGGGGCACCGTGGTCGCGCCGAAGGGAATTCCACCGGCGATTCGCGATCGGCTGGCCTCGGCGCTCGAACAGGCCATCGCGAGCCCTTCGGTGATCGAGCGTTTCCAGAAGGTCGGATATGAACCCGCCTTCAAACGCTATTCCGACTGGCCGGGTTTCATCGCCAAGGAAACCGCCGAGATGAAGGAACTGGCCCGCAAAGGCGGGATCAAGGAAGAGTAATCCGGATATGAGCGAGCCGTGCGATCTGCCCGCGGTGACCGCCCGGGCGCTGATCGGCGAGCGCAAGCTTTCGCCGGTCGAACTCATGGACAGTTGTATTGGGCGTATCGAGGAGATCGATCCCGCCGTCAATGCGATCATCGCGCGCTCGTTCGATGCGGCGCGTGGGGCGGCGCGGGAGAGCGAGTCCGCCATGATGCGCGGCGACGATCTCGGACCGCTGCACGGGCTGCCGCTCGCCGTCAAGGACCTGATCGACGCCAAGGGGCTGCCGACGAGTTTCGGCAGCGTGCTGTTTGCGGACAATGTTGCAGCCGAAGATGAAGCGATCGTCGCGATGCTCAAGCGCGCCGGCGCCATCGTCATCGGCAAGACCAACGTCCCCGAATGGGGCGCGGGCGGCAACACCCGCAACGCGCTTCATGGCGCCACCGGCAACCCGTTCGATCCCGAACGCTCCGCCGCCGGCTCGTCCGGTGGATCGGCGGTGGCGCTCGCCACCGGCATGGTGCCGCTGGCGACCGGCTCGGACACCGGCGGCTCGGTCAGGAACCCCGCCGCGTTCTGCGGTGTCGTCGGCTTCCGGCCCTCCCCCGGGCTGATCGCAAGCAACAGCCGCAACATGGCGTGGCTGCAGATCTCGCAGCTTGGGCCGATGGCAAGAACCGTATCGGATGCCTGCCTGATGCTGTCCTGCATGCTGGATCGCGACGCGCGCGATCCGCTGTCGACAATTCTCCACGCCGGCGGAACGCCGGTGAGTAGCGATTATCGCAATCCGCCTGCGGTCGATCTCGCCACCTTGCGCATCGCGGCGACAACCGATTTCGGATTTGCGCCGACGGAGCGCGCTATCGCCGAGACGTTCAGGAAGAAGCTCGCGACATTCGGTTCGGTCTTCCGCAGCCTCGAATGGGCTCATCCCGACTGCAGCCACGCCGACGAAGTGTTCCGGATTTTGCGCGCCGTCGCGTTCCTCGGCCGTCACCGCGAACTCGTCGAGAAATATCCTGACAAGGTCGGTCCCAATATTCGCGACAACGTCGCCGAGGGCCTTCGATATTCCGCCCTTGATGTCGCACGCGCGCTCTCGCTGCAGACCGCGCTCTATCGGAGCTGGCAGCAATTCTTCGGCGCGCACGATTTTGTCATTGCCCCCGCAGTCACGATCAGCCCGCGGCCGTGGTCGGAGCTCTACCCCGCCATGATCGACGGCGTAGCTACGAAAACCTATTTCCACTGGCTGGCGCTGGCCTATGCCGTAACCAATGCCGGGCATCCGGCAGTGGCGATCCCAGCCGGCCGCGATGGCGCCGGACTGCCGTTCGGCATCCAGATCATTGGCCCGCGCGGCGGCGATGTCGTGACGCTGTCGGTGGCCCGCGAGATCGAGGCGCTGCTTGGCGCCAATCCGGAGACGGCCCGTCCTGTCCCCGATCTCGCCTGGCTCCGCCGTCAGCCGCCGATTTCCTCACGGCCGGGTTTTCTCGACTTCGACTGACGCGCTCGTCGTTCGACGCTGCCGCTTCGCCTCGGCCACAGAACAAAAGTTCACGCAGCATTGAGTTCCAAACCGGGAGGAAATTGGCGATCCTCTCAGGGCGGCGGCGCGTACATCCGCCCTGAATACTTATTCATGAAAGTTAAATTTGCGGGTGAACTCTCTTGGCGATCAGCGCCTCAAGCAACGAACTTCACCCGAACGTGTTTATCGAGTGTCAAGTTACGGAAAGGAGTGATCCATGAGGAAGGCACCTTTGGCTTTGGCCGCAGCTGCGGTCCTGGGCTTGACGGCGGTAACCGCACCGTCGCCGGCGGAAGCGCACTGGCGCGGCGGCGGATTTTTCCCGGCCGTGGCTGGCGGGCTGATCGCAGGCGCCGTGATCGGCGGCATCGCTTCCAGCGCTTACGCCTACGGGCCTTACGGATATTATGGAGGCTATTATCCGGCGTACGGCCCCTACTACGGCGGATACGCTTATGCGCCAGCCTACTATGGCGGATATTACGGCGGGCCCTATGTTCGCCGCGTATATCGTCCGGCGTACGCTTACTATGGCGGCCCGCGGTTCTATGGTCCGCGGTTTTACCATCGTCACTACTGGCGTCATTGGTAGTACAACGAAAAAAGGGCCGCTCGAAATGGCGGCCCTTTTTAACGCCTGGATATCGCGTCAGTCGATTTCATGCACCACGGTGCGGGTAGCAGGATCGACCAGCATCACGCGGTCGTTCGAATAGACGTAGCGATACTTCGTGACCGTCGGGCCCCAATCCGAAGGCACCGGCGCGAGCTCCACATCGGCAGGCACCTTGGCACCAACCACGATCCGTTCACGTGTTTCCACCGGGCGGACCTTGTGCTCGGTCACATAGCTCTTAATCCGGGTGCGGTATTCCGGCTCGATCCGAATCGTAGCGCCCGCAGCACCGGTCGTGGTCTCAGTGGTCACAGTTTGAGCGTTGGCCATCGTCGCAACCAGCGATGCTGCCGCCGCAAGTATGAACAGCTTCTTCATCTAGTTCCTCCTCAAACCGCATCAGCGCGGCTTTCGAGAAAACAGATTTTTCAACCTGTTGTTCCGACGGAATTCGGCATTGCAACACGTTAAATGCACAACGATATCGCCTTGATGCGCGCGCTCGCAGCGCGGCATTGCACGGCAAGTTCAAGCCGCATTTCGCTCACGCCGGCGGGACGCCCTCAACGAAGATCAGCCGCCGATCGAACGCAGCCTGCCACACCTTCAGTGCCTCGGCGTATTCCGGCGAGGCGTACCATTCGCGTAAGCGCTCCATCGTCGGAAACTCCACGACAATGAAGGTTTTCGGCGGCGGGCCGCCTTCGATCAAGTTTGCGGCGCCGCCACGGATCAAATAGCGGCCGCCATAATGCGCGATCGTCTTCGCGGCGAGGCTGCGATAGACCTCGAACCCTGCCGGATCGCGCACGTCGTCGACCTCGGAAATAACATAGGCTGACATCCTGCCCCTCGCAGACGGTGTTACGTATCACCGGATTTCGACGATCTCCGCTCCGCCGCCCGCGATGACGACGACATCGCCAACACCCTTGCCGAACAGTGCCCGCGCCAGCGGCGATCCGTGCGAGATCGTCCCTTGCGCGGGCTCGGCCTCGTCTTCGCCGACGATTCGGAAGGTCTGCCGCCGATCGTCCTCGCGCACGATGGTGACGGTGTGGCCGAAACGCACGACGGAATTGTCTGATGGCTCAGGCGCCACCCTTGCCGTGGCGCGGCGAGCATTCCAATAGCGGAAGTCACGGCGAGCGCTGGCCAGCGCTGCGCGATCGCCAGCGGATTGCGCCGCAGCCTGGGCCGCTTCGGCCGCGGCCAATGCCTGCTCAATCCGGCGGAGACCTTCAGCCGTCACGTCGTTCGGAAGATCGGAGATTGGCCGGTCAGGCAGACCTTCGACGTCCTCGGTATCTTTGACGAACGCCCTACTCATGCATGTTGAACGTCTGCGTCCCTGGACGGTTCCTATGAAAGCCTCGCCCGGCGAGCGGTTCCTTAGCTCTTGGCTCCGGTCAAGACCGCGACATCTCGCTTACCGTCCAAGACCTCCTCGAACTCCTGGGCGAACCTATCGACAGCGGCATACTCGGTCGTGAAACGAATAGTAGCCAAATTCTGGAGATCAGCATCACGCGCTGTCCAGACCTCCGACGAAAGGTCAACGTGCACGAGAAGCGTTCCACGGCTGTCGTATGGTTTGACAGCAATCCTGAGGTGGCCTTGCTCCAAACTTGCTGGATTCTCCTTGCTCCAGATGCCATCTTCGATGAGCGCTGGTGTGGTCGCCGTCAGCGGAAAAGATCTGAGGGCGGCGACGAAAGTTCGCATCACGTCGTCTGGATTAAACCACGCTGCCCCCGCGCCGAGAATTCACCTGATTTCACTGTCGCGATGATCTTGCCAGTCCCATCATCATCGGCCTCATAAGCGACCTTCAATTCCGATGCACTCATTCAGCGCACTCCAATGATGCTCCTGCGATTGTCACACCGCATTGGATCAGTTTGGAAGATCGTACACGTTTGAACGATAAATAAAAAAAGCGGCGCCCGCGGCGCCGCTTTTGAAACCTGCGATTTGGAAAACTTACGCCGCTTCGGCGGACTTCTCCTCCACCGGACCGGAGTCCTGACCCTTGGCGTCGACGTCGCGGTCGACGAATTCGATCACGGCCATCGGGGCGTTGTCGCCGTAGCGGAAGCCCGCCTTTATGATGCGGGTATAGCCGCCCTGGCGGTCCTTGTAGCGGGGCGCCAGCGTGTCGAACAGCTTCTTGACCTGATCGACGTCGCGCATCTCTGAGATCGCCTGGCGGCGCATGGCGAGACCGCCCTTCTTGCCAAGGGTGACCAGCTTCTCCACGATCGGGCGCAATTCCTTGGCCTTCGGCAGCGTGGTGACGATCTGCTCGTGCTTGATCAGCGCGGCGCACATATTGGCGAACATCGCGCGGCGATGCTCGGCGGTGCGGTTGAGCTTGCGATGAACCTTGCCGTGACGCATTGGAGTATTCCTTCTTCAATTCTGTCGCGGTGGTTCAGCGACAAGTTTCTCAGGTGGGCTTCCTGCGTTCGCCCTGTCATTTCGAGGCGCGCGAAAGCACGAACCCCGAATCTCGGGATTCCGGATCGCCGCTTCGCGACGTCCGGAATGACGAATCCTTAGTAGTGATCCTCGAAGCGCTTGGCGAGCTCGTCGATATTCTCTGGCGGCCAGCCCGGCACTTCCATGCCGAGATGCAGACCCATCTGGGCCAACACTTCCTTGATCTCGTTCAGCGACTTGCGGCCGAAGTTCGGGGTGCGGAGCATTTCCGCTTCGCTCTTCTGCACGAGGTCGCCGATATAGACGATGTTGTCGTTCTTCAGGCAGTTTGCCGAACGCACCGACAGTTCGAGTTCGTCCACCTTCTTGAGGAAGGCCGGGTTGAAGGCGAGATCGGGGATGATCTCCTGGGCGACTTCCTTGCGCGGCTCTTCGAAGTTCACGAAGACGTTGAGCTGATCCTGCAGGATGCGAGCGGCATAGGCCACCGCGTCCTCCGGCGTGATCGCGCCGTTGGTCTCGATCGTCATGGTCAGCTTGTCGTAATCGAGGATCTGGCCCTCGCGGGTGTTCTCGACCTTGTAAGAGACCTTGCGCACGGGCGAGAACAGGCTGTCGACCGGAATCAGGCCGATCGGCGCGTCCTCGGGGCGGTTACGCTCGGCGGCAACATAGCCCTTGCCGGCAGCGACCGTGAACTCCATGCGGATTTCCGCGCCCTCGTCCAGCGTGCAGAGCTGCAGTTCGGGATTGAGCACGACGATATCGCCGACGGTCTGGATGTCGCCGGCCGTGACGACGCCGGGACCCGACTTCTTCACGACCATGCGCTTGGGGCCTTCGCCCTGCATCTTGATCGAGATGTCCTTGATGTTGAGCACGATGTCGGTGACGTCCTCGCGAACGCCAGCGATCGAAGAGAACTCGTGCAGCACGCCGTCAATATGTACCGACTGCACGGCGGCGCCCTGCAGCGACGACAACAGGATACGACGCAGCGCGTTACCGAGCGTCTGGCCGAAACCGCGCTCGAGCGGCTCGGCGACGACGGTCGCAAACCGGGTCGTGTCGGAGCCCGGCGTTACCTGCAGCTTGTTCGGTCGAATGAGTTCTTGCCAATTTTTCTGGATCGTCACTTTGTCACCCATGTGCCAGTCGATGGGTATTCCGATCACTGGCGTTGGAGATCGCGGATCAGTCCGCGGAAAATTCCAAAAAACAATCGCGGGCGGCAGAACCGCCCGCAATCGAACATCAAACGCGCCGGCGCTTGCGCGGACGGCAACCATTGTGCGGGATCGTGGTCACGTCGCGGATCGACGTGACGGTGAAGCCCGCCGCCTGCAGCGCACGAAGCGCCGATTCGCGGCCCGAACCGGGGCCGGCAACTTCCACTTCCAACGTGCGCATGCCGTGTTCCTGCGCCTTCTTGGAAACGTCTTCGGCCGCGACCTGCGCGGCGTAGGGGGTCGACTTGCGCGAGCCCTTGAAGCCCATCGTGCCGGCCGACGACCAGGCAATGGTGTTGCCCTGCGCATCGGTGATGGTGATGGTCGTGTTATTGAAAGACGAATTCACATGCGCGATGCCGGAGGCGATGTTCTTGCGTTCGCGGCGGCGTACGCGGGTGGCTTCCTTGCCCATTAATCTAAACCTTCCTGTGATCTCAAGCGCCGCCGTACTGCCAGCGGCTACACCTAAAAGACGAATGGTGAGTGGCGAATAGAACCATTCGCTACTCCCCATCCGCTGTTCGCTTAATTACTTCTTTTTGCCGGCGATCGCCTTGGCCGGGCCCTTGCGCGTGCGCGCATTGGTGTGGGTACGCTGGCCGCGCACCGGCAGGCCGCGGCGATGACGCAGGCCGCGATAGCAGCCGAGGTCCATCAGCCGCTTGATGTTGATGCCGGTCTCACGGCGAAGGTCGCCTTCGACCAGATAGTCGCGGTCGATCACTTCGCGGATCTGCAGGACTTCCTGGTCGCTCAGCTGGCTGACGCGACGATCGAGCGGGATCTTGACCTTCTCCATGATGTCGGCGGCATTCTTCTGGCCGATGCCATGGATGTACTGAAGCGCGATCAGGACGCGCTTGTTGGTCGGGATATTCACGCCGGCAATACGGGCCACGGACTTCTCTCCTGTCGCCGGTCCCCCATGGACCGGGCTATGTTCTTGCTAACTCGGGCAGGTGTCCGCAAACGCGAACACGACGCCCTCCCCTCATCTGCTTCGGGGCCCGGCATCGTCATAAAACTATCCGACTTGGATGCGGGCTTATTAATGGATTCAACTCGGTTTCGTCAACCGCCTCTAACGCTTAGCTCGCTTTTTCGTGACCTTTTTAGCCGCCTTCGGGGCGGTCCGTTTGAACGCCTTTTTGGCCTTTGCGGTGCCCCGTCCCCTGGCGGCCACGGCAGCCTTCCGACCAGCCGTCTTGACGGCCTTCCTGGGCCCTCTGGAGGTCGTTTTAACGGTCTTGCGAGTGTTTTTAGCCGCTTTGGCGGCCTTCTTGCCCGCTGGCCTGGCGGTCTTTCTGGTGGCTCCCCTGGCCTTCCGGGCCGGGGCCGCCTTGGGTTCCAGCGCGCCGACGGCGGACAGAATCCGGTTAACCTCGCGCGTCACCTGCTCGATCGTCATCATCCCGTCGACGGTGGCGAGCTTGCGCCGCTCCGAATAGTAGTGAATCAGCGGCTCGGTCTGCGAGCGATAGGCGGCAAGGCGTTTGATCAGCACTTCCGGCGTATCGTCGACACGCACCTCCTCGCCGCGCGCCTGCATCTCGGCGACGCGGGTTTCGACGCGCTGCAAAAGCGCACTCTCATTGACGCGCAGTTCGACCACGGCATCGAGCTTGAGGTGTTTTTTCTTCAAGAGCGCATCCAGCGCCTCGGCTTGCGGCACCGTACGCGGGAACCCATCGAGGACGAAACCTTTGGCGGCGTCCGGCTGATCGATCCTGTCAGAGATGATTCCGACCACGACATCGTCGGGCACCAGCTGGCCGTTGGCCATCAGGTCCTTGGCCTTAAGCCCGACCGGCGTCTCGGCAGCCACGGCGGCGCGCAGCATCTCGCCGGTCGAGAGCTGCACGATCCCATAGCGCTGTACCAGCCGCTGCGCCTGGGTACCCTTCCCCGACCCCGGCGGTCCCAAAAGGATCAATCTCATGACTATTCGCCCCCCGGCTTGGTGAGCGAATGCCGCACACCTTTATTGGAATTTCAGACCATGCCTATCTGCTGATCAGCGGCGGCGGCCCCTCAGCTTCGACTTCCTGATCAGCCCCTCATACTGATGGGCCAAGAGATAACCCTGCACCTGCGCCACCGTATCCATGGTCACGCTGACGACGATCAGAAGCGAGGTTCCGCCGAAGTAGAACGGCACCGATGCGTAGGAGATCAGGATTTCGGGAATCAGACAGACGATCGCCAGATAGATCGCACCGACCACGGTAATGCGCGACAGCACGTAGTCGATATATTCGGCGGTGCGCTCGCCCGGGCGGATGCCGGGAATGAAGCCGCCGTGCTTCTTCAGATTGTCGGCGGTCTCGGTCGGGTTGAACACGATCGCCGTGTAGAAGAAGGCGAAGAACACGATCAGCGCCAGATAGAGGATCAAAAACAGCGGACGGCCATGGCTGAGCTGGGTGTTCAGCCACTGGAACCATTCAGGCCCCTTGCCGGCATTGAAGTTCGCGACCGTCGCAGGCAGCAGGAGCAGCGACGAGGCGAAGATCGGCGGGATCACGCCCGAGGTGTTGAGCTTGAGCGGCAGATGGGAGGACTGGCCCTCGAACATCTTGTTGCCGACCTGGCGCTTGGGATACTGGATCAGAAGCCGCCGCTGCGCGCGCTCCATGAACACGATGAAGGCGATCACGGCGACCGCCATCACGATCACGACCAGGATCAGGCCGGTCGACAGCGCGCCTTGCCGGCCCAGTTCCAGCATGTTGGCGAGCGCCGAGGGCAGCTCGGCCACGATGCCGGCCAGAATGATCAGCGAGATACCGTTGCCAATGCCGCGCGAGGTGATCTGCTCGCCGAGCCACATCAGGAACATGGTGCCGCCGGTCAGCGTGATCGTCGTCGAAAGCAGGAAGAACATGCCGGGTTCGCTGACGACATTGCCGGCGCCCTGAAGTCCGATGGCGATGCCGTAGGCCTGGAAGGTGGCCAGAACCACCGTGAGATAGCGGGTGTACTGGTTCAGCGTCTTGCGGCCGGCCTCGCCTTCCTTCTTCAGCGCTTCGAGCTGCGGGGAGACCGTGGTCAGGAGCTGGATGATGATCGATGCCGAGATGTACGGCATGATGTTCAGCGCGAAGATCGCCATGCGGTTGATGCCGCCGCCGGCGAACATGTTGAACATGCCGAGAATGCCGCCGGCCTGCGACTTGAACACCTGTTCCCAGGCGCTGGGGTCGATGCCGGGTAGCGGGATATAGGTACCGAGCCGATAAACAAGCAGCGCACCCAACGTAAACCAGATGCGCTTCTTCAGTTCGTCGGCTTTCGCCAGAGCGCCGAAATTGAGGTTTGCCGCAAGTTGTTCTGCTGCTGAGACCATGTTCAGGCTTTCTCCCGTCGCCTCCGAGACCGAGGCCCTTCCCGGGGCCATCGGCAGACGCCGGACATTATTTGGTGCTCGGCTTCGATAAGTCCATCATCCGCGAGGCGGATCGCCCGCCCTTCGCGGGCGATGACGCAGATGTTACGCCGCCTCGCCTTCTTCCTTCTTGGCCGGGGCAAGAATCTTCACCGAGCCGCCCGCCTTCTCAACCGCCGCAACCGCGGACTTGGAGGCGCCGTACACCTCGATCGCGAGCTTGGCCTTGAGTTCGCCGCGGCCGAGCAGCCGCACGCCGTCCTTGGCGCGACGGATCACGCCAGCCTTCACCAGCGATTCGGCGGTAACCGTATCCTTGGCGTCGATCTTCTTGGCGTCGATCGCCTGCTGCAGGCGGTCGAGATTGACCTCGGCGAAGTCGAGCTTGAAGATGTTGTTGAAGCCGCGCTTCGGCAGGCGGCGATGCATCGGCATCTGACCGCCCTCGAAGCCCTTGATGCGTACGCCCGAACGCGCGGTCTGGCCCTTGCCGCCGCGGCCCGAGGTCTTGCCCTTGCCCGAACCGATGCCACGGCCGACGCGCATGCGCTTTTTGCGCGAGCCGGCGTTGTCGGCGATATCGCTGAGCTTCATCGTTAGCTTCCTTATCCTTGAAGCATGATCTTGACCGAAAACCGGTCCCCACTTTTCGGGATCATGCTTCCGTCTTGCCTGACTTACTTCTCGCCGACGACGCGGACGAGATGCTGAACCTTGGTGATCATACCGCGAACCTCCGGCGTATCCGGAAGTTCGGCAATCCGGCCGATCTTGTTGAGCTTGAGGCCGATCAGCGTCGAACGCTGCGAATGGTGGCGGCGGATCGCGCTGCCGGTCTGCTCGACCTTGATCGTCTTTGCGGCCTTGGCCATCGTCTTAACTCCAATAAGCGTCTGAACAGCGCCGGTTATTCAGCCACCGCCTCGGCGTCGCCGCCGATGCGGCGCGACTGCAGCGTGGACACCTTGATGTTGCGGCGCGCCGCAACCGAGCGCGGCGAATCCTGATGCTTCAACGCGTTGAAGGTCGCGCGAACCATGTTGTAGGGATTCGAGGAGCCGATCGACTTCGCCACCACGTCCTGGATGCCGAGCGTTTCGAAGACCGCGCGCATCGGACCGCCGGCGATGATGCCGGTACCGGCCGGAGCGGCACGCAGATAGACGCGGCCCGCGCCATGACGGCCGGCGATGTCGTGATGCAGCGTGCGGCCTTCGCGCAGCGCCACGCGCGTCAGGTTGCGCTTCGCCGATTCCGTCGCCTTGCGGATCGCCTCCGGCACTTCGCGCGCCTTGCCGTGGCCGAAACCGACCCGGCCCTTCTGGTCGCCGATCACGACCAGCGCCGCAAAGCCGAAGCGCTTGCCGCCCTTGACGACCTTCGCCACGCGATTGATGTGGACGAGCTTGTCGACGAACTCGCTGTCGCGCTCCTCGCGATCCCTGCTCCGTTCGCGTCCGCCGCGTTCGCGTTCACCTGCCATGGTGTTTTCCAATCTTTAGGGGAAGAAAGCCCCTGTCCTCGTAAATGTCCAAACCGGTTCGTTAGAAGCTCAGTCCGCTCTCGCGGGCTGCATCGGCGAGCGCCTTGACGCGCCCGTGGTAGAGATAGCCGCCGCGATCGAACACCACTTCCTTGACGCCGTTCTTGACGGCGCGCTCCGCCAGCAGCTTGCCGACGGCTTTGGCCGCATCGATGTTGGCGCCCGTATTGCCGCTCTCGCGCATGGCCTTTTCCAGCGACGAGGCGGAAGCCAGCGTCTCGCCCTTCTGGTCGTCGATGACCTGGGCGTAGATGTGCTTCGACGAACGGAACACCGACAGGCGCGGGCGTCCATTGGCGGACCGGCGCAGCGCGTTGCGCACGCGCTGCTTGCGCCGGGCATTCGTGACCTTCAGTGACATGACCGGCTCCGTTACTTCTTCTTGCCTTCCTTGCGGAAGATGAATTCGTTGGCGTACTTCACGCCTTTGCCCTTGTAGGGTTCCGGCGGACGGTAGGCGCGGATCTCGGCGGCCACCTGCCCGACGCGCTGGGAATCGGTGCCCGTGATCGTGATCTCGGTCGGCTTCGGCACCGCGACGGTGATGCCTTCCGGGATCGGATAGATGACGTCGTGGCTGTAGCCGAGCGCGAGCTGCAGGTTCTTGCCTTGCATCGCGGCGCGGTAACCAACGCCGGTGATCTCGAGCTTCTTCTCGAAACCCTTGGTGACGCCTTCGACGAGGTTTGCGACCTGCGCGCGCGCGGTGCCGTACATCGACTGCGCGCGATTGGTCTTGAACCGCGGCGCGACCTTGACCGCCCCGCCCTCGAACTTCACCTCGACGTCGTCATGCACGACGAACTGAAGCTGGCCCTTCGGCCCCTTCACCTTGACGGTCTGCCCTTCGACGGTCGCCGTTACACCGGACGGGATCGCGACAGGCTTTTTGCCAACACGTGACATGGCTAAAAATCCTTCCTCAGAACACCGTGAAGAGAACTTCGCCGCCCACATTCGCGTCACGCGCGTCGTGGTCAGCCATGATTCCCTTCGGCGTCGACAACACCGAAATGCCGAGACCGTTGTTCACGCGCGGCAGGTTCTTCACCGAGGCGTAAACCCGGCGGCCCGGCTTGGACACCCGCTCGATCTCGCGGATGACCGGCTCGCCATCGAAATATTTCAGCTCGATCTCGAGCTCGCTACGGCCCGAGGCGTGCTCGACGCTGGCATAGCCGCGAATATAGCCCTCCGCCTTCAGCACATCGAGCACGCTGGCGCGCATCTTCGAGCCCGGGCTCGTGACCTTGGACTTCGAACGCATCTGCGCGTTGCGAATGCGGGTGATGAGATCGGAAATCGGATCGTGCGTTGACATCCTGACGACCCTCCTTACCAGCTCGACTTGACGAGCCCGGGAACCAGGCCCTTGGAGCCGAGCTCACGCAGCGCGATGCGGGAAAGCTTGTTCTTGCGGTAGTTCGAGCGCGGACGACCGGTCAGTTCGCAGCGGTTGCGGATGCGCGTCGGCGACGAATTGCGCGGCATCTGGGCGAGCTTCAGCGTCGCCGCAAACCGCTCTTCCATCGGCTTGGTCTTGTCGGCGATGATCGCCTTCAGCTTCGCGCGCGCAGGCGCGGCGTTCTTGGCCATCCGCTTGCGCCGGTTGTTCTTCTCGATCGAACTCTTCTTTGCCATGCTTGGCTCCTGGGTTTCCGCGTTTGAGAGGCTTTAAGGGCGTCTCACTGCCGGAACGGGAAATTGAAAGCGGTCAACAAGGCGCGCGCCTCGTCGTCGGTCTTGGCCGTGGTACAGACCGTGATGTCCATGCCGCGGGCTTCCGAAACCTTATCGAAATCGATTTCGGGGAAAATGATGTGCTCCTTGATGCCGAGCGAATAGTTGCCGCGGCCGTCGAAGCTCTTCGGGTTGAGGCCACGGAAGTCGCGCACGCGCGGCAGCGCCACGTTCACCAGGCGATCGATGAACTCGTACATCCGCGCCTTGCGCAGCGTGACCTTACAGCCGATCGGCTGGTTCTCGCGCAGCTTGAAGGTCGAGATCGCGATCCGCGAATAGGTCACGACCGCCTTCTGACCGGCGATCAGCGTCAATTCGGCAGCCGCGGTTTCGGCCTTCTTGCGGTCATTGACGGAATCGCCGACGCCCATGTTGAGCACGACCTTGTCCAGCCGCGGCACCTGCATGACGTTGGCATAGCCGAACTTCTCAGTCAGCTGGCCACGAATGGTCCGGTCATACTCCGCGCGCAGGCGCGGCACGTAAGCGGTATCAGCCATCGATCTCTGCTCCCGAGCTCTTGGCAATGCGTACCTTCTTGCCATCAGCCTGAATTTTGAAGCCCACGCGGGTCGGCTTTCCGTCCTTGCCGACATAGGCGATGTTGGACAGGTGGATCGGCGACTCCTTGGAGATGATGCCGCCTTCCTGATTCTGGGTCTGCTTCTGGTGACGCTTCACCATGTTGATGCCGCGCACCAGCGCCGTGTTGTCGGCAGGGCGGACCTCATACACTTCGCCGGTCCGGCCCTTATCGCGGCCGGTCAGCACCATCACCTTGTCACCCTTGCGGATCTTGGCAGCCATCACAGCACCTCCGGCGCAAGCGAGATGATCTTCATGTGGTTCTTGGCGCGCAGCTCGCGCGGCACGGGCCCGAAGATACGCGTGCCGACCGGCTCCGACTGGTTGTTGATCAAGACGGCGGCGTTGCGATCGAAGCGGATGACCGAGCCGTCGGCGCGGCGGATATCCTTGCGGACCCGAACCACGACGGCCTTCATCACGTCGCCCTTCTTCACCTTGCCGCGCGGGATCGCTTCCTTGATCGACACGACGATAACGTCGCCCACGGTGGCATAGCGGCGCTTGGAGCCCCCCAGCACCTTGATGCACATGACACGGCGTGCGCCGGAATTGTCGGCCACGTCGAGGTTGGTCTGCATCTGAATCATTGATGCACCTCGTCCTCTTTCTGCGCTCTATCGCGCTCAAAATTTTCCTGAATTACTTCGACTGAGCCGAAGTTATCAGGCGGTTTTCTTCTGCTCGCCCCGGACCACGGTCCAGCGCTTCAACTTCGAGATCGGCTTGCTTTCCTCGATCCACACCACGTCGCCCGGCTTGAACTCGTTGTTCTCGTCGTGCGCGTGGTAGTTCTTGGAACGGCGGATCGTCTTCTTGTAGATCGGATGGGTGAAGCGGCGATCGACGCGCACCACCACCGTCTTGGCTTGCTTGTCGCTCACGACCACGCCCTGGAGGGTACGTTTCGGCATAGGCGGCCCCTTACTTCTTCTTCGCGCGAAGCTGCGCGGCGATGGTCTTGATGCGGGCAATGTCGCGGCGCGTTTCGCGCAGACGCGAGGTGTTCTCCAGCTGCCCGGTGGCGCGCTGGAAACGCAAGTTGAAACGTTCCTTCTTCAGATTGAGGACGGCCTCCTCCCTCTGGTCGTCGCTCATCGCGCGGATGTCTTCCACTTTCATCGGGGCCATGACAATTACTCCGCAATGCGCGCGACGAAGCGCGTCTTGATCGGCAGCTTGGCGGCGGCGAGCGTAAGCGCTTCTCTCGCGGTCTGCACGTTGACGCCGTCGATCTCGAAAATCACACGGCCGGGCTTGACCCGCGCCACCCACAGTTCCGGCGTGCCCTTGCCCGAGCCCATGCGGACTTCGGCGGGCTTCTTCGACACCGGCACGTCAGGGAATACGCGGATCCAGACGCGGCCGGCGCGCTTCATGTGACGGGTCAGCGCGCGGCGCGCGGCTTCGATCTGGCGGGCGGTGACGCGCTCGGGCGCCATCGCCTTCAGGCCGAACTGACCGAACGACAACGTCGCACCTGAAGACGCAACGCCGTGGATACGGCCCTTATGCGCCTTCCGGAACTTCGTTTTCTTTGGTTGCATCATGGCTTTAAGCCCTCAAACCTTCTCTAATTTCTCACGCTGCGGCAGCGTCGCGGCGCGGACGCGAACCACCCTCGCCCTCGGCCATCTTCTTGTCCTGGGCCATCGGATCGTGCTCGAGGATTTCGCCCTTGAAGATCCAGACCTTGACGCCGCAGGTGCCGAACGTCGTGAACGCCGTCGCCACGCCGTAGTCGACGTCGGCGCGCAGCGTGTGCAGCGGTACGCGGCCTTCGCGGTACCATTCCATGCGCGCGATTTCCGCGCCGCCGAGGCGGCCCGAGCAGTTGATGCGGATGCCTTCGGCGCCGAGACGCATTGCCGACTGCACCGCCCGCTTCATGGCGCGGCGGAAGGCAACACGGCGCTCGAGCTGCTGGGCGATCGATTCAGCGACCAGCGTGGCGTCGAGCTCGGGCTTGCGGATTTCGACGATGTTGATGACGACGTCGGAAGCCGTGATGTCGGCAACGCGCTTGCGCAGCTTGTCGATATCTGCGCCCTTCTTGCCGATCACGACACCGGGACGCGCCGAATGGATCGTCACACGGCACTTCTTGTGCGGACGCTCGATCACGATGCGGGCCACCGCCGCCTGCTTGAGCTCCTTGTGCAGGATCTCGCGGATCTTGACGTCCTCATGCAAGAGCTTGCCGTATTCGCTCTTGCCGGCGAACCAGCGCGAATCCCAGGTGCGGTTGATGCCGAGACGCAGCCCGATTGGATTGATCTTTTGACCCATCGTTTTCTCCTGCGCCCTCTTTAAGCGCCAGCCTCGGCCTCGACCTGACGAACCACGATGGTCAGGTGCGAGAACGGTTTATAGATACGGCCCGAGCGGCCACGGCCGCGCGGCGAAAAACGCTTCATGACGATGCCGTTGCCAACATGGGCCTCGGCAACGACGAGATCGTCGACCTCGAGGTCATGGTTGTTCTCGGCATTCGCGATCGCCGATTCCAGGCACTTCTTGACGTCGACCGCGATCCGCTTGCGCGAGAACTGCAGGTCGGCGAGCGCTGCCGACGCCTTCCGGCCGCGGATCAGCTGCGCGACCAGATTGAGCTTCTGCGGGCTGACGCGCAGCATCCGGGCGACTGCCTTGGCCTCGTTGTCCGCGAGGCTACGTTCGCGCTTTGGTTTGCTCATCGTCTATTCCTCAAGCCTTCTTGGCTTTCTTGTCGCCAGAGTGGCCATGGAAGGTGCGGGTCGGCGAGAACTCGCCGAACTTGTGACCCACCATTTCCTCGTTGACCGAGACCGGCACGTGCTTCTGGCCGTTGTAGACGCCGAACGTCAGGCCGACGAACTGCGGCAGGATGGTCGAGCGGCGGCTCCAGATCTTGATGACGTCGTGACGGCCGGACGCGCGCGCAGCATCTGCCTTCTTGAGCAGAGAGGCTTCGACGAACGGGCCTTTCCAGACTGAACGAACCATGTCCGGCGTTCCTTACTTCTTCCGCTTGTGGCGGCTTAGGAGGATGAATCGGTTGGTCGACTTGTTCGACCGGGTCTTCTTGCCCTTGGTCGGCTTGCCCCACGGGGTGACCGGGTGGCGGCCGCCCGAGGTGCGGCCTTCGCCGCCGCCATGCGGGTGATCGATCGGGTTCATGACGACGCCGCGGTTATGCGGGCGCCAGCCCATCCAGCGGGTGCGGCCGGCCTTGCCGATCGAGATGTTCATGTGGTCGGGGTTCGACACCGCACCGATGGTGCCGCGGCAACGGCCGTGCACCAGGCGCTGCTCGCCCGAGTTCAGGCGCAGAATGACGTACTCCTGGTCGCGGCCGACGATCTGAGCGTAGGTGCCGGCCGAACGCGCGATCTGGCCGCCCTTACCGATCTTCATCTCGATGTTGTGGACGATGGTGCCGACCGGCATGTTGCCGAGCGGCATGACATTGCCGGGCTTCACGTCGACATGGTTGCCGGCGACGACCGTATCGCCCGCAGCGAGCCGCTGCGGCGCCAGGATGTAGGCCTGCTCGCCGTCCTGATACTTGATCAGCGCAATGAACGCGGTGCGGTTCGGATCGTATTCCAGCCGCTCGACGATGGCGGGCACGTCGACCTTGTTCCGCTTGAAGTCGACCAGGCGGTAAGCCTTCTTATGGCCGCCGCCGCGGAAGCGCACGGTGATGCGGCCGGTGTTGTTGCGGCCGCCATTGCCGAGCTTGCCCTCGGTCAGCGCCTTCACCGGCTTGCCCTTGTAGAGGGCCGAACGGTCGACCATCACCAGCTGGCGCTGGCCTGGCGTCGTCGGATTATATGTTTTCAATGCCATCGCTTAAGTCGCCTTATAGTCCGGTGGTGACGTCGATGCGGTGGCCCTCTTCGAGGGTCACAACCGCCCGCTTCACGTCCGACTGCGAACCGAAATTGCCGCGGAACACCTTGGTCTTGCCCTTGCGGACCAACGTGTTCACGCTCTTCACCTTGACGTCGAACAGCTTCTCGACGGCTTCCTTGATTTGCGGCTTGGTCGCCTTGTTGGCGACCTTGAACACGACCTTGTTGTGCTCGGACGCAACCGTCGCCTTTTCGGTGATGACGGGTGCGACGATCACGTCGTAATGGCGCGGATCGATATTCTTCATTTGAAGCGCGCCTCCAGCGCATCGACTGCCGCCTTCGTCAGCACCAGCTTCTGACGACGCAGAATGTCGTAGACGTTGATGCCCTGGATCGGCAGCACGTCGATATTCGGAATGTTGCGGGCCGCGGTCGCGAAACCGGCGTTCAGCTCAGCGCCATCGATGATCAGCGCATTGGTCAGGCCGAGACCTGAGAAGTGGCCGACCAGCGCCTTGGTCTTGGCTTCCTTGACCTCTGCGCTGTCGATCACGATCAGCCCGCCGTCCTTGGCCTTCGCCGACAGAGCATGCTTGAGCGCCAGCGCGCGCACCTTCTTCGGCAGGTCGGTCGCGTGAGAGCGAACAACGGGGCCGAACGCGCGGCCACCACCGCGGAACTGCGGCACGCGAGCCGAACCGTGACGGGCTCCGCCGGTGCCCTTCTGCTTGTACATCTTCTTGCCGGTGCGCCAGATTTCGGCGCGGCCCTTGGCCTTGTGCGTACCGGCCTGGCGCTTGTTGAGCTGCCATTGCACGCAACGCTGGATGATGTCGGCGCGCGGCTCGAGACCGAAAATCGCGTCCGAGAGCTGGACCGATCCGGCTTCCTTGCCTTCAAGGGTCGTGACTTTCAGTTCCATCTCACGCGCCCTCCTGCTCGGCCGGAGCCTGAGCCTGCTCGCCGCCGGCGACCTTGAACTTGCCGGGCTTCGGAGCATCCTTCGGCAACGGCTTCTTGATGGCGTCGCGCACCGCGATCCAGCCGCCCTTGGAGCCGGGAACGGCGCCTTCGACGAGGATCAGGCCGCGCTCGACGTCGGTCTGCACCACGCGCAGGTTCAGCGTGGTGATGCGGTCGACGCCCATGTGACCGGGCATCTTCTTGTTCTTGAAGGTCTTGCCGGGATCCTGGCGTCCGCCGGTCGAACCGATCGAACGGTGCGAGATCGAGACACCGTGGGTGGCGCGCAGACCGCCGAAATTCCAGCGCTTCATGCCGCCGGCAAAGCCCTTACCGACCGAGGTGCCGGTGACGTCGACGAACTGGCCGACGACGAAATGGTCCGCCTGAATCTCGGCGCCGACCGGAATCAGCGCGTCTTCCGACACGCGAAACTCGGTGACCTTCCGCTTCGGCTCGACCTTAGCGACCGCGAACTGGCCGCGTTCAGCCTTCGGCATATAGACGGTCTTGCGGGTACCGGCACCGAGCTGCAGCGCGACGTAACCGTTCTTCTCTTTCGTGCGGTGGCCCAGCACCTGGCAGTTGCCCAGCTTCAGCACGGTCACGGGGATATGTTCGCCGGTCTCCGTAAAGACCCGCGTCATCCCGACCTTTTGTGCGATCACTCCGGAGCGCATCGGCGTGCTTCCTGTTCTTTCTGTCCGCTAACGTCGGACGATCTGAAAATTAGAGCTTGATCTCGACATCGACACCGGCGGCCAGGTCGAGCTTCATGAGCGCATCGACGGTCTGCGGGGTCGGGTCGACAATGTCGAGAAGGCGCTTGTGGGTGCGCATCTCGAATTGTTCACGGCTCTTCTTGTCGACGTGCGGCGAACGGTTGACGGTGAACTTCTCGATGCGGGTGGGCAGCGGAATGGGTCCGCGAACCTGGGCACCGGTACGTTTCGCCGTGTTCACGATCTCGCGGGTCGACGTATCGAGGATACGATGGTCGAACGCCTTGAGACGGATGCGAATATTTTGGCCGTTCATTGCCGTTTGTCTTTCTTTGTCGCGTAGGGCGAGTGGTGAGCAGCGAATAGCGAATGGAGCCGATCCACTCGCTACTCGCTATTCCCTGTTCGCTTTTACTCAATGATGGCGGCGACGACGCCGGCGCCGACGGTGCGGCCACCTTCGCGGATCGCGAAGCGCAGCTTCTCTTCCATCGCGATCGGCACGATCAGGTGCACTTCCATCGCGATGTTGTCGCCCGGCATCACCATCTCGGTGCCTTCGGGCAGGTGCACGACGCCGGTCACGTCGGTGGTGCGGAAGTAGAACTGGGGCCGGTAGTTGGTGAAGAACGGGGTGTGACGACCGCCCTCTTCCTTGGTCAGGATGTAGGCCTCAGCCTTGAACTTGGTGTGCGGCTTGACCGAACCCGGCTTCGCCAGCACCTGGCCGCGCTCGACTTCCTCGCGCTTGGTGCCGCGGAGCAGCGCGCCGATGTTGTCGCCCGCCTGCCCCTGATCGAGCAGCTTGCGGAACATTTCGACGCCCGTGACGATGGTCTTCTGGGTGTCGCGCAGACCGACGATTTCGATTTCCTCGCCGACCTTGATCACGCCGCGCTCGACACGGCCGGTGACGACGGTGCCGCGGCCCGAGATCGAGAACACGTCTTCCACCGGCATCAGGAACGGCTGGTCGATCGGACGCTCCGGCTGCGGAATGTACTCGTCGACATTGCGCATCAGCTCGAGAATCGCGTCGTGGCCGAGCTTCTTGTCCTTGTCTTCGAGGGCGGCGAGCGCCGAGCCCTTGATGATCGGGATCTTGTCGCCCGGGAACTCGTACTTCGAGAGCAGCTCGCGGACTTCGAGCTCGACGAGCTCGAGCAGTTCCGGATCGTCGACCATGTCGCACTTGTTGAGGAACACGACGAGCGCGGGTACGCCGACCTGACGGGCAAGCAGGATGTGCTCGCGGGTCTGCGGCATCGGGCCGTCAGCGGCCGACACGACCAGGATGGCGCCGTCCATCTGCGCCGCACCGGTGATCATGTTCTTCACGTAGTCGGCGTGGCCGGGGCAGTCGACGTGAGCATAGTGGCGGTTCTTGGTCTCGTACTCGACGTGAGCGGTCGAGATGGTGATGCCGCGCGCCTTCTCTTCCGGCGCCTTATCGATCTGGTCGTATGCCGTGAACGTCGCACCGCCGGTCTCAGCCAGCACCTTGGTGATCGCTGCGGTCAGCGAGGTCTTGCCATGGTCGACGTGACCGATGGTTCCGATGTTGCAGTGCGGTTTAGTACGTTCAAACTTTGCTTTGGCCATTTGACTCTCCGTTCAGTCGTTAGCTTGCAACCAACGACAATCAGGCAAACTTCTTCTGGACTTCTGCCGACACGTTCGCCGGTGCTTCGGCGTAGTGATCGAATTGCATCGTGAAGGTCGCGCGTCCCTGGCTCATCGAGCGCAGGTTATTCACGTACCCGAACATGTTCATGAGCGGCACCATCGCGTTGATGACGTTGGCATTGCCACGCATGTCCTGGCCCTGAATCTGACCGCGCCGGGAATTCAGGTCACCGATGACCGAACCAGTATAGTCCTCCGGGGTCACCACTTCGACCTTCATGATCGGCTCGAGCAGAACGGACTTGCCCATCTGCAGCGCCTCGCGGAAGCAGGCCCGCGTGGCGATTTCGAAGGCCAGCGCCGACGAGTCGACGTCGTGGAACTTACCGTCGATGAGCTGCACCTTGACGTCGACCACGGGAAAGCCCGCAACCACACCGGACGAAAGCACGCTTTCGAGACCCTTTTCGACGCCGGGGATGTACTCCTTCGGCACCGCACCACCAACGATCTTCGATTCGAACTCGTAGCCCTTGCCGGGCTCGTTCGGCTCGACGACGAGCGTCACGGCCGCGAACTGACCGGTACCGCCGGTCTGCTTCTTGTGGGTGTAGCTGTGCTCGACCCGCTTGGTGATGCGCTCACGGAACGCCACCTGCGGCGCGCCGATATTGGCGTCGACCTTGTAGGTGCGCTTGAGGATGTCGACCTTGATGTCGAGATGGAGTTCGCCCATGCCCTTGAGGATGGTCTGGCCGGACTCGTGATCGGTCGACACGCGGAAGGACGGATCCTCCGCGGCGAGCTTGGCCAGCGCCACGCCCAGCTTCTCCTGGTCGGCCTTCGACTTCGGCTCGATCGCGATTTCGATCACCGGCTCCGGGAATTCCATCTTCTCGAGGATCACCGGGTTGTTGGCATCGCACAGCGTGTCACCGGTGCGCGCTTCCTTCAGACCCGCCAGCGCGACGATGTCGCCGGCGTAGGCTTCCTTGATGTCTTCGCGGTTGTTCGCATGCATCAACAGCATGCGGCCGATGCGCTCCTTCTTCTCGCGGGTCGAGTTGATGACGCCGGTGCCGCTCTGCAGGATGCCCGAATAGATACGGCAGAAGGTGATGGTGCCGACGAAGGGGTCGTCCATGATCTTGAACGCGAGCAGCGCGAGCGGCTCCTTGTCGTCCGCCTTGCGCACGACCTCGTTGCCCTTGTCGTCGGTGCCCTTGATCGCGGGCACGTCGAGCGGCGACGGCAGATAGTCGACGACGGCATCGAGCAGCGGCTGCACGCCCTTGTTCTTGAAGGCCGAGCCGCACAGCACGGGATAGAATGCGCCGGTCAGCACAGCTTTACGGATCAGACGCTTCAGCGTCGCCTCGTCCGGCTCCTTGCCGTCGAGGTAAGCCGCCATGGCGTCGTCGTCGAGCTCGACGGCGGCTTCCACCATCTTCTCGCGGTATTCCTTGGCCTGGTCGACGAGGTCGGCCGGGATGTCGACATAGTCAAATTTGGCGCCGAGCGATTCATCGTTCCAGATGATGCCCTTCATCTTCACGAGGTCGACGAGACCCTTGAAGTTGTTCTCCGCACCAATGGGGAGCTGAATCGCGATCGGCTTGGCGCCGAGGCGGTCGACGATGTCGGCGAGACACTTGAAGAAGTCGGCGCCGGTCTTGTCCATCTTGTTGGCGAAGACGATGCGCGGAACCTTGTACTTGTCGCCCTGGCGCCAGACAGTTTCGGTCTGCGGCTCAACGCCCTGGTTAGAATCGAGCACGCATACCGCGCCGTCGAGCACGCGAAGGGAGCGCTCGACTTCGATGGTGAAGTCGACATGGCCAGGGGTGTCAATGATGTTCAGGCGCTTGCCGTTCCAGAACGCGGTGGTCGCAGCCGAGGTGATCGTGATGCCACGCTCCTGCTCCTGCTCCATCCAGTCCATCGTCGCGGCACCTTCGTGCACTTCGCCGATCTTGTGGCTCTTGCCGGTGTAATAGAGGATGCGCTCGGTGGTCGTGGTCTTGCCGGCGTCGATATGCGCCATGATACCGAAGTTGCGGTAGTCCTCGATGGCATGTTGGCGGGGCATGGTCTGTTCCCTTGATTCCGATTTTCGCCGTTACCAGCGATAGTGCGAGAAGGCACGGTTGGCTTCCGCCATCCGGTGCACGTCTTCACGCTTCTTGACCGCGTTCCCCCGGTTGTTCGACGCGTCGAGCAGCTCGGCCGAGAGCCGCTCCGTCATCGTCTTTTCGTTGCGCTCGCGCGCTGCAGTGATGATCCAGCGAATGCCCAGCGCCTGACGGCGGGTCGAGCGAACCTCGACCGGCACCTGGTAGGTGGCGCCACCGACGCGGCGCGACCGCACTTCGATGGTCGGCATGACGTTTTCCAGCGCCTGCTCGAACACCGTGAGCGGCCCCTGCTTGGTCTTGGCCTCGATCATGGCGAGCGCGCCGTAGACGATGTTTTCGGCAGCGGACTTCTTGCCGTCGTACATGATCGAGTTCATGAACTTCGTAATGACGATGTTCCCGAACTTCGGATCCGGGTTGACTTCACGCTTTTCGGCAGAGTGGCGACGAGACATCTTGTCGGTTCCCGCTTATTTCGGACGCTTCGCGCCGTACTTCGAACGACGCTGCTTACGGTTCTTGACGCCCTGGGTATCGAGGACGCCGCGGAGGATGTGGTAGCGCACGCCGGGCAAGTCCTTGACGCGACCGCCGCGGATCATGACGACCGAGTGCTCCTGCAGGTTATGACCCTCACCCGGGATGTAGCCGATCACCTCGAAGCCGTTGGTCAGGCGCACCTTGGCGACCTTACGAAGCGCCGAGTTCGGCTTCTTCGGGGTCGTGGTGTAGACGCGCGTGCAAACGCCACGCTTTTGCGGCGACTGCTGCAGCGCCGGCACCTTCTTGCGCGACTTCTGCACTACGCGCGGATTTGCGATCAGCTGGTTGATCGTCGGCATGTCAGCCTTCACCCTTTAGTTCGCGCGAAACCTTGATGATCTCGCAAATTCTTCTCGGAACTAGCCGTTCCGTTCGGCCCGCCCTGCGCGAATAAAAAACATTCGCGCAAAACGAAATCGCGCCAACCACCCATCGCTGAGCGGAAAGCGCTTCGACGCCACAGAGGACCGCAACCGAAGACCGATCAGCTTTCGCCGTCCGGCCCACCATCGAGGTCATGCATCCGAGTTCACTCTCAAGAGGACGCGCTCAAGAGAACTAAAATCGTCCTGGCATTGCCTAGCAGTATGATCGACAGCGTTTGAGCGGCATTCGTCGAGGTTGGTGCCCGTCCAGTCCAATAAGGATTTGATGGGTGTTCCGTTCCGACGCTGGCGTTGCTCACCGCCTGTCGTTAAGTGGGCGTCTTCTATAAGCGGTGGATAGCTAAGTCAAGCAAAAGGAGAACGCTGGAAACGCCTATGCTGGCTGCGGATTCAGCGTTTGCCGCAAATTCGGAAAGCCCGAAATTGTGACACGCCTGCCTTTGGCCGCCTCTCCCCAACCCCAAATTTTATCCGGGTAAATACACCAAGAAATAGCAGTCCGGCAGCCAGCTAAGCATTTGTTTGCCTTTCCGGGTGCAAAAATGTCGCACGCCGGCTGAGATTCCAGATGAAATACACGACATTGCGATCATCGGGGGCGGCCTCGCCGGCTCGACCCGCCGCCATGCTCGGGCGCGCGGGAATTCCGACCATCTGATCGACCCGCATCAGGTCTATCCCTTCTTCCGCGTCGAAAAATCAGCGGCGACGAGCGGGTCGGCCGGTTCTACCAGACCGGAATCGCCGATTCGGTGCTGCGCTCGGCCACCCATGACGGTGAAAACTGGATCGCGCGATTCGGCTACCTGCTCGACAAGAAGCCGAGCCGCCAATACGGCATCATGTACGACGCGCTGATCGGCGCTATCAGCGCCGAAATCCCGCCTCCCGCCGAACTCGTCTACACCAAGGCAGTCGATGTCTCGACCGGCGTGGAGCGGCAGAAGATCGCCTTGTCCACCGGCGACACGATCTCGGCGCGGTGCTGAGCCGGATCAGCGCCGGGTTACACCGCCCTGCTCACTCCTCGTCATCATCCTCGTCGTCATCATCCTCTTCATTGTCGTCGTCGGCCTGAGCCGCGGCGTTGTGCGCTGTATGGCCCTGGTCGTCCCAGAGCTTGCGATAGACGCCGTTGGCCGCCAGCAATTGCGCATGCGAGCCGCGCTCGATCGCCTTGCCGCCTGAAATCACGATGATCTCGTCCATCTCGACTACCGATGTGAGGCGATGCGTCGACCAGATCATGGTGCGCCCCTCCGCCACGTTCAGAAGCGTGCGGTTGATCGCGGCTTCCGTGGTCTGGTCGAGCGCCGAAGTCGCTTCGTCGAGCAGCAGCAGCGAAGGATTGCGGATGATCGCACGCGCGATCGCGATGCGCTGGCGCTGGCCGCCTGAGAGCGTGTCGCCGCGCTCACCCACCGGCGTGTCGTATTTCTGCGGCAGGCTCATGATGTAGCGGTGAATCTCCGCCTTGCGCGCGGCTTCCTCGACCTCCTCGTCGGTGGCGCCTTCCTTGCCGAGCCGGATGTTCTCGCGGATCGACATGTTGAACAGCATGTTCTCCTGGAACACCACCGCCATGCCCCGGCGCAGCGATTCGCGGGTGACGCGGCGGATGTCGACGCCGTCGATCGCCACCCGTCCCTCGTCCGGCGTGTAAAGACGCAGGATCAAATTGAGCAGCGTGCTCTTGCCTGAGCCGCTGGGGCCGACGATCGCGATGCGCTTGCCGACATCGAGCTTGAGGCTGAAATTGTCGAGCACCGGCGTCTGGCTGCCTTCATAGGCAAAGGTGACGCGCTCGAAGGAGATGTCGTTGGTGAGCGGCGGCAAATCCGGCGCGCCCGGCCGGTCGGCGCCGCGGGTCGGCTCATCAAGCAGTTCCTGGATGTGCCGCACGGCCGCCGCCGACTGAATCGACACCGGAATGAAATGCATGAGATGCGCGATGTTGTAGGACACCTCCCAAAATGCGCTTTCGAAGGTGACGAACGTGCCGATGGTGATCTGGCCCTTGGTGGCAAGATAGGCGCCGATCGCGAGCACCACGAGGTGCAACAGCAGCACGGAAATGGTGACGGTGCGCTCCACCATGGTGGAAAGGAATACGGCGGACGCTGTTTTGATGCGTACATCCTGGTTGCGCATCGTGAACCAGCCGAGCGTGCGGCGCTGCAGGCTGAACGCCTTGATCACCGCCTGCGCCGCCACGTTTTCCTGCACAGTGGCGAGCAAAGCGGCCTCGTTCAGCTTCTGCTCGTAATTCGCCTGCACCGCCTTCGGCGTGAGAATGCGCGGCCCGATCAGGGTGATCGGGAATACCAATAGCGCCACCGCCGCAAGCTGCCAGTTCAGGAACAGCATCAGGATGATGCCGGCGACCAATTCTAGGAACGGCAGAGCGGCGCTGTTGGCAAAGGTTTTGACCGAGCCTTCGAAGGCCGCAAGGTCGATCGAGAAGCGCGAAAGGATTTCGCCGCGCTTGGTGCGCGCGAAATAAGAAGACGGCAGATTCTGGACGTGCTCGAACAGCCTTGTCCGCACATCGGCAATGATGCAGGCGGCGAGCCGCGCGTCCCAGCGCTCGTACCAGACCGCGATGATCGACGTGATAATGCCGGCGACCGCGAGTACGCCCAGGATCTTGTAGAGCGCCTGGAAATCCTCCTCCCCGAGCGCGTCGTCGATCAGGAATTTCAGGCTCAGCGGCATGATGACGTTGAACAGCGTCTCGACGAGAACGCCGAAGGTCACGAAGGCGACCAGTTTCCTGTAATTGCCGAGATACGGCCTGACGAAGCCGAGGATGGTCGCCAGCGCGCCGGCGGCTTCTTTGGCGGTGAAGACGACGAGGTCCTCCTCATCATCATCGTCGTCGAGCTCCAGCTCGTCCTTTTCCTCGTCCTTGTCATCGTCCGGGGGCGTGCCGGCCGTTTTGCCGCCGGCAATGGGCGCAGCAGCCTCGGACGCGAGTTTCTTCACGCGCTCAGGATCATCCGCGGGAACGGGATTCTGATCATCCGAAGAAGGAGGCTGGGGCGCCATGAAACCAACCGATGCTGCACGGCCGGCATGACCGCAAATCGAACGCGGCAGCGCCAAAACGCCGCCGTGGCGATCCTAAGCGATCAGGATGAATTCGGCAAAACAAATGGAGCGGCCGGTTTCCTTATCGATCAGAACCGGCCTGAGCCTCAGTCGTCTGATTCGATCTTGTCGAAGAACGAATAGCGCAGGCTGTCGGCGTCGGCGTACCACTGCCCTGGCCCCTTGTTGGCCGCCAGCGTCGCGGCCCACACCGCGTCGGTGCAATCGCGACGGTGCATCGCAAGGTCGAAGCCGTTGCCGAAGAACAGTTCGGACCATTCCCACCAAGTGCCGAGCTTCTTCACACCGCGCAACAGGTCGTAGCGGTCGATCAGGGCGGGAGCCATGTCCGACGTCACTGACCCGAACACCAATCCGGTCTTCACGACGCGGTTGAGCTCGCGCACCGCCCGCGGGACTTGCCTTTCGGTGACGTGGCACAGGCTGGTTTCGAATACGAAATCAAACGTGTCGTCCTTGAACGGCATGTCGACGATGGAGCCGAGCTTGTTGAACTTACGCAGCGCCTTCGGCGTCCTGGCGTGGATCGCCCGGTTGTTTTCGATGCCCCAGGCGTCAACGCCGCGCTCGCGCAGCGCGCCGACCAACTCACCACTGGCGGAGCCGGCAACAAGCAGCTTGTAGCCTTTGGCCCGGTTCCAGACGATCTTGATCAGCTCCATCAGATAGTCCGGATCGGTAAACCGGCTCCAGACTTCGCTGTAAGGACCGAGCCCGCGGTAGTTCTCAAAATAATCACGATCGATCTTGTCGGACGATGCCACGCCCTGCTGGGCGCGGGCACGGCGCAACCGCATCATCTCGGTGAGAATGATATCGGTGGCAGCGTCGGAGGAGTCGAGCAGACCGTTGAGCGTCGAATCGAACAAATAGTCGCCGACCACGACGAGCCCCGGATGCTCCTTCGGCTCCGGGCGATGATTGGTCATGACGTCGCGCACCGGCAGGCCGCCTGGCAACGCGTTCACCGACGATAACCAGCGGTGGATCTTTCCTTCCATGAAATGATTGCGGGCATTGCCGAGGGAGGGTGGCAGCGATTTCAGCGCAGCGTCGATCAGTTCCTGGTCGCTGAGATTGGCAAAGGCCAGCGCGTCCGAGCCCGCGATCAGCCAGTTGAGGACGCCGTGCTTGCCGACATCGTGGCGGGCGCCTTCATTGTAGACGCAGCAACCGCCGAACGCTTCCGACATGAACCAGGCGCCGTGGATTTTCTCGTCCCAGAACGGCTCGTCAAACAGGATAGAAATTCGCAAGTAGTGCGCAGGCCTGTCGAAATAGGCGACGTGCTTGACCATCGACTTGCGCAGCTCTTCGCCATCCCAACGCATGGTGGCGAGCCAGGAATGCGGCAGGCACATCAGCACCAGGTCGAAATCCCGCGTTTCCGGCCCCTTCCCGTTCATCATGTTGAGCTGATAGCGGCCAGCAGAAGTTTTGCCGACCTTGAGCACGCGGTGATTGAGCTGGATGTCGGCATCGACTTCCGAGCGCAGGCACTCGATCAATTGCTCATTACCGTTCTGGATCGAGTACAGGCCGATATAGCCGTCGATATCCATCACGAAGTTCTTCAGCGCATTCAGGCCGTTGGTGTTGTGGCTCTCGGTCGCGATGTCGGAGCGCGCCATCACCTTGAAGAAGCGCTTGGCGACGGGATCGTCGACCTCCTTGTCCAGCACTTCCTCGCAAGTCATGTAGGCCCAGGGGTGCTCGTTGTCGTGGGCGCCGACGCCCTCGTAATACTCGATCGGGGACATGATCTCGGCGCAGCGCTTGCGGAACGCCTCGATCGCCGCCGCGGTCTTCTCGCCATATTTGCGGCGCATGCCCGAGACGTCGTTGAGCAGGGCGCCGTCAAGGTGCACCTGTTCGGCGTCCATCGGGATGGTCTGCAGGCCGAAATGCTGGATCAGTTCCCTTAGGGGATCCGGGCCGGTCATTGAGTAATCGTAGATTTCGGCAACGCCCGCTTCATACATCGCCGGCGCGGAATCGAACTTGCGCGAAACGATCTTGCCTCCGAGGCGGTCGGATGCCTCGTAAATCGTGACGCGGCAGAGATCGCCGAGCTTTTTCTTCAAATACCACGCACTCATCAGCCCGCCCGGGCCGCCGCCTACGATTGCAAGATCCAACATGTCGTTTCCGTCGCCCTCCGGCCCCCCTGCCATAGGGAAATCAGCCGGTTTTAACCGCATAGCAAAGGCGCTTTTCACCCTGAAGGGAAGATGAACAAAGCAGGTCCCCGCAACGCAGCAATTAAACAAAGCAGCAAAAAGGCCGCCTTGCGCCAGCCTTTTGTCTTCGCACCGTATTCTTGCGGAAAACCTACTCCGCCGAGGGGAAAGTCGGGCTTGGTTACCTAGAGCCTGCCGACGCGGACTATCTAGCCCCCTCGGAACGCCTTGCCGGCGAGCAGGCTGACAAGCTCCTGCTGGCGCGACAGGCCGGTCTTCGACAGGACGGCCTTGAGCTGACTGCGCACCGTCTCCCGATTGACGCCCGTCGCGTCGGCGAGCGCATCGATGCTCTCGGCTTGGCCGATACCCCGCGCCACCCGCGCTTCCGCCGGTGTCAGGTCGAACAGGCCTTGCAGGACCTTCGCGGTCGGCACCGCGGCGCGGTCGACCGGCGTCACCACCAACAGTGCGGCGGCCCGCGTGAAAACATCGCGCGCGGAGCCGCGGACGGGAACGACGTGCAGAACCATCGGCACGTGAGCCGCCGTGGCGGCGACCGGTATCGACTTCACGGTCCGGCTGCCGGCAGGCGGCAGCGTATCGAGCGCTTCGCCAAGCAGCGCGTCGGCCGCAATATCTGCAATCGTCACGCGCTGGGCGCGATCCTGAAACAGCGACGGTATCAGCGCATCGAACAGGCCGTTTGCCGCCAGCAGGCGGCCGGGGCCCCGCAGCACCGCACCCGGTAGACCCAGCGCCTGCAATGCGTCGACCTGAGCGCGCGCTCGCTCGAAGCCGAGGCGGTTTGCCGCAAGCGAGGCCCGGGCCAGATGCGGCCGCAGCCCGTCCAGCAGATGAACGACCTCTTGCGGCACCGGGCCGCGATCCTGATGCCGTGGCAGCACGATCGCAATTGAATCGCCGACCGGCATCGGAATGATCGTCCCGGCCCGGTAGCCGAGGCCGTGTTTGCGGTAGAAATTGCAGTAGACATCGTTGGTCGCCATCTCCTCCTCGGAGAGGAGATCATAGTCGGTGACGAAGCCCGCGCGATTGAGGGCAATGGCGCGCGGCAGATTCGGATCGCGCTCGCTCCACCCCTCGTTCAGGAAAACCGGCATGAGCTCGTCATATTCGACGGAATTGACCGCGCTGACATATCCGTCGCGCACGCCGAACAGAAAGCCGCCATTGCCGCCGACCGCCGCACCGAGTTCGCCGAGCAGCGCCGGCCAAAGGGATGGAATGAGTCCCGCCTCGTAGATGCGGTCGATCAGAGGTTCAAGATGAGCCACATCGCTCATGAGCAATTGCAAGCATTACCGTTACGGCAGGACGATCCCGCACTTGATAGCAGGCGTCACCCGTCCGGGTGAAGCCTGCGCTCGCCGCCCACAAAAAGAAAAAGCCGGCCTTGCGGCCGGCTTTTTTGTTGAACGGAACAGAACCGTTACTCCGCGGGCGGCAGCGCCAGCGGTTCCGCTTCCGGAGCCGTCGGTACGATCGCAGCCTGCTTCTCGCGCTCGTCGAGGATCAGGCGGTCGCGCTTGACCGCGACTTCGCGGATCTTGGCCATCGAGGCGCCGGTGCCCGCCGGGATCAGGCGGCCAACGATGACGTTCTCCTTGAGACCTTCCAGCGGGTCCACCTTGCCGTTGACGGCGGCTTCGGTGAGCACGCGAGTGGTTTCCTGGAACGAGGCAGCCGAGAAAAACGAGCGGGTCTGCAGGCTCGCCTTGGTGATGCCGAGCAGAACCGGCGTTCCCGTAGCGGGCTTCTTGCCCTCTTCCTTGGCCTTCAGGTTCAGCGCATCGAACTCGATCTTGTCGACCTGCTCGCCCGAGATCATGTCGGTATCGCCCTGGTCGGTGATCTCGACCTTCTGCAGCATCTGACGGACAATCACCTCGATGTGCTTGTCGTTGATGAGCACGCCCTGCAACCGGTAGACCTCCTGGATTTCGTTGACCAGATAGGCAGCGAGTTCCTCGATGCCCTTGATCGCCAGAATGTCGTGCGGCGCCGGATTGCCTTCGACGATGAAATCGCCCTTTTCGACGATGTCGCCGTCCTGCAGATGGATGTGCTTGCCCTTCGGAATCAGGTACTCGCGCGTCTCCTCGTTCTTGTCCATCGGCTCGATCGAGATACGACGCTTGTTCTTGTAGTCGCGGCCGAAGCGGATGGTGCCCGCGATTTCCGCGATGATCGCCGCGTCCTTCGGCTTGCGGGCCTCGAACAGTTCGGCCACCCGCGGCAGACCGCCGGTGATGTCACGCGTCTTGGCGCTTTCGGTGGAGATACGCGCCAGGATGTCGCCGGCCTTGACCTTCGCGCCGGTATCCACCGACAGGATGGCGTCGACCGACAGCATGTAGCGGGCATCGCCGCCGCGCGGCAGCTTGAGCACCTTGCCGTCCTTGCCCTTGACGACGATCGCCGGACGCAGATCCGCCCCGCCCCGCGACGCACGCCAGTCGATGACGACGCGCTTGGCGATACCGGTGGATTCGTCGAGCGTTTCCGAGATCGACTGGCCTTCCACCAGGTCCTCGAACCCGATGGTGCCCTCGACTTCGGTAAGAACCGGACGGGTATACGGATCCCATTCCGCGATGCGCTGGCCGCGCTTGACCATGTCGCCCTCGTCGACGTGCATGCGCGCGCCGTACTGGATGCGGTGGGTCGCACGCTCGGTTCCGTCGGCATCGACGATCGCAACGACCATGTTGCGCACCATCGCGATCAAGTGACCTTCGCTGTTGCGGGCGATGGACTTGTTCTTGATGGTGACCTTGCCTTCGAAGTTCGACTCGACGAACGACTGCTCGTTGATCTGCGCCGCGCCGCCGATGTGGAACGTGCGCATCGTCAGCTGCGTGCCGGGCTCACCGATCGACTGGGCGGCAATGACGCCGACCGCCTCGCCGTGGTTGACCGGCGTGCCGCGGGCCAGATCGCGGCCGTAGCACTTGCCGCAGATGCCGTTGACGAGCTCGCAGGTCAGCGCCGAGCGGATCTTCACCTCCTGGATGCCGGCCTGCTGGATGGCGTCGACATGCGACTCCTCCATCAGCGTGCCACGCTTGACCACGACGTTGTTGGACGCGGGATCGCGCACGTCATCGCAGGCCACGCGGCCGAGGATGCGCGAGGCGAGCGAGGCCACGACGGTGCCGGCATCGACGATGGCGCGCATCTTGATGCCGAGCTTGGTGCCGCAGTCATCGGATGTGATGATGCAGTCCTGCGCGACGTCGACCAGACGGCGGGTCAGGTAACCGGAGTTCGCGGTCTTCAACGCGGTGTCCGCGAGGCCCTTACGGGCGCCGTGGGTCGAGTTGAAGTACTCGAGCACCGAGAGGCCTTCCTTGAAGTTGGAAATGATCGGCGTCTCGATGATCTCGCCCGACGGCTTCGCCATCAGGCCGCGCATGCCGGCGAGCTGACGCATCTGGGCCGGCGAACCGCGCGCGCCCGAATGCGCCATCATGTAGATCGAGTTGATGTCGGCGTCGGCACCCTTCGGCGTCTTCTTGGTCGAGGAGATTTCCTTCATCATCTCCTTGGCGATCTCTTCGGTCGCCTTCGACCAGGCGTCGACCACCTTGTTGTACTTCTCGCCATGGGTGATCAGACCGTCATTATACTGCTGCTCGAAATCCTTCGCCAGCGTACGGGTGGTCTCGACGATCTTCCACTTGCCGTGCGGCACGACCATGTCGTCCTTGCCGAACGAAATGCCGGCCTTGAACGCGTTGTAGAAGCCGAGCGCCATGATGCGGTCGCAGAAGATCACCGTCTCCTTTTGGCCGCAGTGACGATAGACCTGATCGATCACGCCGGAGATTTCGCGCTTGGTCATCAGCTTGTTGATGATGTCGTACGAAATCCGCGGGTGCTTCGGCAGCACGTTGCCGAGCATGACGCGGCCAGCAGTGGTCTCGATCCAGCGCTTGGTCGTCTTGCCTTCCTCGTCGGTGCCCTCCCACCGGTACTTGATCTTGGTGTGGAGGTGGATGACCTTCGAATGCAGGGCGTGCTCGAGCTCGGCCATGTCGCCGAAGATCTTGCCCTCGCCGGGCAGGCCTTCACGCATGATCGAGAGGTAATAGAGACCGAGCACGATGTCCTGCGACGGCACGATGATCGGCTGACCGTTCGCGGGGTGCAGGATGTTGTTGGTCGACATCATCAAGACGCGCGCTTCGAGCTGCGCTTCCAGCGACAGCGGAACGTGCACGGCCATCTGGTCGCCGTCGAAGTCGGCGTTGAACGCGGCGCAAACCAGCGGGTGAAGCTGGATCGCCTTGCCCTCGATCAGCACCGGCTCGAACGCCTGAATGCCGAGGCGATGCAGCGTCGGCGCGCGGTTGAGCAGCACCGGATGCTCGCGGATCACCTCGTCCAGGATATCCCAGACCTCCGGACGCTCTTTCTCGACCAGCTTCTTCGCCTGCTTCACGGTGGTGGACAGGCCCTTGGCGTCGAGCCGCGAATAGATGAACGGCTTGAACAATTCGAGCGCCATCTTCTTCGGCAGGCCGCACTGATGCAGGCGCAGCTCGGGACCGACCACGATCACCGAACGGCCCGAATAGTCGACGCGCTTGCCGAGCAGGTTCTGACGGAAGCGGCCCTGCTTGCCTTTGAGCATGTCGGCCAGCGACTTCAGCGGACGCTTGTTGGCGCCGGTGATGACGCGGCCGCGGCGGCCGTTGTCGAACAGCGCGTCGACGGCCTCCTGCAGCATGCGCTTTTCGTTGCGGATGATGATGTCGGGCGCGCGCAGCTCCATCAGCCGCTTCAAGCGGTTGTTGCGGTTGATGACGCGGCGATAGAGATCGTTGAGGTCCGACGTCGCAAAGCGGCCGCCGTCGAGCGGCACCAGCGGACGCAGGTCCGGCGGAATCACCGGCACCACGGTCAGGATCATCCACTCGGGCTTGTTCCCGGAATAGCGGAACGCCTCGACGATCTTCAGACGCTTGGCGAGCTTCTTGTGCTTGATTTCGGAGTCGGTCTCCTGCATCTCGGCGCGCAAGGACTGCTCGAGCTTTTCGAGATCAAGGCCCTTCAACAGCTCGCGGATCGCCTCCGCGCCGATCATGGCGGTGAACGAGTCCTGGCCGTATTCGTCCTGCGCCTTCAGATACTCGTCTTCCGACAGGAGCTGACGGTCCTTGAGCGCGGTCAGGCCCGGCTCCAGCACGACGTAGTATTCGAAGTACAGGATGCGCTCGAGATCCTTCAGCGTCATATCGAGCAGAAGGCCGATGCGGGACGGCAGCGACTTCAGGAACCAGATGTGGGCAACCGGCGCGGCCAGTTCGATATGGCCCATGCGCTCGCGGCGGACGCGCGACAGCGTCACCTCGACCGAGCACTTTTCGCAGATGATGCCCTTGTACTTCATCCGCTTGTACTTGCCGCACAAGCACTCGTAGTCCTTGATTGGCCCGAAGATGCGGGCGCAAAACAGGCCGTCGCGCTCCGGCTTGAAGGTTCGGTAGTTGATGGTCTCCGGCTTTTTGATTTCGCCGTAGGACCAGGACAGAATCTTCTCCGGGGACGCAATCGAGATCCGGATCTGGTCGAAGACCTGGGCCGGGGTCGTCGGATTGAAGAGATTCATAATTTCTTGGTTCATCGTCTTCTCCTCGCGTGCCGGTCGTCACCGGCAGCAAATTCGAAATTCTTCTTGGCCCGCACCCCGCTCAACATCCGAGCGGAGCGCGAAGGACCGGCCCAAGCTGTCGTCGCGCTTGGGCCGGACATGGAACCGTTGGCGTTACTCGGCCGCCTCTGACGTCGGCGCCGGTCCCATCTTGGAATTGTGCAGGTCGACGTTGAGGCCGAGCGAGCGCATTTCCTTGACCAGCACGTTGAACGATTCCGGAATACCGGCCTCGAACGTGTCGTCGCCGCGCACGATCGCCTCGTACACCTTGGTACGGCCGGCGACGTCGTCCGACTTCACGGTCAGCATTTCCTGCAGCGTGTAGGCCGCGCCGTAAGCTTCCAGCGCCCACACCTCCATTTCACCGAAGCGCTGGCCGCCGAACTGCGCCTTGCCGCCCAGCGGCTGCTGGGTGACGAGTGAGTACGGACCGATCGAACGCGCGTGGATCTTGTCGTCGACCAGATGGTGCAGCTTGAGCATGTAGATGTAGCCCACCGTCACCTTGCGATCGAAGGCGTCGCCGGTGCGGCCGTCATAGACGGTCGACTGGCCGGAGGCGTCGAAGCCCGCGAGCTTCAGCATCTCCTCGATGTCGGCTTCCTTGGCACCGTCGAACACCGGCGTCGCGATCGGCACGCCGTGGCTCAGGTTCTTGCCAAGCTCCATCAGCTCGTTGTCGTTCAGCGATTTGATGGTTTCATCGTCGCCATAGATCTTCTTCAGGGTCTCGCGCAACGGCTTGAGATCCTGCTTCTGATAATAGCCGTCGATCGTCTGGCCGATGCGCTTGCCGAGGCCGGCGCAGGCCCAGCCGAGATGCGTCTCCAGAATCTGGCCGACGTTCATGCGCGAGGGCACGCCGAGCGGATTGAGCACGATGTCCGCATGGGTGCCGTCCTCGAGGAACGGCATGTCCTCGATCGGAACGATCTTGGACACCACGCCCTTGTTGCCGTGACGGCCGGCCATCTTGTCGCCGGGCTGAATCTTGCGCTTCACCGCGACGAAGACCTTGACCATCTTCATCACGCCGGGCGGCAGCTCATCGCCACGCTGCAGCTTTTCGACCTTGTCGAGGAAGCGCTGTTCCAGGCCCTTCTTCGATTCGTCGTACTGCTTCCGCATGGCTTCGATTTCGGCCATCAGCTTGTCGTTTGGCGACGCGAACATCCACCACTGCGACTTCGGGTACTCCTCGAGCACGGCGCGCGTGATCTTGGTGTCCTTCTTGAAGCCCTTGGGACCTGCGATGCCCTGGCGGTTTTCCAACAGGTCCGCCAGACGGCCATAGACGTTACGGTCGAGGATCGCCTGTTCGTCGTCGCGGTCCTTGGCCAGACGCTCGATCTCTTCCCGCTCGATCGCCAGCGCACGCTCGTCCTTGTCGACGCCGTGACGGTTGAACACGCGGACTTCCACGATCGTGCCCTGCACGCCCGGGGGCACGCGGAGCGAGGTGTCGCGGACGTCGGAGGCCTTTTCGCCGAAGATGGCGCGCAGCAGCTTTTCTTCCGGCGTCATCGGGCTTTCGCCCTTCGGCGTGATCTTGCCGACCAGGATGTCGCCGGCGCGCACTTCCGCACCAATATAAACGATACCGGCTTCGTCGAGGTTCTTCAGCGCTTCTTCCGAAACGTTCGGAATGTCGCGGGTGATTTCCTCAGGTCCGAGCTTGGTGTCGCGGGCCATCACCTCGAACTCCTCGATGTGGATCGAGGTGAAGACGTCGTCCTTCACGATACGCTCGGAGAGCAGGATCGAGTCTTCGAAGTTGTAGCCGTTCCACGGCATGAACGCGACCAGCACGTTGCGGCCGAGCGCAAGCTCGCCGAGATCGGTCGAGGGACCGTCGGCGATGATGTCGCCCTTCTTGACGATGTCGCCGACCTTCACCAGCGGACGCTGGTTGATGCAGGTCGACTGGTTGGAGCGCTGGTACTTCATCAGCCGGTAGATATCGACGCCCGACTTGGTGGGGTCGAGATCTTCGGTGGCGCGGATCACGACGCGGGTAGCGTCGATCTGGTCGACCACGCCGGAGCGGCGGGCGGCGATCGCAGCACCGGAGTCACGGGCCACCACGCCTTCCATGCCGGTACCGACGAACGGCGCCTCGGCGCGAACCAGCGGCACCGCCTGGCGCTGCATGTTCGAGCCCATCAGCGCGCGGTTGGCGTCGTCATTCTCGAGGAATGGGATCAGCGCCGCGGCAACCGAAACGAGCTGCTTCGGCGACACGTCCATATAGTCGACCTTGTCGGGCGTGATCGGCAGCACTTCGCCGGCGTGACGGCAGACGATCAGGTCTTCGGTGAAACGGCCCTTGGCGTCGAGCGGCACGTTGGCCTGCGCCACGCGATACCGGCCCTCCTCCATCGCCGAGAGATACACGACCTCGTCGGTGACGCGGCCGTCCTTGACCTTGCGATAGGGCGTTTCGACGAAGCCGTACTTGTTGACGCGCGCGAACGTCGCCAGTGAGTTGATCAGGCCGATGTTCGGACCTTCCGGCGTCTCGATCGGGCAGATACGGCCGTAGTGCGTCGGGTGCACGTCGCGCACCTCGAAGCCGGCGCGCTCGCGGGTCAGACCGCCCGGGCCAAGCGCGGAGAGACGACGCTTGTGGGTGATCTCCGACAGCGGGTTGGTCTGGTCCATGAACTGCGAGAGCTGCGAGGAGCCGAAGAACTCGCGCACGGCGGCAGCCGCCGGCTTGGCGTTGATCAGGTCCTGCGGCATCACAGTGTCGATGTCGACGCTCGACATGCGCTCCTTGATCGCACGCTCCATGCGGAGCAGACCGATGCGGTACTGATTTTCCATCAGTTCGCCGACCGAGCGCACCCGGCGGTTGCCGAGGTGGTCGATGTCGTCGATCTCGCCCTTGCCGTCGCGCAGGTCGACCAGCGTCTTGATGACAGCCAGGATGTCTTCCTTGCGCAGCGTGCGATGGGTATCGGGCGCATCGAGTTCGAGGCGCATGTTCATCTTGACGCGGCCGACCGCGGAAAGGTCGTAGCGCTCGGCATCGAAGAACAGCGACTGGAACATGGCCTGCGCCGAGTCGAGCGTCGGCGGCTCGCCCGGACGCATCACGCGGTAGATGTCGAACAGCGCGTCCTCGCGCGTCATGTTCTTGTCGGCGGCGAGCGTGTTGCGGATGTAGGCGCCGACATTGACATGGTCGATGTCGAGCAGCGGCAGCTCCTTGTAGCCCTGCTCGTTCAGCGATTTCAGCAGCTTGTCGGTGATCTCTTCACCGGCTTCCGCATAGATTTCGCCGGTCTTCGGATTGACGAGGTCCTCGGCGACGTAATTGCCGACCAGTTCCTCATCCGACATGCGAAGCGCCTTCAGCCCCTTCTCCTGGAGCTGGCGGGCGGCGCGGACGGTGAGCTTCTTGCCGGCCTCGAGCACGACTTTGCCGGTGTCGGCATCGATCAGGTCGTTGACCGTGGAATAGCCGCGGAAACGGTTGGCGTCGAACGGCACGCGCCAACCATCCTTGGCGCGCTTGTAGTTGATCTTCTTGTAGAAGGTCGAAAGGATCTGCTCGCCGTCGAGACCGAGCGCATACATCAGCGACGTCACCGGAATCTTGCGGCGGCGGTCGATGCGCGCGAACACGATGTCCTTGGCGTCGAACTCGATGTCGAGCCAGGAACCGCGATACGGAATCACGCGCGCGGCAAACAGCAGCTTGCCGGACGAATGGGTCTTGCCCTTGTCGTGGTCGAAGAACACGCCGGGCGAACGGTGCATCTGGGAGACGATGACGCGCTCGGTGCCGTTCACGACGAAGGTGCCGTTCATGGTCATGAGCGGGATGTCGCCCATGTAGACGTCCTGCTCCTTGATGTCCTTGACGGACTTGGCGCCGGTTTCCTCGTCGATATCGAACACGATCAGGCGCAGCGTCACTTTCAGCGGCGCAGCATAGGTCATGCCGCGCTGGCGGCACTCGTCGACGTCGTATTTCGGCGGCTCGAATTCGTAGCGGACGAATTCGAGCATCGAGGTGCCCGAGAAATCCGAGATCGGGAACACCGAGCGGAACACCGCCTGCAGGCCTTCATCCTGCCGGCCGCCCTGGGGCTCGTCGACCATCAGGAACTGGTCATAGGACGCCTTCTGAACCTCGATGAGGTTCGGCATCTCGGCGACTTCCTTAATGTGTCCGAAGAACTTGCGAACGCGTTTGCGACCGGTGAATGTCTGCTGCGCCATCGTGGCCTCTCATTTTCGTCGCCCTTTTGGGCGAACCTTCCGAAGCACGACTGCCGCCGCCCCCGGGTTGAATCTTCGAATCGCTTAAAGGAACAAAGCCCAACTCCAGGAATTAAATCCTGACCCCGAACTTTAGACCTTCAAAACGCAAAACGACGCGCGGGGCACATGACTGCACCCGCCCGTCACAACTGATCGCTTCACGGACTGAAAAAGCCCGAAATCTGCCTGTCTCCCAACGGCTTACGCCGGGAACACCCTGCCGTCCCCACCGCCTGCCGTATTTTCCTGCTGCCGCCACGATATGGGGCGGAATAGTGGAGATTCGAGGGGCTAACCCCGCGAATCCCCACACTTTTCTGTGTAGTACGCTTACTTCAACTCGACCTTCGCGCCAGCCTTTTCGAGCTGGGCCTTGATCTTGTCGGCTTCTTCCTTGTTCACGCCTTCCTTCAGCGGCTTCGGAGCGCCTTCGACGAGGTCCTTGGCTTCCTTCAGGCCGAGGCCGGTGATGGCGCGGACTTCCTTGATGACCTCGATCTTCTTGTCGCCGGCAGCAGCCAGCACGACGGTGAAGTCGGTCTTCTCCTCAACCGGAGCAGCGGCGCCACCGCCAGCAGCGCCAGGAGCGGCTACAGCCACAGCCGCGGCGGCCGAAACACCCCATTTCTCTTCGAGGAGCTTGGCGAGTTCGGCAGCTTCAAGCACGGTGAGGCTCGAGAGGTCGTCGACGATTTTCTGCAAGTCAGCCATTGATCTTTTTCCTTAAACGTTTGGTTTCGAACCAGTTTTGAGATTAGCGAAGGGTCAGGCCGCTTCGCCCTTTGAGGCATGAGCCTGAATGACGCGCGCGAGCTTGGCCGCAGGCGCGTTGGAGAGCTGAGCGAGCTTGGTCGCCGGCGCCACGATGAGGCCAACGAGCTTGCCGCGCAGTTCGTCCAGCGACGGCAGCGAGGCAAGAGCCTTCACGCCGTTCACATCCAGGACGGTCTTACCCATCGAGCCGCCGAGAATGACGAACTTCTCGTTCGTCTTGGCGAATTCGATGGCAACCTTCGGCGCCGCTACCGGATCGTTTGAAGTGGCGATCACGGTCGGTCCTTTCAGCAAGGAGCCGATGGCAACGACGTCAGTGCCTTCAAGAGCGATTTTGGCGAGACGGTTCTTCGAGACCTTCACCGACGCACCCGCCTGCTTCATCTGCATGCGCAGCTTCTGCATCTGGGCCACGGTGAGGCCGGAATAGTGGGCGACGACAGCGACGCTCGTGGTCTTAAAGACCCCGTTCAGCGCCTCAACCGCGTCCTTTTTTGCCGCTCTTTCCACAGCAAGCTCTCTCCGGTTGGCGGCCTTCGCGCGAGCGAGACCGCCGGGTTGCACCCATCGTCTCGCCCAAAACCTGACCTCAAGACACCAGTCCTCAGGACACGCCAGGCAGACGACATCTTTAAAGCCTGCCCTCCCGAACCAGGTGGCGCGGGGTGTCGAGGTTCGAACCAAATCAGCCATGGCGCCGCGGGCGGCGGCGTTACGGCGAAATCCGGTCTTCACCCGTCTATGCAGGCTGTACAATTAAGCCGTTGAGAAATTTGCATTTCATCGCGGGCGCCTGCAGTCTCGGACAGGATCGAGATCATTCGGCAAGCCGAAGGACCCCTGCCGCATTCCACCGAAGCGATGAGTTTTCCTTCCTTTCGAGCAATCCAGACGGATGTCCTGAAAGGAATGATCTCCTACCGTATCGGGATTTCGGAATGCGAGCACCGGCGTGCCAGCAATGGCTAGCACGCCCGCAAGCCGTTTGTTTAACGAGTCTCGCGCGGCTTGCCAAGAGCAAAATTCACACCAGTTTGCCGACCGGTCGGGAAAAATTTTGGCCCGTTCCCAAATTTTTTGACGGGTTCCGTCACACCGGGACTGCCTGGCTCGTCTTGGCCGCAGGAGGCTTCCCATGCGGCGTCAACTGGCAGCGATTCTTGCGATTCCGACGGTTCTGAACGGGCTGGTCATGCTCGTGGCCGGCCCGCTCTGGTACGAAACCGTGCCCGGAGTAACGGGCACCGGACCTTACAATCCGCATTTCGTCCAGGATATCGGGGCGGCGTTCCTCGTGGCCGGCCTGGCGCTCGCCGCACGGGCGTGGCGTCCCCGGTATTGGCCCGCAGCCGTCGCGGGCGCCGGATTCCTTGCCGTTCACGCCCTACTCCACGTCGCGATCTTGGCGGGCGGCCACAGCCATTACCCGGCCTTCGACCTGCTCGCGATCGTGCTGCCGTCGGCAGCCGCCCTTTATTCCGCCTTCCCCAACCAAGGAGAACATCATGCGTAGTTGGATCGCGCGCCGCAGCTTGCGCGCATTTGCCGAACGGTATGGATATGACGTCAGCTATCTCGAAATGCTGCTGAACCAATCCCCTGCCGCCTTCTTCAAGTTCGCGCCGCTCATGAAGGCCGCCGCACACCGCGAGGCGGTCCCGGTCGAGGCGAGTTTCGCCGCCAAAATCGTCGGCGCGCTGGCCGAGGATTGCGGCCCCTGCACGCAACTCGTCGTCGACATGGCGCTGGAAGCCGGCATGGCCAAGGACCAGATCGAAGCGGTTCTGCGCCGCGATCCGCGCGCGATGAATGAAGCGACCACGCTTGGCTTCCGGTTCGCTGACGCCGTGGTGCGCCGCTCTGCCGACGACGAGGAATTTCGCGACGCCGTAAAGGCCCAATGGGGCCCGAAAGGCGTGATAGATCTCACGATGGCGCTGCAGCTTGGTCGGATGTTCCCGATGGTGAAGGCGGGTCTCGGTTATGCCAAGGAGTGCCGCCGCGTCACCGTGAATGGACATGATGTCGATGTCGTCAAACAGGCCGCATGATCATGACCCGCTGGCGCCCCATCGCGGGCGCCTGCTCGGGCTTGCCTATCGCATGCTCGGCAGCCGAAGCGACGCGGAAGACGTCGTGCAGGACGCTTATCTGCGCTTTGCCGGCGCGCAGGACGTCCAGAACCCCGAGGCCTTTCTCGTCACCGTAGTGACCCGGCTCTGTCTCGACCGCCTGAAGAGCGCGAAGGCGCAGCGGGAGATCTATGTCGGGCCGTGGCTTCCCGAGCCCGTGTTCGATGCAGAGGGTCTGTCGGCCGAGGCGGCTACCGAACTGGCCGACGACCTGTCGTTCGCATTACTACTAGCGCTCGACCGGCTCTCGCCGATGGAGCGCGCGGCGTTCCTGCTCCACGATGTCTTCGACACGCCGTTTTCCGAGATCGCCGCCATGCTCGGCCGCACCGAAGCGTCCTGCCGGCAACTGGCCTCACGGGCCCGCCGCACCGTCCGCGATAATCGCCCGGCGCCGGCGCGAGCGCCCGACAATCACGCCCGCCTGCTGCAGGCTTTCAGCGAGGCGGTCGCCAGCGGCAATGTTGCCCAGCTCGCCGCACTCTTGCGCGAGGATGCGGTGGCGCTGACCGACGGTGGCGGCCGCAAGACCGCGGCCCGCAATCCGATCATCGGCGCGGACAAGGTCGCGCGCTTCTTCATCGGCATTGCCGCCAAGAACGCCGGCCATGACCTGCGCATCGAGCCTGCCATGATCAACGGCGCAGCCGGCGCCCTGCTCTATCTGGACGGCGAACTCGATCACACCATGAGCATGGCAATCGACGGCGAGAAAATCGCCGCGATCTATATCGTCCGCAATCCCGACAAGCTGCGCCATTTGCCGGGTGCCGCCGGGTTGCACTGAGGCCGTCAGCCTAATGGTACCGGATAAGGCAGCGGCTTGCCGGCGAAGAAGGCGTCGAGATTGGCCAGCACGCAGTTCTGCATCGCCACATGCGACTCCAGCGTATGGCCACCGATATGCGGCGTGAGCACGACGTTGGGCAGCGCCGTTAGCGCATCAGGCGCGTGCGGCTCCTTCGCGTAGACGTCGAGGCCCGCGCCGGCGATGGTCTGGTCCGTCAGCGCCGCGATCAGCGCCTCCTGGTCGATGACAGAGCCGCGCGAGATGTTGACGACGTAACCATCCTTGCCGAGCTTGCGCAGGACATCAGCATTGACGACGTGATTTGTATCCGCGCCGGCACGCACCGCGATCATCAGGACGCTGCACCATTCGGCCAGCGCATCGAGTGTCGGAAAATATCGGTACGGCACGTCGCGTTGGCTGCGGCTGAAATAGCCGACCTCGGTCTCGAAGGCCGCAACGCGCGCGGCGATCTTGCGGCCGATCTCGCCCATGCCGTAGACGCCAATTTTGCGGCCGAGCATTCCTGCTTGCGGGCGCATCATCGGCGAAGGTTTCGCAGCCGCCCAGCTCCCGCCCCGCACGTAATCGTCCGCGACCAGCAATCGCCGCGTTGCGGCCAGCATCAGCGTGACAGCAATATCGGCGACCGAAGCGGCGTTGGCGCCGGGGCTGTGGCCGACCGCGATGTTGCGCTTCGCCGCCGCTGCGAGATCAACGCCGTCATAGCCGGTACCGTAGCAGATGATCGCGCCCAATTTCGGCATCATGTCCATCGCCTCGCTGCGAAGCGGCGTACCATCCGCCGTGATCAGCGCGCGAATATCGGCAAGTTGGTCCGCCGAAAACACCTCGTTAGGCGGCTTGCCGGCGGCGTTCAGCAACTCGTAGCGTTCGCCAAAACGCTCCATCTGCGCCTTGGGAAAACGCGAGTAGATCAGGACTTTCTCGGGCATTGTTGTTCCTCTTGGCAAGTCCGGCACGGTGACCATCGTGCAAACGAGGGTCAAACGCAAAGGGCGGAATCGGTGATCCGATTCCGCCCTTTCTGTTCACGCAGGTCGCAACGAACTAGCCGAGCAGCGTGCCCGGCTCGACCTTGACGCCCGGGCCCATGGTGGAGGAGACCGCCACGCGCTGGATGTAGGTGCCCTTGGCGCCGGCGGGCTTTGCCTTCGCCACGGCATCGGCCAGCGCCCTCACATTCTCCACGAGCTTTTCCTCGGAGAACGACGCCTTGCCCACGCCTGCCTGCACAATGCCGGCCTTCTCGACGCGGAATTCGACCGAGCCGCCCTTGGCGCCCTTCACGGCGGAGGTGACGTCCATCGTCACAGTGCCAATCTTCGGGTTCGGCATCATGCCGCGAGGACCGAGCACCTTACCGAGGCGGCCGACCAGCGGCATCATGTCGGGGGTGGCGATGCAGCGATCGAAATCGATGTTGCCGCCTTGCACCTTCTCGACCAGGTCTTCGGCGCCGACGACGTCAGCACCCGCAGCCTTGGCTTCTTCCGCCTTCGCACCACGCGCGAACACGCCGACGCGCAAGGTGCGGCCGGTGCCGTTCGGCAGGCTGACGACGCCGCGAACCATCTGGTCGGCGTGACGCGGATCGACGCCAAGATTGATCGCGATCTCGATCGTCTCGTCGAACTTCGCCTTGGCGCGCTCCTTGACCATCTTGATGGCATCCGCGAGCGGATAGAGCTTCTCGCGGTCGATGCCTTCGCGGACCTTCTTCAAACGCTTTCCGATTGCCATGGCCCGTTACCCCGCAACTTCCAGACCCATCGAACGGGCGGAGCCCTCGACCATCTTCATGGCCGATTCAATGGTATCGCAATTGAGATCCTTCATCTTCTTCTCGGCGATCTCGCGCACCTGCGCCTTCGTCACCTTGCCGGCCTTGTCGCGGCCCGGCGCCTTCGAGCCGGACTGGATCTTGGCAGCTTGCTTGAGGAAGTAGGACATCGGCGGCGTCTTCATCTCGAAGGTGAAGGAACGGTCCGCGTAGATGGTGATGATCACGGGGATCGGGGTGTTCTTTTCTTCCTTCTGCGTCTGCGCGTTGAACGCCTTGCAGAATTCCATGATGTTGAGACCGCGCTGACCAAGCGCGGGACCGATCGGGGGCGAAGGATTCGCCGCACCGGCCGGGACCTGAAGCTTCAGGTATCCGGTCACTTTCTTTGCCATTCTTCACTCCTGTTGCGCCGGCCGCGGCCGGCTGGTTCAGGTTCCGTGGTTCGGCTCAAGCGCGGCTGGCAACCGCCCTTTCCTCCCACGGCCTTACTAGCGCGAAGCTAGACCCCGCGCCTCCGATCAGACCTTTTCGACCTGACCGAATTCCAGTTCGACGGGCGTGGCCCGGCCGAAGATCGACACCGCGACCTTCACGCGCGAACGCGCCTCGTCAATTTCTTCAACGACGCCGGAGAACGACGCGAACGGACCATCAGCCACCCGCACATTCTCACCGATTTCGAACGACACCGACGCCTTCGGACGTTCGACGCCTTCCTGCACCTGGTGCAGGATGCGCATTGCCTCGGATTCGGAGATCGGCATCGGCTTGTTTTCGGCACCGAGGAAGCCGGTCACCTTGGGCGTGTTCTTGATGAGATGGAAGGCCTCGTCGGTCAGCTTCATCTTCACCAGCACGTAACCCGGGAAGAACTTGCGCTCGGCATCGACCTTGCGGCCGCGGCGCACTTCGGTGACCTTTTCGGTCGGCACCAGCACTTGGTCAAACAGTTCCTCGAGGCCGCGCTGCTTCGCCTGCTCGCGGATCGATTCCGCCACCTTCTTCTCAAAGTTCGAATAGGCGTGAACGATATACCAGCGCTTGTCCATCGTAAGGGTTCCGGTGCTCATCAGTGGACGCCCAGGAGGAAAGTGACGACGTAGCGGATGATCAAATCCGACAGGAAGAAAAAGATCGAAGCCAATGCAACCATCACGAATACCATGATCGTGGTGATCGTCGTCTCGCGGCGGGTCGGCCAGGTGACCTTGGCGGTCTCCGAGCGCACTTCCTGCAGGAATTTGAACGGGCTGAAAGCCATCGTTGTTACCGCGTCCTTCGTGAGACGATTGAGATTTAAAGCGAATCCGAACAGCCCTCTTACGCCCAGCCCTCTCTCGAAGGATGAGCCGCACAGCGGGCTCGATTGTTCGGGGGAATTCAAAGCCGCGCCGGATATCCGTCAAACGGGCCGGCAGCAGGTAGCGGGTATCTACTGGCAGCCGGGCAAAAGGTCAAGATACGGGGTGCCGCGGCCCTCCCGCGGGCTATTTCGGCAGATCGGCCCGGACGGCGGAAAGCCATTGGTTAATCGAGGGTACCGCCTCCCATCAAATCCTCATGACAGCGCGATCTGGTTCTTAAAAGCTGTCGGTTAGCCTCATGATCCTTCGGGGCAATGAGGGAATGACCATGGCGCCAGTGGGCCAGGACCAGGAGAGATTTTCGGGCGAGACGGCCTGGACCGTTCTCGATGCGGCGAACGACCTCGGCGATACCATCACAGTCGATGCGTGCCGGCGAGTGATCGACGCCGATCTGCGCGGCGAGGCGCCCGCCCGATCGGACATTGCGGTGCTTTCCGCATTCTTCGGCTAGTTTCGGCCTGGCAGAAAGATTCCTGCCAAGCCGCTGTTTAGACAGGCATTTTCTTCGTATGCCGAGAAGCTATTGCCTTAGCTTCTCCCGGCTTGCATCGAGGGCATCGCGGCCGGCCTGCTGAACCCGGTCGGCATACTCCGCGCCGGCGTCCGCGAGCTCCGCTTTGAGCGTATCGGAGCCCTCCCGGACACTTTGCGACACAGCGCCGGCCCGCTCCTTCAGGTCTGTCTTCAGGCTGTCGCTCAGGTTCCCTACCCAGTCGTCCTCGACACTGGATCTGGCCATGGCGCCCGCCACCGTGGCGCCGATTGCGAGCCCCACAGCGCCGAGCACCAGCGGTTGCCTTTCGAGGAGATCGGAAAGCGAGGATTGCACCTGCATGAAGGTCTCCTTCCGCGGCAACGCCCGGCTCAGCCGGTCAAGCATTTCCCGCGCCCCGGCGACGCCTTCGTCGAAACGCTGCCCCATCGTCTCGGCCGTGCCCGACATCGTTTCAGACGCGCCAGACACGGCGTCGGAAGCGGTCGTTCTGGCGCTGCGAACCGTCTCGCTGGCGCCGCGCGAGGCTTCGTCCTGCATCCGGGAAGCGCGCTTGCGCATGGAGCCGTAAGCGTCTTCCCAGTCCTCCCAGGCGGAAGCCGCCGACCTCTGGGCGCGCGCACCGAGATCGGCGAGCGGCGCGGCCGCTGACGTCACCGAGCCGGCGGCGTTCTTCAGCCTGTCACTGCCGATCAGCAGCCACAGCGCACCACCTCCGATCAGAGCCGCGGCGAGCGGATTCTCGCGACACGCCGCGGTCAGGCCATCTATGAAACTCCCTTGTGAGCCGCTCATCGCACCATTCCCTTCACCGTCTCTTTGTCCTTTTCGAGCTGGCGCAGCGTTTCACGCGGCGTCAAGCGGCGTGCATCGAGCCGGTTCATCCCAACCGCGAACAGAATGGCGGCGATCACGGCGCCAACAATCGCGGAGATCAGATAAGCAACCGGCTGCGACCAGCCGCCCGCGATCAAGGCCGCGGAAAGCGCGAACAGCGCCATGACAATTGCGGGAATGACCAGGACGGCGCCCGCCGCAATGAGGCCGACGGCGGTGCCGATTTGCTGAACCTTCTCGCCAATCTCGGCCTTGGCGAGATCGACTTCGTTCTGGAACAGCTTTGCGAATTGCGACAGCGCATCGCCGAAGAGATGCGAGATCGTCCGAAGATCGGTTTTCGTGCTCATGACGCCTCACCCTTGTACGATCCCGAGCTATAGGATGATGACGATGACGGTTTGTAAGATGATGGCGTGTACGACGATGACGCGCCTTGACTTGAAGAGCTCGCGCCGCCCGATGCCTTCAGGAAGCGGACCGCCGCAAAACCGGCCAGCACCGACAGGCCCAGAAACGCCGCAGGCTGGCGCCTTGCAAAATCCGCTGCGCCATCGACGAGATCGCGGACGCTACCGTTGCGGATCTTGTCGGCGGCCTGGTCGACATAATCGGCCGCCGAATTGATGCCGCGCGCCGCGAATGGAATATCATTTTCAAACGCACGTGCCGCATCCCTGATGTCGCCGGCCAACCGGCCTACGAAATCCGCGCCTGTGCGTTGCTGCTCCCTAGCTTTATCTTCGAAACGATCCGCAGCTCCGGCGGCGGCGTCCTTGGCGGCATCGGCCGCTTCTCTTAACTTCTCACGGGCCGTGTCGGTCGATGCCTTCAGCGCATCGCCGGCGCGCTGCTTGACCTCGGCGCTGGCATCCGCCACCTGATCCTTCAGGTCTTGGGCGGAGCCCGTATTCTGGTTCTGGGAAGAATTCTCGGTGCGGGTGTTAAGATCTAATTCGCTCATGACCGTCTCATTTTAGCTGTGCGGGTTCTGGGAAGGATCGAAGGCCGTCGTCACAATGTCGTCGGTAACTTCTTTGAGCCTGTCAGTCACACCTTCGCTGATGCGGCTGGCGTGCTCGCCAAGGTCGGCATCGGAAACGCTCTTTGCCGCGGCCTCGGCGGCCGAAAACGCTGCGTCTTTGGCGGCCTCGAATCCGGATTGCGCCGCCGTTCCGGCAGCGCGCTTCACGCGGTCGCTCGCCTTCCCCATTACACCAGCCTCGGCCCTTGTATTGGGCAGGGAAGCAGCGAGGATCGCGCCGATTGCGATGCCGATGCCGCCGATCAATGCTGCATTGTCGCGGATCACTCTGCTTGCCGTCGCAGGTGCAGCAGTCGCCACGTTCTGCGCTCTCGAGCGAACACGCTCCATTCTCTCCTTTGCCATTTCCGAAGCGGCGTCCATGCCGGACCGGACCTTGCTCGCCACGGTATCGGCGGCCTCCGCTGCGCGGTCCCTGAGATCACCAGCCATTCCGCTCGCCGCTTCTGCCATGCCGCTCGCCGTTCCCTGAGCCTCATCGGCCATGTCGGCGGTCTGACGCTCGGCGTGGGACATCGCCCTCCGCATGCCTTCGCCGAGAGATTGCGCCCGTTCGGCCGTCTCGTCGAAGACCTCCTTCACCCGCTCAATGGCGGGCTCCGCCGCCTCCGCCGCACGGTCCCGAACGGTCTTCGAACTCAGCGCGAGGCCAGCGCCGATCATCAAGAGCGGCAGCGGGAAGCCGCGGGCGAGACGCAGCGCCGGGACGGCAACCGCCGTGCCGGCGGCGATTGCCTGCATCGGATTGTCCATAGCCTGCTGCTTCAGCGCATCCAGCCAGCCATGGGTCTTATGACTAATGAAGCCGCTCACCTCAGCCTTGATGTTCTCCGGCGAGACCTTGTAGCGAATGTCTTCCGCCGTGTCGGCGATCTGGTCTCTCAGCCGGTCGACGGTTGCCGCAAACTGCGCGCGGCTCTCTTCGGAATCCCGTCGTAGCTCCTCTACGGATCGTGCCATGTTGTCACCGCCCTCTTAGGTTCGTGTCGTTTTCAAGCGAACTCAGGCGATATCGAATTGTTCCTCGCCCTCCTTGCGCGCCGCAGGATGGCGCGCGTCAACGATCGCCTTCGTCAGTTCGGCGCCAAACAGGAATATCTGCGCGGGTAGTAGACCCAGAGCATCAGGACGATCAGGGCACCGGCAGCGCCGTAGGTCGAGTTCGAGCTGCCTGACCGGGGTACCATCCGATCAGCGACTGCCCGATGGTGAACAGCAGAGCTGTGACAAAAGCGCCCAGGAGCAGATGACGCCAATGGATCGTATCGGGCATCACTCTGTAGAGTAGATCACTGCGAACAACACCGTGCCTTGACGTTGCGTTCAATGACGTGCGCATCTCGCCGAACACACCGGAGGCGGTTATCAATACCGTGAAGATGCCGACGGCGGTCGCGCCGGACGTTGGATCGCTCGATCGAGCCAGGATCGACTTGACGAAGTCGCTGCCAGTTGGTCCCACGAGCTTGCCAAGTTCCTCACTGATGGCAGCGCGAGCCGCGTCCCTGCCCCGAACGCCAGGCCGGCGATCGCAACGACGCGTAGAAGGCTAGGGAAGCGCCACGGCCGCCACCCCCGGCCGGCTGAAAAGCCGGTCGTCGGCGCCACATAGGCGTGTGCGCTGGGGCGGCGTATGGGCTTCCCGCCGGGCGTCGTCGAAAATCAGCTTAAGTGATTGATTTAGCTGGCAGGAGTGGAGAGGCTCGAACTCCCAACCCCCGGTTTTGGAGACCGGTGCTCTACCAATTGAGCTACACTCCTGCATGGACCGGCGGCGTGCGCCGGTTCGCGCCGTTTCAAGCATAGGGCATACCCCGATTGCAAGGGCGAAGCGGCTTTCTGCCTATCCAAAGCGGGGCTTATGCGCCAAACTTTGTCCTCGTTACAACAACAAGCGCAACGGGAGAGACCATGAACGCGCAGACCGCCGCTGCCCCGCAGACATCCGCCCCACGTACCCCCTCTCTCCCCGACGCCAAGCCCGAAACGATCGGTCTCTCGACAGTCCGCCTGCAGCGGATGTCGGATGCCTTCAAGCGCGAGGTCGACAAGGGAACCCTTCCCGGGGCCACGGTCATGGTGGCGCGGCGCGGCCAGATCGGCTGGTTCGATGCGATCGGTCGCCAGAGCCCGGCTGCCAGCACACCGATGGCGCATGACAGCATCTTCCGGATCTTCTCGATGACGAAACCGATCGTCTCGGTCGGCATCATGATGCTGGTCGAGGACGGCCACTTCATCCTCGGCGACCCCGTCGCCAAGTTCATTCCGGAGTTTGCCGATCAAAAGGTCGGCGTCGAGAACAACGGCAAGCTCGACCTCGTGCCGGTGAAGCGGCAGATGACCGTTCAGGACCTCTTGCGGCACACCTCCGGCCTGACCTACGACCACACCGGCAACGGCCTCGTCCAGCAGCTCTACCAGCAGTCGCGGCTGCGCACCCGCAAGATCACCAATGCCGAGCACGCCACCATGATCGCCGGCATGCCGCTGATCTGCCAGCCTGGCGCGGAATGGAACTACAGCCGTTCGACCGACGTGCTCGGCCGCATCATCGAAGTCGTCTCCGGCAAGTCGCTCGGCGCGTTCCTCACCGAGCGCATCCTGGCGCCGCTGCAGATGGCCGAGACCGCGTTCCACACGCCGGAAGCCAATGCCGGCCGGCTTGCCGAGCCGTTCGCGAACGATCCTTGGAACGGCGACAAGGTGCAGCTCTTCAACATGCTCGAGAAGCCGGCGATGGAATCCGGCGGCGGCGGGCTGGTCTCGACCACCATGGATTACGCGCGGTTCTGCCAGATGCTGCTCAATGGCGGCACGCTCGACGGCGTCAGGATCATCGGCCGCAAGACGCTGGAGCTGATGGCATCGGACCACCTCACCCCTGACGTGAAGGTCGACTCGCCGCTGATGCCGCCCGGCCACGGCTTTGGCCTAGGCTTCGCCGTCCGCACTCATCGCGGCATCGCGCCTTTCCCGGGCTCGCTCGGCCAGTTCTTCTGGAGCGGCATGGCCGGCACGTTCTTCTTCATCGATCCGGCCGAGGATCTCTTCACCGTGTTCATGATGCAGGGCCCCGGCCAGCGCGAATATATCCGCAACCTGCTGCGGGATCTGGTTTACGCCGCGGTGGAGTGAGGCTGACATAAGCGCTTACCTCCTCCGCTGTCATGCCCCGCGAAGGCGGGGCATCCAGTACGCCGTGACGATCGTTCTGAATCGAGACGGTTGCGTTTACTGGATCGTCCGCCCCAGTGCGCAATTGCGCAAAAGGCGGACGATGACACCCGGGTCTGTGGTAGCCGTGTCCGCCCGCATCAACTAATCGTCGCGCCGCCGTCGATCACGATGGTCTGGCCAGTCATGAAGTCGCCGGCCTTCGATCCCATCAGCACCGCAGCGCCGGCGATCTCGTCGGGCACGCCGATCCGCAGCAGCGGCGAACGCGCGGTGGAAGCCTTCAGCGTCTCCGGATTGTCCCACAGCGCCTTTGCGAAATCGGTCTTGATCAGGCCCGGCGCGATGCAGTTCACGCGGATATTGTGCTTGCCGTATTCGCAGGCGAGATTGCGCGCGAGCTGCATGTCGGCCGCCTTCGAGATCGCGTAGGCGCCGAGCACCGTCGAACCCTTTAAGCCGCCGATCGAGGAGACGATGATGATCGAGCCGTCCTTGCGCTCGATCATCTGCGGCACGACCATGTTGATCAGCCAGTTGTTGGCGACGATGTTGTTGTCGAGGATCTTGCGGAACTGCTCGTCGGAAATGCCGGCAAGCGAACCGTAATAGGGATTGGACGCGGCGTTGCAGACCAGCACGTCGATCTTGCCGAACGCGCGATTGGACTCGTCGACAAGGTTCTGCAGGTTTTCCTTGTTCGAGATGTTGGCGGCGATCGCGATTGCCGTCCCCTTGCCGAACTTCTCGTTGACCTCCTTGGCAACCTGGTCGCAGACGTCCTGCTTGCGCGAGGAGATCACGACCTTGGCGCCGTGTTCGGCCATGCGCTCCGCAATGGCCCGGCCGATGCCGCGCGTGGAGCCGGTGATGACGGCGACTTTCCCGGTCATATCGAACAAGCTCATGTCTCTCTCCCCGATGTTGATCCAGCGCGATGCCGGTTTGATCTTGAATTCGAGCTAAGCAGTCTTTGCGGTTCTCGACAACTTAACGCTCAGCCAAGTTTCGTCGCCGGCGGCTCTACCTCGGGTCCCGCCGGCTGATGCATGGCATTGTGCGAAGCATCCGCAATCCATGGCTGCTGGTTGACCATCGGCAGCCGCCAGCCGCTGTAATTGGCGCTCGAGAGATGATCGAGCCGCGTGACCGAACAATTGTCGATATCGAAGGCCATGCTCTTTTCGGGCTGACCGCCGAGCGCAAGGCCGATGGCGGCCCTGATCGTGCCACCGTGGGCCACGACAATCACATCCCTGCCCGCCTGCTCGGCGTTGATGCGTTCGATCGCGCCGCAGGTGCGGTTGTAGAGATCCATGAAGCTCTCACCGCCGGGCGGGACCTCGTCGATATCAGCAAACCAGTGGCTGCCGACAGGGCGGCTGGCGAGGAACGCCGCGCGATTAAGGCCCTGCCACTCACCGAGATGCTGCTCGGCGAACGCGTTCACGTACGGCATCTCCGCAGGCTTGGGAAAGCCCGCGGCCCAGATCGCGCTGGCGGTCTGGTGCGTGCGCTTCAGGTTGCTTGCATACCAGACCGCATTGCGCGGCAGGATTTTTCCGACCGCTTCGAATACGATGCGATCGCTACAGTCGCAGCCGAGATCCTTTTGCCCGTAGATGCAGCCGCCGTCTTCGCGCACCGGCGCGTGGCGAACCCACCACCAGCGCGTAGTCACCAGCCGCGGTTTGTCTGCATTGGACATCGCCATATCCCTTCAATACTCTCCGTCGTCGCTGTACGTCACAGCACTCATCGCCTCAAGTGACTTTGGTAGGCAAGATTCTTGGGCGTTTGAAATCTTGTTTGAATTCCGCGACGCGGCAGACGCCGACGCGGCAATCGTATCAGGGAGAGACTCATGGGCCGCCTCGAAGGCAAATCCGTCGTCATCACAGGTGCTGGAAGCGGCATCGGGCGCGCAGCATCGGTGCTGTTCTCCAGGGAGGGGGCCAAGCTCGTCATCGTCGACAAGACTGAAGGCGTGAAGGAGACCGCCAAGCTCGTCAGCGACGCTGGCGGCACCGTCGAGGCTGTGATGGCTGATGCCGGTTCTGAAGCTGATGTGAAGGCGTTCATCGACAAGGCGGTCGCGAAATATGGCCGGCTCGATGCGATCTGGGCCAATGCGGGTGTCAGCGGCGGGCTGGTGCCGCTGGCCGAGCAGACCGTCGAGCACTGGCAGGAGGTGCTGCGCGTCAATCTGATCGGGCCGTTCCTCGCCATCAAGCATTCGATGCCGCACATGATCAAGCAGAAGTCCGGCTCCATCGTTTGCACCGCTTCCGTTGCGGGTCTCAAGGCCGGCGCCAGCGGTCACCCCTATGGCGCGAGCAAGGCCGGCGTCATCAGCCTGGTGCAGACCACCGCCTATTCGCTCTCCGGCACCGGCGTGCGGATCAACGCGATCTGCCCGGGCCTGATCGAGACCGGCATGACCAAGCCGGTGTTCGAGCGCGCCAAGGAGCGCGGCACCTCGGACAAGATCGGCCAACTCAATCCGCTGAAGCGCGCCGGCCAGCCGCACGAGCTCGCGGCGATGGGGTTGTTTCTGGCAAGCGACGAGGCGTCTTACGTGAATGGCCAGGCGATCCCGGTCGACGGCGGCCTCACCGCGTCGATGCCGTATACGGGCAAGCCGATCTAGCTCGCCATTGCGAGGAGCCAACGGGCCGGCGCGGAGCGCCGCCCGATGACAGGCTCCGCGATGAAGCAATCCATACTGCCGATGCGGCTTGATGGATTGCTTCGCTTCGCTCGCAATGACGGATGACATGACGATCACACCCCTTCCGGCGGCAGCCCCGAGGATTCCGCCGCCAGCGCGCGGTGGCGGATGCGCTCGCGGTAGAAGGCATAGAGGCCGGACAGCACAATGATCGCGGCGCCCATCACCATCATCGCGTCGGGCACGTCGCCGAACACGAGATAGCCGAGCAGCATCGCCCACAGCAGCGCGGAATAACGGAACGGCGCCACCGCCGAGATGTCGCCGGTACGCAGCGCCGAGATGATGCATTGATAGCCGATCAGCAGCAGCACGGCGGCGAGAGCCTGCAGGCCGAGTGCACCCGCGGATGGCGGCGTCCAGCCTCCGAGTGGAACGAGGATGACGCCGCCGGCCGTCGTCACCGTTACGGTCGTCAACAGGGTGATGAATAGCGAAGGAATCTTCGCCGGGATTTTTCGGGTTGCGAGGTCGCGCAGCGCGCAGAACGCGACCGACACCAGCGCGAACAGCGAATACTGGCTGAAGCCGGCGAGCCCCGGCCGCACGATGATGAGCACGCCGATGAAGCCCGCGGCGATCGCCGACCAGCGCCGCCAGCCGACCGGCTCGCGGAAGATCACCGCAGCGCCTAGCGTGATGGCGAGCGGCAGCGCCTGGAAGATCGCCGAGGTGTTGGCGAGCGGCAGGTGCGCGAGCGCCGCCATGAACGTGATCGTGCCACCGATCTCGCCGACTACCCGCAGCGCGACCGGCTTCACCATCAACGTATACAGCGGCCGCAGCGCGCCCTGCTGCCACGCGAACGCTGCGACCAGCACGATCGCGAACAGCCCGCGCACCAGTATGACCTGGCCGAAGTTCATCTCGGACGACACCACCTTGGTGATGGAGTCGTTCGTGGTGAACGCAGCCATGGACACCGCCATGAGCAGGCTGCCGCGAATATTCGGTGAGAGTGCCAAGGAAACTAACGGCTAAACTGACGGCGCGCGTCAGGTCGCGCCGGCCTTCTGAGCATATTCCCAGGAAGACTTCGACAGCGGCACGGTGCGCGCCGCCGACTCCAGCGCCTTGGCATTGGCCGCAGTGCCGTCGCGGATGCGTCCGGCGATCCCCTGCGTGATGCCTGCCAGGCGGAACATGTTGTAGGCGAAATACCAGTTGAGATCGGGCACCGCCATGCCGGTGACGTCGCAGTAGATCTGTGCGGCCTCTTCCAGGCTCGGAATGTTCAGCGCCTTGAGATCGGCATTCGCCAGACCGGGCATGGTCCATTGCATCAACAGATAGGTGAAGTCGGCCATGGGATCGCCGAGCGTGGACAATTCCCAGTCCAGCACGGCCTGCACGCGTGGTTCCGTCATGTGGAAAATCATGTTGTCGAGGCGATAGTCGCCGTGCACGATCGAGACGCGCTCCTGCTGCGGCACCGTCCTCGGCAGCCACTCGGCCACCTTCTCGAATTCCGGAATGTGCTGCGTCTCGGAGGCGCGGTACTGCTTGGTCCAGCGATCGATCTGGCGCGCGAAATAGTTGCCGGGCTTGCCGAAATCGCCGAGTCCGATCGCTTCCGGATTGAAGACGTGAAGCTTCGCCAGCGTCTCGATCTTGCTGGTGAAGATCTTGCGTCTGTCATCCGGCGTCTGGCTCGGCAGCGTCGGATCCCAGAACACCCGGCCCTCTTCCATCGACATGATGTAGAAGGCCGCGCCGATCACGGCGTCATCGGTGCAGAGCGCATAGGCCTTCGCGACGGGGAAGCCCTGCTTGCCGAGTGCGGCGATGACGCGGAACTCACGATCGACCGCGTGGGCCGAGGGGAGCAATTTGCCAAACGGCTTGCGGCGCATCACGTAGGAACGGCCCGACGTCTCCAGCTTGTAGGTCGGGTTGGACTGGCCGCCCTTGAACTGCAGGACTTTTAGCGGTCCCTGATAGCCCTCGACATGCTCGCGCATCCAGGCATCGAGGTTCGCCTCGTTGATGCGATGGCGCTCCTCGACTTCCTTGGTGCCCGAGAACTCTTCGTCTTTCCTGACGCCGTCCGCCACGATGACGCTCCCTTACGTTTCTTAGACTTTGGGGAGCGCCATATTGGCGTTCCCGTTAGTTCGTAGCGTTTGCATACTTCCGAAGTTCAAGTCTGGCAATGGCGCGGTTATGCACCTCGTCCGGACCGTCGGCCAGGCGCAGCGTGCGCACATGCGCGTACTCGACCGCGAGGCCGGCGTCATCGGAGACGCCGCCGCCGCCGAATGCCTGAATCGCATTGTCGATGATCCGGAGCGCCATGTTCGGCGCCGCCACCTTGATCATGGCGATCTCGAGCTGCGCGGTCTTGTTGCCGACCTTGTCCATCATGTCAGCAGCTTTCAGGCACAGCAAGCGGTTCATCTCGATGTCGATACGGGCTTCCGCGATGCGCTGCTCCCAGACCGAATGCTCGATGATCTTCTTGCCGAAGGCGGTGCGCGAGGACAGCCGCTTCACCATCTTCTCCAGCGCCTCCTCGGCCCTGCCGATGGTGCGCATGCAGTGATGGATGCGGCCCGGACCGAGACGGCCCTGTGCGATCTCGAAGCCCCTGCCCTCACCGAGCAGGATGTTCGCCTTGGGAACGCGGACGTTCTCCAGCAGCACCTGCGCGTGGCCATGCGGCGCATCGTCGAAGCCGAACACCGGCAGCATTTTTTCGACCTTGATGCCGGGCGTGTCGAGCGGAACGATGACCTGCGATTGCTGCTGGTGACGCGCCGCCTTCGGATCGGTCTTGCCCATCAGGATCGCGACCTTGCAGCGGGGATCGCCGACGCCCGATGACCACCATTTGCGGCCATTGATGACGTAGTGGTCGCCGTCGCTTTCGATGCGCGTCTCGATGTTGGTGGCGTCCGAGGATGCAACCGCAGGCTCGGTCATCAGGAAGGCGGAGCGGATTTCGCCATCCATCAGGGGGCGCAGCCATTTGCGCTTCTGCTCCTTGGTGCCGTAGCGCATGAACACTTCCATGTTCCCGGTATCGGGCGCGGAGCAGTTGAACACTTCCGAAGCCCAGGAGATGCGGCCCATTTCCTCGGAGAGCGGCGCGTATTCCAGGTTGGTCAATCCCGCGCCGCGGAATTCATCATCCTCATGCGAATTCGGCGGCATGAACATGTTCCAGAGGCCTTCAGCGCGCGCCTTCTTCTTAAGATCTTCCAGGATCGGGATCACCTTCCAGCGCTCGCCCTCCGCATCCTGCTGCTTGTAGATCGGCACCGCCGGACGGACATGCGTGTTCATGAACACACGGACGCGGTTCAGCCAGTCCTTCTGCTTCTCTGACATATCGAAATTCATGGGACGCTCCTCGCTATTCTGAAATCGTTGCGCAACTGTCCGCCCGCCGCTGATGGTCCGCAAGCCATTTTGCAGATACGGCTGACGGTTTCGGCCGGCGCGACCGGAGATGCGACACGTTCGCAGACGTTCTTGACATTTCCGGCCCTTCAAACGATAGTTTCATACAACTGTTTGAATTGCAACTCCCCGAACGGGAGCCAGGTATGTCGAGCGATCGGACCCGATCTGCCATCCTTGCCGCCGCAGAAAAGCTTTACGCCGATCGCGGCTTCGGCGACGTAACGCTTCGCGACATCGTCGCCGAGGCGAACGTCAATTTGGCTGCGGTGAACTACCATTTCGGTTCCAAGGATGAACTGATTGCGGAACTGTTCGTCACCCGCAGCCTTGCGACCAACCGCGAACGGCTCAACGAGTTGAAGGTTGCGGAGGAAAAGGGCGGTGGCCGCGCGCCGATCGATGCGATCCTGCACGCGCTGGTCGGCCCCACCCTGCGCGGTTGCCTTGGCCCCGACCGCGAAGGTTCGACCGCAGCGCGCTTCATGATCCGCGCCTCGATTGAATCGGTGCCGCCGATCCGCCGCATCAAGAATCGCGAGGTCGATCATTTGCGGAAATTCATCGCCGCCATGCGCCGCGCCATGCCTGATAGCGATGACGCCGATCTCTATTGGGGCCTGCATTTTGCGCTGGCAATGTCGCATCACACGATCCGCGAAAAAGAGCGGCTGATCCGACTGTCGGAAGGAAAATGCGACCTGAATGATGTGGATGCCATCGTCGACCGCGTGGTTGCGGTCTCGGTGTTGGCGCTGACAGGCGGCGAAGCGCCGGCGAAGAAGCCGCCCGTTCGATCGGCGATGCCGCAAGGAAGGCTGACCCGGCAGGATTTGTGAGCGGATTATCCTGATGCAGTCGATTGCCACCGTCATTGCGAGCGCAGCGAAGCAATCCACGTCTCGACTCGGGGATAGATGGATTGCTTCGCTGCGCTCGCAATGACGGTGGATACAGTTTCGCATTCTCGCGACGCCCATCGCCCGAGGTTTGCATCTTCTTTTCCCGCCCTCTCCAATCTGAGGGCGCAGGGAAGGCCGGGTGCGCGCCGCACCCGCGGTCTCGTGTGCCGTTGCGCATAGCAAAAGATGCACACGAGCATACAGGTTCGGCGGGAGCATCCCGGCCTACCCTGCGCAATGGCTTTACGGCTTATAACGTGCTCTTCCCGGAGAACGGCTCTTTTGCCTCCGTCGCCCGCAAGACGCTTTCGCAACTTGAGGACTTAACGCCAGCACCACGGCGCCAGAACCACACGACTTCACCGTACGCTTCCGGCGCGCAACGTCTCTCGCGCCATCCGCGTCCATCGCATCTCACCGCGGGTTCGTGACGTTCGCGAGCGCCCCTCATCTTGCGGTGAGACGGGCGCAGTTATGCCGCTGATTTGGGTGAGAACGGAAGCGGAATATTTTTGATTCCGGGGCTTGACACGATTTCGGAAAATCAGAAGCGATTTGCTCGTCCTGCCATCGTGTCGCAGATACTTCCAGAGATTGTGCTTGCGCGCGCAAGCAAATCGCTTCGCAGCCGTGGTTTGCACATCCTACGTGACTACGCTCCTTGTGCCCTATTCGGCCTTGAAGCCGGATGCTTTCACCACCGGTCCCCATAGCTCGGAGTCGGCTCTCTGAATTCTTGAGAACTCTTCGGGTGAAGTGCCCGTGGGTTGGACGCCCAAGGCTGTCAGCCGCTTGCCGAACTCCGGGGTGCCCACCGCTTCGCGCACGGCGCGGTTCAACTGCGCGATCAGTGCGGCCGGTGTTGCGGCCGGAGCGTAAATGCCATACCAGCCCTCGCCGCGAATGCCATAGCCGCCTTCGGTGAACGTCGGCACCTCCGGCAGCGCGGGCGATCGCGCGCCACCCGACGTCGCGAGTACGCGGATACGTCCGGCTTTATGGGCCTCGACCAGATCCTGCGTCGAGGTAAAGAACAGCGGCAAGTGACCGCCGATCAGATCGGTTATGGCTTGCGGATTGCCTTTGTAGGCGACATGACGAAGATCGAGACCGGCCTGGCGCGCAAACAGCACCGCAAAGAAATGCGGCAATGATCCTGCTGCAGGCGTTCCGTATGCCGCCTGATCGGGATGGCTCTTCAACCAGAAGACCAGTTCCTTGAGATTCCTGGCGGGCACGTGCGCGCCCACCGCGACGCCGAGGTCGAAGGTCCCGACTTGCGAAATCGGCTGGAAGTCGCGGATCGGGTCATAAGGCAAATTGTCGTAGACGTGCGGGAACAGCACCATCGGTGCAATCGGCGTAAACAGCAGAACGGTGCCGTCCGCCGGCGAATCCTTCACTGACTGGATCCGGCCGCGCCGGGCCTGCTCTCTACGATGACCGTGCGATTAAGCTGCACGCGCATCGAGTCCGCAATCATCCGCAAGACGGTATCGCCGACCCCGCCGGCTTGAAACGGCAGGACGATCCGGATCGGGGAGTCGCCGGTCTGGGCCGCGGCATGATCGGCCATCAGGCCGAGCACAATTGCCAATACAATTCGGATCGCGCGCATGGGGGCCTCGTGAATGGTCGCTACGGTCTTGACGGCCAAACCCTCTGCCTCAATTATCCATAAAGGAAGTCTCATTCTTCTTATACGGCGATAAATTCCATTGATGGAGGCCTCGCATGGATGGAGACCCCGATAGACGGATCAAGCTTCGCGACCTCAAGGTGTTTCAGGCTGCGGCCGAAACGGGAAGCATGGCGAAGGCGGCCGCGCATCTGGCCATCACCCAGCCGGCTGTTTCCTACGCAATTGCGGAGTTGGAGGGCGCCGTCGGCGTGCCGCTGCTCGAGCGCTCGTCGCAGGGCGTTAGGCCGACGGTATACGGGCGGGCGCTGCTGGAGCGCAGCGCCATCGTGTTCAACGAGTTGCGGCAGGGCATCAACGAGATCGCCTCGCTCGCCGACCCCGAAGTCGGCGAGTTGCGGATCGCCACGACACCGCCGATGTCGGCGGTGGCTTCGGCGGTGTTCAATAATTTGGTGCCACGCTATCCGCGGATGCGCTTCGAACTGACCGTGGGCCCGACGGACGTGCTGCTGCGCCAGTTGCGCCAGCGCGACGTCGAGATCGTCATCAGCCGGCTCGCCTCGATGGCGGGCAATGAAGATCTGAGTGTGGAAACACTGTTTCACGACGAGTTGGTGGTGATCTGTAGCAAGCGGAGCAAGTGGGCCCGTCGGCGCAACGTGTCGCTGGCAGACCTCGTTGGCGAACCCTGGGTGTTTCCACCCGCAACCGGCTTCCTGACTGGGATCATGCGCGGCGAGTTCGAGGCGCAAGGCCTGAAATTCCCACAAGCGACCGTCACGACCTCCTGCACCTATTCACTGAGCGTTCTGATCGGCAACGGCAATTTTCTCGGCATCCATCCCCGAGCCATGCTGACGACGCCAAATGAACATCCGCTACTAACCGCCGTCGACGTGAGGCTGCCGACCACACGCGGCGCGATCGGCCTGATCGCGCTGAAGGATCGTTCGCTCAGTCCGGTGGCGAAACTGTTCGCAAACTCGGTTGCGCCAGTTATGCGAAACATCCAGCCGACTGGGGTATCGCGCAATTGATGGGGAACGCCGCAGCCGGCAATGTCGTTGTAGTCGGGCTGAAGATCAAAGGAATTGCCCATGCCAACCCAGCCGACCATCGCCCGCATCTGGCGCGATCGCACGCGACCGGAAATCGCCGATGATTATGAAGCTTACATTCGAGCGGAAGGAATCCCGCCGTTGGAGAAAACGGCGCTCGGCGTCCAGCTATTCCGGGAAGACCGCGAACAGGAGAGCTGGTTTACGACGATTTCCTACTGGAGCGATCTAAAGTCGATGACCGCCTTCACCAAGGGCGAGCCGACCAAGGTCCACCATCTCGACCGTGATCCCGAGTTTCTGATCGAGCTGCCCGAGTTCATCCAGATCCATCGGATCCTGATCAACCGTCAGGGCCTGCGCTGAACGGCTGAAGCTATCGCCGTGTCTCAAACGTCAATTCCGTTCGAAAGCCGACCAGATCGCTTCGACCGCCCTGCTCTGACGCGCTACGGGGCGAAACAGGCGGATTTCGATTGGGATCTGGAATTCAGGGTTGCCGGCTTCAACCAGCAGCCCGGCCGAGATGTCCTCTTCTGCCAATGTTCGGGGCAACCATGCCACGCCATCACCTGCGCGGGCCATCGAGAGCAACGTCGCGGCAAGGTGCGAGGTAAAGACCGTCTCAAGCGCAAAAGGACGATCCTTCGCTCCCCATTGAGCTGCAACGATCCGGCCCAACCCCGATTGCGCACTATAGGCAAGGTATTTCACCGGTTCGCCGCGATGAAGCCGCCACCGCGCAACTCCGTTTGCGGCAGGCGCGCTCAACGGGACCAGCGTGTCGGCACCGACCACAATGCTCTTGAATTGGCCGGACTTGATCCGGCTGCTCATGTTCTTGTGGTGATGACAAAGCAGAAACTGCGCGTCCCCCCGCAGCATCATCTGCTCGCAGGCTTGCATGCTGTCGGAGATCAAGTTGAGATTTCCGAGCGCCAGAACCCTATCATTGCGGCGGACCCAGTTCGGGAAAAACGTGAAGGAAAGCGCGTGCGTCGCCGCGATCGACAACGGCCTGACGCGCCGGTCGGAAACCTCGAGGGTGTCGCGGCGGAGCTGGTGCAGGGCTCGGGTCAGAACCTCTGCCTGATCGTGAAAATGCTCGCCTGCCGGCGTGAGCGCTACGCCGTGCGTCGTGCGGGTAAACAAGGCCGCGCCGACCCATCCCTCAAGCGCGCGAATCCTGCGGCTGAAGGCCGGCTGGGTGACATGGCGCAGCTCCGCCGCCCTGGAAAAATTCAGGGTTTCCGCAAGCGCCAGATAGTCCTCAAACCAGATCAGCTCCATCGGTAATGCCAAATAAACATAACCAATTGCGCGAATAGCATTGGCCCGGCGCGAAATCCAGCCCTAACGATGTATGAACCAAGGCAGTAGCCGACGCCCATTGTAGAGGCGGCGCTGACGCGAGTCGGTTCGGTATAGTCGTTTCCGGCATAGCAGAATCAGCGGGGGCGGATCGAGCGATCTGAGAGCCCACACGGAAGGAATGCCATGCGTATTGTCGATGTCGTCGAGATCACCAAGCCGATCGCCTCCCCGATCCGGAATGCCTACATCGACTTTTCGAAGATGACGGCTAGCCTCGTCGCCGTCGTGACGGATGTCATGCGCGACGGCCGCCGCGTGGTCGGATATGGCTTCAATTCCAACGGCCGCTATGGTCAGGGCGGCCTGATCCGGGAACGCTTCCGCAATCGTATTATCGAGGCCGAGCCCACGAGCCTTCTCAATGACGACGGCTCCAATCTCGATCCGCATCGGATCTGGGCGGCGATGATGTCCAATGAAAAACCTGGCGGCCACGGCGAGCGTTCAGTTGCCGTCGGCACGCTCGACATGGCGATCTGGGACGCGGTCGCGAAGATCGCCGGCAAGCCGCTGTTCCGCCTTCTCGCCGAAAAGAAGGGCCGGGAAGCCAATCCCCGCGTCTTCGTGTATGCGGCCGGTGGCTATTATTACCCCGGCAAGGACAACTCGGCGCTACGGGCGGAGATGCGCGGCTATCTCAACCGCGGCTACAATGTCGTGAAGATGAAAATCGGTGGAGCGTCGATCGACGAAGATCGTGGACGGATCGAGGCCGTGTTGGAGGAAATCGGTCCGAAAGCGCGGCTCGCCGTCGATGCCAACGGGCGTTTCGATCTTGAGACTGCGATCGCCTACGCGAAGATGCTGCGCGACTACCCGCTGTTCTGGTACGAGGAGGCCGGCGATCCCCTGGACTACGCGCTTCACGCCGCTCTCTCGGAATTCTATCCCGGCCCGATGGCGACGGGCGAGAATCTCTTCTCACATCAGGATGCGCGAAACCTGCTCCGCTATGGCGGCATGCGGCCCGATCGGGACTGGCTGCAATTCGACTGCGCCTTATCGTACGGGCTTGTCGAATATCTCCGCACGCTCGACGTTCTGGCCCAGCATGGCTGGTCGCCGTCGCGCTGCATCCCCCATGGCGGGCACCAGATGTCGCTGAACATTGCTGCAGGCCTGGGCCTGGGCGGCAATGAGAGCTACCCGGACCTCTTTCAGCCCTACGGCGGCTTCCCCGACTCCGTTCGCGTCCAAGACGGTCACATCATCATGCCGGATCTGCCGGGCATCGGCTTCGAGGGAAAATCCGACCTGATCAAGGTCATGCGCGAACTGGCTGAGTGAGCCAAGGACGCGGTTGAGGTAGATCTAGACGATCTTCTGCGCCCTCAAGGCTTCCACCTTCGCCTCATCGTACCCAATCGTCGCCAGCACGTCATTGGTATCGGCGCCGAGCAGCGGCGGAGCGCGATATTCCTTCACCGGCGTGCCGGAGAAGGTGATGGCATTGCGGATCAGCGACAGGTCAGGCTCGAGGGGGTGATTGACCTTGACCTTCATGCCGCGCGATTGCACGTGGGGATCGTTGAACACCTGCGCGAAATCGTTGATGGGCCCTGAGGGCACGCCGGCCTTCTCCAGCTCTTCCAGCCAATAGGCGACCGGCTTCTTCAGGAACAGCCCGGCGAAGATCGCCATGATCTCCTTGCCGTGGGCGACGCGGTCGTTGTTCTTGATGAAGCGCGGATCGGTCGCGAGCTCGGGCGCGCCGAGCACGGCGCAGGTGCGCTGGAATTGGCCGTCATTGCCGACCACCAGCATCAGTTCGCCGTCGGTGCAGCGGAATACGCCGGCCGGCATGCCGCCATTACCCCAGGTGCCGCGCCGCGGCGGGGTCTGGCCGTTGACGAGGAAGATCTGCGCGTAATGCGACAGCGCGGCGATCACGGTGTCGAACAGGCAGACGTCGACATGCTGCCCCTCCCCGCCATTGGCCTTGCGGTGATAGAGCGCGGCCAGAATGCCGATCGAGGAATTCATGCCGGTCATGTAGTCGACGATCGAGGGGCCGACCTTCATCGGACCGGCGCCGGGTTCACCATCGATGTGCCCGGTAACGCTCATCAATCCGCCCATCGCCTGCAGGATCGCGTCGTAACCGGCGCGCGGCGCATAAGGGCCGGTCTGGCCGAAGCCGGTTACGGAGCAATAGATGATGCCGGGGTTGATCGCCTTGATCGATTCGTAATCGAGCCGATATCGCTTGAGGTCGCCGACCTTGTAATTCTCCATCATCACATCGCAGCTCTTGGCGAGCTCGCGGACGATGTCCTGCCCTTCCGGCGTCGCGATGTTGACGGTGACGGACTTCTTGTTGCGGTTGGCGCAGAGGTAGAACGAGTTGTTGTTATTGTTCTTGCCTTCGGGATCCTTCAGATAAGGCGGGCCGAAGGCGCGGGCGTCGTCGCCGCCGCCCGGACGCTCGATCTTGATCACCTCGGCGCCGAGATCGGCGAGCATCTGCGCCGACAGCGGGCCCGCAAGCACCCGCGTCAGGTCGAGAATTTTGATGCCCGAAAGTGGCAGAGCCGACATGAACTTCCTCCGAAAGATTTTGGCGTATGGCGCGGGAATGACTCCGGCGCTTTGCTGCTTGCCGATACACCATTTTATGCGGCTGAGCCCTGCGTTGTCGGCATGTAGGTATCCATAACGGGGCGGAAGCGCTGGCGACCGCGCCAATCGCTTGCGCTCGATTTCCGCACGCGGCAATTGAATTGGACCACCAATTGGTCTATTGTTCCTCATCCGTAGATGATCGGATCAAGACACGTTATGCGCATCCCCGTCTCCGAAGCCAAGGGACAGTTGACCGAGCTGGTGCGACGCGCCGAGGCCGGCGATGAAGTCATACTGACCCGTCATGGCCTGCCGGCCGTGCGTCTGGTTCCGGTCGCGGCGATGCCAGACCGGAAGACACGTCGCGCCTTGCTCGAGGCCGCACGCGCCAGCGGTGCGACAAAGGCGGCGACCGGCCCCACCGCCGCAAGGAGCCAGGATTTTCTGTACGGCGATGACGGCCTGCCTGGATGATCGCAGTCGATACGTCCGCTCTCATGGCCGTCGTGCTCGGTGAAGCCGAAGCCGACGCCTGCATTGCCGCGCTGGAAACAGAAGACGAGATATTGATCTCGGCAGTCACGATCGCCGAGGCATTGATCGTCGCGGACCGCCGCAACGTCGGCGACGAGATGGAAGGTCTGATCGACGGGCTCGGCCTCAACATCATCGCCGTTTCACTGGCCTCGGCACGAAGGGCCGCGCGCGCCTATGCACGGTGGGGAAAAGGCGTTCACGCCGCCGGCCTCAATCTCGGCGACTGCTTCGCCTATGAGGTGGCGAAACAGCATCGCTGCCCCCTGCTCTACATCGGCAGCGACTTCGCGAAGACGGACATCAAGGGTGTTCTGTGAGCCGGTAACGATGCCGGCCTACACATCTCATTGCTGACAGCAAAACGGGCGGCCCTTTAAAGGAGCCGCCCGCTGCAATTCTCGAACGTCGTTGCTTGATTACCTGGCCGGGCCGGCCTTGGCGCGGTTGGCGCGCCACTCCAGGAATTCGCGATAGAGAGGATCGCGGTCCTGCGGAGAGAACGCGGTGGCGGCTGGCGCGGCCACCGGCGGCGGCGCGGGCACGGCGGCCGATGCCGACGATACGGCAGAGCCTGAAGCCAGCGGCATGTTGCGGTCGAGCCATTCCTGCGCCGCCTTGAAGCGGGTCCAGCCCGACACCGTCGCGCGCAGCGCCATTTCCTTCCACTTCGGATGGAATGGCGGCCGCTGCAACTGCGCAACCTTGTCGAACATGGTGTCGACGAGGAGCGCCAGACGGCGATAGCGGTCGCTGTTCGGCGCCCAGTTATACGACGCCAGCACCGCTTCGGCCGCGATCGTCTCGACATAGCCGCCCTCCGCTACGAGGCCGGGATAGTCCTGCGACGAAAGCTTGGACGGCAGATATTCCTCCTGCAGCGTCTTGGCGTAGTCGACCGGCACCAGATGCAGGTTGCGATCATTGACCTGGTTCAGCCACTGCAACGGTTTGCCTTCGATCGCCACGATGGCGTCGACCTCGCCCTTGCGCAGCATGTCCACCGCAAGGCGCGGCTCCTGGTAGATCAGGTGCGGCCTGATGCCGAGACGCTCGAACACGTTGATCGCCGTCACGAAGGTCGAGCTGTCGGGCAAATCGACCACCACGGTCTTGCCGTCGAGTTCGCGCATGCTGGTGATCGTCTTCGGCGCGAGGACGTGCATTTCCTCGTTGAACATCTTCGCGACATAGACGAACTGGTTGCGGATATCCTTGGCAAAGTCCTTACGGTCGAGATAGGCGAGCGTGTCCTTGCGGACGATGCCGGCGTCGACGCCGCGCAGCAGCAGGATGTCGGCCACCGCCTGCACCGAGCCACGGCCCATGACCGGGAGAATCCGCAACGCCGTGCCGTTGTCGAGCACGGAGGCGAGATCGGCCCCCACCTGGGCGTAGGTCGAGCCGAACGAACCGGTCATCAAGCTCACCGTGTTGGCGTTGAGCTGGTTGGCCAGATCGCGCTTGGTGGCGGTGCCGTACTTGAAGATCGTCTTGAAGGAATCGCTGACCGCGCCCGGATCGATGCCGCTGCGCACCGGGCCGAAGTGCTGCCACTGGCCGTTGGTGAAACGCATCATGCGCATCTGCTCGATCGGCGCATGGTCGGACGGGCTAGTGTTGATCAGGATGCCCTGCACCATCATCGGAAGCTGGATGCCCTTGAGCGAGCGCGCCTGCTTCATGATATTCTCACGCGAGAGATCGTCGCCGCAATTCTTCAGCACCTCGACCAGCGATCGGCTGACCAGATAACCGAGAACGGCCTGGCCGTTGGTCCTGCTGACGCTCGGCACATAGCGCTGCATGAAGGCGGTCCATTCGCGGAACGCCGCGTCACCAGCCGCCGCCGAGTCCTCGCCCTCCAGCCGGTATGCCGCCGACAACACGCCTTCCGCATTTTGCGGGCCCGCCGGCTGAATCACGGCCGAATAGGAGTTGGCGATCGAGGCGACGAAATGATTCGGCCTCCAGCCGAGTTCGGCGGCTCGCCGGATCGCCATGATGGCGAACTTCGGCGTAGTGAACTCAATGAAGACGTCAGCGTTGGAGGCCTTCAGCCTGGCCATCTGCGCATCGATATTGGTGTCGGTGACCTTGTACGGCGCCTCGGCCACGATCGGCACCTTGCCGCCCAGACCGTCCTTCAGGCCCTTGAGATATTCCTTGCCCATTCCGTCCTCCTGATAGAGGACGGCGATCCGGCTGCGCGGATGGTTCTCGAGAATATACTGCGCATAAATCTGGGCTTCGGCAATGTAGGTCGGCAGGAAGCCCATGGTCCAGGGAAACTCCTGCGGCTGGTCCCAGGCTGCCGCACCTGACAACGCAAAAAGCTGCGGGACCTTCTTTGAATTCAGATAAGGCTGGATTGCCGCGTTCGTGTTGGTACCGATGGCCGCCATGGTGAAGAGAACCTGGTCCTCTTCGACAAGCTTGCGGGTCATCTCCATCGTCTTTGTGGGTTCGTAGGCGTCGTCATAGGTGATCATGTTGACCTTGCGGCCGTTGATGCCACCTTCGGCATTGACCTTGTCCATATAGGCCACGATGACCTTGGCGATGACGCCGTACGCCGAAGCCGGACCGGTATAGGGAGCCGTGATGCCGATGCGGATTTCGTTGCTGGTCGGCGGCGCCGCATACGCCTGTTCGCTCATCGCCGAGCCGGCCATTGCGGCAAGCGCCAGTGCCATTGCCGCGCTGCGCCGAGGCGCGGTGAAAAGCCGACGCAGGGCTTCACGGGCCACGGACCCGGACCATTGCGCTGCCCCACGAGTGTTGATCAAAACCCGCATTCTGCCCCCTTTGAGCAATACTATTGTGTGATTTTTCGAGCTGCGAAAGATGTACCGTTTCAGGCCCACTCGGAGACATTGTGTCTCAATTGGATTGATTTTGTGTCAAGGCCAGACGTTTGGCGCAGTTAGTCGATCGTGTGTTCGGCTACGACAATTTTAGGACATTAGAGTTACCAAAACTGCGCGCAGTACCCGTGCTTGTCCATGCGCGTGACAGTTGCGCAGCTGTCGTCCATATTTGGATTCGCGAAAATTGGCGTCGGCCGGTGCGATCGCGCGGCACAAAACAGGAAGCGTGGGCCAAAATAAGGCGGCCCGCCACATGGCAGGCCGTTCCAATCTCGAACAGTTGCCGTGACTACCGGTTGCCGGCCGCTTTGGCGCGGTTGGCGCGCCACTCCAGGAACTCGCGATAGAGGGGATCGCGTTCCTGCGGAGAGAGCGCGGCAGCTGCCGGCGGCACCGGCACAGCGCCTGATGCCGACGATACGGCCGCGCTTGCAGGCATATTGCGGTCGAGCCATTCCTGCGCCGCCTTGAAGCGGGTCCAGCCCGACACCGTCGCCCGCGGCGCCATTTCCTTCCACTTCGGATGGAATGGCGGCCGCTGCAACTGCGCAACCTTGTCGAACATGGTGTCGACGAGGAGCGCCAGACGGCGATAGCGGTCGCTGTTCGGCGCCCAGTTATACGACGCCAGCACCGCTTCGGCCGCGATCGTCTCGACCGACCCGCCATCCGCCAGCAGGTTCGGATAGTCCTGCGACGAAAGCTTGGACGGCAGATATTCCTCCTGCAGCGTCTTGGCATAGTCGACCGGAACCAGATGCAGGTTGCGGTCGGTGATCTGGTTCAGCCACTGCACTGGCTTGCCCTCGATCGCCACGATCGCATCGACTTCACCCTTGCGCAGCATGTCCACCGCAAGGCGCGGCTCCTGATAGACCAAGTGCGGCCTGATGCCGAGACGCTCGAACACGTTGATCGCGGTCACGAAGGTCGAGCTGTCGGGCAAGTCGACGACCACCGTCTTGCCGTCGAGATCCCGCACGTTGGTTATGGTCTTGGGCGCGAGGACGTGCATTTCCTCATTGAACATCTTCGCGACATAGACGAACTGGTTGCGGATGTCCTTGGCAAAGTCCTTGCGGTCGAGATAGGAGAGCGTGTCCTTGCGCACGATGCCGGCATCGACGCCGCGCAGCAGCAGAATGTCCGCCACCGCCTGCACCGAGCCGCGGCCCATCACGGGAAGAATCCGCAGCGCCGTGCCGTTGTCGAGCACGGAGGCGAGATCGGCGCCCACTTGGGCATAGGTCGAACCGAATGAACCGGTCATCAAGCTCACCGTGTTGGCGTTGAGCTGGTTGGCCAGTTCACGCTTGGTCGCGGTGCCGTATTTGAACAGCGTCTTGAAGGAGTCGCTGACGGTGCCCGGATCGATGCCGCTGCGCACCGGGCCGAAGAACTGCCAGTGGCCATTGGTGAAGCGCATCATCCGCATCTGCTCGATCGTCGCATGATCGGACGGGCTGGTGTTGATCAGGATGCCCGGCACCATCATCGGAATCTGCAGACCCTTGATCGAGCGGGCCTGCTTCATGATGTTTTCACGCGACAGGTCGTCGCCGCAGTTCTTCAGGACTTCGACGACGAGCTTGGCGTTCAGATAGGCGTAGACTGCCTGGCCGTTCGATTTGCTGATGCTCGGGACATAGCGCTCCATGAAGGCGCTCCAGTCGCGGAACGCCGCAGGTCCCGCGGCTTGCGCATCCTCGCCCTCCAGGCGGTACATGGCCGACATGATGCCTTCGCCGTTTTCCAGGCCTGCCGGCGCCATCACGGCCGAAACCGATTCAGACACCGAGGCGAGGAAATGCACCGGCTTCCAGTTGAGGTCGGCCAGCCGGCGGATCGCCATGGTGGCGAATTTCGGCGTCGTGAACTGCATGAAAATGTCGGCGCCCGAGGCCTTCAGCTTAGCGATCTGGGCATCGATGTTGGTGTCCGTCACCTTGTAGGGCGCTTCCGCCACGATCGGAACCTTCCCGCCGAGGCCGTCCCTCAGACCCTTGAGGTAATCCTTGCCGAAACCGTCATCCTGATAGAGCACCGCGATCTTGCCGCGCGGATGGTTCTCCAGGATGTAATGGGAATAGATGTGGGCTTCGGTCTGGTAGCTGGGCAGAAAGCCCATGGTCCAGGGAAAATCGCGCGGCTGGTCCCACATCGAGGCACCAGAGGCGACGAAGAGCTGCGGGATCTTCTTCGAGTTCAGATAGGGGTGGACGGCCTGGCTGGTGTTGGTGCCGAGGCTCGCAAAAATAAAGAGGACGTTGTCTTCCTCGACGAGCTTGCGGGTTGCCTCCATCGTCTTGGTCGGATTGTAGGCGTCGTCATAGGAAATGAAATTGATCTTGCGGCCCCTGATGCCACCCTCGGCATTGACCTTGTCGAAATACGCCGCGAGCACCTTGCCGATCACGCCATAGGCGGAGGCCGGGCCGGTATAGGGCATGGTGTTGCCGATCCGGATCTCGTTGTCGCCCGGCGCCGACAACGCCCTATCCGCGAGCGTCGGCGCGGCAAGCGCGGCCAGCATCAGCGCCGCTGCCGCCTTACGCCGAGGCGCGGCGAGAAGCCGGCGCACGGCCTCTCCGGTCCGAGACCGGGAGATCTGCCCTGTTTGTGGACGTGAATCGGTATTAGCCCGCATTGCGGTCCCCCCTTTGTGTTCCCCATTTTTATTTTTGTTATTTGCTGAATTGCGCGTTGCGCAGACGAGTAGGTTTTCAACGCTACTCGCCGACATTGTGTCCCAATCGGACTGATTTTATGGCGAGTCTAGGCGCTCCGTGTGACATGGTTACTACGGACGCCCTTCGACCGAGAAATGCACGGCATCGGCGCTAACTCGCTACACCATCGTGGTGCCGACGTGCGAGCGCCGATGTCCACGGCGCACGACCTTGCGGCTGGCGAAGGGAATCCAACCGCGCCTGGCTGCGCCAAATCGCATGCGCCGGCTGGGCTGATCGCTACTGTCTCTTGTTGCCGGGCTCTGCGGCGATCAGCCGAATTTTTCCCCGACAACCTGCTGGAACCAGTCCGGCCCTTCCAAGTTCATAGGCTCGCGCTGCCGGCCATGTGCGGCAGCGCGCACACAGTGATCAAGAAAATAAGGCGGTCAAACGCCGGGCGCCCCACCCGGTGGCAAGGCCGGCCTGGACTGCACGAACGGAGAGACAAGATGAGGATTGCGCAAATTGCTCCGCTTTTCGAGAGCGTGCCGCCGCGGCTCTATGGCGGAACCGAGCGGGTCGTTGCCTACCTGACCGAGGAGCTGGTGCGGCAGGGGCATCAGGTGACGCTGTTTGCGAGCGAGGATTCCATCACTTCCGCCGAACTCGTTCCCTGCGCGCCCCGCGCCCTGCGCCTTGATCCTGACGTCCGCGATCATCTTCCCCACCACATGATCATGCTGGACAAGGTGCGCGAACGCGCCGACGACTTCGACATTCTGCATTTCCACGTTGATTATCTGCACTTCCCGCTGTTCCGGTCCGAGCGCGGCCGAACGCTGACGACGCTTCACGGCAGGCAGGACCTCGCCGATCACATGCCGTTCTACCGGCGATTTTCCGACATGCCGCTGGTCTCCATATCAAACGCGCAACGCGCGCCGCTTACCGGCGTGAATTTCGTCGGCACCGTCTATCATGGGCTTCCGCGCGGCCTGCATGCGCCTAGCTTCGACCCGCACGGCGGCTATCTCGCCTTTCTCGGCCGCATCTCGCCTGAGAAACGCCCTGACCGCGCCATCGCGATTGCTCGCGCGGCGGGTCTTCCGCTGAAGATCGCAGCCAAGGTCGACAAGGTGGACGAAGCGTATTTCCAAAACGTCATCGCCCCGATGCTCGGTGGAGGCGGCGTCGAGTTCATCGGTGAGATTAACGACAATGCCAAAGGTGAATTCCTGGGCCAGGCGGCCGGCCTCCTGTTCCCGATTGACTGGCCCGAGCCGTTCGGCCTGGTGATGATCGAAGCCATGGCTTGCGGCACGCCGGTTCTGGCATTCCGGTGTGGATCGGTGCCGGAAATCGTCGAGGACGGGCTGACCGGCCGGATCGTCTCGAGCGTCGACGAGGCGGTGCGCGCTGTTCCGGAGTTGCTGGCGCTGGACCGCCGCGCGATCCGCGCCCGCTTTGAGGAGCGCTTCTCCGCTGCGCGGATGGCGGCGGACTACGTCAAGATCTACCAGAAAATGCTGCGCAAGCAGCCCGCCCCGCAACTTCAGATATCAGCAATGGCGGCGCTTTCGGCCGCGGCCAACGGCATCGAGGCTTCCCCGGCGGCCGCGCGCAAGGACAATTGAACCGCTTACCGAGACGGCCGGCCGTCATGATCAACGATTGACGACGGCCGGCGGCATCTCCTGATGCACCGCAGCTACAAGACGAAGGGAGGCGGCAGAAGCCCCCTCCCTTCGCCAAGTATCAGGGTATTAGGCTGTCACGTGCGGATGGCTCTGGTGCACAAACCAGATCCGCAGAGCAGCAGCGGCCGCCACCAGGAGTCCGGCTACGACATGGAGTGGTGTGACAGTTGCATTAGACGAGAACTGCAGCACCCACGGCGATAGCGCGACCCACACACCGGCGGCGAGGGACATCCACTCCGGCCATTCGGCAAACACCGCCAGCGCTGCTACTGCAAGCGCGGCGACCAAGAGGCCGCTTAACCAGGCATTCCAGTTAGTGGGACTTTCAGCGGAGAACCCAAGGGCCCATGGTGACAAGAACAGGGCCAGGCCGAGTACAAGATTTACCGCATCGGCGATCATGTCTTTTTTCCAGGCAGTGTTCATTGTGCTGCTCCTTACATTGGCTGCTTTGATTGGCTCCTTTCAATTCACTCTCTTCCTAAGATCAGTCGAGCTTCTGACCAGAGCGGCGGCTGACCTTGGTGGGACAAACCACCGGTACGGGCGGGAGCACCAAACTCCCGCCCGCCCGCGGTTATTTGCCGTTAATGGCGATCCGTTTCACCTTCTGCTGCGCGGCAGGTAGCTTTGGCAGCGTCACGGTGAGAACGCCATCCTTGAACGACGCTCCAACCTTGTCCTGATCGACATCATCGATCGGGATCGAACGCTCGAAGCGCCCGTAGTAGCGCTCGCTGAAGCGACGCTCCTTGTCTTCGGTCTCGCTCTTCTTCTCGCCGCTGATCGTCAACAGCCCATCCCTCAGTTCGATGTTGATGTCCTTCTCCTGGAGACCGGGAAGTTCAGCGATGACCTTGACCTCCTTCTCGGTCTCGTCGACCTCGACGCTCGGCCAGCTCATCGCTTGCGAGCTGAACGGAGCGACATCGAAGGAGCGGAACGCATCGTCGAACAGCCGATTCATCTCACGATGAAGCGCGAGGAACGGATTGGGCTCGTTGCGGTGCAGGCTCAAATCACGAGAGCCGTTGTTCCACGGGATAAGGTCGCGTAGTGCCATAATTGTCCTCCTTTGTTCTTTAGGTTCACTGGACAGAGCTCACGCGCGCGGCCACGCCGCGCACGGGCGGTTCGGCAGCCTCGAACGCGAAGTCCGTCAGGCCGCCTGCTTCTGCTCGATTTGCTGGTTGTCGTTGGCGATGACCTCGATCGCGATACGACGCGGCTTCATCGCCTCCGGCAGTTCCCGAACCAATGCAATCTTCAGCATGCCGTTCTCGAAGGCGGCGTCCTTCACCTGGACATAGTCCGCCAGGTTGAAGAGGCGGCGGAACGGCCGCATTGAGATTCCCTGGTACAGGTAGTCGGGATCACCCTTGTCGGCCTTGCGGCCTTCGACCGTGAGCTTCGATTGCTCCGCGGTGATGGTGATCTCCTCCGGGCTGAAGCCCGCCAGCGCCAGTGAGATCTGGTACTGGTCCTCGCCGGTACGCTCGATGTTGTACAGCGGATAATTTTCGCTGTCGTTCATCGTGTCGTTGACGAGGTCGAACAGGCGATCGAAGCCGACGCTCGAACGCCAGAGCGGGGACAGATCGTAGGTTCCCATAGCCACATCCTCCTTGTGAGCAACATGGATAGGAGCAACGCCGGGACATCCCCGGCGGCGCCTCGGCCGGACCCTGACAGCATCCGGCGTCACGCCTGTGACACCGAAAGAACTAGAAGGATTTAGCTCGGTTTCAAGGCCACAACCTGCGAGTGCGTCACATTTTCTCGCCACCCTCGCGTCCGAGCGTCGCACCTCTTGACCCCGCGCGGAACTTACCTAGATCGACCGCCGCCAAAGCCTTTGCGGGATTGGCGCGCCCGGTCCCCAGGGAGACGGCGCCAAGGAGTCCACGTTGCTTTCGGGAGGATGTGGTTATGAAGATGACATCTCACGTTCAGTCTACGCTCCGTTTGAGCAGGACAATCGTCCGTCTGCTGGAGCGACTGGCCAGTCAGACAGCCGCGACAGTCAGGAATTGGCGCATCAGGCTCGCTCGTCGCAACAAGTAATGCGGGAGGAAGAGTGATGCGCGGTCTACTCGCAACTTTCGTCGCGTTCGCCATGCTGTTCGTCGCAAGCGAAGCGGCGGGTGCGCAGCGGAAGAAGCCTCAGCAGCATACCAATTCGAGCGCAGTCGTTCATACGGACGGGCCGCAGCAGCCGGTGTCCAGTCGGAGTACGAGGCCCAACCGTGCGATCAGCGCAAGCCCGACGTTTCGGGCCGAGGATATCGTTCCGGATATCTGCAAGGGGTGCTCCTCCTGACCGGCTGGCCGGTCTGCCCGCAACGGTACGGACGAATGACACGTGCGCGGCTGGAAGCGGTTTTCCTTCGCCAGAAATGGGAGGGAAAAATGGAGACAGTCACGATCAACGGATTGAAGAAGACACGACGAGAAGCGGCCTTTGCGGCCAATGACGATCATATGCCCGACGGGCGCTTGACCCCGTCCCTATTTCCAAGGGACGCGGTAGCCCGCATCTTCCGGCCGCAGCGATCGGCGATGACCTCCGGAAATTCTCGCAGCAAGGGCTGGCGGCTTGTCTTCGAGCGTCGAAGCGCACCCTATGTTGAGCCCCTAATGGGATGGACCGGCGACGATGATCCGCTCGCGACTGTCGGACTCAGCTTCCCGACGCTCAAGGCAGCGATCCGCTATGCCGAGCGGCAGCAAATCCCGTACGTCGTTGAGGGCGGACCGGAGCAGAACGCGAAAGAGCTACAGGCTATGCCGCATAAGATGACACGCGCCTTCTCCGATGCGACCCTGGCAAGGCTGGGACTTGGTTCCCTTCAGGAAAGCTACGACAAAGCCGTTGCCGGCGCGGAAGCCCGGCACGATCGCCGTGGCGAGGAAGGCTGGACTTCACCCATGGCGGTGGTGCGCGATGCCAGCCTTTCGCTCGATGCGAAACGCTCGATCCTGATCGACTGGGCCTGGACCGAATATTTGATCGACCAGGCGACCAACGAGGGCATGCCGGAGAACGGCCGGCCGTCGCGCCTTCACGAGGTCGAGCTTGCATTGCTGGCTCTCGAGCGCGCAAACGCGCCGGTCGAGCGCGTGGCGCCGGCTTCAGAACGCGCAGCCTGAGCTGCAACGCCTCGGCTGCCGCCTCCACCTGTGCGCCGCCGATCGCCTTTGGCTTTCAAGCCAATCTCAACGGAACAATCCGGAAGTTACGACATTTTGTGGACGCCGCCGGCTTGACGCGCTTGGGCGCCTCTCCGGGTCCAAGCGCAATGCTCGGCAGCTCGCACCCACTTTGCTCTCAGGAGGAATTGGATATGAGCACCCTGTCTGTTCTGTCAAATCTACCTGCGCTTCATTCGGAAGGCGGGCTCTCCCGCTATCTTACGGTCGTTCGCGAGTTTCCGCTGCTGAGTGCGGACGACGAAGCCATGTACGCGCGCCGCTGGCACGAGCACGGCGATCGCGAAGCGGCCTATCGCCTGGTGACAAGCCATCTCCGGCTGGCTGCGAAGCTGGCCCTGCGGTATCGCGGCTACGGCCTTCCCATCGCCGATCTGATCTCGGAGGCGAATCTGGGCCTGATGCATGCGGTAAAGCGGTTCAACCCTGAAAAAGGTGTTCGGCTCTCCACCTATGCGATGTGGTGGATCAAGGCGACCATCCATGAGTACATTCTGAGGTCCTGGTCGCTGGTGAAAATCGGCACGACGGCTGCCCAAAAGAAGCTGTTCTTCAACCTGCGAAAGCTGAAAAGCCGGATTTCCGCAGGCGAGGACAGCGACCTGTCACCCGAACAGGCAAAATATATTGCCGCCGAGCTGAACGTCGATTCCCGCGAGGTGGTCGAGATGAACGGGAGGATGCGAGGTGACATTTCACTCAACCTGCCCACGACGCGGGAAGACGGTTCCGAGGAAATGCAGAATTGGCTGCTCGATCCGGCGCCAGATCCCGAAACCTTGCTGTCGGAGGCGCAAGATCGCAACCAGGTAAGGACCGCACTGAAGGAGGCCCTGACTAGTCTGACGCCTCGCGAGCGCCACATCGTCAGAGCGCGTTTCCTGGCTGAACAGCCGACAACCCTCGAGGACCTGGGTGCCACCTTCGGCGTGTCCCGCGAACGGGTCCGGCAGATTGAGGTTCGCGCACTGCAAAAAATCAGGGGCGCACTGCGCACTCGCCTCGGCGGAACGCTGTCCAACTATGGGCGCCTTGATCTGCCGCGGACCTCCGGCGCCATTGCCTCGGCTTAAAGGAAGGCGAGCGCCGCTTCGGTGCTCGCCACTACCCAAGGAACATACGCCGAGACTTGCGCTCGTCACGCCCTTATATCGGTCGCAAACCGCGACGCGTCCGAGCGCAACGCTCAGGCCGTCGAAAGGAGACCACTGATGAACCTCCTCTGAATGAGTGACACCTGTAGCAGGCTCATCGCACCAAGCCGGACCTGATACCGCGGCTAGATGCCGTTTTCATCTGCCATCGCCGGCCGCGACACGACGTAGGCGGCGCAGGCAAGGAACATGGCCGCCACGCCTGCGGCAAGCGGCAATGACGGATCGACGCTGTACCAGAACACGACAAAGCCGATCGTCATTCCGATGCAAGCCATGACCTTCGCCGACCGCGGGATGGCTCCGGCGGCGCGCCAATCCCGTAGCGGTCTGCCAAGCGTCGGATGATCCAGCAGCCACGCCTCGAACCGAGGCGACGAGCGCGCAAAGCACCACGCTGCAACGATCAGGAAAACCACCCCCGGCATCAGCGGCATCACAAGGCCAATCACGCCGAGCGCAACCATCACCCAACCGAGGCTGAAGTAGATGATGCGCATCAGACCTGCCGCCTGTCCGTCTCTTCAAACAAATTCATTCCCGGCGAGCGCCATGGCTTGCCGGGCCGTAGCTCGCGGCCACAGGCCCGCCTTCGCCCGTTGGGCTACGGCGCGACAGCCTTCTCCCGCTTCGCGAGCGAAGGCTGGAGCGGGTGAAGGGAATCGAACCCTCGTATTCAGCTTGGAAGGCTGCTGCTCTACCATTGAGCTACACCCGCGCTTGGGCGTTGACCTAACACGCCAAGCTGGCGGCCTCAACCGCCCTCGGAGCCCTATCCAAGCCTCCTGCCATCGGTCGGACCCTTAACAGCGGCTGATTCGCCGCCTATATTGATGTTTCCGTTAACAACGAAAGGAGGTGATCCAGTGTCTTATACCAAGCGCTGTCACCTCGCTGGGATCGCCCGCTAGGCTTTGTTCTGGCCTGGCAACGGGGCGCTCTCAGCCCTGGACCAGCGAGTTCAACAGTTGGGGCGCGGCGGGAGCCATCCCGCCGCGCCTTTTGCTTGCACCTGTCTTGGATCAAAAGCCGCAGAGATCGACCAAGCGAGGACTGCGGCCGCGGCGGTTCTCGACGATGCGCTCGCCGCCATTCGTGGCCGAACTGCCGTAATAGCGATGGTGGCCGGTGACGTCGTGCCAATCGCCTGATAGCGACGACGCTGACGGTGCGCGCAATCTGGCGGCATCGCAGATGATCGTGGCTGGTTGGCGTCGCATGACCGTCTCCTTGAAAGGTGCGCGCTATATCGCGTTCTGCTCATCAGTCGGGAACCCGCCGTGCCGCGTTCAAGGGCAATCCGATATATCGTGTTTCCGGAATGTTTCGTCGCGAGCCCTATGTCGGAATAAGCAGGGCCGAATCGTCCTTTAAAGGGTCGACAGTCCGGCAAGGCCGATCAAGGAGCACATGATGCTTTATGCCATTCTCGCCTATCACGTCGAAGCCGAAGTGATGTCCTGGACAGCGGAAGAGGATGCGGCCGTGATGACCGGCCTGCTCGCAGTCCATGATCGGCTCAACGCGAACAAGCTGCTCGGGCCGGCGGCGCGGCTCGGCGGCACCGCGGAGGCCCGCACCTTGCGGGGACCCGGCGACGGTATGGTGATCGATGGGCCGTTTGCCGAGACCAAGGAGCAGTTGCTCGGCCTCTACGTGGTGAATTGCGCGGACGAGGATGCCGCCATCGCCATTGCTCGCGATCTGCGCCGTGTCAATCCGTCAGCGGTGTATGAGATTCGGCCGATCAGACTTTACCTGCCGGGTGAGGCGTTGCCGGAAATGGCGCAGGACAGTAAGCAGGGTTGAGGTGGTACGGCGATTGTAAAGGCGAAGGAGGCTTGCCTATTCCGTCCGCCGCATCAGCTTGGGGGTGGCGCGATGAGCGAACTCGGAGCATCACTCGATCGCGAGAAGAGCCAGTTTCCGGGCGCCACCGACCAGATGCTGATCGCCGAACTCAAGGCACGCGGCTACCCCGGCAACCACGACCAACATGATAGCTTCATGGCTCTTAGATTGCCAATTTTTCCCGAAAATGGGGTCTACATCCAGACGAACAACCCCCATTTCTGGATGGCGAGCGCTTCAACATGGAGGGGGCTAGGGCTGTGCGGGTGAAGCTTGTGACGTGGCGGGCTGCTGAGGTGTTCTTGTAGGTTGCTGCGGTGTGGCAAGCTGCTGATCAGCGCCACCGTGCGGCACACAGGTACCAATATTGCTCAATAATCGTTTGGCCTGCAATTCGCGAGCTCTGGCGTAGTCTCGCCGCCGATCAAATTTAGTCGCGGCCCCTCGGTCCCAAGCGTCGAATGCGTCAGCGTAGTGTTGGCGCATCTGTTCTTCGGCACTGAGGCAATCGGCGAACTTGTCGAACACGAGGTCAGTATTGACCGGCATGACGCCGCCTACCAGGACTACCAGCATCCACTTCATGGCCATATACCTACGTTCTCGCGCACACAACGGCGAGAATGACTGCGAGTTCCCGATTGACGCGGGAACAAGTGGCAAGTGTTCGTATTATTCGGGACATCCGCTAACAGGAGTGACATCGATGAAACTATTTCTTGCCGGGATTTCTGCGCTTCTCCTCCTGGGCACGCCGGCATCCGCAGATCCCTGGAAAGATGAGAGTGGGCACGGGCGGTGGAAACACGAGCGCGGCTACCGGGCCTATGGCTACGAGCGCGGCTATGATCGCGACTACAAGCAGGAATTCTACCGGGGGCCGTGCAAGATCGAGCGTAAGTGGGAGCGCAACGGCGAGTATAAGGAAGAAACGAAGTGCAAGGGCTACCGTTGAGTGCGGATTCCCTTGCCGCTGACGTGATCTCTTAAAACTTATTAGGGCTTGGACGAAAGCCCTCGCCTCAGAGACGGCGAGGGCTTTTTGCTGCTCAGATGGGGGCGGTCAGGTTCGGGAACTCATTCAACTATTTGCCGTCTCGTTCAGATGGGTTCATTAGACTCGTTCTCTATGCGCCTGATGCTACTCTGGAGTGTGGCTGCATGGGGCAAAAAACTTTGATCGGCCATAACGCAATAACCGAGTATTGGCGGCAACGGTTTATCGAAAAACCAGCGGGCGATCTTGAAGATCTGCAGGTCAACGGCGATACGATCGTGGAATTATACGCCGTGCCCGATGGAATCGTGCAGGCGATCGTAAGGTTCAACCCAGCTGGCAAGATCGTTCAAAGCCAATGCGGGCCACTCGCGACCGTCAGCCTTTTAAAAAAAGGTGCCAGCGTAGACCGTTCATAGCCCGCATTTAAAACGGCCCCAGCTGCTGTGGAAAGAAGCTGGGGCCGCCTTCTTCCGGGTCGGGCCTTGGGTCTTGGTCACCGGAAAACCACTCAACCAGCGGCCGATTTGACGGCCGCACTTCGTTTAGCGGTATCTATCGTTCTTTCCATTGGGACTCCCGTCGCCGCCACCGTTGCCGTAACCGTTATTGCCATGATGGCCACCCGCGCCCGAATGCGCGATTGCGTCCGATGTCAAGGAAGTGGACAGCAGCAGCGTAATGGCTGGAGGCGTTACGGCTGCAAACCTGCCGGCTGAAATCAGAAACTTCCGGCGGTCTTCGGTCTCTTGTTGCTGGCGGTCATGCATGAGCTGGCTCCGATGGGTTATCCTTGTAAAGATCGCACCATTTAATTCGCGCGGCCTGATAATGTTCAATTTGGTGAATAAATATTTATTGTCTGCTCGGTGGGCGGCGCATTTGGACCATAATTGGGACAGTCCTACGGACGTTCTATGGGCTGGTTGGATACGCGAGCGAGAGCTGCGGGAGCACCAGCGCGAGGTCCGATATCGCCGACGTGGCCATCTTCGAAAGAGATGCGCCAGCAGTCGGTGCGGTAGCGATCGCGGCGGCGGGTTAGCGCGGGCATATCAATATCAGATCGCGCCCGGCCGCCCGCCGGCAAGAACAAATCGTGACATCGTGGTTGCTTACAGAGTTGCTTACGGATTGCTTACAGACCTGCACAGTCCGGACAGAATTCGCCTGCAAATACAGGATGGTGGGGAAGGAAGGACTCGAACCTTCGAAGCCATACGGCGGCTGATTTACAGTCAGCTCCCTTTGCCACTCGGGACACTTCCCCGTCTGTCAGCGTCAGGAACCGGCCGCCCGAGCGGCGGAGGACCGGACCATGGATATGGCGCTGAGGCCGAAAGCGCGGATCGAACCGGCTGCGACCGGCGCGTTTATGTGCGAATGGAGGTAGCAAAGTCAACCAAGGCGGACCAGCAAAAATGCGCCCGTGAGGGCCAAATTGCCATATTCGGGTCCTCGTGACACAAGCTCCCCATGAGCGATCGCGACCGAAAAGCGCCGTTCCGCCGGGGCGGCGGCAAACCCTTCGAAAAGGGTCGAAAATTCGTGCGTTCCGCTGATAGGCGCGAGCGCGGCAGCGGTCTCGACGGACCGGTGATTCTCTACGGCTGGCACACGGTTTCGGCGGCGCTGGCCAACCCCGATCGGCGGATCCGAAAGCTGTTTTTGACCGAAAATGCCGCCCGGCGGCTGGCGGACGAAAATATCGATACCCGCGTTACGCCCGAAATCGTCCGCCCGACCACGATCGACCAGCGGCTCGGCCCCGACGCGGTGCATCAGGGGATGTTGGCGGAGACCGATCCCCTGCCCTCGCCCGATATCGGTACGCTGCCGCAGGAAGGTATCGTGCTGGTGCTCGACCAGATCACCGATCCGCACAATGTCGGCGCCATCATGCGCTCGGCGGCGGCGTTTGCGGTCAAGGCGATCGTTACCACCGCCCGCCACAGCCCTGAGGCGACCGGTGTGCTGGCCAAATCCGCCTCCGGCGCGTTGGAACTAGTGCCGCTGGTCACGGTGCAAAATCTCGCCCGCGCGCTGACCGAGCTGAACGACCGCGGCTTCATGACGGTCGGCCTCGATAGTCAGGGCTGCGAAGATCTCGGCGCCGTGACATTGCAGCAGCCGCTCGCGCTGGTGCTGGGCGCCGAGGGCAAGGGCCTGCGGCAACTGACACGCGAGACCTGCCGCGTAGTGGCGCGGCTCGACATGCCCGGCGAGATCAAGAGCCTGAATGTCTCCAACGCCGCGGTGCTGGCGCTCTATATCGGCGCGAGTCGATTGGGCTTGATGAAATAGGTGAGCGCCCGCTCGCAACTCAATGCGAACGGGCGCCGAAGCTTCAGGATTGTGCTGGATCAGTAGTGGCGGCGCAGTACCGGCCGGCCGTTGTAATAACGCCCTGTGTAACGGTAACCATTGCGCTGGTAGTGCGCGCGATAGCCATAGTACGGCCGGTTGTAGCCATAGCCGTAGCCGGAGATCGTGCCTTCGCGATAGACCGGATACGGCGCGAAATTGCCCGGACCGGTATAGGTCGGGCCCTGGTTGACCCAATAATACTGCTGCTCCGGATCGGGCAGACGTTCGCGTACCCAGCCGCAGGGATTGCAGCCCCAGCCCGCATAGCCATAGGCCACGACCGGCGCGGCATAGACCGGTGCGGCACAGGGCGCGTAACCGCAGGCCATCGCGGGCGCTGCAGCCATCACGGCAACTGCCGCGACCAATCCCTTAAGTATCTGACGCATTACTCTCTCCTGTCGAAGTTTTTCGTTGTCGTATTTTTCAGTGCGGACGGTGCGGCGGCCCCCGCCAATCCCGCGGCGCGTAGATGATCTCGGGCGGATCGGCAGGCACGCTGGATTGCGCAGGCAGCGGCGCCGACTGCGCCGACCAGGATTGGTGATAGCTCTCGGCCGGCGGCGGCAACCTTCGGTTCGCCGGCGGCTCGATCTCCAGTCGCCCGTAACCGGGCATGCGGCCGGCGCTCGGATAGTAGTGACCGACGCGCGGAACCGGATCGATGTAGCGGCCGCCGTAAATAGTTGGCTCGACTTGGGTGCCTTTGCCGAGACCCCAGTCGCCCTCGACGACCGCATAGGACGCGTCGATGCCGTTGATGATGACGGGGACCCCGGGACGGCCCGGAATCACGATCTCGAAGCCGCCGCCAGCCTGGGCGGACGACGTCGTCGCGATAAAAAATGCTAGCGTGACGCCAATACGCATCGCTTGGGACCCGGTTTTTCCTCGTCCCAATTTAATCCAGCAGGGCAATTCAAGGGTTAAGGCATCCGGCCAAACTGCCGGTAAGGCTAACGCGTAAGGCTGGATCGCCGCTCAATTGCGAGAAAGCGCGCTATCCAATCGTTAACACATCTAGACGGTCCCGCCGCTCGATTGTCTTATGGCGTGCGATATCGCACCATCCCGCCCCCTCCCAACGCCAGCCGAAATGCCTGAGATGACGCCCCAAAAGCCTGCGAAGAACATCCTTTGGATCATGTGCGACCAGCTTCGCTACGACTATCTCGGCTGTACCGGCCACCCCGTGCTCAAGACGCCGAACATCGACGCGATGGCGAGGCGCGGCGTGTTGTTCTCGAACGCCTACGTCCAGTCGCCGATCTGCGGCCCGTCGCGGATGTCGTTCTATACTGGGCGCTACATGCGCTCACACGGCTCGCACTGGAACGGCTGGCCGCTGCGCGTCGGCGAGCCCACGCTCGGCGATCACCTGAAGAAGATCGGCGTGCGCAACGTGCTGGTCGGCAAGACGCATATGGCGCCGGACGTAGAAGGGCTGAAGAATCTCGGTATCCCCGCCGACTCCATCATCGGCGTTCATGTGTCGGAATGCGGCTTCGAGCCCTATGAGCGGGACGACGGCCTGCATCCGACGGGACGGCCGCGCCCGGCCTATGACAATTATCTGCGCCAGCATGGCTATGATGCACCCAATCCGTGGGAGCACTGGGCCAATTCCGGCGAAGCGCCTGACGGCACGCTGCAGAACGGCTGGCTATTGGTGCACGCCGACAAGGCAGCGCGCGTGCCGGATGAGCATTCCGAGACGCCCTACATGACGCGCCGCGCGATGGAGTTCATCGCGGAGGCGGAAGACGACGGCCGGCCCTGGTGCCTGCATCTGTCGTACATCAAACCGCACTGGCCCTATATTGCGCCGGAGCCCTACGCCAGTATGTACGGGCCTGACGACGTGCAGCCGGTGATCCGCTCGCAAGAGGAACGCGCCAACGCCCATCCGGTGTTCGCCGCCTATATGGACATGCGCTATTCCCGCAACATGTCGCGCAACGAGGCGCGAGAGAAGGTCATCCCGACCTACATGGGCCTGATCAAGCAGATCGATGATCAGATGGGCGTGTTGATGCGCTTCCTCGAGACGCGCGGACTGCTCGACACCACCATGATCATGTTCACCTCCGATCATGGCGACTATCTTGGCGATCACTGGATGGGCGAGAAGGATCTGTTCCACGAGCAATCGGCAAAGATCCCGCTAATCGTGATCGATCCCTCGCCTGCCGCAAACTCAACGCGCGGCACCGTCAGCGACGCGCTGGTCGAGGCGATCGACCTGGCGCCAACCTTCATCGATTATTTCGGCGCCACCCCGCCCGATCACATCCTGGAGGGCCGCTCGCTGCTGCCGCTGGTCCATGGCAACAAGCCGGCCGACTGGCGCAAGGTGGTGTTCTCCGAATACGACTACGCCATGCAGGATGTTCGCGTGATGCTGAACCAGCCGATCGAACGCTGCCGCCTGTTCATGGTGTTCGACGGCCGCTGGAAATTCATCCACGCCTCCGGCTTCCGGCCGATGCTCTATGATCTCGAAACCGACCCGCAGGAATTTGTCGACCGCGGCGCCGATCCTGCCTGCGCCGATATCGTGGCGCGGCTGCAGTCGGAGCTGTTCGACTGGGCGCTGCATCCGAAGATGCACGTCACGACACCGAATGCGAAGATTGCCGCCTATGCCGCCCAGCAATTGCAGGTGAAGAACGGCGTGCTAATCGGCATCTGGGACGAGGCGGAACTCGGCGCAATCAGGCAGAAGATCGGGATGAAGCCGTAAGACTGCGATCCCGCAGACACGAACGTATCTGCCCCTCCCTGCCCCGTAAGCCCTCATGGGATATTCTCCCGATGGACATACCAATCCGGTGAGGCAGCCTTCCGCAGCAGCGGAAATGGATTGAATTGGTGCGCCAAGAAGATTTGAGAAGCCAACATCGCAAGCGCCGAAACCCATGCTCGGACAGCGCGCGCCATAAACCCGGAGCCTGCCGGCGCTCATATGCACTTGCCAGTTGGCGGTAACGACCTCCAGATCGCTCACATTCGCACTTGGGCCCGAAACAATGGCGCTTTTTGCGCCCAGAACGTCGGTTGCTTGAGCCTGCGTCGAATAGGTGCCGGCAGGCAATCCGCACTCTTGATATTGATAACTCGCCTGACTCAAATCCGCAGGCTTGAAGCCGCGCGTCGCGAGCTGGACCTCCACCTTGGCAACTCGGTCGTCAGGGTCTGAGGCGCTTCCGATCAGTGTGATGCAATCGCCGCTGGTCGATAAGTTGTCGATAGCGACCACAGGCGGGGCGTTGGTCGGTGGCAATCCGACGGCGACAGGTTGGCCCGTCACGCTCGCCGTCAGGCCGTCATTGTCTTTCACGGTGGCCACTGGCAGGTAATTCGCATTGTTGCGCAGATTATCGAAAGCAACCGTCCAGGTAGTCGTTCCCGAGGCGATTTTTTGCGGTTGTGGGAATTGACCATCCAATCGCACGCTAACCTCCGCGAGCGGCGCGCCCGAAGCAGCGGCCGATCCGGTTACGGTTATGGAAGTCCCGGTGGCCGAGGCGGACGTTAGGGAAACAGATGGAGGTGGATTGTCAGCGAAAGGGTGGCCTTTGAAAAAGGTCCACAGCAATTCGCTGGCGCTTGGTCCGTTCGGATTGGCGAACTGTCCGCTGTTGTCTCCAACCCAGTAATGCGCGCTGTTAAACCCGCGATCGCCTTCGTAAAAGACTGTCTCGACGACAGAGCGCCGAGGTAGCCCGTACTTCGTGTGCGTGCAGGCCACGCGTTCTGCCGTACAGTCCGTGGTCGCGACAGCCGCTTGGTTGATTCCAAAACGGGCGAGCCACGAATCCCGAATATTCTCCGAACCTGTTGCATTGACTTTGCAGTCATTGCGGGCATGGATCGCCATGATCGGGATTGGTCGCTGCTCGTTCGGCCTGCTCTGTTCCGCCCGCATGGCGGCGACGACTGCGGAGACCGGCTTGAAACGTCCCTGCAGATTACAGCCGAAGAATACGACCGAGGACGAAGTCTCCGAATAGGGCAGACCTTCAACGGATCCCGCGGCCGCGAAATATTCGTTGCGTGCGACCGCCAAGTCCACCGCCATTCCGGCGCCTGAAGACAAGCCAGTGACGTAGCGCCGGTTAGGATCGATCTTAAACGCAGCTTCCGCCTCAAGCGCGATCTGGTACAAGTCCTCGACCTCCCCCGCGCCTTCATGGATATGCTCGTCGATAAAGAACCCCCAACAGTTCGGTGCGCGCTGTGGCATAGGGTCAAAACTTGTAATGAAGGGGTAGACGACGATGAAGTTGTCGCGCTCCGCAAGGTCCTTGAATCGCGTCTCGTTGATCATGTTGGTTTCGGTCTGATTGCAGCCGTGCAGGACCATCACCATTGGCACAGGGCTTTGCCCTGTATAGCCCGAAGGGACGAAGACTTGATATTGGCGATCCCGCGACCCCGAGTAGGATTTCTTCATGAACGATTTCTGTTCGATCCGCCCGGCGTCGGCCATTGTGGTAAATGCGAAGCAAGCCACAAGCGCCAGCAATAAGCTCGACCTCGACAGCATTTGGTCCTCCCGTTTCTCAAACCATCGGCCAGCATCCCGTCGGCACATCAGCCAATTGCTCAATTGCGAGAATGTCCCGGACCGGAGTCAGGCACGCGTTGCTCGTTTTTGGATTGCTGCGACCTGGCCTGAACTAGTAGCCATTCACGTCAGGGACCTTCGGCGTGTCGCTATCGGATTTGCAGTTCGGTCAGAACTGCCAGATTGAGCCGCTGACCCGGCGACGGTACCTTATGGCCTCGGTCTCCCCAGACTTGCTGGTCGTCTGTTGACAGCCTAGCGCATCTTACGTTCGGCGACTGTGAGTTAACTCATAGGTTGTTTCGAAAGATTCGAAGGTCGCGTCCGGAAACGCCACACCACAGGCGGAAGCCGTCGATGCCTCCCGGCTATAAGAGACCGATATAGCGGTAGACCAGCCACGCTAAACAGCTCCCGGCCGCGGTCATCGTGGCGGCGGAACATAGTGTTGCGGCGGAGCCACGTCGCGTTGGTAAACTGCGGCTGCTCACGCCACGTTTATTGCAGTTCCGAGCGCGCGGGCGCTACGGTCGCCCCGCGAAACACTTTGCAGTCCTTCGAGGAGCGCAATGAAGCCCTATCGCGGCAACATCGGATCTGTCGGCTGGTCATCCTTTTCCCGCCGAGCATCGTGGCGGCGAGTGCACGCGATAGCGATCGCCGTCTTGCTGCTCCTGCCGATCGGCGCAAGTTCCGCGCTGGCAGTGCCGAACTCAGCGTCGGCGGCCTCGACTGCCCACGTCTATCTGCTCCGCGGCGTGCTCAATATCTTTTCGCTCGGGCTCGATGACATTGCGGCACAGCTGCGGGCGCAGGGCATTCCGGTCACTGTCGCGAACTTCGCCTCTTGGTCGTCGCTCGCCGACGAAGCCGCCGCCGGATACAAGAGCGGCAGGATCAAGACGATCATTCTGGTCGGGCATTCCTCGGGAGCCACCGCGCTGCCTGACATGGTCGCCAAGCTGGATCAGCTTGGCGCTCCCGTGAAGCTCGCAATCGGCCTGGATTCGGTGTTTCGCACCAGCCTCTCGGGACGCGTGGGACGCTACATAAACTTCTACATTGCCAACGGCGCCGGCACGCCGGTCATGAAGACCGGCCAATTCCAGGGCAAGCTCGAGAATGTGAATGTGCAGGACGTGCCTGGCGTTGGGCACATGTCCATCGAAAAGAACCAAATCATACAGCGGAAGGTGATAAGCGAGATTGACGCTGTCGTCTTCGGCCGATCCGCACCAGCTTCGAGGGCAGAGAAACCGCGGCAGGCTGGAGCCGCTGGAGCGGCAAGCGCGGCGAGACCAGGCACCGCTAGCGCCGCAGCGGTACGTTAGCGGGCCCTGTACCCATAAAGCTCGCGCTGCAGATAAGGGCGCGTACGTAGTCGTCCGCAGCCCTGATTGCGCACCTCACCAGAGGCCCGAGTTGGGCCATGAGCTGACGTTCGTGTCTCCGCGTGGCGTTACGGCGGCTGACCGACAATCTCGTTGATCGCACGATCACCTCAGGCCTAGACTGCCCAAGCTGAGCTATCCATGTCGTTCCCGGGAGGATTCCATGAAGGTAGTTTCGCGATTCCTGCTCGCCGTGATCGTTCTCGCACTCGCAGCCGGCGCCGGCTATGCGCAGGACGGCGGCATGAAGAAGTGGACAAAAGGAAAAGGGTGGGGCTGGGTCTGGGGGCCTCAGGACGAGGTCGGAAACCTCAACGAGATGACCGATGCATCACGTTTGGCCGCCTTGAAGCTCGTCACACAGGGTAAGGTCTACGATCTCGGACTTCCGTACGACCGCTATTCATACAAATGGCCCGGCCACAGCCCGGGCGAAATCATCAGCTTCCGGTCGCCCGCGGGCGTAAGGAGCCAGAAGGATCTGTCGTTCACCACGCCGGAGGGCGGCAATACAGGCATCACCGCCTGGCACAGCAACGCGATCTTCATGAACGACAACGTGGCGACCCAGATTGATGGACTCGGCCACATCACGCACGGACCGAAGAACGAGTTTTACAACGGTTTCACGTCCGACGAGTGGGGCGGCGACTTCGGCATTCGCAAGGCCGACGTGACGACGATCCCGCCGATCATCGCGCGGGGCGTCTTGGTCGACGTTGCTGGCTTCAAGAACGTGGAGGCCCTTCCATCTTCCTATGAGATCACTGTCGCTGATATCGAGGGCGCTTTGCGGGCGCAGAACGTTGACGTCACCCCGGGCACCGTCGTGCTGCTGCGCACGGGAACCGCGCGCTACTGGGGCGAGAACGGGCGCGACCACGCCAAGATCGGCCAGCACGACTCGGCAGGCATCGGCCTGACAGCCGCGAAGTGGCTCGTCGAGGAGAAGGGCGCGCTTATGCTTGGTTCGGATACGTCCGGGCTCGAATATGTGCCGCCGAAGCCGGCCGACTCTCAGGCCGTTGGCGGCAGCTTCAACCCGGTCCACGTCTATCTGCTCGTCCAGCAGGGCGTTCACATCCTGGAGTTCAATAACCTCGAGCGGCTCGCCGCCGATCGTGTCTACGAGTTCGCCTATATCCTGACCACAAATGCCATCCGCGGCACTGTGGCCGGCACGGCGCTGCGACCGCTCGCCCTCCGCTAGTCGAAAGTAGCCCTGATTAGCGGCCAAGAACGGCCACGGGGGCCCCTCCACCGCCAGCCACCGCGAGGTGCCCCTGGGAAATTTCTCTAAGCTCGAAGCTCTCGCGGCCGGGCTGGGCGGCCGCCAAGCGACGAGTGCCGCAAATTTGCCAATTCCTCGGCGATAGATCACGCACGAAGCGCTGGGCGGCGTTGGGGTGTGCCTAAAATCGCTGATGGAGCGCGCATGAGCAGTCCGACGCAGGTTGCGGCCGTGGTGATCCGTGCGGCCCTTTCCTTCTGCATATTCTCTGCAGTTTGCAATCTGGCACTCGCCGGCCCGGTCGCACGCACGACCAACGCCACCGCTACAATCGCTCCCGACGCTCCGCCAGCCACAACCCAGCCACAGGCGCGCGTCTACCTGTTCCGGGGCGCGCTCGGCCCGATCTTTTCGCGCGGGATGGACCGCCTGACCAAGCGCCTCCAGGAAGCCGGCATCCGGGCCGACGTCTACGAATTCACCATTTGCCGGCTGATCGCGGATCAGGCCATTCGTGATTTCCGGGACAATCCCGCTCCGATCGCCCTGATCGGTCATTCGATGGGCGGACTTTGCGCATTGACGTTCGCCGGGATCCTGAAGTCCGAAAACATCCCGGTCAGCCTGGTGGTCACCATTGATCCGGCTCAGGCAAGCCCGAAAGTGCCGCTGAACGTCGAGCGTTTCATAAATATTTTCTTGTCCGACAGCATATTGGGCGGCGGCGATGTGGTGGCGGAGCGAGGTTACCAGGGTCACTACGCCAGCTTCGATTTGAAGCAGCACGAGGAAGTCACCCACATCAACATCGACAAGCAGGATTCCATCCACGAGCAATTGGTAACCGCAATTGCGCAACTCGCGGCGACGCCGGCCAAGGGAGAGGCGGTGCCGCTCCGTTACGTGGTTCCTCCCGATGCCCCGATTGAGCTGTGGGATAGCGGCACGCAGCAATCTGCCCGTTCGGGCGATACCTTACAGCGGCTTGCTGCTCTCAACCATGTACCGCTGTGGTCACTCACCCAAGCCAATCAGGTTTCAGAGAGTGCGCCGCTGCCACAAGGCCAGCGCGTTCTGGTTCCGCGCCGTCTTACTCCACCGCCACCTGTCGCGACATCCGTGGCGTCGCGGCCGAAACGGTAGCTTGCAGCGGCGTCAGGTGCGCGGCAGGAACGGAATCAGCATCGGAACGCGACGGCAATACGAGCCATAGGCATCCTCACCAAGTTCAGCCGTGAGGAAGCCTTCCTCCATACGTGCCTTCAACCCCATCCCGAGCGAGATCAGCACGGCGCCCAGCATCGCCGTCACGGTTCCGACAGCGATACCCGTCACCAGCATTCCCGCGATAAGCCCGGTATAGATCGGGTGGCGCACAAGACCATAGGGGCCGGTGTCAATGACCTGATGGCCTTCCTTGTGCGTGATCGCGTTTGACCAGAAACGTCCGAGATGAATTCTCCCCCACCATGTGAACGAGATCCCCGCAAGGACAAGACACGCCAGCGCGTAGATGCCGGGGTTGCCAAACTGCCAGAGCGGCTTCTCCCCGATGATCTTGCCAGTCAATGGCAAAAACAGAATGGCCCCTAGGAGAATCGGGAAGCGGTACTTGAGCGACTCCCAGGTCATCACGTGTTTCTTGGTTTGCCCGGACCAGAACGATGCGACGACCCAACTCATGACCCACAAAATCCAGATGATGGCGAGCAACTGGGTGGGCCACGTAGTGGTCCAGCCACTCAAGACGAAAGCCAACCATTGACTGGGATCGTTCAGCATGTCGCGGACCGTATTTTAAGCGATTGGATCAACCGCCAACCCGGCGCTCGACGTGAAACGGTCGAGGGCGCGTACTCGGCGTTGAGCCCCATTCAGGTTGATTGTGGCCGGCATCAAGCAGATGCGCAATGGTTTCCCGCAACACAGGCTCGACCGGGCCTGGCGCATAGCCCAGCTCGCGTTGCGCTTTCTCGATTGACAAGGCCCCCGCTCGCAATGCGATCCGAACGCCTTCCGCCGTACCGGACGGAGGCCGGCGCGTCACGTAATCGGCGATGAATTCCAGCGTTGCCGTGACTATCTCGGCGACCTTGCCATTCACTTGAATGCGCCAGACGCGACGGCCGCTGATTTCAGCCATGATTTCGAGAACCCGCGTTAGCGGGATGCTTTCGCCGCCGAGAACGTAGCGATGTCCGGCGCGTCCGCGTTCCATGGCAAGGATCAGCCCTTCGGCGGCGTCGCGCACGTCGACGAGGTTCACGACAAAATCAAGATGCAAATGCAGGCGTTGGCCGAGAAAATACCTGAGCATCGCCGTCGGCGGGGTCACGTTGTGATCGTAAGGCCCGACGGGCATGGTGGGACAGCCGATAACAACCGGATATCCGGATGCGGCCGCCTGCATAGCAACCCGATCGGCCAGCATTTTCGAGCGCGTATATGGGCCGGGCATGTCGTCCGGCAGCAAGGCATCATCGGCGACCGGAACCATCGATGGTGAGGCGCGGAACAGAATCGATTCCGTCGAGCAGTGCAGGAAGCGCTTGATGCCGCGCTTGCGTGCCGTCTCAATCACAATCTCGGTGCCACCGCAATTGACGGTGTGAAAATCGGCTTTTCGCGGCAACCACATGCCTGGCAAGCCGGCCAGGTGGTAGACCTCGTCGACCTCGTCCATCGCCCGGCCTACCAGGTCACGATCAAGCACCGATCCGCCAACATACTCAATCTGCGGCAAGGTGCGAGGCGGTGGCTGAAGGTCGAGCACCCTCACCTGCCGGCCTTGCGCGATTAGCGCAGCGACGAGGTGCTTTCCGATGAACCCACTGCCGCCTGTAACCAGTACGCGTGTCATCTATGGGTGCACTTCAAGCTGAACTATTCGAGATTAAGATGCAGCGACTTGCGGATGCCCTTGGATGATGATGGCGAGATCGCGCCGAAAGCCGAGCGCGATAAACAACTTCGCCATGACAAACATTGGTCCAAGCAGCAGGTGAGCCGGATTGTCGACCAGCGCCGGCTGCCGTCCTTCGAACACGCGGTGCCCAATAATCTGCGATGCGATGCCAACGACAATCAGGATAGCCGTCAGCGACCACATACCGGCGGTCGTCATGTAACTGACGATCGCGGCAGCGGCTGACAGCAACACGATGGCAGCCCCAAGGATGGCAGCGCCAAGCGCATAGTCGAGCAGGAACCAGTAGATGAGCACCGGTATGACAGCGATCGTCGCAGCGCTGGTCTGGAAACCGAACACGGTGATGGACCACAGGCTGAGCGGAAGAATAGCGGCCAGGAACAAGAAAACGATGCCGAAGACATGCATCGCGCAATTCCAGGGGTCCCGATGGTATTCAACGTAATCCGCAAGCTGCCGCCGAAAATATGAACCCATGCGGTGCTTATCCTTCTGCTGTCGGCAAACGCGGCTAGCCGGATCAAACCAGATCCGGCAAACCTGCTTCGATGCCCCAACTCCCGTTGGAGACACAACGGTACTTAAACTTGGGAATCCTGTTCAAGTCAAAGCGCCGGCGGCTCATTGTACAGCCCGCCCGAATGCGCTGCCAGCATCGACAAATAATGCAATAATTCAGGCGACTAAATGAGATGGGGGTATCGGGAACCGCCGCGTGTTGCGACAATTTCTCCCAAATGTGGCCGTTCAACCCTGCGGCCGTGATTCGTTTGAATTTAAGGCACGCACGCCGCAGGGTGCTTTACTCCGACACCATATGCGCCTGCCGCCAGGCGGCCGGTGGCGTTCCAACCGTCCTCCGAAACGCACGATTGAAGGCGGCCTCGGAATCGTAGCCCACCGCCTCTGCGACACGGGCAATCGGGTCGCGCCCGGAAGCGAGTAGGCCCGCCGCAAGCTGCATGCGCCAGCGCGTCAGATACTGCATCGGCGGCTGTCCGATGAGATGGGTGAAGCGCTGCGCGAGCGTCGAGCGCGACAGGCCCACTGACTTTGCAAGCTCATCCAGCGTCCAGTCTGCCGCAGGGGCGCCATGCAGCAGGTTCAACGCCTGACCGACATGTCGATCGCCGAGGCCCGCAAGCCAGCCGGTCTGTTCGGGACCGAGCGCTTCGATATGGCAGCGGATCGCCTCGACAAAGAGCAGTTCGCCGAGGCGCGCAAGGACGCCCTCTCCGCCCGCCCGGCGTCCTTCAGCTTCGGTCCGTGCGGCATTGATAAGAAATGCAAGGCTCGTACGGTCGCGATAGTCGCTTCCTCGCAGATGCAGGACCGCAGGCAGCGCCTCCAGGAGCGGATTAAAGGGGCGCGCATCGCAGCCGAGAAATCCGCACAGGATGCGCGCGTCGGCAGGACCGTTGTCACCGAGGCTGATCCGATGGGGGAGTTGATCCGTGGTCGGCTGACGGTAATAGCTCAAGTCAGGGACCGCCTGCATGCCGGGCCCGCTGGAAAGCACATGCGCTGAGCCCTGCGGAAATGCGATGATGTCGCCGGCATCGAGCCGCTCCGATGGCTCGTCGATCAAGCCGCCCCAGCAGCAGCCATCGAGAACGACGTGATACTCAAGGACATGCTGCGCGCCGGGCAGGACGGCCGAGGCGCAGGCGGACGAGGCCGGCGCCGCGGCCACCCACGGTGCGCGAACGTCGAGATGGAAGAACATTGCACTGCTGAGCCGTACCGCGCGCAACACATCGGACAGGGCATCCGCGCCCATAATCACAGCTCCAATCGGACGCTCGATCACGCGTTTCGGACGAACGGCAAAAAATAGGAATGATTTAGACGCTCAGTCAAGCCATCCGGCAGCCTGGTCATTTGCCGCACCCTCGCGAGGACTTATGTCCCATCGCGCCAAAGGAGGCAGCAATGAACATGATAGTTAGAGAATTGAACGAGCAGAAGCTGGAAGGGTTCGTTACACGGATATTGGACGATCTCGGCGCCGCCATGATTGCACCGCTGGTACGTATCGGTGACGAACTCGGCCTGTACAGTGCGCTTGCCGAGTCAGGGCCGGTGACACCGGAAGAGCTGGCGCGCCGCACCGGAACAGTCGAGCGCCTTGTGCGCGAATGGCTGAGCGCGCACGCCGCCGCCGGTTATCTGGATTACGACGCGACGACCAGGCGCTTCGTCATGAATCCGGAACAGGCCATGGTGTTCGGCAATCCCGACAGCCCGGTCTACATGCTGGGCTCGTTCGAGGTTTGCCAGGCTGTGATGGTTGACCAGCCCAAGGTGAGCAAGGCATTTCGCAATGGCGGCGCCGTCGGCTATCACGGGCGATGCAACTGCCTGTTCAGCGGAATGGCGCGCTTCTTCGGCGTGAGCTACAAGGCCCATCTGGTGCAGGAATGGCTTCCCGCATTGGACGGCGTGATCGAAAAGCTCGAGCGCGGCGCGCGGGTCGCCGATATCGGCTGCGGCCATGGCATCTCCACCATTCTCATGGCGAAAGCCTTCGAGCGATCCAGATTTTTCGGGGTCGACAACCACGAAGATTCCATCGCCTGCGCCCGCGACGCCGCAAAACGCGACGGCGTGGCAGCCAGGACGGAATTTGATGTCGCGACAGCCAAGAATTTCATTGGCGGTAACTTCGACCTGATCTGTTGTTTCGATGCGCTGCATGACCTTGGCGACCCCGTCGGTGCGGCGAGCCGGATTCTGCAGGCGCTCGCGCCCGACGGCACATTCATGGCCGTGGAGCCGCGCGCAGGCGACACGCTCGAGGACAACCTCAATCCGGTCGGCCGCCTCTACTATGCCGGCTCCACCATGATCTGCACGCCGGTGTCGCTGGCGCAGGAGGTCGGGCTCGCCCTCGGCGGACAGGCCGGGCCGAAACGGCTGGAGGCGGTTCTGCGCGAAGCCGGATTTGGGCGTGTGCGGATCGCCGCCGAGACGCCCTTCAACATCGTCATCGAGGCGCGGCGGTGAGGCCGAACTGTATTGCCACTTCTTGAGCCACCGGGAGCACTCGCTCGCCGGTGGCGAGGATACCCAGTCATGACGCAGGTTCTGGAAGCCAAGCAAGATAGCCCGGGGCTCGGCCATGCCGGCCGGGTTCTCGACTATTTGGTCACCACTTTTCTTGCCGCGGTGGCGCGCGCCATCCGCCATCGATGCGTGAAGGATCGCGGCATGCGGGCCTATCGCCCTGTTTCACGGCGCAAGAAAATCGATATGAAGCCGGTGGGATGAGAATGGAGGCCCTCATGGTGAGGAGCGCGTAGCGCGTCTCGAACCATGAGGCCACAGACGGGGCCTTCATCCTTCGAGACGCGCTTCGCGCTCCTCAGGATGAGGTTCAATATCCTCAGTTCGTAATCTTGTATCCCGTCGCCTTTACGATCGGCTGCCAGAACGCGTGATCAGCCGCGAGCCTCTGCGTCAGCTGCTCCGGCGTGGAGCCGACTGGAATCAGCATGACCGCGAGCAGCTTTTCCTTCACGTCGGGTTTCGCAAGCACCTCGGCGACGGCTGTGCTCAGCTTCTTCGCGAAATCTGGCGAACTGCCGGCCGGCAGCCACATGCCGTACCAGCCGTCTGCCACTAGATTGACGCCGCTCTCTTTCAGGGTTGGGATGTCTGGCAAGAACGAAGAACGAGTCTCGCTGGCAACGGCAAGAATCCGCAGACCTCCGGCGCGGTGCTGTGTAATCGTATCGGAAACCGTGGTGATGCCAAACGGAAGGTGTCCCGCAATCAGATCGTTCACCATCAGCGCTGATCCACGATACGGCACCTTGGTCATCGATAGACCCAGCGCCTGCTCGAGTTGCCAGCCGGTGAAATGCGGGATGTTGCCGCTACCCGGAGTGCCATAAGTCGCCTTGCCGGGATTGGCCTTCAACCAGGCTGCCAATCCCTTGAAGTCTTTGACTTCGATCGCGGGGCTCGCGACCACGGCGAATTCGAAGCGGGTGAGCTGCGAGACCGGCACAAAATCCTTGGCGGAATCGAAGCTCGGTTGGTTCTCCACCATGGGCAGCAGGTACATGGTCGGGCCCGTCGTCATCAGGATGGTGGTGCCGTCCGGGTTCGCGCCTTTCACCGCCCGGATCCCGATCAGTCCATCGCCGCCGGTGCGATTCTCCACGATGAAATTGCGATCAAGGAGCGCCGGCAGGTATTGCGCCAGCTGGCGGCATAGCAGGTCGCCGCTTCCGCCGGCCGCAAACGGGAAAATGATCTTCGTCAGCGGTCCGGCCTGCGCGAACGCTTTGCCCGTCATCGCGACCAGCGAACTTGCGGCACTTGCGGCCAGAAAGTCTCGGCGTTTCATCTCCGTTTCCTCTCCCAAGATTTCTATCGTTGTTCACCGGCCTGCAGCGCTGCGGCAAGGCTGCGTCAGGCCGAGATCGTCTCGACCACGGTCATAATTCCGATCGCGACGGTGGCAAGGCCGACGGCCCCCTGCAGGGCGCGATTGGCCCAGGTGAGCGAGCGCGCGGACACCACCAGCGGTACCGCTATCACCGAGGACAGTGCGCCCATGCCGATCATCGAACCGACCCCGAACAGCGCGATATAGCCGAGCCCGGCGGCGGGGCTGGAGGCCTGCGTGACCGCAAGCACCAGAAGCGCGGCCGAGCCCGCCATGCCGTGCATCAGGCCGACCAGGAGCGTGCGCCAGCGGAAGCCGTGGTCGTGCGCATGGACGCTACGGGCATGCGGCGCGGTTTCGCCGGCATGGCTATGGGCATGGAAATGGACGGTTCCGTCAGCATGGCCGTGCTGGTGAAAATGCACGCGGTCGCGCCACAGCCGCCACAGCACATGGGCGCCGAGGCCGACCAGCATTATGCCGACGGCGGTCTCCATCGGCCGGGCAACCGTTTCCGGAATGGCGCGGCCGAGCAGAATGGCGGCACCGGCGAACACGAACAGTGTGAGCGTGTGGCCGAGCCCCCAAGTCAGCCCGTGCTTGACGATATCGGCAACATGGCTGCGGCGCGCGGCGATGCTGGAGACGGCGGCAATGTGATCGGCCTCGAGCGCATGCTGCATGCCTAGCAAAAACCCCAGCCCCAGAATTCCAAACATGCGCCCCTGCTCGCTGTATCACATCACCAAATACCAGTTGGAAGCACTTGTCAGGTCAAGACTTCATCGAACAGGCACCGCATTGCTGCCCGTGCGCCGCCGTCGCCTGCATGAATTTTCCTGATGCTTCAAACGATAAGCAGCCGGAACTTCACATCTGATGGGAGATCGTACAACCAAAATCGACACCGCCTCGCGATCGCTGGCGCGCCGATCGGCGGCGAGGCTTGTCTGCCCCGGCACCTGGTTCCGCGACGACGGCCGCAGGCACATCTGTCAGTCACGCCAAGCAGAATTGCGCGAAAAAGGCGGTCGAAAGGCCGTTTTTTCGCGCGTCTGATGGCTTGGAGGGCTGCAGAGGTTCTGGTCCTTTGCAGGCAAGTCTGATATTCGAGCCGCGAAGATCGGACCCGCGGGCAATGGAAGATCTCGCGCCCCATCGCTTCAAATTCGCCGGCTTAGCTCAGCGGTAGAGCAGCGGTTTTGTAAACCGAAGGTCGGGGGTTCAATCCCCTCAGCCGGCACCATATTCAATCCTTGAGATGAAGCCCTACCTGCTTAACGGGCGGTTTCCTCCGGCAAGCCGAGAACAACCTTCGGCCTATGCGGCGAGCCTCAATGCATCTGATGCAGCTGCCCAAAAACTAAAACCTCCGGCAGGGCATTGCCGGAGGTTTCGGAGGTTTATCAGAAGGTGGCCAAGGAATTTCATTGGCTACCCTGAAGCCACATTAGATTATGCAGTTACATGAGTAAATCATATTTTTTAGTTTTTTGAACTCTTCAAGCACTTGTTATCGGTCTCTGTCTTCTCGCGTCCTGCGTGCGTGATCGACTTGCGGAGCAAGCTTAAACGAAGACGCGAATCAAAAAATAAACCCCCAGCGGTTTGCCGCTGGGGGTCTCTTGTCGTAGAGCGATCTGACGATCGGATCAGAAGTTGCGCTGAGCGCGAACGTTCAGGAACACAGTGCTCTGGTCCTTGAACTCGTAGATCGCGGTCGGCTTCGGAGCCGCCGGCGTCAGGATGGCAGAGCCCTGCATCTTCTGATCGAGGAAGAATGCACCAACTTCAGCCGAGAACGTCAGGTTCTTGACCGGAGTCCAGCGGGTGGTCAGACCAACCTGGGCAAAGTTGAAGTCCGGGTTGCAGGCATAGTCTGCAGACACGGCCTTGCCAGCAGTGTAGACGGCGCACCAGGCACCCCGCGCCGAAGTCAGGTCGGTAGCGGAGCCGCCGTAGCGGACCTGACCGTAGCTGCCCCAGAGGCTGGTCGACCAGTAGGGATCCCAGTTGTGGTTGAACGCACCACGGATACCCCACGCATCAACCAGCTTGATGCCATCGGTGAAGCCGGGCCGGTACACGCCATCAGCCGTCTGGCCGAAACCGATGCTCTGGTAACCACCCGCAACGCCGGTATCACCGAACATCACGAAGCTCGGCGAAGTGCTGCTCGTGGAGACCACAGCCTTGGTCGCACCATGCGAGTAGGTGGCATCGATCTTGATGTCGTCGCCCGCACCGGTCGGCAGATTCTTGATCTGCAACGCAGCCGTCACAGCACCGCCCCACTTGTCTTCGGGGTGACCGGAGATCTCCGACAGATTGTTCGGAGCGGCACCGGTGAGGTTGTTGTAGGAGGCGTTCACGAGGTGCGCCATACCTGCGATCTGGAACACACCCCAGGCCTGATCGACGCGGATGTTGCCGACGATATCAGGAGCGTGCGTTCCGCCGTAGGCGTTGGAGCCGACAGTGGCAAAGCCCGAGGCATTGAGGTTCAGCACCGAGGTGCGGCTGAACACGGTCGGATCATCGAGACCGATGCTGGCCGACACGCCGTTGCCGAACTGAGCGGTGTACTGGATGTTGTTGACGCCGGTGACGTAGTCCGGACCGCCCATCAAGAACGAGTTGTTGTTGCCCGGATAGCCGTTCCAGGGCGTCGCGTAGGCCGAAGCCGACTTACCGAAGGTGAAACCGGCGAACTGGATGAACGCCATTTCAACCGCGACGTAACCGCCGCCGGGAGTATGAAGCGGGTTCGAACCAGAGGTTAGGACTGAGGGGTTAGACGATCCGAAGTTGTTGAACTGGAAGTCAGCCTGACCGAAGGTGCGGACAACGCCGTATTCGGTGGCGGTGCGGGTATCGACCGTCAGCGCCATACGGGAACGGGACGCGAAGTAATCGCGATAGCGATTGCCCTGTCCGAGATCACCCGACCAGGCCGGACCACCGTAGACGTTGCCGTTGAACGTGGTGTCAACGCGCAGATAGCCACCCAGCTTGATGCAGGTGTCGGTGCCCGGGATATAGAAGAAGCCCGCGCCATAAAGGGAGCAGATCCTGACGTACTCGACCGCTTTGGCCTTGACGGGAAGATCGGCAGCCTGCGCTCCGCTCAGGGCGACTAGACCCGCCGCTGAGCCGAGAACAAGGCTCTTGATCAAGTTCATGTTAAACCTCCAAGTTGCTCTAACAAGGCGAGGACGGAGCCGTGGCTTTTCCCCCAGAGGAAGATCCGCCCTCGCCTTCGAAAACCGCTCAGTCGTTTCGCGTCGTCGGACACACCCGCATGAACGCGAGGGACTTGAGCGAACTACCAAAACGGAACGATCGAGGACCCCCCTCGCCGTCGATCAGAACTATGCATGCGCAATTTACTTAATCAAAATACTTTATGAACTCAGCTATATCGATGCAGACCGACTGTGTCGCTGCAGCAACACCGCCTATCCTATGGTTTTTCTCCAGAGGACTGCCTAGACGCTCCCCAATGGGATGAATTTGTTATTAAATCAGCTAAGCTGCTTTAAGCAGACCTGGAATAAGAAGCGCCATGGGACAGGAACCCCGCAAGGGATCGGACTCACCAAGCCGCGCCAAGCGCGGAGAGTCGCATGAGCTCGGCGGGAAGAATCACGACATCGCCCGGCAGTTCGCCTGGGAGATTGCCGCCATCAACGTGCATCTCCAGGAGATTCGCTATTTCTGGGCAAAGGCGCTCGGCGTCAGCGGCCCGCAATGGATGATCCTGATGGCGCTCGCTGATCTGGACCAGGGCGAAGGCGTGTCCGTGAAGACGGTGTCAAAGATGCTCCATGTCGACCCGTCCTTCGTGACCACCCAGTCGAAGATGCTGGAAAAGAAAGGCTTCATGCGCCGAAGGACGTCGGGCGAGGATGCCCGTGTCGTGCAGATGTCCCTGACGGACAAGACGTATAAGTACATCGCCGGCCTCGCCTCCCAGCAGGAGGAGCTCAACAATTTTATTTTCGGCGAATTCAGCGAACGCGAGCTCAGCGAGTTCACCAACAAGCTCGCATCACTCAAGAGCAGGCTCGAGAAGGCCTGCCTGAAGGTCGCGATGGGCTTATGAGGCTTGCGGCATCAGGCCGGTATTGATTCGAGGCGATCGGCGACCCAATCGAAGATGTACTCATTGGCCAGCGTCGGGTTGTCGCTATGGCCCTGGGCTGCGGCCGTTTCCGAGCTTTCGAAAATCTTCAGGGCAATCCCGGGATGACGGGCCTTTAATCGTTCAAACAGATCGGCCACCACGCCGCTTTCCAGCCAGCCCTGCCCGCCCACGGTGACCAGAACCGGGCAGTGGAATCGCCGTGCGGGCCAGCCTCCTTCTGTTCCCCTGCTCCGCGCACCATCCGGCGCAAGGCGATTCATCAGGAAGGCGTGCTCATGCATGTCCCAGATCCCGCCGTCGCAGACCACGGCGGCGAAGCGGCCGTCGAGCGCAACACCGCGCGCCACAAAGGACGATCCTGCCCCGTCGCCAAGAATGGCGATGCGCTGTTCGTCGACATCGTCGCGCATCCTCAAGTAGTCCATCACTGAGCTGACCGACGTTTCCAGATCGGGACGGCCAATCACCTCGTCGAATTCGCTGCCGGTACCAGAGCCGAGGAGATCGACAGCCAACAAGGACACGGCGCGCTCGCGGGCGTAACGCGCCACCTTGAAGAGATATTCTTCCTTCCAATGCCCGGGATCGCCCATGCATACGACAACAGGCGTTCGAGCAAAGCTGTTCGTCGCGGGCAGGAAATAGCCTTCCAGCGTGTGCCCATCCAGCCAGGGAATCTCGACCACCTCGCCCGCCGGCGTCAAATGCGCGATGTAGCGGCGGGCACAGGCACGCATGGCCCTGAGCGCATCCTGCCGCTGGTTGTCGGCCGGATCGAATGCGAACGTCGATGCGTGATAGTAATTGATGGCGCGAAGCCAATTGCTTTGCGCGGTCAATACATGTCCGCGCTCGAAGGCGGCGTTGCCGCGCTCATGGCTGAGATTGGCGATCCCAGTCCATTCCCGATACCAGGAATCGGCATAGTCGTTCGGATCAATCCGGCGCGCCACTGCGAAGCATTCGGCGACCATCGAGCCGCCCTCCTGGGCCGCCCCGAGCAGCCTCTGAAATTCGATCGAATACTCTTCATTGTCCAGCCATTGAACCAGGCCTTTCGGACCAAAGGGAATTTTCATTTACCAGCGCAACTTAATTGATAGCGTCAGCCATCTACAACGAATTCCATCTCGCTGGCGGACAACTTGTCGTGTCCTACAGGACACCCTGCTATGCGACAAGCACAGGTTTGTGTCAGTGCGTTCGTTTTGCCGCCACTGCAGCTTTTTTGAGCGGCCCCGTCGCTACAGCCGTGAGTAGTATTGAATACCAAACTGTCATACGCACTCATTGTTCGGTGCATGTCACGATGCTGTCGCACTCGAGACAATCACTTCAAAATTTTTCGCCTGTTTTGCTCGAACGGCCGCCATGGTTAGCTTGCATCCACGCACGCGAGCTTGCTGGCAGGAACTATCCCTTCCCTCTTCCGTTCTCCTCACATGAGAATTCGCGAAGAAAACTGCAACATGGTTCTGCTCGCTGTGGTCACCTGCGTCAGCGTGGCCGTCGCAGGCGGTGTCAGCCTCTTGGGATTCGAGGACACTAGGCCGGTCCGCTTCGCTGACCGCACGAGCGGTCGTGTTGAACCCGCGCCGTCACCCGACAAGCGAATCATCTACATCAATGAGCAGCCGCCTGCCCGCGTGGTCGGCGCGCCCTTTGTCCCGAATACGAATCCCCGCGAGCGCTGAGATCGGCAGTCGATGACGGCACGTCGGAAGTGCGGATGTCATCTGTCCACTTGCGCACGCTGACGGTCACCAACTGTCACCGTTTTGTCACCTTGCGTACAAAAGCGCAGCAGTTATCCACTGTCGCCTCCTCGGCCGCTTGATTCCACAAAAGCCGTTTGATGGAGTGGATTTCTGCCGAGGTGATTTCCAATGAAATGGATGAGGGAACGCGATCTCCTGATCGCGCAAACGATGGCGTTTGTTCAATCGGTAACTGGCAAAGCGCCGGAAGCCGAGAAGACGGTAATTGCGCCGGCTGCCGTACCAGCGATCGAGACATCCGAATCGACTGTCGTGGCTGCGCCGTTCCCCGACGTCGCTTCCCTGCTGGCTCAAAGAATGCCCGCGCCCCCGGCCGCAACCCCGGCGCCGGTGGAAAAGCCGCGGGAGGTATCGAGACCTACCCCTCTTCCGCGTGTCGACCTGCGAGACGACTTTCAATCCGAGATCAAGGCGCGGGTCGCCAATTTCCGCGCGCACCAGGAGCGGTTCAACCGCGAGCGCGAAGCCTATTGCGCGGCGACCATGGCGAAAGTTCACGCCGCACTCAGGGAAGGTAATCCACCAACGCGGCCACCGGCGAAGTAGAGCTGAATTCCGGCCGGCGTCCGCCCGGCGCCGCCACATTCACAGCCAGGCGTAAACCAGCGCCATGTTGGCCGCGCAGGCGACCAGCAGGCAAACGCTCAGCGTGAGTTGGACACGCTCACAGGAGGTTTGGACGCGGCTCGTTCTCATGGCCGGGAACATCCGGCGATTCTGGCTGATGAGTCTCGGGGATTCTTTTTTCCGGAGTTTACGGCTCGTTAAAGACTCAGAGACACCACGAAAATGGGCCGAAACGAGCCAATTTGCTCCCGAAACAGCCTGTGAAATCGCGACATGGCAGCCACGCCTGAACCCGGACCCCGCTTCCGCGTTGACCGTTTTTACCGGAGCTAGCAATGCCCTACGCGCTGTTCTCGAACGATGCCAAGCTGAGCAAGGCCTATCCGACCGCTGCCGACGTCTGGAAGATCGCCCAGAAGAGCGGCCTAGTGGTCGACGTCGTTTCCGGCGAAGGCGGCACCGCACCCCGCCCGGTACTGGACCATGACTACGAGATACGGCCGTGCCAGCTTGAGCCGCATGAAGACCCCGCCCGCAACAAGGCCGACGCCGAGCGCGAAGCGCAGATGGAATTGCAATTGGCATCATAGGAAAGGACGCCGGCAGCCCGGCGGACAAAACGACCCCTCTCGGCGTATCGGTCCCGTTCGCCGGGGACGAAATCCGAGATGGGTAAATCTTCTAAGGCGTCGCCGAGACCAGCGATGCCTGCTCCGAAGCCAGAGTGACACAGGCCTTGCGCCGCTGCAGTCCCCTGATCGCGCCGGTTACCTTGCGCACCTTGCCGACCCCGCACGAAGGATCCTGCACGAAGGCGACTTCATAAGGAGCAAGGATAAACGGTTCAGATTTCAGGACAGTTTGAGCAAGGCACGGAGACGCCGCTGCGGAAATGATCAGCGCTAACGCAAAAGCACGCATGTTTTGATGTCCAACCCAGCCGGCCGGACCATAATAGCGGATCGTGACGAAAAGTTGCGTGCAGCGCGAAAATTTTTTTGCCGCACGCAAACTCTGTCAGGTAGCGGACAGGGCTAGCGGCCCGGCTTCAAAACGACGAAGGCCGGCAGGAGCCGGCCTTTGCTGTGTGGACGTGAAGCGTCCTGATCAATATTTGGCGGCGGCAGGGCCACCCCAACCAAACCGGTAGTTCACGCCGACCTTGGCGGTGTGCTCGTCGTTGCGGAAGCTACGGCCGGTGATATCGGCAGGACCTGACGTGAAGGTCGTGTCGCCGAAATTATAGTACTGATACTCGGCCTTGGCCGACCAGTTCGGGGCGAACATGTATTCGAGGCCGCCACCGACGGTATAGCCGTCCTTGTGATTGCCGTTGGTGGTGAAGGCCGCCGGCGCGCCAGCCACCGACACCCCGAGATTGTTGCCGTCGCGCCAGGCGTAGCCGCCCTTGGCGTAGAGCAGCGCCGGGCCCCAGGTGTAGCCGAGCCGCCCCGTTACCGAGCCGAGCTGGTCGGTATTCGAAGTCACGAGCGTCCCGCCGGGAAACAGCACGCCATTATTGTTGCCGCCCGACAGCCAGCTGTATTGGGCTTCGGCACCCATCACCCAGTTCGGCGCGAACTGATAGTCAAAGCCGCCCTGAACGCCGCCCAGGAAGCGTGCGTCGCTGCTCTGCAGAGAGTTGCTGCCTGCAAAAGCGCCGCCGACATGGCCGCCGATATAGAAGCCGGTCCAGTTGTAGACGACTTGAGGCGCGGTATAGGCAGGCGCCTTGGTATAGGGCCGCGGCGGCATATCGGCCGCAAAAGCTGGAGCCGCCAGGGCGGCCAGCGCGGCAGTGCCGAGCAGAATCTTTCTCATCTACTAATCCCCGTTACAGACGTTGCGGATACCAATCCAAACAACGTGACCTCATTTAGGTTGCTTTGCGGCATTGGCCCGCGACCGGATGGCGCGTTAGCGTGACGGCGCAGCAACAAGCCGTTTCAGTTCCTCGCACGCAGGGCTTTTTTCCCCGTTAAGGTGATGGGTTTTCCACTGTATTTGATGTCCGGAATGGCTAAGGCAAGGTTCAACCCTCGCCGAAAAGTGATCCGATTTCGTTCACGGTTCCGCCCCGGGAACGCCAAAGATGGCCCGCTGGCAAGCCGCGGCCGCCAGCGGAGCCTTCCTCAAACGGAGCGCTACCTTCAGGCGCGCGCTACTTCGATAATGGCGTCGGCGAAAGCCTGCGGCGCTTCCTGCGGAAGGTTATGTCCAATGCCGCCCGTGATGAGGCGGTGGGCATATTTGCCGGAAAACTTCTTGGCGTAGACCTTGGGGTCCGGATGCGGCGCACCGTTGGCATCGCCTTCCAGGGTGATGGTCGGCACCGCAATGACCGGAAATTCCGCCAGCCGCCTTTCCAGCTCGTCATACTTCGCCTCGCCTTGGGCAAGCCCAAGCCGCCAGCGGTAATTGTGGATCACGATGGCGACATGGTCGGGGTTGTCGAAGGACGCCGCGCTGCGCTCGAAGGTGGCGTCGTCGAACTTCCACTTCGGCGAAGCGAGCTGCCAGATCAGCTTGGAGTATTCGCGCCGGTACTTTTCGTAGCCCAGCCGGCCCCGCTCGGTCGCAAAATAGTACTGGTACCACCATTGCAGCTCGGCCGAAGGCGGCAGCGGCTTGCTGTTGGCTTCCTGGCTACCGATCAGGTAGCCGCTGACCGAGACCAGCGCCCTGACGCGCTCCGGCCAGATCGCCGCGACGATGTCGGCAGTCCGCGCGCCCCAGTCGAAACCGGCGATGAGCGCCTTATCGATCTTCAGCGCATCCATCAGCGCGATGACGTCGGTCGCGAGCGCACCCTGCTGACCATTGCGCGGCGTGTCCGCCGAGAGGAAACGCGTCGTGCCGTAGCCGCGCAGATGTGGCGCGATCACCCGAAAACCCGCGGATACCAGCAGCGGCACCACATCGAAAGGCGTAGATGTCGTATGGCCAGCCGTGCAGAAGAATAACTGCGGGGCCGTCCGCAGGCCCGGCCTCGGCGTAGCCGACATTGAGGACGCCGGCCTCGATCTGTTTCAGCGCGGCAAACGAGGTGTGGGCGCCCGGCCGGATCGCGCCCGCACCGGGCATCGCGACGCCGGACTGCGCCAAGACAGCGCCGCTTATGGCGAACGGTGCAGCCGCAAGTGTCGCGGCGGCAGTGCCGAGAAAACGGCGGCGGTCGGGGTTGATGTGCAGAGGCATGGATCCTACTCCGAGATTTATATCTGATACGATTCGATCGTACACGCTATAAATGATGACGTGCCCCAGATGTCAAGTTTGCGATTTAGTCGCATGCGATAAAAATGATCCCGAACCATCACACTCGCGTGTAGAACGGGTTTCGAAATCTGCGCCTGGGACCGAATCCGCCTCATCCCCAAGCAGCGCGCAACCTACCGCGTCAGTTTCTCCAGATCCGGAAATGGCGCGTAGGCCAACCCGGCACAGGGCTCGGCCGCATTTTCGATGACGCGATCGAGCCGGCCATCGACAAAGAGGATGGCGCGTTCGCGCGGCTCGCGGTAGCCGCCGTCGGACTCGCGCGCCGAAAAACGGAGACAGACGACATAGCGCTGCCGGCCGCCGATGACGCGTTCGACCGGCTCGGCCATCCTGGCGTCGCGCACGCCGACGGGATTGTTGAGATAGGTCTTCAGAAACGCCAGGACTTCGCCGCGGTAATTTTTTGGAAACGGTTGGCTGGAGATGCCGCGATCCTCGGTAAAGGTGATCGGCTTGCCCTCATCGCTGGCGGCACAGGCCGTAAGCATGAGCGGCAGCAACACCATCACCGCAATTTTGACCAAACGCCCCAAGCGAAGTTTCCCCTGCCCCAATTCGCCGTCTCTTAGACCGCTTGAGGCAAGAATGGAATTCGCAACTCGGTTATCTCTTCACAGAGCTCTCGAAAAGTTGAGCATGCGCCAGCCCACCGCCATTAGCGAAGCAAATGGCGTGTGGGCTGGCCTGACATTCGCCGGCGCCGGGGCAATGGGAGCGAAACGCGCGCCGGCGAATCAGATCTAGCTGCGCTTCGCGGCCGGCTTCGCGTGCTTGACGGCGACATCCGGCTTCGCATGCGTCTTCACCATGCTGATATGCTTGCGCTGATGCTTGTGATGGCGATCGATCTTTGCATTGGCGTTCAGCGCCTTCGCCTTGCCCTGCTCCGTCTTGACGGCGGGCGCCTGCGCGGCCTTGTTCGCGGGGGCCTGTGCGGTCTTGTTGACCGGCGCCTGTGCGGTTTTGCCTGCCGTGCCGGCAATCGCAGGTGCGGCGAGAACGGAAACGGCAACGAGCGCTGCGGAAATGGTCTTGAGCATGGTTGTCTCCTTTTCCTATTCCTGCCCCATGCGACCCGCGGGCATTTCCGATCACAGGCTGTGCTCGCCGATCATGCAGGCGACGCTAGTGGCCGCGCACTGAACCTCTCCTGAATCGAACTTTCGGGCGCCGTTCATCTGAATGACATCTTCGTCATGTCCGTTGACGACGCACCACCGATGAAAATTGGCGGAATCGAGATGAAGTGCGCGGGAATGATCTTGGGCGCCAGGGGTTCAAACCAGCGGACTTTGGTGTAGGATCGCCGAACCGGCCATCAGGAGACTTGCATGAATAAACTAGCGATCAGGCTTTTGACTCTTGCAATGTTGTCGCTCACCCTTGCGGCAGCCCCTGTCGTTACCGTCGTCTATGCAAACCCCGACAACGATCCGCCACCGCCGGACAAGAAGAAAAAGAAATCCAGCGAAGCCCGTCCCGGCAGCGAACAGACCGCATTCGCCGACGGCTATCGCGCCGCCTATGCCGCGATCTACGAGCGCCACGACTATGCCTCTGCGATTGCGCAGCTCAAGGCGCTCGGCCGTGACGACACAGCCGCCGTCGCCAACCTGATCGGCTACTCGTATCGCAAGCTCGGCGACTACAGGGTCTCGCAAATGTGGTACGAGCGCGCGCTCAAGGCCGATCCGGCGCACGTCAAGACCTGGCAATATTACGGCCTGTGGCAGGTCGAACAGGGCAACCGCGATCAGGCGCAATTTCACCTGAACAAGATCGCCCAGCTTGCGGGCACCTCGAGCGAAGAATATCGCTCGCTCGCCGCCGCGCTGGAAAAGCCGCCAGGCACCGGATTGGTTTACTGAGGCGGAATGTCTCCCCGTCAGTGCGAGCGAAGCGAAGCAATCCATATCACGGCATAGCGGATAGATGGATTGCTTCGTCGCTTCAGCGCAAAATTGCTGTGCAATTTTGTCGCGAGCTCCTCGCAATGACGAACAAAACAACCGGCGCGGTCATATGACTGCGCCGGTTTCTTCTTTTCCTACTTCACCACCTTCTCGACTTCCGCACGGAACGCCTGACGCGTGCCGTCGCGCGAATAGAACATGTGGCCACCGGGATAGACGACGAGCTTGACCCGGTCCGACCGCGCATAGGCCGGCAACTGGTCGAGGATGACCTTCGAGGCAAAATAGGGCGTGGCGAGATCAAACAACCCGTGCCCAACAAGCAATTTCATTTTTGGGTCGAGCGCGAGAATCTCGCGAAGCTGCGAAACCGACTCCGCCGGCCCGCGGCCGAAATCCCAGGCCTTGTACACATCCTCGTTGAGAAGGTGATACGAACCATCCGGACGCCAGTTGAGTTTGCGCCTGGTGAGGTCGACGGCCGCGCTCGTCAGCGGCGCCTTCAGGGAATCGCCGGAAGGATCGCCGAAATGCGCGTAGTTCGAATCCGGATAGGGATCAAAGCCTAAGACCGAGCCGTCATAGCGCCCTGTGATGCGCCCGTTGCGACGGTCGAATTCCCGGCGGAATTCGCCGACCTCAAAGCGCCCAGCAAGCCGACGACTCACCGCCTGATCAATACCGGTCAATGACGCCACGCGGTCGGCAAGCCGCGTCGCGGCCTGGCTATCCGCCTGTCCCTTGACGAGATCGGTCAGAAACTCGCCTTGCGCGTAACGCTCGACATCGGCGAGATCGGCGTGCGTCACCTTGGCTTCTCCCTTGGCCTCGCGCGCCACCGCCGCCATGCTCGGCAGCCTGAACATGTATTGCAGCATGCTCGAGCCGGAAAAGTCGCGATAGTCCAACAAGGGCGAGACAAGGATCAGCCCGCGCACGCCGACGCCTTGCTGGGTCTGTAGGTTGCGCACGACTTTCGGTCCGCGGATGCCGCCGTAGCTTTCGCCGGCGACGAATTTCGGCGACAGCAGTCGGTCGTATTTTTCCAGCCAGCGCCGGATCACCAGCGCAACCGCGCTGACGTCGCCGTCGATGGAGTAGAACCGTTTACGCGCGCCCTCGCCCGACACGACGAAACGGCTATAGCCGGTGCCGACGGGATCGATGAAGACGAGATCGGTGAAGTCGAGCCAGGTTTCGGCGTTGGGCAAGAGCTCGGGCGTCGCCGACGCCACCGCGCCCTCGCCCGTGATCGACACGCGCCAGGGCCCGGCCGCGCCGAACTGCAGCCAGGCCGAGGACGCGCCCGGGCCGCCATTGAAGAAAAACGTTACGGGACGGCTGGCGCGATCGGCGCCGTCGAGCTGATACGAAGTATAGGCGATATCGGCCTGCGGCTCGCTCTTCTCGTCGAACAGGCGGATCGAGCCTGCGGTAGCAGTAAAGTTGAGCGTGCGTCCCGGCAGCGCCAGCGTGTGCTTGGTGGTCGAATCCGGCGGCAGGCGATGCTGTTCGGATGCAGGCGGCGGAGCGGCGGCGGCGCCGCGCCCTGCCTCGCCCTTTTGACCAGGAGGAGACGGCGACGGGCTCGCGGCAGGTTGCGGCTGCGGCGCCGCTTCCTCGGCGCGCGCAGCGCTTACGTAGCACACGATCAGAAGCGTGGCGGCAAGGCGCAGCGCCACCCCGAATCGAAGAGTCATGTCGTTTGCTCCCTGCGCCCCGCGATCCGATCGTGCCCCGGTTTCCGTCGCAACACTGCGATAATGGCGCGGTGGTGCACAACACCGAGAAACCTGTCGGAAAATCACAATCCCGACAGCATCCCGTGAGAAAATGGCTGCCGCTTCCGGTGGTTGTCCCCTTTGGCGGTTAGGTGCTATCGGTCGGTTCCGCCGCCGTCACGGCCAAGTATTTTGAGCCATCCATGAAACCATTCGGGCGCTGGCGCGACTAATGAACCTGCGCTTTTTAATGGGGTTTTGCACAAATGAAACGTACGATTGCTGTCTGTCTCGGCCTGGTGGCGCTGGCTTCTCCGGCCGCGGCGCAGTCGCCGGTTGCGGTCGTCGAAGATATCAAGGGCAAGGTGACCGGCGCCGAGTTCATGGACTATGTGACGCCGAAATCCGTCATCAAGATCGGCGACGGCGGCTCGATCGTGCTCAGTTATTTGAAATCCTGCCGGCGCGAGACAATCAACGGAGCCGGCACCGTGACCATCGGCACCGATGAGAGCACTGTCGCGGACGCCGGCCTCCTGGTGGAGAAGACCGACTGCGATCCCAGCCAGGTGAATGTGACCACGCGCGAAACGAGGGCAGTCGCCGCGACCGTGCTGCGCAGCGTCGACAACAAAGCGCTGCCAGAACCGCAGCTCACGCTTTACGGTTCGTCGCCCTTCGTGGAAGCCAAGGGACGCGGGACACTCACCGTGCGGCGCCTCGATATTCCTGGTGAGCGGCAGCAGATCAATCTGGGCGGTACCCAGCTCAGGGGAAAATTCTTCGACTTCGCCAGCGAGAATGTCGCGCTCGCTCCCGGCGGTCTCTACGCCGCCAGCTTCAAGTCGTCGCAAATCGTGTTCCGCGTAGACGCGCAGGCCAAGCCCGGTGCAACGCCGATTGTCGGCCGCTTGCTGCGGCTGGAATAGGCGTGACGGACCTGCCCTCTTGAAGGTAAGGCGCAGCACGCGCAACAGGATGGTCGTTGCCGCGATCGCGCTGGTCTGCGCGGCGGCTTCGGTCTCTCCCGTGATCAGACCGATCCGCGGGCTCTCGCTCGATATTCTCACCGCACTGCGCTGGGAGATGTTCGGCCGCCGGCAGGATCCGGCCGCATCACCTGCGGTGGTTGTCGCGATCGACGAGGAGAGCTTGCGCGCCGCGCCGTTCAAGGATTCGCCGATGCTGACCTGGACCGGCGAGATCGGCCGCGTACTGACGGCAACTCTTGAAGGCGGCGCCAAGGTCGCCGGCTTCGACGTGGTGATCCCGAGCTCGATCGAGCAATCGCAGCTGCCGTTCGGCGAAGGCATGCTGGGCGAGAAGGTTCGCGGTTTCGATCGCGACTTCCTGCGGGCGCTGGCGGCTGCTTCAGCCAACGGCAAGGTAGTGCTGGGCGAAATTCTCGGCGGCAACCAGCCGGTCAGGCCGTCGCCCGGACAGCGCGTCGCGGTGCGCCAGCAACTGAACATCCGGCCGCTCAACGTTCATACCGATCACGACGACATCGTGCGCCGCCTGCCGCTGAGCTTTGCCGTCAACGGCACGAGGGTGCCCTCGATGGCGGTCGAGCTGGCCTCGCGCGCCCTCGGCGCCGCGCCTGAGTTCGACGCGAGCGGCAGGATGACGCTGGCGGGCTACCAGGTCCCCGGTCGGGTACCGAACACGATCACGCTGAATTTCGAGGGCGGCGCCGACGACATTCCAACCTTTTCCTTTGCCGATCTTCGCGCCTGCGCGGTCAAGAACGACAAGGATTACTTCAAGCGCTGGTTCGCCGGAAAGGTCGTCATTTTCGGGAGCGTTCTCGATATCGAGGACCGCCGGCAGACCTCCAAGCGCTTTGCGACCGGCATCGAGGGCGTACGCACGCCGCGCTGCGCGGCCGAGACCACGCCGGTCACCGCGGGCTACAGGATCAGCACGATCGCGGGCGTCTATATCCATGCTACCGCAGTCAACAATCTGATCCAGCGCAACGCCGTGGTCGAGCCCGGACCGCTGTGGCGCTTCCTGATCTCCGCCCTGTTTGCCTCGCTCGCTGCCATCGCGGCGTGGCGCTTAAGACCGCTCAGTGCGGCGCTGGCCTGGGCGGCCGTGATCATGAGCAGCGTTGCCGGCGCCACGATCGCCTTCAATCAGGCACTGGCGCTGCCAATCACGGAGCCGTTCCTCGCAAGCCTGTTCGCGCTCGCCGCCACGATCGGCTTCCGCTTCGTCGTCGCCGACAAGGACCGCCGCCTCTTGCAGAAGAGCTTTGCGCTCTACCTCGCCCCGCATGTGATCAACCGCATGCTGTCGTCGAACAAGCTGCCCGAGCTCGGCGGCGAAACCCGCAACGTGACGGTGTTCTTCTCAGACATCGAAGGATTTTCGCTGATCGCGGAAAAGATGTCGCCCGACGGCCTGATGGAGCTGATGAACGAATATCTTTCAGCGATGACCGACGTCATCGAAAGCCATGGCGGTTATGTCGACAAATATATCGGCGACTCCGTCGTGGCGGTATTCGGCGCGCCGGCCGACGATCCCGAGCATGCCGCCAATGCAGCGCGCGCAGCGCTGGATTGCTGCACGCAACTGGCCGAGCTCAACGCCTCGTCGCCTCTGTTCCAGGGGTACAGACTCGCGCAGCGGATCGGCATCAATTCCGGCGAGGCATTGGTCGGTAATTTCGGATCGCGGCGGCGCTTCAACTACTCGGTGATGAGCGATGCCGTGAACCTGGCGTCGCGGCTGGAAGGCGCCAACAAGTTCTACGGCACCACCGTCATCGCTTCCGAGACGACGGTTGCGCTGGCGGGCGAAGCCTTCGCCTGGCGCGAACTCGACGCCATCAGGGTCAAGGGGCGGACCGGGGCGCTGAAGATCTACGAGTTGCTGGCGCTATCGGCCGACTTGAAGTCCTCGCAAGCGACCTTGATCGCCAACTATGCCGACGGGCTTGCACATTGGCGGGCGCGCGAATTCGACCGCGCAGCGGAATGTTTCGGCCGTTCGGCCGAGATCGATCGCCCGGCATCGCTGTTTGCGGTGCGGGCGCGGGAATTGGCCCAGAACCCGCCGGGCGCTGATTGGGACCCGATCCGGACCTTGCAGGAAAAATGACGCTCCGATGACCGTCGGTTTACGTTACCGGCCCAAAACCGGCCGCTTAACCATCTCGACAAGCCTTCCCAAGGTGTATAGACGAGCGCGGCGCAATCCGGCGCTACTCATGAGTTCGTCGTCCGATGGCCACCTCGAAGCGATACGAACGGATCGCCTTTGTCGCGAGCGCGGGCGCCGAGGCGCAGTCGGCGCTGGCGCAGCTCACCAAGCTCTACGGCAATCACGCCGCCGCGGACGCCGATGTCGTGGTGGCGCTCGGCGGCGACGGCCTGATGCTGCAGACCCTGCACGCGCATATGCGCACGGGAACGCCGATCTACGGCATGCATCGCGGCACCGTCGGCTTCCTGATGAACGAATACACCACCCACGATCTGCATACGCGGCTGGCGGCGGCGCGGGAATCCCTGATCAATCCACTGCTGATGCGCGCCACCGACGTGCATGGCGCGGTGCATCTGCATCACGCAATCAACGAGGTCGCGCTATTCCGTCAAACCAACCAGGCCGCGCATTTGCGCATCCTGATCGATGAGCACGAACGGATGGCAGAATTGATCGCCGACGGCATCCTGGTGGCAACGCCGGCCGGCTCCACCGCCTATAACCTGTCGGCGCAAGGGCCGATCCTGCCGATCAACGCGGCGCTTATGGCGCTGACCCCGATCAGCCCGTTCCGCCCGCGGCGCTGGCGCGGCGCCCTGCTCCCCAATTCCGCCTTCGTCGTGCTCGAGGTGCTTGAGGGCGAAAAGCGTCCGGTCGCTGCCGCGGCGGACCATGACGAGGTGCGCGATGTCCGCCGCGTCGAGGTGCTATCCGACAGAACGATCTCGATGCGGATGCTGTTTGATCCCGGTCACAGCCTCGAGGAACGCATTCTGCGCGAGCAGTTCGGCTACTGATCCCCTGGCTTGCCACAAGACTGATTTTCGCGGCGAAAAACGCCACGATGGCCAGCGCCATAAGATCCTCCTCGCAACCATTCCTTAACGGGCGCCGCGATATGGTTAACGGCAATATACCGTTTTGCTGGGCCGGGCCGGACCATGTATCGCATCGACTTCAACAAGCTGCGATTTCTGATTTGCGACGACAATCCGCATATGCGCCGCATCCTGCGGACGCTCTTGCATTCGTTCGGCGCGCGCGAGGTCTATGAGGCCGAGGACGGCGCAACCGCGCTCGAAATGTACAGTCATTATGTGCCCGATATCGTCATCACCGACTGGGCGATGCCGATCTTCGACGGCCTCGAGCTTGCGCAGATGATCCGCCAGCCGGAATCCAAGGGTAACCCCTACGCACCGATCATCATGCTGACCGGGCATTCGGAGAAGCGACGCGTGACGGTCGCGCGCGACGCCGGCGTTACCGAATTTCTGGCCAAACCGATCTCGGCCAAGGGGCTCTACCAGCGCATCCTCAACGTCGTCGCCAATCCCCGCCCCTTCATCAAGACCAAGACCTATTTCGGTCCGGATCGCCGGCGCAACATCAACAACGCCTACATCGGCCCGGAGCGGCGCGTCGGCGGCGAAGTGGAAGTGATGCAGCAGCCGTCGCTGCTCGACAAGGCCCGTTCGAACGCTTAAGCGCCGGTCTGGAGATATCATCATGGCGAAGGAAAAGCCCGGAACGCTGCAGATCAAATCGTTCGCCGATCACCACGTGATCACGCAGCCCAATCCACTGCGCAAGGTGCTGCTGCGCGTTCCCGAGTCCGACCTCGACGATCCGGTCGGGCGCGCGGAAAAGGCGCTCGCCGAACTTTCCGGGGAGTTCAAGAACTGGATGACGATCGAGGCGGACCGCCTCTCGGCGGCGCATGCAGCCGTTCTCAAGGGCGGATTCACCACCGAGAATCGCGAAGAGCTGTTTCGCGCAGCCCACGACATCAAAGGCGACGCTGCCACTTTCGGCTTTCCTTCCGCGGCCGCCGCCGCCGAGAGCCTGTGCCGCATCATCGAACATGCGCCTGACCTCGAACAGGTCCCGGAGGAGCTGATCACCCATCACATCAATGCCGTCCAGGCGATCGTGCGCGAACGCACCAAGCTCGATACGGCGGTGATGGCAAGCAAGCTGAGCAAGCAGCTGCGCGGCGTGGCGGACGAATTCCTGGTCAAGGCCAACCGCGACCGCCCCGAGCATCTCGAAGCGATCCTGGCGCCGAGCATCGTTCCGGCGGAGTAGCCTACGCTCTCTCCCCGTCATTGCGAGCGAAGCGAAGCAAGCCATCTCTCCGCGTATGCGGCGCGATGGATTGCTTCGTCGCTTGCGCTCCTCGCAATGACGGCAGGATGGAGAACTAAGCAGCGATCAGATCGCGTATCGGCGGCACGAACGCCTCATCCGCGACCAGCTCCTCGCAGAATGCGCGGGCTTCTTCCCGCGCGGACTCGGTGGCAAAGCGGCGCAAGAGGATCAACAGCGGCTCGGCGGCCTTGCGGTCCGTCTCGCAATGGGTCAGCACACGCTCGACCATGCGGCGGCGCAGCCGCGCGGCTCCGCCAAGCGTGTCGACATAGCCGGTTTCGCGGCTGGCCTCGAGCGCCACGCGGAACGCAGCGAAGGTCGATTCCGGAAGGCCCGCGCGGATCAGCAGCGCCTGCACGCCGGCGCCGCCGCGGTCGTGCAACAGCGCGGTCACGCGCGCCAGCGGCAGATCGGCCAATTCAGCGAGCGCGGATTCGAACAGTTCAGAATTGCCCGACAACAGCGCGCGCAGGATCAGGCCGGCAGTCAGTTGCCCTGTGGCGCGCAGGTGCTGCACGAGTCCCTGCATGTCCTCGCCGCGCGAGCGCGCCGCGATGTTGATGGTCGAGCGCTCGCGCGCTTCGTTTGCGAGCCGCCCTGCCCGGTCGGCACTGAGCCAGTTACGCGCGACGACGAATTGCGCCAGCGTCTCGGAGAGTTTGGCGACCAGCGCCGCGCGGGTTGCGGCCGGCAGGCCTTCCAGCACCAGCATCGATTCCCTGATGGCAGCGAGATGGCCATGACGTTCGACGATGCGGTCCCAGGAAAATGGCGCCAGCTCGGCATACGCATTCTCGATCAATTCGAGCGCCGCGGCCGCCGAGCCTACTTCGGCAATCGCGGCCGAAACCGAGGGCGGCAGGTTGATGCGGCGGGCTATCGCGCATTGCATGTCGCTATTGCCGGTCGCGACGATGTCGACGAGGTCGGCGTCGATCAGGAGCGGCGAATGCTCGAGCACGGGAAGCGCAATTGAAGGCTGATCGAGCGAGAGCGCCTGCACGATCGCGGCCGGCGCCTCCGAGCTACGTGCGAATACCTCCGACATCGCCTGGCGCACCAGCGGCGATGGATCGTCGAGCAGCATCAGCAGCGCGCCTTCGGCGGCGATGCGATCATCCTCGCTGAGATCTGAAATCAACCAGGCCCGGGCCAATGCCCGGGTCGCCTCTGCCCGCTCGCCTGCCGGAGCGGTACGAATCCAACTGATGAACTGCCGAACGATCATGGTCCTGGCTTACGCAACCTCAGACGACACCGGAACGCGATGCCACTATTAGAAAAAATAAACCATGACGCTTAACAAAGGGTTCACCATAAACGGCTGGTTTTATTGACGTTTTGTTAAGGGTGCGGGGATGGCTGCCATGTCTCGCTCCCCGGATGCTGCGCAACACCCAGTGTTGCGCTGCTGATCCGGGGCCCATCCAAAGCCGCGCGCTGCCTGGGTCCCGGTTCTGCGATGCACCGCTGCGCGCTGCATCGCGCCCGGGACAAGGGTCTGCGCTCAGCTACTGAACGTGCCGCGGCGGTCGCTGAAGAGATCGAGCCGGCCGGGTGCGCGAACCTCCGGCGTCGCTGAGGCGATCTTGCCCCACAATTCCTGAACCGTCGGCGAGATTGGCTGCGTGCGTTCGCCGGCCTGGAACAGCGAACGAAAGGCCGGCTCAGATGATGCCGAGGCGGTCTGCGACGTGGCGGCAACCGGCGTCACCGCACGTTGATCCGGGAAGGTCGACAGATAGGCTGCATTGTCGATCGCCATCACTGAAGGCGTGGCGCTTGCGACGGTGACGCGCCGTGGCAGGTCGCCGCCGGCGGCCGCCATCGCGGTGCGCGTCGCCTGGGAATTGGCGGCCGCCGCGTAGCGCGTGCTCAGCACCGAATAGACCTCGGCGACGCTGCGCGCCCGTCCCGAGCGGTCATAGAAGATCGACTGGTTGGCCGCCGCCGCATTCGGAAACATCTGCGCGGCGGAAGCGTTCGGATTGTCCTCGGCGCTCTGGATCAGTCTGCCGGCGCCGCCGACGCCCAAGAAATGCGCCATATAAAGTTCGGCGTCGTTGGGGCGGCGGCCGATCTTGCCGGTCAATTTGAAACTGTTCGATTGGGTCAGCACCGCCGCCATCGATGAAGCCGCGTCAGGATCGTTGCGCAGCCGCATGATCGCGGCGCGCATGGAGGGATCGCTGACCGAATAGCTGCCGGAGGGGTTTCTGGTGATGGCGTCGGCATATTTGCCATAGCCAAGATGGGCGCCCGCCTCCTTCACCGTGCCGAGCCAGGTCTGGTCGATGAACTGAAACAGCCCGCGCGCGGACGAGGTGGTGGCGGCCGCTTTCGGGTTGAAATTGGATTCCATCTTCGCGGTGGCGAGCAGATATTCGAAGCTGGCGCCGGTGGTGGATGCCGCCTGCTTGATCGAGCCGGCGATCTTCGCGCGCGCGGGATCGACACCTGCCGCAGCCGTGGCGCTTGCTGTGTCGATCGCCATGTCTCTTGTGCCCCGTTCCTCGCGAGTCCTCGCGCGGGCTATCAAGGCGCTGGCAATCAGCGCCTGTACGCGGCCGAGACTGCGACAAGTATGGTTAATGGGGGGTTAAGGGGCTCGGCGGCGTCATTGCGGGGCGCGCACTTGCGCGAACCCGGAATCTCGCGATTCTCTGGTGCGCAAGAGCGCACCAAAGTTCTGCCCTGCGGGCAGCTCCGAAATGACGGTGTCACTTCAGGTAGACAGCATCCGGATCGAATCGCCGCTCAGCATCGACGAACGACACCCGCGTGCCTCCGTCGGCGGCCTCGACCTTGCGATAGAAGCACGAGCGCCTGCCGGTGTGACACGCGGCGCCCTGCTGCTCGACGAGGATCCAGACCGCATCCTGATCGCAATCCATCCGCATCTCGACCACGCGCTGGGTTTGCCCCGACGTCTCACCTTTTCGCCACAGCGCATTGCGCGAACGGCTGAAGTACCAGGCATCGCCACTTGCGATGGTTTTGCGCAGCGCTTCCTCGTTCATATGCGCGACCATCAGCACGTCGCCGGTCGCCGCATCGGTCGCGACGCAGGTCACGAGACCGGACGCGTCGAATTTGGGCTGGAAGACCAGCCCTTCTTCGCGCTCATTGGTCGTTGCGGATGTGGACACGGTATGCCTCGCGAAAAGTTCAACGAGGTTACCGGTTCGGGCCTCGCACCAGGGAAAGGAAACGCTGCTGCTCCGCCGGATTGTCGCGGAACATGCCGGTGAACCGGCTGGTGAACGTCATCGCGCCATGCTTGGCGACGCCGCGCACCGACATGCAGGTATGCTCCGCCTCGATCAGCACGGCAACGCCGCGGGGCTTCAAGACCTCGTCGATCGCGGCTGCGATCTGGGCGGTCAGGTGCTCCTGGGTCTGCAGGCGGCGCGCGAAGATATCGGTGAGCCGCGCCAGTTTCGACAGACCGACCACCCGCTCCACCGGCGTGTAGGCGATGTGCGCCTTGCCGTAGAACGGCATCATGTGATGCTCGCATTGCGAGGTGAACTCGATGTCGCGAACCAGCACGAAATCGTCGTAGCCGGCGGTTTCGCCAAAAGTGCGGTCCAGCACCTCGGCCGGGCACTGGTGATAGCCCTGATATAGTTCGTCGAAAGCTTCGACCACCCGGCGCGGCGTATCCAGGAGGCCTTCGCGCGCGGGGTTCTCGCCGATATAGCTGAGCAAGGTCTGCACGGCGTGTTCAGCCTCCGCACGCGAGGGACGCGGAAGATCGGCGCGGACGGCGGCGGACAGAAACTCGGCGGGGTCCAGTTCGGCCGAGCGGGTTTCCGGGGCCATATCGGGCGATCTGACTTCGGAGGGCTTGGCTTCAGAAGGCTTCACTTCAGAAGGCTTGGCGGGGCGGATGGATTTGATCAATGCGTCCATGTCTTCTCCGTTCGACCGGCCCCAAGGACCGGAGTGTCACCGGGCAGACGGGGCGGTTTGACCGCCGGGCGCCTGAGTCCCATCCACAACACGTAAAGGCCAAACCGGTTTCTTGCCGGGCTCGCCTTCGGCGAACGGCCAGGCTGTTTTTCCGCCGTTCCTGTCCATATATAGGACGATGAAACCCAGCCGCCAAGGGCGCTCGGACCGCCGCCCGGGACACTGATTCTCATGCTGAATGACATCTACAACAAGCGGATCATCGAACTGGCGGGCAATATCCCCCGCCTTGGCCGCCTCCCCGACCCTCACGCCAGCGCCACCGCCCATTCCAAACTGTGCGGCTCGACCGTAAAGGTCGACCTCAAGATGGAAGGGCCCGTGGTGACCGACTTCGCGCATGACGTGAAGGCCTGTGCGCTCGGCCAGGCCTCTTCCTCGATCATGGCAAGCCACGTGGTTGGCTCGACGGCTAGCGAATTACGTGAGTTGCGAGAAACCGTCCGTAAGATGCTGAAGGAAAACGGCAGTCCTCCGCAGGGTAAATGGGCCGACATCGCCCTGCTCGAGCCGGTGCGCGATTATAAGGCCCGCCATGCCTCGACGATGCTGACTTTCGATGCGGTGGTCGACGCCATCGGCCAGATCGAAGCCAGGGCCAAGCAGACGGCGCAGGCGTAGGGGTTCGCCCCGCACACGGTCGTACCTCGCGAAGGCAGGGTACCCAGTACGCCGGGAATTCTTATTCGATCACAAGCGCCGCGGCGTACTGGATCATCCGCTTTCGCGGATGATGACATCGTGGGCGGAAGCAGCCTATTTCTGAGGCTGCGGCTGCGGCGGGGCCGGCTGCGTGGGCGGCGTCGCGTTGCCGCCGGTTGGAACCGCGGCTTCGGCGGTCTTCGTCGACCTGCCCTGCTGCAATGACGTCTCGCCCTCCATCGCGGAACTGACGAAGCGATCCTGCGGCTTGGACGGCTTGGCCTCCGCCATCGGCACGCCCGCGTTGTCCTGCGGGAACACATCGGCAGCCAAATCGGTCGTGACGAGATTGGCCAAACGCAATTCAGCGCGCGACAACTCGTGCAGCTCTTCCCACGGAGGCACGCTGAGCGCGAGCGACAGCAGATCGCCGGTTCCGCCCATCTCGAAGGTGAATTTCGTGAGGCGGCCGATATCGCGTTGCACGATCATCAGATCCTGCGCGGTGTAGCTCGCGGCCTTGGCATCGTCCGCGCGATCGCCCATCCAGATCTGGTGCACGCGGACATGCGCGGCCGGCGGCACATAACGGGTCTTGCCTGACAGGAGCAGGAATACGCACATCGACTCGCAATAGGCTTCCGGCGCTACGGTGGCGCGTTCGCCATTTGGGGTCTGCTTGCGCACGGTGGTGCCGACCGTGGTCAGCGCGCCGAGACTGCGGAACTTCCGGCCGAGCGTGATGGAATCGTTGACCGAGCCGCCGCTGGAATCCAGCACGATGGTTGCGCCAGCGAGCTGGCGACCCTTGGCGAATTCCTCGAACTCCCGCGGGCTATCCGCGGTGACGATGCCAACAGCCGAGACCCAGCCCCTGCAATCCGGCTGGCACGCATTCCATTTGAAATGCATTGGCTGCTTGCGCTCTTCGAGAGCGCCGCCGGCGTGAGCCGAATTGCCCAGTATCGCGATCGCGCCGGGCAAGGCGAGACAAAAAGCGGTGGCACCGAGAAGAGCCAAACCGCGAAATTTCAGCGAGGTCACAAAGCTCAATTTGGATCCTTCCCCCAAGCCCCGTCTACGACTGGCAATGGCCCCATTTTAACGCGAGATGATTCCGTCATCGATCCGTATGAAAACGGTAACTGTGCTGACGTGTGTCGTCCATAATACCTTGGCTTGCTCCGTCAGTTTGCAGTGCGATAATTGCGAAGTGTGGCTAAATATCTGCACGAATTGAGTTCCTTGCTTGGGAACTCCCGCAAAACTACGTACATAGTCTGCATGGCACCGGCAGATCATCCAATCTCACAGCAAAAACGATGCATGGATTGTGCCAGCGCGATCCGTCGTCTGCCGCGAAATGCCGGACGTGCGCTGATCTGGATCTACCGGCACTCGCTGTCGCTGCTCGTTGGCTACAACTGCCGGCATCTGCCGACATGCTCGGTCTATGGTGATGAAGCGATCGAGCGTTTCGGTCTGTGGGCCGGCGGCTGGATGACGCTGGCGCGTCTGTTGCGCTGCCACCCTTGGGGCACGTCCGGCATCGACAACGTACCGCTCACGGCGCCCCCCGGTGCGCGCTGGTATCTGCCGTGGCGCTATGGACGCTGGCGCGGCGTCAACGCTTCCTGAATACGACGCTTGCGGCGAGCCAGGATCGCGCCGATTAGCGCCAGAAGAAAAATCCGCCTCTCGGCTGAGACCAAAAATCCGGCAATGGTCGCGGCCCGATATCCGCCGGCGGTCGCGGCCTGCGCGGACGCGGCGGTGGCGGCTCCGCCGACGCCGTGGCATCGATGGCAGGCGACCCATCGTCGGGCAATCTCACCGCCAGCAGCACATTCGTTTCGGGCGTACGCCAGCGATAGCCGATGCCAAAATCGATCGGCTGCGCGCGCTGGAACAGTGCCGCATAGGATTCCTGATAGCGTCCGGGGAATTCATCGATCGGCCCGAGGTAGCGGCCGAACGGAAACAAGCGCCATTTCCTCGTGCTGTAATAGGCGAGCGGGATTCCTGAATCGTCCTGGATGATGGTGGCGCTGTTGTTGAGCAGGAAGTTGCGCACGGTGGTGAAGTTGCCGGAATGCAGGAGGTAGGACGCGCTCTTGATCAGGCTATTGCCGGGCGCCAGCGTCTCGCAGAATTTCAAAAAGCCGCTCGCCCTCACGCCGGAATTGGAAAGGTCGGTCGAGAAATAATACAGCGTCTTTTCCTGACCCTCGGGGCCTGCGAAGATGATGCGCACGCCGCGCACGGCGTTCGGCCCGGGATTTTCACTCGCGAAATAGGCCGCGCCCTTGTCGTCCAGCGAGATCGGAGTGGCGCTTCTGATTGTCATGCCCGAACGCGCCAGGAATACGTAGAGGATCGGCAAGGTACCGCTGATCTGGCCCGCCTGCAGATCGGTCTTCATCTGCTTGGTGATGAAGAAGCTGAAGCTCAGGATCGAACTGAGCGAGCGCTCGACATTGTAGAGCGCGGATGCAATGCCGCCGCGCGGCAGTCGCGTCAGATCGGGCACCGAGCCGACCGGCTCGAGCGCGCTCAGCACGTAAGTCGATGCCTTCGAATAGAAGGCGTTCGCATAGAGGAAGTCTGGCCCTGAGAACATGTAAAACATGGTCGGCTTCGGCGCCGCCAGATTGGTGTCCGCCCAGGCGCGGATCCGTGACAGCTGCCGCTGCTCGAGCTGAGCGAACGCAGTGTCGAAGAATTTGGCGTGGCGCTGCCAGGCCGGGTCGTTCGTGAGCGGCTGAAGCGGCGAGTCCACCGACGGCATTATGCCTGCCAGAAATTTTGCGGTGTCGTCCGCTGTCACGGTTTGGGCATGGACGCCAGCGACGGCCGCCAGCAGCATGACAGTAGCAAGTGTCGCCGTTCTCAGGGAATGCAGCATGTTCATTCGCGGCCTACTGCGGCCGCTGGAACCTGATCTGCCCGCTTGCGGAAAACGGCGTAGATCAGCAGACCTGAAAACATGATCAGAAGACCAAAGAACGAGCGCAGCGGCTGTTCCTTCAAAAGATAGTACATCATGAATCCGGTCACGAGCAGGAAGACCACTGGCGTTACCGGGTATCCCCAAGCGCGGTAAGGACGCGGGAGGTCCGGATGGGTGATGCGCAGCTTGATGACACCGAGCACGGTAAAGAACGAACAGAACAGCAAAGAGAACTGGATGAATTCAAGCACCGCCTCGAAGCTTCGCGTGAACAGCATCAGGCTTGCGACGGTAAGCTGGAAAAGAATGGCATTGGCCGGCGCGCCGGCGGTCGACCTTCGGGCAAACATCCGCAACACCGGGATGTCCTCGCCCATCGTCATCATGACGCGCGGCCCGATCCACATCATCGCGCTGATCGAGGAGATCAGCCCGAAGCAGATCATCGCGCCGACGATGCGGCCGCCGAGCTCGCCAAAGATATAGCTGCCGGAAATGCGGGCCACGTCGAGCTGGCCCGCCAGCTTGTCGATCGGCGCCGTGTGCAGGAACACCGCGTTGAGCGCGACATACAGCACGAGCACGATCAGTGTTCCGATCAGCATCGCCCGCGGCACGTTGCGTTCGGGCAGCCTCACCTCACCGATGATGTAGGTCGCCGCGTTCCATCCCGAGAAAGAATACATCACGAAGACGAGACTGATCGCGAACGGCGCGCTGACGATGTAGGTTAAGTCGGACGCCGATGGCGTGAATGAGACCGGCTGCGCCGTGCCGATCAGGAAACCGCAGGCCAGGAAGGCCACGATCAGCACCACCTTCAGGATGGTAGCTATGAGTTGAAAGGTCGAGGAATGGCGCACGCCGGTGAGTTGCACCAGCGACACCAGCCAGACGATGCCGACCGCAAGCGCCAGCGGCGGCGCATTTGGAAATACCGACTTGCCGTACTCGCCGAATGCCATCGCGGCCAGCGCAACCGGTGCGGCGAAGCCGACGGTCGCCGACACCCAGCCCGCCACAAAACCGAAGGCCGGGTGATAGGCGCGGCCAAGGAAATTGTACTCGCCGCTCGAGCGCGGAAACATCGCGCCGAGTTCGCCGTAGGAAAATACCCCGCACAAGGCGACGATGCCGCCGACGGTCCACAGCAACAGGATCGAAAAGCCCGAAGGGATATCCTTGACCTGAAAGCCGAGGCTGGTGAAGACGCCGACGCCGATCATGTCGGCAACAACGATGGCAACCGCCACCAGAACCGAAACGCTCGATCTGCCGCCGGAGCGCGAGCCGGGCCAAGCCGGGCTTGCCGTTTCTGATGCCGCCATCTCGGACCCACCTTCAAGCGCCCGCAGCCGAGAGCTGCATCGTGCAGGCTGACGCCTCTCAATTCAAGCAATGTTAACAAGGGTTTAAATTGAGACGTAAAATAGGTTTCAGGATACCTGCGAACCTACCGTGCCACTAGCGGATTGCGAAAACATCGTGACGGTCCCACAATCGCGACACGATTGGGTGGTCTCCTCGGGGCTTCCGGACGTGGGGAGTTTTTCCGGACGCTTAACGTTGCCTAGACGCGTGCAAGCATAACGTCGGTCGACGGTGGACTTGGGACATTGGGGTGGATGGTCGGAGCCGATCCGAAATTCCAGACAATCGATCGCGCCATACGCTCGGCGTTATGGGCCGTGCCGCGGCGCGCCCTACCTCGTCGATGGCACTGGGTCGCGCTGACGGCGCTGATCGTGCCGCTGTCCTTCGTGCTCGTTCAATGCGGCAAGGCGCCCAATGCCGGCATGCTGGCGGCGAACACACAAGTCGCAAAATCCGAGGCAGCCAAGTCCCAGGCTTCGTCCGATGCGTTCGAGGATCGCTTTCCGAACGCGCAATTCGCCGATCGTTTCCCGACCGCCAATGAAAGTCTGCCGCAGTACCAGCGCCAGGTTGCGCTCGCTCCAGCGGAGCCGCGCGCGGTACGTACCGTGCCCGTGAGGGTCGCCGCGCTGACGCCGACGCTGTCCCTGCCCCGAACCGAGCGCGAAGAACTGACCGCGCTGGTGAGCATGAAGTCCTCGGCCTTCCCCTATTTCGGCACCAACCCACGCTCCGAGGAGCCCTTCCTCAACATCACCAAGGGTGACCGCAAGGGCCACAAGACATTTAGTGGGCGGGTTTATTGGCAGGACGAGACCTACAACGACAGCCGCGTGCTGGTGCATGTCCCCGAGGCGTTCGACGTCAAGAAGCCCGGCGTGATCGTGGTGTTCTTCCATGGCAACGGCGCGACGCTGGAGCGCGACGTCCGCGACAGGCAATTGGTGCCGCAGCAGATCTCAGATTCCGGCGCTAACGCCGTGCTGCTCGCGCCTCAGATGGCTGTCAATGCCGCCGACTCCTCGGCGGGCAAGTTTTGGCAGCCGGGCGGCTTCAAGCGCTTCATCGATGAATCGGCTGGCCACCTCGCCCGCCTCTATGGCGATCCGAAGTCGACGCAGGCGTTTGCGAACATGCCGATCGTGATCGTCGGCTATAGCGGCGGCTTCCTGCCGACGGCCTGGAGCCTCGAGGTCGGCGGCCTCTCGAGCCGCGTCCGCGGCGTATTCCTGCTCGACGCCATCTATGGCGAACTCGACAAGTTCGCGTCCTGGATAGAGAAGAACCGGACCGGCTTCTTCATCTCCGCCTATACCCGCCACACCAAGCGGCACGACCTGGAGCTGATGCAGATGCTCCGCGACCGCGGCATCACCGTCACCGAGAGCATGGACGGGCCGCTCCGCCCCGGCAGCGTGATCTTCGTGCAGACGCCCGATGGCGTCACCCATCGCGATTACGTGACGCAGGCCTGGACCGAGCACCCGGTGAAGGACGTGCTGGTCAAAATAGCCGCAACGCCCGCGCTGACCCGGATCGCGAGTGCGCCTTACGCTAATCGGTAGCCTCGCCGCACGATCAGGCTCGCGTCGAGATCTTGCCGCATGCAATTGTTACGTTATAACATTTCATATTTTCTATCTTACAGGACAGCGATGCGCCGACTTCTTGCTATCGCGATGGTTCTTTGCGGAATGTCCGGCGCAACCAGCGATGCGCACGGCCCCACCGTCGAACATCGCACCCACGCTGCGGGCACCGCGCAGGCCTTTCGGCTCATGGTTGCCGATGCCAAGGCAGCGGCACTCAAGATCTTTGATCTCGAAAACGGCCAGTTGCTTGCCGCACTGCCGCTGGCCAGTCCGGCGCGCCTCCACGCGGGAGCCTCGGGCCGTTATGCGTATGCCGTGCAGCCCGAAGCGGATGAAGTAGCTGTCATCGACACCGGCATTGAGCTGGGGAGCCACGGCGATCATGCCGACATAAGGATTTCCGCTCCAGCGCTGCTGTCTCCGCGGCTTCGTGGCCTACGCCCTTCGCATCTCACGCGCGACAACGTCCGCGTTGCCGTGTTTTTCGATGGCGACGGAACAGCCCAGATTTTCAACGAGCAGGACTTGGTCGCGGGCCGCATGGAACGCATTCAGCGTGCCGAAACGGGCGCCAAGCATCACGGCGTGGCCGTTCCGGTTGCAAGGCGTTTGGCCATCACAATTCCATCCGCAGGCGAAGGCCTTCCGGATGCGATCGAGCTCCGACGCGAGGACACGCCAAAGCCGCACCGGATTGAATGCCCAAGCTTGCACGGCGAAGCGGCGACGAGCCGCTTCGTCGTGTTCGGATGTGCGGATGGCGTTGCGATCTTCGAGATGGCACGCAACGGCGTCGTCAGTCGCCATCTCCCCTATCCAGCTTCGCTACCGCCCGGACGCACGATCCGCCGCATGACCGGCGCATCCGGATTTACATTCGTTGCCGGTGATTTCGGCGTCGACGGCATGGTCATCGTCGATCCTTCGGCTGCGGATGGGGACTTCCGCTTCATCGAACTGCCGGCGCGCAGGATGGACTTCAATCTCCATCCGGAATCGGGAGACCGGCTCTTCGTCATCATTGAGGATGGTACCCTTCTCAGCATCAACCCATTGACCGGCACGACCGAAGCCCAGGCACGCGTTACCGAGCGCTATGCGATGGATCAGAGCACCGTGCGCCCGCGGATCGCTTCCATCGGCCCGTATGTCGCCGTCTCCGATCCGCGTGCAGGCGAAGTAGCAATTCTCGACGCAACGACCCTCGCCGCGCGACAACGTATCAAGGTAGAGGGCGTCCCCTCGAACCTGCTTGCGATTGGAGGGGATGGCGTGAGCCATTGAATGATCCGCGCCGTGCGTTCCGATCGCCGGCGTCCCGTGTCCGGACACGAACGCTTTGCGCGGCGCGGGCGGCGGCGCACGACGACGCCTGCTGCGAACGAGCATTCCTGGACCTGCCTACCACCGCGTACGGAGAGAAAGCTCGAAGGTCCGCGGCGTGCCAAGAATGACGTAGTTGGCATCCGTGGCCCACGCTGCATAGACCGCGTCGGTGACATTGCGAACGCGGAATGTCAGGTCGGCGTTTTGCGCAAAACGGTAGGTGGCAAAAACATCCGCGACGGTGGCAGATGGCAACGTCACCAGGTTGGCATCGTCAGCCTTGATCGAGGCCCTGTAATTGATCCAACCGCCAACCGCCCAATTTGTGAACGGCTGCCACGTGGCACCAAAGTTCGCCACGACCTGCGGCACATTCGGCGGCGTATTGCCCGTGTAGTTCGCGGTCGTACTGGTTCGATACTCGTCATACCGGGCATTTACGTAGGCAAAGTTCGCCTCGAGACGCAAAGTCTCCATCGGGCGGTAGCTGCCGGAAATCTCAAGGCCGCGGGATGACTGCTTGCCCACCTGAACCGTGAATCCCGTCAGCGGATCGGTCGAGGGGATATCGATCTTTTCGATGTGATAGACGGCCGCCAACAGCTCACCCCGTCCGTTCGCGAAGGAGTGTTTGATACCGCCTTCCACCTGGCGCGCATTGGTGAGGCTGAATGGCGTATCGGTGACGCCCAATGTGAACAGAGCAAAGCGCGGCTCAACCGCAGTTGCATATTGCGCGTAGAGCGTCGTGTCGGCGCGAATGTCCCATAGTCCACCTATGCGATAGGTGCTGGGTTCGAACATCTTGCTGTAGAGCTGGTTCGCCGGCTGCCGATTGTAGTCCACCTCCATTTGGTCGACCCGAAACCCGCCGACAATCTTGACCCCCTTGAGTACTTCCAGGCGCGTCTCGCCGAAAACCGCCTTCTGCGTCAGATCCGCGCGCACGTTTTGTGTCCGTGCAGTGCCTCGCGCGAAGAAGTCCGTCGGTGCGGGATTGTAGGGATCGACGAGTTGGAGCGATGTCACCTCGTTGCGCGGACTGTCCCATCGGGTGCTAGCAACCTCAACCCCCATGACCGTCGACAGCGGCATCGCTCCCAAGCTGCCGTTCCAGTTCACGTCGAAACGATCGCCAACGAAACGATGGTCGTAGCCGAGATTATCCCACGTTTGCCGGCAGACCTGGTCCGTACCGGTGTTGTTGAGAAGGTTCTGCCCGCGGAAGGAGCAGGTGCCGCCTGCGGGAATATAGGCGAAGCGGAACGTGTTGATCCAATCGCGGTCGGATTGATAGGACCAGAAGCGATTGCGGATCTTTAACTCCTCGGTGTCATACGTCGTATTCCAGCGCAGCCACAGCACACTGTCGTCGTATTTGTTGTTCGGCAGGTTGTTGTAGTTGACGTCGCGGAGATCGGAGCGGATTTGCCCTCGCACCAGGGGCGTGCCCCAATACGCGTTCTCGATTTTCGATTTCATGTAGTCAAAATCGACGGTCGATGAAAATTGCGGCGTCACGTCCCAGCGCAAGGCGCCTGCGACGTTGCCGTATCTGACCTGGTTGTCGTCGACCGGGCCGTTGTATCCGTTGACGACGCCGTCGAGCCGATAAGAGAAGCCGTTCCCCAGCGGACCTCCCTTTCCCACGGCCTGGCGGACGCCTTCGCGAGTAGTGAGCGAGGAGATTGTTTCGAACGGCTCGTTGACCCCGCTTGGTTGCTTGCGAACGAGATTGACGGCGCCGCCGATGGCGCCTTCTCCGTAAAGCACCGACGCCGGTCCGCGCAGCACGTCTACCCTGTCGAAAATAAAACTGTCGTAGTTGCGCGTACTGATCGTGGTGTTGGTGACACGGATTCCGTCATAGAGCACCGCGATGCCATTCTCGATGAACCCGCGCGTCGATGCGACGCCGGCAGCTCCTGGCCGGACGGCGGACGTGAAGCCGGTCAGGCCTTGAAGGGCGTCCACCCAACTCGTCTTGCCTCGCTCCTGCATCGTCGCCTGGTTGATGCTCTCCACGCTGGCGGGGATATCGCGAGCCGTGCCCGGCAGTCGCGATCCGGTCGTATTGGGTACGTTGAGATCGGTCGTCGAACGGATATAGTCGCGCGGCAAGCCTCCTGGCCATCCGTCGATTGGGCCTTGCGGCGCACGGTCCGCACCGGTCTGCGCCTGCCGCGCGATGGACGCAGCCCGCACCTGGAAGCGCTTGCTCGGTCTCTGCTTTGGCTTTGTGGCTGGCCGTCCTTCCACCGTAATCGCAGGCAGAACGGACTGTGAGACGGTTTGAGCAGTGGCGGGGCGTGCGCCGCCCGCGGCCCAGGATGCTGCGGCCAGAACTGCCAAGAACGCTGCCATGAACCGTGTTCGGCGTCCGATTCGCCGCGTAACTTCATACCAATTGCCAATCTTTTCCAAAGCTTACCGCCCCCAGATGTAACGTTATAACGTTACATCTATGGAACTCGCGTAACGATGTCAAAAGTCTTCGGTCGGCATCAACGCGGTGCGCTTCCCTGGACCTTGGTCGGCCTGGTCAGAATCACGATCGTCACCGCCAGCGCGACGAAGGTCATCGCGACATAGCCAGAGGCATAGAGGAGATCGCGCGCGTAGAGAAAGCCGCCGATCGCCGAGCCGATGGCCTGCCCGATATAGAGCACCGATGTGTTGAGCGAGACCGAGGCGGAGGCGAGCGCGGGCGCGGCGCCGACCAGCCTCACCTGCTGCATTGAATTGGTGGAAGCAAATCCGATTCCCCAGATCGCGACGGAAACGGCCATCAGCGGATAGATGCCGGCGCTGAGCGCCCAGCCGGAGAGGCCGGCCAACAACACCGACGTGAACAACATGGACGTCTTCCAGGCGCCCCAGGAATCGACGATGCGGGTCGCGATCGCGGTGCCGATCACACCGCATACGCCGTACGACGCGAACACCAGGGCGATCGGGTCCGGGCCTGCGCCGGTCAGCCGTGCCAGCAACGGCCCCATATAGGTGAACACCACGAACTGGCCGGACATCTGCAGTGTCGTGATCAACAGCAGCAGCAGGATCACCGGGTTGCGGCCAATCGCAGCCCAGGTCTTGAGGTCAACCGGCGCGCCCATCAGACCGCGCGGCAGGCGCCACGCCAGCAGCAGGAAACTCAGGCAGCTCATCGCGCCGATGGCGCCATACACCGCCTGCCACCCATAGCGGCTGGCGATGAACGTGATGGCCGGCAGGCCCACGGCGGCCGCCAGCGACCAGCCGAGGAAGACATAGGCGATTGTGCTGCCGCGTTTTTCCTCAGCCACGATCAGCGCAGCGGTGCCGGCGGCCTGTGGGGTGTAGAGCGCGCCGACTGCCAGCATGACCAGGCGGATGGCGAGCAGGCTGGCGTAATCAGGCGCAAAGGCGGAAGCGAAATTGGTGAGCGCGAGCACGGCAATCGTTGCCGTCAACAAGGTGCGGCGCTCGATCCTGGAGGTCAGCCACGCCGTCACAGGCGAGCCGACGCAAAGTATGATCGCGCCGAAGGTGATCAGAAGACCGGCTGTGCGGATCGAGACGTCGAGACCCGAAGACAGTTCGACAAGCATGCCCGCCGGCGCCAGCACCGAACAGCCGGTGATGACATTGCCCAACATCAACGCAGTCGGTGCAAAGCGGCTTTCGACGTGGACAGGCAAGGGCACGTGTTTCATGCAGATGCATGTAGACTGCACGCCATGCCAAGAAAAGGACGCGATGCCGGACTATTTGTCATTGCTGTCATGAGTTTTGTTGATTTTAGGGCGCCGATGCCACGCGGCTCCGCGCCAACAGCCGTGACGGAGAGTAGCTCTCTTTCCCGGGCAATGGGACCAGATGTAGCTCCGCGACAGCTTCCATCACGGCCTATTTAGCGAAATTGCCCGATTGCAGGAGCCGAATCGCCTGCTATACCGCTGCTTCCCGCTTACCTGCGCTCGTTCGCAGGAGTGAGCTTTAGGAGACTAACATGCCTGACAAGAATACGCCCCCATCGGGCTTCCAGTATGGCCTCGCCAATCTGAAACCAGCCGAGCCCCTGGAGAAGATTACCGTCACTTTCCCCGATGGCGCCAGGCGCGACTACGGCAAGGGGATCACTGGCTTCGACATCGCCAAGGGCATCTCGCCCTCGCTGGCCAAGCGCACGGTGGCGATGGCGCTCGATGGCGTGGTGACCGATCTCAACGATCCAATCTTGCGCGACGCCAAGCTCGAACTGATCAACCGCGAAGACCCGCGCGCGCTGGAACTGATCCGGCACGACTGCGCGCATGTGCTGGCGGAAGCGGTGCAGTCGCTGTGGCCGGGCACGCAGGTCACGATCGGCCCGGTGATCGAGAACGGTTTCTATTACGACTTCTTCCGCAACGAGCCGTTCACGCCGGAAGACTTTGCCGCGATCGAAAAGCGAATGCGCGAGATCATCGCGCGCGACAAGCCCTTCACCAAGGAAGTGTGGGACCGCGAAAAGGCCAAGCAGGTGTTCCGCGACAAGGGCGAGACGTTCAAGGTCGAGCTGGTCGACGCCATTCCCGGCGACGAGCCGATCAAGATCTATTTCCAGGGCGACTGGTTCGATCTGTGCCGCGGCCCGCACATGAACTCGACCGGCAAGATCGGGAACGCCTTCAAACTGATGAAGGTGGCGGGCGCGTATTGGCGCGGCGACGCCAACAACCCGATGCTGACCCGCATCTACGGTACTGCCTTTGCCAGGCAGGAAGAGCTCGACGCCTACCTCAAACAGATCGAGGAAGCCGAGAAGCGCGACCACCGCAAGCTCGGCCGCGAGCTCGATTTGTTCCACTTCCAGGAGGAAGGCCCGGGCGTGGTGTTCTGGCACCCGAAGGGCTGGACCATCTTCCAGCAGCTCATCGCCTACATGCGCCGCCGACTGACCGGCGACTATGACGAGGTCAACGCGCCGCAGATCCTCGACAAGGTGTTGTGGGAGACGTCGGGCCACTGGGACTGGTACCGCGAGAACATGTTCGCGGCGCAGTCGGCCGGCGACGAGGCCGAGGACAAGCGCTGGTTCGCACTGAAGCCGATGAACTGCCCTGGCCATGTGCAGATCTTCAAGCATGGCCTGAAGAGCTACCGCGACCTGCCCTTGCGCCTTGCCGAATTCGGCGTGGTGCATCGCTATGAGGCGTCGGGCGCCATGCACGGCCTGATGCGCGTGCGCGGCTTCACGCAGGACGATGCGCATGTGTTCTGCACCGAGGCGCAGCTCGCGGACGAATGCCTCAAGATCAACGAGCTGATCCTGTCGACCTACGCCGACTTCGGATTCGATGGCGAATTGACGGTGAAGCTCTCGACCCGGCCGGAGAAGCGCGTCGGCACCGACGAAATGTGGGAGCATGCCGAACGCGTGATGGCAACCGTGCTGGCCGAAATCCAGGCCAGCGGCAGCAACCGCATCAAGACCGCGATCAACCCGGGCGAAGGCGCGTTCTACGGGCCGAAGTTCGAGTACGTGCTGCGCGACGCCATCGGCCGCGACTGGCAATGCGGCACCACGCAGGTCGACTTCAACCTGCCGGAGCGTTTCGGCGCGTTCTACATCGATGCCGACGGCTCGAAGAAGGTACCGGTGATGGTCCATCGCGCAATCTGCGGCTCGATGGAGCGCTTCATCGGCATCCTGATCGAGCATTTTGCCGGCAGCTTCCCGCTCTGGCTGGCGCCTACCCAGGTGGTGGTCACCACCATCACCTCCGAGGGCGACGAATACGCCAAGGTGGTTGCGGCCGCCGCGCGCCGTGCCGGCCTGCGCGTCGAGATCGACCTGCGCAACGAGAAGATCAACTACAAGGTCCGCGAGCACTCGCTGGCGAAGATCCCTGCCCTTCTCGTCGTCGGCAAGAAGGAAGCCGAGACCCATTCGGTCTCGGTCCGCCGCCTCGGCAGCGATGGGCAGAAGGTGATGCCGACCGACGAGGCGCTGGCCGCCCTTGTCGAGGAAGCAACGCCGCCGGACGTGAAGCGGGCGCGGGCGGCGGCCTGATCATAATCGGTCTAAATCGGCTTCCGCTGGACGGGCTGTGCCACTATCTCTGGCGCAGCCATTTCCGACAAAAGAGACCCTTGTGCCTGACGCTATCGAACTCCTGAAGATCCGCCGCTCGGTCAAGCCCCGCGAGATGAGCGGCCCCGGCCCAACCGCGAGCGAACTCGAGACCATCCTGACCATCGGCGCGCGGGTGCCGGACCACGGCAAGCTGACGCCGTGGCGCTTCATCGTGTTCGAGGGCGACGCCCGGGCGCGGGCCGGCGACGTCATTGCGCAGGTGTTCGCAAAAAAGCATCCCTCCGCCCCGGTCGCCGATATCGAACTCGAAAAGCGCCGGCTGATGGACGCACCGCTGGTGATCGCGGTTGTCAGTTTCACCAAGCCGCACCCCAAAGTGCCGGGGTGGGAACAGGAATTATCTGCCGGCGCCAGCGCGATGAACATCGTCACTGCGGCGACGGCGCTTGGTTATGGCGCCTGCTGGCTCACCGGCTGGTTCGCATTCGACCGCGACGTGCTCGACGGGCTCGGACTGAAAGCGCACGAGAAGCTCGCCGGCTTCATCCATATCGGCAAGCCCTCGAAACCGGTGGAGGATCGCCCTCGCCCGGCGCTGTCCGATATCGTGACGCGGTTCTAAAAATCCCGTGACCGTCATTGCCTGGCTTGACCCGGCAATCCATCCCTCCCGAGAAAATTCTTGCGAAGAAGATGGATGCCCGGGTCGAGCCCGGGCATGACGAGTTGCTATCGCCTCACGCCGCCTTTGAAGCGCGAGCGCCAAACCCCGACAGCAATGCCTCGAGCTCGGATGCCGGCTTCGCCGCGCTGAACAGAAAGCCCTGTACCTCGTTGCAACCTTCGGCGCGCAGCCAGTCGAGCTGGTCCATGGTCTCGACGCCTTCGGCCGTCGTCGTGATGTTCAGGCTGCGGCCGAGGCCGGAGATGGCGCGCACGATCGCGACGCAATCGGTACGATCGACAAGGTCCTTCACGAACGAGCGGTCGATCTTGATCTTGTCGAATGGAAAGCTCCGGAGATAGCTCAGACTCGAATAGCCGGTGCCGAAATCGTCCATGGAAATGCTGACGCCGAGTTCGCGAAGCTGATGCAGGATCGCCAGATTGGCTTCGGTCTCGGCCAGGAAGACCGACTCGGTGATTTCAAGTTCAAGCCGCCGTGGCGACAGGCCGGAATGCGCCAGGGCCGAAATCACCGCCTGAACCAGATTGCGGCTGCGGAACTGCACCGGCGACAGATTGACGGCAACCTTGATGTCCTCCGGCCAGCTCGCAGCTTCCGAACAGGCCTCGCGCAGCACCCACTCGCCCAGTGCCACGATCAGGCCGATATCCTCAGCAACCGGTACAAACTCGGCCGGCGAGATCATGCCCTTCTCAGGGCTGCGCCAGCGCAACAGCGATTCGAAGCCGCTGACACGGTTCGCGGCAATATCCACCAGCGGCTGATAGTGCAGTTCGAATTCGCCGTTGGCGAAGGCGCGACGCAGGTCGCGCTCCATATCGCGGCGCTTCTGCGCCTGGCGATCCATCTCGCGCTCAAAGAAGCGATGAACGTTGCCGCCATCCGACTTCGCCCGATAGAGCGCCATGTCGGCGTTGCGCATCAATTCCTCGCAGCTCGCGCCATCGCCGGGCGACAATGCGATGCCGACGCTGGCGCCGACGACGACCTCGATGCCGTCGAGGTCGTAGCGCGCGCTCAGGACGCCGATCAGCCGGTCGGCAAAATCGCTCAGCTCGTTCGGCGATACCTCGGAGACCAGCACGATGGCGAATTCGTCGCCGCCGAGCCGTGCGACGACATTGTCGCCACGAACCTCGGACTTCAACCGCTCGGCCACCGCCTGCAGCAGACGATCGCCCATCGGGTGACCGAAGGAATCGTTGACGTTCTTGAACAGGTCGAGATCGACGCACAGCACCGCCACGCGCCTGTTGCCGGACGCGGCCCGTTCGAGGGCCTGACGAAGTCGCTCCTGATAAAAGTCGCGATTTGGCAGGTTGGTCAGGCCGTCGTGATGGGCCATGTGGGCGATACGCGCTTCCGCCGCGCGGCGCTCTGTAATATCGACCGCGGCCACCAGATAGCCGTCTCGCCCGTCGAAGGTGACGCGCCGTCCGAACGTCAGCACGTGGATTTCGCTGCCATCCGCTTTGAGATGCCGCCAGTCGCGGCTCGAGTTGTAGACGTCACCGAGGCGCTGCAGCGCCTCGCCGTGGCTTACCCACTCGTCCACCGGCCAGATCTGGCGAAGCTGCATTTGCAGGAAGGTTTCGCGGGGATAACCGTAGTGCCGCACCGCCGCATCGTTGACGCTCAGGAACCGGGTCGTTTCGGCATCGAACACCCACATCGGCATTGGGTTGTTGTCAAACAGCAGACGGAAGGAAACCTCGCGCCGCTTCAGCGCTGTGACGTCGGAAACTGTTAGCGAGAGCATGTCGCCGAATGCCGTCACGCCCAGCCGCAGGCAGCGTTCGTCGTTGTCGATTTCGATCTGTCCACCACGCCCGCTGCCGACGATCTCGCGCAGGCGCCGGATTACCTCCGGCGCGCACAGCAGGCCGTCGCCCGAGGCAAGTCGTCGCCACAATAGTTCCGTCGAGGGCTGCCGCAATAGCCGCGCCGCCCCCTGATTGAGATGGACGATCTGAAAATCAGACGGGTGGCCATTCGCATCGCGGATCGCCGCCAGCGACAGCATGCCCTCATCGGTTGCCGAGAAGATCGTATCCAGCAGGTTGAATTGCGTATCGCGCTCGTTGACATAGGCGCCGACCAGGCTGCCACCCCAGCGTGACGAAGTCGGCAGCGCGAGCACATCATAGGTGCGAACCAGCCCGTCGCGCACGCAATGCGCCGTCGCAAGATACGGGCGACCGTTCTGCAGCGCGTGTGATGCCGCTTCCGCCAGCGCGGTCGCGCAATCCGGCGGCAATGCGCTTAAGGGGACGTCCCAGCGATCCTCGTTCAGCCATTGCTGGACATAGCGGCCGCTATGCGAAACCGTGAGCGTGCCACCGTCATTGCGAAGCAGCACGACATGGTCCGCCAACCTGCCGAGACTGCCCAGCATGACGTCCTCATAGCGCGGCAGCTTCTCGCCGGGCCGCAATGCAGCCTGCCATTTTCGCTTGAGGACCGGGACGTCGGCGAACATCTCGGTGTTGAATTTATCTGTCGGTTTTTTCGATGATTTGGCCGCAACCATGACCTGCCCCGCTACGCGTACCCAGGGCATCCAATGCAGCCGGGTTTAAGGCTGTGTAAAAATTGCGGCAGCGGTACGCAGATGCGGCGATTGTGACAGTTTTAAGTTGTGCGATGGTTAGTGCGTATTAGAGACTATGACAGTCGAAAGCCGACGTCAGCGCGCGATGACCTCGACTTCGCCGTCGACGCCGTTGACGACGTTGAAGGGCCGCTCGAACACCTTGCCTTCGTTCTTGGCGATCGCCCGGTATTCGCCCTCGGACAGCACCACGCGCGGAAACGCGCCGATCGATTCCTTGATGACGTCGCCGCCCGGCGTGATTACCGACCATGCGGTGTTGGCGAGCGCTTCGCCGCCCCTGTCGCTGACGAGCTTCAGTGTGATCACCGCCGCGCGGTGCGAAACGGTGACGTCCGTCAGCTTGCCGGCCTGGACACGGATATCGGAGCGCACGACGGAGTTGGCATCGCCATAGTTGGAGATGATGTAGTAGGTCCCCTCCGGCAGCATTGCGACATCGCCGGCCGGCACGTTGGGGATCAGGGAAGAGCGCTCGGCGCCGCCCTCGAACTGGCTGCCCTTGTAGAGTGCGAACGAAATCTGGTTCGGCGGAATCTTGCTGGAGCCGACGCGGCCTTCGATGCGCAGCCCGCCGGCCGGAAGCACGAAAGCGACGCGGTCCGTCTCTGCCTTCAGGCTCACCGCGCGCACCGCACTGACCAGGCCGAGGGCGACGTGGACCACGTAGTTGCCGGGCGGCAGCACGATGTTCGGCGTCGCGCCGCGTTCCTCGCGGATCAGCTTGAAGGTGCCGGTATCGTCGGGCTTGTCGGCGAATACCCGCCACACCAGCCCGCCATTGATGACAGGCAGATCCTTGCCGTAGCGCGCCGTCAGTGACAGCACTCCCTGGCTTGGAGTTGCCGCACCCGGCGGCGGTACCACCGGCGGCGTCGTGGTGACTTGCGGCTGAACGAGGGTCGGCTGGGTCAGGGGCGCCGGCAGCGGCGGGAGCGCGCCGGTACCCGATGGCGGCGCCAGGTTCATGGCGGGGCCGGTCTGGGCGTCCGGAACGGCGGCCGGCGGTACGGGTGGGGGGCGGTCCGAGAACCACTGAGCCGAGGCGGTTGTGGGAAACAGCAGCGCCCATGCAAGCGCCAGCGCCGGAAAAGGCCAAGCGCCCCGCCCGTTTCCAACGATACCGTGACCGCCCGAAATCATGGCCATGCTTTTCACCGAAAACGCGGCAAATTCAAGCCTGCAGCGCGGAAGTCCGGGCAGCTGCGGTGGCGGAACCTGCCCCGGCAAGCGGATGTTGATCCGGCGGTCGTGGTCCAGTCACATTCCCTGCCTAGGCCAGTGTCGACGGGCATAAACCATGCATCAGGATCGGATTGGATGGTTCTGGCGCGGCCGAGCCGCGGCGAATATCCTTGAGGCCGCAGGAGAGTGTGCGTGTTGGATAGCTGGATGGGCCGCGGCCAAAAGAGCTCCGATGCCCAAGACAAGGCCCAAGACAAGGTAGGGCTCGGCAGCATTCGCCGGCCGGTGATCGGGCTGGCGCTGGGCGGCGGCGCCGCGCGCGGCTTTGCCCATATCGGCATCGTCCGGACGCTGGTCGCGCACGGAATCTTGCCCAACGTCGTAGTCGGAACGTCGATCGGCGCCGTGGTTGGCGGCGCCTATGCCGCCGGACATCTCGATACGCTGGAGGAATGGGCGCGCAGCCTGCAGCCGCGAACCGTCCTTTCCTATCTCGATATCCGCCTGAACGGCTCCGGCCTGATCGGTGGCTCCAAGCTTGCGGCGGAACTGGAAGCATCGCTCGGGCAGAGCCTGATCGAGGAGCTGCCGGTGAAATTTGCCACGGTTGCGACCGAGGTGCGCACCGGCCACGAAATCTGGCTGACCCATGGCCCGATGGTGGATGCCATGCGCGCCTCCTACGCGCTGCCCGGAATATTTTCGCCGATATTGGTCGGCGACCGCTGGCTGGTTGACGGCGCCCTGGTCAATCCAGTCCCGGTGTCAGCGGCGCGCGCGCTTGGCGCGGAGATCGTCATCGCCGCCAATCTTTCCAGCGACGTCTTCGCGCACTCCACCACGATCTATTCCCACGGCGCCACGCCAAGCGTTTCCGTCTCGGTGATGCCGGAGGTGGCGGCCGAACCGGAGCCGCGCAGACGCGGCATCGGAAAATTCTTCTCCGCCGAGCGCACCATGAAGCGGGAGTTCTTCGGCGGCGGCGGACGTCCTGGCATCTCCTCGGTGATGGTCGACGCCTTCAACATCATGCAGGACCGCATCACCCGCGCGCGGCTTGCCGGCGACCCGCCCGATCTCCTGATCTCGCCCCGAGTCGGGAAGATCGGCTGGTTCGATTTTCATCGCGCCGACGACCTGATCGCCCACGGCGCAAAGGCGGCCGAACGCGCCATCGATTCGATCCAGGAGGCGATCCACATACTGGCGCCGCCGGCGGGCAAAGCCGAGCCGGCGGTCGAAAAGACCGAGAAGGAATAGCGATCAGGCTGTCTTGATGTAGTCGCGCAGCGCTTCCTGCTCGGCCTCGTATTCCTGGACGCGGCGCTTCACGATATCGCCGATCGAAATCAGACCCACCACCTTGCCCTCCTCGAGCACGGGCAAATGGCGGAACTTGCCAATCGTCATCATTTCCATGATCCCGGCGACCGTGTCGGATTGCCGGCAACTCACGACCTTGCGCGTCATGACGGCGCTGACCGGCTCCTCGAGCACCCTGGCGCCGCGATCGCCGAGCACGCGGACAATGTCTCGCTCCGAAAGAATGCCTTCCAGACGTTCCCCGTTCATCACCAGCACAGCACCGATCTTGCGCTCACCAAGAAGCTTGATCGCAGCCGAAAGCTTGGCATCCGGCTCGATGCTCGTGACCTGATGGCCCTTGGTGTCGAGAATTGAACGTACCGTCATTGTCGCCTCCCTGAATCCGTTCGTGCCCCAGGGCCCGACTTGTTCGCGAGTCTTCAATCAACAGTTCCGCGCCGGTTTCGTTTCGGGCGCGGCCAACAAGCGCGGGCCGTCGTGGCACGACAGCGGCATTGGCTTGCGTTACAACTCGCAACGATGATGGATGAAATCGCCCCTCGCCGCAAGCGGCGATCAGACGCGGCCGGGTTCGTCTGGCGATGAAGCGTCCGCCGCACGCGGCATCCGGCGCGGGACCGGATCGAACAGCGAAAACAGCATCAGGCCGGCGAGAAATCCGCCGATATGCGCCTGCCAGGCGACGGTGGCGCCCTCAGCGCCAATCGAAATCGAGCCAAGGCCGAAGATGATGTTGACGCCGAACCACACCGCCAGAAATCCGAGCACGCGCGTGTTGCGAAGTGCGCGGGCAAGCGACAGCGCCGGAACCTTGGCTGCGGCATCGGCATCGCCCCGCCTGAACGACAGAAAGCTTCCCCGCACGAAGGCGAAACGGATAGCGGCGGCCATGGCGCCGGACACCGAGGCCGAGGCGCCAATCATCGGTGCAATGGCGTGCTCATGGGTGACAAGATGCGCCAGCGCGCCGGCCGCCGCCGTCACCGCCATGAATGTGAAGAACCTGACCGGACCGAACCGGCGCGCCAGCGCGCTGCCGAACGGCAACAGCCACAGCACGTTGAAGCCGATATGGCTGAGATTGGCATGCAGCAGCGAATAGGTGACGAAGGTCCAGACCTTGGCGCCGGCCCCGCCGGGAAAGGTGATCTTGAGCAGCGTGGAATCGTAGCGCTTCGGAATGAAGCCGAACACGTCGATGGTCCAGTTCTCCAGCTCCGCCGGGAGCAGCACCCGCAAATGAATGACGGCGATCAGCGCGATATAGGCCGTCAGCGCGGCCGGGAGCGTCAGGATCGGCTCATGCGCGTCCGGCGGCTCGACGTGGGAGGAATAGGGCTGGGATTCCAAGGGGTCCAGGACCTTAGCTGGCTGCTTCGCGGGTATCGGTCCAGATAGGCGGCTTTGCCTGCCCTGTGCAAGTGCACAATCGGGAATTTGGGGCTGCGACGAATCAAGTGCATGGGCCCCGGCTCTGCGTCGCACCGCTAACGCGCTGCGCCGCGTCCAGGGCACGCAGATTCGTGTCCCGGACGCGGCGCGGCACGCAGTGACGCGACGCAGAGCCGGGACCCAAGCCCTTGGCAACGTCAGATAGTTCCGACATACCTTCTCAACCCAACTGGTAGGAATTGATAAAGATGGACGGCCCCTTCTTCCTCTACATCCTTGCAAGCAAGCGGAATGGGACGCTCTACGTCGGCGTCACAAACAATCTCGCGCGGCGGATGATGGAGCACAAAGGCAAGCTCGTCCCCGGATTCACTCGAAAGTACGGCGTCGATCTGCTCGTTTATTCGAGGCGTTCGACTCCATTCTCGAAGCGCGCGCGAGGGAACACTCGATGAAGCGATGGCGAAGTGCTTGGAAGATCAAGCTCATCGAGGAATTCAATCCGAATTGGGATGATTTGACGAACAGGCTGAACTCTTGAAGCGCTCGTGTCCCGGACGCGGCGCAGCACGAAGTGATGCGACGCAGAGCCGGGACCTACCATGCGGGCAGTTTGGGCCCCGGCTCAGCGTCACACCGCTAACGCGCTGCGCCGCGTCCGGGGCACGATACCCAGCCAAGAGAACAAACAAACGAAAAAGGGAGGATGCTGAGAACATCCTCCCTTGTCCTGCTGATCTTCTCGCGCCCCGGAGCTGAGGATCACATCCCCGCCCCTCCCCGCGCGATGACCAAACTGTTTGACGCCACTGTGTATCAACTGCGCGGAGTATCTTTCAGATAAGCCGGCGCCGTCTGATGCGTTCCACCCTAGGCCCAGCGCCCTGCGTTCGCCAACCTCATAGTTAATTTAACGTTAACAACGCAAAGCCGTGCTCTCCGCGGCCAAATCGCGTCAACGGCATGGACGCTGCAAAGCCCGTCCTGCACAACACGCGAGGGAACGTGTGTTGCGCAAAAGCGGGACAGATCTGTCTCGCCGGAAGCAACCCCGGGGGCGAGGACTTGACATGAAACACCCATCGAGTCGCGAGTTCTTCGCCTATTGGGACGCGAAGCGCGGCGATGCGCGGGCGCCGGACCGCGGCGAGATCGAACCCGGCGCGGTGCGCGAACTGCTCGGCGACATCTTCGTGCTATCCTACGACAACAACGCCGGTTACCCGTTTCGCGTTGCCGGGACGCGGGTCTGCGCCCTGCTCGGCCGCGACCTCAAGGATACCAGCTTCTCGGCGCTGTTCACCCCGGACAGCCGTCGCGAGATCGAGGACATCGTCACCTACGTCGCGGAAGAAATGCTGCCGGCGATTGCCGGCATCACCGCGGCCTCGGAGGACGGCACGACGGTGCATCTGGAGCTGCTGCTGCTGCCTTTCAACAACCGGGCCCATGCGCCGATCAGCCTGACCGGATTGCTGGCGCCGTTCGAAGACAATCTCGGCACGATCCGGGATTTCAAGGTGACCTCGTGGCGCTATCTGCACCGGCCGCAAAAATTCGTTCCGCGCACCTTACGCAAGCTCGCGATCGCGCGCGGCTTCATGGTGTATGAAGGCCTGCGGTAATTACCAACCGCCGAGGTATCAAGCGCTGCCAGACAATGCATGGTCGCGTGAGCGTGCTCGAAAACGTCCCACAAAAGCCTTCAAAAAAAGCATCTCCAAGCATTGCCTAAATGCGAGGCGTCAGGCAGGGTCCAATCACGACGTGGAGCCGGGCCACATCGCCGAACGACGCACCGAGAGAAATCTCGGATGCGCGTATTCGCCGTAACCTCGGAGATCTTTGTATGCTGCTTAAGAGATTGATGCTTGCCGCTGCACTTGCCACTGCCGCGGTGGCAACGCAGGCCCATGCCGACGCCCTCGACAACATCATGAAGTCGAAGGTGATCAAGATCGCGGTGCCGCAGGATTTTGCACCGTTTGGCTCGGCCGGGCTCGATCTCAAGCCGCAGGGCTACGACATCGACATGGCCAATCTGATCGGCAAGGAACTCGGGGTGAAGACCGAGATCATCCCGGTGACCAGCGCCAACCGCATTCCTTACCTGCAGACCAACAAGGCCGACCTCGTCATCTCCAGCCTCGGCAAGAATGAGGAGCGCGAAAAGGTCATCGACTTCTCGATCGCCTATGCGCCGTTCTTCTCCGGCGTGTTCGGCACCAAGGCGATCGCGGTCGCGAGCGCCGCCGATCTCAAGGGCAAGACCATCGGCGCGACCCGCGGTGCGATCGAGGAACAGGCCTTGACCGCCATGGCGCCGGACGCCACCGTCAAGCGCTTTGAGGACAACAATGCGACCATCGCTGCCTTCGTGTCCGGCCAGGTCGACCTGATCGCAACCGGCAACACGGTCGCCGCCGCTATTGCCGAAAAGGTCCCTGCCCGCGCGCCGACACTGAAATTCGTGATCAAGGACAGCCCCTGCTATGTCGGGCTCAACAAGAACGAACCGGCGCTGCTCGCCAAGGTCAACGAGATCATCACCAAAGCCAAGGCCTCGGGCGAGATCGGCAAATTGTCGGAGAAATGGCTGAAGGCGCCGCTGCCGCCCGGCTTCTGACGCAAGGCCGGGGCGCGCAGTGTCCTACAAGCTGCAATTCGCCGAGCTGCTTCCTTACTGGAACGTGCTTCTCTACGGGCTGGTCTTCACGATCGTGCTGACGATCGTGTCGACCGTTGCCGGCGTTGCCGTCGGCACCGCGGGTGCGGCGGCACGGACCTTCGGTCCGACTTGGCTCGGCCGTATCGTTGCCGTCTATGTCGAACTGATCCGTAACACGCCGTTCATCGTGCAGCTGTTCTTCATCTTCTTCGGCCTGCCGGCGCTGGGGCTAAAGCTCAGCGAAACCACTGCGGCTTTCCTCGCCATGGTGATCAATCTCGGCGCCTACTCGACCGAGATCATCCGCGCCGGTATCGAAGCGGTTCCGAAAGGACACATCGAAGCCGGCCTCAGCCTCGCCATGACCAAATGGGAGGTGCTGCGACACATCGTGCTCAACCAGGCGTTCCGGAAAATCTATCCGGCGCTGTCGTCGCAAATCATCATCGTGATGCTAGGCTCCGCAGTGGTGTCCCAGATCTCGGCCGAAGACCTCACCTATGCCGCGAACTACATCGCCTCGCGAAACTTCCGCAACTTCGAGGTCTATCTGTTCGTCGCGCTGGCCTACCTCGTGCTGGCGATGCTGACGCGCTCGGCCCTGCGCGCGCTCGGCCGCGTCATCTTCAAGGCGAGGTGAACCGTGCTGCAGTTCAGCTTCTGGGACATATTGTCGAACCTCCTGGTCGCCACGCAGTGGACGATCGTGCTGTCGCTGATCGCGTTTTTCTGTGGCGGCATCGTCGGGCTGGTCCTGCTCTTCATGCGCACCTCGCGGATCGCACCACTGGAATGGTTCACCAAGATCTACATCGAATTCTTCCAGGGCACGCCGCTTCTGATGCAGCTGTTCCTGTTCTTCTTTGGCATTGCACTGTTCGGCGTAGAGGTTTCGCCGTGGGCTGCGGCGACGCTGGCGCTGACATTCTGGACCAGCGCGTTCCTGACCGAGATCTGGCGCGGCTGTGTTGAATCTATCCCCAAGGGCCAGTGGGAGGCCTCATCGAGCCTTGCGCTCAGCTATATCGAGCAGATGCGCTACGTCATCCTGCCACAGGCCTCGCGCATCGCGGTCGCCCCGACGGTGGGTTTTTCGGTGCAGGTCATCAAGGGCACCGCGCTCGCCTCCATCATCGGCTTTGTCGAACTGACCAAGGCCGGCACCATGCTCAACAACGCGACCTTCCGGCCGTTCCTGGTCTACTCGCTAGTCGCCCTGATCTATTTCTGCCTGTGTTTCCCGCTGTCTTGGTGGGCGAAGAAAATCGAAGGCCGCCTCAATGTCGCTCGTTAGCATTCGTGACGTCAGGAAGAGTTTTGGCCAGAACGAGGTGCTGAAAGGCGTATCGCTCGATATCGCCAAGGGTGACGTCGTCGCGATCATCGGCCGCTCCGGCTCGGGCAAGAGCACCCTGCTTCGCTGCATCAACGGGCTTGAGACCTATCAGTCCGGCAGTATCGTCGCCGATGGGATCGAGGTCGGCGGCGCCACTACCAATCTGCGCGAGCTGCGCCGTCATGTCGGCATGGTGTTCCAGCAGTTCAACCTGTTTCCACATCTGACGGCGGCCGAGAACGTCATGCTGGCGCCAACCGTGGTCAACAAGGTGTCGAAGGCGGAAGCCCGCGCCATCGCTGCCGAGGTACTGGCCAAGGTCGGCCTATCGGAAAAGATGGACGCCTATCCGAGCGAGCTCTCCGGCGGCCAGCAGCAGCGCGTCGCCATCGCGCGATCCTTGGCGATGCGGCCGAAGGTGTTGCTGTGCGATGAGATCACCTCCGCGCTCGACCCCGAGCTGGTCAATGAAGTCTTGCGCGTCGTCGAACAATTGGCGCGCGAGGGCATGACGCTCATTCTCGTCACGCATGAAATGCGCTTCGCCCGCGACGTCGGTACCAAGCTCGTCTTCATGCATCACGGCAAGGTGCATGAGGAAGGTGTTCCGAAGGAAGTGTTCGCCGCCCCGCGCACTCCGGAACTGCAGCAGTTCGTGGGCCAGGTTGGCTGAACCTGCAGAAACTCAGGACCGCGTCACATTATCGAGAAATGGCTTCCAGGAGAGCGCCTCCCTGTTAGCCTTGTCAAATTGTCCATCCTCTAGAAGCTTACCGACACATCTGAAATATTCACAAAGGAATGATGCGTCCGGCAAATGGTACACGTGCTCATCCGGGACCCACAGATGAAACTTCCCGGCGGAGCCAAATGCAGACATGATTGCAGGTTTAAGATCAACCACGTTGTCCGGCCATCCTGACGACGCGCTCCGAATTTTGAGACTTTCTGCAAGGCTGCGAAATTTAGAGCCGAGGCTCCGGAGCTCGGAAGCTTTTCTCTCCTCTGACTTCCGGCTTAACCATTCCAACGAGGCGCCAAGTACGATTCCAGTGCAAAAGACCAACGCAAATTTAAACCAACGCTGTTGGCCCAGCGCGAGAAGGTTTTCAGAAGCGGTCGTGGCCACAGCGTTACGAAAGGCCGTCGTGGCCATATCGCTGGGATCGGAGAAGACGTTTTCCTCCAACCACTTTTTGAGGATAGGCGCGATCAGTGGGATCAGCAGAAGACCCCAAATTCCAAACAGAAATGGTTTAAGCCATTTGGACATGGAGCCTTGTGTCTAGCACACTGAACAGCCATCCGGCCGAATTAAAAGTTGCACCTGTACAGGGCCTAGCGTGGCAGCAACTTGGTCTTGGCTACGTTCTCAGCGCCCGGTGAATACCGCCGCACGCTTCTCGAGGAAAGCATTGCGCCCTTCCAGCGCATCGGCGCTCTGGCGGATGTCCGCCTGGATTTCGATCTCGCGGCGGAACTGATCAGCATAGCTGGCGTGTTCGCTCTCGTCGATCAGGCGGCGCGTCGCGACGAGGGCGCGCGTCGGGCCATCAGCGAGCCTGCGCGCCAGCTCGAGCGCGCCGCCATGAAGCTCGGCATCATCGAACACCTCGCGGACCAATCCCCACTCTTTCGCCTGATCGGCCGAGAGCGGCTCGTTGGTCATCATCAGTTCGAGCGCGCGCTGCCGGCCGATAAGGCGCGGCAACAGCCAGGTCGAACCGAGATCGGGGACCAGCGCGATGCGGCTGAACACCTGGATGAAGCGCGCCGAACGCGCGGCGACGATCATGTCGCCGGCCATGGCAAGGCTGAACCCTCCACCCGCCGCCACGCCGTTGACGGCGACCACGATCGGCACGCGGCACTCGCGCATCGCCTTGAACGTCGGCCAGTAATACTTCATCACGCCGGCGGCGATGTCGTCGCCGAGGACCTGCGCGGCCTTCAGATTCTGGCCCGAGCAGAAGCCTCGGCCTGCGCCGGTCAGCACCAGCGCCCTAACTTGCGGATCGCCGGTCATCTCGGCAATCGCCCTGGCAAGGTCACCCAAGAGGTCGGGCGTCATTGCATTCAGGCTCGCCGGCTCGTCCAATGTCAGAACGCCGACATTGCCGTCTCGCTCGCGCTTTACTCCCGGCATCCGCTTCTCCCTCTTCTTGCTGTATCGGGTCGGCCCGATCGGGCGCCACCCCAAGGGTACCGAAACAACGCAGCGAAGAACAATCGTCTCTCGCAGACCTGAAATCGGCTTCCCTACAAATACTTGGCCTCGAACGTGAGTGACGTCTGAGATTGCGCCCTTGGTGCACGATGCACCGTCCGCCGTACATCAATGCGCTAGCACGATCCGAGCGGCGCTTGGCATGTGTGCCGACTGCACCAGAGTGGCGCCAAATTGTCCGCTTCGAATTCTTGAGCGTTTCCCGCAACCGCCGCTAACACATCGTTAACCCTGTCGGCCTTAGGGTCTTCCTGACGCCGAAAGACCGGCTGTCTGGTGGCGAAGATGTCGTTTGCGCAGAAGAAAACAGTCACTGTCCCGTCCGCTGAGGAGCGACGGCGCTTCCAACGCGTCAAGGTCCACCTGCTCGGCCGCTACATGCTGCCGGATCGCCGCGAATTTCCTTGCCAGATTATTAACATGTCGCCGGGTGGCCTCGCGCTGCTGGCGCCCGGCATCGGCAATGTCGGCGACCGCGTGATCGCCTATCTCGACCATATCGGCCGCGTCGAGGGCAAGATCACCCGCATCATCGACAACGGCTTTGCCATGACCGTCGGCGCCACCGCGCGCAAGCGCGACAAGCTCGCCGCCCAGCTCACCTGGCTCGCCAACCGCGATATCCTCAACCTGCCGGAAGACCGCCGCCACGACCGTATCGTGCCGCGCAACCCGATTGCGCTGCTCACGCTTGAGGACGGCAGCAAGATGACCTGCCGCATCATCGATCTGTCGCTGTCGGGCGCCGCGATCGCCGCGGAGAACCGCCCGCCCCTGAAATCGCTGGTCATGCTCGGGAAAGTGCAGGCTCGCGTGGTGCGAAACCTCGAGGAAGGTTTTGCGCTCGAGTTCGTCCACGAGCAGATTGCCGAGACGCTCGAAGAAGCAGTTACCGCGCGGTAAAGCGCCAGCCGGCAAAAATTCCTTATTTTTCAGCCTCAAGAGGCGGTATCCGCGTTGCAGGATACCGCCTTTTCGCTGTCCGGCACCGGCCGAATGCGGTTAACGCGGCCCGCGCTTTCGACGCCATCTCCTGCTGTTCCAGGGCTGCACGCGTTAATAGATAAATTTGAATCAATTGCAGTTGTTTCAAACTTTATGCGAATTCGATTCAAGTAAAGATCGAATTCGCCGCGAGCTTTACTAGTATTCGCGTCAAATGTACTTGCCTGACTTAGCGGCAGCGCAAATCCTTTGTGCGAAACGTGGTCCCAACAAGAAACGGGGGCCACGATGTTGTTCAGGGGACAGGGGAAAGGACTGGCGATCGCCGCTGTCCTGTTGGGAATAAGCGCTTCGATGTGCGTCTCGGCGAAAGCCGGCGACGTACTCTACGCAAGCCTGGGCGAGACTGCGCGCGCGCCGATCGGCTGGGTCGAATTCTGCGCCGAAAACGCGAGCGAATGCCGCGGTGGCGCTTCACAGCCGCGCGACATCGTGATGTCGCAGACGGCGTGGCGGGATCTGCTGCGAGTCAACAAGTGGGTCAACGAGACCGTCAAGCCGATCACCGACATGGATCATTGGGGCGTGATCGAGAAGTGGTCGTTGCCGACGGACGGGTACGGTGACTGCGAGGACTATGTGCTTCTGAAGCGCAAGATGCTGATCGACGCCGGGTGGCCGCGCGAGGCGCTGCTGATCACGGTGGTGCGCGACAAGAAGGGCGAAGGCCATGCAGTGCTGACGGTGAAGAGCGACAAGGGCGAGTTCGTGCTCGACAACCAAAACGAAAACGTCCTGGCCTGGACCGAGACCGGTTACCGCTTCGTCAAGCGTCAGTCGCAGGGCGATCCGAATATCTGGGTCTCGCTCGGTGACGGCCGCCCTGCAGTAGCTACCGCCTCTTCACGCGATCGATAACGAAGGATTTTTGAACCCGCGACCCGGTCACATCCCCACCCCTCCCCGTCCCAGACCGGTTCGCGCGCGGCCACCCTTCCCCCAAAGGGTGGCCGCAACTTTTTTGGGGTGTTGGTCGCCTGGGGCCTACGCCGCCAGCGCCACGCGTGACGTCGATTTTTGCCGCATCGGCTTGCCGCCAGGCGGTCCAGGCGGCTTGTGATCGAGCATCGACAGCGCTTCGAGCACCTCATCGATCGTCACGCTATGTCGCGTGCCTGCCAGCTCGCGCAGCGCGGGATTTGAAGTCACCGCCGCGGCATCCGAGGCCCAGGACGCCAGGATGGCGCGCTTTTCAGCGAGCGAAAGCGTAGCATCCGCAACCACGTCGCGCGGGTGATCGAACACGGTCGCCGGGTGCAGCACGGCATTCAGATCAAACACGTTATCAGTTTGGTCGATCATCAGCTTGTCCTCCCAAAAGGTGGAAGCGCTTCCCGCCCGACATGTTCGGGCGGGAGCCTTCGGTCCCTTTGCAAGGCGTGACGGGCTTACGCCGCCTTCGCCTCGATCTGCTGCACGTTGCTCGGCAATACGCCGTTGATTGCGATGCGGCGCGGCTTCATGGCCTCTGGCACTTCCCGGAACAGTTCGATCCGCAGCAGGCCGTGCTCGAACGACGCGCTCTTCACCTGCACATGGTCGGCAAGGCTGAACTGGCGCTTGAAGGGGCGCGCGGAGATACCCTGGTAGAGATATTCGCGCTGGTCCTTCTCGGCCTTGCGGCCTTCGATCGTCACCGTGTTCTGCTCGGCAGTGACGGAAATCTCATCGACCGCGAAGCCGGCAACCGCCAGCGAAATCTGGTAGCGGTCTTCGCCTAGCCGCTCGATGTTATAGGGAGGGTAGTTATCCTCGCCGGCGCGCTGTGCGGTTTCGGCGAGGTCGAAAAGGCGGTCGAAGCCGATGGTCGAGCGCCAGAGGGGTGAGAAGTCGTATGTGCGCATAGCCAAATCCTCCAAAGAGCAAGTTGGTTACGAGCGGCACCGGACACGACCGGTGCCCGTCTCCCGACCGGGCCCATCAGGCGCCCGGACCGCCTTAGCGGCGGCAGCAAAAAAATTAGAAAACGGCTTTTTGGTTTCAAGGGAACCTACAAAAAATTTTGGCGCCCTCGCCCGCCGCGAACGGGGTGCAGTGATGGCCTGCCTCATCGGGAGGGGCGCCTTGGCACACAGCGAGACCGAGGCCATCCGCGCATTCCTGGGCTCGAAGCCGCGGCCGGTCGGATGGTCGGAGCGGCAGCGCCTCGATGAAGTGCGCATCGACCTGGCCGGTGGCCCCGGACTTCGATGCGAGACGGTCGATTGTGACGGCGTCGCCGGCGAGTGGTCGGTCGTGCCCAGCAGCGAAAAGTGCCTAGTGCTGCCGTATTTCCGCGGCGGCGCAATACTGGTCCAGCTCGACTGTCAGCCACCGCCGCCTGGTGACCGAAGCCGGGCGCGCCGCGCGCATGCGGACGCGACTACTAGCGGGCGCCCGAGCACCCCTGCCCGTCCCAGATCGGTTCGCGGGTGGCCCGGCTTGCCCCACACCCTTGGCCGCAACCCTTCTTTGGCGGGGACGAAGCGCAGCCGGCGTGGGGCAGACTGGACAAAGCCAGATCACGGCTGTTCTTGAAGGATCGGTGCGCCGAGTTCATGGAAACGAAAGAGCTGAAAGACCCGCTGACCGTTGAAGTCGAGCACTCTCAAATCATCGGTCTCGTGCAGATCGCTCTCGACCGCTCGAAAATGCCCACCATAGCGCTCCCTAGCGAGCGACACTGGAACCTCAAATGCGACGAACTTACCAATCCCTTTGTGCTTGAGCTTCTCGAGGAGATTGGGATCGAGTAAGGACTCGTGCGACGTGAGAATGAGCAACGGACCGCTCGCCGTGAGCAGCAAATGCGATTTCATCGGACACTCCTACGGGTTGGACCGGATTCACGCCTCATGTCCAGATCCAGCCTCTTGATGCAGCTCGGCACCCCGCATCAAGCGGCGGGCGATGTCGGCTGTCTGCAGTGACGCGCGTTCGGTCGGTGAATGGGCCGCCAGATAGCGAGCAACCGCGATGAGGATGTGGCGGCCCTGGTCCGTCTCGCCCCACGCGCCAAATTGCCGGACTCCCGCCTCCAGCATTTGATACGCATGGAAACCTGCATCTTCGCGCAGCACCGCATGCGCGAGCGTGGCGATGAGCGGCTGCGGCGAATGGCCCAGCGTGAGATGCCGTGCCACCAGCCTTGCGGCGAGATCGACCTGTTTCTGCCGATCGAAAGCGTTGAGTAACGCGGCGCCGATCGTCTCTGGATCCGAGGGCAGATCATCGAGCTGCTCGCCGCCATCGCCGGGGATGCGCGCCGGCGGCACATTGAGGTAGCGAGCAAGGTAGAGCGCCATCGTGCCGTGCAATACGCCGCGCACAGCCGTAACGTGAGTGTCGATACTGGCAGTGCCCATCCGCGCCAGCATCTGGTGGACTGCGTTGGCGTAGGTGAAAACGTGATGCGCCGTCTCCCAGTCGGCATGCTCGTTGGCATTGCCAAAGCGCGCCACCCTGAGCGCCGCCGCGTACGCGAGGGATTGGCCAAGGTCGGTAGGAGCGGCACCGGCGCGGATCGCCTGCTTGAGCGCGTCAACGATCCTGGCTGGGTCGTCCCCGAGCAGCTCTTGAGCAAGCGCGGCCTGGCCCGACCACTCGCGCGAGCCGCCTCCGGCAGCGAACAGGTCCGCGAGCTCGCTGGTTGATTCCTCACACAATGCAACAAGGTCAACGGGCTGACGCCAGGAAGTGGATTCCTCGGCGCCGCGGGCCGCCACCATCTGACCAACGACAGTCGGCAGCAGAGCCGCCGCGTGTTGCCAGCCGATCAGGTCGAGGCACTCGAAGGCTTTGTTGATGAAATCGAGCGAGTGCCCGGTGTCGGCGAACGCGCGCCCGGTCTCGGCGGCGAACAGGGCATCAGCGAGTTCAGCCGGGGAGAAGCCGGCCGCAACCGCCGTGAGCAGGGTGCGCTCGGCGGCCTCGCGATGGCGCACATTTGTCCAACGCCGCAGCCAGCGTTTGAGTGCGGCCGGATCCGGCCGGCTTCCAAGCGGCGCGCGTTCCCGCCGCGGCGCCTCGCCATCGCAGTCCGCCGCCACGCGGCGTGCGCCGTGGAACAGGGCGAGATAGGCTTCCCCCTCCGGCAGCACAGGCAGGAGATTGGCGAGTGCCGTGAGGATCGTAAGACCCACGCCCCAGCCGTCCCGATTTTGCGCCCCGAACAGTGCCACTTGCCGAGCGATTTCGGCCTGCGGTACGCCGGCCGCGAGCTGACCATGCACGGCCCTGGCAATAACGAGGCTGAGGTCGTGGGCCAGGCCGTGCGCAAGCTGTTGACGCCAGTGCGCGGCGGGATCGGTATGAGTGAAGGTGGTCTTCACCCAGACGTCACCATTGCGCACTTCGACAGGGCAGATCGGCACGTCGTCCGCCCACAGGTCGAAGGTGCAGCCGCTTTCGAGGTCGAAGCGAGCGTGGTGCCAGTGACAGGTCAGGATGCCGTCCTCGACGCTGCCGCGCTCGAGCGGGAAGCCCATGTGCGGGCACCGATTATCGAGGGCGAAGACGCGCCCGCGGTCGTAAATGACGAGGATTGGACGATGGCCACCGTGCATAACGAGCCGCCCCTGGATCCTCAGCTCCTCAAGGCTGCCTGCCAGCGCAAATTCCTCGCTAGGCGTGTCCATGAGCATACCTCCCATTGTCACGTTGGGGCGGCTGCAGGTAGTCCGCAACATAAGCGTCCTCTGGCGCAAAGGCGAGAGGATGGCATGGGGCTGCGTAGAAATTGCGCCGCGGAACCAGCTGCGAACTGCTATGCGAGACGGCCAAGCTATTCAAGAATACGCTATAGATGCCCGCGCCTCTTTCAATTTTTCTGGCAATCCCTCTATGCTGTTTCACTGTCGGTGCGAACGATCGGATGCAGTCTAGAAACTGGCGAACACTATGAAACTCAGCCAAGAGCTGGTTCATCACGTTCCAATCTGATGCGCAGCGACGAGCCTCGCATGGTTTGCACGATGAAAGAGGTAATCAACTCAGCGCCGTCGCGCCGCCACTTCTTGCGGCTAACATCAATGGCTGCGGCATCGGCGATAGCTCCAGCGGCTCTGTGGGCCGAGCAGCGAGAACCAGCGGATTCGAGCACATCCCAGGCCGTGTCTGCACGCATCGCCACCTTCGAGGAGGTATGGCGGACGGCGGGAGATCGGTTTTACGATCCGCGTCTACACGGGCTCGATTGGTCGGCGGTCCGGGAACGTTACTTGCCGGACGCCACACGGGCGAGCTCTGAAGAGGCCCTGGCGAGCGTCATCAATAGCATGCTCTCCGAGCTGCATGCTTCGCACACCCGCTACTACACACCGTACGAACCGGAGTACTACCAGCTTTGCGATATCTTTGCTGGTGCGCTTAGGCGACGCGGACTGGAACGTACTTTTCCGAGTGGCCGTATCTCCTATCCAGGCATTGGCGTCCTCTCGCGTCTGGACATGCAGGGCCACAGCGTGATTACCGGCATTATAGAGGGGACGCCGGCTCAACAGGCCGGCTTGCTCACTGGCGATGTGATCGCCTTCGCCGACGGTGGAGCGTTTCAGCCGGTACAGTCATTCCGCGACAAAATTGGCAAGGAGATCGTGCTCGGCCTGCGTCGTGCCGGCGCGTTTATGCCAATATCGGTTACCCCAGTCGACATTGAACCCAACAAAATGTTCTTGGACGGCCTGAAGGCGAGTGCCCGCATAATACAGGCCAACGGCCGAAGCATTGGCTATGTTCATGTCTGGTCCTACGCTGGCTCCGTGTATCAGCGGACCCTCGAGCAACTTCTATCGCAAAGTCCGCTGAAGGACGCCGACGCGCTGATCTGGGATCTCCGCGATGGCTGGGGCGGCGCGATTCCCGAGTATCTCGATTTGTTCAACACGCGAGCGCCGACGATGCAGGTCACTGATCGCAATGGCGGCAGCGAACTCCGGAACGTGAAGTGGCGCAAACCTGTCGCTATGCTAGTCAACGGTGGCACCCGCAGCGGCAAGGAGATCCTTGCCTACGGCTTCAAGAAATACCGGCTTGGCGAGGTCATTGGTACGCGAACCGAGGGAGCTGTCCTCGCTGCGACGGCATTCCTCATTGGCGGCGGCTTGCTTTTGCTCGCAGTCGCGGAGGTGCATGTCGACGGCGAGCGGCTGGAAGGCGTTGGCGTCGCACCCACGATCGAGGTCCAAGCCGCCGCGGATTCGATCGGTCGTAGTGATCCACAACTCGATCGTGCGATCGCGGTCCTGTCCGTGGCCTGATCCTTGGCAGCTCGCGCAGTGGAGCGATGAGTCCGAAGTTGAGATAGATCGGAAGTAGCTGGCCTAATCTTCCGGCAACCAGAACGCCAGCATGCGTTTGGTCTCGCCAGTCTTTCGACGACGTTGCCAATTCGGACTGCGCGAGAGAAATTGAAACGGACTCCTGCGCTCTCTCGCGGCCTCTTCGAGATAAGCCCGCCAGCGATAGTGACTGTAAGTCTGCATCGCGTTGATCGAATAGTGCATTGCGATGTCGCGATGGCCGCGAATGACCAGAAAATTCTCGTCATTCTTGCCGCTGGCAGCCTTCGAGAAATTGTGCGATCCCGTGACCACGATGGGATCATCGCCGAACGGATCGATCACAATCACCTTTGAATGCGTAATGGCGTGGCCAATGTTCGCCCTGAACTCCGCCGCCGTGCCCTCCACCGCCCATTCTCCGACCGTCTTGTTGACCCCCGTCGCCTGCGCTGAATCGAGAAAGAAGTCCTCGGGGTTCTGTTTCAGAAGTTTGAATTCTTCCGCGCCTGTGCTGGTAAATTGGGTCGCTACACCGCGCACGTACAAGTTCTTTTCCTCCTGCATCTGAAGCAGCGTACGTACCGGCTCGTTGCCCGGCTGAAACATCACGAAGAGCACGCCCTGTTTTGCGTTCTTCACGAGATCGACGAGTTCCTCGATATCAGCCTCTCCGCTCAATCTGGAGAACCAGCTATCGACTGTGGCCTCGCCGAGCGGGATTCCGCGTTTCGGGCGGTTGTTTGAGGCGAGCAGTTCATCGGACACGCCATCACCCGCTTCGGCAAGTAGCTGGAACTGAGCCTCGAACCGTTGCGCCAGTTCTTCGTGAACCAGCATGATTCCGTTGTTGAGCTGAGTGCAAAGACCGGTCGGCGTCCAATTGGTGCTGCCCGTCCAGACCTTTTCCGGCTCAAATCCGTCCGACGTCCGCCGTCCCACAACCACGAACTTGTTGTGCGCGAGGGCTTTGGGTGCGAGGAAACGATCGTGAACCACGACGCCAGCATTCGTCAGCCGGGTTCGAGCCTTTTCATTTTCGTCCTCCCCCTCCTCCTGAACGCTGCCGTTGGCCAGTACGAGATGCGCGCGCTCGCCTATCGCAACGAGACCATCGACCAGCTCCTCGTCGCTCAGTTCGTACAGCGCTGCATGGAGTTCGAGTTCGCCGTTCTCCGCCACTTCGGCCATCATCTGCAGCATCGCCTCGCGCAGTGTCCCGCCGAGGAAGGCTCGAGCTTCGCGGTCAACCTCCTGGCTGACAATGACGGCCGTCTCTTTCAGCTCCGCAAGGGTAATGCCTTTGCGCTTCATATAGCGCGCCATGAATTGCGACAGCACGTAACCGCGGTTGAAGTGCACGCTCACGCCGTCGCCGCAGTCCGCGCTGAGTGTCAGCGTTCTGGACCATTCACTCGACGGGCCGTCATGCAGCTTGCCATCGGCGCCCACTACCCTGGCCACCACGCGATATGCGATCACATCGCCCAGGTCGGCCGCGTGATCGGTCCAGTCGTAGCGTTGAAACGGCCAGATCTGGGACGAGCGTGAGGTGAACTGATTGCCCTCGCCGTCGACTTCCTCGTCATCTTCGAAGCCGACGCGGTTCGACAGATACTTCGGCTCCGCTTCGCCCCGCCGGCATTCGATGGCGAACCCCAGGCATCCCGGAATGTCATCCGCGTGCGTCCAGACAAGGTGCACGTCGTCGGCATTCGAAAACACTTTGAGATGGATCTCCGACATTCCCGCCCCCTTTGAAGCAAATTGGCGTTGAAAATGAATTCACCAGACCAGCGATCCAGCTAGACGGATTGGCGTATTTCAGTCGCCTCCGGTGGTATCGCACACGGATACAACGGCTGAATGAAGGTTGTTTTGGGATGGCTTGCAGTTTTTGCGTGTAGAAGCATAATATTACGCTGCCGCTCTTTCAGGCTCCACTGGCGGCAGCTTTGGCTGTTGCCTTTCGCGTTGCCCGACCGGCATGCGATGATGACTGGCCTTCACCAGGAGAAGGCTCCTTGGCATACAGCGAGATCGACGCTATCCGCGCATTGCTCGGCTCGAAGCCGCGGCCGGTCGGCTGGTCGGAGCGGCGGCAACGCCTCGACGAAGTCGGGTCAACCTGGCCGGTCGCATCCGACGTGACATGCGAGGCGGTCGATTGCGACGGCGTTGCCGGCGAGTGGTCAGTTGCTCCCGACAGCGAGCCCTCGCACGTACTGCTCTATTTCCATGGCGGCGGATATTGCTCCGGCTCGATTGTCAGCCACCGCCGCCTGGTGACGGAAGCCGGGCGCGCGGCCCGCATGCGCACACTTGCGATCGACTACCGGCTGGCTCCTGAACATCCCTACCCCGCGGCCCATGAAGACGCGCTCACCGCGTGGCGCTTCCTGCGCCGGCAAGGCATTTCGGCGGCGCATATTGCCGTCGGCGGCGACAGCGCCGGTGGCAACCTGACGCTCGGCCTGATCAACCGGCTGCGCGCAGCTGGAGAGCCGCTGCCGGCCTGCGCCTGGCTGGTCTCACCCTGGACCGACCTGACGATGTCCGGCGAAACGCTCGCAACTAAGGACGCCGTCGACCCGCTGATTCACAAGACCTATCTCGATGAGCTCGCGGGTGCCTATGCGCCGCCCTCCATCGATCGCAGCGATCCCTTGATCTCGCCTCTGTTCGCCGATCTCAGGAGTTTTCCCCCCGCGCTAATTCAGGTCGGATCAGCTGAGACGTTACTCGCGGACGCCACGCGGCTTGCGCTGGCAGCGGGGGTGGCCGACGTCGATGTGACGCTGCAGATCTGGCCCCATATGATTCACGCCTGGCCGGTGTGGAATGCGAGGCTCGAAGACGGCCGCCGCGCCTTGGCCTATGCCGGCCAGTTCATCCGCACGCATATCCGTTAAGCCCCAGACCCGTTCTGGAAGGCGCGATTCCTGCAGCCTAAGAGGGCGCTTTTGCCCGCAATCCCGGTCCTGGTATGGCAAATCCCGGGGTTTTAGCGGTTTCCAGCCTGTGCTATCTGGAACTTTGGAATCACGTCCGGATTTTGGAGTCGCATGATCGAACTCGCCCCCCGGAGTGCCAGCCCCATCGCGCGTTTCGGCGGTCAGCCGATTGCGATCGCCGCTGCGGCTCTCATCATTGTTGTGCTTGGAGTTAGTTCTATCGCCTTATGGCGCGCCTTTACCGGCAACGCGCCGGAGACCGATCGCGCGGTCGCTGCCCGGCAGTTGCAGGCGCGCGCCGCGCAGGCCTCCGAGCAACTGGTCGAGAAGACCAAGGGGCTGGAAGCGACGCAGCAGGAATCGATCGATCAGTTGCAGATGGTGCAGGATCAGTTGCTGACGGTACGCCGCCTACTCGCCGCCCAGCAAGCTGACACCAAGAAGCTTTCCGAGCAGGTCGGCATGCTGACCGAAGCAATCGATGGCCTGAGGCAGTCTTTTGCCAGCGCGCAAGCCTCCGAACCCACCGCCGCTCCAAGCTCGCGCCAGCGCTCAGCCAAGACCAAGCCCCGCTCGAGCAGGTCGGCAAACCGCAGCCGTGCCAAGGCACGCGGCTAGTCCGTCTGGACGGCGCGGATAGGCCCCCTTGGCGGGTTGATCCGACTGGCCCACATCTGGCGGCGTCGATCTGGTCTCCCGGTAGTCCCCCGCCGCGCGATAATTTTCCACCGCTGTAGCACCCCTTGCCGCAACTTTTTTCCGCGTTTGTGAACTGGTTCACATATGCCCGCTAGATTCCCGGGCATCCTGCAATTCACCGGATGGCGTGAGCCGATTTCAATATCCGGGGCTGGCAAGGTCGTTGACGGTATACTGCGTCGACGGCCTTGTTTTTTGTGCCGTCCTGGCGCGATTGCAAGACCTTCAATAGCCTACCGACGCCTGCACCGACACACGCCAGGATCCGGCCCGGCCGTGCTGTCCGTCAGTGAGCGCTATCGCCGCCAGCAGTTTGGAGTTGAAGTTCGCTCCCCCCGCGAGATCCAATCCCGCCCCCGACCGACCCAGCGAAAATTGCGAATAACGACGCTGCCGGGGAGGCTCCGGCTATTGCGCGGAACGTGACTGTACGCCGTGTCGGGTCGTCTATCCGAAACGATCGCCCCTGCGATGTGGTCTCGACATCCCACGCGGCCTGGACTTCATCTGTTCGATTTCCCAGAACATCCAGACAAAAGCTGCACCCAGAGCGATCACGACAATCAAAAACAGCAATGTCAACGCAGGCGCTGTGAGCATGTTCAACATCCCCCGATGTGACGCGAACGGCATTCCTCCAAACAATGGTCTCAGTAACATCGCGGCGCAGCATTTCCCGCCGTGGCCTTGGCCTCGACGAAGACGACGCATTCGCCGCCGGACTCGCGAGGATCCGGCGGCAAGTCTAGATCGATTTCTCGGCGATGGCTTGGGCTATTTTGGCTGTTTGCGCTCTTCCGTGAGCGGGCCGCGGAAGCGATGTCAGCAGCCGCGGCAGATGCCCTTGAGCTTGCGGTCGACTTGCTTGTTCTCCTCATCGATCTCGGCGTCGCCGGTCGTCGTTCGTGATCTTCCCATGCCGGTCGTTGCGCCGCCGCCTGAAGACTGCGCGGTGCCGGCACTGTTGGTGCCCGGCGGAGGTGGCGACGCGAGCCCGGACGGGTTCGCCGTGCCACCTGGACCTTGACTGGCATTAGGAGCTGCAGTCCCAGGAACGCCAGTGACACCTTGCGTGCCCGCCCCGGGTGAACCCGCGCTGGGCGAACCCATGCCAGGCGAGCCCGCAGCGGTGCCGCTGCTGCTACCGGCTGATGACCCGCCGCCCGTAGATCCGCCCACACCCTGAGAAAGCGACGCGATCGGGGATATCAGGATTGTGATTGCCGCAACTGCGGCGGCTGCAGATGCCAGCTTCATCGGAAACTCCTTTTTGGGAGCAACGATGGCGTCCCGCCGTTGTTCCTGCCGGAACGAAACCGCTGTCCGATCATTCATTCACATCCGCTCGACGGCCGGAGTCGTGACGTTTTGCGCAAATTGATCGCCTTCGACGATGACACACTCGACAAGCTCACCCAGCTTGCGCGCGACCGGATGGCGACATTTCAGGAATTGGCCGACGAAGCCTTTGCGGACCTGCTCAAGAAGCACGGCATCCCGATCGATCTCAAGGATGCACTGCGAAAGAGTGCGAGGCTTTCCAAGGACGCGACGCCGAAGAAGACAAGGCCGAGAACCGCAAGGACGCCATCATGAATTCCGACCCGGACCCTTTCGAGCTAGGCCAGGAAGCCGCGCGCCAGCATATACCGGCGGAAGCCAATCCCTATCAGGACGGAAGTGAGGAACATGCGCTCTGGGCCGCCGGCCATGAAAAGGTTGCCGGCGCCCCCGAGGCGAACGAGAGCAAAGACGGCTGAGGCGCGCATTCGCGCGAAGCGACGTCTAGGCGGCAATCCGCCTGCGCTGTCGGGTTTTCGATCATGCTGACCGGAAATCCGATTAGCGACGAGACGCTACCGCGCAAGCGGCCCGGTTTGGCGCCGTCCTCAGCCGATCTTCCTCAACCCTTTTTTGAATCGCGGGCCGTTCAGCGCGTAGAATTTCGCAGCGCTTCCCATCGCCGTCACCTGCTCGGGCGTCAACGTGCGGATCACGCGCGCAGGCGAGCCGATGATCAGCGAATATTCCGGATACTCCTTGCCCTCGGTGATGACCGATCCCGCGCCGACAATGCTGCCGCGGCGTATCCTTGCACCGTTCATCACAATCGACCCCATGCCCACCAGCGCGTCGTCTTCCAGCGTGCAGCCGTGCAGGATGACGTTGTGGCCGACGGTGCAGTTCTTACCGATAGTGAGCGGAAAGCCCCGGTCGGTGTGGCAGGTGGAATTGTCCTGTACGTTGGAGCCTTCGCCGATCTCGATCCATTCATTGTCGCCGCGCAGGACTGCGCCGAACCACACGCTGGCGGAATCCAGAAGACGCACCTTGCCGATCACGACGGCGGTATCTGCGATGAAATAGTTTCCGTTTGCGGGGAGTTCAGGCCCCTGCCCGTCGAGTTCGTAGATCGCCATAGCAAAAGATCTCCATTGGCGGAGACCTTGGCACAGCCGCTACTAGGGGATCAAGCGAGCAGGTTCAGGCCAGCACGCCTGCGGCGCGCAGCGTCATGATGCAGAACGTGCCGGACATCATGCTCCAGAAGCCCGAAAGCACGGTGGCCATCATCACGAATTCGAAGCGCCGGCGCTCGATCCTCGCGCCGCGCAGGGTGTTGCGCATGATGATGAACGGCGCTGCAAAGACCAGAAACGGCACCGCCGCAAACGTCTTCGGCGCCACGCCCTCCTCCAGCAGCCCGAAGTTTGCCGGACGTTCCGCCATCGCCTGATAGCCGCTGGCAAGCGCGCCTGCGAACGCAAAGCCGATGCAAAGGGCGAACAGGGAATTCAACGCATCGGGCGACATGAACACTTCCGCTACTCGACAAACCGCGCCCTGCTTTCGCAAAATTGGCCGGCAGCCGCCACAGTATCCTTAAGGAAAGGTTAACAGCGAAGTGCGGGAACTTCGTTTGCGCATGGCTGTCGGAGGCGAAAGCCTGCGAAATCATGCGGAAATTGCCTGCCGCGTGGCATATTCGCGAGGTGATTCGCGCAACCGTTCCATCGACCGATGCTTCGTTCATGACCTTGCCTTCGACGGCCCAGCATCTCGCCCGCGACCCCCGCTCGCACATGATCCCGATCGTGGCGGCGGTGACCATCGCCGCGGGCGCTATTGCGCTGGTCGCCTATCTCTTGTGGCCGACCTGGGTCGCGCGCCCCGCCAGCGCGCCGGACCGGATGCCGGTCAGTGTCGGCGCCACGCTCTTCAACGTGCCGACGGCAGCGATCCGTCGCAAAATTCAGCGGCACTCCGGGCCGCAGGAGCGTGTCGATCTCGGTTTCGTCTTCCCTTCGCTCGAACCGCCGGATGCGCCGAAGCACGTCAGCGCCGATACGATCGAGGACAAGGTGCAGCCGATCGACCGCATCTTCCTATCGATATCGGCCCATCACGATGCATTGGCGCCGGATATGCGCGTCCGCACGATCTATCCGCGCTATCTCGATCAATCTGCAACGCCGATCAATGACGGCTTGATGATGCGCGCCTTTCGCGACGGCTCGCCCTACGCCAACGAGGATCTGTTCTCCGCCACGGCGCCCGGCTTCAACGCGCGTTGCACGCGTGACGGCCCGACGCCCGGCATGTGCCTGAGCGAGCGCCGCGTCGATGGCGCCGACCTGACATTCCGCTTTCCGCGGAGCTGGCTTTTGCAATGGCGCGACGTTGCAAATGCGATGGACCGCCTGACGGCGCAGATGCGCGGGCCGAAGAGCTAGCGAACGCTAGGCGTTGGATTCGTAGGGTGGGCAAAGGCGCGCAGCGCCGTGCCCACCACAACAACTCACGATATGAGAAAGACAATGGTGGGCACGCTTTGCTTTGCCCACCCAACGACATCGCGGTCTCTCAGCCAATATCGGCGAGATCTTCCTCGAGGATTGCCATCTGAAACTGGAATGAGCGATCGTCATCCTCGTCATCCACGAACAGCACGCCGACGAACTCTTCGCCAATATAAACCTCGGCGGAGTCGTCCTTCTTCGGCCGCGGCACAACGCGGATCTTGGGATTGCCGAATACGCGCTTGAGATAGGCGTCGAGCTTCCTGACTTCCTGAACGTCCACGGCGGTCTCCAATCGGATTCTTTGAATTGCCGGGGGGTTTTAGGACGAGACGACGCAGACTACCAGCCGTAACTTCACAAATACGGCTGGGAGAAAGTGTGGAAAATCAAAGCCCGATGGCGCCGAGCATCTGATCCATGGTGCGCGACGGCTCCGCACAGCCGGCTTCGCCCACGATCTTGGCGGGAACGCCGGCCACCGTGACGTTGTGAGGCACCGGCTTGACCACCACCGAACCGGCGGCGATGCGCGCGCAATGACCGATCTCGATATTGCCGAGAATCTTTGCGCCCGCCCCGATCAACACACCGCGGCGAATCTTCGGATGACGATCCTCATTCTCTTTGCCGGTGCCGCCCAGCGTGACGCCGTGCAGGATCGAAACATCGTCGTCGACGACAGCGGTCTCGCCGCAGACAAATCCGGTCGCGTGATCGAGGAAAATACCCCGGCCGATTCTTGCGGCGGGGTTGATGTCGGTCTGAAACACCGCCGACGACCGGCTCTGCAAATAATAGGCGAAATCCTTGCGGCCCTTCTGATACAGCCAGTGCGCCAGGCGATGGGTCTGCAGCGCGTGAAAGCCTTTGAAGTAGAGCAAGGGATCGATGAAGCGCGAGGTTGCGGGATCGCGGTCGTAGACCGCGACCAGGTCGGCGCGGAACGCATTGCCGAGATCAGGCTCGTCGCGCAGCGCCTCGTCATAGGTCTGGCGGATCAGATCACCCGATAGAGCCGAATGATCGAGCCGCTCGGCGAGACGATGCACCACCGACTCTTCGAGGCGGTCGTGATGCAGCACGGTCGCATAGATGAAGGAAGCAAGCTCGGGCTCGCGGCGGACGATGTCCTCGGCCTCGCTTCGGATGCGGTCCCAGATCGGATCGAGTGTAGCGAGCTTCGACGCTTGCGGATTGACCTGATGCACTGCCATGATGGCTCTCGCAAATTCGCTTGGTTGGCCGATGTTATAGCACGGCGGGCGGGCTTCTGTCCCGGGGCAGGCCTTGGCAACGTAAACCACTACCAAACGCCATTCGGGGTTAGTTCAAGGTGGTCAGTCAATTCCGGAAATCAAGCCGGATGATGTCCGACTATCGGCCAATTTGGGGGGGCCTGGCATTCCCGGATGCTGGGCTAAACGGGGGCAAGTCAGATCAGTACGGAGATATGGCAGGCGCGGACCGCTGCGGTGTCGCGGTCGGCCTGGATCGCCGCCATTACCATCCCGTTGATGTTGCTGGCCCCCGCTCTGTGGAATGGCTATCCCCTGCTCCAATGGGATCCCGGCGGCTACCTGGCGCGCTGGTACGAAGCATATCTGGTGCCGAGCCGCTCGACCACCTTCGGGCTCTATCTTCGTCTGGCTCGGCCACACCTACGGCATCATCGAACGCTTTCTCCCCGCACAGGTGAAGCCGATGCACGCGGCGCAGCAGCAGCGCTGGCGTTTCGACTTCACTGCGATCAATCAGCTTCACGTTCCCGTCGCGCTGGCGTCGATGTTCATGGTCGCGATCCTGTTCGGCCATGGCGTGCTGCGTCGGCCGTTCGATGATGTCACGCTGCTCGCCGGCACAGTTACGCTGGGCCATCCTCGGCAACGCGTTCATCTGCGCCGTGATATCAGGCCCGCATGACCGTCACGGCGCGCGCATGGCATGGCTTGCGACCACCGTCGTGTTGATCGCGGCGATCCGGCTCGTCACCGGCGAGGCCAGATCGCGCGATCGCTTACTGCCGGCGTGACAGGAAATCGGTGACCCCGGCCTTGTAGACCTTATCCCCGACCGCGCGCATATGATCGCGATTTGGAATGTCGAGCACCTCCGCGCCCGGAATGATCATGCCCAATGCTGCCGCGGAGCCCGCAATCTCATCCTTGGTGCCGACCGCGATCAGGACCGGCACGCTGATCCCGGCGGCCTCGTCCGACGTCATCAGCCGCCGCGAGCCGCGCAGGCAGGCGGCCAAGGCGCGGCGGTCGGAGCGGGTCTGGTCAGCAAATGCACGGAAGGTTCGCCCGACCGGATCGGTGACGTCCTCCAGCGAGGGCGCTTCGAGTGCGACAGCCACGTTCTCACCGGGGCCGCCACCTTCGATCAGACCGATCCCGATGCCGCCGAGAATTGCCGAGCGCAGCCGCTGCGGCTGCTCACGCGCCAGTATCGCCGTCATGCGCGATCCCAGCGAATAGCCCATGACGTCGGCGCGCTCGATCTCCAGATGATCGAGCAGCGCGATGACGTCGCTTGCCATGATCGCAATTTCGTAAGCGGCGGAATCGTAGAGTTTTTCGGAATCGCCGTGGCCGCGATTGTCGAGCGCGATGACGCGGCGGCCGTCCTTCCTCAAGTCGGAGACCCAGGTCGGATAGACCCAGTTCACGTTCTTGCTAGAGGCAAAGCCATGCACCAGAACAATCGGATCACCCTCACCTTCGTCGAGATAGGCAATTTCGACAGCGCCGTTGTGAAAACTCGGCATCATCAGTTCCGTTTTTTTGGGGGATCGGAATGGGCGAGGTTGCAATGGCTGCAAGTCTAGCCCTGCAGGGCAGCGCCCGCCAGAGCCGGGGCGGACGGCAATGTTGCCGCCGCCTGCCTTCTTAACCGCCGCGCCTTGCTTCGACGCAGCCACGCTTCAGTGGCGCGCTCGGTAGTTGCCTTGATGGACGAGAGGAAACCGAACAGCGCCAACAGCGCACCGAATACCCACATCGTCAGATTGAAGGCGCCGGTGGTCAGCAGCAGCGCGCCGCGGCCGAGCACCTTCAGAATCGCGCGGGTCTGGGTGCCCTTGGATTCGGCAAGCCGTGCAGCGCGGGCGACATCCTTCGGCCCCTGTGCGATGCGCAGCGTGTCGAGCGCCCCGCGCGTGCCCGCCTTCTCGCCGACGCGTCCGACGTCCTTGGCCAGCCGCACCAGCGCGCCGGCCTTCTCCGCGCGGAACGCCGCCTTGATCGCGCTGATGGTCTCGGCGGGGCGCAACACGGAGCCCTTCGCGACCGCCTGCTGCAGGACGGGCGCATCGACAACTTCGCGCGCGGAACGGCCGGCCCACTGTGTCAGCCCCTCGCCCAGCCGCCCGACCTTGCGTGCATCCTTGACCATGGAAAGGCCGGCGCGCACCGGTCCGAGACCGCCGACGGAGACGTAGGTCGCGGCGGTCACCGCAAGCCCGACCGTCGCCAGGCCCAAAATCAGCCGATCGACCTCCTCGCCGGCCACGAGATGCTTGCCTTCGCGCACGACGTCCCTGATGTCGCCGAATACGAAGAGATCGCCGGCAACCGTGCCTGACAGGCTCGCGACGTCGTCGGCATTGCCGGTCACGAGGCCCGTGGCAAAGCGTTTGGCGAAATGCGACGCCGAGCCTGCCTCCGTCACGGCATCGCTGACGCGCTTCATGAGTTCATCACTGACGGTGATGCCCCTGTCGCGGGCGAGTTCGACGAAGCTGTTTGCAAGATCAGAATCGCCTTCCGCAAGCGCCGCCTCGATATGCTCAGCGACCAGCGCCTGATTGCCCCGCAGGGCGGAATTGATGCGAATGTCGGATAGCGCCACGGGATCGTCCTGCGCCACGAGAATGGCGCCGGCCTCGCGGGCATGCGGCCACAGCGCAGCGCACACCGCCACGCTGAGCGCCAAGCATCCTAGCGCCCCTGCCAGAGCCGAACCGAGCCGCAATCGCCTCATCCAAAAAAGCCTAATGTTTTCGTCAGTCTCAAGATGGTATGCCGTTTTTAAGACACAACTGCCCCGACGAAAGAAGGGCTTTTCTCCGACGACAAGATTGTGTCGAATTTGCATGAGCAAATGGGCGGCGGGGACCTCCAGGAATCGCTGAAGAACGACTCTAGGAATCATCGGCACCCCCCACTATGGTGCGCGGCATCTCGAGTTTGCTGCATCGCGTTGATTGCGTCCGCCTACCGTTGCTATCCAAGGTGAATCTGATGTCCGACCATGTCGTCCCGCATTTCCACAACGACGCCGGCGTCTCGGTAATCGAGATCGGCTCGCAGGAATTCATGTGCGTGGGCGCCAACCCGCCTTTCGACCATCCGCATGTGTTCCTCGACCTCGGCAACGACAACGAGATCATCTGCCCCTATTGCTCGACGCTGTATCGCTTTGCCGCCGACCTCGGCGCGGGCGAAGCCCGGCCTCCGGAATGCGTGCTGAAGGACAAGGTCGCCTGACCCTTCGGTGGCTGCGGCGCGCACCATCATCGTTGCTGGTGCCGGGATCGGGGGACTGACGGCAGCGCTTTCGCTCGCAGCGAAAGGTTTTCGCGTCATCATCCTGGAAAAGACCGAACGGCTGGAGGAAGCCGGGGCCGGCCTGCAGCTTTCACCCAATGCCAGCCGTATCCTGATCGACCTCGGCCTGCGGCCGCGGCTGACGCCGCGCGCCGTGACGCCCGAGGCCATCAATATCATGAGTGCGCGGGCGGGCGGCGAGATCAGTCGCGTGCCGCTCGGCGAGGCTGCCGGCCAGCGCGCCGGTGCGCCCTATTGGGTGATGCACCGGGCGGATCTGCAAAGCGCCCTGCAGGCAGCGGTCAACGATCATCCAGACATCGACCTGCGGCTCGGCTGCCAGTTCGAGGATGTGACCTCCCACGCCAAGGGGCTAACCGTGGTTCAGCGCCGGGGCGACACGCGGCAGCAGGAGCTGGCGGCGGCGCTGGTGGGTGCCGACGGCATCTGGTCGGCGGTGCGGAACCATTTGTTCCCGCAGGTGCAGCCGCAATTTTCCGGCCTGATCGCCTGGCGCGGAACCCTCGATGCAACGACGCTGCCGCGCGAATATACTTCAGCCCGGGTGCAGCTTTGGATGGGGCCGGATGCGCATCTGGTCGCCTATCCGATCTCGGCGGCGCGGCAGATCAATGTGGTGGCGATCGTGCCGGGAACTTGGAACCGGCCAGGCTGGAGCGCGCCTGGCGATGCCAACGAGCTCAAGGGCGCGTTCGCCTCGCAACGCTGGCCGGCGACGGCGCGCATGCTGATCGGCGCCGTCGACGGTTGGCGGCGATGGGCCTTGTTCACGCTGCCCGACATCGGCGAATGGACGGATGGCGCGGTTGCGCTGCTCGGCGATGCCGCGCATGCGATGCTGCCGTTCGCCGCACAAGGCGCGGGCATGGCGATCGAGGACGCCGCCGTGCTCGCCAAATGCCTGAGCGAAGCCCCGGGCGATACTGTCGCGGGCATCCCGGCCGCGCTGAAGCGCTATGGCCGCCTGCGGCGCGGCCGCGTCTTGCGGGTGCAGCGTACGGCACGGCAACAGGGGCGAATCTATCACCTCACCGGACCGCTGGCGCTGGCGCGCGACCTCGCCATCAAGGCCATGGGCCCGCAGCGTATGCTGGCGCGGCAGTACTGGATTTATGACTGGCGGGTGTGAGCGGGTACTTGGCACCCAGCGACTGACGCAGTGCAGATGCGCTTCGGCGGCTCGCCGCAGGACCCCCACAAAATCTCGAAAACAACCCCATGCAAAGTAGAGTGGGTCCCAGCTCGCAGCACCGATACCGCCGGCGTCCAGGTCACGAGATGGTCCGTCGCCACGGCCCACCCAATCTCATCCCGCTCTAATTGGCCGCCCGGCTGGCCTTCGAGCGGCCGCCTTTGGCAGGCGCCGCCGCCGTGGTGGGCGCTTCCGGCTTCGATTCCTGACACCTGTTCTTCTGCCAGGCTTCATCGGCAAGCTTCGATTGTCCGCGCAACGCAATGTATTCATTGCGGTAGGCGAGCTCCGCCACTACCGGCCCGGCGACGCCGGTCTCTGCCTTGGTCATCAGCCCCTGCAGTTCCGCCGTGCGGGTGGCAAGGCTTTTGCGTTCCGGCTCGAGCTGCTTGCAATCGTAGAGATCGTATTTGGCGGGATCGGCGAAGGCTGGAGCAATCGTGTCGCTCATCCCGGCGCAGCCGGACAGGCCCGCCCCCAGCGCGAACAGCGCCAGCGCCGCGAGGCTGCACGAAACTAACCGGCGATGGGACAACGAGTTGGGCATCGGACCTTCGTTATGTGGATTATGTTGAGATTGCCTAAAGCTCGCCGCAGGTAAACGCCCCAAGTGTCCGCATTGAGGCTTTGCTTTGGCGCGCGCGCTCACTTAAAGGTGGGGAACCTCTTGGCCGGGGTTCACGCCGATTTCAATTCTCCGGTAAACGCGCTAAGTATCTGATCTCCTGAGTAAAGCGGACGTGGCGGAACTGGTAGACGCAAGGGACTTAAAATCCCTCGATGGCAACGTCGTGTGGGTTCGAGTCCCACCGCCCGCACCACGCTTCGCCCTGTCGGGCTACGCGTGGCACAGCCACGCGAAGGCCGCCAGGGCGAAGCGTGTCCGGCGAAGCTTGAGCATAGCGAAAGCGAAGACGGACGGGTGGACGCACGCGAGCTACGGCTAGGCAAGCCACGCCTTGCACAGATTAGCTTGGGCGGCCTGAGACAGACTGGGGGACTGGGGGATCAATTGCCGCAAATCGGCCTCTTCGAAATGCGCGCCGGCTGGAGATGCTGAGCAACACCATTTTTGGCGTGGCCATGACGCTTCTCGCCTATGACCTGCCCAAGGCCAGCACCTTCACCACCGCCCCCGATTGGCACGATGTCATGCGGGTCTATGCGCAGCCGGTCATCGCATTGACGATCAGCTTCGTGGTCGCTGGCCTGTTCTGGTTCAGCCATCACCGCAGGCTGGCGGTCGCGCCGGAAGGCGGACGCGGCGTGGTGTTCCTCAATCTGTTTTTTCTGCTGTCGATCATCATCCTGCCGGTGACGAACGGCCTCTATGGCAACTACCGGCTCGATGGCGTGGTGGCAGTGATCTATGGCTTCCACCTGCTGCTGATAGCAACGCTCAACGCGGTGTTGTGGGTCCTCGCGCTGCGGGGCCGCAGCGAGCCGCCACTGCTGGCGACGGCGCTGGTCCCCGTCGTCGTATTCGTGATCGGCACGGCCATCGCCTTCGTCGCGCCGAAAGTAGCGCAATTCATCTGGTGCCTGGCGTTCCTGGCGCCGCTCGGCGGCTGGCTCGCGGCGCGCCGCGCGGGCTAGATCGAATCCAGTTCCGCTCTTTAATTTGAACCTGGAAGCGTGGATACTGCAGGCGTCGTACACTCCATTAACGGGAGGGTATCTTGAAGCGAAAAGCTTTGACGCTCGCGTTTGCAATGTTCGCAACGACGTCGTTCGCCGCCGATGACGGCATCATCACCAAGCAGAGCAAGTATTCGGTCAAGGAGACCGTGGAGAAGTTCCAGGCTGCTGTGAAGCAGAGGGAGAGCGGTGGGTTTATCGTCTTCACCGAAATTGACCACGCCGCGGCCGGAAAAAAATTCGGCATCGACATGAAGCCACGCACCGTCATCATCTTTGGCAACCCCAAGCTCGGGACGCCGGTGATGATCAAGACACCGCTGCTGGCGATCGACGTTCCCCCCAAAGCACTCGTCTGGGAGGACGACCAAGGCAAGGTCTGGCTGTCGTACAATTCCCCGGACTATCTCTATAAAACGATCTACCCAAGACATGGGGCGGAACCGCCACAGAACTACGCGCCTTTTGCAAAGCTGCTGGACGAGATGACCGACCAGGCGACGAAATAGATTCCGCCGAGTCCGTGGTTGTTGCGTTAGCCCGCGCTTTAGCTGTCCGGCCGATTCGTCAGAGGTACAAAACAAACGACCGCTGGAGCGAACAGCGGTCCTCTCGGACCTTTGAACGAGTCGAGTTGTCATTGCTGACGCGGAGCTACACCTTCGCCTTGCTCAGCGTGAGCAGGCGGCTCGCCTCGTCCGCAATCATCTGCTCCATCTTCTCCTGAAATTCCTTGCGCGGCAGGCCCGGCGCAATCGGCGGCAGGAACGACAGCGTGACGGTGCCTGAGTGCATGATCAGGGTCTTCTTGCCCCAGAACAGGCCGGAATTGCACGCGGCCGGCACGACCGGGACTCCGAGGTTGGTGTAGAGCGCGGAGACGCCGGCCGACTGGAACGTTACGGGATCGTCGATCGCCTGCCGCGTGCCTTGCGGAAACAGCAGCACCTTGCGCCCCTCCCCGATCGCGCGCCTTGCTTCGTCGACCATCTGGCGCAGCGCATGGCGGCCTGCCGAGCGATCCACCAGGATCATCGGATAGTGTTCGAGAAACCACCCGACCATCGGCAGCTTCCGCAGTTCTTTCTTGGCGACGATGCTGGCATCGGGGAAGATCACGCAGAGCGCCGCGGTCTCCCACAGCGATTGATGATTGCACGCGATGATGCAGGGGCCATCGGGCACGTGCTCACGTCCCTGGACGCGATAGTCCAGCCCGATCACGTACTTCATCAGGAGCATGATGCCGTTGGCCCATACCTGGGAAACCGCGCGCACGGTCGCGCTGCTCGCATTGAACAGCGCCATGAACGGCACGGACGACGAAACGAGGATCGTCACGACCACCACGGCGGCATCGAATAGAATAGACCTCAGATAGTGCAAACGTTCCGTCCCCTCGGGTTTAGGTAGCGGCTTCCAATACAGCACTTTTCCCGGGTTGCACAATTCCGGCCTCACCGCTGAAATGGCCCGCCATGGATCGGCCCCAGCCTGATTGGCTCGCCAGGATCGCCGCGTGCCCGACAGCGAAAAAATCGTCATCGCGCCGCATCTCGTCTTCGACGCCATCACCGCCGGCGCCCCCGGCGCGCCGTTGGTGCTGCTGCTGCACGGCTTTGCGGAATCGATGCATTGCTGGCGCGCGCAGGTCATGGCCGTCGGCGACGCGGGCTATCGCGCCATCGCGCCGAGCCAGCGCGGCTATTCGCCGAGGGCCCGGCCCGATCCGCGCGACTTTTCGCACTACCTGATCGATCGCCTCATAGACGACGCGATGGCGATCGTAGCGGCCGCAGGCTATGGCAACGCACGCTTTCACCTCGTCGGACACGACTGGGGCGGCAGCATCGCGTGGGGCATCGCTGATCGACATCACAAGCGATTGGCTTCGCTCACCATTCTATCGCGGCCGCATCCGAACGCGTTCAACCGCGCAATGGCAACCGATGGCGAGCAGGCGCAGCGTTCGAAGCATCACAAGGCATTTCTTGAGCCCGATGCCGCCGACATCGTGCTGGCCGACGATGCGAGATGGCTGCGCGAGCGCCTCGCCGCCAACGGCGTTCCCGCTGAGGCCATCGAGAGGCATCTCGCCGTGCTCGGCAACAGGCAGGCGATGGAAGCGGCGCTGGCCTGGTATCGCGCGCGTGGCGCGATCCGCGGCCCGCTCGGCCCGATCCGTGTGCCGACGCTTTATATCTGGGGTGACGCCGACGACACCGTCGGCCGTATGGCCGCCGAGGGCACGGTGGATTTCATTGCCGCGTCCTACCGCTTCGAAGTGCTACCCGGCGTCGGGCACTTTGCAGCGGATCAGGTGCCTGAGCGCGTATGCGAATTGCTTTTGGAACATCTCGCGGCGCACCCCGTATGAAGGAACGCAACGGCCATAAAAATGTTGTCATGCACAAAATGGAGCATTGACTGATGGCCAGCGAAGAAGCCTTTGACAAGCCTGCCGCGAACGAGCCCGAACGAACCGAAAATGGGCGCTCGGAGCAAGCGCAACCGCCGCAGATCCAGCCGCCGCTCTTGAACGACGGTCCGGAACTGGTGCGCGACACCCATTGCTGACCTTGGCAGCAGCTGATTCAAATTGAAACGCGACGGAGGAACAAACCTCCGTCGCGCTTTTGTTGTCTGACTTGAAGTGAGCGAGCCCTACTCGCTCTTGTCGATGTTCCAGAACACCGGAGTGGCCGGACCGTCGACGATGCCCGTGAGCGATTTGCGCCAGCCGCTCGGGATCAGATACTGGCCGAGCGGGATGTAGATCACCTGTTCATAGGCCTGCTTCTGGATTTCAGCAGCGAGCTTCTTCTGCTCGTCAGCAGAGCCGGAGCGCGCAAACTTGTCGCGGAGCTCTTCGATCTTGGCGTCTTCGGCCCAGCCGAACCAGCCACCGTTCTTGCCGCGCCCACTCACGGAAGCGTTGCCCACGGGATTGGAGACGTCGGCGGCGACCCAGTTGGTGAAGAACATGTTCCAGCCACCCTCCTTCGGCGGCTTCTGGCTGGCGCGGCGGGTCACCACGGTCTGCCAGTCGGTGGCTTGCAGGTCGACCTTGAAGCCGGCTTCACGGAGCAATTGCGCCGCAACAATCGGCTGCGCCTTCAGCGTCACGACGTCTCCGGGCGCCATGATCACGATCGGCGTGCCGTCATAGCCGGACTCGGCGAGCAGCTTCTTCGCCTCTGCCATGCCATTGCCCTTCACTAGGCTCTCGGAGCCGACGTCACTCTCCAGTGGGGTGCCGCACACAAAGATCGCACCGCAGATCTTCTGATACTTGGCATTGCCAACCAGCGCATCGAGCACGTCCTTCTGCTTCATGGCCAGAAAGGCGGCGCGGCGAACCTTGACGTTATCGAACGGCGGATGAAGGAAGTTCATCCGTCCCAGAGTCTGGAAACCGAACTTGTTGAGGACGTCGACCTTGATATCCTTGTTCGCCTCCAGCACCGGCAGCAGATCGAACGGCAGATTCTCCATGAAGTCGATATCGCCCGACTGCAGCGCGTTCACCGCAGTCTGCGCGTCCGGCATGGTGATCCATTCGACACGGTCGACCTTCACTACCTTGCCGCCGGAGGTCCAGCTCGGCGGCTCCTTGCGCGGCACGTAGTCCGGGTTCTTTTCATAGACGGCCTTGACGCCCGGCTGGAATTCGGCCTGCACGAACTTGAACGGACCGGAGCCGACCTGCTCCTTGATCTGCTGGCCGGCAGGCGTTTCCGCAAGCCGCTTCGGCATCATGAACGGCGTATAGGAGGACGGCTTGCCGATCGATTCCAGCACCAGGCCGTAGGGCTCCTTCAGCTTCAGCGCAAAGCTCTTGGCGTCGATCGGCTCCAGGCTTGCGACGAAATCCATCAGCTTCTGGCCCATCGTGTCGTTGCGGCCCCAGCGCTTCAGCGACGCGACGCAATCCTCGGCCGTCACCGGCTGGCCGTCATGCCACTTCAATCCGTCGCGCAGGGTAAAGGTGTAGGTCAGCTTGTCGTCGCTGACTTTCCAATCCGCCATCTGCGGCTGGATCTTGAAATTGGAATCGGTCGCCAGCAGCGTGTCGTAGACCATGTAGCCATGGTCACGGGTGATGTAGGCGGTGGTGAAGCCGGGATCGATCACGCGAAGGTCGGAATGCATCACGGCGGTGATGGTCTTCTTGCTGGCAGCCATGGCCTGCGATATCGGGGCCAGCGATGTCAGCGCCACAGAAAGCGCAAGCACCGACAGAGCGGAGGCTATCGTGGGACGTTTCCGACGCATGATGGGGAACATTCGATCTCTCCTGACGTGAAACTGGTCAAAGTCCGCTGATTCATTATGCATGCGGTTCGTTATTTGGGCGAACTAACACGCTGTAAATCCTGACTATTTGAAGACTTGCATCAAGCGCGCGGCGCGTCAATCGGCTTATGGCGTGGCCCACCCTGTCGCATGCGGCGCGCCCGTGCGCTCATGTTTCACTTTACAAACGCGCTCGAGACCATTCTCGTAACGCCGCCGAGCCATCGGCCGTTCGAAAATCAACATAAGAAACCCAAGAGAAGTCCATGAACCCAGCCAATCTTCCCTTTGATTCCGAGGTCATGTTGCAGGGGCTGCGTAGCTGGGTGGAATGTGAGAGCCCGACCTGGGACAAGAGCGCCGTCGAGCGCATGCTGGACCTCGCCGCGCGCGACATGGCGATCATGGGTGCGACCATCGAGCGCATCGCCGGCCGCCAAGGCTTTGCCGGCTGCGTCCGCGCCCGCTTCCCGCACCCCCGGCAAGGCAAGCCCGGCATCCTGATCGCCGGCCACATGGATACCGTTCATCCCGTCGGCACGATCGAGAAGCTGCAGTGGCGGCGCGAAGGCAACAAATGTTTCGGCCCCGGCATCTTCGACATGAAGGGCGGCAATTACCTTTCACTGGAAGCGATCCGCCAACTGGCCCGCGCGGCGTTCACCACGCCACTGCCGATCACCGTGCTGTTCACGCCTGACGAGGAAGTCGGCACGCCATCGACCCGCGACATCATCGAGGCGGAAGCGGCGCGCAACAAATATGTCCTGGTGCCGGAGCCTGGACGGCCCAATAACGGTGTCGTCACCGGGCGCTACGCGATTGCGCGCTTCAATCTCCAAGCCGTCGGCCGCCCCAGCCACGCTGGCGCAACACTCTCTTCGGGGCGCTCCGCGATCCGCGAAATGGCACGCCAGATTATAGCGATCGACGGCATGACGACCGAAGATTGCACGTTCTCGGTCGGCATCGTGCACGGCGGCCAATGGGTCAATTGCGTCGCCACCACCTGCAGCGGCGAGGCACTGAGCATGGCGAAGCGCCAGGCCGATCTCGACCGTGGCGTCGAGCGTATGCTGGCTCTTTCAGGCACAAGCAACGACGTGACCTTCACCGTGACGCGCGGCGTCACCCGACCGGTGTGGGAACCGGATGCCGGCACCATGGCGTTATACGAAAAGGCGCGCGGGATTGCCGCGCAGCTTGGCCTTGAATTACCTCACGGCAGCGCCGGCGGCGGTTCCGACGGCAATTTTACTGGTGCGATGGGCATCCCGACGCTCGACGGACTGGGCGTCCGCGGCGCCGACGCCCACACGCTGAACGAACATATTGAAGTCGACAGCCTTGCCGAACGCGGCCGCCTGATGGCAGGACTTTTGGCGACGCTGGAGTGATGGCGGTCTCTCCGCCGTCATTGCGATCGCAGCGAAGCAATCCATAGTCCCGCATGAAGGAAGAATGGATTGCTTCGCGGGGCCTGTCACCGGGCGCGCGTTCGCGCGGCCCGTTGGCTCGCAATGACGCGAAAGAGCTCGCTATCCAACCGCCTAGCTGCATCGCAAAAAATGCAGGTTCGATGGCACGGGACTTGCTCAAGTGTTACGCTTCTGACAACGACGTTGCCAACACAACTGACGGATCAAGATGCTCGGATATCTGCTTCGCCGCATTCTCGCCGCCATTCCCGTAATGGGCGTGGTCGCGCTGTTTGTATTTCTCCTGCTGCGGCTGACGCCCGGCGATCCCGCCGCAATCCTGGCCGGCGACAATGCGACGCCCGAGCAGCTCGAGCGCATCCGCACCTCACTCGGCCTCAATGAGCCGCTCTACACCCAGTTCTTCACCTGGATCGGCAAGCTGTTGCAGGGTGATCTCGGCACGTCGCTGATTTCGAACGTGCCAGTGCTGACGCTGATCGGCCGGCGCATCGAGCCATCGATCTCGATTGCCCTTTCCACCATCATCCTGGCCATTCTGGTAGCGGTGCCGCTCGGCGTGATTGCAGCGTGGAAGCATGGCACCTGGATCGACCGTTTCGTAATGGGCCTGTCGGTGATCGGCTTCTCCGTGCCGGTATTCGTGATCGGCTATTTGCTGATCCAGATCTTCGCCATCGAGCTGCGCTGGGTGCCGGTGCAGGGTTTTCGCAGCATCACCGCAGGCTTCGGCCCATTCTTCGAACGCATCATCCTGCCGACCTGTACGCTGTCTTTTATCTATGTCGCGCTGATCGCGCGCATGACGCGCGCGGCGATGCTGGACGTGCTGGGCGAGGACTATGTTCGCACCGCGCGCGCCAAGGGCATCAGCGAGACCGGCGTGCTGCTGCGTCACGCGCTGCGCAACGCCGCCGTACCCGTCATCACCGTGATCGGCACCGGCTTTGCTCTTCTGATTTCCGGCGTCGTCGTCACCGAGAGCGTGTTCAACCTGCCGGGCATCGGCCGCCTCACCGTCGATGCGGTGCTGGCGCGCGATTATCCGGTCATCCAGGCGATGATCCTTCTGACCTCGCTGGTCTACGTCACCGTCAATCTCCTGATCGACGTCGCCTATACCCTGCTTGATCCAAGGATTCGCTACTGATGGCGATCGATACCCTTCCCGAACCGTCAATTCCGGTCACCACGCCGTTCCGGCCAAAACTGGGATTTCTCACATCGACGCCGATCATCGCGGGGGCGACCATCTGCCTCGGGCTGATCATCGCCATGTCGATCGCGGCTCCCCTGCTCGCGCCGCACGACCCGCAATTGCTGGCGCCGGCGCAGCGGCTGAAGCCATCCAGCGCGCAATTCCTGCTCGGCACAGACGCCTTTGGCCGCGACCTACTGTCACGTATCATCTATGGCGGACGGATTTCGCTTCTGATCGGTCTAGGCGCTGCGATCTTCTCGATCAGCATCGGGCTCGTGATCGGGCTCGTATCCGGCTTCTTCAAATGGGTCGACGCCGTGATGATGCGGGTGATGGACGGCCTGATGGCTATCCCCGCCATTCTGCTTGCGATCGCCGTTGTATCGCTCTCCGGCGCCAGCCTGATGACGGTGCTGGTCGCAATCACCATTCCCGAAATTCCGCGCGTCGCGCGGCTGGTGCGCTCGGTGGTGCTGTCAGCGCGCGAGGAGCCCTATGTCGAAGCCGCGATCTCGGTCGGCAGCAGCCTGCCCAAGATCATGTGGCGGCATTTGATGCCGAACACCGTGGCGCCGCTGATCGTGCAGGGAACTTACGTCGCCGCATCGGCCATTCTCACCGAAGCGATCCTGTCGTTCCTCGGCGCCGGCATCAGCCCGGAAACGCCGACCTGGGGCAACATCATGGCCGAAGGCCGTGCCTACTTCCAGGTAAAACCTTCGTTGATCTTCTGGCCGGGCCTGCTCCTGTCGATCGCGATTCTCAGCGTCAATTTGATCGGCGACGCCGCCCGCGATGCGCTCGATCCGCGCATGAAGCAGCGGGAGGCTGGGAAGTGAATACGTTCTCCCTCCGTCATTGCGAGCGAAGCGAAGCAATCCATCTCGCCGCATCAAGAAAGAATGGATTGCTTCGTCGTGGAGCCTGTCATCAGGCGCGCGCTTCGCGCGACCCGTTGGCTCCTCACAATGACGCCAGAAATGAAGTGAAATGACCGACATCGTTCTCGACATCGAAAATCTCGTCGTCAGCCTCGGCAAAAAATCCGGCGGCCCGCGCATCATCGACGGCGTTTCCTTGCAGGTCCGCGACGGCGAGACACTGTGCGTCGTCGGCGAAAGCGGCTCCGGCAAGTCCGTGACCTCGCTCACCGTGATGGGACTCCTGCAGAAAGGCGCGCTGACCCCGACCGGCGGCAGCGTCAAGCTGGTCGGCGAGGAATTGCTCGCGGCCTCCGACCGTCGCTTGCGTGAACTCCGCGCCACGCGGATGGCGATGATCTTTCAGGAGCCGATGACGGCGCTCAACCCGGTCGTGCCGGTCGGCCGCCAGATCGACGAAGTCTTGCGCGTCCACACCAGTCTCGACGCCCGCGCGCGGCGACAGAAGATTCTCGCAATGATGGAGCATGTCCGGCTGCCCGACGTGGAGCGCATCTTCGCCTCCTACCCGCACCGGCTGTCCGGCGGGCAGCGCCAGCGCATTATGATCGCGATGGCCCTGGTGCTCGAACCGAAACTCCTGATCGCGGACGAACCGACGACCGCGCTCGACGTCACCACGCAGAAGCAGATCCTGACTCTGATCCGCGACCTGCAGCGCGACCACGGCACCGCGGTGCTGTTCATCACCCACGACATGGGCGTGGTGGCTGAGATCGCCGACCGCGTCGCCGTGATGCGTTATGGCAAGCTGGTCGAGACCGGCACGCTCGAAACCATCCTGCGCACACCGAACATGGAATATACCCGCAACCTGCTCTCGTCGGTGCCGAGCCTGGTGCCGCGGCCTCCGCGGGCGGAGACCAATGAACCGGTCGTGCTGGAAGCCAACGAGCTCGGCAAAGTCTATCGCGAGCGTTCCTTCTTTGGAAAAACCCGCGAAGTCGCCGCTGCCAAGGAGGTGACCCTCACCCTGCGCAAGGGCCGCACCCTCGGCATCGTCGGCGAGAGCGGATCGGGCAAGTCGACGGTGGCGCGCTGCATCGTCCGCCTCATCGATCCGACTTCCGGCGGCGTGCGACTGGCCGGTCGCGAGATTTCGGATTTGTCGCGGCGGCTCCTGCAGCCACACCGCAAGAAGATCCAGATCATCTTCCAGGACCCCTATCGCTCGCTCAATCCGCGCGTCGCAATTGGCGAGACCATTGCGGAGGGCCCGATCAATTATGGCATGCCGCGCGCCGAAGCCTTGGCCCGGGCGCGCGAACTGCTGGAGTTGGTTGACCTGCCGGCGGACGCAGTGTCGCGTTACCCGCACCAATTCTCCGGCGGCCAGCGCCAGCGCATCGCGATCGCCCGCGCGCTCGCGCTCGATCCCGACGTTCTCGTTGCGGATGAGGCGGTGTCCGCCCTCGACGTCTCCGTGCAGGCGCAGGTCCTCGAACTGCTCGACGAAATCCAGAAGCGTCTGGGCATCGCGCTACTATTCATCACCCATGACCTGCGCGTCGCAGCGCAGATCTGCGACGACGTCGCCGTGATGCAGCATGGCCGCATTGTGGAACAGGGACCGGCCGCAGAGGTGCTGACTCATCCGCAGCAGGCCTACACCAAGGCGCTGCTTGACGCGGCGCCGGGACGTGGCTGGGATTTTGCCAATTTCCGGGCGGTCGAAGTGGCGGCGGAGTAGCCTCTCCGCGTCCTTGCGAGCGCAGCGACGAAGCAATCCATCTATCCGTCGTGCCGAGAGATGGATTGCTTCCGCCTTCGCTCTTCGAGCTACGGCGGACAAGTCGCTCCGCTCGCAATGACGGTGGGGCGGCATGCAAAACGGAATTGCTCTCCGGCTTGCGCTTGCCACGATGTCCCGCTTAACGTCCCCCAAACCAAGAACAGTGGCTGAGGTAAAATGACCCGCATCGCCGTCGGCGGCTTCTTGCACGAGACCAATACTTTCGCGCCGACCAAGGCGACCTACCAGGATTTCATTCACGGTGGCGGCTGGCCGGCAATGGCGCACGGCGCTGACGTGCTCAAGGTCATGCGCAAGATCAATGTTGGCCTCGCCGGTTTCGTCGAGGTGGCCGAAGCCAATGGCTGGGAGCTGGTCCCGACGATCTCCGCGGCCGCCAGTCCCTCGGCGCATGTCACGACGGATGCGTTCGAACGCGTGATGAAAGAAATGGTCGACGGCATCGCCAATGCCGGGCCGATCGATGCCGTCTATCTCGATCTGCACGGCGCCATGGTCACCGAACAGCACGACGATGGCGAAGGCGAAATCCTTGCCCGCGTGCGCAAGGTGATCGGCAACGACCTGCCGCTGGTCGCGAGCCTCGATCTCCACGCCAACGTCTCGCCCGAAATGATCGGGCATGCCGATGCACTGATCGCCTACCGCACCTATCCTCATGTCGACATGGCCGGCACCGGCCGCGCCTGCGCCAGACACCTTGCGCTGCTCCTGAAGTCGAAGACGCGTTTTGCAAGAGCGTTCCGGCAATTGCCGTTCCTGATCCCGATAAGCTGGCAATGCACCAATGACCAGCCGACCAAGAGCATCTACGAAAAGCTCGCCGCGCTCGAAAGCGACGCGGTGCCGACGCTGTCGTTCGCTCCGGGCTTCCCGGCCGCTGATTTTGCGCATTGCGGCCCGAGCGTGTTCGCCTATGGCCGGACGCAGGCCGAGGCCGATGCGGCAGCCGACAAGATCGCCGCCCTCGTCGAGAGCCATGAGAACGATTTCGACGGCCGCATCTATTCGCCCGATGAAGGCGTGCGCCTCGCCATGGAGCTGGCAAAATCGGCGACCCGGCCGATCATCATCGCCGACACCCAGGACAATCCCGGCGCGGGCGGCGATTCCGACACCACCGGCATGCTGCGCGCGCTGGTGCGCAACAAGGCATCCGGCGCCACCGGCGTGATCTATGATCCGGCCTCGGCGAGAGCCGCGCATGCGGCCGGCGTCGGCGCCACCGCGACGCTGTCGCTCGGCGGCAAGTCCGGCATTCCCGGAGACTCGCCTTACAAGGAAACATTCGTCATCGAAAAACTGTCCGACGGAAAGTTCGTGGCGCCCGGTCCCTATTATGGCGGCCGCGACATGGACATGGGACCGTCGGCATGCCTGCGGATCGGTGATATCAGAGTCGTCGTCGCCTCCTACAAGGCGCAGCTCGCGGATCAGTCGATGTACCGTTATGTCGGCATCGAGCCGACCGAGCAGAAAATCCTGGTCAACAAGAGCTCGGTGCACTTCCGCGCCGATTTCGAACCGATCGCCGAAAAGATTCTGATCTGCGCCGCGCCCGGTGCGATGCCGGCCGATACGGCTGATCTACCCTGGACGCGGCTGCGTCCGGGCATCCGCATCAAGCCGAACGGCCCCGCGTTCACCCCATCCGCCCCATCACGCTTAACAGTCACGGGATAACAGACATGCCCACTCTCGAACGCATCGACGGCTACGCCGAGGAACTCACCGCCATCAGACGCGATCTGCATGCCCATCCCGAGATCGGTTTCGAGGAAGTGCGCACTTCCGGCATCGTCGCCGAGAAGCTCAAGGGATGGGGCATCGAGGTGCATCGCGGCCTCGGCGGCACCGGCGTAATTGGCGTGCTCAAGGGCAAGGGCAGCGGCGGCAAGCGCATCGGCCTGCGCGCCGACATGGACGCGCTGCCGATGGAGGAGAATACCAACCTGAAATGGCGCTCGACCATCCCCGGCCGCTTCCACGGCTGCGGCCATGACGGCCACACCACCATGCTGCTCGGCACCGCGCGCTATCTGGCCGAGACCAGAAATTTCGACGGCACCGTCCATTTCATCTTCCAGCCTGCCGAGGAAGGCCTCGGCGGTGCGCGCGCCATGATCAAGGACGGCCTATTCCAGAAATTCCCCTGCGACGAGGTCTACGGCCTGCACAACGCGCCAGATCTCAATCACGGCGAGATCGCGATCCTGCCGGGCCCGGCGATGGCCGGCGCCGACTTCTTCGACATCACGATCCAGGGCTATGGCGCGCATGGCGCGATGCCGGAGCGCTCCAAGGATGCGGTCGTGATCGCGACCACGCTGGCGCAGGCGCTGCAGACTATCGTCAGCCGCAATGTCGATCCGTTGAAGGCGGCGGTGCTGTCGGTCACGCAGATCCATGCCGGCTCCGCGAACAACGTGATCCCCGGCGACGCCAGGCTCGGCGGCACGGTGCGCGCCTTCGACGACGGCGTGCGGGCGCTGATCCGCGACCGCATGCGCGCGATCTGCGCCGGAGTTGCCGCGACGTTCGAGTGCGAAATAACCGCCGATATCCGCGACACCTTCAGCGTCCTCATCAACCAGGAAGAACAGTCCAGGGTGGTTGAAGCCGTGGCCAAGACCGTGGTCGATCCCACCAATGTGTTTACGCGCGCAGCGCCGAAGATGGGCAGCGAGGACTTTGCCGATATGATGCAGGAGGTGCCCGGCGCCTATTTCTGGATCGGCCATGACGGCTCGGTGCCGGTGCACAATCCTGGCTACGTCCTCGACGATAAGATCCTGCCGATCGGCGCCAGCATGTTCGCCCGCATCATCGAAACCCGTTTGCCGGTAGGTTCGCATGCATAAACCAGGCGCCGAAGAAGAGATCACCTCGCTGCATGACCTGTCCGCGACTGACCTGATCGCGGGCTATCGCGCCAAGCAGTTCTCGCCCTCGGAAGTGCTGGAGGAAGTGATCGAGCATGTCGCGGCGTGGGAGCCGCACATCAAGGCGCTCTATCTCTTCGATCCCGACGGCGCACGCGCTGCCGCGAAGGCCTCGACCGAGCGCTATCAGCGGGGCGAGCCGGCGGGCGCGCTCGACGGCGTGCCGGTTACCATCAAGGACAACATCGCCACCAAGGGCCAGCCGATCCCGCTCGGCGCCGCTAGTGTGAGGCAGGTGCCGGCCGAGAAGGATGCGCCGCCCGCCGCGCGCCAGCGCGAATCCGGCGCGATCATCTTCTCCAAGACGACGATGCCGGACTACGGCATGCTGTCGTCGGGTCTCTCCAGCTTCCATCCCCTCACCCGTAATCCCTGGGACCTCAGCAAGAATCCCGGAGGGTCCTCGTCGGGCGCAGGCGCGGCAGGTGCGGCCGGTTACGGCCCCCTGCATCTCGGCACAGATATCGGCGGCTCGGTGCGGCTGCCGGCCTGTTGGTGCGGTCTCGTCGCGCTGAAGCCGAGTCTGGGGCGCGTGCCGATCGATCCGCCCTATGTCGGCCGCGTCGCGGGTCCCATGACCCGCACCGTCGACGATGCGGCGCTGATGATGTGCGTGCTGTCGAAGCCGGATCGCCGCGACGGCATGAGCCTGCCGGCGGACGATAGCATTCACTGGAAGACACACGACAAGTCGCCACGTAAGATGCGCATCGGCCTGATGCTCGATGCCGGCACCGGACAAGCGCTGGAAAGCGAGGTACGAAGCGTCGTCGTCGAGGCAGCCAAAGCGTTTGAATCCGCCGGCGCCGTCGTGACTGAAGTCGACGGCATCCTGACGCGCGAGATGCTCGACGGGCTCGATAATTTCTGGCGCGCCCGGATGTGGGACGATCTTTCGAAGCTATCTCCCGAGGAGCGCGCCAAGGCGCTACCCTATATCCAGAAATGGGCGGAGGCCGGCGCACGGCTTTCCGGTGTCGACGTCATCAGAGGCTTCAACGCCACGATGGCGATCCGCGCAGCCGCGGCAAAACTGTTCTTCGAGCTCGATTACGTGATTTCTCCGGTGTCGCCGGTCGTGAGCTTCCCTGCGGAGTTTGCTTCGCCAATCAACGATCCCGACAAGCCGTTCGAGCACATCTGCTATACCGTGCCGTGGAATATGTCGGAAAACCCGGCCCTTTCGATCAATGGCGGCTACGACAAGAACGGTTTCCCGATTGGCGTGCAGATCATCGGCCGCCGCTTCGACGATCTCGGCGTGCTCGGCATGGCCAAGGCGTTCGAAGGCCTGCGCGGTCCGCAGCGGCCGTGGCCGACGCCGCCGAAGAAGTAAGCGTAAGGCATACAAGATCGTCATGCGCGGGCCTGACCCACGCATCCATCTCTTTCAAGAGGATGGATTTCCGGGTCAAGCCCGGCAATGACGAACGACAAACAACAAGCATCACAGGAAGGAACACCCCAATGGCCTACGAGACCATCAAGTACGAGGTCGACGATCAGATTCTGACCATCACACTGAACCGCCCCGACAAGCTCAACGCCTTCAACGGCACCATGCAGCAGGAGCTGATCGACGCCTTCGACGCGGCCGACAAGGATGACAACGTCCGCGCCATCATCGTGACAGGTGCAGGCCGCGGCTTCTGCGCCGGCGCTGACCTTTCTTCGGGTGCCAACACGTTTGACCGCGATGCGCGGCGCGGGCCGGTCAAGCGGCTCGCGAGCGGCGCGGTCGACTACAGCGATCCCCAGGTGCGCGATGGCGGCGGGCAGGTGACGCTGCGCATCTTCAAATGCCTCAAGCCCGTGATCGCAGCGGTGAACGGACCCGCCGTCGGCATCGGCGTCACCATGCAGCTTGCGATGGATATCCGCATCGCCTCCGACGCCGCGCGCTTCGGCTTCGTGTTCTCCCAGCGCGGCATCGTGCCGGAGGCCGCCTCGAGCTGGTTCCTGCCGCGCATTGTCGGCATCTCGCAGGCGCTGGAATGGTGCTATTCGGGCCGCGTCTTCCCGGCGCAGGAAGCGCTCGCGGGCCGTCTGGTCAGCAAAGTGGTGCCGCCGGACGAATTGCTGCCGACCGCCCGCGCCCTCGCCAAGGAATTCGCCACCAAGACGGCGCCGGTCTCGGTCGCGCTGATCCGGCAGATGATGTGGCGGATGCTGGGCGCGGACGATCCGATGGAAGCCCACAAGGTCGACAGCCGCGGCATCTACGCCCGCGGCCGCTCGGAGGACGTGAAGGAAGGCGTGGTATCGTTCCTGGAAAAGCGCCCGGCGCAGTTCAAGAACAAGGTGTCGAGCGACATGCCCGATTATTTCCCGTGGTGGCAAGAGCGGGAATATGAGTAGAGATTGCCCGCGACCTGAGGCTGTCGTCACCCGCGAAGGCGGGTGACCCAGTACTCCGAGACGCTAGTGATTGAGCCGAAAGGCCGCGGCGTACTGGATGCCCCGCCTTCGCGGGGCACGACCGAATGAAGTTCACTCACCCCATCACCAACGCCACCCGCCCGATCGCCTTGCGATCGATGAGTAGCCGCATCGCCTTCGCGTAATCTTCCAGCGGCAGGCGGTGCGAGACGTTGGGGCGAACCTTTCCGGCTTCCGCCCATTCCGTCAGCGCCTTGATCCTGACTTCACCGAGCGCGGGATTTCTCCGCACCGCTTCACCGGCGCGCACTCCGAGCACGCTGGCACCCTTGATCATCAGAAGATTGGTTTTGGCGAGTCCGATACCGCCAGTGAACCCGATGATCAGGAGCCGCGCGCCCCAGTTGATGCAGCGCATCGAGTTCTCGAAGACTTCGCCGCCGACGGGATCGAACACCACATCCGCGCCCTCTCCGTCGGTGATGCGCTTGACGGCGTCGCGAAACGGCTCGCGGTCGTAGCGGATGAGATGATCGGCGCCTCTTGCTTTCGCGATCGCAAGCTTCTCGTCGCTTGATGCGGTCGCAATCACTGTCGCGCCCAGCATCTTGCCGATCTCGACGGCGGCAAGCCCGACACCCCCGCCCGCGCCATGCACCAGCAGCACCTCGCCGGCTTTGAGCTGCCCGCGGTCGATCAGCGCGTGATAGGCGGTGCCATGGCCAGCCAGGAATGTCGCGCCTTCGGCATAATCGAATGTCGACGGCAGCTTCACGAGCTGCGATGGCGTTGCAACGGCTTCATCGCAATAGGCGCCGTGCCGCATCTTGACGATCACGCGGTCCCCCACCGCCACGCCTTCTGCCGCGTTGACCTCGACGATGTCGCCGGCGGCTTCCATGCCCGGCGTGAACGGCAGCGGCGGCTTGAGCTGATACTCGCCGGCCGCCATCAGCACATCAGGGAAATTCAACCCGGCGGCGCGGATGGCGACGCGCACCTGGCCCGGCACCAGCGGCCTGGAAGCAAATGTTTCCAGGCGCAGGTTCTCGGGCGGGCCGAGCTCGCGGCAGACGACGGCTCTCGGCATCAGGCGGCCCGCGCTTTGACGCGCTCCAGCGCCTCGCGGATCAGCGGCATACGGTCGTTGCCGAAATACATGTCGGTCTTGTCGACGAAGATCGTCGGCGAACCGAAGCCGCCGCGCGCCATCACCTCGTCGGTGTTGGCCTTGAGCTGGTCCTTGATCGCCTGCTGGCCGATGCCGTCGAAGAATTTGACGTGATCGATGCCGACCTTCTTGCAGATCTCGGTCAATACCGAATCCTGCGAGATGTCCTTGTCGTCGCCCCAGTACGCCTCGAATACCGCGCGCGCAAACGGCACCATATCCTTGCCAAGCCAGATGCAGCCGCGCATCGCCTTGACGCTGTTCACGGGAAACACCGTCGGCGGCATCTTGATCGCAAGGCCCGCCGAGCGCGCCCAGTCGGCGAGGTCCTTCTTCATGTAACGCGCCTTCAGCGGCACCGGCGTCTCGCGCGCGGCATAGACGCTGGGGTTCACGGTATTGAAGATGCCGCCGACCAGAATCGGTCGCCATGTGATCTCGACGCCCAACTCCTTGGCGAGCGGCTGGATGTTGTGAAAGGCGAGATAGGTCCAAGGACTGGAGCAATCGAAGAAGAATTCGAGCATGGCTGTTTCCTTTTCTGTTGCATTCTTCTCCGTCTCCCCATTGCCTATGGGAGAGGGGCTCTCTGAACGAGTCGCGAATGCGGTTGCTCCTGTACCCCCTGACCTCGCCGCGGTCATGGCCGACAATGGCCGGAATCCGGTTATTCGGGCTGATCGCAGAAATTCCGGCCTGAACTGCTCCGGTCCCAACGACTATTGTTGTTCTGTACCTGCAGCATAAGACATGGCAGACAGGCGCTCAATCCGAACCGACCGGGAGGCTCCCATGCTGTTTCCAACCACGATCGCAGGGTCGCTGCCGAAGCCGGAATGGCTGGCCGAGCCCAACATGTTGTGGGCGCCCTGGAAATCAAAGGGCGACGAGCTGGCCCGCGCCAAGCGCGATGCCACCATGCTGGCCGTGAAGCTGCAAGAGGATGCCGGCATCGACATCGTCACCGAGGGCGAGCAGGCCCGCCAGCATTTCGTCCACGGCTTTCTGGAGAAGGTCGAGGGCATCGATTTCGCCCACAAGGTCGAGATGGGCATCCGCAACGACCGCTACAAGGCGATGGTGCCGCAGGTGATAGCGCCGCTGACGCTGAAGGGCCGCGTCCATGCCGACGAGGCCCGCGTTGCGCGTACCCACACTAAGAATAAGCTGAAATTCACCCTGCCCGGTCCGATGACCATCGCCGATACCGTCGCGGACAAATATTACGGCGACAAGGTCAAGATGGCGTTCGCCTTTGCCGAACTGCTCAATGCCGAGGCCAAGGCGCTGCAGGCCGATGGCGTCGACGTGATCCAGTTCGACGAGCCGGCCTTCAACGTCTTCATGGACGAGGTCTCCGACTGGGGCATCAAGGCACTGGAGCGCGCCGCCGAGGGACTGACCTGCACCACCGCCGTCCACATCTGCTACGGCTACGGCATCAAGGCCAACACCGACTGGAAGCAGACGCTCGGCAGCGAGTGGCGGCAATATGAGGATATCTTTCCGGCGATCGCGAAAAGCTCGATCCAGCAGGTGGCGATCGAGTGCCGAAATTCAAAAGTGCCGCTGGATCTATTGGCGCTGCTTCCCGGCAAGGTCGTGCAGGCCGGCGTGATTGACGTCGCCAGCGATACGGTCGAGACGGCCGAGGACGTCGTGAAGGTGATCGAGCAGGTCGCGAAATTCGTGCCGCTGAGCAATATCGTTGCGACGACCAATTGCGGCATGGCGCCGATGCGGCGGGATATTGCGGAAGCCAAGCTGATGGCGCTGGGTGCCGGCGCGAGGCTGGCGAGGGAGAGATTGGGATAGGAGTTTTGATCCGCGCTGATCAACACACGACACACTGAGCCCTCTCCCCCCTTGCAGGGGAGAGTTGGAGAGAGGGGTAAGCCACGCACACCGCCGTCGCGACTTACCCCTCTCCCTAGCCCTCCACCGCAAGGCGGGAGGGAACGTACCGTGCGCTCGGATGCAGCACAGGGCGATACCCAGCGCCCAGCGCACGCAGCGTTGACGGCGGCGTCAACAGTAATGCGTCATCGAGTGCGTCGACCGCCTCGCTGTAACCCGCCATTGACCATTGCAGCGCCCTGCCCTGCACGATCAGGAAACTCGCCTCGCCCCGCTGCACCATCGCGCCGTCAGGCAATTGCGCCAATGGCATCGGCAACGCGTGCAACCGCTTCTTGCTGCCCGCCAGCCGCTCCCGATGCAGCACGGCATCCATCTCCCGCGCGCGAATGTCCGCAACGCCATTGCCCTTTTCCCAGCAGCTACGAAAACGGTTGGCGTCGTCGCGGCGGCAGAAGAAGCATGGGCGATGGCCGGCGGCGAAGGCGGTGGCTTCGTCGAAAAAGAACAGCTCGGTCCAGCTCCGCCGGCCCATCACCGGCCGCCGCCAGCCCCTGAACTCGCACAGGCATGTAATCCAGGCCGGGCTCGACCAGCGCTTTTTCAGCAAGGCCTTGGTCGCGGGATCATGAATGATGCCGCGGTTGCCGGTGAACAGGCCGCGATGTGTGGTGGCGATGATGTCGCCGGTGGGCGTGACGCGGTTTTGGAGAGACATGGTTCTTTCCTCTCCCTCTCCCCGTCCTTCACGGGGAGAGGGTCGGGGTGAGGGGAGCCTCCGCAAACCCGGTGAGAGACGGACTCGCGGAGAGTCCCCCTCACCCGGATTGCATCTCCGATGCAATCCGACCTCTCCCCGCACGCGGGGAGAGGTGAACAGTCACGGCCGGATCGGCGGCTGGAACGACAGCGCGGTATCCCAGGGAAAATGGATCCAGGTGTCCTGCGATACTTCGGTGATGAAGGTGTCGACCAGCGGCTTGCCCTGCGGCTTGGCGTACACGGCGGCGAAATGCGCGTCCGGCATCATCGCGCGCACCAGGCGCCCGGTCTTGCCGGTGTCGACGAGGTCATCGACGATCAACAGCCCTTTCCCTGTGCCGCCGCCGAGTTTTGCCACGTCGGCCGATACGCCCTTGAGCGCCTTGAGATCGCCTTGCCTGGTGTGGTCGTAGCTCGCAATGCAGACGGTATCGATGACGCGAATGCCGAGTTCACGCGCGACGATCGCCGCCGGCACCAGTCCGCCCCGGGTGATCGCGATGATGGCGTGAAATGGCCCGACTTCGTTGAGCCGCCAGGTCAGCGCGCGGCAATCCCGGTGAAACTGGTCCCAGGAGACCGGAAAGGCCTTCTCCAGCGGCGCCGTCACGAGCGCGCTCCAGAACGATGTGTCACTCTTGTTCTCCGTAATTCTTAAAACCGGATCGCTCGCGCCCCTACCGCGACACGTTCAATCCCGCTAGCATCTCCTTCACCGCGGCCATCGCGGCGTTGAGCTTTTCGGGATCGCGGGAGCGCACGACAAGGCTGGTGTTCGGCTTCTTGTCCTCGTCCATGAAAGGATAGCTGCCGATGATGGTGTCGGGATGGGCGTTGGCGATCTCCCGCAACGGCCCGCCGATATCGCCCTCCCGCGCATTGGCCGTTACCGAGTCCGAGAGCATCCGCACGCCCGACTTCAGCTTCGGCGCGACGATATCCATCATCGCCTGCATGATCGAGGGAATGCCCGCCATCACGATGACGTTGCCGAGCTTGAAGCCGGGGGCCAGGATGGTGGCGCTCTGGATCAGCTCGGCGCCGTCGGGCACACGGGCCATACGCAGCCGCGCCTCGTTCAGATCCTGCTCACTCCAGCGCTCGCGGAAGCGCGCAACGACCTCCGGGTGATGGTCGATGCCGACGCCGAACGCCTTGGCGACGCTGTCGGCAGTGATGTCGTCGTGGGTCGGGCCGATGCCGCCGGTGGTAAAGACATAAGTGTAGCGATTCCGCAGTGCATTAAGGGCGTCGACGATGTCGCTCTCGTCGTCGGCGACGATGCGGACTTCCCTGAGGTCAATCCCGATATTGGTCAGGTATTCGGCAATGAAGCCGATGTTCTTGTCCTTGGTCCGGCCGGACAGAATCTCGTCGCCAATGACCAGAATACCCGCCGTGACGATCTCGCTCATGACTTCTCCCCACCTGTCCCGGTACTTTGCGCAAGCAACGCATTGAAGTCACCGGGGTTTGCTGCCGAAATAAGCACCCGGCAGCCCTTTTTTAGGGCAGCGCGGCCGGCCACCCACACGAAATGCCGCAAGCCAATGCATATCGCGCTGGCCCGAGCCTTGCTACCATCCCGTGAAGTCATGCACTGTGCCGCATGGCTTCGAGAGATAGTCAGGATTTATGGCAGTTGCCTTTGATGAAATGAACGGGCCCGGCGGTGACCTCCGTCCGGCCTATCAAGAGCTCTCCCGCTGGCTGAAGGAGACGCCTCCGGAAGCCCTGGAATATCGCCGCCAGGAGGCGGAACTCCTGTTCCGCCGGATCGGCATCACCTTTGCCGTCTATGGCGACGCCGAAGCGCAGGAACGGTTGATCCCCTTCGATGTGATTCCGCGGATCATGTCGGGCAAGGAATGGACGGTGCTGGAAAAGGGCCTGAAGCAGCGGGTCCGCGCGCTCAACATGTTTCTGCGCGACATCTATCACGGCCGTGACATCCTGCGCGCCAACATCATTCCCGACGACTTGATCTTCCAGAACCCGGTCTTCCGTCCCGAGATGAACGGCCAGAGCGTGCCGCACGACGTCTATGTGCACATCGCCGGCATCGATATCGTCAGGGTCGACGCCGAGAATTTCATCGTGCTGGAGGACAACGCACGGACCCCTTCGGGCGTGTCCTACATGCTGGAAAACCGCGAAATCATGATGCGGCTGTTTCCCGACCTGTTCGCCCGCCACCGCGTGGCGCCAGTCGAGCGCTATCCCGACGAGCTGCTCGCCGCACTGCGCTCGGTGGCGCCGCTTTCCGCCTCGGCGGAGCCGACCGTCGCGCTGATGACGCCCGGCGTCTACAACTCCGCCTATTACGAACACTCCTTCCTCGCCGACAAGCTCGGCATCGAGCTCGTCGAGGGCCGCGACCTCATCGTCAAGAGCGACGAGGTGTTCATGCGCACCACTGAAGGGCTGAAGCGCGTTGACGTCATCTACCGCCGCGTCGATGACGATTTCCTTGATCCGCTGACCTTCCGGCCGGATTCTGCGCTCGGCGTGCCTGGGCTGATGTCGGCGTATGCCGCCGGCAATATCACGCTCGCGAACGCGGTCGGCACCGGCATTGCCGACGACAAGGCAATCTACTCCTACATGCCGGAGATCGTGAAATTCTATCTCGGCGAGGAGCCGATCCTGAAGAACGTGCCGACCTGGCGCTGCCGCGAGCCGAAGGACCTCGCCTATGTGCTCGACAATTTGAGCGAACTGGTCGTCAAGGAAGTCCACGGCTCCGGCGGCTACGGCATGCTGATCGGCCCGGCCGCGACCAAGGCCACGATCGAGGCGTTCCGCGACAAGCTCAAACGCGAGCCGGAAGGTTTTATTGCCCAGCCGACGTTGGCGCTCTCGACTTGCCCGACCTGCACCGCCTCCGGCCTTGCGCCGCGCCATGTCGACTTGCGTCCGTTCGTGCTGACCGGCAGCAAGCACGTCACTATCGTGCCGGGCGGGCTGACGCGGGTGGCGCTGAAGGAAGGCTCGCTGGTGGTCAACTCCAGCCAGGGCGGCGGCACCAAGGACACCTGGATACTGGACGAATAGAGAGCGAATCCCCTTCATGCTGTCGCGCACCGCCGAAAACCTGTACTGGCTGGCTCGCTATGTCGAGCGCGCCGAATATATCGCGCGCACCATCGACGCGACCTTGCGGGTTACCGCGCTGCCCGCCGCTTACATCGGCAAGACCAATGAGTGGGAGTCGGCGCTGCTGACCGCCGGCGTCAGCGCGAGCTTCTACGAAGCGTATCTGGAAGCCAACGAGCAGAACGTCGTCGAGTATCTGGCGTTCTCCCCATCCAACCCCTCTTCGATCAAGAACTGCATCGAGGCGGCGCGGCTGAATTCGCGCTCGGTCCGCACCGCCCTGACATCGGAGATGTGGGACACCATCAACTCGGCCTGGCTCGAACTGCAGGAGGTCTGGGGCAAGGGCACGTCGAGCCGCGAAGAGCTGGCGCGGTTCCTGCGCTTCGTCCAGGAGACCTCGCTACGCTTCGACGGCTCGGCCTACCGCACCATGCTGCGCAATGACGCCTACTGGTTCTCGCGGCTTGGGGTGCATCTGGAGCGCGCCGACAACACCGCGCGCATACTCGACGTGAAATACCACGTGCTGCTGCCCGAAGAGGAGCACGTCGGCGGTCCTCTCGATTACTACCAGTGGACCTCGATCCTGCGTTCGGTGTCCGCACTCACGGCCTATCACTGGGTCTATCGCGAGACACTGAAGCCGTGGCTGATCGCCGATCTCCTGATCCTCAACGACACGCTGCCGCGGTCGCTGGCGAGCTGCTACAGCAACCTCGTGCGCAATCTCGACCAGATCGGCGTCGCCTATGGCCGCCAGGGCCCGGCCCAGCGCCATGCCCGCGGGGTGCGCAACCGGCTTGAACACAGCCATATGGACGATATCTTCCAGCACGGCGTTCACGAATTCATCCAGGAATTCATCGCCGACAATTCGCGGCTGGGTGAGATCATCACCAGGCAGTATTTGATTTAACCAACCACCGTCATTCCGGGGCGGCTCGCAGAGCCGAACCCGGAATCTCGAGATTCTCAGGTGCGCAATTGCGCACCATAGTTCGATGCTTCGCATCGCCCCGGAATGACGTGCGAAAGAAGAGACGCCCAATGCGCCTGCGAATTGCCCACACCACGACCTATCGCTATGAGCCTGCCGCCTCGGGCGTGATCCAGATCCTGCGCATGACGCCCGGCAGCCATGACGGGCAATATGTCGCCGAATGGCAGATCGACGTCTCGACCGATTCCCGGCTCGACATGCACCAGGATGCCTTCGGCAATGTCACCCATGTGCTCACCCATGGGCCCATCTCCGATCTCAGTATCCATGTCGAGGGCCTGCTCGAGACCCACGACACCGAAGGCGTGCTGCGCGGCACCGACGAGCGCTTTCCGGCTAGCCTGTTCCTGCGCCAGACCGCGCTGACCTCGGTCAATCCGGCGATGGCGACGTTTGTCCGCGAGCTGCGCGCGGAATCCGACGGCGACGTGCTCGGCTTCCTGCACGCGCTCATGGTGCAGATCAACGAGCACATGACGTTCGACGAGGACCCGACCCATTCGGGCACGTCGGCCGCGGAAGCGTTCGGGCTCAAGCGCGGCGTCTGCCAGGACTATGCGCACATCTTCATCGCCTGCGCCCGTTCCGGCGGCGTGCCGGCGCGGTTCGTTTCCGGCCACCTGCTACGCGCCGACGGCACCGTTCATCAGCAGGCGGGACACGCCTGGGCAGAAGCGCATGTGCCTGACCTCGGCTGGGTCGGCTTCGACGCCGCCAACGGCATCTGCACCACGGATGCACACGCCCGCGTCGCCATCGGGCTCGATTACCTCGGCGCAGCTCCTGTGCGTGGCACCCGTTATGGCGGCGGCAACGAGACGCTGACGGTCGCGGTCAAGGTCGAACAGGTTGGGCGGCCGAGCCAATGGCAGAGCCAGTCGCAGTCGTAGGGGCCGGACGCTCCTTCGCCGTCATTGCTCTATATGTCGCCCGTGCGATACATGGTTCCAATCTGGTTTGCGCCTTCGGATTTTCTTGTTCGGCCAGCGGGCGGAACAGGCGGATCGCGGGAACGTAGTCGCCGCGGTTGTAGGCCACCATGCGGTCTTCCCAGGGACCTGCCAGCGCACGGGCGCGGCCAAGAGGAGCGTCACGACAACCGAACTTGCCAAAGCTGATTTCTGCATGCCTGCCCGCCTTCGGGATGTCTTGGTCGCCCGACGGATAGCGCGCCACGGGGAATTGGGGTTGGATGCCCCTTCGAAATTGGCTACTAGTTTGGCCGCCGAAAATGGACGCGCTCGGGGACTTGGAATGACCTATTGTTGCGGAATTCTAGTGCGGGACGGTCTGGTCATGATCGCGGATACCCGCACCAATGCCGGCCTCGACAACGTCTCGACCTTCCGCAAGCTGCATATTTTCTCAAAACCCGGCGAGCGCATCATGGCGATTGCCAGCGCCGGCAATTTGGCGATCAGCCAGTCGGTGCTTTCGACATTGACCGAGGGCATCGAGGATCCAAACACCGGCGAGGTCGAGACGCTGATGAACGCGCCGACCATGTTCCAGGCGGCGCAGCGTATCGGGCGAGCCATCCGCCTGGTCCATGCCACCGAAGGCCCGGCGCTGCGATCCGAGGACGTCTCCTTCGACGTCTCCTTCCTGTTCGGCGGACAGATCAAGGGCTCGCGGATGCGGCTGTTCATGGTCTACACCGCCGGCAATTTCATCGAGTGCACCACCGACACGCCGTATTTGCAGATCGGCGAGCATAAATACGGAAAGCCAGTGCTGGACCGCGCGATGCATTACGACGTCGAGCTCTACGAGGCGCTGAAGACCGGCCTGATCTCGATGGATTCGACCATGCGTTCCAATCTCGGCGTTGGCCTTCCGATCGACGTGCTGGTGGTGCGGGCGGATGCCTGCGAAGCCGATCTCAACCACCGCATCGAGGCGGGCGAGCCCTATTTCCACGATCTGCGCTCGCGCTGGTCGGCAGCGCTGCGCGCGGCGCATCAGAATATCCCGAGACCACCCTACAAAACCCAAACAGAAACAAAGAACTGAAGGCGAGGAAACAATGGCCGACGCAACAAACAAGATCGCGCTCGTAACCGGTGCCGGCACCGGCGTCGGACGCGCGGCATCGCTGGCGCTGATGAATGCCGGCTTCACCGTGGTGCTCGCCGGACGTCGCATGGAGATGCTGGAGGAGACCCAGAAGCTCGGCGGCAATGTGGGCAAGAGCCTGTGCGTTTCGGCCGACATGACCAAGCCGGATTCGATTGCGGCGCTGTTCGCCAAGGTGAAGGATACTTACGGCCGGCTCGACGTTCTCTTCAACAATGCCGGCATGGGCGCGCCGCCGGTGAATTTCGAAGACCTCAGCCTCGAGCAGTGGCAGGCGGTGGTGAACACCAACCTCACCGGTCCCTTTCTGTGCACGCAGCACGCCTTCCGCATCATGAAGGACCAGAACCCGCGCGGCGGCCGCATCATCAACAACGGCTCGATCTCGGCGCACGCCCCGCGCCCATTCTCCGCGGCCTATACCTCCACCAAGCACGCGATCACCGGCCTGACCAAGTCCTCCAATCTCGATGGCCGCATGTACGACATCGCCGTCGGTCAGATCGACATCGGCAATGCCGCCACGCCGATGACAGACCGCATGGTCGCCGGCCCCGGCGTGATGCAGCCCGACGGCACGATGAAGCACGAGCCGCGCATGGACGCAAAGGCGGTCGGCGATGCCGTCGCCTACATGGCCGGCCTGCCGCTGGATGCCAACGTGCTGTTCATGACGGTCATGGCGACCAAGATGCCGTTCGTGGGGCGAGGCTAGCCGTTCACGCGCTGCAGGCGTTCGCGCAAAAACCGGCGCAACGCCTGCTCCGCCGCTTCCGTCGGGGTCGCTTTACCAAATCCGATCAGCCGGACATCCACCAGAGGATACTCGTCGCTGCGGAACGCGAGGCCGTCCATCACGCCGAGCGGAACTCGAACGACGGCGTCCTCGCCACGTCGTGCGGCCTGCAGTTCATCGAGCTCCTTTCGAGAGTCGAACCAGAAGAACCTTGTCATCTCCCGCTGCGTGATATCGCGCCGCGCGATGTGGACCTGCGGGTTGCGACTGATCGAGGTTAGCCCGTACTCGTCCGGCATGGGCACCACGACAAACGACGTCGCGCCGTCGGGCATTGCAGGACCTATGAAGACTTTGACGTCGTGATAGGGAACGTCGACGCGATATCCGGCAACAGCAATGTCGGGGGTAGGCAGGATGTGCAGCGCGCGCAGCGCCGGACGAACCTGGTTGTTCATGAGCCTGAAGCCGGTGTGGCCGAATATGCCGGGGCTGTAGAACCACGCGAAAGCACAGGCCAAAGCCAGCGCCCCAACTTTCAGACTATGGCGGGGATTGCGTTCGCGGCGCACGCGATCAGCGAGCCATAGCTGCGCGGCGAGAGCCGCAATCGCACTGAGGCAGGCACCGGCGACGGGCAGCCAGCGCGGCACGGCGCTGGCGGGATGGCCGAGCGGCAACTGATACGCTGAGCGAATGGCAAGATAGCCGCCGAACGCGATCGTCAGCCAGACATATGCGCCGACCAGATTTGCCCGGAATTCCCGGCGCGTATCCGCAGCCGACCACGGAAGGCCAAGCAGGTAACGGCTGGCAAGGGTGAGCAACAGCGCCAGGATGAGACCACAGCCGATCAGTACGAGAGTGTTCGTCGCAAACGGCAGCCGCGCGCCTTTAAACTCTACACCGATCGAGATCGCCGCTCTGATCGCAACTCCCGCGATGACGTCGGGCACTTCCCCCACGGCAACCACCAGCCAGTCGATCGCCAGCGACGATACCGCAAAGCTCGCCAACGCCAGGACGATCAGATCGTACCAGGCAGGATTGATCGGCGCGCAAGGTCGGAGAGGATAAAGCCCGCCAGCGCTCCTCCCGCACAGAGCTTCATGGTCAGGAGGAAGTATCCGTCGGGAAGGTTCGCAATGCGCAGATAGATTGTAGCGCCGTAAGCGGCATACATCGCCCATGCGAGCGGCACGGCCACCCACAGCCAAAGCGGCACTTCGAACTGACGCTGTCCGATCCGGATCATGCCGGGATGATAGCGGCGCGCGTTTAATCCCCGGTCAATGACAGCGGGAAAAGCGGGTCTCGGCGTTAGCAATCTGGAAATAATCCCGCCGCCGGCTGCCCCTACTCCAGCCGCTCCACCTTCCGCAGCGCTGGGAATAGCTTCATCCATAGCAGCGCGACCGCAATGGTGCCGATGCCGCCGATGACGGCGGCCGGCACCGTGCCGAATAGCGCCGCCGTAATGCCGCTTTCGAACTGGCCAAGCTGGTTGCTGGCATTGATGAAAAGGAAATTCACCGCGCCGACCCGGCCACGCATCTCATCGGGTGTCGAGAGCTGCACCAGCGAGAAGCGGATCACCACGCTGATCGTGTCGGCGGCGCCGAGCGTCGCCAGCGCCAGCACCGACAGCCACATCCATTGCGACAGCGCAAACACCACCGTCGCCGCGCCAAAGACGATCACCGCCTGGAACATCCGCAAGCCCACATGGCGATTGATGGTGTGGCGCGCGAGATAGGCCGTCATCAGGAGCGCGCCGACCGCCGGCGCGGCGCGCAGGATGCCGAGCCCGAGCGGCCCGCTCTGCAGAATATCGCGTGCATAGATCGGCAATAGCGCCGTGACGCCGCCGAGCAGCACGGCGAACAGGTCGAGCGAGATGGTGCCGAGAATCGCCGGGTTGTTGCGGATGAAACGAACGCCGGCATACACATCATCGGCGGTCGGATCTGCTTTCGGAAGCTCCTGCCGTTCCGTGCGGATGAAGCCGGTCAGGACCGCGCCCGCCAGCCAGAAGACGACGATGATGAGGTAAGGCAGGCTCGGCGCGACGACATAAGCGAGACCGCCAAGCGCGGGGCCGGTGATGGTCGCGACCTGCGCGGCGCCGGAGGAAATCGCGGTCGCCCGCTGCAGCGAGCCCTTTGGGGCGATCAGCGGCAATAGCGCCGCGGTCGCCGGGCTCTCGAAAGCACCGGCGATCCCGATCACGAAGGTCGCGACGAAGATCTGCACCTCGTTGAGCCAGCCGGCAAAGGTCGAGACCGCCAGGAACAGCGCGGTCGCTGCTTCCGCGATCTGGCAAAGTTGCACGACGCGTTTGCGCTCAAACCGGTCGGCCGCATGGCCGGCTACGAAAACCAGGAGCGCGGTAGGCAGGAATTGCACCAGCCCAACCATGCCGAGATCGAAGGCGCTGCCGGTGATGTCGTAGATCTGCCAGCCGATCGCGACCGCGGCGATCTGGCTGGAGAAGCGCGAGAGGCTGCGCGACAGCAGGAAATACAGGAACGGCCCGCGCCTCAGCAGATCGCGGGCGCCGACCGGTAGCGTCGAGGACATGGTCGAGACGGGTGGCTGACACCAAGGCCATTGTCAATGGTCGGGGTCGGATGGGAATCGTGTCCCGGACGCAGCGGCACGAAGTGCTGCGCTGCTGAGCCGGGACCTGTTTCCGTGTGGCGAGATGGGTCCCGGCTCTGCGGTGCACCGCCCAAGAGGCGCTGCACCGCGTCCGGGACACGAGCTGGGTTTTCACAATTCCGCGGCGCAGGCATAATCCCGGCCCGGGGTTTCGGGGGACCTATGCTGCAACTGCAATCGGCGTTTGGCGTGCTGGCGTTGCTGGCAATCGCGTGGGCGATCAGCGAAAACCGCCGCGCGGTTTCGTTGCGCCAGGCGGCGATTGGCCTCGCCGTCACCATCGTCACGGCCCTTGCGCTGCTCAAGCTGCCGCCGATCGCAAAGGCGTTCGGCGCCATCAACGATGCGGTCAACACCATCTCGGCGGCTACGCGTGCCGGCACCTCCTTCGTGTTCGGCTATGTCGGCGGTGGCGCGCCGCCCTTCGATCTCAAGACGCCGGGCGCGGATTTCGTGCTGGCGTTCCAGGCGCTGCCGATCGTGCTTGTCATGAGCGTCCTGACGACGCTGCTGTTCTACTGGCGCGTGCTGCCGCCAATCGTGCGCGGCATGGCATGGCTCTTGGAGCGCACGCTCGGCGTCGGCGGTGCGGTCGGGCTGTCGGCCGCGGCCAATATCTTTCTCGGCATGGTCGAGGCACCGCTGTTCATCCGCCCTTATCTGGCGCAGCTCACGCGCAGCGAATTGTTCCTGGTGATGACCGGCGGCATGGCCGGCATCGCGGGTACCGTTCTGGTGCTCTACGCCACTTTCCTCGCGCCGCTGATCCCCGACGCAGCCGCGCATTTTGTCATTGCATCCGTGCTCGGCGCGCCGGCAGCGATCCTGATCAGCCTGATCATGGTGCCGGAGACATCAGACAAGCGCACCGGCGGATCATTGGAAGATCCTGACATGCAGACGTCCTCGACCATGGACGCGATCGTCAAGGGCACCACCGCGGGACTTGAGCTGCTTCTCAACATCGTCGCAATGCTTTTGGTATTGGTGGCGCTGGTCTATCTCGCCAACGCCATCCTCGGCCTGTTGCCCGAAATCGGCGGCGCGAAAATCTCGCTGCAGCGCCTCCTCGGCTACTTGATGGCGCCGGTGTGCTGGCTGATCGGCTTGCCTTGGCCGCAGGCCGTCACGGCAGGCAGCCTGATGGGGACCAAGACCGTGCTCAACGAGTTGATCGCCTATCTCGAGCTGTCAAAGCTCGGGACGGATGCGCTCGACCCGCGCTCGCGGCTGATCATGCTCTATGCGATGTGCGGATTCGCCAACTTCGCCAGCCTCGGCATCATGATCGGCGGCCTCGGCACCATGGCGCCGGAGCGGCGCGAGGAGATCAACGCGCTGGGGTTGAAGTCGATCGTGTCAGGGACGCTGACGACGTGCCTGATGGGTGCGGTGGTGGGGGTTTTGATCTAGTTCGTCATGCCCGGGCTTGACCCGGGCATCCATCAATTGGGAGAGAGTCTTGCGAAGCGAGATGGATGGCCGGGTCAAGCCCGGCCATGACGAGCGTTGGCGTAAGCGCCGTCCTTACGACGCCAATTCCACCGTCTTGAAATCCGCCGGCAGGATCACTTCCAGCAATTCCGCGTCGTCGGAATAATCCATGATCAGATGCTTGATGCGCGGCGGCTGGGTCCAGGCGCTGCCTTCCTTCATCAGCGTCTCGCCCTGCCCTTCCATGTAGGTCTTCACCCAGCCCTTGAGCACGTAGACCATCTGAAATTCGACGTCGTGGTAATGCAGCTTTGAAACTTCCGCCGGATTGCAGGGCCCCTGCAGGCGGATCACATGCGCCTGTGCGAGGCCGTGGGTCGCATCCTTGATGCCGAGGTCGCGATACTTTGCGTAAGGGCGCAGCCCGTCGGCCTTGAAGTCCTCTTCGCGGTGATGGCTGATCGCGATGGTCTGCTTCGGCCGCGCCTTCTTGGCCGGCTTGGCTTTCGACACGCGTCCTTTGGATTTTATGGTCTTGCGAGCTGAAGACTTGGCCGCCGTCTTGTGACCCGACCACTTCTTCCTGACGGCGGGCTGCGCCGCCGGCCGTGATGCCACCTTCCGCTTGGCCATTTCTGCCTCCCTTTTTGTTTGTCGCGGAGAGGCTAACACCAATTCGCCTGCGTAGGGTGGGTTAGCCGAAGGCGTAACCCACCGAAGAGCGCGCGGCAGCGGAAGCATGGCGGGTTACGCTGCGCTAACCCACCCTACACGGCCCGAATATCAATGCAGCTTGAACACCCCGTCGACCGCGCGCAGCTCGGCAGGCTTGATCAGCCTGGAATGGGCAACCGTGACGGAAAACAGCGGGCCATCGAGCTTTTCCTGCCAGAAAGCGAGGAAGTCCTGCAGCGCCGGGAATTTCGGACAGAGATCGTAGTTCTGCCAGACATAGGTCTGCAGCAATGAAGGGTGATCCGGCATCCGATACAGGATTTGCGCCGTCGTCAGCCCGTAACCCAGCACCTGCTTCCGGAAGTCATCGGAAACAAAACCAACCCGCGAGACCATGCCAATACCTCCATTTCTGGAGCGCATTGTCCTGGTGGCCCACACCGAGCCACCCCGGCGGAGATGCGCTCACATGAGCGAAATGTGACGCACGATACCAACCTATCACAAGCCTAAATGTTTAATGATGTGTTGAAAAATTCGCACGTTAGCAGCAGCTTACCGCACGTGCTAATAAGGGTCCGGCGCATCCGCAGGGCCCGTTAATCATGCCGCGTAAAATTGGCAGACGCCATGTTTGAGTGCCAATTTTTCTGTTAGAAGCCCTTGTCCCCAAAACAAGTCTGGCCTAAATCAGCCGCAGCCGCGCTGGCACTCGCCGGCACGGACTGCCAAAAATCCAGAATTCGGCAACATTTCCAAACGTTTAGGAGGACTGCATGAACTTCCGTCCGCTTCACGACCGCGTCGTCGTCAAACGCATCGACGCAGAAGAGAAGACCGCTGGCGGCATCATCATTCCGGACACTGCCAAGGAAAAGCCCTCCCAGGGTGAAGTCGTCGCTGTTGGCCCCGGCGGCCGTGACGAAACCGGCAAGCTGATCCCGATCGACCTCAAGGTCGGTGACCGCGTGCTGTTCGGCAAGTGGTCGGGCACCGAGGTCAAGATCGACGGCCAGGAGCTCCTGATCATGAAGGAGTCCGACATCATGGGCGTGCTCGACGTCCCCGCTTCCAAAAAGAAGGCTGCCTAAGCGCTTCGCCTGCAACGCTCACCCTGAGGAGCGCCCGCAAGGCGCCTCCCCGACAGGGTGAGAAACAAAGATCAACTCAGGGAAACCAGATATGTCCGCTAAAGAAGTCAAGTTCGGCGTCGACGCCCGCGACCGCATGCTGCGCGGCGTCGACATTCTCGCCAATGCCGTGAAGGTCACGCTCGGTCCGAAGGGCCGCAACGTCGTGCTCGACAAGTCGTTCGGCGCTCCCCGCATCACCAAGGACGGCGTCACCGTCGCCAAGGAGATCGAGCTCGACGACAAGTTCGAGAACATGGGCGCGCAGATGGTGCGCGAAGTCGCCTCCAAGTCCGCTGACGCGGCCGGCGACGGCACCACCACCGCGACTGTGCTCGCGGCTGCGATCGTCCGTGAGGGCGCCAAGTCGGTTGCCGCCGGTATGAACCCGATGGACCTGAAGCGCGGTATCGACCTCGCCGTGGAAGCCGTGGTCGCCGACCTCGAGAAGAACTCCAAGAAGGTCACCTCGAACGAGGAGATCGCCCAGGTTGGCACCATCTCTGCCAACGGCGACGCCGAAATCGGCAAGTTCCTCGCCGACGCCATGAAGAAGGTCGGCAACGAGGGCGTCATCACGGTCGAGGAAGCCAAGTCGCTCGAGACCGAACTGGACGTCGTCGAGGGCATGCAGTTCGACCGCGGCTACATCTCGCCCTACTTCGTTACCAACGCCGACAAGATGCGCGTTGAGATGGAAGACGCCTACATCCTGATCAACGAGAAGAAGCTCTCCTCGCTGAACGAGCTGCTGCCGCTGCTCGAAGCCGTGGTGCAGACCGGCAAGCCGCTGGTCATCGTCGCCGAAGACGTCGAAGGCGAGGCCCTCGCCACCCTCGTCGTCAACCGTCTGCGCGGTGGCCTGAAGGTCGCGGCCGTCAAGGCTCCGGGCTTCGGCGATCGCCGCAAGGCCATGCTGCAGGACATCGCGATCCTGACCGGCGGCCAGGCGATCTCGGAAGATCTCGGCATCAAGCTCGAGAACGTCACGCTGCAGATGCTCGGCCGCGCCAAGAAGGTGATGATCGACAAGGAGAACACCACGATCGTCAACGGCGCCGGCAAGAAGGCCGACATCGAAGCCCGCGTTGCCCAGATCAAGGCGCAGATCGAGGAAACCACCTCGGATTACGACCGTGAGAAGCTGCAGGAGCGTTTGGCCAAGCTCGCGGGCGGCGTCGCGGTGATCCGCGTCGGCGGCGCGACCGAAGTCGAGGTGAAGGAGCGCAAGGATCGCGTGGATGACGCGATGCATGCGACCCGTGCGGCGGTCGAGGAAGGCATCGTGCCGGGCGGCGGCGTCGCCCTGCTCCGTGCTTCCGAGCAGCTCAAGGGCCTGCGCACCAAGAACGACGACCAGAAGACCGGCGTCGAGATCGTGCGCAAGGCGCTGTCCGCGCCGGCCCGCCAGATCGCGGTCAACGCCGGTGAAGACGGTTCCGTCATCGTCGGCAAGATCCTCGAGAAGGACCAGTACAACTACGGGTTCGACTCGCAGACCGGCGAGTACGGCAACCTCGTCACCAAGGGCATCATCGACCCGACCAAGGTGGTCCGCACCGCGATCCAGAACGCAGCTTCGGTTGCGGCTCTCCTGATCACGACCGAAGCCATGATCGCCGAACTGCCGAAGAAGAACGCTCCGGCGGCCGGCATGCCCCCGGGCGGCGGCATGGGCGGCATGGACTTCTGATTCGACGAAGCCGTCCCGGATCAGCGGCGCACCGCGGATCCGGGACTTCGCTCCGCCAAGAAAAGCAAAACCCCGGCAGAAATGCCGGGGTTTTTGCTTGCTAGATGATGTGGATAGCCCGCCAAAGCGGGCGAAATCTCACTCGCAACGCTGCGCTGAAGCAAGGGCTTACCGCCCCCTGAGATATCCCTGTTATGCACAGTGTTGCGTAAAATATACCATCGTTTGTGTTGACAATCTCAAAAAAAATTCCAGCGAGAGTCGCAATTCGAACCGACGTTCCGCTTCTCTTGGCACAAAGTCGTACTGGGTAAGGGGCTAAATCAAGGCTCATCCAAAAATCTGATCCAACACGGAGCGCGAGCTCTCGTGACGCGGGTACGCGTTGCGGAGAATGCTTTCGCTTGAGAAGGGGTATATTGCGTGACTGAAAGCGAAATGAAAGTGACTGCGAACGGAACCAATATCTTCGCGATGCCGCTGCCGGACTTCTCGAAGGTCACCTTACCGGGCTTCGGCAGCAACGAGCAGGTCCTCGAGCGCGCACGGCAAGGCTTCGAGAAGATCAAGGCGGCGTCAGAAGAGATGTCGGAAGCATTGCGGGAGACCTATTCGAGCAGCGCCAAAAGCACGGCCGACTACGGGCTGAAGGTGTTCGAACTCTCAAACACCAACGCCGCCTCTGCGCTCGATTTCATGATCCATCTCTGCGGCAGCAAATCGGCGACAGACGTTCTTGCGTTGTCGGCGGAGCAAACGCGCAAGGCGTTCGACACCGCTTCGCACCAGAACAGGGAACTGTGGTCGCTTGCTCAGAAGCTTGCGACTGAAACGGGTGAGCCGATCAGGAAGCACTTCACGAAGGCTCTCCACCAGGCAGGCTAAGAATCCTGCTCCACGTCCAAGAATCTCTTAAGGAGGGATCCGGCCGGTTGGCCAAGCCCGGCGAGCACAAAGCCCCCACCAGCCCTGCTCGACCGAACAAGGTGCGCGATGCCCCCAAGTTGACCCGCACCAACCACAGGCTACTCCAACCGGCCGGTACTTTTTCGCACAAACTAAAAGGATGCAGGGAGGCGACATGGGTATGGTGATGGTCAAATGTCCGGAAACCGGGCACGCAATTCCTACGGGTATCAGGACTGATCGCGAAAGCTTCGGCCGCCGCCCGGTATTCTTCTCTCGCACGCGGTGCGTGATCTGCCACACGGACCATCCCTGGTTTGCGCGCGATGCCTGGGTCGACGAGCCGGGCATCCGCGTGCAGCATCACAGCGCGGGCTCCCCATCATCCTTGACACAGAGCGGATGATGATCGCGATCGAGGGGACACCATGCCGCGTAAGCAAGTTTCAAGTGAAACGTCTACCTGGCTACTGCAGGCCAAGGACATTCTTGATGAAGCACGCCGGCTAAAGCCCGGCCCCGCGCGCCAGGAGCTGCGTCAAACGGCAAAGGTGCTGCGAGAAATTGCGAGGCTCGAAGCGGCATCCGGGCAGTCGCTCGAGCGTGATTGGCCGCAGCGAGACTGATCCGGGTATCCGCTCCCCGGCGGGCCTTGCCGCATAGACCGCGGCGCACGACATGGCAGGCCAAGGAATCGCATAAAATGCGTTCACCTGACATTGCCCGATTTTCTTCCCTGGGTGCGCTCGTCTTCGAGTAGAACCGGCGCGCGAGATGGGTCTGAACTCGCCGAGAAAATCTCCTCGACTTCAAGACGCATGGTCTGATGGCATTCGCATGCCGCTGCAGCGAGCTGTCTGCGATCGATCTCGATCAGGCCCCGCCGATCGGACCTGATCGCTCCGCGCTCACGCAGCTTGCGCATCAGAAGCGTCACGGTCGTGCGCCGCACACCGAGCATCTGCGACAGCGCTTGCTGGGTGAGCGGCAGCGCATCGTGGTCAACGCGGTCGCGCAGTTGAAGCAGCCAGCGCGCCATGCGGGCTTCGACCGGATGCAGCGCATTGCAGGCCAGGCCGAGTTGGAACTGCATCAACATTGCCTTGACGTGATTTTGAACCATGCGGCGGATCGCAGGACTGCGGTTAAACACACCAAGAAACCGCGATGCCGGGATCCGGGACGCGGTGCCTGCCGCGCGAACGATGGCCGTAGTTGCCGAAGGTGATGGCCCGAGCACCGAAAGCATGCCGACAGCTCCCTCGCGCCCGATTGCCGCCGTGGCCACCGTGTGCCCGTCCGCCATGTCGATCATCAACGTGATCGCGCCGCGATGGGGAAAGACGACGTATTCGATTTCGTCGCCCGCCCGCGAAAGGACCGCATCCTGATCGAGCACGATCGTATCAAGTTCGGGCTCTAGCAGATCAAGGTCCGACGCAGGCAATGCTGCAAGAAGGCGATTGCTCATTCCGTCGCGAGACTTCACCACGGGGAACCCGCAATGACGCGTCTGCGGCGTTCTCCATTTGGAGTGTCGCGAAACGTCCATTTTGACATAAATCAAATCTGCCTTTTGTACGCATACTCACGCAAAGCGCGCTCTACCAAACGCCAAATGCTCAGTCGCGAGGCGGCTTGCCGCCCGCATCGCTTCAAGAGTTAGATGCAAATGAGATGCTCGAGGCAACCACAAAATACGCATGGGTAATACGGTAACAGCACTGGAAAGTTCGGTTCCAATTCCGGCGCGGGGCAAGTGCTCTCTGCTATGAGGCTGTCATTCTTGAACCAATCTTTCGAAGACGATTCAAGAATGAAGGATTTCGGCAGCGATGCGGGTTTTCGTATGTAGCGTTGCCCTGCGAGGTCTGAAAACTAAAAGCGAAGGGCCGCCCGTGGGCGACCCTTCCTGTCATGCGTGCTCCGCGGACTTGATGCGGACCAGCTTGCTGAGCAATGCGTCGAGGCCCTGCCCGTCGCCTGCGTGCAGGTCGATCCGGCCGACCTTCTCCACGAGCCGCTCCAGCGACTCCAGCTCCTTGAGTCGCAACAGCAGAGGGTTCTCCTCCATCAGGCGGGCGGTGTTCAGGAGCGAGCGCGTCGCCGCGGTCTCCTCCTGCCGGCGGATCAGGTTCGCCTTCGCGACCCGCTCCGCTTCCACCACCTTGTTGACGAGCTCGCGGATCTCGCCAGGCAGGATCACGTCCTTCACGCCGAGCTCCGTGACCTCCACGCCACTGTCGGCGACGCGGTCGCGCACGTAGTCGCGCAGCTCTGCGTCGAGCGCAGCCTTCGCCGACAGCACCTCGTCGAGCGTGCGGCCGGCAACCGCTTCGCGGATCGCGAACTGCACCAGGCGGTACAGCCACGCATCCACGTCGGGCACGGCCGCGACCACCCGCTCAGGGTCGACGATCCGGCGGAATGCCGTCAGGGTCACACGCAGAGCGATGCGATCCTTGGTCAGCATTTCCTGCGCGGTAATCTCGACCGCCTGGGGACGCAGATCGAGGCGCTTCACCTCGATCTTGCGGCCGGCGATCCAGAAGGCGTGCCGTCCGGGCGCAAGCCGCTCCACCAGCCGACCCTCGACATAGAGCAGACCGGCTTCGTGGTTCTCGACTACGGCTTCCGTCACGATGGTAGGACGGTTGCGCTCGATCATCGCCAGGTGGCGCTCGGTCACACGGGGATCGCTCGCCACATCGATGCGTTCGACATCAATAGAGGTAGCGACCTTCCAGTAGACGCGCGCCTGCCAGGGCGTCATCAGGTGCACGGGGCGGCCATCGAGGCTGACGATCGCGATCTCGTTCGCCTTCGTCTCCACCGCCTCGAACAACTCCTCGGCCAGATCGGGCCGCGCGGCCTTCAGCACCGCGTAGCGATCCGCAGGGAATTCGGTCCGAACGACGTTGAAGATCTCCGCCGTCAACTGACGCCGCCAATCGAACAGGAAGTGACGGCCGGGTTCGAGCGCGCGCTCGAGCCTGCCGCTCCGCGTAAGCAACGCGCGCTCGCCATCCTTCACCGTCAGCGTCTTCATCAGCAAATGCCAGGTCATGGCACGCCTCCATGGTTTGCCCTCCGGCCCTTGTCGGGGCCAAAAGCGGGTTTCGTTTTGCAAAGGATGTGAGGACGCGGACGACGCTTCCTGAAAGCTCGGCGGGCCGGGTTTGAGCTTGCGCAGATAGCGGGCGCACGCGGGCGTTCGCGCGACCAGTGTCGCGCGTCCGCACGTTGCCACCCGGCACCAACGCAAGCGGTATCCACCGCGGCGCAAAGCCGGTCTCACAGTGTCTTAGTTCGGACGAAAAGCCTTAGCGGCGATGCGGCCGGACTGCGACTGAAGCGCGCGTCCGGTCCCCGTCAGAGGAATCAGCGTATCAGGCTGAACCGGAGCGTTGGAGCAGGATTCGAACCCGCGACCCGATGAGTGACAGTCATCTGCTCTACCAAACTGAGCTATCCTTTGTTGTGCAAGAGACCGGAATCGAACCGATGCCTTCGGGGATCAACCCCGACGCTCTCCATGAGCTACATCCTGCATCCCTGCAACGGCGGAACACGAAACCGGATACCGGTCCGCGCCGGTCGGGATCACAACGAGCCCGAACCCATGGCCAAAGCAAGGGAGCGCGGAAATAAACGAAGCACCCTGAGATTGCAAGTCCCTGAGCAAGAATTCTTCGTTGGTCGCGATCCATTGTAGCGGCGCGATCACACCGCGCAGAATAGGCGAAGGGCTTTGAATGGCGTGCACGCTGCACGCAGCCGTCATTGCGAGGGTGTAGCGACGAAGCAATCCATCTATCCCCGCGTGGCGCGATGGATTGCTTCGCTGTGCTCGCAATGACGCGGAGGTGCCGGTGATTGAATGGAAAAGCCGCGGCGTACTGGATACCCCGCCTTCCCGGGGTATGACGGCCCGTGGAGCGATCTCGCCGCCTACGGCAGCTTCGCCAGCACGGCCAGACGCCTGATACCCTTGTTGCGGTAGGCGTCGAGGAAGGCGTAGTAGTCCTTGAAGGAGACGCAGCCGTTGGACTGGCCGCTCGGTCCGAGCATGTAGCTATGGGCGAGCAGTCCGTCGCGACCGTAGATCTTGTCCTGGCCGCCGATCGGCGTCAGCCGCAGCGCCGGCACGCCGTGAAACAGCGCCTCGCGCGGCTTCATTTCGTAGATGTGCGGCGGGGTCACGCCCTGCATCCGCACATGCGAATAGCGCACGTCGTCCATCTTCGAGCCGAGGCCCGAATGCGCCTCGAGCTGGGTGCCATCGGGCAGATACACCATCTTGTTGGCAATGATGTAGACCGCGGTCTGACGGTCGTAGGGCGGCGCGCCGCCCATCATCGGATTCTGGCTTCGCGTATCGATGATGCTGCCGGTGACGTTGGCGTCGGCGGATGCGAAAGCGAGCAGCGAGTTCTGCTGCGGCTGCTTGCCCCACAGCTTCTCGACCATGTTCGTTCTGTCGCTCGCGCCGATCGACATCACGGCGGCCTTCGCGCGCTGCGCCATGTCGCGAATGGTCGTGCCGGATGACTTTGCGGTCTTGTCCTCCGTGATCTTGGCGTCGACCTCCTTCGGCGCCGAGCCCGGAACGTTCATGGCGAGCTTGGTAGCCGGCGCGGAAACTTTCGGCTTCGCTGCTTCACTCGACTTCGAGGCCTGGACGGTCTTCGGCGCGTCGGCCGGCGGCGAAGCTTCCGCCAGCTTCGTCGCTTCAGCCGGCTGTGCCTCGGCGGCCCTGGACGGCTGGCCCTGCGCGGCTGCGGCGGCGAACCGCTCGTTGAACATCAGCGAACTCGCGACGTTCTCCGGCGCGGGCATCACCAGCGGGCGCTGCTCCAGCGACGCGAAGATTTCGTTGAAAGCCGGCTGCACCGGGCGGGTGGCGATCGTGCTCGAATTGTTGGCGACAGGCGCCTCATAGGCAGCGCTGTTCATGGTCGGATAGATGCTGGCGCCGATCACGTTGGTGTAAACGGTCCAGGCGCAGCCCAGCACAAGGCCGGCGACCGCGACACCGCCGAGAAAATATTGGGGAATGGCTTTGCGGGAGGATTTCCTGCGGTTGTGAGCCGCAGGGCCGAACGCACGCGTACGCTTACTCATTCACAACGCCCAGAACAACAATTCCACCAAGTCCCCCGTTGATGCTGCGTCCGGAGACGTCCCCGCAGCATCTCGCAGAGGCACAGAGCGTCATTAAGGCGAATTTTAGTTAAATCCGGATTAAACGCGGGCGGAACTAAGGCGACCCCAAACATATGTAACCATTGGGAAAATTGCCTTCCTGTCGACGCGGAAATTAGTCGGGATTAGCAGGGATCGGGGACATCCGCCGTGAAATCACGACAGATGTCCCATAATGGGCCAAGTTCGGCCTCAATCCTTGAACGGATCGAACTCATTCTCTCCGGCCATCGCCACCGCAAACGGACGCAGCGTGTGCTGCACCCTGATCGAACCGGCATGTTCGGCCAGCACCTCCGGCAGCCGGCGGTAGGCCATCGGACTTTCGTCAAGGTCGGCGCCTACAAGCGTGACGCCTCGCGATTGCAGCCAGGCATCCATCTCCGCGCGCGTGAAGCGACGCTTGGCCTCCCTGCGGCCAAACAAACGACCCGCACCGTGCACGGTCGAATAGAGCGACGCCTTCGCCTCCTCGCTCTCGATGCCCTCAACGATGACCGCGTCGTCGCCCATCGACCCGCCGATGAAGCCGCGCTGGCCGGGAAATGCCGGCGTCGCGCCCTTGCGCACCACCCACAGATCCTTGCCGCCATGATTCTCCCGCCACGCGTAATTGTGGTGGTTGTGCACCGTGTCGGTGACTTCGCCGCCGATGATCCTGCGCACGCGCTCGATCACCCACTCGCGGCCGGCATGGGCATAGCGCCCGGCAAGCTGCATTGCCGCGATGTAGCGCCGCCCGATCTCGCTGTCCTCGTCGACGATGGCGGGCGGCACATTCATGCCGTCCTTGCCGCCTGCGGCCTTGAGGTAGCGGGTCGCGCTGGTGTGGCCGAGGCCGCGGCTGCCGAAGTGCACGCCGATCCAGACAAAGCCCTCCTCGTCGCGCAAGAGGTCGACATAGTGGTTGCCCGATCCGACGGTGCCGAGTTGCGAGACCGCCTTTTGCCGATAGGAGCCCATGTCGGATTCCCGCCATGCGTGCTCATCGTCGAACAGCTCATGCTCGACGCGCTCGTCATTGGTGCGGCCGACACCGAACGAAATCGTGTTGCGCACGTCCTTCATGATCGTGCCGACGTTGCTTTCGATCTGGCTGAATGGAGTGTCGAGACGCACGGCCATGTTGCCGCAGCCAATATCGAAGCCGACGCCGGAGATGCTGATCTGCTTCTCATAGGCGATCACGCCGCCGACCGGCTGAGCATAGCCGAGATGGCCGTCGGCGCAGATCACGCCGGCAACCGCATTGCCAACCGACATGCAATTTCGCATCTGCGCGATCGTGGCGTCGTCATGCTTGCCGAAGACCTTGAGCGGGCTGTTCTGGTATTGCGCGGCCTGCGGCTTGCTCGCGATATCAACGGCAACAGCCTCCGCGTCGCGCGCAAGCTTCTCCTTGCGCGCGGCATCGCGGAACAGGCACCAGGTCGGCATCGGCCGCTGGCCAGGCCGGTCGATCTTCGCATCGGGGTCGAGCCCGGCTTCGGCGGCCATAGCCCTGGCGCGCTCCTGGTAAGGATCGGATCGCATTTCATTCTCCGCAACTGAAATACTTCAATCCTGAAACCCTTCAAGGCTCCCAAGGATCCTATTCGGTCGCCAGACAGGTCAGATCGGTTCGCGGAGATTACTCAAGACATCGAACTTTAGGGGCGCGATGCTAATAGCTCAGCCGCGGATACCAATCCTTGCCGCGTCCTTCCGGCGTGGTGTCGAGAATGGTCCACAGCGGATCGATGTCGGGCGCGCCGCGCGGATCCTGTCCGGGATCGGCGGTCGACGAGCCCATTTCGCCGGACCAGAAATGACGGATGCTGCCGTCGCGCCGCGTGAAGACGTTGTAGCCGGGCACGTCCGCATCCGCAGCGCTGACATAGTCGCGCGTGTACTCACCCGATACATCCGAATAGATCCGATGCCGTGTCCAGCCGCGTGCCTTCTTCGCCGCGCTCAGCCGCGCGATCGGCGAGCGCGCCATGAACACGAAGGCGATGCGCTGTTCGATGTCGGGCAGCTTTCCCTCCCACGTGCTCATGAAGGACGTGCACATCGGGCACAGCTGCTCGCGCTGCGGGCCGAACATGTAGCTGTAGATCACGAGCGTCTGCTTGTCGCCGAACAGGTCCGGCAAGGTCGCCTTGCCGCCCTCGCCTTCGAATTCGTAGTTCTTTGTCACCAGGCCGCCCGGCGGCAGCGCGCGGCGCAACGCGGCGACGCGTTCTATATGACGGCGCAGTTCGATCTCCTCCGCCAATAATTGCTCGCGGGCACGACGGTACTCGGCGCTCTCGTTGGGAAAGCGCACGGCATTGGCGCGTGCGAGTTCGGCGGCGGGTTTCAGTGGGGAACCGGACATGGCGACACCTCCTCTTGGACTGAACGATTGGAAGACGGTTGGCGCCCGGCTCGGCCGACAGGGGCGAGCAAGAATTCGGTGCTAAAGCGCCGGTTCGGCAGCGTTTGTGCCCTGTTTCTTGCATTGCAGCTATCACCGAACCTTAATGGCCACCCATAGACACACTATCGCCGGTCATCGCCTTTGCACCGAGAGCGGCACGTGATACGGTACCGTATCACCCTTATTCGCTGTATTCGCCCGTACCCAAGGGGAACTGCCATGACAATGATGCTGGCACGCGCCGGATCGATCGCGTTCGCAGGCATCCTGCTATTATTCGCCGGACCTGCAGTGGCCCAGCCGGCAACACTAGGCTGTACGTCCGCACAGACGGCTCAGGGAACGCAAACCCTGCGCTGTGAGAGGGCGATCACAATCGTGGCCGAGGGTGGTGCTAAGTTCGAGCTCAGGGATCGCAACCGTGACGGCCATGTCGATTCCGTTGAGCTCAGCAACAAGGCCTTGCTGCTCGAGGTGCCGAAGAAGCCGGGCCGTGTCAGGTTCAACGTGGTGACGCCGCAAGCGATTGCCGCCGTGCGCGGCACCAAATGGGCTGTCGACGCCGAGAGCGGAAAGACCTCCGTCTTCGTCGTCGATGGCCGCGTAAGCGTCGCGCGATCCGCCGGCCGCGGCAGCGTCGTGCTCGGCCCTGGCGAGGGTGTCGATGTCGAGACGTCAGGCGAGCTGGTCGTCAAGCGTTGGGGAGCGGCGCGCGTTGCGGCCCTGATGGCAAGACTGGGACAATAGACAGGCTTATGAGCCATCGACGTCTGCATATTCTGGTTGCGTTGCTCTGCACGGGACTGTGGGCAGGCGCGATCTGGCTCGCCCATTCGAACGGCTATTTGCGGTTTCTCGACCGGATGGAGTCGGCATTGACCGATGCGCGAACGCTGGCGCGCGGCGTCAAGGTGCCACCGGACGTCGTCACGATCGTTGCGATCGATGACAACATCGTCAAGCTCGCCGGCACCTATCCGCTGCCTCGCGCGGAGATCGCGGGAATCGTCGAGGCGATCGCGCGGCTGGAGCCGAAGGTCATTGCCGTCGATCTGCTGCTGATCGACAAGGGGCCTGCCGAGGGCGACGCGGCGCTGGCGAAATCATTCGCAACGCGCCCGACCGTGCTTGCGGCGGCGGCCGTATTTTCGGATACCATCCAGCCGTCTGCAGAAAACGATGGGCCGCTGGCCCATCTGCCGAAGGCTGACCGCTTCCTGCTGCCGCTCCCGGCATTTGCCGACCATACGGAAGTCGGCATCGCCAACGTGGCGACAGGCCAGACCGGCACGCCGCTGTCTGTTCCAATGTTGTTCCGCACACATGACAGGATCGAGTTGTCGTTCCCGCTCCGTGTCGCATCCGTCGCGATCGGCGAGAAGCTGACGATCGAACCGGACCGTCTCAAGTTCGGCGACCGGCCGATCGCAACCGCTTCCGGCTACGCCCTGCCGCTTTCCTATTTCGGCCCGCGCCAAACCATTCGCACCGTCAGCGCCGCAAATCTGATCGACGGCAGCATCGACAAGGAAGCCATTGCGGGCCGGATCATCGTCCTCGGCGCGACCGCGACCGGCGCGGGCGACTTCTTCCCGACGCCGTTCGATTCGCTGATGCCGGGGGTCGAAATCATTTCCACCGCGATCACGCACCTGGTCGCCGGCGACGGGCTTGTGCGCGACCGGCAGGTTCGCATCGTAGAGGGCATCATAACGATCCTGCTCCCGATGCTGCTGGTGGGCTTGCTGGCGTGGCGACGCAACGTAATGGGGCTGCTGACGGTCAGCATGATATTGCTCGCATGGGCCCTCGCAAATACGGTTGCGTTCGCACATGGCATATGGTTCGACGCCGCGACAACGATGGCCGCGGCGGTGCCGCCCATCGTGCTGTTCGGCACGTTGCAATTATGGTCGGGCCGGCGCAGCGCCCAGCACCTCGCCGCGCAGAACAAGCTGCTCGAACAATTCCATACGCCGGGCCTGCAGGAATGGCTGACGCGCGATCCCGATTTTCTGCTCGCGCCGGTCAGACAGAATGCCGCCGTCGTCTTCGTCGATCTGTCGGGATTTACCTCGCTCAGCGAAACGCTCGATCCCGATGCCACGCGGGGACTGCTGCAGGAATTTCACGCGCTGGTCGACAAAGAAGTGACGCGGTGCGGCGGCGTGATCACGAGCTTCCTCGGCGACGGGGTCATGATCCTGTTCGGCCTGCCGGAGGCATCAGCAGATGATGCCGCGCGCGCAGGGCAATGTTCGATCGCGCTGTGCGTAAAGATCGAACGCTGGATCGCGGCGTTACCGCCACAAATCGCGGCGCGGATCGGCTTCAAGATCGGCGCGCACTTTGGACCGATCATCGCCTCCCGCCTTGGCGGGCGTAACCATCAGCACATTACCGCGACCGGTGACACTGTGAATGTGGCGAGCCGCCTGATGGAAGTGGCAGCCCAACACGATGTCAGGCTGGCATTGAGCGATACGCTGCGCATCGCGGCGGAAAGCACCGGCGCGCGGCTGAAAACCGGCAGCCTTGCCGGGCCAGTCGAGGCGCAGATTCGCGGGAGGTCGGGCACCCTCGCGGTCTGGCTGTGGCACGGCGAACACCCCAAGATGGATCAGCGCACGCATCCCAACGCTGCGGAATGATCCGAACCTATTGCAATTCCGGCGGCGGCGTGCGGTCGAATACGTCGCCCTTCGGCCCCTGCATCAGATGGAGCGCGTAGGTCTCGATCAGGAGCGGGCCGCGCTTGCGCTCGACTTCCCCGATTTTGTCTACGCGGGCGAACCGGTCCGTCAATGGAGCGTCATCCCGGAAGAGCTCGCGGACATAGAGCAACGGGCCGGCGAGCTGCGCCGCGTCAGGTTCGGACATGTTGACCCAGCGAACGCGCTGGCTCTGTTGCGCGACGCAGGTGCCCTTCGGCAGATGGAAGGCGAGCCAGCCTGTGGTGCCATAATCCGAAGCCAGCACGCAGGTTGCGCCGGTTCGCGCCCTCGCCGCTTCGATCGCAGCCGCCGTCTCGCGCCAGCCGATGCCGACGCTGCGCACAGTGGCATCGCGGCGATAGCCCGACAGCATGCCGGTATTGGCCTGCACGACAAGCAGCGCGAACATCACAATGCCGGCCGGCGCTGCCCAGCGCCGGCAGAAATCGGCTAGGCGCTGCCAGCGCGGCTCCCATTGCACCAGATGCGCAGCAACCGCAGCGGCGATGGCAAACGCCGGATAGACCGGCGCAAACCAGTTGGCCTCCACGCGCGCATGCAGTGAATGCCAGAAAAAATAGGCGACGATGACCCAGAACATCGTGTTGACGAGCGCACGCGCCGGGGTTGCGCCAGCGCGGCGGCGGAAGATCGCATAAAGTCCCATCGCACCGAGCATCCAGACCAGCGGCGTTGCGAAGGCGATCTGCGTCGGAATCAGTTCTGCGATGTAGACCGGCCGGAAATCCTCGATCCGCGCTCGCCCCATCTGCTTGATGAAGGAGACCCAATGGTGCTCGGCATTCCAGAGAATGACCGGCGCAAACAGCAACAGCGCGACGAGCCCGCCAAGATAAAGCCAAGGCGAGATCAGCCAATGCCGCAGCTTGGGAACGGCGATCAGCCAGATCAGGATCGCAGGCCCGAAGAACAGCGCGGTGTATTTCGACAGCAGCGCACAGCCGGCGGCGGCGCCGACTGCGAGCCACCACACGCCGCGCCCGGTCTGCAGCACCTTGGCGAGCGCAAACAGAAGGAGACTGGAAGCAACCAACAGCGGCGCGTCCGGCGTGACGATCATGGTGCCGACCGCGGCCATCAGTGTGATGTTGAGAAGGATTGCCGATGAGGCTGCGACACGCCGGCTGCCGAACAGGATGGCGGCGGCCTGGTAAATCGCCCAGCTCATCGGCAGCGCCAGCAGGATCGAGACCAGCCGCACACCGAACTCGGTATCCCCTGCGATGAGAGTGCCAAGCCGGATCACCACGGCGACCATCGGCGGATGATCGTAGTAGCCGCCGGCGAGATGCTTCGACCACATCCAGTAATAGGCTTCGTCGAAGGTGATCGGCGTGAACGCCGCGGCGATCAGGCGCAGCGCGACCAGCCCCAGGATCACCAGACCCGTGTTCAGGGCAACCCGCGCCTCATTCGCGTTCATTTTGGAGCCCTCCCGGTTCTGATCAGATCAGAACCGGGCTCCAGTCTATTGTGCTGACGCGTTTTCTTCACGCGAACCGCTATCCATCCCCGGATCACGTCCGAGGGCATGCTTCGCTTGAAAACGCTATGGATCATCGCCTGCGCCAGACGAACAGGCCTGACATCGCATAGTTCCAGACCACGCCCATCAGCGCGCCTCCAAGTCCCGCCAGCCACCAGATCGGCTCCTGCTCGAAGACCGAGAACGCCACACCGACATTGGCGAGCAGGCCGACGCCGCAAACGAGATAGAACAGTAACAGGCCGCGCAGGATCGCAAATCCCTTCAGCCGCTGGTCGCGATAGGTGAGGAAATTGTTCAGGATGAAATTGCTGGTCATGGCGACCAGCGCGCCGGCGGTCTGCGCCTCGGCAAACGGCTCTTTGAAGATCTCATGCGCGATGAACAGCGCCACGAGATGCACCACCAGGCCGGTACCTCCAACCATCGCGAACAAGATGAAGCGTAGCGAGACCACGTCGTGTGTCAGCTTGGCCAGCACCAGGCCGAGGAAGTCAAGCGCGACCATGGAATCGAGCTTGCTCTCGCCATGCTGGCGCGAACCGAATGTGTAGGGAATCTCGACGGTGCGCAGCTTGCCTTGCGCGGTCGCGATGATGTCGAGCAGTATCTTGAATCCCTGGGTCGAGAGCTGCGGCGCCAGTTGCTCAAAACGGTCACGGCGGATCATGAAGAAGCCGCTCATGGGATCGGCAACCTCGACCTTCAGCGTGCGCTTGGCGACCTCGGTCGCAAGCTGGCTGGCCCCTGCCCGCTGTTTGTTGAAACTGTCGGCGCTACCGCCTTCGATATAGCGGCTGCCGACCACAAGCTCGGCCTCGCCGCTGCGCAGCAACGCAACCATTTTCGGCAGTTGCGTCTCGTCGTGCTGCAGGTCGGCATCGATCACCGCCGCATAGGGCGCGCTGGAGGCCAAGATGCCCTCTATGCACGCGCCCGACAATCCGCGCCGTCCGATCCGGCGGATACAGCGGACGCGGGAATCATTTCGCGCCAGCGCCCGCACCACCTCCCACGTACCGTCAGGGGAGTTGTCGTCGACAAAGACCACTTCCCAGGCAATGCCGACCAGCGTGGCATCCAGTCGCCGGTACAGCACGGTGACGTTATCGCGCTCGTTGAAGGTGGGGACAACGACCGAAAGCTCAGGCAAACCGGCCTGCGACGGGGTTTCGGGGCCGGGTTTAATGGTGTCATGCATGACCGGCAGCGTATATCCGTAGCCGGCTAACCTGCCAAGGCGAGCTTCAGGAACGAGGTGACCGGACGGTGAAAACGGGGATGAAATCAACCGGTGTCTATCCGGCGCTGGCGAATCAGTAGCCTCGCCGGGTCGGATTCGAAGGATGCGTCGCTTGAAAATGCTCTGAAAATGCCAACGACCACGAACAGAGGCACGCGTACGTCCGGCGCTGCCAGGCTATTCATGGTCGTCCCAGCGCCGGAGCTTTAACGCGTCAACGTCGCCGTTAGGTTCCAAATAGGAACGCCACCGTCGTTCCGCAAGCGGGTATCAGCTAGTTCGGTACTTCCCGAATCACCGGCCCGCGCGGGGCCGGCGCCGCGGGAACCTGTTGAACCGCCGGCGCGGCCTGCTGGACGCTGGCCGGCTTGGCGGGCTTTCCGTACTGGCCGATCGGCCCGTAGGCAATTGCGACCACCATCACGATTGAAGCGACGATGGCTCCCAAAAGACCAGCGATTGATTGCGAATTCATACTCAATTTTCCCTACGCCTGAACGGGAACTGATATCACGGAAAGAACGTATGGAGGAGTAGTCCCGGCATGAGCCATCGACAAAACGGGCCGCCAGCACCGGCCTCCAAAATCTCACCACGCGAGCGCCGCGCAACTGACAAGCAACAACCGCGATTCTAGCGTAAACATGGCGGAGTCTCGACCTTTGATTTGACAGGGAATAGGGGAAAGCAATGTCGACGACAGATGACACCAAGCCGGCCGGCAAATCCGGGCGGCGCAAAGGCAAAGGCGAGCGCAAGAAGAAGCCGACCGTCGGCCAGAGCCCCGCGCCTGTCGAATTGCAGAGCCCGGAACCCGTTCAACCGCAAAGCCCGGATCAGACCCTGCAACCGCAGCCGGAGCCGGCCGTCGTGGAAAGCCCGGTGGGGGACCAACCACCGCTCGTCGCTGAGCCGGTCGAAGCCGTTGCGCCAGTCGAGGCCGTCACCGCCGCGCCTGAGCCCACGCCGGATGCAGCCCCCTCGCCCGCCGAGCCTCCCACGGCCAAACCCGCGCCGGCCGAGCCCGCGCCGGTGAGCCTGCAGACCATCGCGAACGCCTATCGCGACTACACCAGGAAATCGTTCGAGGAGTTCGGCTCATTTGTCGAGCAGCTCAGCGGAGTTCGTTCGCTCGACAAGGCGATGACGGTTCAGACCGAATTTATGAAGCGGGCTTACGAGACCTCGGTTTCCGAGTCGCAGAGGATCTGCGAACTCCACACCCGCCTTGCGAGGCAAACCCTCGACCCCTTCAAGGGACTGGCGGGGAAGGCGCCGCCAACGCAGGGCAAGCGCTAGGCTCATATCAAGACGATGCAATGAACGAAGCGCGAGGCCTCGGTTTTCCGGGGCCTCTTTTTCGAGCCTTCCTGGAGCTTCGTCGTCCTGAGCAACAAACTGGCCAATCAGGGCCGGTTTAGTTAACATCGCCCGGCCCCGTTTCTCCCATTTCCCGACGAGCTATCCCGTGAGCAAGCCTGCGAAATCGACCGCGAAGAACAGCGGCAGCATCTATATCGGCATCGGCGGCTGGACCTTCGAGCCGTGGCGCGGGGTGTTTTATCCGGAGAAGCTGGCTCAGTCGAAGGAGCTGTCCTACGCCGCGTCAAAGCTTACTTCGATCGAGATCAACGGCACGTACTACGGTTCGCAGAAGCCGGAGAGCTTTCGCAAATGGGCGCGCGAGGTGCCCGATGGTTTCGTATTTTCATTGAAGGGGCCGCGCTTTGCGACCAATCGTCGGGTGCTGGCGGAAGCCGGCGATTCCGTCAAACGCTTCTACGATTCCGGCGTGCTGGAGCTTGGTGACCGGCTCGGTCCTGTGCTCTGGCAGTTCGCGCCCACCAAAAAATTCGACGAGGCCGATTTCGGCAAGTTTCTCGAACTTCTGCCGCGTAGACTCGAGGGCCGCGCGCTGCGCCACGTCGTCGAGGTGCGGCATGACAGTTTCTGTGTGCCGGAATTCATCGCGCTGCTGCGCCAATTCGAGACGCCTGTCGTGTTCGCCGAGCACGGCAAATATCCGGCGATTGCCGACGTTGCCAGCGACTTCGTCTATGCGAGGCTGCAGAAGGGCAATGACGAGATCAAGACCTGCTATCCGCCGAAACAGCTCGACGCCTGGGCCAAGCGCTTCCAGGACTGGGCCAGCGGCGGCGAGCCCGACGACCTGCCGCGGGTCGACAAGGCCAAGCCGAAGAAGATGCCGCGCGACGTGTTTGCGTATGTAATTCACGAGGGCAAGATACGCGCACCGGCGGGCGCGATGGAATTGATCGAGCGCGTCAAGTAGCCGAGGTGCTCAGTCGAGCTTTATCGCGGCCTCGCGAATCAGTTTTGTCCAGCTCTCATATTCGGACGCGACGAAGGCGTCGAGCTTGTCGTCGGCGAGATCCCACACCTCGCCACCACTCTTCTCAAAGCGCTCCTTGAGTTCGGGCAGCGAGGCCCGGATTTCCCGACGCAGTTTTGTAATGACCTCGGGCGGGGTCTTGGCCGGTGCGAATATGCCGAGCCAGGAGTCGACATCGAGGCCGGAAACGCCGGCTTCAGACATGGTCGGCACGTCAGGCGCCAGCGGGCTGCGCTTCGACGACAAGACGGCAATGCCCCGCGCCTGGCCTGATTGCACGTAAGGCAATCCCGCGGCGATCGAATCGAAAAACAGGTCGATGCGGCCGGCGAGCAGATCGGTGAAGGCCGGCGGCGAACCCTTGTAGGGTATCTCCTGGAATTTCACGCCTGCCGCCTTCATGAACGCGGCCGCCACCAGGTGCTGGCCGGTACCGACGCCGGCCGTCGCTACGGAGATCGAGCCCGGGCTAGCTTTCGCCGCTGCGACGATGTCGTGCAATTTGGCGTGCGGCAGATCCTTGCGGCCGACCATGACGTAACCGAACTTGTAGATCAGCGCGACCGGCACGAAGTCCTTGCGCGGATCGTAACCGAGCTTGGAGTAGAGCGCCGAGTTGAAGGCCATGTTGGAGAGGCCGCCGACCACCAGCGTATAGCCGTCCGGCTCGCTCTGGCTGGCCGCCTGCGTACCGACAACGGTGCCGGCGCCCGGCTTGTTCTCGACCACGAAGGCCTGCCCCATCCGCTTCGATAGCGCATCCGCAAGCTGCCGCCCGACCAGGTCGTAGCTGCCGCCGGGGCCGATCGGGACGATGATCTTTACCGGGCGGTCGGGATAGCCGGACTGGGCGTGCGCCGCGGCGATGCCGCATACGAGCAGCGTGAGCAGCCATCTGAGCGTCCGGCAAAATCGGTTCATCATATTCCCCCCTGGCAGATCAGGCCTTCAACAGGCTCTTTCCAGGGACTATGCGATAGGCGGTGCCCGGCGGCAACGCGGGATATGGAAATCATGTCAGCGCTGCCCTAGCTTCCTGGCGACAGATCAGCGCACCGGATATCGACATGGCCCGCAAGACCAAACGCCTCTTCACCATCGGTTACGAGCAGACGCCGGCCAAGGCGGTGCTCGACGAATTGGAGGAGGCTGGCGTCAAGCTTTTGGTTGACGTGCGCGCCGTGGCGTCGTCGCGGCGGCCGGGCTTCTCCAAGAATCAACTCGCGGCCGGGCTCGATGAGCGCGGCATCTCTTACCTGCACCTCAAGGGGCTGGGCACGCCGAAGGAGGGCCGCGAGGCGGCGCGCAGCGGCAAGTTCGATCTGCTGCATAGGATTTATTCCAAGCATCTGAAGACGGCCCAGGCGAAAGAGGAGCTCGACGAGCTGTCGGCGCTGGTCAAGCAATCGGGTCCGGTTTGCATTCTCTGCTATGAGCGCGATCATTCCCATTGTCACCGGCAATGGATCGCAGAGATCATCGAGGAGCGCGAGGGCGTGAAGGTGGAGAACCTGGTGGCGCCGCAGGTTTAGGGCTCGTAGCCCGGATGAGCGCAGCGATATCCGGGGCCGGTGCTCGTGTTTGTCCCGGATGTCGCTTCGCTCATCCGGGCTACGAAGCCGTCACTCCTTCCCTTCAAGCCGGAACGTTCCCTCCATCATCTTCACGCAAGCGCCGCCGACATGAATGGAAGTGATCTTGCCGTTCTGCTTGCGGACGCGCGTCAGCAACAGGCTCGGCCGGCCCATGTCGACTCCCTGCCCGATCTTCAATCTCAGTTCGCCGTCTTTTGTATCGTCGAGATCGGCGAGCAGCGCTGTCGCGGCCGCCGTTGCGCTGCCGGTCGCGGGATCTTCGGACAAGCCGCTCGAGCCGGGATGGAACATCCGCGCCTGAAGGTCGCAGGGCTTTTCGTCAGATGGCACGTCGCGGGTGTAGAAATAGACCGCATCGCTGCCGTCGCATGGAAATGTCCTTTCGAATGCCGCTGCATCCGGCTTCGCCCGCCGCAGCGCATCGCGCGAAGCGAGTTCGACAGCGATGAACGACAGCCCCACCGAGATGACCTGCGGCGGGTGCCGGTCGGTTCGCACGTCGCTCGCCGAGAGCGAAAGCAGCGCCGCCGCCTGCTCGGCGCTGACTTGCGACATCCGCTTCAGCGGCTGCGGCGCCGTGAATTCGGTGCTGGCAACCCTGCCCTGCTCGGTCGCAACCTCGACCGGCACGAGGCCAGCCCCCTCCTCGAACAACAGCCGCGCCGGCGGCTTTGCGGCCTGCGTCGCCAGCACGAAGGCGGTGCCGACATTGGGATGGCCGGCGAAGGGTATCTCGCGGTTCACCGTGAAGATGCGAACCTGCGCGTCGTGTGCGGGGTCGCGCGGCGGCAGCACGAAGGTCGTCTCCGAATAATTGAATTCTCTGGCTATCGCCTGCATCTGCTCGGTCGACAGCCCGCCAGCATCGAGCACCACGGCAAGCGGATTGCCGCCGAAGGCGCGATCGGTGAACACATCGACGGTGACGTAACGCCGGTTCATTTCAATACTCCCTCTTATCCCAGCCGCCACACGGCCATCGGCCGCTCATAGCCCCTGACCTCGACCTCACCGAGTGCGACGGCATCGCCACAGGCGTCGCCGAGCGCATCGCGAACCGCTTCCGAGATCAGGAATTGTGTATTGAAGTCCTTGTTGAGCGCTTCAAGCCGCGAGGCAAAGTTCACGGTGTCGCCGATCACTGTGTATTCCTTGCGCCGCGGCGAGCCGATGCTGCCAGCGACGACTTCGCCGAGGTGAATGCCGATGCCGATGCGCAGCGGCCAGCTCGTCGCCTCGTTGGCCCGTTCATTGGCTTCCAGCATTTCGCGCGCTGCTGCGACCGCCCGGTGCGCCGGGTCCGGCGCTTCCAGCGGCGCGCCAAACAACGCCAGGAATCCGTCGCCCAGAAATTTATTCACGATGCCGCCGTGCCGATCAAGAATATCGACCAGCACGGCAAAGGCGCCGTCGAGCCGCTCCACCACCTCCTGCGGCGTGCGGCTGCGCGCGCCTGCGGTGAAGCTGCGGAAATCGACGAACATGACGGCAACGCGGCGGATGTCGCTGTCGGTCTTGGTGCCCTCGGCCATCAGGCGTTCAACCACCTGTGGCGAGACGTGCTGGCCGAACAGGTTGGTGATGCGATCGCGCGCCGTGGCGGCCTTGATGCTCTTTTCGAACTGCCGCCGCAACTGGTGCCCGACGGCGCCGGCGAGCACGCCGCAGACCAGGAGGATCAGGCTGCGTGCGGCGTGATAGAAGACGCTGGCCTCCTGACTGGGATCGGGGTGATAGAAAATCGCCATTGCAAACAGCTCCGCCGCCGCGACGAAACCGGTGAAGGTGGAGAGCCAGAAATCCAGCCGCAGCGTGGAGAGGATGATGAAGATGAAATAGGTCATCGGGACCACGAAGCCGAGCGCGGCGACCGATCCCATACTGTTGATGTGCAGCGCCAGCGCAACCGTCGGCATCGACGTCTCGATCAGCGCACCGAGATAGCGCCGGAACAAGGGCAGATCACGGCCCTGACGCATGTGCCGGGTGATCGCGCCATGCACCCAGAGTTCGAACAGGATGAACGGCACCATGACCGAATAGAGATAGTGCGGCTTGAGATTGCCGTGCCAAATCTGGCTCACCTTCTCGGGCGCGAGGAGGTAGACGGTCCAGAGTATGCCGGCCAACAGGACGGTCGTTCCGATCAGCGCCTTGATGCGGAGCAACTCGGTCGCCATCACTTCCTGTGTCAACGCGCGCTGGAAATCAGGCGACACTTCCGTGTCTTGGTCGCTCTTCCCCTTGCCCCAGAACCCTGCCATCGAAGCCCCTTGTCATTCCGGGGCACGCGTCAGCGTGAACCCGGAATCTCGAGATTCTCAGATGTGCTATAGCACATCATAGTTCGATGCTGCGCATCGCCCGGAATGACTACGAAATGTATAACCTCAATCGAGCGTGCGACGGAAGCGCGTCACGGCGATCGTCATCGCCACCAGCATCAGTACAATGAGTGCAATCGTGTCGTATTGCAGGTTGGAAGGATCAGCGCCCTTCAGCATGATGGCGCGGACGATGCGGATGTAATGGGTGAGCGGCAGAGCCTCGCCGAGATATTGCGCCCAGACCGGCATGCCGGCGAATGGAAACATGAATCCGGACAGAAGAATGCTGGGCAGGAAGAACATCATCGACATCTGCATCGCCTGCAACTGGTTCTGCACGATGGTCGAGAAGGTATAGCCGATCGACAGGTTGGTGGTGATGAACAGCGTTGTCAGCAAGGCCAGCAGTGTCACGCTGCCGAGGATGGGCACTCCGAACAGCAGCACACCGATGCTGACGATGAGCGAAGCCTGGATGAAGCCGACGATCACGTAAGGAATGATCTTGCCGAACATCACCTCTACCGGCTTGATCGGCATCGACAAGAGGCTCTCCATGGTGCCGCGCTCGATCTCGCGCGTCACCGACAGCGCGGTGAAGATCAGCATCGTCATGGTGAGGATGGTGCCGACGAGGCCCGGCACGATATTGAGCCGCGATTCCGCGGCCGGGTTGTAGCGGGCATGCGCCCTGATCTCGAACGGAAGCTGCGGCGGATCGCCGATGTGGACGTCGTGCGCGAGCGCGGTCTGCACGACCGCGCCAAGCGTGCCGAGCGCAGAACCGGCAGCAACCGGATCGGTCGCATCGGCCGCGACAAGCAGCGCCGGGCGGTCGCCGCGCCGCACCGCCCGCTCGAAGCCGCGCGGGATCTCGACCCCGAACAGCACCTTGCCGGACTGCAGGAGTTCGTCGAACTCGGCGACGCTGTGCACCTCCCGGGTAAAGCGGAAGTAGCGAGTGTTCTCCAACGCCTTCAGCACCGAGCGCGCCAGGTCGCTGTCTTCCTGGATCAATACCGCCGTCGGCAGATGGCGCGGCGTGGTGTTGATGGCGTAGCCAAACAGCAATAGCTGCATGACCGGTATCATCACGATCATCGCAAACGAGACGCGGTCGCGGCGGAGCTGGATGAACTCTTTCACCAGCATGGCGTAGCTGCGCCGCCAGAAACCGAAAGCAGGCTCCGGCACGCCGCGATCTTGGCTGGCAGCATCGGTTGCACTCATTGGAAATTGTCCTTTGAGCGGTTCATGAGATCGATGAACACGTCTTCCAGCGATGGCTCGCTGTCCTCCCAGCGCCATCCTCTCTTGTCGCGATAAGGGGCGATGGTTGCCTCAAGCGCGGCCTTGTCGCGCCCGGAGACGTGCAGGCTGGTGCCGAACGGCGCCACCATGTCAACGCCGGGTTTGCCGGCGAGTTCGGCCGCAAGCCCGTTGAGGTCGTCGCCGGAGACTGTCCAGGTCGACAGCGCGGATTTCGCAATCACCTCGTCCACCGTGCCGTGCGCCAACAGGTGGCCATAGGCGATGTACGCGATCTCGTGACAGCGCTCGGCCTCGTCCATGTAGTGGGTCGAGACCAGCACCGTCAGCCCATCGGCTGCGAGCGCGTGGATCTCGTTCCAGAAGTCGCGCCGCGCCTTCGGATCGACGCCGGCCGTCGGCTCGTCCAGCAGCAGCAATCGCGGATTGGGCAGCGTGCAGGCGCCGAGCGCCAGCCGCTGCTTCCAGCCGCCTGAAAGCTCGCCGGCGAGCTGCTCCTCGCGGCCGTTGAGGCCGATGCGCTGGATCATGTCGCGTGCCGCGCTCCGCGCGTCGCGCAGGCCGTAGAGCCGCGCGACGAATTCGAGGTTCTCGCGCACCGAGAGATCCTGATACAGGCTGAAGCGCTGGGTCATGTAGCCGACCTGGCGCTTGATCTTGTCGGCGTCGCGCCGGATGTCGTAGCCGAGACACGTGCCCTCGCCGGAATCCGGTGTCAGCAGCCCGCACAGCATGCGAATGGTCGTGGTCTTGCCGGAGCCGTTGGGTCCGAGGAAGCCGTAGATCGAGCCGCGCTTCACCTGCATCGAGAGATCATGCACGACCTCGCGGCCGCCGAACGACTTCGAAAGGCCCTCGACATTGATGGCAATATCGGGTGCTGATGCAGGCGCTGCATTCATCGCTTGTCCGCCACCGGCGTCCGGGGATTGAGGAATATGCTGACCGGCTGACCAACACGCAGTGCGTCGGGCCGGCTCGGCCGCGCCTGGATCAGGTAAACCAGCTTGTTGCGTTCATCGAGGCTGTAGATGACCGGCGGGGTATATTCCGCCGTCGTCGCGATGAAATAGATCTTCGCGGTGAGATCGGGCGCGCAATTGTCGCAGGTCACCCTCACCTCATCGCCGATCGCAAGCTTCGGCAGTTCGGTCTCCGGTACGAAGAAGCGGACCTTCATGTTGCCGGGCGGCATGATCGACAGCACCGGCCGCTGCGCCGGTACCATCTCGCCTTCGCGGAAATAGATCTGCTGGATGGTGCCACCGACCGGCGCAAAGCCGCGCCGCCGCGCCAGCCGCGTCTGGGATGTGTTGACGCGGGCTTCCGCCACGCGCAACGCCGAGGTCGCGGAATCGAGATTGGCCTGCGTGCCGGAGCCGGTCTTGCTCAGCGACGCCGCGCGGTCATAGGTCTGTTGCGCATTCGCGAGCGTCGCCTTGTTCTGGTTGAGGTCCGCCAGTTGCAGATCGTCGTCGACCGAATAGAGGTGATCGCCAGGCTTGACCTCGTCGCCCTCGCGCACGTTGAGCTTGGTGACGCGGCCGGTTTCATCGGGGCTGACAAAAATCATGTCGGCCTCCACCCAGCCCTGAAAGCCCGGATCCCGGCGCTCCTTGCAGCCCGCGAGCGTAGCGGCAAGCGCCAGCGCGGCCAGGATCGTTATCGTTCGCGACGAAGTCATGCCATTCTCCGCTCGCCAAAAATCAGATCGAGATGCACGCGAAACATCGCGATCGCATCCAGCGGCGCGTGCCTGCCGAACAGGCTCTGCCAGATCACGGCGATCAGCGCGGGCGCGACCATGATCTGGGGAAACTGCGCCAGGTTCTTCTGTTTGATCTCGCCCCTGTTGATGCCGAGTTCGATGAGCGCGCGCATTCCGGTAAGCCCCCGCGTCACCACCTCGCGATAGTAGAAGTCGGCCACGGCTGGAAATCGTGGCCCCTCCGCCACGATCAGCCGCACGAGATCGCCGCGCCGTGTGCTTGCAACCTCCTTGATGAAGTTTTGCGCGAACAGCTCCACCATGTCGCGAACCGATGCACCGGGCGGCGGCGGCGTCGAACTGAGGCGCACAACCAGCGGAACGATGGCGGTGCGGATCAGTTCCTCGAACATCGATTCCTTGTCCTTGAAGTGCAGGTAGATCGTGCCCTTGGCGACGCCAGCGCGCTTGGCGATGTCGTCAAGCCGCGTCGCCGCAAATCCGCGCGCGATGAACTCGTCCATCGCCGCCTCGATGATCGCCCCGCGCCGCTCGGCCGCGCGTTCGGCGCGGTTGGAGGCGGGTTTGGGCGGCAGGTTCGATCTGGCCGATGCCTTCGCGCCGGCTCGGCGACTGGTCGCTTTGACGGCGATTTTTCGCGGGTTTTTGGCGGCTACATTTGTCATGTTTTAATTATGACTGACTGGTCAGTCATTGTCAAAGGGCGATTGAAAGGATGGCTCTCACATGGGCGTTACTAGCGGCTGGCGGGGTGCGGACCGCGTAGCGTGGAAGATTTTGACGCGGGCCCAATTGCATTTCCTATCCCACACATGCGGGGTGTCCGTTACGCCACAGCCCCTCCGGGTCATTGCGAGCCAACGGGTCGCGCGAATGCGCGCCCCGTTGGCTCGCAATGACGCGGCAACAGCAACCCAACACTCGATCGTCATCCCCCGCGCATGCGGGGGATCCAGCACGCCGCGGCTCATCGGTTCCATCACTGCTGCCTCTGGAATACTGGATCGTCCGCCTTCGCGGACGATGACAGGTGAATGTGTGCCGGCGTTCTCGCGACGCGACTTGCGTCCGAGCTTTGCCAAGAAAACTTGTCTCCCCAACGAGAGGGAGCAGGGAATGCCGGGTGCACGCTGCACCCGCGGTCTCGTGTGCAATATGCGCAAAGCAAAACGCACACGAGCATACAGGTACAGCCGAAGCACTCCGGCATTCCCTGCGCAATGGTTTGACGGCTTATGCCGCGATCTCCCCGGAGCCGAATTCCTCTGGCCTCCGT
>NZ_JAGKJK010000061.1 GCF_020329435.1 Bradyrhizobium hereditatis | reverse complement strand
CAAGCCGCCGCGGCGCGTGCGTGAGCAGGATGATGACGACGTCGTGGTCGTTCGCCGCCCGCCGCCGCGCGTGGTGTACGAGCCGCCGCCACCGCCGCCGGTCAGCATCGGCATCGGCATTGGCCTCGGCGGGTTCGGTGGCGGCCGCGGTGGCAACTATGGCGACCACGGCGGTCGGGGTAGATACTGAGGTGGCGATAGGGTAATCGATCCCGCAAGCGTTGCGCTGCGCTTGCGGGATCGATTACCCTATCGCCACCTCAGTATCTACCCCGACCGCCGTGGTCGCCATAGTTGCCACCGCCGCCGGTCAGCATCGGCATCGGCATTGGCCTCGGCGGGTTCGGTGGCGGCGGCTCGTACACCACGCGCGGCGGCGGGCGGCGAACGACCACGACGTCGTCATCATCCTGCTCACGCACGCGCCGCGGCGGCTTGCGATCGACGCGCTTCGGTGTATCAGGCTCGACGCGCCGGACCGGCGCATTCACCTTGATCGGCTGCTGCTGCGGCGGCTGCACGTTGCACGGGCACATCGGCGCGGCGAGCGCAACGTTTTGCGGCAGGGCTGCGTTGGCAGCCGTTACAGCCGGCGTGAAGTCGGGACGGTTACGCAGCCGCTCCTCCAGCTTGCGCGCGGTC
>NZ_JAGKJK010000007.1 GCF_020329435.1 Bradyrhizobium hereditatis | reverse complement strand
GGACGAGCCGAGCGGTGCTGGCCTGGCGCCTGTCGAACACGATGGACACATCGTTCTGCGTGTCTGCGCTGGAAGAGGCCTTGGCGCGCTTCGGCCGGCCTGAGATCTTCAATACCGACCAGGGCAGCCAGTTCACCAGCGCCGCCTTCACCGCGACGCTGTCCGCCGCTGGAGTCAGGATCTCGATGGACGGTCGCGGGCGCTGGATGGATAACGTGTTCATCGAGCGGCTGTGGCGCTCGCTCAAATACGAAGACATCTATCTCAAGGGTTATTCGGATGGCCACGAGGCCAAAGCTGGAATCGCCCGATGGATCGAGTTTTACAAATTCCAGCGCCCTCATCAGGCGCTGGAAAACCGCGCGCCGATGGCGGTCTGGGCCGGTGTCACCGGCGCATTCGGCGAAGAGGCTGTGGATATGACGCTTCTCGCTAGCGAGAAGCTTGGACAACGCTGCGCGTTGTCTACATCCCCACAGCCACAACAGCAGCAAGCAAGAGTAGCGTAGAGCTATTTGGAAGAAGGAACGGCAGCAGCTCCACTTAAGAAACCGGACCCAGTGGTCCTCAGCATAGGGTCCACTTCAAGTCCGCCTGTGCTGGGGCGACCAGCCATCAGCGATTTTCAGCGAGGTCACGAGATCCGGAAACTCACCGAAGTGCCCGACCATTGAGTGCACTGAGAATCGGTTCGCGGTTGAAGCGCACTCGTTTTGCTACGGCGCGGCCGAAAATGGTGCAAACCGGTCGGTATGACGTCATTGAAGCCGCAACTGTTGGATTTGTTTGATGGGCGCACCAGGGCACAAAACTGAGGCCGCCGAGTAAAGCGTCTTAACCGTCCCATTGCACTCCAAGGCCGCCGATTGCCGTACCGCAAGGTCCCCAAAGCGCGACGCCATTCCTGGAGCTCACACGGCGATGGGAGCCGCCGGGCCTGGTATCTGGATTGACCTTGCCCCATGGACTTAATCCAGGTTGAAGTTAGCTCTGGCCCACAACAAGACAAGAGCATGAAGCGCAGCCGCCGCCAATCACAACAACATCGGCTTCCGCATCTCCCACAAGCGGACCCGCGTCTGCCGGCGATGGAGCCGTCATCTCCCATAAGCCGTGCGATTTCGGATCGCCTGGCATCGACAAACTCCTTCCGCCCAGGATTGTGAATGACGTCAGCCTAAAGATCAGCGCAATTCCGGCAGAAGTAAAATCCCACATTGGGCACGCGATTTGATCGAGCTGAGCGGCACATTTTACACTTCTCCAAAGAAGCCGAAGCCGACATAGGTCTCTCCATTGCAGACGAGGAGAAGTGGCCAGGTTGATGGTCTGGTCCAATCCCACAGAAAGAAAGTGTGCGGCGCGGCAACTTGTTTAACGGCGCCGCGAACCCGAACCAGCGCCGATCGAGCATGATGGGCTGGTCGAATTGCACGGCATAGCGCGCTGCTCGACCGCTCTCCCTCACATCTCTCCGGCGGTGAGCGGCAGCGCATCGCCATCGGCCAGGCGCTGTTGTCTAGCTCAGACTGTTGCGACAACGAGCCGCTTGCCGCGCCTGACCGCTGCTTCCTTGGGCGTTGTCGGCGAGTTTGTTTAAGGCCGCTGATAAGGATCGAGCCAGAAGTCGGCGGTTCTCTGGAACAACTATCATCGTCATGTGGTTGCCTCGAATGGATACGGCGCCATGAATGGCCGCCGCATCTAAAATCTGGTTTCCAACCCCGCATCTCGGACCTATTCAAGTCTTGACTGCTCGTGCCGGACGGCTGAGCAGAGGCTCAGCGGCATAAAACTGATGTATTCAACTGGCAGGAACGGAAGTTGATACAACCGCAGCGCTGATAATGGGCAACTCTTTCATACATCAAAGTCCCATTGTGGAGATCACGATCTGCAGGTATGGCTCCAATTTGCTGCGCCTTTTCGAGCAGCTCAGCAACTGAGCTTTTCCAGCAAAGTGCTCCAACGCTTCGAACCGCTCATCATCTAAGCACTCGAAGGGCTCCAACCATTTCCAGTACTGTTTTGGCTTCGGATCGGCTAATGGATTTGCAGGTAACCGTAACATCGATGAAAGCCACGAATGATGTAGCTTTGCCCCTGAGGAATATCCCGCGGGCCCTCGGCTGAAGCTCTTTGATTGCCAAGCTGAGGACATAAGAACAATCTCTGAGAACTGTCGGAATAAAGAAGAGTGGCGGTTGCGATCCCGTTGCATGAACGGAAAGCACTTGAGTTGTATTGCGGTGTGGCTCCAAATCAATCTTCGATGCAAGTTCTTTCAAAACGGGAGATTGGAAGAGTCCAGAGGTGCTAAACCTCAACCCACGATGTAGCGCTCGACTGAGAAGCCGCACCGCCAATAACGATTGCCCGCCCAGCGCGAACAATTGGTCGTGCTGCCCGACCCGCGCGAAACCCAGAAGCTCCGCCCGGAGCTGCGCCAGCGTGGTCTCGATCTCGCCTTGCGGCGCCTCATAGCCGCAGCGTTGCATACGCCTCATCCTCCGGCACCGGCAGTGCCTTGCGATCCAGCTTGCCGTTCAGCGTCAGTGGCAGCGCCTTAAGGGGCACAAACGCAGACGGCACGATGTACTCCGGCAAGCGCGCACTTGAGTGCGTGCGCAGCGTGGCGGCAAGTTCAGGCCCCTCAGCTTCGCCGGCGTGCTCGGCAGCGGTAACGACATAGGCGACAAGACGCTTCCCGGCCGCACCCTCCCCTTGCGCCACCACCACCGCGTCGCGCACCGAGGCGCGCTCAACGAGCCGCGCCGCGATCTCACCGGGCTCGATCCGGAAGCCGCGGATTTTCATCTGGTCGTCGTTGCGGCCCAAAAAGCTCCAGATTGCCGTCCGGCAGATAGCGCGCGAGATCGCCGGTCCGGTACATCCGCGCCCCCGCCTCGTCGCTGAACGGATCGGCCAAAAACCGCTCCGACGTTAGCTCGGGCCGGTTCAGATAGCCACGCGCCACCCCCGCGCCGCCAATGTAAAGCTCCCCCACGGCCCCAAACGGAACGGGTTCACCACGACGATCAAGCAGGTAAATCTGCGTGTTCGCGATCGGTCGGCCGATGGGAGGCAATTGCGGCCAACATGCTGGGTTCGCCCCGAGACGGTGCTCCGTGACGACGTGGGTTTCTGTAGGCCCATACTGATTGATCAACCTCGCCCTTGGGTGCAATTCGAAGAACGACCTGAGCATTGGGGTCGCCCGCAATTGCTCGCCCGATGTATAGATCTCTCTTAAAGAGGGCAGCAGCACTCCCTTAGCGCTCCAGACCTCCGCAAAATGTTTCAACGCTGCGATCGGGAGGAAAAGCCGCTCGATCGCTTCACCCCACACAAATTCTAGCAAGGCCGAGAAGTCCGCACGGGTCTCTTCCTGCACGAGCACGAGCAGCCCGCCGTCCCTCCAGCAACTGAACAATTCCTGGAATGACACGTCGAAGTTCAGGGTCGTGAACTGAAGTGTGCGTCGTTTGGGCGCGCCAAGCTCCGGTGAGGACCAGAGCAAATTCATCAGTGAGTCGTGGGACATTTCGACGCCTTTGGGCGTGCCTGATGATTCCGAGGTGTAGATCACATAGGCGAGATGGCGCGAGGTCAGACCGAGCGCGCGCGCATCCGGATTCGACGCCGGCAGATTTGCCCAAGGCGGTGTCGCCGTCGCGAGATCGACCACCGTCACATCGACGCCCACATCGCCCAGCGCGGCGCGTCCCGGCGCATCGGCCAGCACCAGCTGCGGCGCCGCATCCTCAAGAACCTGCCGCAACCGCGCGGACGGAGAGGCCGGATCAAGCGGCAGATACGCGCCCCCCGCCTTTAGGATCGCGAGCAGCCCCACCACTATCGCCACGCTGCGCTGAAGGCAGATCGCGACCGGCTGATCCGGCCTCACCCCGAGCGCGATCAGATGATGTGCGAGCCGATTCGCCCGCGCATTGAGCTCGCCATAGCTTAAGTGCTCCTCCGCGCAGGTGACCGCCAGCACATCCGACGCCTGGCGCACCTGCGCCTCAAACAGCTCATGGATGCATCGCTCCGACGGATAGGGCGCCGCCGTCCGGTTCATCTCCTCCAAGAGGTATGCGCGCTCCTCGGACGACAGAAGCTCAATCCGCTCCACCGGTTTGTGTGCATCGCGTATCACAGCACACAACAAATTTTGCAAATGCTCCGTGATACGGTCGATCTGCTTGGCGGCCAAGCGACTGGCATCAAAGTGCCACCGAAAGCTCCCATCCAGAGCGCAAACCTCAAACGTTAGGAAATCACCGGAAAGGGCTGTCTCAGAATTTGCGCCTGAAGGTAGATCACCAGCGGCAGAACAGCTATTCGCGGTCACCGTCACGCCAATCGGCCAAGGCCGGCGCGATTGTAGCGCCTCCATGCCGCGCAACGTCGGAGAGCGCGCAATAAGATCGCGCGCAAAACTGTCGTGCTCCCTCAGATCAGTGCATTCGGCCGCGACCGCCTTGCGTACTCCTGCAAAATCACGACCGAGATCAATGGTCATTTGCATCGGCACGACAGAGGCGACAAGGACCTCCGCCGCCCTCATCTCGGCTCGCGATCCATTCGGTGCGGGAGTCCATCCCAATTGAAGCTCTGATTCTCCCGTGATGCGGGCGAGATAGATCAGCCAAGCAGTCAGCAAGTACTCAGTGCGATCAAGTGGCGACAGCTCGGCCAAGGCACTTGGAACGAGCCAGGAACTCGACTGCCATCTGGGCGGAGCCACAGTTTCCGGAGACGACAGAAACGGAAGCTGCAATGTCTTAAACTGCTCAAGCCGCTGCCGCCAAAAATTCTCCCGAGGCGCCAATATTTCATGGGCAACAGTTGTGCTCCGCGCCTCCTCATCGCTCAAAATCGGGAGGCGATCGCCTACATTCAGACCGGACTGTCTCGCGAGCGTCCGCGCATCCAGAGTCAGACCGTCTGAGCTGGCAAACCAAACATCAACATCCTCTGTCCCTGTCGCCACACGCCAGTTGCTGCGGTGGATGTCAACCAGGGCCCCTGCCGGAAGGCCGCAGCGTCCCGCAGATACCTCCAAGCGCCTGACTACGACAACATCATCGCCCAGGAGCGCCTTGGGCAGACACAACGGATTGGAATGATACCGCCCATAGTCTAAGGCGCGTGTTATGCTTGAGAGATCTTGCGCGGATCGATTCCATCGCAGACAGCCCGCAGCATCCGGGCATCGACACCTCGGAAACACACTTCCATCCACTAGCGCCTGCGGATCAGCATGGAGCTCTCTATTCGTTAAATCAGCTAGAAGCTCTCGGAAAGCTTCGACAGCGGCTTCATGACATTTGAGGTTCAGGGTCAACGCCGTATCGGTTGACGCAATAGAAACTTGGCGCTCAACCACCAACTCACCCGGATTAATACCATCATTGATACGATGCCACGCTATGTCATAGTCGGTCTCTTGGGCCAGCCGCGCCCAAGACGTCGAATGAGCTCCCACATATCGTGGCAACGGACCGTCTTGATAAATGAAAGCGCCTTCACGGACTCGGGCAAACACATCCGGTGGCAATATGAATGGATTTCCGACGGAGAATATCCACTCTACCGGATCGGCATTCATTAACGCGGAGAGCTCTTCAACACTGTCTACACACAAGATATCGGCGCGAGAAGCCCAATCCCGGAATATGGCGTCGGCACACAGCGCCGCGCAGACGACGTGACCCATCTTACTTACTAGCTGAGCACACCTAATAGCTAGCGTACCACTACCAACAAAGATGCTGGAACGAATTGATGCGACTGCAGGTGGTTGCCCATCCCAATCGCCCGGTTTGCAAGCGTCTGCGAATACCGAAGCAGACCAATGTGCCATATTCAGCTACTCCATGCTGTAGGTTGGGGAGTCCTCGCCGTATGCGCCGCACCACATCGCGACTTAATCCGGTCACACTGATTTGCATTCGCTCAGGAGTAACCGGGTTGAATGCTAATCAAAGCCGGCCAGTGTTGAGAGTTATCCAGCGCGATCAACGACAGCGGAACCCGTGATGGAAGCGGCAAAGCCTCACTTAATGAAGCCGCACTCAACAGCGCAGCCCCCATGGCGTGGATTGGATCAGTCGAGCAAGCTTCATCTGTCTCCGTAGGCGGGCAGCTGCTGGACCGCCATGATCGCAACAGATCCTTCACCGTGTCCCAGCAATCAGCGTGCCACCCAAAAGGTTGAGCAGGCCCCCCCTTGAAGAGGCAAAAATCCATGCACTTCGCTCCGAGACGGAGAATACTTAAGCGTTAGTGTTGAGTTGCGGACATAACGTCCTCAACTGGACATCGCTGAGCACGACAATGCAGGCCGTCAAATGACGAAGGTGACCTCTTGAGGAGAACTCGCACGCCTGCTTAAGGATGATGCCAAAAGGATGACGAGGTTCCCTTGCTTTAACTTGACGACAATCTTGTCTTGAAAAAGTTTCTCGTAATCAGCGCCTGGACACCAGATCCGCCTCTCAAAAAGCAGCTTTGGCACGGCCAATATTATCCCACAGGACACTCACATCGCGCTTGAGGATGAGCGAATAGTTCCTTTTCGCTTTGATCATAATACTCGCCCAGAAAACAATAGGCCCGGAATCTCCGATTGTCCTTCCGACAACCGCCCTATTCCCGCTTTAGAGACGCTCTCCCTCAAGACAATCCTACACCTTCGCGGTGAATTTCGATTGCGATGCCGGGGGGCTGACCGGCGCGATGCCAATCAGCTACAGCCAAGGTAAATAGCGCTAAGGCTGCGAGGATGCGGCCAGCCATGCTTTAGTCTGGCCTGCCGCCGAGATCTGACCGAATTCGATGGCCTGCCGCTCGAACAGCCCGCGATAAACGCCGCCCGGCCGCGCGATCAGCGCGGCGTGGGTGCCCTGCTCGACGATCTCGCCACGGTCGAACACCAGGATGCGATCGAGGCTGCGCACCGTCGACAGGCGGTGTGCGATCACGATCGAGGTGCGTCCCTTCATCAGCCGCTCCATCGCCTGCTGGATCAGCGCCTCCGATTCCGAATCGAGGCTGGAGGTCGCCTCGTCCAGGATCAGGACCGGTGCGTCCGCGAGGAACGCGCGCGCCAGCGCGACGCGCTGCCGTTCGCCGCCCGACAGCTTGACACCGCGTTCGCCCACCAGCGTGCCGTAACCTTTGGGCAGCCGCAGGATGAAGTCGTGCGCGTTGGCAAGCCGCGCCGCCTGCTCGATCGCCGCCATGCTGGCACCGGGCCGGCCATAGGCGATGTTTTCCGCCAACGAGCGGTGAAATAAGATTGGCTCCTGTTGCACGATCGCCATTTGGCTGCGCAGCGATTGCTGCGTCGCTTTGGCGATATCCTGACGGTCGATCAGGATACGGCCGCCGGAGACGTCATAGAGCCGCTGCACCAGCTTGACGAACGTGGTCTTGCCGGAGCCGGAACGGCCGACCAGACCGATGCGCTCGCCGGCGCGAATGTCGATCGTCAATCCGTCGTAGAGCGGCGCGTGATGCCCGACATAAAGGAAAGTCACGTCCTCGAACGTGATCCTGCCACCCTGGATGTCGATCGGCCTGGCGTCGGGCGCATCGACAATGCCGACCGGCTCGCCATGGATGGTAACAAGTTCATCCATGTCGTTCACCGAACGCTGCAGATTGTTGATGTGCATGCCGACATCGCGCAGATAGGCGTGGATGACGTAGTAGCTGGTCAGCACATAGGTGACGTCGCCCGGCGAGGCGCGTCCCGCGATCCACAGCAGAATGGCGCCGCCGATCACGGAAACGCGGAAGCACAACAGCATCATGAGCTGCACTGTGCCGGTGGCGTTGCAGCGCAGCCAGGTGCGCAGTACCCGCGCCCGCCAGCGGTTGACGACACCGTTAAGCCGCGCATCCTCGCGCGCCTCCGCACCAAAGGATTTCACCACCGCGTTGCAGGTGAGCGCGTCCGCCAGCGTACCGCCGACCTTGGTGTCCCAGGTATTGGAGACACGGGCCGCCGGTGCGATGTAGCCAATCGTCAATGCCGTCGTGATCGCGACATAGATCACTGCGCCAACCGCGATCACGCCGCCGAGCACGGGCCAATGCAGACCGAGCAGGATCATCGAGCCTACGAGCACCGCCAGCGACGGCAACAATGCCATCAAAATCGTGTTGTTGAGGAGGTCGAGCGCCCACATGCCGCGCGTGATCTTGCGCACGGTCGAGCCGGCGAACGAGTTGGCGTGCCAGTCGGTCGAGAACCGCTGCACCCGCATGAAGGCCTCGCGCGCCACGTCCGACATGGTTTTCAGCGTGAACGGCGCGATCGCCTGCAAGCCCGCAAGCCGCAGGATCATCGACAGCAGGCCAAGCGCGACGATGCCGCCGAACGCAACCATCGCCGCATGTCGGGCCGCCTGGTCTAAGGAGCCCGACGTCAATGCATCGACCAGATGGCCGGAGTAGACCGGCATGAACAGGTCGGCCACCGTGGCCCCTAAGAAGCCGACGAGGACGATCGCGACGCGGACGGGCTGCTTTAGCCAGTGACGGAACACGAACGGGATCACCACGCCGATTGCGATGGGTGATTTGTCATCTTTAACCATCATGGCGCCAGCAGTTTCTGCCACACGCGGCGTAAGACCCTTTTGATCCAGACGCGATGTGCCCAATGCTTGGCGCTGCCGTCCGAGGCGAAGCAATAATGCTCGGGGTTTGGGGGCTTCGATCGAAATCTTCTTCCCATTTCGCCCCCTCTTTGCGTAAGCGTAGCTGAGTGGTTCAAGCTTTGGGGGTTCCAGAGCATGAGAGCATCGATCTGAGAAATCGGCCAGCCTTGCGCGATCCGTTCGATAGCTTGGATGAGCCAGACATGCGGATCGACGCCATTCATCTTCGCCCGTCTGCAGAAGCATGGCGATGGCCGCCTAAGTCCGGGCGCCGCCATGGCCGTGCGCAAAGGGTGCTTTTTTATGAGGAATGAGTCGTTCAGCATTTCGTGTAGACCGTTAAGACCGCCAGAGTGTTTGCATCATGGGATGACGGTGCGACTTCACCTGGAAGATCACGTCCGCCTCGATCCGGCCGGAGGTCATCGCAATTTGGACCTCCAACCTGCCGCAAACGATCCAGCGCTGTACTCGATGGTCTTTAGTTGCCACTGGCCCGCCGGAGAAATGGATGAATTCACCCGCGAGCAATTCCGACTATTACCCTTTTTCATGTTTTCTCTTCCGGCGCCTGCGCTTTGACTCTTTCGGAGACCCGTCTTGCGGAGTCGCACAAAGAGCCCCGTAGCAAGCCTTCTCACCCTTGTAGTTGGCCAGCGCTTGGACCAACAGCGACAGAATCTGCTGTTTCAGTTTGTCGGGGATAGGCTCAGGACCGTCCAGCGATTTCAGAGCAACCTCGACCAACTCGACAGCGCGATCCTTGTTTCCGGTCTCATAATAATACTGAGCGACCGCCCCATAGGACAGGAACTTGGAGCCGTCGCCGCGTTGCGGAGGATTCAGTGCCAGGATGTGTTCGGACAACTCCTTGCCCATCGCAAAGCGTTCGGCAGGCGGGAAGTGGGAGTTGTCATTCGCCGGATCGAAGAGTTGGCGCATCGCCCCGGCCATCCACAGCTCGGATTTTTTGTCTATCGCGTCGCGAACCAATTGACTCATGACCGGCAAGCCGGTCTGCAAGTCGTGCACTTTGTGAAGCAACAGATCCGCATGGAGCACGCGGAAGTTGACGTCGTCCGGCATCACAGCGACGGCCTCTTCGAGCGCCGAAAGCGCCTTCGCCCAATCCTCCGCCTTCATCGCCGGCGTAAGTTTGGCGAAGATCCGCTCAGTCAACGCTCGCTTGCGCGTCTTTTCGTGCATTGTGCGTTCGCCTTCGGCGATCCGCTCTGTATCGGCGGCTCTAGCTTCATCGCTGGTGCGCCAGCCGCCGTTAAGAATTTTCGGCAGAACGTCATTGAGTTGCGTTGGAGAACCGATAAAGGCGATATGGCCGTCACGGTCGACGACGAACGAGGTAGGAATCCCGACAGAAAAGCTGGGATCCATCCAAAGCTTGTTCATATTCCCTGTGTAGTCGAATCCGATCCGGTAGTTGATATTCGAGAACTTTTCGGTCAACCATGCGTCCAAGTTGGTTCGGGCCTCGTCCGCCGTTGGAGCTCGTTCGTAAGCTGCGACTCCGAGGACCTCAACTCCGCTGTCTTTGTATTTATCTTGCAGCTGCACCAGATGGGGCATCGCCGCCACACAGGGTGCGCACCAAGTTGCCCAAAATTCGACGATGTACACTTTTCCCGGTTGGAAGCTCGTGAGGGGCTGGCCACGCAGCCAGTTCTCCACCTTGATCGGAGGAGCTGAGGACTCCATGCGCAGCACCATGTTGTTCTCCATAACTATTGCCAAACGTTGCGCGACTTTTTGCGCCAGCGTATCTCTCAGAACGGGGCACACGGGTTCAAGGGAAGGAGCATCGCTCGTTTTGCGCTCTGGATTCACTCAGCCCTGACTCAGTGTTGCTGGATCTCAACAGCAATAGCCGTGCCATCTTCGTCAGCGCCGCATTAAGCGTCTGACTAGCTTTGAAAAAAACTCCACGGAGCCCAAGCCGATCGGTGTTCTGAACCTGACGGGCTTTGTGCCGCTGTCAGCTGTTGGACACGAATTGCGCCCTTAGCGCTGCCAGAAAAGCCGGTTGGTGTTGTGAGTCACCGAACGAAAACTTGCTAACCTCTCTCCCTGCCTGACAGGATGAGGCGCGCGATCGGAGTCGACAAAGCCAAGGCCGTGGACCGGCGACGCGTGTTCGTGTCTATGAGGACGGAATCATTCGCGGGGCACTGCAGCGGGTGCTGCTTATCGGTGCGCCTTAAAACTGCCAGCTCGCCATCGCGCCAAGCGGTTCCTGCACCACAAACTGGTACTCCGATCAGTTTTGCTGTCCAGTCGCGGGTACGGGGGTGGCTGACACCCCTATCCCGTTCTAAAATCGTTGCCTCCGTATCGAAAAATCTATCGCGGCTCGCCTCGATGCGAGCTAAGGTTTATGAGGGCGTTCATCTCACAACTTTCTGACCAGGAGGCCCGGCTGGCCGCACCCCGCTGGCCCCATGAACACTGTCGTCCTAGCGCAAGCCCTGCAGATCGCCGTACCGCCGATCGTCGCCTTCATAGTGCAGACCGTCGAGATTCGATTGCTCCGCCTATAGTTCCAGAATAAACGTCTCAATTGATCTTGCGCTAGATTGTCCGTAGCCAGGCCAGTTTCCCCTCTGTCAATCAAAGTCAGGCAACGGCAGGCGTCAGCGGCTTCGCTGACGCCATCGCGGCGAGCGCCGAGGTAGAGCGCCTTGATTTCGTCGTGGTCGCGCAATTCGGTCGAAGCGCTGGATAGCCCGGTCACAAAGAACAACCGATGGTTGGAGCGTAGCGCGACCGTTCGACTACCGTTCAGCTACCAGGATCGAGAGGCCTGTTGAGCAGATTCCGGACGATTCTTTCCTCAAAAACACCTATTATCGCGTTACCGACAAACCAAGTGCCTCTTCAGGGCTTTGGGCCGTGATTTCGGTATTCTTTATCGCCCTGCGTGGGGCAGTGTTGGCTTAACGGAGTCGATCATGACCCCAACCCACCGCATTATCCAGGAATCGTCCGGAACTCGATTTTCAAAAATCGTCAGTTTTCTCTACGGATCGGCCGCGGACATCGCTTTCTTCATCACAATTCTATGTGCTGTCGGTTTCGCGAGCGGCCTAGTCGTGCCGAAGACGGACACGGGCCGGGAGACATGCATCGAATCGCTTGCCGTAGAGGGGTCGGATGGCTCCGTTTGCCATGCAACACAGCGTCTTAACGCGCAAGCGCTTCAAAGACTCCTGGACATAATAAGTGCCGAAGCGCATTGAGCGAAGTACTTATCGCTGCGAGCCTCACGCTGCTGGTAGTGGCATTCGGCAGGCGCGGAAGCTATAGTGCGGTGACGGCTGCGACAGCCTCATTCGTCGGCTGGATGGTCGTGTTCACAAGCATTTCTGATTGATCATTTCGAATTGTTCGGACTACATCAAGTAGCACCCGATCTCGCGAGCAGCGCAAGCCAGCGCCGCAATTCGCACCCCGCTGCACCACAGATTTGTGCGGCATCTCATCTATTCGACTTCATCATCGCGTCTGAGCGGCGCCCGTCACGACGATCGGGTATCTGTTGTTTGCAGCCATGATGACCGCTTACATCTTTGTCGGCATCTTCTCGATCATCAAACGGTCTTCTGCAGCCAACGCGGTTGCCGGCGTTGGTTACCAGTATGTCCAGCGTGGGATAGAACCTCTTAGGAAAAGGCTGCGCTGCCGAGAGAACCGCCATTCCACCAAACGGTGATGTGCGCCTGCCTGGTTTCCTTGAGCTCTGCCACCGCATTAACCCGCCGGTTCGCTGCACGGCGTCCATTCGCACATATGGAAGAACGAGGGGCTTGTCGACCAGGCAATCAAGGCCAGGTCCGAGAGCTGCGAAGGTAGCCTAGATGGGCCTTTTCGGTCGAGACGAGGCCAGGATGTTCAGCTCGCTGATCACGAGCATGGGAAGGGTGTTGGAGGGACGGAAGCGAAGGCCTGGTCCCACTCGTGGAGCTCAAGTTCGAGGGGCTTCCGGCTCTGAGTAGGCAGCGTCAAAGGCGTTCTTTTCCGAAATGATGCCGCTCGAAAACTAGCTTTATCCTGGAGGGTGTGTCGAGCGATCTCACGAGGGTCTGCAGGCACTTGGGCGCGGTGAGTGCAAAACCAGTCAAGTCGCGTTTCAAGCGGCAAGACGAAACAAGAAGGTTCTCAGCCGAAGCGAATAACAACCTTAAAAAGTGCTTACTCGACCTTGAAATGATAGGCTGAGGCGGTTCAACTAGAAGCTAGACGGCACCTATATGGGTGACTTCCTGATCGGGTTTGATCTGAGCCTCGCGCGGACTTGCGAGAAGGGTACAGCCCCCGCGCGCGAACAGATCCTCGGGTCAGTTCGCCGAATTCCGGATCACCTTCGGATCGCCGAAGTCGCCGCCGGATCTCCAGAGCGGCTGAGGGCGACGCCGCCGACATCACTTGGCTTACGGGAGAGGCCTCCGCACGCAGGACGGCGCTCTGAGAACTCGATCGCTTCACGGGGCGCGATCCGTCGTCAGAACTGAGGCAGGCGCAGCACTGTTTGCATGAGCGGATCGTCCGTATCGGGATTTGCTCTCACAAACGGGAGCGAAAAGCATCCATCGCGTGGGCCAATAGTATGCCGATGCTCAAAAGAATAAGAATCCCGACAAGAGCCGAATACATATGCACCTCCATCGCTCACTTCCTTTGAACTGCGCGACCGCTTACACGTCAAATTAATTCCTGAACACGAAGTGGGATCGCAGCCAACTGATGAGTCTAAGCCACACCGGCTAGCTGGCAACACGTGGAACGATCAAACATTGACGCTGCAAAACCCAGCTGTTCTGTTCGAACCGACGTGATAGGCGTAGCGCGGGTGACCGAAAAACTCGTGTGGTTAATGTGCAGCGGGTACTTGGTTTCTGCGTGGCAATATCCGAAACGAACGCTCCGGCCCTTGAGATGCCTGTAGCAACTGCGCGCAAGAATTGGGGCGTCCGCATGAACTTTTCAAGCTCGAAAGATGAGAGCTTACTGTCTCTTTGGGGAAGTATGCGGCGGCAAGTGTCGCCGGTCGCGCGAACGCCGGAAGTTGCCGCTTTGTTGGTAGCAATCTGCGCACCTATTGAATTGTTTGGTTCGGAAATGGATCGGCGGAAGCTGAACTACACCCCGATTAATTGGTCTGAATAGGTCGCTCCCACGGCATATTAATTAAAGACCTGCAGAAGCACTTGAAAAAGCTCCGCACTGATGCAGCCGAATGCAAATTGATCAGCGATCTGACGACTGGCCTGGAAAAGGGAGAGCTGTTCGCAAGGCTTGCGGATCACTTGAGTGTCCTGGCCTCCAAGGTCGAGCGCGCCATATCTGCGAACGTCTTCAGTACGGAGACGGAGCAAAGACTGTCGCACGATGCCCAAGCATCGGCTCTGGGTTCACGACAGCGGCACTTATGTGAAACTGAAGAGGCCGGTAAGCTGACGTACGATTTTCTTCTATGGCTGCCGAGATTGTCCATGATGAGAATTTCGCCGGGACGAAGCGTCGGAAGGAGGACTTTCTCGACGTAAAGGCGGAAACTCACCATCGTTCGGCCCCTCGAGAAACATGGCGCCTCGATCCAAAGATGGTGCAATGCAGCCAGGAAGGTCATAGTCTTCCAGCGGCCATGCGGAACCTTGCTGGGACTCCTCTCGCTACCGGACGCCCACTCCCGCTAGGCCGCCATATCGGTCCTGTTCCAGATCTCGTCGCTGAAGACCAAGCGCTCAGGTTCGAAGGCGATCTTGGTATTTGATCCACTGAGCTCGCCGTCGGGCGAGGTCCGGACCGTCGCGTTCGCCAGCCACCACCGTTTTCTTTGAAGCTGAGCTTCTCGGCGTGGACGAACTCCCACTGAGCGGTAATCAGCCTTCAGCCCGCGATCAGCGAGCTCGGCGACCAAGCCGCGCAAGCTAAAGCCCCCTTGTTTCGTCCTAAAACCCAGACACGGTGTTCGCCGGATCGCCTTCGGCCCGTGGCCGCCCATCCCGCCGGGCGCTACGCTGCCGATCTCCGATGCCGTCGCACCCATCCTACGGCGGTGCTGACCGCAATGCCGAACTGTTTAGCCGCCTCGCTCCGGCATATCCGCCGGTAACAACCTACAACGACCCGCTTCCGAAGATCCTCAAAGTAAGGCTTTCCCATCCATGCTGGCCTCCACGCCGAGCCCTCATGGTAAATCAGAGGTCTCCTCATTTTGGAATCCCAAATCGATTTAAGCTAACCTCATCACGCTTTAGATTAGTCCGTCCGCGGCTTTGCTCCACGGCTTCTTCAGACCCCCCTTCGCAATGTCGTTGCACTTCGCTAACCCTTTGCCCTCATGCGGTTGGATAGAGGACTTCCACTTTCAAGCAGCCGTTCATACTCGGCTGCTCCTGAGAAACCGCCCGGCAAACCGGGGTTTCCCCTCGTCTCACGGGCAGCCTTTTAGACGTTATTCCAGGGCGCTCATGAAGCGAGCGAACCGGCAATCCAGAGATCGCGGCGAGAGATTTCCGCGTGCGCAATCCAAATCGGCTGCTGCCGACTTGCACCACTAAGACCCGCGAATCCGGTTACATCCGAGTTCGACTTGCCCTGGAATGACGGATAGAACTGCAGCCGCCTACCCCGCCATGGTCGAGGTCTCGCCGTCGGTGGGATCGATTTTCTGGTTGAGCCGCGCATGCAGCGTGGCCTGGTCGAGTTCGCCCTCCCACCAGGCCACGAACACCGCGGCAATACCGTTGCCGGTGATATTAGTAAGTGCGCGCACCTCGCTCATAAATTTGTCGATCGAGAACACGATTGCCATGCCCGGCACCAGCACCGGATTAACCACTGAAAGCGTCGCCGCGAGCGTGATGAAGCCGGCCCCGGTGATACCGCTTGCGCCTTTCGAAGTCAGCATCGCCACGACGAGAATGGTCAGCTGCTGGCCGAAACTGAGATCGACCCCGAGCGCCTGAGCGATAAACAGCGTTGCCAAGGTCATGTAGATGTTGGTGCCATCGAGGTTGAAGGAGTAGCCGGTAGGCACCACGAGGCCGACCACGGGCTTCGAGCAGCCCAGCCGTTCGAGCTTCCTCATCAACTGCGGTAGCGCGCTTTCGGAGGACGAGGTGCCGAGCACAAGCAAGAGCTCGTCTTTGATATAGGCGATAAACTTGAAGATCGAAAAGCCAACGAAGCGCGCGATCAGGCCGAGCACGACCACCACGAACAGCGCGGCCGTAGCATAGAACAGCGCGACGAGACCGATCAGATTGCCGAGCGCCGCTGGCCCGAACTTACCGATCGTGAATGCCATGGCCCCGAACGCGCCGATCGGCGCTACCTTCATGATAATGGCGATGACGCCGAACACCGCGTGCGCCGCGTCGTCGATCATGCCACGCAACTTTGCGCCGCGCTCACCCAGCGCCATCAGCGAGAAGCCGAACAGGATCGCAAACAAGAGCACCTGCAGGATGTCGCCGCGCGCCAGCGCGCCGACCACGGTGTCGGGAATGATATTGAGGATGAAATCGACGCTTTTCGAGGCTTCCGCCTGCTTCACGTAGTTGGCGACGGCTGCGGCATCGGGCTTGGCCGCAAGGCCGTGGCCGATCTGAAAAAGATTGCCCATCACCAGGCCGAGCACCAAGGCAAAGGTGGAGACGATCTCGAAATAGACCAGCGCCTTGAGGCCGACCCGGCCGACCTTTTTCGCATCCTGGATGTGCGCGATACCCGAGACCACGGTGCAAAAGATGATCGGCGCGATCAGCATCTTGATTAGCTTAATGAAGCCATCACCGAGCGCCTTGACCCAGTCGTTGGTCGCGAGCGACGGCCACAGCCAACCGACGAGGACGCCAATCAGGATCGCGATCAGCACCTGAACGTAGAGGATTTTGTACCAAGTTTGCGACGCCCGCGCGGGCGGCGCTGTTGCGATGGTGGTCATGACGCTCCTTCCCAGTACGAACTCGAACACCGAGCCGCCGCGCGTTGAGAGGCGACGGCATCAGACGAGCCTTTCATGCCAGCCGTGTCCGATTGAAGACGGCGATGTCGGAAATCCGACAGCCTGCAGCGTGATTCCAAAGGCAGGCTGGCTGTTACGTGTGTTTTCTCTTGTTAAGCAAGACGCGCACCACGCGCCGAAGCCATGCGGCCGTTCGACCAGCCAGACGGTGAACCGACAATCTCCTGACTAGCTTGGCCGAATGCCAGAACCGTTCGTGCCGCCGAAGGCAGAGGAGTTGTTCAGCGCCACGCGCACCTTGCGCTGGCGCAGCGCATTGGACGTGGCGTCGAGATCGACGAGCTGCTTGCGGTCGATGTCATGCTCCGCTAGAGCTTTGAGGTCGGCGCCGATCCTGACCTTCAGCTCGTAAAGCTCGGAGTTGACGATCGGGCCGATGGCGGAGCGGCCTTCGCGCATCTCTTTTGAGCTGGAGGCGGCGCAGGTGCCTAGGCCGCACAGCCCGCCCATTCCGAAAATGACGACGCGCCTCTCCATTCAGGCCTTCTTAGCGAGCAAGCCGTGGACAGCGTCAACCGTGTCGCCGATATGCTTGAGATTCGAGCAGGCATTATCCGTGTTCATCTCGATCTGCATGCCGTTGGACTGCTCCAGGTCGTAGATGAGGTCCGTCAACTCCGGCGACTGGATGCCACGCAAGGTAAGTTCCGTGGCGATCGTTGTCTCGCCGCCGCCCCCGGGTATTCCTTGGTTATGGCGATGGTTTCCTTCGCGAGTTTGATCTGCCATCCCATTGCATCCATCAGGCGCCTCGACGCGAACGCGACGCCGTTCCTCAGCCGAGCCGCGTCGCCGATAGAAACAGTGACGTGACCGGTGCGCGTCAGGTGCTGTTGCCAATGCAACATTCCGAAACATTGGTAAAATTGATTTTTTGGATTGTAGGCATCCACGCTGCGTATCAATTCCTCGCGCAGGACAAGAAGGTCGCACCCTGGCGCCCCTCTACAGCGGCTGGCCCCTTCGGGTGCGAATCGACCGCCTCAGGTCTGTCGGCAGCCATCGAGGCCGCGATGGCGCGGCCCGGGAAAGTGAAAACAAAGACGCGATAATGGCGACCATCGGCACCTTCACCTCGAACGGCAATGATTTTTCCGGCTCGATTCGCACCCTCGCTCGAAACGAAGGCCAAGCTGGTCCGCGTCGAGAACCCCTCTGAAGGGCCGCACTTCCGCATTCTTTGGGCCTGATGTCGAGCTGCGCGCCCCCTGGCAGAAGACCGAGGGATACGGAGCGACTATTCCTCGGTCAAGCTGGACGATCCGAGCTTTCCAGCTCCGATCTACGCTACCCTGATCGATGTGGAAGGACAGAGAAAGGCCTCCAGCTCATCTGATCCCGCCGCAGCCGGCACTGATGGCCCGCGGCGTCTCGCCAAGCGCGTTGTCGTGTGCACCCAGACCGACGACTGCGAACATCAGCAGACCAAGGACCTCGCGGTGGATGGTTCTGCACACCCACGACTCGGCACGCCGCCTGCCCCTCTCGTTATGGCCAAGAGCGTCGAAACGTTTGAGTGCTTAACGACTGCCCTTCAGCGGCTATGCAGATAAAGACCGGCCTCGTGGAAAACGATGACACGTGTTGTTCTTGCACAATCGACGTCACCGCTTGATCGCCGCAGGCGACCTGCTTCCCGGCGAGCCCCAAGTCCGCTTTCATGAGGAGAGCACCAAACCATAGTCCAGGCGCCTACAAATGCAAGAAATCACAAGCCGGAGCGAGTCTCTGGGCGCGTTTGGTCGCTGGTGTCATGCAGGCTACCCGCGTGTCTACTACAAGATCTGGTAGATGCCAGCGCCAACTTGAGGCTCTAGCGTCCGGCCGTGTTCCCCTGCCGATCATCGAGGAAACAGTAGTGAACGCAAAGCACGAAGTTAAGAAACGGGCAAAACGGCACACTATGACTGGCAGAACCAGGGTGGCTACGCACTGCACACGCTCAATCACAATCCTCGGTGTTTTGATTTAACGGCCGCAGAAGGACGAATGGCGGGGCGCGCATGCCTACGGAAAGTCGATCAGGCAAAAATCAGTTTGTGGAACTTCAACCGATCGACGCGATCACCGCGATCGATCGCCTTGCTAGATCGGATCCGGAAAGGGTTGCGCTGAGGTACGGCGCAGACGAACTCACCTACAAAGCGCTGCGATTAAGATCGGATGCTCTCGCAACGACGTTACTAGAGCGGGGCGCTAAAGGCATGGTCGTTGGCTATTGGGGTGAGCGGGACCTCGACTGGGCGACGGCGGTAGTCGCAATATTGAAGGCTGGAGCAACGTACCTGCCGCTCGATCCATCGTTACCGGCTTCGCGTACATCATTCATGATCGAGCAGAGTCGCTGCGCTCTGATTATTGGCCCAGACCAGGTGGATTCGCTCAGCCCGTTCCAGGCAAGCAGCAAAGGCACGACGCAATTCATAGCGATAGAGGCGGCGCTGCGCGAGAGCCAGACTTCGCCTGCCGTGCCACCATCGTGCGAGGATGGACTCGCCTACATTCTGTTTACGTCGGGGTCGACGGGCCAGCCTAAAGGCGCAATGATCGAGCGCGCAGCCCTAAACAATCATTTGGTGGCAAAGATTGATGCCCTAACCCTCACTCGGACGGATTGCATCGCGCAGACGGCATCGCACTGCTTTGACATCTCGCTGTGGCAGCTTCTGGCAGGGCTTTGCGTCGGCGGCTGTATAGCGATCATTGATGATGCGACACTAAAATCGCCAGTATCCCTTCTCAACGCAATTCAACGATATGGCGTGACGGTTGTTCAATTCGTTCCGTCGATGCTTGCAATATTTGTTGAATATCTGCAGTCGCTTGCGGTTGCTGAGCGAGCTCTGGACAGTTTGCGGATTATTTCAACGGTCGGAGAACCTCTAACACCCGGACTGGCGCGTGCGTGGCTTGCCTTATATCCCCGGGTCCCCATTCTCAACCACTACGGGCCGACCGAGTGCGCGGACGGCGTTACGCATCATCTGGTTTCCGTGGCGCCTGCGCTGGCTGACCCTTATGTGCCGATCGGCAAACAGATTTCTAACCTTGTGGTTTATGTCGCCGACGGACCGAGGCTGTGCAACACGGGAGAGATCGGCGAAATCTGTGTTAGCGGCGTTGGTGTCGCCGCTGGTTATGTCAATGATGACGTTCGCACCAAGGATGCCTTTGGGCCAAACCCGTTCTCAAACAACCCGTCGTTCCAGCGCCTATACAGGACAGGTGATCTCGGGCGCGTTCGTTCCGATGGCCTTTTGGAATGTCTTGGTCGACGGGACCGTCAGGTCAAAATCCGCGGCCACAGAATTGAACTGGGAGAAATCGAGGCCCGCCTCGCCGCTCATCATTTGGTACGTGGCGCCGTCGCGGTCGCCTCCGTCTGCGCAGGCGTAAAGCTTATGGCGAGAGATATAACCAGGGCCGAGGGGGAAACTGGATCGAGACGACTCATCGCGTACGTGTCAGCTCCGGCTGAAGTGACCGAAGGCGAGCTTCAGAACTTTCTTGCCGAAGCGCTTCCCACCTACATGCTCCCAGAAAGGATCATCCACCTCGCCAGTATTCCACTGACCAGGAACGGAAAGGTCGATTTTGGAGCATTGCCGGACCCGACCAGTGTTCGCCCTCCATTGTCGACGCCCTTCGAGGAGCCGCAAACAGAGCTCGAAGCCCAGCTGTGTCAAATTTGGTCCGGCGTTCTGCGTATTAAGAACATTGGTGTGAAGGACCAGTTCATAAGCCTCGGCGGAGACTCGCTCCGGGCAATGCTCATATTGGGCCAGTTGCAGACCCGGCTCGGAGTGAGAACGGATTTCAGGCTAGTCCTCAATGGAACAATCCGATCTCTTGCGGCTTCGATCTCGGCCGGGGCCGGCTCCAAACCGCGCACAGCCCCGACGTACGGAAAGCTTATGCGATCGCCTCTGACGCGAGTTCAGGAGCACCTATGGTTTCTCTCGCAGCTCGATCCGTCCGCCAAGAACTACATCATTCAAGGCGGCCTGCGAATAAGGGGCATCATCGATCTGGCGGCGTTCAATCGCGCCTGGACCGATGTCGTTCATTCCCATCAGGCACTTTCGGCACGCTTTATCGACGAGGACGGTCCGGTTCAGCTTTTTGATGCTCCGCAATACGCAAGCCTTGAATTGACTGATGCGTCTCATCTCACGGCGCAGGAAGCTGAGAAGCTGGTCGCAGAGTTACGGCGAACAGAGCTGAACGGCAGCTTTGATCTTAGCCAAGGCCATCTGTTTCGCGCGCGCATGATCCGTTTTGGCCCTGACAACCACCTCATACTGATCACCGCTCATGAAATTATCATCGATGCCTGGTCGATCTCTGTTCTACTCAGGGACCTTCAACAAAGGTACGTAGATGCCGCGGCGTTCTTGCCAGAGAACCGCGCGTCACTCTCGACCTACGCCGTCTGGGAAGCACAACACGTTACTGCAGAGGCGCTGGCCAACCAACGTAGCTATTGGCGTCGTCAGATTGGCGATGATCCGCCGGTGCTTTCGCTTGGAACGGGACGAGCGCGGCCGCAAACAAATTCCTACCGCGGCGCCTCACATGCGGTTCTGCTTGGCAGCGAGCTCTCCAATCAGGTACGTGAGTTTGCGCGGCGACAAAGGTGCACCACGTCGACAATACTCCTGGCATGCTTCAAACTGCTGCTGCGGACGTATAGCGGTCAGGACGATATTATCGTTGGCATACCGCACGTCGTACGGGATCAACCTGGCAGCGCCGAAATTGTTGGCTTTTTCCTGAATATGCTGCCAATCCGCACCGCGATCGATGTCGGCGAGTCCTTTGCGGTTCATGCCTTGCGCATCCAGGGCCTCGTCAGCGATGCCATCGCAAATTCGGCATATCCGTTCGGCTGGATGGTAAGAGATACCCGGCTGCATCGCGAAGCGGGACGATCGCCGATCTTCCAGGTCATGTTCAACATGTACTCCGAGGCCGCGGAGCCACTTGGCCAGCATGAGTTGGATCTGACATTCCGCGAATATGAGACCGGCTATGTAAAATTCGATCTGACATTGTATGCACAAGATCAGGGCGATGAAATTGCCCTCCAGCTCGCGTATGCGGAAGACATATTTTCCAGCGATCTGATTCTCCGCATGGCCGACAATCTGCGCTATCTGATTGCAGCCTGCGTTGAGAAGCCGCTTGCGCCCATTAAAGATCTGAGTTGCCTCAGCGCGTCAGACGTCACTATGCTGGACTCGCTGAATAGCTCGGCGCAGCCATATGAGACTGAATGTCCGCTTATCGAAGCGTTCGAGCAAATCAGCGTCTCAAATCGCAGCCAGGTAGCATATTTTGGTGATTTCGGTGAGATCACATTCGGCCAGCTGCGTGAGCGCGTAACAGCTATTAGGTCGTTACTGCGGGCTTCTGACGTGGGGACTGGCGATATGATCGCCATGCTGGTCGACCGGTCGCCTGACGTGGCCGCTGTTATTCTTGCGGCGCGAGCCTTGCAGTCCATTGTTGTCCCTATATCGCCGGATTATCCGCGTGATCGGATCGAACATATCTTGCGAGATAGTCAGGCAAAGCTTTTGGTTCACGCAAGTACCTCTGATCTTGGTTTTGACGTGCCGTCGATTTGTCTATTGACCCTAGAAGGGCGCGGCGCGCCCGCGCACGATTTTGAGTGCAGCGACAAACCATCAGATCAGGAAATTGCGAGCCTCATATACACGTCGTCCTCAACCGGGAAGGCGAAGGGGGTTCTTATACCGGAATCGGCAATTCTCAATCGACTGAACTGGATGTGGCGACGCTTTCCCTTTGACAGTACCGACGTGATGGTTATCCAGAAGTCCGCATCACTTGTTGCGTCGGCATGGGAGTATTTTGGGGGGCTTCTGAGAGGTGTGCCTACGCTGATCTTGACCCAAGAGCAGTTGCTCGATCCAGATCTGTTGTTGTGCACGTTGGCGAAACGTCGCGTGACACACTTATTTGCCTCGCCGCCGCTCCTATCCGGCCTCATTGCTTCCCAACAACGGCACCCGCGACCGACCGCCTTGCGGTTGGTCACAAGCAGCGCCGAACCGATGCCTTCTTCGCTCCCGGTTCGCTGGCATGCGTATTTCCCGGACGTGCCGTTGTGGAACTTCTATGGTGCTACGGAATGTGCATCCAATGCAGCAGTCTACGAAACATCGGATGCCTACGACGGCTCGTCACTCATCCCCGTTGGGCGCCCAATCGATAACGTCAAACTGTACGTGCTCGATGCACATTTGAAGAGAGTCCCTGTCGGAGTCGCCGGCGAACTCTGCATCGCGGGACGCTGCGTGAGCGCTGGGTACTGGCGGGATCAAGATAGGACCAACCGCTGTTTCGTGCCGAATCCGTATGATGACGGACAATACAGCGTTCTTTATCGAAGTGGCGATATCGCACGCATCTCAACCAGCGGCCTTCTCGAGATTTGCGGCCGATCGGACAACCAGGTCAAAGTACGGGGCTTTCGCATCGAGCTGGAGGAGGTCGAAGCGGCCCTTGAGTCTCATCCGGCAATCGCAAAGGCCGCGGTCGTCGCAGAAGGCGCGGATGACCATCGTCGCTTGACCGCCAGCGTGGTTCCGGCTCGCGACAGTCTAAGCTCTGGAGATATTGTCACCCACCTGCGCCACACATTGCCGTCCTACATGATTCCAGCCGCCTTCCGTTTGGTTGATAGTATCCCCCTTACGGCGAGCGGAAAGATAGATCGTCCTCGCCTGTCGTCCGTTGCTTACCGCGAGGTCGGGCCTGTTCCATCTGCTGAGCCCCGCACGAGGAAGGAGCGTATTCTTGTTGGGATCTGGCAGGATCTATTACGCGCCAAGTCGGTCGGAATCGATCAGAGCTTCTTTGATATCGGCGGAGATTCTCTTCTGAGCGTGCGCTGCGTCACGTTGGCGCGCAAAGCCGGGCTGAATCTCACTGTCGACCAACTCTATCGAACACCGACCATCAGGGAATTGGCGGCAGACGGAGCGGCGGTTACACTCGATAGCTTCCCTTCCGCAGATGGCTCATTGCCAGTTACCCCCGCAATCTCATCTTGGTACCGTCTTGTCGGCTTCGATGAGCATTTCAACATCGGCGATCTGTTCTTCTTGCCCGGCGGCCTCCTGAATATCCGAATCCTGGAGCGCGCCCTTGGCCATGTCATGGATAGGCACGAAGGCCTCAGACTCCGTATTGCCCGAACCGGCGATGGTCTACGCCTGACAAGCGGACCCTCCAAGGCCGAACGCCTCGTGGAGGAGATCGATCTTGTCGGAATGACCGGCCTACAGCAGCGTAAGGCAATCGAGAGCATCTCAGCAAGACGTCAACATACCTTTCGGTTTGACGGCCAGACGTCTCTTGTTAACGTCACGGTGTTCCGCACATCGCAAAGCGGCGATTACTATCTGCTGGTCCTGATGCATCATTTCGTAGCCGACGGGATAGGCTATCGACTGTTCCTGGAAGCATTGGATGCGGCGTACAACGCCGTTGCCTCAGGCCACGCCGTGAGTGGTCCTGAGAACATACAAATGCTCTCTCCATGGTTGAAGCGCCTTGAGCACTACGCGAACAGCGAAGCGCCAGCCGAACTCAAATACTGGGAGAGCATTGACTACCGTCAGTTCGATTTACACGTCAGGGCCACTTCATCGGGCGGCGCGAGCTTTTCGAAAGTGACCGCGAGAGAGCTTCACTATGCACGTCTTGAAGGCCGCATGGATGAAGCGAATTTCCGATCCCTTTGGGAAGATCAGGCCAAGTACCATTTTGAGATTGATAAAGAAGCGACAGCTGATCTCCTCAATATTACGGCCAGATCGGCGCATTGTCAGGACTTTGATGTGTTTCTTGCCGCCCTATCTGGCGCCTTTGGACGCGTTTTCGGCAACTACTCGCTCTGGATTGATAGCCTTACCTCAACTCGAGGTCGGCTGTTTGACGATCTCGATCCATCTCAGATCATCGGCTTTATCAGCGAGCTCGTTCCGCTTCCCTTGAGTCTCACGGGAACGGAGCCCCGTCCCGATCGTGCTCGTTCAATATACCGCCAGCGCAATGCCCTGCCGCGCAAGGGAATAGGCTTTCGGGCCATGAAATTCCTAAACCGAGATCCAGCCGTGCGGAGCCGGATCGATCGCCTCCCCTTACCCAGAATTGGATTGAATTATCGAGCGGGTTTGCAGCGCCATTTTCCACGCCGTCTCCTAGACAAGGAACCTTCTCCACTCTGGATCGGCGAAGACAGGGATGAAGCTGCCGTGATTCGCCTTCTCTGGTTCGATGTCGGATATCAAGCCGGCCATCTACAGATCGAAACGAGGTATAATCCAACCGAGGTCGGTTATGAGGTGACCCACAATCTTTGCACGGTGTTGCAACAGGAGCTCTTGCAGACGATCAACGAATTCGGAAGAGCTCGCGACACTTTCATCCATGAATAAGCCGGATGCGGAATTCGCCATCGAGAGCGATCGCGATGCCTCGCCAAAGAAAAAACAGCACATCGATCTATCGGACTCCAATCTCGCGAGCCTTATCCTGCGGCTCGCCATTCCGTCTGTTGTTGGCGTATCCATCAACGCGTTACACCAGGTCGTCAACGCGATCTTTGTTGGCGCACTTGGCACGCAAGCGATCGCAGCTGTCAGCATGACCTTGCCGATCGTGGTCCTGCTCGCGGCAGTCGGACAGGGGATCGGTGTTGGAACAGCGTCGTTCATATCTCGTCATCTTGGCGCTGGTGAGTACCTGGAGGCGAGTCGAGGCGCGAGTACCGCCCTCGCGCTCGCCGCTCCGATCGGTATCTTCTTTACCGTCGCTCTGCTTCTAAATCTGCGAGGGATCTTCGTAACGCTCGGGGCCACTCCAACCATTATGCCCGTAGCGATCGACTACGCGGCGACGCTTTTGTTTGGGTACACCCTGATGCTTCTAAACATCGTCAACGGCTTCATCGTCAGAGCCGAAGGCAACACACGATTGAGCATGTGGACGATGTTTACCGCCTTCATACTGAACGTTGTGCTCGACCCCTTCTTCATATTCTTACTGGACCTCGGTGTGCGAGGCGCAGCCCTCGCAACGCTGGTATCTCAGATCGCCGCTATTAGCCTTTATATTGCTTACTTTATGAAGCTTCGCGGGATAGTCCTCGTCAGGATATCTCACATCTCGTTGCGAGCAGATAGCATCAGACAGCTCGCTTTGGTAGGGGCGCCGGCGACCATGACCAGTATTCTATCTGCTATTGCCGTTATGCTTTTGTACGGGGCTGCTGCGCCCTTCGGCGACGATTCCATCGCGGCCGTGGGAATAGCTGTACGAATCTTGACGATCGGCGCACTGCCTATCACCGGCTTCTGTATAGGCTCTCAAGCTGTCCTGGGGTTTGGTTGGGGCGCGCGCGACTTTGCTCGTGTATTGAAGGCTGCGAAGTTCATACTCTCCGTGACTGTCGCTCTTTCCGTTGCGTATTCTGCGGCCGTTGTGAGTTTTGCCCGGCCCTTGGTCAAGCTGTTCAGCGATAGCGATAAGGTCACGGAAATTGCCGTCTCGGCCTGCATCGTGTTCCATCTCTTTTTTGGACTTTTCGGTATTCAGAGTTTCGTGACGACAATGCTTCAGTCGTTCGGGAGAGCACGCCTCAGTGCGATTGTGTCCTTGGCTAGGCAGGGCTTTCTCTTCATACCGGCCGTACTGTTATTCCCGGTCATATGGGGTTTCAACGGGCTGTTGGCCAGTCAAGCAATCGCTGAACTGGGCGCCGGAATGATCGCGCTGTTCGTCATGTTCCACCAGTTCGCTGAGATCAATCGAGCGCTCCGGGATGCTCAGTCTCGATGATGGTTCTGGTGAAGACCTCGTCAAAATGCTTCTTATCGACCTCGCGGACACGGGCCGTTCGGGCATCGTCGAGACATTGCTGTGATCTGCAAGCCGTTGCAGCGGCGGCGGCAGGTCGAGATGAGCGGCCGCGGTGTTTGACCAGACGGTATCGCCGCCAAATTGGGGATTACAACGGTTAGCAGCACCAAAAATCCTAGGGAATAGGCATCGGCGAAGGTCCCGCCGGTCTGCCACATTGGCCCAGCCAGCTCCGCGAGCGGGATCAAGCTCTAGGATCGATATTCCCTTGGTGACACCGAGCGTCGGAAGCGGCACCAGCTTTCCCTAACGGGCAGCGAATCGCTCCTGCTCGGCGGCATCGTGATGACGTTGGTCGCGGAAGAAAGATGATCTTGTGCTCGAGCAGAACGCGAAATGTCTCACAATAACGAGGAGACAAATCAAGTCCTTATTATTCAACAATCCGTTCGGAACTTGGACGCCGCAGCTAAGGCAAGCATTTATAATGATTTGACGCGCGGTCCGGGACCCAACAACGATATCGTTGGTAGCAACAGCTTGGTGAGAAAGAGGGTGGGATTTTAGTCGATCAGGCTTCCCTGACTTGGCTGATGGATGCCCTCGCAATCGAGTCTGATTTGCTATCCAAGCCTGAACCCGCGAAGCGCTCGCGCCTTCAGGCTGACGAGATTAACAAACCATCATTTACCGTCGAGACGGGCCTCAATCAGTCCGCGCTCCGCCCACACGTGGTTGTCTCATATTTGACGCCAGCGTCATGAGCGGCTGCCTTCAGGCATCCACTGTGCGGGCGGCTGTTCGAGGCTTCGATGCGGCCCGTCCGACCCATTCACCTATCACCTGCCAACAGAATCTCGCTACCGACGTGACGACGAGAGCGCCGCCTTTCAAAAAATTGATTGCCGCCGAACTGGCGCGCATCGAGGCTCGCCTCGTGAATACCCCACGCGGGCCAAAGCGCGAGGAGCTTGACCGCAAACTGCGTCGGCGCAGGACCGCGTTCAACGTCGATGATTGGGCGTGTCCGACCGACTTGAAACCTCCTGAGTAGGCGGCCGCCACCGAGAACCGCGTAGCGGCTTTCAGAATTTGCTTCAGATCGGGCGGCTGGGCGCCAATTTTTTTGCTGCCAACCCTTGCTACCGAAAAACTCTGTCCTATTTCAGCTGCGCTGGCACTCGCGGGGGTCGACTGCTAGCAATTCAGAAACCGTCAACTCGTGCAATTACTTAGGAGGGCTGCATGAATTTCCGTCCACTTCACGACCGCGTCGTGGTCAAGCGCATCGACGCAGAAGAGAAGACCGCAGGCGGCATCATCATTCCCGATACGGCCAAGGAAAAGCCCTCCCAGGGCGAAGTGATCGCCGTTGGCCCTGGCGGCCGCGACGAGAGCGGCAAGCTGATCCCGATCGACCTCAAGGTCGGCGACCGCGTGCTGTTCGGCAAGTGGTCGGGCACCGAGGTCAAGATCGACGGCCAGGAGCTCCTGATCATGAAGGAGTCCGACATCATGGGCGTTCTCACCGACGTGTCTTCCAACAAGAAGGCCGCCTAATCCACCGCTCGCACCGCTCACCCCTGAGGAGCGCCTGCCGGGCGCCCACCCAAGGGCTGAGACAGACGTAAACACTTAGGGAAACCCAATATGTCAACCAAAGAAGTCAAATTCGGCGTCGACGCCCGCGACCGCATGCTGCGCGGCGTCGACATTCTCAACAACGCGGTGAAGGTCACGCTCGGTCCGAAGGGCCGCAACGTCGTGCTCGACAAGTCGTTCGGCGCTCCCCGCATCACCAAGGACGGTGTCACCGTCGCCAAGGAGATCGAGCTCGACGACAAGTTCGAGAACATGGGCGCGCAGATGGTGCGCGAAGTCGCCTCCAAGTCCGCCGATGCGGCCGGCGACGGCACCACCACCGCGACTGTGCTCGCGGCTGCAATCGTCCGTGAGGGCGCCAAGTCGGTTGCCGCCGGCATGAACCCGATGGATCTGAAGCGCGGTATTGACCTGGCAGTGGAAGCCGTGGTCGCTGACCTCGAGAAGAACTCCAAGAAGGTCACCTCGAACGAGGAGATCGCCCAGGTTGGCACCATCTCCGCCAATGGCGACGCCGAAATCGGCAAGTTCCTCGCCGACGCGATGAAGAAGGTCGGCAACGAGGGCGTCATCACCGTTGAGGAAGCCAAGTCGCTCGAGACCGAGCTCGACGTCGTCGAGGGCATGCAGTTCGACCGCGGCTACATCTCGCCCTACTTCGTTACCAACGCCGACAAGATGCGCGTTGAGATGGAAGACGCCTACATCCTGATCAACGAGAAGAAGCTCTCCTCGCTGAACGAGCTGCTGCCGCTGCTGGAAGCCGTGGTGCAGACCGGCAAGCCGCTCGTCATCGTCGCCGAAGACGTGGAAGGCGAGGCCCTCGCCACCCTCGTCGTCAACCGTCTGCGCGGCGGCCTGAAGGTCGCGGCCGTTAAGGCTCCGGGCTTCGGCGATCGCCGCAAGGCCATGCTGCAGGACATCGCGATCCTGACCGGCGGCCAGGCGATCTCGGAAGATCTCGGCATCAAGCTCGAGAACGTCACGCTGCAGATGCTCGGCCGCGCCAAGAAGGTGATGATCGACAAGGAGAATACCACGATCGTCAACGGCGCCGGCAAGAAGGCCGACATCGAGGCCCGCGTCGCCCAGATCAAGGCGCAGATCGAGGAAACCACCTCGGACTACGACCGTGAGAAGCTGCAGGAGCGTCTGGCCAAGCTCGCGGGCGGCGTCGCGGTGATCCGCGTCGGCGGCGCGACCGAAGTCGAGGTGAAGGAGCGCAAGGACCGCGTGGATGACGCGATGCATGCGACCCGCGCGGCGGTTGAGGAAGGCATCGTGCCGGGCGGCGGCGTCGCCCTGCTCCGTGCTTCCGAGCAGCTCAAGGGCCTGCGCACCAAGAACGACGACCAGAAGACCGGCGTCGAGATCGTGCGCAAGGCGCTGTCCGCGCCGGCCCGCCAGATCGCGGTCAACGCCGGTGAAGACGGTTCCGTCATCGTCGGCAAGATCCTCGAGAAGGACCAGTATAATTACGGCTTCGACTCGCAGACCGGCGAGTACGGCAACCTCGTCACCAAGGGCATCATCGACCCGACCAAGGTGGTCCGCACCGCGATCCAGAACGCAGCCTCGGTTGCGGCTCTCCTGATCACGACCGAAGCCATGGTCGCCGAGTTGCCGAAGAAGGCCGCTGCCGGCCCCGCGATGCCTCCTGGCGGCGGCATGGGTGGTATGGGTGGCATGGACTTCTGATACTGCCACCTCACGCGAACCGCGAAATGCGAAAACCCCGGCAGCAATGCCGGGGTTTTGTTTGCTCGCCTCCTTCCCTTGCTGCTGTTTTAACTAAGATCGTTTCCCGCACCTCGCGGGCTGGGGGCCGTAGAATAATGACCTTCGGTTCCGCGCAGCTACAGCACCATTCACTGCAAATCCACGAGGCCGGCGTTAACGATCCGATCGAAATGAAAATTTAAGCGTGAAGCCGTCACTGAGGAGGCGTCACTCTTCCTTATCCTCTTTGGAGGGACTGTATTTTTTGAGTCGCAGGTTTCGACGCGCCTGCTCGATCGCACGACGGCCGGCCAGGAGATCCTTTGCAGGCAAGCGCGTGCCCCCCCGTTTTGTTCCGGACGTGTGGAGCTGTGGCTCGTTTGCACTATGCGCCAATCTGGAACGGCGCTAGAAATCATCGTCAGCGAGGGGCGATGAGCGGCGTAGGATATCAAGTGCATTCAAAAAACGGCAACGGTGCCATCGTGGTTGTCGCCTCCTCCGCCAAGCAAGCTCTCGCCAAGGCCAATGAACTCGCCGAATCTGGGAACGAGGTTCTGACCAAGGACCTTGCCGGCAGGGTCCTCGACCCGGCGGTGATCGTTGAACTCGCCGCGCGCGAATAGATTTCTCATCCCGGCGTCGGTTCGCTCGGCGGCTACGGGGCAAAACTGTTCGTCCCGCCCTTTGCAAGAGCTGCCTTGTGGGCCGCTTCACCAACGTGTTGATGTTGGGGCATGCGGAGATTTCTACCGCCCGGCCGCGAGTTCTCTGATGAAACTCAGCTGATGTCGGCGGCTCACTGCTCGTCCCGACCTTGCCCCACGGGCTTAATCCAGTTTGAAGTTCGTTCTGGCCCACGGTGAAATGCTCCCCGACTTTAGGCCAGCCAACGCTGGAATTTTCCGGGGTTAGGGCTCATTCGGCGGAAGCGCGGTGAGCTGTTGATCAGCGATATCGGCGGCTTGTTGCCGATCACGCTATGTGGCCGGACTTCATTGTAGAACGAAGCTTGAGAACGCCCACAGGACTGCCCTTCGCGAGGTCCCTTTATCCAGCATCATCCTTGGTTTGGCCACGGGTTTGCGTTCATGGAGCCGTCGACAAGTCGTCTTTCGCTGCACGCCGGATGGCGCGCAAGCGGATCGTTGGCTGGAAGCTCCAGCATGGATTCGCCGTGAACAGGTTGCGGCATTGTTGTCGGCTATCGTATTGGTTGCGAGGCATCAATCGGCCCAAATGGCGTGCGAAAAGCAGCGTGTGAATCCACTGAGGGAGGATCAATGCGTGAGATGCCGCTCAATCCTAATGTGATCGACACGGCGCCGGCGGATGACATCCTGACGCCGTATGACCAAGAACATGCGATCACGTATCTGCGCATGCTGGATGCCGATGCTGAAGGCGCCGATTGGCGCGAAGTGACCGAAATCGTGCTTCACATCGATCCCGAGCGCGAGCCGATCCGCGCCAGGCAGGCGTACGAAACGCATCTCGCGCGGGCGAAGTGGATGAGCAATTGCGGATACAAACTGCTGCTAAAGCGGGGCTGGCCTGTGCCACACTGATCAAAACTGCCAAGCGAACGCCCGCGACCGCTGCATCGCTTCAATTCACATAGCGTGCAGAACGGAGGGCCAGCGGAACGGGGGCAGCTCCCGAACATCGGAGCCGGTCTACGCCGCCCTATCTTATGCTGTAGCGAGTCGTCCGTTAAGACCCCGTTTGAGCGCGACCGGGACGGCGAGAAGCCGCAAGAAGGCGTTCAGGATCAGACGCAACAGAAGCGTCAGCCAGGCGAGGACGAGGCGTAACCGGTATGAGCTCCCATGTCCGCGGGCGCGCGCGTAGCGGATCGGCATCCACTATTGGCAAGACCTCGACGGCCGCTGGGATGTCGGCGCAGGCGTTGCGGAGAAAGTCCTCGGTCGCGCGCTCGCTTCGCGGCAGGTCCGAGCAGCGGACGGCCCTGATCGTCGCGTCGCGCGAATCCACTTCTTGCTCATGCGAAGCGCAAGGTGCTCCACATAGTTGGCCGAAATGTTCTAGGATCGCATTCGAGACGGATCCAAGCATGCATGGCTAAACAATTCAATCAGCGAAGCTCGAAGCCAACCCTCCTTGCGGCAGATGAAGGCTTGACCAGCCATGCCGTGCTGGGCGCGACGATCGGCAATATGCTCGAATTCTACGATTTCGGGACCTATAGCTTTTTCGCCATCCAGATCGGTCACGCGTTTTTCCCGGCGAAGGATCAGTTCGCCAGCCTCATGCTGTCGCTCGTGACCTTCGGAGCAGGTTTCGTGACCAGACCCATCGGGGCCATTGTGATCGGGTCGTACTCGGATCGAGTCGGACGCCGGCCCGCAATGACCGCCAGTTTTGTCATGATGAGTGCCGCGATACTCGTGTTGGCTGTGACGCCCTCGTACGACACGATAGGGATCGCCGCTCCGTTATTGGTTATTCTCGCGCGTTTGGTGCAGGGCTTCGCCCTGGGAGGGGAAGTCGGTCCGACGACCGCCTATCTGATGGAAGCGGCCCCGGCCGGGCGCCGGGGCCTTGCCGTCTCGTTTCAGCCTGCTAGCCAACAAATAGCTGCAACGGCCGGAGCGCTGGTCGGAGAAATACTCTCCTTCACCATGTCAAGCGAGTCGCTGGATGCGTACGGATGGCGCATCGCGTTTCTGCTCGGTGCCTGTACGCTGCCGGTCGGACTTTGGTTGCGCAGGGCCCTGCCCGAAACGCTGCACCGACCTGAAGCGCCCGCCCTCGCCGTTGATCCCGCAAGGAAATTGCGTGCCAGCCGCCGCATGATGAGCTTGGGATTGATCATTTTGGCCAGCTGCACGATTATCACCTATGTCACGGAATATATGACGACTTATGCACTGAACACCCTGCAAGTTGCCGCGCCTCTCGCCTTTGCGACGACGGTCGTCAGCAATGCAGTAGGGATTGCTGCCGCACTCCTGGGCGGTTGGCTCGCAGATCGGGCCGGACGCCGGCCCATCATGATATGGCCGCAGATCGCCGCGCTGCTGATGACCTATCCGGTGTTCTTGTGGATCGTAGAGAGCCGCAGTCCCATGGCGCTTCTCGGAGGTCTCGGCGCGCTCACCCTCGTCGGAATGATTCCGTATAGCGCCTTCTATGTTGGTATGGCCGAAGGCTTGCCCAAGTGCATCCGAGGCGGCGCCTTCGCGACGATCTACGCTGTTGCGATAGCGACCTTCGGAGGCACAGCTCAACTCGTCGTCGCTTGGCTGACCCACGTTACTGGGAACGCGCTGGCGCCCGCTTGGTACATGCTTGTCGCTACCGCCGCCGGACTCTGCGCCATGCTGATGATGCCCGAGACGGCACCATCCAAAATTCGGGCCGCGAATACGCGGAGCCCGTAACAGCTTTGGACAATGCGACAACGGGTTACGGCTCCAGCCAGAGCCGCTTGCTGCCGCTCATCCTGTCGGCGGCGAAAACGATCAGTGCGGCCTTCATCTTCAACCCGACGAGAACGTGTTTGAGATTGGAGATCAGTCGTCGCTGCACTTCCTGATGGAGCCCCTCCGGGAGACATTTGCGGATCCAGGCCTCCCAATCGGATGCGGTCGAGAGATTGACGTAGCCTGAGGGCTGCTCGGGTAGCTCGATAAGGCAGAACAAATTCGGCCTCCGTGTATGGTCGTGTCCCGCAACCTCTAGGAGAGCGCGCCTTGCGATCGCGGTCAGCCTGCTTCGTGCGTCCGGTTCGCTATGCCGGCGCTGCGGGACCTCCTTCTGGCCGGTTGCGACGATCTTCAACGCGCCGTCGGACAAGCTTGACGAAGCCTATTGTGAGGGTGCGATGGCCTTGCCGATGCCGGCGGTCGGAATTGTGACGGTACGGCTCATGCGCTCCCCCTTCGTGGGCCTACCATCGCTTTTTCACGTCGTTGTCAGCGGCCACCGTTAGGATTGCAGAAGGCCATTAGCGGGGTGAGATTGGCTGCGTCGGCAGCCTTCAGCGCTGCAATATAGGTAGTGCGCCGATCATTCATTTTTTGAAGGTCGTATCCACCCGCCCAATCGATAGGCCTCGCACCATAGACCCGCTCAAGCATCGTATCCGCCATGATCAGAGAATGCCGTCCGTTTCCGTTTGGAAATGGGTGGATTTGAACCAGCCAATGATGAAACCGTGCCGCTGCCTCCAATTCAGGATATGTCTTATTTTGTGACCAGTACTGCGCGTCATCCATCAACGTCCGCAATTGAACGGGGATGTGAAGAGGATCGACGCCGATATTCTTGCCAGTCTTTCGGAACATACCTGCCCAGTCCCAGACGTCGCCAAACATCCGCTTATGCAGGCTAACTGCAAAGTCATCCGTCAGAACCTCGCCGCGATTGCGGCCAAGCCATTGCAACCGGACTCGATATTCGCTTGTTCAAGTTCGTCCAGCTCTTCACGAGTGGTGATGTGCTTGAATTTCAAGCCCCCAAGCTCGTTGGCGTCTAGGGGTGTGGCGCCCTCCGGATATTCTGTCAGCCCGGTCATTTGTCGCTCCAAAAATTGGACGGCATCTCCCGCATGAGGTCAGCTGCTATACGTTCCACTTCCGCAGCGATCTTGGCATTGGAAAGTGCTTGGTCCTCGAGCGCCATGTGGGTGCTTGCCCGACCGACTAACGCCTGCGCTTTTTTTCGCGCCTGAGCAGCTATTACATCCTGGATCGTTCTGACGGGAAGGACGGCGTATGACCTTGCCCCACGGGCTTAATCCAGTTTGAAGTTCGTTCTGGCCCACAACAAGGACCAGAGCATGAAGCGCAGCCGCTTTTCGGAAGAGCAGATCATCGGGGCTCGGATGGAAGACGCCATCCGAGTTCGCCTTCACTTGCCATCCGCGCCGGGATCTGGCGCTGCGCTATGCCGAAGGCTCCGCGCCAGCTCCCGTCGCTACCACTGCCCAACCGGGCAAATCCAACAGCCGGGGCGAACTCAGGTCTGGATAAAACTTGAGGGAAAGGTCACCCATGGGGCAAGGTCACGTGCGATCCGCGTGTGCAGATCGGTATCCGACACAGTATGCGTCAGAACGGGATCGATTCCATCGGCGTGTTCTTGACGTATCCCTTATGCGGCTTGGCAATAGGGACTTCTGATAGCCCTCAACCCGCATACCCCCCGCAGCTCGGTGGTTTAGCTCTAACTCAGCTGACCGATAAAGCATCAGAGATTGCCACTGAGGCGCGGGGTCGCGGTTCCTTCATCCACGACGGCGAACGATAATCAAACCAGCAAAAGCGCAGCGAGCTAGTCATTGTCGTAGAACACGAACTTATTTTTGTACTTCAAACCTAGTGTCGAGAGTACCCAGTATTCGCTCATCCAGATAGTTCCGGCATCCATCGTACTCGTCGGAAGCCACGCGAAGTAAGGTCCCTGCCAGCGCGGGTTGGCTTTCTCGAACTGCTCTTTCAGTGAAAGTTGGTCGTGTGGAATAAGCCCGGCTTCGACCTGGCGCTTACGCTCTACCCTTTGGGCTTCCCTCTGGTGGCGACCGGGATCGCGAGCATCCCACCAAAGCTCATTCTTGGACTTCAGAGCGTCGTGGCTCCAGTGATACTCCCGCCAGACCGATTCTCCATCCTTGGTAATCTCAATCATGTGTACTGGGGTCGGCAACTCGGTCAGTGCTTCCCCAAGAAGCCACTGCTTGGCTTCAGTCAAATCCTTGAATAGGCGCATCTCTTCTGGCGGCTCAGTCAGATCCATTCCTTTTGGGATCACCCCGGTAATTTTTGCAAAATACATGACGGCTTTCCGTTGTGCGAGCAGGAGCCTACCCTTAAACTCTCGGTTGTCTAGAGTGTCACTGAGGCCCCATTCCGGCGCTGTCACCAAACGCCTCACCGATGGGCGGCGACCCAAAGACATACGTTCCGATGCCAGTGAGAGGTCCCTACAGACCAAACTGCTCAATCAAAAGCCGCAAGGCCCCCGCGCTGTTGTGAGCGGCGTAGTGTCTGAAATCGTCGTTCTTAGAGGAATCGGCAAAATCAGAGACTCCCTTGATGATTAATGCCTCTGGTCTTGGCGCTGACGCTTCAGAACCGGCCGCCATGACTCCATAACTTTCCATATCTATTCCAAGAAGCTTGCGGTTCTGTTGAGACCGAAGAGTTTCGATGACCCGTTCGTCGGCGAGAACGGCGGCACCAGAGGCAACAGGACCGATACGCACTCGAACAACACTGTCGGGTTTCCGTCCTGGAAACTCGTTGCGAAGATCGTTTAAAAGATCTGATCTGTCTTGAAGCAGTTCTACTAGGCCCCGCACACGAGTGGACAGGCTGTATGGCTGCGGGGCGGGTTCAAATGTTCGAACGCCAGCCTTAATCAATCTCTTACCGCTCCCGTAGTCCCAACTCGGGTTAGCTACGAGGACGTCCCCGATACTGACGTCTGCAGACTTTACACCGGCACAGATGCCGCACATTACGATGCATCTCGGGCGATACCGCAAGATCAGCTTAGTTGAGAGGATAGCAGCTTGCGCCATGCCCATACCCGGAGCTTTTGCCGCAACGATGGTCCGACGCTTTCCCTTAAACGAGGCTTCTCCCAAGTGATACCTAGTTGCGTCTGATTCGTCAGAATCGCCCTTCCAATCCCATTTCAAAGCCAAAACGGCATCCAGCTCAGGATCACCCAAGGCAGTGACCACACCAATGTCACACAAAAACTCATCGCCTTGCTCTTCGGCTGTTTGCGAAGCGATGATGTGGCTGGCCTTTGCCTGAAGTTGCTGCAACCATTCAGATGATGTCCTATCATATAGTATTACCGACCAGGACTCGGCACCTAACTGTGAAAGAGCCTCATTGAATACGTCTTCGTACCCCGTGAACCCGATAAAATGACGCGGCTGCCTATATAGTTCCCGTGCTGTAACCTCATTGAAGAGTGCAATGCCACCCCGTCGATCTGGTTCCTCTCCATCTCTAGTTGGAAGTGCAATATCTAGGACGACCAGATGATAGAATTTGTCTCTAAGTAGCTTCTTCGCGGCAATCGCATTTTCCGCAAGATCGATTTCGTCAAATCCCGCTTCTGACAGCCCCTGCTTTGCTTGTTCGGCCTTCTGGGAATCATCCTCCACGATGAGAGCTCTCAGCGGCATGTTAGAATCTCCGGGACGCTCGTCTCAATTGTATTCGCGAGAGCAGTAGTCCAGTCATAAATTGATGCGTGGTAATAAACTGCGCCCTTATAGGTGTTTGGGAAGTTTTCTCGCAACTCACCGTCGAGTTCTTCGAGGCCCTTTGCATCCGGCGGCTCTCCAAAACTTTCGAACTGTGTTAGCACGATTACCGAAGTCATGATCTTGAAACGGCTGACCTGACGAAGAAACTCTTGCCCTCCGAACGGATGTAAACCGCCACCGGATTCCCCCTCCACCACGTCGTAATTTGGCAAAGTCATATCCAAGATGACCAAGTGTGGTTTAAGCTGCTTAAGAGCGCGGACTGCTGCGATCAGAGAGGCCGATTCCTTGAGTTCAAGGCGCGGATAACGCTCGTTTAGAAAACTAAGAAGCTGCTCTCTCTTATTATCATCATCCTCAACGATTAGAGCCATCATCGGACATGCTCCTGCGTTAGACCCTCAATGACGGTGACTGACACACCAAACTCAACGGAGAAAATCTTCCTGTCGTCGCTCAATCCGAATTTAAGGTGAGGTGAAGTGCCCTCCCGTCTGATCAGTTTAGCAAGTTTTGGCAAGCCGGTGCCGCCTTCGCTGCGAACCGCATGCAGATATGCGCCACTCGCGATGCGCTCCCTAGCGCGATCAACCGAGGTTGTAATTCGAAAGATGTCTTGATTGGCTTCGACGTTGTTGGTCACTCTTACAAGAATCATATCGTCTTGTATTTTTGCATCTATCTCAATTGACGGAGCAATCGAGTCGCCCGAATAAAGGCTGATGTTCTCAAATAAGATGAAAAAAATATCCGAGAATAAGTGGAGCGCTCCGGTCAGAGGAGGAATATCGGTGGCGGTGAGGGACACTATCGGATTGAATTCTGGCCTGAACCCTTTGATCGTGGTTAGGGCGATGTCAACCAGCTCCTTCATCTCAAATGGCAATGAGCTGTTTGGTGTTGGAAGTGCGAACCAATCCCGCATCGCATCCAATCGCAACCCGGTCTCAGTTCGCGCCCTCCTAATAGCATCGGACAAACTTGCCATTTGCGGACCAGGCACAGCCTGTAAAGCTGCGTCTAAAGCATCAAACCTGTCTCTTATGGAGGCCCGCAACTCGTCATCGATATATTGACGAATTCTATCTAGACTTTGATCGACCAACGCCCAAAAGTGATCGATACAAGCGTCGATCAGCTCATCGAACGTTGTCGCAACGGTCACATTGGAAGCCAAAGAGTTAACCATCACATCGGTTATCTGAAGCCGAAACAGCCCCTTTGGTTTTTCCTTTCCGAACACCTGTATTCGCTGGTCTGTAAATTCGAATATGAGGTTGTCGTAGTCGCGGGAGAAGGCCATCAATTCCTGCTGAATTTCGGCAAGGAAATCCGGATACAGATGATGCTCCAACCGTTGGCCCCAATATTGATTAGCTTGATACTCCTTTGTCGCTGCATCACGACGAGTGATGATATGTTCACGCTCCGCAGGTCCGCGTAGCTGGCCCGAAAGGGTCCCGTGTCTGATTCTTAGACTCAGGTAGCAGTCAAGCCCATGCTCCGGGCTGTATGCGAGCTCGCCCATGATCCAAAGCACGATTGACGCGAACAGCGCGCTTGCCTCGTTTTCCGGCACCTCAAAAAGGGAGGGAGAAATCTCACCAGAGGAAACGGCCTTCAGCAAAGCGTTCCGATAATTTTCATCAACGACCGCCATGCCCGCCTTAAGCAACGCTATATATCGATTGTAGTCTTCGGAGAGGTGCTTTTTTATGACGGCTCTTAATGCATCCTGGTCAATGGAGACCTTACTGCGCTGGAGCTCTTTGACAGCATCTTTAATCGAACGAGCTCGAACCAGCTCGCGGGCGCGGTCTTCATAAGTTTCGGCGTTTTCTGGATCAAGCTTGATCAGTACACGACATATGGAGATTAGCTCATCATCCAATTCTCGTTCAGTCTGATAGGCAATCGATAGCCGCAATACCGGAGCTGTACATATCTCAGAGTAAAAGAATACAAGCTTGTGTTGCTCGATGCGCAACTTCGAGATATCGATTTGCGACGGCTTCTCAACCCCCAGATGCGTGACGAAATCTTCAGTAGCATAGGCTCGCAGCGAAACGAACTCTCCACCGATGTACTTAGCCAAGGCATCGAACAAGATCGCCTTTTCAACCATCTCATCAAAAGAGCGCGAGCTACTTTCTAAGGCTGAAGCGAGTTCCGCTAATGGCAGCCAAATCACCAGAGCGGAATCCTCAAGAAGCCAGTCAACCGCAATGCGGAGAGCTTCCTCGATCTCATCCAAACTGATCAAGCAAATGACTTGAGCTTGAAGAGTAACTTTGCTCGCAAGCTTCAGGTTGCTGTTCATCTTGGCCGAGATCGGAAGAGCTCCCTCATAGTCGCCGCTGTTGATTAGCCGGATCAGCTGAATTTCCGAGGCAAACAGCTCGTTCAATCCCAGATGCAAAGCAGAATCAAACGAAGTCAGCCCTGAGGCAAACTCGGCAGCCAACATTGTTGTCCGCCCCTGATAAGCGGCCTGCACCTTCTCCCGGAAGTACTCTACGTTGGAGGGCGGGACAGCAGTGAGCAACATCGGTTCGAGAGCATTCGTACTTAGCAATCGTAGCTTTGCTAAATCGTCGGGGGACAGAACGTTAGGCTTGCGAGCTTGCAGAGCTTTGGCGATGCACCACCCACCCAGACTGAGCTTGTCAAACATCGATCCGAGCTTCATCAGATCATCTGCCGATTTCATTCCGACAAAGCTTCGCTGGCCTATTTGTTTCAAAAGCAACAAGATGGCGCGCAGCAATGGACTATCGAGCGATATTTCTGCACCTAGCTCTGCGGCAGCAGAAAGCTCTTCGAGTTCTTGCGGCCGCAGCGGCAACCCACCAGTTGTATTGGACAGAGCTGCTAGCCGAGCATCTCTTATTGTTAAACTGGCGTGTTCGCAGCTTTCGCAATTCTCGCGTCGGCCAGTCAGAACTAAGGCTTTCGCCACTCTTGGATCGATTGAACCTAGTCCTAGTCTAACGATTGTTGCCGCCATTACGTCGGCAACGGGCCGCGTTTCCACAACAGCCGTAACAAATAGGTCTGTAAGAATTTGATATAGATCGACAATGCTTGAGTAGTTAGAACGCGCGAGTAAGGCTTGTTCAGCTCCAACGGGGGGCATCAAACCAGCAAGAAGATAGTTGATATATGCACCTATCTCTGGAGCTAGGTCTGCCCGCTCCATCAGTTTATGGAGACGAAGTGTATACCGCTCAAACGTCGTGTCATCCTCTGCTCTAACTCCCCACCAATACGCAAGAAAAATGGTGTTTTGCCTAGCTCCGGATTTCTTCAGCTCCGCAATGTATTCCTTTTGCGCTTCGATACCGTTGAAGACCTGCAACAGAGCAATTCTTGTCGCAATCAACCAGAAGGAAAGGCCACAATCACGCTCGATGCGATCTAACACGCGGAAACATTCGCGCTCTCCGGCTAGCAGGCAGCGCTCTAACTCTTTCTTGTGCACTACGAATGCGCGGATTTGGTCAGCTTGGCCCGCAACAATTGCTTCACACCACAAAAGCTCACGCTCAAAGGCAGTGGCCGGGATGCTTCTTAGATCATTGAGGTCTGCAAGCCTCCTGGGAACGATTTTGAGCGGCCCAAATCTTAAGACTGCAACTCCCCACTTTGCCATTTCGGGGAGCAATTCGACAGGTGCACCTGCCTTCACTTGGTCGAGAGCTGTTACTTTGTCCGGCTTACCTCGAACGAAATTTTTCAATGAGCCGAGCGCCCCTGCAGGGCGACGCACCTTTCGATTAATCGGCCTTCGCATTTCGGTCAGTCGAACCTTGGAAACGGAGTGCGGTGACATGCTCCTCTCGTCGCGGTATTGCGAACATAGTGCGACATTGCAACCCCTAGTAGGTCTTCCTCCACAGAAAGGGCGAAAATCTGGAATTCTTATGAGGAATTCTTTGTGCCGCTCTGCGCCTCAAAATGGATGCCCCCATCCTCTCCCAGTGCTCCAGATGATGGCTACGGGAGCTGGCGCGGAGCCTTCGGCATAGCGCAGCGCCAGATCCCGGCGCGGATGGCACGTGAAGGCGAACTCGGATGGCGTCCTCCATACGAGCCGCGAGTGTGGGCGTGCATCGTTGTAATCGGCGCGCCAGCATCCGAGCGCGACGCGGGCCTGGGCCAGCGAGGTAAACAGCGTCTCGTTCAACAATTCATCCCGCAGCCGGCCGTTGAAGCTCTCGATGAAGGCATTCTGCATGGGCTTGCCCGGCGCGATGTAGTGCCAGGCGACGCGGCTCTGATCGGCCCATGTCAGGATGGCGTTGCTGGTCAGTTCGCTGCCGTTGTCGCTGACCACCGTCTTGGGCTTGCCGCGCTCGATCACCAGCCGGTCCAGCTCCCGCGCCACCCGGGCGCCGGAGAGCGAGGTGTCGGCTACCAGCGCCAGACACTCGCGGGTGCAGTCATCGACGACGGTAAGGATACGGAAGCAGCGGCCATCGGTGAGCTGATCCGACACGAAGTCGAGCGACCAGCGGTCGTTCGGCGCCATCGCCCGGGTCCCGATCGCCCGCTTTTTGAGGGGGGAATCGAACCCTGTTCAGCCTCGAGAGGCCGCGTCCTGACCGCTAGACGAAGGGAGCTAAACGACTGAAATTGCGCCTAAACTTGCGATCTCATCAACTCATTACAGCGCTTTCCTGCGTCCGGCATGTGGTAGATTACCACATCTAACCCATTGAACTTACACACATGGTTGGTTCATGGAGGATATAAGCGTCCGACCTTTTTCGCATGACGGATGCGAGCGAAGCCGGAAGCCACCTTACAGAAGATGATCGGCGCGATCACCAATCTTGATCGGCTTAATCAAGCCGTCGCCGAGCGCCTTTACCAAGTTATTGGTCGCGAGAGACGGCGACAGCAGCGGACGAGGACACCGATCAGGATCGCGATCAGAACCTGGATATAAAGGAGCTGGTACCAGGATCGAGACGCCAACGCGGCGGCCGCCGTTCCGATCTTGTGATGATTTTCCTCCCTCAATACCAACTCGAATATGGCCGCCGCGCGTTGAGAGGCGACCGACATAACACGAGCGGCCAACTTGCCCGATTCAAGACGACGATGTCGGAAGTCCGACGATCGGCAACATCATCCAAAAGCAGGCAGTTACGCGTGTTTTCGCTGGCCATGCAAGGCGCTCACCAGATCCGGCGAGCGGCACGCCGATTGCTGGGATCAGGAGCAAACCCGCCGCTGCCAAAGTGCTCGCAGCGGCCCCGTCTCAGGACTGCCCGATGAGCCGCGCGCGATTGATCCCGATCAAAGCACTGATGCCGCTTATGCTCGGAAGTGAAGAACGGGCGAAAATCAATGTCGCGGTTGCCGCCAAGTTCACCGAGCCGGCTGGGGACCTCGCAACCTTCAAGCAGAAATCCAAACAGAAGGCCGTGTTCGGCGCGAGCCGACAGCTTTATAGCCAGATTACGCAGGACGGGCTGCGCCAAGTGGTTCTCTCGGCCGGCGATTCCCGCATGAAGAAATTGGTCGAGGATGTTCTCGCTGTACGTGAAAGCCGGCTCACCTACGCTAGGGGCAGCCTGGTGCTCTGGAGCAGGATGGCCAAGTTCGTGAACGGCTCCGACACGTTCAGGACAGCATCTTTCCTAAAATTGTCGATCTGCAACTCCGCCGCGGCGCTCTATGGCGCGGCTGCGGTGGAAGCGATGAAGGCGATCGACGTCTATGTCGGGATGCAACCGATGCTAGTCGAAAGCGCAACCATCACGCAGGCCTACCCAGTTGGTCGAGACGGTCAATGCCGAGCTCAGCGCCGCCCCGCATTCGCAACTCGCAGACAGCAAGACCGTTTCGCGCTGGCTCGTGCCGCAGGAGTTTGTGACCCGATCTTGCAAGACGTGGTGCGGTTGGAGACTGACGCCAATAAACGAGCGACGCGCGCCTTCCGTAAAGGGCCCGCCAGCCTACGCAATCATTGCGCGAGCACGACCATGTGCTCTGTGCTCGAACGCTTAAGTTGACGCACATGGATGGCTTTTCGCCAGAAATCTGGCAGTCGCTCCGGCTCACGATCGAGCTCGCGAGCGTGACGACCGTGATCCTGCTGATCGTTGGCACGCCGCTCGCATGGTGGCTAGCACGCTCGAAGAGCCTTTGGGCTGAGGCCGTGGCCACGATCATCGCATTGCCGCTGGTGCTGCCGCCAACAGTACTCGGTTTTTATCTGCTTGCCCTGCTCGGCCCGAACGGCCCGGTCGGCCTTCTCGCCGCTCTCTGGGGCGGGCGCACGCTGGCCTTCACCTTCGCAGGGCTCGTGGTCGGATCGGTTTTGTCCGCGTTGCCTTTGGTGGTGCAGCCCATCCGCAACGCCTTCGCTGCCATAGGTGACCGCCCGCTGGAGATCGCGGCCACTCTGCGCGCCTCGCCATTATATGCCTTCTTCACGGTCGCCGTGCCTCTGGCGTTACCGGGTCTATGAGAGCCGCCGTGCTTGGCTTTGCGCATACGATCGGCACGTTCGGCGTCGTGCTGATGATAGGCGGCAACATACCTGGGCGCACCAAGGTGCTGTCGGCCTTTCTCTTCGACTTTGTCCAACAGTCGCGCTGGCGCGAAGCAAGCTGGCTTGCCGGCGCCATGGTGATGTTCGCGGTTGCGGTAGTCCTCACCTTAACCTTGATCGACAAATACAGCAGAAGGAGGAGCACGTGAGGACAGCCACACCGGGCCGGATTGAAATTGCCTTCAGCGGCAGTATCGCTAGCTTTCCACTCGATACGCAATTCAGCGTACCGGCCAAAGGCGTGGCGGCGATTTTCGGCCCGCCAGGCTGCGGCAAGACTGCGGTGGCGCGCTGCATCGCCGGCCTCGAGCGTTTGCCGGCCGGCTTCTGCGCCATCGATGGCGAGGTATGGCAGGACGAGACTACCTTCCGCCCACCTCATCTGCGTCCCATCGGCTATGTGTCTCAGGAAGCTAGCCTTTTTCCCCATTTGTCGGTCAGGCGCAACTTGCTTTACGGTGCGCCTAAACCCAAACCGAGGCCGATCGCGTTTGACGAGGTGGTCGAACTGCTCGACCTGGCGCCGCTGCTCGACCGCTCTCCCTCGCATCTCTCCGGCAGCGAGCGGCAGCGCGTCGCCATGGGTCGCGCGCTGCTGTCTCAGCCCAGACTGCTTGTGATGGACGAGCTGCTTGGCGCGCTCGACAGCTGCGCCAAACGTGAGATTCTGCCGTTCGTCGAGCGCCTGCCCGCGAAGCTCGCGCTGCCGATGATCTACATCGGCCATGACATGGCGGAGACCGAACTCTTTGCCGATTATCTCGTTATGATGGAGCGCGGCATGGTAACCGCGGCTGGGCCGCTGCATGTTTTGCAAAGCGATCCTGCGCTGCCGCTTGCGGCGAGCCGCGAAGCCGCCATCAGCCTTGATGCCGTGGTGAGCGGCTATGATGCGTTCTATGGGCTTCTTATTCTCCGCCTCAAAGGTGCGCGCCTGTTGGTGCCGGCACCGCCGCTTGCAGCCGGCGTGCACCAACGGCTGCGCATCGCTGCCTGCGACGTCAGCGTCGCCCGCGAAGCGCCGCGCGCAGGCTCCATCCTCAATGTCTTTCCGGCGCGCATCAGAGCCTGTTTGCCGCTCGGCGCGGCTGAGATCACGCTGGTACTTGCGCTCGGCACCGGGGGCTCGGGCGCGGAGATTTTGGCGCGCATCACGCGTTTCTCCTTTGATTCGCTAGGACTCAAGGATGGAATGGACGTATTCGCCCAGCTCAAGCACATCTCGCTACTCTCGGCCTCTGAACCGCCACCGCAAACCATACCAGCTTCCACGCCAACAGCAGATCCTGGCCGGCAAGCGCCGCGGCGTGAAACGAGAAGCTCGGCACGAGAGGCGAGCGGCATCATCTTAAGCCTCTACTCTTGTCGTGCCACGCATGTGCGGTTGAAGACGCCGATATCGGAAGCACGACAAGCCGACCCAGCCATTCGACAGGGCACGCTGGCAGCTATGCGCGTTTTACTGTCATCAACCAAGGCCGCGCACCATTTTCCTGAACGGCACGCGGATTGCTGGGATGAGGAGCTAAAGAGCCGCGATGGCCAAAGCCATCGCAGCGGCCCCGTCCCAAGAATTCCCGATGACGCTTACCCGATTGATCCTGATCAATTCAATTCTGACGCTGCTTGTGGTCGGAAATGCAGAAGCGGCAGAGATCGATGTGACTGTCGCTGCGAACTTCACCATGCAGGCCAAGGAGATGCAGCGTCGTTTAAGCAGAAGACTAGGCGAGGCCCCGATGAGCTTTGGCGCGAGCGGACAGTTTTACGGCCAGATCACGCAAGGGGCGCCGTTTGAGATGTTTCTCTCGGCCGACGATGCCCGCCCGAGCAAACTGGTCGAGAACCGTCTCGCGGTTCCGGAAAGCCGCTTCACCTATGCGATCGGCAACCTTGTGCTGTGGAGTTGCACTCAGAAGTTTGTGAACGACGCGGAGACTTTCGCAAAACTGTCGATCTACGATCCGGCGGCGGCGCTTTATGGCGCAGCCGCGGAGCACGCTGTGAAAGCGCTCGGCACCTGTGAGTCGACGCAGCCAAAGCTGGTCGCGGGATTCGCGCGTCTCTCTGGGACGGACGCACGCTCCCCTCCACCTTTGCCGGGCTTGTGGTCGGATCGGTTTTGTGCGGGCTGTCTTTCGTGGTGCAGCCGCTCCCAAACTCCTCCGTGGCCAAGCTGGCTTGCCGTCGGCATGGTGACGTTCGGGCTTGCGGTAATCTTCGCCGCAGCGTTGATCGAGAAGCGCATCGCAAGGAAAGCACGTGAGGACAGCCACACCAGACAGGATTGAAATCGCCTTCAGCAATAGGCTCTCTAGCTTTGCGATCGATGCGCAGTTCAGTGTACGGGCCAAAGGTGTGCCGGCGGCCTCCAGCACGGCGCGCATGATGCGGCGCTGCCCATGCGCTAAGGCTCAACTATGGCATGGATGTATTCGCCCAGGTCAAGGGTCGTCTCGCTGGTTCACGACCTCTGACCGCTAGGGCACCGCGCCTCTACGCCAGTAGCAGACGCTGGACAGGCAAGCGCCGCGGGTATGAAACGAGCCAAGAGGATTAAGCCTATGATCGCCAACCTCGCCGAGATCGATCCCAAGCGCGTCGCGGCAATCCTTACAGGCCGGAACAAGACGCGGATATACTGCTCGCCGACTTCACCCAGGATCTCGCGCGGCAAGGCGTGCGCGTCGGCGGCATCGTCCAGCGAAACTTCAAGGGCGCAAACGGCACGAAAAACCATGCTAGCACTCGACGTTGCGAAGGGGGCGCGAGATTTCGATCTGTCAGCCACTCGGCAGCGGCGCCATATCCTGCAAACACGATGCTAAGGGGTTTGCCGATGCCGCAGTTGTCGTGTCCCGGGCGATCAAACGGCACGTCGATCTCCTCGTGATCAACAAATTCTCCAGGAAGGAGGCGTCCGGGCAGGGCCTGCGAGGAATTTGCTGATGCGATCATTGCTGGCGTGCCGCTCCTCACTGCTGTTCCCGAAAAATACCATGCCGCGTGGCGGACTTTCACCGGAGATGTCGGTACGACGCTGCTGTGCTAGCGCCAGGTCGTGGAGGGATGGTGGCGCCACATCGCCCCTGCGCCTCCGCGCATCCGCGCGCATTCCATCCCGTTAGCGGCTATTTACTGATCGTCAGATCCCAGCTTGATCACGGCGGGAGGACATCCACAATTTTTCCCCCAAGAACGTCCGTCGCGGCCTCGATCTTGGCGAATGCAGCGACGCGCCAAGGCTCGTGGCCGCGAATTCAACGCCGATGATGTAGTTAAAGCGTTGCTAATGGACGCTGTGTTGCAACAGTTTGGGGCACCGCCTTTGGCGACCCCGCCGGCGTACGTCTCTCCTACGGCGTCGATCTCGAATTACCGTCGAACATTTCTGCCCGCGCATGCGTCGCAATAGCAGCGAGGCTTATTGTTCACATTCCCGCTGCCGAAATGTTTGCTGTCCTCGGGAGAGCGCCGATGACTCAATTCCCAAAGCCGTCCGGATCGCCGTTACATCGCCAATGACAGACGCGATGTTACAGGAGGGCTTGGCGCGCTTGACATCGATCTCTGTGCTCGCGTTGAACGTGAAGTTTCTTCTCACACGAGGGCCATGAGCGAGCCTTGACCACCCAGAAGGCAAGTCGCTGATGCAGCGAAGCAATCCATCGTGCGGCAGAAGGAGAGAATAGATTAGTTCGTCGCTCCGCTCCTCGCAGTGATGAAGAGAGAGCGCAGCCGCGCTACGGCCGCATGAACATGAAATCCGTCGCTGGATCGCAATTATCGGCGACGAAGCGCAGCTCCGACTGAACGTCGTCGACCGGCCGGCTCTCGAGATATTTCGTGACCACACAACTAAGCAGTGCGCGGCAAACGCTGTCAGTTCCAAGACCTGCGCCCTCCGCCTCCGCAATGGCGGCGGAAAAATGACGTGTCGCGATTTCAGTTGCTGACATCCATGCCTCCCAATTCTTCCAGATCACTCCTTATGCCTAAAAGCGTCTACGCTGCCGTTGATCCTGGTCAACGAATCTGGCTCGAGCTCGCTCGGCTACTATCCCCGATTCGGCATCGATCAAAACAAGGTCAGTCCCAGCTCCCGCTCCACCTCACATCAGCGGTCCTCGTGCGCGTAGTGAGGATGACCAGTGGCTTGCCGGAACATTGCCGCGCGCGCTGAGTTCATCTTATCAAGCGCATTCTTTTGGCATTATAACACACCCAAACAGTTGACTTGGGCTAATCGTTCAAAGGCGCGCAACCGGTCGAGCACGGCAACATACTCAGTCATTGAAAAAGGGAGGCAGGACCATTCAATGGAAACCATGATGTTGAGTTGCCTCCACAGCGAGCGTCCGATTGTTGCATTTCCGCCAGTTGAATCGCGATATCATCTGGCATATCGCTTGCTTCGGCTGATGCCGGAATCATCGGTTTCCGCGCGAAGCAATCTTGTGAGGACAATATGCTTGGAATTGGAAGTAAGCTGCCGTCGTTCGAAATCACAGGCGTCAAGCCCGGTTTTCACCAGCACGAGGAGAACGGGCAGAGCGCGTTCGAGACGCTGACGGAGAACAGCTTCCCTGGGAAATGGAAAGTCATCTTCTTCTACCCCAAGGATTTCACCTTCGTCTGCCCAACCGAGATCGCGGAGTTTGCCCGGCTATCGAAGGATTTTGCCGACCGCGATGCGGTCGTGCTAGGCGGTTCGACCGACAACGAGTTCTGCAAGCTCGCTTGGCGGCGCTCGCACAAGGACCTGCAACATCTGCCAATCTGGCAGTTTGCCGACACTAAGGGCGGGCTGGTCGATGGCCTTGATGTGCGTTCGCCCGACGGCGTCGCCTATCGCTACACATTCGTGGTCGACCCCGAAAATACGATCCAGCACGTCTACGCGAATAATCTAAATGTCGGCCGCAGCCCGAAGGACACGCTGCGCGTTCTGGACGCGCTACAGACCGACGAGCTCTGCGCCTGTAACCGCGAGATCGGCGGCGAAACCTTGAAAGTTGCTTGAGGCATCATGTTGATTGAACAGCTAAAGGACCAGATTCCCGATTTCGCCAAGGACGTCAGACTCAACTTGGCGTCGATGATGTCGGATGAGACGCTATCACCGCAGAGCAAATACGGGCTGTTGCTCGCCACCGCGATCGCGGCCCGCAATCCCGTGGTGATCGCCGCAATGGAATCTGAGGCCGCCGTCGTGATGACGCCGGCCGCGGTCGCGGCGGCGAAATCCGCAGCCTCCGTGATGGCAATGAACAACGTCTACTACCGCTTCGTTCACCTCGCCTCCAATCCGGAATACAAGACGATGCCGGCGCGGCTGCGCATGAACGTGATCGGCAATCCCGGCGTGGACAAAGCCGATTTCGAGCTGTGGTCGCTGGCGGTAAGCGCTATCAACGGCTGCGGCGCCTGCATGGACGCCCATGAGAAGGCGCTGCGGGAAGCCGGCGTCAGCTCGGCGGCCATCCAGACCGCGGTCCGCTTTGCCGCGATCGTGCAGTCGGTTGCGGTTGCGATCGAGGCGGCCGGCATGGCGTGACCAAGGCGATGGAGTGATCCTCCCGTTCGCCCTCTTGCCGAGGGCGTTCTGGAATCAAAATGCGGTTGATAATCCAAACTACATGCGCATTTGGGAAGATGCGCCCCCTCAACAATTTCAATAGCTTGGTAGCCCTCACCAAATGAAAATAGCGCGTCCGGCTGGAGGCTCGTTCGCGGCGCCTACCGTGAGGCGAGGCCTTCCAATAATGATCAGATCGAAGTTAAGGAGCTCTGCAGCTTCGGTACTTTCGTCGGTATGCAGCTAAGAAGTCTTCGTCGGCGCAGATGCACCGTCCCGACGTATCTTTTGCCTTGGGATCGTGAAGATGCAACGCGAGTGGACGAAGCAGGTTAATCCGTGTGCTTGTGGTCTGCAGGTTCAGAAGCCCGGAAGCGTGCTTCACGAGATCCGCCGCTAACATTATGCCAGCGAGAGCCGACTGAAATGCCATCGGCACAACGGCTCTCACGGGCTGCGCTCCGTCCGTCAGGCGCATGACAATCCCCCCGCAGATTGCCCGCTGGTGAAACGATCGGACGGACTGGCCGACAAACTCTTTAAGGGCTTCGGACGGGATGTCGAAGGCCTTGGCGACACGCTCGACGAAACCGACATCCACCGGCCTGTTCGTCTGAAGGAGATCCCGGATCTCCTGTTGGGCCTCCGGCATCTTCAGCTCCTCAGCCATCTTCTCGTCGTCGTCCTTTATCTTCCCGTGAGGCAAGTAAAGGCAGGCCAGACATGCCCGGCCGTCATCAAAGCTGTGGCGCGACACTCCGAGATCAAGCTCCTGTGTCCAGGCGTTTACGATCCATTTCGGTAACGCCCCCTGCACGGCAATGCGGTCCGGAGCGTTGTCCAGTGCGACAGCGACTCTTTCGAACATCCAATCGTTCCGGTCGCTCACATAGACGTCCCATTTGGCACAATGAGCCGACACTTCCAGCGCCGTGTCCGCGAGCGCGGCACGCGCCAGATCCACTTTTGGTGAACCAACATCACATTGGCCGGCCAGCACGTAGCGCTGTAGATTCGAAAGATCGACCTCCTCATCGTCCACCAGACGGAGCGATCCCTTAAGGCTCGCCGTGCGAGCCAAAGCCCAAATGGCACCATTGCCGATCGCGCCGAGCCCGACGAGGTGAGTCTCGCCGATATCCGTTCCTTCCAAACCCGGACCGGAGTCAGGGGTACCCTGGGCGTAGGTCAGCATTGACAGGTCGATAAGCTCGTCGGCGTCGCCTTGCTCCAGCTGGTCGGCAAATACCGTCCGAAAGACGTTGGCTGCCGCGAAGCATGACGCGGCTCCCGCGCCAAACGGATTCATCGACTTGCCGGAGCCAACCAGACCGCGGCTAGAAAGTTTGGCTCTCCATCCGTCCGAGCCGATGAAGAAGGTCGGACACTTAATGCGCGACGGACTGCTTCCAACGACCACGGAAACCGCGACGGCCTTCCTGGTTTTCGCGAGCTCGATCTCAGGATTTATGGACTTCGCCAGGAACTCCAGGATTGGAACATGATTCTTCGCCTTTGCATCAAGCGGCCGCAGCGCGATCGTCGGATAAAGACGTGACAATAGCCTAATGATCATATCCAGGCTGGCTCTGCCTTCACGCGACTGCACGGCTGCGCCGTCGAAAGACACTCCGATCACTTGCGCGGCAAGCCTGTCCTCGAACGCCGACATCTTGAAATTGGTCAGCACCCGCGAGGCTGCCGACGCCGCGCGGTCCACGAAGTTGGCCATGGCCATGGTTCAATCCTTGATTAAAATCATCCGCGTAACCTGGCCAACTGACAAGGGGCGCCACACTCCAGCCCCGTCAAGCCGGTACGATGCGATGTTCCTGAGATCGAAGGGCACCCGCGCGAAGTCCGGCACGACCAAAGACAAGCACCCCACCGTCGTGGCGATCGCGTACTCGTCGTCCGTGCTGGAATGATAGGCTCGGCCGGGATGACTGTGTATCTGGGCAATGAGCGCAAGCTTCTCCCGGTACAGCCATACATTTATGTGATGCAGCTCTTCAGGTCCTATTACGACGCACACCCCATCGGCAGTACGTATGTGGCGTTGGGCAGGAATGAGCGTTCTATGTACCTGAAAATGGTGCCCCGTCTGACGGCCTACCCAAAGCCCGAGACCTTCATGCCCTTCACGACCCACCTTCCGCAAATGGGCATGGAGTTCGTCTACGCAGCCAGGCGGTACCGAGAGGACCGTAACGTCCGCAATCTGATTCATTCCGGTACGGCCAGTAATGAGGGCAGCACGTTCACCGCCGGGATCTGGACCTGCACCTGTACCTGGTAATGCTCGATCGGCTTTACCCCGTGGTGCCAGATCTTTTCGAGGATAAAAGCTAAGGATCCTTCGCCAGAGCTTCGATGCAGCAGCCATGAATCACCCGTGTGAGCGGGATTGTCGTGGTATTCGCGAATGCCGGGAAGACAAATAAATGGCCGATCATCAGGGCTGTTGTACTGAATCATGTTTGTCATTTGCACCCCTCCCTGCTGGGCCAGTGCCAGAATGGTTTCGGGAGTTGCGCCCGGGATTGCCGCACGGCGAAGCATTTGCACCTGGAGCAATCTGGCGGGTATCGGTTCGCGCGTGAAAGGGTCCACGAACCTGACGGAGGGCGGCCGCAGATTGTAATTCGTAAAATTTAGCACGATGGCAGCGACGATCGGAGGTGGTCTCGGCTTAGTCGCGGCGAAAACCACGAAGATTTCCGGAAACTGTGCGTCAAGCAGGATCCAGCCCCTCTTGCGATAGGCCGATTCCATGCTCCAATAGTTGGCAAGCTCCCGCTCGAACTTTACGCGCGAGACCTCGGGATCGACAGTTTGGAGATCAGCCACCGGCCACGCCAGCCTTAAGACTCAGGAACAGCGTCACCTTCTTGCCAAATCCAAACTCGCCTAGCTTCTTGTCCGGATCCAACAGCTCGCCCGCTTCGTTCTTGATCTCCCAATTCTCGGACGGTTGACCCAGGTTCTTGGTCTCCTCCAGCGCCTTTTGGCGGGCCACATGCAGCGGCTGCTGCTCTACGGCCTTAATGACGACAGGCTGACCGTTCACAACCATCGTGATTTCGACGAAATCCGCGCCCTGATCACTTCCCGGCTTCTTCTCATTCTTCATTTTTGGTCCTTTTTGGAATCGATGCTGCCGATTGTATGGAGCGACGACGCGTTAAAAAAAGGGATCATGCCACGGGACGAAATCGAAAAGCCTTCATTTGGAGCGTGCGTACGCAGTTTTCAGGCGTTAGCGCTCTTTCGTCCACATCTCCGACCCGTTGCGGCTTGAGCGGCCCAGACCGGCGGCTCGCCAGTGAGCAACATCCGGAACACGTCGTCGCCACACTGGCGCGTGTGGCTCAAGCTGGACAACCGGCGCCCTTCAACGGCTTTGCCGAATGCGCCCAGGAGCGAACCCCCGAAACAAAGAAGGATGTCGTCTGTTTCGCGATAAACGAGGATCGGCCGCTCTGTGCCTGCGCTGGCATCGGGACCGAGTTTAAGGGCGACCGCAGCACCAAATCCAAAGCCGGTCCCGGGCCTCACCTCATCTACGTTTTCTGACGACGGCCCGAACGCGGTTATCGAACCTATTCACCCAAAAGCCATGCACGTGATCCTGGCGACCGCTGAAGAGCGTGACGTCTGGATGCGGACGCCATGGGATCAAGCAACAAGGCGCTATAGCGTCCTCTGCCGGATGATGTGCTCAAGATCGTTATGCGCGGAGCCTACAAAGATCATGAAGATTGCTGCATGAAGCTGACTGCAGACCGCCCTACCCCGACCCGAAGAAAAAGCCCACCGCAGGTTCATGAGCTCGCGCACGCCGTCAAGCCCGTCCAAGACGGCCGGATTGACAATCGAGAAGATCAACGGGCGTTTCTTTTCCAGGATAAAGATACGCTGGCCGAGTATGGCGTCGGCTAAAGTTGGATCGAGCGTGCTGGTTGTGATGCACGAGAGCGGCACGTTCGTGTGGCTCACCCCGACGGTTCATCTCATACCACAGATAGCCCTTGAGGGGGCTGTCTCGGTTTGTTGGGGAAGTCATGAGGGCTTTAAACGGCGAAAGAGGCCCCCTACTCGGGAGCCTCTTTCAAAGATGTTTAGACTCAGGTAGCGGCCCAACGGCAAATGTCGCAACGCGCCATCACTCCCGGAGTGGTCAGGTTTATCGCTAACTCGTGCTCCCCTGTCAAGTTCCCTGAAAAAATAGTCGGTCCGGCCTAAATGTCAGATATCTCTTACGAATTTTTAACGAAGTTCTTTACCGACTATTTGCCGTTCTCCCCAACGCCCAGCCAAGTTGAGGATTTTCAGTCCGATTTGACCCTTGTAAGTCCCTACCTGCTTGAGGCCTCCCTGATCGAAGTGAAGGAGGGAACCAAGGGCGAAATACTCAAATACCTCCCGAATGATTGGCGACCGGCGATCTTCTCCGTATATAACCGCAAAGTGGCTGAACACGCTCAGCTGTTCCCGGTCTTTCACTCTTTCGAGAACGCTTTGCGCTCAACTGTCGCAGTGACCTTAGAGCAGCACTACAAGCATCCACGGTGGTGGCGCGCCATTTACGAGGAGCTAAAGAGGGGCGGGAGAGCCAAGAATATTGCCCAGATCGGCGGCGTTCCACTAGCCCGCCATGCGGCCTTTAGAATCGGCACGGTCATCTTGGACATTGAGGGCAAGCAGTTCCCCAATGGGCCGATTGATGCAATGGCGAACGGCTACGAGTTTATGCACGATTGTCATTTGGCCCACATACGGCAGCTTATTGAGGAACACTGGGCGGTATTCTCCCCAAAATTCCGTCCGCTAAGTGCAGCCGACTTCACCGCCAAATTTGAGAAGGTGCGGGAGGCGCGGAATGCGGTTTATCACCACCGATCACTATCCGGCATGTCGGATGTCGTGGCGGCCGCCGAAGAGCTTTTGGACAAGCTCAATTTCTGCCTGAAATTCGTTCACGGCAGAGTCGCAGACTGCGAGCCGACAAAACTTGCCTTTTCGGTCGAAGCCGAGAAGAGGCACCGCACTTGGGTGGTCTAATTTCAAACTGACCACCACCTCCGAAGATCCCGAGAGCTGAGACGACGAAACCGCGCCGTCTTGTTGTCCTGGCGTGGACGATCAGTTGGTGCTCATCAAAAGATATACTCGGGGGCCAGCCATTTGTGCGGGACGCCGGCCGTCAGACCGCCATCGATGACGATCTCGGAACCGGTAAGATAACTGGACTCGTCGCTGAGCAGGAACAAGACTGCCTTCGACACTTCCTGCGGCTGGCCTGCCCGTCCCAGTGGAATGGGGAAAATGGAGGGATCGAAGCTCTCGGTCATCGGCGTGGTGATGAAGCCGGGATGGATCGAGTTGATGCGGACGCCCGAGGCCGCGGCCTCCAGTGCAGCAGACTTGGTTATGCCCCGCACGCCGAACTTGGAAGCGACATAGGCATGAAGCCCGGCCGTGCCCCGCAGCCCCTCGACGGACGAGATGTTGACGATCGAACCTCCACCTACGCGCCGGATTGCCGGCAAGGCCGCCTGCATTCCAAGGAACGCACCGGTTAAATTGACGGCAATAATCTTATTCCACTGATCGAGCGGGAACTGCTCGATCGAGCCCATGCTGGCGATGCCAGCATTGTTAACCAGCCCATGCAGCGCGCCGAAGCTGCTCTCGGCGGTCGCGACCGCCCTGGCCCACGCCTCCGGCTGGGTGACGTCCTGACGCACATAGATGGCGGAAGTGCCCAGTTCGGCCGCGAGAGCCTCTCCTTCTGTATGAAGAATATCAGTGATTACGACCTTGGCGCCTTCAGCTACAAGCAGGCGCGCATGAGCTGCACCCATCCCCCGAGCTCCGCCGGTTACCAGAATGACCTTTTCGTTCACACGTCCCATGAAATGTTCCTTGCTTCGCTCCGTTGATCAGTGGCTGTGCAGCGGGGCGATCAGCTCGAGCCCATCTTTCTCGCTTAGACCGGACAACCTTGACGATCTCGCCGCCCGAAACCAGGCGCGCCCTATCATTCCAGAAGAACTCCTGATGGTACTCCATCAGTTCGTCCTTCGACTTGGCCGGACGCCTGCTCTAGTGGGGTTTGCAGTTCGTAGGTGCAAGTGGATTTTCCTCGAACATGCGCCTCGCCGCGGATGACCTAGCCATCCTTCACCAAGGGCATGGCGGCCGTCGCCGAACTGCTCCCTCTTCTCAAAGGGACGACATTCTCGCCCGATGCTCCCGCCCTCCTTGATAGATTGGCTGCTGCCGCCTACCGGCGCCGGCTTCCACCAAACCGGCGTTCGCAGAGCGGCCTGCCGCGTTGGATCAGGCTTTGACGAGGCGAGAGCAACGCACATGAGGTCCTCCGGCGTGCAGCGGCGGGAAGATCCAGATCTTCTAATCAGTGCGCCAATGATGGCGCGCAGAAAAGCTAGGATTGATTGCCACGCAAAGCTCCCACGACCGTTCCGAGCGCTGGGCACGTCACCAGCTACCGCCATCGATACTGCCTCTGCGCACAAGCAGGGCGGCGCGCAGAGGCGCGGAGCCATGGATCTACCGTGAGATCACCTCAATAAAAGGGCAATCACACTACGCCTGCCGTGCAGCTCTCATCCGAACTTGAACAACACACCGTATCCACCACGCGGATAACTCCATTCGATGTCGCCGGTGGGCTCGCCGATTACGCGGCAGGTGCCGCACTCGATGCAGCCGTCGACGGTGACCTCGACCTGCCCCTTATCGTTGAGCTCATAGCAGCGCGCCGGGCAGACCTTTAAAAGTGCGAGCAGCTGCGAGGATGGCTTCGTGTGTGCGCGCACTTTGACGTGGGGACGACCGACGTCAACGAGATAGCGGTTGTAGAACAGCTTGTCCTCGACGCGCACTGATGTCTCGACATTCATATTTCAGCTTCCTTGGCTTTGATTTTGGCTGGTTAGCGCCAGGCACGGGCGATGCGGAATGCATCGCCAAATAGACCGGTCCAGGACCGCGCGTTGACAAAGGATTTCAATGTCACCTTCTCTTTCTCAGCCTTGGGCGTACCGTCGACGCGTACATAGTTCTGCATCGCCCTGGAGACGAGCTGCGGATAGGTGAGAAAGAAGTTTTGCGAGTTGGTATGCATCAGCATCGGCATATCCTTGTGCTTCTTGAGATCCTTAATGACGAATGAGTCGTCCAGCATCTTCTTGTAGACTGACAGATTTGCCGCGGTCATGGGATGGCTGCGCGATTTCACCTGGACAATCGCTTCCGCCGCGATGCGGCCCGAAGTCATCGCGAGGTTAGAGCCTTCGCGATGAATGGCATTGTTGAGCTGCGCCGCGTCGCCCACCACCACCCAGCCATCGCCATAGAGCTGCGGGATCGCCTTGTAGCCGCCTTCAGGAATGAGGTGCGCGGAGTATTCCTTGACCTCCGAGCCCTCGATCAGGGGCGCCACGGATGGGTGACGCTTGAAACAGTCGAGCAGCCCATATGGCGTCTCTCCGGTGCGCTGAAAGTCGGCGACGATACAGCCGATGCCGATCGAGATGCACTCCTTATTGGCATAGATGAAGCCCATTCCGGTCATGCCACGGGAAATGGTGCCGGCCGCTTCGACAACAACGCCTTCGTCGCCCTTGAGATTGAAGTGGGCCTCGATGGTCTCACGCGGCAAAAAGTGCATTTCCTTAACCGCGAGTGCCACCTTGTCGGGCTTGGGCCGCTCGCGCAGGCGCGCACGCGTACCGAGAAGGCCATTCACGCCTTCGGCCAGCACCACGACATCTGCGTGGATTTCGCCGTCGCGGCGATCAGTACGAACACCGATGACTTTCCCATGGGCGTCCCGTGCGAGCTCAGTGACCGTGGTCTCGCACAGCACGGTCGCGCCGGCCTCGCGCACTTTCGAGGAGAACCATTTATCGAACTGCGCGCGGATGATCGTGTACCGGTTCGGCCGCTCCTCGTTGAAGTCTTCGGAGCGGTAGTGCACGCCGAAATGGGAGCGATCGTCCATTATCCAGAACCGTTGCTCGACGAGATGACGTTCGAGCGGCGCGTCATCGCGGAAGTCCGGGATGAGCTTTTCGAGCATGTCAGCATAGAGGATTGCGCCTTGAACATTCTTCGACCCGGCATATTCACCGCGCTCGAGCTGCAGCACCTTCATGCCGCGTTTAGCCATGGCCAGCGCCGCCGCGTTGCCCGACATGCCGGCGCCGACCACGATTGCATCGAACTTCTCCTCGATCACAACAACCTCCTTAGCTCGCGATCCGGTCGCGCGAATGCGGTGAAAGCCGTGCACGAAATGCGGCCGTCAGCGCCGGTAACAAGTGCATAGCGTCGTTGACGACGCCGATATGAGCAAAGTCAAAGATTGGCGCGTTCTTATCGGTATTGATGGCGACGATCAGATCGGCGCCCTCCACGCCGACCCGATGCTGGATCGCGCCAGAAATGCCCGCGGCGATATAGAGCTTTGGCCGGATGGTCTTACCCGTCTGCCCGATCTGCCGGTCGGAGGTGACCCAGCCCTTTTGTACCAGCGGACGCGAACAGCCATATTCGGCGCCGAGCACGGCGGCGAGCTGCCGTACCAGCTGGAAACTCTCCGGCGAACCCAACCCCAGCCCGCCGGCGACGACGACGTCGGCATAGGCGAGATTGGATTTGGCCGAATCACGGTCGGGCACAAAAGACAGCACCTTGGTCACGATGTCTTCTTCGAGCAGGCGGAGCGGATGGATGATAATGCGGGCGGCATCGCGCTCGACACGCTCTGGCATCGGCATCACACGCGGGCGGACGGTTGCCATCTGCGGCCGGTAATTCAAAGTGTAGATCGTGCAAAGCAGCGATCCGCCAAAGGTCGGACGCGTGGCGGCAAGCGAACCATCCGCGTCGACGTCGAGCTCTGTGCAGTCGGCGGTGAGACCCGTCAGTAGTGTCGTGGCTACCGAGCCTGCAAGATCGCGACCCAGCGTGGTGGCGCCCAACAGCAGGATCTCTGGCTTGTAGGTGTTGACGAGATCGGTCAGCGCCTTGGTGTAGGACTCGTTTCGATATTCCGACAGCACATTCTCACTCACGAGATAGGCTAGATCCGCGCCGTAGCAGAAGGATTCGAGCGCGGCCTTGCGTGTGGTCTCGGCCTCCGGGCCGATGACGACCGCGGCGAGATCAACCTTCAGCTTGTCGGCAAGCGTGCGGCCTGCACCCATGAGTTCCCAGGAGACGGGATGCACCTGGCCGCGCTCCTGCTCGACGAAGACCCAGATGTGCTTGTAGGCCTTAAAGTGCTCGGGCAATTCTTTTTTTATTCCTGCGCGGCCGGCCGCGGCAGGCGTGGGAGCTTTGGTGACGTTGCTCATAGCTTTGAATTCCCCTCAGAACTTGCGCGCCTGCGCCACAAGATCGGTTTCTAGGTTGGGTTGGCCTTTCAAGATAGCTTTCATCAGCACCTCCATCGGCTGCTTGGGGGCTTCCACCAGCCCCGCCTTCTCGGCACGTGGCGACGGCGCAAAGGCCCGCTTCACGATGGTCGGCGAGCCGAGCACGACGCATTTCGAGACTCCTCGACGCCGGCCTCCTGCGCGCTCCATTTTACAACCGGCCCCAGCGCCGCGCGCAGGGCGTCCCTCGTCACGGCGCGGCAAATTTGGCTGGTTGCTTCCGCCATGGTTGACCAGCAGCTTTGCGCGCAACTTCTGCACGCCGCGTTCGGCGCGGCGCTCCGCGTCGACCGTGGTGAGCGTGGTGATCTCGCCGCCAAACTTGTCGCAAATTGGTGCGCGGCCTCCAGCGCGAACTAGGCATAAGGGTTGATGATGCTTGGCCGCCTGACGCACGATAGTGTTGGTCAGGGGATTGACGCGAACCTGCGCTGAATCGGGAACCTGCTTAGTGCAAACGATACTGTGCATATCTTCTCCAGAGTAGCGTGGATCGCGAATTACCCATTGGCGGTCATCTCCCGGTCAATTCCAGCCTCAATGGCGTCAAGGGCAACTTCGAACGGCATTAGCGCGAGCGTGAGCCATAAGAGGATGCCGGCGCGAGCGGCGAGCAGTAACGGCAACATGATTGGTCTTGCTCCAAATCTCATCTCGGACGGCAACATTCTGTGTAGTCGGCGCCAATGACGGACTTGGCCGGAGAACAGCAAGTGTCGTACCAGTTGGGGACATCAAAAATTAGACGTCCATTCAACGACTTGAGAAAGTCGATAAAGACGGGCCGCTAGCATCGCCGATCATACAGCTCCGACATACGTCGCAAATGCGACAGCGCCGCTTCGCGCATTACTGTACGGAGTTGATCTGGATGACGAGGAATATGGCACAACGCACTGCACCGACATGGCTTGGGGCAGATCTGAACTGATGTGTGAGGCTATTTCAGCGAGCTCAACGGCACGAAGGCCGCCGGTTTCTTGGGCTCCGCGACCGCATCCTTCAAGACCTTGAACACCCGCTGGTCGATTGGCGAGGACGCCACGAAGTCAGCATAAGCTTGTTCCAGCACCGCCTTGCACCGCGCCATGACCTCGGTCTCCGCGCTACCTTCGAATTCTTCCTTGGCGAGATATTGTCCCATGCGCTTTAAGATATGCAGGCGCGCGACATTGACGATCTTGGGGTCGTAATCGACGTCAAGCAGCGCAAAAAAGTCTTCGGCCGAGGAGGCCTTGTTGAGTCGATCCAGGATGCCAACTGCCGCCTGTGTGTTGCTCATCGAATTATCTCCTTTGGGTTATGTCGCCGGCCTGTGGTCGGGACCCGACACCGGTTGGTCATCTCCTTGCGACGCTGCTTCGCGCAGGCGGCGCTGCATATGGCCTCCAGGCCTATGTCGTCGTGGATCAGCGAGGGCTTCCGTGGCACGCCGGCAGTTTCGAAGTGATCGGCTGTAATAATGCCGGACCATGGCCGCCTCACGCACCATTGATCAACAAGCGCTCGCAGACGTCGCGCCAGATCGCCACCACCGTCTCGCACGCGACCGGTCGCTTGTGCTCCATGGCATGTTTTTGCACCCGCAACAGGATCTGTCTTGCCTCCTCGGCGCTGGCGGCGAGCTGCAATTCGTCAAGCAACGTGGTGATCGACGACAGCCCGGAATGCTTGCCGATCACAATACGGTTGGAGCGACCAAGCAAATGGGGGTCGAGCGACTGATAAGTGCGTTGATCTTTCATTAAGCCATGGACATGAATGCCGGATTCGTGGGTGAACACATGCTCACCCACGATCGCCTTGTTCAGGGGAATCGTGCGTGCAGCCGCGGCTGCCACAACGGCCGCGACGTTCTGCAGCTCCGGCAGCACGATCCCGGTGTCGCGCCCGTAGAGCTGTTTGAGAGCGACCGCGACTTCTTCCAGCGGTGCATTGCCCGCCCGCTCGCCGAGACCGATGACAGTCACCGAGGCATGGCTCGCGCCGCCCTTGATGGCGGCGAGCGTATTGGCGGTCGCGAGCCCGAGATCGTCATGGCCGTGAAATTCGAGCTCGAGATCGGTGGTCGCACGCAAACGAGCGATCAGCGCAAAGGTGGAGTCGGGATCAAGCACGCTGAGCGTATCGGCAATGCGAAAGCGCCGTGCGCCCGCGGCTTTTGCGGTGGCGATCAGCGTGGTGAGAAAATCGACATCTGCGCGGGAAGAGTCCTCGCCGCCGACGGCAACCTCAACCCCCCGCTCGCGGGCATAACTTACCACCCGTCTCACTTGCTCAAGCGCCAGCTCGCGGTCACCGCCAAGCTTGGCGGCAATCTGCACGTCAGAGGCCGGGATGGAGACATTGACCATCGACACCTTGGCCTCGATTGCCGCATCGACGTCGACTTCACGCATCCGGCACCAGCCAATGCTGGTGATCGGGAGACCGGTCTCGACCACGGCTCGGATAGCCGCGATTTCCTCACTGCCCATGGCAGGCGTGCCTACTTCGATCTCGGTGACACCGGCGCGCGCCAGCGCCTGCGCGATCGTCACCTTTTCGTCGGTGGTGAAGGCAACACCAGGAGCCTGTTCGCCGTCGCGCAGCGTCGTGTCGTTGAGCACGATTGGACCTCCCCATGACGTCTTGGACCATGACGGTTTGGCAGAGATGGCGGCGATCATGGAAGGTTCCTTGTTCCTGGCAAAGCAAGGCTTGAGCAACCCGCATGCCACGCCGGCACCCGGCCCCAAGCAATTGAACAAGCGCGCAGTTTTTCGGCACAGCCGGATTGTCGCAAACGCGACAGCATCGCAAAGTCAAGGCGTCGGCTTACCTCACCACGCGCTGGATGGTATCAACCCGCTTGCGGCTCAGATGGATGATCAGATCGACGCAGGAGACTTCGTGGCCTGGCAGCGGCTCCGGCAACTTCACAAGCAGGGGATCCGCATTGGGGACATCGAGCAGCATATCCTCGGAGTGTAGATAATAATGCGGATGCGGTGTGGTGTTGGTGTCGTATAACGCTCGCGACCCATCAAGACAGAACCGGCGCAACAGGCCGGCTTGCGTGAACTGGTTCAAAGTGTTGTAGACGGTAGACCATGGGACCGAAAACCCGGTCTCGCGCGCCTCGGCAAATAGCATCTCTGCGCTGACATGCCGGGCGCCACTGGCAAACAACAGCTCGCTTAGGATCAGGCGCTGGCGCGTCGGTCGCACCCCGGCCTTGAGTAACACATTCTTCAAGCCGCCGACGGCGGCACATTGCCCGCTGAGTTGGACGGAGGCCGGCTCCAACTGCACCTCCTCGAGGCCCGCACGATTCCCGGCGTCGCTCGTCGGAAGTCTGGCCAACGGCCGATCCATCCGATGTCGCTCACATCGGCCAGGTGCCGGCCGCGACCGGGACAGCCGCCTGCAGCAGAACGTCGCGCCGACGCTCGGCCATCCGGCTCTCGCCGCTTTCATCGCCAAAGCAAAGGTTGAAGTCGTTGCATTGCGTGCACACCGGCGTCGTACACATGACAAGGCCGTCGTCCTCGCACAGCGTGCGATAGAAGAAGCGCTTCCAGCGCATATTATTGGTATTGCGCGCGGCCAGTGGCGCGAAATGGCGGCATAGCAGCCGGGATAGTTCGCCACGACCGCGCAATCCGAGGTCTTCCCACAAGTGATTTGGCTCGATTGCGCGACGCGCGATCATCGCAGCTAGCCAGTTGCCGACGTCCCCTTCGGTCGAGCGTTGTGCGAGCAGGAGATCACGCAACATTGCCGCCTCGTCGCTCTCATTGCGCTTGACGCGCAAGGGCAACTCCTCGCGGCTTATCCGGATCGACGGGAAGTATTGCTCCAGCACCGCGGCCAGCTCATGGCTGGACAGACCGACCTTCTCTGACACCAGACCACCATCCATCGTGGCGGCCGCCAGAATGGACGCCAGCACGTGGCGATCGAAATTGCTGTCACTGTTTATGTCAGCATCTGCGGGGTCCGCCCCAGTGAGCAGGCGGTAGGTCGCAATTCCCCTATGCCGCTCATCGTTCGCTTCAATCGCTCTGGCGGCCATAAGCGGAAAGAATTGCGCTTCGGACATGGATTGCTGACCTTTCCACAGTGATCACGTATGCTCCGCTGCGTCGTGATGCTGGTCACGACATCTTAGGCCGGAGCGCCGACCTCCCAATGAGCATTGGGAAGGCCGGCCTCTCTCGGTCTGTCCTATTACTCGGCTGCGAGTTCGGCTGCGGTCTTGCCGATGATGGCCTCGTCAACCGGCTTCATGATGCCGTGTTCCATCAGCATGTCCTCGAGCTCATCCATGGAGATCGGGGTCGGGATGATGCCCTTGCCGCCATTGTTGTGGATCTTGGTCGCGAGATTGCGATAGTGATCGGCCTGCTGGGATTCCGGCGCATACTCCAGCACGGTCATGCGGCGCAGCTCCGCATGCTGCACGACGTTGTCGCGCGGCACGAAATAGATCAGCTGGGTGCCGAGTTTCTTGGCCAGCGCCTCCGCCAGTTCCAGTTCCTTGTCGGTCTGCCGCTCGTTGCAGATGAGGCCGCCGAGCCGCACGCCGCCAGAGTTGGCATACTTCAGAATGCCCTTGGAGATGTTGTTGGCGGCATACATTGCCATCATCTCGCCAGACATAACGATGTAGATCTCCTGCGCCTTGTTCTCGCGGATCGGCATCGCAAAACCGCCGCAGACGACGTCGCCGAGCACATCGTAGGAGACGTAGTCGATGTTCTCATAGGCGCCGTTCTCTTCCAGGAAGTTAATCGAGGTGATGACGCCGCGGCCGGCGCAGCCGACGCCCGGCTCTGGACCACCCGACTCTACACAGCGGATGTCCTGATAGCCGATCTTCATCACATCCTCGATTTCCAGGTCCTCGACGCTGCCGGCATTCGCCGCCAGGCTCAAAATCGTGTCCTGCGCCTTGGCGTGCAGGATCAGGCGAGTCGAGTCCGCCTTGGGATCGCAGCCAACGATTAGGATCTTGTGGCCCATCTCGGCCAGCGCCGCCAGCGTGTTTTGCGAGGTGGTCGACTTGCCGATGCCGCCCTTGCCGTAGAACGCGATTTGTCTCAGTGAAGCCATGTTGCTCTCCATCAACCAATTTGCCAAAGATTGCGCGCTGGCTCGCGCGCGAGCTTGTTTCTCTCTCAGAAACGAGGCACACGGGTTCAAGGGAAGGAGAGCAGCGCTCGTCTTGCGCGTCTGCGTGCACTCAGCCCTCATTCAGTGTTGCTGCATCCTGATAGCAACCGCCGTGCCAACCCTGTCCACGCTCTTTAAGTTTCTGATTACACTTTGAAAAATTCGCGAGCTGGCGGATGAAACCAGGTGTTTTGAACGTGACAGGATTCGTGCCGCTGTCAGAAGCCGGACACGGATATTAGGGTTGATGAAAAAGGCCTAACGTGCAGCCAGCCAATGCGGTCATCGCGTCGAAGCCGGCAAATTCGCCGATGCCGAATTGCGCGTGAAAGCCGGACATCAGCGGACGCTTCGCTGCACGTTCCAGTTCGGCAGCATGCACATTCGCAGCGACATCGCTCGAGCCTAGCGAGGCGCCGAAGGCAACCAGCGCGGCCCCGAGCTCCAGAGGCGTACTGGCAACCGCGAGCCACGGCAGTATGAGCGCAATTCCGAAGCCGCCGATCAGGATAATCGGTTTGCTGCCGTAGCGCGCGCACAACAAACGGCTCAAAAGCATCGAGACGAGCAAGCCGATGCCCAGGCAGAGCAGCAGAAAACCGAGAACTCGGGCATCGAGCGCCAGCCGCTCCTTCGCGAACGGCACCAGCGGCGCCCAGGCCGCATTGCCAAACCCGGCGACAAAAAATGCAAGACGCGTCGTGAGCCGGGTGGCCAAGCGATCGACGGACATCATCGGGGAACGCCGAAAGACGAGTTGGTGGTTTCGTGTTCGTACTCGTTAAGAACATTACGGCGGAGAGCATGAGCGGCTGCAACCGCAGTTGCAGGCGCTCGAACATGCTGTTTCATGTCGCCTCACAGCAAATTGGCGGTCCCGGACGCCCCGCGCACGTGCCGAATCCACTCCTACAGCACCGCCCCGCCTCCGACCGGTGATGGTGTCCCGAATGAAGCAAGCGGCATGCCGATTTTGAAAGTTGGAGGTTCTACAGTCGCTTCGTACTGGATGTGTGTAGCGTCAAGTCGCGGACTTTGGTCTCAAAGCTGACAACAGGGCGCTCTCGTTCAGTGCGCCCGAAGGCTCTGCCAATCCGTATCACTATCAGCGGCGTGTGATCACGTCGGGGTTGTCGACCACCATGTCGAGCGGCGTTTCCTCGACCATGGGCAATCCACGCCATTGATCTGCACGCGTCGAGCATCGCCGGGCCGGATTACAACCCAATCGCCGAACTTGACGTCCTGGCCGTGGAAATAGGTGCCGGTCTCCGGCTCACCCTTGAAGGCAGTCTTGCCCTTCTTGAGCACCAGGCCGAGGGTGCCCTGCCCGACTGATTCCTTGATCGCGCCGGTCTACAGGATGAGCCCGCCCTTGGTCTTCTCCGGCTCGACGTAGATGCCGACCAAGATCTTTGTTGTTTAGCAGCTCGATGCTGCACAGATCGCCAATGAGCTTTATCAGCTCCGCCTTCTGATCCTCCGACTTCGAGCGCAGTTCCAGTTTCGAAACGCGTAGCGTCCCTTCCCTAATCCTCTTGCTCTTTCAGGATGTCTTCCACCGTCTCAGCGAGCAGCGTGCGCGCGTCGCCGGGCGCCTCCGGCCCCTTGCGCTGATATCGGCCCCAAGCTGTTAGATTGCCAGACGCCGTGATGGCGTCGATCACTTATCCAGCTCATCAGCCTTGGCCTTAAGATGTTGGGCCAGTTTGGCGTCGATTCTGACGCTCATTTACAGCCCGACCATTTGTTTTCCGAGCTAATTGCAGGAGCATCATCTCGGTCACCGGGTATCTGACAAAGAAAAGGCCGCCTGCGTTGCCACAAGCGGCCGAAGTCTAGGGAGGAAACGCCCAAGGAGGGCAGGATGCAGCCTAGAATAAACGCCCTCAGCAGCTCAATTGAACGTAGGTAATCGTCGAGCATCCAAACGGTGCGACGGAACGATACGAACGTTTATGTCGAGATCGGCAAGCGTAACGCCAAATCGCCGCTCGCCGCCGGCATCGGCCACCATATGCCGCACCAGATCATTTCCGCGGCTTGGCCTTGTCGCTGTACTTTTCGTCTTCTCATGAAGGCCCTCGCCTCTGTCAGCCCCATGCTCCATCTTGGGGTATGGCGTCACGCTGCTGCCGTTGGCAAAGCCGGCCTTGTTGCTCATTCTAGCGCTTTTCTGCGGAGCGGCGGCGGCATTACCCGAGTACTTGAGCTGTTGCGTCACTTCGGTCCTTTGGTTGCACGGTGTATGCTCGCGGGCTCCTGCATCGTGCGGGAAAGCGGTACCGAGCCACGCGGATCGCTCCTTCAGGATCAGCTCGTCCTCATGGACGCATGGATCGGTTTTCGTCGTCGGCGATTCGATGTGGGCGATGTCCTGCCCTCATCGGGGTGACGTTTGGTCATTTATTGCCTTCCTTCTTCGACTGGGGCTTGGGAGGCAAGCTTGGCCTGACCTCAGCCATGTGCTTAGAGCGCTCGTGTGCCACGGTAGCGGCTTGCGAGACCATGTAAGCGATTGCGCCCTGGGCAATGTCGTGCTGGTACACTTGCTCTGGCCTTCTCAGTGTCGAAGCTTGCGGCGACGCCACTACCGTACGCTTGTAGGCTCCCGCCGTCGCCATGCGATGCAGGCGAGTCCGGTTGTTCGCATCAGAGAGAGGACAAGATCGTGGCCCTCCAGCGCCTTCAGCGACTGGACTTCTCTAACTGCATGCCGGCTTCTTATTGAAGCGCCAGAACGCCTCAGGATCTCGCGGAGGCGTTGCTTCAGCAGCTTGGGTCACGGGCCTGCGCCGCCTGGAGCCTTTGACCGCGAACGGGCTTGGAGGCTTAGTCGATCAATGCTCCTGCGTTGTACCGACTGGAGCATCTGCCCTGCCCTGGTGATCGCGTATTCGCCGTGCCGCCGAGACGCTGTCCCAATTGCTAGACGTGCTCGACGAATTGCGTGAGGCCGTATCTGGCAATTTTTAGGGCGATGAAATCACGGCTCCACGAGTGTCGTGGACCGACGCATTCCAAGCCCACGCCCGAACCAGGCACGATGCGGAATTGATTGGTCAATTGCCGGCCGGCGCCCTTCAGTTAGAGGAAGCCGAGAGATTGGCGAAGATTCTCGCATAAATGAACTCCCGCGTTCGCGGGGCACGACAGGCGGCGGAACTTCGAGAATCCTCGATCAGCGTTACCGCTGCGGCTGGACTGCATTAGGGCATGATCCGGAGACGTCGAAACCAATTTACCGAGAAGATATCGACCTCTCTTTCGATCCTCTTCGATGTTCGAGGTGATTTCTTCAGCAACGAACATCGTTCAATAGGATTGGGGGTTTTAGTAGCAAAGTGAAGGGCTTCTTAGCCGTTCGAGGACTTCGTCCAGTTTTCTCGTAAAGAGCGTTTCGTCGCCATCAGTGAAATCGACTCTTTCCTTCGATCGCCCTCTGTTCCACGACAAGCGCTAGTCTTTTTTGCGAACAATTACTTTCGATCACGCCGTCGGTATTGGCCTCGAAGAGGAGCGAGAGGCGGGCACGAGAGGTTCCCAGGCGGAGCTCGACGGCGTGCAGGTGTCCCTCTCGGCGGCCCGCTTATTAGGTAGAAATGTGCGGCTATCATCTCCCGCAGTTCGGCGATTTCATCTTCCTCAAAGCGCAGCGGCAGCACCAGTCAACTACCAACTTTAGCAATTGATGGAGAAGACGGACGCGTGGCAATCGTGATTCAGTTCGATGAAGAAAGTCCTGCCGGGCGCGATAGCCCTCATCGCGATGGCCGCTGCTCCCTCTGCCGCTGATCCACCTGCGCGGCCCTACACTAAGGCCCAACGAAGGTCATTCGGATCTATGATTTGAGAGGTCCCACCTGGGAGGCTTGGTCGAGCGCCCGGCCGCAATAACAAGAGGAACTGATCTCCAGAATTTTGGCTGTCGGAACGGCATTGCCGCCTTTCCGACTTTCGCAGACCGACGCCAAGATACTAGCGAGGGAGGGACCTAGAATAAAGACGCTTAAGAAATATCTCACAGTGTTTGATCATGCGCTAGTCGATCAGCGCTTCTTTTGCGTTACGCCCGAGTGGTTTCTAAGCGAGCATCGCACAGGTAAGACAAACGAAACATACCTGGAGTGGGCAAAAGAGCTGGCGTGCAGAGCAACACTTCTCTGTCTCGACAGAGCCGGCATGAAGCCCGAGCAAGTCGATCGAATCATATTCGTCTCATCGAGTGGGATAGCTACCCGATTCTCGACGTAGATCTGATCTTGAAACTCGGATTGCGATCAGATGTAAGACGGACGCCCGTTTTTGGCCTTGGATGTGCGGGGGGAGCATCGGGAAATGGTTTGGCAGCAACGATTTGCCGCGCAACGAACGCGTTCTACTCGTCACTGTGGAGCTGAATTCGCTTACATTCCAACGGAACGATCTCACTCCTGAGAATCTTGTCGCTACTAGCATATTTGGGGATGGCGCTGCCGCACTTCTAAGTGGCCCAGAAGGCAAGCGCAGGCTGATTGGAATTGTGAACAGTACGAGTTTGCTTTACCCCGACACGAGTCCCGGAATGAGCTTGCATTTCGGCGACTTCGGATTTGAACTTGTATTCTCAGAGCGCGTTCAATCGATCATAAGCGAATTGACGCCACTTGCGCTGCTACCATATTCAAGAAGCAGCCTTGCCCGGTCCCGAGTTCCTCGCGCGATATCATTTTGCGCACTCAACTTGAGGAGAGGGCAAACCTTGTCCCCTCAGCCGCGTTCAGGCCGCCGCCCTCGACGGTGGAATCCAGGCCTTCGTTTCCGAGACTCAGGACTCGCGTTTGATGCGGAACGATACAGACCGCGATCAACGCCAGCATCGCCTGAGTTGGCATGCTCTGCGAGCCTCCTGTGCCATGTGCTGGGGATTATTATTTTGGGCATGGACCTTTTGGATTCCGTAAAGATTCGTTCCAGTGCTGACCGACACGCCACTCGCCTGGGACACAGGAATTGGCGCCAGTGCATGGAAAGCACGACTGAACTGCTCGCCCAAATCACTTCGAAGATCATCCGGCGAGACCGATCCAGGCAGGTTTCTGCCGCCGAAAGGACCCAAGCATAGCGAATGCTACCCGACTTAGTAGGTTTGTTGTTCCTCGACTATCAGCTAGGTGAGTAGAGCCGTTGTGGCAGACGCACCTCGTGCGCGCAAAGTGCGGCCGGGACGGGAGACACTCGATGCAGTTTGATTTGACCGCGCTGCGCCTCACCTCTCTTGCGCTGGCCCTGTCTGCCTGCGGCGTGATGGGAAGCGCCGCCCGGGCCGACGATCCGCCTACGTCCGAGCAGCATCGCCTGCCGCCGGACTCCACCACCAGGCAAACGATCGAGCTCCCTGGGCGGATGCTCGCCTTCGCCGCGACCGCAGGCTCGATCCGTCTGTTCGATGACAAGGGCGAGCCGCAGGCTGAGATCGCCTACACCTCCTATCAGCTCGACGGCACCGACCGCGACACGCGCCCGGTCACGTTCTTCTTCAACGGCGGACCCGGCGCATCGTCGGCCTGGCTGCAACTCGGCAGTGCGGGTCCCTGGCGGCTGCCAATCAACGCCGACGAGGTCACGCCATCGACTTCTGCAGAGGTGAAGCCAAATGCGGAGACCTGGCTCGATTTCACCGACCTCGTCTTCATCGACCCCGTCGGCACCGGCTATAGCCGTTTCGTCGCGACCGGAGAGGATGTCCGCAAGCGGTTCTATTCCGTCGACGGTGATGTCAGCGCACTTGCGCTGGTGATCCGCCGCTGGCTTGAGAAGCACGACCGGCTGCTGTCGCCAAAATACGTTGCGGGCGAAAGCTATGGCGGCATTCGCGGGCCGAAGGTCGTGCGCGAGTTGCAGATGCAGCAGGGCATTGGCGTCAGGGGCCTGATAATGATCTCGCCTGTGTTCGACTTCCGCGAGTTCACCGGCACCAGCATCCTGCAATATGTCGCAACGTTGCCGAGCTATGTCGCGACTGAGCGCGAAGCCAGGGGGCCGGTGAAGCGGGCCGATCTCGCCGACGTGGAAGCTTACGCGCTCGGCGAGTTCTTGGCCGACCTCGTCAAGGGCGAGGCAGACAAGGAGGCCACCAACCGTCTCGCAGACAAGGTCGCTGCCTTGACCGGAATCGACCGGGCTGTGAGCCGACGGCTTGCCGGGCGCTTTGATGTCAACGAATTCCGCCGCGAGCTCGACCGCAAGAGCGGCAAGGTGACCGGCCGTTATGACGCCTCCGTGCGCGGCCTCGATCCCTATCCGGACTCCGATGGCTACCTCTTCGGCGATCCCTCGGGCGATGCGCTGCAGGCGCCGCTGACCAGTGCCGCCGTCGATATCCTGACGCGCAAGCTCAACTGGCGGCCGGACGGCTCCTATGAACTGCGCAACGGTGCGGTCGGGCGGGCCTGGGATTTCGGCGGCAGCCCCCCGCAGTCGCTGTCGGAGCTGCGCCAGATCCTTGCGACGGACGCGAAGATGAGCGTACTGGTCGGGCACGGCCTGTTCGATCTTGCCACGCCCTATTTCGGCTCGAAGATGGTGCTCGATCAGTTGCCTGCCTACGCCTCAGCGCCGCGAGTCAGACTCGTGGTCTTTCCGGGCGGTCACATGTTCTATTCACGCAACGCCTCGCGCCAAGCTTTTCGCGCAGAGGTCGAAACGATGATCAAGTACGGGCGTGTGCTCATCGAGCCGGCGGCGAACTAAGTCACAAGCAGGTTCGTGTTCGCGCGCGTATAGTAGATCAGCGTTTCTTAGTGCGAGACCGCAGCTGGAATCCTACTCCACTGACGATAGATAATAGACACTGCTACGGCTGATCTTGACAATTTCCGTGTGTTTTGTGATCGGCAGGTCGTGCCCACCGTCGACCATCGCTTTGCGCTCAGCAGCCGGGCTTTGCTGAGTGCGCCTTCTGAAAAATCGTATCTCCAGTCTCAGCTCCCCGATCTTGGCGTGCAGCGTCTCTACATCGATCGCGCGTGCGCTCGTTCTGTTCTTCTTGCCGTCAAGCAGCAACCACTTTCAGGACCAGCTCTCTCCTAACACTGCTCAAGGGCAAAAACTGCCTTGAGCTGGCGGGTCCGCTCGTGCCAAAGCGCTAGTCGCCTGCGTGGGCGGTCGTCTCGTCTCAGTGCCCAGGTGATTACTGGTACGGCCGCCCGCTGTTGCGCTGACAGCCAGTTGTTGCTGCCAAATACGCTGATGACACCACAATAGAAACCAACGATAACAGCTCGCTGCAAAAATTCGGTGTGGCAGGTCTCTGTCTATCGTGTGTATCGCCGCTGGACAGCCCCTGTCGTACTGGCCAGAAGTGGTGTCGGGCGGTGGACGCACTCAGCTTCGGGTGAGATCGCCGCCTCTGCGCTAGAAGGCCACCATTGATTTCCATTGTGCCCTGTTCGCGACCGCCTGGCCACCCGACCGGCAGCGCCCGTTTCGCGAGCCGGCTCGATGACCTCGGCGGCCAAATGCGCTGATGTTGATTGGCCCGCCGTACACTTGTCGCTTTAACGACCCCGCTCCTCGGCCTCACTTAATCCAAGTCGCCCCGATGCATAGGTATGTTCTATGGTCAGGCGGCGGACAATCTTCGATGAGATTGGCGGTGGCGTTGTGCCCCCCAGTGCAGAGCAGTCATTGATGGGGGTCAACTGGGATGCCGGCGCCGCATTCGGCACTCTCACCAGAGTGCTGTGTACGGTCTTAGATCGGATTTGCCCAGCTCTTAAGTCGCCCTCAAACCAGATTGATTTACCGCAAGGCGCCCTCCGCAAGACATCCATATTAGTTGCCGTGCAATGTGGAGGCGAAGTGGCCACGTTACGGGCCATCCTCCGGCCTTCCTTCAGACATACGGTCTAGCAGTCGGTGGAGTTCGATCGTTAAATGTACGCCAAAGTTTGACGTCAATGCTCCTACTTCCGGCCGTGGCCATAAGAAAGCGATGGCGTGGGCTGACCATGAAACGCAATTTGCCGGCGAGAGCTGCGCTGTATTGCCCCTACCCGGCGCCGACCCGCAGCAGTTTGGTTCGCGGCCTGGCCCAGCGAACGGACCCTGATGCCCCTGCAATTCCATCGTGCCGTCGAAGACATGGAGATATGGAGCGCAAGCAGCGACCACTATTCGTTCGTGATCAGCTTCCAGAGCCCCACCGGTCCCGGTTTTCGCGGAAGGTTGGGCTACGTCGCGTCGTGGCGTCCGCTCCACCAGGGCCGTGGCGCGATCAGGGTTCTCGGCTTGCCCCTCCAAAGTTTTGCTGAAGCCGAGGACGCCTGCAACACCATGCTGAATTACCTGAAGGACGACACTGATTGCAGTTATCAGCAAAGTTGAAGCCTCACGCTCCGGGTGCCGCCCAGTATATCCGCTACGATCAACTCGCCGTGCTCAAACCAGCCCTCGGTCGAGGGTGCACCTCCGACAAGGAGGACAAATAGCAATCTGAATTTTGCCATGGCCGCCATAAACGCGGACGATTAGCAACGCCGCATGCAGGCGCTGACGGATCTCGCTCGCGCCGTCGAGCCCATCGAGGGACAGCCGTGGATCCACATCGAAAAGATCAACGGGCCGTTTCTCTCTCCATGCAAAGGAGGACGCCGACCGAGTACGCGTTCTGGTCAGTCAGAACATTGCAGGAGCAGACGATCATGCAAATACAGGCCCGGTGACGACGTTACGGGCCGTCGCCATCGCGGCTTAAACCAGGTTTGGTTTCCTCTTCGTAAAGAAGTCCCGGCCGGTCGTTTTGTGAAAGTTCCAGTCCTATCCCACGTAGTACAGCTTCCATCGCCTTGGAATTTTGTCACCAGCTACACGGCCATTCCAGACCTTCAGTGTTTTGCAGGTCGGAGCTGCGGGCGACATCCAGGTGATGTAGAAATCTATTTGCTTGCCGTGACGTTACCCGCAGCGTAAGGCTGTCCCCGGCAAGAAAATCCAGCCGCGTTATTCACATACGTTCCTGTGAAATTGCCTGTCGGCGGCATAGTGCGCCGTTCGAGGTTGCGAGTGAGGGCATGCACCTGATCGCGCCGTTCTCCAGCTTCCTTGGCGGCAGCGATCGCAGCGTCGATAGCCCCGGACCGATGAGGCCGAGCAACGCTTTCTCGATCGCATCATCGACGTGCAATCCCTTGGAGGACGATGCAGTAGGGCCGACATTATCCATCCAGGCGCGGCTGCCGCTGTAGCGCAGGATACGGCGCTTCATGCCGGAGTACCGGAGTGTGAGCTTGCGGTCGCAGCCCTTGCACCGGATCAGACCCGCGAGCAGCGCGTCACCATGCTTGGCGCGCCGTGATGCCGACTCGTGGGAATATTGCTGCTGACCACGTGCTGAAGACTGCCCAGCGCGTGCCGCGGGTCATCTCAGTCGTCCCAAACAGCGTGATCACCATTCGGCAGTTTTCGCCACCGGCGCGTTTCTCCGAATGGCACGAATACATTGCGGTCGAGGCGATCGTTTTCATTTTAGAACTGAAGGCCGGATGCCCATATTTCTACACCAAGCCCGCCGCCCGCCGCACGGCGAAATGCTGGTTGTTTCGACGAGGTCCATTTCCCATCGCCGCCTTTCTCATCCTTGACGATCCCAGCCTGAAGGCGAGCGTGCTTGGTAGAACAAGCTGGGCGATATCAATAACGAGTCAAGTGGCGTAGACGCGAGCATGGTCGATCTCATGTCGACAGTAATCTATAACTGGCATGGGGTTTCGTGTTTGATCTTAGACGCGCGGCTTGGTTCAACATTCAACGTTCTTGTCGCCTAGATGACGTCGTAATCGAGAAACACGGGGAATGCGCATCGCGCCCCGTTGGCATCGATTCTGCACACCACGAGCGTTACGGAGTTGAAAGCAGCGTTCACGGCGCTCTACGCCCAGAAATCCGGTGCGGTCTCTGCAGTAGACGCTAACCGCAGCTGCACAACATTCGGGAAGTCAACACTTGTGTTTTATCCCAAACACACAGGAGAGGTAATCGTTCATGTACAAGTTCGGCGTTTTGACGCTTGTTCTGTTGGTTCAGCAGGCGTCCGCTGCCGCGGGTCCGACGGACAGCATTGCAAATCAGCTGCAGCTCTCCGATTACAAGCGAGCGATGACGATCGGCGATCAATATGCAAAGCTCACTACCAATGTCCCCGACGCGCCATTCTGGCTCGCAGATGGTGAGTCTTTCGTCTATCGGCAAACAACTAAAGGCAAGCATCAGTTCATTCTCGTGAATGCTGCCACGGGCACAAAGCAGCCGGCTTTTGATCACACCCGTCTCGCGGCCGCGCTGAACAGGGCAAGCCACAAGGACTATAAGGCCGACAATCTGCCCTTCGCCGGTTTCAAGATGGCCAAAGATGCTGGCAGGATCACCTTCAACATCGAGAATACCCGGTGGAGCTGCGACCTTGTAAGCGATGCGTGCACAAGCAATACCATGCCACGCCAAGCCTATCAGTACAGCTATGACCGCACGCCACCCGCGGAAAATAATCGAGAGAAGACAAGCGTATCGCCTGACGGCAAATGGCTGGCCTATTCTAAGAACTACAACTTGTTCCTGCGCAGCAAGGATGGCTCTCGAAACATCCCATTGACCTGGGACGGATCTGAATCCAACTACTATGCTTTATCGACGCTGAAATGGTCTCCAGACTCGCGTCACCTCGCGGGTTACCGCATCCGTCCAGGGCACAAACGGCAGGTCCATTACCTCGAATCATCACCGAAGGACCAGCTTCAACCGAAACATTGGACGATGACGTATCCGAAGGCGGGTGATACCTTGGCACTGCACCAGCCGGTGCTGTTTGATATCGTCAGCCGGCGCCAGATCGCAATCGACAATGCTTCGTTCCCAAATCCCTACAGTCTTTCGCCGATCCGCTGGTGGAAGGATGGCCGCGGCTTCACCTTCGAATATAATCAGCGCGGACATCAGGTCTATCGCCTTGTGGAAGTGGAAGCTGCTACAGGCAAGGTGCGCTGTCTGATTGATGAGCGGAGCAAAACGTTCATTGACTACCAGCATCTAACGGATCAGCGTCACACGGGAAAGACCTTCCGCTACGATGTTGAAGATGGAAAGGAGATCATCTGGGCATCCGAGCGCGATGGATACGAGCATCTCTACCTTTTCAATGGCCGGACCGGGGAACTCAAAAACCAGATCACCAGAGGAGATTGGGTGGTCCGCACCGTCTATTACGTCGATCCGGTCAAGCGCCAGATCTGGTTTGGCGCGAGCGGGATGAACCCAGCGGAGGACCCTTATTTCGTCCACGCTTTCCGCATCAACTTCGATGGGACGGGACTGACCGCGCTCACGCCTGAGCTAGCCAATCATCACATCGAGTTTTCGCCCGACGGCCGCTACTATGTTGACCTGTGGTCTCGCATCGATGTCCCGCCGCGCTTGACGCTTTACCGAGCCAACGATAATGCCGAGCTGATGCAGGTCGAGCGCGCCGAGATCTCCGAACTCATCTCGGCCGGCTGGCAACCGCCACTCAGCTTCCATGCCAAGGGGCGGGACGGCCAGACCGATATATGGGGTATCATTCGCCTGCCGATCAACTTCGATCCAAACAAGAGATATCCGGTCGTGGAGCATATCTATGCCGCCCCGACGGGTTCCTTCGTTCCCAAGTCCTTCTCGGCCTTCGTCGAGCCTCTCACGCAGCTCGGGTTTATTGTAGTTCAGATCGATGGAATGGGTACGAACAACCGCTCTCGCGCGTTCCACGACGTTGCTTGGAAAAACTTGAAGGACGGCGGCCTTCCCGATAGAATCCTGTGGCACAAGGCGGCGAGTGCGAAGTATCCCTGGTACGATATCTCGAACGTTGGCATTTTTGGCGGGTCCGCCGGCGGGCAGAACGCTGTGAGTGCGCTGCTCTTCCATCCTGATTTCTACAAGGTAGCGGTCGCGAGCAATGGCTCCTATGACAACCGGATGGACCAGATCTGGTGGAGCGAACAGTGGATGGGCTGGCCAGTCGGCATCGAATATTCTCAATCCTCCGCCGTCGACAATGCTTTCAGATTGCAAGGTAAGCTGCTGCTCATTGTGAGCGAAACGGACCGCATTGTTGATCCGTCCTCTACTCTCCAGCTTGCCGACCGGCTCATCAGGGCGGGAAAATACTTCGACTGGCTTCTGGTGCCCGGCGCAGATCACGTAGCACCAAGCAGTTACAGCAAGCTCAAGCTCCTGGACTTCTTCGTTCGCAACATTCTCGGGCAAGAACCACCTAACTGGAACGCCATCGGGTCGAACTGGCGAGAATAAATTCAGGCCATGATGGGGCGGAAGAGCCATGGTGACTCGCCGCGCTCACCGACCAAGGAGTTCGCGGTGAGTTAAACGCTGGCGGGACAAGTACGCCAACACGCCGCGCACGGCCGACCTCCAGTTGGCAATAACTAGCGCGTTGTGAAGCGGGCGACGACAGGGCGAGCTTTTGCGCTTGCCCTAGTCTGGCGACGAATGCCCGCACATTCGCCTTCGGCAATCCAAGGGCGGTCGGCGCGTCCTATGCCGGCTGGTGCACTCTTAAGAGCCCTGCTCGACAACACAGAGCGTCGGGCACCGCTGTCTCGCCGTGCGCCTTAGCGTTTGCGTTATCAATCGACTTCTTCAAGCCTCAGCAGCATGCCCTCAATTGAGTCTATGGACGTTTCAATCGCGGTAAATCGTCCGTTCGAGTACCACGCCATCCCAATCAGAGCGGGCCTTTTCGACTTCGCTGCGTTGGCACTTGTCTTCTTTTGGTAAATCGACAAGCAGGTAAGTTGAGCGAGCGCCGATCTCTTAGGCTCAAATTTGCTGACCGCCTCGTCCGCGGAGTAGAAGTCTTTGCGCATTAGAGACGCCTCATCCGCCTGGAGCCATTCAGTTGGTTGACGGAAAACGGAACGTTACTGCCTCGCAAACCGTGATGAGTGAGGATGAGCAGCATGGAGGCTTCGAGATTGCCGCTTCGGCGCAGAGCGATATTGGTCGGCGATAGGTAAACCTCAGTGCGCACAACAGCGTAGTTGCGAATGCAGCGCAGCCCACGACTTATCGTGTGCAGGTCACGGCCTGTGACGCCGAGATACTTGCCTCCGACCGCTCTGCAAACTGGTGGAGTCAGAGCTCGCCGGCTGAGGTACAATACAGACAGAATCCTGCTCAGACAAATATAGAACGAAATGTTCGAAGAAAAATGATTATGCTGCACGGCCAGTGATCCTTTTGCAACGCGTCGACTTAATCGCGCCATCACCCGCCCGATTTGATCCGCATCACATCATTCACCAGCCCGCTTGTGGTTTGACATAGGCGTCGCGCGACTCCCCGCGCTGACTGGGAATGGAGAATGCGATGAGAACAAGAGCAATTCTAACGATGGCGTCGCTGCTCGTGCTCGCGGCGGCGTTCGGTGGGGCCGCCATGTCGGTACGGGCTGCGGATCTGGCATCGGCATCAATCTACACCAAAGCGCCGCCGGTCGCCCCCTTCAATCCCTGGATGGTCCGCCTGCGCGTGCTCGGCGTGCTGCCGGATGCAAGAGGCAGCTTGGTCAATGTTGCCGGTATCCCGCCCCTGTCGTCGCCGAATTCCGGGCTCTCGATCAGCGATCAGGCCATACCGGAGCTCGACATCACCTATTTCTTCACCAGGAACATCGCCGCCGAACTCATTCTCGGCGTGACCAAGCATCAGATCAGCGGCACCGGGACGCTCAACGGGCTCGAGATCGGCACAGCCTGGTTGTTGCCGCCGACGCTGACGCTGCAGTATCACTTCACCGATTTCGGCGCGTTCAAGCCCTATATTGGCGCTGGCATCAACTACACCGTCTTTTTCAACCAGTCTGCGGCCAATACGCCGTTTGCCGGCCTAGCGATGACGGATCTGCACATCAGCAACCACGTTGGCGCCGCGGTCCAATTCGGCTTCGACTACATGCTCGACAGTCACTGGGGCCTCAATGTCGACGTGAAGAAGTTGTGGCTGCGGCCGGATTATTCGGCCACCGTCAACAACGCCATTCCCGTCACCGGGCGCGCCAATATCGACCCATGGCTGGTTGGCGGCGGCATCACCTACAAGTACTGACAAGAGCACGATCCGGAAGAGTGGAAACCGGTTCCAAACAGCAAGATCGAGCGAGCTGACGATTCGAAGAAGCATCATCTCTCTCAGCGCCGGGAGCCGGGCCCCGGCGCCGCATCCGCTTTGGCTGTGAGCTATTGGCGGAGCCAGCATTAGGTGACGACAGACACGATCGAATTGGGTAAGTACAATCGATTAAGTCATTTTCTCATCTCGGCGCGACTGGCGGAAAGCACCACATGGGCGTCAAGGTCAGGTTTTCAAGCGGTACGCCACCAGGGTGACACCGTCACGGTCATCAAGGACTTGAAGCTCAAAGGCTCGTTCTACGCGCGGCACCATGATCAGAAATATTCATCTCACCGAAGATCCCGATGAGATCAAAGTCCACACCGATAAGGTCAAGGGCCCGGTGTTGCGGACGGATTTCTTGAAGAGAGGCGTAAGGTCACCACCACTCATCATCCTGGTGAGCTGGTAATCCGACGTTTCAGAGGCGTTCCGTTTGGACGTGTAGCCGCGCCGTACTTGATAGCCCGCGCGGGCGGCGCTAACCGAGCCTTTCGTCTAGCTCCGCTTCAACACCATTACCAGGCGGTCGACGCGTTTGCCTTCCTTGAGATGGGACTCGATGATTTCGTCGATATCGTCAGGCGTGGTCGGGCGGTACCAGACGCCATCGGGATAGATCACCATCAGGGACCTACGTTGCAAAAGCCGAGACAGCCCGCCGCCGTGAAGCCGATATCGGTGAGCCCTTGCGCTTCGATCGCCTTGCTCATCCTGTCCCACAGAACTTGCGCGCCAGCTGCACCGCAGCTGCCGTGCGGATGTGTGGGCGGACGCTGGACGTGGCAGACAAAGACGTGATGCCTGTAGAGTTGAGGAAGCTCGAATTCCGTTTCTGAGTTCATGCGCCTGCCACGCGTTCGATTGGGTTATATGAAGAGAGACAAGGTCCGAGTGCATCGCCCCTCGGACCGCGGTCATCAGCGCGAGCGCGTGAAGTTCGTCACCCATTGTCCCCTTGAGCGCCGCATGCAAAATCTGATGCTGCTTCGGCTCTTGACTGGGAAGGCACGCGGAATGATGCGGGCGCCATAATGATCGCCGTTGCCGGCAATATCTGTCACGGACACCTCCGCCTCCGGATAGGCCTTCCTGATCAGGGCCTCAAAGTCTGGTCCCATCATCGCGATATTCCTTGCTCCCGCTTTGCTTGGCCGCCTTCTCGCGTCTGCCATGCAAGCTTCGAACCAGGATGCGCGACGCGCGCGTCCGCGCCGGTCATTCTCAATCTGCCAACGTACGACTGCTAGTCACTGTCACGTTTGCTACAGCAGCGATCTCTTCTGTTGCAGACGTAACAAAGATCGAGCCGGACTCGCGCCTCCAGCTTTTCCGCAGCGATGCCCCAAATAGACAAAGAATACCGGTCCTTCTGGATGGCCCGGCTCTTGCAATGTCATCTCAAGAATGAAGCGATTGCTATAATTGTCGTCTTCTTGGAGGAGCTCATCAATCTTGGCGATTTTCCTGATGATATCGACGCTTTGCTGTAGCAAGGCGTGGTCGCCTACCGGCATGATCCGGCGCGAACCGACCCCATCTTTCGGTGAGCGTTGCACCGTACGACGAGGCGCGCGTGATCGCCGAGTCGTGGCTTGCGCGAGATCGCAAGCCACGCCGGCTAGGAGCCCGACTGGCGCCAGTGGCAATCGCAATCAGCGATTGCCAGTGGCGCTGGCGCTTCGCGCTGTACACCTTGAGGCGCTTGCCTTGATTCCTGGGGCGGAGACATCGATTACAAGACTACGGTCAATGGATATGCCCTTTGAATTGCCGTGCGTGACTGGGATTGGTACTTCGCAGGGTTGTTCCCCCTCTCGCTGCACGCACGGCCAATCTGGTTTCAGCGAGTCTGAAAGAACTCCTGATACAGGATCGTTATCTCACCCTAACGGTCCTGTTACGTCTGGGCTCAAACATTCCCCCTCCAGCCCAGACGGAGCCCTCGGCGGCGCTGTGACCGCCGGGGGCTTTCTCCGTTTCAAGCGCGCCTTGGATGTCACTAGCACCTGCTCGGTCTCGGCGCCCTCCATAAGCGCGGTTGTCATCGGAAGCAAAGGCCGCACCCGGCTTCACCCGACCAAAAAGTGCTGGCGTCGATGTTCACCCCCTTTGCCGGCCTGCCTCACTCCGTACACAGGGTGGAACCGTGCAGCTCGCGCTCGCCGCACGCGAGTTGTGGATCTAGCAATATATGGAGAGGTAGCCGCCAATTCTCCTAAAAGGACGCCGGCGTCTTATCGCAGGCCAAGAGCGAACGGAAAGCAAAAGCCAAGCGGGACGAGGTCAGCGCCTCTAGCGAGTCTTTAGGAATCGCCGCCGTCTTTCATCATCCCGGGTTGCCCGCCTGGTTGCGCCCCCAGTCGGCCGAGCGTTGCTAACGGGAGGTTCAGTTCGGCGAGCGCGGTTTCGTTGTCAATCGTCCCAGCAATGCGCCGCAGATGCAAGCGAGCCAGCGGGGTTGAGCTCGGCGCCGCCAATGAGAAAACCGAGATGGCGCTGGCGTACCCTGCTCGGGCGTGTCGAGTCTTGGCCCGCCGTCCACTCCGTGAGATAGCACTTGAACACCTGCTTGCTGCCCCGGACATCAGCCGGATGCACGGCGCCGATGATCTTCGTTTCGGGTGATGCCTCCATGCGCTATAAGAGCTGTCGACGGCCGATCGGTCCTCACAAGGCCGCCAATGCGCTCGAACATCGAAATCGCTGCGCGTCTCGTTGTTCGAGTGTCCCAGTACCATTCATTCATGCCGGGCTACAGGATGACTTCCGCCGGCGTGCCGGCACTTTGATCTCTCACGACTTCGAAAGCAGCGACAGGCGAAGGCCTGCGCCAATGTTCATCCGAAGGACGGCGCTTTCCCGAAAGACTCCTGAGCCACGGTCATGAGATCATGCCAGTTAATCCGGATGGATCATGATGTCCATGGTTTCATCGCTGTCCTCGAACGGATCGGGAAACCCGTTGTCCTCCACCAGCTTCACGCCACATAGGCAGACGTCGCCGTCGACCACGGCGAGCGCGACCGGCTCCAGGGCTTTTGCGTTGCAGGGGCCGTCGATGCAAAACCCGCTGTCGATCTCGAAGATCGCACCGTGCCGGCCGCATCTGATAAAGGCGCGGTCCGACGAGAAAAATTCTCCGGAGCCGATGTTGAGCCAGACACCGTCATGCGGGCAGCGGTTGAGGTAGCCGTAGTAGTCGTTTCCGAAGGTCCGCACCACGACAATCGGAAACGGCCGGCTCTCGCCGCTCTCGTCGATCCGCGACAGGCTAAAGCCCTTCGCACCGCCCCGCTCGATTGCATCGGCGTGACAGACGGTGAACACCTCAATCTCTTGGCTGCCCATGTCGCGGTGCTCCCTTGGCCCATGCTGTCGTCACGTTTTCCTGCCTGAAGGCATCGACGGCGGCACGGGTTAGCCGAAGCGCGCCAAGTTCACCGGCCAGCTCCTGGCAGGCACCGACGGCGCGCTGAGAAAACCAAAACCATCGTGCGGCCTAAGGCCGGCCGGCGCTCGCCAATCTCGACCACTATCCCGTTCAGGGAACAGTGACCTGCTGCGAAATTCATTTGCCTTCCCTGCTATTTAGCGCCGAGCCTGCAGAAGCCCGAGCCGAAGCCCAAGGGCTCGATGTTCACGTCTTCGTTCCGAGCACCTTGGGCTCGCGGGCGAGCCGCAACTCGGAGCCGACGGCTCCGATCGTTTTGAGCTTCTCATTCTCCACGCTCGCTCTTCGGACCTATCCTCGAGAGTTCCTTGCGGCCTTGCTGGAGGTCGGAGGATCCGTCTTTGGTCTGCCCCTGTACTTGTCCGGAATATTCGGGTTCTGCAGCACCGCCAATAGTGATGTGGCCTGAATGACCTCCATTATCTTGTTCCATTGTGAGACCCTGACTGTCGACATTCAAGCTTTCCCTTTGCGTCCCATTGATGATTCTTCGGTTTAATAAATTGCTGCGCCAGCGCCGATGTTGATTGACGCATCCTTCACCGTCTCCACGATAAACTCGATATGGTCGCTGGTCAGATGGGTGTGAAACGGCAGTGCCAGGGCGCGATCGGCGATTTTCTCCGTGACCAGGAAATCGCCATGCCGATAGCCGAGATCAAAATAATGCCGCTGCAAATGCAACGGATGGCAATAGGCGGCGGCCTCGACCTGCTCGATGCGCAGGTCATCGACGATGGCATCGCGGCTGGAGCGCGTGAAGCGCGTCCCGAGATGGACGAGATAGAGGAACCAGTTCACGACGGTCGCATCGGGAGCCACATAAGGCGGCTTGATACCCTCAAAGGATTGCATATGCGCGTTGTAAAGCTGTTCGGCGAGCCGGCGCCGCTCCAAGATTTCCTCGAGGCGCCTTAGCTGCGCAAGGCCCAGCGCAGCTGTGAGATCGCTCATGCCGGCCTGGTGGGGCGCTGCGCTGCTGATGACAACGGAGGAGCGTTCATCCAGCCGATGTGCGCGATGGCGACGTAAGCCAACGGCCAAGTCGATGTCATCGGTCACCACCATCCCGCCTTCACCGCAGGTCAGGGCTAGTGGCTGGGCGAAGTCGAACACGGCGATATCACCAAAACGGCCGACGAGCTCGCCCTTGTATCGCGATCCGATCGCTTCGGTCGAATCCTCCAGGAGCGGCAGCCGATGGTGCTGCGCGATCGCGCGCAGCTCCGACCATGGCGCTGGATGGCCATTGGGGTTGCCACCTATAATAGCCCGCGTGTTGGCCGTGACACGCTCTTCGACCTTCGCCGGAGCCAAGGCTCCCGACCAATAGTCGACGTCGGCAAATACGGCCCGCGCGCCCACTAGACTGATAGCATGCACCGTCTCGCGAAACGAATAAGGCGAGGCAATCACCTCCTGCCCGGGTCCGACGCCGAGCGCTTTTAGCGCAAGCAAGAGCCCGATCGTGCCGCTGGGGACGGCAACGGCATATTTGCGGCCAAGATAGGCGGCAAAGGCTTTCTCGAAGACGTCAGTGATCGGTCCATTGGAGACTCGCGGCGAACACAGCAGCGCTTCAACGGCAGAGAGCTCGGCGGAGGTGATATCGGGATCGGAGAGCGGAATGAAGGAAACATCGGTCTCGGCCGCGTCTGCGCCATCGTCGCAATGCCCTGCGAGTCCAACGCCGGTCACCGCCCAGTACTCCTTGCCGCCAGCAGGATGCCAATCGCCCGCGCAGGATCAGTCGTGATCTGCACGCAGCGATCGCAGCCATCGATCAGATGCAGGTCGAAATGCGAAAACTTAAGGAACGGCCGCTCCGTCACGTCAGAGGCATCACAGCGCGTCACGGCGAGCTGCGGAAAGCGGCGCCGCAGCTCGGAGAATGAGCTTGCATCAGGCTGCGCTTCCGCAAGCACTCGTTCGATTTCGATCAGTTCGTCTGTGCCAAGTGCCATCGCGGCTCCCTTATAAGTGGCCCCCAAATCAGCTTCATTGCCAGAACAGCCGCTCGGGATCCGTGTTCAATTCCTCGATTGCTGAGATCAGGCGGTAGTAAATGCTATAAAACTCCCAGATTCCGTTTGCGTGGTTCTTTCGAAACAGCTTCCACATCCCGTTCACCGTGTCATAGTGGACTAGCGCGACGTCGATGAGGCCACCGTCCTTGTCGATATTGTGAGAGCAGCAGGGACTCTCGATCAGATAGCCACCCCTCACCGGTTTCACATTCGGCGAGACATAGCGATAGCGCTGGCGCGAGCTCAAGGCGCGCTCGATCCGCCTGCAATCGAGCTCGTTCGGATGAGGGTTAATCCCGATCCCTACTTTTCTCATTACCGCGGCATTCATTGCGAACGGCTCCCCTCAAAGCACTGTGATTTCATCTTCAAGACAGCCGACGACCAGCCGCTCGCCGTACTCGACAAGATAGATTGGCACGTTCGCTTCGGTATGCCTTCCGACCTGCACGATTTCGCCGATCGCTCCGGCGCTGATCAAGAGTCCGTTCGCCGGTGCGTCCGGAAAGGAGCCGTCGTTAATGAGGTCGACCGCCGCCTTGACGCGCTGGCCCCATTGGTACTTCGGCAGCCTCGGGTCGATCACGGCGCGGCCTCTTCCGGCAACGGCAGGTCCTCAAGCTCCTCGCACGCCACCACCGGCTCGAGCTCCTTACGCTTCATGCCGACGCGGTTGCCGCTTTCGAGAAATTCGACACCATAGATGTAGAACTGCTGCAGGAAAGTGCCGATTGAGACGACGTAACCCACCTCCCCCTTTTTGGCGAGGATCTCGCCAACTTCCTTGCCGGCATAGGTGCCATCATTGCGGATGGTGCGGTTGGCCCGCACCTTTTCGCCGAAGCTGAAGAAAGGCGGCCCGGTCAGCTCGACAACCTCGCTGTCGCGAACGATGTTGCTCATGTCCCACTCTCTCTCGGTCGTTTGGGCCGGATCGCCACGCGCCCGCGGGCGACTTCCTGCACCATCGAGTCCGCGTCCTCGGTCAACTCAGCCAGTTCGGCCGCTCTAATGCGGCTTGCCACCTCATAGCGGACGCGCCAATCCGGATCGCGGCGCAGCACGCTGAGCGAATCCGGAGACAGCCGCCGTGCGATCTCGAGCCGCACGCTCGAATCGCGATCATTGACCATGCCGAGAAGCCAGTCATAGGGAATGCGGAGCGCAACCACGCGGCGCACCTCGGGCTCGTCATCGTTCATGAGAGGCCCAAGCAGCGCCGGCGCGATCCGGCTCGCCACCACCAGGCGGACGCAATAGTCCTGATCCGATAGCATCGGCGCCAGCTCCTCGCCTTCCAGAAAGGTCGCAACCCGCATCCTCACATCTCGATGCGGGTCGCTGCGTAGCCGCAGCACAAAGCGCTTGGGAAGGCGGCGCGCCGCGTTCCAGCGCACGGTTTCCTCAGCGTCATCGAGCAGCATCGGTAATAGGAACAGGTTAGCGTGTTTGGCCGCGATCGCGCGGACCTCGAAATGCGGATGTGTGATGTAAGCGTCGGCCAGCGCCGGATTCCAGTTGAAGAAGCGGTCTATGCGCCGGCCATAGCGGTCGTTGACGCAGGCTTGTAACAAGCAGCAGCCACCAGTGGCCCTGAGCCCGAGATGCGTGCAGGTGCCGCAGTCGATCTCGTTGCCTAGCCAGTCGCGGGCCTCATCGATGTCATCGGTCATCGTCCTGTCCTATCTGGTCCAGCACGTCTAAGAGCACCTTGGCGCCGATTTTGTCGGTCGGGTCGAGCTCCACGAGCTTGCTGGCGGCCGCGTGTCCTTCACCGAGTTCGCCGAGCCGCATCTGTAGGTCGGCGTAGGCTTTCAGTGAAGATAAATAGAAGCGCGGCAGGCTGTTGTCGTAGCAATCGAAAGCAGCATCGGTCGCGCTAACCCGCCGCCAGGCGTCTGAGAGACCGTTTTCTCGCGCTGCCTTCAGAGCTTGGCGACCTCCAACGCCTCCGACAAGCGAGTCTTGTAGAAATAGAAGCGGTAGAGTCCGATCAGGACGGCGGCGTGTCCCGGCGCCAGCGCCTGAGCTTCGTGCAGGTGTTTTTCCGCGATCTTGTCCAGGTGATAGGAGAGCCCGGCCTGCCACAGATGATCGGCTTCGCGCGGCAGGCCGTCGCCGAGTAGCGTGTGCGCGATGAGGGTCCCCTCGCTCCCGGACAGCGGATCGCCTGCCACATCGAGGCTCATCGGCAGCTTTCCTCTTCTAATGGGCAGCCTTTGCGGTGTTGCTGGAGCAGCACACCCGCTTCTGGGAAGATCAGCCCGGTCTGCACAGTGGTGTCGGTCAAATCGATCGTGAGCCCCCCAAGCATTAGCTGGTTCTCGGCATTGAGAAGCAACTTTAGGCCGTTGCGCTCGACGCCTTGCTGACCGGGCCGAGGTGCCGGCGCAACACCCATATCGGCGGGTAATCCCGAGCAACCATCTGCCGTGACGGCGAGCCGGACGCTGGCGCCAGCGGTGCCATCGGCACGCAGCACGAAACTCGCGAGTTTTTCAGCGGTGGGCGCCAGCGTGAAGGTCATAGGCTCGAGCCTATTTACGCCCGCGCCTAGTAGCGCGGCAATGAGGTGTCGATGACGCATGTGTTATCGACCGGGCACACCGCGACGCATTGCGGCTCTTCGAAATGGCCGATGCACTCGGTGCATTTCTTCGGGTCGATGACGAACGTCCCGCCTTTCTCCGAGATTGCGACATTCGGACATTCCTGCTCGCAAGCCGAGCAGCTCGTGCATTGCGAGGCAATGATCTTGAACGGCATCGACGTCTCCCTCAAGCAGCCGAAATCAGCGCGCTCTGCCGGATCGCCGCCTCGCTCCTGTCGACATACTGGATCTCGCCGCTTTGGACCCTCTCAAGATAGGACTTGAACCAGGCGATTGCTGATTTTTCGATGAACTCATGGGCGTATTGGTCGACTGGTTCGATCCCGGCCTTCAACAGATTGCTCTTCGGACAGCCGCCGATCTTGGCCACGAACACCGCATGGCAGTCGTTGATGGCGTGGATGATGGTGGCAAGGCTCTCCTCCTCGCCATAACCGCCCCGGCAATAGTGATCGACGCGGCGATGGCCGACTAATTTGGCGCCCGTAGTCGATAGTTCGTACACTTGGAACTCCTTGGCATGCCCAAAGTGCTCGTTGATCAGGCCCGAGCCCTTCGTCGCCACTGCAACTAAGAGCTTGATGCCGCTCATCTCGCTGGCGAGCTCGGCGAGCTCTTCCTGCTCGGCAGCAACCTTGGCGACGCGCTCCTCCTCGACCTTGGCCTGATAGGCCTTGCGCATTTCCAGGTCATATTTGACGTCCATGGCCATAACCTTCTCGGTAGTGAACTCCGCGCTGCGGTCCTCGCCGAGCAGGCCGACAGCGTCGGCGCGGCACTGCCGGCAGTGCCGCATCATGTTCATCTCGCCTTTGCAGACATCCTGCAGTGCCTTCAATTCCTGTGCGGTCGGACCCCGCTGGCCGTTGAGCCCGAATACGGTGCCGTGCTCGGGCGCGGAGATCAGCGGCATGATGTTGTGTAGGAACGCGCCGCGCGATTTGACCGCCTTGTTGACCTCAACCAGATGCTGGTCGTTGATGCCTGGGATCATCACCGAATTGATCTTGCAGAGGATGCCCCGCTCAGTCAGCATCTCGAGGCCTTGCAGCTGGCGGTCGTTGAGGATCTTTGCGGCTTCGAGGCCCGTGTAGCGCTTGTGGTTGTAGAAAATCCACGGATAGATTTTGGCGCCGATTGCGGGGTCGACCATGTTGATGGTGATGGTGACATGGTCGATCTTGAAGCGGGCGATCGTGTCGACATGGTCGGGCAGCATGAGGCCGTTGGTCGACAGGCACAGCTTGATGTCGGGAGCGGCCCTGGCCACCACTTCGAAGGTCATGAACGTCTTTTTCGGATTGGCCAGGGGATCGCCAGGCCCCGCGATGCCGAGCACGGTCATCTGTGGGATGGTGGAGGCGACCGCCAGCACCTTTTTCGCCGCCTGCTCCGGCGTTAGTTTTTCGCTCACCACGCCCGGGCGCGATTCATTGGCGCAATCATATTTACGGTTGCAGTAATTGCATTGGATGTTACAGGCGGGCGCAACCGCAACATGCATGCGGGCGTAGTGATGATGCGCTTCTTCGCTGTAGCAGGGATGGTTCTTGACCTTCTCCCAGATCTCGGTCGGCAGCTCACCCTGGCCGGCTTGCGAGCCGCAGCTCGCCTTGCCGCTGCCGCCGGACGTGCCGCAGCCCTTGTGCTCGGCGATCGCCTGCATGATCTCGCCGACGTTGACGGCGCTCCCTGCCAAGCTTGCTTCGTCCAGCGCTGATACGTCCATCCTAACCATTCTCCCTGCAGGCGGAAACTGAAATCAAGATTTGCAACTCGCGTGCCATGGCCGAAATGGTGAGCAATTTTGATCTAAGCCAAAAAAGTAAGCCGCCTGCCTGGGCTGACCGTGGAAGCGAAGCCTTGCACGACATTAGAAATGTTCGAAGTGTGACAGGCGTCTTGATCCTGACATGGAGATGAGCGCAGTCATTTCCTGGCGCGAAACGCAAGACAACTCGCGTGCGCCCGGCACGCAAGCAACATCGACCCATATACAAGTTCTGTCAGCCGGCGAGCAGTATCTCGATCGCGCGCGGGAGCGGGATCGCAAGCGGCGTCAGGCCCTGTTCGACCAGAAAGCGCAGCTCATTCCTGGACAGCACATCCGGTTCCACGATGGCGTAATGAACACCGGCCGAGCGCTTGGTGAGCTGCCGCGCATAGGTTCGCAGCAGCTGATCGTTGAAGCGGCAGCCGATGAAGAGAAATCTTCGGCCATTGCGCCGCTCTTTCACCACATCGGGGATTGGCGTCTGAATGTCGATCTCGGTCAGCACCTCGACATAGTCGGCGTCAGAGATCAGGAAGTTCCTGGCAGGCAGCACGCCGCCGTGCGGCTTGTAGAGGACCGTGGTCCAGCTCTGCGCCACAGCGCGATCGACCTCTCTGCCCTCCGCATCATAGAAGCGATACCAGCGATCCTCGCCGATGCCGGCGCGGCTAACGCCCTGCACCTCGCCCCACCACTCGTGCTTGCCAAGCGCCGCACGCATGTCGCCGTCATACCAGGCATCGACGATGACAGGCAGGGACAGCGCGGCGAGATGGTGATGCAGTGGTGTCGGCTCGACCGGCGCAGCAAAGGCCTGCGCCATCAATGCCGTCACGGTGGAGCGATGCTTGTTGCTCTCGATGTGCTGCGCCGACGCCCAGACGTTGCCCTTGGCCCGGCGCGGCAGCGCGACCTTGGTAGCGAAGAAGCCAGCCAAGGCCTCCGGAGTCGAAGGCGCATCCGTTTTGGACAAATCGGCCAGCCCAGGTCCGAGATAGGGAACAATGCTGCCGGCACGCAGCCGGTTCGCGACGTCGGTGAGAATCGCCTCCGCATCGGCCGCGTTGACAAAGTCGATTTGCGGGGCCGTCTTCATCGCTCGTCCGCGCCCTCGCCACGCTTTCGGGCATTGACCGTGATCGGCAGCGGCGTATCGCTCGCCATTTCGGGCAGATCGAGCACCCAGCCATTGGCTATTCTGATCCAACCGCCCCACAGCCTCTCGTGCTCCGATTCAATGATCGGCTCCTCGAGATCTTTTTTCGGCACGTAAATCGACAGGCCGGCCTCCGGAGAGCGGCGAATCGTGACTTTCATGAGATCAACTCGTGTATCGGGGCGAATTGCTGGTGGGATGGGGATGCTCTCGTGACATGGCGCGCAGGTGAGCCACGATGCCGGACATTACGCGGACGACCTGATCGATTTCTTCGAAGGTGGTTTCATGCGATAAGGAAAAGCGCACCGCGCCGCGCAGGCTGCTCGCCGGCACGTTCATGGCGCGCAGCACATGAGACGGGTCCATTGAAGACGAGCTGCAAGCTGATCCCAGCGAAGCGGCAATGCCCGCGCGATTGAGATGGTGGACGATTGCTTCCCCTTCGAGATCTTCGAACGCGATGTTAGCCGTGTTCGGCAGCCGGTTACTGACATCGCCGAGCGCCATGCAGCGGCAGTTGTGCAAAATTGCCTGCTCCAGGCGATCGCGCAACGCACCAATGCGAACGCGCTCCGGCTCGAGCCGCTCGGCCGCAAGCTCTGCAGCTTTTCCAAGACCGATAATGCCAGGGATGTTCTCGGTTCCGCCGCGGCGCCGTCGTTCCTGTGCCCCGCCCCAGATCAGCGGCCTGAATTTCGTGCCTTGGCGTAAATAGAGCGCTCCAATCCCCTTGGGGCCATGCAGCTTATGCGCGGACAGCGACAGCATGTCGATAGCGCTGTCTTTCAGGTCGATGGGCTCTCTGCCTATGACCTGCACCGCGTCGGTGTGAAACAGCGCGCCTGCCGCACGCGCCAACCCAGCCAGAAACTCCACCGGGAAAATCGTTCCGGTCTCGTTGTTGGCCCACATAACCGACGCAATCGCCGTGCGTGGTCCAAGTGCCCAGCGAAAAGCCTCGACGTCAAGCCGTCCGCGCGAGTCCACCGGGATCACATGCGTCTTGATGCCCCTTGTCGCCAATTGCTCGACCAGAGTGAGGATGGCGGAATGCTCGACGGAAGTGGTGACGATCTCGTCGCGCCCTTCCTGGGTCGCAAGCGCAGAAAGGATGGCGGTATTGTTGGATTCGGTCCCGCCGGAGGTGAAGACGATCTCATGATCGTGGGCGGCTCCCAGCAAATCCTGCAGGCTGCGGCGCGCCTTCCCGACCGCGCCCGCGATCTCGCTGCCGAAGGCATGGGTGGACGAGGCATTACCGAACCGCTCTGTAAAGAACGGCAACATGGCTTGCAAGACACACGGATCTGCCCGTGTGGTCGCATTGTTGTCGAGATAGATCGGCACAAACGCCTCGTTCAATGCCGCGCATTAGCGACGCCGGCGACCGGGATCAGGCGAACGAATTCACCGAGCCTTTCGACCAGCCGCGCCTGAATGCCTTCTAGCGTCGCGCTTGAAAGCCTGCAGAATACGCAGGCACCAGTCAGCTTGACCATGATCTTGCTGCCCTCGATACCGACCAGCTGACAATCGCCGCCGTCGCGTTGCAGATTGGGCCGGATCTCCTCGATCACTGCGCGAATGAGTTGCTCCCGATCGGCCGCAATGACCGGCGATTGCTTTAGTTGTTCTGGTTCCAGCAGCATGCTTCGATTTCTCTTTTCATCTGCTGAAGGATTTGCCGCAGGAGCAGCTCGAGCTGGCGTTTGGGTTGTCGAAGGTGAAGCCGGAGCCCTCCAGCGCCACCACGAAATCGATCGTCGTGCCGGCGAGGTGCTCATGGCTCTTATTGTCGACGAACAACTTGATCCCGTCGCGGTCCATGACGGTGTCGTCGGACTTTGCCTCGTCGGCAAAACCCATCTTGTATTTGAATCCGTCGCAGCCGCCGGCCTCGACCATGATGCGCAGGCCGCTCGTCGGCTGCGCCGAAGCCGAGATGGCGCTCTTGAGCGCATTCACTGCGCTATTCGTCAGATTGATCATGGCACCTTTATTTTCCCACGTCGTTTGCATGAGAATTGGCAAGTCGCATGCCAGCGCGCACGAGCTTGACAATGCTTACCTTTTTCGAAGTCGCGCCTGTTGGCTTTGCGACGCGTGTCGGGTTGCTGACAAAGGTTTTCGAGGGATCGCGGAGCTTTTAAGTGTCTTCTTTATGGATTACCCGATGAAGCGTTACGAACGCGGCGGCAAACAATTTGCATTGCGTCTCCTGCCGCCGGAGTGTCCGGCGATTGTCTTGGATCGAGGGATGATTTTTTATGACTGCAATCGAGAACACCGCGCTAGGGCGGTTGGAGAAGGAGGGACGCCTGCTCAATGCCATATTCAAGGGCGGGACCACCAAGCAGGGCCGGTTCGGCTTTCGCGGCGATATCGCCCTAAAATTCCAGGCCCAGGTCGCCGACGAGAAGCGGCCGCCCCACTATTCGATCGAGCAGGTACTGACGGTCGTGCAGGAAGGCGAACGCAGCATTCCGGTGCTTGCCGGCTATCTGCACTGCTTCGCTTATCTTGCTGATGTCGCAAATGTTCTTGACGGCGCGCTAAGTCCTGATGGCAGCTACTTCATGTTTTGCAACAACATAGACCTGTTGGCGAAATATCGAATCAAGCTCCGTGGCATCACCTTCAACGTGCTGCCGTGCGATGAATCCACCGTTTGGAAGGAGATGATGGACCTTGCCGGGGTCGACAAAAATGACATTAAGAAGCTCGACGCGCCCGGCAAGCTCGACTACCTGCTCGACGCAACCAAGGGTATCGATGCGTCCTATGATGAGATCTCTTACGAAGACGGCCTGAAGAGGATGGAACCCGTAAGAAACCGTAACGAGAACCGGCCGGTCTGAGCACCGGCTTCAACTTAGCCAGAGGAATTCTCCTCCTCGACAAGCCGCACGCCGGTCGCGCAGATATCGCCGTCCAGCACCGTCAACGCGACCGGCGTGAGACTGCTGCCCTTGCACCGGCCATCCACACAGCGGCCCGTGCCGAGCTCGAAGGTCGAGCCGTGTTTGCCGCACATCAGCCGCATACCGAGGGGATCGAAAAACTGGTTGCGTTCCCAGTCGAGATTGACGCCAGTGTGCGGGCATTTGTTGAGATAGGCAAACACCCGCTTGCCCCAGCGCACCACGACAATGGGCCACGGCCTGTGGCCGCCGTCTTCGTCCACTATCATGAGGTGGAAGCCGATGGCGCGCTGGGTTGGAATATCGTTGAAGCCGCAGATTGCATAGGCGATATTCGACTGCGTCCGCCGCTCGTTCATGACAAGAGAACCTTCAATTGATCATCCTGCGATGACTCTTGCAAGAATCGCGCAAAGTACCGGATCGCCCTACCTCTCTTTGGAGTCCGGCGCGCGTCGTCGCAAAACGAGAACCGCTCGATCATCGGACCAACGAGCTTTGTGGGATCAGGCACTTCTTGGCTGTTTAGGAATCGCATCGTAAAGCGGCGCGCTCGACCACGTAGAGCAAGACGCGATCTATGTTGTTCGCCGCCACGATGGTCCGAAGGCAGCAGGAGCACCATCGTGCGCCAAGATTCCGCGGTATCGCAATGGTCGACGAAGAATCCGCCGGTTTCGTAGACGAGAAGCTTATAGAAGTCGGCCACCACCGGCTCGCTCAAACCAAGCCATCAGTTCATCAAGAACATGACTGCACCGGAACCGCGCAGCATATGTTGAAAGAGAAGCTCTCGCACCTTTCCACAGCCGCTATCCAGATGTGAACCGGTTCCTAATAAGAAATGTTCGCAATAAATAATTGCGTTCTGGGCTTTAATCCATGGTATTCTGTCAGCTGATGATATTTTCGAATCTCCCGGCAGAGCCTGCCGGGGTTTTTGGCCCACCGCCCGATCGCCGGAAGGGTCTATGTTGTTACCTGCCGCCGGAATCGGCCTCCGGCTCCAAAGCAATGCCTTCTCACTCGATAGGCGCCGGCGCCTGCACGAGTGAACCAGCGCCGCGAGCTGCACTATCTCAACATTCTGAATATATAGAACGCGACGTGGTAGACTGTGAACTTCGCCATCCTTTCGGCTCTCCGTCCGAGGAACGCATGTCACGCCACGCCGCGTCCGGCGGGACCGGCACTTTAGCGAGGCCTCAGTTCGACTGCTGGGTGCTCACGCCCTCGGGAAGTGTCCTCGGCGAGGGCAAGCCAAACGGAAGGGTCGTGTTGGCGACGGCATCGAGCGCCGCCCGTTCTTCCGACAGCCGTCGCTCGACATATTGTCTCTCCAGCTCCGTCAGCTCGGTTTGAAACAATTGCGCGCTGCGCGTATCGGGCGGGCCAGCGCCGAAGGGGCGCTCGCCCGCCCGATAGCGGTGAATGTTGCTGCGATGCGTGCGCATGCGAGCAAGGGACTCGTAGATCATCGTCGTTCACCCAGCATTTGCTATGTCAACTCCCTTGGTTGAGGGCGAGGGTTGGCAGTATCCGCAAGCGCTGCTTGCACAGCGCCCTCACCCCACGTTGTGGACTTGCTCTGGCTGAATTGTCGTCCGAGAGAACACCGAAGACGGCGCCCCTTGTATCATATGGCCGCGTATCCGCACGCAAAGAGGACGTTGCCGCCGTCCCCGCAAGCGGCGGTGTACTGAGACTCTATCTCATTTTCTGCTTAGTTGCTGTCCGTTGTTAGCGCGCGATGCACGCGGGGTCGGTTAAGCAAAAAAAGAGATCGCAGATGCCATCCAACGGGTCTTCCACGCATTCGGGATATGATGTATCGGCTACGAGTACCTTGGTATCGACCGGTTGCGCGGCACCCTCAGCGGCGAAAGTCGGTACCGCCGCTGCAAGCGCGACGGCGCTCGCAGTAACAAACAGCAATTTTTTCATTCGAGACTCGCTTCCTTAGATTGGCCCCAGCCGTCCTCAACAGTCTTAGATGACGACGCACAATTGGTAAAATACATTCTCTTGATTGGACCTATCTACGGAATGGATCGACGAAGCGACGGGATCATCGAGCAGATGACCAGGCGTTTTAGAGCAGAGACCGTCGGGCTTCCGTTGCGCGTGACACGCGATCTGCAAGTCCGCAAGACAATCCTCGAACAGATCGCAGTATTACCGCCGAACCGGGACGCGCTGTGGCAGCGTCTCGCATTGCTAGCGAGACCGTCGCGGTCAACCCCGCCCCACCAAAGGCCGGTAAGCAATTGGGGGCGCGCCGGCGGGTGCTTTCGCGTACAGCGGTGCATCGGACCATTACGCCATTCAGGAGTCGGCGCCAAAATGGTAGTCTATGCGCCATTTCCGATAAACTGATTTTATGCGGTCGGACGCATAACTTTTGTTTATGCGCCAAATCCGATATTGCTACATTTATCGGATTTAGCGCATAATGGGGCCGGAGCGTGAGCCATGACCGACCTCGCAAGAACACCGCAGCAGATAGGCAATCTGGTACGCCGCGTCCGCAAAAAGCGCGACCTCAGCCAGACGCAGCTCGCCGACCAGGCGGGAGTGCGGCAGGAGACCATTTCCCTGATCGAGACCGGCAACCCGGCGGCAAGGCTCGAGACTATCCTTGCCGTGCTGGCCGCTCTCGACCTTGAATTTCGCATTGTGGCCCGTCGCAAGGCTGGCCCGGCGGACATCGAGGAAATCTTCTGATGGCCCGCCGTCCTCGCCATGCGCCGCTGCGTGTGCTCCTCAACAACCGACTTGTTGGCCACCTCACCAAGGCGGCAAGCGGTGCTATTCAATTCCGGTACGAGGATGATTGGCTCGGGTGGGAACATGCCCTTCCCGTCTCGCTGTCGCTGCCGCTGCGCGAGGATGCCTTCCGAGGCGAAGCCGTTACGGCTGTCTTCGACAACCTCCTCCCCGACTCGGACGCCCTGCGCCGCCGGGTGGCGCAAAAGGTCGGCGCCGCCGGGACCGATGCCTACAGCCTGCTCGCTGCGATCGGCAGGGACTGTGTGGGCGCCCTGCAGTTCGTCGCCGAGGATGATGATCGCCATGGCGATGGTCACACTATCGCCGGCGACGCCGTCGACGACGAAGCGATCGAAAAGCTTCTCAAGGGGCTTGCCCAGGCTCCGCTCGGGCTCAGGCGCGACGATGATTTCCGGATTTCGCTGGCAGGCGCGCAGGAGAAGACGGCCCTGCTGCGGAACGGCGGCAAATGGCTGAAGCCGCACGGCACAACGCCGACCACCCATATTTTCAAGACGCAGATCGGGGAGCTGCCCAATGGCATCGAGCTCGCGAACAGCGTCAAGAATGAATACTACTGCCTGAAACTTGCCGCCGCCTTCGGCCTGCCGGTGAACCAAGCCGAGATTGCCACTTTCGGCAAGACAACGGCGCTCGTGATCGAGCGGTTCGACCGGCGGTGGACCCGGGATGGCCGTCTGCTCCGCCTTCCGCAAGAGGATTGCTGTCAGGCCCTGTCGGTACCGGCGACGCGCAAATACCAGAGCGATGGCGGCCCCGGCCTGGTGAAGCTTCTTGGCCTGCTCAAAGGCAGCGATAACCCTTCCGAGGATCAGGCGACCCTGTTGAAGGCACAGATTTTGTTTTGGCTGATCGGCGCAACCGACGGCCACGCGAAGAACTTCAGCATCTTCATAACACCGGGCGGCCGCTATCATCTGACACCGCTCTATGACGTGCTCACGGCACAGCCCAGCCTCGACACAGGCCAAATCCAGCGCAAGCAGATGAAGCTCGCAATGTCGGTGGGGACGAGCAACCATTACAGGATCGCCAAGGTGCAGGGTCGGCATTTCGTACAGACCGGCGAAGCGGCGGGCGTACCGAAAAAGCTCGTGCAGGAGTCAATCGAAGGGCTAGCCGCTGCCGCTGAAGCTGCGCTCGCCAAAATCGAAAGCGAGCTGCCAAAGGGCTTTCCCGAGGCAATTCATACTTCGGTGAAGGCGGCCGCTATGAAGCGCCTGCGTTCATTGAAAGTATAAGCTGGCACGTCAGGGCTTCATCAACAGCTGCATCTTTTTGGGAATCCGCCGTGCGTCGCAAAACGAGAAGCGCTCGATCCTTGGACCAATTCCGACTATCGCTTTGACGCTTTTCGGAAATCCGTCTTGCGGAGTTGCACAAAGAGCGCCGTAGCAAGCCCTCCTCACCCTCGTAGTTGGCCAGCGCTTGGACCAACAACGAGGTAACGTGCTGTGTCAGTTCAACCGGGGGTAAGCTCAGAATCGTCCCAGCGACTTCAGTGCCAGCTCGATCAACTCGACCGGATCCTTATTGCCGCTCTCGTAACAATGTTGAGCGACCGCCCATAGGACAGGACCTTGAAGCCATCGCCCCGTTGCGGGGGATTCAGCGCTCGAATGTGTTCGGACAATTCCTTGCCCATCGCAAGGCGCTCGGCAGTCGGGAAGTGACAGTTGTCATTCGCTGCATCAGAGAGTTGCGGCCATCCACAGCTGCGAGTTTTTTGTCGATCCCCTCGCGAACTAATTGCCTCATGACCGGCAAGCTGGTCTGCAAGTCGCGTACTTTGTGAAGCAACAGATCCGCATGGAGCACGCAGAAGTTAAGTCCGTCCGGCATCACAGCGACGGCCTCTTCGACCGCGGAAAGCGTCTTCGCCCAATTCCCCGCCTTCATCGCTTGCGCAAGTTTGGCGAAGATCGGCTCAGTGCGCTCGCTTACTCATCATTTTGCGCATTTCCGCGTTCGCCTTTAGCCGCTCGGTATCGGCGGCTTTAGCTTCGTCGCTGGTGCGCCAGCTGCCGCTCAGAATTTTCGGCAAAACGTCATCGAGTTGCATCGAAGACCCGATAAAGGCGATGTGGCCGTCACGGTCGACGACGAACGATGTGGGAGTTCCGACAGAAAAGCTGGGATCCATCCAAAGCTTGTTCATTTCACCTGTGTAGTCAAACCCGATCCGATAGTTGAGATTCGGCAATTTTTCGGTCAACCATGCGTCCAACTTGCTTCTGGCGTCATCCGCCGTTCGAGCGCGTTCACGAGCTGCGAGTCCGACGATTTCAACTCCGCTGTCTTTGTATTTCTCCTGCAGCTGCACCAGATGGGACAGCGCCGCCACACACGGTGCGCACCAAGTTGCCCAAAATTCGACGATGTACACTTTCCCGGGCTGGAAGCTCGTGAGCGGCTGGCCACGCAGCCAGTTCTCCACCTTGATCGGAGGAGCTGGAGATTCTAAGCCCACCACCCTGTTACTCTCCAAACCGATTGTCATGGATTGCGCGACTTTTTGCGCTGGCTGATCTCTGATCGCGGCCACGGCCGCGGCCGCTTGCGGTGGTGCCTCGGTGTAGACAGGCTGCTCCGCGAGATCCGCGGCGAATGTCGGCGTCACCGCGCTAAGCGCGACGAAGCTCCAAGTAACAAGCAACAAGTTCTTCCTCGCAGGAGCGGGGCACATGGGTTCAAGGAAGGAGAGCATCGCTCGTCTCGTCTGTGTGCACTCAGCAGTCATTCATTGCTGGACTTACGAGCAATGTCCGTGCCAGCATCGTCTGCTCGCATTAAGCGCCTGATCACGCCATGAAAAGCTCAACGGCACTCTACGGCGACCAGTGTTTTGAACGCGACTGGATTTGTCGCCGCTGTCCGAAATTGAACACAATGCGCGCTTCGCGCTGCCCGAAAAGCTGATGATGCGCCATCGAACGGAAACTTGCTGGTCCCTCTTCCTGCCAGAGCCCTGAACTGGCAACTCACCTTCAGCCTCGCGCCGTCTGCGCAACCCTGACTAAGCCGGCGGCACGAGCGCTAACGTCGTGCCGTTGCAGAGTCGACGACGCTGCGCTTGGATCCGCTACGGGTCTTTCCGCTATCAGGCGCAGGAAGCGCCGATTGCCGCCGGTGAGAACGACTTGGCCATGTCCAGGATGGTCGACTTGCCTGCCGTAGAAAAGCGCGGCGCGCAGGCAACCTGATTGATGTGGGACCACAAACGTTTTTGGCTGATGAGATGCGGTTCGGTAAGCTCGGACCTGCCAGTAACTACCGCGTCCGGAACGCAGCGGAAAGTCGGGTAAACTTTGCAATCGCGCAGATGTAAGATTGGTGAGTCCACGGCGACAGATTGCTGCGGACCATCATGTCCTCTCGATCATTCGCTGCCAAAGAGGGCTCATCGTGGCCATCTGGGTCTTCTGTCTTGAGAGGGTGGTGCGAAGACCAACATCCTCTCAGATAGGACACCTCGGTTCGGAAGGGTTGCCTCCACTCCCGTCCAGCGGGCTCGTTCAAACGCGGGCGAGATCAAATGGGTACACCCGGGCGGGATCATCGCAATCCCCATGAACGAGCAGCTTGGCAGGTCGAGCCCGGTCGAGCATCTTTCGGAGCCCCCATCCGAACATGCTCGAAAACCCACGGCGACCGCAACGGGGCATCGTCGGGGGGTTGGTATCAGCACGATCGGCCCATTCGGGCGCGCGGGCGCCAATCGGTGGTGCCTGCAGGCGCGGCTCAAGACATTTTTCGTGTGGCAATTGATTTCAAATACAGCCCGTTGGGGTCGATATATCGGTCCGCGAGGCGTTGGAGCAAGCTATCCACCTGGTCTGATGGAACACTGAATTCTCCATAGTTTGGATCGAAGAGCGTGGTCGTTCCATCGAACGTCGACGTCGCAACTGTGTGTCTCCCACCCTCGACGAACTTCAAACTAAGCAAATACCTCGACCCGTCGGCAGTGATTTTGCCCAACATCCTTGAGATGCTCGCAGGGTCGTCGAAGCTGTAAACCTTCTCTCTTTGGGATGGTTGCAAACCCGCTTCCTGCAACATGGCGCATTTTGCGTCACTGTTGGCCTGAGGAGGTTCTGCTCCCTGTTTTCGCAAGTCCCCCCTGATATCTAGATAGCGCTGCTGCCACACAGCCGCTGAGTCGTGCCCGTCCGATCCGGGTGTTAGCGCAGTCATTCGGGATCTGGGGCTGTTCTGGAGATTGCCGAGCCACTCCGCAGTCAGCCCAACGCATATGCCCTCTACATTCGCGTCAGCCAATTCGGCCGTCCTGTACTCGAACAGTGGGGCGTTCGGCCTCACTGGACCGGATGTACTGGGGTTGTTTGGATCCGAGAAATTGGGCTTGCTGGCACAGCACCCCATGTCGGGCAAGTCGCCAGGCAGCGGGGTCCGCCGCAGCGAGAGATCCGCAACTGTTTCCATAAAGCTGTCACTATTCACCGACTGACTCGGTTCGACAGCTTGGGTCGGCGGTGTGGATAAGCCACTGATTCGATCATACATGGGCGTTCGCCTTTCCTTCAGCGTAAACTCCCTTCGCAATACCTTCGGACTGCTCAGGGGTGCTCCGAATGATAGTCAGAAAAGCTGATCCCAAGCTGACGGCCAGGCGCTACTCAACAGCTTGAGCGGTAAAGGCGATACGTTCTAGCTAGACGGCCGGCATTTCTTGCAGATAGGCGAAGCGGCGCGTGTCAGATGGTAGCGGCCGCCGGCGTGATGAAGATGCTGAAATTCTTCGCATGGCCATCGGTCGCGACGATCAGCCAAAAGAAGATTTGCGCTCTGAGCAGCGTCGCCTGATCATCCGCCTGCGCTCGGGAAAATCGAACGCGAGCTGCCAAAGGGCTTTCCCGAGGCAATCCATAATTCGGTGAGAACCGCCGCTATGCAGCGCCTGAGTTCGTTGAAAGTGCACTAGCAGAAAGATTACGGTTTGCCACCCGGGGGCGAACTGCATTTGCGCCGTATGGCGCTTGCGACCGCACCGGCCGCCGTTGACTAGTACGCACGAAACGAAGACCTGCTGGATTGGATTCTGCGGCAACGCCCGGAATAGCGCCCCCGGGGTTTCCTGCGCCGCTAACTCCTCAGAACAGCTTGGCATTCAAGGCGAATAGTCAGAGAGTGGCTTATCAAGCAAGCCTAGTTATGCGAACTTTCGATGGCACAGATCAAGACGCCCCCTGGGCACCGCACCCCGCGAATGGGAGCGCGTCAGATCTACGAAGCGCTTAGGGATCAGATCGTAGGGCGCGCGTACGGCGCCGATGGGCTGCTGCCGTCGTCCCGCGCCCTCGCCGCGGAACTCGGCGTATCTCGCGGTACGGTGACGATCGCGTATGAGCAACTCGCGGCTGAAGGCTTCATCGAGATCCGCCATGGCGCACGACCGCGCGTTATCGAGAGGGAACGCGTGCGCACTCCGTCGCGGCCGTTTTCACGGAAGGTGCGACTGTCGGGGTACGGCGAGCGTTTGAGACAGGTCGCGCCGCGCTCGGAGGAGCAATCTCGCAACCTGCTCGCAAATTTTCGATATGGGGACCTCTCACCTTCTGATTTCCCCCTGCTCGCGTGGAAAAGGGCCGTGGTCGCTGCAATGACACGGCGGCCCGCGAGATTGGCCTACAACGATCCTTGCGGCTCTCGGCGCCTGCGAATGGCGCTGCAGGCCTATCTCTGGCGTTCGAGGACCGTGCGATGCGACGTCGATCAAATCATCATCGTGAACGGTTCGCAGCAAGGGCTCGATTTGTGTGCGCGACTGCTGCTCAACTCCGACGATCGGTTCGTGATGGAAGACCCTGGCTACCTGATGGCAAGGCACGTCTTCGCGGCGAACGGGGCTGCCGCCGTGCCGATTCCAGTCGACGGCGACGGGCTGGACACGGAGCAGCTTGCGAAGACCGAAGCGCGGCTCGCGTACGTAACGCCGTCGCATCAATTTCCGCTGGGCGGCGTCATGCCGATCGCGCGTCGGCACCAGTTGCTCGCCTGGGCAAGGAAGTTCGACGCCTATGTAATCGAGGACGACTACGACAGTGAGTACCGATACGACACTAAGCCGGTCCCCCCGCTGCACGCGCTCGCAGCAAGCCAGGACGTCATCTATCTTGGGACAGTCTCCAAGACGCTCTCGCCTACGCTGAGGATCGGCTATCTGGTGGTGCCCTCTCAACTCCAGTCCCTGTTCGCCGCGGCCAAGCAGATCATGGACAGGCACACGCCGCTGATCGAGCAGGAAGCGCTCGCGACGATGCTCGAGACCGGTGCATACGACAGGCACGTCAAGCGAGTCCGACGGCGCAACGGCGAGCGGCGGCAAATCCTGCTCGACGCTTTGCGCCGCAGATTTGGCGATCGAATCCAAATCGACGGCGCAGCCGCCGGCTTGCATGTGGTGGTCTGGTTTCGCGATCTGCCCCGAACGTCCGAAGCAGCGTTGATCGAAGCCGCTCGCGTCAAGGGCGTAGGCATCTATCCGGTCACCCCCCTCTTCAGTCCTGACCGCCGGCATCAGCCGGACGTTGTCGGGCTTGTCATGGGTTACGCCGCACTGGAGGCGCGCCAGATTGAACGCGGCTGTCAGCTTCTGGCTCAGGCGGTCGATCAGCTTCGTTCGCGGCGATTGTCCTAGTCGCCATGCCCCTCCAACTGGACCATCAAAATCAGTGATAACTGGCAGTTCTAACCGCACCAGGCTCGGTCTATCTCAGGACCGAAAGAGGAGAACCACCATGTATGTGCCCCCCGCCTTTAAAGATGACGAGGTCGAAAGCATCCGAGCGACCATTTGCTCCGCCGGCCTCGCCAACCTCGTCACGGCCACCGCGGACGGGCCGATTGCGACGCCCTTGCCGCTCTTCCTCGATGAGACCGAAGGAGAGCACGGAGTGCTGTACGGGCACTTGGCGAAGGCCAATCCACAATGGCTTTCGGCTCCGACCGGCGAAGCTCTGGCCATCTTCATGGGTCCGGAAGCCTACGTGACACCCTCATGGTACGCCACCAAGCGAGAAACCGGGAAGGTGGTGCCGACATGGAATTACATCGCCGTCCACGCGTACGGGCCGGTTGAGTTCTTCCACGAGCCCGAACGTCTGCTCGAGGTGGTCACGCGGCTAACGAACACCCATGAGAAGTCGCGCGCGAAGCCCTGGGCCGTCAGCGATGCCCCCACCGACTTCATTGCCTCCCAGTTGCGAGGGATCATCGGAGTGCGCATTCCGGTCACCAGGTTCGAGGGCAAGCGCAAGATGAGCCAGAACCGGCCCGAGGCTGACCGCATCGGCGTCGCCGCCGGCCTTGCGGCGTGCGAAAAGCCGCGGGATCGGGAAGTGGCTTCCCTCATTCCGATTCCGGCCTGAGGTTAGCGTAGTCATCGTGTGCGAAGACCGGCCCTAGACGAACTGGTTGACGCGATTAGAGGGGTGGGCGATGCCGGACTTCCAGACGTTCTTCCTGTTCTTGGCAGCGTCGCTGCTTGTGGCGATCACGCCGGGGCCAGGAATCTTCTATATCGTGGCGCGAACGCTTGTCGGCGGCAGAACGGAAGGGTTGGCATCGAGTGTTGGCCTAGGTCTCGGCGGCCTTGTGCACGTATTCGGCGGCGCCGTCGGCATATCTGCGCTCGTCATCGCAAGCGCCGAGGCATTCACTTTTTTGAAGATCGCGGGCGCCCTGTATCTCATCTGGCTCGGGCTCAAGACCTGGCGCGAAGCGCGCATTGTCGAGCCGACCGAGGTGCAGACGACCGGGGTGCGTCGGGCCTTCCGCGACGGCATCATCGTCGAGGCACTAAACCCGAAGACGGCCGCATTCTTTCTCGCCTTCATTCCCCAGTTTGTCGACCCATCCGCGAACGTCGCCGCGCAGTTCATCGTCCTCGGGCTCATCTCGGTTGCACTCAACACCAGTGTCGATTTGGTTGCGACCCATTTGGCTGCAAGAGCGAGAGCCGGCCTTCGACCGTTAATCCTTACCAAGATGCGACAGGTGTCGGGTACCATCATGTGCGCACTGGGAGCTACGCTAGTCATTGCCCGTCGCGCGAGTTGATATCCGCAGCGGGCTCAGTATCGATCGACTTCGTGTATCTGAATGTCTTCTGTCGCTAGACCGGCCATGGCCGAGACGAAATCGACGCGAATGCCCCTTCTGCGAGTTCGGGAATGGCCGAGTTGAATCCCGAAATTCGCTCCGGATCTGACCCGGATATTCCGGGCGCGCTGCGCGTCCCCCAAAAAGAGCAAATCGTTGATGTAGATCATTTCCCGAGACTACCAGGAATCGTATGCTGCACCTGGGAAATGACGCACGTTCTACACGGCACCGGCCTCAATAGCACATCACGAAAAATGCCCTCAGTGTGGCTCTGGATTAGTCCACCTCGAGTGGCATGAACGCGTCAATGGGCAGGAAGTCCACGATCTTTGGCACTGCTGGAACTCGCCTATCCAGCTGCGTTACAGGCTGAAGGCGTGGATTCTTGCAACGCCATATTGTCCGATGCACTACTAACAAAGCGGGTTGGGGCAAACGACCGAAGTTATCAAGCCGCAGAGCATTATGGGCGTGCAGCGCCAACAGCAGCGAAATTCAGCGCCACTTTCAAATGTCAAAAACCTGGCAAACTGGGGCTAGCGAAGGCGGTGGGTACGCGGGTGTCACTATATCAAGGCTCTCACAGCACGCTCGTCGCCGATCATAGTAACACCGACGAAATCGATGCCTGGAAGCGGCTGAACTGCCTAAGGACTGATCGTCAGCAGAACGAAACGGCAGCAGGTTCTCTTTCCGAGCAGTACCTCGGACCGGGCGTCGCCGAAAACTGGGCTAAATGTATAGCAAGCCGCGATGGGTTGCAGTGCACCGGCCGTCGCCAAAAAGCTGGAATAAATTCAACCGTAAGCTATCACAGCTACAAAGTCGCCCTCCCAGTGATAACCGAATTCACGGTTCACACGGGAGAGGTCCAAGGTTCAATTCCTTGTGCGTCCACCATTAAGCCTTTCAATGACTTAATGGTTTAATTCCCTCGCAGGGTGCCTAAAAAGCTGGAGCACAATAAGGGCACATCGACGACAGAGACAGGCGCACTCGCATGAAGCTTTCGAGCGCCTGACGCGTTCGGGGCATGGCATGGATTTGTTCGACGTTGATGCCCCTGATCTCGAGCGTGGGATGGCAGAATCTCAACGCAGCGAAGAGCCAGACAGAAGCTTGGATTCAAGGCGCAGCTTGAGCGGCTTTGGATTTATTGTGAATCCCACGCCGAACAACTATTTCGCTCTGAGTTTGCCAGGCAGCCAGATCCCGTTTGTGGGAGATGTAGTCCAAGTGCCGGAACTCTTACCCGCCGGGACCAGCAAACGCCTTCTGCGGGCAGCTCCCCGACGCGAAGTCGAGTTGCGGATTACGAGCGCGCTCAGCGAATGCGCTCCATGTTCGTCGCTGCGATGGCTCTGCCGTCCGTATTCGGCCAGATATTCATGAGCGCATCTCCTGTCCCGGGATCTCGAGGGCGATTGCACGCAGGTGCTGCGTCGCCAGTTTCAGGTAAGGAATAGTTGCCCTCCGTTGAACGATGGCCCAAGGCGTCTCCGATCACTTACCAGGACCGATGCCCGCAGCACGCTGAGCGCACATGCATGGCGGAAGACATGCGAGCCTAGGACTAGGGGACTTTTTGAAGACTATGCTAAGCGGACACCACGGGCTCATATCATGCGACGAAGCCGGGGGCCGACTTCCTCGAAGCGGTTGCGCAGATAGAAGTCGACGGTGCGCTTCCATTTCGGCTGTCGCGGTGCTCCGACCTCCAGCCGCTTCCATCCCCGCGCGCGTCCTTCCGCCAGAGCGACAGCGATCAGATGAGGCGCAATGCCCTGCGATCTCATGTCGGGGCGAACATAAAGCTCCGAGATTACTCCGAACTTGCCGCCCGCGTAGATCGCGGTGCATTCGTTTAGGACCATGACGCCAACCGGCTCGTTGTCTGCGCTGGCGATCACCGCGACGACGCTGATATCCGCAAGGACTGTCTCTGCGTTTTGCTTGACGATTTCGATCCCGGGGGCCTTCCCGCCTGAGAGCTCGTCGAGGAGAGCATGAACGAAGCGAGCGACGGTTGCGGCATCTGTGACTTCGGCGCGCCGTGTGGATATGGTCGGCATCTTTCTCCCCTGTCTGCTCTTCATCGGCCTTGAATCATTCTGCGCCACAAGTGTCAACGCGACATTTGTGATCCGCTAGACAAGGACAAGGCCAGCTGAGATTCGCGAACACCTCAGACCAGAGCCAATTGACGCTTCCCATGCGCCTGGACCAGCCTCCCAATCAGCTGATGTCTGCTGTAGGTCGTGGTTATATGAAACGCCGTGATGACCCGCGATTTCAGCTATCAATCGGCGTCGACGATTGCATTTCGATCCCATCGAATGGCTTTCACGTCGCGCACGCCTTGATCACGAAGCTGAAGCTCGCTTCCAAGATTGGGCCGTGATCATCGCGAACTTCAACTGCTATGCGGTGCTGCGGCCTGCCTTTGACCCATTCGCGGGCCATCTCCGAGAGTGCAGTGGTCGCCTCTTCCCGCGCCGACTCGATGTTCGACAGCTCCGCACCTTCATCATCGCGGATGAAGTGGCTGCCGTCGCGGATATCAAAATAGTACCTCTTCATCGGCGACTCACGAGGCGCGCCGTCGAACAGATCTTGCAGCTCCAGATCGATCTTGCAGCTCTAGATCCATCTTGCGGCCGCCTTTGAGGGGCTGCTGCATAGCCCACCGCCTCAAATCGAAACAGCCAGCGGCGGTCTCGTTCCCGGCGTGCCTTAACGCGGTCCAGGCACTTCTTGGAACACAGCGTCGCCCGCCATGAGTAGTACCTGATCAGGCCAAACTTTCTGTCACAGACGGCGCAGCTTGCCGCCGCTGGGCGACACTCAAAGCGTTCGTGGCCATCGCGCATCCTCATCTTCTTTGTGGCCCCACCCTGGTAGTGGAACTCCGGAGTCGCTGAGTCACTGTGCGTGCACAGGTGAAGTTCAGCTCCAAGATCGTAGTGATCCGCCAATCTTGCGGCAGGTAAGTGCGGGGAGCGAAGAGCTTGACTCCCATGTGCAGCATCTCGAACAACGTCGCGCTCGGCATCCGACAGAAAGTTGTTGCTGCGTGCGCTCAGTCGGCTTGAGTTTTCATCCGGGCGACCGGACCGAGCCCTCCGGCAGGCACCGTCCACAAAGGAAAACTTACCTCGTCATGAAGAAGAAAATTAGCCAATTTCTGCTGGGCACCGCACATATCAGGCGAATTTTCATATTCGCGCTGAAGTTCATCGAAGAAATCGACCGCATCGATACGCTACGCAATCGCCACTGGTGACGCCAATACCAATTTCGGAGTGATTAATATCGGATTGGAATGAATGTGCGTGCGGCCGACCGAAGCTCGACGGCATGAATATCCGTAAGTGGGAGTCGCGGAAAATTGATCGAGGACCTCGCAACATCCGCGTGGATGACGATCTGCCCGCATTAGCGCCGGTCAAGACACCCGTCGTGCGAACCCGCTGGTAAAGACTGGAGATGATCGCCCCTTCCTCAACGAAGATTGCGGAATGCGCTGCACCTGCCCCAACTAGCTCGAGTTCGCGCAAACTTTTGACATCGCCCCGCAGAGCGAGATCGGTAGGCCGCTGATAAAGCGCGCTCCTCATTGTGCTCATTGTCAGCGTTGTACGCCCGCCATGGCATCACAGTCATCTGCACTCACCTTTCGCATCTTTTTCGACGATCCTGAATGGCCTTCCGATTTCGATCATCGGAAAGTGCAGCTTCCGAAAGCGTTCCGGCCGCGACCTGACGGCGCTATCGTCTCTAGACGCGTCTCGAGTTTGAGCATTGTCTGTTCCTCGTTCAGGCTCCCTTGGGCACGTCCACGCTGCAGCCTGGATGTCGGTCATAGGCCGGGAGCGCTAACGCGCACGGTATCCAACCCCATACCGAAAGTCGGAACCCTCGGTCGGACCCTCCGTTGCGCGTCCGCTCATGACCACCGGCCTTTTGCATTTCTGACGGCCGCGAAGGGGGTGGCCGATAACCGAGGGAAGAACCCCAACGACCGACAACACCGAGACCGCAACAGTCCGCAGCTTGAACGACAGCTTTCGCCAGACTTCAGCGGCACCGTCCTCCTGAAACAGGGGCACCAGCCTGTCACGGCAGCGCTAGGCCGAGCTGCTTGAGCTCGTGCGCAAGTTCGATCGGTTTACTCGAGCAACGATCGTAAGGTGAGCACGACTTCGGTTCTATCGATCTCGGCTCAGACCGCTACTTCTTCAAGATCGACGCGTACAGCTGGTTCGCCGGATCCGGCCCACTCGGCAGTTACTCAGCGCGTGATGACGATCACGCGGTCCGACGAGTACTGGGTGCTCGCGGTCCCATCAAAGAAAAGGCCCCGCTCACGAGCGGGGCTGACGGTTTTTGTCACCAAATGCAGCATCGTCCTTGCTCTATCACTAAGCCGGCCGCCAGAGAGGCTCGCGACGGCCGTCGCGGGAATCGACTTCAGATTGTCGGTTTCTGCTGTCCCGAGTTTTTTGTTCGATCGGCTGCACACGCTTGATCAGCGACATAAGGGGATTTGTCGCGAAAGCTTACGGGGCGTGATTTTGCTCGTTTGAGCTAACTTCAAACCCTTCGAATGCATCCCGGACAACGGCCTCGATGCTGGCAACCTCATCGTCCGTTAGCTTCTGGAATTCGCGTTCTCTTCTTTTCTTGGGAAGCGCGCCCTTGTTCTGCCGGATGAACAGAAGCAGATCTGTCTTCAAGGCGATCCGGCATTTCAACCGTGTCCATGATTTTGCGGCGGGCTTCGTCGTGACGGCGCAGATAATCGATTTCGTGCGGCAGATCGTGCTCCACCGTTCTCTTGACGCACTGATACAAAAATTCCGCTTCGTCGGTGCAATCGAAATAGCGGTAGAGGTCCGCGGTGTCGTTCAGCACTTCGACATTCCTGTCCGCTGTCGGTTTCCAGTCGATAAAGTCCATCAAGGGCCGGGAATGGGACTGTATGGTATTGCGGTAGTCATCAATCCGGTCGAGCATGACGGACAATACCGGAAACACCATGCCTGGCGGCGTGAATTTCCGCTCCGCCAGAACATGGTGGATGAGGCAGCGATGCAGGCGTCCGTTGCCGTCCTGAAGCGGATGGACATAGACAAACCCGAAAGCTGTGCTTGCCGCCTGTAGAACGGCATCAATCCCGTCATCGCGCATACGCGCGTTAGCGTCGATCAGGCCTTTCATGAGGCTATTCAGGTCGTCGGGTCTGGCGTCGATGAACTCAGGCAGCGGATTATTCTCATGGTCTCGCTCACCCAGAAAAACGCCATCTGGCCGAAGGCCTGGATGAACGAGCCGGATGTCTTCGATGAGGACCCATGTAGCCGCACGATCTCTTCAAGGGTCAGAGCATGCTTGCCTGCCTGCACGACAGCGCGTCCCCACCGCTCCAGCCGGTTCCTGGGCGGGCGTTCGCCTTCGATCTCGAAGCTTGCGCGGTTATCGGCGAGCAACAGAAAACTCGCGGCGCGGGAGACCACATGGCCGCCGGTACGCCCGACGGTTTCGCGGGCCTTTTCCGCAAGGCCACTCTCTGTGAGGGCAACGAGCGCGGAAGTCCTTCGGATGAAAGGGGCTGAAATCTTTCGTCCCGAGCAGATTGTCGCGAACGCGGTGCCGTTTTGACAGCTTGGGCTTTGCCTGTGAAGTAAGCCTTCGGGTCGAACAAATCGACAGCTGCGACGTTCGGGTTATCCGGAATGTCGAGCGTCTCACCAGTCAGCATTTCATAGAGGAACCAGACCCGGCGCGAGCACCGGTTGGTGCCGCCGTGACAAAGTCACGAATTTCTGCCTTCGGGACTGCCTTGAACACGCGCTTGATCACGAGGAGATCGAGGTCCTCGTGGCGCAGGGCAAAGGTGAGGTGATCTGCAAAATTATCGCCGGGCCAAATATCACTTGTCGAACAGCCGCCAGTCGCCTTCATCCCGGTGGCTGCCACGGATATGCTTTTCCGACACGGCGCTAGGCCGACGGACGGGTGCCACAACCGACAGCGTCTGGACCAATGCGGACTGCCCGACAAGTTGGGCCTCGGTAGGCAGTTCCTTGTCCTGGAAAGCCCTTGTCTCCGCTAAGTTCAGCTGCATAGTCGAAAATCCATATTGAGCGTCGAATTATGCCGCAAAAATGGTGATTTCGTCGAAAATCACTTACTCAGCGTGCAGGTCGAAAATCAATCCAATTTGTCGGTTTGTGGGTCAAAGTGATCGGGCCAATTGGCACAGTTTGTCAAAAAGACAAAAAGAGATGGCGCCATGAGCGAGGGCTGGACATCCTTGCTTCACTCCCGGCTAGCAATGGATCCGCCTCGAACTTGGCCCTTCGTGCTAAGCCTCGCTGAGCAAAAAGCGGACATCCTCAAACTGCAATTCATGCCCGGCCTCGTCCTCGACGAGGAAGTGAAAATCCCTCACGCGGCTCGTTATTCCCGGCAGCAATCAGACCGCCTGACTCACTGCGCTTCGAGCGCAAGAAATTGATTGGGCGATTGCTTCCGCGGATATCATCGTGGCCAGCGGCCAAGTGCCGCGTTTACAGGCCGAACATATGACCGCACCGTCATCCCTTGTTCAACCAGAGAAAGATCTTGCAGCCCGGGCCGTTCCGCATATGAGTCAGAGCCCCTTTTGGACGCCGATGGGAGTCCCATTCCAGTGCCGATTGATAGTCTAGAGGCGATTCTCCCGGGAGAGGGCGGCCACGGCATTCACTTTTTCCATATTTCGACGATTATTGAATTTGCCGCCGATGCCACCCGGCACGATCATGTGGATGTGCGGATGGTGGGTCATCGCCGAACCCGAGGTATGCAGCACCGCGGCGATGCGGATTCGTGCGCCGAGATGCTCGGGATTTGCGGCGATGATCGTCATCGCCTCGGAAGCCGCGTGGAACAGCAGGCCATAAGTGCCGATCGCACCCGATAATCGGCAACACTAGCGAACCTGAACCCGCGGTAAGCGCGCCGCAGGCAAGCGGACGACGATCTGGCTGTCCGTGATGTCGACGACTTCCTTGCGCTTCCTCCCGTCATCGTACCGCAATTCGAACGTCACTCCCGATGCAGATGGGGCAAAGGGCTCAGGCGTAAGGCTGATCCACCCCTCCCCCAAATTCAGAATGATCGGTCGATCCGCCCCGAATCGGGCGTCGAGCAGCACCAAGTCCAGTCGGAGAGATTGTAGCCGCACGTTGAGCCGTCGCCGCACGCCATCACGTGGCCAGATACGCAGGGTGTGAGCGAACGTCTCCATGATGCCACCGTGACAAACCTGGCCGAAGATGGGATCGTCGGCAATGATCGTCGCAGCAGCGCGGACAGCGCCACAAAATCCCAGGTCGATCTCGCACGAGTAATACCACGGACCACGGTGATGCGGCTGACCGAGCCATGTGGTCCCGCTCGGCGCCGGCTCGAAGCCGCCACCGGCCGCGCCGTCATTCTCCTCGCCCGGATACCAATAGCCATGACCGGCCGACGCAGGGCCGCTGTTCAGCAAAGCCCACGCGCTGAGTTGTGACGCATAGCCGAGACGAAGGAGCGGATGCGGGTCGTCTGCATCGTTCAGCGCATGATCAAGCAGCGCCCAGCCACCCATCTGCGCCATGTAAGTCAGCGTATAGGCGTCGCCCGCAGTCCCGCGATAATCGCTGCCCAGGTAGTAATAAGCAGGTTCCAGCCAGCCACGGCAGAACAGATTTGCAGCGATCTGACGCTCCGCGAAGGCACGCGCTGCCGCCTTCGAAACCCCCATGGCGACAGGGTCGTCAAGGGCCGAGCGCGCCAGTGCCTGCGTTGATTCGAAGGCTGTGGAATCGAACGGATATTCAGACTTGAACAGGTCCGCCTTCGGATCGACGAAGGCGCGCACCTTACGCGCCCAGTGCGCCTCCAACGTCGCCGCCTCGCGCGTCAAGCCCGCCGTCGTGAGCGCCGAAACCAGTTCGGGGATCACACATTCGTTGTAGAAGCCGGTGCGGTAGGCAGACCACATCACCACGCGCATCGGCACCGTGAACATGGCCAGCGCCGTACCGTAGGCGCGTACCAAATAATCTCGTGCGCTTTGGCGGGTGGGTATCGCGGGATGGTCACGCGCGATGCGGTGCATGGCCAAATACATCGCGAAGATGTGCGGATAGTCATAAGGCCGCCAGATATGCAGGCGGCCCTTTGGGCCGGGATCGCTGCTTTCCCTGTTCTGCTTCCAATCCGGTATGCCGTAGAGGCCGTAGGCGTATGCCTCCTGTGTGGTACGTTGCAGCCCGCCCCAGACGAACGTATCTATATACCGATCCAGCGCCGCCACTTCCGCCACATCAGGATGCTCGGCATTCTTGGTCGCGAGGTAAGCGGGCTTGCTCAGCCCGGGATCGTCGCACGTCACCTCGTAGATGCGCCAGCCCTTGATCCGGTCGTAATTGTCCGGGCCAAGCAGGACCTGCGTCTCCATATTCCACTCGCCAAACAAACCGTCGTACCATTTGGACGGGTCACGATGCTGCCGCTTCACGATGAAGGTTGCGCGCTTCTTCATCATCGTCTCGACGGGCTCGGTAGCGAAGAATTCAAGAAAGGTCTGGCGCGCACCCGGCTGGTGCAGGGTCAGCCGGTTCTCGCCCAATCGCGAAAAGCGAACCCGCCACAGTCGCCTGCCAGCCCGATCTGGCAACCGTTGCACCACCGTGTCGCCGGTAAATTCCGCTTCGATTCGCTCCACCGGAATGGAGGACGCGAGCGCGATGTCGACATGCAGGTCATTGGGAACCGTCATGCCCGGCATTACTTCCACGTCCACCAGACCGGCGTCCGCGATAGCCCTGCGCGCCGCCTCGTAATCGGCAACCCACTGGAAGCGGAGACGGTAACGCCGTTGCTCGGCCGGCGACAGGGACAGGGAATGGGTCGGCTGTCGCCAGCGAGTCCCGCCCGCCACTGCCTCGCCGGCGGCCGCCCCGCCCAAGATGTAGGCGCACCACGTCCCACTGGCTTCGGCCGAATCCTTGTGGACATCCCAATATTCCAGTGACGTGTCCGCTTCCGGTAAGAGCATGAGGAAGGGACCGGTGCTGTTGCCGCGAATCCAGAAGATGTGCGATCCATGCCCCGAGACGAAGCTGTGCTTCAAAACAGCCACCGATACCGGTTGCCCTGCCGGAAATTCGGTGTTCATCGGCATGGGCAAATAGAGGTCGCCAACCTCCACGCTCGCCATGCCGTCGTTCCGCAGCATGATCTCCCAGGTCAATCCAGCCTCGTCGACTGCGAGGCGGGTCGTGAGAAGGACGCCGGCATCGCGGGCTGCTAGTTCAAGGGCCGCGCTATGCATCGGCTTCGTTGCATCAACGCCGGTTCGAAGCGTATGCCACTCGGATCCGGCACGCCGAACTCTAGCGTGAGCCGTCCCCAGCACGGCTCCAGGCAGGACATAATCCGTGTCATACGCATCGTTACGATAACGCAACGAGGTAATGCCGTCTTGTGTGCACCCAACGACGAAGGGAGAGTCGGCCGCCTTCAACACCATGGTAACCTTGCGCTGCGGCCGATTGGGTGTGGGCACCGTAACGCCCCCGAACAACGCGCTACCCAAGAAGCTACTGCCCAACAGCATCGTACGACGCGTATACGTCCAGGCTTTAGACATGCCTTTGGTCTTCGTCATCAACCGTATCCGGTATCGCTACATACGGATGATCAAGGCGTGCCGGCGTCACAAACTTCATCGCGGGTCAATCGGGCGCCGGCAAATCGACACTGATGCAAACCCTGCAGCAGATGAATCCGAGACACGGCGGTATCGGGCGCGTTGCCGCCGAGGATCTAACCGCGGATCGCCCGCAGGATTGCCTTGCGCACGTTGGCTAACTAGGCCGTGCAACGGCAACTTGAGGCGTGGGCCGATCTCTGCAAAACCAGCCTTCAGGTACAATGCTGAGTTGGGGCTGCGGCTCCACATCGGCTGCCTCGGCGCTCCCACTTCAAGTTGGCCCCAGCCTTTTACCGTCCCCAGGGCCGCGGCAGCCTCAATAAGGTGCATCGCGACCCCAGACGATCGCTGATCCGGCACCACGTAGAGTTCGGTGATAATGCCGTAGGTTCCGCGCGCAAAAAGCGCAGCGCTTTCCGACACCATGATGATACCGACAGGCCGTTCCTCGGTGAAGGCGAGAAACCCGTAAACGCGCTCTTTCATGGCGATAAGGTTGGCAACCAGCTGGCTATCTAATCCGGCCTGCGCTTGGCCAGCCCCAAGTTCGGCAAGTAGGGCAGCAACCATTTGGGTCACCGTTGTGGCGTCGTCGACAGACACTTCACGCATGGTCACCATGTCACATCCTCCTCCAAGCTCAACGTACCACGTAGTAGCATCGGGGCAGCGAGGCTGCCGCAGCATCCGACCCAAAGCAGATATGCTGCGATCTTGAAGTTCAAATGACGCTTTAGTTCACACTATTGGTGAGGTGATAACGTCTTCGTGTCGAAGGCAACTGAAATAATCGCCAGAAAAATCGAAAGATAACCTGTCGGCAAGATTGTCATGGTCGTACGGAGCGCTCTTTCCTCTTTGGACCTGGCTGTCGCCCACGTTGAACTTCGTCCGAATGAGTACGGCCAGCCCTGAGTTCCATGGGCTGGTGGGTAGCGCGTGCGAGAGGCTGACCGATTCGTGCTGCTTGTCGGCGCCATAGCCAGCGGTGAAACGGATTTGGTCAAGGCGTAGTCGAAGCCGGCCTTCTCGGCGATCTGGCCGCGCTTTCAATTGTAGTCGATCTCCCAGCTGGTGCGTTACTCAATCGACGAAATAACGGGGCCGACCGGACACATTCGGCATCCAATAAGCGAATTTGATGGGATCGTTATCGTGGTCATCCTGTTTTCCTCGGCAAGCTGGAGTTGGGACTCGGGACGATTGATTAAAGCGGGCAGCAACTTGCATCACGCCGCTCAGACAAGCGGCTACGCATCTATTCAAAATCCGACGGCAGGGTACGGCTTGTAGAAGCGTTCGCTATCTGCGGTGTCAGCACGCTGACGCGAAATGGATTAGGTCAACAACACGACGCGCAAGTCATACGACGCGGAGGTGTGCGCAGACCGGAGTTGTTGGCTTCGTCGAAGACGTCATTCCAAACCATCAGTGTTCCCCTCTCTAAGCACCATTGATTGACATCAATAGTCTCAGAGAAAGAGCGGCTGCGCGAGTCGAAGACAAGCTATTTTTCATCGCAGTCGGAGAACCCGCTTTCCAATATCCACAACGAACGGATCGTTTGTTACCGTGCGAGAAAAAATATTGCCGGCGACACCTCCGGCGGAGGGCCGCACTAGGGCTTCTCACCATTAGAATGCGGGCGACCGCGATCAACCGCACCAGGGCGATCGGATTCAGCCTCTCCGCGGTATCGTTGACGGGCACGCCCTTGACCTGACTCCAAAGGTGATTGAACGCTCTCCGGATAGCTCGGCAGGTTGGCGAGCAGAACCAGCAAGCCCATTCGGTCATCAACGCGTTCACCCAGGCCGACGATGCCTTACAGATCTCGATGCCGGCATTGCGCACGTGCGCCAGCGTATCGATGCGATCCTGCAGGGTGCGGTGGTGATGATCTTGTCGAAGAACTCAGGCGAAGTGTCGACATTCTGATTGTAGGAGTCGAGCCCAGCTTCGGCGAGCCGTGCGGCCTGCCCAGGGAGTCAGCATGCCGAGCGTGACGTAGGTCTCCACGCCGAGGTCTTTCACAGCGCTGACCATATCGCGGACCTTTAACGTCACGGTCTTTCGGATTGCGCGCCAGGCGCACTGGGCAATTCGCTTGGCTCGCTCTCTGCTTGTCTGAGCTGGTCTCCTACAGCGCAGCGCCACATCGCAGACGGCCTAGTGCAGAAACGCTATTTTCTTGCTAGGGGCAGCCTAGCTCCTCGATAGCGGCCAGAGCCGCATTTGTACGCGATCAATCGCAGCTCTCAGAATGGTGCAGCGTTAAGGCGCGCGGTCGGGGCCCTCCAAAGCATCACGATCGCCGACAAGCTGTCGTGCATTGTCGCGCGTTCGCCTCCATCCACATCTTTGAATGTGTTTGCAGTCTGCACGAAGCTCATGCCGCGTCTCTTGTGAACGCTTGCGTCAAAAGGAAAACAGACGACTGGGGGCTACCTGACCAGTTCACGACGCTTTTCCTTTGTGAACCATTTCACAAAACTTGGCGCCTGAGCGGCGTAGCTAACGGAGCGTTTGATTGAGAGTAGATCAGGTGATGCCGACAGAGCGGGAATTCTCGCCGTTGGAGAAGCAAGCTGCGGACGCTCTTCGTCGCGCAAGACGGCTGCCCATTGGTCCGAAGCGAAACGATCTCCGTCAGCTCGCAAGGGGACTTCTTTGGCTGCATCGAAACGGTATGGAAGCTCTGGAGCAGGAGCGATCAAAAGCGGAACGTGGGGCTAGATGAGATGAGTTGCGAGTATCGGGCAGTGCTGGCGGTTGCGCGATGAATAGGACCGGCGCGCTTTTCTTTCGGATCATCCATCCCGGCAAACCGTCGAGCCGGACTGACGACGAAGAAGTTGCGGGAATGGCATTGCCGGCGGGCTCAAAATCGTGACACCAGAAAGAAGATCGAGCGAGTAAAGGCAAACCGTGTCGGCGACTCCCCGAAACCTCTCACCTTAGTCATTTCCGTTTAGATACCAGCGGCCTCAGCCTTGTGTTCTCGGCCTTCATTCAGATTAAAGCCATTTCAGCGTCAAAGTTATCTTCTTTTGGATTCAGGGGACTCGTGCATTTTTGCGCACGGCGAGCGCTTTTGCAGCGCAAGTAGCGCGCTGCCTTTAGATGAATGCAAACGCGAGCAGGCTCGAGCAGAGCAGCGCGAGGCCGGCCGCCGTCAGGGCCAGGAGACTACCGGAGACAAAGTCTTGATTGCGCATAAAAACTCTCGATTCCATTACAAGGAGAGCAGCAGTCGCTGCTTTGCGCCGTTGACCGGTTAATTGATAAATCATTATTCGAATCCGGTGCCTTGTTCCCGCTGCTTCGGGGACAGATTGCATTTTCCCAGCGAAATTACGCAATTATTCGCGGTTTTGCGGCGAACCTCAGGAAAATCGCGCTTGAGGAACATTGAGGGGCCTTCTTTGGAGGTGTGCTTCTGACTGAACGCCGGAGCGTTAGCGCGCCGATCCCCGAGCAGCTGGATCGAATTCGGCTTCGAAGAAGGTAAATGTTTAGGCTTCTGGAGCTTGTGACATGCCAACCTAAGCCGCTTGACTCCTGCCCAGGAAGCTGTTCGCGCGTCAGCCGAGCATTTCCTCAGACAGCTGCTCTGCAGACATCAGCACTTGCATCGAAGCTCCTCCAGTTTCCGTCGCGCCGTTGAGGTCGTCATGGCCCGATACAGCCTACGAGGCCGATCACTTGCGCCAGACTATCGCAAAGGCGGGCTCGCCATCATCCCCACCAACACGTCGCGCGCGCTCAAATATCCGCGAGACAAGCATGTCTATGTCCAGCGCCATCTCGTGGAATGTGCCTCTCAAACTCAAGCAGTTCCGGCCGCGTCGCAACCCGCTTCGAAAAGACCGCCCGAAATTACCGTGCCGTCGTCACTTTCGCTGCCATCGTCCTATGGATGCGATAAGTGTCCACACGACCCACGGGCCCACTCGATGGAAATTCGAAGCGAGCGTCAAATCATTCGGCTTCTCTTCAGGACGACAGTCGTATTTGAGAAGTGCTACGCCCGCTTTGCGGCCGTGGCAGAAGTCTTGCTCGATATTCAGTCCGATGAACTCCTCAAGTACTCAAGTGCAGACTTTGCCCTTTGCAATGATGCTTCGTCCGAAAACCAAAGTATAGGCTGATGCCGCTATCCAAGGCGCGAGCTGCGTTTACGCATTTTTTCATCGCTCACTCGCATACAACGCGCAAAACCCGCGTTTGGTCACTCTATTCTATGCTGCGGCCGACAGAGCTGAGGAGAATTCCTTTAGATCGGTGTTCGAAGGCAAATTGAGAATCGCGAATATCGTATCGCCATTCACTCGCGTGGCCCATCCACCCTGACGAGATCAAAATATCGGAACTCGGCCGTTCAAGAGGTTCATCTGAGATTTGCCTGCGACAGCGATCTCGCCTCACGTCGCCGTGATCTAATGCCATGTCCATCCGCTACGCGATCAGCATCAATCTCGAAGTCAAGACCGCCACCGAGCGGGACATGCCGTGCTTGACCGCGAACCCTGCCCAGACCGGAACGATGATCGCGTTCACCGAGCAATGCCGCTGCTGGGTCGACCAAATCGACAAGGCAGACCGAGGTTGCCTGGTAGCGTCGAGGTTGCCCGGACCATCACTGATCTGGCCCAGGTTCACATTATCGGAGGCGAAGCAGGAGCCAAATGACCGAGTTGCCCCAGTCGCAGACCTTCAGCGCCGATAGCATCACTGCGCCGTTCCACCATGTCACGTTCCGCCGCATATGGCTGGCGAGTCTTTTCTCTAATCTTGGCGCCTTGATACGGGGCGTTGGCGCGGCTTGGGCGATGACGCAGATGACATCGTCGGCCGACAAGGTCGCACTGGTCCAGACCGCCTTGATGCTGCCGGTCATGCTGATCTCGATGCCGGCCGGTGCCATTGCCGACATGCATGACCGGCGCATCGTGATGCTATTTTCGCTTGGTATCGCGCTCGCGGGCGCGGCCGCGCTGGCGGCCCTCGCCTGGCTCGGCCTAGTCACGCCGAACCTGTTATTGGCGCTATGCTTCGTGGTCGGCAGCGGTGTGGCGCTGATGGATCCGGCCTGGCAATCCTCGGTCAGCGAACAGGTACCGTCGGAAACGCTTCCCGCGGCCGTCGCGCTGAACAGCATCAGCTACAATATCGCACGCAGTGTAGGTCCGGCAATCGGTGGCATTGTCGTTGTGACCGCTGGCGCAGTAGCTGCTTTCGCACTAAACGCGCTGCTTTATCTGCCACTAATGCTGGCGCTGTTCCTGTGGAAACCTTTCTCCGAACCTTCGCGTCTGCCGCCTGAAAGGTTTAACCGTGCCATCGTTACGGGCGTGCGCTACATCGCCAATTCGCCATCGATCAAGATCGTTCTGACCCGCTCCATGGTAACAGGCGCGATCGGCGGCGCGATCATCGCACTGATGCCGCTAGTGGCGCGCGATCTCCTCCATGGCGATGCCCAGACCTATGGCATCATGCTGAGCGCCTTTGGCCTGGGCGCGGTGATCGGCGCTCTCAATCTCACTGAGGTGCGGAAGCGCATGAGTGGCGAGGCGGCGATCCGCGCCTGTGCGCTGTCCATGGGCTGTGCGATTGCCGCGGTGGCGCTGAGCCGAGAGCCGATACTGACGACGGCCGCGCTTTTTCTTGCGGGCGCCGTGTGGATGATGGCGTGGGCGCTGTTCAATATTGGCGTGCAGCTATCGGCGCCACGCTGGGTGGCGGGACGCTCGCTCGCGGCCTATCAGGCGGCGAGTTCCGGCGGGATTGCTGTCGGCAGTTGGGGTTGGGGCCATCTCACCGATGCCGCTGGGGTCCAAACTGCGCTCCTGGTCTCGGCCGCCCTGATGTTGGTCTCGCCGCTCCTAGGCCTTTGGTGGCGCATGCCGCGCGTCGGCGCGTGGGGCGAAGAGGCCGAGGTGCTTGAGGATCCTGAGGTGCGGCTGGCGCTGACCGGACGCAGCGGCCCGTTGGTTGTCGAGATCGAATATCGCGTAACGCAGGGGAATGCGCGGTCCTTTCACAACATGATGCAGGACGTACAGCTGTTCCGGCAGCGCAATGGCGCTTATGGCTGGTCGATAGCGCGCGACATCGCCGATCCCGAACTATGGACCGAGCGCTATCACTGCCCGACATGGCTCGATTATTTGCGCCAGCGCAACCGCTCGACTCCGTCGGAGCGCGCGATTGAACAGCAGGCAATTGCTTTCCACATTGGCCCTGAGCCCGTGCGGGTCCGACGCATGTTGGAACGCCCGTTCGGATCGGTGCGCTGGAAGGAAAACGTGTCCGAGGCCTTTGGGAAGCAAGAAATCTCGCGTTTCTGATCGCGATCATCGCGTTCCAGCGCGATTCAGATTGCGTCTAGCTGAATCAAACTCTCGAAGATAATCGATCGGTATTCATAAGCCTTTGTGCATCTCCGCAGGATGCTTTTTCATCAACTTCTCTGCTTTGACTGAGGAATACAAAGCAGGCAAGCCACAATGATGCAGCTCCTCCAGACTACTACCAGACTACTACGGCAAGTTCGTCGTTGATCTTGCTCAGATGCATCGGTTGCGCTGTGGCGCCCGGCGAGCCTTCCGAAAGCTTTTGTCCGCTGCCATGAACCGCGCCAACACGACTTGCGGACCGGGAAGAGCGTGGCGCGCACGCATTCCTGCGCGCTTCATTCGTCACTACGCAATCAAAGCTGCTGGAGAAGAAGGGCTTCTTGCGGCGCAAGCCCTCTACCAGCGATGCCCGGGTCGTCCAGATGTCGCTGACGGACAAGACTTACAAGCATTTTGCGAGCTTCGCCGCACAACAGGAAGCACTCGACGAGTTTGTTTTTGGTGATCTCGCTAGGTGACCGAGTTTGCTAACAGGCTTACTGCGCTCAAGCATCGTTAGAGAAAGCTCGCTTGAAGGCCGTTCTGGAGCTCTGAGGACAAAACCGCCACAATCCAATGACCGCGCTGCCCTGATCATGTCTGATCGATTTTCGGCCTTCGACGTCATAGCGGCCGCTCGCGAGGTTAAGCTTCACCGCGCGCGCAGGCTCAGAATTCACAAGCGTTCCGATGTTCGGTCCTCGGTGTGCCGTACGACGTTGCGCATAACAATCTCCGAAAGCCGCACAACCAACTGCTTGAGATGCGCAATCTCCTGCTTGCAGCACTCCAGCTCGCGCTGTTCGTCTGTCGTCACTGATGATTCAGGGCGATCCCTACCGTCCGTCATATCTATTGAGAATTCCTCTCCGACCGAGTCGTCGTGAGCATCGTCCGACTCTGGTTCTGCGAAGGAGTCACCCCTTCGCGAGAACGAAGCTTCGGCCTTTATTGGACCTCTTGAGAGCCGTCCTGATCGTTAAGCTTGTACGTACTGCACGGAACGCGCCGTTTAAGTCGTTGCTGTAGTCGGCATGCTTCACTTTCGTCCGAAGCGTACCAACTATCTGAGTTGTTTTTCTCCAGCGGCATTGTGCCTTTTCCTCATTTGCGGTAGGCGAAAACAACCAAGGATAAACCCATGAGCTACAATTCCGCCGAGATTGCGCCGCCTAAGTGATTGGCGCCCACTCCGCTCATCGTCTGACGCCCCGTAGTAGCCTCGAGCTAGGTAGCCGGAAGCGCACACTTCGTTATGGGTGACATGCGATCACCGCATCTCGTTTATAAAAATCTGTTTTCTTTCTCACGTGCAACAAGGCCGGCGAGCAATGCTTCGTTTTTATTTCAATCTCGCAGGAAAGCGGAATGTCGACGACCCCTGCGGGTTGGCATTCGAAAACGAGGTGCAAGCCTTCCGTGCGGCCGAGCGCTTGGCAGAGGAGCTAGCGAGAACTCACCCTCTTCTACGGGGTACCACCAGTGTAGTCGTAACATGCAAGGACCGAGATGAAGTGTATTACATAAGCGTGTGATCGGCATTCCATCCAAAGCGAATTGCGGGCGACTCTACCCTGGGGTCGGCTCGGCACCGCAAGCTGGCGGGAATGGATCGGCGCCAAGGGCTCTATCCCCGAGCGCAGCATATGGAGAGTTCCTTCAGCGAGGCTTTGCCGTCCAACTCCCGCTTGCCTGCGGGAAAGGCGGACAGAGGCGCTGTCAAGCGGCTTCCGTTCCGGCGGGCTGGTGGGTCTGGCAGTTGGTCGGACAAACCCGGGCGCAGGCGCCGCAGCCGATACAAGCGCCCTGGTCATTCATCACCATAATCTTCTTTTCGATCTCATCGTCATCGTCATCGTCGAGATCGACAAGATCGCCCTCCTCATTGATCCCCTTCAACGTCATGACGTCGCGACCGCAGACCTTGAAACAGCGGCCACAACCGATGCACTTCTTGGGATCAATTGAAATCAGGTAGTTCGGCGTCCAGTCGCGGCCGTCGCGCGTTGCAAATGACATGATCGGATACCCTTTAGGCCTTTTCTAGCGCCTTGAGATCCTCGCGCTTGCGCTCCAGTTCGGCAAAGGCATCGTGCGCCTTCTGCGCCACCGCCAAGATCGAGGTCCAGTTGACGGGAAGTTCCTCGGACAAATCGTGCAGATCCATCTTGGCCTTGGTCGCCTTCACCGACAGCTTTCTTATTTCTGCTTTCAGGATTTCAAGTTCGCTCATGAGCTGCCCTCAATAGTTCGCCACGTCGGAAAATTTCCGAGTCATCTCGATGCCGCCTTCGACGTATTTGCCACCCTCGGCGGCGAGCTTTGCGAGATTGTCAAAGCCAAAGCGATGCACATCGCGCAGCTGCTTGTTCACCACGATCAGCCGCCCGCCGATCAGCACGATGCGGCCAAAGCCTTCATGGTGCATCTTCAGCATCGGCTGGATCATCACACCCGTCGCCTTCTCGATCGAGAGCGCGACTGCATCGAAGAACAGCTCCAGCCGCCAGACCGTATCCGGATCGGGATCGCCGACGATCGGCAGCGCGCGCCGTTTTTCCTTGTCCAGAATATACGGTTCGAGCAAATCGAGATCGCTCTTGCCGTCCCACGCGCCATGGACGTCCTGGGCGCGCCAGATCTTGATCAGTTCCCTCACGAATGGCGCATCGAGCGCGCGATCGGTTTGCACGATATCCGCGACTTCAGTCATGTCGTCCTCATTCTTCGAAATCGAGCGTGCGCTCCTGGTCCTTTGCCAGCGCCTTGCGCAGCCAGGGTGGCGGCGTACCCTTCAGCACGTGCCGAAGCTTCTCGACCAGCACCAGGATGTTCTCGGGCTTGTTCACCTTGATCGGATGTATATTGTTCGCCACTACCCTCGCGGCACCGGAGCCGCCGATGGCCGCGACATAGAGGATGGCGCAATCCTTGATTGCCTCGATCTTGGGCGCGAGCTTGTCCTCGTTGCCGTCTTCCTTGAGATCGCCGTCGAACTGAACTGCCTTCAGAAATACGTGCCCGATCGGCCCAACATCATAGATCGCGATGTACTTGGCCCAGCCAAAATGCGCATCGACGCGCCTCAAGTCTTGGGTAGCGAATGCGACTTTCATGCAATCGATTCCTCTGTTGAGGCGATGAAGCTGCGGCGGCTGGGCTTTAAGGGCTGTCTCGAGGTCCGCCAGCTATCGGGCGTAGGCTGATGATTTTCCTCGCGGTCGGCGATCACGAGATTGGCGATATCGAAGATCACATCGCGCGTGCCGCGATAGCCGACGGATAGCTGGTGTCCCGCGCCGATTCGATCGAACATCGGAAATCCCGCGCGATAAAACGGAATCTTCAGCCTCGCCGCCGCTTGGCGGCCATGCGAATGCGTAATCAGCAGGTCGCAATTCCTCGTCCTAGCAAGCTCTTCCAGATCCTCGAGATCGCCGATCAGCACCTCGTTCGTTCCGATCCGCTCCAGCACCGGCGACTGCGTGGTCGTTACGGCTGCCGTCACCTGCGCGCCCATCTCGTGAAGCATGCTAGACAGATCGAACAGGAGGTCAGGCTCGGCACCAATCGCGAGCTTGCGGCCGCCAACATGAAAATGGGCGTCCAGCATCGCGTCGGCGAGCTGGCCGCGCTGGCGCCGATATTTTGCTGGCACAGGGCGGCCACTGATGTCGCTCAGGAAAGCGATGAAGTCATCGTTGGGGATGAGGCCGCACAGCCGCTCGAACAGGCGGAACGGCACCCCGGTCTTGGCCTGCATGGCTTCTGCCGCCCGCCGCATCTGCTCACCGATGGCAATGGTGCAGCTGGACCGGCCCATGCCCGCTACTTCGTCAACCCCGATGCCACCAATGGTCGTTGGCGTAAACTCGTCCGGGATATGCCCGTCCAGAGATCCCGCGAGATCAGGCAGGAAGGATGGCTTCAGGCCGAAATCCTCCAGGATCGTCCTGAGTTCGTCGAGGTCACCCGGCGTCAGGTGACATCCGGGGAGGACATTCACCCGCGCGGGATCACGCTCCGCCCCGCCCGCCGGCGACTCCACCAGTACCTCGACCATGCATGCCACCGTCTTCCCCCACCCATCCTGAAAGGCGTCCTTGAAATCGGGCGTCGAGACAAAGACTAAAGGAAATTTGACGAGCTGCGGATGCTGCTCGCGGATCAGCTTGATGTAGCCGTCGACGTCATCGCCATTAGTTTCGGTCACTCCGGTCGAGCAGATCCCGATGATCTCCGGCTTGGCACGATCGTATATGTTGAGGATAGCCTGCTCGACATTTTCATAACCGCCGAGCACGGTCGCTACCTCGCTCATCGCAGTCGTCTGCAGCGGCACCGCCTCCTTGAAATGCCGCACGAACAGCGTGAGCCCGAAGGATGTGCACCCTTGCGAGCCGTGCAGAAGCGGCATCGCTCCACGCAGGCCCATGAAGGCGAATGCGCCGCCAATCGGCTGACTCATCTTCAGCGGGTTGACCGCGCAGGCCTTCTTCGGCGTGGTGACGATCGCCATGACGCCGTCCTATTCCGCGGCCTGCAGCATGGCAGGCGGCGAGGACACTGGCATTTTCGCCAGGATGTCCTCGATACGCCTCTTGCAGCAGCCACCGAACGCGTTGGTGTGCTGTCTGACTGCCTCGACGCTGGTCAGGCCATGGGAGCGGATTGCATCCTCGAGGGTGCCGAGATCGACTTCCTTGCACAAGCAGACCTTTTTCGCGCGCCGGGTCGTCTCCGGATCGGCGGCGACCTCGGCGGCCTGCGCGTCCATCTGCGCCATCACCTTGGTCTGCCTATTCTTGGCCACCTCCTCCCACGGCACTGGTCGACGCAGCTGCTCCCACATCGGGTTGAACAGCGCCTTGTCGATCTCCTCGACCAGCTTCACCATACCGAGGTAGCCCATATAGGCGTGGCAGCGCTCCTGGTTGATGTCGAGCCAGGGCATCGCCGCTTTCAGCGCAACGAACTGCGATTTGCCGCCCGAGAGCATGATATCTGCTTTCGCGTCCTTCAGCATTTTGTAAATCTCGCGCGGCGTCATGTCCTCGATCATATGGGCATCCTGTCCCATCAGCTCCTTGATGCGCTCCTTGTCCTGCTTGGTGGATTTCTTGACGCTGGTGCCGACCAGCTCGAGCCCTGCCTCCTGCAGCGCCGCCACCACGGACCAGGACTTGACGCCGCCAGTGATCAGAAGTGCCCTCTTGCCGGCAAAGCGGGGCTTGTACGGTTCGATCGCGGCCCAGGCGCCCGCCTCCTCACGCGCGATCACCGCCTCGGTGCGCTCAATCAGTTCGGAAGGCGCCCCACGTTCGACCAACAGCCGGGCAATCTGACGCAGCGAATCGCTGGAATCCTGGATGCCATAGAACGACCCTTCGAAAAACGGGATGCCGTAACGCTCCTGCATTTTGCGCGCGACACTGATCATCGCTTTCGAGCATACCATCATGGCAGCGCGCGCCCGGTGCGAAGAGGCGACTTCGCGATATTTGCCGTCCCCCGAGATGCAGGAGAGGATGCGGATACCGAGCTCGTCAAGCAGCGGCTTGACCTGCCAAAGCTCGCCGGACAGGTTGTATTCGCCAATCAGGTTGATGTCATAGGGCGTGGTGTAGTCCGGCTCTTGCGTTCCGATGACATGCTCGAGCAAGGCCTCGCCGGCGAGCTTGTTGCCAAGGTTCTTGGAGCCGACGAAGCCCGGCGAATTTACGGGAATGACCGGCTTGCCGAGCTTTTGCGAAGCCGCCTTGCAAACCGCATTGATGTCGTCGCCGATCATGGCGGGAACGCAGGTCTGATAGACGAAAATGGCCGGCGGGTTGTACTTGTTGATGATCTCTTTGATTGCTTTGTATAGACGCTTCTCGCCCCCAAATACTATATCGGTTTCGTTCATGTCAGTGGTAAATCCGGTGCGCCAGATGCTGGCGCCAGACGAAGCCGCACCGCGGTTATCCCAGGAATTACCCTCACAGGCGATCGGACCGTGCACGAGATGGGCGACGTCGGTAAAAGGCTGCAGCGCAATTTTGGCGCCGTCGAAGGCGCAGCCGCCTGCGGCGGCGCCCGGCTGCAGCTGCTTGGTGCAACCCTTATTGCGCTCGGCATCCGATTTGTTGGCGTTCTTGGCGCAGCCCGGCTCGTTGAAGATGTTCTGGATCGTGGCCGATAGCGAACTCATCCGTCTCTCCTCCCAACCGAGCCTGTTCGCGAAGATCAGTCCATCGTGCGCTTAGGCCATCGCCGACGTTTGCCGGCGATGGCGTGCGCCGTTCGTCATCAACGAATGATGTCGAAGCTATAGTCGGTCTTGCCGGCAATGTTGGTCTTCTTGTCGATCTCGTCGAAGATCTTGTCGAGAATCTTCACCAACACGTTCATGCCCCCCTGATAGCCCCACACCGGAGAGCGGTGATGGTGATGCCGATCGAAGATTGGGAAACCGATCCGGATCAGCGGCGTACCAGTGTCGCGCTCCAGATACTTGCCATAGGTGTTACCAATCAGGAAATCGACCGGCTCGGTGAACAAGAGCGAGCGCATATGCCAGAGGTCTCGCCCCGGATAGGCATGGCAGTTCTGCCCAAACGGCGAGGTCCCAAATAACGCCTGCATTTTCTCCTCCCAGGCCTTGTTGCCGTTCGTGGACAGCACATGAATCGGCTCGGCGCCAAGCTCGAGCAGGAAGGCAGCCAACCCATAGCAGAGATCTGGATCGCCATAGATCGCAAATTTCTTGCCGTGGATATGCGCGCTAGAGTCGGCCATCGCGTCGACCAAGCGGCCGCGCTCTCGAGCCAGTTCCTCCGGAATGTCTTTGCCACTGATGCGCGACAGCGCCATCAGAAACTCATCCGTTGCGGACACGCCCACCGGGTAATTGAAGGCCACGACCTCCTGGCCATGATCGGCGATGAACGGCAGTGTCTTTTCCGTGCACCACTGCTGCATCGAGATCGTTGCTTTAGCGTGAACCGCGTTCGCGGCGTCTTCCAAAGTCGTGCCGCCGTCATACATCCGGAACTCGCCGTCGGTCGGTGTATCGAACACATCGGAATTATCGGCAAGAATGGTGTAGTGAATGCCCATCAATTCGAAGATGCGCTTGATCTCGCGGATGTTGCCGACGGTATAGCCGTCAAAGCCGCCGATGAGGTTGATCTTCTTGTTGGGCGCGCGCTCGAGTTTCGCGGCTGTCCCGGCCTTGCCGTCCCAGAAATGCTCGAGGATGCCCTTGAGCGCATTGTCGTACCCGGTGACATGGCTGCCCACGAAGGCTGGCGTGTGCGCAAACGGCACATCGAAATCAGCTGGCACCGAGCCTTTTTCCTTGGACGTTTTGATAAAGGCATTGAGATCGTCTCCGATCACCTCCGCCATACAGGTGGTGGAGACCGCGATCATCTTGGGCTTATACATATTATAGCTGTTGGCGAGCCCATCGATCATGTTGTTCAGCCCGCCGAATACCGCAGCGTCCTCCGTCATCGACGAGGAGACGCAGGAGCTTGGCTCCTTGAAGTGCCGCGACAAATGGCTGCGGTAATAGGCCACGCAGCCTTGGGAGCCATGCACGAAGGGCAGCGTGGCCTCGAAGCCAACTGAGGCGAACACCGCGCCCAGCGGCTGGCAAGCCTTGGCTGGGTTTACCGTGAGCGCTTCCCGCGCAAAATTCTTTTCGCGATATTCGGGCGTCTTCGTCCATTCCCTGATGCGTTCTACTTCCGCGGGATCGCGGGGATTCTCGAACATCTTCTTCTTGTTGGCCAGCATCTGCTGGTATTCCGGACCGCGGAACAGCTCGAAATGATCGAGCACGTGTTCTGCACTCTGCGGCATTGGTAGGATTCCTTTCGAAAATCGTGATCAATATTGGATTCGGCTCTCAGCAGTGAGCCGGGCCACTTGGGTTATTCGGCAGCCAACAGCTTCGGCTTCGGGACCTCCTTCCACGGCGCCTTGGTCTTTTTCCAGATCGGTGAGTTGATGGCCATGTCCATGTCGCGCGCGAAGATCGCAAATCCGTCATAGCCATGATACGGACCCGAATAGTCCCAGGAGTGCATTTGGCGGAACGGTACGCCCATCTTTTGGAAGACGTATTTTTCCTTGATGCCAGAGCCGACCAGGTCAGGCTGGATCTTCTCGACGAAGCGTTCGAACTCATAGCCCGTGACGTCGTCGTAGATGAGCGTGCCATCCTTGACGTAGTGCTGGGCAGTGCGCTGGTAATCGTCATTGTGGCCGAACTCGTAGCCGGTGCCGACGACCTCCATTCCGAGGTCCTCGTAGGCGCCGATCACATGGCGCGGACGCAGTCCGCCAACGAACAGCATCACGCTCTTGCCTTCCAGGCGCGGGCGATATTTAGCGATCACCGCGTCCACCAGCGGCTGATATTTTGCAATCACCCGCTCGGCACCCTCCTTGATCTTGTCGTCAAAATAACCGGCTATCTTGCGCAGCGACTCCACGATCTTGGAGGGCCCGAAGAAGTTGTATTCGCACCAGGGAATACCGAATTTCTCCTCCATGTGGCGCGAGATGTAGTTCATCGAGCGGTAGCAATGCAGCACGTTAAGCTTCGCCTTCGGCGTTGCCTCGAGCTCGGCCAGGGAACCGTCACCGGACCACTGCGCGATCACGCGCAGGCCCATCTCCTCAAGCAGAATTCGAGATGACCAGGCGTCGCCGCCGATATTGTAGTCGCCGATGATCGCGACATCGTAGGGCGTCGGCTCGAATGTCGGCTTACTCTCGGGGGTGACCTTGTCGAACACCCAATCGCGCACCGCGTCGTTGGCAATATGGTGGCCGAGCGACTGTGACACGCCGCGGAAACCCTCGCAGCGGACCGGCACGATTGTCTTGCCGCCATATTCCTTCGATTTTGCCCTGGAGACCGCCTCGATGTCGTCGCCGATCAGACCGATTGGGCATTCCGACTGGATGGTGATGCCGTTGTTGAGCGGGAACAGCTCCTGAATTTCATCAATGATTTTGACGAGCTTCTTGTCCCCGCCGAACACGATATCCTTTTCCTGGAAGTCGGATGTGAACTGCAAGGTCACGAAACTATCGATACCTGTCGTGCCGACGTAATAGTTACGCCGCGAGCCCCACGAGTACTGTCCACAGCCGACCGGACCGTGGCTGATATGGATCATGTCCTTGATCGGTCCCCAGACCACACCTTTGGAGCCCGCGTAGGCGCAACCGCGGATCGTCATCACACCGGGGATGGATTTGAGGTTGGACTTGACTCCGCAGTCCGACTTGCCGACCTCGTGAACATTGAGGTGCTTGGCGCGCCGTTTTGCGGTTTTCTCAGGATAGACCCTCAGCACCTCCTGAATCAGCTCTTTGTTGCGGGCTTTGATTTCTGCAATGCTCTGGGTCGTGGCGAGACTCATGCTGATATCCTTCAAAAGGTTTCCTGTTGCGACGGCGGCTCTCGGCCAAGAGTTTTGCAACGACCGTGCCAGCCGCGACGTGAGCGCAAAAAACAGTGCAGTTGAAAGTAGATAGGCACCTTCGCGCGGGTAACCGGACTGTTGTTGCAAACCCGACATCGAGCGTGTCTACCGTGCTCGTTTGATCCTGTTCGAAACAAAAACAAGGGCGGGCGCGCGCGATATTGCACCGCATTTGCCCGCGAGAACATTGCGACACGGGCCCGCTGCCGGAAATGGCACGTGACCCGGCGACCCAGCTGCAAGGCTGCGTCAGCCAGTCTGGATCACCATCGTCGTGAAGCCTGACCGCTGCTCAGCTCGTTGGCGACGGTGGTGCGCAAATTGCGCCTAGCCTCCCTCGCCATCCTGATCCCAATCCTATTGGGCTGACCAGCCAGAGAGATCGTCGCGGCCTGCCCGCAGGCGTTGCTCGACTGCCTGAGCACCTCAAGCCACAGCGCTCGTGGGATTTCCGCTCCATGGGCTTGTGCATGCGCGTCGACGCCCAGACGCCCTAGCTGATGCGCCTTGACGTATTGGGGGCTGTTGATGGGGGCGCGATCGGATGTTGCATCCAGGCTGCCGGGCGTGCTTCACATCCGGCTCCATCCACCGGACAACTGACCTTGGTTAGACGAGCACAGAATTAGAAACTTGGGGTTAGGAAACGCGAGAGTAGCATGTCATCCCATTCTGAAGATCTCCTTTCGGCGGCGCTGGCCTATCACCGGCTGCCGCGACCCGGTAAGCTCGAAATCCAGGCGATCAAGCCGCTCGTCAACCAGCGCGACCTTGCGCTCGCCTATTCGCCCGGCGTTGCCGCCGCCTGCACCGAGATAGCCAAAGACCCCGCTGAGGTCGCCGCTCTGACGGCACGTGCCAATTTGGTTGCCGTGGTCAGTAATGGCAGCGCCGTGCTCGGCCTCGGCAATATCGGCCCGCTGGCGTCCAAGCCCGTGATGGAAGGCAAGGCGGTGCTGTTCAAGAAGTTCGCCGGCATCGACGTGTTCGACATCGAGATCAAGGCCGACACCGTCGAGCGCGTGGTCGACACCGTGGCGGCGCTGGAGCCGACTTTCGGGGGCATCAATCTCGAAGATATCCGCGGACCGGAATGCTTCGCAATCGAGGCGCAGCTGAAGGAGCGCATGAAGATCCCAGTCTTCCATGACGACCAGCACGGCACCGCCATCATCGTGGGCGCTGCGATCGCCAACGCGCTGCTTCTCAACGGCAAGAAGCTGCCCGACGTGAAGATCGTCTGCTCCGGCGCCGGCGCGGCCGCGATCGCCTGTCTCAACCTGCTGGTGTCGATGGGTGCGCAGCGTAAGAACATCTGGGTCTGCGACATCGATGGCGTCGTCCATGAAGGCCGCAATACCTCGATGGATCCCTGGAAGGCCGTCTATGCGCAGAACACTGATGCGCGGGTGCTCGCGGATGTCATTCCCGGTGCGGATATCTTCTTGGGGTTGTCAGCGCCAAATGTGCTGAGACCGGAAATGGTCAAGCAGATGGCCGACAAGCCGCTGGTGATGGCGCTCGCCAACCCGGTGCCGGAGATCATGCCGGACGAGGCCCGCAAAGGCCGTCCCGACGCGATGATCTGCACGGGACGTTCGGACTTCGCGAACCAGGTCAACAACGTGCTGTGCTTTCCCTTCATCTTCCGCGGCGCGCTCGATGTCGGCGCCACCGAAATCAACGAGGAGATGAAGCACGCGGCGGTCGATGCAATCGCGCAGCTTGCGCGCGATCCTCCGTCGGACGCGGTGGCTTCCGGTTTCGACACCGGCGAGACGCAGGGCTTTGGGCCGGGATCGCTGATCCCGAGCCCGTTCGACCCGCGCCTGATCTTGCGCATCGCGCCGGCCGTGGCGAGGGCTGCGATGGACTCCGGCGTCGCGACGCGGCCGATCAAGAATTTCGACGAATATCGCGCGCTGCTCGAGCGGTTTGCGTTCCGCTCCGGCCTCGTCATGAAGCCGATGTTCGCCAAGGCCAAGACGCAGCCGGTGCGCGTCATCTACGCCGAGGGCGAGGACGAGCGCGTGCTGCGCGCCACGCAAGTGGTCCTCGAGGAGAAGCTGGCGCGGGCGATCCTGGTGGGGCGGCCCTCGGTGGTCGAAGCCCGCATCAAACGGTTTGGCCTCTCGATCAAGGCGGGCGAGGATTTTGACCTTGTCAATCCTGAGGACGATCCGCGCTATCGCTCCTACGTGCAGTCCTATATCGACGTCGCAGGGCGCCACGGCGTCACGCCGGATGCGGCGCGCACGGTGGTGCGCACCAACAACACGGTGATCGCGGCCCTCGCTGTGGTGCGTGGGGAAGCCGACGCCATGCTGTGCGGCGTCGAGGGGCGGTACATGAGCCACCTGCGGCATGTGCGCGAGATCATCGGCTTCTTGCCGGGCATCAGCGATTATGCGGCGCTGGCGCTGATGATCACCAGGAAGGGCTCCTATTTCATCGCCGATACCCAGGTGCGGCCCAGCCCAAGCGCGGAGGAACTGGCGGAAATGGCCTCGCTGGCGGCGCTCCACGTCCAGCGCTTCAACTTCAAGCCGAAGGTCGCGTTCGTGTCGCATTCCGACTTCGGCAGCTATGACACCGATTCCTCGCGCAAGATGCGCCGCGCCACCCAGCTTCTGAAAGAGAAGCACCCGGGGCTCGAGGCTGACGGCGAGATGCAGGGCGACACCGCGCTGTCGGCCGCTGCACGACGGATGGTGCTGCCGCAATCGACGTTGGATGGCGAGGCCAACATCCTGATCATGCCGACGCTGGATGCTGCCAACATCGCCTATCAGACGGTAAAGGTCCTGGCGGATGCGCTTCCCGTGGGGCCGATCCTGATCGGTCCGGCGCGGCCAGCGCATATCTTAACGCCCGGGGTGACCGCGCGCGGCGTCCTCAACATGACGGCGGTCGCCGCGGTCGAGGCCCAGGAGCGCGCCCGCAACTCGGCTAATTGAAGGCGGTCGCCTTCCGGGCGCAGACGGATTCGATTTGATGGCGGAGAGCGGAACGACCATAAACGTTCCGCTCTTCCGGCGTCCGCACTGCAGTCAGGTCCACCAGCCAGCGTTCGTTACCTTCGGGCGAGTTCTGTTTGCGTTGCTGTTCATCTACACGCGGGCGACGAAGCTGTTCGGCATACAGCAGACCGCCGATCTCATCGCGACCAAATTTTCAGTTCCCGAGGCGTTCGCGCTTTACATCGCGCCGCGTGAGAGCGCGACCGGCCGACGCCGCAACTTCTGGCGGTTGTGGTCGATTCGCTCGAACTCCTCGCGGCGCTGATGATCGCGTTGAACTTTGGTGCGCGCTTCTTTCTGTTTGTCTCGGTCCTCCATGTCGGGATCTCGACTTGTTATTTGTACGACTTCCGGAATTAGCCGGGGCACGGCAACGCAGGATGCTGGTCGATGTCTTGAAGAATCTCGCGACAATCGGCGCATTGTTCATGATCGCAAGCTATGACCGCCGCCGGAAGAATGTCGAGGCTGCCTACGGGGACGTGTAGGCCCCGCGGCTCTTGGTTTCGCGCGACAGGCAGATGGCGAGCGAGGATCGGCAGGCCACCGCGCCCAATTGGGGCGCTGCCGTGCTCAGATCAAACTTGAGGACGAGCCCCCTGCTGCACAACGTTGCAGCATCTACCCCAGATCTTCCCTCTCGCGCCATTGTTGCCGGCAGACCACACATGCGGGTGCGCAAGAGGTGGGCGGCTCGATCAGCGCATCAAGCCGCGTCACGATGAACGGTAGTCCGCCTTCGGAAATGGTTCGGCCGGCGGCATACCGGTCAATTCGGGCGGCACGCCGGGCAGGCGTCTCGATCATGATGCGACTGGATGGAATTCGCATCATGATCCCATGTCTTTGTTTGAGCAGGGTCTTTCGGGAAACCGGTTTGCACTTTTCCGGATCATGATCTAGGCTTAATACCTCGATTCCACCGAGAGATCCGCCCTCTCGCCGAGACGAATCGTCCCGTGAGCGCGACTGATGATGAAGACGGCCCGCGCTATGAACCCAAGGGCGTAGGACAGATCTGGCGCACGGTTCTAGTCTCGCCCGCAAAGACCAGCGGCTCACCAACATCCTTGGGCGAATCCATGCGCCGTTCTTAGTCAGCATCACGTAGCGGACCCACTCGCCCGGGCGGAAGTCCTGCGACAATGCTAGCGCATTGCTGCGGCAACTCGCGTATACACGACGCGCCTCATGGTCTGGGGCCAGCCCCTTCGCTCATGAGAACAGCTCCTGCGCCTTGATAAGCGCGCCCGCCAGCACATCGATATCTTCATGCGTGTTGTAGAGAGCGAACGAAGCGCGGCAGGTCGCTGGCACGCCAAAACGTTCGTGCAGCGGCATCGCGCAATGGGTACCGGCGCGCACCGCCACGCCTGCACGATCGATGACGGTGGCAAAATCGTGTGCATGCGCGACTTTTATTTCGAAGGAGATGATCGCGCCCTTCTCAGCCGCCGTTCCGATAATACGTAAGGAGTTGATGCCCCGCAGCTTCTTCTGCGCGTAAGCGAGCAGTGCGCTCTCGTGCTTGTGGATCTGTGCCTTTCCTATTGAATTGATATAGTCCACAGCCGCGCCCAGACCGATAGCCTCGACGATCGGAGGCGTGCCAGCCTCGAACCGGTGAGGCGGATCACCGTAGGTGACGCCGTCACGCGAGACCTCGCGGATCATCTCGCCGCCACCATTGAACGGCGACATCGACGCCAGATGCGTATACTTACCGTAAAGCACGCCGATGCCGGTCGGCCCATACAGTTTGTGGCTCGTCATCACGTAAAAATCGCAATCAATGTCGCGGACATCAACATCCAGATGAACGCAGGCTTGCGAGCCGTCGACCAACACCGCGATGCCACGTGCATGCGCGATCCTCACGATTTCCTTCACCGGCAACACGGTGCCGAGCACGTTGGACATCTGCGTGATCGCAACCATTTTGGTGCGCTCGGTCAGAAGCCGCTCGAACTCCTCGAGGAGGAAATTGCCCTCCCCGTCCACTGGCGCCCATTTGATGACAGCGCCATAGCGTTCCCTCAGAAAATGCCATGGCACGATGTTGGCGTGGTGCTCCATGATCGAGAGAACGATCTCATCACCCGCTGTAATGCGCTCGCGGCCGAAAGTCTGGGCGACCAGATTGATCGCCTCGGTGGCGCTACGAGTAAAGATGATCTCCTCGGTGCCGCGCGCGTTGACGAACTGCGCCACCTTCGCGCGGGCGCCCTCATAGGCGTCGGTCGCGGCGTTGGCCAGATAATGCAGGCCGCGATGCACGTTGGCATATTCGGACGTGTAAGCCTGCATCATGCGATCGAGCACCGCCTTTGGCTTCTGCGCCGAGGCGGCATTGTCGAGATAGACCAGCGGCTTGCCATAGACCTGCGTCGCCAGCGCTGGAAAGTCCTTGCGCAAGCGATTCACATCGTAGGCGCCGTTGGCGACTGCCGGATGCATGCTCATCGTCGCGCCTCCAGCCAGCGCTGCGTAGCTGCAATTGCGAGTTCTCGCAGATCGTCGTTGACGACGGACCCAATCGCCTCGCCAACGAACGCCTGGATCAGCAGCGCCTGGGCTTCCTTCTCAGGAAGGCCGCGGGCGCGCATATAGAACAACAGGCTCTCGTCGAGCGCGCCGGTGGTCGTGCCATGGCCGCAGGTGACGTCGTCGGAGAAGATTTCGAGTTCCGGCTTGTTGTTGGCCTCGGCCTCATCGGAGAGCAGCAGCGCCCGCGTCATCATCTTGGCGTCGGTCTTCTGCGCGTCGGGACGCACGATGATGCGGCCTTGGAACACGGAATGGGCGCGGTCATCGACCACGGCGCGGAACACCTCGCGGCTGGCGCAGTGCGGCACCGCGTGATCCATGAACAGCGTCGTGTCGGCGTGCTGGCGGCCGTCGAGCAGATTGACGCCGTTGGTCTCGACCCCGGAATGCTCTCCGGCGAACGCAATCGTCGCCTGATAGCGGCTGACGGCAGCGCCCGACGTCATGCCGAAGGTGTTGAAATGCGCATACGCGCCCAGAGTCACGACGGCGGAGGAGATGTTGAAGGCGTCACGGCTGTCTTCGACCAGTCGAACATGATCGAGCCGAGAATTGTCGCCGATCGCGACAACCAGGGAGTCATGGGCCTGATAGGCCGTGGTGCCATCGGCCGCAATGTAGCTTTCGACCAGAGTTGCGCCGGCGTCCTTGCCAAGACGCAGCAGCGAACGGGTAAACATCGCCACAGCCGCAGGCGCGCTCGCGACATGAATGATCTGCAGCGGCTGCTTCAGCACGACGCCATCGGCGATCTCGATCACCACGCCATCGGTTATCATCGCGCTGTTGAGCGCTACCATCGGGTTGTCGTTGTCCGGCGAGAAGAGCTGCGCCGGCAGCGCCGCCTCGCCGGTTTCCAGCACATCCCGCAACGTGCGAATGGTAAGGCCTTTCTCCAGGCCTCCGACTTCGGAAAGCTTTGGTACGAACACGCCGTCCACGAGGACGAGCGCGCGAGCGCCGTTGATCGCCTGCAGCTTTACGGCCGCGGCAGCGCGTTTCAGCGCAGCGGCATCCGGCGCATCGGCCAGCGGCAGCACTTCGCGCATCAGCGCGCGCAGATCGGTATACTTCCAGTCTTCGATCCGGCGATGCGGCAGGCCTGTGCGTTCGTAGGCTTCGAAGGCAGCGCTTCGCGCCTCCGCCACCTTGCCGGCGCCCGGCAGCCGGTCACGCGCGACAGCAAAACTGTCGCTCACCGCGCGTCCCGTCTCGTTCTTTGCTAAAACTAGGTTCATCACAAATCCGCTTTGCGTCAGGCCGCGTCTTCGAACTGGGTGTAGCCTGAAGCCTCGAGCTCCAGCGCCAGATCCTTGCCGCCGCTTTTGACCACCCTGCCCTTCGACATCACGTGCACGAAGTCGGGGATGATGTAGTTGAGCAGACGCTGGTAGTGCGTGATGACCACCATGGCGCGGTCGGGCGAGCGCAGCGCATTGACGCCATCGGCCGCGATCCTGAGCGCGTCGATATCGAGGCCGGAATCCATCTCGTCCAGGATGCAGACAGCCGGCTCGAACAGCGCCATCTGCAAGATCTCGTTGCGCTTCTTCTCACCGCCGGAGAAGCCGACATTGACGCCGCGCTTGAGCATGTCCTGCGGGATGTTGAGCGACTTTGCGACCTCGCGGACTTTCTTGAGAAACTCCGGAGACGAAAGCTGGCTTTCGCCGCGCGCCTTGCGCTGGGCGTTCAACGCCGTGTGCAGAAAATTCCAGGTAGTGACGCCGGGGATTTCGACCGGGTACTGGAATGCCAGGAACAGTCCCTTGGCGGCGCGCTCGTCCGGCTCCATTTCCAGGAGGTCCTCGCCCCTGAACAGGATCTGCCCGTCAGTCACTTCATAGCCGGGCTTACCGGCGATGACGTGGCTCAGCGTCGACTTGCCGGAGCCGTTCGGCCCCATGATCGCGTGCACCTCGCCCGGATTCACCGTGAGCGTCAGCCCGTGGAGAATTTCGTTATCCTCGACACGGACCTTCAGATCTTTCATTTCAAGCAACGCAGTCATCTTGTTTCCTTGTGGCCTACAACGCCCGAATAAAAGCCGGAAGAAAGAGCCAGACGAAGGAGCCCAATGCTCCACCACCGGCAGCCAATTTGCCGAATTCTGTTACATCACCCCATCCACCAAGCCACCGACCCGCAAATGCTCCAGCGATTGCAACGAATAAAAGATGGCAAGCGGCGCAAACCGAACCAGTGCGAAGATGTTGCTGATCATCTGGCTTACCCGACGCTGCCCTCCAGCGAGATCGAGATCAGCTTCTGCGCCTCAACTGCGAACTCCATCGGCAGCTGCTGCAGCACGTCCTTTACGAAGCCGTTGACGACGAGGCCGACGGCTTCTTCCTGGCTGAGGCCGCGCTGGGTGCAGTAGAACAGCACGTCTTCGGAAATCTTCGACGTCGTCGCTTCGTGCTCGAACGTCGCCGAGGAATTCTTCGCCTCGACGTAAGGCACGGTGTGCGCGCCACACTTATCGCCGATCAGGAGCGAGTCGCAGGCGGTATAATTGCGCGCGCCGGTCGCCTTGCGATGCGCTGTAACGAGGCCGCGATAGGTGTTCTGCGATTTACCGGCCGCAATACCCTTGGAGATGATGCGGCTCGACGTGTTCTTGCCGAGATGGAGCATCTTGGTGCCGCTATCGACCTGCTGGTGACCGTTCGAGATCGCGATCGAGTAGAACTCGCCGCGCGAATTGTCGCCGCGCAGGATGCAGCTCGGATACTTCCAGGTGATCGCCGACCCGGTCTCGACCTGGGTCCAGGAGATCTTCGAGTGGTTGCCGCGGCAGTCGCCACGCTTGGTGACGAAGTTGTAGATGCCGCCGACGCCTTCGGCATTGCCGGGGTACCAGTTCTGCACCGTCGAGTACTTGATCTCGGCATCGTCGAGGGCAACGAGCTCGACGACGGCGGCGTGAAGCTGGTTCTCGTCTCGCTGCGGTGCGGTGCAGCCTTCGAGATAGCTGACATAGGAACCCTTATCAGCGATGATCAGCGTCCGCTCAAACTGGCCGGTGTTGCGCTCGTTGATACGGAAGTAGGTCGACAGCTCCATCGGACAGCGCACGCCCGGCGGCACGTAGACGAACGAGCCATCGGAGAATACCGCCGAATTCAGCGTCGCGAAGAAATTGTCCGAAGTCGGCACCACCGAGCCGAGATACTGCTTCACCAGCTCGGGATGCTCGCGGATCGCCTCCGAGATCGGCATGAAGATCACGCCGGCCTTCTTCAGCTCTTCCTTGAAGGTCGTGGCGACCGAGACCGAATCGAACACGGCATCGACCGCGATCTTCCGGTTGGCTGACTCACCTTCCGGCGGCGGCTCGACGCCTTCGAGAATGGCGACCTCGCGCAGGGGGATGCCGAGCTTCTCGTAGGTCTTGAGGATCTCGGGATCGATCTCATCGATCGACGACAGCGTCTTCTTCGGCTTCGGCGCCGCGTAATAGTGGATGTCCTGGTAGTCGATCTTCGGGTAGTTGACGCGCGCCCAGGTCGGCTCGGTCATGGTCAGCCAGCGGCGATAGGCCTCCAGGCGCCATTCCAGCATCCAGGCGGGTTCGTTCTTCTTCGCGGAAATGAAGCGGACGGTCTCGTCCGACAGCCCCTTAGGGGCCTTCTCGGACTCGATAAGAGTCTCAAAGCCATATCGATACTGGTCGACGTCGATCGAGCGCACCCGGTCGACCGTGTCTCTTACGGCTGCTACCATTGCCCGCTCCGCCGCTCGCGCAAGGACGACTCCCACCATGTCCGACGACGGCGGCGGCGCGCCCCCTTCACCGCATGGGCGATCGCGTAAGTCACACGCAGCTCGCGGCCAACCAGGCCGCTAATCAGAAACGCCGCCGATAGTGTTTCAATCTTGCTGCGCGCGGCGCACCCGCTCATCGGCCGCTCCTTATGCCTGCACGCACGTGCCGGGCACCGGGCAGATAGCAGCGCATTGCGGCGTGTCGCAATGCTCCTCGCATTGGGTGCACTTCTTCGGATCGATTACATATATGTCGTTCTTGAGGCTGATTGCTGCGTTCGGGCATTCGAACTCACATGCGCCGCAGACGGTGCACTGGGAGGCGATTATCTTGTAGGCCATAAACTCCGATTCCTTGGGCAGGCGACGGGACGATTTCTTCCCTTCAAGGCTCGTGCCAAACGCCAAGCTGATTTATCTCGGCTATTTCCCTCTTGTGCATGTCCTGGGCCAGACAGCGTGTCGCGACCGCGACACTCGGCTAACAGACGCTTGATCTGGTGGCCGTACTTCCTGAGCGCGCAGCCGGCGTAGGTTAACCCAAGGAGGCGAGTCGCCTCCCGCCTGCACCCAGCCCGACTTCTCGATGGCCGCGGTAACGTGGTCGCGGTCGGTCAATTTCGCGCCGCCCCAAATGCTCGGCGGTCTCGCCCCCGGTTCGGCCGCAACTTGCGAACTCGAAATCGGATGCAGTGACCAGTTCCCCCGGAAGCCGCGCCGGCGCTTCGGCGACATCGGCACGACCAGCAGCTGCGGCAGTGATAGCTCGTCCGATCGGCGGCTCCACAGCGTCGCCAACAGGCACCCTGAGGAGCTGGCAAAGTCGGTTCTGATGATCGCAGGTTTCTTGGCCAGCGTCGCGTCCGCTACACGCAATTCTCGAGCTCGCACACGTTGCGGGGAAACACGCAATTCACCACTAGCACGTCCATTGCAGTGTAGCGAAGCTCAATGCACGACCGTTCTCGCCATTGAAAGAACTCGGCCGCGAGCAACGGGATCTCACTGCGGCTCTCGCGCAAGGGCGGCAGCAGGATGGACACAACGATGCGATGGTAGAGGTCTAGCGCGTAATTTGTTTCGCGCCAGCGCCTCTCGAGATTGCGGCTGATCGAGTCAGTGACAGTACGTCGATCTTAATACACCGATGTGTCGACGCGCTGGAACTCGTGCTCCTCCAGGATACAGAGCAGCTTTTGGAACGGTGGCGAGATCTCACCGATCTCGTCGAGGGGTTGCCTTGTCAGCGAGTTAAATCATCTGGCGCGGGTCCAGCGCTTAGGTGAAGACCTCTTCTCACGGGCGGACAATTTCGATCAAGCACCGTCTCAGGCAGTCCGGCGCAACTCTTCTAATATAGGGTCCCCCGCCGCGCGGCGGCAGCTCGTGCACGCGTGGGGACCAGCTCCTTGCCGGTCGCAGAACGCCCCGCAACAACACGATCCTGTTGGACTGGGCAACGACCGCGATTTTCTCGAGAGGCCCGCGGGGACTGTTGCCGATGATGTCTTAATGGACCCTCTTGCAGTCGAGGGTGGGCTTCAGCTCTGATAGCCTCTTCTGGAGGAGCGCTGCGCCAAATAGCTGGAGGACGCGCGCGACCAAGAAATGCAGCTTCACGGTTTGGCCGACCAGATTGCTCATCATGGCCAGAGGGCGGCCGTCGGAATCGACAGCCGACATGGCGAGCGGTCTTCCAGCAACCGATCTGCCCGCAACCGTTGCATCATTGCGAATTAGAACACCGATGAAGGCCGCGCGTTTCTTGGAAGCGCCGAGCGCATCTTTCTTGTCGGGGCCAAACACCGGATTCGTCACGATCGCAAAAAACCTCGCCCTTACCTGCTTATCGTTCTGCCGAATTGGTGTCCTGAGCTCCCGAATGCAACGGGCAATCGCCAAGATCGACCATCGAAGGCGGCCGAAAAGAGTGCAGATCGGTCTGCCGCTGATCAGGGATCGGCAGACTGCGGATCGGAGAATTAATCAAACCTGTGGAAAGCAAGACAAGGAACAAGGCAGGTTATCACCGCGACATTTTTTGGCGATTCGGTTTTTGCCTCCATCTGAGCTTTGCCGGAGCCCGCATACAATCCACTCCCAGTCACGAGATGCTCTTAAGAAGTTCAAACGTCCGTCGTTTAGTTACCTTTTGAGCGGCACAGGCTCCGAATTGACTTCAGAGCCTCAACGTCAAAGGAAATGTGGTCGCTAAGAGCCGTTCAAAGGCGGAACGCTGTTCAAGCAGGCGCTTCTCAGCGATTTTTCGCTCCGCATCAGGCAACTCGGTTCGAAGCAGCGTACGAACACGCCAAATGTCGTTCCGCACGGATTTGATCTCACTCAAGCTATCATCAATCGAAGTCATCCCGGATTCCGATACTTAGTTTAGAACCTAACCTTTGAAAACTGACCAATCGCGCCATTCTTCAGCAAGCCACCGTACATTTGCCTGGCGTCTTCATCTCGAATAATTCGGTCTGCGCGAGGTTTATATCGATCGATGCCACTCATCGCAGCGTCTCTTCGATACAACGCTGCGGTTCGTCAGCAGCAGGCAATCAGAGTGGCTGAAAATGCGGCCGCCACCTGGCAAATCCTCCGATTGGCCGCCGACCGACTTTTCGTCTACCTGATTCAGCGCCGCTAGTTTGTTGTCCAGACACACAATCTATGCAGGATAGCCGTTACCTCGCGAAGCGCCGGGGAAATTTGATCACACATATCCAACGGTTATGACGATATGATTACACGCTTCTCGTCTGCCCAAAGGAGGCATCGAGCACATCTTCGGGTGAACCGTAGTGCGATACCGGGTGGATTTGGGCTAGCTGTGGTGAGCGGCAAGGGGCTGTGGCGCAAACTTCGCGCGTAGAACGAGGCGGAGGCAGCCAGCGCATCGTATTCTTCTCTAGACTGGTATTGGCATGGACAAGACGACGATCTGGTGGTGGACGAAGGTAAAGCTGTTGGCTGATCGGGACGCGATCAAAAGAGCATTGAAGCCATTGCTGGCCGGCTGCGCGCCGTCCCCGGGGTGCCGGAGCGCTTCGGTCTTCGGCTAAATGAACTGAGCTCCCCAAGAACGCGATGAGGGCCCGGTCGCCCTCAACCAGTTAGAATTTGAGATCTGTTTTGGCTTCCGCATCCTGGCTATTGTCAATGACTTCACGCGGGAATGTCTTGCTTATCTTTCAGTAGTGCGCCGCACAGTCTTGGGGGGCGGGCGAGCTCGATGCTGTGATTGCATCGCACGTTTGTTCCAGCGATGATCGTGTCTGATAGCGACACCGGGCTCACCAGCATTGCAATGTTGCGCTGATCGCAGCACCGGCAGATCGAGTGGTACTACGTCCCAGCGAGCCACAGTGATTCCTTCGTCCAACTGTCACATCAGCTCATCATATCTCTTGTATTCGTCGGCGTGACCGTCCCCCACCCGACTGCCACACTCACTCGGCGGAACGGGCCATCAGGTGCCGAGTTCTAGCTTTTTCGGGAACACTGGCTGGTAGGCCGGAGTCCGCATGAACAGGTTCTATTTTGTGGAGTAGCATCATGACGCCTGCAAAATCCTCGCAAAATAAAGTGTGTGCTGAGTTGAGGGGTGTTCTGGAGCATGCTGTCCGGATGGTGCCCGAAGCGAGGCGAACCTCTTCGTTGAAGGCATGCCTTGCTGAGAAGGTCTTAACTCTGGCCGCAGAGGGTGAATCGGATCCGACTATCTTGGCGCGTGTCGCGGTGCGGACAGTGCAGGAATCCTGTCGTAGCTGCTACGGATGTGAAGGGTGGTAACCTGCGCGCGACATCTTGCGTATCGCCCGGGCACTTGAACTGCTGCACTGGCGGCCGAAGGCGGAATGCCGCGCTTCTCCTTCCCGCAACAGCGATGGTGTGATTTCCTGGGATCCTCAGGATCGCTTTGGTTTTGGGTTTGCGCTCAGGCCAGGTTTTTTGTAGGGTCGACTGATCAAGAAACATGTCATTGGGCCGTCCTGGCTCGGCAGCAGGCCAAGAGCATGTCGATCTGGATGGACCAGGCCTCTCGGGGCCGTGGCGCCAGCCGTGGCCGACGAACTCTCCGACATCAGGCAGCTGCGGGACCTGGTGATGCCCTCGTGCTGGCCTGGCCGACGAGGGTGGAAAGTCAGGCGCCGGCACAGAATGAGCAGCGTCACGCAACTCGAACCATGTGCAACGCGATGGCGCACTCGTTATCCGCGGCGACAGCTACCGCTTGAAGGAGAAGCGCCGCAGCGGACTTCTGCAGAAGCCTGCTACACCAGAAGCCAAATCGGAGAAGAAGTTCAGTCCTGCAAAACAACAAGGGGTCACTTCCTCATGTCGCTGCGGGGTCAAATCCGGACGTCGCTTGACACCTCCCGCGCTACTACCGTTAGCTTTCGAGAAGCTGACGCGGTTTAGAGAAAATAGAATATGAGCCAATGGCCAAAGTGTTCTTTCTGCGGGTGCAGCAGGATTGGTGTCTGCCGAAGAAAGGCTGCTATGAGCATGAGAGCGTTTTGAGTCGGGAAAGTGAAAGCAATTCCAACCTCCGTTTGCCGCTCCACTAGGAGCCCAGTACGGCGCAGCGGATCGCACTATGGCCGTACAGGCCATCATGCTGAACTCGAAATCAAAATCATGAGCCTTGCCCGGCCGATGCTTGCGCTGCGGCTGAGCTCGACAGATCTTGCGGGTGCCTCGGCCGCAGGCGCCGCAGCGAGCCACGACGCCGAGCGCAACTAGAGGAGATAACCCTCTAGCCGCACGGCTCTGACATCCTGTGGTGGTGCTGTTGCAGGCTCCTAATCGTCCGCTTCGTGGCGGAGGGTGGATCCGCGCCGCCGATGCAGGTTCGTGGGGCGCTCTCCTCCGCAGTGATGGCAGCTGAGCGGGAAGCGATCGAAAACTTTCGGCGTCAGTGGCATTCCTTTCTCTGACTCGTCAGCTTCTCGAAAGCCGCCCCCCTTACTGAAATGGGACCTGATGTAGCATGCTCGTGGGGAAAATAATGAATATCGATACACCGAACACCGCAGAAGACTTTGTTCAAGCTTACGGTCTCCTTCAGCAGCATCAACGGGCGCCGGAACAGCCGGGCGACCTAAGCGGACAAACCAGGTCACCAGCACACCCGTCCGCAGACCAAGCGAAATTTGAGCAGCAGCTAAGTGACATTCGGCCAATCCACCAAACGTCTGATTCAGCCACCGCTTTGACAGATTCCGAAGTTGGCTTGCCCTCGATCATGAAGAAAGGCAATCTGGGAGCGTGCACTATCCAGGAAAGCGAACGGTGCCCGGCCCTATCGTTCATCCGAGGGCGCGCCGAACTTGCCGCATCACTGGCCGGAGCGAACGTTGAGGCGCTCAGGAACGAGATCAGGCTGGCTGAACAGCGAACAGCACAGTGGCCGAGAACAACCGGATCTTCCGCGGGCAGTATCGATGGTGACCGCATTCTCGAAGACGTCTTGGCATCATCATACCTGCCGCTACATCGTTTTCAGAACGAGGAAATCGATTGCGAGCCGCTCTTAGGTAAGGAGGTGAGTGCCATCGCGCATGTGCGTTCCTTAGCGGATTTGCGTGCTCACGCTAGCCCGCATGTTGCTAAGGCCGCTATCTGCTCGGACGACGAAAGGGAGGACGAAATTGATATGGCGCGCCTCGCTGCATTGCACACCCAAGGCGTTACAGAGAGTGCTTTTGTGTCATTGTGCGAGGACCCCTCACGACTGCTCCTTTCAAAGGACGAGACCGAGCATGGCGCGAAGGCAATTGCAGAGAACGCTAAGAAGTTACACACCTACACGGTACCGAGTGTCACCGCTTGGCCGACCAAAAAAATCAACGCTATTTTAGAGCGCGGGCATGCTCCTGGAGATGAGGAATTGCGAGCTTGGGTAGGGGGAATACCGACCGAGGAGACCGAGATCTTGTTTCTGGGCGGCAATCTAGCTGACTATCGGACGGCCAGCGTAGATAATCCGAACACGGCTGACGCACTGCAAGATGGTCCGCCCCTCAAGAAAGCAAGGGTGAGCTCCGATGCGCCCGAGACGATACGGCCTCATCACGGCCAAGCTTGATCGCACCTCGACGTGCTACTCAGGCGTTCGCGTCAACGCTCATTAATCCAAATCCGCATTTCGCCTTCGCCGCGGTTAGCCCAGCTGAACCACGGAATGAATGTCAGCGGCTGCGGTTGTAGCTGTCCTGGCACTTTGTCGTAATGATAAAGCGCCCTTTCTTCAGAATGCGTGTGTTGCAACCGGGCCCCATCAGCCTGCAGCAAAATCTTGTCGCTAAAGAGACCAGTGCCTTCGATAAGCGAAAACCGGCTTTCTGCAGGAAGCCAAACGTTGTGTAACTCGGTCCCGTTGTCGGCTTCTTCCATACAATAAATCAAAGGGCCACGCTGGATAGCCACCTTGCCGGCCAAATTGCGAAGTTGCGGATGACCGTATACGCGGCGGACTTCCATCGGCAGCGATAGTTTGACCCGATCCCCCTGCCGCCACGTACGGTGAATGTGCAAATAGCCCTTGCGCAACTCGCAATTGACAGGTTCGCCGTTCAGGGTCGTCTCCGGCGCGCTGCACCATTCCGGCAGGCGCAGGGCGAGCGTGTGGACGATTGGCTGTGCAGATTCCACAGCGATTTCCACCTCGTCCCTCCAAGGATAGTTGCCGCTCATGAGCAACTGCAGCGTATGCCCGCCGACCGATACCGCCACTCTATTGCCAATATAGAGATTGATATACAGCGCGTCGGAGCATGGCGTATAGATGTAATGACCAATTGATGTGAAAATGCGTGCGATGTTCGGCGGACAGCAGGCGCAGCCAAACCAGCGTTGCCGCACCGCCCTGACATGACTGTAGATGCCATTGGACCGCAGCGTTTTGGGATGAACTTCGAGCGGGTTAACATAGAAATAGTGACGCCCATCGAAAGCGATACTGCCCAGGACCGTATTGTATAAGGCGCGCTCCATCACGTCGGCATATCGACTGTCCACTTCCATCTCCAGCATACGGCGCGCGAACATCATCAGGCCAATCGACGCGCAACTTTCCGCGTACGCTGTATCGTTCGGCAGATCGTAATCACTGCTGAACGCTTCGCCGAAGCTTTGCGAGCCGATACCGCCGGTGATATAGATCTGGCGCTGCACCATGTTTTGCCATAGCCGCAGGCAAGTCTGGCGTTGCTGCTCGTTCTGACGCAGACGCGCCAGATGAGCGACCGCAGTCATGAGGTATACAAAACGTACCGCATGACCGGTTGCGGTTCGCTGTTCCGAAATTGGCAGGTGCGCCTGGCTATAGGCTTTATTTTCCACCATCCAGGGCGTGCCAGATGGTTTGACGTGGCAAGATTGCCGGCGTTTCTCGTATTCTATGTCATAGAAGTGCGGCTCTGTGCCGCGTTGCTCCACGAAATAATTGGCTAGGGTCAGATATCGCTGCTCCTGCGTCACTTCGTAGAGGCGCGTCAATGCAAGTTCAATTTCTGGATGGCCATCATAGCCGTGTAACTGATCGCGGTCCGGGCCGAAAACTTTGCCGACGTGGTCAGCAAGCTTGCAAACGACGTCCAGCAGGCGTCGTTTGCCAGTAGCCAGAAAGAAAGCGATACCCGCTTCAATCAAGTGCCCGGCACAATAAAGCTCATGGCATTCGGCTAGGTTGCTCCAGCGATCCTGAGGCGCCTTTAGCATGAAATAGGTGTTGAGATAGCCATCGCCGCATTGGGCGGCTGCAATCAATTCAATCAGCTCATCGGCGGCTTTCTCCAGGTCCGGATTCGGTGCGTGGCACAGCGACCAAGCAACCGCCTCTAGCCATTTTGCGACATCACTGTCCTGAAAAACCGTGCCGTAGAACTCACCCTTCGAACGTCCGGCGGCAATACGGAAGTTTTCTACCGCGTGGCTCGGTGTCGCTTCGGGATTGCGGTCGTTCAGCGCATCCCATTGATAGGGAATCGCCACTTCCCTCACCAAGTGCTGGCATTTCCCAATCAGCGGATCCAAGACCTGTAGGTCGTGAAGATTGACTTCGGCCACATCCCGCTGATTCATCTCGTTTCTCCTTTGCGGGGCAAACGGGCGCCTAGCTCAGGCAAGCCAGCCTCGCCATGATCGTTGTTGAGGTTGCAGCTTCGAAATTGGCGGCTGCGCAATCGTATTCTCCACGCGAACGTTGAAGCGCTAGAAATGGAAAGGCTGCTCCCTATGCCGCTGGACGGCGTAGGCCTAAGAAATGGCGGGTCAAACCGGACTTGTTTCCAATCTCCTACCGCTGAAACGTCGTGCAACAATCACGCTGGAGTTTGTCGGATCACAAACGCCGGGCCCGCCTAAGCCTCACCGTCAAGCCAGCCGATCTTGCTCTTCAGGAATCGAAAGCCCAGCACCTCGAAGCCGGCGCGCTCCCTGTTGTCCCGGCCGTAACCATGGCCGCCAGCCGCCGGCTCGTAGAAATAGGCCTCGTAGCCCATTGCCTGGAGCTTCGCGGCCATCTTGCGCGCGTGTCCGGGATGAACACGATCGTCCCGCCGCGTAGTGGCGATCAGGATCGGGGGGTATTTTTGGCCGCGCTTGGCGGCATGATACGCGGAATAGGTCTTGAGCCACTCCCACTCCTCGAGCTTATCGGGGTCACCATATTCTGCAATCCAGCTTGCTCCTGCCAGGAGCTTAGTGTAGCGGCGCATGTCGATCAGCGGGATCGTGCAGAACAGTGCGCCGAAGCGTTCTGGATAGCGCGTCAGCATATTAGTAATGAGGATGCCGCCGTTTGATCCTCCCTGGGCCGCGATCCGCTTCGGCACCGTCACCCCACGACGCACGAGATCGGCGGCAACGGCAGCGAAGTCGTCGTGCGACAATTTCTTACCACCGAGCCGGCCGGCATCGTGCCAGCGCGTACCGAACTCGCCGCCGCCGCGTAAATTCGCCTGTACCGTGGTGCCGCCGCGCTCGAGCCAAAGCTTGCCAAGCGCTGAATTGTAGTACGGCCTCACGGAGATCCCAAAGCCGCCGTAGCCGCTCATATGGACGGGCGCATCGCCCGTCTCGTCGGCCGGACCGGTCTGTACATAGGGAATGCGCTCGCCATCAATCGAAATGGCTTCATGTTGGGTGACCACCAGCCCATCCGCGGTAAAGGTCTTCGGCGCCTGCTTGAGCACGGTCGGACTGGCGACGTTTTTCTCGATCAGCATAAGCGAAGCTGGCGTGAGCGGATCCTGGCTCCCGGCGAGCAGGTCGCCGTTGCCTTCGAATGGATCGCAATCAAGGGGCCAGAGGTCGACGACCCCGATGTCGGGAAACCCGCGCAGCTGCGCGCGGCTCCACCCCTTTTCGGACGGCGTGCATATCTCGAAGAGCGGCCGCAGTTCGTTGAGAATGGAAAGAACAAGCTTGCCGGCACTCCAAAAGAACCCCTGCAGCGCGCGGCGCGGGCCTGGTTCGAAAAGAACCTCGAACTGACGGTTGCCTTCAAGGAACGCTGCCAACGAGATGACGAGCACCGTATCCGCGGCATAGGTCTGCCCCGCCACAGACCAGGATTCGCGCGGCTTGATGGCAAGCCAATCGCGATGGGGGAGCATCCAGATGTTGCTTGGCAGATTGAGTTTAGTCGTGGCACCGAATTCGTCGCCAAGCCAGAAGGCAAAATTGAAGGTGTCCACCCCATCGACGAACCACATCCGCGGCGGCGCAACGGTGTGGTCGACATTGCAGCTGACTCCGACATGATCGGCTGCGATCTCAAAGATCGCTGGTGCTTGATCCGCCTCCGTACCGCGCCGCCACAGCCGCACCCTACACGCATAGCCGGAGGTCGTCGCCATGCCCTGCCCATGCGAGCTCGACAGCACCAGCGTATCGGGATCGAGCCATTCAACCGCGCCCTTGGCTTCCGGCAAGACGAAGCCATCGCTCACAAAGGCCTTCGAGTCCGTATCGAACTCACGCAAAGTGACGGCATCGCTGCCGCCGCGCGATAGGCTTAAAATCGTCCGTCTACGATCCCCGGCGAGTGAGGCCGTCGTTTTCAGAAGCCAGTCTTCGCCTTCGCTGATAGCAAGCTGATCGACGTCGAGCAGAACTTCCCATGACGGCTTCGGCGTACGAAATTCTTCCAGAGTGGTTCGTCGCCAAAGGCCGCGTGGATTATTGGCATCCTTCCAGAGATTGTAGAGATAGTCGCCGCACCGGCTGACATAGGGGATATTGTCCGGTCGGTCATAAATCGAGGTCAGCGCATCGCGATCCCGCTCGAATGCGGCGCCGCCAAACACCTGCAGAGTCTTGCTATTCTGCCGCTCGACAAATTTCAGCGCCCGTGCGCCTTCGATCTGTTCCAACCATAGATAGGGATCATCGTCTGGAGCGGAAAGCGTGGGCTTTCCAACCCGCGACTTTGTCGTCGCTCTTGCTTTGACCAAACTTCACTCCATCCCTGGCACTGACGCGCAATCCCGAAATGGCATTGCATCAAAGCTTTTAATATGTTGCATCCATACTTCCTTGATTCGGTCGCCGCGTGGGTTCCTTGATGCTGATTGCCATGTGTCCGTCAGTTCCATCAATTGCTGAATTTGGTAGTTGATTGGGCGCGCTCTGACGCATCCGGCCATGACGCGCATCCTCCACACTTCCAACCGAAGCCGCCGGTGGCAACTTTCATCTTCCATGCGAGCCGCATCGGGTCGAGCGGGCGACTCTCAATGTCCAAAAAGCGCGAGAGAAGCGCCGCCCGCAGTTTTCTTCTCTCCGTAGTGGCGATGCAAACGATCGGTCTACGGGCGCTGCTTTTTCAATGAAAAATGAGTTCTGCATAGCGGCGCGAGGACAAGCCTCGCCCTCATTTTCGACGAAAGCTATCCGCTCATTCAGGTCGGGTGCAGAAAAACCTCTCTTCATGGCCTGGGGGTCCAAGCGCATCACAGCCTAAGCTCTAATCTGCACAGGAAGAGCGGAATAACCGTGCACAAAGTTAGACGCAATTCGATCGGGTTCGCCGACAACCTCGATTTCGAGCCGCGCGTTCAAGACTTCTTCCCAGAGGATTTTCAGCTGCAGTTCGGCAAGATGTCGACCAAGGCAGCGATGGATGCCGAATCCGAACGAGAGATGCTGCCGGACGTTCTTGCGGTCGATGAGGAATCTGTCGGCGCTCTCGATGACCTCTTCGTCGCGGTTACCAGAGATGTACCACATGATGACCTTGTCGCCCTTCTTGATTGTTTCCCACCTACGACGATATCGGTCGCGGCGTTGCGGCGCATATGTGCGATGGGAGTCTGATACCGAATAATTTCGGACACCGCGCTCGATACCAGCTCGGGATTATCGCGTAGTTTTCGCAGCTCGGAGGGGTGCTGGTTCATGAACAGGAGGCCCCCGGTAATCGAATTACGCGTGGTGTCATTTCCCCCGACGATCAGCAGAATCAGATTCCCGAGAAACTCGCTCGGCTCCATCTGTCGAGTTGCAGGCGAGTGCGCCATCATGGAAATCAGGTCCATGCGTGGCTCGGCATTGATGCGCTCGTTCCAAAGCCGCGTGAAATACTCCAGGCACTCGGACAAGATCGTGCTTCGCTTATCCCAGCTGTCGATCGCGTGGCCCGCTTTCGGGATTGCAACAGCTACGTCTGACCAATAGGTCAAGAGCCGCCGATCCTCGAATGGAAAGTCGAATAGCGTGGCCAGCATCTGCGTCGTCAACTCGATAGAGACCATGTCCACCCAATTGAAGTCATGATTGCGCGGCAAGCTGCCCAGAATCGTCTTGACCCGTCGGCGGATCAAGCTTTCGAGCTTAATCAGGTTTTCCGGTGCGACGATCGGACTTACAGTATGGCGCTGCTCGCCATGTTTGGGAGGACCCATCTTGATGAAACTCTGAGTCCAGTGCTTGTCGGGCACGTCGACAATAGCGACACCCTGCTCCGATGAGAACGCTTTGTGATTTGTATCTACCGCTACGATATCTCGGTATTTTGTTACGGACCAATATGGACCATAAGGGCTGGCTTGACAGTAGTGAACGGGATCTTCCATTCGCAACCGCTCGAAGTACCTCCATATGCTATCATCCTGAAAGCGCTTGGCTTCGCTTACATCCAGATTGCTCAGCGGGATCTGACACACATCATCGGCTCTCAAGTCCGCCAATCGCGTTTTCATGACCAGATTGTTCTCTCTTGAGATATACGGATCTGGTCGCGATTCATGGTTCGAGCTGCCGTGACATTTCGGGTTGCGCGGGTCGTTCCTCGAACAGAGTATCTCAAAGTGCAGGCAGCCTCCCCTACCAAATCCAATAGTAAGGATCGCATTGACTTTCCAAATCGATCTGCTCCGGTGGATGGATGAGAGCTGGCACTGCTACCCAGGCATCGCGCAATGGCAGCTGCATCGTCGCTGCGTTGTCAACGAGACGAAATGTGACCGCAGCTTCCAGCTTTTTTGAAATGACCAAACGCGGCGTCTTTGGCTCCTCACAGTTGGCCGCACGATCCTGCGGTGACAACCACCAAAAGCCTCATCGTCTTCGACGCTCGCGGTTGCGCCGTTCCGTCGACAAAAACCAACTTGTTCTTCCAACACAGCAACAAGCCTGCGACGATCCATCATCCTGACTAGCAAGTTGAATTAGGCGCGGCAGGAAGCTTCCGCGGACACGAGGGCTGCAACGCTCGATCACCTGCTCCATCACCTCCATATCGTCCGGACCGTTCGCGACGGTATCGCCTGCGCAACCAAACAAGAAAACTTCACCGCCGCGATCGGGAGAGAACAGAATGTCCCGTTTGGGCGGGCCAAATGCTGTTCCGCGTCGCCAGATTTCCGGAACCATCTCCGCAGGCCCTTCTAGCGCGAGGCAATCGAGCCCAGCATCTCATCCAGCTGAAAAGAAACACGGCAGCGTCGCCACGTTTGCGCTCGGACATCTCAGTCCGCAGAGGAGAAGACGCTCTTAAAGCCTCAGGCATCAGGATGGCTATCAACCTTTGTTGTCGCTCTAAGAGGTGTTCTCATTTGTAAGCCGAGCACCAGCCGAGGCGTATGGGGCCATCTTCTTCGATGCTCTACGCAAGCAGCATTGCGCTGGCGCGGGGCATCAAGTGTCGCTCACGTCGCGTAGGCATTTACTACGAACAAACCTCCGTATGGTTTTCCCAACCTTTTTATGTTGGCCCGCTTATCTTCGTACAGTTGAGCCAATCCTCGACTTGTCCTTAGCTTTGCGAGCAAGCGAAAGCTGCCGATCCCGGTTCCGATGCTTGACAGCAGCTCAAGAACTCGAGCACACCGTCATTATTGGTCTTGTTGAGAAGGGAATGCCCTCGGCTGGATCGGTCCATGCGCCAGCTCCCAGTCGCAACACCAAAACGTGGATGGACGAAGACGCGGTGCAAGAATTGAAACGGTCCGGATGGTCGCTCGAGTTCTGTATGATTGAAAGCGAGGCCGATGCCTACCCCTGACTAGCACCGAGGATGCAGCAAAGCGGCTGCCGGGTCGTGCGGTCCTGCTTGCTGCTGCGGCAGGGTTATCGTCCCAAGCGGAAGCGCTGCGCCAAATGGCATCTAACGAACAACAATTCTGTATCAAAGAAGAACCATATGCTGCCGAAACATTTGCGTCGCCTCGAGGCTGAGTCGATCGAAATCATGCGTGAGGTAGTCGCCGGGTTCAAAAATCCGGTTATGCTCTACTCGATCGGTAAAGACTCGAGTGTCATGCTGCACGTTGCAATCAAGGCGTTCTATCCCGCGAAGTTGCCGTTTCCCCTCCTTCACGTCGATACGACCTGGAAATTCCGCGAGATGATCACTTTCCGGGATGAGACGGCCAAGCGGCTAGGCGTCGAACTCATCGTCCATGTGAACAAGGAGGGCCTTGAGCGCGGGATTAACCCGATCGATTCCGGCTCAGCTCTTCATACGCGGGTGATGAAGACCGATGCCCTGAAGCAGGCGCTCGATCTCTATCATTTCGATGCTGCGTTTGGTGGGGCGCGACGTGACGAGGAAAAGAGCCGCGCGAAAGAACGGATCTTCTCCTTCCGTTCGGCCGGGCACGTGTGGGATCCCCGCAACCAGCGGCCGGAGCTCTGGAACCTCTTCAACACCCAACTCCTCCAGGGCGAAACCATGCGTGTATTCGCAATGTCGAACTGGACCGAGCTCGACATCTGGGAATACATCATGCTCGAGAAGATCCCGGTCGTCCCGCTCTACTTCGCAAAGCAAAGACCCGTGGTGCGGCGAAGCGGCGCAACGATCATGGTCGATGACAAACGATTGCGTCTTCAATCCAACGAGACGCCGGAGATGCGCATGATCCGTTTTCGCACGCTGGGATGCTATCCGCTGAGCGGGGCCATCGACTCCGACGCGACCACAATTGAGGACATTGTCGCGGAAATGCACACTGCGACCGTATCTGAGCGCCAGGGACGCTTGATCGATACCGATGAAGCCGCTTCGATGGAGAAGAAGAAGTGGGAAGGTTACTTTTGATGCCTTCCAAGGCAACAATCGACCGTGTCCAGGCCGGCAAGGACCAGCTGCAATTCATCACCTGTGGTTCGGTAGACGACGGAAAGTCGACGCTGATCGGACGGCTGTTGCATGATAGCAAGGTGATTTACGAGGATCAGCTCGCGGCGCTGGCACGCGACAGCGCCAAGCACGGCACCACCGGCAATGATGTTGATTTTGCTCTGCTAGTTGACGGGCTTGAAGCTGAACGGGAACAAGGCATCACGATCGATGTGGCCTATCGCTTTTTTACCACCCTGCGCCGATCGTTCATGGTGGCAGACACGCCCGGCCACGAGCAGTACACCCGCAACATGGCAACTGGCGCCTCGAACGCCCAGCTCGCCATCATCCTGATCGATGCCCGCAAGGGCGTGTTGGTCCAGACCAAGCGTCACTCCTTCATCTGCTCGCTGCTAGGTATCCGCCATGTGGTGCTGGCAGTGAACAAGATCGACCTGGTCAAGTACAACAAGGAGAGATTTGATCGGATCGTAGGCGATTATATGGCCTTTGCTGCCGGTCTTGGCTTCACCTCGGTCGTTCCGATCCCGATCTCCGCCCGGTACGGCGACAACGTCATCAACCAGTCCGATAAAACCAAGTGGTACCAAGGCCCGTGCCTGCTCGACTATTTGGAGAGCATCGATATTCAATCCGACGTCGCGCGCCAGGTTTTCCGCTTTCCGGTTCAGTGGGTGAATCGGCCCAATCTGGACTTCCGCGGTTATGCCGGCTCGGTGGCCTCCGGGAGCATCTCGGCGGGAGATGAGATTGTTGTCGCAGCGTCTGGACGGACCACGCGCGTCAAGCGAATCGTGACCCAGGACGGCAATCTTCCCCGCGCCGACGCTGGCGATGCCGTCACCATTACCCTCGAAGACGAGATCGATATCGGCCGTGGCGATCTTCTGGCGCGTCCGAACGAGCGGCCTGAGGTCACCGACCAGTTCGCGGCCCATCTGATCTGGATGGACAACGATCCGCTCGTTGCTGGACGCAATTACATCTTTCGCATCGGAACTCGGACCGGAGTCGCCGGTAGCATTACCGCGATCAAGCATCGGATCGACGTCAACACACGTGAGCACCTGGCAGCCAGGAAGCTTAGCCTCAACGAGATCGGCTTCTGCAATGTCGCGACGGCACTGCCCGTGGCCTTCGATCCGTACGAGGTCAATCGCAAGACCGGATCGTTCATTGTCATTGACCGCTTTACCAATCGCACCGTTGGCGCCGGCATGATTGCGTTCCCGCTGCGGCGGGCTACCAATATTGCTCGGCAACCGCTTTCAGTGGGAAAGAGCGAGCGGGCCGCCCTGAAGAACCAAAAGCCTTGCATCATCTGGTTCACCGGCCTGTCCGGTGCCGGCAAGTCGACTATCGCCAACATCGTCGATCAAAAGCTGTTCGCAATGTCGTGTCACACCATCCTGCTGGATGGCGACAACATGCGGCACGGGTTGAACCGAGACCTCGGTTTCTCCGAGGCCGATCGTGTCGAGAATATTCGACGTGTCGGCGAAGTCGCCAAGTTGATGGCCGACGGTGGCCTGATCGTGATTTGCTCGTTCATCTCGCCCTACAGAGCGGAGCGAGACATGGTGCGCAACCTGGTTGCTAGGGAGGAGTTCATCGAAATCTTTGTCGACACGCCGCTTGAAGAATGCGTGCGGCGCGATCCAAAGGGTCTCTATTCGAAGGCGAAGTCTGGCAAGATTAAGAACTTCACGGGTATCGATGCACCCTACGAAATACCGATGAGACCCGAATTTCATCTCAGGACCATGGATCAGACGCCTGAGCAACTTGCGGAGGCCGTCATAGATGTCCTGAAGGCGCGCGCAATCGTCCACGGTCACTAGTACTGCCAAATTTTATGCCTTTGCCGGAACTCTCCACCCGACGAGATCTAGATACTTGCGCTGTAATCATCCGGCGAGGTCCGGCGAGGGCCGCCTTGCTCAGAGGGTCTGCAGGCTGCAACTCCTATTGCAAGCACTAGGAGTAGTCCTATGACAACGGTAGATGGCAAAGAGACCCCATCTGGCGGAGTGGATGAGCGATCGGCTATCGGCTGCGGAGTGTGTGAGCCGATGTGAGCTTCTATGTCTGCGCCTAGTTCTGAAACTAGAACCTTCCATATGATCGAAGCGGTCGCAGAGCGTCTTGAGGGAGCCCCGCGACAACTTGGCCGACGCTGGTCGGATGAGTTCAAGGCACAAGTCGTGGCAGAGGCGCTGGAGCCCGGCGGGAGTGTATCGGGGATCGCCCATCGGATCGGCATTCACCCGTCGCAGCTCTTCACCTGGATCCGTCGCGATGCTCGGGCCTCGTCGCGGTTTTCGACTCGCGAAGCCGCGGTGGGTGCATCAGTTTGTCACCGCCGAGCTCCGAAAACCGAAACGGTCGCGATCAAGACTCGGGCCTCTCAGCAACCCTCGCCCGAGTTGATGGCGAACTCACAAAGGTTTTTGGCCACGACACGGCATATCGTAGAAGCCGAGCGACCCAGCTCGATCAGGGCTAAGGAGGATATAAATCGGTTTGTGTTGCAGCGCTGAACTCGGTTGTCTGCACGTGCAAGCGACCGAGATCGCAAAAGCACTGAGGGCTTCAGCGTCAGCATCCGCACAACGCTAGCCTCGTGCACAGCGACCCCGGAGGCTCCATTGTTCGCGTGCGCGATACGCCTTCCCTCGGCCGTCACGCGCGTCGATCTCCTTTCATTTCGCAGAAGCGCGTAAGCCCTCTATAACTTCCCCGGTCACGTGCGGGTCTCTGCTCGCGTCTAGCCCCCGGCCAGGCCGATCAACAACAAGAGGCTTACGTAACTGAGCATGAAAGCAGAGGGTCTTCTGATGAAGCGGTCTTCATTTTGTTGTTTTGAAGCGCTCTCTTATGGTCTTGTCCACCGTATGCATTTGGCGAAGGCTGCCGCCAAACGAGAGACGATCGTGTCATGGCCCCCGAAAGCCATCCACACACCTTTTCAAATCCTAAGTAAGGAGACGGGCCAACGATAGACATCTCCCCCAAAGGCTTTCCCTGATTGTTACTCGGTTTATTTTCGGTGGAAGTGCCGGCCCGGCTGCTGCGCTCCACTGGTTCTAAGCGCACTGCCGTGTGGGTTCTAAGGGCCCTCATGGCCGCCTCGATCAGCCAATTTCTTTAAACGAAAGTTTTCTTTCGGCGTCATCAAAGCCCGAAAGCCCGGAACTCGCTCTTCCGCTCATGCCATTGATATCAATGGATTAATCGCACCGAGGCAACCTGATAATGCTAGCGCTAGCTGCTGAATCAGTGCGAGCGCAAGAGAGCCTAAACATTCGTATAATTCTCCAGCTGCTTTCGATAGTTTAGGTTGATGGGTGATCAGCTTACTAGATTCAAGTTCGCAAGCTCACGAAGTTTTTTTGCGCGGGCGTTGATGACGCTAACTTCGTTGTACCTTCACTTTCGCCGCGACGGCGTTCGGCTATTTGGAAATGATATTGGTGTTTTCACTGATGGGCAGCCTCATCGCCTCTGCCACGCTTTTCGTCTTCCCCTTCGCTGTTTTGGCCTACTTCTTTGCGCCGCCTCCTTTCAATCTACGGATTGACAATCCGCAGACTCTTCCTGTGATTGTGGCCTTTGTTGTTGTCTCAATTGTCGGAAAGCACCTGATCGAAAAGGTCCGCCGAGAAAGGAACGTTGCGCTTGAGGCCGCAGCGAGGCTCCGGCGCGGCGAGGATGAGTCGCGCGACCCGGAGAAACACTGGCGCGAAATCTTCGAGCATAGCCCGGTCATGCACTTCATGGTCAATACCACCGGAATGGTCCTGAACGTGAACACGTTCGGCGCAACACAGCTCGGTTATGCGCCCTCGGAGCTTGTCGGGCATTCCGTGTTGAACGTATTTCTGGAAGACGATCGTCCGTTCGTTCGCGAACGCGTCAGTCTGTGCATTGAAACGGTCGGCCAATCGCACACTTGGGAGATCCAGAAGATCAGGAAGGATGGCTCGGTGCTGTGGGTGCGCGAAAACGCCAAAGCCATGCAGTGGGCAGAAGACAAGCTCGTCGTCCTTATCGCCTGCGAAGATATCACCGAGCGAAAGCGGACGGAAACTGCCCTGCGGCGGAGCGAAGCCCATCTGGCCCAGGCGCAGGAATTGAGCCGCACCGGCAGCTTCGGTTGGAACGTCGCCACCGGCGAGGTCCACTGGTCAAAGGAGACCTTTCGTATCTTCCAATACGATCCGTCGACCGAACCGACGCCGCAACTCGTCGTTGATCGAACCCATCCAGAAGATCGGGCTGCCGTGCGAGAGACCATCGAACGAGCGGTCCAAAACGAAGAGGATTTCGAGCACGAATACCGACTGTTGATGCCGGACAGCTCGGTGAAGCACCTCCACGCGGTGGCACGAGCCATTAGAACCGCCTCTGGTGATATCGAGTTTGTCGGCGCAGTGACGGATATTACGGCTGCAAAGCAGGCGGAACAGCAGTTGCGTCGTAGCGAGGCCTATCTGGCCGAAGCCCAGCATCTTAGCCACACGGGCAGTTGGTCCTGGGACCTCCACCGTCTCGAATTTGTGTATCGCTCCGCCGAAATAGATCGTCTGTTTGGCTTCGATCCGGAACAGGCTGTATCGATAGAGACCATCCGCTCGCGTATCCATCCAGACGACTTGCCGCTGCTTCAGGAAGTGCCGCGGCAGGCTATCAAAGACAAGGGAGGGCACTTCGAATATGATTTCCGAATCCTTCTTCCAGATGGCGCGATGAGGCGCATACATTCCGTTGCGCACGCCGTGGTCGGCAGCGATGGCAACGTCAGCGAGCTCATCGGAACGCATATGGATGTCACCGAGCAACATGCGGCCAGGGAACGACTGGAAAGGGCTCTTGCTGCGTTGCGCGAAAGCGAGCAGCGGTTTCGCGACTACGCCGAAACAGCCTCCGACTGGCTCTGGGAGACCGGACCGGACCATCGGATCACCCGGATTTCGGAGCACACCAGCGCAGCAATTCTGACCACAAAGGTCGTCGGCCTGCTTCGCTGGGAAATTGCGCACGATGTCGAGACAGAACCCGAGAAGTGGCGACAGCATCGGGCGACGATCGATGCACGTCTTCCATTTCGCGATTTCATCTATCGCACCGTCACCCAGATGGGATCTACAATTTACGTCCGGACCAGCGGCAAGCCATTCTTTGACGCTGACGGCAATTTCCTCGGCTACCGCGGCGTCAGCACCGACATCACCGCAACCATCCGCGCAGATCAGGCCGAACGAGAACTGCGGAAGGCACAGGCAGAGCTCGCGCACGTGACGCGCGTGACGACGCTGGGCGAGCTGACAACCTCCATCGCCCACGAGATAAACCAGCCGCTCGCCGCCATTGTCACCAATGGCGAGGCTTGTCTGGGTTGGCTTGGTCGCGAAACTCCTGATCTTTCCGCGGCGCGCCGCTCAGTGGAGTGGATCATCGAGGACGGAATCCGGGCGAGCGAGGTGATCCGCCGCATCCGCGCGCTTGCGAAGAAAGGCGAGATCGAGATGGTTCCGCTCGATGTCAACGACATCGTCAAGGAGGTAATCGCGCTGGTAACACGCGAGCTGGTCAGCCATCAGGTGTCCTTGCGAACCGAGTTGACGCCGGCCCTCCCCCTGATCTTAGGTGACCGGGTTCAACTGCAACAGGTGATTACAAATCTGGTGATGAACGGGATTGAGGCCATGCAAACGGTCAGCGACCGACCGCGTGAACTGGTTATTCGGTCATCCCATGACGATATGGGACGCGTGCACCTCGCCGTGGCTGATTGCGGTGTCGGGATCACCGAGGACGACGCGGATCGCGTGTTCAATCCCTTTTTTACCACTAAGTCAAGCGGCCTTGGAATGGGGCTTTCGATCTGCCGTTCGATCGTGGAGGCTCACGGAGGAAGCCTGTCGATCGCCCGCAAGCAAGAGCCGGGCGCGACTTTTCAATTCGTCCTGCCGTTGCATAAGGAGGTCGTGTCGTGACCGGGCGCTCCGACTTGCCGCACCAAGACGTAAAGGCCGAGAAACCCAGCGGAAGGGCGATCGTGTTCGTGATCGACGACGACGTCTCAATCCGTCGTTCGCTTTCGAATCTTTTTCAATCGGTGAACTTGGACGTTGCTGCGTTCGGATCGGCTCAGGAAATGCTGCAAGGCGACCTTCCGGAGGTTGCCAGCTGCCTCGTCCTTGACGTCAGGCTGCCGGGATTGAGCGGCCTCGAGCTGCAGACTGAGCTAGCCAAGTTGAACCTTCACATTCCGATTATTTTCATCACTGGCCATGGCGACATTCCAATGAGCGTCAAGGCCATGAAGGGTGGAGCGGTCGATTTTCTTACCAAGCCGTACCGCGATCAGGAGTTGCTTGACGCCGTCGTCGCCGCGACCGAACGGGATCGCAAGAGGCGGGAGGTTGAGAAGACAGTTGCGAACCTGCAGTCCTTGTATGACACCCTAAGCTCACGCGAACAGGCAGTTATGAAACTGGTCGCTGCTGGCCTGATGAACAAACAAGTAGCCGCAGAGCTCGAGCTTGCCGAAATTACCGTCAAGATCTATCGCGGGCGGGTGATGAAGAAAATGCGCGCGCGGACGCTGGCCGATTTAATCAGAATGGCTGAGACCCTCGGAATTTGTGCCAACCACCCCGAATAAGCCTAAGTATGAGTTTACAATCTCATCCTGCAAGCTCACCCTTTGTCCAGGCGGCTGTGCTTCGGCAAGCGCCTTTCCCGCGATAAAGGGGATCCTCTTGTCCACGCCTCCGCTCATTGCCATCGTCGACGACGACGGGTCGGTTCGTGCTGCGATAAATAATCTTTTGAAGTCCCGCGGCTATATCGTTCATACATTTGTGTCAGCCGAGGAGTTCTTGCGCTCGCCCCACCTGAACGGAACATCGTGTGTGATTGCGGATGTGCAGATGTCGATTATGAGCGGCTTGGACCTGCTGACACATATGCGGGACCAGGGCTACGGTGCACCGTTCATTTTCATCACTGCCTTTCCCGATGATCGCGTTCGCGATCGTGCGCTGAGCGCCGGAGCGATTTGCTTCCTGGCCAAGCCCTTCTCCGGACAGCACTTGATAAGGTGCCTCGATACTGCACTGGATAAGCATCGCGGCGGAGCCAGCGCATGAGACGATGAGCACGCAGTCTGCTCAAACTTCGGGTCTGATTTGTGAGCGCGGCCCGCGGAACCGCGCGCTTCGCCATACCACAAAATCGATGAGGACCTCGGCCTCACGCGCAACTCATCAGCAATCCTTGGCAATCGGGTTCTTTTATTGACATTCTTCGTTCGCTATTCGTCACCTTGCTTGCGTCGGGCCTGCATCCCCTACGGTCGTGAGTGCTTTGAGGTCTCCGATGAAGCCATCCGGCCAGTCCTCCGTTGCACTAGCTAACCGAACTTGCTCGCCTCGCTTCAGCTTTATGAATTTGGCCAAAAACCCGCACGTTGAAGAAAGAAATTGATGTTTGGCTTGCCGAAAAGCACAGCCGGCTCGATTAAGCTGCCCGCCTCCTCAACTTTCTTGGTCAGGGCTGCTGGAGACTGCCGCTGCGAGCGCTGTTCGGGCCTCTGCAAGAGCTCCTTCAAGGGCCGACTCCATCGTCATGGTAGGACCCGTAAAGCACGACAGTGCGCACGTTCGGATTTTGCAATATATGCTGCAAGAAATCGAAGAGTTCTTTGCAATTGGACTGCCAGCCATCGGTTATGACCCGCAATCTTTCGGTCATCACCCCGCGGTCGTTCGTGCGAAGTTCCTCACGGTGATAAATGCCGGCGTCGGCCGTGCTGCAGCCGTGATAGCCCCGTAAGATCACGGGTTCGACAGCCTCAGCAAGCTTCTCGATGCACTACTCGATCCGAGCGGTGGGGCCCTTTATGAGCGCGTAATCGATCGGCATCATCACAGCACACATGGTGGAAAGTGCCGGGCTTTTTCGCGTACCGGGCTTGAGGCGTTTGAGCGTCGGGACAGTTACGATGCAGCTATCGAGTTCAATGCGGCCGGTACCGATAGGTGAATTTCGGAGGTCCTGTTGCCGATTAGTGAAAAGGGCGGCACAACCGACCGATTTCGGAAGCGACCCGAGTAGCCGGCTCTAGCAAACCGCCGCCGCTCGGCGGCGTTCAGAACTTTACGGTCGCGCCGGTAGTCCGCAGACGCTTAGCGCTTGCATTGTCCTATCTCTCACCCTCCCCTGAAACAAAATAGCCGATGGTGCTTCAGCACGAGTGTCTAGAAGCTAAAATCCGAACAGAACGTTGTCCGCAATATGCAATGTGCTCCCTTCAAGGTCTGCCTGGTTATGGGCCCCATTCATCAAGCCGCTCGCAACCAGCGAACTTTCTGCCGCATATCGCGGCCCCTTCTCGGACCGCGGAGGAAGTATGGGAGCTGTTGCGCATTCTCGCCTTTCGGCGGATAGCCCCTTGCATTTTCTTCACGTCTTCACCACGCTGGCACGTGAAGTGCAGCGATGCCAAGTCTCGCGGCAGCCCAAGAGCTCGACTCTGATGTGCGCCTCCGTGCCGAAGCTGCGCGCTCCATCACTGTGCTTCGCCGAGATTGCTGACTGTAACGATTTGGCGGCCGATGGGCGGGTATAGATTCGCCTGGAGTCATCAGCGCCAAGCGAGATCCGACATCTCGTTGCGGGCCTTAGGCGGCTCCGTCGTAAGTTGAAGCAGATTGTCCGCAGGCAGCCCCTGCCCCACGGCAATGAGAGCTCGCTATGCTTTATCGTAAAACCGCTTCAGCAGGACCACGCCTACACTTTTTTGAAGTTCCCCTATCTGCAGTAACGCTGCATCGCTTTCTGGGCCGCGCGGAAGCCGAGTTGCTGACGATAGGATGTCGATCAGCAGTTGGAGCAGCTCCTCGATGGCGGCCGCGTCATCGCCCTTCTCACTCATGCGAGCAATCTCCTCCATCGCCTTCCAATCTTCCGGAAGCGGGACTTCTCGACAAAAAAGCATCGGTCGAGGGTTTAAAGCTGCGGGTACAGTGAGGCCGCAAACCGGAGAGTTGGAATAGGCGATGAACGGTGCTTTTAGCAATGTCCGTCCCTTTAGATCGGCGCACGGTCCAATGGATTGCGGCTTTGGGCCTGCGAGCAGTGTCTTGCTGATCAGCTCGGCCACAGCCTCACTCTCAACCGCGCGGGGTCCGCTGGTACGCGTCTCATCGTAGATGATCGGCGATTCGATTGGCGATAAAGCGATTGGGTCGTTTGCCGATCCTATGGGGCCGACCACCAAGCCGCGTCGCCAAGACGATGTTGCTCGGCTCACGTTGGCAGGCCAGCACGATCTCTGTTCGCTGCGTCAGCGCCGCGACAGCGAGCGCGACCGTGTTATGGCCGTGAGCTGCGTGTCTTCGTCGCTGGAAATCGTCAGCATCGCCTTCCCGTCCGGTGCGCATCGGTATCTCCTTCATCGGGATACCCGGAACTCATGCAATAACCATGCTACGAAGTTGCGGGACAGAACACTAGCAGCGAGGCGGGGTCACGGTCCTCTTCTCCTGGGAACGACCTCGGCAAACGTGAACCGCGATGTTCTCGTGACGGGATCTTCGATCACTCGCGGAGAGCTGCAAACGATGCGCCGGCGGTATTGTCGACCAGCACCCGTAACTTGATCTGGGTCTACGCGCATCGGGCGGTCGGCTATCGCCGGAGCAGCTCAGGAATGACAGGTGCCACCACATGGAGATCAGGGGTGCCGCGATGGTGCCGGAATTTGGTGTGTGCCTTGATTCACGAGAAAAAACACGCGCAGCCGCCAGCATGCCTTTGGATCGACGCTGCAGGTTGTCAGATCTCCGACACCTCCGTCTTGAACCCGACGTGTCTGATGTTGAAACATGGAAGCTCATCTGATGACTATCGCCTCTCGTGCAGCTGAGCCGGACGGATGCCTGACGATCAGCGTTCCCTGTGCGTTGGCGCCGACCTAGGCGCTCGACCTCACGTATCGTTAGGCTCTGCTTCTTCGCGCGCGCTGGCCATCGGGCTAGCCGGCTATCTGGTCGAATTATCGGCCTAATCCGTGACCGTCGTGGCGGTTTTCCCGATTCCTTGCGCTCTTGCCGGCAGGTAATCGTTCGCGGCTCGTTTTCGCGGCTGGCACGGTGCTTGCTGGAGATCACTCGCTAAATGCGAGGTCTGCCTTGAAACCCGGTGACGTCACCTGCCATCCGCCCCCAACCAGGCGCTTCGTATGTTCTTAGAAGGATGAGATTGTATCCGCGATAGTAGAGAAGTTTCACCAAACCAATGATCGAAGGCAGTCTCCATGAGACTTTTCGAAGTTGAACCTGCGGGATCGTCGATCCTCAATCAAGCTAATGCTGCACGGAGGCAAGGAGCACCGGCGAGTTTCAGGCGCATCCCATCGGGGATGGTACGGATCAGCTGCGATACGTGCTTGGGCATCGCACGAACAGCGCTCCGACCGGCCGATTGCCGCGGATTTTGATGATTAGCAATCTAGCGTTCACCGATTCCGGGTCGCAGCTGAATATACGTTCGTTTGGTGAAGAAACCGCAAAGGCTGGAACATCCATGAGCGAAACGACCTTGATCGAGAATGTCATTCCGCGTACCGACATCGTCAGACGCGCAGCGCGCATCGGCGCCGAAATCAGAAATATCAAGCTCTCGAGCGATTTGCCGGACGAAACGATCGCTGCAATCAACCGCTTGCTGCTCGACCACAAGGTGATCTTCTTCCGCGACCAAAGTCATCTCGGTGACGCCGAGCAGGAGCAATTTGCTGCCCGTTTCGGGAAGCTGGTGCCGCATCCGATGCTTGGCGTTGCCACGGGAACGGCATCGCTCCTCGAGCTTGACTCCGCTCGCGGTGGTGGCCGGGCCGATGTGTGGCACGCCGATGGGACCTTCGCCGATGCCTATCCCAAGATTTTGGTGCTGCGGGCCGTTGTGATCCCACTATTCGGCGGCGATACGGTCTGGTCGAACACCGCGGCCGCTTATCTCGATCTGCCGCCACCGCTGCAACGGCTTGCAGACGAGCTCTGGGCCGTTCACAGCAACGTCTTCGACTATGCCGGAATGGCCCGAGTCCGTGAGGTCGATAAGAAGCATTTTGACGAGGTCTTCACCAGAACCATCTTCGAAACCGAGCATCCCGTGGTGCGTGTCCACCCCGAGACCAGAGAGCGGACGCTAGTGCTCGGCGCTTTGGTACAGCGTTTTCTTGGCATCCACAAATATGACGGCCAAAAGCTGTTTGATATATTCCAGTCTCATATCACCGCGCCCGAAAACACCGTGCGCTGGAACTGGAGGGAGGGTGATGTCGGGATCTGGGATAACCGCGCCACGCACCATTATGCTGTCAATGATTACGGCGACCAGCATCGCGTCGTTCGTCGCGCCACCATCCAGGGTGACGTGCCCGTCAGCATTGATGGCCGGTGCAGTGTAACGCGCGTAAAGATCACCAAGCAGCCGCCCATGACGCGTTCGCACATTCACGGAGATCCGGCCGTTATGGACTATGCTCCCGCGTTCGCTGCTTGTACTAGTTGAGGTCAAACGGACAGCGCGGGTCTGACGAAGATCTGATTTTCGCGAGCCTCATCAAGAGCGCGATCGGCGCTGCAGTAGACGTACAGCACTGCGCCGCCACGCCTGTAGGCCACCACGCGTGCGCGACGGCCGAGGTAATCAACCTCGAGGGACAGCGAGTTGAGTTCAAGGTGCCGGCAAGTGATGGCATAGAGGAGATCGGCAGCGGCACTTAACGAATGGTGATCGACTTTCGTTCGCCCAACGAGAGCCTTGAAAATGAGGAGCTACTAACCCAACGGTCGGCCTGACATTGCGGCCAGCTTGTGATACAATCCATGCCGGACCTGCTCGTGAGGAAGCGATAGCGCCTTGCGATGGCAAAAAGGAGGAAATCGGGTGCGACCAGAAGGTGAGCATAGCGCGGCTTCTCACTGGCAGTATCAGGTTAGGTTCGACGTGAATGATTCCGCTACGGCGGAATCGGTAGGCCGAAAACTCCGTGTTCCGGCACTGGCACCGCTGTTCGATATTCTTGCCAAGCATCGCGCTGCACCGAAATGCCAGTTCGATGCCTTTGCGGAGTATGTTGCCGCAGCAGAAGAGCACGGCGTCGAACACTACCCGCTCTACCAGTGGACAAAGGCGACGATCGAGAATGCAGCGAAGAAGGAAAAGTATTTAAAGTCCTTTGCGCTCTACGTAGACGAGCGGGAGGTCTATGCCAAGGACATTGCCGACGCGCTGGAGGCGGACTTGCAACCGCTCACCACTAGCGGGCTCATCACGCGAATATCGAAGTATGATACCAACCCCGCCAACAATCCTCAGCCGCGGCAGGGCCCCCAGGGCTAGGAGCAAGCTATGCCCGCTCTTGGCCCCAAGCCGAAGACCATCACCAACGACGCGCGGTCCGCTTTCTGGGGATTGTATTGCAAAACTCGATTTTCACCGATGACCAAAATTCTGCGGGCCGTGGGCGCGACTTCCCTATACAAAATGTGAGGGACCTCACGGCGTCAAAATTTCACAGGCGACTTCAATAAGGCGGTTGACGTCATACGATCAGCGATCGCTCGCTGCTTAGTGCGTTCGCGAAAATTCCTGAGCCCTGCGACTTTCGACTTTTGCAACACTCTCTGGGGTGAATCGGACAGTGTTGGTGCTGGCCTTTGACCGATGCTCATGGGCCCAACTCGAACGTGTCCGCCTCGCGTGGCGGATCCGACGATTGTGATCAGAAGAGCACAAGGGTGTCGAACCTCAATCAGCCGCATAGAAAGGGGATTTGAGATCGCGCCGGAGCCAATAATCTCCGCCTTGGGTGAACCGCTTGGTGACAAACGATTCCAGGCTGTTTCCCGCCACTTTCTCTAGAAGAGATCGATGCTCAAGTTACTGAAGGGCTGGATGTCCATATCGTCGTCGATCACTACGCCACCCACAAGACGCCCAAGATCAAAGCATGGCTCGCCCGCCGGCCTCATTATCATGTCTATTTTACCAGAAAGCAGATCCAGCGAGGTGTCCACACCTCTGTCGGGCAACTCGAGGCCGACATCCGTACCTTCATCGACCAGCACAGCAGAAATCAGAAGCGCTTCAATGGACCAAGTCGGCGCACCAGATTTTGTCTTCCGTCAAACGCTTCTGCCACAAAGCCCAGGAGACTTTATGTGGCGAACTTTAGAGTCATACTAGCCTTGAGGACTTAGAAGAATATCGAGGTAGACACCAACAAATTCAGAGCATGTCCCGTTTGGCGCGTGTGTGTAATGCTCGTCGGGTTGTTGATGTATGCCAGTCCTACACTTGCATATATCCCGGGTGCCAGATGCGCGGTATAGGTACCCAAGATCGCTGTGCTATCGCGATGCACGAGATTCCCTTTAGCCAAGGCAGCGTCCACTGCAAAGTTGCTCCAGACGGTGTTAGTGGCAACAATAGCAATCTGATCACTGGGCCGGCTGTCGAACAGTCCCTTCGCATAGAGACGAAGCTCGTAATATTGACTGACTTTATTTAGGTCAGGTGGAGCGTACATTACAGAGAACCCACCATAGATACCACGATATGCCGAGCCCTCTATATCAGATTGCCAGAGTTGCCTGTCCGCTGCGACGTAGTAGACGCCGTTCGCGTCGGCTCTCGATTGCTGCGGATACTGCAAGTTCTTGTAGCTGCTGTTATTGAAACCGGCGCCCGCCCGCAACCAGGTCTCGGGTGAGCCCGGAGCAGCTTTGTTCTTGTAGCCAATTTCATCAAGCAAAAGAATGCCCGCGTTGGCCGTGCTCCAGCTTAAGCCGGCGGGATTTTCGCTGATCTGCGCATACTGACCGTCTGGACTGATTGAGCGCTGGATTGAGACCTTGTCATATAGGTGATCATCAAAATTGTACTTCACGTTGAGAGCTGGCGTAGGCGCGGCATTGTTGCTCATGCCAGCTTGATACAGGATATTCGACGAGGGGGCCAAAACGCCTGCTCCTGCGTTCCCTCCGACCAATGTGCCTGCGAACTCATTTACATTTCTGAGGTAGCCCATTTTGAGTTCGAGTTTCCTGTCGAAGAACGTCTGGTAGTAGGCCAGCGTATTGAGACCTGCTCTATCTGGCCCGCCGGGTTTCCATGTCCAGTATTGCTGCTCGGCTCCCACGATGATCTGACCATCGGGAATTCCAAAGCGGCTGAGATCGTAGGTCACTATCATGAAACTTACGGTACTAAATGTCGGATTCTGGCCCATATATAGCTGATTGGCGGTGGTGGCTCTGGCTGCATTTGGCAGTTGATTGTCTATGACGCTGACTACTGTCCCGCCAACGTAGCCGATCCCGACGTCTGCCAGCGCGGATCTGACGCCTCCTTTATCTTGATCTATCGTATCGGCAGGACCAGGGATATTGAGCCACATGCCTTTTTCGCGGAGGTTATCGAACTTTGCGAATGGGTCGATCTGCTTTTGAGTTCTATTCTTAGCAATTTCATGCGCACTGCCCCGCTTTGCGGAAGGCAAATTGGCAGTTTGTGCTAGCGCCGAGTTACCGACAAGAAGCGTTGCTCGTTTGAGCTGGCGGCTTCGGAATTTTGTGACCGAATCGGACTCCCTCTCAATTCTTCTTTTAGCAACCTCATCTGGAATGTCGCGTTTTGGCTTAGGCCCATTGGCAGTCTGTGCCAGCGCCGAACTGCCGACGAGACTCGCTGCTAGGGAGAGTGCGATAGCAAACCCCCTTTGCTTCGTAGTTGATCGAAAGCTGAAAACGTGTGCCGCAGCCGTCGCCACGACAAAGTAACCATGCATAGTGAACTCCGCGTCCGTATTGCTAGTCTTGAATGGATTGCGCTCCGGCCTGATTGGCCCGGAGCTGCCCCCCACCCTTCTTATGTCCGTAGGCTCCGGGGCTGATGCTTGGCAGCAATCGGCCCGTCTATGTCAGGAATACCCGCTGCGCCTTCCCGACCTCGTCACCGGCCGGCACGCTATTGGCTTCATCGGCGACGCACGTGTCGAGCACGCCATACGCCCGCGAAGTTCTGTTGCGCTGCCTCGGTGTCGAGAGCGGCCGGCTTTATTCGGTGCCTTCGCTCGGCGAGATAGTGGCGAGGGGCGGACGACGCCTTGCTGTCCTCGCCACCAATACACTGCGAACGACCCGCCTCTTACACCACAAGCATAACGATTTCGGCCGTGTAGCATTCTGATCGAAGAAGAAGCCTCCTTCGAGAAGTTAGCAGTCATCAGAAGGCAGAGCTCGCGCGCCAGCCACGACGCGTTGGCTCCATGATGCTTGACTGGCATCGCGGCAGCGGAGAGACGAGGCAACTGAGAGGCCCGAAGCCCAGAGACCTTTGAAACCTGTGCAAGGTCCATCATGGGCATGCATAAGAAAGGAGAGATCGCGGTTGGAGCCGATTTGATAGCCGCAGACGTCTTGGCACATCCATCAGGGCCGTTGGAGCGGCCAGTTCTATATTGCATCCCAACTCCTTGACGTGTGACCCGCGCGACCTTCATCGACCGCCGATTGCCATGTGTCCGTCATCTCCTCCAACTGCTAACGTTAGTAGTTGACTGGGTGGCAAGGCGTTACCTGTCGATGCAAGGATCGTGGCTGTTTCGCTGCTCCGGATGAGGTCTCCTCGGCAACTAGACGAACTCCGGCGATGGTGGCATCGGTCCGGCGGAAACCGGGCGGCGGTCACTCGTGAGCGCTGCAGCCGCTCAGCTCTTTACGCGCCCATCTCTCGGCGGGAACGCAGTGAAACCGCGATTTGTTGATCTGCATCATTAGCGTCGTTTTCAAGCGACGGCTTTGAAGGGTTGCCCGGATAGGCCCGGGGAAGAAGTTGGCTGAGTTCGTCGTTCGGGTGACCATTGACGATCATCCTCAGCATGTCGGTGACGTAGGCGAGAGGACGGGCATCATTGATCTTGCAGATTTATGCCGGCCGCCGGCCCCGCCGAATGGGTTTGTTTTCCCCAAGATTGTTCTGTGTAATTGGGCTCAACACAGTTGGCGTTGTGCTCCGTATTCGACTGCGCAGGCCAGGATAGCTTCAAGAGTATTTGGGCACGAGCCGAGTATTGGACTTGCGGGCCACGGTAAGTGGCGATGCCTGGCTCGATACGAGCCTGAAGGATAATTCAGGAAATAACGACTGGCTCGCATTGGGGCCGGCAAATGGAGATTGTCCGCAGAGTTTTTCTGAATGGCGAGGAAATGCTGCGCCATGGCCGATGAAGACGAGAAGTATTGCTTTGCAGTAGCGCTATGATGTAGGAGCCGGCCATGCGCAAAAAGTGTCAACGCACCGATCATAGGAGTGGATGACCAAACGATGAGGGCAGCGTTGCGGATAACGATTTATCGACGGTCGCGGCTCGCTGCAGCTCTTGACCATCGTGTGATAGCGCGTCAACGAGAAAAGCCAACACGGGCCGCGACATCGAGCGAGGGATGATGGAGATGATGGATCAAGCAACCGGTTCGGAGTTGCCGCCGGTATTGCACACGTCGCCGAGACGCGTTCCGTGGGTGTTAGTGCTCGTAGTTATCCTGGTTGGCCTGTGCGCTGCAGGAGCCTATTTTTGGACCAACGTCGGACACTTTGTCGAGACGTTGGCGGCCCGTGAAGTTGCCCAAATGCCAGGCTTGTCACCTGAGGACAGAGCGGCCCTGTCGGAGATTCAGTCGGGACAACAGAAGACTAGCGATGAGCTCGCGGAACTCAGCCGCAGCATCAGTGCCCAGCTGGCCGATTTAACACGAATCTCGGATCAAATCGCAGCGCTCACTTTACGGGTCGACTCGTTGCAGAATCCGGCACCCACGCCTTCTCCTCCTCATGTTCATCGTCCTGGCCATGCCGTTTCGGAGTCGGCCAGGAAACCTGTGCGATCGACTAAATCACAAGGGCCGGTTTCCGTCGGGGGCGCGCCACTGATCTCAGGACCGCAGGCGGACGAGCCTTGATAACTTCCCAGAGTGCTACAGGCTAATCCAGCCCGCCAGCTCCCACTCAACGCGGTTGATCGTTTCTCGCCAGGCGGCCAGCCGGGCGATTACGGCGCCAAGGCTTACGGCAGTGCCAGGTCTCCAACGTGACGCTCGCAGAGGCCGTCGACATCGTTGCCGCACCGAGGGCAGTCTGGATCAGATTGCATAGAACCATTTCTACATGGTCGAGGCGCCGTCCTGTTAACGACGAGCGGTGATGCTTTTGGATCCGCTTACGCGGCTTGTTAATAAGGTGAACGGTTGAGATAGGCGTCGAATGCGGCAGCAACGGCGCGAATCACAAAACGGTGCTCCTGCCTCACGCGGATGAAACCCTTTTTGATGTCGACTATCCCGTCCTCGGCAAGCGTCGCCAAGCGTTCAGCTGAATCCAGAAAAGGGACCGCATGAAATCCGTGGTTGGTACAGATTGCCGGCACGTCGGCCTCCAGATCGCACATCAGCCGCTCGATGATCGCGGCTCGGACGCGGTCTTCATCGGTGAGACGGTAGCCTTTTGACGTCGCCAGACGGCCTGCTCTGATGTGCCGGCTGTACGAGCCTGTTGCAACATCGTTCTGGACGTAACCGTCGCCGAGACGGCCGATGGCCGACGTGCCGAAGCCGATTAAGGTTTTGCAGGTGTCGGCTGAGTAACCCAAGGAATTACGCCGCAGCCGACCGGCTTTCTGCGCCAGCGCGAGCTCATCGTGCGGCAAGGCAAAATGGTCAAGCCCGATTTGAAGGTAGCCGGCGGCGATCAGCGTATCGGCCACAGCCGCGGCCTGGTCGGCGCGGGCAGCACTGTCCGGCAACGCCGCCTCATCGATCAGACGCTGACGTTTCATATACGAAGGAACGTGCGCGTAGCCGAAAACCGCAACCCGGTTCGGGCGCATGGCGACCGCCGTCTTCGCGCTCTCGACGCAGGACTGCACCGTCTGATGTGGGAGACCGAAAATAAGGTCGAAATTGATGCGGCTAAATCCGTGCTGGCGAAGATTTTCGACGGCAGCGGCGGTCTGCGCCTCACTCTGGACCCGGTTGATCGCTTTTTGAACAATGGGATCGAAGCTCTGCACGCCGAGGCTCGCGCGGTTCACGCCGGCTGCTCCTAAGGCTTCGGCCATCTCGACCGTGAACGTGCGCGGGTCGATCTCGACGGCGATCGCAGCCGCTTTCCTGAACGCGAAGCGGCGGCGCAGGAGCTCCATCAGAGCCAGGAAATCCGCTGGCGCGATGAGGGTCGGCGTTCCGCCGCCGAAGTGCACGTCGCTCACGGGCAGCGCTTGCGGCGCTTGCTCCGCGACCAAACGGATCTCCTCACGCAGCACCGACAAATAATTGAGGACCGGCGCATCCCGGCGAGTGATGGCCGTAGGAAAGCCGCAATACCAGCAGATCGATCGGCAGAACGGAATGTGGAGATAGAGCGACACGGGCTCGTCAGGCGGCAGGCGCCTCAGCCATTCCTCACAATCCTGTGCACCGACCTCCGCGGAGAACTCTGGCACGGTTGGATAGATGGTGTACCAAGGCAGGCGGGCATCGCAATACTTTTTCAGGATTGAGGCCTGCAACGGATACTTTCCCAGGGTGATATAGAATCACCCTAACCGCTACGCTCCCCTGTGTCTTTGCGCCATGTCAAACGATCGGCGTTAGCCCAGAACTCTGCATTCCGTCAAAGTCCATGCTAAGGTAAATCGGTTAGTATGATAGCAGGAGCGATAGCCACTCCCTGACACTCGTTTGATGTTTGTGAAGAGAAGTGACTTTATTACACGACTGATGTTGAAGCAGTGCTTGATGTGAAGGATTGACCTGCGCGCCATTTTGCATTCGAGGTCCATCCCGCATCTTCGGTTTGATAGATGCGCTCCAGGCGAACGAGTGCTTTACGAGGACTCGCCCGGGCGATCTCCTCAAAGCAACAAACGAAATGGCAGAAGTTGCAATTGTGCTCAACAGATCCGTGGCAATTGTTCTCCCCATAGCCAATCGACAATTCGCCCGCCACCAAAGCTAGTTGACAGCTGCACAAACTGATGATTGTCGGTAACGGCCTCGCCGATATCAGCCGCATCGCGCCCGAGCGGATGCGCCCTCATAGCTGCAAGCACGGCATCGGCCATGTCAGGCGCCACGATAGCAACGAGCTTGCCCTCGTTGGCGACGTGTAGCGGATCAAGCCCAAAGAGTTCGCAGGCGGCGGCAACCGCCGGCTTCACCGGAATGGCCTCTTGTTGCAGACGGAACCCGAGGCCCGACTGATGCGCAATCTCGTTGAGTAGCGCCGCAAGACCGCCGCGCGTGGGGTCACGCATCACCCGGATGCTGCTGCCGCCGGCCGCAACCATTAGACTTACGAGATCATGCAGCGATGCGGAATCCGAGGCGATCTCGGTGTCGAAAGCCAGATTCTGGCGCCTCGACATGATCGCCGCACCATGGTCGCCGAGACTGCCGGAGACCAGCACGCGGTCTCCGGCCCTTGTCTTCTCGGCGGAGAGATCGAGCCCATCGGCCAAAACCCCGACCCCTGTCGTCGAGATGAACACTCCGTCCGCCTTCCCACGCTCGACGACCTTGGTGTCACCCGTGATGATGTAAACGTCGGCGGCGCGCGCGGCCTCGCCCATCGAATCCGCAATCGTCTTCAGATCCGAGAAGCGGAAACCTTCCTCGATGATGAAACTTGCCGACAGATAGAGCGGACGCGCGCCGCCCATCGCGACATCATTGATCGTGCCGTGGACCGCGAGCGATCCAATGTTGCCGCCGGGAAAGAACAGCGGCGAAACGACATAGCTGTCGGTCGTCATCACCATCCTGCCGGCGTCAACATCGAAGGCCGCCTGATCGTTGCCGCGGGCGAGCCATTCATTGCCGAAGGCTTCGTGAAACAGGCCGGAGATCAGCTGCGCCATCGCGCGCCCTCCGGCGCCGTGGGACAGGTCGACACGTCCGTTCTTGATATCGAGCTTGCGTTGATAGGCCGTTGCTCTCATCACGCCCGCCTCAATTGATGATCGCGAAACCGTCCATACGTCCAATGCGCGGCACAGGCGCCTTCCGATGAGACCATGCAGGATCCTATTGGGATTTCCGGCGTGCAAACGGTTCCGAACAGCTTGCAGTCGACCGGCCTCTTCGCGCCGCGCAGGATGGCCCCGCACTCGCACGCCGAATTGTCGGCGACACGCACTTCGTGCATCGCAAAACGCATCTCAGCATCGAATTGAGCGTAAGCCTGCTTTAGCTTCAGTCCGCTATGGGGGACGAGCCCGAGCCCGCGCCATTCGAACTGGTCACGCAGTTCGAAGATATCCGACACCTCTTCCTGGGCGCGTCGATTGCCTTCGCGCGTCACCGCTCGGCTGTATTGGTTCTCCACCTCATATCGGCCTTCGTTCACCTGCCGCACCAGCATCAGAATTGCCTGCATCATGTCGAGCGGTTCAAATCCCCCGATCACGATCGGCTTGTCGAATTGTTCTGCGAGGACCTCGTAAGGCTTCGTGCCAATGATGGTGCTGACATGCGCAGGCCCGACGAAGCCATCAATTTCGATCCGCCCGCCATTATGGATATCCGGACCCTCGAGAATATTATGCATCGCGGCGGGAGTTAGCACGTGATTGCAGAACACACTGACATTCTTCAGCCATTTCTTCTCGGCAAGCCGGATCATCACCGCCGTCGGCGGCGTCGTGGTCTCAAATCCAATGGCAAAAAAGACCACCTCCCGATTCGGCGCTTGTTCTGCGATCCGGATTGCGTCGAGCGTCGAGTAGACCATCCGTATGTCGGCGCCGTACGCCTTGGCGCTCAGCAGGGATTTTCCCTGCGAACCGGGCACGCGCATCAGGTCGCCATAAACACAGAGAGTGACCTCCGGCCGCTCGGCGAGCCTGATCGCCATGTCGATCCGGCTGGCGGGGAGAACACAGACGGGACAACCCGGCCCGTGGATCATGCAAACATTCGCAGGCAGTATATCCTCCAGACCATAGCGGGAAATCGCATGCGTGTGTCCGCCGCAGAATTCCATGAACCGATATTCCCTTTGCGACTCGGCTTCGGCGCCAATCGCGCGCGCAAGCCCCTGCGCGATGGTCTTATCGCGAAATTCGTCGGCATATTTCATGACCGGAGCTCATGCCCCACGCTGCCTAGCTCGTGTAGGAGCTGCAGCGTGCGCTTGGCCTCTGCCGGGTCGATTCTAGCCAGGGCGTAGCCAACATGGACAAGGACGTAGTCTCCCACCGCGAGATCGTCGATGAGCGCGATCGATATCTCCTTGCTGATGCCGTCGATGGATACGATGGCAAGGTCGTCGGCAAGAATCTTCGTGACCTCAGCTGGTACCGAGAGACACATATCACGCTATTCTTTCCAGGACTGACGGCCGTTCTGCAATCTGCAGAGCGGCGATCCAGGCTTGTCCGAGGCTCAAGCCACCGTCATTGGGCGGAACCCGCCGTGGGAGCAGCGGAGTGAGGCCGGCCGCAATGCAGCCGCGCTGGATTTCTTCCGCGAGTACCGCGTTCAGGAAGCAGCCGCCACTCAGAACGACGGTGGCAACGCCCGTTGTCCGCGCCGCGCGCGCGATCCAGTCAACGCAGGCAGCGGCGAACGTGCCATGAAACAGCCCGGCTCCCTCCGTGGCACCGACGTTGTCTGCAATCAAGCGCGCAAACAGCGGGCGAAAGGACAGCACGTCGCCATCGATCATCCAGCCCGCTTCAAGCACCGCAGTCCGCCGCACACACGCCTCGAGCTTCATGGCGGCTTCGCCCTCATAGCTTTGCAAAGTCGCGATCCCCAGCAGCGCCGCTGCTGCGTCAAACAGCCGGCCCGCGCTGGTGGTCGTCACGCTGGGCTGATCGAGCAATGACGGCAAACGCTCGGCCTGCGGCTGTGCTGCAAAGCGCAGCCTGATTTCGTTTTTCCGTCCCAGCAAGTGAAATATGGCGCTCGCCATGCGCCAAGGCTCGCGGACTGCGCGATCTCCGCCAGGCATTTTCAAGGGCGCGAGATGCCCGATCCGTCGGAACCCGGCGCCTTCGCACAACAATAGCTCGCCACCCCAGTTGCCGCCGTCGGAGCCATAACCATAGCCGTCGAGGAGAAGGGCGAGCGTAGGCCGCCCAAGGCCATGCTCCGCGATGACGGCGGCAGCGTGCGCGTGGTGATGCTGGACAGCGACCAGCGCGCGGCCGCTTGCTTCCGCAAAGCGGGTAGTCGCCATGTTGGGATGCAGATCATGGGCAATGACGACAGGATCGATGTCGAGGGTCGATGTGAGGTGCCCGATCGTCTCCTCGAAGAAGCGAATGCCTTCAGCCGTATCGAGATCGCCGATGTGCTGGGAGACGAAGGCCTCACTGCCCCGGGTAACCGTGATGGTCGATTTCAACGCGCCGCCGACGGCGAGCACGGGCGGCACAGACCTCGCAAGCCGGATCGGTTCGGGAACATAGCCGCGGGCTCGACGAATGAATTGGCGCCGCCCCGCCACTACCGCCACCACGGAATCATCGGCGCGCGTCAGAATATCGCGATCATGGGTCACAATAAGATCGGCGATGCCCGCGAGCCGCCGCAGCGCCTCCGCGTTGTTGATCGGGAGCGGTTCGCCGCCGGGATTAGCACTGGTGCTGACAATGACTGGACCTTCAACCCCATGCCATGCACCTGTCGAACGAAGCGCATGGAAGATGAGGTGATGCAACGGGGCCACCGGCAGCATGACGCCGACGCGCGACAGGCCGGGGGCTATCGCCGGCGCTAGATTGTTGCGCGACGGCAGCAGAACGATCGGGCGGGCGACGGATTCGAGCAGTGGCAGCTCGGCGGCATTCGCTTCCGCAATCTCGCTGACCTGTTCTACGGAACCGACCATGACCGCGAACGGCTTCTGGTCGCGCTGCTTCCTCCTGCGCAAACGCTGCACGGCGTCATGGTTGCGAGCGTCGCAAAGCAGCTGGTACCCGCCAACTCCCTTTATCGCAACGATTTGGCCGCCGTCGACCGCCGTGGCAATGTCGTTGATCCCATGACTGAGCCGAGGACCGCATGTCGGACACGCAATCGCTTCCGCATGAAACCTGCGGCTCGCCGGATCGGCATATTCGCTCGCGCAGGCGGCACACATCGCAAACTTCCTCATCGCTGTATTGCGGCGATCGTAGGGAAGCCGTTCGGCGATGGTATAGCGCGGGCCGCAATGAGAGCAATTGATGAAGGGATAGAGGTAATGGCGGCTGTTCGGGTCGAACAACTCATCAAGACATTGCTGGCATGTCGCGGCATCGGCGACGATTCGGGTGGACACCCTCCCGTGTTCGCTGGCGCGGATCGAAAAGTCTTTCGCTGCAAGCGCGCCAATCTTCTGAACGGAGATGTGGTCGATCCGCGCCAATGGAGGCCTTTCGAGTGGCAAAGCGACCACAAACTCGCACGTACGGTCGCCCTCAACCTCGATGATCACGCCATCGGGATCGTTGGCGACGAACCCGGTCAACCCATAGCGGGTAGCGAGACCATAAATATATGGACGAAAGCCGACACCTTGCACGGCGCCACTAACGCGCACCCGCAGCCGCGTTCCGCCGCGGATGATGGCGTCGCTGCTCGCGCTCATCGCAATGCGTCCTGGACCGGACGCCTCTGATACGCAGCCTGCTTCCGGATCCAAGCGTAGAGCGCGGCAAAGCCCTCGCCCGTACGCGCCGAAACCGTCAGCACCTCAATGTTCGGATTGACGCGTCTCGCATATTCGATGGTCTGGGCTAAATCGAAGTCGATCACCGGCGCCAGATCAATCTTGTTGATCAGCATCAGCGACGATGCGGCAAACATATCCGGATATTTGAGCGGCTTGTCTTCACCATCGGGGGTCGAGAACACGACGATCTTGCAGGCCTCGCCGAGATCGAACGCCGCGGGGCAAACTAGATTCCCGACATTCTCGATGAAGAGAATACCGCCCTTGAGCGGCGGCAAGCGGCGATAAGCCTCGCCGACCATGGCAGCATCGAGATGGCAGCCCTTGCCGGTATTGATCTGGATTGCGGGCACGCCGGTTGCGCGAATGCGATCGGCATCGTTCGAGGTCTGCTGGTCGCCCTCGATGACGCCGACCGGGCGGCTACCCTTGAGCTCGGAGACGGCGCGGACGAGCAGCGAGGTTTTGCCTGCGCCCGGACTGGAGACAAGATTGAATACGAGCAGGTCATCGGCCAGGAAGCGCGCGCGGTTGTCGGCGGCGATCCTATTGTTCTTGCCAAGGACGTCGCGCTCGATCTGAATGACTCGCTCGCTGCTCATACCCGCGATCTTCAAGCCGGCCGGGTCGGCGCCGCAATCCCCAAGCGCCCCTCCGCGCTGAGCATGCTGACCGCTATGATCATGATGGTGATCATGGCCGTGGTAATGGTTCTGAGAATCATGCATCTTTTGACCGCAATGCCTATGATCATGGTGGTGACCGCAGTGATCATGCGTATGATCATGGTGATGCCCCTGGGTTTGCGCACTTTGCGCGTCGGCGCGTTCGATGGAGGGCGTTCCTTCGCTACAGCCACATACGGTACACATTAGTCGACCTCCAGCTCTTTGACCCGCATCTCTTCGCCCGCGGTCACCTGCAGCTGATAGCTGCCGCAGCAGGGACACGGCTCACAGCGTTGCGCAATCTCAACGCTCCTTGAACAGGCCATGCACCAGGCGACACCAGGCAATTCGACGACCTTAATAACCGCGCCATTGGCGATGGTCCGCGCGGCAACGGCCGCAAAGCAGAACTTCATCGCTTCGGGAGCGACATGGCTCAGCGCCCCGATCTCCAGACACACGGTCTTCACCCTGGAAAATGATCGCCGGCGCGCCTCCTCCTCGACGATCTCGACGATACCCTCACAAAGCGCCATTTCATGCATCGCCAATTTCGCGAAAATTCAGAGTGAACCCAACGCAAGGGTCAAAGGATCCGACCATCGCGCGAACGGCACCCTGTGCCTGTGGTTTCGCGGCCAGCACCGCGCCTTGCAGGCCGCGGACAAGCGGTCCGCGCGCGTGGAAATTCCACTCGGTCGGGGCAAGAAATTGGAAGCGCGACATCTGCCCCTGACGATCAAGCTCAACCGCGTGATAGAGACGTCCCCTGGCGCATTCGACCGCGGCCGCACCACGGCCCGGCCCCAGCCTGTAGCTTTCGATGATCCCATCCTCTGCTGTTTCAACATGAGCACCGGGGCCGAGCCAAGCGTGCAGCCGCACGATTTCCGCAATCCTCGCCTTCAGCCGCTCGGCCGGCCCCGACCGGCCTAGCGTGAGCTGATCACGCATCATTTGGCGTGCCCACGCACCTGTTTCGGGAACGCGGCCCTCAAGGTGGGGACAGCGGCAAAATCCTGCATCATCCACGAGCCGTTCAATGACGTCGCGGTCGTCAGCAACGGACAAAAACGACTGCTGCATCGGCGTTGGGTTCAACGCGTCTTCCTCGAGAGCCGCGACGCTAAGCGCTAGTGGGTTACCGAGCGCCGGCGCTCCGTCTTCGTTCGTTATGCCAAGCGCTGCCAGCGCAATCGCAACCCGCGCTGTTACCTCGCGTCGAACCTGGCCGCAGCTGGGCTCTGCGCTGCTGAGAAGTGCCGATACCCCCTCCATCAGGGCGCGGATCGCTGCGGCGCTGGTGGTATCCAGCGCGCAATGCCCGACAAACAGGCCCCGCAGCAATTCCGCCAGCCGCTCGGCAACGACCATAACGATACGATGCTGTCGCGTCGCAAGGCTGATGGTTTCGCCGCGCGCCGCCTCGATCGCGGACAGGAATGCCACCTGGTGCGCGGCGGCACACAACGAGAAGATTCGCGGCAGCACGTTGAGCAACGAAGCGGCCGGCTGGCCGGCGAACAGCCGCCCCAGTGGCGGGCGGACGCGCGGCAGAATCTCGACCGCGGCAATTGCGTCGCCAGCAAGCGATACGGTAACATCGATCTGGTTGCGGACGGCGAGGCTCATGCGCGCCGCTCCGTCAGTACACCGCGCAAGAAATGCCGGCGGTCGATCGAACCATGTCGCGCATCGGGCCCATGTGACGCCGGGCGATTGGCCGGCGACATCAGCGCCGCCAGCGCTGCTTCGGCGGTGGCGCGCGCGGACGTCATATCCTTGAACTCAAACATCGGCGAGAACAGTGAGTAGCTCGCGATCGAGCCCACGAGCGCCAGCTCACTGACGGTGAATTCGATCTCGCCGGCCGGAAATCGCAAGCGCAGGTTCGATCCCGGGCTCGGAGGCGAATGCGAAGTTCTGTCACGCATGGGTGTGACCACGTTCATGAACCAGGGCGTGACCATCATGCCGACGACCCTGCCCTCGCGCGCGCGAAAGCCGATCGCTTCGATGCTCAAGGCCTCGTTGAAGATCGGCAGGTCGCGCATGGTACGATCGGCGATATCCCGATAGACTGCCGCGAGTATCTCGCCCCACGCCGACGCAGCGAGGTGCATGCTCCTGCGGGAATGCCGTTCGCGGTCAGGCGTCATCTTCAATCGCCATGATCTTCGATTTGGGCGCATCGCAGTTTGGACAACGCCAATTTTCTGGCAACCCGCCGAAAGGCGTTCCCGCTGCAATTTGCGTTGCCTCATCTCCCTCAACCGGGTCGTAGACGATGCAACAGATGCCGCACTCCATGCGCGCGCCGTTTGCGATATCCTTCCGGACACCAAAATTCTCGAAGCTCGTCATTCGACGTAAGCTTTGATGATTTCTTGCAGGCGTTCGGCGGAACCCCAGAAATCTTCCTCGGCGGCCAAGGCAGCCATTGGCACGCCGCCGACTTCCAGCGTATCCAGAATGATGGTGTCCATGGCATTGAAGAACTGCACCGACCAGACGTTCCGGATGCCCGTCGCAAGCACTCGGCAACTCCCGTAGCCGCGCGAGATGATCTGGATCGGACCGTTTCCGACGCTTTGCTGCAAAAAAGCCAGGTCGACCGGACTCATCGGCAGCAGGGTGAAGTTGATGATGTGCGAGCGCATACCGGGCTGCCAGGCCAGTGCCCGCTCGCGGATTTCCGTGAGCACCGGTAGCACGTTCATCGCGCCGTCGGGTGCCGCGCCGATCATGAGATCCCTCGACGTCAGATCGGTTGCGGCGCGCCGAACGATCTCCGGGATCGCACCGACCTCGACATACTCATGTGCGGTGTCGGTCTCGATGCGCACGCGCCAGATTCCCGCAAGTACCGATTCCTGGATTTGCGCCACGCGGCCACCCGGCAGCGCAACGACGCCGGCGAGATCGCCCTCCCCAAGCACTTCCGCAATCAGCCTGCGCTCGAGATCGCTGAGATTTCCGATCCGGAAAAGCTGCGTCGGCACATCGCTCTTCTGGCCGGCAACGGCAGCCGCGACGGAATACAACAGCGCGATGGCGTTCGGACAGTTCCTTGCCAGCTCGATGGCATTGAGCGCAGCGGGCTTCGCGAGCGCCCCCGCAGCCGTTAGTCCGCTATGGGCTGCGTGGAGACTTTCCGCGGCGATAGGAAACACGCGCATCGGCCGCTCGCATTTTCTCGGCGCTATCGGGCGCGAGCCGGAAACCTGTTTCATAATGCGACGTTCCGATGGTGTGCTGAGAGGGATGATACTTATGTCCACGAACGCGCCATTGGCGCGCGGGCGATCAATGAGCTTCGAAATGCGGTCGATAGAGATCTCCCGGATCTTGGCGATCATGCCGAGTGTCTCGCGCTTGTGGGACGCTTGCGGTCCCCACCTCGAACAGACGGAGCCGCGTCAGATCATGTTTCCCGGACTGAAGGTCCATTAGCCGCCACTCTGATATTCCATGGTTCTGCTGGATGAGGTGTAGCAAGGGACGTGCCAATCGTTGCTCTTCCGCGATTGCGTTCCCGCTCGGATCAGCACCCGCTCGAGATATTCCTCGTGAAGCTTGTTTCGGCTTCAAATTCGGATTCCGCTGATATGGGCAAAGATGGGCAGGCAGTGACCGGGAGGCGGCACCGGGCTAGCGCAGGTACTCGGGCAATTGCGGCTCTTGAGCGATCAAATCTGCAAAGAAAAGATCGCAATCATGGTCATTGAGGGCCGCATAAAGGCCCTCAAGCGCGTCCGCAATCAGCCGAGCTTCGTCGTCATCCAAGAGCCGCACCGCGGTATCGATATGGACAAGCACCTTGGCACCGACCGGCGGCTCGGAGAGCAGCATGACTGAGACGTGCCGCCGTTCATCGCCATATTCGCAAAGCGCCGACATGCCGTCGGTCTCAATAATCGTCATTGGCAAGCCAAGGCACATGGTAATCCGCGAGCCGCTAGATCGGTCGCCCCCTCCTCTCATAGTTTGCGTGGTCGATATCGTTCGCGAGCAGACGATCCGACTGAGGTAGCGGCGCGGTCCGCAGTTTTGCCGGAGAACCCCACTGCGCCAGCAGTTCGCAAGCCAGTTCGATCGCAGGCGCAATCTGAGTGCGCACCGGAGCCGTCAGCGGCCCGCCCCAATTCTCCATATTAAGTGGCTGACAGCCGATTAGAGCGAGCTCTCGCGGGCAGCGGCCAAGGAGGTTGGCCGCACTTAAGACCTCCTGGAAACCGGTCTGATGCAGGCTCACCTTCTTGGCGCCGGTGAATTTCGGCACCTCCTCATCTCGCACGAGCTTCAAGTGCCCGGGCGCGAGTCCATAATCGATGGCATCGAACGCGATCAGGCAATCGACCTCCTGGAGAAAGTTGACGAGGTAGAGCCCCTGCGTGCCGCCATCGAGCATGGTGACATTGCCAGGGACGGCGTAGCGGCGGTGGAACTGCTCCACCACCCGAACGCCGAACCCCTCATCGGCCCACAGGATATTGCCGATGCCGAGCACCAGGATTCGTTTGGTGTTCTCCGGAGTTGGCATCTGCATCGTCAATCAATCGCGGAATTCGCGCTCGCCGAAAATGATCGAGGAGACGATGCTCTGGCGCGACACGATCTCTTCGCGAACTGCTGTATAGATGTGGATGAGCGCAAATGTCATGATCATCCACAGGCCGAGATGATGCCAGGTGTGGACGTCCTGGCTGTTCGGCCAAATCGAAAACACCCAGCCGAACAGCCTGTACTGCCAGCTGTCGTTGCCGGTGCCCTGCGCGTACAGTGCAAAGCCGGTGACGATCATGAATGCGATCGTCAGCGTAAACATGAAGAACATTGCAAACTGGGCCAACGGATTGTGCGCGACGTATTCTTTCGGCTCGGCCGCAACGAAAGCGTACCAGCGAATCTCGTGCCACACCTCGCGCCAATAGCTCTTGCGCCAGAGCGGCACGTAGAAAATCTGCTTAGCATAGGGGTTTCCCACGATCGCCCAGTAAATGCGCAAGAGGAAGCCGAGCGTGAGCACATAGGCTGTGAGGTAATGCGCAAAACGGATATAGCCGAACAGGAAATTGTCGCTTGTCTCTCCGGGCATGGTTGGTATCGCACTGCCGATGAAATAGCCGCTGAGGCTCAACACCAGGATTGCCGCCGCGTTGATCCAATGCCACAGCCGCACGGGCGCCTCGTAGACGTAGACGACGCCACGCTCGCTGCTGCTGGAGCGCACGGGGTCGAGCGTGACAGCGGCGGTTAGCGCTTGCAGAGATTTGTCCAACATGCCGCCTCCCCTAGCGGACCTTGACCGTTGCCATTTCCTGGCCATCCGGCCCCATCACATGGGTCGAGCAGGCCAGGCATGGATCAAAAGAATGGATCGTGCGCAGGATTTCCAGCGGCTTCTCCGGATCAGCGATCGGCGTATCCACAAGGGCGGCCTCAAATGCACCGATATTGCCCTTTGGATCACGTGGCGAGCCGTTCCATGTCGTCGGCACGACGCATTGATAGTTGTCGATCTTGGTCTCCTTGATCTTGATCCAGTGCCCGAGCGCACCACGCGGCGCCTCGGTGAAACCGTAGCCCTTGGCTTCCTTCGGCCAGCTCTCCGGCTTCCATTTATCGACGTTGGCGGTAGCGGTGTCACCCGCTTTGATATGCGCCATAAGCTTGTCCTGGAAATAGCGCATCTGGTGCGCGGCCCATTGGCATTCGAGCGCACGCGCCGCAGTGCGGCCGAGCGTCGAGAAGAGTGCAGCGAAAGGAAGATCGAGTCTCTTCATCAGCTTCTCGGTCGGCTCCTTGAACTCCACTTTGCCTTGTGCGTGACCTATGAGGTATCGCGCCAGCGGTCCCACCTCGACGGCGTTGCCGCGCCAGCGAGGCGCCTTGATCCAGGAATATTTGCCGCCCTCGTCGAGCTCCTTGATGTCGGTCCTGGTGCCCTTAACGTTGGGCCCGAGCCGGAAATTCGGCTCGGTTATACCATCCCAGGGATGCAGCCCCCTGGTTTCATCGGGATACTTGTACCAGGAATGAGCGACGAACTCCTGGATCTGCTCGGGATCGCCGTGATCGATCGGCAGAACTTCGCTGAAATTGCCATTGAGGATCACGCCGCGCGGCTGCTTGAGGTTTTTCGCGGAATAATCATTGGCGTTCTCGGGAATGTCGCCATAGGACATTACGCTCTTACCCGAGAGACCGCAGCCATAGAGCCAGTCCTTGTAGAAGGAGCCAATCACGGCAACGTCGGGCAGATAAACCTGCTCGACGAATTCGATCGCACGGCCAATGATCGAGGATACCAGGTTTAGCCGCTCCATATTGATGGCACCCACTGCACCGGTACCATCGACATTGATGGCGCAGGCCACGCCACCGACCAACCAATTCGGATGCGGGTTCTTGCCGCCATAGATGGCGTGGATCTTGACGATGTCCTTCTGGAAGTCCAGCGCTTCCAGATAGTGCGCTAAGGCCATCAGGTTCGCTTCCGGCGGAAGCTTGTAGGCCGGATGCCCCCAATAGGCATTCTTAAACGGGCCGAGCTGTCCTGATTCAACGAACTTTGTCAGCCTGATCTGCAGATGCTTGAAATAGCCTGGCGATGATAGCGGCCAGGAGGAGATCGATTGCGCCAACGCAGAGGTCCCTTTGGGATCGGCCTTGAGGGCGGAAATCACGTCGACCCAATCCAGCGAGTGCAGGTGATAGAAGTGCACAAGATGATCGTGCACCTGCAAGCAGAGCTGCATGATATTGCGGATCGAATTAGCATTCTCAGGAATGATGATACCTAGCGCGTTCTCTACCGCGCGCACCGAGGTGAGCGCATGCGTGCCGGTGCAGACGCCGCAAATCCGCTCGGTGAACGCCCAGGCATCGCGAGGATCGCGTCCACGCAGGATCGTCTCGATGCCGCGCCACATGGTTCCGGATGAGACCGCGTTGCAGATTACATTATCGGAATCAAGATTGGCCTCGACGCGGAGATGGCCTTCGACCCGGGTCAGCGGATCGACGACAATGCGTTTGCCGGAATTATCGAGCTTGAACCCATTGGGTGTCTGGGCGCCCATTGTTGTCCTTCCCTGAATTAGTTATTTTTCCTGAGCTACGCGGCCAGGTTTACGGGTCAGCCGCTTCGCGGCCGTGACCGCCGCGTGCGTGGCAACGGCTAGGCCGACCGCGCCGGCAGCGGCCATGCCAATCTGATCGGCGTTGGCCTCGATGCCGAATTGCTTGATGGTCGTCAGTCGATCGTAAAATGAGCCCTTGTCCCAGAAGCCGTCTTCCGAGCAGCCGAAGCAGCCGTGGCCGGATTGGATCGGAAAGGAAACGCCGCCGTTCCACCGAACGGCCGAGCAGGCGTTGTAGGTGGTGGGCCCCTTGCATCCCATCTTGTAGAGGCAATAGCCCTTGCGCGCGGACTCGTCGTCCCACCTCTCGACAAACTGGCCGGCGTCGAAATGGGGGCGCCGATAGCACTTGTCGTGGATCCGCTGAGAATAGAACATCTTTGGACGCCCTTGGCGGTCGAGCTCGGGAAGCTTCCCGAACGTGGTGATGAAGGTCACCAAGGCGGTCATTACCTCTGCGATGGGCGGGCAGCCGGGCACCTTGATGATCGGTTTGTTCGTGATCACTTTATCAATCGGGGTCGCCTGAGTCGGGTTGGGCTTAGCTGCCTGCACGCAACCCCAGGAAGCACAAGTCCCCCAAGCGATGATCACGATGGAATCTGCCGCCATCGCCTTAAGCTTTTCGACGAACGGCTTGCCGCCATCAATGCAGAACATGCCGCCTTCGTTAAGCGGAGGATTACCTTCGACCGCAAGCACATACTGGCCTTTGTACTTGGCGCGGGTCTCCTCAAGGATGGCTTCGGCCTGGTGTCCTGCCGCCGCCATGATTGGATCGTCATAATCCAACGAGATCATCGACAGCACCACGTCTTTGGCCAGCGGATGGGCCGAACGGATAAAGCTTTCCGAGCAGCATGTGCATTCGAGCCCGTGCATCCAGATCACGGGCACACGCGGTTTTGTCTCCAGCGCGTTGGCAATCTGGCTTGCCGCAAGCGGACCGAGCCCGAGGCTCGTTGCCGTCAAACTGCAGAATTTGTGGAAACTGCGACGTGTGATACCCTGACGTCTGATGACGCTGTAAAACGTTTCCGTTGCCCCGCCCATAAACCCTTCCACGCTGTTGGCTATTCAGCCCGCCCGTTCGACAGTTATCCACGACTTACTGGCGCTCTGATAGCAAGAAGCAGGCCAACACCACACGTGAAACACTTGAGAGATGCCAGGCCGGTTCCAGAAGACGCGCTCAAATACGTCACGCAAGCGCGATGAGAGCCGAGGAAACGGCACGCATTCGATCAGAAGCGCAAGCAAGCTGCTGGCTAGAGCTCGGTGACTTTGCGATCAGTCTGCCGTTCAAATGACGCGAAGCCGAACGGACGCACGGTGTGCGGCCGCAGCATCTGCATAACCAAGTCTCTGTTCGACACTGCCTCATAGCTAAACATCATGCTATAGGAGGATATCGCCACCTCTCTACTCGTCGAGCTCACCCTACGCGCTTCTCTTCGTCGTCGCGCGCCGAAATCCGGCGCCTTCACCTTCTTTAAGTTTTCACGAAGCTGGCCTCTCAAGAGTGGATTTGGATTTCCACGCTCGCAATGTCGTCAGGTGGGTCATCCCGGCCGGTGAGCCGCTTAGCGTAGAAGATCACTGCATATCCATGCAACATCCCTTCCTTGCGGCGAATGTAGCCAGCGGTGTCGTAAAGTCTTTGAGCCCCTACCTGGATCTTTGTCGTGTCAAGAATTATCCACTTGAACCCTAGAGCACCGGCTCGCAATTCCAATTCATTAAGAATTCGCCTCCCAAGCCCACGTCGTTGAAAGGTGGGATCGACTCGCATCCGCTTCAGCTCTACGACATCACCGCCAATAGGTTTCAATCCGCCCATAGCAACGAGCTGGGAACCAATATGCGCAACCACGAAGTCTCCGCCTGACGCGATATATACTTCCCTAATGTTGCGTAGATCATCCTCCCACGCCCCTTCAGGGCCGCGCACACCAACATCCTCCGATGCGCTTCTGTGCATATGCCACACATCATCAGTATCCCCCGACTCAAACCGACGAAAGATCACCCTTTCTTTGGACATCGCACATCACCTTTCGACCGATGTCGGACACCACACGCCTGACGCACACCGTCAGCTTAGAAACGCGCCCCGGTCAACAGCCGCTGTGAAAGAACAGCCTCAACACTTTCAGACGCCTCAACTCCGACAATTGGACGACCCGGTTCGACCGTATATTTTAAGGCAGTAATACGGTGCATCCGCGTAAACTGATCCAGCGCATAAACACAAGACGCGCATAGCTTTGCGATTTCATTACCATGGCGTTTGATGACGGGTGAAATGGTTGCAGACCTGGGAAAGTCCGCTTTCCCTTTTAGCCAAGCTGGCGTGAGCTCCGCGCTTGCATTGCCCGGCGACAACCAGCGAAACACCTCGTTAATGCATTCATGCGGATAGTATTCAGACAGCCGATATACATCCCTATAAAACTGCGGCTTCTGTTGGAAGAGATCATCACCGACCAATAGCACCGAGACCGCCACGATCCGCGCAGAGAACCGGCCGCTCGGGCCAAGCCTATTCTTGTAAGGGTTTTTTCCGTAAAACACACGAAATTGGCCAAATAGGTCAGGTGACATATGCTCGTAAAAGCGCGTCAGAATGAACTTTGCTGACTCAAGGCACTCCAAGCATACCGCAAGACAGTGGCCAGCGTCCGCCTCAGCCGTGTCACGCAATTCAAGTAGAGCTTCGATTGCCAGCTGTAGCTCGCTCTCGATGAGTTGGTGACCCAAGCAAAAATCTCGCTCTTCGACACCGGCCGCGCCGAGGCAATATACGCGTGGATCGCTCTGCACCGGGTTTGTAAGAATCATATCTTCATACGAGAGAACCTCAATACTAGGCTGCCGATGACAACTCAATCGGGCAAGACGGCTCAGCTCCTCTCCCACGGTCAACTCCGCTTCTACCGGATGAAGACCAGCAAACGCTGACATCTGATAAGCACAGTTGACGAGATAGTGGATGTCTGTCTTGGCGATGGCGAAGTCGGGCTGCGGTAGATTCAGCAGCTGTACCTCATAATCAGCCGATGCAATCATCGCGTTAATGCTGCGTCCAAGCGCCTTGACCCCTTCATCTGGCCGTTTACTGTCTTTGATCTCGGCAATGCGATGCGGCAGCTGATCGGCGACAAAGTTGCTGACGAGCCCCAGCGGGCGTTTTCGCTGCTCGCGGTCAATGCGATCGGTTAGATGAGAAAATATCTGCTGCGCCCGATTGGGCGGCGGCTTCGGAGTGGAAAAGGATAAGTGAGCGACCATGGAAGAGCGCGCCCTGATTTCATCGAAAGACAGCCTGCATTTCTGCACTTGTCCCGTATCTTGCGGCGGGCGAGTAGTCGTGTTTTTCGAGCAGATCGGTTCGCTTATCTGCTATCCTGCCATCGTTGTACGCGACCCGCTCAAGCACATTGTCGGAGAAGAATAGCAGTGATACGGCGCCCGAGTTGATATTGCCGGCGGCAGTTAACGACATCACTCCGTCTTTTGAGATGCAGACGAGACCTGCCTCCCTTAAGATCTCAAGCTCGCGGCCAAAGTATTCCTCAACCGATACCCCAAACTCCCGCTTGAAGCGGGAGAGCAACACTCCGCTGCTTCGCAAGGCAAACATTAACGTTCGCCGCATGAGGTCGTCCTGCGAGAGTACAGCTCCCTTCCATACCGGCTTCTCGCCTGCCTCAACCCTAGAAAGATAGCGATCCAAATCTGCTTCGTTATAGAACTGGCACTGGCTCATGTAGCCAAATCCACCAACCCCGAATGGGACAAGATTGTTATCATTCCAGGAATCGTACTTACGGCGTTGTTGAACGGAGTGGGGCTGCGACCTCTTAGTCCAATAAAAAATCGGCCCGTGGCGATAGCCGAGTTTCGTGAGAATGTGCTCTGCCATAAAGTGCATTATGATGCGCTCTTTAGCCCCCGCGAATTGATATCGCCCTCTGGCCAAATGGCGGGCTACGGGGTCAGTCGATTTGAACATCAATGGGAATACATTGAACTTCTCAATTCCCATTTCCAACAGGCCGACAATCGAGTCGTACCAGCTCCGGAGCGTTTGCTGCGGCAGCCCATACATGAGGTCAAGCGACAGATTCTCAATGCCCATCTCATTCAGCAGTTTTACGACTTGTATCACCTCCTCTACACCGTGTCCGCGGTTCAGAATGCGCAAAATAGTCGGGTCTAGACTTTGCACGCCCAGCACAAATCGGTTTACCCCACCTCTAATTAGAGTGGATATGCAATCGGCAGCGTCCGCATGCTTCACAAGAGAGGGATGCAACTCGAAACTTACTTCGGATTTCGATAAATCGAAGCGCTGATTAGTCATATCAAACAGCGTTTTGAGTTGACGGTTCGTCAAAAAGGAGGGCGTGCCACCTCCAAAGAACGCAGTTTCAATATCTTTGCCAGCAAGCGCCGCCTCTGACCAACTCATCTCCTTATTCAAAGCCGCCAGATAACGTTCCACTCGTTCGGAAGATGGATTGATTTCCTTGGCGAAGTGGCAAAAGGTGCAATACTGATTACAGAAGGGAATGTGAAAATAGAGATCAATTGACGACGCGACCTTATTCAACAATCTTTCGGCATTCAGGTCCCCCATTGCTTTGAGAGGCGGATATGTGCCGACGAGATAATCGTTGTATGAATCAAGGTGCAAGTTTCGCGATCTCAACATGTCTAGGTTGATCTCGTACGAGCGGTCGATCGCGAACTCCAGGGCCTCGGAATAGCTTGGCGTGTTCATGCCTTCGGACTCCCATTAATGTTCGTGTGTAGGCAAGCCGCGATGGCAGCTGCGGCCGGCGTCACATCTCTTTGCCTCTTACTGAGAAGCGCATTTCGATCAGCGAACTGCATTTGTCTCCCGTCGCTCGACGCAGGTCAGATCGCACCTCGCCAAGCGCCGGCGCGGCGCGCGGGATGAGTACAGTTTGTCGAGGACAGGCAGATGTCGCGGCCAATGCGTCTTCGTGCGTTGCGAAACACGACGGCACTCAGTGCGGCGTCTCCGGCGTTGATTTGGATCAATCGAGTAGGTTTCATTTCGCTCGTGCGCCTACGACTGGGAGAGCGGCATAGTCGTGCGGATCCCTTCCAGCAAACTACGTGCCACCAAGCACGTCGTGCGAGTCTTCCTCGAAGAGCGAAAACCATGTACTTCGCGCCGCGGCGAGGCATGTTTGCGCCGTGGTGTGGGTTTCCGCACATACGTGTCTTCAACCGGACACGTTGAACACGACACGAGGAGCATCAAACGATGATGTCCTCTCTCGACGAGCTTAGTTGCGCTGTTCCGGAGGCCGAGCGGGAGGTAGGCCTGGGAGAGCGGCGGTGCGCTTCGTAATCGATCCGCAAAGAAGCCCCGTAGTACGGCGGTGCCAGGGTTTTGGGGCGTTGCCGGGCTCTGGCAGCATTTTCCAACTTTCCGGAGCTCCGCGGCAGTTGGCGAATGGTCTTTGGAATAGTATTACCACCTGACTTCAGGGGTGTGAGATCAAATGCAAGATCTCTAAGCGAGCGCTTATACTCGCCACAGTAAAGAAGCCAGGTCCCTTTCGTCGGCCGAGCGGGAAGCCAGCCTCGGAGGAGCGACGCTGCTACACATCGCACCAGCTTCCGTCGGCAGAGGGATGGTGCCGACGGTTCATTCGCGGCGAGGCGTCGCCGTTAGCTTTAGCCAAGGGAAGGCCGATATCCGTTCCAAACGAAATCTAGCTCGCTTTCTTTTCTCGAAACAAGATCGAAGGAATTCAGCCCAACGTTCGCATCAACAATGTCGACAACGGCCTCAGTTTTTCCTTTCACGTAATCTTATGACGGTCGTCAAAGACCATGCTTCTCCGATAAACCCCACGGAAACGGATATTCGGCAATACTTCACCTACTGACTGATCCTGATCCACGACGGAAATGACGTCGAGTGTGTATGCCAATCTGCGCCCAAACTGCCAACGACTTCGCCTGCATCTTCCAGATGATTTTGACTGCGATAACGTTCGATCCTGTTGACCACCTTTCAGAAGCATTCGAGAGCTGAATTCGGCTGTTCCGACCGATCGCGCAGTGAAAGCGCGGTTGAGGTGGACTCAATTATACCGATGGAGCGGCCGAAAGCCTACACGAGGGTCCGTCCTTGGTTAGTGAGCACCGATGCAGACTGGGGGCGCTTGTCCACGCCGGGCCAGCGGGATGCAACTTGCGTGGCCGTCGACTAATGCCGGCTCCACTGAAGATGCGTCTCGATTGATGCTCTGAGTAACACCTGAACACGTTCTCAGAGCCAGGCAAAGATATTCGTTAGTCCGCAATTGTTTTGAGGCTAACTCGGCAGCTTACACGTTAAGGACGCCTCCGGCACGGTGGTTGCTATATGCGCACGGCCAATGACGCTCACGTCGCTACGAGAATGCCCTGCGAGCACGGCGGAACATATGCGGAAGCGAGAACGTTGGAAGCATGAGAAGTGGCGCGCCATCGGGACATCTCAGCTTCCGGACTTCTTCCTTGCGTCTTTTCAAACGCACTGTGACGACATCATTCGCAAAGTCGGAAACACTGCTCTGAAGCATACAACTTGACGCTACGTGCGATTCAAGTGTCACTTGAGGGTCTTCGCACGAATTTGTGAGAACTTTCGGCTTACGGATCTGCTCGTCGCTCGCTTTTTGTGCAGGAACCGTCGTCTCCTTTCGCATTTCAAGTCAGAGCCGCTGGCGCCTCAGTTTCGCCACGCGCCATAATTTCAAGGCAGCATCAACAGGGATATCGTTGCCGAGTGGATAAGGAGAAAGTTGACGTTAATAGCATGTGACTGCAAACGGCTTCACCCGAAGGCGTGAGCGCGCCTCGGGAAATTATGCGCTTTGATGCCGATCCGGAAGTCAACTCTTGCGTTTTGTGCACTGCGAACGCATATATGCACCACGGTAGCGCGATGCGCTATCGCAGCCCTCCTTGGGCGTTTCCTCCCTAGACTTGGGCCGCTTGTTCATTACAAGCGGCCTTTTTTTCTAGGTCGCCGCTGTGGCGACACCCCGCAATTCTTTCGGAAATTGCTTGCGCAGGTTGGTTAGACGACCGCCACACTCGCAACGAGTTGCTACACTTCGGCGCGAGCGCCCATCGCCGTCGCATTAACGAGAAGGGACGAGCGCGGTCATGAGAAAGTGGTCTGACGCGAGGCAACGCGCCTTCGTTCCAGGTCGGCGCCGGGGGTGTTGAGATACGCATTTTTCTCTGGCCGTGATATCAGTCCTTCGCGGTAAAGCCTCCGCGGGCGAATGTTAAAAATGCTTGTCGCATTGATAAGCATCGGAGATATAGGGATGGAAGGGGAAGCCTTTCTTTGGTTGGTACGGCATGCGGTCGTCGATTCTATCGAAGGAACGATTTCTCCTTCGGGCGCATCGGCCGATCTCAGCGATCGGGCGCATTTGGAAGCCGTCCGAAGGCGCTTGCCGCGGGACGCCGCAAGCTATGCGAGTCCGTCTCGACGGACTGTCGATACCGCACACGCATTCGAGCTTGATCCAATCCTGGTGCCTGAGTTCCGGGAGCAGGACTTCGGGGATTGGACTGGTCGACGTCACGACGATCTCGCCGCTCTCGGAGAAGAAGGATACGCCGAGTTCTGGAAGGATCCCGCTCGTTCAAACCCACCCGGCGGCGAGAGCTTCGAAGATCAGGTAGCGAGGGTTCGGGATGGACTTCGTAAAATAGCTGCTGGTCCAGCAACGCTCGTCGTCCATTCCGGCACTATTCGCGCCGCGCTCTGCGTAGCCCTCGACATCACACCGCGAGCAGCACTGCGCTTCGTAATCGATCCGCTGTCGATCACCCGAATTGATCGGCTACGGAACGATTGGCGGATTGTGTCGGTCAATCAGAATGTCGCGTTATGAGCGATTCGGAACGCTGGCTTGCGCGAAGGTCGCCATGCCGTTGTGCAGAGCGCATGCAAGCCGCAGGATCGGCAATGCAAGCGCGGCGCCCGATCCCTCCCCTAACCTGAGGTCCAGATTGAATAACGGCTGCACATTGAGCGCCTCAAGAACTAGGCGGTGCCCCTGCTCGGCCGATTGATGCGAGGATAAGAGAAAGGGCCGACACGACGGATTAAGATGCACCGCCGTCAACGCCGCGACGGACACGATGAAACCGTCGATCAGGAGCGGGAGGCGACGCTGTGCGGCGGCGATGATCGCGCCCGTAATCGCAGAAGTTTCGAGACCGCCGACCGCGCACAGGATCCGCTCGGCAGAAGTTCCTGGTCTTGTAAGGTCATGACGAGCCAGCGCTGCATCAATCAGGTGCGCCTTGCGCGCACGGCTGTCTGCATCGATTCCGGTGCCATTGCCGGCCACCTGCTCGGCGCCCATGCCAAGCAGGGCGGCGGCGACTGCGGCAGAAGTCGTGGTGTTGCCGATCCCCATGTCGCCAAGGATCAGAAGATCTGGCTCTGTTGAGGCCGCGCGTGCGATGGCGCGCTTGCCGCAGTCGAAGGCGAACGCGACCTCCCCGAACTCGAGCGCCGCTTCCTTGCTGAAATCCCGGCTGCCCCGGCGCGGCTTGTCCGTCGCGACTCCCGGGATGGGCAGTTCGGCGAGCGTCCCGGCATCGACGATCTCCAGACTTAAGCCCAGTTCGCGCGCGAGAACCGAAATTGCTGCACCGCCTGCCGCGAAATTCGACATCATCGCGATCGTAACTTCCTGAGGATAGGCCGATACTCCCTGCGCGACGATGCCGTGATCCCCTGCAAAGACGATGATCGGCACGCGCTCGGCACGAGGCCGGTCGGCTTGTTGCAGACCGGCCAGGTCGATCGCGAGGTGCTCGAGGCGACCCAGCGCACCGGTCGGCTTGGTGAGCTCGGCCTGACGGGCCAGGGCGGCATCGCGATGGACGGTCGAAACGCCCGGACACTCCTGGTAGACCCACTCGGGTAGCATGTCGTCCTGCCCTTGGTGATTGTTCAAGATGCCAGCTGCCTTCCCACGAGTGCTACGACACGCGCTTGAGGATGTAGCTATCCATGATCCAGCCGTGCCTGGCGCGTGCTTCCTGTCGTGCGGCGACGATGCCTGGCCCCACTTCTGCGAGCGGACCTGACATTGTGATCTGCTCGGGCATCCCGAGATAGGCGCCCCACCAGATATGTAGTCCGGTCGGATCGAGCCACTGGAACGCGGCACCACCATCGAGCATGACGACCACGGTGTCGATGCCGAACGGCCAACCGCCTTCGCGCAGCCGCCGACCGGTGGTGACGAGAAAAGGCTCCCCGATGTCGTTCAGCGGCAGTGAATATGCGGCGCAAAGCGCCTGGATTGACGTGACGCCTGGCACGACCTCGATTCTTGGCAACGGATCAAGCTTTCGTGCGATCCGCAAGCTCGAATCGTATAGCGAAGGATCGCCCCAAATCAGCAGGGCAACGCGTCCGTCATCACCGAGATGCGCCGCAATCGCTCGGGACCAGGTCACTGCGACGGCGTCGTGCCATTCGTCCACTGCCTTGCGGTAGCCCTCCTGCGCCGTGTCGCGAATGGGCAGGTCGAACTCGGCAACGCGCGTACGGCTGTTCGTCAGGGCTTGCGCGCAAATCAGCCGGCGCAGGTCGGCGAGATCGGACTTCGCGGCACCTTTGCGCGGAATCAGCACCAAGTCAGCCGCATTGATTGCGCGGATCGCAGCAAGCGTGAGCTGCTCGGGATCGCCGCAGCCAATGCCTATCAGGGAGAGTGTCAGCATCGCGTTATGAAACGGGGGCGGCCGCGAATTGCGACCGCCCTTACGCCATCTCAGGCGGCGTTGTGAAGCCGATAAGTAACAAGACCATCGGCCGTCACAGCTCTCAGTGATTTCGCCAGTGCCAGCACGGCTAGATCGGCCAGCGGCTCAAAGACTACCACGAGCGCATAGGAAGCGGCGAAAGACGCGATGGAGGCGAGGTTCTCGGCCGCAAAGCCCGCACCATACAGCGCCCAGAAGGCGACCCACGTTACGATGCCGGATTGATAGGCGGTCGAAAGCGCAAGTGCCTGCCGATACTGCAGGTCAACATAGGCGGTGTTGCGAGGAATGATCCGCCCGGCCAGCGCCTGGATCGCAAACAAAGGCACCAGCAGCGTAGTCACGTTCATACCATATTGCGGCAGGTCGGTCGGCACGAAGAACAGCCCCTGCAGCAGAAGACCAAGCGCCAGCCCGAACGCGACTGGCGCTGCGCCGAACAGGAGAAACAGCGTCGAGCCGAGAATGAAATGCACCTCCGAGACCCCCATCCGGAAATGCGGCAGGAGTTCGAAGAATGAGAAAACCAGGATCGTTGTTGCGATGGTGCGCACCGCGAATGAAACAACCCCCTGCTCGCGCACGGTTTCGACCGTGAGCTTGAGAGCGCAGCCGCCGGCAACGGCACCCGTCGCGTAACTCAGCACGAGCTTGGCGCCCGTAACGATACCTGGTTCGATATGCACGACTTACGTCCCTTCTGCCGTCACACCCGACGGCGCTGGTGTTAAAAATTGCAGGGCCGGTCTCCTCGCTCGCGGTTCGAAACGGGTCCCGGCTTCCCAAGCTTGACGGCCCAGTGGCGGATCGAAGCCCCTCACCGCTTACAGGCGCGGGCGCGGCCGGAGCTTTGGGCGCCGCATTCACGTCCGCCCTTGCCCGTTCCCGATTATGCTCCGGCGCTTTCCGCCGCTTCGAGCACCATGCCTGCTCTGTGTGCTCCTTCCGAGGAGACGTCAAGGGGCTGGCGAGATCGGGCGACGGCATCATCATAGAGTCTCTCCCGCCAGCGCGCCGAAAAGAATGACCGCCGCCGTCGTTGCGGCGGTCGCTTGCGCGAGCTGCTCTGCGAGCTGTGCAATCGTGGTGCGGACAATCTGCTCCTCGGCGCGGCCCAGAGACTCCGCAAATAGCGCCGGCGTGTCGGGAGCCATGCCGTGCTCTATCAGCTTTGCCGCGAGCGCCGGGAATGTGCGCTTTCCCATATAGACCGCGGTCGTCGATTCCGGATCGGCCAGTGCCGCCCAATTGAGATTCGCGGGCAACCGCCCGGTGACATCTGCGCCGGTCACGAACTGGACGCGGCGCGAGGTGCGGCGGCGGGTGAGTGGAATGCTGGCGCGCGCTGCCGCAACGCAGGCTGAGGTGACGCCTGGAATGATCTCGTAGTCGATGCCCGCCGCGCGCAGCGCCTCGATCTCTTCTTCAAGCCGGCCGAAGATGCCGGCGTCTCCCGATTTCAAACGTACAACGCGGGCGTTTGCGGCGGCGTAGTCGATGAGCAGCCGGTTGAGGTGCTCCTGTTTGGCTGAGGGCCGACCCACACGCTTGCCAACCGCTACCAGATTGGCCCCGGCTCGGGCGTAATCGAGGATCGCGCCCGAGGCAAGGTCGTCATCCAGCACGACATCAGCAGCGCGCAGACGCGCAGCCGCCTTGAGCGTCAGGAGCTCGGGATCGCCTGGGCCGGCCGAGACAAAGGAAACAAAGCCGCTCACCTGTCCTCCGCAATGAGGTGGAAGAACGTGCCGGTGGCGTAACCGCGCCGCGAGCCCGTCTCCGCAACGACCACGCCAGTCGCGTCGCGCACGATAGCCAGAGGTGTATCGGGCTGCGAGACAATCGTGGAGTAATGGAATTCATGGCCGCGCAGGAGCGCTCTGGCCTGATATCCGGGCATCGGCAGAGCGAGTTCCGCAAGCCGATAGCCCAGATGCATGCGACGTTGGGCAAAACTCGTATGCAGGCCGAGCAGTCCAGTCATCTCGTGGCGTGTGCCGCCACCGTCGGTCAAGGCGGTGCCCAGCACCATGTAGCCCCCGCATTCGCCATGCACCGGCCGTATCTCGGCAAAGGATTTTAGCGCACGGCGGAATTGGCGATTTGCCGCGAGTTGGCCGGCGTGCAATTCCGGATAGCCGCCGGGCAGCCAGCAGACGTCGGCACTATCATCAGGACCCTCGTCGGCGAGCGGCGAGAAGGTCGCGATCTCGGCACCGGCGGCACGCCAGGCCTCCAGCATGTGCGGATAGACGAACGAGAATGCGCCGTCGCGCGCCAGAGCGATGCGCTGGCCGGGTGGTTTGACGCTCGGGCGTGCGGCGCATGGCGCCGTCCAGGCGCATGCCGCCGATTGCAACACTGCATCGAGATCGACATGCTCGGCGACGAAGCAGGCGGCTTCCGCGATCAGGCCGTCGACCTCGCCCTGCTCCTCAGCCTGCACCAGGCCAAGATGCCGCTTCGGCAAGCTGATCGCGGCGTGGCGGGGCAACGCCCCGAACACGGCAATGCCAGCGCCTGCCATGGCACGGCGCACCAGGTCCTCGTGCCGGGTGCTGGCGACGCGGTTGAGAACGACGCCGGCAAGACGCACGCCTGCGCGGAAATCGCGCAGTCCCGCAGCCACCGCCGCGGCGGTTTGCGCCTGTCCGGAGGGATCGATCACAAGCAGGACCGGCCAGCCCATCATCTCGGCGATATCGGAGGTAGCGCCGGTCCCCGAGAGGCCCCCTGCGGCAACGCCGTCGAAGAGGCCCATCGAACCTTCGGCCAGGACGAGATCCGCATTCGCACCGCGCGAAACGAGCGCCTCGATCTCATCGCGGTGCATGGCCCAGCTGTCGATGTTGACGGAGGTGCGCCCCGCGGCGGCCGCATGAAAGGCGGTATCGATATAATCGGGCCCGCTCTTGAAGCACTGGACCTTCAGCCCGCGATCGCGATAGGCGCGCGCCAACGCCAGCGTCAGCGTCGTCTTGCCGACACCGGATGCAGGCGCGGAGATGACGAGGCTCGCCGTCATCACAAGCCTTCCGGAAAGCGCGGCGTCGGCCCGAGCGGCCGATAGCGGCGGTCATAGTCGACGGCATACAGGCGGCTCTCTCCGAAATCTTCCGAACCCAGTGTGCGGCCAACCAGAATAACGGCCGTGCGCTCGAGCTCAGTGCTTACAGCAGAATCCAGCGTACCGAGCGTAGCGCGAATGATGCGCTGATCCGGCCAGCTTGCGCGCCAGACTATTGCGACTGGGCAGTCTCCTCCGTAGTGCGGCGTCAGCTCATCAATTACCCTGGAAAGCAGATGGATCGAGAGATGGATGGCGAGCACCGCACCGGTCGCGGCGAAGGTGGCGAGCTTCTCGCCTTTCGGCATCGCGCTCGCCCTGCCCGGCATCCGCGTCAGGACGACCGATTGCACAAGACCCGGCAGCGTGAGCTCGGCCTCGATCGCGGCCGCGGCGGCGGAAAAGGCCGGCACGCCGGGCGTGATTGAATAGGAGATTTGAAGCGCGCGCAGGCGGCGCAGTTGCTCGCCCATCGCCGACCAGATCGAGAGATCCCCGGAATGTAGCCGTGCGACGTCCTTGCCCTTATGATGCGCGGCGACGATCTCCGACATGATGTCGTCGAGCGACAGCGGCGCGGTGTTCACGATCCGTGCATCCTTTGGGCAATGGGCAAGAACGCCCTCGGGCACGAGAGAGCCGGCATAGAGGCAGACCGGACAGGCGGCGATCAGATCGCGACCGCGCAAGGTGAGCAGATCAGCTGCTCCCGGTCCGGCGCCGATGAAATGCACCGTCATTCGCCGTCTCCTTCCGCGATCGCTGCGGTCGCCGTCCGATCCTGCGAAACGGCCCGCGTCGAAACGAAGCGCGCACCACGGCCGGCGACCGCAAGCGCTGCGGCTTCGGCGACGGAGCCCGTACCAAACTTTGCCTTGATGGATTCTGACTGTGTGGGCGTGGCAATGCCGGCCAGGACATCCGCCGAAACAGGCCGGATCGGCACGTTGAGTTCGCGCGCCAGCAATTTGAGCGCGGCGGTTTCGGCCTTGTCGCTGACCGTTGCAACTGCCGCGAGATCTTCAGGACCGCCCGCGGCGGCGAGAGCTTCGCGCAGCGCAGCCAGTGTGACCTCCCGCTTGAACCCCAGACCTGCGACTTTCACTTGACTGCACTCCATTGCACGACCGGCCGCACGGCTTCCCAGGAGCGGTAGCGGCCGAGGTGACCTGCATGCGCAATCTCGATTCGGATCAACTCGCCACCGTGGCGTTGATGAAGGTCCGAGAGCAGCGCCTCGGTCTCCAGCGTGACGGCATGCGCAACTAACCTTACTCTCGGCTCAATGCGCGACCACACCGCATCGAACATCCTGGCGTCGAACCCTCCGCCGATGAAAACGGCTTGCGGTGTCCCAAGGCCTGAGAGGATATCAGGCGCTATTCCCTCAACGATGGCGATGCGATGCGTCAGACCGAAGGTTGCCGCGTTGCCGCGGATATTCGCTACGCGATCAGCCCGCGCTTCGATGGCGATCGCCGTGCCACCACAGAGAGCCCATTCTACCGAGATCGAACCTGAACCGGCGCCAATGTCCCATAATCTGTCGCCGCATCTCGGCGCCAGCGCCGAAAGCGCGAGCGCGCGCATCGGCCGCTTGGTGAACTGGCCGTCATGCACGAAGAGCGCATCCGAAAGGCCGGAGCTGCGCGGAACGCCGTGCGGTCCATTGGTTTCCAGCGCAACTGTCACCGGACCCGCGCCACCATCGGCGGCGTAGCTGTCGGCCCGATATTGCGCCACGGATTCGCGGGCACCGCCGAGCGCGGTGAGCGTCCACAGCCGTGAATCGCCCCAGCCGCGCGCCGTCAACCATTTGGCCAGATCGCCGGGCGCCTTGTCGTCGCGCACGAGACAAATAATGCGCGCTCCACGTGTCAGATGCGGCACCAGGCGTTCGAATGGCGCCGCGTGGAGTCCAAGACAGACGACAGATTCGAGCCGCCATCCGAGCCGCGCCGCGGCAAGTGAGAATGTCGAGGGCGCGGGATGCGCAATCCATTCGCTCTTGCTGAGCCGTTCCGCGAGACTGGCTCCTACGCCGTACCAGGACGGATCGCCCGAGGCGAGCACCACCGTCGGACGACCGCGGCAGGTCAGCACGCAATCTGTCTCGAACGGCACCGGCCATGGACGGCCGCGGTCGGCAATCCCTGCCAGCGCGAGATGCCGTTCGCCGCCAAACACCGTCTCGGCTTCCGCAAGCGCCTTTCGGCTTGCATCCGAGAGGCCGGCAAGGCCATCTTCGCCAATGCCGATAATCGTCAGCCAGGGATCATGCATGATGCGCGCCCTCATTCTGGGCGGAACAAGCGAGGCCAATCTGCTCGCGGACGCTGTGGCGTGCGCGGGGTGTACTGCGATCTATTCCTATGGAGGTCGCACCCGCGCCCCCGCGAACCAGCCGCTGCCGACCCGCATCGGGGGGTTCGGCGGCGTGAATGGCCTTGCCGAGTTCATTCGACGCGAGGGAATAACGCACCTTGTCGATGCAACCCATCCCTTCGCGGCCGAGATGAGCCGCAATGCGGTTGCAGCGTGCGAGACGACCGGAACACCGCTGATCGCGCTCGAGCGTGCGCCCTGGGCAAAAGGGACCGGCGACACCTGGATCGAGGCCGCGGATATCTCCTCCGCTGCGGCAGCGTTGCCGAACAATCGCGCGCGGATATTTCTTGCGATCGGACGGCAGCACATCGCAGCTTTCAGCGCCAGACCGCAGCATGCCTACACTTTGCGGTTTGTCGATCCCCCCGATGGACCACTGCCGTTTCCGGACGTCGATGTCATCGTGTCGCGCGGACCATTCACCCTCGCCGGCGAATTGGAGGTGATGCGCACGCGCGGCATCGAATGGGTTGTTGCCCGCAACTCCGGTGGAGCGGGCGCGCGCGCCAAGATCGACGCCGCGCGCGAGCTCGGCCTTCCCGTCGTGATGCTCAAGCGGCCCGAATTGCCTGAAAGGCCGCGGGTCGAAAGCGTGGCGGATGTCATGCAATGGCTCGGTCATCGGACATGCCTCGGTGCATAGACCCAGCGGCCGACGCGGCGCGTTGCCGAATTGCCGACGATGACAAGGGTTCGCATGTCGGCCATCTCGGGCCGTGCCTCGCGCAGCATCACCGTTTCAATTCGCTCCGCGGCCGTGCTGACCGCATGGGCAAAGATCACGAGGCGTTCGCCCCAACCTGCCTCCTTCAGAACCGAAAGTGCGCGTCCAAAACCCTCGGGCCGGCTCACTGAGCGCGGATTGTACATCGCGATCGCAAAGTCGGCTTCGGCAGCAAGCCGCAAGCGCTTCTCGATCATCGGCCACGGCTTCAGATTATCGGAGAGATTGATCGCGCAAAAATCGTGGCCGAGCGGCGCGCCGGCGCGCGCGGCCGCTGCCAGCATTGCAGTTACGCCGGGCAGAACGCGGATTGCAAGGCCCTGCCATTGCGGCGAGACTTCAAGGGCTTCGAATACAGCCGCTGCCATGGCGAAAACACCCGGGTCGCCGGAAGAAACCATGACAACGCGGCGTCCTTCCGATGCCAGCTGCAAGGCATCGCTTGCGCGCTGCAACTCCATGCGATTGTCTGATGGATGCAGCGTCAGTCCTTCACGCTGTTGCACCCGCGCGACATAGGGCGCATAGCCCACGACGTCCGTCGCGGCGGCGAGCGCGGCGGAGACTTCCGGCGTGACTAGCGCCTGGTCCCCCGGCCCAAGTCCCGCGATGGTCAATATGCCCGTCATTCGGCCGCCTCCATCCGGCGTCCCTGCCCATGCACGAGCACGATCGCGAAATAGGGACACTCGGTCTCGTCCACGTCCTTCAGCCGCGCGACGCGCTCGCCAGGCATGGTGCCGCGTTCGATCAGCCATGCCTCGCCAAGGCGGCCGGCGGCGGCGAGCGCGCGGCGCACCTTCTTCAGATTGCGCCCGGTCTTCATGATGACGAGCGCATCGGAACTGCGCGCGCGTTGCTCGAGCTCGTGTTCCGACAGCGTACCCATCAGCACCGTCATCACATCGTCGCCGAGGGCGATCGGCAGGCCGACCGAATTCCAGCAGCCAGCCATACCGGGAATGCCGGCGATCACCTCGATCTCGACGCGGCCCTGCAGACGTGCACGCAGATGCATGAAGGAGCCGTAGAAGTAGGGATCGCCCTCGCAGAGAACGACGATGTCGACCGCGCGGGCGATCCGCGCAAGACGCTCCGCCCACTCGTCGTAAAAGCCGGCAAGGAGGCGAATATATTCCAGACTGTCGAAGGCGATCTCAGTCGTGACCGGATACTCCATCGGATATTCGCAGACGTCCATTGCCAGTAGTCCATCGACGATGCGGCGCGCCTGGCCGGGCCGTCCCTTCTTCCGGAAATAGGCAACGTGCTTGGCCGCACGGACCTCACGATCGGCGCGCACGCTCATGAGGTCCGGATTTCCTGGCCCGAGGCCGCAACAGATGATGCGCCCCATGGCTATTCGTTCCGGCTCGCCAGCGCGTTCACGGCGGCCACCGTGATTGCCGAGCCGCCAAGGCGCCCCTCGACCGTCAGCGCCGGCGCAGGCTGGTCAGCCATCAGCGCAACCTTGGCTTCAGCCGCGCCGACAAAGCCGACCGGACAACCTATGATCGCTGCAGGTCTTGGACAGTTGCGATCCTCTAGCATGTTGAGCAGGTGAAATAGCGCGGTCGGCGCATTGCCGATAGCGACGATCGCGCCGTCCAGATGCGGCCTCCACAATTCCAGCGCCGCGGCTGAGCGGGTATTGCGCATGGATTGCGCGAGGGAGGGAACCGCGGGATCGTCAAGCGTACAGATGATGGCGTTGCCGGCCGGCAGGCGCGCACGCGTAATTCCCTCCGACACCATGCGTGCGTCGCAGAGGATAGGCGCGGCGTTCTGAAGCGCAGCGCGCGCGATGCGCGCCATGCCGGGCGTGAAGCGGATGCAGGATTCGAGACTGACCATGCCAGCGGCATGGATCATGCGAACGACGACCGGCTCCTCGTCGGCCGAAAAGCGCTCAAGGTCCGCCTCGGCACGGATGGTGGCGAAGGATTGACGGTAGATCGCCGCACCATCGGTTTCATAGACGTGCGGCATCAGTGCGCTCCCGTCAGAACGGAAGGATCCGCGATCATTCGGCCTGCGCTTACTCCACGCTGGCTAGGCGTATCCCGCGTTGAGCCGCTGCGGATGACATCAAATCCCTCGCGGGTCGCAACAAGCGTGAGCGCGGCAGCCCCCAAATGGGCACAGCCTTTGGCACAGCCAGAGACGTGAAGCCTCTCGTCCGCGGCAATATGCGGCGCAAGCGCCGCTGCAAGTGCACGAGTATCGGAATGCGCCTCACAGCAGGCGGGCGCACCGCTGCAGGCGACGACGCGCAGGATGGGATCGTCCGCTTGGGTGACGAGGCCCTCGCATTGGGGCATTTCGCGCAATTCTTCCGCCACAATCATACGCCAGGGCGTCATCCTTAATCCTTGCGAGCATCCGGCAAGATGGCTGAGCGCGGCATGTGTCAGCTGTCCGAAAGCCGCAGCGACCATCGCGCCTTGCGGATAAAGTCCGGGATGCGGCTCCGCGGTCATGCAAGCCGGCTTGACGTTGCCACGAAGCGCGTCGGGCAGTTTTGCGCCAGCACCGACATGCGCTCTCATTCGCCCTCTGCCCTCCCTGGCTCCGCCCGAATCGACGAACCACTCGGCAAGCGCGAGCGCAACGCCTACCGCTTCTGTCCGCGAGACGGGACGCCCATGCTCCGCACCGTCGGCACGCACGATCAGCTCTCCCGCGATGCTGCGCTCGATGCGGATGTCGGCGGAGGCGCCGGCCAGCACGGGCTCTGTGCTGCAATCAACGGCGAAGCCGAATTTGGTCGGCAGGCCGGGCGGTCCCATCACAAGCCCGTGTTCAAGTTCTGCTGCGAGAAAACAGGTATCGTCACTTTCGCTCCAGAAGGGCGTGACAAGGATGTTGCGCCGCGCTTCCGAGTCCGGATCGGGATCGAGCAAGTGCAGCCGCGAGAGTTCCTCGATCAAGGGCCGATGACCTTGATCACTGACACCCCTGATTTGCAGGTTGGCCCGGCTGGTCAGATCGATCAGGCCGTTGCCGTAGCACTCGGCCAGCACCGCAATTCCCGCTGCCTGCTTCGCATCGAGCCGGCCACCGTGCGGCCGGATGCGAACCACAAGCCCATCCCCCGACAGCATCGGCCGTAAGGCGCCGGGACACCAGCCCTTGATCGCAACGGCGCTCATGAGGCCTCCAGCGCAGCCGCGATCGAATTGCGCCGTGTCCTCCAGAGCGAAGCTTGATGCAAACGGGTGAAGCAAGCCTCGATCGCCGCGAGCGCCGCCGGATTCTCGCGCGCCATGAAAGTTCGCACGTTGTCGCTGCCAAGCGTCGCGTCGTAATAGAGATCGAAGAGATGCGTGGGTACCGCATCGGCAAGATGTGCAAAGCTGGCCATATGCTCTAGCGTGGCAGCGATTTCCGCCGCGCCCCGAAAGCCGTGGCGCATCATGCCGGCGATCCATTTTTGGTTGGCCGCACGCGCACGCACGACGCGCGAGATTTCCTCGGTCAACGAGCGAGCACGCGGCTGATCGGGATGTGTCGCGTCGAGGTGGTAGAGCGATGGTGTGGCCGCGCCCAGGCGCGCCGCCGCGGCCGCAAGGCCCGCCTCATGCACGGCATAGTCTGCGGCGAGCAGCAGATCCGTTTCCGGCAGGTCCTGCACATGGACAAAGGCATTAGCGGCGACGAGCCTTGCCTCGATACCTGTACGATCAGGCCGCATCGTGCCGTCGGACGCGAATGCCCAGGACGAAGCCGACAGCCAGGCTTCACCGGCCGCCTCGCGCGTCGTCGCCGTGAAGACATCCGGCATCGATGCCATACCGACACCGTACTGCCCCGGCCGGGGTCCAAACACACGCGCCGCGCGATGACGATAGGGATTTTCCTCGCCCTCCTCGTCGCGTTCAGAAAGCGCTTCCGTTGCCGCCTCGAACAATTGCGCAAGAGATGAAAAGACGTCGCGAAACAGTCCCGACACGCGAAGCGTCACGTCGATGCGCGGCCGACCAAGAGCCGCTGGTGCGATGATCTCATAACCCGACACGCGGCCCGATCCGTGGTCCCAGCGCGGCGCGATGCCTGCCAGGTGCAGGGCCATCGCGAAATCCTCGCCTGCGGTGCGCATGGTGGATGATCCCCAGAGATCAACCAGCAGCCCCCTCGGCCAGTCGCCGTGATCCTGCAGGTGACGGCGCAGCAATTCCTCGGCGAGCTTGATCCCCTGTACATGCGCGGACGGTGTCGGCACTGCGCGGGGATCGACGGCGAACAGATTGCGTCCGGTCGGCAGCACATCGCGCCGCCCGCGATAGGGCGAGCCTGCCGGCCCCGCAGCAACGCGCCTACCAGAGAGAGCGTCAAGCAGCGCGCCCTTCTCCGCCTCGCCGCAAGCCCCGCGGCCGAACACATGCAGGCCATCGCCGAACTGGCTTTCCTTGAGGTCGCAGACAAAGCGATCGATCCGGGGAATTGCCTCAGCCGCCGCAGCCGAGGCGCCAAGCCCGAGATCCTCTTCCAGTCCCGCGGCACGCGCTTCATCGCGAATCGACGCGATTAGGCGCTGGCGGCGCGCGGGATCGAGACCATCGGCCGTCGAATATTCATCGAGCAGTTGCTCGAGCCGGCGCAGGCCTTGAGGCAACGCCGCCCGAGCCAATGGTGGCGGCAAATGCCCTATCGTGACAGCGCCGATGCGCCGCTTGGCCTGCGCGGCCTCGCCGGGATCATTGACGATGAAGGGATAGATCACGGGCATGTCGCCGATCAGCGCTTCAGGCCAACAGGCAGCGGACAGCGCCACGGACTTGCCGGGCAGCCATTCTAGCGTTCCGTGAGCGCCCATATGGACGACCGCGTCGACCTTTTGCTGCCTGAGCCAAAGATAGAATGCGACATAGGCGTGGCGAGGCGTGCGGGAAAGATCATGATACTCGGCGTCACGATTGGTAACGTCACTGCGTTCAGGCTGAACGGCGATAATCGCCTTGCCACATTGGATCACTGCGAAATGAAATTCGCCACCACGACAGGCGGGATCGTTCTGCGGCGCGCTCCAGGCGCGCGCAAGGTCATCCTGTAACGGGCGCGGAAGCCTCGCCAGCGCCGCGCGGTAATCCGCGACGCTAAAGGTCAATTCCTCCCGCTGGAGAGTTTCACCGAACGCTCCCGCCGCTTTCACGTCGTAACCAGCAGCTTCGAGATCGGACAGCAGCGTTTCGACCGAAGCGAGCGCGTCGAGCCCAACCGCATGCGCGAGCTGGTGCGGACGGCCCGGATAGTTCGAGAGCACAATCGCCAGCCGCTTCACGCCTGCCGGCTTGCCCGCGAGCCTGTGCCAAGCTACCACCCGATCCACGACCGAACCGACACGTTCGTCGTCAGGCCTGTGCGCCAGATGCGCAAATTGCAGATCGGGATCGCGCTCACCCGCCGACTTGAAGCTGACCACGCCCGCAAATAGCCGGCCGTCAATCTCCGGCAACGCTACATGCATCGCCAGATCGGCCGGCGAGAGACCGCGAAGCGACTCCGCCCAATCCTCGCGCCGGGCCGTCGACAACGCAACCTGGAACACCGGACAGGAGGCGGCATCGAAAGGCGTCGTGCCGTCGGCGGCCGCAGAGAAGGCGGTTGCATTGACGATCACTGCAGGCGGGCATTGCTCGAACTGCCCCTTCAGCCAGTCCGCTACACCGGCGGCCTTTAGCGATGTGACGAATACGCCATAGGCATCAAAACCCGTTTGCCGCAGTGCTGTGATCAGCGCGTCGACCGGGAGGGTATCTGCCGCGGTGAGATAGGAGCGATAGAAGGTGACGAGCGCGCGCGGCCGCCGGTCGCAATTTGGCAGCGCCGCGATTGCGCCACGAGCCGGATCATAAAAACCGATCTCGGATATTTCGATCTCGCCGGCTACAGCCCCCGCATAACGGCCCGAGGCTAGTGCGAGCTGGGCGATTGCAGCCTGCGCCGCCATTGCTCCGCCCTTGTCGCACAAGGCCCTTAGCCGTCCGAGCGTCAAGGTAGGCACTGTTGAGAGCGCATTCAGCCGCGGGTCGTCGCGACCATCACCTGGCAGCACCGCAAGCGCGATGTCGCGGTCCTTGGCCAATTGATGCAGGGCAGCCAGTCCATATGGCCAGTAGGACTCGCCACCGATCAGGCGCACCAGTACGCCGCGCGCATGCGATAGCGTCCGCTCGATATAGGTATCGACCGAAAGCGGATGACGCAGTTCCGCAAGGTTCGCGAGCCTCAGCGACGGCAGGCAAGCACGCCCACGCCGCCAGCCGGACGCGAACGCGGCCAGATCGCTGTCCGAGAACGAGAGCACGACAAGGTCGGCCGGGTCCTGGCCGAGATCCTTAGGGATCGCGGTCTCCTCAAGACCGCGGCTCTCGCGAAACACGACGTGCATCAAACACCAAGTCCCGCCCTGATGGCGGCCTCATCGATATCGTCGTGTTCACCGATCAGAACCAATTTCGATTGCCTTGGCCGCGTGCCCCAGGGCATATCGAACTGATGCCGCACCCGCTCCCCGACCGATTGCAAGAGCAATCGCATCGGCTTGCTCGCGACCGCGATATATCCCTTGGCGCGCAGCACGTTCTGCTCGCGCGCAAGCCGCTGGATCGATCCGACCAGCGCATCGATGTCAGCAACTTCCGGAAGCTCAACGACAACCGAGGCGAAGTCCTCGTGCTCGTGCTCTTCTTCGCCGTCATGGTGAGAGGGGCGCGCAGCGAGATCGTCTTCTGCCGCCGCTTCGAGACCAAGGATGATACGCGCATCGACCGCGCCGTCGACGACCGGCAGCATCGGCACGCGACGCGGCATTTCGGCGACGATCGCCGCCTTGGCCGCTTCAAGTCCTTCATCGCCGGCAAGGTCCGCCTTGGTGAGCAGCACGATATCCGCGCACGCGATCTGATCCTCGAACACTTCCGACAGCGGCGTCTCGTGATCGAGGTTTTCATCGGCCGCACGCTGTGCTTCCACCGCGACGGGGTCTGGCGCAAAGCGGCCGGCCGCCACAGCCTCGGCATCCGCAAGCGCAATCACGCCGTCGACCGTAATCCGCGAGCGGATCTCCGGCCAATCGAACGCCTTGAGCAGCGGCTTTGGCAAGGCCAATCCCGATGTCTCGATCAGGATATGGTCGGGCTTCACGCGGCGCGAGAGCAGCTGCTCCATGGCGGGAATGAAGTCGTCAGAGACCGTGCAGCAGATGCAGCCATTGGCGAGCTCGACGATGTTCTCGGCGGGACAATTGACATCCGCGCAGGATTTCAGGATCTCTCCATCCACGCCTTCGCTGCCGAACTCGTTGACGAGCACCGCAAGCTTCTTGCCGTTCGCGTTGGCGATCAGGTGCTGGATCAGTGTCGTCTTGCCTGAACCGAGAAAGCCGGTGACGACCGTGACCGGAACCTTGGCGAGCGTGTTCATTCTGCTGCCTCCGGCAGGATGTTGATGGGTGGAATGCGGGCCAGCGATTGTTTGCGGAAGATCTCTGGCCGGCTGCGCCACGGCACGATGCCGTCGGGCGCCGCCGCATAGGCCGCAGCACCGGCGATCACGTCCGGCGCATTTAGGTCGGACAGGCGGCCGTAGACGTAAGACCACCGTCCAGGCGCGCTGAGCGCGACCGAGCAACCCTGGCTACAAGCGGACAGGCATTCGACCGGAACCACGTGGATGTCTTCCGGCACGCCGGCGAGAATGGCCCTGTGCAGACGCGCGCCTGGCGTGATTTCGCCTTCCCTCAAGGATTGGCCGGCACGGCAGGTGATGCAGACATGAAGCGTGACGGTCATCGCCCTCCTCGACGTTTTGGCGGAGGCGATGAGGCGCACGAACCATAGACATAAGGGTTCGTTGCCGTCGCGGAGCACCCCGTCCGCCGGTCTCAAGTCTCTGCGCTGGCAGGTCTCCCGGCTTGCGGAGCAGGTTTTCCCTTCGATCTCCGCCTTCCCAACCCTCTCGGGTCAGTGGCTCCTAGAGATCTCTCCGGTCACGGTCGCGGGGGCGGCTGCGTTTCAGGCTCAAGCTTTCAAGGCTAGACCCCTATCGCATTCCCTCTTCGCCTGTCGTAGGACAGGAACCAACGCCACCCCACCATTTGCCCAAGCGTGCAACTTGTCAAGCCAAAGGAGCGTGCCGATGACTTCCGAACCTGATGCCGCTGAGGATGAAACCGTGACCTCCGAAGCCTCGCTGGACGCCCGTCATGCGGACAAAATGGCGAAGAAAAAAGCAGCGCGCGACCGGATGATGGCCGCCAAGAGCGGCGAGAAGGGTCTCGTCCTCGTCCACACCGGTGCGGGCAAGGGAAAATCCTCCTCGGCTTTCGGCATGATCATGCGGTGCGTCGCGCATGGCTTTCCCTGCGCGGTCGTGCAATTCATCAAGGGTGCGTGGGAAACTGGCGAGCGCCGCCTGCTGACCGGACATTTTGGTGAATTATGCCAATTCCACGCGATGGGTGAAGGCTTCACCTGGGAAACACAGGACCGCGCCCGGGACGTCGCCGCGGCGCGCGCCGCATGGGAAAAGGCCAAGCAGCTGATCGCCGATGAAGCCTTGCGCATGGTCGTTCTCGACGAGATCAACATTGCGCTTCGCTACGACTATCTGGAGATCGGAGAGGTGGTCGAGTTCCTGAAAAATTCAAAGCCGCCGATGACGCATGTCGTCCTCACGGGGCGCAATGCCAGGCAGGAATTGATCGATGCCGCCGACCTCGTCACAGAGATGACGCTCGTGAAGCATCCCTTCCGATCCGGCATCAAGGCGCAGCCCGGCGTCGAGTACTGACGAATCAACCGCGGAATCCGATTCGATGGCGCGCACATTGATGATCCAAGGTGCGGGATCGGACGTGGGCAAGTCGCTCATCGTCGCCGGCCTTGCGCGCGCCGCGACCCGGCGCGGCTATCGGGTGCTGCCCTTCAAGCCGCAGAACATGTCGAACAATGCGGCCGTGACAATCGACGGTGGCGAGATCGGACGCGCGCAGGCATTGCAGGCGCAGGCCGCAGGTGTCGAGCCGCACACCGACATGAATCCCGTCCTGCTCAAGCCGGAAACAGATGTTGGCGCCCAGATCATCGTGCAGGGACGGCGCGTGGCGACGCTGCGAGCCCGCGCGTACGCTGCGATGAAGTCATCGCTGATGGAGCCGGTCCTCGAAAGTTTCGGACGCCTGAAGGATCGTGCCGATCTTGTTCTGGTCGAGGGCGCCGGCAGCCCAGCCGAAGTTAATCTGAGGAGCGCCGATATCGCCAATATGGGTTTTGCCCGCAAGGCCGACGTGCCAGTCGTGCTGGTCGGCGACATCGATCGCGGCGGTGTGATAGCGCAGCTCGTCGGCATTAAGACTGTGCTGGATGCCGACGATGCGGCCATGATCCGCGGCTTCGTCATCAACAAGTTCCGCGGCGATCCGACGCTGTTTGACAACGGCTACCGGCTGATAGAAGCACGCACATCCTGGCGGGGATTTGGGGTTCTCCCCTATTTCGCCCGCGCTAGCGAGCTTCCGGCTGAAGATGCGCTGGGGCTTGCTGACGCCCGCAAGGTAAGCAAGGGCAAGATTGCCTTTCTCGTGCTGTCGCGGATCGCGAACTTTGACGACCTCGATCCGCTGAAGCTCGAGCCTGATGTCGACCTTGTGATGGTCCGGCCTGGAGAGGCAATCCCGGGCGATGCAAAACTCGTGATCCTTCCCGGCTCGAAGTCGACACGCGGCGACCTCACCTTCCTGCGCGCGCAGGGCTGGGACATCGATCTTCTCGCGCATCATCGTCGCGGCGGCCATGTGCTCGGCGTCTGCGGCGGTTACCAGATGCTCGGACGCAGTGTGGCGGATCCGACAGGAATCGAGGGACCGGCGGGAGAAACGCCCGGCCTCGGACTCCTCGACGTGACGACGGTGATGACGCCACAAAAGACTCTCACGCGCGTTGCGGCGGTCCATGCCGCGACGGACCGGCCGATCGAGGCTTACGAGATTCACATCGGGCATACCGACGGGCCGGACCGTGCACGGCCATTTGCTTTGGTTGGCAGCGCGCCGGAAGGCGCAGTTTCCAGCGACGGACGCGTGTACGGTAGCTACCTGCACGGCCTGTTTGCTTCAGACAATTTCCGCAGCGCATTTCTCGCCCAACTGGACATTCCGGCCGCAGACCAGCAGTACCGCGCCAGGGTGGAGAGCGCGCTCGATGCGCTTGCCGATCACATCGACAACCATCTCGATGTAAATGGGCTGCTTGCGCTCGCGCGCTGAGTATTATTGATCAACGCGAGAGCGCGGCAGCAAGCCGCGACCATTCCGCCCCGTTACCCGGCAAGCCCAGCCTGAGCCATCCCGGCTTTTGCTCAAAAACACGCGACCATATCTGGCCGCGCGCGAGCTTCTCCTGCGCAGCCTGCGCGTCCCCGGTCTCATAGAGCCGGAACAGCGGCGTGCCGCCGACCTGTTGCCAGCCCTGCGATCGCACCTCGGCATCCAGCCGGAGGCAATCGCGCGCCAGACGCGTCGCGGTTGCCTTTGTCCACTCGCGATCGAGCAAGGCGCGCCGTCCGATCGCAATCGCTCCGCCGGAAATCGGCCACGGACCCACCATCGCCGCCAGCGCCGCGACGTCAGCCTCGCTGCCGAGCACGAAACCGAGCCGCAGTCCGGCAAGCCCGTAAAACTTTCCGAACGAGCGCAGGACCAACAGCCCTGACCGTCCCGCCTCCGGTGCCAACGACAGGCCGGAGACGGCATCGACGAAGCTCTCGTCAACCAACAGCCGACCGACCTTCGGCAAGAGCGCCACCAATTCGGTCGGATTATGGCGTCGACCATCTGGATTATTGGGATTGACGACCACGGCAAGATCCGCTCCCGCCAGTCCTTCGAGTTCGGAAACTTCGGCCACGTCCCAGGCTGCGGCTGAAAGAACCGCCGCGTACTCGTTGTAGGTCGGCGCAAGAATTCGCGCGCAGCCGTGCGATGAAAGATTCGGCAACAATTGGATGGCCGCTTGTGCGCCAGTAAGCGCCACGAGTGGCGCCCGGGTAGCGTAGGCCTCTCGGGCAGCTTGGTGGAGGGACGCGATATCTGATCGCGAAGGTAGCGCGCTCCAGTACCTAAGCTCGACCTCACCCACCGGATAAGGCTGCCGATTGATCCCGGTTGAGAGGTCGATCCAGTCCTGCGCACGCCCGCCGAAGCGGCGAACGGCGAGATCGAGATTTCCACCATGCTCGAGCATTGCCCTCTCCGTCACGCGAAGGCCAGAATCGCAAGCGCACCGGCCAAAAGAACCATGGCGCAGACGTAGAGCTTCAATCCTTGCCGGATGTCCGCAGCGAACGGATCGCGCGCTCCCTCGTTGAGCCAAGGTTCGTTGGCGGTGTCACCGTGATAGATGCGCGGCCCGCTGAGCCGCACGCCGAGCGCGCCGGCCATGGCTGCTTCCGGCCAGCCGGCATTGATCGAGCGGTGGCGGCGCGCATCCCTCGCCATGCAAGACAACGCATTCGAAGGCCGCGTCGCCAGCACTACAAACAAAAAGCCTGTGAGGCGCGCCGGTACGAAATTGGCGAGATCGTCGATGCGCGCGGCGGCCCAACCGAAGGATTCGTGACGCGCCGTGCGATGGCCGATCATGGAGTCGAGCGTATTGATTGCCTTGTAGCCGACAATGCCGGGCAGCCCGAACAACGTTCCCCAGAACACGGGCGCCACAATGCCGTCGGAAGCATTCTCGGCCAGGCTCTCGATGGCTGCGCGCGCAATGCCTGCCTCATCAAGAGCTGTGGGATCGCGTCCCACGATGTGCGCGACCGCGGCACGCGCGGCTGCGATATCACCGGATTGCAAGGGGTTCGCAATGGCGGCGACATGATCATAGAGCGAACGCAGCGCGACCAGGGGCCATGCGAGAATTCCCAAGAGGACGATGCGGCTCCATTCAAAGGCGAGCGCGGCCTGAACCGCCCATCCAATTCCGGCCGAAACTCCAATCACGAAAAGCGCCACGGCTGCGCCAGCGATCCGCCTAACTGCAGGCGGATCGATGGGCCGGTTGAAGCTGATGTCGAGAATGTTGATGAGCCTCCCGAGCCAGGTGACGGGATGACCAATGCGGACGAACAGCGCGTTGGGCCAGCCCAACAGGGCGTCCACCGTCATTGCCACCGCCATCGCTCCCGCAAAGACCACGCATCATCTCCCGTCGTGCCTGGCCCTGATGCACAAGAATTCGGTATCAAGGCAAGCCCCATATCGCGTGATTTCACCTTTGTCTTTGTCGAGAATTGGTGATTAGTGCTGGCCTTAACTGGAGGACGTCATGGCCATCATACTCATCACGGGCGGCGCCCGATCCGGCAAAAGCTTACGCGCAGAAGTCCGCACCCGCGCTTTTCCGGAACAGCCCGTCTATATCGCCACGGCAGAGGCGCTCGATGAGGAAATGGGCGAGCGAATAGCGAAGCATCGCGCGCGGCGAGGAAAGGACTGGATCGAGCGCGAGGTTCCGCTCGATCTCGTGCAGGCCTTGATCGAAACCGATGGCGGTGGCGCAAGGCTGGTCGATTGCCTAACGCTGTGGCTTTCGAACCTGCTCCACGCGGAACGCAACTGGTCGCATGAGGCTTCGCTACTCGCTGATACGCTTGCCCGCCAGCGCAGCCCGGTCATCATCGTCACGAACGAGGTCGGGTTCGGTATCGTGCCGGACAATGCCCTGGCGCGCGCGTTTCGGGACGCAGCGGGTATCCTGAACCAGACGATTGCATCCGTTGCGGATGAGGTCGAATTCGTCGTGGCAGGATTGCCGATGAAGCTGAAGTAATGCCGCGCTTGGCGGAAGCGACGCGTCGTGGAGTGAGCGCGAGCGAGTTGACGGTTCGAGGGCTGAAGACACATGTATCATTCCGAGCTTCTCAGGGGCATCGTCGCTGACCTGAGAATCGCCATTTCGCTCTCCACGCTTCTGCCTCTTGGGCCGGCGACGCCGGTCGGCGATGGCGATGTTGCCCGCGCGAGCTGGGCGTTGCCAGTGGCAGGATTGCTGGTTGGCTTTGCCGGTGCGGCGGTCTACTGGATCGCATGTGAGGTGGGCTTGACGCCAAGCCCTGCAGCCATGCTGGCGCTGGCGGCCACGGTTCTCGTCACCGGCGCGATGCACGAGGACGGCCTTGCCGATACCGCCGACGGGCTCGGCGGCGGCCGGACGCGCGAGCGCAAGCTCGAGATCATGCGCGACAGCCGAATCGGTACATACGGTGCGTGCGCGCTCATCGCATCGCTCATCTTGCGATGGAGCGCGCTCGAAACGATCGCCGAGCCAAAGTCAATTGCGGCGGCGCTTTCAGTTGCACATGCGGCGGCACGCGCCGGCATGCCCGCCTTCATGTGGCTGATTCCGCCAGCGCGATCGGATGGGCTTTCGGCCCGAGCCGGACGGCCGCCGGGGCGAAGCGCCGCCATTGCATTTGCTCTCGGGGCTCTTTGCCTTGTTTTCGGTGCCGGGCCAAGCAAGGCGATGATCGGAGTGATTTTGCTCTCACTGGCCGGGTTGGTGCTGGCATGGCTTGCCACAAGGCAGGTCGGCGGACAGACAGGTGATATATTGGGTGCGTTCGAACAGATTGGCGAGATCGTGGTTTTGCTGATGACAGCCGCCCTCCTCCACACGGAACCAGGACCCTGATGGTCGCTTTCGATGAAGCCTTTCGCCGGCAACTGCGCGAGCTCTTCGTGTGGCGCCGCGACGTGCGGCGCTTTCGTCCCGATCCTCTGCCGAGCGGCGCCATGGAGCGGCTGATTGAGATCGCCTGCCTTTCCCCGTCGGTCGGCTTGAGCCAGCCTTGGCGGTTCGTGATCGTCGAAGACAGCGCAAGGCGCAGTGCCGTGGTCGAGGATTTCAGGGCCTGCAACGCCGATGCGTTGCATTCTTATTCAGGCGAACGCGCGGCGCGGTACGCGAGCCTCAAGCTCGCCGGCCTCGAAGAGGCCCCGGGTCACCTGGCCGTGTTTGCGGACAAAACGAACGATATGGGGCACCGCCTCGGGCGTGCAACCATGCCGGATACGGTCGAATACTCCGTCGCCGCCGCCATCTGCTGCATGTGGCTCGCCGCACGTGCCGACGGCATCGGACTTGGCTGGGTATCGATCCTTAACCCGGCTCGCATCCGCGAGGTTCTTGAAGTGCCGGAGACCTGGAAGTTCATCGGCTATCTCTGCGTCGGCTATCCCCAGAAAGAGTTTGATCGACCCGAGCTTGAGCGCGCCAACTGGGAATATCGGCGATCGGCAAAGGAATTTACCACTCGACGCTAGCGCCCAGAATTTCAAGTTTCCATCCGGAGCTTTCGTCGCGCCTCAACGTCGTGTAGGTCAACCAACCAGGATGCTGGTCGCGATGCATCATGATGCTAACGACCTGGCGATTGGCCGAAGGGCAACGTTAGATTTTTCTCGGCTAGATATTGGCCCCACACTGGTTTGTTTGGCACTGCAGACCCGGACTGCGATGTTTTTCCAGAGAGAGGGAGAATTTCCCGTTCCGGACGTCTGTGTTCGCTCGCAATACTCCGTGCGCAGCTAAGAAGCGAGAAACTCGTTCGGGTTGAGGCCCCGGATCGGCGCGATCGATGCTGCCCCTGTTGCTGGCTGCCGCCGAAACCGGTTGGCCTCGCGCTTAAAGCTAGGCGCTAACCGACATCGATCGCCCAGCAATGATGGGTAGAGCGCGTGAGAAGGCACCCACAGCCATCTACAGAGTACGCTCGCACGACGATCGATCAATGTGCTCGCAATTCGACGGGAAAGAATAATACCGGTCGCCACTTCAGCTATGCGAGGCCACAACTGGTAATGCCATGCCTGTCCTTCAAAACGCTTTTCTGCCGGCCCAGTATCGTTGCGAAGTAATAGGCCGGTGACAGACATCAACTAATCCGATGGGCCGTTCTGATTTAGCGATGGATTGGTGCGAGGACGCGGCCAACCACTGAATTTATGGGTGTGAGTTAGATCAAATTCAAGATCTGCAAGCCGGCGCTCAATACTCGCCATAGAAAAAATGCCCGCCCGCCTTTCGGCGGCCGGGCCGAAGTCAGTCTGGGAGGAGCGACGCTGCTACACATCGCACCAGCTTCCGTCGGCAGAGGGAGGGTGCCGACGGTTCATTTACGGCGAGGGCATTCGCCGTTAACTTTAGCCACGGGAAGGCCGATATCCGTTCCAAAGAAATCTGGTTTCGCTTCCTTCTGCTCTCTTCAGGGAATTCGGCCCAACGCTCGCGGCAAGATCAACAACGGCGTCAGTTCTTCCCTTCACGTAATCTTAGGACGGTCGCCAAAGATCATGCTTCTGAGATAAACCCACGGAAAAGAGGCTATCCGTCAATGCTTCACCCATCGATTGATCGTCATCCACGACGAAAATCCGCCGAGTGTGCGCGCCATCTGCACCAGCCTATGCGCTTTTTCTATGCAGTATTCCGTAAAATTGGTGAAATCGATTGTTTTGATGGGATACATCTATACTGTTGATACATAAAGACATGCGTTCAGCGGCCTTAATCTAAGTCGCGTCGTTCGTGCCGGACGCTCTGATGACCCGGCGTAAGCTCTGGCCGCATAGCAATCTATTCTATCAAGACCTCGCGGTGGCCGACTTCTTTACGCGGCCTTGGCGCTTTTCCCACCTGCAAGACCCGCTGCGAGGCTTGCGCTACTTTTACGGATCAGCCAGGGCACGCCGCGGAAACCTCACAATTGCGCGTTTAGGGCTTCAATCTCGGAAGACCGCTGAGGGGGCGCGTTGGCCAACGGCTGGTGCGGCGAAGGTAATCAGCAAGGCTTGCACGGACATGGCTCGCAAACGGCGAGGCACCGGCTCATCATGGCGCAGATTGTTTGATGGCGGACAAAGTCTCACTCAGCAATGTGGTAATTGCGACACTATTCTCAATCCAAGAATATCGCGCGGCCGTGCCCCGGGCCGACAAGACGCACATCATCGGCAGCCTTCGAGCGGCACGTCATTTGCAAAGATGATGTTGGGCGTGGACACGGATGGTCACCCGTGCCGATGCCCGCAACCTTAAGGTTGCAGCCCGACGCACCTCTTGGTCCTCTCTTGCAAAGTGCGTCGGGCTTTTTCGGTCGTCATACAGACACGTCCTTGCAAGTTTCCACACATCTGCCTGTCCTCCGGTGAATGCAAATTGGAACGCCGATGAAGTATACGCGCACATTTTAGGAGACGCCGAACGAATCCATGTCGGCGCCAAACACCCGATGCATGGCGATGCTCTCGGCGACCAGCGGCATTGTGGTCGCCGAGATTAGGTCCACTTCCTTCGCCAGACGCAGCGGTAACGCTCAGGGTGAGCAGGAGGCAGCGCTTGCGCCAGAGCGTCGCGGCGCTGAAAAGTGCAGTTCCCTAGATTGATCACCTTCAATAGGTCTTTCGGTAGCGTCCAATCCGATTAGAAGTGCACGCTGCTCCGTATCCGGATTTTCGTATCCGGGATGCGACAATGCACTAGACAACCGGTTGGGGAGCCATCGAAAAACATTCCCAAATTGATAATTTCCCCTCGGTTTAGAACGCTACCAACCATAACCTTGACGATCAAGCCCATTGGCTTTGAATCACTGATCTCGCCGGTCATGCTGTTACTGGCCGCTTTCCCAGTGAAGCTGATGGAAGCCACTCGATCCAGCTCGCGACTGCGCGCTGCAATGTATGTTAAGCAATTGTGATGCTCACCCGGGATTTCAATCTCAAATGAGAATCCCTCGATAGCCGTATTGCCGTCGTTCCGCACCCGAGTGATGACGCGGGTCAGCGACCGAAGCGTGCCTCCGTCGAATCCAACTCCTAGCTCTCTGCTCTTAAATGCGTTTCGCAATTCGCGCGTTAGATCCAGCGTCTCTTCTATTTCAAACGTTAGCTTTCTCCGCCTCGCTACAAGCGAATGCGCAATCAAGAACCGCACGGGAGCGCTGATCGCGGCCCGGACGATAGCCGAAAACGGCTGTTTTGCTCTGAGATCCGGCATTTTTCGCCTCCAGCACCGGGCTCCTTATCGCAGGCCATGTCGGCGGTGCTACCTTGATGCGAGCGCGAACCGATTCTGTCGGAGTTAGCTCCTGCGAGCGTTTCGGGGCGCTTGCGTTGTCTGTCGTGAATGGTGCGAACCTAAGATCGCGTCTGTTCAGCGGAATGCTCGAGCATCTAGCGCGCTCGTTCATTTGTTTTTCCTGCAACGCCAAGCCCAACCACCTCTCCCTCAAGCGTGGCCTTTGGCGGAATCATCGCGCCGTGATCGGACGCCAGCACTGACTGCAGCGGGCCGAGCGCGGCAATCCTGCCGTCCACCAGCGCCGCGACACGGTCGTAGAGGCTTTTGACGTCGTGGGTAACCATAAAGACGATGAAGCTCAGCGTCCGCTGCAGCCTCACCATATCGATCTTCGCATTGCCAATCCGGCGGCTGTGGTGTTGCCGGCACAGGTGACGGCCACGCGGTGGCCCGCGGATCAGGTCCGCGGGCAACTACGGCGCCGATGCCCCGGATGCTGCCCGTATCCAATGTAATGCGTGCCATGCCAATCTCTCTCCCGTCTTCGTGACCTGCATCTTTGCCAAATAACGCAAGAAAGGCCGGCGGCTTTGATGTGGGTCAACAATTGGGATCGCGCTGCCATGTTGAATCCGTCCGGCGGCTACGGGCATTCGCGCCTCAAGGAAACCGTGCTCGGCAGTGTCAGCGAGCAATGCTTCAGTCCATGACCGTGCCGATGCTCATGTCCCACTCACCTTCTACTAATGGTTGACACCGATACCGGAGAGAGATCTCATGATACATCCATCATGGACGCCGCCAATATCATGCTGCGCTGTCACATCAGCAGACTACGGTGATGAATGAGGACGGGACGCTTAGCGATCATAGCGAATTGACTTTGCAGGTCGGGTGCAGTGGAAGCTCCGCGGCAAGCGGGGCCCGAAGCCGCCCGGCTAATTCGGAATCCAGTTGACCCAGCGCAAGTCCAGTCGGCGCCAAGCCTGTTATGTGGCTAGGAATGGGGGAACTCGAATATGCGATCGGATTTGGCTGACATCTACGGGCAAGACAAGCTCCCCCGGTACACCAGCTATCCAACAGCCCCGCACTTCTCTTCTGCGATCGGCGAGAAGGTGTATCGGCGTTGGCTCAGATCGGTTTCGGTCCACCGACCCGTCTCGCTCTATTTTCACATACCTTTCTGTCGCTCAATGTGCTGGTACTGCGGATGCCATACATCGGTGGCCACGCACGACGAGCCGATCGCCGCGTTCATCGCAGCTTTGCGTCGGGAGGCGCAACTAGTCGCGGACACGATAGAGAAAAGCCTGCCGGTCGCGCATCTGCACTTCGGCGGGGGCACTCCGACCATCATGGCTCCGCAACTGCTCGTCGATCTCGCTGACGCCTTGCGCTATATCTTTTTCGTAACTCCGGATGCCGAGATTGCCGTGGAGGTCGATCCGCGAACTCTGACCAATGACCTGACGCAGGCTTTTAAATACTGCGGGGTCACCCGCGCGAGCCTCGGAGTTCAGAGCTTCGACCCAAGAGTGCAGCGCACAATAAATCGATTGCAAAGCTTCGAGCAGACGGCAGCTGCAGTCGAAAGGCTTCGCCGGGCAGGTGTGCGGGGAATCAACTTCGACCTTCTCTATGGTCTCCCCTTTCAGACGGTCAGCTCTTGTCTAGACAGCATTGCCAAGTGCGTCGAATTGCGCCCCGACCGGCTTTCGGTTTTCGGCTACGCGCACGTCCCCTCATTCAAGAAGCATCAGCGCAATATCGCGGAGGAGAGCTTACCTGACAGTGTCGAGCGACACGTTCAGTCCGAGACCATCGCAGAGGCCCTTCAGGACGCGGGGTATATGCGCATCGGATTGGATCATTTCGCGCTCCCAGACGATGCGCTCGCGACGGCGCAGCGCGATGGCCGATTGCGGCGCAATTTCCAGGGCTACACCGATGACGGCTCTGACACACTCATCGGCCTCGGGGCGAGCGCGATCGGCCGGATGCCGCACGGCTTTGTCCAAAATGTGGTGGCCATCCGCGACTACTTGAACCGCATCGCGGAGGGCCGGCTAGCCACGGTGAAGGGTTATGCTTTCACCGAGGATGATCTTTTCCGCGCTGACATCATCGAGCGGATCATGTGCGATTTGACCGTTGACCTGGAGCAGATATCCCGCATCCATCGTCGGGATCTACGGACAGCAGTCGTCGATCGCGCGCGCATGGACCGGCTTTTAGCGGACGGAGTCGCGACAATGTCTCAAGGTCGGCTAACCGTCAGCGAAGGATCGGAATTCCTGGTGCGTAGCGTCGCCTCAGCGTTTGATGCGCACCTTTCGCGGTCAACAGGCGTGCACAGTCGCGCGGTTTAAAGGCTGAGAGGCGCTTAGACCATTGTAGCTTGTCAGCAGCAGCTCGGACCACGAAGGAGATCCATCGCATCTGGCTTTGGCTTCGTCCGGAGCGCATCGATCGTGTAGCTGTTGGCGCAGTATTCATGAAGGTGCTGCGCCGTTGTTTCCGCCTCTATCTCGCGGTTGCATCGGATCTTTTCGGCGCACAATGCACATACCAGCGTCATGTCGCGCAGCACGCCCGGCTCCTTGCGCGCAATGGCCCTCTCGTCGATGCCGAGCGCCTTGAGTAGTCCCGACAGCTCATCAGCGCCGCGCCGCCCTTGGTAAGTGAGGGTTTCGAGCTCGGTCCGTGAGACGCGAACGTCGCGCGCGATGCAATCGAGCTTGGCGGCTCCAAGGGCGCGGAGCTCGGCGGTATCACCGAGCCGGCCGAGCCACTCCGACAACTTGCCCATGAGCCTACCGCCGATGGATTCCGTTCTTGCCATAGTACCCTTCCGGTACGGTTTGAGCACGTCAAGTATGCGGGGCGAAATAGCCGACCGTATTGCGTCAGATCAAAATTGGAAGCATTCCGGGACGCGCGACGACAAGGCGTTACGGTGAGGCGTTACGGTCGCGATTCCGACCTCAGCTCGACGGGGCGAGCCGGCGTTCCGTCGTCGTCAGAAATCGCCCGCCAGGCCGCGCCATCCAGATCGTCATACTGGCCGTTCTTCAATGACCACAGAAATCCGAGCAGCCCGAACAGTCCGAGTAAGAGCGCCAGCGGCACCAGGAACACGATCACTTCCATCACAGAGTCTCCTGCGGGACATGGCGGCCCCGCAGTGCATTCAGCATCACCAGAATCGATGAGCCCGACATTGCGGCAGCCGCGATCGGGGGCGTTACGAAGCCCAGAATAGCAATCGGCACGGCGAGGAAATTGTAGCCAAGGGCGAGATAGAGGTTTTGCCGCATCAGGTGCAGCGCTTTCCGCGAATGGTCTAGCGAGGCAATCACCGGCGCGAGGCGGTTGCCGAGGAAAACGAGATCGGCCGTCGCCTGGCTCAAATGCGCCGCCGAGATCGGCGACATCGAGACATGCGCCGCCGCCAGCGATGGCGCATCGTTGAGCCCATCGCCGACCATCATGACTTTAAAGCCCTGCCGCTTCAGTTCCTCGATCCGGGCGATCTTGTCGGCGGGCGTGACGCCGGCGCGCCATTCGGGGATTTGAAGCATCTCAGCCGCGGCGCGCACCGCCGGCTCGCGGTCACCGGAAATAATTTCTACCGCCACGCCACGCTTCTGAAGCGCCGCGATGACCGCGCGCGCGTCCGGCCGCATGCTTTGGCAGACCGCAAACACATAACGTTTCTCGCCACGCGCGAAGGCAACGACGGAAGCCTCGGGATCGCGGCTTAGGATTTCGTTCGCGAGACCATCGGCCTTGCAGAAAGTTGGACTTCCAAGCCTCACCTCTTCACCTTTAAGAATGCCGCGAACGCCCTGCCCCGGCTGTTCCGTGATCCCGGGCAGCGGCGATTTCGCACCGGCCGCACGCGCCAGCGCAGCGGCGACGGGGTGATGGCTTGCCAACGCAAGCCGGCCCGCGAGCTCAACCACGTCGGCAGGAACAGCCGCCGAGTTCACCACATCGAACTCAGGCAACGTTAGCGTTCCCGTCTTGTCGAAGATGATACGATCGACCGCAACGACACGCTCGATCGCGTCGCCCGAATTCAGCAGCACGCCGGCGCGGAACATTGCTCCCGACGCCACCGTCTGCACCGTCGGGATGGCAAGCCCAAGCGCACAGGGACAGGTGATGATCAGCACCGTGATCGCGGTGATGATGGAGTCATGGAAGCTTGCGCCGGCGATCAACCAGCCGGTCATGGTCAGGAAAGCGGTCGCATGGACCACCGGTGCGTAGAGGCGCGAGGCACGGTCGGCGAGCTGCACATAGCGCGAGCGCACCTGCACGGCATGGTCAAGCAGCCGCTGGATTTCCGCAAGCAGGGTGCCTTCGGAAGCGGCCGAGACACGGATGCGCAAGGACCCGGAAACGTTGAGAGAGCCGGCATAGACCTCGCTGCCGGGCTCGACCGCCGCGTGCAGCGTTTCACCCGTGATCAAACTCTGGTCGATCTCCGACCTGCCTTCGATGACAATGCCATCTATCGCCGAACGCTCGCCCGGCCGCAGCAGCACAATGTCGCCGGCCATGACCGCCGCGGCCGGCACCACGGATATCTCGTCTGGACCGACGAATTTGGTCGCCGTCTCGGCTTTCAGCGCGGCGAGATTGCCGGCCACCGCGCGGGTCCGCCGCCGCATGTTCTGGTCAAGGTATCGCCCGACCAGGAGAAAGGTGAGCAGCATAATCGGGGCGTCGAAATAGGCGTGCTCGGCATGGCCGATGGTCTCGACGATCGAGGTCGCAAGCGCCAGGATCACGCCGATGCTGATCGGCACATCCATGTTGACGTTGCCAGTGCGCAGCGCGTTGAACGCCGAGCGAAAGAAAGGCTGGCCGGCATAGGCTGCCGCGGGCAGCGCGATCAGCGCCGAGATCCAGTGGAAGAAATCTCGCTGCTCCGGCAGCATATCGCTGACATTGCCGGACCACACCGGGATCGACAGCATCATGACGTTCATGGTCGCGAATGCCGCAACACCCAGGCAGCGTAGCAGGAAGCGGGAGTTCTCGGCCTCTACTGCTTCGGCGGTGACAGCCTCGAACGGATAGGCCTTGTAGCCGAGCTCGGCCAGGCGATCAATGAAGCGCGCCGGATCGAGCGCGCCCTCCTTCCACTCCAGCGCGACACGGCGGTCGGTCAGGTTGACGCGCGCCAGCGTCACGTCCGGGATGGCTGAAAGGCCTCGCTCGATCTTCGAGATGCAGCCGGCGCAGCTGACGCCTTCGACCGCGAGATCAATATGCGCCAGTCCGGAGCCGAGATGCTTGACATAATGCGAAAAGTCCCGCGTCGCCTGCATGAAGAGTTCCCTTAGTTCAGTACCACGCGGTTCCTAGACATGAACAGACGCCGGCCGTCGGCTTCGCTTTCCAGCACCAGATTCCATTGTCCCGGCCCGACCGCGCCGCCGCTGCCCCGATAAACGCCGCCCGTCACCTCCGACAGCGCGATCACCCGGTCCGCCCGCCGATCGGTCGGCCGTTCTAGGCGACCGGTGAACTTTAGTCCGGTCAGCGCCTTTCCGCTCCCGTCGCGTGCCTTGACTTCCAGCGCGGTGTCGCCGTCCGCACTGCGCGCAAGATGCGCGTCCACCTTCCAGCTGCGCACATCCTGCTCGCGTGCGGCGGCGATCTCCTTCTCATAGGCAAGGCTCGCCGCATAGGCGCTTTCGACGTCAGTGCCGGGCAGCGTCATGGAAGCAAGACTTATTATGGTGAGGTTGACGCCGATGACGACGCCAAAGAACGCAAGCAGCATGAAAAGCACCTTGCGACCGGTGAGCGGCTTTGGCGATGCACTGGCTCTGTTCACGACAGCTCCACTTGTTCTCATGGCAAGACGAAATTGTCGATCGCGGAAGCGACCTCGCCTAGACCGATATCGGTGATCCGGAATTTGATCGGGATCGATCTTTCGGAGTTCTTCTCAGATGGGGCGGTCACCAGCACGCGCAATTCCGTGGTGCCGTCGCGTCCGAGCACGACCATCGGCCTATCAGGTATGATCGAATCGTCGCCCACGACGTGCAGCACAGCATACGGCGGACCATCGACATCGATCGTCACCACGCGGTCAAGACTGCGCTTGTTGAGGAAACGGACCGTGTAGGCGTTGCGGATCGAGCCGTCGCTGAGCTTCACAGCAACCGGGTTGCGATCGTGCAGCACGTTGATGTCGAGCAGCGAACGGGTGAGCAGCGCATACAGCATGATCCCACCGACGAGTGCGATCAGCGCGGTGTAGATGATCGTGCGTGGCCGCACGATACCGTAGATCGGCGGCTTGCCGGCCATCCGGCGCTGGATGTTAATGTCATTGTCGTAGCCGATCAGCCGAGTCGGCCGACCGATCTTCTTCATCACGTTGTCGCATGCGTCGATGCACAGGCCGCACTGGATGCAATCGATCTGCGGGCCATTGCGGATATCGATGCCGGTCGGGCAGGCCGCCACGCATTGATAGCAATTGACGCAGTCGCCGGCAGGCAGGCCGAGCGCCCGCAGCTCGTTCGCCTTCTTTACCGACCTGCGCTTTTCGCCGCGGTCGTAGCGATAGGTGACGTTCAGCGCCCACTCATCGGTCAGCGCCGCCTGGATACGTGGCCAGGGGCACATGTAGACGCAGACCTGCTCGCGCATGAAGCCAGCGAGCAGATAGGTTGTCGCGGTGAGGATTGCGATCCAGATATAGGCGATCGCCGGCGCCTGGAAGGTGACGAGCTCCTTCACCAGCGTCGGCGCATCGGTGAAATAGAGCACCCAGCCGCCGCCCGTCCACCAGGCGATCAAGAGCCAGATCGAATGCTTGAGCATGATTTCGGAGATGCGCTCGAGTTTTAGGGGATCGGCGGAAGCCGCCTTCCTCATGCGCTCGCGCCGGTCGCCCTCGATCAGGCGCTCTACCGCATAGAACAGGTCGGTCCAGACCGTTTGCGGGCAGAGATAGCCGCACCAGATGCGGCCGCCGACCGAATTCATCAGGAATAGTGTGAGCGCGGCGATGATGAGGAGGCCGGTGAAGTAATAGACCTCCTGCGGCCACAGCTCGATAAAAAAGAAATAGAAGCGACTGTTCGGCAGATCGATCAGCACCGCCTGATCTGGGGCGCCAAGGCCGCGATTCCAGCGCACGAAAGGCAACACGTAGTAGACGCCCAGGCAGAACGCCATCAGGCCCCATTTAATCCGACGGAAAGTCCCGAAAACACTCTGCGGGTAGACCTTCTTGCGGGCCGCGTAAAGCGACCCAACATCTTGGACTTGGTCGGGTTTTATTTGGACGATCTTGTTCATGGGCCCGCGCTCTCCTAGTCTCCTCCTCTCTGCCAGGTTGATCCAGCGCAAACCCAACGCCGCTTCCCTTTGCTCCGCTACTTGCCGCCGCCGAGCGTGTGGACGTAGACCGCCAGCGCCTTGATGGTGGAGGGATCAAGCCGGCCCACCCACGCCGGCATCACGCCGGCCCGACCAATCGTGATGGTCTCAATCAGGGTCGCCTCATCCGATCCGTAGAGCCAGATCTTGTCAGTGAGATTGGGCGCGCCGAGCTCCTGGTTGCCCTTGCCCGCCTCACCATGACAGCTCGTGCAATTCTCGACGAAAATTTTTGCGCCGGCGGCGACATCGTAACCCTGGCGCGTCGACAAGCCCGAGAGCGAGCGCACATAGTTGGCGACCGTGCCAATCTCGTCCGGCTTCAAGATGCCATCCTTGCCGAAGGCGAGCATCGCCCCCTCATGGGTCTTGGTGTGACCCGAGCGCGCGCCGAACTGGATGGTCTGCACAATCTGGTCGAGCGAGCCGCCCCACAACCAGTCGTCATCGTTCAGGTTGGGATAGCCTTTTGCGCCGGCGCCGCCCGAGCCGTGGCAAGGCGCGCAATTGTCGCCGAACGCGGCCTTGCCGCGAGCGCGCGCCAGCGCCAACAGCGCCGGATCCTTTTCGATATCGGCGAGCGAAGCCGCACCCAGCGCAATCATCTTGTCGCCGCGGATCTTTTCCAGATTGGCAAGCTCGACGGCGACCGCGGCGCGCGTCGAATAGTTGAGCGCGCCCCTGGTGTAGCTCCACAGAAGCGGCCAAGCCGGGTACACAACCCAATAGCCCATCGCCCACAGTATGGTGGCGTAGAAGGTGATCAGCCACCAGCGCGGCAGCGGTGTATTGAGTTCCTTGATGCCGTCCCACTGGTGACCGGTGGTGGTCTTGCCGGAAACCTTGTCGAGTTCGCTTTCCGCCATGACCTCTCAGTCCTCCCGCAACGGCATCCGAGATGCCTGGTCGAAAACCGCCTGGTTGCGCGGCCAAAGCGCGTAGATCACGATCGCAATGAACAGGCCGACGAAGACCGGCGTCCACACGCTGGTGACGAGGTCCGACGCGATGTTGTGCACGGTCAAGATTGCTTTCATCGTCCTGCCTCTCAGCGAAGATTGGCCTTTTCGTTGTAGAGCTTGAAGTCGACCAGCGTGCCGAGCATCTGCAGATATGCGACCAGCGCATCCATCTCGGTCGGCGCACCGGCCTTGCTGTCGAAATTGCGGATCACAGCTTTTGGATAGCGCTTCGCGAGCGCATCGGTGCCGACATTGTCCGGATCGGCCTGCGCCTTCAGGTCGGCGACCGCGTTCCTGATTTGCTCGTCCGAATAGGGCACGCCAACGACGCGGCTGGCCTTGAGGTTATCGGCGACAACAGCGGTGTCGACCTCGGTCTGGGCGAGGAACGGATAGCCCGGCATCACCGACTGCGGCACAATGGCGCGCGGATTGGTTAGGTGAGTGACGTGCCACTCATCGGAATACTTTGCGCCGACCCGCGCGAGATCCGGCCCAGTGCGCTTCGAACCCCACTGGAATGGATGGTCGTACATGCTCTCGGCAGCCAGCGAGAAGTGGCCATAGCGCTCAACCTCATCGCGGAGCGGCCGGACCATCTGCGAGTGGCAGAGATAGCAGCCCTCGCGGACATAGATATTGCGGCCAGCTAGTTCGAGCGGTGTGTAGGGCCTGACGCCATCGACCACCTCGATCGTGCTTTTCAGGTAGAACAACGGCGTGATCTCGACCAGGCCGCCGATCGCAATCACAACCAGAATGCCCGCGATCAGGATGACCGAATTCTTCTCGAAGATTTGATGGCGGGTCCAGAAGGACATCCGATCGCTCCTTATTCCGCCGCCTGCAACGCGAGCTCTGTGCCGACATCCGCCTCGCTTGCCCGCACCGTCATCCATAGATTATAGGCCATGATCAGCGCGCCAATCAGGAACAGCGCGCCGCCGGCGGCACGGATAACGTAGAACGGGTGCATCGCTTCCACCGTCTCGAGGAAAGAATATTCGAGAAAGCCGAGCGAGGTGTAGGCACGCCACATCAGGCCCTGCAGAATTCCGGAGACCCACATCGCGGAGATGTAGAGCACGATGCCGATGGTGGCGGTCCAGAAGTGCCAGTTGACCAGCTTCAAGCTGTAGAGACCCTTGCGATCCCATAGCCATGGAATCAGGCAGTACAGCGCGCCAAAGGAAACGAAGCCGACCCAGCCCAGCGCGCCGGAATGCACATGGCCGATGGTCCAGTCGGTATAGTGGCTCAGCGAGTTCACGACCTTGATTGACATCATCGGCCCTTCGAAGGTCGACATGCCGTAGAAGGCGACCGACACCACGAGCATGCGCAGCACGGGATCGGTGCGGAGCTTGTCCCAGGCGCCGGACAGCGTCATCAGGCCATTGATCATGCCGCCCCAGGACGGCATCCACAACATGATCGAGAAGGTCATGCCGAGCGTCTGCGTCCAATCCGGCAGCGCCGTGTGGTGCAGATGGTGCGGGCCGGCCCAGATGTAGAGAAAGATCAGGGCCCAGAAGTGAATGATCGACAGTCGATAGGAATAGACCGGCCGCTCGGCGCGTTTCGGGATGAAGTAGTACATGATGGCGAGGAAGCCGGCCGTCAGGAAGAAGCCGACCGCGTTATGCCCGTACCACCACTGGAACATCGCATCCTGCACACCGCCCCAGGCGATGTAGGACTTCGAGCCGAACACCGAGACCGGCAGCGCCGGGTTATTGCCGAGATGCAGCACGGCGATGGTGACGATGAAGGCGAGATAAAACCAGTTGGCGACAAAGATGTGCGGCTCCTTGCGCTTCACCAGCGTCATCACGAACACGACGAGATAGACGACCCAGACGATCGTTAGCCACAGATCGGCGTACCATTCGGGCTCGGCATATTCCTTGGATTGCGTCACGCCAAGTAGATAGCCGGTGCCCGCGATCAAAATGAAGAAGTTGTAGCCGAGCACGACGAACCATGGCGCGAGATCGCCCACGAGCCGCGTCCGGCAGGTCCGCTGCACCACATAGAACGAGGTCGCGATCAGCACGTTGCCACCGAAGGCGAAGATCACCGCCGAGGTGTGCAGCGGCCGGAGCCGGCCGAAGCTGGTCCACGGTAGATCGAAGTTCAGCGCCGGCCAGGCGAGCTGCGATGCGATCAAGAGCCCGACGGCGAAGCCGGCGATGCCCCAGAACATCGCCATGAAGGAAGCAAACTTGATCGGACCGACATTATAGTTCGGCTTCCCGTTGATCTCCTCCGGCGGCAACGACGCGGGGCGGTCGAGATACCGATTCATGATGGCGAAGGAGGCGACGCCGCTTGCCACGGCAGCGAGCGAAGCATGAAACGCGAACGGCGCGTCCAGCGCCTTGGCGGCTGCGAACGCGCAGACGAAGGCCGCCATCGAGAAGAATAGCATCAGCCCGGCTTCGCCGTGAGTCATCCATTTCGTGCATTGAGATTGCTGCATGTGTGATTCTCTTTGCATGGACGCCTGCCCCGTCAGCCCGGGTCTCGCTGTGTTGTCCTTGATTGAGATCAACCCGTCAGCTACCCCTGCGGCCGGCGAGCGTTTTGCACCAGCTCCAGCAGCTGCCTGAAGGAATCAGAATGGACGACGCTTGCGCGCTCCCGGTGTTGCCTGATGCGACCTTGGTGATTGGACACTGGCCCAAGCAAGAGCAGCGGCGAAAATCATGAAGACCGAGATGACGGCTGCGGAAACCAAGAGCGCATCGGCGGGCATGACGACCTCCATTAAAGCTGATGCGGATATAACGCCGTTTCAACAGAGACGTCTTTGACCTTGATCAAACCAGGACAAAAGAACCCTACGCGACGCGCTTCAACTTACGCCCGCAGACAACGCTTCGGCGCGCGGGGCATCCAACAGGACGACGCCACTCGCAAAGGTTTGGATCACACCATCACGTTCGAGCTTCGAGAAGGTGCGGCTCACCGTCTCGATGGTGAGCCCCAGATGATCCGCGATGTCCAGCCTTTTCATCGGCAGCGGCAGAATTTCTCCGCCACGTCCAATTCCACTCAGTCGGTCGCGCCAGCCGATCAGGAAGCTCGCTATCTTCTCTTCGGCGGAGCGCCGTCCGAGCAAGACCATATGTTCGTGTGCCCGGGCCAGCTCGTGGCCCGCCAATTCGACCATGCGGCGCAGCAACTGCGGCCGTTTCTCGGCGAATGTCGCGAATGACTCCTTGGGGAACTGACACAGCGTGACACGGCCGACCGCGTCAGCGGAGAATTCGTGGTGCGGCAAGCCGGGGAGCCCGAGGAAATCGCCTGGCAATGCAAAACCGACGATCTGCCGCCGACTGTCCGGCAACAGCTTGTAGAGGCGCAGGGTACCCGCATGCACGCTGAAGAACGACGTTGCTATGTTTGCCTGTGCGAACACGGTGGCGCCTGATTCGAAACGAACATGCCGCGACAGCTGCGCCAATTCGCGCAATTCAGTCTTGTCGAGCGCTGCGCAGATGGCAAAGCCCCTCGCCGTGCAATCGTGACACGATCGAAAATGCATTCCTTCCCCCAAAACCGAAATCTTCACACGTCCCTCCGATTGCCGCCTGCAGGCGCCTCATGGGCGCGTTTCCCTGCGGGTCGATGCAGTGTAGCGTCCGTAGGGATGAGATGTTGTTGATGCAGATCAATCGCCGGAGAAGCCCTGAGGCTGCGTCGTTCCGCGCCCCGCGGAGGTCGTTAAGGGCGCGAGCTCGAGCTTGCCAATGAGATCCACGGTACCTCCCTTGACGCGCTCCAGATCGAGGCGCCCCGCTATCGTGGGTCTCGGGCCTGCTGCACCATCCCTTGAACGGACGGTCAGCCTGCTCGTGCCGCTGGTCAGCATCATTATCAAGGCCTGACCAAGCCCGCAGCTAGCCAGCTCCCACTTAAAGATCCCACTTAAGCTGCCTGTTGAACAGAGCAAGATCGCCACGAAGAAACCCTCCCTGAAGCCGATCCTTGATCCTCCCTCCCATCGCAGTTTTCGCAACATCCGGCTGGAGCCTGGGCGACAGTCGGGTCACCCCGAAGGCGGTGAGGGCACGGGCCATGTGATCGTTGCGCCGCTGGACGATGACTTCAGGATCGACGCCAAACTCTGGCGGGCCCGCCGCGCAGCGTGCCGCTTCGCAAGACTGCGGCCCTATGAGGCAAACGCGCTCGGCCAACTCGTTCGCCGTCAAGGAGGCGGCTGGTGTTGCACTATGATTCCTCACTCCGCCGGCCCCCACGAAGTCCGATTCATTCAAGGACGAGCGTTCGCTCCCGGCGAATATGCCTCGATCGACGGTCTGATCGCGTCGCCGCCCTGCCGGGTCCGCGAGGAGCAAGGAAGGCGGCAGTGCCATTCACCTCACAAATCCGAATTGTGGAAGTTGTGTTGGTTTGGATTGCCCGGATCAATCCAATCTCGGATTTCGTGTTGGAGTCACCGGCCAGTGCGCGACTATCCTTTCGAGGCTATGCTACCGGTGGTTCCAGTCACCCTGGTGTTGTACTGGATAAATCGACAGCGCAGCACCTCTTGGGAGAAACGACCGATCAAGCATGCCTGGCGAGCACCCGATTCGTGCTCACCGGAGCGCTAACGTTTGGCTACGTTGCTCGGAATCGACTGAACTCCTGGCCCCCGGAGAGGGCAGGCCGCTATAGACCCATACGAACCAATGCTCCACCAGACGTCGCAGTTCAAGACGACAATCCGGATGGCCCACATTCCCCGCCGGGATAGTTCGGAGGATGGCGCGCCCGATCCGAACGCTGCTCAACTCATTGACCTCAAGCGACTGCCGGTCATACGCGGCACTGCTGCGATCAGACTCGGTCAGCGTCCGCCGCGGCGCAATCCTGCAGCGCCCGCATCACGTCCTTCCGCGAAATAATGCCGGCAAGCCGCTGCTCGTTGTCGAGCACTGGCATGCTGCGGAGTCGGTGGTTGACCATCAGCTCCAGCACGCGGGTCAGCCTAGTTTCGGGAGCGACATAAATGAATTCCGCTGTCATCAGATCAACGGCGGCCCGCTGCATCAGGTCGCGGTAGCGCGGGATGATGCGCGGCGGCGTGAAAACGAAGCAGGACAGGTAGTCAAACTTCGAGATGACGCCGACCACCTGCGATTCGTCCATGACCGGATAGGCGTTGAAATCTTGCTTCTCGAAAAGATCGCCGAGTTCACACATCGTCATATCGCGGGCAACCGTCCTAGGCTCGCGCGTCATGTAATTGGCAACCGTCTGCTCGATAAACTTGTACAAGGCGAAATCCTCGCTGTCGACGGCGCCACTTCAAGCACGCGGGGCGGCCGCGCACATTGAGCAAGGTCAAACGGATGAAATCAGCGCGATCGTACAAATTTTCTCGCCCTTGAGTAGGGCCGGGCATTCGGCCCATAATCGGGAAAATCTCAACCGAATCCGCGCTCCGGAATTGGAAAAGGACAATTGAGCGGCATGGCGCCCTTCCCGTGTGACGACGGCAGCCACGATCAGCGCTTTCGGCTGGGTGCCGACGGCGCTGGCGTCGGCGGCTGGGATATGGACCTGTCCACCAGAGAGTTGTTCTGGTCGAATACCGCGCGAAAACTGTTCGGCGTTTCCAATGCCGCTGCGGTCAGCTACGATCTGTTCCTTTCGCTGCTCGAGCCTGAGGACCGCGAGCGAACCGAGCAGGCGATCTCCCGTTCACTCGAGACCGGCGCCTCGTTTGACCTCTCCTACCGGTTAAGACCCGAGGACGGCGGCAGCCATTGGGTCCGCGCCCGCGGCAGCGTCATCAGGGACAAGGATGGCATTCCGTCCCACCTTTCCGGGGTCGTGCTCGACCTCGACGAGGAGAAGCGGCTCGAGGAGGACCTGCGCACGCGCGAAAGGCACCTGCAATTGATACTGGAGACCATTCCGGACGCGATGATCGTCATCAACGGCCTCGGCATCATGCAGTTCTTCTCGAGCGCGGCGGAACGCCAGTTCGGCTACCTCCAGAGCGAGGCAATCGGGCAGAATGTCAGCATCCTGATGCCCGAGCCCGACCGTTCACGCCATGACGGCTATATGGCACGATACGTCGCCACCGGCGAACGGCACATCATCGGCATCGGCCGCATCGTCACCGGTCAGCGAAAGGACGGTACCACCTTCCCGATGCACCTGTCGATCGGCGAGATGCAATCCGGCGGCATGCCCTATTTTACCGGCTTCGTCCGTGACCTCACCGAGCATCAGCAGACCCAGGCGCGGCTGCAGGAACTGCAGTCGGAGCTCGTCCACATGTCACGGCTGAGCGCGATGGGAGAGATGGGTTCTGCATTGGCACATGAGCTTAACCAGCCGCTTGCTGCCATCAGCAACTACGTGAAGGGCTCGCGCCGGCTGCTTGCCACGAGCCCCGATCCGAACCGCGCAAGAATCGAGAACGCGATGGCTCGCGCGGCGGAACAGGCGATCCGCGCCGGGCAGATCATCCGGCGGCTGCGCGATTTCGTCGCCCGCGGCGAATCCGAAAAGCGCGTCGAGAGCCTTTCGAAGATGGTTGAAGAAGCCGGCGCGCTTGGCCTGGCCGGTGCGCGCGAACAGGACGTGCGGATCCGCTTCAGCCTGGACCCGCAGCATGACCATGTCCTGGTCGACCGCGTTCAGATCCAGCAGGTGCTGGTCAATCTGTTTCGTAACGCGCTGGAAGCCATGGCCCAGTCCGCACGGCGCGAGCTCATCGTCTCTAACCGGCCGATCGACGACGATATGACAGAAGTCTCGGTGTTCGACACCGGTCACGGATTCCCCGAAGATGTGGAGAAGCACCTGTTCCAGACCTTCTTTACGACCAAAGAAACCGGCATGGGAGTCGGGCTGTCGATCAGCCGCTCCATCATCGAGGCCCATGGCGGCAGGATGTGGGCCGAATCCAATCACGCATTCGGCGCGACGTTTCGCTTCACTCTGCCGGCTGCACCCAACGAGATTTTGACTGATGGCAACTAGAGGAAATGTCTACGTCATCGACGATGATGAGGCGATGCGTGACTCGCTGCACTTCTTGCTCGATTCCGCGGACTTTGATGTCAGTCTATTCGAGACTGCGCAGAAATTCCTCGATCACCTTTCCAGCATCGAATTCGGCTGTGTGGTCTCGGATGTCCGCATGCCCGGCATCGATGGCGTCGAGTTGCTAAAGCGCCTGAAGGTGAGCCGCGCCTCCTTGGCCGTCATCATCATGACCGGCCATGGCGACGTCCCCCTCGCCGTCGAGGCGATGAAACTCGGTGCGGTCGATTTCCTGGAGAAGCCGTTCGAGGATGACCGCCTGGTTGCGATGATCGACGCCGCGCTCCGGCAGGCTGAAGCCGGCGCCCGCGACGAGGCAATGACGCAGGACATCGCCGCGCGGGTCGCCTCGCTGAGCCCGCGCGAGCGGCAGGTGATGGAGGGATTGGTGGCTGGCCTGTCCAATAAGATGATCGCACGCGACTACAATATCAGCCCGCGCACCATCGAGGTCTACCGAGCCAACGTGATGACCAAGATGCAGGCTTCGAATCTTTCGGAACTCGTCCGCCTCGCCATGCGAGCCGGGGCGCTTAAAGATTGAGCTGGATCAAGTCGGCCCCGCAGGAAGACCTTATGGATGCTCTGATCGACCGCATGGCTGATCAGAAAGCCGCATAAAACCTGTGATGCCCTCACTTAGCAGAACGCCCCTTGTCTACGTCGTCGATGATGACACCGACGTGCTCCGATCGCTGCGCTTTCTCCTGGAAGCCGACGGTTTTTGTGTACGCACTTTCCGCAGCGGCGAGGCGCTCCTGAACGCCATGACTATGAGCGGCGCCGACTGCCTCGTGATCGACTACAAGATGCCGGGCATGAGCGGCATCGACCTTGCCGGTCTCTTGCGCCGGCGCGATATCGATACGCCTATCATCCTGATCACCGGTCACCCCGACGCGTCCATTCCGGCCAAAGCAGCAGTTGCCGGTATTCGCCATGTGCTGGTCAAGCCGCATGTCGAGGACAGCCTTTCCTCCCATATCTGGGACGCGATCAATACGGAGCGGCCCTCTGCGTCCTGAAAACCGGCACAGCTCCGGGATCCTACGTAAGGCATTGCCCTTAAGGGATGGAGCGAAATTTCCCAGCCGTTTTGTTCCACTTACGAATTCGCCATCCGCTGCACAGGAGATGGCTCATGCTCACTCGATCGACTGCCCCGTCCCTCAACGTCAACCGAGCCGCTCCCGGCGCTTTTGGGCCTGTCGAACCGTTTTTCGGCATCACAGGCCATGCTGGCCTGATCGCCGCGGAGTTCACCTACCGCAAGGACGAGGAAATCTATGGTGAGGAGGAGCCGGCGGAATATGTTTACCAAGTCGTTCGCGGCGCGGTGCGCACCTACAAGCTGCTGTCCGACGGACGTCGTCAAATCGGCGCGTTTCATTTGCCTGGCGACGTGTTCGGGCTGGAGTCCGGCACCAAGCACCGCCTGGCCGCCGAAGCCATCATCGACAGCACCGTGCGCCTGGTGAAGCGCCGCAGCCTTGAACAGGCGGCTGGCACCGACGTCCGTGTCGCCCACAAGCTTTGGACCATGACGGCTGATGACCTCAAGCGCGCCGAGGAGCACATCCTGCTGCTTGGTCGCAAAAGCGCGATCGAACGAGTCGCCAACTTCCTCCTGGAGATGGATCGCCGCCTTACGGTGGCCGGCACGATGGCGCTCCCGATGTGCCGCCGGGACATCGGCGATTATCTCGGCCTTACGCTGGAAACGGTGTCACGTGCCCTGTCGCAATTGAACGACGAAGGCGTGTTGGGCTTTTCCGGCGCCCGCCAGATCGTGCTTCGCAACCGCCAGCGCCTGCGCAACATGGATATCTGATCGGCCTCATATGGCGAGGCCAAGTCGAGTGAATTCAGGTTGGTCGATGTGAATAAGCAGTCAATCCAACCTGAAGCGTTCCGCGATTGGACGTTGCATCCGATCGGCTCGAGGTAACGGGAGCGCGGCCGACGGGAGATCGAAATTACGCCACCGCCGCCTCGCCTCCGCCCGCTTGGTCCGCGAGCAGGGGCTTGATGTTGCACCGCCTGCCCAGACCTGGCCACTTACCTTGCGAGGTAACCGCAAATGCCTATCCGAAATCATAATGACTTGCTCGGTCCTGATGAAAAGGCGTGATTGCGGGGCGACCGGGATTGCGGGTTCATGGAGTGGGAGAAGCTAGAGGCGCTTTGAAACGCCCGCGATGATAAGAAAGCCTTCGTATGGCGGCCGGGAAATGAATCAGCCCAAGTCTCTATGATCAACCGATCACGACCTTTTCGGCTCGACTACGTCCACTCCTGCGGTCTACACCAATTTCATAGCTGACGCGGTCTCCTTGCTTGGGCGTTACACCGGGCAACAAGCTGCTCACGTGGAAGAATAGGTCTTCACCGCCGGTATCAGGCGCTATAAAGCCGAAACCCTTATCGTCCTTAAACATCTTCACCTTGCCTTGGGGCATGTTCTTCTCTCCGAATCACCTAATTAACGGCGTATCAGACCATTAAACTCGACAGACCTGCTCGCCTCAAGTGATTTGCGGAATTAGGATTAGCTTTAGTGCGCCAGCTCCGCCGCGTTGAGCCGTGATAGCAGCAATGCAGCCGGTTTCTGACGAGGCCTTTCGACAATGGCACCTGCCGATAGGCGCAGCGATGTTCCAGCGCGAACAGTTCACCCTGTATCAGGCGAACGACAACGGTTCCCTCGCGAGACGAGGGAGCAAAAACCGTTCTCCGGCCTGATCTCACGCGACTAGGCAAGAGCATGCCAATGGTCCGGATGCGCATCGCCCGTTCGCAACCGACCGACACTTCGCCGGTTCCGGTTCCCGAAGTCTGCAACAATCGACTCAATAACCCGACTGACACGGATCGAGAGATTTCGTCCCGGCGCCTCGTCCACCTCGATCGTTTGGGCGTTGCTTCCGACGAACTCCAGGATCGTTTTCTCGCCGTCACGCCACATCGCCCTGACAAGCGAGAAATTCACGCAACAGGGCTCCTCCTTTCCAAAGCGGGGTGCATTTGATTCAGAAACGCATCGGGGCTCCCTGTGAAAAAAGACGTTGGAGATCGGCGGCTGCCTCGGGATCAGGACACCGCCCGCAATTCACGGGCAGCCGCGACCATATTGATGAGCGCGGGACGCACCTCCTCCCATCGGCGCGTTTTCAGGCCGCAGTCGGGATTAATCCAGAGCTGCGCATCGGAAAGCCGCTGCCGCGCCAGCGCAATGAGGTTTTTCATCTCGGCTACGTCCGGCACGCGCGGCGAATGGATGTCGTAAACGCCGGGTCCGATCTCGTTTGGATATTTGTAGCTCTTGAAGGCATCAAGCAGTTGCATTTTTGACCGCGACGTCTCGATCGAAATGACGTCGGCATCCATTGCCGCGATCGCATCGATGATGTCGTTGAACTCGGAATAACACATATGCGTGTGGATCTGGGTCTCGTCGGCCACGCCCGACGAGCAGATGCGGAAGCTGTCTACGGCCCAGCCGAGATAGGTCTTCCATTGTGACTTGCGCAGCGGCAGTCCTTCTCGGAGCGCAGCCTCGTCAATCTGGATCATCATCGCGCCGGACCTCTCCAGATCGATCACCTCGTCACGTATCGCTAGCGCGATCTGATGGCATGCTTCGCTCCGTGGAATATCATCACGGACGAATGACCAGTTCAGGATCGTCACCGGCCCTGTCAGCATCGCCTTCAGCGGCTTCTTGGTCAGCGATTGCGCGAAGCGCCACCACTCCATCGCCATCGGCTTCGGCCGGGAGACATCGCCAAACAGGATGGGCGGCCGGACATAACGCGAGCCGTAGGACTGAACCCAGCCATGTTTGGTGAATGCGAAGCCGGACAGCCGCTCACCGAAATACTGCACCATGTCATTGCGCTCGAACTCGCCATGCACGAGAACGTCGAGACCAATGTCTTCCTGCCAGCGCACCGCGCGCGCCGTCTCCACTTTGAGAAACTGCTCGTATTGTGCTTCGCTCATCCTTCCCCGCGCATAGGCTGCGCGAGCGTTGCGAACCTCCACCGTCTGCGGGAACGATCCGATCGTCGTCGTGGGAAATGTCGGCAATCCGAACCGCGCGCGCTGAACCTCGGCGCGCCGGGCGAAAGGACTGTGACGACGCCGCATGCTGTCATCGATTGCAGCCATTCGCTTGGCGACGTTCGCATTGTGAACGTTGGGTGACGTTTCGCGCGCGATGGCCGCGCCTTCCGAGGCCTCAAGTACATCCGCCGCTTCCTCCCAACCTTTAGCCAGCACGCGCCCCAGCGTTGCGAGTTCTCCGATCTTCTGGACGGAGAAAGCAAGCCAGCTTTTCACATCGGGATCAAGATCCATCTCGAGTTCGAGGTCGATCGGGACGTGAAGCAGCGAGCATGAGGGTGCAATCTGCACGCGGTCTTTGCCGAGCTTTGCGATCGCAAGTTCGAGCCGATCGAGCACCGCTGGAAGGTTCGAACGCCAGACATTGCGGCCATCGACGACGCCGAGGGAGATGACAAGATCCCTTCGAGCGTCGGTGACGATCGCGTTCAACTGCTCCGGGGCGCGGACCAGGTCGATGTGAAGGCCCGCGACCGACAACGTCAAAGCGGTTTCCAGGTTGTCGCCGATCGTTCCAAAATAGGTAGCGAGCATGATCTTGATGTCGGGAACTTCCTTGGCCAGATGGGCGTAGGTCCGGCGCAGCGCGTCGCGTGTGGCATCATCGAGGTCCAGGACCAAACATGGCTCGTCCAGTTGCACCCACTCGGCGCCCCTTAAGGCGAGTTCGCGGAGAACATCTACATAGACCGGCAGCAGCCTATCGAGTAGCAACAGCGGATCGAATGCAGGATCGGCGCTCTTGCCGAGCTTGAGAAAGGTGACTGGACCAACCAGCACCGGGCGCGTCTGATAACCCAGGCTTTTCGCTTCTTCATACTCCTCGATCGGCTTGCGAGAGGAAAGCGTGAAGGTCTGGTCCTTGTGATATTCCGGCACGATGTAGTGATAATTAGTGTCGAACCATTTGGTCATCTGCTGCGCTGCCGCGCCGTGCTCGGCGTGACCGCAATTCGCATCATGGTCATCGCGCTGTGCGCCCCGTGCCATCGCAAAGTAGGTCTTGAGCGAAACAGGGCCTGCACTCCAACCGTAAATTTCCGGAATGGCACCGACCATCACGCTGGTATCGAGCACATGGTCATAAAGCGAGAAGTCGTTTGAAGGAATAACGGTTACGCCGAGCGATTTCTGCCGCGACCAGTTAGCGGCGCGAAGCGCAGCCGCAGTCTCAAGAAGCTGCGTTTCGTCAGACTTTCCGGCCCAATAGCTCTCGAGCGCGAGTTTCAGTTCGCGGCGCGGACCGATGCGCGGCGTGCCGAGTGTAGCGACAGGAATCGAGAGAAGAGACATAGCTTCAACTCCATGTTAGGAGCAAAGGCCATGGCGGACGCGTGCAGAAAAAGCCGCCGAAGCGGCAACTGCTTGGCGCACCACCGGGACACCCCGCCCGTGGACGAATATGTTGTCGGGCCAGGTCTCCTGGCTCGCGGGTCGTCGCCGCTATCCGGCCTTCCCAAAGCCGCGTGGCTTCAGTGACTTCTATTGGACAGTGGCTCGCCGCTTACAGTTGCGGGGGCAGCGCCGGCATCGCACCGGCTTCCCTCTTAGCTCCGGATTGATCCGGAGAACCTCGACATCTCCGATTACCTGCAAGAGGACTGTTCCGTCAACCTCTCGATAATTGCTTGTGCGGTTCTCGGGAGCGATTGTCTGGAGAACGGAGGCATCTAGTGCCTCGTCGTCGTGCGGCCCGATCGTGGCATAGATTTGGCGCACGTCTGGATTCGATCGACAATCTTGTGGGTGCGGCGGTGACTCGATCGCAGCTTACACATCTTCCTGCGCCTTATTCGCCAACCGCAGCGCAGACACCGGTGAGATCACCATTGAATAGTTACCTCGAATTCTCCCACCGCCAGGAAGCGGCGTCTTGTCGAAAAACGGTCATGTTGGCGAGCAGCGGCACGCCCGGCATCAGCTCGGCAAAGGCACGCCCATTTCCGCGGTGTTGAGCGCGCCAGGAAACTCGGTAGGCGCCCGCCTTCAACTCTGCACGCGCTTATGTGCTGTATCGCGAGTCACACCCATATCTTGCCGAAACTACTGTCGCATCGCCGTACCCATGCCCAATGCCCGAGGGTTGCCCACCTGCGCGCATATCTATCCCCTGCATCCGTTCCGCAACCAACTAGGCCAAAAAACGCCATCCAGGCATGACTGCCGCATCACCTTCCGGGCCCTTGCTTGAAAGTTACGGGCAATTCCGATCTCGTGGCCTTCGAGCGGCATGTCATCCATTCTGTCGTCTGCGGACTTGAACCGTCCACCGTCGCACTCCGAAACGACCTTTTTTGCCCGCGCCATATCCGCGTGACGCTTCGCCAGTTGCAGGCCATGGAGCACACATCGGCAGTGCTTGCGGCTTGCCTGTCAGCCTCGAATCAGCTCGGTCCGGCGGACGCCGACGAGCCATCGATGCGCTACGTTGACATTCCCATCGGCCTGTAGCTGCTCACGATTCTGAACTCGCAATGCACGTCACGTACAGACTTATAATAGATCACCGAAACCCGTGATGAGTGTCGCCGAAACGACATCCCGCCTGAACAAAGAAGGGAACGGTGACCTCCCTAGGTATCCGGGCTTATCGCAGTAGACCGATCGATACGTTGAGCTGCACGCTGCGTCCAGTTGATCATCTTTGCACAAAAGATGCGAGACATGCACAAAAATTACCGCCAAACCGCGCAAGAACCCAAGTATTCGATCACTTCGCGCGACTAGAGACGAATAAAAAGGCATCTCGTAGCACTGATGCTCTCACAAGCTTGGAGTTCTCGATGAGTGATCGATCTACTCATCTCGATGCTCCTTCAGCGGCCCCTTGGGGCGTTCCTCCCTGACTTGGCCGCGCGTACCGTTCGCGCGGCCTTTTTTCTGTATCCGGCAAGAGATCGATTTGCAGGATTTAATGGGCTTTGAACGCAAAAACGCATGGTGCGAGTAGGTTCTCGCGCAGATACAGGGTCATTAGCCTCGGCGAACAGTTGTTGATAAATGCCGGCGCACGGTCACCCATCCTAATTTCGAGAAGAGGACGCCTCCGCAAGACCGGCGATTGACGTCCTCGTAATGTAATAAGCCGCTTCCGCGTCTTTCAGGCGAGCGACTCAGCAAGAAAAGGTGCGGTCGGGTCTCTTCAGGCGGACTCCAGAGCGTTGCTCATGTATGTCGACCACGAAATCTGCCACGTGCAATCAATGGTGAGCCGCCAGATCGGTCGGAACACTTCCACGACCAATTAGTTTCGCCGCGCTTTGTCATCTGAGACCGTCGGTCTCATACGTCTGTCATACCGTTCCGCTAGGTCAAGCGGCCTTTTTCTAGTGAAAGGGTCTGCTTTGTCCGCTAGATCGCGAATGATCTGGGCCCGGTCCTTTAAAAACTGCTCATCCACGAAAACACCTATTCAGTGCAAGTCTACGTATATCTTAGCACACACACTCAGTCGTTTGGTCGGCTTTCATTCCCTGCACCTCGGATATACGCATGACATTAACGCTCCGGGGGTGAGACCGAGATGGTCCTCCGGCGTTCCGCCAGAAGCAAGGCATGGGTCTGCCTGTCTGGGCGGCAGCCGCATCTAAGTGATAATTCCCTAGGCCATGCCGACAGACGCTGTCTTGCCGAATCCCAGGCCGACGTTGCCGACTATCTCCGACCATACTTCGACGATGGTATCGGCCATGCGTGCCGTATAATGTCGTACGCGGTGGCCCAGGCGACACGACGTCCCTCCACCATCCACCGCTGCAGCACTGGAATCGCGACACGTTCAAGGAGGCTGCTCTTAACTGTGACTTATTTTAGATCTCGATCGATCGCTTGTCTCGTATCCCTGCAGTCAGTGCGTCCTATGGAAGTCGAGAGAAAACCGTCAATGGTGGCAAGAACGATCTCGTCTCCAAAATTGGTGACCTACGCACAAAGTTAACAGTGGCGCATCCATCTCCGGTCACTAGCTCCTTGCGCCGCGTCCGGGGACTGCTCACGAAGTTTCCTGTTCCGACACGGACGGATCCAGCAAACCAAACGGGATCCAGGCCAGAAATGGCCAGAAGAAATAGAAGGATGCGACTGCTGGATACGGCGCGGTCAACCAAATTTCGTCGCGCGACAGGTCAGCCGCAGCACGCTTGTTCATCCTGTAAGCAGTAAAGTCGATGATTGTTGCTGACGTCTCTGTCACTTGATACTTCCATGCTACTCTTTAACGCGTCACACCGAATTCTAATGACGACTTTTTCAACTGCGCTAATGCACTTCTGCCCCGAGCCCGTCTCCCGCGGCGTCTCGGTGCCACGTATTAAGCCGCTCGCAACCAGCGAAGCCATTTGTGGTCGGCCTCCCGCCGCGCCTTGAAGCGGTCGACGCATTTCATGGAACAAAGGGCCGTTCGCCAGCAGTAGTAGCGGATCAGCCCGAACTTTCCGCCGCATATCGCACAGCACCTCACTGGACCGTGGTAGGAAATATGGGAGGTGTTGCGCATTTCGCCTCCTGTCGGAGTTAGGTGGATAGCCCCTGCACTTTCTTCGCCTCAGCACGACGCCCGCACGTGAAATGCCGCGTCGGCGATGCCAAGTCTCCCGGTAGCGTACGGGCACTGGGCGCAAGAGTTTGACCCTGATGTGCGCCGCTTTGGTGAAGCGACCGCTCAATCGGAGTGCTTCGCTGAGATTTCCAATTTGTAACGAATGTATTCGTCTTGATTAATGCAATGAGCGTCGCGTCGGCGGTTAAATCCTGCGATCGAACGACTTCCTTCGACGAATTTCAACTACCCGAACTGAGGGGGCGTGTGGCAGCGCTCGCCCGATCTCGTGACTGCCGCCTCATCCTTTTGCGCTGTCAAAGGGCGGCAATTCGATATTTACGTTCTGCTGCTCGAAATGCATGGGCACTGTGGGCTGGGTAAGATGTAGATATTGCGGCTGCCTTGGGGAGCCGAGGTGTTCGCGTTCCTCACAAGAACGTGCGGAGACGTTTTGACCGCGGACCATCGAATAAGAACTTCTCAGCCGCGCTTTCCTCATGGGGAGCGTCTTTGGGTCGCGCTGCCGTACACCCTGTGGGAGCGCTACCAGCAACACTAGCAGAATTCACGCCATCTACAGGTGCGTTTGGTATCTGGTGTATCAGCAACACTCTCTCAGATCGGTTCTAAAGCTTGCTGTAGATTGATATTCAGCTAGATAACGATCGGCCAAGCGCCGAAACGGTTAAAAGCTCCTAGTGGCTACACGCACCAAGCGCATCCTCAAGCCAGCGCATCAGCAGAATCCCTGATGGCGGCATAGATTTGGTCAAGATCTGTCGCCGTGACGCAGTAAGGCGGCATCACATAGATCGTATTGCCGAGCGGACGCAGCAACAGATTTCGGTCTTTAAAGAAGGCCTGAAGCTTCGGTCCGGTGCTAGCGAGATAGCCGGCATCGCTCGTTTGCAGATCGAGTGCTGTGATGGTGCCCGCCCGACGGACGTTTGCAAAGCGCGGGTCGGCGCGGAATGGCTCAATGGCCCGCTCTTGCATGGCGGCAACCGACGCCACGAGCTGGCGAGGTTCCTGACTTTGCCAGAGATCCAGGTTGGCCTTTGCGGCGGCGCAGGCAATTGGATTGGCGGTATATGAACTCGAATGAAAGAACGTACGTGTACGGTCCTTCGAATAATGCGCATCAAAAATATCCGCGCGGCAGATTGTTACCGCGAGCGGAAGCGCTCCTCCCGTGAGGCCCTTTGAATAGCAGGCAATATCGGGCGTCACATTGGCCTGCTCGCAGGCGAATAAGGTTCCGGTACGGCCCCAGCCCGTCATGACCTCATCGGCTATGAACAGAACCTCGGATGCTTCGCAGATTCGCTTCATCTCTTTTAGCACCCAGGCTGGGTACATCAGCATTCCGCCCGCACCCAATACCAGAGGCTCCACAATAAAGGCGGCCGGAATTTCGTTTCGACAAACGGACTCGAGCGCATCAAGCGTCACCTGCTCACGACCTCTCGCGGGGAACGGGATTGAGGTAACCTCGAATAGAAGGGGCCCGTACGCCGCGTTGAACACGCTTCTAGCACCTACCGACATGGCCCCAACCGTGTCGCCGTGATAGGAATGTTGCATCACGACAATGCGTATTCGCTGCTTGCCGATGTTATGCCAATAACCGAGTGCCATTTTTAAAGCTACTTCCACACTGGCTGAGCCACTATCGGAAAAGAAGACATGGTCGAGGCCGCGAGGCGCGAGTTTCAAAACTAGCGCAGCAACCTCTTCAGCTGGATCATGGGTGTAGCCGGCGAAGATCATCTGGTTGAGCTTGCCTGCCTGCTTCTGAATCGCGCGCACGATATGTGGATGGCAATGACCATGGGTCACGACCCACCAAGATGAGATTGCATCTATGATACGGCGACCGTCCGCGGTGTGGAGATAAGCGCCGTCACCACGCACGATCTTGATCATTTCATCCTGAAGCGCGTGCTGCGTGAAAGGATGCCAGATCGGCGACTTCGTCTTGATCATGGTTTGAAGTCCCAAGGGACAAACGAGTCTTTGAAGACCGCCTGCAGCGCGTTTGCCGTGAGAGGAGAAAGCCAAGGCAATCGCCCCAACCAACGCACGCGTCCAATTTCGCAAATTGCCCTCTCCGGCTCAAAATTTCGTTCGCCAATGAATGCAATTCCGAGAATGCTGATCTGGCGCTTTCGCAGAGCCTCTATCGACAGCAGCGCGTGATTGATGGTGCCAAGTCGCGTTCTTGCGCAAAGCACCACGGGAAGCCGCCAGCGCTCGAAGACGTCGACAAAAAGTGTGCCGCCACTCAGCGGGACCATTAGCCCGCCGGCGCCCTCGATCACGAGCGGGCGCTCCGCGCTGTCCGGCACATCAATCGCATCTGCGTCGATGCGAACTCCGTCGATTTCGGCTGAGTAATGGGGCGAAGCGGGCGTTCGAAGCCGGTAAAGCTCCGGCACGATGCGATCGGGTGAGAGACTGCCCAGCCGCGCCACGAGCTCGCTATCAGTCTCTCCTTCAAGGCCGGCCTGAATCGGTTTCCAATAGTTTGCGCCGAGGAGATTGGCGAGCCCTGCGGAAAAGACCGATTTCCCAATCCCGGTATCTGTGCCTGTCACCACGATCCGCTGAGTCATCGCGAATCGCCCCACGTCTCTTCGACCAACGCATCAAGCATCTCGGATACATCACCTTCCCTGACGTTAAGCGTGAGTGAAATTCGCAATCGTGCCGTTCCCGCCGGCACGGTTGGCGGCCGGATTCCACGTATGTCGAAGCCGCGCGCCTGCAGTGCAGAGGCGAGCCGCATCGTATGGGCGTTGTCGCCAGTGATGTAGGGCACGATCTGCGAGTCCGAAGGACTGCGCAGACCGCGCAAACGAATCTCCCGATGCGTGAAGGCGACCAGCTTGGCCAGACGCTGCTGACGCTCAGGTTCCTCCTGCAGAATTGAGAGTGCTTCCCGCACGGCGACAGCCATCAACGGTGGGGGAGCGGTGGCGAAGATAAACGGGCGACAACGATTGACCAAGAAGTCGCGCAGCACGCGTGTGCAAGTGACGAGCGCACCGGCAGCGCCCAGCGCCTTGCCGCAGGTATGAACGACCAGGAGATTTTCGCTCCCCTCGTACGGCGCGGTGAGCCCCCGTCCCTGCCTGCCGTAGACGCCTGTGGCATGGGCCTCATCCACGATCAGGAAGGCGTCGTGCCGGTCCGCGATCGCGACCAAATCTTTAAGTGGTGCGAAATCGCCATCCATGCTGTAGAGACTTTCGGCCACGATCCAGACCCGGCCCGTTCCGCCCTTGACCCGCCAGTCACGAATTTTGTCTTCGACCGACTGGGCGTCGTTGTGATCGCTTATCCGAAACTGCGCCCGGCCAGCGCGCGCGCCTTCATGAATGCTCGCGTGCACAAGAGAATCGAGAACGAGCAGATCGCCCCGCTGCGGCAGCGTTGTCAGGACGGCAAAATTTGCAAAGTAGCCGCCGCTAAAGAAAAGGGCCGTCTTCGCCCCAAAGAACTGAGCTGCATCTGCTTCCAGACTTTCGTGTTCCTCGCAATTGCCGCGTAAGAGCCGCGAGCCGCCGGCTCCTACTGGGGTGCCGGCTTCGAGCGCGGCCACGACGGCCATTTTCATACGAGGCGCGCTCGCCAGCGCAAGATAATCGTTCGAAGAAAAGTCGACGCCAGCGCGCGGCTTGAGGCAGCGCAGCCGGTCGTCCTCTTTTAAGGCATGCAGGGCCGTGGCAAAATTTCTCATTTTGGCCGCATGGGTCGAGCTCATCCTTCACTCCCACGTCGCATTTACGCGCAGATATTCCATTGGCAGCCAAGAAGGCTTCATCCATCGGCCTTCATGTTTTCAACCTGGTAAGATGCGATTTTCTTGATCAACCAGAACAACGCGTGGTCTGAAGATTTTCGCTTCCGCCTCATCGAAGGAGGCATATGCAACGATGATGATTTTCTCTCCGGGCATCGCGATTCGAGCGGCCGCACCGTTGAGGCTTATCGTGCCAGAGCCCTTGGGCGCCTCGATCACATAAGTAGCAAAGCGTGCTCCGGTTTCGATATTATAGATTTCAACGCGTTCGTTTATCAAAAATCCCGCCGCATCCAGCAGCGTACGATCGATCGATATCGAGCCGTCGTAGTGTAGATCGGCTTCGGTTACCGACGCGCGATGGATTTTACCTTTCATCAAAGTAATCTGCATTGTTCACCTAGACTGAAGTTTCCGCGGGGGGTGCTCGCCGCTGGTCTGCTTTACTCAGGCAAGCCCGGACGTGATACCGAGCCGGTTCAGCAAATTGGCATCCCGGTCGGCTTTCGGGTTTTCGGTGGTCAACAGCACATCGCCAATGAAGATTGAATTCGCGCCGGCCAAAAAACACAGCGCCTGTAGTTCATCGGTCATGTATTGCCGTCCGGCGGACAACCGCACCACGCTCTTGGGCATCATGATCCGGGCCGTCGCCACCAGGCGCACGTGCGTGATCGGATCGGGGCGCTCGGCGGTGGCGTAGACCGGTACTCCCTTGACCTCGTTCCAGAGGTTGATCGGCACGCTTTCCGGATGCTTTTGGAGATTGGCGAGCAGCACAAGCATGCCGAGTCGGTCCTCGACGCACTCGCCCATGCCGATGATGCCGCCGCTGCACACCTTGATGCCGGCCTTGCGCACCTGCGCCAGTGTCGATGCGGTCTTGCAAGGTGCGAGTGGTGATGACTCTGCCGTAGAACTCCGGCGAGGTGTCGACGTTGTGATTGTAGAAGTCGAGCCCGGCCTCAGCGAGCCGCGCGGCCTGCCTCAACGTCAGCATGCCAAGCGTGACGCAGGTCTCCATGCCTAGAGCCTTGACCGCGCTAACCATCTCGCAGACCTGATCGAGATCACGGTCTTTTGGACTGCGCCAGGCGGCGGCCATGCAGAAGCGGCTCGCGCCGGCCTCCTTGGCGCGCTGGGCGGTGGCGACCACATCGGCGCGAGCCTTGAGGCGGCTGGCTTTCAGGCCAGTGTCATAATACGCGCTCTGGGCGCAGTAGCCGCAGTCTTCGGGACAGCCGCCGGTCTTGATGCTGAGCAGGCTTGCGGTTTCGACGTGATTTGGATCGAAGTTCTCGCGATGAACGCTCTGCGCCCGAAACATCAGGTCGGCAAACGGCAGGCCATAAAGTGCTTCGGCCTCGGCGCGCTCCCAGTTACTGCGAACCGGCGCGTTGTTGCCGCCTTCGTTCCGTTGCGCTCCCGCTCCACCAACCATTAAGATTTGCTTTCCCATCAGCGATTACCGTAGATAATGGAAGCTATAATCTATGACAACTGCTCACGGCAACAGTACTTGGACGTTCAGGAGATGACCTTCAAGAACTCTTGGAGCGGCGTGCAGGCGCCCCAATTAGCGCTCAACGCAATGGTGTAAAGTGTGTTGGCGCGTAAAGACCGCGAAATCAGCCAAAGTTTGGAGAAATGCCGCAAAATGAGGGCACCTCTTAGATCTTGACGCCTGGCCATTGCGCATGGCCGGGCACTCGCCTGCTTCCCGAGTGCAAACGTTTATGATAGATAATCTATAATGACTGACGACGAGAATACGACGACCGCGGGGCGCATCGCAGAGGCAATCGGCGAGCGCATCATCAGCGGCGAGCTGCAGCCGGACGCCCCACTCCGGCAGGACCATATTGCGCGAGAATTCAATTCGAGCCACGTCCCGGTGCGCGAGGCCTTTCGGCAACTTCAGGCCCAACATCTTGTCGTCGCCGTGCCCCGTCGCGGTGTGCGAGTTGCCCCACTTAATATCAATTCCGTGAAGGAGATCGCCGAGATGCGCGCCGCGCTCGAAGTGGTCGCGTTGCGCAATGCGGCGCCAAAGCTCACCTCTAGCCATTTGGCACGGATCGAGCTCGCTCTGATTGAAGGAGACGCCGCCCAGACCATTCAGGAGTTTGAAATGGCCAACCGCGCTTTTCACCACGCGCTGGTGGCGCCCTGCGCGATGCCGCGCCTGCTCGCGAGCCTTGACGGACTACAGCTTGCAAATTCACGACTCGTGTTCGCGATGGCGCGCAGTAGCGGCTGGCGACCGCGGTCCAATCAGGATCACCGCCTGATTTTGCAAGCCCTGCGGGCGCGCAACGTCGATCAAGCCTGTAGTCTGCTCGCGCGCCACATTCAAACCATTGAGCGCCTTGCCCTTCCCTCGTCATGACCGCGAACGAGATCTGGCGAGGTCCGTTGCAAACCCCGGGGCAAAGCGCAAGAGCGCCAAACCTCCGACCTTTTTGCCGCGCGACGCGGCTTGCGGCTGCGGCCCCGTTGCAGCGGGGTCGGTCCCAAGATAGTAAAGCGACCTCCTTGCGACATCACTCCTTAAGGCCACCCATGATTCGTCACATCGTCTTGTTCAGCGCCAAGGATCAGGCCCATATCGAGCAAATCATCGAAGGCCTATCGGTTCTCACCACAATCCCGCATGCACGTCGGCTCGAGATTGCGCGCAATTGCAAGACCGACCAGCTCGGTAACGAGATCGACGTGGTGGTGTATGGTGAGTTCGACAACGAGACGGAGCTGGCGGCGTACAAAGCGCATGATCTGTATCAGGAATCGATCAGGCGGGTACGCCCCCTTCGGGAGCTACGGTTCGCGGCCGACTATAATGTATCAGCCGATGCGCGGTTCGCCTCGACGGCAGCGATAAGCGAAGTTAGTGAGCGCTTCGGGTCAACTGGCGGGGGTTAATCTGGCAATCGGTCTCAAAAGCTTGTGGGTGCCAGACGAGGGTGGGATTCGCAATCGCAGCGCGTCCCACCAGCACGCCCGTTGTCGGTGACTGACAAGGCGATGCACGTCCGCGAACTGCGGTGGATTGAGCCTGTCACCGCGATGCGCTGTCTCGCGCATCGAGCGCACCTGACGTTTCTTGACAGCGCGGCAACGCATGAGCTGCTTGGGCGCTATTCCTATCTGAGCTGCGAGCCGTTCAGCACCTATACGGTCACGGACGGACAGGCGAGTTACAACACAGAGGCTCTCGCGGGCGATCCGTGGCGAGCTCTTCGCACCCTGCTCGCGAGGTGCCCAGAAGAGCATCGTCCTGATCTGCCGCCGTTCCAGGGCGGTGCGGCCGGCTTCTTTGCTTATGATCTGAACAGGACACTGGAGCGACTGCCCGCGCCGGCAATCTCCGGTCAGAGGTTTCCGCAATCTATCCTGCATTTCTATGACGTGGTCATCAGCTTCGACCACCGTGACGACAGATGCTGGATCGTCTCGACCGGATGGCCGGAGCAGGATCCCGCACGACGGCGCGAGCGTGCACGTCGTCGGGCCGATGAGTTTGCAGCGCTGCTCGACCGCCCAAGGACGCCGCGGAATGACTTCCCCGCCACAGCGGGCGCATGGCATTCTAACTTCAGCCGTGAGGGCTACATTGCGGCGGTGCAGCGCGTCATCGACTTGATTCTGGCTGGCGACGTCTTCCAAGCGAACATTGCGCAGCGCTTCAGCGCCCGCTTATCGAGCTCATTTGATCCGCTGGCCTTCTATTGCCAGTTGCGGTCATTGAACCCGGCTCCCTTTGCAGCCCTCCTGCGGTACGGCAAGCTGACCATTGCCTCGAGCTCGCCGGAACGATTCCTCAAGCTTGATGGACGGCAGGTCGAAACGCGGCCGATCAAGGGCACGATCGCGCGCTCCGCTGATTCCGAAGACGACCGGCGCCGCGCTGAACTCCTCCTCGCGTCCGAAAAGGACCGTGCCGAGAACACCATGATCGTCGACCTCCTGCGCAACGATCTGTCACGCGTTTGCACGCCGCACTCGGTCGAGGTTCCAGCGCTGTGTGCCCTGGAATCCTATGCCTCAGTGCACCACCTCGTGTCCACCGTGACGGGTGAACTTGCCGTAGCTGAAGACGCCGTCACCTTATTGCGAGCTTGCTTTCCCGGCGGCTCCATCACCGGGGCGCCCAAGGTGCGATCGATGGAGATCATTGCAGAGATCGAGCGGTTGGCGCGAGAGGTCTATTGCGGGGCGATCGGCTTTATCGGCTTCAACGGGCACATGGATACAAATATCGCGATCCGCACGGTCACGATCGACGATGACTTGGCTCTATTTCATGCAGGGAGCGGGATCACGGCCATGTCGGATCCAGAGGCCGAATACGAGGAGACGCTCGCCAAGGCGCAGCGCATATTTGACGCGTTTCGTGCTGACACACCTGGTGCATCTTGATTGTCATCATCGACAACTACGACTCCTTTGTCTTCAACATTGCCCGCTATTTTCGCCAGCTGGGTGCCGCAACGGCAGTGATCCGGAATGACGTCGTCAGCGTCAGCGATCTTGCCTGCCTCAAGCCGCACGCCCTGGTCCTCTCCCCCGGTCCCTGCACGCCAATGGAGGCCGGACTGTCGACAACCGTAATCCGCGAGCTGTCAGGTCATCTCCCAATTCTCGGCATCTGCCTCGGACATCAGTGTATTGGGAGCGTGTTCGGCGGACGCGTCGCGCGTGCCCGTCGTCCGATGCACGGCCGGTCCTCATACGTCACCCATGACGGCCGCGGACTGTTCAAGGACCTCCCCTCCCACTTTGCGTTGGCCGCTACCATTCTCTTGTTGTTGAGCTCGATGAGTCATGCGCACTGCAACTAACGGTAACAGCGCGTTCGGATGAGGGCGAGATCATGGCCCTCGCACATCGCTCCCACCCGACCTATGGCGTACAGTTCCACCCGGAATCGATACTTACCCAACAAGGGCAGGTGCTACTGATGAACTTCTTGCGACTCGCAGAGATTTGCCAATCGTGAGCATATCGGAGAGCGTGTCGCACACTTGCCAGCTCAACGCACGGAAGCGAATCGTCACCTTCTACGAGTCTGATAGATACTAAGCAGATGCCTTAGGGCAGGTAATGGCATCAAATTAGATCAAATCCGTGCCGCGATCACCCGGCGAAGCTTTGGCGGGCACTAAGCGGCGGCTCTGCGCCTTGAGCCAGATGCGCCAGTGCGCGGGTGTTACGGACGTTAGTGACCAGTGGCCCGCGGCACGGCGTTGGCTCGCGCAACCCCGCCAAGTCGCAGGGCGAACGTTTTTCAGCTTAATATCGGTCCCGGCGCTGCGATGCGCTCAGCCTGGATCACAACCTTTTTGAGCGGCTCACCGATTCAGACGATAAGATCTTAGTCATAGTCTTCGTAACCTTGATCGTTAAAGTAGATGTCGACGATTGAGGCGATACACAGGCCGTTGCGCCCATGAACGACTCGGAATACAGGTGACCGAGTAATGGATTATGCCGCGACCAGCATTAAGCTCGCATGAGCCCATTCATGTAGTCGGCGACCAGAACGTGGCCATCAGCGCAATCTTCAACCCATTCGGCCAACCTCGATTCGATGATCAAGGATCAGAAGCTATCGGGTGCAATGCTGAAGATGCGGCCAAGGGAACATCGACAAGATGAAGATTTCCAGACGCATCGAACGACAGCTCCTCGATGAAGCAGTCAGCCGGGCTTGCCTCCACGGTTGACGTCCGTCCAATCGGAGCGGACTCCGGGCCGGCGAAATTTGGCGGCACGGCTGAAAGGCGCGGGTTTGGATGAGTTGGGGCAGTCCCTCAAGGTAGATCATGGCGCTTCTTTCAGGCTGCGCTTTGGCTGCCCCTGATATTTGTAGGCGAACTGCTTGGGCATTGGCCCTTTATTGCGGTCCTTGCGTCCGGTCTGCTCCCATGCATGCGCCAGGATGCCTACCGCGCGTGACAAGCAGAAGATGCCGCGGGCTAGGGGTGGAGCAAAGCCCAGCTCCGCGTAGATGACTGCAGTGGCTCCATCGACGTTCATCGGGATGAGCTTACCTTTGCGCTCGCGCATGACGCGCTCGATCGCGCGCGCAGCGCTGGCGTAGCGACCGCTGACGGCAGCATCACTGACCGCGGCATCGACTAGTGCGAGCAGCGGGTCAGCGCGCGGGTCGACGGGATGAAACCGGTGACCGAAGCCGGGCAGATATTTGCTTCGCGTGGTGGTGAAATGATCGATTGCCTCAGCGGCAGCCTCATCCATATCCTTGGTCTCGCTCCGTCGTAGGACCTCGTCGTAGAGCTCGATCGCCTGCTCCCCCGCTCCGCCATGCAGGTCGCCGAGCGTGTTGATCGCGGAAGCCATCGCGCCATTGAGCGGCAGCCCACAACTGACAGCCATCTGCGCGATGGCGATAGAAGGTGCATGCGGGCCATGATCCACTGATGCAACCAGTGCAGCCTGCAACAGCCGCTCCTGCGCCGGTGTGGGTAACTCGCCGCGCAGCATCAACCAGATCATTGCGGGGAAGGAAATCTGATCAATCAATTCCTCGATCGTGTATCCGCGATAGGCGATCCGCCCGGGCGCAATGTCGCATATGGAGGTCCGCCACCAATGGGCGGCCTGCTCTCGCAGCTGCGTTTCGCTCATTCTGTTCTCCAATCTCGTCAGGCTATGTCCGGCCGAAGCTTGCTTGGCGCAACTACCTGCCCGTCACGCTGCTCCATCCGTCGCCGGGCGGACCCGCGGAGAATCCGCTCCTCCTTGACGTGCAGTTCCGGCGGCACCGCTTGCGATCAGGTGCTCAATTTCCGGATAGGTATAACCGAGCCGAGCCAGCCATCGCTCTGTGTCCGCACCGAGCGACGGAGGGAGTGCGGGGACAGGAAACGCCTCATCCAACCGAAAACCAGGGCGCGTAATGCGTAATGGTGGTTCGCCAGCCCTGTCGAGCGCAAGCGTCTCGACAAAGCCGCGCTCCAGCAACTGCGGCTCGCGCAAAACTTGCGGAACGGTCAGCACACAGCCAGCGGGAACGCCGGCGGCATTCAACAGTGCCTCCCACTCCTCCGCAGGCCTGCAGCTCAAGGCCGCATTCAACTCATCGCTAAGCGCCCCGCGGTTCATTTTACGTGCTTCGCGCTTAGCGAAGCGCGGATCTGTCTTCAGATCCGGCCGGCCGATCAGATCGCAAAGGGTCCGGTACTGTTTCTGCTCGTTAGCGGCTATATTCAGCGGGCCGGTCGCCGTGCGGAACGTGCCGGAGGGTGCGGCCGTGAAATTCTCGTTCCCCATCGGCCGCGGCTCGACTCCGCCGTTCAGGTGATTGGAAACCACCCATCCCATGGCTGCGATTGTCGCCTCGAGCAGCGACACGTCGATGAACCGGCCCCTGCCCATTTGCTGCTGCTCGACGAGGGCGGCGGAGATGGCAAAGGCGGCCGTTAGCCCGGCGATGGTGTCAGAGATCGGGAAGCCGGTCCGCAGCGGAGCCGTGGCTGCATCACCGGTTATACTCATCGCGCCGGAAAGGCCCTGGACGATCTGGTCGTAGGCCGGGCGGGCGGACCAAGGACCGTTTTGCCCAAAGCCTGAGATCGCACAATAGATGAGCCGCGGGTTGCGCTTGCACAACGCGTCAAAACCGAGACCAAGCCGCTCCATGACCTTGGGCCGGAAGTTTTCGAGAAGGACGTCGGCCTTGGACACCAGCCTGAAAAACACTTCTCTGCCCGCTTCAGACTTCAGATCGAGCGCCACCGACTGCTTACCGGCGTTCACGGCGACGAACGAGAGCCCCTGAAGGCGCTCTGCCCTTTGCGGATCTGCGCCAAGGCGCCGCGCGAGATCGCCTCCATTGGAGTTTTCGATCTTGATAACCTCCGAGCCGAGGCGCGCGAGATGGTAGCCGCAGAACGGGCCTGCCAATACGTTCGAAAGGTCGAGGACACGGATACCGGTGAGCGGCAGGGACATCCGACGAAGCCTTCTTTGCGGTATCTTCGGCCGCTGCGGTCGCTACTTCAGTTGCTGGGCCGCAAGCTCGGCGAAGCGATTGGTGAAGTTTTTGGCTGAAGTCGACAGGATCGTCTCGACCAGCGTTATGCCAACATCGCCCCGGAAATCCGGCGTCGACGTCCACTTCCTCATCCTGCCGACGAGGGTCGACGGCGCCGGAAACAAGGCGTCGATGAGACCTGATCGCACCCCGAGCTCCGAGATCGGGACAAGATCAACAAATATGGCGACTTGCGTGACAACGAGCTTAGTTCCGGTCGGCATAGCTCTTCTCCACTTCAGCGCCAGGCGGCGACCAGATTTCGCGATAGAGCGCGACGAACTCGTCCGTGGTCTGCAGCGCGGAGACGTCCCGGCGATCAGGCAGCGAGATCCTGACCTCGCCGACCACCCGCTTGCAGTCCCCGCGGACGTCACGCCGACTTGGTCAGCCAGCGTGATCGCCTCATCGAGATCATGGGTGATGAAGATCAAGGAGCGGCGCTCGGCCTGCCAGAGATCAAGCAGGATGCGGTGCATCAACCGGCGCGTGTGAACGTCGAGCGCCGAGAAGGTCTCGTCCAGAAGAACAATTCTCGGCTCCGTGATGAGCGTCTGCATCGCCGCGCACTTGCGTTGCCGCCTTGATAGCTGATGCGGATAACGCTGCTCAAACCCCGTCGGGCCGAACCGAGCCTCGGCGCACGCCTCCTCGACTGACTTGCCCTGAAGAACGAGCCGGAGCCCAATGTTGTCCTGCGCGATCTTCCACGGCATTAGGCCCGCCTGTTGGAGCATGTAGCCGGACCGATCATTGAGTCCCGTGAGCGGCTTGCGGAAGATCTGAACGTCTCCGACGAGTGTTTGAAGAGACCTGTGACAGTGTTCAGGATGGTGGACTTGCCGCAACCGGTTGGGCCCACGACCGCAACGAACTCGCGTCGCGTACCTGGAAGTTCATGCTTTTGGCTGCGATGAATGCGCCGAAGCGGATCATCACCTCGCGCAAGTCAGCGGCCAGCGTTGGTGGCCTTCCATTGTCTCGCATTTCAGAACTCGTTCTGTTATGTGCACCCATAGTCCTGCGTGTGAAAAAAGTCAATCTGTTCTGGCGTACAGAACCAACATCCTCCCTACCCGATGGCCTCTAACACCTCAATTTTTATGACGGTTCTACTCTTCAGAACCTGGAGCAGAGATGAGCAAGATAGGAGTTGACGCGGTAAGGAGAGCGCTCGCGATCCTGAAAAGTTTCGACGCGGAGCAGTCTGCGATGACGCTGACGCAGATTGCGGAAATGACAGACCTCTACAAGAGCACAGTGCTCCGATTGGCCTCTTCCTTGGAAGCTGATGGCTTTCTCGTCCGCGGCGCGGACCGGTTGTTTCGACCGGGACCGGAATTGTGGCGTCTTGGGGCGCTCTATCAGCGCGGTCTGGATCTTGGCGAAGTCATCCGGCCATCCCTTCGGCGTCTGGTTGAGGCAACGGGAGAAACTGCATCCTTTTATGTTGCAGATGGCGACGAACGCATCTGTCTTTACCGCGTCAATTCTCCACGTTCAGTTCGACACCACCTCGAAGAAGGCCAGCGATTGCCGATTGATTGCGGCGCCGCCGGTCGAATTCTCACTGCATACCGCGAGCCAACGAACGTAGAAGGGAAGAAGATCCGCGATAGAGGCTTTTATGTTTCGATCGGAGAGCGGGATCCGGAGGTCGCCGCGGCAGCCGTGCCGTTGATGGACGTACACGGCAAACTGAGGGGCGCCCTTTCGCTATCAGCGATCAAGACGCGCTTCGATGCTGTAGCCCGCAAGTCGGCAATCGATGCTCTCAAATCGGAAGCCAAGGCCTTAGCGGGGTTACTGCCCGCAAGCGAATGCTAATCATTGAGGGCGTCCGCTTTGCGCCATTTTGTAAAGAAGCAGACGCGGCTTCGGCCATGGCTAGCAATGTCTTATGGCGCAGCATGAGGCAATCAGGCAGTTCCCGACTGTTCAGAGGCGGAGCAGCCACGTTGAACGATCGACAACAGAGATGATGGAGGCGAATGACATTCACATGCGATTCGATGCGCCCGCCATGCTTCGCAAATGGCCGTCCATAAACAACGAACGTCGTGCAGACAGAAGCACCTATCTGCTGGCGGAAGGCACGCTGGACGACTGCATACGAGAGTTTATGACGAAGCCTGAGGTCACACGTCATCTTTACGAGATCCACACAGCGCCACAGCCTCCGCTCGTAACGGAAATCTTGTTAGCCGATCACATCACGGAACTCGCCAGATTCCGAAGTTTCCTCTGATCGGGATGTTCCTGTCGGCACTTCTGGACCAGGCGAAGGTCAGCCTCAAAATCGGTGCGTCTCAGATCAAGGACAACATTTCCGCTTCGCCCTCGAAAGCAGAGCCGTAGGTCAGTGCCGACTTCGTCCTTGAGACCGGCTAGCCGGAACACTGGCCCTTATTCGAAGCACATGCAGCTGCCCGCTGCGCGTCTTGTGCCGACCGTCCCAGCCACGAACTGTCCCGTCCGCGCGGCGGGTCCTCTGAGTGTCGTCTTCCCATTGCCATGATGGTGGTGGTGCCCATCGCGAGGAGCTGAGGGTGATGATGACGCCGTAGAGGCCTTGCCCTGCCTGCTGAGTCCGCCCGATTGATCAACCAAATCGAACGCGCGGCGAACTCCAGTGCCGTCAGCTGAGTCAGCGCCTTGAGGCAAATCGCGCTGGTCGTTCGTAACTGAAGTGAAATCGCGCGATCTGCCAAAGGGCGACGTTGCGCCCGGGATTTCGTCATCAAATCAGCGTTGTTGCGCCAAAGGGCGATGCGCAAACCACCGACGTTCGGCCAACCAAAACACGCCGCGCGCAAGTTCTACAAAGCGGCGATCGACAGTGGGAAGAAGATCAGGTCACCTCGTAGTCCTGCCAGGTCACCCCGTCGACTCCAGCGGCGGCTTTGCGTTTGAGCGCGTAGAATGCTGCCGAGAGCGTGTCGACGTTGACATGGTGGAGAAGCGCAGTGAACCGCTCCTTCTTCCTTTGCCTTGCGGATTGCCGTACGCGGTTCAGCGCCTGGGTCACGCGCGTCCGGGTCTGCGTCCGGTGGTGCTTTGCTGATACGCGTTCCTCTTGGTCCCTGCCCTTTGCTCCGCCACCTCCGCTGCCGGAGGCCCGGCTTTGTTCGGCGACTTCCCAGCTACTACGGCAGAGTCTGACCTCTCCGGATCGTGCATCGGCGGCTACGGCTCCTCGCCTTCCCGCCGCGGACCGTCCGCCCAAGGGGGCTTTCGGCCGACCCGGAGATCTCCCGGTTCCCGTGCGAGGAGCGTGCGTGCATGCCAGGTTCTTCGACCACGCCGGGTCACCCAAGCGCTTGCGATCACGCTCTTGGGCATGTTGCCTTCCGCTACACAGACAGCGTCGGCACCCGGAATTAGTTTTCTATCGCGGCTCAATGGTTGGCCTGCACGTCCCCTACCGACGCTTCGCCGGCATCCTCGCGGATGCCTGCGCACGGCTTGGGGTCGATGCGGTTCGCTATTCCTTCATCGTAGTGGACTTGCACCACCTACTCCTTGCCGGTCTCCCGGCGCACCTGTGTGAAAAACCGAAGACGCTCAATGGTTATAGAAGAAGTTGTTCGTCCAAGGCCGCATTAGGCCTTCGATTCGCAAGCGCATTCAACTTAGAAATCGATCTGAAGAATGTCATTCTCGTCGCGTTTCGACTTATTGCGTTTTTACACAGCCAGGGTCAGAAGTCGACCTCAGCTCGACGCCATGTCCGCCAAAGCTTTGCGCCGGCATTGACGTGGGCCAGTGGCCGGGCTTGCACTACGCCTTCTTATCGGCCTGCGCGAGTTCAGACGTGATCCATTCCACGAAGGTTCGCAGGGCGCGACGCTGACGGCCCGCGCGAGGGAAGACGAGATGATGGCCGACATAGCGGATGTCGGTGGAGCGACCGGCCAGCGGCGCGATCAGGCGCCCCGATTCCATTTCGCGCTCGGCCAAGCGAGTTGATTCCAAAGTCACGCCAACGCCGCCACATGCCATAGCTATGGCGAGGAAGCTGCGGTCGAATCGCATTCCGTGGATCGCTGGGGCTTCAAGTCCGTTCGCGGTGAACCATTGATGCCACTGAACCTGCTTAACGTCCGAGCGGATCAGCACCTGGCTCAACAGATCCGTTGGCTGGCGAATTCTCTTTGCGATCTGAGGAACGCACAGCGGGGTGACGGTCTCCTCACCAAGTGGGATCGCTTCGAGACCCTCGCCGCGAGGCGAACCGTAGATGATGTCCAGATCGAAATCGTCGTTCGTGAAGCGGGCGTACTCGGTGTTGGCGGCGAGACGAACCTCCAGTTTCGGTTCGGCAGCCAGAAATTTGGTCAGGCGCGGAGCCAGCCATTGCGCTGCGAAACTTGGCGCACAGTGCACCCTCAGGAGCTGCGGCCCGCGACCGGCAACCTCTTCGATGCCGCGTCGCAGATTGTCAAAAGCCGCGCCCGCGTGACGCATCAGGTTTTCGCCCGCGGGCGTTAGACGGACGGAACGGGCACTTCGCTCGAATAGAGTGGTGCTCATCGTGCTTTCCAGCTTGCGGATAGCATGGCTGACTGCGCTCGGCGTCAAATGCAATTCGTCTGCCGCGTCGCTGAACGAGCCAGTGCGCGCAGCCGCTTCGAAGGCTCGGATGGCCGAGATCGGGATACTTGACAGCAACATGCCCATGAGTGAACCAGATTCACATATGCAAGACAACAGTGCGTTTGTCCCTGAAGCGCCTCGGACCTAGGAATGGGATCAAGAGGGCCGGCTGCCTACCGCAGCGCCTGGAAGAATAGACAAAGGGAGGATCGAATGCTGCTTCGCGGCAAAACAGCCATCATTACAGGTGCGGCTTCGCCCCGCGGCATTGGCCTCGCGACGGCCAGACGGTTTGTCGAAGAGGGAGCTCGGGTAGCCATCCTCGATATCGATGGGCCCGCTGCCCAAGCCGCCGCACAAGACCTTGGCGACGCTCATATCGGTGTTGCGTGTGACGTCGCCGACCAGGCTTCTTGCCTGAAGGCAGTCGAAATCGTTGCCGGCGCCTTCGGTCAGATCGACATCTTGATCAACAACGCCGGCATTACCCAGCCGGTCAGATTCCTCGACATCAAGCCGGGCGACTGGGATCTGATCCAGGACGTCAACCTCAAGGGCATACTGTTCCTCTCTCAGGCGGTGATTCCACACATGCAGAAGCGAAAGGCCGGATCGATTGCGTGCATGTCGTCGGTATCAGCCCAGCGCGGCGGCGGCATTTTCGGTGGTCCACACTACTCGGCCGCGAAGGCGGGCGTTCTTGGGCTTGCCAAGGCGATGGCGCGGGAATTCGGTCCCGATGGAATTCGCGTCAACTGCGTCACGCCGGGATTGATCGGCACCGACATCACGTCCGGCAAGCTCACAGAGGATATGCGGGCAAAGATCCTGGAGGGCATTCCGCTCGGAAGGCTCGGGGAAGCGAAGGACGTCGCGGGAATCTACACGTTCCTCGCTTCGGACCTTTCGTCCTACGTCACCGGCGCCGTGATCGACGTCAACGGCGGGATGCTCATTCACTAGGGGGCGATGGAGAGAAGGATGTCCACAAATACGCTTGTCAACGCGCCGACCCTTGCGCAGCGCGCGCGCAACATTCGCCGAAACGCCCTGCGCATGGGCGAAGTTCAAGGCCAGGGTTACATCGCGCAGGCGCTCGACATCTCCGACGTGTTGGCGGTCGCATACTTTCACGCGATGCGCTACCGGCCCGAGGAGCCCACCTGGGAAGATCGCGACCGTTTGCTTCTTTCCAACGGCCACTACGCCATCGCCCTTTATGCCGCACTGATCGAGGCCGGCATCATCCCCCAAACCGAACTCGAGACGTACGGCTTCGACGAAAGCCGTCTTCCGATGTCGGGCATGGCCTCCTACACGCCCGGCATGGAAATGTCCGGCGGGTCCCTGGGGCTCGGACTGAGTATCGCGGTCGGCATGGGCCTCGGATTGAAGCGGAAGGGCTCCAAGAGCCGCGTCTTCACGCTGTTCTCCGACGGAGAACTCGACGAGGGTTCGAAGTGGGAAGCCATGATGTCGGCTGCACACCACAAGCTCGACAATCTGATCGCGATCATCGACGTAAACAACCAGCAGGCCGACGGCCCCTCGAAGCAAATGATGGGATTTGAGCCGCTGGTCGACAAGCTCGAGGCTTTTGGCTGGTTCGTACGCCGGGTTGACGGCAATGACCTCGACGCCGTCGTGGCCGCCTTCGATGCGGCGAGTTCGCACCCCCAACCGCAACCGCGCGTGATCGTCGCTGACACCCTCATGGGAAAGGGAGTTCCATTCCTGGAGCAGCGAGAGAAGAATCATTTCATTCGGGTCGAGGCGCACGAATGGAAGCTGGCGTTGGCAGAACTTGATGCGGGAGACAGGTCATGAAATCAGCAATCTCAGCTACGCCCGGAAAACCGCGGCTCACCACCTCTGCCATGATCGCCTCGATCGCGGCCGAGGGCCAAAAGACGAAGCCTGCACCGTTCGGTCACGCACTGGTCGAGCTGGCGCGGAGCCGCCTCGAGGTCGTGGGACTCACCGCCGACCTCGGCAAGTACACTGATCTGCATATTTTCGCGAGGGAGTTTCCCGATCGCTACTATCAGATGGGTATGGCGGAACAGCTGCTTTACGGTGCAGCTTCAGGCATGGCGGCCGAAGGCTTCATGCCCTTTGCCACGACATATGCGGTGTTCGCTTCGCGCCGGGCGTACGATTTCATCCATCAGACCATCGCGGAAGAAGACCGCAACGTGAAGATCGTCTGCGCCTTGCCCGGCCTCACCTCCGGTTACGGCCCGAGCCACCAGGCGGCGGAAGACCTCGCCCTTTTCCGCGCAATGCCGAACATGACCGTGATCGATCCCTGCGACGCTCTTGAAATCGAACAGATCGTTCCGGCCATCGCGGCCCATCATGGGCCGGTATACATGCGGCTCTTGCGTGGTCAGGTGCCGCTTGTACTGGACGAGTACAACTATCAGTTCAAGCTCGGCAAGGCGTCCCTCATTCGCGACGGTCGGGAAGTCCTGATCATCTCCTCTGGGATCATGACCATGCGTGCGCTGGAAGCCGCAAAGGAACTCGCCGGCGACGGCGTGGATGCGGCCGTGCTGCATGTACCGACCATTAAGCCGCTCGATCACGAAGCGATCTTGCGCGAAGCCGGCAAGCCCGGTCGTCTCGTCGTCGTCGCAGAGAACCATACGATCATCGGCGGCCTTGGAGAGGCGGTTGCAGCATTGTTGATGCGCTCCGGCGTCCATCCGGCTTTCCGCCAGATCGCATTGCCGGACGAGTTTCTTGCCGCCGGGGCACTGCCTACACTGCATGATCGCTACGGCATTTCTACTGCCGAAGTTGCGCGGCAGATCAAGTGGTGGCTGCGCTAAGCACGCAGCGCCATTCGTCAAGTTCGATTGAGGAAACATCGCCTACGCGGCATCGCCGCGGAGAACAATGGCCACTGCCCTGACGGCGGCGTCCGAGAACCGGCCGGAGCTGCAGACAAGTGCAGCTGCCGATGAACCGATTCGTTTCAACAAGGAGGAAGCAATGACCCAACGCAGACCAACTGGCATAACTCGTCGCAAGTTGCTCCTGGCCGGCGCAGCCGTTCCGTTGTGCGCCGTACTCAGCCGCCCCGCTGCGGCGGCGGAGTTTACTTACAAGCTCGCGACCGGGCAGGACCCGACGCATCCGGTGAATGTTCGAGCCAAAGAGGCCGCCGATCGCATCAAGGAAGCGACGGGCGGGCGCCTGGAGATCAATCTCTTTCCGGCCAATCAGCTCGGCTCGGATACCGATTTGCTGACGCAGGTCCGCAACGGTAGCGTCGAGTTCTTCAACCTGTCTTCGCTGATCCTCGCCACCCTCGTGCCGGCCGCCGGGATCGTGAACCTGGGCTTCCTCTTTCCGAACTACGATGCGGTCTGGAGAGCCATGGATGGTGAGCTCGGTGCTTACATCCGGGTGCAGATCGCCAAGACGCCGATCATGACGGTCTCCAAGCCGTGGGACAACGGCTTCCGCCACATCACATCGTCCGGTCGAGAGATCAGGACGCCGGAGGACCTCAAGGGTTTCAAGCTCAGGGTACCTGCCGCCCCCAATCTGACCTCGCTGTTCCTTGCGCTCGGGGCAGGACCGGCGCCGATCAACTTCAACGAGGTCTATTCCGCGTTGCAGACCAAGGTCGTCGACGGTCAGGAAAATCCCCTTCCGATTATCGCGACCGCTCGCCTTTACGAAGTGCAGAAGACCTGCAGCCTGACGGGCCATGTCTGGGACAACTACTGGATCCTCGGCAACAAGCGCGCGTTCCAGAAGCTGCCTCAGGACGTGCAGGCAATCGTGACGCGCGCGTTCGACCGCTCGGCCGAAGATGAACGAGCAGACATCGCGAAGCTCAGTCAGTCGTTGCGTGCCGACTTGACCGCCAAGGGAATGCAATTTCTCGAGGTCGACCGGTCCATCTTCCGCCAGGCGCTGGCGAAGACGAGCTTCTATGCCGACTGGAAAACCAAGTTCGGTGAGGAAGCCTGGGTTCAACTCGAAAAAGCCGCCGGCAAGTTGGGGTGAGCACCATGGAGCACGCACACGTAGACGGAGCGAGACTTGCCCTCCCTGAGCCGACCATCGGGTGGCGTAAGGCCATTGTGGACCTGAACAAAGCTCTCAAGCCTGTCGTCGCCATTCCAGCCGCGCTACTGGTCGTTGCGGAGGTGATCGTCCTTTTTGTAGGCATCATCTCCCGCTACGTACTCCACGCGCCGATCGTCTGGTCCGACGAGCTTGCCGGCATTCTGTTCTTGTGGCTCGCGATGCTGGGCTCGGTTGTCGCCTTCCAGCGAGCCGAGCATATGCGGATGACGGCAATCGTTGGCATGATCCGACCGGAAGCGAGGTTGTTCCTTGACGTCTTCGCTACGGCCGCATCGTTCGTGTTCCTGCTTTTGGTCATTCACCCAGCGTATGAGTTCGCGGCCGACGAGGTGTTTGTGACCACTCCCGCTTTGGGAATAGTCAACACTTGGCGCGCCGCCGCGCTTCCCGTCGGCATTGGCTTGATGTTGATCGTCGCAACTCTGAGATTGGTGGCCACGGCCGATCTCAAGCACCTCCTGGCGGCCGTCGCCGCGGTCGGAGCGCTGATCGGGATTCTCGCACTCTTGGGGCCGGTGTTGAAGCCGCTTGGCAATCTCAACTTGCTGATCTTCTTTGTATTCATCGTTGGAGCGATGGTTTTTGCTGCGGTACCGATTGCTTTCGCGTTCGGCCTTGCCACCATCGGCTACATCTCGCTGACCACGAGCACGCCAGATGTTGTGGTCATCGGCCGCATGGACGAAGGCATGAGCCATCTCATTCTTCTGGCGGTGCCGCTGTTCGTGTTCCTCGGCTTGCTGATCGAAATGACCGGCATGGCCCGCGCCATGGTGGGGTTCCTTGCCAGCCTGCTCGGCCACGTTCGGGGTGGGCTCCAGTATGTGCTGGTCGGTGCGATGTACTTGGTCTCAGGTATTTCAGGATCCAAGGCGGCCGACATGGCGGCAGTAGCCCCCGTGCTTTTCCCCGAAATGACCAAGCGCGGCGCCAAGCGCGGCGACCTCGTCGCACTGTTGGCGGCCACCGGTGCCCAGACCGAGACGATCCCGCCGTCATTGGTGCTGATCACGATCGGATCGGTGACCGGCGTGTCAATCGCGGCCCTGTTCACCGGCGGGTTGCTACCAGCCATCGTGCTCGCAATAGGACTGTGTGCAGTCGTGTGGTGGCGATATCGTCGGGAGGACCTATCGCACGTTCAGCGGGCGACGGGCCGAGAAATTGGTCGTGCGTTCCTGATTGCGATTCCCGCTATCGCCCTTCCTTTTGTGATCCGCGCCGCGGTTGTCGAAGGGGTCGCGACTGCCACCGAGGTCTCGACGATAGGCATCGTCTATTCCATATTGGCTGGGCTTCTCATCTATCGCCAGTTTGACTGGCGTCGCCTCTATCCGATGTTAGTTGAGACCGCGGCTCTCTCCGGCGCGATCCTCTTCATCATCGGTGCGGCGACAGGGATGGCCTGGGCCTTAACCCAGTCGGGTTTCTCGGCGTCGCTTGCGAAGTTCATGACCTCCTTGCCTGGTGGTGTGCCGGTTTTTCTGATCGTCACCATCATTGCCTTCGTCATCCTGGGCAGCGTCCTCGAAGGCATTCCTGCCATCGTGCTCTTTGGCCCGCTGCTCTTCCCCATTGCGCGTCAAGTCGGCGTGCATGAGGTCCACTACGCGATGGTCGTCGTTCTGGCGATGGGAATTGGGCTTTTCGCGCCGCCATTTGGGGTCGGCTACTACGCGGCGTGCGCTATCAGTCGGATTCATCCCGACGAAGGCATGGGTCCGATCGTCGCCTACATAGTGGCCTTGCTCCTCGGCACACTTATAGTGGCTGCAGTGCCATGGATTTCCGTCGGGTTCTTGTAAGTCCGCGAAAAGCTTGAGGTGCGGAGATCGTCCGCACCTTTCCGCGTTCCCTGCAGCTTGGGAAGGATAAAAGGTGAGCTTCGGCGAGCTTGACAGCCTGTTCGAGCAGTTCTTTGCCCTAGTCGAGGCAACGATTCGCCTTCCTCCGGGCACGAAGCGACGCAGCGCGTTCAGGGACATCCGCGACTAGGGATCACGTATCGATCAGATCGCCGTGCAACTCTTGGAACAAAGACCCGACCTGAATTCGGGGCGCCCTCACCCGCGCATCAACGATCGTGCAGGGTTACCGGAGAATGACTCCCGCCGGCAGGCACCACGCCGATCCGCTCAGTGCTAGGAAGATCGAACTCGATGAATCAGGCGCTACTGATCGCCGGCGGCACCACCGATGATGATGATCGTCTGGTGCCGGCCACCATGATCGTGATGCCAGCATCTCGATCGTGCCGGTGATGATCGTCAGCGTGCCGTCGCTTCTACTAGCCCCCGACCTCAGGGAAGATCGACTGCCTGGTCCTCGAATGTAACGCGGATCACGGCCCTTTTGGGCCGGCCGAAACCGCGTCCGGATCAATCGACCTCGGCAAAGATAGGCTCTTCGCCGAACGGACGGTTGATGATAGTGAGAGCTTCGGGAGCGGCGTAGATTCGATTGCGCGCGTATCCGGTCCTCTCTTGCAGAATGCCGGCTTCTTGCAATTGCGCAATGCCCTGATTTATCTGTGCAGGCGAGATATCGAGCAGTTGGCCGAGCCGCTTCGCAGTCACGACCGGATAGTTATGAAGTTCGTCCAAGGCTCGCATGGCCGCAGATCCCTTTCGGAATTTTCGGCGCTGCCTCCAGCGCTCGGACAATTCCGAAAGTGCCGTCCGGGTTCGGATGAGTTCTTCGACGGTACCGGTCACGGCGTCGGCCATGAAGGTGATGATGGGCTCCCAGTCGAGCCGTTGTTGAGCATCCTTAAGCGAAGCGTAGTACGCGCCCTTTTTGCTTTCGATGTAAGGCGAAAGGTACAGAGGCACATGCTTCTCCGCCGCCATCATGAGTGGAAGTAGAAGGCGACCGACACGTCCGTTGCCGTCGCGAAAGGGGTGCACTGCCTCGAAATGGGTGTGCGCGATCGCCATGCGCGTGATGAACCCTTGCGTCATCTGCTGCATCCCCTCGTTCCGTAGGTAATCGACCGTTTGGGCGAGGCAGTCGGGGACGTCGGCAGGAGGGGGAGGATTCAAACTAGAATATGCGATGTCTTTGTTTCCGCCGATCCACACAACGCGCGTGCGGAGGTCGCCGGGAACGTCCTGGTAGTCGGGGTCGTCCTTCATCACGGCGCGATGGAGATCCTTGATCAGGTCCATCGTGAAGACGCTGTAGCCGTCCTTGGCGGCTCTCGGGATGAATCCGTCCAAGGCAACGGCGTAGTTGCGGACTTGGCGCGTTTCGTCCCGGGCGCCGTCGTCACCCGACTCTTCGACGGAAAGCAGTTCGTCGAGAGTGCTCTGGGTACCCTCGATCGACGAGGAACTGACTGCCTCGCGTCTGGTAAGGACCCGACTGACGATGTAGGGGTCCTTCATCTGGGCCGCGATGGCGTCGACCTTGCCGAAGGCCGCTTGAGCGGCTTCCAAGGCCTTCGTCGCTCCTCCAACGAAGACGCCGGCCTCCGGGGGGGCAGGCGGGACGATCCCGTAATGGGAGTCGTAGGGCGGCGGTAGCCTCTTAAGGGTCTCGCGGATCGTGTGGCTGAGATCGCTGCGCTTCATGGGAACCCAAAATAAGGTCATATTTTCCTATTTATATTTTGGGTTCCTGCAAAAAGCCACAACAGGCTGCGATCGCAGGGGCGCTTGTTTTGGCTTTTCGAAAGTTTCAACGGGCTCTGTTCCCGATACGTTCCATCAAACTTGCCAGCGGCAACATGCCTGCAGGTCTCCCTTCAGCGCTCCGGGATCCTGCCCCAGACCACCCGGTCACTTGGGGGTGCAGCACGCCCTTACCCGCACCTCGTGCCACCTGCAAGCCTCTCGGCAAGCTGGCCCATGGTCATGACGTGCACGCCGGGTTCGTTGCAACGCGCACGAGAGTCGTATGAACGACCACCCTTCTGCACAATTACATCTGCCGACAAAAAGTCCCGCCTTTGGTGCGCCTCGAATTGACAGTACTTTGGCGCAGCCTGAATCTTCAAAAGCGTGGAGCACTCTCATCGGTTGAACTCTTCGGCAACTTCGCCCGATCAAGACGGCGCCGGTTTGCATCACTTTTAAGGACTCGATGCCGTGATCGGTAAAAAGCATGCCGCTCGAAATCCGAAAAGCCAGTCCTACGGCTTTACCGCGGCTTCCGGGGAATTCGATCTCCTTTCCCGGAGCTACACACGCGTCCAGTGAGGATCGTCGGATGGTCAGCGCAAAGTCTTGGCGATTGCCGTGGCCGTGCCAACGAACTGCCCGTTCTGAAGTGCCCACTGCTTCTGAGCGAGCGCCTCCGGCACGAAGTCCTGAAACTTCCCTGAGCGTACGTTCTTCACGAAAGCTGCGACGTCCATAGGGTCGAGCGCGGACATGCAGCCGAGTTTCTCGAGAATCGGCACCATCTGCGCCGGCGTGGTCTCGGGCACGGTCACTCCCAAATCGTGGACACCGCACTCCAAGCCGGCCATTCCGAGCGCAGCGCTGAAGACGGCCGTCGTCTGCGAGCCCCTCCAGACGAAGAGGTGGAGGTCGCGCTCTTCCTGGATGAGGGAGCGCCGATCGAGGTCGAGCGCCCGAAAGGTATCGCGCCCTTCGGCCAACAGTTGTTGGGCTGCCTTGTCCAGGTATTCCGGAACATCGTTGTCGAGGTAGACCGCCCTCATCTCGGCCAACAATCGGTCGTGCGCGGCCTCACCGTGAGATGGCTCGAACCGTGGCACCATGCCTCCCGGATGCGGAGCGACCGACAGGACCTTTCCGGCCTCGTCGACGTCGAGAACGATCCACCGTTGCCCGGCGAAGACCACCAGGCTGTCCTTGTGAACCGGGAACGAGATCGGGAGAGTGCCGAGCGTGCGCCCGGCCGCGGTGAGACGCCATTCCTCCGAACTCTCGAACACAGCGAAGAAATCGCGCGACTGCACGATCTTCTCGCCCTCCGAACCGAGCATCAGGACGCCGTCTGGCGCCTGTTCGATCATCCGGACCTCACCGGATCCCAGATGACGCAGCAGCTGCGCGAAGTCCGCCGTATCGATCGAGTTGAACGGTCCCGGCCCGCACAGCAGATCGAACAACGGCTTCGGACGGATGCCGCCCCGTTCGGCGATGACGGACAGAACTTGATGGATCAGCGTGGAGGTCATTTCCGGGCTGGGCGCAGCAGGCTCGACGAACCCAGCCAGCAGCAAGCGGACCACAGCCACCGACCGGATAGTATTCGGACGCAATTGGTCGAGGATGCCCGACTTGACGTCGACGTAGGGCTCGCGAACGTACACGCGTAGGATCGACGGGGTCCCGCGCCGCCGACCAGTTCGGCCGAGACGCTGTCGCAGAGACGAAAGAGAGCGAGGCGCGCCAACCTGGGCGACCGATTTGACGGAGCCGATGTCGACGCCAAGCTCGAGGGTCGACGTACATACCGCCGTCGTCGGCAGGCTGCCGTCCTTCAGCCGAATCTCGAGATCCTCTCGGAGAACCTTCGAAAGACTGCCGTGATGAGGATAGAACTCATTCGAAACGCCCGCTTTCTCGCATCGACGCCTAAGACGGTCGGCGGCCGACTCCACGGTTCGCCGAGACCCGCCGAAGACCAGATTGTTCGTGCCGCGCAAGGTCGAGAATAGATGGTCACAGATCGCGTCCAGCGCGATGCGCTTAGGCGGTTGAGCGTCTTGGCTGCTTCCTTCCGCATGATCGGGATCGTCGAGATCCGGCGGCTCGACGTAGCCACGTATCTGGAGCCGCAACTCTGGAGAATCCGCCTTCGCGACGAGAAGGTCGACATTTTGCGGAGCCGACGGACGAAGCCAGGCCGTAGCTTGGGTCAGATCACCGATGGTAGCCGACAATCCGACTCTGCGGGCTGGCTTCTGAGCCATCGCGTCGATGCGCTTCAGGAGGCTGGCCACATGCAGTCCGCGCGGACCCTGCAGGAATGCGTGGAGTTCGTCGACGACGATAAAGTCTGCCGACGCAAAAAGGCGATGCGCATCGCCCGGGCGCCGCGTCAACATCGCCTCGATCGATTCAGGCGTAATCAGCGCGATACCCGAAGGTTTCGCGATGGCTTTCCGCTTTTCCGCCTGAGAGGCGTCCCCATGCCATTTCACGACAGGAATCTCCATCGTTTCGCAGACTTCATCCAGCCGCCGGAATTGGTCGTTGATCAACGCCTTCAGAGGGCTAACGTAGATTGCAGAGAATCCGCCGCCCTTCCTTTCCGCGATCAAAGTCAGGATCGGCAGGAACGCCGCCTCCGTCTTTCCGGCGGCGGTCGCAGCAGCGATTACGACGTCCCCCGCCCCGTCGAGAATGGTGCCAATGGAGCGTGCCTGGATTTCGCGAAGTTCATCCCAGCCCTGGTCGCGTATCCAACGTCTGATCTTCGGATGAAGCCGATCGAAGGCCCCTTCAGTTGCCGATACGGAGATTGGTGAGCTCATCGCCCTCCCCTCCCGCGGACTGCGTCGTTTCCTCCGTGACGGCGATATCGGGCGCATCGGGCGCAATCTGGATCCCGCCGATCAGGTCCTGCCAGCGTGCGCCTGGGTTCTGTTCAAGAACGGCGAGCATCTGCACGAACGCGCGGACGGTGGTGCGTGGCGTCCGGAAATACGCCTCTCCGATGCGGCGATTGCAGTGATCCATGAAAGCGGTCAAGGCCTCGTCCGGCACCAGAAACTTCGCGGGGTCACCGCCAGCAAAGACGTTCCTGATGTTGGACAGAAGCACGAGGAGATCTTCCGGCGTGAGGCTCTGCAGTCGGATGACCGGACCGCTATAGTCGACTAGCCCGTTCGCCGCGAAGCGGTTTTCGGACAAACGCGATTGAAGCGCTTCGTAGCTGTACAGGCCGCGCCGCGTGTCTAGGAGGAATTCCGGCGTACCGCACATCATGAAGCCGATGCCGGTGGTATTGCCCTGCAAGGCATCGTTCACGATGCGAAGGATTTCCTCGAAGTTCTGATTGCGGGCCTGGGAATTCTGCAGCTTGTAGATGTTGACCATCTCGTCGAACATCACGATCAGGCCGGCATATCCTGCCAACCGCGTCAGACAGGCGAGGGATTTCAGCGAGTCGTAGACGTTATCATCGTCGATGATGGTCCGCACCCCAAGCGCCTGGCGGGCTTCCGTCTTGGTCGAGAACTCCCCGCGGAGCCACCTCAGGGCCGAAGTTTTCAAAGACTCGTCGGAATGTTCGCTGCCGCGCCAATAGGCCTTCAGCACGACGGCGAAATCGTATCCCCCGACGAAATCCTGAATGGGAGCGAGCTTCTGATCGATCATGGTCTCGACCGAAAGCTGCCGATCGGCGGCCTCCTTAACGGAGTCCGTGACCAGCCTTTCGATTACCGCACCCAGCGCGCCGCCGTCCGGCTTCGTGCGAGTGGCCATATTGCGAATGGCCTCGGAGTACAGCGCCCGCGCCTGTCCGCCGCCCGCGTGGATGCGTCTATCCGGCGCAAGATCGGCGTGGACGGTGACGCACTTCCGCTCCAACGCGATGAGACGGATCAGGTTCGCGAAGAACGTCTTGCCGGCACCGTATTCGCCGATGATGAAGCGCACGCCGGCGCCGCCGTCGGAGATCCGTTCGATGTCGCGAACCAGCGCGGTGATCTCCGCCGCGCGGCCGACCTGGATGTGCGGCAGCCCTATGCGTGGCACCACGCCGGCGGCGAGCGCCTGGATGATGGTGTCCCGGTCCTTCGCTTTGATCGGGCGTGCAGTGGATGGATTCATGCCGCTTCTCTCAGTTCAGCCAGCCTGTTGCGCAGGTGCTCTACCATGACGACGTCCTCGCCTTCCTCGATGATTGCCTCCTCGAACCGGTCAAAGGCCCAATCGTTGATCCGTTCGATGGCCCCGTCCGGCAGCAGCTTGAGGTCCTTCGCGCGCTGCTCGAACTCCGCCCTCGGCAGGGATCCCTTAATTTCGAGGAGCTCGACCAATTCGGCATGGGCGGCGTCGAGCCCATCGAGCGAGCCGGTCGTGCCGGAGACGGCGGGGGATGGTTCGGGCAGCGATGGCGCGTCTTCTTCGAAAATATTCGCCAGGAGCGCCGAAACCGTTTGGGTCTCGCGCTGCGTACGTGCAAGCCGGGCGGCATCGATGCGGATCGTCGATGCCGGGGCCGACTCCGCCTGCGCCTTGGCCGTCTCGGCCGGAATGGGCGCATTCTCCGAGACGGGGATCGGTACCCCCTCGGCACGGACTTCTTGTGAGATGGCAACGGGCTCGTCGGCTGCCTGGGTTGGACTTGCGCGATGCAAGGCGGAATACACTCGTTCCTTCGGAAGACCGAGCGCCTTGTGGAGCCGCTCCAGAAAGCGCACTTCGCTCGGATCCACGTTCTCGTTGCCAGCGATGATCGCTAGTGCGGCATCGGCGATGATCGTACGCTCCGCTGGGCTGCGCTCGCCCAGCTTGCGCATTACCCGGTCCTGCTTGGGCGGACTGTTGAACACGGTCGCGGCGTAGGCGATCAGCCGTGCCTGCTCGATCGGGGATAGATCCGAGGCGTCTCGAACTCCTGCGACCACGCGCTTCAACTCGTCGGCGGAGGCACCGCCGTCAGCGGCCGCGGCCAACACGGCCACCTCGACCTGAGCCTTCACGGCTCTGTAGCTGGATCGGTCGGAATCGACCTTTCCACCGCCATCCGCTTTGAAGATGATGACCTGATCCTCGAGTTGAGGGACGCCGCTCCCATAGCGGCGATCCGGCTCTATCGCGATGTCGATGCGGTCCAGAGCCGAGCCGAGCTGGTCGGCAAGCGTGGGCGTGACTTTCCCGTTTGCGGGCATGTCGAAGCCCGCCGCCTCCAGCATGTTGCGCATCTTCGTGCTGGCGCGTTTGTGTTCGCCCATCGAGCGGTGCATCTTCTGGCCAAAGAGGTGAATGCGTCCATCCGCAGGGTCTCGTTGCAGCGGTTCCGGTAACAAAAGCGCGGCCTGCATAGACTCGCGGGAGTCGGGACGCCGTCCGACGAAGCGACTGAAGCTGTCGAGTTCGTCCGTGCACTCCTGAACGATCCTCTTCAGATCGGCCGGCCCCTTTCCCGAAGTCTGGCAAATGTCCGGATATCTCTCGTGACTACCCGGTATGAGAACCTCGAACGCGCCGCTCGCGGCCTTATAGCTGAGGCGGATGTTGCCTGTTGCTCGAAGCGCAAGGCCGCTGGGATAGCGCTCGTTGAACCGATAGCGGAAGAGCCGCTCGAATTCCTCGAAGCACCGGACTGCGGGCGTCCGAAGATAGACGTCCGGAATTGCAAGCGCCCACAGCAAGGCGTCGTGGGGGCCGAGCGCTCCATCCTGCTGAAGCGCCCGCCCGAGGTGCAGTCGGATCGCGACATCCACTTCCGAGGAGACTGTCCGCTCCGGGGAAGGAGTTGGCGGCAAGATCGGAATCCCGGCGGCTATTCTGGCATAGCTCAAAAAGCGCATGGCGTAGCCGCGGAAGGAGTTGTTGTCCGCATAGACAGTCAGCAGCCGCTCCACTTCCTGAATGAGAGCAGGCAACGACGCAAGATTCGTCTCGATGAAGGCGCGGTGCTCCAGACCGTAGAAAAAAAGGAACACGTGTCCCACGCCGTAAGCTCGGCTGCTGCGCCCTTCGGCCATCCAGTTCAGGAAGCCGCGGCGGGCGGCAGGAGTGATGGCGGCATAGGACGGCCAATAGGGCATCGAACTTCCTTCGACGTCAGGCCGAGTTGCCCTCGCGGAGAGCTTCGGATTGATCGCGTACTGATCAGTCGAGCGCCGGTCGTCCAGCTGCACGAAATCGCCCAGATAGAACAACCCGCCCGAGATCTGCGCGCCCTGCACGACCACAGTTTCCGAAGGATCAACCCACCGCGCTGGAGCCCGCTTTGCTGCCTGCCGGTTCATCGGCGCGGCGACTGATCCCTGGTCGGTCTGCGCGAGGAACGGCGGGGGAGCTTTGCCCGAAAACAGCGCCCGCGACCCTATCGCCCAGATCAGGAGTAGCACCCCCACAACAATTGCAAACCCTGCGATGGCGGCGCCATTTTGCAGGACGAAGTGATACGCCGCGCTCAGGGCCCAATAAACGAGACCCAAAACGATCAATAGGCCCATCCCCGCCGAATTATTGCTACGTCGCCCCATCGCTCAGTTTCGTCATAAATGCAGGCACCGATCAAATGGGCGCCGTAATTACGAGACCGTCCCATGGAGTTGCCGATTGTCGCAAGCGCAATCGAGAAACTCCACTGCCGTTTCCACCTGTTTTGAAGGCCTATGCGATGTATGACTTTGACTTCATAAGAAGATTAGGCGCGAACGATCGGCCGTCATGCCCCAAAACCGTTTCGTTTCCATCTGCACACCTGCTCCCCCTTGCGCCTGTTTTCCTGACGCTCAGCCTAGGCCGTGATCCGCAGCTGGCACGACGGACCGCGGCTCCAGCGCCTCCTGCTCCAGGTGGCGCACATCGGATCCAAACGCCAGCCAGTCAGCCAAATTGCGGATAGCGCTTTCGGATCTCGCGATCGACCCTAGGCTCGGTTCCGGGTCGGCCGGCTGCCCGGCCTTCTCCGCCAGCTCTTTGGTCATCAGGTGCGGCCGCGGCCCACGCGGCAAGTTTTCCTCCAAATACCTGAAAATCCGCAGACCGCCGGCATCTACATCGCCCCAGTGAAGGAACGGCACCTCGGCCGGCACGGTCACCAGAACCTTCGACAGGAGCTCGATGACTCCCGCCGCCGGGAAACCGCCGGTGTAGACGACCAAGCTGCCGTCCTCGATCTCGCGAACCTGCCGATTGAAACTTGCGTAGTTCTCGATCGTCAGGACGGCCGTCGGCCGCACCAAGACCGATAGCTGCGAGAGCATCTCCGGATGGATTGATGCGAACGGCTTGGCGCGACCGTCGACCACGCGGCCACTGGCCCCGTCCACGGCAATAGGCCCTTTCAGATGAACAGGGTGGCTGAAACGCTCCAGGCCGATGTGCGCCCAGACTACGTCCGCCGCTGCACCGGGCTGCCCGATCTGGACGCCGAGAACGGCGGCGAGCCGCGAAGCGTGCCGATCGAACGCCTTCGTGTCGTTCGTCGCCTTTTGGGAGAAGGTTCGCGCGTCCAGTCCTTTGGCCTCCTGCCGCGAGATGGACGCCAACAGCGTGAAGAACTCCTTGGAGGCATCGGCCTGGCCGGCCGTCAGGCGATAGGCGGGCTCGTTGCGGGTCCACCGAGCCGTCATTTCATCCAATAGGCCGACCACCCACGGCTCACCGGCCGTAGCGACCGGAAGCAGCTCGTTCCTGACGCGCTGCGCGGTCGCTGGCGCCGGCGGACGCCCCAGGTGTCTGGCCAGCAGTTTAGGATCGCGCACGCGAACCCGCTCGATCAGATGGCTCCGGTCTCTCTTGCCCTGCAGCAGTTCGACGGCGCCGAACCTCTCCGCCGCCGCCATCTGATCGTGGAAGCGGCTGACCTGCTGCGCGGTCGATAGCCTGTCGTACTCCGGAGCCGCGGAAGCCGGCCGGGAGCGATCAGGGTTGCGCTCGCTCCGCTCCAGCAGCCGGTCAAGGAATTCGACGCCGGCATCCGGTGTACGAACGTCGGTCATTCCGCCGCCTGGTCCTGGGGGATGACCGCAGCCTTCTCGACAGCAATCAGCTCGGATTTGAACACGTCGAAGCCCTTCCGGTATGGGTCGATCGCAACGATCGCGTCGCGGGCCTTCTCGGTCAGGAATTCAGTGTCGATCATCACCTGGTTGCCGAGCCGGTTCACATTCACGACGGTGTCGACCACTTCCATGAACACGTGACGCTTTTCGTCGGGGGTGGCCAGCATGACCTGGAGCCCGAGATCCCGCATGAATTCCGAGCACTGACCGATCGCCTTCGTGTCCAGTCGATTGAAGGCCTCGTCGAAGATGGCGAGCGACAGTCCGCTCTCGCCGGTGCGCCGGTTCTGGTACGTGGCGGCCAACGAGGCACCGATGGCGATGTAGAAGGGCAACTGGCCTTCACCACCGGATCCCGTGCCCGCACGGCTCGTCAGCGACGATCGGATCTTGCCTTCGGCATCCTGGATGTAGAGTTCGAAATTGAAATACTTGCGCGGGTCCTCGATATCCTCGGTCCGCGCCTCCACATTCGACAGGATCTCCTCGATCTGGCGAACCGCCCGGATCATGGCAGAGTTCGCGTCGCCGCTGCGATCCCCGAAGAGAGACAGATTGAACTCTGGCTTCCTGGATTCCGCGACGAGCTCGATCATGTCGACATGGGTCGGGGCATCCAGCGCCTTGAACGAGTAGTAGTCGCGCCCGTGGAACTGACGATCCTTGAGGTGACGATTGAGCTCGTTCAGGGTGGCCTTAATGCCGGTGAAGGCGTCGTCGAGGCGATGCAGGAGATCATCGCGGAATGCCGAGGTCATCTCGGTCGCGGCGTTCCGGCACTGCTCCTCGTATTGGACCAGTTCATGTGCGTCGAGGCGCTGCTTTTCCGCCGCGGCCCACTTCTCAACGGCCGCCGGCGTCGCTTCTTCAGCCGTGAATGGCGGCACGACATGGAATTCCTGACCATGCTTGTTCATTGCGCCGGTCATTTCGCGCATGAGACTCGAGCGGCGATCCGTCGAGCGGCGATCCCGATCGGCCACGAAGCCAGCGATGAGGTTTTGTATAGATTCAGTGGCGATCGCAGGGACCTGCCCCCGGTACTCGCGCATGGCCGTCGACTGCGGAAAGCTATCCCGCATCTGGCGCGCGCGACCGCGCCGGACCGACGACAAGTGGTCGCGGTTCTCCTTCACATAGATTTCGTATGCGCCCTCGGCGCGGTCCCGCGCCGTTTGTGCCCCGTTGAAGGTCACTTGAGTCGTGTTTTTCAGCCGGGCGACCATCGCCGCTTCAGACCGCAGACGATCTCGCCCTGATATGAGCTTGGGATCGCGATTACGCCTGGCATCCTGGATATTCTTCTCAGCATCCGAGATCTTGCGATCGAATTCGACCAACGTAGCGCCGCACAACAAGCAGCTCAGCCCCGCGCCCTGTACTTTCTGGAATTGCGCGAACATGCCCTCGAAGAGACGGTCCTCTTCTTCCAAGCGCCCCACCTCGCGAGCCTGTTCGGCGAGCTTGAGCTCGAGCTCTTCCCGCTCGGTCTGAAGTTGCTGGCGCATTTGGGCCTGGGTGGCGCGACCGAGTTTCAGGTACTCCGGCTTAGGAAGCCGCCGGACCGTCCTGCCGCCCTGCATCATGCGATCGGGCGTAATGGCGTTCTCAGCGGCAACCATCCTGTCCATGGTCTCCACCATCATCAGTCGGCCGAGGCGATAGTTGAGGAAGGCCCGCGCGTGCCGGTTATCCGTGCTGATGATCTGTGCCAGCGAGCCCTTTTCGGGCGGCCTGGTACTGTCGGTCTTCGTCGTGTTGATGACCTCAGCGTGCTGAAACGAGTACTCCCCGCCTTCCCGATAGATTTCGAGGGCGCGCACCGCCCGACTAGGGTCGACGATCAGCGCCTCCCGGGACCGCCCCAAGACGGCTTCAGCCGCCATCCGCCACTTATCGTCGCGGATTTCCACCAGATCGCACAAGGGTTCAGCTTCGATGCCATGCGAACGAAGCTGGTCGATCAGCTCCCGGGTGCCGCGCTCGATGGGGCTCAGTCCCTGGTCCATTCGCTTGAGATTGCTGTCGATTTGATCAATGCGATCCTGAAGATCCTTGGTCGCGATGCGGGCGTTGAGATGGACATCTGAGAACGTCTTGCGGACCGTCACGAGCCTTTCCTGATCGACTGCGGCGAGCGCCGCATCCAGATGCGAGGCGCTATCCTTCCAGTCTTCCGGGAGCGTCTTGTCCCATTCGGAAAGTGGCGCCCTTCCACGAGCGACCACGACTGCACTCAGCAGTGCATGCAGTAGATCGTCCCGGCGGACCAGCAGATTGCGCTCGACGGCCTTTTTGATCGAAGCGATGAGCCCATCGATCTCGTTGATCGGCGCCATTGCATTGGCCCGCTGACCTAGGGTGAAATTCTTGTCCGATTCATACATTTGGGCAAGTTGTTCGCCGTCACTAGTGTTGATCGACAACTCGACGGCCTTGAGCTCCGTTTCGAGCGTCGAGTGCCGGGTCGAGGCAGCGACGGCTTCCACTTCCGCTTTTGCAGCGACGCTCTTGAGCTGCGCAATGTTCTCTTCCTGACGTCGCGCATCCCGCCGGAACTTCTCCCACTCAAGGCAGGCAATCTGCCAATTGGTGACCGCGATAACCCGTTCGTTTTCGACGGCGCGGCCGACGATGCGGAGGATTCCGGCGAGGCTCGCGCTCTGCGCCCTCAACTCCTCGATACGGCGGGTCAGCGAACGCCAATGTTCGATCCCGCGCCGAAGCCTGTCGACCTGGAGGGGCTGAACGTCGAGAACGTAGTTCCGGACAAAGTCCGTGGGATTGTCCACCGGCTTCAACAGCAGCGCGTTCCGGAACGCCTTCTGGAAGCGCCTCGGGTCGAGCGGGAAGCCTGTCGGCGATAAGACCCGGAGCGATTCCGCCATGAAGTCCGTGGCGCTGGAGAACGCGTCGTCCACTTCGATATTCCGGGCGCGCAACGCGGTGCGCACCGCATGCCACTGCAGCGTCTCGACCTCATCGTCGCCAACCGCAGCGAGGATGTCTTCCTTCATCATCGCACCCTTGGCAATGAATCGCGCCTCGCAGAACTCGTCGCTCCTCGATGCCGATGCCGAAAAAGCCACACCCAGGCTTACCGCCGAGCCGTCTTCCAGATTCTCGAAGCCCAGGATGATGTAGGTGTAGGCATGCTGGCGAGTCGGCTCCGACCGCTCGCCCTTCTCGTCGAGCGAGACCACGCCAAGGCAATAGTCTCGCAGCGTCCGCTTGCTCCTGACGTTGCTCTGGGCGCTCGGATTGAACCGGATGCTGGCCATACTCGCGCCGGAGAGCACGGTCTGCACGGCGTCGATGATCGCCGATTTCCCCGCCCCGTTCGGGCCGATGATCGCGGTCATGCCGCGCATGTCGACCTGCTGTGCCCGGAACAGGTACCAGTCGATCAGGATGATGCGACGCAGTTCGATCACGCCTGCACCTCGCTCGCGGCGTCGGTCTTTGCCGTCGCCGCGGTGGAGCGCGAGACAAACTCCTCCAGAGAGCCGAGGGTGTCCTTTGAGACCACGATCGGCAGGGCAGGCCGCAGGAACAGGGTGAAGTTCCTATCGTCACGATCCTCAATCCGGACGAGCCCGCGCTGCCTGAAGCCGGCCAGGATTTCCTTCACGCGCCCGAAGTTCGGTCGCTCCCGATGGGTCCGGTCTTCGTAGATCTGCAGGATCTGCTCGCTCTCGACCTCCACCTCGCCGAATTCTTTAGCCTCGAACCGCGTGAACGCCTCCTCGTAATGGAGCCGCAGCACCAGCAGGAGCAGGCTCTCGTCGAGTTTCATGCTCTGACGGGGAGGCAGTTCGTTCGTCACGAGGCCGACGTATCCGTCGTTCGGCCTGCCCACGACGCGGTAACCCAGGGCGTCAAACAGGTTCTCGAAGTAGCCAATGTAGCGACGGAGCACCTCGTAAGAGGTCTTCATGCCCCAGTCGTTTTCATAGATGAATTGGGCGCGCCAGAGCGACTGCGCGGCCTGGCGCAGATCCTTCTGCAACCGGTCGCCGTCGCCGCCCTCGGAATCCTCGTCGTCGATCAGTTTTGAAAGATCACGCAGCATCGGCCGAGGTCCTCGTTCTCTCGATACGGAATGCGGTCACGTCAATCCAGTCGTTAGAGGTGCGCTCCTCCTCGAGCGCGATCGTGAATTCACCCAAACGCACAGAGCGGCCCACCGCCGCCAGATTCGGAAGGGCTCGGTAAGCAAAGAGATCCGGAACGCTCTGGATCTCGATCTCGGAAGAGGACATTGCATCTCGACCTTGCATCTGCCGGCGAGCGAACTCGAGCAGCTTCTGATCGGACACGCGCACCATCCGGTCGAACTCGGTCGTGGCCTGGACATAGGCGCGCAGATAGGGATCCTGCTTCGGCACTTTGAAACGCGTCCGCTCGGGCGGAGCCTTCGGCGGCGGCGGGGTGTACAGCGCGAGTGATGTGATCGGAAGTGCGACATCCGGCGACCTCAAACGGATCTCGACCTCGTCGCTGTCGACTTTCGAGATCTGCTCGATCAGCCGGACGATCCGCTCGGCGGACCCCTCCCCCATGACGTCCATGTAGTGGACGGTGGTGCGGATGCGGCGCTCGAGGCGGTCCCGGAAGTCCTCGATCTTGTCCATGAACGGTCCGACGTCCTCGAACACGCTCTTGATCTTCTCGAGCTCCGCGATGACTCGTTCCTCGGCTGTGGCGATCGTGGCGCCCGCAGCCATCACACCCTGCTCGATGTAGGCGCGCGCGATCTTGCCGAGACACTGGGCGTCCGCAAGCATGTCGCCCGCGAGCGATGCGATCGTGCGGCGATGACGGTAGGGGTTGTTGGACGTCTTGAGTTGCTTGTAGTCAGCGATCAGCAGCCCGTCGACAAAGTCCTGGAAGAAAGTGCGGAGGATGGCCGCCGCGTTTGCATTGCCCAGAATGCGGTCCTCGATCTCGCGCATGCCGGCGAGAATCCGGCGCATGCTGCGGGCGAACCGCAGGGCCGTGTCGTGCGCGTTGGCCAGACCTTGGGCCATGGTCTCCGGCTCGCGGTTCGCGGCCTCAAGGTTGTTCTTGACGTCGACAACGGCTCCGGCGACGCGCACCCGGCTGTTGCCGAAGTCGGTGATCGCGCCCAGGACCATGAACGCGTCCGGATTCATGTCAACGTAGGTGCGCCACTTCTCGGTCTCTTCCGTGAGCCAACCGGTGTCGCGCAGTCGATAGTAGGCAAGGTAATGAGCTTGGCTCGTGGTCTGATCTTCCTCAGGGTCGCCCTCGGAAAGCTCGCCCATCGATCCGATGCCGAACTCCGAGAGGCCGATTTCGATCTGCTTCACGACCTCTTCCCTGAGCGGCGTCTCGAGGATCCGTGCCGAATAGACCCTCTCGTAGAGACGCATCAGCAGGCGCGCGTAGACGTGCTTCTTCGGCCCCGATAGAGGCTTGAAGAGGGTCTCCGGAAGATAACCAAACAGCTTCATCATCGGTCCTTCAGCCGATGGATTGAACCGTTACGCTCCTTCAACTGCAAGGAAAAACAGTAGAGTTTCAGGGCGTTCTCCTTGCTTTCCTCCGCTTCAGAAACTCCGTCGCGGCCTGCTCAATGATATCCCAGGCTGCCCGATGCTCGTCGATGGCCACCTGCTTGATGTCCGCGATGACGTCCTTGTCCATCATCGCAATGAACGTAACCCGGGCCCCTATGGGGGTTCGTTTGCCCTTTTTCGGCTCTTCCTTCCGACCATTGACCCCTCCGCTGCGAGAAGCCTTTCGTTAACCATAGCGGGGGCGCGGGCCCGGATGGCAGCATCTCATCGACCGGTGCTGCGTCCAGATCCGGACGGCTGTCCAAGCCGACGGCGGCACCTTCCAGTTGACGCAAATCAGAGAGAATATGGCTCGCCCCCCGTATTGGACGGACCGATTGTCTCTTGACGCGAACGGCCAGGTCGAGGAGGCGATCGATCTGGCCGAGGCCCGCAGCGCCTGCACCTGTGAAGTGTGCGGCGAGGTCGGCGTCCTCCGCGGCGGCGGCTGGCTGACGACTCGCTGCTACCGGTACGCCGAGGGCCGGCCCCCTGCCGAGGTCCGCCCGGCTTCGAGAACATCGGCATCGTCCGGTACGGCATCGGCGATCAGCGCCGGACCACCTGCCGACGCTACGACCGGGAGAACGATGCGTTCGTGGACGTCGATCCCGCCTACCCCGGAATCGAGGAGGAATGGGATGACCAGATTCCGCTGTCGCGCTTGCGGCCAGGAAGGCGATTTCGTCTACGACCCGAAGCGGCACGAGTGCCCGCGCTGCGGCTCGCGCGAGGTGCAGTTTCGCGCTCCCGACCAGCTCGTGTATGAGATCATCGAAAGCCTGAGCCGGGCCGAACCCCTCGACCGCGAAGGCGAGGAGGACTGACCATGCGCTTGTGGGTCATGTCCGACCTCCATCTCGAGCTCACGCGGGGCTGGGACCTGCGTCCGACGCGGTGCGTCCGGATTACGACGGGCTGATCGTCGCCGGCGACGTGGTCCCCAGGGCTGAGCGCGGCGTCCGCTGGTTGCTCGACCGCATGACAGACCGGCCCCACATCTACCTCATGGGCAATCACGAAGGTTACGGCACGACCTGGGAAGGACGCTTGAGAAGGCCAGGGCTGCGGCTGACGGAATGCACGTGCACGTTGCGGAGAACGAGACCGTCCGCGTCGGCGATGTCACGTTCGCGGGTGCGACCCTCTGGACGGACGTCGGCCTCAACGGCCACGCGCATCGCGCGATGATGACCGCCGGCGACCGGATGAACGACTTCAAGAAGATCCGGATTTCAAACTATGAGCCGCGCTTCCTGCCGCATAACGTCCTCATGAGGCATCTCAATTCTGTGGCGTTTTTGGACGCCGAAATGCGCAAGCCCCGCGGCGGGGACCGCCTGGTCCTCGTCATGCACCATGCGCCGGTGCGACAGATGCCGCCACAGCGTAGCGTCCGGAGAGCGACCTCGCCCTCGACGCCGCCTACCGCAGCGATCTAACGCGACTGCGTGACGACGGACGGGGCGCGCTGCGCCCGGCCGACCTCTGGCTCTATGGCCACACGCACGAGTCCTTCGACGCCACGATCAGCGAAAGCCGTGTGGTATCCAACGCGAAGGGATACGGGCTGTGGCACCTGGGACCACCCCGACTTCAACGAACGCCTCACAAGGGCGGCGAGGTTCCGAATGCTCGGCAGCTTAGCCGACTCACATTTGATTGGCCCCGACGTGACCGCCACCAATCGCTCAGAATCACCGATGCGGGAAATGGGCGACAGGCCGCACTCCGGCCGGTCGCCTACAGGTTAAGCGCGCGTTGATAATGAAACGCCTAGCTTTGCTGCCATCGCAGTGGTGGCAGCGGGAGTCCGCTTTAGCGCTTTTGCGATCCTGGCGACGCCTAACTTTGCTTTTGCCATGGTCTTCATTGTTCGAACATCGTCTTTCGTCCACGCGCGGCGAACTACTTTCTTTGCTTTTGCCATTCTTTCTCCGAATCGGATTGGGACAGAGCCGGGCTTCTATCATGACAGTCTGCATTGGCGACAATGAACAAGGCGAGAATGTGAATGCGACTTCGTCGCCTGAGATTTGGATTACTATTGTCGGGCGCAAAAACGGGCATGTGCCCTCTCATATCAAGGGAGACCAGCATGGGCGAGCGATTTTTAGAGCGCGCGTCGTTCAGGCGCTTGCGGAGGAGGCAGACCCCTTGGTCAAGAAACGGCTTCTGCGCCTTGCGAATAATGACGACGGCATGCGAAAGCAGACAACGCGTGATCACGTGAAAAAAAGCCAGCAGTTCTAAATTCGAAAGTCAGGCCGCAGATTAGCCGACCCTTTTTGCTGTGTAGTGTCGTCGGGCATCGAACGGCGGGTCGAAAATTATTCATATCCGCAAAATGGGCGACCTCGACCTGCCTCAACAAATGGCAAGATTTCCGGCGGCATCCAGAGTCGCGATTTTGAGCAGCGCGCTTACCGGCACCATGTGCTTACTATCGCGCGCCGTATATCGCGCCGTCGCTTTCACAAGCTCAAAATGGCTATAGTAGATTTCGGTGCAGTCACCGTTCAAGTCGATCTAAATAAGCCAATTTGCGACGCGGCATAGTTTGTTTGTACCTGCACTTTCTTCCCGTCTGGCCTGATCGCGCCATCACCCTTAGTGCTGCGCCCGGCGGGCCATCTGCCCCCTTACGATTAGCCTTAGATAGCGACCAATCCAAATAGCACTCAGCAGGACAATTACGGCCCCTCTGGCAACTTGGAGCATTGGCTCTCTCAAACACGACCATGGGCAAATTCTCTGCCGGTGAATCATCACGCGCATTTTTTGGCCATCTCTCCGCACCACATCATCACTTCACGTGATCCAAGAGCAGCCAGCTAGGCCAGCCGTCGGCCTGTCCAGTTCATCATGACCAAAATTGTGCGAGCTAAAGCAACAAAGGCGACGGCTTGATGCGCGTTCAGCAAAATTGGTCACACCCAAAAATGATGCGAAAATCCAGTCACCGGAAAATGATCGCTGTGTTCTTCTCCGATCTCACCGGGTCTCAATGATCCTCGGCTCCTTCAGCTGTCCCATAATACTCGAAGCTTTCTTAGCTTTCACTGGAGAGAGGAGCGAACGCCGTGATTGAATGAATCGACGCGGAGCGTTCTTCCCTGCCACTCGTTTTTATGTTGCGGTCACCAATCTTGCGGTCACCAATCTGGTGTCGAGAACCAAACTCACAAAGGCAAGTCAGGCGCGCGCTGTTCCGAAAGCGCGGCCGTTAGCCGCACGAGACCGCCGATGCTGATTCAATTGGGCGACGGAGAAGAACGAACAACCGAGCAGGGAGCGATCGATGGCGATGACGGATGAGCCCCGCCAAAAACGGAACCTGATTCCGTTGAAAAAGGCGTTGGAGCGGGGTGGTTTCGGCCGGACCAAGGCCTACAAGCTGATCAAGAAGGGAAAGATCATCGCCTACAAAATGGAGGGCCAGACCATGGTCGATGCCGATTCCATCGAGGCCTATCATATGACCCTCCCTCGCATTGAGCCGAAAACGTGAAGGCGCTCTTAGTTCGCACAGCTTTCAAGGATTTCCTTGATCGGCAGAATCTTTTTTGGGAGGGCAAAGCGATCGATCCGGTCAGCCCAATGCTGCATCAGCTTGGTCCGCGAGCCGATCAGAGCCAGCGGTCCGTGCCGTTTGTAGATCGCCTTCACCGAGTCACTTTCGAGATGCGCAAGCTGCAACTCGATGACGTCGCCATCCCACGCCTTGGCTTCCTTGATCTCCTCATGGTGACAAAGGGTCGAGAATGTAGTGCGGAAGCCATGGGCGCAATGTTCGGTCTTGGTGTCGATGCCGAGTGCACGCAGCCGAGAACAAAGCGATCTACCGGACAAGGGCGCATCTTCGGCACAAGCGAAGACGTAGCGCCGATTGCCGTTGATTTTCCGCACGCGTCGCAGGATAGCGACGGCTTGTCGCGACAGGGGCACGACATGATCCCAGCCGGTCTTCATCTTAGCAGCAGGAATAGTCCACCGTTCGGCATCCCAGTCGACTTCTGACCATTCCATGTTGTTGATCATGCCGGGGCGCGGGATGGTAAGTGCATCGAGCCGAAGGGCATCACCGACGACATCACCAAATCTGGCCTTCGCCCATGTCGGCATGATCAGCCTGAACAGGCGAATCACATCCTGCGGATCAGTGACGCCGGGCCGCGGCGTCGAGACGTTGGCAATAAGCTGCTTCTTGCAGGCACGGAACGGATTGTAGCCATCCCCTTCGAGGTCAGCGTAGTCGCAAACTTGCGAACCGATACTGTGAACTCGGTCACGGGTCTCTAGTCTGCCTTCAGCCTGCATCGCCCGAAAGAAAGCGAGAACGTCGGGGCGTTTGATGTCTTTCCGACAGAGCTTGCCGAAACGACCCTTCAGATAACCAGCCCATCTTTCGAGCAGCGCGATGGTTTCAGGACTGCGAACTGTGACAAGTCTGCCGCGCTTGATCTTCTCGATCTTCTTCTCTGCAAGCCATTCATCGATCCACACGCCCAGAGGGCGTTCGGCCGCCCGACGATGTCTTTCGAATTGTTTTTCGACGGAGGGATCGACTGGTGGGCTTTGGGCGAGCAGCGCCTTTGCGACGTCGCGCTTCTGACGTGCAGTGGCGAGTGAAAAGGTGCCGTCGTTGCCATCGCCGTAAGGCCCGATGGAGTAGGTCTTCTGTCGGCCATGAAAGCGATAGGCCATCTGCCAGAGCTTGGAGGCGGCTTTGCCCGGCCTGTTCAGGTCCGGCTTGATGAAGAGATAGAGACCGCCGCCTGTCACGTCAGAAATTTTCGTGGCGGTCCAAGCGCCGTTCTCGAATTTCGGTTTGGCGGCGCGACAGTCGACGTCGGTCCTTATCTGCTGGGGGTTTGCGTGCTCGCCAACCTGACTGCGTGCCATCTGCTTCGACTTCTCGCGTCTCGGAAGATCGGAATTGTGCCGCGACGTTTGTTCTTCCGATACCAACAAAAATACCAACAAAGTCGGCGGTTGGACGCGAACGAGAACAAACAGTGACGAACATGAATGTACGCGGAAACCCCTATTTTTCAAGCGTTTCCGAGCGTGTGCGAACACCATCGAACATCTTAGAACGTCTTCGAACAGTCTGCCTTCTTACGTCCGAGGTAATCGAAACGGATCACGGGCTGGCTCATGTTGGGGACACAGGAGATGACCCATGCTGATGCTTATCCTCTTCCGTCTCGCTGCCACCGTGATCCCCTTTGTGATCAATCTGGCCACCTGGTTGCTGGCGCGTTCGCTGAACATGCCGCAGCCGGTCGTGCACGACACTGGCGTCTTCGTGTTCGTGCGAGTGCAGACGATCGAGAACAAGATCGGCAAGGCGCTCTGCTCCATGCGGCTGTTGCGACAGTTCCGGTCGCTGCTGCAACGCTGATCCCTTATGGAAGCCACCCCAAGCAAAGGAGAATCGTCATGATCCGTCCGTCCACCTTCCTGAGTCGCGCTCTGCTCGCCGACGCCATCTTCAGCGGCGTCGCCGCTGTTACGTTGACGCTGGGCGCCAGCGCGCTGGCGCCGTTCCTCAATCTGCCGGAAGTCTTGTTGCGCGAAACCGGCCTGTTCCTGATCGCCTATACCGGGCTGGTCGGCTGGCTCGCCTCGCGGTCAACGGTGGCGAAGGCGCTGGTGCTATTGGTGATCGTAGGCAACGCCGCGTGGACGCTGGGCAGCATCGCACTATTGTTCTCCGGCGCGGTGTCGCCGAACCTGCTCGGACAGGTCTTCATCGTGGCGCAGGCGATTGCCACCGGCGTATTTGCGGAGCTGCAGTATATCGGGCTGCGCAAGAGCGGTGAGACGGTGACGGCGTAAGCATCAGCCGTCATTGCGAGCGAAGCGAAGCAATCCACTTCTCCACTTGCGGCGGCATGGATTGCTTCGTCGCTTTGCTCCTCGCAATGACGGTGGAAGCACCTCAGCTCAATACCAACGCCGCGATCATTCCCGCAAACGTCAATACCAACCCGATCACCAGCATCGGCACCAGGCTGGTACCGGAATATGGATTGGCCTGCTCCTTGCTGGTGACGGCATGCGTACGATAGGCCATTAGACTGCTCCTGCCTGCTTGCGTCGAAATCGTTCGCCCTTGCCCAGCATGACGCCATGGACGCCGGCGATGCCGAGCTCGAGGCTCTGTGCAATCCGCCGCGCCCGCTCAACAAAATGCGCTTCGGCTTCGCCCGGACAGATCTCGCGGGCGGTTTCCTCGAACAGCGCGAGCCAACGGTCGAAATGGCCGCCATCGACCGGCAGCGGGAGGTGCTTGGCCATTGGGGTGCCGTGGTAGCGGCCCGTCATCAGCGCGACCGACGACCAGAACGCGCACATCTGGGCCAGATGCGGTTCCCAATCCTTGATACGGGCGTCGAAGATCGGCCCCAGCACGGCATCCTCGCGCACCTTGGCGTAGAAGCCTCGCACCAGGCGCTCAATCATCGCCTCATCGATGCCCGTCCGCTCCATGATCTCGGCGGTCAACTGCTCTCGACGCGCCGGCCCTGCCACGATCGCTTCCATTTCCAGGCTTGCCCCTAAATAGGTATTTCAAATGCCTATTTAGATGGCTATAGATGATTTGCAAGCAGATCTTTTGAAAGGGCTCCCATGCGCCTGACGTCGTTTACGGATTTTGCCTTGCGCGCCCTGATGCGGCTGGCGGGCGAGCCCGACCGCTCCTTCGCGACCAACGAAATTGCGGCCGAGTTCGGCATATCCCGCAACCACCTGGCCAAGGTGGTGCGCGACCTCGCCGATAGCGGCTTCATCTCGACCCAGCGCGGTGTCGGCGGTGGCTTCATGCTGGCCCGCCCGGCCCATTCGATCACGATCGGCGAAGTCGTGCGCGCGCTGGAGGGGCCGCCGCTGGTCGAATGTTTTCGCGAGGACGGCGGCAGTTGCGTGCTGAAGCCGCGCTGCCGTTTGAAAGCCAAACTCGCTGCCGCGCGCGAGGCCTTTATGCGCGAACTCGACACCACGACCCTGGCGGAGTGCGCCTATCCCGCGCCGGCCAAGCGAAGCCCAGCCCATGCATGAGGGCTACAACAAAGCATCAGGTATGCATGAAACCGATCGAATTTGAAAATGGCGCCGTCCAGATCGACGCTTCCATCGTTGCCGAGGGCCTCGGCCTGACGCCGTCCCTGCTGCGACAAGAGATGCAGGCCCGCAGGGTCACGAGCCTGGCTGAACGCGGGGTCGATGCAGATGCCGGCCGGCATCGCCTGACCTTTTTCTCCGGGCACCGGCGGTTTCGCGTCGTGGTCGACGCGACCGGCGCGATCATTCAGCGTACGGCGGTGGACTTCGGCGATGCGCTGCTGCCGAAATCGGCGCGCAGACCAGTGGATGAGGCTTAGGCCTGAAGGGCGGGCGCCGGGGCCGGTCGCTTACGTCCCACCGACTTCTTACCGGCAACCTTGGCCCGGCTGCCGCCGTTCAGCGACTTGCCGTCCAGCGCGTGGCCATTGAGCTTCTTCTTCAGCTTCCGCGCAGCTTTCGCTCTCAACTTCTCTTTCAGCTCGGCTTCCGCTTTCGCCTGCTTTTCTGCCTTCTTCAGCGCTTTGCGCTCGGCCTTGGCTTTCAGACGCGCACGCTCCGCCCGTGCCTCGGCACGCTTCTTCTTGCGCTTCTTCTCGCAAGCGTCGCACTTGCAGCCGATCGGCTTCAGATAGGCCTTGAAGTAATCGGTACCATAGTCGTAGTTGATCTCCTCGCCCGGCTCGATGTCCTTGATGGCACGGATGAACACCTTGCGCTTGCGAGGCTTGACGTCCGACTCCGCGTTGGGTTTGCAGGCGTGGTTGATGTAGCGGGCGATGTTCTCGCGCACCGAGCCGTCGATGGTCCAGCGGTTGGTCAGCTCGAACAGATATTTGTTCTCAATCGCGTCCTCCTCCTTCTTCTTGGAGTCAAGAAGCGGCCCGAAGTAGCGGATGATCTTGGTGCCCTTCTTGATCGGCTTGGTGGCAAAGAGGCCAAGTCCGGTGCGGGAGCGCCCGACGCGATAGGGCTTGTGCGAAGGTATGGACGGCATGACGACTGAATGAACTGCACGCTTATGAAACGAGGAGCTGCGAAGCCGCTCTTCTAGGACGAATCCGCGGCAATGTCAGGTGTTTCGCGCTGTTCCATTGAACCTTCCCCAGATTGCACACGTCACATTGGCCGAAGGGCTTCCACAGCAAGGGCGGCAGATGAAATTCGTTCCCTATCGGCGACTTGCGGGGCTGGCCGCGATGGCCCTTTTCAGCGCCGTGGCGGGTCTGGCAGCACCGGCCAACGCCCAAACATTCAGCAGCAGTTACACGTCCACCGCGCCGAAGGATTGCCGGACGATCGGCAAGCCGAGCGATGTCGACGGCAGCGTCACGCGGGTATGTCCGGGCAAGTCGGGCCCGGTGGTACTGATCAGCGAGGACGATCTGCGCGAAATCGTCTCGGTCGGCCGTAGCCGCATGGCCGCCGCCAAGGAACCCGCCGCAGAACTCTGGTTTGGGCCGTTCAACTCCACGGCACACACCGTCGAGTGGCGAGTCGCTGATGGCAAGCCGTTCGCCATCATCCAGCGCTGGCTGATCGCTGACAATGGCGACCTGGACAAGAACGGCCGCCCGACCTCCAAGCCGATGCTGGCCGTCACCAGGCTACCACCGGGGCCGGTCTGCCACGTCGCCTATATCGACGGCCAGGCCAACCGCAACGCCAACGAGCTCGCGCGCCAGGCGGCAGACGAATTTGCGCGTGATTTCAAGTGCGGGAAGGACGAGGTCAAAGTTGTCGGCGAAAAGGGCGCGGCCGTGAGCCTCGCCAAACGCTGATCACGTCGGTTGCCCGGCGTGTTTTCGCCGTATTAACGTCAAAGCTTCAAGATTGAGTGCTTTCATATCTGATATTTCGCTGCGGCGTCACGCGGGGCATTAATGCACATGAAACTTCTGGTTCTCCTCATCGCGGGCACCGCCCTCACTGGCTGCTGCGCCTCAGGCACCGGCTGCTCGACTCCGACGGCCGGCGCCGGCGTGCCGATCGCCTGGGACGGGCTGGGTGAACCACCGACGGCAGATGGCGAGCAAGCCGGGCCGGCGAAGCCGAAGCGAAGGACGGCGCGCAATCGCGATCGCGAGATCGTTCTTGGCCCGCTGAATGAGACTGCTCCGACATCGGATGCCAAAGCGCGGTATGACGATTGGACGCGGCAGCCTAACGAAGACGCGGAAGCCGACGCAAGGCTCGCGCGGCAAACTAAGATTTGCAGGGGTTGCTGAGCGGCACGCCATACACAACGCCGTCGCGCAGCTCCGTCCTGACACATCCTACGACGCCGGCGGTCGCGGCACGGTCGAGCGCAGCATGGCATCCAGGAGCTGGTCTACCCCGGTGCCTTCGGGCAGCCGGTGCAAAATGTCCTTCAGTCGCCCGTCCAGCAGCAGCGTGGTGAAGCCGTGCACCAACGACCACGCCCGCGCGATCGCCGCCGCCTGCTCGAGCGACAGCTTTTCCAATGCCTCGCCCGTCACCTTCTCGTTGCGGCTCAGCCTCACGGCGGTCGCAAGTCCTTCGAACGAAGCCGTTGCCGCCTCGTGCAGCGATGGCCGCGTCATGTCGAGCCGCTCGGTCCGGAACATCAGCCCGTACATGCCCGGGCGCGCCTGCGCATAGGCGACATAGGCCTTGGCGCGCGCCATCGCCTTCATCAGCGGCAGCGTTTCGGTGTTCCCCGCTGCGATCATCGCCTCGTTGAAGCGGCGGAAACCGATGGCGGCAAGCTCGCTCAACAGCCCGGTGAGATCGCCGAAATGATGGGTCGGGGCGGCGTGCGACACGCCGGCCTCGCGCGCCACCGCCCGTAGCGTCAGGCCCGGCAATCCATCGCGCTCCAACACCCGCTCGGCCGCGGCCAGCAAGGCGTCATGCAGATCGCCGTGATGATAAGGACTCTCGCCTGCCGGCCGGCGACGGCGGCTGGCCGGCCTTTCGGTCGCGGTCCTTGCCGGCCTGCGCCTGGCGGCGGGACGATTCACTTTGGTTTCTCTTGATGTTCCTGCCATACGACTCTTTATAGCCGCAATTTTTACAGTGTAAAGATTTTGCTTGACGAAGATGCGCAACGTCCCTACTGATATCTTTACGATGTAAAGATTATAACCGGAGGAGGATGTGAGATGCTCGACGAGGTAAATACCGAATGGGCACGGACCAATCTGGCACCGATTCCGATGGAATGCGACGCGCCGCATCTCAAGGTGACCGGCGAGTTGCCGCGCGAACTCAACGGCACGCTCTATCGCAATGGTCCCAATCCGCAGTTCGATGCGCCAGGCGCCCACTGGTTCGTCGGCGATGGCATGCTGCACGCATTTCATCTGGAGAACGGCCGCGCCAGCTACCGCAATCGCTGGGTCCGCACTCCGAAATGGCTAGCGGAGCACGATGCCGGCCGCGCGCTATTCGGCGGTTTCGGCCGCAAGCTGCCGGACGCGCCGGCCGGGATCACCGACGATGGCGGCGTCGCGAACACCAACGTCATTTTCCATGCCGGAAAGCTCCTGGCGCTCGAAGAAGGCCATCTGCCGACCGAGATTGAGCCCGGCACGCTCAATCGTCTCGGCTATTGCGACTACAACGGCGCCATCAAAGGCCCCTTCACGGCGCACCCCAAGATCGATCCCGTAACGGGCGAGCTGGTATTCTTCGGTTACAATGCGATGGGCCCGCTCACGCCCGCCCTCTCCTTCGGTTCGGTCAATGCCTCTGGCGTCGTGACGCGGTTCGATCGCTTCGAGGCACCCTATGCCAGCATGGTGCACGACTTCATCGTCACCGAAAATCATCTGTTGTTTCCGATCCTTCCCATTACCGGCAGCATGGAGCGGGCGATGCGCGGCAAGGCGCCTTACGCCTGGGAGCCGGAGAAAGGCGCCTATGTCGGTGTCATGAAGCGCAACGGTTCGGCGAAGGATATCGTCTGGTTCCGTGCCGAAAGCTGCTATGTCTTCCACGTCATGAACGCGTGGGAGGAAGAGAGCCGCATCATTGCCGACGTGATGCAGTTCGAGGAAGCTCCGCTGTTCAATCATCCCGACGGCACGAAGACGGATCCGCAGAAATCGCGGGCGCGGTACTGCCGCTGGACCTTCGATCTCGGAGGGAATACCGATCGCTTCAAGCAAACCTATCTCGACGATCTCACCGGCGAATTTCCGCGCATCGACGATCGTCGCGCAGGGCTGGCGAACCGCCATGGCTGGTACGCCTGCGCCAATCCAGAGCTGCCGATGTTCGGCGCGCTGTCCGGCATCGTCCATGTCGACGGCAAGGGCAAACGTCTCGGCCACTACCGGCTGCCCGCCGGCGACACGATTTCCGAGCCGGTGTTCGTGGGCGGGCCTGACGCCGCCGAGGGAGATGGCTGGCTACTCGCCGCCGTCTGGCGCGCGCGAGAGAACCGCAGTGATCTTGCGGTATTCAACGCGCAGGATGTCGAAGCCGGCCCCATTGCGCTGGTGCATCTCGGCCACCGCGTGCCCGATGGCTTTCACGGTAATTGGGTCAGCGCGGAGTAAGCGTACACGTTCGTCATTCCGGGGCGATGCGTCAGCATCGAGCTGTGGTGGGCAATTGCGCCCCTGAGAATCTCGAAATTCCGCGTTCGGCGCTAACACGCGCCCCGGATGACGCCGTTATGCTGTTGTAATAAAGCTTTTTTCAGCCCTCACTTAATTTTGACACTGTAAAGATTTTCCTTGACGGCTCCAACTCGCAGCCTTACGGTATCTTTACGATGTAAAGATTAGCCTCGAGAGGCTCTCATGACCATCTTCCTGATCCTCGCGCCGTTCGGTTCGTTCGCCCTGCTGATGCTGGTGACCACGGCCGAGATCAGCCTCTTCGCTGCGGCCGCGATCTGTCTTGCGGTTATCGGCATCGACATTTATCGGGGCCGCTCAATCAAGATACTCGGCGCCTGTAGTGTCATCCTGTTCAGCGGGCTGGGCGCCTATGTCGCGCTGATCGATCCGCTCCTGAGCAGCTCCGCCGTGAAGCTTTCGGTCGATGTTGGCGTGCTCGCGATCTCGCTGGCCTCGCTGATCATCCGCAAGCCGTTCATCCTGCAATATGCGATTGAAGCGGTCGACGCCGAGACGACGAAGCAGCCCGGTTTTCTGAAGGCAGTCTATCTCATCACCTGGGCCTGGAATGCTGCGTTCGTCCTGATGATCATCGGCAACGTGCTGACAATCTACGTGCCGGGCCTGCCGCTCTGGTCGAGCCTCGTGATCGCCTTCGCCGCCCGCAACGGTGCCGCCTATTTCACGACATGGTATCCGCAATATCGCAAGTCAAAGTATGGTGCGCCGCCTGCGAACGCCCTCCCCGGCACCAACTAAGCCAGATCACCAGCCGCAACACGATCAGCAGAGAGCAACACGATGAAGGACGTATTCGCCAGACTGGGCGCCGATTTTTTCTCTACCATCGTGTTCATCGCGATCTATCTCGCGACCGACAACGTCTTACTGGCAACGGGCGTGGCGATCGCGGGCGCCATAGGCCAGGTGATCTACTCGCGCACCAGGGGCAAGGAGCTCGGCTACATGACATGGGCCAGCCTCGCGCTCGTTATCGTGCTCGGCAGTGCGACGCTCCTGACCCACGATCCGCGCTTCGTGCTCGCGAAGCCTGCGATCGGGCATTTCGCGATAGGCCTCATCATGCTCAAGCGCGGCTGGATGCTGCGCTATATGCCGCCGATCGTGTCGCAGACTATCCCCGAATACGTCACCTTCGCGGGCTATGCCTGGGCCGCGCTGTGTTTCGCGCTCGCCGCCGGCACCATCGGCATTGCCATGACCGGCGACATGAAGCTGTGGACGTTCTACGTGACGGTCGTTCTGGTCGGCGCCAAGATCGCGGCCTTTGCAGTTCAATACATCGCGTTTCGTGTTTTGGTCGGCAGCCGCCTTCGTGCTGCCGTCCAACAGGCCTAGGCAATACGCGTCAAAAGGATGCTTGAGACGGTTGGGCTTGTGTGGCGAGATAGGCTATACCGCCGATCGAGTGTAGCGGATCTCGCAAGCCATTCAGGTTTGCCGGGACAAATGTCGGGGAGACAGCAATGGCCGTGGACGGAAACTGGAACATCACCATGAGCACGCCGATGGGCGAGCGCAAGGCGACGCTATCGCTGCAGAGCTCGGGCAACACGCTGACGGGCACGCAGGGCGCCGACGGCAATTCCGGTGAGATTTTTGACGGCACCGTCAACGGCGACGACGTCGCCTGGAAGATTTCGATTACCAACCCAATGCCGCTCACCCTCGCCTTCACCGGCAAGGTTTCCGGCGACAGCATGTCCGGCGAAATGGGCATCGGCCCGATGGGCAGCTTCCCCTTCACGGGATCGCGCGCCTGACGGATGAGGAGGCCGCCGCGCCTCCTTGTCCTCTAACTCATGCAAAAGCGCAGGGTTCAATGGTCGCCCTCGTCTCGCTGGCGGGGGCGGCTGGTGGCGTTCGTTGTGTTCGAACCAGGTGACGAACTGCCGTTGAGCTGCGATCGATGGGATCACGACCAGATCTGCATCGGCAGGCCGTGGGCATCGCGTGGCGCCACGCCTTCCGGAAAGCAGCCAGTCGCATCGCGTGCAGCGATCGCAACGGCGCAAGCGTCCAGCACGTCATCGCATTTTGCGCCGGTACCGAGGCGTTCATTGGCCAACCATTTGTCGATCGCCCTGATCCCTGCCCGCTTCAGCAGCAGCCGGCGGATACGAATTCCAGCCTCCGACTTCTTCGCCGGTAGCGGCTTGCGATCGTTAAGGCGCAAGAAAACCAGTTCCGGGTGAGCCTCGCGAATGTCGTGCGCGCGATTGGCCTGCACGAACGTATCCACTTCCATGATCTTCGGCCCGAGATGCCAGAGCTGGCGCGACACGCGCTTTTGACCGCGCTGCAAGGCATCTCGATTGGCGCTGTCGGGATCGGAGAATTCGAGCCATAGCCGGCGGCGTGCGCCGGTGAACACGCGCGAAGAATGCGGCCGCAACCGCTCGCGGGCGAGCAGGTCACAAGCCCGCTCGCCATCATTGGTCATGCCGATGGGAATGTCGATCGCAGCGCGATCGAAGCGAACAGACAGCGCCTCGGCGATGTCGCGACAGAACCTGATTTCGTGAAGGTCGCCGTCAAGAAGCACGGCGACCCAGCCTTTGCTGAATCCATCGAGGCCGAGCGCCCTCACCCCAGGTTCAGCTCCTTGAAGAAGTCGTTGCCCTTGTCGTCGATGATGATGAAGGCGGGGAAGTCCACGACCTCGATGCGCCAGATCGCTTCCATGCCGAGCTCGGGATATTCGACGACCTCGACCTTCTTGATACAGTGCTCGGCGAGGTTTGCCGCCGCACCACCGATCGAGCCGAGATAGAAGCCGCCGTGCTTCTTGCAGGCCTCGCGTACCGCGACGGCGCGGTTGCCCTTGGCGACCATTACCATCGAGCCGCCTGCCGCCTGGAACTGATCGACGAAGGAGTCCATTCGCCCGGCGGTGGTCGGGCCGAACGCGCCGGAGGCATAGCCATCGGGCGTCTTGGCGGGGCCGGCGTAATACACCGGGTGGTTCTTGAAGTAATCCGGCAGCGGCTCGCCCTTCTCCAGCCGCTCGCGCAGCTTCGCATGCGCGGAATCGCGCGCGACGATCATCGTGCCGGTCATCGAGACCCGCGTCTTGATCGGATATTTCGACAGCGTCGCCAGGATCTCCTTCATCGGCTTGTTGAGATCGATCTTGACGACCTCGCCGCCGAGCGACTGCTCGACCGCGGGCAGATACTGCGCCGGGTTATGCTCGAGCTCTTCGAGATAGATGCCGTCCTTCGTAATCTTGCCGAGCACCTGGCGGTCCGCCGAGCAGGAAACGCCAAGCCCGATCGGGAGCGACGCGCCATGGCGCGGCATCCGGATCACGCGCACATCGTGGCAGAAATACTTGCCGCCGAACTGCGCGCCGACGCCGAGCGACTGCGTCATCCTCAGAATTTCCTGCTCCATCTCCAGATCGCGGAATGCGTTGCCGTCGGCCGAGCCGTGGGTCGGCAGCGCATCCAGATAGCGCGCGGAGGCGAGCTTCACCGTCTTCATGCAGAGCTCGGCCGAAGTGCCGCCGATGACGATGGCGAGGTGATATGGCGGACACGCCGCGGTGCCGAGGGTCAGCACCTTCTCCTTCAGGAACGCCAGCAGGCGATCCTTGGTCAGCACCGAGGGCGTCGCCTGGAACAGGAAGCTCTTGTTGGCAGAGCCGCCGCCCTTGGCCATGAACATGAACTTATAGGCGTCATCACCCTCAGCGTAGATCTCACACTGCGCCGGCATGTTGTTGGCGGTGTTCTTTTCCTCGTACATCGAGAGCGGAGCCACCTGCGAATAGCGCAGGTTACGGCGCAAGTACGCGTCACGCGCGCCTTCGCTGAGCGCCGCCTCGTCGTCGCCATCGGTGATGACGTTGCAGCCCTTCTTGCCCATAATGATCGCGGTGCCGGTGTCCTGGCACATCGGCAGCACGCCGCCGGCGGCGATGTTGGCATTCTTCAGGAAGTCGAAGGCAACGAACTTGTCGTTGTCGCTGGCTTCCTTGTCGTCCAGGATCGAGCGAAGCTGCTTCAGATGACCCGGCCGCAGATAGTGATTGATGTCGCCGAAGGCGGCTTCCGACAGCGCCCGCAACGCCTCGCGCGACACCACCAGCATATCCTTGCCGAGCACCTTCTCGACCCGCACGCCCTCGGTCGAAATCTTCTTGTAGGGCGTGGTGTCCGGCCCCAGCGGAAATAGCGGCGTGTGCTTGTAAGGCGGAACGGGCTTCTGGTCGGGAAAAGCAGTCGGGGCGTTCATGTTGACATCTCGGGTTGGAGCCGGCAGCGGCCGGAACGGCGCGGCGGAGACAGACCCGTTCTAAGCATTTTTCGACCAAAAGGAAGGTTTTGCTTGCCTGCCAGATCCGGCCGAATCCAGCCATTTGCGGCCGCGAGTCGGCGATTGAACCGTTCCGGACCCTCTTCAGACAAACCCGAGATTTTCGATGGTTCCGGAACAGACTTGCGATTGTAATGAGCTCCGCAACGACAGTGCCTGACGCTAGCCCGACCCGCCCTGCGCGGCTGCTTGGGCTATATCTGCTTCTGATCATCGTGGCCGCGATCGAAGCGTTCGAGGGGCTGTCGCATGCGCCAATGTTGTTCGGCGACACGTCGGCAATTCCGGGCCCGGGTGTCGGCGGCACAATCATTAAGGCCTATATTGCCAGTCACCCTGTGCTGGCGCTCGCCGCGCTGGCCTTCGCCACCGTCGGTCGGCTGCGTTACGCGATCATGGCGCTTGGTGCGCTGGTGCTGATGAACTGGCTGAACTACATGCCCTCGGTGGTGCGGCATGGCCTCGATTTCGACGGTTTTTCCTCCTTCCAGACTCCGGTCCAGATCATCGCGTTTCCGCTGATGGGCGCCTGCGCCATCGCGCTCGCCGCACGCGGCCAGCGGCTGGGGCTTGCCGCAATACTGGTCAGCATCCCCACCCTGTTCGGCGTCCTCGCCGTGATCGCCTTCGGGATCGGCGTCATCCTCTACGGTTTCTGACAACAAAGTTGACTTCCGTGCGCGCTCCTTGCAGGAAATCTGCGCGCGGGCTTATGCGCATGGGGGAATTCACAATGGCTTTGGGATCACGACTTCGAGGACCAATCCTGTTTGCCGCAACGCTGGCACTGGCCGCAGCGGTTAGTACTTCGCCCGCGCGCGCAGACCGCTGCGAGGATATCGCCAAGGAGCTGAAGAACCAGATCGACGGGTTGAAGATCAGCGTCAACACCGGCAACATGATCTATCTGACGCACCCGGCGGCGAAGGAGCTGTCGCTTGGCTGCCGCGGACGCAATTACACCAACGAGCTCTATGCCAAGGCCGACCGCAAGCCGAAGCCGGAATTCTTCGCTCTGGTCGCATCGGCCGGCGCCATCATCTTCACCATCCCAAAGCAGGACGTTGCGACCGGCTCCTCGCGCTGCATCAAGCGCATGGGCTTACTCCGCGGTGACAAGGTTTCCATGCGCTTTCGCCGGCTCAACATGGAATGCACGCGCACCAAGACCGAGGCCTCGATCGTGGTGACCCGCGGCAAGGACGAATAGGCCTAACCCGATCAGTCGCATTCTAACGATTCCGCGAGCCGCCCTTTCACCATTGGACGGGATTGACGGCGTCGGCGCGGGATTGCTTTGCCGGATTCACCAATCGTTCGTTTCAACCCAGCCAGGGTCGGAGGCAACCAACAGGATGCTTCCGATGAATGTGTCTGCTGTCCCCGCAACGGTGGTGGTCAAAGCGCCCGAAGTCCCGGTGTTCAAGGCCCCCGACAAGACGTCTGACGTCCAGAACGGCGCGCCGGCCGACGGCACCCGCAAGGCGCAGCCGACGCTGATCGCTCCCTTGCCGCCCGGTCAGGGAACGCGCATCGACCAGCTAGCGTAACGACTAAACGTCCCGGCCAGGGACGAAAACCAGCGCCGCAAGTTCGCCGAAGAATTGCGCGATCGTGTCGCCACGGGGGGAACGGAACCCGGACATGATCGCAAAACTTTTGCTGCAAAATACCATCTGGGTCGTTGCGCTCGGCGCGCTCTTGTTCGCCACGGCCGGCTCGCTGCATTGGCCGGCCGCATGGGTGTTCCTGATCGTTAGCGCCATCATCGGCCCTGCCTGCGGATTGTGGCTGGCGAAAACCGATCCTGCCCTGCTCGCCGAGCGCATGCGGCCGACGTTTCAGGCAGACCAGCCGGCCGCCGACAAGAAGTTCATGCTTGTCTTCGTGGTGGTGGCGCTGGTCTGGCTGATTGCGATCGAGCTTGACCGGCGCACTCACGCCTCCGACGTTCCGCTTGTGCTGCAGGCGCTCGGACTTGCGATGTACCTGCTCTCGACCGCCTTCATCATGTGGGTGTTCCGCGAAAACTCCTTTGCCGCCCCGATCGTGAAGGTACAGACCGAGCGTCACCATCATGTCATCTCGAGCGGGCCCTATGCGTTCGTCCGTCACCCCATGTATAGCGGCATCATGCTGTTCTTCTTCGGCGTGCCGCTGCTGCTGGGATCATGGTGGGGCGTCGCGATCGCGCCGGTGTTCGCTGTCCTGTTCGCGATTCGAGCCCGCATCGAGGAGCGCGCGCTGGTCGAGGGCTTGCCGGCTGACTATGTGGCGCGCATGCGCTATCGTCTAGTGCCCGGACTTTGGTGAGACAACGAAAGTATAGTCGCGATGCCCGAAAGCAAGACCTACACCGGCGGCTGCCATTGCGGACAGGTACGCTTCGAATGCACCACCGATCTTGCGATGGTCACCGCCTGCAACTGCTCGATCTGCACCAAGAAGGGGCTGCATTTCACCTTCCTTGATCCGAAGAGCTTTCATCTCCGCGCCGGTGAAGAGAATTTGAAGGAATATCTCTTCAACAAGCACGCGATCCATCACCAGCTCTGCGTCGACTGCGGGGTCGAGGTGTTCGCACGCGGCAAGAAGCCCGACGGCAGTGATGTTGTGGCGCTGAATGTGAGCTGCATCGACGGCATCGAGCTGTCCAAGCTGCAGATGACGCCCATCGATGGGCGGAGCCTGTGACGGCAGAGCGGTCATTCCGGGGCGATGCGTAGCATCGAACTATGGTGCGCAGTTGCGCAGCTATGATTCTCGAGATTCCCCGATGCGCGATGCGCATTTGTGGTTTGGTCCTAACGGACCATCCTGGAATTATGCAGACTAGGCATCCAGCGCCTTGTACCTGCGGAAGATCCCCTCCTCGTTGAACGGAATCCTTCGATCGCTCGCCAGATACGTCTTGATGTTCGGCCGCGCCGCGACGCGGTCGCGCAGTTCGACCAGACCGGGAATCTTGCGCTCAAAAGCCTTCATGCGTTTCGGGAAAGCATAGCGCAGTCCCTCGACGATCTGAAACAGCGACAGGTCGACATAGGTCAGGCGACGGCCGGTGACGTAAGTCCCGCCATTGGCCTTCAGCAGGTCTTCGAAATAGCCCATGTATTTCGGCACGCGCGATTTCCAGAATTCGTCCGTGCGTTTCTTCGCCGGCGCCTTCTGGTCTTCGTAGTAGAGCGACGGCCCGAGCGGGTGATGGGTGTCGTGAATTTCGAGCACCAGATCGGCGATCGTGAGCTGCAACTGATGCACCCACAATTTGCCGGCCTCCGACTTCGGCGCCAGCCCGTGGCGCGATCCCAGGTAAAGCAGGATGTTGGCGGTCTGCCCGATCACGAGCTTTCCGTCTTTGAGGAACGGCGGCGCGAATGGCGGCGTCCCCTTTCCCGCTTCCATCATGCGCATCATTGCAGCCATGCCGTTGCCATGGCGCGCAACATCGGCGTAGCGGGCGCCCGCCTCTTCGAGCGCGAGGCGAATATATTCACCGCGGCCCTGAATCATCGGCCAGTAGTAGAGCTCATAACCCATCAATGACACCTCCGCTGCCGGTTTGACCATAGCACATCATCGCGCGGCTCGTTGGCTGCGCCGAATGCGGTGTCGGTTGGACGGCTTGCGCGGTCGATTCGCTCTACGTGACAGGCGCAAAGAAAAAGGCCGCCTAACGACGGCCCCAAACCCGAACGGTTATCGCCATCAGCACCCGCGGCTTTTCACGAGTGCATCGCCCAGTAGCGAACGAAACCTCCAATGACCGTTTGGGCAGTGCCCCTCGGTCTCAATCGTCATCGTCAACAGGGTGCCAGCGGCGCATCGAGCGATAGCCGTAGCCTTCGTGGACAGAGTTGCGCATATAGGTCGGTCGTCCACGATCAGCATCGATGCGGACGCTGCGCCGCTCGTAAACTGTCCGCCCCCGGCCGTCGTGGGTTGTGATTGTATCGACACGGGTGTGAACACCGTTCGATGAGTTGGAGCTGGAATTCGACGACGTGCTGCCGGCCAGCGCCGCCGACGTGAACGCCACGGTCAAAATTAACGGGACAAACAGACGTTTCATCGCAAGGTCTCCGATCCCGATTAGAACCCGCCATGCACTCAGAAGTTCCGTGATCGACTGCCGGGTTTCCCGAATGAACAAGGAGGCTGCGGGAGTTTCGCGACATCGAGACGAACACTCGGATGTCACCGTCGTCGGACGCGCATTCGCGCGAACGGACCTCGATTGGTCGACCCGTTGCGTCACTCGCCGTGCGAGCACAAGGGTCTGCCGCCATCAGTTCGCAGCGAAGCAGTAGAACAACCCATCGCCGCCAGTGCTCTTCAAATCGGCCTGCGAGCAGCCGCCGTCGGGACCGCGCGAGGGATGCGAGGAGTTCCAGGATTTCGAGGCATCGTCATCACGCAAACCGACGCGGTCGGAATGACCGACCATTGCCGCGCCCTGCGTCGAGCTCGTCCAGTTCTTGCAGGTGCGATCCTCGCCGGCCGCAAACGCGGTGCCGTCCGCTTGCGATCCGGTCAACACGTCGTGGCGATTGGGCGTATCGCCGCGGCCATTGATGACCTCGCCCTTCTCGCTGAGCGCGGTCTGCTTGGTCAGACCGTTGGCGCCGTGTAATTCTGCTACGTCCTTGGCGACGACCTGGCCCTTTGCATTCTTCCACGGTCCCTTGCCGATGCGGTCGCGCGCATTAACGGCCGGTTGACCATCAGCGGCTTGGGTCGAGAGATAGGCGCGCCAGGTCTTGCCCCCTGCTCCCGCCGCCTGCGCCAGCGTCTGACAATGATTGTCGGCGCCGGCGAGACCGCCGAGATTGCCGCCATTGCCGATGCCGTTGCTGGTGACGAAGAAGCTGATGTCGGCGGACTGCGCCTGCGCGGGCGCGGGCGATATAATCGACATGGCGCCAAGCATCATGCCGGCCGGTGCGACGATCCTGGCAAGCTTGTTCATCTGGTTTCTCCCTGTGTTTTTTGTTCGTTGAGATCAAACCCAAGGCGACTCCATTATTCCGGTCGCGGTGACCTGATCGTGAAATCAATGGATTACGGAACCCATCTCGGATTCTCGATGCGGCGCGGCACGAAGTGTCGCCGCGCAGAGCCGGGACCCAAGCTCGCTCAGGGCCGGCAATGCAGCGTTCGGACGATGATCCGCATCGCCGAGAGAACGCTCCACCGCGTCCGGGACACCACGACAAAGAAAAAGGCGCCGCGGAATGAACCGCAGCGCCTTCGTCGTCGTGTGCAGGGGCGATTAGCTAGTCTGCTGGATCGCCGAGAGTTCCCAATCGCCGCCGCGTCGGCGGGCGAAGGTCCAGACCTCGGTGGCCTCGATCGGGGTTTCGCTGCCCGCGACCAGACGGCCGGTGGTGCGCTCCAGGGTCTTGTCGACCAGCGAGAACCGCATCGCCACGCTGGCATAGTCGGTTTCGCCTTCGCGCCAGGCCTCTGCGAGGTCGCCCTGCAGCAGCTTGACGTCGGACACCTTGTTGATGTCGTTGCGGGCCTTGTTCTCCTCGAGGTCCTTGGAGAAGTAGGACACCATCTCCGGCGTCGCGAGCGTATGAAGCTTCTCGACATCCTCGTTCGACCATGCCGCCTGGACTTCGCCGAGCAGCCGCTCGAAGGCTTCGTAGTCAGCCGGCTGGATTTCCAGCGCCGGCTGGCTCGATCCCAGCCCGAAGCCGCTCAGTCCGGTACGGAAGCTGGTCTGCGCGCCCGGGCCTTCGGCAGGTCCGCCGGCATAGGCGGAGGCTGGCGTATGGCGACGCTGCCACCAGGACATTGCCAGACGTACCACGATGACGATCAGCGCGATCTGCAACAGCAGGCCGATAATCGAAGACAAGCTGCCGAGACCGGAGAACAGGCCACCGCCGAACAGCATGCCGAGCAGGCCGGCGCCGAGGAAGCCCGCGGCGAGACCGCCGAGCATGCCCATGCCGGGCCGGTTGAAGAAGCCGCCCTTGTTGGCCGCGCCCGCCGCGGGCGTGCCTACGTTCGGAGTGCCCGGCTGGGTAAACGAACGGTTCATGGGCTGCGCCGTGCCCGGCGCGGTGGTCGTGCTGGGGGGCGCCGAATAGGTACGCGACCCGCGCGAACCCGAGTTGCCGCCGCCGCCAACGCGGGCGTCGGCTTCGGAGATCGTGATCGCCAACGGGAGCGCCACGGACAGGACGATCGCCAGTGTCCGGATAATTCCGCGCGTGCCTTGCGAGAAATTCATGTGCTTTTTCCTCAATTCCCAGGATGGGGAAGCGCCCCTAAGATGGGCACAGCTGCTCAAAAGTGAAGCCATTATCAGGAACTGCCGCTGCGGCCCTCAGTCGCGGGGATGTGACGATTTGGCAGAGAGTTGTGATTTCCAGGAGATTTCCAGGACCAGTCACATTCTTGCGGTTTTCTTGGGGTTGCCGGCCAGTTCCGGGCTCACGACGCCGTCATGGTCTCCTTAACCTTCTCGACCAGCGCGCTCAGCGCAAATGGCTTCGGCAGGAAGGCAAACTGCTCGTTCTCCGGCAGGCTCTTGTCGAAGGCCTCCTCGGCATAGCCGGAGACGAAGATGATCTTGAGGTTCGGATTGCGCTTGCGCATTTCACGCAACATCGTCGGACCGTCCATTTCCGGCATGACGACGTCGGAGACAACGAGATCGACCGCGCCGTCCTTTTCGTCGAGCGCGTCCATCGCCTCGATGCCGTTGGAGGCCTCGATCACGCTGTAGCCGCGCGAACGAAGGCCGCGTGCATTCAGCGAGCGCAGCCCGTCCTCGTCTTCCACCAGGAGGATGGTGCCCTGCCCGGTCAGGTCGGGTCGCGGCTTCGGCGGCTCGGCTGCCCCTTCCTTGGCTGCCCCACTGGTGGCCTGCGGCTCGGGCTGTGCTTCCAGCTCGGGCCGATGCCGCGGCAGGAAGATATGGAAGGTGGTGCCTTCGCCCGGCGTCGAGTCGACATAGACGAAGCCGCCGGTCTGTTTGACGATGCCGTACACCGTGGAGAGCCCGAGACCGGTGCCCTTGCCGACCTCCTTGGTCGAGAAGAACGGCTCGAAGATCTTGTCGACGATGTCGGGCGGGATTCCGGTGCCGGTATCGGAAATGTCGATCCGCACATAATCGGCGGCCGGCATGCCCTTGTGCGAAAGCTGGGCGGCTTCCTCCGCCGTCACATTGGCGGTTCGCACCGTCAGCTTGCCACCATCGGCCATCGCGTCGCGCGCGTTGACCGCGAGGTTAACCACCACCTGCTCGAACTGCGAGACGTCGACCTTGACCGGCCAGAGATCGCGGCCATGCACGAGGTCGAGCTTGACCTTCTCGCCGATCAGCCGCCGCAGCAGCATGGTGAGATCGGAGAGCGCGTCGCCGAGGTCGAGGACCTGCGGCCGCAGCGTCTGGCGCCGTGAGAACGCGAGCAGCTGTCGCACCAGCGTCGCCGCACGGGTCGCGTTCTGCTTGATCTGCATGATGTCCTGGAACGACGGATCGGTCGGCTTGTGCGCGTTCAGCAGGAAGTCGTTCGCCATCATGATGGCGGAAAGCACGTTGTTGAAGTCGTGCGCGATGCCGCCGGCGAGCTGGCCGACCATGTCCATCTTCTGCGACTGGTTGATCTGGTTTTCCAGCGTCCGCCGCTCGGTGGTCTCGAGCAGATAGACGATGGCAGCTTCGGTATCGCGTTCGTCTTCCTCAACCGCAGTGACGAAGAACTGCCCCCAGCGCTCCTTGGCACCGTCGAGCATGACTTCGACCGGCGCGATATCCCCCTGCCCTTCGGCCGCCTGGTTGATCGCTGAGATCAACAGGCTGCGGTCGCGCGCGTTCACCGTGCGGAAGATCGATTTGTTGGCGGCGCCATCCGCGCTCAGGCTCTGCGCAAGCTTGGCGAAGCGCGCATTGGCGCGCACCACCGTGCCGCCGCGGTCAACCGTCGCAATCGCCATCGGCGTATGGTCGAAGAAGCGCATGAAGCGGACTTCGGCGGCGCGTTCGGGGTCGGAATGCTCGTCGCGCGTACGGCTGATCACGAGCGTGCGCGAGGAGCCCGGCGAGCCATCGGCGCCGAAGGCGAGCTTGTGATAGAGCCGCACCGGCATGGTCTTGCCGCCGCGCATGCGCAGGTCGATGTCGAACACTTCGGTCTTGACCTCGCCCGGCACCGCCACGATCGAGGTCAAGAGCGCAGCGCCGTCGCCGGACACGATATCGGTGAGCTTCAGCCCGCCCGAGCCAATCTCGGCGAGATCGTAGTCGAGCCAGTTCGCGAGCGTAGCGTTGACATAGATGACGTCGCCGGCCGGATTGACCGAGAAGAAGCCGCATGGCGCGTGGTCGAGATATTCGATCGCGTGCTGCAGTTCCCGGAACACGTCTTCCTGACGCTCGCGGTCGCGCGTGATGTCGGCGATCGACCACACCGCGTATTTTGCTTCGCGCTTGCCCTGGCCAAGCGGGCGAACCCGCATCCTGAGCCACCGGCCCTGTGCGCCGTCGGAGCCCGCAGTACGGACCTCCTCCTGCTGCCGCTTGCCTTCGCGCGCCGCCTTGAGCAGCCGGAACACGGCTTCCGAGACGTCGGGATTGCCGATGAAGACACGTTCGACCGGCCGCACATCCTGCGGGCTCGCAGCGCCCGTCAGTGCCAGATAGGCGGCGTTTGAATAGACCACATGACCCTTGGGATCTGTTACTGCCAACCCATCATAGGCATGATCGGCAATGCGCCCCATTACCGGGTCGTCGGCGGTGCGGTCGGTGAAGCGGATGATCCCGGCGGCAAAGGCGAACAGATTGAACAGGCCGACCATGGCCAGCAGCGCTAGCACGCCGAGAATATAGGGCTGGGCCTGGGCGCGGCCGATGGTCATCAGCGCCACCGCCACCGCGACAATGCCGGCTGCCACCAGCAGCACCAGCACGATGCTACCGCCCCGCCGCACCGGTTCGTGGGCCGCGAGGGGCTCGGTCGGCGAATGGCTATCGGTTTCGACGGTCATGAAAGAGGCGCCGCCTTCCGGCATGGAGGGTAACGCGCCGATTTGCGCGCCCCTCCTGAGTGCCTGAATCGGACCCGCAAACGCAAGTCCATCAGGCAGCAATTTGGCGTATTGAAGGTATTTCAAGGGGATTTCTGGCTGTTCCCTCACATTTGCCGCCTGGAAAGGCCGTTCTTCAGGCGCATGACGTAGCCGATGACCTCGGCGACCGCGTGATAGTGCTCGACCGGGATCTCCTCATCGATATCGACCGTTGCATAGAGCGCGCGCGCCAGCGGGACGTTCTCAACGATGGGAATGTCGTGCTTTTTGGCGATTTCCCTGATCTTGAACGCGACGTTGTCGACACCCTTGGCGACGCAGACCGGGGCCGACATGCCGCGGTCGTAGGACAGTGCCACCGAATAGTGGGTCGGGTTGGTGATGACCACGCTGGCGTTGGGAACGGCGGCCATCATTCGCTTCTTCATCCGCTGGACCCGCAACTGCCTGATGCGGCCCTTGATGTGGGGATCGCCTTCGGACTGCTTGAACTCGTCCTTGATCTCCTGCAGCGACATCTTCTGCCGCTGGTACCATTGCCGGTATTGAAAGAAGTAATCGGCGATCGCGACCGCGGCCAGCATCGCCGCTACCGCGCCCATCAGTTGCAGGGTCAGGTTGGTGGTCACCCCGAGGATCGCCGACGGATCGAACATCAGGAAGGATTCCAGCCGATGCCGTTCGGGCCACAGCACCGCCATCATGACCGCGCCGAGCGCGATCAGCTTGAATAGCCCCTTGAAGAAATTCGCCAGCGCCTGCTTGCCGAAGATGCGCTTCAGCCCGGCGCCGGGAGAGACCTTGCTGAACTTCGGCTTCAGCGATTCCGATGACCACACCAGCCGGTGCTGGATCATGTTGCCGGCGATCGCGGCGAGAGCCAGCATCAGCAGCGGCACACCGATCGCCCCGAGCACGGCATAGCCGAGCGTATTGCCGAGTGCGAGCAGCGCTGCGCCATCGGTGCGAAGCTGGCCCGCATTGGCGATCAGGTTGCGCAGCGGCATCAGGATGCCGCCGCCGATCGATCCCGAGAATGTCGACAATATCAGCGTGCCGCCCGCGATGATGAACCAGGTGTTGACTTCCTGGCTCTTGGCGACATCGCCCTTGGCAAGCGCGTCATCGAGACGTTTTTGCGTAGGGTCTTCTGTTTTGTCGTCGGTATCCTCGGCCATCGCGGCGTCCTAGCATTTTTGTTTGAGCATGATCCTCTCGGAATCATGCTCTATTTCAGCGGCGTCAGCTCGTGCATCACGCCGATGAAGTAGTTGAGATAAGTTGCCATCATTCCTGTGAGGACGAGGGCGAAGATCAGAAAGCCCGCCATGATCGAAAGCGGCACGCCGACGAAATAGACTTGCATCGCCGGCATCAGCCGCGCCAGCACGCCAAGCCCGATATTGAAGACGAGGCCGAACACCAGGAATGGCGCCGAGAGCTGCAGGCCGATCTTGAAAGCGGTGGCGAAGGCGCGTGTGGCGAGCGCCGCCACGTCGCCGCTCGGCATCAGTTGGCCCGGCGCAAAGATCCGGTAGCTCTCGTTGAGGGCGGCGATGACGAGATGATGCGTATCGGTGGCAAACAGCAGCGTCATGCCGAGAATGGAGAGGAAGTTGCCGATCAGCACGCCCTGCTGGCCCTGGGTCGGATCGACGGCGGTGACGAAGCCGAGGCCGAGCTGCTGGGCAATCACCGAGCCCGCCACCGCAAGCGCCGCCAGCGTCACGCGCGCGGTGGCGCCGAGCACGATGCCGATGGCGATCTCGTGCACCAGGAGCACGCCGAGCGCGGCCATCGACGTCAGGTCGACCTGGTAGGCGGTGCGGTGCAGCGGCAGGATGATCAGCGTCAACAGAAGCGCGATCGCGAGCTTGATGCGCACCGGGATATTGCTTTCGCCAAATCCCGGCAACAGCATCACCATCGCTCCCACACGCGCAAAAACCAGCATGAAGGTGGCGGCAAGAGCCGGCAGGAACGATATGTCGACGCGCATTTAGTCACAATGCATCAACCGCCTATGATTCGCGACGATATCCGCATCATGTGACCGTGCAGCGAATCCGCCATGAACGGCAATGCCAGTAGCAGCGTGACGAAAATCGCGAGAATCTTCGGCACGAAGATCAGCGTCTGTTCCTGGATCTGCGTCAGCGCCTGGAATAGCGACACGACCACGCCGACTACCAGGCCGATCACCATCAGGGGCGACGATATCACCACGATGGTCCAGATCGCATCGCGCGCCACGTCGAGGGTTTCAGCACCGGTCATTGTTGTTTCTCTCGCTTGCTTTTACTTGCACCGTCATTCCGGGATGGTGCGCAAGCACCAGACCCGGAATCTCGAGATCCTCAGATGCGCAATTGCGCATCATAGTTCGCTTCGCGCCCCGGGATGACGTCCCAAGGGACGTTAGATCGGCATCTTCATGATGTCTTCGTAGGACTGGATCACGCGATCGCGCACCGACACCAGTGTCGAGACGGCGACATCGGTCTCCGCCACTGCCGTCACCACGTCCATGACGTTGGCCTTGCCGGAGGCCATTGCCATGGTCTGGGTGTCGGATTTCTTGCCGGCTTCCAGCACGCTTCCCACGGCGTCCTTGAGCAGCGCGCTGAAGGACGGGCCGCCGGTGGACTGGTTGCCCTTCTCGGCGCCGCCGGTTTCCATGATGCGCGAAAGCGCGGCGTAGGCATTTGCTGCAACGGTCGGTGAAGCCATTTTCTATGGTCCCTGTTCAGGCCTTGAGGATGTCGAGTGTGCGTTGGATCATGCGGCGCGTGGCGCTGATGATGTTGAGATTGGCCTCGTAGGACCGCTGCGCCTCGCGCATGTCGGTCATTTCGACCAGCGGATTGACGTTCGGGTATTTGACGTTGCCGGCGGCGTCCGCCGCCGGATTGCTCGGCTCATGCTTGACGCGAAATGCTGATTGATCGGTCCCGATCTTGCCGAGCGTCACCACGCGCGCATCCAGCGTGCGGTCGAGCGCGGATGAAAACGTCGGCACCTTTCGGCGGTAGGGATCGCCGCCCGCGGTCGGGGCAGTCGAATCCGCATTGGCGATGTTTTCCGAGATCACCCGCATCCGTCCCGCCTGCGCGCGCAGGCCGGAGGTTGCGATGCTCATCGAGCGGGCGAAGTCGCTGCCATCATCTGCCATGATCTACTTCTCCTAATCGCGGCGCGTCAGCGCTTTCCGATCGCGGTTTTGAGCAGGCCGAGGCTGCGGGTGTAGAGCGAAGTGGCGGCTGCATAGTCCATCTGGTTGGCCGAGACCTTCAGCATCTGGTCTTCCAGATTGACCGAGTTGCCGGCCGGCTTGGTCAGGAAGCCGCTCCTGCCGCCGTCCCCCCTGAAACTCGGCGCGCCGCCGGAGGCGCCGATATGCGTGGCGCTGGTGCGCATCATGGCGAGCGAGCCCATCGCGCCGTCGACATTCGTCCCCTTGCGGTCGAACTTCGGCTCGACCAGATCGCTCGGCCTGAAATTCGGGGTATTGGCGTTGGATACGTTTTCGGCGAGCACGCGCTGGCGTTCCTGGTGCCACTGCATCTTGGTGCGCAGCGCCGACAGGATCGGAAGATCGTTGATGGCCATCGCGAGCGGCTCCCGTTAACCTCTGGCTGAAACCGCGAGGTAGGCAGAATTTGCCCGGTGTATGGTTAACGGGTGGTTAAAATCGCGCACCGCGGCCCAATGCCGCCCAACTGCGGCAAAAACAGCGCATTTTCGCCACGAAAACTACGTTAACCAGCAGCAACCAACCCGGCTTGGGGCGCTCAGAAGTCGTTTTGGACCTCGCGATTCTTGGTCTATTAATTAACCGGGGCGGCGGGGTCGCCGCGGGGAATTAAGAAATAAGGCTGATCTCGGGCGTGATTCGCCGTATGCGGATCGCGCAGGGCATGATCCGGCGGGCGGGAATGGGCGTTCCCCCCAGGGAACAGGCTCGGACAGGAAGACCTAACGGTACTCGAGAACGGCCCGTGGCCGGGGACTAAAGAATGCAGACACTGACATTCCTCTTCGCATTCATCGCCGTTCTGGCGCTGATCGGCGTGGCCGCCTGGCTGGTTCGCCGCTTCGCCAACAACCGCCTCGGCGCCAACACCCAGCGCGGTCGCATGCCGCGCCTTGCCGTGATCGATGCCGCCGCCGTGGACGGCCGCCGACGCCTGGTGCTGGTACGGCGCGATAACGTCGAGCATCTCCTGATGATCGGCGGTCCGAGCGACATCGTGGTCGAACCCAACATCGTGCGGGCGATGCCTAACCGCGAGCAGATGGCGCCCCGCCCGGCGGTCGGCGAGCAGCCACCGCGCATCGCGCCGCTGCCGGATGCCGCCTGGAGCGACGAGGCGGCGGCAAGAGAGACTGCACGACCCGATTTGCGACCAGCCGAAGCCTTCGATCATCACGCCGAACCGCAGATGCCGGAGCCCCCGCCGCGTCCCGCACGGCCCTCCTTCGCCGAGGAAATCCGCCGCCCCGCGCCGCCGTCCATGCCTGAGCGGCGCAGCGATCCGTTGACAGGCTTTACGCCGGAATCGATCAGCGGCCGACCCGAAGGTGCCCCGCCGCGCCTGCCCCGCGGCGAGCCGCTGATGCCGCGGCCGCAGCGCGAGCTGCCCAAGGTGCCGCGCGAGGCTCCGCCGGTCCGCGAGGCGCCCCCGATCCGCGAAGCACTGCGAGAGGCAACACCCGTTCGCGAGGCACCGGTCCGCGCACCCGAGCGCGCTGCGGCGCCGCCACCTTCGCCTCCCACCCCTCCGTCCCCGCCTGCCCCAGCGCCATCGAGCGCCGACCAGAATCTCGCCGAGATGGCACAGCGGCTGGAAGCTGCCCTGCGCCGGCCGGCCGAACCCGTCGCGCCGCCGGTTGCGCCGGAGACGCCGCCTGCCCGCACCGCCCGCGGCGAGCCCCCCGCACCCACGCCTGCGCCCGCGCCGCAGAAGAGCGGCTTCGAGAATCTCGAAGACGAGATGGCGTCATTGCTGGGCCGGCCGAAGAATCCTTCGTGAGGCCGGCGACTTCTCCGCGTAGAGTTTTATTTTTCTTAGTCCTGACCGCCGCCGGATCGCTCGCCGATCCGGCGCTGGCGCAGGACATCAGCATCAATCTCGGCCAGGGCGGAGGCGGCGTCACCGAGCGCGCGATCCAATTGATCGCACTGCTGACGGTGCTGTCGATCGCGCCGTCGATCCTGATCATGATGACGTCGTTCACGCGGATTGTCGTCGTATTGTCCCTGCTGCGCACCGCGCTGGGCACTGCCACCGCCCCACCCAATTCTGTGATCATTGCGCTCGCAATGTTCCTGACAGCCTTCGTGATGGGCCCCGTCCTGCAGCGGTCTTACGACGACGGCATCAAACCGCTGGTCGCCAACGAGATCGGGGTCGAGGAAGCGCTGCAAAAGGCTTCCGTGCCGTTGCGCGCCTTCATGCAGAAGAACGTTCGTGAAAAGGATCTGAAGCTGTTCGTGGACCTCTCCAGCGAGCCCCCGCCAGCGGCGCCCGAAGACCTCTCGCTGCGGATCTTGGTCCCGGCCTTCATGATCTCCGAGCTGAAACGCGCCTTCGAAATCGGTTTCCTTTTGTTCCTGCCCTTCCTGATCATTGACCTCGTGGTCGCATCCGTCCTGATGTCGATGGGTATGATGATGCTGCCACCGGTCGTGGTGTCGCTCCCGTTCAAATTGATCTTTTTTGTCCTGGTCGACGGCTGGTCACTGGTCGCGGGCAGCCTGGTCCAGAGTTACGGCGGCAGTTAGCCGGGAATCTCGGGCTCCCGGACTGGAATAGGTCAACATTTGTTACGTATTTGCCGCGGACTTTCCGACCGAATTTAAGGTCAGATTAGTTCCTTCGTGCACAATGGATGCCAGGGAAACTGATTTCGCATCAAACGCATCACCGGATCAGACGATGGCAGGGCAGCCGATCGGCGATATGGACGTCGAGTACGCAACGACGATTGCCGACCGCGCTATTCGGTTGATGTCGCAGCAGTCCGTACCTGCTACGCCGACCAATTTCGCCGTCTGGTTCGAATATGCGCTGGGCAGCTCGGTGGCGCTGCGCAAGACCATCGACATCCTGATCGCCGGCAGGCGCAAGTTCGATGCCGCGACCAACCACGAGCTCTACATCACCTACGTTGCGCCGCAGTCCGGCGTGGAGCCGCTGGGCGATCTTCCGGAGCAACTGAGCGGCCTGATTGCCACCGCCCAGCAATTCCTCAACACAGCCGTTACCGACAACCAAAGCCACATCAAGGCGCTCGGCGAAGTGTCTTCCGAAGCCGCCGCTAGCGCCGATCCCCGGACAATCATTGCAAAACTGGTTGACGAATTGTCAAAGGCGACGGCCCGAGCCGCCAAGCTCGAGGCGAATTTCGCCGCCACCTCGGAAGAACTGGACAGCATCCGCGACTCGCTGAAGGCGGCCGAGCAGCGCTCCAATACCGATGCGCTGACTGGGCTCGCCAACCGTCACTCGATGGACGAGTTCCTTCGCCTCGCCCAGATCGCCGCGATGGAAAAGGACGAGGCGCTCAGCGTTTTCCTGATCGATATCGATCACTTCAAGAAATTCAACGACGACTACGGCCATCAAGTCGGCGATCAGGTGCTTCGGCTGGTCGCAAAGGTCCTGCAGGAAGGTGTTCGTGAAGTCGATCTCGCTGCCCGCTATGGCGGCGAGGAACTGATTGCGGTGCTTCCGGGCGCCGATCTCGCGGCATGTACGTCGGTGGCCGAGCGCATTCGCCGCCGCATTGCCGAAGCGAAGCTTACCCGCCGGGCCACCGGCAAGGAGATCGGCAGCATCACGGTTTCGATCGGAGTCGCGCAATTCCGCCTCGCCGAGTCAGCGGAAGCGATGATCGAGCGCTGCGACCGCGGGCTCTATCAAGCCAAGCGGCTCGGCCGCAATCGTACCGTGACGGAAACCGAGCTCGAGCCCGAGGCCGGCGCGGCCTAGACTTCAACCGTTTGATTGGGCCAAACCGGACCTTCCGTCCTACCTCTCGTTACGAGGATGGTCCGTTCGAGAGAACGCTATCCCGCGAAAATTGCGGCAATGCCTTTCGATGCGGAACTTATGCCGCAATCCCGGCTTATCGTAGACACCCTACAGCCGGGGAGTTCTCCATGAAAATCGCAGGGATGATTATGGCTGCTGCGGCGGCCCTCAGCATCGTCGGTACGTCGGCTCTGGCACAGCACACGCGGACCGGAATGATAACGAGGATAGACCGGATCAGCGGCACCATCACCATCAGGGATATGCCCGACGGCACCACCGGGGCGAACACCGGCGCCGCGACTGAAGAATTCAAGGTCCAGGATGGCGCACGGCTAAACGCCGTGCACGCCGGCGACAGGGTCACCTTCGCCGTGAGCGATACCGCGGGGACCAAGACCATCACGAAACTCGACAAGGCGGACGCTGTCACGAAGATCGACAAGAACGAGAAGAAGTAAGGCGATGCCGAAGCGGCATCCCACTTCATGATGTCTCACTTCGATCGGAGAATAGCGAGGCCCGGAGGGCCCTTAGCAAGATGACGTTTCTTCGAACGCCATCTTGCTTCGGGCGTCCGGGCCTCTTCACCGGAGCCATCCCATCCGGAATAACGAGCCACTCGGCACTGATTGCTCTGTAAGACAATCCCACCGGACTTTGCCTTGATCTGCCGCAAACGCCCGTTCTGAAAGCCGGCGTGCGCTTTTGCGGTTCGTGCGCTAGCGCGGCGACCGCTCGAGCGAAGCGCGAATTTCAGCGGCTGCTTCGTCGAAATATTCGTTCAGCCTCTGGAATCGTTGCTGCAGCGCCCTGAGTTTTGCGCTGCGTTTCGCCGGCCCTTCCCGATCAATATTGAATTTATCAGCGGGCGACGGACGGGATGCCACAGCTTCTGCGGTGGCAAGCGCTGCTCGCATCGATGTGTCGTGGCCGTTGGTGGAAGACATTCTGCACGCCTCACAATTGCAATTCGCCCGGACTTAATCCGGTGGAATTACCGTGTGGTCACGCGCTGGCGTTGCGAATTTGCGCCGTGCAGTGGGTTGTTTGGATGCCCAGCCGGGGCCGATTTGGTGGCAAAAGATGGTCGTTGGCAGCGAATGAGTGGCACGACCTCGTAGTCTTACGGAGTTTCTGTCCACGATTAGGATGCAATCCGGAACCACCATTGCCGAATTGAGTCGTTTGTTGCTTCAGCGATAGTTCGATATGCCCGCCCCGCCTTCAGAAACCGGTCTGCCGCCGCGCTGCGAGAAATGCGGCGCAGCTACGGCTCAGATCGGTAAGCTGCCTCGGATCGGACTGCGCCCTCTCGTCTACGTTTATAAGTGCGACGCCTGCAACCACATCACTTCGATCGAGCCGGAGCACCGGGACAGCCCCACCATCAGCCCTACCGACACACCGCTGATGCCGAATTCGCGCACCAAGAAAGCCCCGCACAGGATCTCCCGGCGACAGCCGCACTGATCGGCCGGTGACAGCACCATCCGACGGACGGAGGCTTCAAAGCGCGCTCTTCCTGCTGAGAATGCCGTGATAGCGGCTGCACCGGGTTTCATCTCGGGAATGCCGCATGTATAGCTTCGGCCAAACTTCTCAGAAAAGAAGAGGCAGGGCATGTCCGAGGGCTTCATTGATGAACTGCGCAACGCGCTAGGCAACGGCGCGGTCCTATCCGGCGACGATATCGACGCGCGCTATCATCACGACCTGGCCGGCAATCCGGTGCCGAAACCGCGCGCTGTGGTCCGCCCGAGGACGACGGAGGATGTCTCGGCCTTGCTGAGGCTCTGTCACCGCCAAGGCATCCCCGTTACGACGCAGGGCGGCATGACCGGGCTGGTACGCGGCGCGTTGCCGAACGCGAACGAAATCGTGCTCTCGATGGAGCGCATGAACAACGTCGAAGAGGTCGATGCCTCCGCCGGCGTCGCCATCGTGCAGGCCGGCACGCCGCTGCAGAAGCTCCAGGAGCGGGTCGAGCAGGACGGATTGATGTTTCCGCTCGACCTCGGCGCGCGCGGCAGTTGCACCATCGGCGGCAACATCTCAACCAACGCCGGCGGCAACCGCGTCATCCGCTACGGCATGACGCGTGACCTGATCCTCGGTCTCGAAGTCGTCACCGCCGACGGCACCGTGCTCAAGGGCCTGCGCAAATACATCAAGAACAATACCGGCATCGACCTGAAGCAGCTGTTCATCGGCAGCGAAGGCATCCTCGGTGTCGTGACGCGCGCTGCGCTCCGCGTCTTCCCTGCCCCGGCGGAGCGGCAGGTGGCGCTGTGCGCCCTTCCATCGTTCAGGCAAGTCACGACCTTCCTGAAGATGGCGCGGGAACATCTGGGCGGCGAACTGACTGCGTTCGAGGTGATGTGGAATGCGTACTACCGCCTCACCGTCGAGCGCGTGAAGGGCGTGGCCGGGCCGTTACCGACGCATCATCCGTTCTACGTTCTGCTGGAGGCTTCCGGGAGCGACCCCGAGCGTATCCATGCCGATCTTGAAAAACTGCTCGAGACGGCGATGGGCGACAATCTGATCCTCGACGCAACACTCTCGACTTCGCATGCATCGGCCGCCGCGATCTGGCGCATCCGCGATTCCAGCGTCGAGTTGGGCCGCACCTTCCCCTACACCGCCCGCCTTGGCTTCGATGTCAGCCTCGCCATCGATCGGATGGAAGAGTATGCCGACACGATCGGATCGCGCGTTCGCGCCATTGATCCGCAAGCGTTTGTCATCGTGTTCGGCCACGCCGGCGACGGCAATCTGCACGTCAACGTCCATCATGAGCATACGCCCGACAAGCACGATGAATTCGAGAAGCTGGTCTATGACATCACGGGCGAATTCGGCGGCTCGATCTCGGCCGAGCACGGCATCGGCATCCTGAAGCGTCCCTACCTCAAAATGAGCCGCACCGAAGCGGAGATCGAGACCATGCGCACCCTCAAGCGCGCGCTCGACCCGAAGAACATCCTGAACCCGGGGCGAATCTTTACGCTGTGATGGAATCGAACCGTCAGGATCGGGCCCGACGTTCGCGCCTTACTCCTTGAAGCTATACTGCTTGCTGAGGTGATCGCCGATCTGGACCAGCATGGCGACGCATTCGGGGTAACCTGGTTTGGCGATCGTCGCCTCTTCCGCCCTCGCGCGGAATTCCCAGCTGTCGCCGTCGCGGATCACGGAGATCTCGATGCCATCGGGACAATCGAGGTGGGCCTTCAGCTCGGCCCGCGCCATCGCAATGAGTTCAGCTTCGGTTTTGGCAGGCTTGCTCATCGTGGCGACATCCTCCGTCAAATTGTTTCCCCGCAGGGTGCCGCTTTGCCGCACATCTGTCGAGGGGCGACCGAGCGACGCGCGCCATCTCGTCGCGCTCGATGGCTCCATTCTGTCCGCCTTCCCGATTGACAAGACCGGGATCGCCGGCGCACAAATTCGGCGGGTGGATACGACCCGCTGCTTGCACCCTCCTCCCAAGGGTATGGCGAACGTATCGAGCCGCGCTTTAAGGCTTTCCTCATGTCCCGAGCGAACGGGTCAGCAACGCAAGCTCCTGACATCTTTCCGTTCGTCGATGCAGAGGATCGTCCCATGCGCGATTTCCGCGACGCAAAAGCTATGGCGCAAACGCTACGTGAAGCGCTGAACGCCAGATCCGTTTCCATCACCCACAGCGAGGCATTGGAGCTGATTGCCAAGATCCTTGGCTGTCGGGACTGGAACGCCCTTGCTGCGAGAATTCAGTCCAGCAACGGGCAGACTGCCTCGTCCGCAGAATCGCTACCGCCCGGCAGCAGTCCCGCGGGCCAGACCTCGCGCCAGAAGGTCGCCGTAGATGCGGCAATTCTCGACGGTTATGCCGGTTTCTACCAGCTCGATGACAACGCCCTTTTCACGGTTACGCGCGAGGCGGATCATTTGCTCGCCCGTCTGACCGGGCAACAACAAGTCCCGTTCTATGCGCAGAGCCCAACCGAATTCTTTGCTGACGTCGTCGATGCACAGATCACGTTCGTCCGGGATGGACGAGGGCCAGCAGCATCGGTCATCTTGCATCAGGGTGGCGGGAATTTTCCGATGCAACGCGTTGACGCAGCAACAGCGCAGCAGATTGCAAGCAGGACGGCGGAGAAAGTGAAAAGCCAGACCGCAAGCCCGGGAACGGAGGCAGCCCTTCGCCGGCTCATTGACGGGATCATCAGCGGCAAGCCCAATTACGACGAGATGAGCGCGGCGCTGGCCGAAGCTACCCGCCAGCAATTACCAAACCTGCAGCTCGGCCTTACCGAATTGCGCGCTGTCGAGTCGGTCAGATTCCTCGGAGTGGGCTCCCAGGGCGAGGACGTCTACTCCGTCAGACACGAAAACGGCGCGTCGCATTGGCGGATCGGGCTGGATTCGAAAGGCATGATCGCAACCGCTTGGGTTACTCCGGGTCCTTGAGCAACACGGCGCCGCCACGCGGTCCCCAGAGTGTTTACGGTGCGGCGCGTTATTGCGCCGCGCTTGCCGGCCTCGTTTCGGCAATGACCCGCAGCGAAGCAGCGTTTTCCGTATCCGGATCGGCCGCGATCGGCTCGGCCAGTGGCGGCGGCGATTTCTGAATGTGCTTGGTGAATATCCTGACGACCTGGCCTTTCACACACGGCCCTTTGTCGAAAATCTCGGATGCAATGCCCTCGACGGCGTCCCTCAACGAGAGAAATTGCGCCTGCCGCGCCATGCTCTCCGTACCCTTCACGCCACCAAGTTCGTCCAATGCGGCGTCGCTGATCTGGCACTCGACCGTGTCAGTGTTGTTCAGCATGGTGAACCTGAACGCGAGGCGTTCGTTGTCATGTCCTATGATTCGGTCTCGGGTCAGCGGCATTGGACGGCTAGACGATTGCGGTTATGCGCCAGGGCGGCGCTGACATCGTCCCTAATGCGTCAACTCGTCAAAAGTTGGCCGAAGCTGAGGCCGAATCCGCTACTTGGCCCGCTTCGACAGGTCGATCTTCCTGACACCGACGATCGCCGGCAAGGCGCCGGTGTGCACCGGCTCACCCCCCGACGTTTCAGGCGGGCCCGGCGCGCGGGCGGTAGCGTCCGGGAAGCGGACCTTCATTTCACGGATGAAGCCGTCGAGCGTATCGACGCTGGCGGCCATCCTGGCGATCTCTGAGAATTCAGCGCTGCTGGAGGCAGCCGGCTTGCTCGCGGTATCGAACGCGAACCGGTCGGCCTCGCCTGTCATCAGGGGCGCATATTTCTCCCGGAAGCGAGCCAGGCCGATTGCATCCTCGGCCAGCGCATAGCCGACTACGGCGCGGATCATGTCGCTCTTCTCAATGGCGTTCAGCGGTTTGAAATCCCGCCAGCGGTCGCCATAGTACAGCTCGATCTGCTCGGAGGCCTCGCGCCACTGCCGCGACGCCCAGTAGATGTCCGAACGCAGCCGGATCGCTTCGCGGCCCGTGATGTTGGAGATGATATCGAGCGCAAGGTCGTGGCGCCCGACATCACTCTGGGCCCGCGCCTCCAGCAGCAGCCGCTGCTGTCGCAATTCGCCCGAGAGATCGGCGATCCGGGTCAGGCGGAGCGCGGTGATTGCCCGGTCAGGCTTGCGCGCGGTCAGATAGACCATGGCAAGGCGCGCGGCCACCTGTGCGCGCGCGGCCCCCTCCAGCCGCTTGTCGACCTGATACTGAAGTAGCTCTGCGGCCTGATCGAGCAGGTCGATCGCTGCGAGCCGGTCTGCGAGACGCCGGATCATCTCGTCGCCGCGCCGGCCGATTGGCGTCAATTCACGATACTCATAGAACATGGCGAGCGCGTCGACCGGCTTCATCTCGTCGCCCTTGGGGCCGAGATAAAGTTCCGAGAACAGCGCGGACGCGGCATCCTGGGCCTGCCGCGACAGTTCGGAATTGGGCTGCAGCTTGGTTGCAGTCTTGGCGGCGCCGAGCGCGTCGGCATAGCGTCCGCTTTCGGCGTAGAGCTGGGTCAGCTTGTTCAGCGCCTTCAACTCGATCGTATCGCCGCGCCAGATGACCGACAGCGCTTCCAGTTCGCTGATCAACTCGGCCTGCCCGAGTTCGCCGCGCTTGTGCCGCAGCAGCGCCTGCAAGAGCCTCGCTTCCGCCGACGCCTGCCGGTCGCGCGACTGTACCGCGAACCTGTAGGCGTCGAGCGCGTCCTTGTCGTGTCCCAGTGCCTCGGCGAGGCGTCCGCGCAGCACCGCGATCTCCGGCTTCATCTCGCTGGGGACGCCGATCACCTCGAGTTCGCTGCGACGCCGCGACGCCCCGCCATAATCCTTGACCTCGAGCGAGGCCCGCATCGCGTCGGCCGCGACGATGCGCTGCAACTCCAGCGGCAGCGCGGCAATCGAGAATTCGGCGTTCTTGAACTTTTCACGCGCGTCCGCCCATTTCTCCTGACGGGCAAAGGCGAACCCCTTCCACAATTGGGAATCATAGCCGTTGCCGATCGCCGGATTGGCAAGATCCTTCAGCGCCTGCTCGGGATGACCGATCAGGATGCTGGCGACCGCGTGCACCATGACCACGGCGGGATCTTCGGTCCCCTGGTTGCTCTCGGAGAGGATGAGATTGGTCATCCCCCTCGCCTCCTGATACATGCCGCGCGACATGTAGAAGTTCGCCAGGTCGAGGCGGGCGTGGGACTTTTGCTCGGGTCCTGCTGTGGCTGCGGCCTTGATCAAGGCATCCAGGCGCGGAAAGAACTTCTCTTCCCGGTTCTTGCGCCATTCATTGGCGTCGAACAGCGGCCTCACCGCCGCGGTGGCGCGTTCGGCCGAGACGTCGGCGGACGACAGGGTCAATCCGCCGGGCCGGCCGAGCATCACCTTGTCGGAGCCGACCTCGGCGTTGATGTCGTCGGAATTTGGGTGCACCGCCACGCCATGCACCGATTCCAGGAGCGACAGTTCGACGAAATCGTGCCGCTTGATCAGGCCACGGGTCGGTGGCGCCGCGGTGACGATCAGCAGCGTATCGCCGGCGTCGGGATCGACGAGCCGGTGCATCGCGCCGGGATTGGTGAGCGGCACGGTGACGTTGGCGAGCGCGGGATCGGTAATATTCCGCAGCACCGTCAGCGGCAGCTGCGGCGTCTGCCCGCGATCGGCGAAGGTCAGCGTCCACTCCGCACCCTTCGAGCGGCTTTCGCTTTCGAGCGAGGGGATCTGCGGCCGGTTGAGGCGGATGCGGATGGCCTGGCCTTTTTCCAGCGGCAGTCGGCTGACATCGCCAATGATGGCGCCGGCCTTGGAGCGGATCGGTTCGATATCGATCGGCTTGGTATGATCGAACACCAGCCACACGGTGTCGGCGCGGCGGAACAGTGCAGCCGGGGTTGGCGCAGCAAAGGAGAATGTAACGTGCAGCCCGTCGCTGTCACGCCTCGCCTCGATGGCGGCGGCCTTGGCGCCACTTTCCGGCGTCGGATTCGATGCGACCGGAGCTGCCGTCTTTGGCGGCTCGACGGGCATTGCGATGGGCTTCGGCACTTCGGCTGCGGTGGCCTGGATCTGTTCAGCGCGCTGCGTCGCTTTCGCGGCTTCGGCCGGTGCCGATGATTTTTGCGGCGCGGCTGCCAGTTTCTCGCTCGCGGGAGTGGCGATATCACCCGCCGGCATCGACTTTTCGACGGCCGGCGTTGTCGCCGCGGCCGGCGCGTCGGTTACCTGCGGGGGCTTGATCTCGATCTTGGCCTGTTCGGCAATCATCTCCGAGGTGGCGGGTGGAATCTCCGCCGGCTGCTGCGGTGGCGGCGATTCCTTCAGTGCCTTGTCGCGCGAAACCCGCGAGGTCGGCCCCGGTTTGGCTGGTGCGATCGGCTTGGCCGCAGCCTGCACCTCGGCCAAGGCGGCAGGCTTTTCCGCCTGCTGGAAGGCAACGTCGATCACATAATTCTTTTCCTCGCGGAAAGAATGTACGTCGACCTCGCCGATCAGCAGGATGTCGACGGCGGAAGAATCGACATCGGCCCGTTGGCTGATCGACGCGACGTTCGGCGGCGCCGCCACCTTGGCGTCGGCCAGATCGAAATTGAGCACGCTATTGAACTGCAGCGTCAGCTTCTGCTCGTTCAGAACCGACGAGACATTGACGCCCTCAGGTACCTCGAACACGAAGCGCACGAATGTTGGTTGCACCGAGGCACGGACGCGCACCGGTGGCCTCTTCTTCGCGGCAGCGACTGCAAGCTGGGCGCGAAGCGCGCGCTCGGCGGCACGCGCCCGCTCGGCGAGTTCGCGCACGACCGCTGAAGGAAGCGGCGGTGGCGGGCCGGTCCAGCTATCGGGCAGGAAGTCGACGAAAATCCGCTCGGCCGCCGTCATCGTGTTGACGGTTGCTCGCCGGGCCAGCGACAGCCGGATCGCCGTACCGTCGGGGTCGCGCCGCGCCGGGCCGACATAATCGGGGACAGCGTCCGACAATTTATCGACGGGAATATCTACCGGGCGCTTGAAACGGATAATGATGATCGAACCGGCGGTCGTAACGTCGGATTCGACGTCCTCTGCCAGCTTCAGCACCAGCCGTGCGAAGCCGCCTCCCGCCGTAAACGTCGCCTCCCCCCGGACCGGATCGTCGGCCCGGCAGGCCTGCGAAAACGTCAGGCCGGCGAGCAGCAGGAGAAGGGCAAGCGGCCGGACGAGGCAAAACCGGGCCGCCCACGCCAAGGCGCGGCCCTGCGACCCAGTTCCAGCGGCAGCCCTTTGCCCCATCCAGGAAATCTCGCGGCCCCAATGAGTTCTGCGGCGAAGCTCTCTCGCCTTTGGGTTTGAATCTTGGATTGGCCGACTTAAGGCTTTGTTAACGTCAACTCATTGATTTCGTTAGAAGGGCAGATTGGACGCCTGCTGCCGGCGCAGGCAGCACACCTGACCGATCGACCAAATACGATCTCTTTCGGGCCTATCAACCGAGCTCGCAGGCGCCGCACCTTGTCATCGTATCGCCACGCACTGCGCTCAGAATCATTATCGCCAGATGATTGGAACCAACATCAGGCGTCCCGTTTTAGGAAGATCATAGACCCGGGCTACGCGGCCGGCAGTCGATCAACCAGCGCCCCCGGGTCTGCCAAACCTGCCTCAGGCAGCCAATCGGAGTGCGTGAAATGGCAACCCAGATCGTGATGGATCGTACCGGCGACACCCGCCATACATTCGACGTCCATGATCGCGTGGAGGTCGAAAAGGCCGAGCGGCGGTTCAAGGAATTGACCGGCGCTGGCTTTACGGCAGCGGTACGATCGGGGCCCGGCGAGCAACGGGTTATCCGCTCCTTCGACCCAACGGCGGAGGAAACGCTCTTTTATCCGCGTCTCGTCGGCGGCTGACGGCAGTGACCCAGCAGATCGCGCTTGCGATATGCTCGTTCATTCTGGCCTTGCTCGGCACCGTGCTGCTATCGGCGCTTTCGCTGGTAGTGGCGCGGTCCAGCTCCAGCAGCAGATCGTTCCGCTACGAGACTGAGGCGCGAGCGCTGGCGCTCTTGAAGAGCTGGCTCTCGCCGAAGCAACGTGCCAGCTACGAGCGATTCCGATATTTCGATGTCGTCGGGAGCGACACCGGGACACGGTATCGGATTCATCACGGCACGCAGACGAACATCGAGGAGCTCAACAGCACCGGCCACCATGTCTGCAAATGGTGCTTCGTCCCGGACGGAGACCTTGTCGCGGGCGATGTGATGCTGGCGCAGAAGATCGCCCTCGAAACCAACGAGCGCGGTGCCCTTTCGGTAGCCCACCGCTCATTCGTTTCGTCGGGGCCTCGCAGGTTCTGACGCGGGTCAACTGGGCGTCAACTAATTGGGCCTGGGCTGCAGAATCTTGCCTTCGATTTTCGGCAGCTCGGCCACGGGAGCGGATTTGTCGGCGCCGGCGCGGCGGGCCAGTTCGACCGTCAGCCGTTCGGCGGCTTCCGGCTGCATCAAGCCCAGAATGTCCGACATCTTCCGCGGCGCAATTTGCGATGCGATTTCATAGAGCACGGACATTTCCAGCCGGTCGAACACCTTGGCAGCGTCCTTCGGCTTCATGCCCTCGTACATCGTGATGATGCCCTTGAAGCGGGCGGCATCCTGTTCGGCCTTCTGTCCGCTGGCGGTCGATATCCGCGCCTCAGTGGCCTTCATTTCCTCGACGCGCCCCTCGATGCGCTTCTCGGCGGACTTCAAAAGATTTTCCCGAATTTCAATTTCACGTGCGCGCTGCTCCAATTCCTGGCGCCGGGCCTGCAGCCGTTCCAGGATGGCGCGCTCCGACGGCGATACCGATTGCGGGTTCTGATCAGGAAACACCACGACGCCGTCGGGCTTCGGCGCCTCGGTGGCGGGCGCGGCCGGCTTCGGTGCTTCTTCCTTCTTGACCGACCCGGTGATGTCGGAGGGATCGGACTTCGCGCCGCCGGGATAGCCTAGATTGTCCTGCGCCCAGGAGCGCTTCGCCGGCTGGCTGGCCTGATAAGCAAACACGTATCCGCCATCGATCACGAGGCCGGCGACCTTCAGCACCGCAAGGCCGAAGATCGCGACCAGCACGACTGGAATGACACGGATGTCGCGAAACGATTTCATGCGGCGAGGCCATTGGCCCTTCGGCGTTCGGAGAACGCTTCAGCGGCAGCTGCGACCGCCTTGGCGGAAGAGACCGTGGGCGCCGCCGCCGATTCGGCTTCCTGCGAGGGCCGCGCCGCGATCGCGATCTTGGACAGACGACGAATGACGCCATCGCCTTCGGCGAGCATGCTCTTCAGATGCCCGGCCATCTGCGTCGCCGCCGTGAGCTGGCTGCCGAGATTCTCGTTGACGTCTCGCACGGTGTGCTTGAGGCCGCCGATCGCCCGCTCGGCGATTTCGGTCGCCGTGATCAGTTCCGCGATCGTGGCCTTGAGCGATTGTTCGTCCGCTTTCAGGCGCTTCAGCCGCTTGTTGAGCAGCATGCAATAGCCGATCGTGAGCATCAGCAGCACCGCCACCAGACTCTCGATTACAATGCCAAGGGAATGACTCATTGTGCCTCCATCAACTTGGTCTGTTCATCGGCCTTCTCGAACATCGCGAAGGTGGTATTCGGCTTGCGCAACTGCTTGGTGACGCGAATGGCGACGCGGTCGCCGACCCGGCCCATTCGTCCTTCGGTCAGCGTGACGTTGCCGCAGCGGACTGAGACCAGCGCATCGGGGCGCATCTCGAGCGGCAGAGTGTCGCCGACTTTCAGCTTCATCAGATGCTTGAGCGGAATGTCGGCTTCATACAGCACCGCATCGACCGAAATCTCGGCCTGCGCTACTTCGGTCGCGAAATGCCCTTCCCAGATCGGATCACGGCCGAACTTTTCGCCCATGAACATCTGCAGCAGAACCGGGCGGATCGGCTCGATGGTCGCGTAAGGCAGCAGCAGTTCGATGTTGCCGCCGCGGTCTTCCATGTCGATGCGCAGCCGCACCAGGATCGCGGCGTTGGCAGGCCTTGAGATCGCAGCGAAGCGCGGATTGGTTTCCAGCCGGTCAATCGAGAACGTCACCGGCGACAGCGGGCGGAACGCCTGCTCTGCATCGGCGAGCACCACCTCGACCAGCCGCTTGACCAGATTGGTCTCGATCGTGGTGTAGGGCCGGCCCTCGATGCGCAGCGAGGTCTGGCCGCGCCGGCCGCCGAGCAGCACGTCGATGATCGAATAGATCAGGCTGGAATCGACCGTCGCGAGGCCGAAATTCTCCCACTCCTCGGCCTTGAACACGCTGAGCACCGCGGGCAGCGGGATTGAATTCATGTAGTCGCCGAAGCGGACCGAGGTGATGCGGTCGAGCGAGACTTCGACGTTGTCGGAGGTGAAGTTGCGCAAGCTCGTGGTCATCAACCGCACCAGGCGGTCGAACACGATTTCGAGCATCGGCAGACGCTCGTAGGACACCATCGCGGAGTCGATGATGGCGCGAATGCCGGAATGGTCGTCGAGATTGACGTCGCCGACGGTGAAGCCGAGCAGATTGTCGATTTCTTCCTGCGACAGAACCCGCTCGCCGGAGTTCTTGTTGCCGAATTCCCGGCCGCCATCCTCGACCATGGCTGCCCATTGCAGCGCCATGCTCTCGGAGAGTTCATTGGCGGCAGCTTCTTCCGCGGCCGCCGCGGGATCTTCGGAATCGAGCGACGCCTCCCATTGGGCGGCTATCGCATCCTGGTCCATCTGGTCGTTGCCGGCCATGATCTTAAATTCGTCCCGTCACTGAACCATGATTTCTTTGAACAGCACGGCGCTCACCTGCTGCGGCGCCACCGCTGAATTGACCCGCTTGGTCAGTTCTTCCTTGAGGCGAAACAGCCCGGCCGAGCCGTTGATGTCGGAGGGACGCAGTTCGCGTAGGTAAGTCTGGAACAGGTCGGTGACGCGCGGCAGGTTCGGCTTGATCGCCTCGACCTGCTTCTCCTCCTTGATCTCTAGCACGACCTTGACGCGGAGATATTGCACACGCTCGCCGGGAGCACCGACCAAGTTGACCATCATGTCAGGCACTTCGACGTAGGACGGCGGCTTCGGCGGCGGCGCCTCGGCGTGCTTCTCCTCGCCATGGCCGCGCAACAGGAAGAACCAGCCGGCACCGGCGCCCAGGATGGCGACGAATCCGGCGACCGCTATGATCAGCTTGAGCTTGCCTTTTTTCGATTGTGCGGCATCTGCGCCGTCTGCGCCTTCCGCCTGTTCGTTCTCAGCCATTGCCCCGCCCACTTCCACCTGGGAACGAACGCGGTTGCCACCAGCCTGGGTAAGGACGCCCCCACAACGCGAAACAAAAGCCGTCAGCGCACACGCGCTCTCTACACGTGCAACGCTAGGGTAATAATGGTTAACGGAACCTTTCCATTGACGCCCAACTGGGAAAAATCTGCCGGGCAAACATGGTCAACAAGACCTTTCTGCCGCCCTCCTCAAAATCCGAAAAACGCTTAACCCATTACAAAGCCAACGTTTCCCGACTTGGCACGGCTTTCGCTGAGGAAACGTCGCGACTGGCCGGCTTGGGAGAGCCCAAAGGTCACGACAGATCCGGACCACGGGCTTGGGAGAGCCTGCTTCGGATCGATCAAAGGGGAGATGCACCGATGGAGAACATGCTTCTCGTCGGACTATCGCGGCAGATGACGCTGGAACGGCAGCTGGATGTCGTCGCCAACAATGTCGCGAACATCAACACGACCGGCTTCAAGGCCGACCGGTCGCTGTTTGAGGAATATCTGCGCTCGCCGGCGCATGAAGACAACTTCATGCACGCCGACCGCCGCGTCTCATTCGTGCACGACCGCGCCACCTTCCACGATTTCTCGGCTGGCCCTACCGAGCACACCAAGAATCCGCTCGACATCGCAATCGACGGCAAGGCCTTCCTGGTGGTGCAAACCGCTGCCGGCGAGCGCTACACCCGCGACGGCGGCCTGCACATCAACAACCAGGGCCAGCTCGTGACCGCGAGTGGCGATCCGGTGCTGGGCAACTCCGGCCCGATCGTGTTCCAGCCGACCGACAAGTCAATCAACATTGCGGCTGACGGCAATATCACGGTCGTAGAGGGAACCGCCACCACCGACTCGGTTCGCGGCAAGCTGCGGCTGGTCTCCTTTGCCGACCCGCAGAAGCTCGTCAAGGAAGGCGGCAACCTCTACTCCGCGGGCCAGGGCATCGCACCCCAGCCCGACACCACCTCGCGGGTGAACCAGGGCTACATCGAGAAGTCGAACGTCAATTCGGTCCACGAAATGAGCCGGCTGATCGAGATCACGCGGACCTACACGAAGATCTCGGCAATGCTGCAGCAGCAGCATGACCTGCACCGGACTGCAATCGAGAAACTCGCCGACGTTCCGGCATAACGCTGAAGGCACAGATCGATGCGCGCACTCTACACAGCAGCGACCGGCATGGCGGCACAGGAACTCAACGTTCAGGTGATCTCCAACAACATCGCCAATATGCGCACCACCGGCTACAAGAAGCAGCGGGCGGCGTTTCAGGACCTGATCTACGACCATGTGCGCCGCGTCGGCGCCCAGGCGTCCGACCAGGGCACTATCCTGCCGGTCGGTGTCGATATCGGCGGCGGCGTCAAGACTGTCGGCACGCCGCGCCTGATGAGCCAGGGCACGCTGTCGCCCACCGGCAACGATCTCGACATCGCGATCCGCGGCGAAGGCTTCTTCAAGATCCAGATGCCCGACAGCACCTATGCCTACACCCGCGACGGCTCGTTCATGATGGACGCGCAGGGCCGCGTCGTCACCGCCCAAGGCAATCCGGTGCAGCCGACGATCACGATCCCGCAGAATTCCTCGCAGATCACCATCAACGCGCAGGGCCAGCTCACGGTGATGCTGCCGGGCTCCACCACGCCGACGCTGGTCGGCCAGATCGGACTAACGCGCTTCATCAACAAGGCAGGCCTCAACCCGATCGGCGACAACCTGTTCACGGACACCCCGGCCTCCGGCACGCCGCAGGACGGCATCGCCAATACCGACGGTTTTGGCGACATGCAGCAGGCCAACCTCGAACAGGCCAACGTCGAGGTGGTGACCGAAATCTCCGACCTGATCGCCGCCCAGCGTGCCTATGAGATGAACGCCAAGGTCGTCAGCGCGGCCGACCAGATGCTGCAATCCACCTCCAACATGTTCCGCTGAGCACTGATCATGATCGCCCGTGCCCTCCTCCTGACCGCAGCCCTGACCGCCGCTTCGAGCGCGGCCGCGCTCGCACACAGCCCGGACAGCTTCGCGAACCGCAGCGTGATCGCCGCCCCCGTGCTGCGCGCCAACGTGCAAGTGTCCAACGAGCTGGTACGGATCGGCGACGTCATCGACAATGCCGGCAGCGCCGCGCAGATCGCGATCTACCGCGCCCCGGATCTCGGCACTACGGGCACGCTGCCGGTGGCGCAGGTGCTGAGCACCCTTCGTGCCCATCATGTCATTGGCGTCGACACCCGCGACCTGAAGGAAATTTCGGTGACGCGCCTCGCCCGCACGATCGAAGGCAAGAGCGTCGAGCTGCAGGTTGCGCAGGCGCTGGAGCGGCGCAACGGCCTCGGCGATGCGGCCAATCTGTTGCTGACCTTCGACCGCGAGCCGGTTGATGTCAGGCTGGACGCTGGCTACAGCGGCGCCGTACAGCCCAGCGCCGTGCGTTACGACAACCGCAATGGCCGCTTCGACGTCACCCTTGAGATCGGCAACGAGAACGGCGGCGCCGCTGCCAAGCTGCGTTTCACCGGCACGGCGATCGAGACCGTCGACGTCGCCGTGCTGGCGCGCAACATCGAGCGCAATGAGATCTTGAAATCGTCCGACGTGGTGGTCGAACGCCGGCCGAAGGCGGAAGTCGGCACTGACGCCGCCGTGCGCGACCGCGCGGTCGGCATGCAGGCGCGCCGCCAGCTCCGCGCCGGCCAGGCGATCAAGAACGCCGATCTTGCCAAGCCTGATCTGGTGCAGCGCGACCAGAACGTCACCTTGATCTACGAGACGCCCGGAATCTATCTCACCATGCGCGGCAAGGCGCTGGACAACGGCACCGAGGGCGACGTCGTCAGCGTCATGAACCTGCAGTCGAAGCGCACGGTGTCCGGCACTGTGATTGGCCGAGGCCAGGTGTCGATCACGCCGCCGGTGTCCCGCCTGCCGCAGACCAGCGATGCCACCTCTTCGCTCGGCACAGCACACCCTGCGCAGGTCGCCGTCGCCACCGTCAGTTCGCCAGTCGCTCCAAAAGCCGAGTAATGTAAATGTCAGTCCTCCGTCTCAACCGCATCATCCTCACTGGCGCCATGCTCTCGCTGGCTGCCGCAGCAGGCGGTTGCTCCTCGATCGACCGTCTGTCGCAGATCGGCGAAAAGCCGAAGCTGACGGAGATCGAAAACCCCACCACGCAGCCTGGCTACAAGCCGGTGCAGATGCCGATGCCGAAGCCGGAGCAGGCTTCCTACAACGCCAACTCGCTGTGGCGAAACGGCAGCCGCGCCTTTTTCAAGGACCAGCGCGCCGCCCGCGTCGGCGATCTGCTGACCGTGACCGTCAACATCACCGATAGGGCCAACCTGTCCAACGAGACCCAGCGCAGCCGCTCCAGCAAGGAGGACTCGGGGATCAGCGATTTCATCGGTGCCCAGACGATCACGCAGCCGCTTAAGATTTTGCCTGGCAAGATCCTGACCACGGACTCGACGTCGTCGAGCGACGGCAAGGGCTCGGTCAATCGCCAGGAAGCGTTGCAGACCAACGTCGCCGCCGTGGTGACGCAGGTGCTGCCGAACGGCAATCTCGTGGTCGAAGGCAAGCAGGAAATCCGCGTCAACTTCGAAATCCGCGAACTGATCGTCGCCGGCATCGTCCGTCCCGAAGACATCCAGAGCGACAACACCATCGATTCCACCAAGATCGCGCAGGCCCGCATCGCCTATGGCGGCCGCGGCCAGATCACCGACGTGCAGCAACCCCGCTACGGCCAGCAGGTGATGGACATATTGCTGCCGTTCTAGCTTTTTCCGAGCTCCCACATCTCGTTGCGAACCTAGGCGCGGCGGAGATGTTCAACGCGGCCCTCGCCAGCTCCCCTGGCGAGGGCCGCGGTCGTTTTTGCGAGGATCACCAAATTGATAGGGCGCGTATCTTGTGGCCGCTCACGCTTGGAACCGAAGCTTCCGCCCTGCGTTCCTGACAGCACCGAACTACAGGGAGGTCGACCATGGGCCGCGGAATGCCATCAATGACTGCCCTCCTCGGGCTACTCGCCATTGCCGGATATCAAAATCGTGACAAACTGGCAGAACTTCTCAAGGGCGCTGGCGGCGGCCAGCCGAATGCAGGCGCCGGTCAGCAGCCCCTGGGTGGCTTGCTGGGTAATCTGAGCGGGATGTTGGGCGGCGCCGGGGTTGGCGGTCTCCTCAGCGGCGGGATCGGCGAACTACTCGATAGGTTCCAGCAAAACGGCCAGGGCGACAAAGCTGAATCCTGGATCAAACAGGGCCCGAACAAGGATGTCTCGCCGCCGGAATTGAAGCAGGCGATCGGCTCCGACGTTCTGGCACAACTCGAACAGCAGACCGGACTGTCGCAGGAGGAAATCCTGGCGAGATTGTCACGCGAGCTTCCGGCAGCCGTCGACAAATACACGCCGGACGGTCGTTTGCCCACAGCATGAATTGATGGACGCGACGTCGGGGCAATCAGGAACGGAGCATCGAGATGGGTATAATTTGGACAATCATCATTGGTTTCCTTGCCGGCGTGATTGCCAAGTTCATTATGCCTGGAGACAATGAGCCCTCGGGCTTCATTCTCACCACCATACTTGGAATCGTCGGCGCCTTCGTGGCGACTTATCTCGGCCAGGCGCTCGGATGGTACAGTCCCGGAGAAGGCGCGGGTCTGATCGGTGCGGTAGTCGGCGCCATCCTCGTGCTCTTTGTCTACGGTCTCTTCGCTGGCCGGCAACGGCGATCGATCTAAAGAGCTGGAGCGCTTCAAAAGTCCGGTGCTTCCTCGGCCACCCGGTTCTGGTGACGCCAATGCTGCCACACGGCCAATGCGACCGAGCCCGCCGCCGCCAGTAGCAACAAGCCGGAAATCGGCCGCGTCAGGAAAAGCCAGGGATTTGCATCGGTCATGATCGCGCGCACCAGATTGATCTCGATCTGGTCGCCAAGGATCAAACCGAGGATCAGCGGCGCAAGCGGAAAGCCGAGCTTGACCAGCACGTAGCCGACGACGCCGAACAGCAGCAGCACGTAGACGCTCTGCATGGTGTTGTTCAGCGCGTAGGCGCCGACGACGCAGAGAACGAGCACGACCGGCGCCAGCACCGCCATCCGCACTGAGGTCACGCGCAGCATCAGCGGCATCAGTGCGAGGCAGATCAGCAGCATGCAGGGATGCGCCAGGATGTAGGCCGCATAGATGCCATAGGCGATATCGGGATTCTGCGAGATGAACAGCGGTCCCGATTGAATGCCATGGATCGTCATCGCGCCGAGCATCACGGCGGTGACGGCGTCACCGGGAATGCCAAACGCCATAATGGTCATCAGCGAGCCACTGACATTGGCGTTGTTCGAGGCTTCCGAAGCAATTATGCCCTCGGGATGGCCCTTGCCGAAACGATCCGGCGTTCTCGAGAATTTCTTGGCCTGGTCATAGGCCATGACGCTCGACGCGCTGCCGCCGATGGCAGGCAGTATCCCGATGATCAGCCCGACGATCGTTGACCATGCAAGCAGGAATGGCTGCCTGAAGATTTCCAGGTTCACCTTGAGGTGCGAGAAGCGCTCGAGCCTTACGTTGGCCAGCGATTGCAGCGCCTCGCCGCGCGGCGAATTCAGCTTCTCCAGATCGGTCATGATCTGCGCGAAGGCGAACACGCCGATCAGCACCGGGAGAAACGGAAAGCCGCCGCCGATGAACGTCGAGCCGAAGGTGAAGCGCGGCACGCTGCCGATCGGATCGTGGCCGACCACCGTGATCAACAAGCCGATGGCGGTCGAGATCAATCCCTTCAGCAGCGACGACTCGCCGAGGCCCGCGACCATCGCCATCGCGAGCACGAACAGGGAGAAGTACTCCCACGGCCCGAACTCCAGCGCGATCGCCGCAAGTGGCCCGGTGAGAAACACGAGGAACAGAGCGCCGAGCAAGCCGCCCCAGACCGAAGCCCAAACCCCGAGCCAGATGGCGCGCCCCGGCTCGCCGTTGCGCGCCATTGGAAAGCCGTCGAACGTGGTGGCGATCGAAGCGGGCGAGCCGGGGATGCCGAGCAGGCAGCAGGCAATGAGGCCGCCGGTCGATCCGCCGACATAGACGCCAGTCATCGCCGCAAGGCCCGCCAGCGGATCGAGCCCATAGGTAAACGGCAGCACCACGATGACCGTCATGGTGATGGTGACGCCCGGCAGAGAGCCGCCAATCACACCGATCAATGTGCCGGCAAACAGCGGCACAAGGTATTTCCAGTGGGCGACGTTGACGAGGCCGTTCCAGAGTAAATCGAGCATCAGAAACCCGTCCACGCGCCACGTGGCAGCAGCACCAGCAGGTATCGTTCGAAGACGAAGTAGCTCACCACGGCAGTGCCAAACGCGATCGCGGCGAGTACAACCCATTGCCGCACCGTTCGCGGACGGTCCAACGCGGCCTGCAACGCGCCGACGAACAAGGCCGTGGCGACACGAAATCCCAAAAGCGGCAGCAGCACCACATAGGCGCCGACGATCGCGAATGCGATCAGGACACGGCGATAATTTCGTCGCGGCGCGGCGACCGCACCGGCGGGCGCGCGGCGCTTCAGGAGGTCCTGCAGGACCAGCAGCGCGCTCGCTGTCGCCATCAATGACAGCACGATGGCGGGGTAAAAGCCTGGGCCGACCGGAACGATGGGCAGCGACGGAAGCTGGAAGGACTTGACCAGAAGGAACAGGCTGATCGCGAGCAGGATCAGCCCGGCAATGCCGTCGCGGCCGATACTCATTTCTTGATCAGGCCGAGATCGGTCATGACGACCTTGTTCTCGTTGTCGATTTTGGCGAGGAACTGCGCGTAATCATTGGCATTGAGGAACGCCACGCGGGTGCCCTGCACCTTCATTGCTTGAGCGAAGCTCGGCTCCTTGGTCGCCTTGGCGCAGCTCTCTTCGAGCTTGGCGCGCACCGGCGCCGGCGTCCCCTTGGGGACGAAGATACCACGGGCCACTTCGTACACGATGTTCATGCCGAGCTCCTTGAGCGTCGGCACGTCGGGCGCTTCCGGATCGCGCTTCTCGCTCGCAATCGCGATGTAGCGCAGCAGCCCGGCTTCGACCTTCCCCTTTTGCGTCAGGTTGGAGTCGGTGAGGTTGATGTGGCCGCCGAGCAGCGCGTTCATGCGCGGCGCCAGTCCGTCATAGGACACGAACTTGAATTTCACGCCGGCCGCCTTCTCGATCATTGCCGGGAAGATATGGCTGGTCGAGCCAAGCGTGGCGCCGACCGTAATCTCGCCCGGCCGCTTCTTGGCGTCGTCGGCGAGTTCCTGCCAGTTCTTCCAGGGCGTTTTGGCGCTCGCGGTCAGCACCGACGGCGTCGCTGAGACCAGGCAGATCGGCTCGAAGTCGCTGTATTTGACGTCACTGATACCCGCATAGAACGTTAGATGGATATAGTCGTGCACGGCGTAGATCGTATAGCCATCGGGCGCCGCGGCCTTGGCCTCGCGCGCGCCGGTCGTGCCCGATGCGCCGCTGACATTGGCCACGACCACCGGTTGGCCGATGTGCTTCTGAAGTTCGGCGGCGAACGGCCGAAAGATATTGTCGGTATCGCCGCCCGCGGCCCATGGCACGATCATCTTGATGGGGCGGTCGGGATATTGCGCCATCGCCGGCGTCGATAAGGCAGCCAGCACCCCGGCCAGCGCGGCAGCGCCGGCCATCACCAACGTCCTTGCCATCGTCACCTCCCGGTGTCGTCTTGTGGGCCATTCAGGCTCTTTGTTGGGACAATAACAGCCGAGGCGCTCAGGGGAAAGCCCTGCGGCGGCTCGCACGCCGCTACGGCCAGCGGTGATGGCGGCGCTGCTGCGGTTCTCGTGCTTCTTGCCACATCTCGTTGCGAACTTAGGCGCGACGGAGATCCTCAGCGCGGCCCTCGCTAGCTTCCCCGGCGAGGGCCGCGGTCGAGCGGTGCATCGCAAAAGCGGTGAATGCGGCTGCCGCCGTCCGATCTTCAGTTCGAACGACGACGGACGCGGCTCTTGTCGATGAATTGGGCATTGGCGCTGAGATTGCGATTCTCCGTACAAGAAGCCATTCGCCCCGAAGCCGCGGCCTGGCACTGTGCGTGGGTGGCGAAGATGCACTCCCCCGCCCCGCCGGCGAAGTCGTCACCCTGAATGCAATAAAGATAATCCTTCGCTGAAGCCGAGCTAAGGCCGGTGAAGAACACAATTATCCATGTCACGAAGGCAAGAAATACTGCACGCATGTTTCCCTCCTACGCTAACGGAGTATTCGTAAGTCCGGGCGCGGTCCTTGCCGGGTGAGGTATCTCACATGGCTGGAGTCACTGTTAGTTGATGCCGCCAGCTCAGCAAGTCGGCGCGCGCTAATCTCACTGCGCTCGAACGATAGTTTTCGGCGCGCGTCGATGCGCAAGCGCTCGCCGGAACGTTTGCCCTCACCACTTCGTTTTCCGTCCATCAACCTCAACGGAGGGAACCATGTCTTTGGAAGCAGACGAAACCGGCAACCTGATCGGCAGCGATAAGGTCGAGGGAACTGCGGTTTATGGTGCGGACCGCAACAAGATCGGCTCGATCGAGCGCGTGATGATCGACAAGAAGAGCGGCAGGGTTTCCTATGCCGTGTTGTCCTTCGGCGGCTTTCTTGGCATCGGTGACGACCACTATCCGCTGCCCTGGCAGTCACTGAAATACGACACCTCGCTTGGCGGCTACGTCACCGGCGTGACCGAAGCGCAGCTTAAGAGCGCGCCGCATTACCGCAATGACAGCAGCTGGAACTGGAGCGACCCGACCAGGACCCGCGCCGTCAACGACTATTACGGCGTCGCGATCTGATCTCCGCGGTGCTTCGACTTTCGAAGGGCTCGCCGCAACGGCGGGCCTTTCGCTTGACAGTCACGACCGCAGCTGCGGGTCGACAGAGAACCATTCCTGTTGCTTCGCGTTGGGGACCTGCGGGAGACAAAAAGATGGGAAAATTCTTCTTGATCATCATTGCTGTGAGCGTCGCTATCCTGCTGGCGACGAGCGCATATGTCATCAGCCTGTAACGGTGATGGGACTTGCCAATAGCTCGACGAAAAATTCGCCGGTGGGTAGTCGATCACCGGCAAGCCGTCGTGCTCTTTAGTGAACGAGATCGGCTCGCTTCGCGCTTCACCTGGCGACCGCGCATCCTGAGCCCAAGCGACGCGACCATCGTTGACCCGCAACGCTCGTGGCGGGTGATTTCGTTTGCTTTGGTCGCAGAAGATCAGGCGCCGGCGTGTCTCGCGGGAACGATTACGCCGGAGCCTGAGGTTACCGCGTGTCTGAAGACACGATTGCAGAATTTCCCGACCAAGATCATTCCTGCGTGAACGTCACTTCTTCATGGTCCCGCCGGGAGAAGCGGCATCGCCCTTCTTGTCCACAGCGCCCGCGGTCCCCGCTCCTTGCGTGCTGGGGTCTTTCGGCGAGGGCCTGGAGCTGCCGGTGGTGGAGCCTGCCGCGTCGTTCTTCATCGCAGCTCCGTTCCTGTCGTCGCCAGGGGTCGCTGTCGAAGCCGGTCCGCGCCCTTGCGGACTGCCGCCCGCCTCGCTGCCGCCCTGCGCGAGCGCCGTGGTGCTGGCGAGTGCGAACACTGCCGCGAGTGAAAGAAATTTCATCTTCATCGTCGTTTCCCATCCATGCGCGCCCCACCAATCAATGGCGGCTGCCTGCATACGTTCCAGGGCATTCCAACGCCGTCGATCGCCACAGAGCCAGGAGACGTAAAGTGCGGAGCACGCGGCAACGCCGGACGCGCAATTTGTCGCAGGGCGCTATTTCCGTACGCAAGCAACGGTGCGCGGGCCAACCCTCTCGTTACCCTCACGAGAGCTCTGGTCGGCAGCAGAAGGCCGGTCACCACGATGGTTAACGAAAATCTCGGACGGCAAGATCCGCGTGATTCTGAACGAGCGGGCGAAGGCGCTTCGAGCCGATGACGTTTTCGATTAACCATTTAATTCGCCAGCCCACCACGGCAGCGGCTAAATCCCCTGCACAGAGCGCGCCGGTTGATCCGATAACCGCCGTGTGGTCGCCGCCAGCACACACGGACTGCGGGTGCTGCGATAGCCCGGCGTCACCGCGCCCTCTTTCTTTTTTGACGGAACTGTTTAGCATGACCCTGGGCTAAGCGAACCGCGGGGACGCGAGCAGCAACCCTAGTTCTCCACTCGCCGGTAAGGGCAGGCGATCGGGTATTCCAGAGACAGCGTGATGGAAACGACAGGTCGCGGCATACTGGATGCCCCGCAAGTGCGGGCTATGACCATTTCTCGTGAGGCAATCCTTCTCCTCCTCGCGATCCTCATCCCTGTCACACCAGTATTCGCCGAGTCGTGCAACAAGCCGGCGTTACGCTCCAAGATCGCCGAGACGCTCAAGCTCGCCTCGGAGCAACGGCCGGTAAATATCACGTTCCGCACCCATGCCGACGGCGTGAAACTATCGGCCGGCCTTAAGTCGAAATATCCCGACGATATGACCATCATCCTGCAGCAGGACTTCGAGCAGCTGAACATCAAGGATGACCGCTTCGAGGTCTTGCTGCGTCTAAGGGGCAATCGGGAACGACTCACCGTGCCCTTCAATGCCATCAAGGCCTTCTGGGACAAGTCTGAGCTGAAGTGCTCCGACAGCTGATGCTTAAGCCGGCGTCGCGCGCCGGATAAGGGCGCACAGCCCTGTCATGCGCGCGATCGGATGTTCAACGAAAAGGCGGCAGGAATCGAGAGCGCCTTTCAGCGTGGCCGGCGGTGCCACCGGCTTCAGTTGCGCAGCCAGAACCGCGCCATGCGCATATCCAAGCGCGCGGGTTGAAAGCGTAAGCGCGTTCAGCCGGCCTTGGCGCTGCAGCGGCGCCAGCATGGTTCGCACGAGCGCGAGATAGGCCGGCCAGTAAGCGAGATGCCGGTACATGCTCGCAATCAGTTGTGGTTCGCGATCTTCGCCGAAGGAATTCAGTTCGCCGACCAGCGCCGCCACTTCGGGATCGAGCGCATCCATCGGCGGCAATTCCGGGATCCTGGCGGCAGACGGTTTTGGGGCTATATCGGCGGCCATCACGGCTGGAGCGGGGCGCGGTTCGTAATGCGCCAGCAGCGCCGAGAGCACGACGAGCGCGAGCGCATTGGTGTGTTGATAGCTGTCGAGCACATCTCGGATGAGCGCGCGTTCGGCTTCGTCCAGGCCGGCGGCAAGCAAAGTATCGGTGGAGAAGCCGGGCCAATCCGGCAGTGCGACGGCCCGCCTGACGGCTTCGGCATGCAACGGCGCGTCGCCGAGATAAAGCGGGCGCACGGTCGACCACGTCCACTCGAGTGCGCCCGGCATGGTCGCGAGGTTACGCCAAACCAGGTTGACTACGCTGGCACCGAGAACCTTGCGGATATCGGCATAGATGTCGGCGATTTCGCCTCTCGCTTCGGATTCGAGAACCGACGGAACGCTCTCAGCCATTGCGATCACTTCATGTGAATTTGGCTTCCACGGCGCCCAGTCCGTCGAGCTCCATTCTGACGGTATCGTCCGGCTCGAGCCATACGGTCTTCACCAGACTGCCTGTGAGAACGATCTGCCCGGCATGCAGCCCTTTGCCCTCCTCGGCCAGGTGATTGGCGAGCCAGGCCAGCGCGTTGTGGGGATGGCCGAGCACGTCGGCGCCGGTGCCATGGCCAGCCTCCTTGCCGTTGACGACGGCACGGCCCCTGAGCGTGAGCAGATTCGGCGCCTTGATGCGCGCCACCGCCTTGCCCAGCACACAGCCGGCGGCGAAGAAATCATCTGCGACAAGCGTCGGTGCGCCCAGCGTCTCCCATTTGACGTAGCGGTCGTCGACGATCTCGATCGCTGGATGATAGGCCTCGATCGCCTCCATCATCCACTCCGCGGTGAACGGCGCCTCCGACGGCGCGAGGTTACGTGCCAGCCGCACCGCGATCTCGCATTCGACCCCGACCCGGACGTAGTCGCCGTGACGCAGCTTGACGCCGCTATCGTGAACGCCCTTGGCGAACACGCCGCCGGCGCAGGGATGGGGGATGTCGAGATATTCCTGCATCACCGGACTGGTGCAGCCGATCTTGTATCCGACCAGGCTGCCCGTTTGCGGCAGCAGGAGATCGTGGACCGCGCGTTGAATGCGATAGCCTTCCGCCTCATCGCCCGGCACGAGATCAGCGGGAAGCGAAGCCAGCGGCGCGCGGTTGCGGCGGGCATTGGCGATGGTCTGTGCGGCCGCGAGAATGTTGTCCATCAGCGGCGGCCTTCTCGTTTGTAACCTGCAGCACTGACCGCTCTCGGTCAGTGATCAGGCGTTACTGCCCTACTCGTCGCGATAAACCTTCTCGCGCTTCTCGTGACGTTCCTGCGCTTCCACTGACAACGTTGCAATGGGGCGGGCCTCCAGCCGCTTGAGCGAGATCGGCTCACCGGTCTCCTCGCAGTAGCCGTAGGTGTTGTCCTCAATGCGTTGCAGCGCGGCGTCGATCTTGGAGATCAACTTACGCTGGCGGTCGCGGGCGCGCAATTCGATGGCGCGATCGGTTTCGGAAGAGGCGCGATCAGCGAGATCCGGATGATTGACGTTCTCTTCCTGAAGAGTCTGCAGGGTGATCTTCGATTCCCTCAGGATCTCGTCCTTCCACGCCAGGAGCTTGGCGCGAAAATATTCGCGCTGGCGCTCGTTCATGAAAGGCTCTTTTTCGGAGGGTCGATAGTTCTTCAACTTTTCCAAGGCCAGCCCATCTTCACGTGCAAGGCGGGGCGGAAAATGGTCCGTCCGCGCCGGCCTTATATAGCGGCGGGTTGTGACAGACAATATCGGGCCTACCCTTGGGGGTACTTCCCCCAAGGCCTTGCACAGACAAAGTTATCGGGCCCGCGCTTTTAGTAGCCGACCGTGAATCGCTGGCGGACATGGGCCGGCCGCTCGATCTCGTCGGCGAGTGCAACTGCGAAGTCTTCGAAGGAAATCGAGCTTTTTCCATCGGCAGCGGTCAGGAGCTGGTCGGTCCCGAGACGGAACTTTCCGGTCCGCTCGCCGGCCACGAACAAGGCCGAGGGCGACAGGAAGGTCCAGTTGAGTTCCTTCTCACCCCGAAGCAGATCGAGGAAGGCGGCGCCCGCCTCGGCTTCCGCCTTGTATGCCACGGGAAAGCCGGGGGTGGTGACCAGCCGGACGCCCGGGGAAACTTCAAGACTGCCGGCACCGCCGACGACGAGGTACCTGCCAACCTTCGACTCCTTGGCGGCCCCGATCAGCTTGACCGGATCGCTGGCCAGAAAGCGAACCGAGCTGATCGCAGCGTCATGACCGGCCAGCAGTCGGGCAAGCCCTGCCTGGTCCATGACGTCGCCTTTGACCGGGGTGACGCCCGCCTGGGCGGCGACCTTTTCGGGATTGCGGACGATGGCGGTCACGCTGTGGCCGCGGCGGGCGAGTTCGGCAGTGATGCGCGAACCGGCATTGCCGGACGCGCCGATGACGGCGATTTTCATGGAAGTCTCCCTTGCGATACGCCAATATGGTATCCAACGGTGACTAGATAGCGAAAAGGATGTAAGTGTGAAGAGAGCACTTTTGGGTCACCTGATTACGCCGGAGTAACCGCCCGTGAGAGCTGCCAATTCGAAAACCCCGAACGCCTATTCGGCGGATTGCCCGACCCGCCAGATTCTCGATCGCGTCGGCGACAAATGGGCGGTGTTAATCCTGCTTCTCGTGCGCGACGAGCCGATGCGTTTCAATGCGTTACGCCGGGCCATTGAAGGCATATCCCAGAAGATGCTCAGCCAGGTTCTCAAATCGCTTGAACGCGACGGATTGATCAAACGCCACGTCATCGCAACCGTCCCGGTGACCGTGGAATATTCGATTACGCCGCTCGGCGCGACGCTCGCCGATGCGGTTGATCCCTTGCGGGAATGGGCTGAGAAGAATCTGAAGGAGGTGCTGAACGCGCAGCGCCGTTACGACGCGGCGCGCAAGGACATGGCGGCGTGAGTCACACCGTCGTCATGCGATGAGAAACTAAAACCGTCGTCCGGCCTTCGCCAATTCGACTTCGACGCGAAGCTCGATTTCGGAGAGCACGGCATCGAGGCCGGGATCGCCGGAGGAGGACTTCAGGCTGGCCGCCGCGTCGCGCAGCCGGTTCACCGTCGAGGCGTCGAGATTGCCGGAGAGCAATCCGATCTTGAGTTCGTCGAGCACGTCGAGCGCCCCCCTGCCCCGCGCCACCGAACGCTTGCGGCGCTCGGTCGGATCTTCGACGCCTTGCAGTGCGAGCAGCGCATCGATGTTACCGGCGGCCTTGGGCGCTGTGGCCGAACGCGTCTCTTCCGGCGCAGCCGGCGTTTCCGGCAACGAGAAGCCGGTCGAGCTGGTTCGCCGCGTATGGCTCGCGGGCGAGCCGAGCGTGGTGCCGTTCGGTCCGTAGATGCGCATGTGGTGATCTCACCGTCAGAGTCGAACGACCTTCGCCTTCTTATGGTTAATGACGCGTAAACGGCTCGGCAAAATCTGCCGACGTGCGGCAGTTTCGCCCATCATGGTGAAGCGGTAGCGACACCAGCGGTCCAGCAAACATCCAGCAATATCAAGGCATTGCAGCTTTGTGCGACATGGCACGCCGCTCGCATAGTTAATGGCGGACCGCCGTCATGGGAGTGGCGCCCGCAGGTCCAGTGGAATACCTCGAGGGGAGCACAGGGATGCCCGGCATCCGTTCGGCAAGACTGATTTGGGTGGCGTGCGTCGCGCTATTCGCGCTGGCGCTGTCGCCCTCGTCCGTAGGCGCGACGTCTCGGATCAAGGACCTCGCCAATATCGAAGGCGTCCGGCAGAACCAGCTGATCGGCTACGGCCTTGTGGTCGGCCTCAATGGCACCGGCGACACGCTGAACAACATCCCCTTCACCAAACAGTCGCTGCAGGCGATGCTGGAACGCATGGGCGTCAACATCCGCGGCGCCACAATCCGTACCGGCAACGTGGCCGCCGTCATGGTGACCGGCAACCTGCCGGCCTTCGGCACCCAGGGCACGCGGATGGATGTCACCGTCTCCGCGCTCGGCGATGCCAAGAATCTGCAGGGCGGCACCCTGCTCGTCACTCCCCTGCTCGGCGCTGATGGCAATGTCTATGCGGTGGCCCAGGGCTCCCTTGCGATCTCCGGCTTCCAGGCCGAAGGCGAAGCCGCCAAGATCGTGCGCGGCGTGCCCACCGTCGGCCGCATCGCCAACGGCGCCATCATCGAGCGCGAGATCGAATTCGCGCTCAATCGCCTGCCCAATGTGCGCCTTGCGCTACGCAACGCCGACTTCACCACGGCTAAGCGCATCGCCGCCGCCGTCAACGACTTCCTCGGCGTCAAGACTGCGGAGCCGCTCGATCCTTCCACGGTGCAGCTCTCGATCCCCGCCGAGTTCAAGGGCAACGTCGTTGCTTTCCTGACCGAGATCGAGCAGTTGCAGGTCGACCCCGACCTCGCTGCCAAGATCGTGATCGACGAACGCTCCGGCATCATCGTGATGGGCCGCGACGTCCGCGTCGCCACCGTCGCCGTGGCGCAAGGCAATCTCACAGTGACGATTTCCGAAAGCCCGCAAGTGAGCCAGCCCAATCCGCTGTCGCGCGGCCGCACAGTGGTGACGCCGCGCACCGGCGTCAGCGTCAGCGAAGACGGCAAGAAATTCGCCATCGTCAAGGACGGCGTTTCGCTGCAGCAGCTCGTCGACGGTCTCAATGCGCTCGGCATCGGACCGCGCGATCTGATCGGCATCCTGCAGGCGATCAAGGCTGCGGGCGCGATCCAGGCCGACATCGAGGTGATGTGATGAACGCGATCGCCAATTCCTACAATAAGGCATCGCTTATCAACGGCCGCAAGGACCTGCAGCTCGCGGACGCGCTGACCAAGGTTTCGCCCGACGCGCAGAAAAAGACACGCGCCAAGGCAGAAGAGTTCGAGGCGATGTTCCTCAATTCGATGTTTTCGCAGATGACCACCGGCATCAAGGGCGAAGGTCCGTTCGGCGATACGCCCGGCACCGGCGTCTGGCGCTCGATGCTGACGGACGAATACTCGAAGTCGTTCGCCAGGTCCGGCGGCATCGGCATTTCCAACGACGTCTTCCGCACCCTGATCCTGCAGCAAGCCAACCGCGCCGGCTGATCCAAAGGAATCCCGACATGAGCCTTCATCCTCAAGCCAAGCCCGCACCGGCACCCGCAAGAGCAATCTCCACGCCAGCAGAGGCGCGCAAGCTCGCGGAAGAGCTGATGGAAGTGATGAGCGGGCTGCTCGACATTATCGAGCGCGAAACCGAACTGGTGCGCGCCGGCAATGTGCGCGAGGCGATGCGGCTGGAGGAGAAGAAGGGCGACCTGTCACGCCGTTACATGATCACGGTCGAAAATCTCAAGAATGGGCAAAAGTATCTGGCGCAGGTGGCACCGGAATTGCTGGCCACGCTGCGCCACCATCACGACACCTTCCGCGCGATGCTGCAGATCAATCTCACGGTCCTTGCGACTGCGCACGCGGTGTCGGAGGGCATCGTGCGCGGCGTCAACACCGAGATCCAGCGCAAGACCATCCCGAGCACCTATACGGCTTCGGGACAACGCACTGCACCGGGTCCGCGCAATATCACCCCGCTCTCGGTGAGCCGTTCGCTGTAAGCGATTGGAATTTTCGCTTTGCCTACAATTTTCACTAAATTTGCGCGCTCGCGTGAGAGCGGGATTCAGCGTGTTCCCTAACATCATGTTGAGATGTACTGGGCTATATTGCAACCAACGAGGGGTTGGGATTTGACTCGCAGCAGGCCTGGAGGCTGCCATGAGTACAGATTTCAACATCAAGCCGGTGGGGGCACCGGTTGCCGCGCCGATCGTTCAGCATGTGAGCGAGGCGGCACAACATGCGGTCGCAACCGAACTGCCGGCGAGCCAGAGCGTCTCGGCAGTCGATTCAGGTGCGCGCGCTAGCACCGATTCCGCGGCCGTCCGCGTCTCCATTTCGAATGCGAACCCCTCGGTAGCGAACAATGTGGTGATCGATCGCGACGCCCGCGCCGTCGTCTATCAGGTCATTGACGTCAAGACGAGCCAGGTGGTGAAGCAGTTTCCCGAGGAAGCGGTGCTGCGTCGGCGTGCCTATTTCCACACTCTCGATCTGACCAAGGACGCGCCGCAGCGCCTCCGCGCGACGGACCGCAAGGCTTAAGCGCTCCGGATCTGATTGACATCAGAAACCGCGATCGGCGGCCTTGCCGCCGCTGACAGCTCAAGAACGCTTCGCGTAAGCCTGATCAAGATAAGTCTGTCCGCTGGCGGCATCGGTGACGACGTTCTTGATCAGCGCGGTATTGTTGCCCGCGAGCGTGAACTTGGTATCGCCGATCCGGAACGCGTTGTCCTTGATCAGCACTTCCTGGAACTTGTTGGTACCGCCGCTCTGGTACTGCACCTTGGCGCGGAAGCCCGTGACGTTCGAGACGGTGATCTTGAACGTCTTTTGGTCGGCGTATTTTCCAGTCCAGCTGCCTTCATAGAGCTTGGGATCGACCGCCACGTACGGAGTATTGGACGGGACGGTCATTCCCACCGTTTTGTAGTTGGCTGATATGATGTTCCAGAGGTCAGCCATTCAGGCACACTCGGTCTGACGGTTAGCCGCGGCCCGAAAGGCCAGCAGCGATGTTGCAATTGATGTCGATCAGCGATTTCAGCTTGGCCGGATCCGGATTCAGTTGCATGTCGACCGTCTGCTTCATCACGAAAACGCCGATGTTCGCGATGTTCTGTCGTACTTCCATCGGCTGAGGATTCTCTTGCGCTTCCGCGGCGCTCATGAAGATCGACCAGAGCCGACGGTTGAAGAGCAGCGCGTTGTGCATGGCTTTGTCAGGACCGTTCCAATTGGCCTGGACTTCCTGAAGCTGCCGTGCGGCCTTCAGCAGTGCCTGCGCTTCGATTTCACGGGGAGACGTCGTCGTTTGCGATGTACGCGCGTAGGCCTGGGCTGCATTAGACATTCATAACCTCGATGGGAGCGGTTCGCAGGACACCGCGGGACTTGAGAAAAACTGCCCAACTTTCATACAGGTTGCGCCTTTAAATATGGTTAGCAAGCGTTACCGATTGTGTCGGTAGTCCGGCAAAAAATCCATATTTGCGGCAGCATGCCGGCCATTAGTTCTGATGGAATTAAGATCGAACGCTAAATTCTCGGCTTCTGTGTTTTTGTTCGACCGACGCTTTTATTTCTCGGGCGAAGTCATGATCCAAAAAAACGGCGCGGTTTTCCCCGCCGCCTTGATGGTTGACGTTGCCCGCCCGCTTAGCGCAGAAACTGCGGCACGCTCTGCTTCGACTGATTGGCCAGCCAGCGCAGACACCGCGATTGACAGCGGGTCGACGGCGCCTGGCTGTTCGCAGTTTTCCTCGTTGGTGTCGGCCAGCGACCAGCGTCACGTTCGACGAGCCGGTCTGCAGCACGTTGATCAGGTTCTGGCGGCATCGAAGTTACGAAGACCGTGAATCTGAAATTACTTCGCCGCGTCCGAACTCATCCCGTAGTTCTACTGGCCGCGTGCAAAAAAGCCCCGTCTAATGGGCACAAATCGCATCTTCACCATTGGTTAACCATCCTCGGGAAGGATGCCGAATCTGCCGGCGGGCACGACACGCGCGAAAAGCGCCAAATGGAGAAAAGGCATGGCCTTGAAAGTCGAGCTCAAACCGCACGAGCGAATCATCATCGGCGCCTGCGTGATCACCAACACCGATCAGCGCGCCAGACTGCTGATCGACGGCGACAGGATTCCGATCCTGCGCGAGAAAGACATCCTCACACCCGAAACTGCCGACACGCCGGCCAAGCTGGTCTATCTCGCCGTCCAGCTCATGTACCTGTCGCCGGATCCTATGGCGCACCACCCGACCTATTTCAGCCTAGTGCGCGACATCATCACGACGATGCCGAGCGCATGGCCATTCATCGAGGGCATCAACAATTATACACTGAACGGCGATCTCTACCATGCGCTGAAGGAAGCGAAGAAACTGATCGTCCATGAACAGCAGATCCTGGAGAGCGCTCGCAAACTGCAATCGGCCGAACAGCCCGATCGAAAATCCGCATAACAAGGACGTTCACCTGCAAACGAAAAAGGCCTCCCGCAAGGAGGCCTTTTTGTTTTGAGTACGAAGCCGCTCGATCAGATCGGCAGGAACTTGGTGAGCGAAATCTGGTACAGCATCGAAGTCGTTTGATACGAGGCCTGCAGGCTGGTCTGCAGCGCCAGGATCTTGGTCGCGACCTCGTCCTGATTGATGCCCTCGATCTGGTCGAGCATGGTTTGCGCCATTCCCTTGAGCTGGATCTGGCGGTCGGTCGACGCCTTGATGGCGTTCTGCGCGCCGGCGAATACCGCCTGCATGTCCTGAATTGACTGCTGCCCGGTCTGCGGCGCCAGGTTTGCCGAAATCCGCTGCTGCAGCGCGTTCACCTGCGCCTTCGAATTCGGATTGTTGGCGTTGGTTGTCACCGCGGCGTATACGGCAATGTTCTGCAACTGATACCGCAGCGCCTGTTCGTTGGCGCGGGCACCATATTGCACCGTGACCGACTGGTCGATGCGCGCGATGGCGGTGCCGCGTGCCGGATCAGCGCCGATTTCGCCCGTGTACCACGACACCGTGTTTGTCGAAGTGCCGCCAATCAGATTGGTGGCCGTGGCAAATGGCGGACCATTGACGCGCAGCGGCGCGGGGTTCGCACTCGGCGTGCCGCTGAAGCCAAGCGCCGCGAACGCCGCGGCGTTCGAGCTGGAGATCGAAAGGCTTTCGCCGTCGCCGCCATGTAGTGCAATCACGCCGCCCGTGACCGTCGATAGCGTACTGGTCCCCGTGATCGAATCGATCTTGGCGAGCAAGGTTTGCACGCTGTCGGTGATATTGAGCTGGTTGCCGGTCGCGCCGGCAGCGACGAAGGTAATCGGCGTGCCGTTGACGGTGATGGTGTCCCCCGCCGCAAAGCTGGCGGAGAGCGAATCCGTTCCGGCAGCGCCGGACAGCAGTGTCGCGCCGGTGATAGGTCCCGGCACCGTATTCTGATTGTTGACGGCGCTTCCAATGACGGTCGCCGACGGGTTGAAGAAGTTCTTGGACGCGGTGATCGCAGATGCGGCAACCAGCGAGGTGTCGCTCAGCGTCTGAATGGAGGACGTCAACGCGGCCTGCAGGTTGGCCGTTGTCGCAACCGTATCGACGCCGATCAAAAACGAACCGGCGGGCGGCGGATTCGTCGTGGTCGCCGTCAGCGTGATCGCCTCGGTGGTACCGTCAGGCAGATTGAAATTGAAGGTGACCTTCTCGCCATCGCTCGGATTGACGGCGCCTAGGTCGATCGTGGTCGCCGGCGGCGTGCCGGCTGGCTGCGTCACGATTGCGCCCGTCAGCGACGAGGTGACCGCTCCCAGCTTCAACCCGAACGACGAGCCGTCCTCGGCGAGACTGGTCACCGTGGTCGTGAGTGGCGGCGACGAAACCGTCAGATGCCCCATGTTGCCGATGCCCTGATCGGCCTGGCGTCGCTCATTGATCAGTTGCTTTAGACCGGCCTGCGTTCCCACGCCATCGAGCATGACGTCGCCCGGCACGGTTGCAGCCGTATCGGTGGTGCGTCCGGAAAACAGATAGCGGTCACCCGACTGGCTGTTGAGCAGCGACACCGCGTTCGAGAACGCGGCCTGCGCCGTGATCTGGCCGGAGGTCTGGCCGTTGTCGTTGAGCACGATTGTCGACGTACTCGCCGCGCCCTTGACTGACTTTCCGATGTCGATCATTCCCTGCAGCGCCAGATTGACGACGTTGAGCCGCGTATTGACGTTCTTCGCGGTGTCCGCGAACGCATCGATGCTGCTGACCTGCGCTCGCAGGCTGATCGCAAAGCCTCGATTGGCCCCCTGCCCGGCGTAACTCGTCGAGACCCTGCCGCTGGCGAGTTGCTGCGTCAGCTCGTCGAGCTGCCGCCGCAGTCCCATGATCGAGGTCCCGATGTAGGAAGTTCTGCCGTTAACGCCGTCGATCGACATGAAACCCTCACATGGCCTGGATCAGCGTGTCGTACATCTGCTTGATCGACGACATCACGCGGGCGTTGGCAGAATAGGCATTCTGCAGTGCGAGCAGATGCGCCATCTCGTCGTCGATGTTGACGCCAGAAGCATCCGTCACCTTCTTTTGCAGCGTGTTCAACACCACGGCCTGACCGTCCGCGAGCTGCTTGGCGGAGGTCGCCGCCTCGCCCTGCTGGCTGAGAAACTGCTTGGCGAAGTTTATCAGCGTCCCCGTGAACGGCGCGGCGGTGGTCCCGATGCCCGTTTGCGGCGAATAACGATAAGAGCCGGTCTGCAGTTGATCGAGAATGAAGTTGGGACGCGTCGTGTCATCGGCAGCCGTCAACGGGTTGGTGGAGAACACGACGCTACGCGAGGGATCGCCGAGCAGCCCGAGATTCACGCTGATGCGGCCGGCAAGGCCGACCTGCTGTTGACCATTGGGAGTGATCGCGCCTGTAAAGAGACCGCCATTGTCCGTGAACAGCGGGAGCTGCGCGTTGCCGCTGGTGAGCGACGATATGGTCGTGGTGACCGAGGCCGCCAGGACGTCCGAGCGATTCGTTGCCCCGTCGTCCAGGACGCGCAAGGTCGAGCCCGACGGATTGGAGAACTGCAGATTGGCGGTCGGCCCGAGCGCGGCGTTGAGCTGGGAAACCACCGAGGCCATGCCGCCGGAAAAATTGACGCCAAGCACTTCGTCGTTCGGATCGAGCGTTGCATTGTTGCTCAGCGGCAGCACGCTCGGATCGTCGACGCGCACGATCGACAGATTGTGCGTAATGCCGGTGGTGTTGTCCTTGTAGCTAACGTGAATGACGTTACCCGACTGCAACCCGGTGAGATCGAGATCGTAGCCGGCCTGCGGCAGGACGGACGCCGGAGCGGCGGTGCCGGCTGTCGTCTTGTCCGACAGCGCACTCGACATCGCGGCAGCGAACTGGTCGATCTGCGCCTGCGCCTTCACAAGGGTCTCGTCGCGCAGCTCGAGATAGGCCGCGATCTTACCCGAACGAATCGACTTGGTCGACACCAGGTCGTAGCTGCCGCCATGCGGGAAATTGATGGTGATGGTGCCGACGTTGCTCTTGGTCGGATCGGTGGGATTGTACAGCGTGTTGGGCGTCATCGTGCCCTGCGGATTGAAGGTCAGTTGCGCCGCTTCGGTTCCGACGAGCTGCACGCCGGAATTCGTGAAAACCGTCACCTGGTTGAGATCGTTGACGACGGTTCTGATATCCATCAGCGCCGACAACTGCGTGATGTACTGATCGCGCTGGTCGAGCAACGACGCCGTCGCGGCGTCGGTCTTGCCGTTTTTCTGCAACTGGTTGTTGATGAACGCGATCTGGGCCATCGCGTTGTTCGCCGTAAAGATCGAATCGTTGATGCCCATCTCGGCGTTGGCGCGAAGGTTCTGAATGCCTTGCGTCGTTGCGTTGAGCGTCTGCGCCATCGTCTGCGCGGCGCCGACGGCAGCGATACGCGCCGACGCCGAGTCCGCGCTCGTCGAGAGGCCCTGAAAGGCGGTCAAGAGCTTGTTGAACGCGTCCTCGATGGTGCCGGTTTCGGACGGGTTTCCGTAGACGCTTTGCAAATTTTGAAGGAAGGTCGAGCGGATATCGGCATAGGCTGCGCCGGAGGTTTCCGTCCGCAACGCCGCCTGCAGATATTGATCGAGCTGCCGGTCGACTCCGTGGAGCAGAACGCTCGAACCGTAATCGCCGGTCACGCCGGCGGACTGGATGACCGATTTCCTGACGTAACCCGGCGTTTCCGCGTTGGCGACGTTCGATCCAACTAGCGAGATCGCGGCTTGCGTCGCGCGCAGGCCGGACATCGCGGTAGAGAGAGCTTGACTCAAACCCATGACTAATTGCCCATCTCAAATCGCATTCGCGAACGAGCCATCGCAGATCAGCGCAGCACGTTCAGGAGATCCTGCACCATCGTGTTGGAAGTGGTGATGACCTTGGTGTTGGCCGAATAGGCCTGCTGGGTGACGATCAGCTTGGTGAACTCATCGGCGATGTCGGTGTTCGATCCTTCCAGCGACGAGCCGACGATGGTTCCGGCCTTGCCATACAGCGCCTGTCCGGATCCGTCGGTGACCTCGAACGCGCCGCCATTGACGCGCTTGAGGAAGTTGGTGCCGTTGAAGGTCGCGACCGAGATTTCGGCAAGGTCGAGGTTGCGGCCGTTGGAGTAGTTGCCGACAATGCGGCCATTGGTGCCGACGCCGACCGACTGCAACTGGCCGGCCGGGAAGCCGTCCTGCTGGATCTGGTTGACCTGCACGTTGCCGTTGGCATCCGCGAACTGGGTGACGCCGCCGGTACCGAAATTGATGACGGGGCTGCCCAGCGCGACGCCGTTGACGACGGCATTGGTCAGCTCCACGGACGGAATCGCCGGCGACATCTGGCCTGACGCCGAGAAGGTGAAGTTGGTGTTGACGTTCTGCCACGCGACCTGAGTGCCGGTTGCGTTGGGATTAACCTGGTAGAACAGGTTCCAGGTATCGGTATGGCCGGCGCCGAGCGAGGCACTGTCGACCTTGGCCCAGCGGAACTGCAAGTTCACCGGCGCGCCCGAGATGTCGTAGGTCGTAACCGCGCCGCCCGCGATCGACTCGGCGAGGAACGTCGAGTTGTCGTTGCCGACGACCTGGCCGGTGCCGACGCCGCCACCACCACCGCGCGTCGCCGTCACGGTGCCGGTAAAGCCAAGGGCAGCCCAAGCTGCGGTGTTCGAACTTGAGATCGTGAGGTTGTTGGCGGTGCCGGAGTGCAGCGTGATCGAGCCGGAGGCGATCGTGGACGCGACTGACGTGCCCTGGAGGAAGTCGATCTTGCCCAGCAAGGTTCCGATACTGTCGTCGACGTTGATCTGGTTGGGGCCGACGGCGGTGCCCGACGCCATGAAGGTGAGGGTTTGGCCGTTGACCGTGATGGTGTCGCCCGCGACAAAATTGGTGGAGATCGAGTTGGTGCCAGCCGCGCCGCTAAGCAGGGTCGCGGCCGTGTTTGCAACCGACGGCGTCGCTTTGTTGTTCTGGGTGGTGCCGCTTCTGGAGGCGTCGGTATAAGGCGCCGCAGGTGTGCCGAGCGCCAACGGATTATGTCCGGCGCTGTATGATCCAGGCACGATCAATTCCGATCCGGGAACGGAAACGTCGTGCTTGGTCGTCAGCGGATAGCTGGCGAGGTTGGCGCGATAGTCGATCCTGGTGGTTTGCTGCGCCGGCAAGAAGTCGTTCTGGAACCGGAGAACCTGCGGCGAACTGCCGGATGGATTGCCGGTGGTCGGGTCGATCGGCACGCCCTGCAGATAATAGCCGGCGCCATTGACGAGGTAGCCGCTCTTGTCGAGCTGGAAGTCGCCGCGGCGAGTGTAACGGTCGACACCGTCGAACACCGGCGTGCCGTCGGTGAAGTTGCCGGGCTTTTGCACCGCAAAGAAGCCGTTGCCGTTGATCGCCATGAACGTCGCAACCGACGCCGTCTGCACGTCGCCCTGCACCGAGTTGGTGGCGCGGGATTGCGTGGTCACGCCGCCGGCGAGCTGCGCGGTCGTTGCGGTCTGCGGAATAAGGTCAAGGAAAGAGGTATCGATGCGCTTGAAAGCGGTGGTCTGCGAGTTGGCGATATTGCCCGAGACGTTTTCCAGCGCGTAGGAGTTGGCGCGGAGACCGCCGACCGCGGTGGTGAGAGCGCCGAAGATACCCATGACATTTTCTCCAATTTCGATCCGGGCGGCTCGCCGGGTCCAAGGAAACGCAGGCCGCGTCGGGAGAAGATGTCGCAAGTGGTGTGCCAACCTACAAAATCAATAAAAATCAATGACTTAATAAAAAATCCCCGGTCCGGGGACCGGGGCACATTTGCCGGGCGGGCAACAATTGCCGAGCAACGGCGGTTACGAAGCGGAGGGCCCCGCCGGGTGAAACACCATCCCAAAGCCGTCGATGCAGTAGCGCAAACCGGTCGGCGGCGGCCCGTCGTCGAAGACGTGACCAAGGTGACCGCCGCAGAGGCGGCAATGAACTTCGGTGCGTATCATGCCGAAGCTGCGGTCCTCGGTCTTGCCCAAGGCATTGTCGAGCGGCTGCCAGAAGCTCGGCCAACCGGTGCCGCTGTCATACTTGGTATCCGAGGAGAACAGTGGCAGATCGCAGCCGGCGCAGGCGAAGATGCCCTTGCGCTTTTCCTTCAGCAGCGGGCTCGAACCTGGGCGCTCGGTGCCGTGCTTGCGCAGGATTTCGTATTGCTGCGGCGTGAGCTGCGCGCGCCATTCGGCGTCGGTCTTTTCGATCTCGAATTTCCCGGCGGCCTCTGCCGGCGTTGAACGCAGCCAGCGGAACGCGGCCAGGCCAAACAGGCCGGCAACGGATGCAAGCAGGATACGGCGGTCGAACATGGAAGTCTCCGTGCGCGTGGCGGGCATAAGCGTCGCCATCAGATACGGGTCCAAGACGCCGACGTTACATCGATCCGCCGCGAATTTTCTCACTTTCCCGCGAGGAAGCCGCCTGCATTCCGCCGTCCTGCGGCTCGGCGGGCCGCGGCGGCTGCGGCCGCACCGGGCGCGGCGCGCCCGGCGGCGGACGGCGCGGTGGCCTGGCTCCGGCCTGCCGATTGGCTTCCGCCAATCGCGCCTCGCGAACACGTTCCCGGGCGCGTGCGCCCTCGCGGTAACGGGCCAGCGCGCCCGCTGCGGCGGAATGACCCCGCCCCCACAGGCCGATCAAATGGCCGGCGACGCGGCCGGTAACGCCGCCCGCCCAGACCAGCTCAAACGGCGAAAACAGTTTCCAGCGGTCCTCGCCCCAGAGGATGCTGCGTGCAATCACCTGCCCCGCCATTGCCGCAGTATTCAGCCCCTGACGACCGAAACCGCTGGCGACCCACAGCCCTTTGCGCAGCTGGCCGATCTGCGGCATGCCATGCACCGTCACCCCGACCGCACCGCCGAACACGTTGGCAATCGGCACCTTGCCGAGCCTTGGGAAGACGGTGGCGATGCGGCGCTGAATGGCGGGGCCGTACCGGCTTGGCCGCGCTTCCCAGGTGGTTTCCGGGCTCGCCCACATCAGCCGATCACCATCCACGATCCGGAAATGATCGATGCCGTCGCTGTCGGCCACCGAACCCTTGAAGGCAATGATTTCGCCCAACCGCTCGCCAAGCGGTTCCGTCACGGCGGCATAGCGCCAGACCGGCAGCAGCGTTTCCGACAGGCGGCGCAACGGGGCACCGAGATGGACGTTGCCGGCCAGCACGATGTGAGAGGCGCGCAGCCGCGCCGATGGCGTCACGATACGCTTGCGAATGCCTGACGGATCGATGCTGACGACGGGCGTGTCCTCGAAGATGCGCGCACCGGCCCGCCTTGCCTGCGCGGCAAGACCGTGGATGTATTTGCGGCCGTTGATCTGGAACGCACGCGGAAAATAGATGCCGTGGAAATATCGCTCCGTTCCAAGCTGATCGCGAACGCGATCGACTTGCCATCCCTCGACCTCGGTCTCGAAATCCTCGCTCAATGACTGCAGCCGGCTGATCAGCGTCTCGCCGGCGTCGACATTGGAGACCTCCAGCGCCCCTTCCGTCAGGGCGATTCCCGGCATCGCGTCTTCGGTCGCGGCGGCACGAACGTATTCGGCGCCCTCCTTCGACATCGCCCACAGCTCGCGCGCGTCCTCGAGCCCGACCCGCTCGATCAGGTCGCCGATTGGAAGACTGTAGCCCGGCATGACTGTGCCGACTTGATGGCCAGATGCGTTCCAGCCGACATGTCGGCCTTCGAGCACGGCCACGCTGGCGCCAAGTCGCGCGGCCTCCAGCGCTGCGGTGAGGCCGGCAAGTCCGGCTCCCACCACGCAAATGTCAACATCCAGGTCGAATGAAAGACGCGAGCGAAAAGGCGCGTCATCCTCGGGGCCGTTGGTCACACTTGTGAAAGTCTCGGGCATGGCGTTTCTTACGGGCCGCTGCGGCGCTTGTCACCTTGTCCGAGACATGAGCCTGTAGATTAGTCCAGACTAAGACCGAATCGAGAATGCGCCCATGCGCCGTTTGATGCTGCTGCGTCACGCTAAGACAGAACACGACGCGCCTTCGGGCCATGACCACGACCGCCGTCTCGACGAACGCGGCCGGCGGGACTCCGCCGCCATCGGAACCTGGATCGGCCGGCATCCGCCCTTTCCCGATGCCGTTCTGGTTTCAACCGCTGTGCGGGCGCGGCAGACCTGGGAAATCGCGCGCGAAGCGATGAAGGATGCAGTGCGGGATAGACCGCCGCAGCCCCAGGTCGAATTGCTCGACGAGATTTACGGTGCCGAGCCGACGCAGCTCCTGCAAATCATCCGCATGGCCGAGGTCACCGATCCCGTGCGCTTGATGCTGATCGGCCACAATCCCGGCATGCACGAGCTGGCGCTCATGCTCGCCGGCAGCGGCGACGCGGCGGCGAAGAAATCACTTGAGGACAATCTGCCAACCGCAGGCCTCGCCATCCTGGATTTCGCGATCGACGACTGGAGCGAGGTGGCGTTCCGCCGCGGCAAGCTTGTGCGCTTCACTAGCCCGAAGCTGCTGAAGCAGGCGCTCGATGATTGAGTCAGGCGGACATCCAAGTCCGATCATGCTAAACTGACCACCGTTTTTCGAGCGAAATAGTAACAAGTTCGCTTAAAAGAAACCGCGTCAAAACAAGAGGCTAGAGTCGGCTTCTGATAAATCGGAACCGGACCGTCGCAGCGGGAGCAGCAGATGTTCAAGTCGATTCTCGTGCCAATCGATCTGGCCGACACCGACCTTGCCAAGCCCGCGATCGCCACCGCCGCAACGCTGTCGCAGACATGGAACGGCAAAGTGCGTCTGCTCAACGTGCTGCCGATGACGCCGGCGATGCTAGCGGAATATGTACCCGCCGATTTCGACGCCCAGCAGCGCGCGACATCGGAGGAAGCGCTCGCCATCGTGGCAAAGGAATCCGGCATCGAGCCATCACGCATTTCCGCCGCAGTGCGGAAAGGCGGCATCTATCACGAGATCCTCGAAGAGGCGGCGGCGATCAAGGCGGATCTGATCGTGATGACCTCGCACCGGCCGGCGATGCGGACCTATTTTCTCGGGTCCAATGCCGGCCACGTCGTGCGTTACGCCAAGTGCTCGGTGCTGGTAGTCCGGCACTAGCGGAGCGCAAAGCACCACGATCTCGTAGCCTGGACGTCGTGCAGATGCGCTTTCGGGGCTACATCGCAGGGTCCAAACACAAAATATCGAAAACAACCCCATGCAAAGTACGACGGACCCGGCCAGCAGCCTCACGGCGCTTGCGTCCGGGCCCCGAAATGTTCGCCGTCACCGACGCGGTGCCGCCGGCGACGATATTGTCGATGTTGTCCGCATCGCCCACGTAGGACGTTACGCCGGAGCGCCCCGCGAAAAACTCGGCCCGGCCTATCGACCGGGCCGACGGTGTCAGAGCATTCAATCCAAATGCCTCACATCATCCGCCCGTACATCGGATCAATCATGCCGCGCACGGCTGATTCAATCTGGCTGCGCTCGACCCCGATGTCGCGAAGCGCACGATCGTCCAGCTCGCTTAACGTTTTGACAGCCTCGCGGTGCGCGAAATAGGTGACGATGCCGTTCACCCAGCCTGCGAGCACGCCGAAAAATCCGGCCGGGCTCTTGCGGGAAGCAGACTGACCTGCCGTCTGGGATATCGTCGTCATCGTCCTTCTCCTTCTTTCACACGGCAAACCGCTGCCGTTGGCGCAAACGCTGCGAGGCGCCTGCACCTTCCAATGATCTGATTGCTTGCACCCCTCTCAGTGCAATCATGGGCTTGATGGGTTCAAAATGATCCGATACATTTCTCGGTGCAAGGGAAACATTGCTCTCGGTGCAATAATGTCGAAGTTCGAGTACCTGAAGCTTGCCGATACCGTCGCAGCCGAGATCGCCAACGGCTCGCTCAAGCCCGGCGACCGCCTGCCTCCGCAACGCAGCTTCGCGTATCAGCGAAAGATCGCGGTCTCGACCGCGAGCCGGGTTTACGCAGAGCTGTTGCGTCGTGGCCTCGTGGTCGGCGAAGTCGGGCGTGGCACCTTCGTTTCGGGGGAAACGCGCCGCGGCATCGCCATGCCTACCGAACCTCGCGGCGCACGCATCGATCTGGAAGTGAACTATCCGATCCTGCCGACACAATCAGCGATGATCGCAAGGAGCCTTGCGGGACTCGAGCGCCCCGAAGTGCTCGATCTCGCATTGCGGCACTCGACTACGACGGGCACGCTGGCGGCGCGGACGATTTCCGCCGAGTTTCTTTCCCGCCAGGACTGGTCTCCGGCCCCCGATCAGCTCGTCTTCACCGCGAACGGCAGGCAGTGCATCGCCGCCGCGCTGGCAGCGACGGTGCCAAGTGGCGGCCGCTGTGGCGTCGAGGCGCTGACCTATCCCTTTATCAAGGACATCGCCGCACGGCTCGGCGTCACGCTTGTGCCGCTCTCGATGGATGAGAACGGCGTTCGCCCCGACGCCGTGCAGAAGGCGCACCGAGAGGCCCATTTGTCGGCGCTGTACATCCAGCCGACAATTCAAAATCCGCTCGGCATGACCATGCCGCAGGCCCGCCGGGCCGAATTGCTGCGTGTCGTCGAAAAACTCGGCCTCACCGTCATCGAGGACACCGTCTATGGCTTTCTCGATGAGGAAACGCCGATGGCCGCGCTGGCGCCCGACATCTGCATCACGCTCGACAGTCTGTCGAAGAAGGTGGCGCCTGGCCTTGCACTCGGCTTCATCGTTTCGCCGCCGCGTCTGCGGGAGCGCGTCATGGCCGCGGTTCGATCGGGAGGATGGACGGCTTCCGGCTTTGCATTCGCGGCCGGGCAACGGCTGATGGCCGACGGCACAGTGGCCGAACTCTCACGCCTGAAACGGATCGATGCGGCGCGGCGCCAGCAGTTGGCGGCCAAATACCTCGCCGGCTTCGAGGTGCAGGCGAACGTCAAGTCCTACCATCTGTGGCTCACCCTGCCCCCACATTGGCGCTCGCAGACCTTCGTTGCGGCCGCAGCCCGGCGCGACATCGCGCTCACCCCTTCGACTACGTTCGCTGTAACTCCAGGCCATGCCCCCAACGCCGTCCGCCTGGCGCTCGGCGCGCCCAGCACCGAGCAGCTCGATCTGGCGCTGCGAACGCTATCGGGCATGCTGACGGCAAAGGAAGACGTCGATACGACCGAGTAGTCTGAAGAAGCGCTCAATCCGTTGGCCGTCGATTCATGATCGGTGAGTTCGTAGCGCATGATTCGGGCCCTGGCTTCCCAAGCTTGAATCACGGTCCGACTCGCGGTCTCAACCGACTCTTCCGCAGCGCAATTCGGTCGCTATCCTCCCAGAAGCGGACGCGTTATGGTCGCCTAGCGTTCTTCCGCCAATGACCCGAAGGAGATCTTCCCGCATGGCCGGGTCAACAACGGACATCGCTGGCCTTCGACGCAGCGGAGCTAACCTTCCGCTGTAGCGTCCGGGTCTGGCTGCATAATTGGCCATGACTTGCCGGACGGCAGATCGGGGTGACGCGGCTCTGCTTCCGGCATTCCGTGTTCATCCCTAATCCAGTCAATCTGACGCAGCCACCGCGCAGCGGCGTCAGCGTGACCGCCGTCTGTTGTCAGTGCCAGCAGCTTTTGGCGCAAGCTGCCGGCAGGAACCGGAACAACGTCGTATGCACCTGCCCAATCGCTAGACGGCACATGCTGTGTGACGAGCCGGTCAATGGTTTGCCACGTCACAAAGGTCCGTTTCTGTTCCTGTTCGAATTTTATGAGTAACAGCAAGCCGTCCTCGTCGGGAGCCTCTGCGACTGCCCGGGCCAGCATGGCAAGTCCGGGCGTAGTTGGGCCGCCTTTCAATAGGCTATACAAATGGGCGCGTAGATCCGGATGTGCCTCGATCAGGCTGCCGAGTTCTCCCGCCAAATGCCAGTGATTTCCCGTCCGGTCGAAAGCCCCGCTGGCGGTCAGGTCAACGATTCGACGTGCTGAAGATGGTGTGCCGAACCGCAGGACTGCCGTGCGCCACCGGTCGTTCAAATAGAAGCGCGGGTCTTCCTCGGCGAGCTTGAATAAGACCTCTTCAGATTCGCCCGAAGGAGCATCGGCAAGAGCTCCGACCATCCCCTCCAAGAAGCGCGGCTCGCGCTGCGCGGGCGGCATGTCACGTACGAAGGCTAACGCCTCGGTCGGTTGATTTACGAACGGCAGTAGGCGCAGCCAACTTTTCAATTCATCACCATCGCTCTGCGTCAATATCCATGGCTTGGTTTTTGCTGCCTCGAGGACTTCGGAGATCCCGTCGCCGACAATTTTGGTGTCGATCTCCTCCCCCGAGAGGACGAGGCCCAGGAGCAGATCAGAACGTGTGCGCCTCGGTGCGAGGGCAATGAGCTTCTGGATCGTGCTATCACGCTGCCCGTGCGGGAGCCGTGACGCCACAATGCCGAGAGCGACGGCGAGCTTTTTCTGCTCGTCGGTCGCGCCATCCGCAATGAGGGACTCAATAGCCGCGAAGATCGCTTCCGCCTCCGCCGACGTTGCGTCAGGATCGACGGCGCGCGCCGCGCGCTTTTCCTCCACGCCCGAGAAGTCCACGCCGAACGGAAAGCGCTTATCTTTCGGCAGCTCGTTTGCAGTGCGCCATTGGTCAGCGAGCACCTGCGCGGCAAGTTCGCCGAAGTGCTCGTCTTGTAGGTATTCCTGCATCATGGCGGCCGTTTCCGGCGCTTTGATTGCCAGGAATGCACGCTGGTACTCGTGCGTCATGGGCTGGTGAGCTTCATTCGAGGCCTCGCCTTGCCGCCAGCCAGCAGCTTTTGCCTCCTCGCGGAACGCCCGGTAACGCCGCAGATTATCGTCCAGTAGCCGTTTCAAGATGGGCAACAGGCCTACGGAGGGAGCATGGCTGGCAGCGTAGCGATGCTGGCCTTATGCCAGCGCTGCGCGTCCGCAGAGGCCAGCATCCGGCTGCCCCAGTCTTCGACGAGGGCTTCAACGGCCGCGAGCGAGGCCGGATCGAAGGGTCTGCCGCGATCTGTGTCGCCATCGGGATGTCGCGAGAGAAGTTCGGCTAAGCGCGCCATCCGCCCGTTGTCCGCCTGCACCGAGCGCGCAAGCACAGCGGCGACGAGACTCGCGCCCTGCACGTGCGCGATTCGAGTCTGTAGTCCGTTGTATATCTCGCTCGCGGTTTGGTCGAATCTTCCATCGACGCGCAGCCGCGCTCCTGCGTCGAGGAACGCATCAACCATGCGGCCCACGGCGATCGGGCCCAGCACCGACGCGGCGGCTTCTGCGCGATCATCGTGGCGGCCGGGATCGGAAAGCGCGATTTCCAGAAGCGCTTCCTCTTCCAGAGCGAATCCGGCGGATGCCAGAATGTCGTCCGCGCCGTAAAACAGCGCGCGGCCTGCACGTACACGCGCCAGCAGGCCTTGCGTGATCGCGTCCGAATAACGTTTGCGCGCTTCATAGATCAATTGCACCCCGGCATCCTGCCGCTGTTCGATCTCCATCGTGCTGATGATGTCGGTCAGCTCAGCGCTTCGGTCCTCGCCTCCTTGCGCGTACACGATCACGCGCAGGCGATCATAAGCCGATGTTTTTTCCGCCGCCTGCCGCATGCGCGCTGCCGCGACGCCTTTCTTGACCTGGTCGTCGTCCACGTCGTCGACGAGGTCCCTGCGGACAATCAAATCGAAGGTCGTTTCGCCGGCATTCTGCAGCACTTCCGCCACATGCCGGTCCGCGCGCCGGAACGTTAGCGCGTCGACGACGGATGCCTGCACTTCAGGATCCGGATCGTTCTTCGCAATGGCGCTTGCGAGATCGAGGCCATCCATGCCGCTGCGCGAGGCCATTTCGCTCAGCAGCACTGTCCGGAGGTGCGGGGACAAAGCCTTGATCTTCTTCTCTGCGTCACTTCCAAGGACCGACGGTCTAAAACGCCTGCAGTTGCGTAACGCCTTCAGGCTGATCTGATCGTTTTCATCAGTAATGAGCGGCCACACTGCATCGAGGAATTCGGAGCGGCCGGACGTGATCATGAATCTGACGGCGCGATCAACTTTACCGGGGGCGTGCCACCGCGCCACCAGTCCCTGAATGGTCGCGGCGATCTGCGACCATACTTCTTCCGTGGAGCGGAAGATCATCTCGGCGGCTAGGATCGGATCGACTTCGAACGCGGCGACGATCGCCTTGCCACACGCGGTGCGTTGGTGCACATCGCCGCGCGCCAGCCGCTCGACTGCAAAGAGGATGGGTTCCTCCCATGCTGGGAGATTGAAGACTTCCGCCTTCAACGTCTCGCGCTGTTTGGGATCGTCGACCTCGGCGATGATCCGGCGCTCGACCGAATGAGAGGCGTACCACTCCTGAAACTGCTGGTGCTGGAATGCATATCCCAGTGTGTCGCCTGCGCGCATCAGCAGGTGGTTGCTGACGAGCACATTGAGCACTGCGTCGGGCTGCGGCTTGATCGTGATCTGTCTGTTGTCAGCCAGCAGGTTTTCTGTGTCGAAGATCGATTGCCGGGCGTTGGTGTCGGCGATTGCTGTGTTTGCCGCTCGGGTAGCGAAGACGGCGAGACCGTCGAGGTAATCCTGCTGAAATCCTTGCGCGACGACGTAAAGCGCCTCCGCGTGGCTCGCCTCCTTCTCGTGCACGGCCACAAAGTGCCGCAGTACTTCCTCCTTGGTCGTCGGGAATGGTGCGTTCTCGGGAAGGGAGAGCAGGGCGGTCAGATAGAGCGGGATGGTCACGAGCTCACGCACGCCGGCCGTGCGCCATGCCTGATCGACGATCTTCGCACCTGCGTCGCCGCGCATCGCGACGGCGATCTGCATCTGCTGCCCTTCGTTGAGGGGCAGAAGGTCGACGCGGGTTCCCCCGAAAGGAACGTCGAGTGCTTGCCGGCGCGTGGAGACGATGAGGCCGAGTTCGGGCAATTCCGCCTTTAGAGCCACGACCTGCACGCGCGCGCGGGACCGCGCTCGCATGTCCAGTTCGTTCCATCCGTCGAGAAGTAGCACAATGCCAGGCTGCGCGGCGGCCTTGCGGAAGTCGTCTTCCGAGATTCCACGGAACGCTGGACGCTTGAGAATAGAGTCGAGAACCGTCGCGCCTTCCGTTGCCCAATCGCCGAGCGGCACAATGAGCGGCGTCCCCTTGCCATCGGCCAGTACGCCTTCGGCGATCTGGAAGAGCGTCGTGGTCTTTCCCATGCCGGGCGGTGCGACAAGGATCAGATCATCCAGCGACGTGACCGCGCCTGCAAGCGAGCTTGTTGTCACTGGCTCGTCGAAGTCATCCACTTTAAGTGTGAGTGCGACCGAGGTGACGGGCCATTTCGCGGTCTGCCGAAAAACCCTGAGGTCCGCTTCGGCGGCCGCGCGAAGGCGCTGCGCCAATCGCGGGTCGGTAGCATCCGCTTGCCCGGTCGCCGCCTCATTGCGCAGCACGCGCCGCCAAGACTCGTTTTCCGCTTGCCTCTTCCACTCGCGCAGCCGCTCGACGGTGAATTGGGCATCGGTGGAATCGATCGCCTTACCATGGTCGCGGCACATCCAGATGCCGTTCTTTGCTGAAGAGCGCTCCTCGGGCGTCATGGTCGCATCGTAGCGCGGGCCGCCAGGAGCGGCCGCGCATATGTGGGCTGCCGTGCCTATGTTGATTTCGCCTTCGCCGTCAGACGTCGCTCCAACCGTTGGCGTGCGACACGTCGGAAACGAGCACAGCCACCCCGCGCGCTTCGCGATCTGCAACTTCGTTCTATCGGTAAAGTCGTCTCGATTTCTCTTTGCCACCTGACGGAAACTCGGTTTCGGCGTAGGAGCGGACGCGCTGAGCGCTCGCGTGCTGCCCGTCTCCGCTTAGCTTAACTGGGGTATCCGCTTTAGACCGTCGCGCGCAACCCCTGAAATGACCGATTCTGGCCCTTCTCGGACATTCAGCGTTGTCCGCTTTCTGGTCGCTATGGTCGGCATGGCAGACATTGGACATTTGTGAGTACACGGCATAAAGCGCGATGCGATTTGGATGCATCGTCATCGCGCTCTAGGTCTTTGTTTGAGCATGATCTCTTCAGAAAGCCGCTTTCACACTTTTCCGGATCATGCCTTGGATACTTGTGCTACTTGTTCGCGGCGCGTCGATCATGGGTTAAGCGAACGACGCGCTCACCGCGGCGCTTGCCTGCCATCGGGCCATTCGGCGATAAAGCCCCTCGCCTTGTACGGCTCGATCTTGTCCCATTCCTTGAGTATGCGGCGGCTGAATTCGGCATCGGTGTGCCAAAGGGCCCGTGGCGTCCTGAAGCTGTCGACCGTGACCAGCATCTTCTCAACTTCCGGCCAGTGTCGATGCAGCGTCATCGGATAGCGGCGCGCGGTCCAGGTGTTGCCGAGGCAGATCACGCTGCGGATGTTAGCGAGCCCGATCGCTTCTTCGATGATCGGTAGCGAGAAGATCACGTTCTCGCCGGTATTCATCGCGCGATCCTCTCTCAGGATGATGCCGGCAGGAACGCCGCGCGCGGCCATCGCGCCGGCAATGATCTCGCATTCAGGCAGATCCGATCCTGGCGTCACCCCGCCGCTGACGATCGCCCAACGAAAATATCCCGCGCCCCATAGCCGGGCGGCTTCATCGACACGCGCATCGACATCCTCGCGCGTGCCGAACACGAACAGCAGGTCGGCCGGGCGCAGCGGCGTCTCGATCAGATGCTGCGCATTGATCGCGGCAATCTCGGCCTCTGTCGGCAGTCGCATCGTCGGCGTGGTCACGGCAATTCGTCCATTAGCCACAGAGTGCCGCGTCCTCGCCCACTTCACGAAATCACATTTCGTGTCGCTTGATTGCGACGCCTTCTATGGCAGCAATGTCTCGGGAAGCTCGTCGAACGAATATTTGCGCGGTCGATTGCGCTTGATGAAGCCGCCGATGGTCCAGGCAAACCAGATGGCGATCGCGACCAGAAACAGTGCGCCGGTGAACTCGGAGGTGGCCAGTGCGCGTCCGAGCAATCCGATCATGGCGACGGCCAATAGCGCCAGCATCACAACCGCCGTGGCGTAGCTCACCGTTCCGATGCCGCCGGTCAACGAAGCCTTGCTGCCTGCTTCCTTCATTCGCCGGTGCAACTCGGTGATAAAGGTGCGGTAGCCCTGGTCCTGCGGCGTCATCAGCGAGACGGTCTGCCATGTGGTCGAGACGATGGCGATCCGGCCGCCGCCGGTCCGTGCGATATCGGCGCGAAAGCGACGGGCTTGCAGTGACATCGGCCGATACGACAGGCGGATCGACGCGATATCGGTATAGGGCCACACGCCGGACCGGCTGCCGATTCGCCACGACAATCCGGCATCCGTCAGCTCGAATTGCTGTGCCGAGGAGATCAGTGACGCCTTGTAAGCGTAGCTGATCGGGCGTGCGCCCTCGCCTTCCGTTGCTTCGTTCGGTAGTGATGTCGGCAATTCAAAATATCCGTGTCGTTCGAAGCCGGCTGCTTGCGCGGTGCGCCGGCTTTACCTTACAAGCGGGCCATGGCCCAGACGACTTATTTTCCACGCCGCCTGATTCTGGCCGGCGCGATTGTTTCCGGAGTGCTGCTGGCGCTCGCCGTGCACATGCTGGGCGCACGTTACGGGCTCGATCTCGGGGGCCTGTGGCGAACAGATACCAGCCAGTTCATGCCCACGGGCGCGGCGATCGCGTGGTGGCTGATCGCGACCGTCGGCTTTTCCGGCGGCTATTTCACCGCCAATCTGATGCATAGCGCGGTGTCCGGCCAGATTCCGCAGCGGATGCGGCAGTTCCTGATCGCGGTCGGCGTGCTGATCCTGGCCGGCGCCGGACAGGCCGCGTCGGCGCCGAGCCCGGTTCCGACCGTATCGGGCGTGCTCGCCGGCCTTGCGGCCCTGTGTCTCGGCGCCGTGATGGCGTTCTGCGGTGCGCATTTCGCGCTGCGCAAGGCTTGAAGCAAAATCCCTAGGCGACGACCTGCGCACGTGCTTTCGTGAGCATCGCTTCCACTTCGGCGGCGGGGCGCGGCGGGCTGAACAGATAACCTTGCGCCTGCGTGCAGCCTTCCCGACGCAAGAGATCAAACTGCGCGTCGGTCTCGACCCCTTCGGCCGTGGTGACGATGCCCAAACTCTTGCCGAGGCCGGTCACGGCGCGCACGATCGCCATCGAATCCTCACGCGTCGCCAGTTCGGTGACGAATGAGCGGTCGATCTTGATCTTGTCGAACGGGAAGCTGCGCAGATAGCTCAGCGACGAATAGCCGGTTCCGAAATCATCGAGTGAAATCCGCACGCCCGAGGCGCGAAGCTCGTGCAGTACTGACAGTGTCGCCTCGCTATTCTGCAGCAATACCGATTCGGTGATCTCGAGCTCGAGCCGGTGCGCCGGCAGACCTGAGGTTCTCAGCGCCTCTTTCACTGTCGGCACCAGATTAGGATTCTTGAACTGCACCGGCGAGAGGTTGACTGCAACGCCGACGTCTTGCGACCAGCAGGCCGCGTCCATACAGGCCTGGCGCAACACCCACTCACCGATCGGCACGATCAGGCCGGTTTCTTCGGCCAGCGGAATGAAATTGGCCGGCGAGATCATGCCGCGCAACGAATGTTTCCACCGCACCAGCGCTTCGAAGCCGACGACGACGTCTTTGGCGATGTCGCGGATCGGCTGGTAATAGACCTCGAACTCTGCGCGCTGAAGCGCAGCGCGCAAGTCGAGTTCCAAAAGCCGCCGGGCCTGCGCCCGGGCGTCCATCCCGGTCTCGAAGAAGCGGTAGGTTCCGCGGCCGTCCTCCTTGGCGCGATAGAGCGCCAGATCGGCCTTCTTGAGAAGTTCGTCGGGGTTCTTGCCGTCCTCCGGCGCCAGCGAAATGCCGATGCTGACGCCGATGATGAGCTGATGACCGGAGATCTCGTAAGGAGCGGAAACCTGCTCGACCACGTGGCTGGCGAGCAAGGCGACCGCGGATGGATCGCAATCGCTACAGAACTGTACGATCGCGAATTCGTCCCCACCAAGCCGCGCCACCGTGTCGTGCTCGGTGATGCATTCGCCGAGACGGCGGGCGACCTCTTTCAAGAGCGCGTCGCCTACCGGATGACCGAGCGAATCGTTGATGTCCTTGAAGTGGTCGAGGTCGAGGCAAAGCACCGCGAGCTGGTCGCTACGTTTGGCGAGCCGCAGCGCTTTTTCGAGCTGCTCGCGGAACAGCGTCCGGTTCGGCAGATTGGTTAGCGCGTCATGGCGCGCCATATGCGAGATCTGTTCCTGGGCCTGTTGCCACTCGGTGATGTCCTCGAAAGTCGCGACCCATCCGCCGCCCTTCATGGGCTGATCGACGACGCGGATCGAACGTCCGTTGCGGCTCAGCGTTCTCGTCACGCTGTCGCCGGCTTTGGCTGCAGCGATCACGCTGGCGACGAACTGATCGGGATCGCCATCCCATCGATCGAGCGCCTTTTGCTGCCGGAGCACGTCGAGCAGCAAACGGCCCTGCAGCGCCATGCCGGTCCGTCCCATCATTTCGGCATAACGTTCGTTGTTCAGCAGGATCCGCCCATCCGCATCGAACATGCAAAGTCCCTGCGACATATTGTCGAGCGCGGTATCGAGCAGAACCTTCTGGCTATGGAGCTCGCCTTTTGCCCGCCGGTCGATCATGGCCGCCAGCAGCGACAGACCGAGGATGGCGAAGGCCGCGACGGCCGTCAGGAACGAAAGCGCGGTCGGTGAAATCGACAGCGCGTCGCTACCGAGGGTCGGGTCGGGAATGAGCGTGACGGCGCCCATCGCCGTGAAATGATGCGAGACGATGGCGACCGTCAGCAGCCCGGTGGCAACCAAAGTATGAACGGGATTGTCGCGGCGCGCGGCGACAAGTAGCGCGATGGCCGCGAACAGGCTGCCGAATATGATCGAGGCAACAACGATGCCCGTCGACCACAGAATGAATGCCGGCAGCTCGAGTGCCGCCATGCCGGTATAGTGCATCGCGGCGACACCGCCGCCGATGACCGCGCCGCCGAGGGCGACCACGGTCCGGCGCGCGCTGGATAGCGCAATGCTAAGGCCTGCGGCGACAATGACTATCGCAAAGACCAACGACAGCAAGGTGACGGGTATGCTGTATCCGGCGCCCGCGCCCGGAGCGTAAGCCAGCATCGCGACGAAATGAGTGGCCCAGATTCCGCAGCCCCCGACAGCCGCGTCGAGGCTGATCCAGATCGCGCGTGTTCGACCGCGCGAGGCCCGGGCACGATGAAACAGGCTGATGGCGACGGCACTGGCGAGCCAGCAGATGGTGCCCGCCAACACGACCAAACGCCAGTCATGTTCAGTGGTGAGGCAAGTCAGGACGCGGTACATTACAGACCCCCATGGCCTGTAACAGCAATCCCATTCGTATATTTGGGGTAACTTCCGCGCCCCAGTTGCGCGGATGATGAACAAATTTTGAACCGCCGCCCGCCAAGCCCGCGTAAGGACCGAATTAACTAAAGCTGCGCATCGCGCGTGGAACCAGCCGCGAACCCGCATGGAAAACGCCGCGCGGTGGGCGCGGCGTTTTGCCTCAACTGTTGAAAAAGCTCAGCTTGCGGCGCGCAGGTTGACCTTACCCTCGGCCAGCGAGGTTAGCTTCTTGTCGACGATCTTTTCTTCATCGAGCGTCTTCTGCAGGATGCTGGCGCAATCGTTGCGACCAAGCTGTCGTGCCCATGCGATCAGGCTGCCATAGCGGGTGATTTCATAATGTTCAGCGGCCTGCGCTGCGTTGATCAGCGCAGCGTCCAGCACATCCTTGTCCTCGATCTCGCCCGCGACATCATCGGCTTCCTCGATGATGCCATCGATCGCCGGGCAATCGACCGCCTTCACTTCGGCGCCGTGCATGCGGAATATCTCTTCGAGTCGTTGCACATGCGTCTTGGTTTCATCGAGATGGCTCAGAAAACCCTGTTTGAGCTGCGTGTCAGTGGCTTTCTCGGCCATCTTCGGCAGTGCTTTCACGAGCTGCTTTTCGGCATAGTAGATATCCTGCAGCTGATGAACGAACAGGTCGTTCATCGTCTTGATGTCCTTGGTGAAGAGTCCCATCGTGGTTATCCTTCGTAGTTGGAACACGCAACGCGCTGGCGTCCTCCTGGCGCGGCGCGCTTTATGTTCGATGTTGATAGGAGCTAACCGGCTCGCGAAAAGGATGTTCCTGAAAGCCTCGGAAACTCCGCGATGGAACGGCGGGAAAATGCGGCAAAAACAGCCCGTGGAACGGACCTCCTTGCGACTCAAAATCGTTAACGCGGCGACATATGTAGGGCGTATGACAAAGGCGACGAACGAAGCCAAAAGGCATGCTTGTCAAGGGCTGCACAAGGGCCCGGTTTTAGCTTATGGGTTTCGCGCACGGTGCCTCTGACCGTCGACTGTCACCTGTTGTGACAGGCCCCATCACTACGTATTGCCGTCCCGCCGGGAGGATGAATGCATCGGTTGCTGACCACGCTCCGGCGTGGCTTCAAGGAGAAGATCGGCTGGAAACGGCTGGGAATTGCAGCGAGTCTCCTGATCATAGCTCTAGCGATCACCCATCTGGTTCGCACCCTCAAAGGGGTCGACACCGGGATCATTCTCGTTGCGCTGACCGAAATCGCCCCGCACCGTATCGCGCTGGCGGCGCTGTGTGTGGTCGGCGCATTTTGCACGCTGACCTTCTATGACTTTTTCGCCTTGCGGACCATCGGCAAGGCGCACGTCCCCTATCGCATCGCCGCGATGTCGAGTTTCACCAGCTACACGATCGGTCACAACATTGGCGCCACCGTCTTTACCGGCGGCGCGATCCGGTTCCGGATCTATTCCGACTACGGCCTGACGGCAATCGATGTCGCCAAGATCTGTTTTCTATCGGGCCTTACCTTCTGGCTCGGCAATCTGTTCGTACTCGGCCTCGGCATGGCCTGGCATCCCGAAGCTGCGTCAGCGATGGACCTGTTGCCGCCCGCCATGAATCGCTTGATTGCGCTTGGCTGCCTTGCCGGCATCGGCATCTATTTCATCTGGCTGCTCACGGGCGAGGGCCGCCGCGAGCTTGGGCAGAACGGCTGGAAGGTCGTGTTGCCCTCCGCGCGATTGACGCTGCTGCAGGTTCTGATCGGCGTGGTCGATCTCGGCTTCTGCGCGCTGGCGATGTACCTGTTGATGCCGATGACGCCGCACATCGATTTTATTTCGCTGGCGGTCGTCTTCATCCTTGCAACACTGCTCGGCTTCGCCAGTCATGCGCCCGGCAGTATCGGCGTGTTCGACGCCGCGATGCTGGTAGCACTGCCGCAGTTCGGCAAGGAACAGCTGCTGGCGACGCTGGTGGTATTCCGCATCCTGTACTTCCTGATCCCCTTCGGCATCTCGATTTCCATCATGGGAACGCGCGAAGTCTGGCTCAGCGTGATACAACCGTGGCAGGAACGCCGACGCCTCAGCCAGGCCTGCACGGCCAAAGCCAGGGTGCGGCAACCAATCAAGGGCCGGCAACCCTGAGGCCGGTAACGCCGTCGTTATCTGCGCCGACTGGCCTTTTGAACCGAAGCTGCCTCATTCTCTTATTTCTGCCTTACCGCTAACGTCAAACGGCGCCATGGCTGGAATTCTCCTACGTTCGACGATGCCGGCCGCGCTGATTGCCGGCGCGCTGCTCGGCATGTTCACATCCGCTGCGGAAGCCCAGACGGCCCGCGGCTACGGGCCACTGCAGATTTCCTGGGAGGTACGCAATCGCTTCCGCCTGTTCCGCGAGGAGCGGGATTTCCTGCTGCACGCCGAGACCGGACGCGGACGCAGCGTGCTGGCTTCCGAGCAGCTATTGGCGATCCAGAGCGATGGCCGCGGCTGGGCGCGCAATACGGTCAACCGGCTCTGTATCGATCTCGCCGGCCGCGTCAGCGAGCCCTGTACGCGCGACAACGTCAAGGAAAGCTACCTGACGCCGATTGATCATCCGGTCGTGCTTCGCCTGACCGGGCCCGTGCCGGTCGGCGCGACCTGTGCGTGGACCGTCGACGACGGCGACGGCCCACAAACGTCTACCTTCGACTGCGCCGAACCGGTCAACCTCAGGGTCCGCTACGGCCGCACCACAGTGGTGACCGCCGATGTGTCCAGCTCGGAAGGAAGTCAGCGTGTCTTCACCGAGGTCGCGGTACGCGACATCTTCATCGCGGGCCTCGGCGACAGCATCGCATCCGGCGAGGGAAATCCGGACCGCCCGATTGCGCTCGCCGATGAAGGTTTTTGCTTCCGCTCCTATCTCGGAACGGCGGCGGCGCAATATTACCGACCGAGCCGCGCCGGCTATAAAGGCGGACGAGCCTGCGAGGCACCCGATTCCCTCGCTGTCTGGCAACGGCACAGCGCGCTCTGGTTCAACCCGGCCTGTCATCGGTCGCTCTACAGCTATCAGACTCGTACCGCGCTGGCGCTTGCCATCCGATACCCGCACATCGCTGTGACCTATCTGCCGCTGGCCTGCACCGGCGCCACGATTGCCGACGGCCTGCTCGGCTCGCAGCGCGCCCGCGATTGTCTGCCGTCGAAATCAGGCAGCGCGTCGTGCCAAGGCACCGTCAACGGGCAACTGGCTGAACTGCGCGAAGCCGTTACTGCGGCCAAACGCCGTCAGTCGGATCGCCAGCTCGACCTGGTGCTGCTGTCGATCGGCGCCAACGACATCTATTTTTCAGGCCTCGTCGCCGATGTTATCGTGGATACGGCGACCGAACGCGCGCTGTTTCGGCGCAGCGGCGTGATGGCCTCGGTGGATGACGCACGCAGCGCGATGACACGGGACCTGCCGCAGGGCTTTGCCAAATTGCGCGAGGCCCTCAAACCCCTTGTCGGCGGCGACCTGTCACGGGTCGTCTACACCGCCTATGCCAATCCGACGCTGTCAAATGGCGGCGCACCCTGTCCCGGCGGACGCGCTGGCTTCGACATTCATCCCTCCTTCAATGCGCAACCGCAGCGGCTCGCCGCCGTATCCAGTTTTGTCGAAAACGAGTTCCTGCCGCAGTTGAGGGCGCTGGCGCTGTGCGAGGGCGGCATCCTGTGCCGCAATCCGCGCGCCGACCGCATGACCTTTGTCGACAGCCATCAGGCCAGCTTCGCCAGCCACGGCTTCTGCGCGCGTGCCGAAAGCGATCCCGAATTCGATCGGCAGTGCTTCTCGGCCACCGGCGACAGCTTCGATTCCGATATCGTCACCGCCGCCAGCCAGCCGATGCTGTGCGGCCGCAGCGCCGGCGAGTATCGCGCCTATCTGCCGCGCGCGCGCTGGATCCGCGATGCCAATGACAGCTACTTCGCCGCGATGACCTATCCGCAAGGCCTGCCGGCATCGCAGCAGCCGTCGGATATTCATGATGCGACCTGGGGAGTGTTGTCGGCGGTCTATGGCGGCGCGGTGCATCCGACCGCCGAGGGCCACGCCGCGATGGCGGATGCCGTCGTGCCGGAGGCCGCCGCCGTGCTGCAGCTCGATGCGGCGGTGCCTGAGGTCACGTCGCAGCCGGTGCCGCCGATACCGGCTGCGCCGGAGGCGCCGCGGCCATCGGGCAGAACCGGCAGATTGTACTAGCGCGCAGGTGCTGGGGCAGCAGGCGCGGGCGCAGCCGGCGCAGGAGCGGTGGTCTTCTTGGGCGCTGCGGGAGCCTTCGCCGTACCCGCGGGTTGCTTCGTGACCGCAGCATGCGCCGGCAGATATTTTGCAATGACGGTAGGATCGACCTGCGCCAGCGCCGTGTCCGGCAGACGCGTCCACACCTCATCCATGCCGAACAGCGAGATGCCGAGATAGCCGCGCATCGTGAGCGTCTGCCCGTCCGGACTGAGCGTCATCTTGGCCTTGTAGATCTTGCCGTCGCGCGGATCGAGCACGTTGCCGTTCTCGTACTTCAATCCCTCGCGCTTCATGTCGCGGATGAAGGAGAGCCCGAGCCACGGCGCGTCCTTTCGATCGTCGGTGCATTTCGAGCAGATCGGATTGGGAGCATCGCCGGGCTGCATAAAGAGCTTGGCGAACACGCCTTCGAAGGTGCCGTTGCGATCGACCACCAAAAACCATCCAACCGGCTTGCCCTTCTCGGTCTTCTCCCACAGTCCGGCCGCCGAAGGCTGCGCCGGCTGCGCGGCGAGTTCCCCGACAAACGCCAGCCCGATCACGATCGGGAGTATCAGTTGAAATACGGTCAGCTTGCGCATCGTCATCACCTGATCAATCCCCTCACTGAATGGCCTCAGACTAAGGCCATTTCGCGGACGGTTCCAGTGACGATCGCCGCGCGCGCTCCGGGAAAGTTCCGCGAACGGCCATTCATTTTCGGGATCAATTGACCCCGAGCTTTTTCTGCAGGCTCGACGACGAGGTGGTGTACTGGAACACCAATCGCTTATCGGGATAGACGTAGCGATGCGCCTTCTGCGCCATCAACGCGCCCTCGTGGAAGCCTGATAGGATCAACTTGAGCTTGCCGGGATAGGTGTTGATGTCGCCGATCGCGAAGATGCCGGGAATGTTGGTCTCAAACGCGGCGGTGTCGACCGGCACCAGATTGTTCTCGAGCGCGACGCCCCAGTTCGCCACCGGGCCAAGCTTCATGGTCAGCCCGAAGAACGGCAGCATCGTATCGCACTCGATCTTCGAGATCGCGTTGTCGTTGCCCTTTATCATTGCCGCGGAGAGCTTACCACCCTCGCCTTCGAGCGCGGTGACCTGACCGATCTTCAAGTCCATCTTCCCTGCAGCGACCAGCGCACGCATCTGCTCGACGCTATGGGGCGCGGCGCGGAATTCGTCACGCCGGTGCAGTAGCGTCACGCGCTTCGCGATCGGATGCAAATTGAGCGTCCAGTCAAGCGCGGAATCGCCGCCGCCGACGATCAGGATGTTCTTGTCGCGGAACTGCTCCATCTTGCGCACGGCATAGAATACTGAGGTCCCTTCATAGGCCTCGATGCCCGGCACCGGCGGCCGCTTCGGCTGGAACGAACCGCCGCCCGCGGAAATCACTACCACCTTGCATTCGAATACCTTGCCGCCATCCGTCGTCACGCGAAACAGCGGATCGCCGATCTTCTCGATCGTCTCCACCATCTCGTTGAGATGGAAGGTCGCATGAAACGGCTTGATCTGTTCGAGCAGCGCGTCGGTAAGGCCTTGGCCAGTAACCAGGGGAATGCCGGGAATGTCGTAGATCGGCTTTTCCGGGTAGAGCTCGGCACACTGGCCGCCGATCTTGTCGAGAATGTCGACCACATGCGCCTTCATGTCGAGCAGGCCCAGTTCGAAGACGGCAAACAGGCCGCACGGTCCCGCGCCAATAATCAGCACATCGGTTTTGATCGCTTCGCTCATGTCAGCTTCTTTTCGGTTGAACCTGGCGGAAGGCCGCACCTGTCTAGCCAACCCGGCGGCATCAGGAAAGCCATAATATGGCGTTCGCGACGGCGGCAACCCCTTGCCGCCGCTCGACAACTGGGCTGTAAGGGAGCGAGATTTTCGGAGATGACCCGTGAACGCCCCCTTGCGTGCCGATGCGACCCCGCGTCTGGAGGATTATCCTTATCGCCTGTCGGACAATGTAAGATTTGCCGACCTCGATCCAAACCACCACGTCAACAACGCCGTCTACGCGACCTATTTCGAAACCGGCCGCGTCACGCTGATGAAGGATCGCAGCTACGGGCTGATGCCGGATGGCTTCGCCTGGATCATGGTTCGCCTCGACATCCATTTCCGCGCCGAATTGCGCTGGCCCGGCACGATCGAATTGGGTCTCGGCGTCATCAAATTCGGCCGCACCTCCGTCACCTTCGATCAGGTAGTGTTCTCCGAAGGCAAATGCGTTGCATCGGCGCAATCGGTATCAGTGCTGCTCGACGAAGCCACGCGCAAGCCGACGCCATTGACGCCGGAGATCCTCGCGAATTTTCAGCGCTGGATTCGCCGCGGAGCCAAGCCGATATGAAGCGCGCAGCGATGTTGGCGGCCCTGATCGTCGGCATCGCGATACAGCCTGCGACGGCCGAGCAAGAACGACAAGTTCTTCGGGCCAGAACTCGCGCGCCGAATGCACGCGGCGTTCACTGACGCCGGTGGCCAGGCCAAGTTTATCGACTTTCCGCCGCATGGCGATGATGGCCACTCTCTGTTTTCGCGTGGATACCGCTCTGGACGCCGGTGGTAGATGATTTCCTGCGCGATCAAAGTCTGGGAGCGCGCGACATCGCCACGATGCCGCCGCCATCGCCGATACCGCCACCGCCGCAACTGCGCGACAAGGGACGCGCAGGATTTGCCGATTATCTTTCCGCGAGCCGCACCGGGCCTTTGCCGTCTCGCCCAGGGATCCTTCGCATATCGCGGTGGACGGCGGTCGGCGCACGAAGCGGCAGAGGCCACCCTCGCCGCTTGCGCGGAATACGCGCCGGATTGCGCACTATATGCGGTCGACGACCATCTGGCCGACACCGCTAACGCCGGATCGCGCTGAAATCATCTTTGTGGAAGTTCAGGCCTGCCGTTCGGGCGTCGACACTACGAGACCATCGAGATCGTCGCTCACTTTGATCTGACAAGACAGGCGCGAGTTTGGCCGCACGTCGAAACCGAAATCCAGCATGTCTTCTTCCATCGGCGTCGGAGAGCCGACCTTCTCGCGCCAGGCGTCATCGACATAGACGTGGCAGGTCGCGCAGGCACAGGCGCCACCACACTCGGCTTCGATGCCAGGAATCGCGTTGCGAATCGCGGCTTCCATCACGGTCGCGCCGTTCTCGACTTCAATGGTTCGTTTTTCGCCCGTGTGGTCGACAAAGTGGATTTTGGCCATGATCGCTCGTGCTGCCGGAATATGAAGGTCCCGGCAGTCCTATAACGGGTCGATCCACCCAGCGCCAGCGGTCGGGACGAAAAGGTGAGGCAGCATTTTACCGGGATTTTGGCCGATCCGGGGCCGCTTCCTGCTCAGGAACGTCGCAGAACCGCCTCGATCGCTTCCCGCGCCTCCGCAACCGCCTCGCCGAGCTGGGCGAGCGCTTCGGACGGATCGGATCCAGCCGCGGTCGCCGCTTCCAGCCCTGCCGCGGCATCGGCGACGGCAAAGGCGCCGATCGCGCGGGCCGAACCCTTGAGCGTGTGCGCCAGTTCGCCTGCATCAGACGGCATTGTCATCAGCGCCTGAACGAGCCTTGCCGATTGGGCCGAGAACATCGTCAACACTTCCTGCTCGATCCCGGCATCGCCGAGCGTCATGCGTTGGAGGTGTTCGAAATCGATCGGCCCGCCGCCGGGCGCCAGCGGTGGTGATGGCATCCATTCAACCTGTTCGAGATGAAGCGGCATGGCTGAGGTCCGGATCGCCCGCCACAGTGATTCTACGGAAGGGCATTTTCCGCCAGCCAATCACGACAGCGGTTAACGGAACGTTCTCGGAATGTGACGCAATTTTGCCTGATTTTAGCCGGCAATCGGCCTGGATCTGCGATTCAGTTCCAGAAATCTGTGTATCTCTAAGAACTTATGAAACAGAGCTGTTAACGATGATTAAGAATGTCTTAATCGCGGCCATTTCATTCGCATCGCTCAACCAATAGGATGTTCGCGGACGTGTGCGGACAAGCGGCCGGCGGGTAGGCTTGCGTCCGCGGGGGGTTACGAATCCAGCTTCGAGCTTGCGGGTTTTTGCGAGAACGGCTGGGCGCGTACAAAGTTAAAAGGGCTCGGCTTACATGGCGAACAATCCGAAGAAGGTCAAAGATCCGACTGAAGTCGCGCTGTCTGCCATTCAGGAGGCGCTGAACATCAGCGATACGACCGCCGACAGCAGCCGAAATTCGATCTCGGGCGAAATTGCCCCGCCGAGCATGCCCTCCGCCGCGCCTGTCTTTCCCGAAACGCCGTTCGACGCGCGTCCGAGCGTAGAGCGTCCCGTGTTCGATTCGATCGAGGAGCCGCGCAGCCCCCGTCGCGCCGCCAATGACGACCGCGAAACCATCGGACAGATTCTGCAGGCGCTGCAGAAGAATCACCCTGCCCGCAGCGTTTACACGCTCGCCACCATCTTCGGCGGCGTCTGGGTCGCCGGCTGCGCGCTGTTAACTGCCGCCTTCCTGCCCTCGCTGCAGGCCGCGATCGGCCAAAGCGGCGGCGTGCTGGTGCTGGCCGGCCTTGCGTCGATGTTCTTTGCGCCGGTGCTGCTTTTCTATTTCCTGGCCAGCCTCGCCTGGCGTGGCCAGGAAATGCGGATGATCGCGCAATCGATGGCGCAGGTCGCGATCCGCTTTTCCGAACCTGAAGGCGCGGCCGCCGATTCCATGGTCACCGTCGGTCAGGCAATCCGCCGCGAAGTCGCCGCGATGGGCGACGGCGTCGAGCGCGCGATCGCGCGCGCGGGCGAGCTGGAAACCCTCGTCGCCAATGAAGTCGCGGCCCTCGAGCGCGCTTATACCGACAACGAAGTGCGCATTCGCGCGCTGCTGCAGGACATCGCACATCAGCGCGACAATCTGGTCGGCCAGGCCGAGCAGGTTCGCAGCGCCATTTCCGGCGTCCAGATCGACCTACGCCACGACATCGCGCTGATCTCGGACGCGATCGCCTCACGCGTGGACGAAGTCGCAAAAAGCATCACCGGTGCGCTGGAAGAGCGCGGCCAGCACATCACGAGCGCGCTGAGCCACGCCGGCGACAACATGATTCTTGCGCTCGGAGAGCGCGGCGGCGACCTGCTCGACCGCCTCGAAGAAGCCAGTGCCGAGACCACGCGCGCCGTTCTCGACGCTTCCGAGCGGCTGACCACCAGCCTCAACTTCAAGACCGGCCACGTCCACGACGAGTTCGTCGATCTCGCCGACCGCGTCCACGAAATGCTGAACGAACGCATCGATCGCATCACGAGCGAGTTCGAGCAGCGCTCCTCGACCATCGTCGACGGCATCTCCGACCGCACCGAGCAGGTCCACGATTCCCTGAAGAATTCCTCCGACTCGCTGCTGCTCGAACTCGAGCTACGCTCGGGCGATCTCGTCAGCAAGATCGACGATGCCGGCAACCGTCTCGCAAGCCGCATCCTCAGCTCCGGCGACAAGGCCAGCGATGCCCTCGACGCGACCGTCAACACGCTGGTCGCCAGGGTGATCAGCCAGACGGAGAACGCGCATGACAGCCTGGCGCTGCAGATGAGCGCGTTCGACGAGCTGGTGAAGAACCAGGGCGCGGAACTTGCGGAAAAGTTCGCCCGCGACAGCGGCACGCTCGGCGCGCTGATCACGCGCCACATCTCCGAGTTCGACCGCACCGTCAAAACCTTCGGCGGCGATATTGTCGAGCGCATGGGCGCGCGGACCCAGGAGATCGCCGACAGCCTGAAGAACTACGTCGACACCTTCGATACCCGTCTGACCTCGAACAGCGGCGAGATCACCGCTTCCCTCGATCAGCGTCTGCTGCAGTTCGAAACCACGCTCGGCAACCGTGTCGAGCATCTCGACGCCTCGCTGGACAGCAAGATCAGGTCGTTCGACGAAACCATCGGCAGTCGCCTGCAATCGCTGGAGACGACGCTCGATACCCGCGCCACGTCCGTGACTGAAACCATCGACAGCCGCCTCAGCACGCTGGCAGGCTCGCTGACGGACGGCGCAGCGCAGGCGATCCAGTCGATCGACCAGCGGCTCACCCTCCTCACCTCTTCGCTGACCGAAGGCACCGCGCAGGCGATTGCAGCTGTCGACCATCGTATTGCCAACGTCACCGAAACCATCGACGGACGCACCGCTTACCTGACCGATACCATCCAGGCGCGGTTCCAGGAGATCCATCAGGGAATTGAGACGCGGGTCGGCGACATCGCCAGCGGCATCGAGACGCGGGTCGGTGATCTCGCGAGCGGGCTCGAGACCCGGGTCGGCAATCTCACCAGCGGCATCGAGACCCGGGTCGGCGACCTCGCCAACGGCATTGAAACCCGTGTCGGCGCTATCGCGACTGATATCGATACCCGCGTGGCGCAGTTCGAGGATCTGCTCGGTTCGCGCATCGAAGCCGTGGCTGGCCGGATCGAGAGCAGCGGCCGCCAGGCCAGCGAAGACATGATGTCGCGCGCCGAAATGCTGTCCTCCACCATCAGGTCGCATGTCGAGGATGCCGAACGTTCGCTGACCAACCTCGTTGTCAACACCTCCGAGACCATACAGACCGGCGCGCGCACGGCTCAGCAGTCGCTGCTGACAGTTTCCTCCGACGTCGGCGCGCAATTGAAACTGACCTCAGCCGAGGTCGAAGCCGCTCTTGTCGCGGTCGGAACCACCGCAGCCACTGCGGTCCTGACCAGCAGCCGGGACGCCCAGACCACGCTGGTGTCCGCTTCCTCCGAGGCTGCCGCGCAGATCAAGTCGCTCGCGGCCGACGTCGAGCGCACCCTCTCCGCTGCCGGCGACGCCACCGCCGCCTCGGTACTGGCCGGCGCGCGCGAAGCGCAGAACACGCTGGTGACGGCGTCCGCCGACGCCGCCAATCAGGTCAAGTCGCTCGCCTCCGATGTGGAACGTTCGCTGTCGCTCGCCGGCACGGCGACTGCCGAGGCGGTCACGGCGGGCGCCCGCGCTGCGCAGAGCACGCTGGTCGCCGCCTCCACGGAGGCTGCCGAACAGGTCAAGTCTCTCGCGGCGGACGTGCAGCGGTCGCTCTCGCTCGTCGGGACGGCGACTGCCGAGGCGATCACGGCAGGCGCGCGCGAGGCCCAGAACACTCTCATAAACGCGTCCACCGACGCATCGAACCAGGTCAAGTCGCTCACTGCCGACGTGGAGCGGTCGCTCTCGATGGCCGGCAATGCAACCGCCGAGTCGATCACGACGGGCGCGCGCGAAGCGCAGACCACGCTTATTACGGCGTCCAGCGAAGCGGCCAACCACGTCAAGTCGCTGGCGATCGACGTCGAACGCACGCTGACCGCGGTTGGCACAGCCACTGCCAGTTCGATCCTTGGCAGCGCGCGCGAGGCCCAGGCATCGTTCGCCGCGACCTCGGCCGAAGCTGCAAACCAGATCAAGGCAATCGCCACCGATTTGGAGCGTTCGCTCGGCGTCGTAACTGCCAGCACGACCGAGACCATCCAAACTACCGCGCAGAATGCGCAGAGCGCACTGATTGCGGCAACGAACGAGGTCAGCTCGAAGTTCAAGTCCACATCCACCGAGATCGAGCGTTCGGTGCTCGCTGCCAGCAGCAATTTCGGCTCGACCATGACCGGCAAGACCGACGAAATCGTCACCTACGTTCAGCAGCAGACGGACCGGTTGGCGCAGATCGTGGACAGCCGCCGCGGTTCGCTGGTCGAAGCGCTCAGCACCAAGGCCAGCCAACTGACGACCGACATCGACCGCGTTACCGCCGACGCGCTGAAATCGATCGAGAGCCGCGGGCAGGCCTTCTCGCAGTCGATGTCGACGCACGGCTCGGAAGTCGCGCGCACGATCACGTCCGCCGGCGACGTCGCTACCGGCGCAGTGGCCAAGTCGCTGAAGGACCTCGAACAGGCGTCGCGCTCGGCCATCGATCAGTCGCGCCAGGTATCGATCGCCGCCGTCACCGAGATGCAGGAGACCAGCAAGATCCTGCGCACCGACACGGTGGCGCTGTTCGAGCGGCTGCGCGAAGGCAACATCCTGCTGCAGGAAGTGCTGACCGGGGCCCACGACAATCTCAACTCGCTGGAACGCGCGCTGGTGACCCGCGTGGCTGACTTCGTCTCCGCCATGAACGACGTCACCGCCCGCAATGGCGTTGCGACGCAGACCCTCGAAGACCAGCTCACCGTCTTCAACACCAAGACCTCGAAGGCGCTGGAAGATCTCGGCTCACTGTCGAGCGAGTTCGAGAAGCACGGCAAGGCGCTGGTTGAAGCGGCCGGCGTGGTCGAACAGGCTAACCGTTCCACCTCGACATCGGTCAGCGAGCGCAAGTCGCAGCTCGAATCGCTGATGACCACCATCGACCTGCGTACCACCGACCTCGACCAGCGCCTGTCACGCTTCACCGGCCTACTCGACGAATCGCTCGCAGCGGCCGAAGAGCGCGCCCGCGATATCGCACGCGTCGTCGCGGAAACCGCAGGCGCCGGATCGGCTGCGATCAGCCGCCAGTTCGAAGCGGTGCGCGCTGCCGCCGAGAACGAGCGACAGCAGACCCTCGATGCGATGAACGACCTGTATCAGCAGAGCACCCAGGAAACGGATGCGATGTTCAAGCAGTCGACCGAGAAGTTCGCTGCGATGGTACAGTCCATGAAGCAGATGGCGGCCGAGATGCATCAAGAGCTCGAGGCGACGCGCAACGAACTGCGCCGCGGCGTGCTCGAAATGCCGCAGGAGGCCGCCGACAACACCGCGCAGATGCGCAAGGTGATCGTCGACCAGATCGAGGCCCTCGCCGAGCTCAACCGGATCGTCGCCCACCACGGCCGCGGGCTCGATGTCGTAACCTCCGGCCGCGCTAATGTGCAGCGTCAGGACGAGCCCGTGATGGCAGCTGCCGCCGCCGGCCGCAACGAGGTGCGCATGCGCGACGCCGGCAGCGCATCGACCCTGCCGCCGCCGGATCTCGGAATGCCGGCGCCGCGGCGCGCCGAAGCGCCGCCGGTCAGCCCGGTAAGCCAGGACGCCGGACGCGACGGATGGCTGTCCGACCTGCTCCACCGCACCGATGCAAGCGCGGGACAGGTGTCCCGTGGCCGGCCGCCGCAGAATGCTGCCAATCCGCTGGAGTCGCTGTCGCTCGACATCGGCCGGCTGATGGATCGCAACCTCGCCGCCGAAATGTGGGATCGCTATCAGCGCGGCGAGAGCAAGGCATTCACCAAGCGCCTCTACACCCCGGCCGGCCAGAAGGCATTCGACGAAGTCTCGCGCAAGTACCGTGCCGACCGCAGCTTCAAGCAGACGGTCGACCGCTATATCGCCGAGTTCGAGCGGCTGCTCGACGAAGTCGCGCGCGAGGATCGCGGACCGCAAGCGCTGCGCGGTCATCTCACCTCGGAAACCGGGCTTGTCTATACCCTGCTTGCGCACGCGGCGGGTCGGCTAGGGTAAGCAGCGAACAGCGAATCGCAGCGAATGAAAACGGAGGCAGCAACGCCTCCGTTTTTCTTTCCGGCCTGCGAGAAGCGCCACATCCACGGTTTGACACGGGCAGCACAAACTGCCGCCGAGCATCAGCGCATTCGCGAGGCCGCAACATCTTGTGGCGTGTTGCAGCTCTGGATATTACCGGACATATCGGGAAGAACAGGAGCCTATTTTGGCCGATACTGCCCAGAAGAGAGCAACCCGGAACTATCGGTCCCGGCTGAGCAAGCGCGGCATGGCTCGATTCGAGGTTCTAGGTCTGGATGCTGACCGCGACCTGATCCGCTCCCTCGCCAGGCGCTTGGCAGAGGGTGATCCCGATGCAGCGCGGATTCGAGCGGCAGTGAGGCAGACTGTCCTGAGCGAACCGCCGGGGAAAGGCGGTATCCTCGCCGCATTGCGCCGGTCTCCACTGGTCGGCGCCGATCTCAATCTCGCACGTTCGCGCGAAACCGGCCAAAGGCCGGCCATGTAGCGCGCTCGACATGATCGTCGCCGCGACAGCCGAGGCGAACGGGTGCGTCGTTGCGACCGACAATGAGAGGGATTTTGCCGGGTTGAAGTTCTTCAATCCGCTTCGAGCCCACAGGGCGCGATAACGACGGCCGCCGCACAAGAAGACGAGGTTGAACTTGGGCAGCGCTTTCTGAAGCCTACTGCCGCTTCTGCCCGTTCGGCGCTCTCGGAGCTGCAGCTGCCGGCGCCGGCGGCGGTGGCGGTGGCGGTGCTGCCGCCTGACTGTTGCTGCTGCTGCCGCCGCCGAAAATCACCCGGGTCGGGTTGCGGTCAAAGTTGTTCACGGCGCGGCTGATATCGGAAAGCGTGCGACGGCCGTCGGCCATCAGCGCACCCGAGCGCTTGTCGAAATCCTCGGCCAGCTCGCGGATCGCCTTCACCATCAGGTTCAACTCGCCGCCGGCAGTGCCGCCTGCGATCGTGTTCAGTCCGAGCATGAGATTGTCAGCCTTACTCATCACGCCATCGACCCTGAGCATGACGTTGTCGATTTTCTCGGAATTGCGCGCGAGCGCGGCGGTGAAGGTCTCAAGGTTTCGCAGCGAATTCTTCACCGATTCCTGATTGTCGGCGACCAACCGGTTGACGTTCTGCAGCGTGGCGCGGATCGACTCCGTCACATCCTGCAGCGCGCTCGGGTCGGCGGTCAGCATCGGCACGCCATCCTCGTCGAGCGGCACGGGGGGCGCGGATTCCTCGCCACCCTTCAGCGAGATCGCCGCGACGCCGGTCAGCCCCTGGAATTCGAGGCCGACAAGCGTGTCCTTACGGATCGGGGCGTTATTCTCGACCATCGCCAATGCGACCACACGCCGCGGGTTGTCGAGCTTCACTGATACAACTTCACCTATCCTGATACCGTTAAAGTTGACGCTGCCGCCGTTGCGAAGCCCGGATGCCGGCCCTTCGAATACGATGCGAATCGGGCTGCGCAGCTTGGTGGTATGCAAGCTCTGAAACCACAGCACAAAGCCGAACGCCGCCGCAATCACCGCCAGCGTGAAGGCCCCGATCAGGACGTAATTCGCCCGCGTTTCCATAACTCAAAGTGCTCCGAAACCAGGGTCTAGCCGGCGTCGCCGCTAGACCGGTTATTTATCTCATGTTTGAGCACGATCCGATCCGAAAACCGATCACACTTTTGGGGGGTCATGCTCTAGCCCATCACAGCGCGGGCGCGCTTGCCGTGAAAATATTCTCTCAGCCAGGGATGCTGCGAGGCCTGCATGTCGGCAATCGATCCTGCTGCAATGATCTTACCGTTCCCTAAAACCGCGATGCGGTCGCAGGCCGTGTAAAGGCTGTCGAGATCGTGGGTTACCATGAAAACCGTCAGGCCCAAAGTGCGCTGCAGGGTGCGCACCAGCTCGTCGAAATCCCCCGCGCCGATCGGATCCAGCCCCGACGTCGGCTCGTCCAGAAATACCAGTTCGGGATCAAGGGCGAGTGCGCGTGCCAGCGCGACGCGCTTGATCATGCCACCCGAGAGTTCGGACGGATAACGGTCCGCGACTTCGGGCCGCAGGCCCACCATGCCAAGCTTGGCCACCATGATTTCGTCGAGCAGCCGCTGCGAGACGTTGAGATATTCGCGCACCGGAAACTGGATGTTCTGCCGCACCGTGAGCGAGGAGAACAGCGCGCCCTGCTGAAACAGGATGCCCCAGCGGCGTTCGACGCCGCGGCGCTCTGAGGCACTTGCCGCATCGAGATCGACACCGAATACCTCGATGCGTCCGCTGAGCTTGGGCACGAGACCGATGATGGTGCGCGTCAGTACCGACTTTCCGGCGCCGGACGGGCCGACAAAGCCGAGAATCTCGCCGCGCTTGACGTCGAGGTTGAGCCCGTCGAGCACCCGCGTCTTGCCGAACTGCACGGTGATGTCGCGGACACGGATGATGGCGTCGGAAATCTCGGTCGCCATGCTCACATTCCGATCGATGCAAAGAAGATCGCGAACACGCCGTCCATCACGATCACGAAGAAGATTCCCTTCACCACCGAGGACGTGGTGTGTTGCCCGAGCGACTCCGCACTACCCTGCACCGCCAGCCCCTCGACGCAGGCGACGATGCCGATCACCGCGGCCATCACAGGTGCCTTGATCAGGCCGACCACGAAATGATCGATCGAGATGGCGTCGCGCAGCCGGAGCAGGAAGGCTTCGGGCTCGACGCCGCCATACAGCCAGGCCACCAGCCCGCCGCCGTATAGCGCGGCCATCGCACCGAGGAACGCTAGGATCGGCAACGCCAGCACCAGCGCCAGCATCCGCGGCAGAATCAAAACCTCGATCGGATCGAAGCCCATGGTACGCAACGCGTCGATCTCCTCGCGCATCTTCATCGAGCCGAGTTCGGCCGTATAGGCCGAGCCCGAACGTCCCGCCACCATGATCGCGACCAAGAGCACGCCGATCTCGCGCAGCACCAGCACGCCCAGCATGTCGACCACGAAAATGTCGGCGCCGAATTTTCGGAAATGGAAGATGCCCTGTTGCGAGATGATGCAGCCGATCAGGAAGGTGATCAGCACCACGATGGGCACCGCGCGCCAGCACACCTGCTCCAGGTGGTGAATGGTCGAGGTCAATCGGAAGCGGCGCGGGCGGATGAGTATGTGGGCAGTCGCGGCAAGCACCGCGCCCAGCATGTCGATCAGCCCGATCAAAGTGCCGCCGATACCGGCGACGGCGCGACCGATCTGCTCCAGCATCCCCGTGATCGTTACCCGATCGGTTTGGGCGATCGGCTCGGCCTTCACCCGGCGCACCTCGTCGACCAGGCTCGAATAGTTGTCCGAGAGCCCGGCGATTTGGGTTTCGACACCGCCCGTGGTCAGGCTGCGGCGCAGTCGCTCGATCAGCCAGGCGCCAAACGTGTCGAGCTTCGACACCTGCGAGACGTCGATGAAGATGTTGGGCCTGGTGCCGCTGAGCCTCTCGGCATCGGCCACCATTCGTTCCAGCATTGGCGCAAAGCGGGCCGTCCACGGGCCGGCGGCGCACAGCGCCAGCGCGTTGCCCCTGGCTATCCGCTCCAATGTCGGGTCGCCGTTCACAATCCCACCCCCGGGCCGGTATGCCCGCGTTCGCTTAGGTTCCGCGGCCCTACCGCCTTGTCGAATCTGCCCCTAACCAGCCATAGTTGGTAGCAGCGGGCAAGCTTAGGTTCAGAAAATTCGCCAGATTTTAAAATGACTTCCACGCTATCTCGAAAGTTAGCCGTCAGCATCGAACGCTGGCCCATTGCGGGTGCTTTCACCATCAGCCGCGGCGCGAAAACCGAGGCGGTCACCGTTGTGGCCACCATCAGCCAGGGCGACCATACAGGGCACGGCGAGTGCGTGCCCTACCCGCGTTACGGCGAAACCCCGGAAGCGACGTTCGACGCTCTAAAGACAATGCAGGAACCGATCGCCCATGGGCTGGACCGTGCGGCGCTGCAGGCCGCGATGCCCGCAGGCGCCGCCCGCAATGCGCTGGACTGCGCACTCCTTGATCTCGAGGCCAAGAGCTCCGGCCGACGGATCTGGAGCCTGCTCGGCCGGCCGGCGCCTCGCCCCTGCACGACAGCCTTCACCATTTCACTGGGCACGCCCGAGGCAATGGCGGCCGCAACCGCCAAGGCCGCGCACCGGCCGCTCCTGAAGGTCAAGCTCGGCGGCGACGGTGATGACGAGCGGATCGCGGCAGTACGAAAGTCCGCCCCGGAATCCGAACTGATCGTGGATGCCAACGAGGCCTGGACACCTGACAATCTCGAATACAACCTCGCAGCCTGCGCCAACGCCGGAGTTACATTAGTCGAGCAACCGCTGCCGGCCGGCCGGGATGAGGCGCTGGCGCGCATCAAACGGCCGATCGCGGTTTGCGCCGACGAAAGCGTGCATGATTGCGCCTCTCTCGAAGGCCTGCGCGCGCGCTACGATGCCGTCAACATCAAGCTCGACAAGACCGGCGGGCTGACAGAGGCGCTCGCCATGACGGACGCCGCGCAAGCGCTCGGCTTCGAAATCATGATCGGCTGCATGGTCGCCACCTCGCTCGCGATGGCGCCGGCCATGCTGCTCGCGCAACAGGCCAGATTCGTCGATCTCGACGGTCCCCTATTGCTGGCCCGCGACCGCGACGGCGGCCTGCGCTACGACGGCAGCCTGGTCTATCCGCCGGAAGCCGCCTTGTGGGGCTGATGCGAGAGCCGCTCCCGCGCCAGCCAGATGATCAGCCCGCCGAACGCGGCCATCACAGCCATCACGTAATAGATGCCCGCTCCCCAGCTTTCATAGATCAAGCCTGAGGCAATCGACGCGAGACCGGCGACGATGCCACCGCAGGCGGTCAGATAGCCCTGCCCGCGCGCCATCACATGGCCGGGCACGTGATGCAGCATCAAGCCCATGACGCCGACCTGGGTCAGCCCGAAGCTCAGCGCATGCGCGAGCTGAACAATCGCGAGGATGGCCAGCGGCAAGTCCTGAGCCATCATCACCCAGCGCGCGGCTGCGCTCAGGGCCGCGATCACCACCAGCGTAGATGGCTGCAAGCTGAACCGGGGCGACAGGGCGAACAGCACGATCTCGGCAATCACGCCCAGCGCCCACAGGACCGCGATCGTCAGCCCGTCAAATCCCGCTTGCTGCCAGGCAATCGACGCAAAAATGTAATAGGCAGCGTGGCTTCCTTGGATCAGCGCAGATCCCACGATAATTGCGATGAAGCCGCCATCGCGCAGCAACGCATTGGCGCCCCCCGGTGACCGGGCGGGCGGTCCCGGCATCGTCCAGCGGCTGCAAAGCAAGACTGGCGACCGCCCCGATCGCAGCCGAGCCGGCAATGATCCAGATCAGATTTTGGGCGGCGATGAAGTCGAGCAGCATCCCGCAGACCAGCGCGCCGAGGATGAAGGCGGCCGAGCCCCATAGCCGCAGGGGATCGTAATTGAGGCCATAGCGTTTCACTCCCCGCAGGGCGTAGGCGTCGGTGAGCGGCACCATTGGCGTCCACAGGCAGCAGGTCAGGGCATAGATCAGGAACACCAGCACCGGCAGATGCTGGGTGCCCAGCACGCAAAAGCCGACGGCAGTGGCGAAGGAGGTCACGATGATTGCCCGGCGTAACGCCTGACGCCGTTCCGCAAGGCCCGTTACCAGCGGCAGCGCCGTGAACCGGGTCACCGGCGGAACGGCCGTGATCAGCCCTATCCAGAACGCATCGATCCCGACCGCTTTCAACCATACCGTGAAGAACGGCAAATGGGTGCCGGTCATGCCGAACAGCGTGGCGTAAAACAGCGCCACACCGGTCGCGAAACGACGGGATGCGTCTTGAGAAGCTGTGGGGATTTGTGATTCGCTCGGCATCAATTCAATTGCGATTCGGGCAATATCGTGTTGTTTCGTTATCGCAAGGCGCGCTGATTTGCGCGAAGAGTTTGACATGGCCGACGAAGCATTCGCCCTTTCGCCGATCTCAGCACGTGCCACGCTGCCGAGCGAGGAAGACTATGCTGCAATCGCCGAAGCCTTCATGGAGACTTCGCGGGGCCGTTGGTTCCTGACCGAATACGCCAAGCGCAACCGCAATGCCGACACAAGGATGGTGCTGGATGCGGTGGCGCGGATCGAGGAAAGCCTTTCCGCCCAGCGCGAAGAGACCCTGCAGCGGGAAGCCGCGCTCCAGCGGGAGGAAGGCCTTTCGGCGCAACAGGCTGCGGAGGCCGTCGCCAAGGCCGCGGCAGCGCAGGAGCGGCTGACCGAGGCGCTTGCCGCCATCCGCGGCGCGGTCGACGCGGCCGAAGAATCGGCGGTCGAAGCGATCGACAGCCTCGCGTTGGAGCAGCGGCTGGCGCCGGTCCGCAAGGGCGCGCGCGTGCTGCGGGAAATCGCCTGGCGGTTGCGGGAAATCGGCAATGACGGGCGGATCTGTGACCTGATCGATTCGCAGGTCACCGTGATCGAAAGAGGCACCGAGCAGTTTTCCTCCGAAGAAGCGCGCCTGGCCCTCCGCGCGGCCTTTGCCGCCCTCCAGGGCCGGCTTGTGGAATTCGGCGATGACACTGCGCTGGCGCCGGTACTCGACCCTGACGCGGCGCCCTTCCCGGCTATGGAAGAACTGGAGGCGGAGACCACCGAAACAGCCTGGATGCCGGAAGCTGCCGAGGCGCCGTCCGCCCCGATTGCTGCGCCCGCCGAAGCCGCGTTTGCCGCGGCGGAAGCCGTGCTGACGGAATCGGAAGCGCCGCCCGCTCCCGAACTTTCTACTGAAACCGCCGCTGCCCAGGAAGCTGCGCCTCAAGAAGCCGCTGCCCAGCAAGCCGCCCAAAACACCTCAGTTCAGGACGTCGTGGCTCAAGACACTGCGGCTCAAGACGCTTCGGTCCAAGACACTTCGGTCCAAGACACCGTCCAGGACAACGTTGCCCAGAACGCCGACGCGCAGGACGAAGCGGTCCTCGATATGATCGCGATGGAAATGGGCGCGCCGGATCCGATCAACGACGAGGAGATCGCCGAAGCGGCAGCCGAACAGGCCCGTTCATCGGAGCCTGCGCCGACCGTCCCGAAGATCGTTGCAGTTGCGGCCGAACCGGCCGCGCCAACGGCGCCGGCGCCAGTTCAACAGGTGATTCAGCCGCCCCCGCCGGCCGCACCTGCGCCGGCGATGGAAGTGTCGCTCGGCTCGAGCCTCATCGCGAGCGGCGTGTTGCGCAAGCCGGTCACGGCGGCGAACGACCCGCTGGCGCCCATCCGGCGCATGAGCCAGGCCGAGAAGATCGCGTTCTTCTCGTAAGGGACGCCGCGCTGCGATTCGATAGAACGCGCCGCAGCATTTGTTGCACTTGCGAACCTTCGCTTTGCGGTTGATTCGCGGCCGCGCCAAGATCAAGCTGGCACGATTGTCTTCGCAAGCGGAGATAACCGTGAAAACCAAGATCATCGTCAATCCGATGGCGAACAAGGGCAATTGCGGCAAACGCTGGCCGCAGATGCTGGCCGAACTCGAAAAGCATCTTGGCCCGCTCAAAAGTGCTGACGTTGCCGTGACCCGCGCGCCCAATCATGCGACAGCGCTGGCGCAGGAAGCCGTCGTTGGCGGTTACCAGCGCCTGATCTCCGTCGGCGGTGACGGCACGTTCAGCGAGATGATGAACGGTGTGATCTCGGACGACCGGCCGATCGCCCCCGACATCGTGCTGGCGCAGCTGCCCGGCGGCACATCGAACGAACTGTGCCGCTCGTTCGGCCAGCTCTCGCTCGGCGAGGCCTGCAAGGCGATCGCCATGGGGCACACGCGAGACGTCGATGTGTTTCGCGCCGATGTCAGGGGCTACGCAGGCGATCAAGTGACGCGCTACGGCTTCGTGCTCGCGATCGTCGGCGCGGCCGCCACGATTTCCTGGCGCGCGCAACGGGTGCCGCTCTTAAAGCGGCTCGGCCCGCTCAGCTACGTCCTGATGACAGCGTTCACGTCACTGACTTACAGCCCGCGCTTCTATCGCGTCCGGATCGACGACGAGGCCGAGCAGAGGCTGGCGATGTGGTCCTTGATGCTGTGCAGCTTCGATGGTGCGGGCGAAGGCCTGATGCTCGCGCCAGGCGCCGACCCCGGCGACCGCAAGCTCGACCTGATCATGGTCGGCGACATCGGACATTGGGAGACCCTGACCAAGATCGTCCCCAACCTTGGCGATGGCAGCTATCTGGCGCATCCGAAGGTCACGCGCCGCCACGCGAGCCGGATCAGCATCGACAGCGACACCATGGTCCGCGCCGACGTCGATGGCGAAAGCATCGGCCAATTGCCGATGTCTGTCACGATGCTGCCGTTTCATCTGAAGGTGGCGGCGGTCAATCGGTCGTAGGATGCCGTTCCTGTCGCACCTGGCTTCGCTGCACCACCGCGACGCCGTTCTGGAACGTCAGCCAGGAAGGTGGCTAAGTCGAACCGGTGAGAGGTCGCCGGATAGCAGGCATACCTTCGAAGACTAGACCGACGCCAATGAACCCGGAGCAGTTATTCGGCGCGGCAATCCATCCATTTCGATGAGATCATCAATCGAGATTGCCCCATTTGGCAAAGCTTAGACTCGCATGTCGCTCCGACCGTGATATGCCTCCGGGAACGGCCGCTCGCGAAGCTCATTGACGGTCGTCAGTCGCAGCTAGGATTGAGTAAGGGGATTCCATGGCGTCCAATTTTTCGACGATAGGCCTGCCTGTCGCGTCCGCGGAGGACATGAATGCGTTGGTGGATCGCGTCGGCCCCCTTGCGGAACGGTCGGCCGCTCCGAGTGGCGTGTACTATCGTTGGTCGGACCCGAGCGGAGCGGAAATTTGGCTTCAGGTAAACGCGGACAACGAACTCATCGGCATAAACCCCCACTACGCTGGCCGATCAGCCGTCCTGGTCGGGCTGACTGCTCGGCTCCCTTCGACCGGGCCAAGCGAACTGGACGGCTCCTTCCACGGCTGGGCCGACCCCGCGGGCGACGCGTCCGACAGCGGGTGTTACCCGTTCGTTTTCGATGCGCCGGACTACCGACTGCACGAAGGGCTGTCGCTGCCAGCGCGAAAGGAGGTTCAGATTGCGGCGTTCGCTCACGAGATCGCCGCGTTCGAAACAGTAGCCGCCTACGAGACAGGCCAGACGGGCGATCTCAAGTATGCGTCGCAGTCGTTCATCCCCTCTGGCCTGTTCACACCGGCTGGTGATTCCACCGTTCGGCCGCAGGCGCGGGCGATTTTCGCTGGTCACGTGCTTGCTGCGGACGAGAAGATCAATGTGCTGACGGGCCGCGCGTTTTATTGGGCTCTGGTCGAAACACTCGGCGGCGCTTATGACGTGGTGATTGACTCAAATCTACTCCCCGGCGTGCCTGCGGTAGGTGGCGTGATATCCGGTTCATTCTGGCTATCCGGCCGGATCATTGCCCAGCATCAGAGGTGACTATCAGTGGGCCACTCATAACCCATTGCAGATTTCAGGCGACGTCTGGTTTGAGTCCGCAAAGCGCCGGATAGCGGACATCGATCAAGCCGCGCTCACGAATGTCGGTGAATGAGTGCGTGCCCTAGTTTCGCTTGCCGCTGGCAATGAGATTCTTGTGAACCTTCCCGTCCTTCATGATCACCAGGAAATTCTTGGACGGATCCTCTATCAGCTTGATGTTCTCGATCGGATTGCCGTCCACCAGCAGCAGGTCGGCCAGCGCGCCCTCCTCGACTACGCCGAGCTTGCCCGGATAGGGGTTGCGCTTACCGGATAGCGTCAGCAATTCGCCGTTCGTCCCTGTCGCCATTGCGAGTGCCTCGGCGGGCGTGTACCAACGGACAAGCGAGGCCAGAATTGCCCCCTGGCGCTGGGCCAGCGCGCGGGAGAACAGAACATCGGTACCCCACGCCGTCTTGAGCTTGTACTTCTTCGCAAACTCGTATGCCCTGCTTATGCCCGGCCAGACCTCATCCGCCTTGGCTCGCTGAACTGAACCCTCGGGAAGGCCTTGCCTCATCTCCTCGGGGAGCGGCTGCAAGCTCAGCCAAACGCCCTTCTCGGCGATCAGCTTGGCGGTTGCATCGTCCATCAGAAACCCGTGCTCGATACACTTCACGCCAGCGGCAATAGACCGTTGGATCGCAGCCGGCGTAAAGGCATGCGCGACGACGTATGTGCCCCAATTCTCGGCCGCTTCGACCGCCGCTCGCAATTCGGGTTCGGTGAAGGTGACGGCGTCGATCGGACTGAAAGGCGATGATACCCCGCCGCCCGCCGTCAACTTGATCTGTGACGCCCCCTGCATGAGTTGCTCGCGCACGCGCACCCGCACCTCATCGGGACTATCGGCGACCATACTGCCGCCGATCTGCTCCATGCGGGTGAGCATGCCGCCGATCGTTCGCGGTAGGTCGGAATGCTGCCGGAAGTCGCCATGGCCGCTGGTGACCGTGATCATGGCACCGGACGGGTAGATGCGAGGACCGGGGACGACGCCCTCATCTATGGCTTGCTTGAGTCCAAAGGCCGGCCCGCCCACGTCGCGAACGGTGGTGAAGCCCCGCATCAGCGTGTCCGTCGCTTCCGCAGCCGCAAGAAGATTGTTGTAGCCGACATCGCCCGCTATGGCGTCCGCGGGCGTGGGGCGGATCAACATCGCGTGCCAATGCACGTCGATCAGGCCGGGCATCAGCACGCGTCCTGTCCCGTCTATCGCGACTGTTTGCCCAGCATCGATTGGCGTCGCTACAGGGGAGATCTTCTCGATCTTGTTGCCCCTGACCAGGACATTAGACGCGCCCGAAAGCGCATCGCTCCTTCCATCGAAGATGCGGACGTTCTGAAACAGTACAGCCGCACCTTGCTGCGCTTGCGCAGGGAGTAGAGCCGTCATGAGGCTCAAGGCGATGGCCATCGCCAGGATTTTGACGGCCCGACGCCAATGTCTTTGGCACATAGAGCTGCCCTCCGCGTAGCGCGCCGGCCCGCGAGGAATAACAACAGCCACCGCCTCCGCGGTTGACCGCGTCGGACCCGGGTCGGCACAATACCACTATGTGCTGCTAACTGCCACGGCGGGCTTCCACGCATACGCCAGCCACCCAAGCCCATGGGATATCAGGTCGACGCCGAGCAGAAATCCAATGACCCACAAGCCCGTCATTGGAAATCCCGTCAGGATGACGAAGCCGGCCAGCAGTCCGAATATGCCTGACAGCAGCATGATCCAGCCAGCTTCCCGCCAATGGGTGACACCGAGCAGGATGCGAACGAAGCCGGAGATGGCGAGCACCAAGCCGAGGACATAGGTGAGAATCAGCGCGCTGGCGATCGGCTGGCCCACCAGCACAATGCCAAAAGCGATGTACAGTATGCCGAGCAGCACCTGCCAGACAAACCCTCCCCATCCCTTGGTCCAAAAGGCGTGGACGATCTCAAACGCGCCTGCGATGATCGCTACCCAGCCGATGAAGACGGTGCTGATCAGCGTGACCAGCATGATGTCGCCGAGAACCAGGATTCCCGACGCGACCAAGACCAGCCCCAGCAGAATACAGATCCATAGCGGCGGCGTCGGCAGACTGCCGACGCCCGTTCGCGAACTGCTGTCATATGTCGTCATGTCATTGTCCTCGCTTCAGGTCGCACCGACCTTGAGCTCCGTTATCTCCATCGCCAGCCGCAGCGGCGACGGCCGCGGTGCCACCAGCAGACCCAACGGCGACGCCGACGGCGATTCCAGTGAGGGGGAGGACGCGACGGCCGCGCGGGCGGCCGTCCAGGCGGCCGTCCAGGCGGTGATCCAGGCGGCCGCGTGCCAGGGCCTTGAGCTTCCAGCTTGAATTCTCCAGCATCCCTTCCGGGATCCTTCTGCATCGCGAGCGGCATCGCCTCGGCCACATCAGCTAGCAGGCTTGCGCCCAAGCCGGCAGCAACGGCACCGCACACCAGAGTCCGGAGCGCCATGCGACGGTCGATTGCATCCATTGTTGTTCTCCTTCTCGGGGCGCCCCTCCCCCTCGCATGCTCGTACTGATCAGCCCGATCTCAATCGGCTGCCGGGCGCATCACTCGGGATCTCGCCAGGCAAGTAGTTGGGCAGCCGGCCCGCCGGGATGATCGCCAGCAGCGCAAGCCCGGCCATGATCAGAAGTCCGATCCTCAAGGCGCGCAGCCGCGCCTCGGTATTCACACGCACGGCTTCCTCGACCTGCTGCGGCGTGGCGGTCGTGCCCTCCATCACGCTACGCAGCCGGTCGTTGCCGACGAAGTTGATGTTGTCGAGATCGACCTGGCTCTGAATCTCCTTTGGCAGTACGGGATTCGCCGCAATCTGGCCCAGCACGATCGTGCTCAACAGACCGACCAGCAGCGCGCCGGCCACCGCCGTTCCGACTGCGCTGGCCAGATTTTGCGTAGTGCCCCTGAGTGAACCGACGTCACCTGCCAATTCCTTGGGCGAAGCCGTGACCAGCACGTTGAACAGCAGGGTCACCAGCGCCCCCTGACCGATGCCGAACAGAATGAGCCCGACCAGCACGGGAACCTCGCTCCAGTCGTTGCGCACGACGAAGGCAAGCCACACCAGACCGACGGTACAGAGCATGAAACCATAACGGCCGATCTGCCGCGGCGTCAGCCGGTCATAGAGATTGACGACCAGCATTGCGGTGAAGAGCACCGTCAGGTTGAACGGCATCATCGCAATCGCAGTCGCCATCGGCGTGCGGCCCTGGACGATCTGGATGTAGAGCGGCACCGAGAAATTCAGCGCGGCTTCCAGCGCGACCACCGCAAACAGCGCGTATACCGCGCAGCGCTCCTCCGGAGAATCGATCACCTCAAGCGCCAATAGCGGCGTCCGTCCGGCCGCCTGGCGGCGGTGCGTCCACATCAGGAAGGCCTGCCCAAGCATGACGCCGAGAACGATCATGACAGGCGCCGGCGAAAGGCCGAGCAGATTGAACGGCGCATTGGCGGTCGCCAGCACGAGGCCCCATCCGTTCAGATTGTTGAAGCCGAAACTGATCAGAACGATCGCCGCCGCTGCCAGCACGACGCCCGTCAGGTCGATCTGCACCTCGGGCCGCCCGTAGTCGCGCTTGAGGCGGAAGCTCAGCAGAAAGACAATGGCGGAAACGGCGATCAGGATTCCGAACGCCGGGCGCCAGCCGATATAGGTGCCGAGCACGCCACCGATAACGAATGCAAGAACGCCGGCAGCCGCTCGCGCCGAGCCGAGCGCGCCGACCGCCGTCGCCTGCTGCCGCCCCGTATAGTTCTCGGCGATCAGCGCCACCAGAGACGGCACGATGACCGCCCCCGCCGCGCCGCAAAGCGCCTGCGCCGTGATCATCAGCGCCGCCGTCGGGCTGAACGTCATCAGGATCTGCGATGCGCAGAACAGGACGACGGCGAAGCGGAACACCTGCAAGGCACCGAACCGTTGTGCGAGCTTGGCGCCGAGCATCACGAAACCGGCCACCAGCATCGAATAGGCCACGATGCCGGTGGCGACCGTGGTCGGCGGGACACCAAAACTTTTGACCATGCCGCCGAGCGCGACCGGAAGCGAGGCGACGTTGAAGGACATGATCATCTGGCCGAGCGCTATCGCGATCATCGGCACCCATGACTCGCGCGCTCGTTCCCGGATCGCTCCGATCGGTATCGAGTGCGTTGCCATGGTGTCCTCCCGATCTACTCGGTTTCGGATTGCTCGGCCGCAATGGCCCTAAGCAATCCACTCCGCATCTGCTTCAATCTTCCGGTTGCGAGACGAACAGGTCCATTCCGAGCCGCTGCGACAGGAATTTCGCCGCCAGTTGCCCCTTCACACTGTTGCCCGCCGCATCAAGCGGTGGCGCGAAAGTCCCGAAGCCGCCCTTGCCCGGTGATACCGCGACGATGCCGCCGCCGATTCCGCTTTTGCCCGGCAGGCCAATGTCGTAGAGCCAGTCGCCCGACGTCTCATAGAGTCCCGCGGTAATCATCACCGTCAGCACATAATGGCAAACGGCCGCATCGACGACGCGTTGCTTGGTTACCGGATTCACGCCGCCATCCGCCAGCGTCGCGCCCATCACCGCCAGATCCCTGGCGCTGACGTTCAGCGAGCATTGCCTGGTGTAGAGGTCGGTGGCCTGCTTGGGGTCACAATAGATGCGATCGTAGCTTTGCAGCAGCCGCGCGATACTCCGGTTGCGATAGTTCGTCTGCGACGCCGAAGCGTAGACCTCCTCGTTGAGCGCAAGCTTGCGGCCCGCAAAGCGCGACAGTCCGTCGTGAATGAATTGCCATTGACCTTCCATCGTAAGCCCCGGCACGAGGCTCGTCGTCGCGATCGCGCCTGCGTTCACCATTGGATTGGTGCGGCCGGCGCCCTGCTCGATGGCGGCAAGCGAGTTGAATGGCAAGCCTGTGGCGTTCGCCCCCAGCCTTGCGCGCGCCTCCTCCGGACCGATCGTTTCGCAGACCAGCGCGAACACGAACGGTTTCGACACGCTCATGATCGAGAATTTGTATTCGGTATCTCCAGCCTCGTAGACGCGCCCGCTGGTGCCAACGACGCAAACGCCGAACAGTTCTCGCGGGACCCTGGCAAGAGCGGGATAGACTTGCGAATTGTGTCCGTCGCCGTTCGACTGGAAACGCCTATGGGCGTCAGACACCAGCTTCTGAACCATTTCCGGCTCAGGCAGATGCCCGGTCGAGATGTAAGGCCGCTCTGCTTGTTCCGCGATCGAAGGAAAGTCCATTGGACTCCTCCATCCGGCTTCAACAATCCCGTTCGAGAAGGATCGAGCCGCTCGGGCAACACTAGTCACGCGCTGAGAAACGATCTCCGTCGATCGCTCAGCTTTGTTCTGCTTGCTAAAGAACGTAACCCCGCAAAGTGTATGGTGTCAATCACACAACCTAAAAGTTGGTTTGCGCCAAGTGAGTCCCCCTACAAAACTTCGTGACAAATTGCCGTCGCGATGAGGATGCAAAGCGTGGCGAATTAGAAGCCAATTCGACCGAGCGCCGTCACGGTTTGATGAGCGCGATCAGCGAAGCGTGATCTGATCGCCCGCAGGTTGTGATACCGTAGGCGTCGAGCCGCACGGCCATCATGCGACCCGGCCGCTCTCCGCCGACACATCGACGGCTCTGCCGGATCGCTTTTCTTGTCACCGACGGACTCGCCTCAGCAAGCCGCCAATTGCGCGGCGAAAGGAGTGTTGACCCGTCAAAGGCGCCCGTTGCGGCCGACATCAAGCCCATTATGTCGAGCAGGAGGATACAGAGATGTCAGATCTCATCGCGATCATCTATCCGTCCGAAGCGAAGGCCGAAGAGGTGCGGCAGCGTCTGTTCAAGCTGCAGAAGGAATATCTGATTTCGCTCAGCGATGCAGTGATCGCCGTGAAGACGGAAGCCGGTCCCGTCAAGCTGAACCAGCTCGTGAACACGACGGCGATCGGTGCCGTATCGGGCAGCTTCTGGGGACTTCTGATCGGTGTGATCTTTCTCAATCCCCTGCTCGGCGTTGCCCTGGGTGCGGCATCCGGCGCCCTCGGAGGTGCGCTATCGGACTACGGCATCGACGATGCTTTCATGAAGAAACTTTCGGACACGCTTCAACCGGGCAACGCCGCGCTGTTCGTCCTCATTAAGAACATGACCCCGGACAAGGTGCTGCGGGAGATTCAGGACGCCGGCGGCACCGTGCTCAAGACATCGCTGGACGACAGCAAGGAGCAGAAACTTCGCGACGCACTGGCAAAGGCGGGCACCGAACCGGCCGCGCCCAAAACAAACGCCGCCTGAACGGGACAACTGAAGCCGCCAGCACCCGGGACAGCATGCTGATCGATCCGCGCCACGGCGATATCGAGGACGATGCCGCCAGTCCCGGGCAGCGGTCCCTGCTCGCCATCGCCGGCAGCCTGTTGGTCGAAATCAGTTTACCCAAGCTGCTGTTTGCCTGGACGGTGCTGCTGCTGTTGCCGGCAGTGCTTCTGGGTCTGGCTCCGTTGCTGGTCTCCGCCTGGTTCTCAACCCTGTCGGAAAAGCTTGCCACACTGACCGGGATCGGCACGGCCCTCGCCTTGCTCGCGATTGCCGCGGTGGGATGGATCGGATGGCGACCGCTGTTGCGGATCGCTGAGAACAATTTCTGGTCGCTTAACGCGCTCGCCGTGCAGCCCGGCTACGCGTTCACCCGCGAAGCGCTGCGTCACCTGACGGAACGGATGTGGAGCAGGAAGCTGACCGCCGACGGCCGAGCGAGGTTACGCAGCGCCAATTCGGTTGCCGCCGGCATCGTGCTGTCCGCCTGCGCGGTGCTGATTGCAATACTGGCCTGGCCCGCCTCGCGTTGGACGGGCGGCTGGAACGACCTAATGTTGCTGCATCACCTAGCCGTGCCGACGCTGGCAAATGCCGTTCTGCTGGTGTCGGGATATCTGGCGGCCGCATCGTTGGTGTGGGGATTTGCAGACGCCAGCATGCCCCAACCCGTCGACCTCGCCGTGTTCGATACCGTCTTGCCCCGAGGACGACGCTGGCGCGTTGCGCATCTATCGGACCTTCACGTGATTGCCGAACAATATGGCTTCCGCATCGAAAGCGGACGGGCGGGCCCGCGCGGCAATGGCCGGCTCGAGCGCATCCTGGCGCATCTCGCCACCATCCATGCGACCGATCCGCTCGACCACATTCTCATCAGCGGCGATATGACAGATGCCGGCCGCGCCAGCGAATGGGCCGCATTCCTCGACGCGATGGCGCGTCATCCGGAACTTGCAGCTCGCACGGTCATGCTGCCGGGCAATCACGACATCAACATCGTCGACCGCGCCAACCCGGCCCGGCTCGACCTGCCGTTCAGCCCGAACATGCGGTTACGGCAAATTCGTACCTTGTCCGCGATGGCGGCCGTGCAAGGCGATCGCGTGCACGTGGTCGATGCCAAGGGAAAACCAGCCGCTACACTGCAGGAAGCGCTCGCACCGCACCGCGATGCAATTGTGGCCCTTGCCGAGCATGGCGGCCTGCGCCGTGCGGCAGCGTTGCGCGACCTGTTCGACAGCCAGTTTCCGATGATCGTCCCGCCGGAGGCCGCAGGCGGCCTCGGAATAGCGATCCTCAACTCCAATGCGGAGACTCATTTTTCCTTTACCAACGCGCTCGGGCTGGTATCCGTCGAACAAACGCATCGCCTCGAGGCGGCGATCCGCCATTATCCGGAAGCGCGCTGGATTGTCGCATTGCACCACCATGTGGTGGAATATCCCATGCAGGTGAAAGCATTCTCGGAACGCATCGGGACGGCATTGATCAACGGCAGTTGGTTCGTGCGCCGGCTGAAAGCGTTGGCCGGTCGCGCCGTGGTGATGCACGGCCACCGTCATATCGACTGGATCGGCGCTTGCGGTTCGTTGAAGATCATCTCTGCGCCTTCGCCGGTGATGAATGCGACCGACGATGCGGCCACGCATTTCTATATTCACACGCTGGCGGCTGGGCCGGACGGGCAGTTGGTGCTGCTGCCGCCGGAGCGCGTGGAGATTGCCGGCGAGAAAATGTCCTAGAGCTTGCCCGGCTTGACCTGATCCGGGCCACCGAGCAGATCGGCGATCCAGCGGCTTGACGGATGCGCGGCGCAGAAGGTGAGCATGGCAAGCGTGATCGGCACGCCGATGAAGGTTCCGAACAGGCCCCACAGATAGGTCCAGAAGAAGATTGCAAACAGCACGAGCACCGGCGAGATCGACAGCATGTTGCCGGCAACCCGCGGCTCGATGTAGCTGCCGACCACGAACTGGATGATGTTCAGGCAGATGAAGATACCGAATACCGCAGGCCAGCTCTCGAACTGAGTCATCGCCAGCAAGGTCGGAAACAGCGTCGCGATGAACGGACCGATGAACGGGATATAGTTAAGTACGAAGGCGATCACGCCCCACTCCAGCGCGAACGGCAGTCCCGCGATCCAGGCGAAAGCGCCGACCAATAGGCCGGTGACGGCACTCATCAGCGTTCGCACCACGAGGAACCTTCGAAGCTTCGCCGCCGTTGCGGCGCCGCCTTCGAGCAGCACGGCTGCGGCGGTACGGTTTTCCAGCCGCTCGATCCTGCGCTTGACGTTTTCGACCTCGAGAAGCCCGAGCATAACATAGACCAGCGCAATCACCCAGAAGCTCAACGTGGTATTGACGCGCCCGGTGACATACTGCGTCGCGCGCAACACCCAGGTGACGTTGAAATGCTCGGCCCACAATGCCGCAACCGAGACTCCATGGCCGTCCAGCCACGCGACGGTTGCATCGTAGAGCGCCTGATACCGCGCGAGGTCAGTGATCAGCGAATGGCCCACGCGGCCAAATCCCCACACCGCAAGCGAGGCGAGCGCGAAGCAGATCGCCACGGTAACGATGATGGTGATGGCGAGTGCGGCAAGCTTCGGCATCCACCACTGCAGCCGCTCTTGAATTGGCCACACCACGGCAATGATGAAAATGGCGGCCGCCAGCGGCGCGAATACCTGGCTCGCCTGAGCCAGCGCCGCGGCAGCCAGCACCGCCGCGATGATTCCGATGGCAGCCTTTAGCCCGAAGCTTACCCCATGATGGGCTCCTTCAACCGTAGGGCAACCCGAGATTGTCAGCTGCACCGAACTGCTGCAAGAGCGGTGCAACGTGATCGGCGTCACGTACCACAGCGCTGAGTCGGCCTAGCGTTCCGCAGCAACTCGCTGCTCACGCGATCCGCCTCAGGAGGCTGTCATGTCCTATTTTAAGTCATCGCTGTTACGCGCTGGCCTGCTGGCAGGCCTATTGGGCTTCGCTACCGCCGGCGCGGCTTTCGCCGAAGCCCCGAATGCCGACATCCGCGCCGGCATGCAGACGCTACCGCCGGAACAGCGCGTCGCGCTGGTGATTGGGAATTCGAATTACCAGGCCGCGCCAAGGCTCGCCAATCCCGGCAATGACGCGCAATCGATCGCGCAGCTTCTGAACTCGGCGGGCTTCGAGGTGACCCAGGCGACCGACCTGACGCGCGGCGACATGGTCAAGGTCGTGCAGGATTTCTCCGCCAGGGTGGCCGAACGCGGTCCCCGCACTGTCGCGATGATCTATTATGCCGGCCATGGCGTGCAGGTGGCGGGCGAAAATTACCTGCTGCCTGTCGATGCGAAGATCTCCTCGCCGTCGGATCTCGACGGCAATTCGCTGCGGCTGGTCGATGTGATGGGCACGTTGGAATCCATCCCGAGCAGGATGCGCATCGTCGTGCTCGACGCCTGCCGCAACAATCCGTTCCCCGAGATCAACGACGCCGGACGCGGACTTGCCATCGTCGATGCGCCGAGCGGCTCTATTGTCGGCTACTCGACCGCGCCAGGAATGGAAGCGCAGGACGGCGACGGCAATCACAGCCCGTACACCTCCGCATTCCTTAATATCGCGCGCGAGCCGAACCTGCCGATCGAGCAACTGTTCAAGCGCGTCCGGCTTGAGGTGAACAGCGCGACTAACGGCCGCCAGACACCCTGGGAAAGCTCGTCGCTCACCTCCGACTTCTATTTCTTCGGCGATACAGTGATGGCCGCGGGCCGTGCGCCGGATCGCCGGCCGATCATGCAGATGGCGTCCAACCTGCCCTCGCGCTCGGTGCGGCAGGCCTACGATTACGTGCTGTCGGAAGGCTCACCGGAATACTATGAAGAGTTCATCCGCCTATACCCGCATGACCCGCTGTGTGACCACGTTCGCATGCTGCTCGGCAACATCCAGCTGGCAAAGGCCTGGCACAAGGCGGTGCTCGCGAACTCGCCGTTTGCGTACAAGACGTTCTCCGACACCTTCTCCAACAGCCCCTACGCCAAATCAGCCTTGAAGCTGCAGGCCGCTCCGAAGGCCGTTCCGCTGATGCAGTTCACGCATCTGGCGAAACAGTCGCCGAATTTCAAGCCGATGAACGGCGGCAATTCACCCATCCTCGGCATCTCCAAGCACAATCTTGGCGCTCAGGCTCACATGCCGACGCCATCCAAGATCGTCACGCTGCCCGCCAAGGGCATGATGACCAATAACCCGATCAATGGCGGCATTAACAACGGCAAAGTCACCACCCTGCCTGGCAAGCTCAACCCCAATGGCAATGGGAAGGTCACGAATCTGCCCGGCAAGATCAATCCGATCCCTGTCAACGCCGGCAACAACATCGGCAAAGTCGGCAAAGTCACGACGTTGCCTCCCAGGATTCAGAACAATCCGATACGGGTCCCCAAACCCATCACGACCAAGCCCGTGATGACTAGACCCGTGATGACTAGACCCGTGATGACCAGGCCCATGATGAGCACCGCGCCGCGTCATTTCAGCGGCGGCATGGGCGGCGGAGGTTTTGGCCAGCGCTTCGCCTCAAGCCCGTCCCGCGGCTCATTCGGCGGCGGATCGTTCGGCGGCGGTTTCAGGCGCTGAGAGTTTCGCACAACGCAAAAGCGGGCAGAGCACACGCTCTGCCCGCTTCCATTTGAGATGAGATGATCAGGCGACCAGCTTGGCGAACAGGTCGGCGTCGACATTGCCGCCGGAGAGCACGATGACGACATTCTTGCCCTTGGCGTCGATCCTGCCGGCCAGTAGCGCAGCGAGGCCGACGGCGCCGCCCGGCTCCACCACCAGCTTCAATTCGCGATAGGCATAGGCGACCGCAGCGCCGACTTCCTCGTCGGAGGCGGTTACGCCATTTGCCAGCAGCTTGCTGTTGATCGAGAAGGTGAGTTCGCCGGGCATCGCCGCCATCAGCGCATCGCAGATGGTGCGGCCGGCAGCGTGATGGGCCTCGCGATGGCCCGCGCGCAGCGACAGGCCGTGATCGTCATAGTCCTTGGGCTCGGCGACGATTACCTGCGCCTCCGGGAATTTCGACTTCACCGCCGTTGCAACACCCGCGATCAGCCCGCCGCCCGAGGCCGGCGCCACCACGATATCGGGGCTGAGCCCGAGCGCCGTCATGTCCTCAGCGATCTCGCGGCCTGCAGTGCCCTGCCCTGCGATCACGAACGGATCGTCATAGGGGCGCACCAGCGTCGCGCCGCGCTTGGCCGCAATGCCGTTGGCGATGGCTTCACGGTCTTCCTTGTCGCGATCGTAGAGCACGACCTCGGCGCCGTAGCCCTTGGTGCGCTCGCGCTTGGTAATGGGGGAGTCCGCAGGCATCACGATGGTCGCCTGCATGTTGAGGATCTGCGCCGCCGCCGCCACGCCCTGGGCGTGGTTGCCGGAGGAGAACGCCACGACGCCGCCGCCGCGCTTGCCCTGCGGGATTGAGGCCAGCTTGTTGAAGGCGCCGCGGAACTTGAATGATCCGGTCCGCTGCAGCATTTCGGGCTTCAGGAAGACCTTGGTCCCGACGCGCTCGTTGAGCACAGGGAATGACAATAGCGGCGTGCGCACTGCAAACGGCGCAACGACCCTGGCGGCGGCCTCGATCTCGGCCGCGCCAATGGGAGGGGTCTGGACAGGTTCTGGCATCCGCAATTTGTATCGCGGCTACCGACAGGCGGGCAAGACGATTTGGCGTGATCTCAGGCGAAATGCGGGCATTTCGCTATGAATTCGGCCCGCTCGCCCCCATCATGCCGCACGCGCCGCGACGCGGGGAACCGGCGCCGGCCGCCGCACCGGATCAGCCCAGGTGATGATCTCGAACCGGCCATCGTCGTGCTCGACGAGCGCAGTGCAGCTTTCCACCCAGTCGCCGCAGTTCATGTAGCGGATGCCGTGTTCGTCGCGGATGGTGGCATAGTGGATGTGCCCGCAGATCACACCGTCGGCGCCGTGTCGCCGCGCCTCGCCGGCGAGCGTTTTCTCGAACGCGCCGATATAATTGACGGCGTTCTTGACCTTCAGCTTCGCCCATTGCGACAGCGACCAGTACGGCACGCCGAACATCCGTCGGAAAAAATTGACCAGGCGATTCATCTGAATGGCGAAGTCATACGCCTTGTCGCCGAGATGGGCGAGCCAGCGCGCGTTCTGCACCACGAGGTCGAAAATGTCGCCATGGATGATCAGGTAACGCTTGCCGTCGACACCCTCGTGGATGATGTTTTCCACCACATCGATGCCGCCGAAATGCGTGCCGTAATAGTTGCGCAGGAACTCGTCGTGATTGCCTGGCACATAAATGACCTTGGCGCCCTTGCGCGCCTTGCGCAGCATCTTCTGCACGAAGTCGTTGTGTGATTGCGGCCAGTACCAGCTCGACTTCAGCGCCCAGCCATCAACGATATCGCCGACGAGATAGATGGTGTCGGCATCATGGCTCTTGAGGAAGTCCAGCAAACGGTCGGCTTGCGAGCCGCGGGCTCCGAGATGGACGTCGGAGATAAACAAGGTCCGAAAGCGCCGTTCCGGGCTTTCGTCGCTCAAGGAGTCACTACCCATACCCGTCCCCTGACAGATTTCTGTGACAGGGCGATGACTGATTCACGCGGCCCATAGCCCCACGAGAATCAATGCCGCACCCCTGCGTCAGCGGATAGCAGCGCGATACGACAGGGAAGCGACATGGTGGTGTTCTTGCGAAGGCTGGGCGTGGTTAACGGCTGCCCCGCTCTCGCAGGGTGGCCATGAGACTAGATCCTCCGCCCTGCCCGCTCCCAATAGGGATCGCGCAGGCGGCGCTTGAAGATCTTGCCGGAATCTTCCCGTGGCAGGTTGGACTGGATCTCGATGTGTTTTGGAACCTTGTAGTCTGCCAGTGAGACCTTGAGCTGCGCGCGGATGGAGCCGATATCGAGCGTTGCCGCAGGCTGCGGCTCCACAACGGCCATCAGCGCCTCGCCGAATTCGGCATCGGGAATGCCGAACACCGCGCAGTCGTGCACGCCGGGGATTGCATGCAGCGCAGACTCGATCTCGGCGGGATAGATGTTGACGCCGCCTGAGATCACCATGTCGCGCTTGCGGTCGCAGATGAAGACATAGCCGTCCGCGTCGATGTAACCGACGTCGCCCGAGGTGATGAATCCCTCGCGATCGATCTCGGCGCGCTTTTCCGACTGGTTGTGGTAGGTGAAATCCGGATTGCCTGCGATGCGCGAATAGATTTCGCCGATCTCGCCCTGCGGCAGTTCCCTGCCGTTATCGCCAATGAAGCGCAGCTCCGCACCGGGTGAAATCTTGCCGACCGTGCCGGGCTTCTTCAGCGCGTCCTCAGAGGTTGCAAAGGTAACCGCGCCCGATTCTGTCGAACCGTAGAATTCGTAGATGACCGGCCCCCACCATTCGATCATCGCGCGTTTGACGTCGGCGGGACATGGCGCGGCCGCGTGGATGATGTGGCGAAGCGACGACATGTCGTACTTCTTGCGCACCTCCTCCGGCAGCTTCATCAGGCGGATGAACATGGTCGGCACCATGAAGATGGTATCGATCTTCTCGGCTTCGATCACGCGCAGGAATTCTTCGGCATCGAAGCGCGGCATGATCACCAGCGCACCGCCGAGGCGGCCGGCGCGCAGGCCGAACGCGTTCGGGGCGGAATGATAGAGCGGCCCCGGCAGCAGCGCCCGGGCGCCCGGCTTAAGGCCGTATATCAGCGCGCGCATGCGCTCGGCATTGGCGCTCTGCTCCGGCGTCGGCGCAAAGCGGCGCACGCCCTTGGGATGGCCCGTGGTGCCCGAGGTGTAGATCATGTTCTGCGGCTGCGGCACCGCCGGGCCGTCATAGCGCGGGTGCTGCTTCAGCCAGGATTCGAAGTCGATCGCGAACTCCGGCGTCACGAGATGATCCGGATTGATCTTGTAGTTGGCGAGAATTTCCGGCGGCGTCGGCACGCTGAGCGCCGTGATCCCTTCCGGGATCGCTTCGCGCAATTGATGCAGCATGTCGGCATGCGCGATCAGCACCGAGGTCCCGCAATCCTTCAGCACATAGTTGATCTCTTCCGGCTTGAAGTGCCAGTTCACTGGCACGCCATAAGCGCCAAGCCGCATCGCCGCATAGGCCGCCTCGATGAAGGTGATGTCGTTGCGCATCAGCATGGCGACGCTGTCGCCCTGCTTGACGCCAAGCTGCTGCAGGCCGCTGGCGATCCGGTCGGCGCGTTCGGCGACTTCCTCGTGGCTGCGTCGGCGCGCACCACTGATGATGCCGAGGAAGAGTTGGGAGGCTGTCATTGTCGCTTTCCGATCTGTTGTCGGGTTCAAGTGACCCTCATGGTGAGGAGCGCGTCTTCGCGCGTCTCGAACCATGGGGCCCGTGGCCATCCCTCGAGACGCCGCTTGCGCGGCTCCTCGGGATGAGGTCGAAGTTAGGCATCCACAAACCGCGGCGCGCGCTTTTCCATATTGGCGCGCACCGCCTCGGTCTGGTTGGGACTGCCGAGCAGCTTCTGCTGCTCGACGGATTCGGCCAGCAGCGCCGGCGCCGGATCCACTGACAGCTTGTTCAGCATGCGCTTGGCCGCACGGATTGCATCGGGACTCTTGCCGGCGATTTCGCGCGCAACCTCGAGCGCCGCCGCGCGCGGATCATCGCAGATCCGTGTCGCGAGACCGTAGCTCATGGCTTCCTGCGCCGAGAAGATGCGGCCCGTATAGGTCAGCTCCCGCAGGATATCGTCGCGCACAAGGCTTGCGAGGATCGGGGTGCCGGCCATGTCGGGCACCAACCCCCATTTGATCTCCATGATCGACATCCGCGCGTCGGGTGTAAGGAAGCGCATGTCGGCCCCGAGCGCGAGCTGGAAGCCGCCGCCGAACGCGACGCCCTGGATTGCGGCAATCACAGGCACCGGAAGCTGACGCCAGCCCCACACGGCCTGCTGCGGGAAGTTCGCAATGCCATGCGTGCGTGCAGTGAGATCGCGCTTCTCGCCACCGGCGATCCCATTTCCGCCATGTTCTTTCATGGCCTGGAAGCGTCCCATGTCGAGACCGGCGCAGAACGCCCGCCCTTCCCCGGACAATACTACCGCCCGCACACCCTTTTCGTTCGCCAGCCGCTCGGTCGCGGCCACCAGCGCCTCAAACATCGCCGCATCAAGCGCATTCATCTTGTCGGCCCGCACCAGCCGGACATCGGCAATGCCGTCCGAAATCGAGATCGAGACGCGTTGCTCCATGATAAATCCTCCACACTTCCTTCTTGGCGCTTTACAGAAAGGCCGTTGTCCGGTTTTAGTCAATCGACCAATTAACAGACAATCCCGTGGGTGGAAACGATGTTCAACGATCAGCTTCTCGCCGGGCGACGCATCCTCGTAACCGGAGGCGGCACCGGCCTCGGCAAGTCCATGGCGGCGCGGTTTCTGCAACTGGGAGCCGAAGTCCACATCTGCGGCCGCCGCAAAATTGTGTGCGACGAGACCGCGACCGAACTGATGGACCTGCATGGCGGGCGTGTCGTCAGCCACGGCATCGACATCCGCAATGCGATGGCGGTCGACGAAATGATCGAACAGATATGGGCCTCGGGTCCCCTCACCGATCTCATCAATAACGCGGCCGGCAATTTCATTTCGCGTTCGGAAGATCTCTCCCCGCGCGGTTTTGATGCCGTCGCCAACATCGTCATGCACGGCACCTTCTACGTGACCCATGCAGTGGGGCGGCGCTGGATCGCGGCCAAGCAGCGCGGCAACGTGGTATCCATCACCGTAACCTGGGTGCGCAACGGCTCGCCTTACGTGGTGCCGTCCGCGATGAGCAAATCGGCGATCCATGCCATGACGATGTCGCTTGCGGTCGAATGGGGCAAACACGGCATCCGCCTCAACACCATTGCGCCGGGCGAAATCCCGACCGAGGGCATGAGCAAGCGCATCAAGCCCGGCGATGAGGCCGGCGCGCGCACCAGGGCGCAGAACCCGATGGGCCGGGTCGGCACCATGGAGGAATTGCAGAACCTCGCCGTGTTCCTGATCTCCGGCGGCTGTGACTGGATCAACGGAGAGACCATCGCCATGGACGGCGGCCAGGCACTCGCGATGGGCGGCAATTTCTACCAGTTGCGCGACTGGAGCGATGACGACTGGAACAAGGCGCGCGAGTCGATCAAGGCGCAGAATGAGAAGGACCGCGCCGCGCGCGGGTGATCTCGTGTCCCGGACGCGGTGCAGCGTGTAACGCTGCGCCGCTGAGCCGGGACCCATTGCCAGCCACAAGCAAGATAGACCCCCGGCTCTGCAGCGCACGGCCGAGGCGTTGCGCTGCGTCCGGGGAACGCCAGCTCCTGCCGTATTGTTTTTCGCGCGCTATATCGCCAAACTCCGCGCAACGACAACAATACGATACGGGAGAGACATGTCCGCTCCTGAGCAACTGACGAACCTTGCCGACATGGTACGCGAACGCGCCAAGACCCGCGGCGACGCGATCGCTTATGAATTCGAGGGACGCCAAACCACGTTCGCCGAGTTCGACAGCAACACCAACCGCGTTGCGAACGCGCTGATTGCAATGGGTGTCAAGCCGGGCGAGCGGATCGCTTATCTCGGCAAGAACAGCGACATCTATTTCGAGCTGTTGATGGGCGCGATGAAGGCCAAGGTGGTGATGGCTCCCGTCAACTGGCGCCTCGCCGGTCCCGAGATCGCCTTCATCGTCGGCGACTGCAGGGCGCCGGTGCTGTTCGTGGGACCCGAATTCGTTACGCAGGCCCGCAACATCAAGTCGCAACTGCCTGATGTGCGCACGGTTATCACGACCGAAGGCGGCGCGCCGGAATGGCGGGATTTCACGGCCTGGCGCGATGCGGCCAGCGCCGGCGACCCGGAGGTGCCGATCAGTCCGAAGGATGTCGCCATCCAGCTCTATACGTCGGGCACCACGGGCAAGCCCAAGGGCGCGATGCTGTCGCACGCCAACTTCCTCAATCTGGTGCACGCGGGCAGCGAGGCCGAGAAGCCAGAATGGAACAAGTGGACGGCGGACGACGTCTCGCTGGTCGCGATGCCGATCTTCCACATCGGCGGCTCCGGCTGGGGCGTGATGGGCCTCTATCATGGCGCCAAGGGCGTGATCGCGCGCGAGTTCGATCCGACCAAGGTTTTGGATTTCTTCGAGCAGTCCGGAATTACCAAACTTTTCATGGTGCCGGCGGCGATGCAATTCGTGGTGCGTCAGCCGCGGGCGCGGCAGGTCGATTTCTCCCGCTTGAAATACATGCTCTACGGCGCCTCGCCTATTCCGGCGGCCCTCCTGAAGGAGTGCATCGAGGTGTTCAAGTGCGGCTTCGTGCAGCTCTACGGGATGACCGAGACGACCGGCACCATCGTTGCCCTGCCGCCCGAAGATCATGTCGAGGGACTGGAGCGCATGCGCTCCGCCGGCAAGGCGCTGCCGGGCATCGAGCTTGCGATCCTCGATCCCGACGGCAACCGCCTGCCGCCGCGCCAGGTCGGCGAGATCGCCACCCGCTCCGGCTCCAACATGGTGGGCTACTGGAATCTGCCGGAGGCGACCGCCAGGACACTCGGCAGCGACGGCTGGCTGCGTACCGGTGATGCCGGCTACATGGACGAGGATGGCTATCTCTACATCCACGACCGCATCAAGGACATGATCATCTCCGGCGGCGAGAACATTTATCCGGCCGAGGTTGAAAGCGCGATCTGCGATCATCCTGACGTTGCCGAGGCCGCGGTGATCGGCATCCCCGACGACAAATGGGGCGAAGCTGTCAAGGCGATCGTGGTGATGAAGCCCGGCAAGCAGGCGAGCGCCACCGACATCATCAATTTCACCCGCGAACGCATCGCCGGCTACAAGACGCCGAAGTCGGTCGACTTCATGGAAGCGTTGCCGCGCAATCCGTCGGGGAAGATCTTGCGGCGGAATCTGCGCGAGCCGTATTGGGCGGGCAAGGACCGGCAGGTGAATTAGGTTGCCACCGTCATGCCTGCGACAAACGCGTAGCGTTTGCGCAAGGGAGCGTAAGCGACGAAGCAATCCATGCCTCTGCGCGCGCGGAGAGATGGATTGCTTCGCGGAGCCTGTCATCGGGCGCGCATTCGCGCGACCCGTTGGCTCGCAATGACGGTGGGAACAGCAACGCTTACTTCTTCGCCCGCTCGCGCGCCGCGCGGTGGCGCGCTTTGGCTTCATCCGACCAGACCTCTGCCGGATTGTAGAATTCGGCAAACGCCTTGGCGCCCGGCGGCAGCGTTACCCAGGGCTGCTTGGTGGAAGTGAAGATGTGAACATCCGGCGGGCACTGGGTCGGATCATCCATGGTGCCGACGCGGACGAAGCGCACCGCGGGCCCGGAGCCCGGATAATTGCTCCAGACCGAAACCTTGCAGACCGGGCAGCGTGCGATCTTCTGGCCCTTACCGCTGGCTGACGGTGTATCGATGATCTCAGGCTCGGCCTTCAGGTGCTCGACCCTGTCCGCCTCATAGAGCGCATTGAGCGCGTGCACGGTGCCGGTCTCCCGCTGGCACCAGGTGCAATGGCAGGCATGGACGATAATTGGCTTGCCGCTCAGGCGGTAGCGGATATTTCCGCATGTGCATCCACCTTCCATCGACGCCTCCTAGTGTTTCCCCGCTCCCATGTAGCCGAACAGGAATCCCGCGACCTTCCGCTTCTGGATTTCCTCGCTGCCTTCGGTGATGCGGTAGCGGCGGTGGTGGCGGTAGATGTGTTCGAACGGCTTGTGCCTGGAATAACCCATGCCGCCATGCACCTGCATGGCGCGATCGGCAGCCTCGCAGCACAGCCGGTTTGCCCAGTAGTTGCACATCGAGACCCGATCGGACAGCGTATGCTCAACCTGGGCCTGGGTGAGTTGGTCCATCTCCCACGCGGTCTTGCGGATCAATAGCCTGAGCATCTCCGCCTGCGTAGCCAGTTCCACCAGCGGCCACTGGATCGCCTGGTTCTCCGCCAGCGCCTTGCCGAACGGCTTTCGCTCGCGCGCATATTTGACGCTTTCGTTGATGCAGTAGACCGCCGCCCCAAGCGAGCTCGCCGCCTGCCGGATCCGGTTCTCGTGCACAAAGCACTGCGCCAGCGACAGGCCGCGGCCGACTTCGCCGAACAGCGCATCCTCAGGCACGAACACGTCGGTGAAGCTGACGCGCGGATGGTCGGTCGGCATGTTGAAGGTCCACATATATTCCTCGACCTTCACGCCTTCGCTTTTCGCCGGCACCAGGAAGCAGGTGATGCCGCGCGCGTCGCCGTCATTGCCCGAGGTACGGGCAAACAGCGCGCAATGGGTGGCGACATGCATGCCTGTCGTCCACATCTTCTCGCCGTTGATGATCCAGCCCTTGACGTTGTCGCGGGTCGCCTCAACGGCCTTCGTCTCCATATGGGTCGCGTCCGAACCATGATTGGGCTCCGTCAGGCCGAAGGTGATGCGATACTTGCCCGTGATCGAGCCGTCGATCATTGCCTTCTGTGCATCTGAGCCGTAGCGGTCGAGCATGGTGACAATCGGCAGGTTGCCGACGATCGAATGTTCGTTCTGCAGATCATTGTGCAGGCCAAGTCCCTTCGAGGCAAAATGCTCGCGGATGACAGCCATCCAAAGGTTGGAACCATCCTTGCCGCCGTAACGCTTCGGGATGGCGAAGCGCAGATGACCGGCAGCGTCGGCAAGATTCTTCGCCTTGCGCAAGAGCGCTTCCCATTCCTGCCGCGGCAACCCACCCTTCTCGAAATCGGTGCGCGCCCATTCGCGGCGGTGATCGAAGAAGCGGATGTTGTCGTCGGCCTCTTCCAGCGGCTTGATTTCGCGCGCGATGAAGCGATCGAGTTCCTCGAGATAAGCAACGAGGTCGGCAGGCAGGTTGAAATCCAAGGCGGTCTCTCCCGGAAATGTCGTTTATTGCTTTTGCGTTTAGGCGCTACGGAGCGCTCCTGCTCTGATTGATTTAGCTGAGAAGACCAAGCCCAAGTCAAGCAACGGATCAGTCCCTGGCACGCGCGGGCGCCTTGCGTAATTGGATGGTTTCAGATGCTCGCCTCGCGCTATGATCGCGGCCAATATTCTTCTCGGCAGAAAATCAATACGGGAGCCAACATGGACCTGAAATTCTCTAAGGTGACGCGCAAGGGGCCGATCACCATCGTCACGCTGTCCCGGCCCGAAGTGTACAATGCGTTGCATATCGATGCGCATTTCGAACTCAACAAGGTGTTCGACGATTTTTCCGCCGATCCTGAGCAATGGGTCGCGATCGTCACCGGCGCGGGCGACAAGGCGTTCTGCGCCGGCAACGATTTAAAATGGCAGGCCGCGGGCGGCAAGCGCGGCTGGGACAAGGGCGGCTTTGGCGGCCTCACCTCGCGCTTCGACTGCGACAAGCCGATCATTGCCGCCGTCAACGGCGTCGCGATGGGCGGCGGTTTCGAGATCGCACTGGCCTGCGACCTCATCATCGCCGCGGAGAACGCGACGTTTGCCCTCCCCGAGCCGCGCGTCGGCCTCGCCGCGCTCGCCGGCGGCGTGCATCGCCTGCCGCGCCAGATCGGACTGAAGCGCGCCATGGGCATGATCCTCACCGCGCGCCACGTCTCCGCCAAGGAGGGACTCGAGCTCGGCTTCGTCAATGAGGTGGTCCCGCAGGGCGAAGCGCTTGCCGCGGCGGAGCGCTGGGCAGAGACGATCTGCAAGAACTCGCCGATGTCGATCCGCGCCTCCAAGCAGGCGATCCAGCGCGGCCTCGAGGTATCGCTGGAGCAGGCGATCGCCGAGCAGCGGGAATATCCGGCGGTGAAGGCGATGGCGGCGTCGCAGGACTACATCGAGGGGCCGAAGGCGTTTGCCGAGAAGCGGCCGCCGAAGTGGTTGGGGCGGTAGGGATCGCGACGTTCTATCGACGTCATTGCGAGCCACCCGGTCGGCGCGAAAGCGCCGCCGGATGACAGGCTCCGCGAAGCAATCCATTTTTCCGCTTGCGGTGAGATGGATTGCTTCGTCGCTTTGCTCCTCGCAATGACGGCGGAGAGTTAGCGCTACTCCTGTAGGATGGGTGGAGCGCAGCGAAACCCATCATTGGGCGCGTCATCGATGCTCTTGATGGGTTTCGCTTCGCTCTACCCATCCAACAATTTCCCCAACTCCCTCTTGTACGACGCATAATTCGGCTGATCGACGGCGAGCTTGTCCATCGTGGTCTGCCAGAGGTGCTCGGCGAGGCCCGGCGTGTTCAGATCGACCTCGCCGCTGGCGATCTTCTCGCAAAGCGCGCGGTTGAGCTCGATCAGCGACCCATCCAGGCCGAGCAACCGCTTCAGCCGAGCCAACTCGGCCGCATCACTCCCCTGCTCCAGCGCCAATTGCCGCGTGACCAAGTCCAGCGCGTTGATACCGACGCGGAGCTTGAAGGCGTTGTGGCCCTTGATCTCTGGCGCGATCTCGTTGCGGAGAAAATCCGCGACGGCCTTGATCAGTTCGGTGGGTGTCGGTTCGTCCTGCATCTCACCCTCCTCTCGGAGCAAGCAATCTCAATAGATCGATCTCCGTCTCCGACGAGCGGCGGCCGATCATGGCGCGCTCCATCGAATGATCGGGCCCTTGCCGGAAGCGCTGCATCATGCCGCAGCACATGATGCCCCAGCGCAGCGTGCCCATCACTTCCCAGAACATCACGCGCGCGGGGTCTACCTTGCGCCCGGTTTCCTCATAGCCCGCGAACAGCTCTTCGCGCGTGCCGAAGCCGCCGACTGGCTTGTCGATCTCGCCGAAGCGCCAGGAGTTGACGCAGATCCAGCCGAGATCTTCCATTGGATCGCCGAAATGCGCGAGCTCCCAGTCCAGCACCGCGCGGACGCCGTCGGGGCCGATGATGAGGTTGCCGTGGCGGAAATCGCCATGCACCAGCGTCACCTCCTTCGATGGCCCGGGATCGCGCTCGCGCAGCCAGCGCAGCGCCAGCTCGAACACCGGACGCGGCCAGTTGAAGCTGCGGTATTCCCGCTCGAGGTCGGCGATCTCCTTGGTCGCGCTCATCTCGCGCATCTTCGGCAGTTTTGCCTTCGGCAGGCCGTGAATACCGGCGATGACGCGGCCAAGCTGCCGCGCCAGAATCGGCCGCGCCTTGGCAAACTGCTCGTCACGCAGAATCTTGCGCGCGATGGTCTCGCCCTCGATCCGCTGCATGATGAAGCCACGACCGAGCTCATCCTCGGGCGTCAGCACATGCATCACGCGCGGCGACGGCAGGCCGGCGTCGTGCGCCAGCTGCATCAGGATAGCTTCGGCATCGAGACCTGCCGCTCTCCCGGGCGAAGCGCCATAGCCCGGAGGCGCGCGGCGCAGGATTGCGCCGACATTGCCGTCCGGGTGAACGATGTCGAACGTCCAGGTTTCCTGGCTGGCGCCGCCGGAAAGCTTTGCGGCGCCGGTGACGCCAGTCGCCCCCGGATACCAGGAGGCGACGCAGCGTCCGAGTTGGTCCTCGATCATTTGCCCCTGAACTTGGCGGGGCGCTTTTCAAGGAACGCGGTGACGCCTTCCCTGAAATCTTCCGTCGAGCCCGCGATGCGTTGCGATTCATATTCGAGGTTGAGCTGCTCCTCGAACGAGTTTTCCGAAGTGTCCCAATAGAGTTTTCGGATCAGCGACAGCGCGACCGTCGGACCATTGGCGAGCTCATGCGCAAGCTTCATCGCCTCCTCCATCAGCACGCTATCGTCATAGACGCGATTGACGAGGCCCCATTCCAGCGCCTTCTCCGCCGGTAGCCGCTCGCCCATCAGGGACAATTCAACCGAGCGTGCCTTGCCGACTAGCCGCGGCAACAGCCAGGTCGAGCCGCAATCCGGCACCAGGCCGATGCGGCGGAACGCCTGCAGGAAATAGGACGAGCGCGCGCACAGGATCATGTCGCCCATCAATGCAAAGCTCATCCCGGCGCCGGCGGCCGGACCGTTGACCGCCGTGACGATCGGGCAGTGCAGGCGGCGCAGCCGCCGCAGGAACGGATGGAAGCCGATTTCCAGCGATTGCCCGGCATTGCTCTTGCCTGATGTCTGGTTGTTGCGGCCCTGCAGATTGGCGCCGGTGCAGAACGCCCGCCCCGCTCCCGTCAGCACCAGGCAGCGGACCTCGTCGCGCTTGTCGTCGATCGCGTCGAGCGCGTCGCCGAGACCGCCCAGCATGTCCATCGAGACCGCGTTCATGACCTCCTGGTGGTCGAGCTTGAGAACGGCGACCGGGCCGTCGAAATCGAGCGTGACGTGCTTGAACTGCATTGCTTCCTCATGACTTGTGTTTACGCGCTATTTCGCTGCGCGGAAGACCTGATGATGTCGCGCCCATATTTGATTTTCCTGACGGCGTTGTCCATGCTTGCGCCAGAACATCTGCCCGCCATCGGGCGCAGGTCTGCTTACCCAACAAATGGAAACGTCTCATGAGCATCTTTGACCTCACCGGCCGCACGGCCGTGATCACCGGCGGCAATGGCGGCATCGGCCTCGGCATCGCGCAGGCGCTGAACGCGCAAGGTTGCAACGTTTCGATCTGGGGGCGCAATGCGGAGAAGAACAAGGTGGCGGCAGCGACCATGTCGGCCGGGCCGGGCAAGGTGCATACCCAAGTCTGCGACGTCTCGGATTCGGCTTCGGTGAAAACCGCGATGAAGGCGACCCTCGATACCTTCGGCCGCGTCGACGGCTGCTTTGCCAATGCCGGTATCGGCGGCGGCGGGCGGCGCGCTTTCATCGACCGCACCGAGGAGGAATGGCGGCGCATGTTCGCGACCAATCTCGACGGCGTCTTCCATGTCTTTCAGGTCGCGGCCCGCCACATGACCGAACGCGCCGAAGCTGGCGACAAGTTCGGCCGGCTGGTTGCGACCTCGAGCCTCGCATCGCTGTTCGGCACCGCGCGCAACGAGCATTATGCCGGCACGAAGGCGGCGCTGAACGCGCTGTGCCGCGCGCTCGCGGTCGAGCTCGCGCGCCACGGCGTCACTGCGAACGCGATCCTCCCCGGCTGGATCAAGAGCGACATGACCGCCGGCATCATGGCGAACGACAAGTTCGTCGCCAACGTGATGCCGCGCATTCCGGTCCGCCGCTTCGGCGAGCCCGAGGATTTCGGCGGCATCGCTGTGTACATCATGAGCAAGGCGTCGTCGTATCATACGGCGGACTGTTTTGTGATCGATGGCGGGTATACGGCGTTTTAGTTTGTGGCGGCATCGCGGCCACACCAACACGTGTCATGCCCCGCGAAAGCGGGGCATCCAGTACGCCGCGGCTTATCGGTTCTATCACTGCTGCCTCTGGAATACTGGATCACCCGCCTTCGCGGGTGACGACGACTGAATATGCGTTCGCGATCTCGCGACATGAACTGCCCGAGGTTTGCATCGTCTTTGCCCCTCATCAAGATCAGAGGGCGCAGGGAAGACCGGGTGCTGGCTGCACCCGCGGTCTCGTGTGCCGTTGCGCATAAAGAAAACGCACACGAGCATACAGGTACAGCGGAAACACTCCGGCCTTCCCTGCGCAATGGCTTTACGGCTTACTTCGTGCTCTTCCTGGTGAACGGCTTTATTGCCACCATCGCCCCCGAGAGGCTTTCGCTGCTCTTGGGAACTTAACGCCAGCACCGCGGCGCCCGAACCACACGACTTCGCCGTACGCATCCGGCGCGCAACGTCTCTCGCGCCATCTGCATCCATCGCATCTCACCGCGCGTTCGTGACGTGGCCGCCGCCCCTCATCTTGCGGTGAGACGGGCGGAGTTATGCGACTGATTTGGGCAAAAACGGAAGCGGAATATTTTTGATTCCGGGACTTGATGATTTCTGAAAATCAGAAGTGATTTGGTCTCGTGCCAGTTTGTCGCGGACGGACGCATGAAAATGTCCTTGCGAGAGAGAGCAAATCAGTCGGCAGTCCGTAGGGCGGATTAGCGAAGCGTAATCCGCCGCCGTTACGCGGATGAATGGTGGGTTACGCTTCGCTAACCCACCCTACAATTTGCGTTCGATTGTCCCGGTTTGCGGGAATGTCCATCGCGCCAGGCGATGATTGTTTCGTGAAATCATCGGCGCCAGCTTCGTCCAAGTAATCCGGCTGGGAACGTCTCACCGCGATGGAGGATCGTTCATGACATCCGACAGACGCACCTTTCTGGGCGCTGGCCTTGGCGTCGCCGCGGCCGCGACATCGCAGAGTTGGGACTTCACAGCCGGCGCGGCCGAAATGCCATCGCGCGAGGGCAATCGCGCCGAAGCAAGCACGGATTTCGGGCGGCTGATTCATAGGGAGCCGCGCGCGGTAGCGCAGCCGATATCAAGCGCGGAGGTCGCCAGCCTATTGCGCCTTGCGAGAGCCGAGAGACTGAAAGTTGCAGCGCGCGGCCAGGGCCATTCGATCTATGGCCGCTCGCTGAGCGAAAACGGCATCGTGATCGATATGGGCAGGCTCAATTCGATCCGCGATCTCCGGCCGGACCGCGTCGTGGTCGATGCCGGCGCGACGTGGAAGAGCGTGCTCGATGCCACTCTGCCGCAAGGCCTGACGCCGCCGGTGCTGACCAATTATCTCGGCCTGTCGGTAGGCGGCACGATCGCTGTCGGCGGCATTGGCGGCTCGTCATCCCGATACGGCATGCAGACCGACAACGTTCTCGAACTGGATGTCGTGACCGGCGATGGACATGAACTGACCTGTTCGGTGGGATCGAATCCGAACGCTTTTGACGCAGTCCGGGCCGGGCTCGGCCAATGCGGCATCATCACGCGCGCGACCTTGCGCCTGGTGCGCGCGCCGGAGCGCGTCCGCCGCTTTCAACTGTTTTATCCTGGCTTGAGTGAACTGATCGCCGACCAGCGGCGCGCCCTGGCGGAAGAACGCTTCGACCAGTTGCAGGGCGCGATCCTCCCCGACGGTGCCGGCGGCTGGCGCTATCAGCTCGAGGGAGCCGTCTTTTACAATGGTAACCGGCTTCCCGATGACAGCGCCCTGCTCAAGGCATTGTCAGATACGCGCAGCGCCGCCGTGATTACCGACCTTACCTACGGCGAAGACGCCGCGGCCTTCGCAAAATTCGAAGCCCTGCTTCGATCGAAGGGCCAGTGGACTACCCCAAAACCCTGGCTGCTGGCGTTCCTGCCCGGCAGCAATGCAGAGCAGCTCGCGCGCGAAATCCTTGACGAATTGACGCCAGCGGATATCGGACCGTTCGGGCGGATCACCTGCTATCCCATGATGACAAACGCGTGCCGCACGCCGCTGGTTCGCCTGCCCGCTGAGAGCGTCGTCTTTCCGTTCAACGTCATCCGCGTGCCACCTTCCGACGATCGCGCCGCGATCGAGCGCATGGTCGCACAGAACCGCGCACTCTACGATCGGCTCCGGCGCGCCGGCGCAATGCACTATCCGGTCAGCGCCTTTCCGATGTCGCAAGACGACTGGAAAGATCATTTTGGATCAAGCTGGGCGCGATTTGCCGAAATCAAGCGGCGCCTTGATCCGGCCGATCTGCTCACCCCCGGCTACGCGATATTCTGATCTGCGCACTAGAGCATGGTGATTTTTGATTAGATCGATTTGGCCGCAGACGCACTTCACCTCTCCCGCTTGCGGGGGAGGTCGGCGCGAAGCGCCGGGTGGAGGCTCTCTCCACCCGGGCAGTGTTGCCCGCGGAGACACCCCCACCCCAGCCCTCCCCCGCAAGCGGGAGAGGGAGCTCACCCTCTTCGTGGGCGCAATCAATCCCAATTTCATCACGCTTTAGAGCAGCTCGGCCTTGAGGCCGTTCGCCAGGAAGTCGGTGAAGCGCCGCATGCGCTCCAGCGGCGCTTTGGTCGGCGGCCAAACCAGCTGGATCGGCATGCCCTCGGTTTCGAACTCCGGCAGGACGATGGCCAGTGCACCCTGCTCGACGAGCTCTCTGATCTGCCAGAGCGGCAGTTGCGCAAGGCCGATGCCTTCCCCGGCGACCGCACGGATCGCCGCGGCGGTGTTCGAGTGAAAGCGGCCTGACACCTTGACCTTCTGTAGCTTGCCGCCGATGCGAAACGGCCATTTATCTGACGGACCCGTCCCCGATCGCAACACGCACTGATGATGTTCGAGCTCGCTGGGATGTTTCGGGATGCCATGCTGGGCGAAGTACGATGGCGCGCCGCATGTCACGACACGTAGCGCCTGCAGCCGGCGCGCCGTCAGCTGTTCATCGACGGACTCGCCGATCCGAACGGCCATGTCGAGCCCTTCGGCAATGAGGTCCACCTGGTCGTCGGACGCTTTCAGCTCGATCTCGACCTTCGGATAGAGTTTTAGAAAGCGGCCGATAATCGGGGCGACATAGGTTGACGCGAACAGCACCGGTGCGCCGATCTTCAGCGGCCCCGACACTTCGGCGCGAATGCTGGCGGCTTCGTTCCGCGCCTCGATGATTTCGGCAACCGCCGGCTTGATGCGTTCGTAGAACAGTTTTCCTGCTTCGGTAGGTTCCGACCGCCGTGTCGTCCGCTTCACCAATTCCACGCCGACGGCACGCTCCAGCGCGATCAGCGACCGGTTCAGCGATTGCAACGGACGCCGCAGGTGGCGCGAGGCGGCCGCCTGGCTGCCCTTCTCGACAACCGCCACGAAGGCTTCGAGGTCGTCCAACCGTTCCACGCCAAGATCCCTTTTGCGGGATACTGTATCATTGAAGAAAGGCCCGTCGCAGTGACGGGCCTTTCTCGATTTCCGCTTCTATTTAGCTTATCCCCACGGTCCGCGCGAGGCCGAGGGGCGGCCCCACGGGCCGCGGCGCGGATAGTTGCCGCGGGTACCCATGGAAAGCGTTCCGCCATGCGCGCCCATCTCCGCCGCGAGCTGCTGAAGAGCGGCGATGCGGTTCTCCGTCGACGGGTGCGTCGTGAACAGATTGTCCATGCCCTGGCCCGACAGCGGGTTGATGATGAACATGTGCGCCGTGGCCGGATTGCGCTCGGCTTCCGGGTTGGGCACCACATGCGCGGCACTCGCGATTTTGCTCAAGGCGGATGCAAGCCACATCGGCTGGCCGCAGATGCGCGCGCCCATATCGTCGGCGGCATATTCGCGGGTACGGCTGATCGCCATCTGCACCAGCATGGCGCCGAGCGGCGCCAGGATCATCATGGCAATCGAGCCGATGATGCCGGGCCCGTGGTTGTCGCGGTTGCCGCCGAAGAACATGCCGAACTGCGCCAGCATCGAAATCGCGCCGGCGATGGTCGCGGTGATGGTCATCAGCAGCGTGTCATGGTTCCTGATATGCGCGAGCTCGTGCGCGATCACGCCGGCGAGCTCCTCGCGGCTGAGCGATTGCACTAGGCCCGTGGTCACGGCGACCGCCGCGTTCTGCGGATTGCGGCCGGTGGCGAACGCATTGGGCTGCGCCTCGTCCATCACGAACACGCGCGGCATCGGCAGGCCGGCGCGGCCGGCCAGCTCGGCTACCAGATTGAAGAGATCGGGCGCGGTGCGCTGGTCGACCTCATGGGCGCCGTACATCGACAGCACCATGCGGTCCGAATTCCAGTAGGCGAAGATGTTGGTCGCGGCGGCGATCACGAGCGCGATCACGGCGCCGCTGGCGCCGCCGATCAGATAGCCGACGCCCATGAAGAGGCCGGTAAGACCGGCCAGCAGAATGGCAGTCTTGAAGTAGCTCATTGTCGTCTCCTTGCCGCCTGCGACAGATACGCCGCGGCTGGCATCCCAAAGGTAGGAACTGCCCCTGCGGCGCCGCAAGATGCCGATGGTGCGTCGAGGCGCCGCGTTTTACCGTGGAAACCAATTTCCGGGACCGGGTTACCGAAACGTAATCTGGCGGCTCAGGCTACCTCGTACCCCGCCGATTGTCGCCCGCCTGCTTGTACAACGCCAATAGCGCCGTCTACATTGCCGCAACGAGCATCGCGTGGGGTTGTTCCGCGCACCTCGCGATAGCCAGGTAATCGCGGTTGCTCGTCAAAACTGGGAGGAATTGAACCAATGTTTTCGCATGTGATGATCGGCACCAACGACCTCGAAAAGGCCAAGGCGTTTTATGATGCCCTGCTCGGCACACTTGGCGTCCGGCCGGCCAAGGTCGACGGCCACCGGATCTTCTATTTTACCAAGACCGGCGTGTTCTCGGTGACCAAGCCGATCAACGGCCAGCCGGCAACGCCGGCAAACGGCGGCACCATCGGCTTTGCGGCTGATTCACCCGAGCAGGCTGACGCATGGCATGCGGCCGGCATCGCCAATGGCGGCACCACTTGCGAAAACCCGCCGGGCATTCGCGAGGGGGTCGGCGGCAAACTCTATCTCGCATATTTGCGCGATCTCGACGGCAACAAGATCTGCGCGATGCACCGGATGCCGTCGTAGCTTCCCTACCTCCGCGATGACCGGGCTTGTCCCGGTCATCCACGTCTTGGTTGGAAGAAGGACGTGGATGCCCGGCACCCGGCTACGCCAAAGCTTCCCCGTGGCTTGTCCGTCCTGGTACGCCGAAGCGCTGGCTGAGGCGGCAAGGCCAGACATGCTGAGCGGGTTGTTAAACACGTTGCGACCCAATCGGAAGGAACGCCAAGCCATGAAGCGATTTGTCAGTTGGTTAGCCGCAGCCGCCGCGCTATTCGCGACGACCTCGCTGCCTGCCCGCGCCGAGCTCGATGTCCCCGGCCTGAAGAAGGCAATCGAGACTTCGCTCGCAAGCGATTATCCAAAGCTCGACGTGCTCTACAAGGAAATCCACGCCCATCCCGAGCTAGCGTTTCAGGAAGTGAAAACCGCCGCGAAGCTTGCCGCCGAGATGCGCGCGCTTGGGTTCGAGGTCACCGAGAATGTCGGCAAGACCGGGCTGGTCGCGATCTACAGAAACGGCGACGGGCCCACCATCATGGTGCGCACGGAGCTCGATGGCTTGCCGATGGAGGAGAAGACCGGCCTCGAGTATGCGAGCCGCGACAAGGCTAACTGGAATGGGCGGGAGGTGTTCGTCGCCCATAGCTGCGGCCACGACATTCACATGGCGAGCTGGGTCGGAACGGCGAAGACGCTGCTTGGCCTGAAGGACCAGTGGCGCGGCACGCTGATGTTCATCGCCCAGCCGGCGGAAGAGATTGTGGCTGGGGCGCGTGCCATGATTCGGGATGGCCTGTTCACGCGCTTTCCCAAGCCCGACATCGCGTTTGCCCTGCACGCCGGTCCGTTCTCTCATGGCACGGGCTTCTATCGTACCGGGGTCGGCTCGTCCGCCGCCGATAGTCTCGACGTGACATTCCACGGCCGCGGCGGTCACGGCTCGGCGCCGCACACGACCGTCGATCCCGTGGTCATTGCGGCACGCTTCATTGTCGAAGTGCAAAGCGTGATCAGCCGTGAAAAAGACCCGAACGAATTCGGCGTCGTGAGCATCGGAGCCATTCACGGCGGCACCGCTCCAAACATCATCCCCGACTCCGTGCAGCTATCCGGCACCATTCGCTCCTTCAAACCCGAAGTTCGCACCAAACTGCATGCCGGGATCGAACGGACGGCAAAAGCCGCTGCCGCCATGTCAGGCGCACCTGCGCCGGATATCAGGATCGTCGAGGGCACCAAGTCCGTCATGAACGATCCCGATGTGGTCGCCGCCGCGGCCGAAGTGTTGAAGGTGGCATTTGGCGACAAGTTCAGAGTTTCGCCGCCAGGGACCGCCAGCGAGGATTTCTCCGAATTCGCCGGCGCAGGCGTGCCGTCGATGATGTTCAACATCGGCGTCTATGACCAGGAACGTATCGACGCAGCACGCAACGGCGCCGGCCCGCCAGTACCGTCAAATCATTCACCGCTGTTCGCGCCGGTGCCGAAGCCGACCATCGAGACCGGCGTCACCGCGATGACGCTCGCGGTGCTCAGCGCGTTCCACAAGGCCCGGCGGAAGTGAATTGTAGATGGGGTAACGGGCCCCGAGGCCTCCCAAGCCAGCCGCGCTAGCTACGGCGCAATGTGGTAGCGCGCGTCGCGCGGCTGGCTTGGGAGGCGGTCGTCCCTCACACTGATGGTGTAAACGGAGTCGAGGACGGACCTCGCTCCAAGCATCGAGGAGAGACGACCATGAACCACTATGCCGGAATCGACGTGTCATTGGAATGCTCGAGCGTGTGTGTTGTTGATGCCAACGGCAAGATTTTGCGCGAGGCCAAGGTGGCGAGCGAGCCGGAGGCGCTGATCGCCTGGTTCCGCGG
>NZ_JAGKJK010000060.1 GCF_020329435.1 Bradyrhizobium hereditatis | reverse complement strand
TGAGGCTGCCGTGGTGCCCGAGGCCGATCCGGAAGGATTGCTGAAGCCGAAGGCCTTCGTCGTGCTGCGCGCCGGCGCCAAGAGCGATGATCTGCATGAGGTGCTCAAGGAGCACGTCAAGCAGAAGATCGGCCCTTGGAAATATCCGCGCTGGATCGATGTGGTCGATAGTCTGCCGAAGACGGCGACCGGGAAGATTCAGCGGTTCAAGTTGCGGGATAGCGAGACGGCGAAGTCATGATGGGTGCGTTGAGTGAAGCGCTGAGTGTTGCCGCAAGCGACGGCCGTTCCCTCCCCCCTTGCGGGGGAGGGTTGGGGAGAGGGGTAAGCCGCAACGGCAGTGCTCGTGGCCACCCCTCTCCCCAACCCTCCCCCGCAAGGGGGGAGGGAGCTCACTGCGCCGTGTGGTGAAGGGAGCGGTCATAATGACAACCCTCACTGCCTCCGGCTTCCTCACCGTCGGTGCCTCGCATCTCGAATACCGCATGATCGGCCCGTCGCCCGAGAGCGGGCCGACCATTGTGATGCTGCATGAAGGACTCGGCTCGGTCGGGCTGTGGGGCGACTTCCCGGACAGGCTGCAGGCGGCGACCGGCGCGGGCGTGTTCGTCTATTCGCGCGCCGGCTACGGCAATTCGACGCCGGTGAAACTGCCGCGGCCGCT
>NZ_JAGKJK010000059.1 GCF_020329435.1 Bradyrhizobium hereditatis | reverse complement strand
ATCCCAAGCTGGTGATGATGTCGATGTCGGCGTTCGGCGCCGGCAGCGTGCATCGCGATTGCCGCGCTTACGGCTCGACGCTGGAGCAGGGCTCCGGCCTGCCCAGCGTGGTCGGCGATCCCGCTGGTCCGCCGGTCATGAGCCATACCGCGTTCGGCGACGCCGTCGGGGGCCTCAACGGCGCCGCCGCGGTGCTGACCGCGCTGATCCACGCCAAACTGACGGGGCAGGGGCAGTTCATCGATCTCGCCCAGATCGAATGCATGATGCCGTTCGCCGCGCCCTGGATCGTGGCGCATTCGACCAGTGGCAAGCCGCCGACCAAATACGGCAACCGCCATCCGGATTTCGTGCCGCATGGCTGCTTTCGCTGCGCCGGAGAAGACAACTGGATCGTCGTCGCGGCGTCCGACGCCGCGATGTGGCCAAAGCTCGCCCGGCTGCTCGGCCGCGAGGATTGGGCAGCGGACGCGGCGCTCAAGACGGCCGCGGGCCGCCGCGCCATCGAGGCCGAGATCGAGGCTGCGATCACGGCCTGGACCGCGGCGCGCGATGCCGATGCGGCGATGACCGCGCTGCAATCTGCCGGCGTTGCCTCCGGCGTGGCGCGGCTGCCGATCGATCTCCTGGAGGATCCGCAGCTCCACGCGCGCGGCTTCATCCAGCAGGTCGACCGCGCGTTCATCGGACGACATCCGC
>NZ_JAGKJK010000058.1 GCF_020329435.1 Bradyrhizobium hereditatis | reverse complement strand
CGCTCGCGTCAGGAACAGCCATCGAGTCCCTCGGATCAACCAAGCTGGTCCAGGTCGGCAATAACTATTATCTCGCCAGCGTCAGCGGCAACTCCGGCCCTGAGCTGTATTGTTACGGAGCGCCGGTCGTAGTGGGCCAGTTCGGCGCTTGGACGCCGATCGGAACGGAGCAGACGGCGAGCGGCTACCAAGTCGTGCTGAAGTACGGGACGGCCGACAGCTACATCGTCTGGAGCGTCGACGGCAACGGCAACTACATCACCAACACCGCGCCTGCCTCGGGGAGCAGCTCCGGCATTGTGTCGCTGGAAACGAGCTTCCAGCAGGATCTCAACGGCGACGGCACGATTGGAGTAGCGCTCGCGTCAGGAACAGCCATCGAGTCCCTCGGATCAACCAAGCTGGTCCAGGTCGGCAATAACTATTATCTCGCCAGCGTCAGCGGCAACTCCGGCCCTGAGCTGTATTGTTACGGAGCGCCGGTCGTGGTGGGCCAGTTCGGCGCTTGGACGCCGATCGGAACGGAGCAGACGGCGAGCGGCTACCAAGTCGTGCTGAAGTACGGGACGGCCGACAGCTACATCGTCTGGAGCGTCGACGGCAACGGCAACTACATCACCAACACCGCGCCTGCTTCGGGGAGCAGCTCCGGCATTGTGTCGCTGGAAACGAGCTTCCAGCAGGATCTCAACGGCGACGGCACGATTGGAGTAGCGCTCGCGTCAGGAACAGCCATCGAGTCCCTCGGATCAACCAAGCTGG
>NZ_JAGKJK010000057.1 GCF_020329435.1 Bradyrhizobium hereditatis | reverse complement strand
GCGAGAACAATCAACGGTGACGGATCTGGCGCAGCGCTACCAGGTGCATGTGAACCAGATTTATGCGTGGAAGAAGCAGCTTCAGGATCAAGCGGTTCGTGCGTTCGACGCGGGCACTGGTCGGGATGGCGAGGTGGCCCACGAACTGGAGGTCGAGAAGCTCCACGCCAAGATCGGACAATTGACGGTCGAGCGAGATTTCTTAGCCAGGAGGTCCGAAAGATGAGCGCGCCGGATCGCCAAGGATTGCTTCAGCGCGATCATGAGAGTCTATCGATCCGCCGGCAATGCCAACTGCTGAGCGTTGCGCGATCGAGCGTATATCGGCCACCGCGGCCGGCCAATGACAACGATCTTGAGCTGATGCGGCGGATTGACCAGCTGTTCACGGCCTGGCCGTTCCTGGGCTCGCGGCGGATGACGGCGATGCTCAATGGCGAACGCTGTCGCATCAATCGCAAGCGCGTGCAGCGGTTGATGCGCAAGATGGGCATCACGGCACTCGGACCAAAGCCCAGAACGACAAAGCCGGCGCCGGGACACAAGATCTTCCCGTATCTGCTGCGCCAAATGATCGACCGGCCGAATCAAGTGTGGGCGGCCGATATCACCTATGTGCCGATCGGCCAGGGCTTTCTGTATCTGGTGGCGATCATCGATTGGACGAGCCGAGCGGTGCTGGCCTGGCGCCTGTCGAACACGATGGACACATCGTTCTGCGTGTCTGCGCTGGAAGAGGCCTTGGCGCGCTTCGGCCGGCCTGAGATCTTCAATACCGACCAGGGCAGCCAGTTCACCAGCGCCGCCTTCACCGCGACGCTGTCCGCCGCTGGAGTCAGGATCTCGATGGACGGTCGCGGGCGCTGGATGGATAACGTGTTCATCGAGCGGCTGTGGCGCTCGCTCAAATACGAAGACATCTATCTCAAGGGTTATTCGGATGGCCACGAGGCCAAAGC
>NZ_JAGKJK010000056.1 GCF_020329435.1 Bradyrhizobium hereditatis | reverse complement strand
TCGCTGCTGCAGCTTAACAAGGAGACGACAAGTCTTCGAGCGGGTCACGACACCAGCCCTCGAAGCGGAGTCCCTTCGCCGGGACGATGGATCAGGTCAGACCGTTACCCATCCAGTGGCGCTTGCGACCACGCGAAACGTAGATTGGTCGGCCTATCCTCTTCAGACCCCATCAGGTGGCGGCCCTGCGCCGACCCCGTACAGAAGCAAGACCCCGGCGAACGGTACGACGCCAAAAAGGGATTGACCTTCGAAGGCCCGTTACAGAAGGATGGGTAGAGCGCAGCGAAACCCATCAATTCGTCATGCGAGCAGATTATGACAGCGTACCGTCGCAATTTCATCCCCGGCGGTTGTTTCTTCTTTACGGTCAATCTTGCCGACCGGCGGTTGGGACTGCTGACGGAATACGTTGAAGTCCTCCGCTCTGCGTTTCGTGAGACCCGCGAACGTCATCCGTTCACGATCGACGCGATGGTCGTACTGCCGGATCATCTACACGCGGTCTGGACGATGCCTGAAGGCGATCGGGATTTTGCGACGCGCTGGCGGCTGATCAAATCTACTTTCTCACGCAACTTCGCCGCCGGCGAACCTGTCTCAGCCAGCCGCGCCGCCAAAGGCGAGCGTGGCATCTGGCAGCGGCGGTATTGGGAGCATACGATTCGCGATGAGGACGATTTGGCGCGTCACGTCGACTACGTCCATATCAATCCGGTCAAGCATGGTCTGGTAAGACAGGTGAGGGATTGGCCGCATTCGTCATTTCATCGAATGGTCCGTCTTGGCATCTATCCCGAGGATTGGGCGGGCGATGTCGCTGAGTTGGGCGCAAGTTTCGGCGAACGGTCTTGATGCGGCGACGTGATGGGTTTCGCTGCGCTCTACCCATCCTTCTGTAACGGGCCTTCGAAGGTCAATCCCTTTTTGGCGTCGTACCGTTCGCCGGGGTCTTGCTTCTGTACGGGGTCGGCGCAGGGCCGCCACCTGATGGGGTCTGAAGAGGATAGGCCGACCAATCTACGTTTCGCGTGGTCGCAAGCGCCACTGGATGGGTAACGGTCTGACCTGATCCATCGTCCCGGCGAAGGGACTCCGCTTCGAGGGCTGGTGTCGTGACCCGCTCGAAGACTTGTCGTCTCCTTGTTAAGCTGCAGCAGCGA
>NZ_JAGKJK010000055.1 GCF_020329435.1 Bradyrhizobium hereditatis | reverse complement strand
AGGCGTTCCAACGTCTTTACAACGAACAGCGTCCGCACCAGGCGCTCGACAACGCCACGCCGGCCGATCGCTATGCAGCTTCTCCGCGTCGCTACGACGGCGTGCTGCGCGAGCCCGGCTATGGCGTCGACCACCGCGTCCGGCGCGTGCGTCACAACGGCGAGATCAAGTGGAACGGCAGCACGATCTACATCAACGAGGCTCTCGTCGGCGAGCCGGTCGGCCTGGCCGAAGACGACGCGGGATGCTGGACCGTCAGCTACGGGCGGATCGAGCTCGGCGTGATCACTCACCGCGGTGATCGCCTGCACAAACCAAAACGCAAGGCCTGTGGACTTGTGGACAACGCGAAGGGGCGTTGCCCACAAGACCCACAGGCCCAGCAACAGACCTGAACGAAACGGGAATTGTGTTACCTATGTCGTCGGTCAGAACTGTTACCCATGTCGCCGGTTGCTCAACGCAGCGCGCTTGGGGTGATGGTGTGCCTTGAACAAAAAGGTCCCCCACCGTCATTGCGAGCGCAGCGAAGCAATCCATCGCGCCGCATATGAGGTGGCAATGGATTGTCGCTGCGCTCGCAATGACGCGCGAAGGAGCGACGTAACACATGACTGTCATCCCCCGCGCATGCTGGGGATCCAGTACGCTGCGGCTTCTCGGTTCAATCACTGCTGTCTCTGGAATACTGGATCACCCGCCTTCGCGGGTGACGACAATTGAGTATGGGTTTACGATCTCGCGACACGAACTGCCCGAGGCTTGCTATCAACTTCCCGCCCTCCTTGTTCAGAGGGCGCAGGGAAGACCGGGTGCGCGCCGCACCCGCGGTCTCGTGTGCAGTATGCGCAAAAAAGCATGCACACGAGCATACAGGTTCAGCGGAGGCATCCGACATTCCCTGCGCAATGGTTTGACGGCTTATATCGTGCTCTTGTGTGAGCAAATTCTGCCAGAATGTGCGAACGGGCGGTTCTGACCAACCGCCCGTCGCTGGATCTGATCCCGTTCGTGCTCAAAGGCCGTGAGAGCCTGTCGGGGAGCGAGGGACAGATCCGGTGTCTTCCTCAACCCGAACAGTTGCATGGGCTTCGAGCCCGAACCGAGCAAGGAAGGGAGTGGATGATGGCACAAAACGAACGTGTTGTCGCCGGTATCGACGTGGCCAAGGATAAGGTGGATGTATGCATTCGCTCGTTGTCTCAACGGCAGACGTTCCCGAGT
>NZ_JAGKJK010000054.1 GCF_020329435.1 Bradyrhizobium hereditatis | reverse complement strand
ATGAACATCGAGCCCTTCAGGGACTTGATCGTCGATCTCTTTGAGGAATTTCAAGAACTCGACTGCCCGGTGGCGCTTGTAGCATTTGCCGATGACAAACCCTGACGCAACGTCAAGTGCTGCAAACAGCGTGGTCGTACCATGCCGCACATAGCTGTGCGTGCGACGTTCCGGCACGCCAGGCATCATCGGCAAGACGGGCTGCTCGCGATCGAGTGCCTGGATCTGGCTTTTCTCCTCGATGCTGAGGACGAGGGCTCGGTTCGGCGGGGACAGGTAAAGCCCGACGATATCGCGCGCCTTGTCGACGAACAGCGGATCGCTCGACAGCTTGAATGTCTGGCTCCGGTGCGGCTGCAGGCCGAACGCCATCCACATTCAGCGGATCGTGGTGTGGGAAAAGCCGGTTTCCGCAGCCATTGAGCGGATCGACCAGTGCGTCGCATCGGCCGGCGTGGTGCGCAACGTCTGCTCGATCACAGCAGCAACCTGATCGTCGTTGATGGTGCGAGGGCGGCCAGGGCGAGCTTCGTCAAGCAGGCCATCACAGCGATCCTTCAAAAATCGGCGGCGCCACTTGCCAACCGTGTGCTCGTGGAGGCCTAGCTCAGCAGCGACGGACTTGCTGGGCAAGCCGTCCGCACATCGCAGAATGGCGCGGCACCGCTCGGACAGAGCGGGCAACACGGTGGCGACGCACTTGCCTCTCCAAATACGTCCGCTCCTGCGCACTCAGCACCAACGGCTCGATCGGCCGGCCTCTCACAGCTGCATTCGCCACAAGCGCTCTCCTCTACACAGAGAGATTCGAGCTATCATTATAATGTGACGAACTTGCGTTCCAGATGACTAGCGAGAAGCGTCATATCCACAGCCTCTTCGCCGAATGCGCCGGTGACACCGGCCCAGACCGCCATCGGCGCGCGGTTTTCCAGCGCCTGATGAGGGCGCTGGAATTTGTAAAACTCGATCCATCGGGCGATTCCGGCTTTGGCCTCGTGGCCATCCGAATAACCCTTGAGATAGATGTCTTCGTATTTGAGCGAGCGCCACAGCCGCTCGATGAACACGTTATCCATCCAGCGCCCGCGACCGTCCATCGAGATCCTGACTCCAGCGGCGGACAGCGTCGCGGTGAAGGCGGCGCTGGTGAACTGGCTGCCCTGGTCGGTATTGAAGATCTCAGGCCGGCCGAAGCGCGCCAAGGCCTCTTCCAGCGCAGACACGCAGAACGATGTGTCCATCGTGTTCGACAGGCGCCAGGCCAGCACCGCTCGGCTCGTCC
>NZ_JAGKJK010000053.1 GCF_020329435.1 Bradyrhizobium hereditatis | reverse complement strand
CTAGCAGATGCACAGATTGCGGCTGCGACGGAATGACTCGGTGTTTTGATTTGGCCTTCCGCGGCGACGGGCTGCTGTGATTCTGTATCTGGCACTTCGATTCCATTGAGGTGCCAAGATGTTGAATGAACAATTCAGGCTTGGGCGGTTCGGGGATGGTCGTCTCGATAAAGGGGGGCGGCCCTGCTCGAAGGGATGGTCACGCGCGCGAGCTCGTGCCTGCGTCGAGCGGCGGATGGCGATCGGGCCAAGATAGTCCGATACGGCCGATTTCTCGCCAATGAGAACGTGAGCTTGGAAGCACTGCTCGAAGGCTGGGGCGAACAGACGGCGGTTGCGGCGGCTGGCCGGCACGTGCTGGCGATCCAGGATACAAGCGAGATCAACTTTAGAACCCAACCCGAGCGTCGGCGCGGATTGGGCGAGATCGGCAAGGGGAACAGCCACGGCTTGCTGTTGCATGCGATGGCTGCCGTGGATGCCGCCAGTGACGCATGTCTGGGACTGGTTGCCGGCAAGATTTGGACGCGCCAGGGCCGAGTTACGGTGCCGCACGATCAGCGGCCACTGGAGCAGAAGGAGTCGGAGCGCTGGATCAGCACGGCCAATCGAGCCAAGCAGGTGCTCTCTGCGGCCACGATGGTCACGGTGATCGACGATCGCGAGGGTGACATCTATGCCAAATGGGCGAGCGTATCGGCCGCAAACTTCCATCTGTTGACGCGGAGCATGCATGATCGCGTGCTGGCCGACGGTGCAAGCATGTATGCCACCGCCGCCAGCTGGCCCATTGTCGATACTGCCACCATCGATGTTGTGGCGCGTGCCGATCGTCCCGCCCGACAGGCCAAGCTGGTGCTGCGGTTCGGTCGGGTCACCCTCAGAAGGCCGCAGAATGCCTCGTCCAACCTACCCAAGACGGTCGAACTCACTTTGGTTGAGGTCGTTGAAGTCGATCCGCCGGCAGATGTCGAGCCGCTGCACTGGTACCTGCTGACGACCCATGACGTGAACGATGTTGCTTCCGCCTGGCAGATCGTCAACTGGTACAAAAAGCGTTGGATCATCGAACAGCTGTTCCGCCTGATCAAAACGCAGGGGCTGCAACTCGAAGACAGCCGGATCGAAACCGCCGATCGGCTGCTCAAGCTCACCGCGATCGCTGCCAAGGCTGCCGTCATGATCCTGCAACTTGTTCAGGCTCGCGACGGACGCAGCGCTGAACCTGCCAGCAACGCGTTCAACCAAGAGCAGATCAAGTTACTCGCCGCGCTTGCCACCAAATACGAAGGCAGGACCAAACTCCAAAGCAATCCCCATCGCCCGCAAACCTTGGCCTGGGCCTCATGGATCATTGCTCGCCTCGGCGGATGGGATGGATACCCTCGCACCAAACCCGGCCCCATCACCATGAGGCATGGCCTCCAATACTTCTTGGGCGTAGCTTCCGCCTGGGAAACCCTCAAAGACGTGTGAATCAGCTAG
>NZ_JAGKJK010000052.1 GCF_020329435.1 Bradyrhizobium hereditatis | reverse complement strand
CCCAGGCTGTGTGAAAACGCTCTGTTTGCTGTGATTCGCGCGATAAGATTCCCTGCGATTTGCGGGGCATCCGATGAAACGCTTTGTTGAAGGGTTAGATCGCGGGCAGAGCACCCTGTTTCCGGCGTCGCTCGATGACTATGTGACCAAGGATAATCCGGTGCGAGCGGTCGACGTGTTCGTCGACAGTCTTGATCTCGACAAGCTGGGGTTCATCGGTGTTCAGCCACTCGACACTGGCCGCCCCAGCTATCACCCCCGCACTATGCTCAAGCTCTACATCTACGGCTATCTTAACCAGATACCGTCGAGCCGACGCCTGGAACGGGAATGCCAGCGTAACATCGAGATGATCTGGTTGACCGGGCAGCTGGCGCCGGACTTCAAGACGATCGCGGACTTCCGGAAGGACAATGGCAAGGCCATTCGTGCGGTCTGTGGCGAGTTCGTCGCGCTGTGCCGCAAGCTTGAGCTGTTCACTGCCGCGAGCGTCGCCATCGACGGATCGAAGTTCAAGGCTGTCAATGCACGGGACAAGAACTTCACCGAGGCCAAGATGAAGAGGCGTCTCGAGCGGATCGATGAGAGCATCGCCCGCTATCTCTCTCAGCTTGAAACCGCCGATCGGCATGGCGACGCGGTGCCGGAGGCGAAGGTTGAGCGGTTGAAGGGCAAGATCGAGAAGCTCAAGGAAGAGATCGTTCGACTCAACGCGATCAACGTGGAGATGATGAAGAGCGAGGACAAGCAGATCTCACTGTCCGATCCTGATGCACGCTCGATGGCGACAAGTGGCAAGGACACCGGCATCGTTGGCTACAACGTGCAGATTGCCGTTGAAACGCAGCATCACCTCATTGTGGCTCACGATGTGACCAACGTGGGCAGCGATCGCCACCAACTCACCAACATGGCCGGGCAGGCTCGTTCCGAGATGGCTGTCGAGACGCTCGAGGTTGTTGCGGATCGCGGCTACTACGACGGCGAAGAACTCCGCGCCTGTGAGCAGGCTGGCATCACGGTCACATTGCCGAAACCGCTTACCTCAGGCGCGAAAGCCGCAGGTCGCTTTGGCAAGCAGGACTTCGTCTACGTTACGGCCGAGGATGTCTATCGCTGCCCTGCCGGCGAACGGCTGACGTACCGCTTCACCGGCCAAGAGGATGGCAAGATGCTGCGCCGTTACTGGACGACCGCTTGCCAAAGCTGCGCACTCAAAGCTCTGTGCACGACTGGTCCCGAGCGGCGCATCGCACGTTGGGAGCACGAGGCCGTGCTGGAGAGGGTTCAGCGGCGGCTCGACCAAGAGCCCAACAAGATGACCTTACGCCGTCAAACGGCGGAGCATCCGTTCGGGACCATAAAGGCCTGGATGGGGGCGACGCACTTCCTGATGCGAAGACAGCACAAGGTTGCGACCGAGATGGCGCTCAATGTGCTCGCCTACAATCTAAAACGTGTAATAGCCATTCTGGGCTGCCGAACACTGCTGGAAGCGATGCAGACGTAAAGGATTTTGCACTGGAGCCAACT
>NZ_JAGKJK010000051.1 GCF_020329435.1 Bradyrhizobium hereditatis | reverse complement strand
TGTACTCGCACAGGGCGCGTGGGTCACCATCTGGATCTCGCTGTCCATCATTCCCGGTGCGGCACTCGGCGCGGTCATCTTTGGCGCGATGAGATTATCCGAGGCGCCCGCAGTACGAATTCCCTCGATTGTCTTGATCGAGCTTATTCGCGGGCCCTCGGCATTGGTTTTGCTGTTCTGGGTTTTTTATGCGCTACCGTTGATACCGGGAATGCCGCGCTTCAGCCCCGTTGCGGCGGCGATCCTCGTGCTGACGCTCGATGGAGCCGTTTACGGCGCGGAGATCGTCCGCGCTGGCATTGAGGCCGTTCATCGCGGGCAAACCGAGGCGTGTCATGCACTTGGGCTGAGCAAAATACAGAGTTTCACGAACGTTATTCTGCCGCAGGCGCTTTCGCAGATCGTGCCCGCTTTCGGCAGCCTGGCAAGAAGCATGATCAAGTGGACTTCACTTGTGAGCTTCGTCGGCGTGCAGGACGTGCTCTATGTTGCAGACTACGTGCGTGGCCAAACGTACGCAACCGTCAGCGTCTTTTGCCTGCTTGGCGCCTTCTACTGGATTTTGACCCTTCTTTGCGCCGCAGCTTTTCGCGGGCTCGAACACGCGCTTCCGCTTAATCGTGCGTTGCGAGCCGCGCGCGTGTCGATGCAGGTCACGCCTGACATGAAACTGCGAGCAGGGCCCGCCAGATGACGTGGAATTGGAGCTTTGTCCTGCAGATACTCCCGAACCTGATGGAGGGCATTTGGAATACTGTCGTGTTAACGTTAGCGAGTTCGGCGCTTGCGTTAGCAGGGGGGCTGCTGCTTGCGATCCTGGAGAGTGTGAGTACCAACTTCGGTCGTCCATTCGTGCGGTTCTGGCTCGAACTCTTCCGAGGTGTGCCGATCCTTGTGCTGCTCTATTTCAGCTTCTATGTCCTCCCGGAAGTGGGGCTTATCCTTCCAGCAATGCCGATTGGCATTGCCGTGTTAGGGGTTGTCTACGCCGCCTACTGCTCGGAGGTTTACCGAGGTAGTCTCATCACCATCCCAGCTGAACTGCGCGACGCCTGTGTGGCGCTCAATCTGAGCCCGTACGTTACGTGGCGACGCGTGCTCGTACCCTTGATGATAAGACGGTCGATCCCGGCCTTGCTCAACTACGTCATTGGTTTGTTCCGACAAACCGCGATCCTTTTTGCTATCGGGGTGCCGGTGCTAATGAGCGAGGCGCACGTGGTCGCCGACCAAAGCTTCCGGTATCTCGAGCCATTCACCCTGACGGGCGTCCTCTATCTAGGCATGAATTTGCCATTCCTCTATCTCCTTTCCCGAGTCAAGGACAAGCATGTCTGGTAGCATGGAATTTAGCCGAGCAGGATCCTTCGTGCCCACGGCCGCCGCTGTCTGCGATCCGGCAGAGTCGCATGCAGCCGCTCCCGAATCGCAACAAACCAAGTGGGCGATCGAATTCGAGAAGGTCTCGAAATCCTACGGTGCGCATCGCGTGCTGGTCGATCTCGACCTGCAAGTGCGGCCAGGCGAAAAGGTTACGCTGATCGGCCCGAGCGGTTCAGGAAAGACCACCGTGCTGCGCCTGGCGATGACGCTTGAGAACCCCACTGGTGGCGATATCCGGGTTTTTGGCGAAAGCATCCTCTTTGATACGGCGGGCAAGCCGCTCTCGATCCGACAGGAGGCGCGGATCCGTCGCCGATGCGGCATGGTCTTCCAGCAATTCAATCTGTTCCCGCATCTGACCGTGCTGCAGAACCTTATGTTGGCGCCAACCACGGTGTTAAAGCAATCCTGGGAGCAGGCTGAGAAGAGTGCGCTGGAATACCTTCGGATGGTGGGCCTGGAAGGCAAAGTGCGTGCCTATCCCGCCCAACTTTCCGGAGGACAGCAGCAGCGTATCGCGATCGCACGGGCACTAATCCTGAAACCTGAGATACTCCTGCTCGACGAAATCACCTCGGCGCTCGACCCTGAACTCGCTGGAGAAGTTCTCGACGTGGTCCGAGGTGTAGCCCACGAGACGAAGGTGACACTTCTGATTGTCACCCACGAGATGCGCTTCGCACGCGAGGTCTGTGACCGCATTGTCGTCTTCGATGCCGGCCGCATCATCGAGCAGGGCTCTCCTGACAAGATCTTCAGCCATCCCGAATCTGAGCGCACGCGCTCATTCCTGCAGTCCGTCCTGAACCATTGACGCTAGCT
>NZ_JAGKJK010000006.1 GCF_020329435.1 Bradyrhizobium hereditatis | reverse complement strand
CGGTGGCGGCGGCTCGTACACCACGCGCGGCGGCGGGCGGCGAACGACCACGACGTCGTCATCATCCTGCTCACGCACGCGCCGCGGCGGCTTGCGATCGACGCGCTTCGGTGTATCAGGCTCGACGCGCCGGACCGGCGCATTCACCTTGATCGGCTGCTGCTGCGGCGGCTGCACGTTGCACGGGCACATCGGCGCGGCGAGCGCAACGTTTTGCGGCAGGGCTGCGTTGGCAGCCGTTACAGCCGGCGTGAAGTCGGGACGGTTACGCAGCCGCTCCTCCAGCTTGCGCGCGGTCGCGCTGAGATCGCTGTCGGGGAATCGCGCCAGGAACGAGCGATATCCAGCCGCAGTGTTGGTGAGCACGGCGTTGTTCCACGCCACCATGCGCCGGTGGCGAACCAGCCAGTCGCGCGCCAGCCGCCCGAGCGTCGTCTGCGGGTAAAGACCGGCAAAGGCTTCATAGGCTTCATCAGTGCCGTCCGCCACGATCAACTCGTTCGCCGCCTCGACCGGCTTGCCGTTCAGATCGCGCGTCCACTCGGCAACCGTCTTCTTGGGAGCGGCGGCAGGCTTCGGTCCGGCGATCGATGCGCCTACGAAGCGGAAATCCTCGGTCAGCGACGAGCTGTCCCACGGCGTCTGCCGCCCTTCGGTGACCTTGTTCACCGCAAGCCGCACCCGCTTGAAGGTCTCCTCGATCGGAATGTTCTGCTCCCGGCCCGCTGCCAGCAGTGCCGTCGTGTACGGGCTGTTGGAGCCGGTGCCGTCCTCGGCCACGGCGCCGGGCGATGTCGAGAACGACAGGAACGTGCCGGGCGCGCCGACCTTGGCATCGACGAGCGCGAGTCCGCTGCCGGCGGACTTGAGCTCCGGGAACGGATTGTTGCGGCAGGCGTCGAGCATCAGGATACGCATTTTGCTCGGCACCGAGGTCAGTGTGTTCAGGATGTCGTTGAGGCGCACCGCCTGCAGCGGGATGTCGGCTTCGCGCTTCGCGTCAATATCAATTGGAATCAGAAAATTCTCGCCGTCGACCTGCAGCCCGTGGCCGGCATAGAACACCAGCGCCACGGTGTCGGCGCCCTTGGCCGCCACCTTGCCGGCGAACGCGCTGACCGCTTCGCGTATCTGATTCTGCGAAAGGTCCGAGGCCGTCGAAACCTCGAAGCCGGAATCGGTCAGCAATTGCGTGACTGCCTTGGCGTCATTGGCCGGGTTGGGCAGCGCCGGCACCGAGCGGTAGGCGGACTGGCCGATCACCAGCGCGAGGCGATTTTCGGCGAAGGCCGGGTGCGCCCCCAGGAGAAGCGCGGCGGGAATCATCAGCTTGAGCAGCGCGTGACGGAACATGATGCCACCTCCCGACAATACAGGCTAAGTCTTGGTCATGGCCTCGAGGCCAAAGGTTCAGGCCGGGCGCGCCATCTGAGGCGCGACGGGGGCGCCATTCGACGGCGATCTTGTCGCAGACCCCGTGTCCTCCGCAGTGATGTGAATCACAGTCGCGGGATCGTTATGTTGACAGGACCACAATGCCCTGTCCGGAACACCAACTCCGCGCTACAAACAACCTCAGATGCGGCGGATCGTGGTTCATATAGCGCTGGTAGCGGGCGCAGCGCTGACGCTTGGGGCGTGCGGTTTCGCCGACGTCCGCGCGCCGGTACCGGATTTCATGCGCGCCAAGGCGCCCGATCCGCCCCCACTCGAACCGCCGCCGGACGTCAAGCGCCTGCTGAAGGAAAAGCTGGACTCCGTATTCATGGCGGCCTCGCAACCGACCAATGTTCGCGTTTCTGGGCCGCGCCCCAACCTCCGTGGACCGGGCTGGACCGCCTGCGTCAAGGCCGAAGTGGTTTCGGTGACCGGCAAGCCGCTGGGCACGCAAACCTATCGAATCGAGATTTCCGAAGGCGTGATCGCGGACCGCCGGCAGACCGAGCCCGAGGATACCTGTACCGGCGAGAGCTACGAGCCGATCTAGCGCTAGAGACAGCGGGTCGCCGCCCGGACCGGGCAGAGTTTCAGCGCGCTCGACAGCGAGAACAGCACTCGTGCCCCGCGGGTGGGATTATCAGGCGCGCGATAGCTGAGTGGCGCGGCGACGCCGATATCGGCCTGCAGCCCGTCGATCATGAAGAAGCGAACGCCACCGCCGGCCGAGGTGAGCGAAAGGCCGTCGCTGAGCCGATAGCCCGAATTCCAGGCGACGCCGCTGTCGACGAAACCGTAGAGCTGGTAGCCGCTCAGATATTGAAGGTTCGTCTTCTGATCGAAGCGCAACTCGGCCGATCCCGCCAGACCATTATCGCCGCTGATCTCCGCGGCGCCATAGCCGCGCCCGAACGCGATGCCGCCGAGATAGAATTGCTGCGAGGTGAACAGCGGACCCGATGCGGTCTGGCCGGCCGCGGCCAGTTTCAGCGACCAGGCATCGGCCAGCGTCTGGTAACGCGTGAACCAGAAATTCATGGCCGAGAATTTGCCGGATGCACCGGGGCGCGACAGATAGTCGTCGTCGCGATGCGAGGCGCCGAGGATATCGAGTCCCTGGCGATAATTCACCGTCAAATAATTTGCGCCGCCGAAATTATCCTGCAGGCGGTAGTCCGACGTCAGGCTCGCGGTGCGGATGCGATCGGCATAAATCGGACTGAAGACATCGTTTTCGTTCGCATTGGTGAAGCCGGCGGCAGCGGTCAGCGTCAGGCTGGCCTTCTGCGATTGCAGCGGAACGATGCTGGCGCGAATCTCGAACGCCTCGGTCTTGATGTTGTCGCTGTAGAGCCGACGGTAATCGCCGGGCCAGACCTCGCTGTAATAGCCCGACGCGCCGATGCGGGCGCCGTCAGTGCCGACGGGCAGCTCGTAGGACAGACGACCGAACGCGAGCTGGCGCGGATCGCCGGGCGTGGTGGAGAGATTGAACACCAGGGAGTCGCCTGCTGTCAGATAGGAGTTGAACGCCGCCGTCCCGTAGCTTTGCCAGGGTCCGACCGCGGACGATCCCAGATTGTCGAGGCCGAACGAGGTGAAGATGTGCCAGGTTTTCACGGAGAGGATCAGGCGGAAATGGCCGGTCGTCGTGCCGATCTCCTCGATCGCAGTGTCCTCGATCCGCACGCCGGGCCGGCCGTTGATCAAGAGCAGTTGCCGTTCGAGCGTCGCAAGGCGCGACGGCCGTTCCACCAGCACGGCAGCGAGCATGGGCCGCACACCGAATTGCTCGGCGCCGTCGCCCTTGAGCATGAGCTCCGTGATGCTGCCCTCGATGACCTGAATGCGAAGCTCGCCGTTCTGGATGTCCTGCGGCGGAACGATCGCCCGGCTGAGATGAAAGCCGGCCGCGCGATAGACGTCGCTGACTGCGCTGGCGATCGTCGCCAGATCGGCCTGCGACACCTTTTTTCCGATATAGGGTTGATAGGCCGTGACCAGCCGGTCCCGCGGTATCGCGACAGCGCCGCTGATCGCGACATGGCGAAGCACAAACAGCCCCTTGGTATCGCCCTGCCCCTCCGTTGCAGTGAATTGCGGCGATGGAAGGCGGGGCCGCCGGTTGCCGCCTTGGCTCGATTGTTGATCCTCGAAGCGCTTTTCGATCTGCCTCGGATCATAGCCGGGCTGGCTCGCATGCTGCGCGTGTGCCGGCGAGCAGGCGATGATCCACAGGACGAGGCCTACCATCAGCAGGCAATCTCGGACATTGGCTGCTGCACGGATACTTCTCCGTACATCTACGGAAAGGAACCGTCGCGCATGCATGGAAGAGCTAGCCATATGATTTTTAATAGAAATTTATGGTGAACGAATGGTTAATAGGTCTGCTGCGATGCGCGGCTTTCGCTCACTCAATATTGAAACATTTCCGATAACCCTTCGGGACAAAGCGGCAATCGGAGAGAGTTTCATGCGTGCGATTCATCACGTCATACGAGCCCTCGCGGCAGCGTTCGTCCTCGCTACGACTTCAGCCGCTTTCGCTGCCGACGGCGGCGACTGGACCGTCAGCAAATTCTCGGGCGAGGTCTGGCTCACCGGCAGCGGCGTGCAGCAGGCATCGCTGAAACAGGAAGACGTCTTGAAGCCGGGCGATACCGTTCGCACCGGCCGTAACGGACGCGTGCTCCTGACGCGCGGCGACGAAGTGATCCTGGTGTCGCCGAATTCCGTGCTCGGCGTCCCCGCGCAAAAGAAGGAAGGACTCGCGACGACAATCGTGCAGCAGGCCGGCTCGATCCTGCTCGACGTCGAAAAGCGCAACGTCAAGCATTTCGAGGTCGAGACGCCTTACCTTGCTGCCGTGGTGAAGGGCACGCAATTTCGCGTCACGGTCAATGCCGGCAAGACCACGGTTGACGTGATCCGTGGCCAGGTCGAAGTCGCAGACTTCAAGACAGGCCAGATTGCGCAAGTGATGGCGGGCCAGCATGCGACAGCCTTTGCCAACGGCAAGGCCGGGCTGTCGCTGGGCGGAACGGGTACGTTCAGTCCAATCGAACACGGCAAGCCGCGCGCACCTTCGATCGAGCGGGTGCCGGTGCCGCGCAATGGTCTGTCCGCGCCGCGCCATGCGGGAAGCGGACAAAATACGCATGCGAGAGCCCACCCCGCCAAGCAGGGCGTCACGCGCATCTCCTCGTCGATCGGCGAAGTCCGGGTGAACTTTCATCGCGTCACTAACGGCCTTGCTCATGGCAATTCGTCTGCGGTCAGCGGAGCGGCGCGGGAAACGTCCGACACTAATACGATCTGGAAGTCATCCAATCCCGGCACGGACACGACCGCTGCCAACAATGGGCAAGGCGAGAATGGCAACGGCAACGGAGCCGTCGCCAGCGCCGCCGGCCGAGCGAACGCAAGCGCGGTGGCGGCCGTCGCCGGTGGCAACGCCAACGGCGGCAATGGCTACAACGGTAGCGGAAACAACGGCAGCGGCAATAACGGTAACGGCAACAGCGGTAGTGGCAACAGCAGTAGCGGTAACAACGGCAGCGACAACGCCGCCAATGGCAGCGGCAATGGAGCTAACGGCAGTGGCCGCGGCAACAGCCATGCCGGCAGTGGCAACGGACGAGGTCGATAGTAACCGAAGGGTTTGCTGTCCCACGAACTAGATGAACCACCAGAATGGTGACCACGTGAAAAGATATCGGTCGCATGTTTTCGCGATGATTGCGTTGGCAATCGTCGTGCTGGGGGGATGGCATAGCGGACTCCGCCATGCATTGGCCGATCTGAGATTCGCCTGGCAATCGCGCCAGGCGAGCGGCGATGTCGTCGTCATTGCGATCGACGCCCCATCAATCGACAAGGTCGGCGTCTGGCCCTGGCCACGCGAGCTCCACTCCGAATTGCTGCGGCAGCTTCAGAAGGCTGATGTGCAGGACATCGCGCTCGATGTCGACTTCTCGACGCCATCGGACGCGGCATCGGACCGCAACTTCGCCGAAGCGCTGGAGAATGCGGGCGGATCGGTCGTGCTGCCTTTCTTCCAGCAGCCCCGCATCGATCGCAAGAATCTTCATGTCAACCGCCCGCTGCAGCAATTTGCCGAGCATTCGTGGCCTGCGCTGGTCAATGTCGAAGTCGGATCGGACGGCCTCGTGCGCCGCTATCCGTTCGGCGAGAAGATCGATGGGAAATTCGTGCCCTCGATGGCGGCGGTGCTCGCCGGACAATATTCCGAAAAACGCGCGCCCTTCCTGATCGACTTCAGCATTCGCACCACGGGGATTCCCAAAGTATCCTATGTCGACGTATTGCGTGGCGATGAGGCGACGCTGCGAAGGCTGACCGGCAAGAAGATGGTCGTAGGCGGCACCGCGCTCGAACTCGGCGATCGCTTCAGTGTCCCGAACGGCGTCATCCTGTCCGGCCCAGTGCTGCAAGCTGTTGCGACCGAGTCGCTGCTGCAGAACCGCGCGCTGCAATGGACCTCGGGCGTCGTCACGGCTGTCGGCCTGGCGCTGCTCGCTCTCGTCATGCTGGCAACATGGCGCCGTCTATCCGCCGGCGAACGGGTGGCGCTACTCCTGTCCATGGCTGTCGCGGCAGAGGCCGGCGCATTCCTGCTGCAGGCCATATTCCCGCTCATTCTGGACACCGCCCTGCTCCACATCGCCGTCGTCATCTACATAGCCGCCATCGCGCTCGACGAAATCGACGTCCGTAATCTGCTCGGACGGGTCGCCGAAAGCCGCTTCCAGCGGGTCGCGATGTCGCTGGGCGATGGGCTGATCTGCACGGATTCCCGCTACATGATCACGGTCTGGAATCCCGGCGCGACGGCAATTTTCGGCTACCAGCCCGCAGAAATGATCGGCCGCCCCTTCGACGAGATCTGCGCCCGCAATGAAACGGTCGCAACCTCCGCCTTCTCGATCAAGAACGCTGCCGAACTTGCAGCCGGAACCGTGATCGAATTCGACGGACGCCGCCGCAACGGCGAAGTATTTCCGGTTGAAGCCAGCTTCTCCGGCTGGCAGGGCACCGACGGATTCCAGTTTGGCGCGATCCTGCGCGACATCTCGGTGCGCAAGCGCGAAGCGGCGAGGATAAAATATCTGGCGGAACACGACACGCTGACAGGGCTCATCAACCGAAACACGCTTCACGCCGAACTCGAAGCAAAAATGTCCGCGACCGAAGCAAACGGCTGCAAGGTGGCGCTGCTGGTGATCGGTATCGACGGCTTCCAACAGATCAACGACATGCTCGGCAACACGTGTGGCGATCTCGTGCTTCGCGCCATTTCACAGCGACTGACGGCGGCTATTCCAACGGCGGGTCTGCTCGCGCGCTTGAGCGGAGACGAGTTCGCCATCGCTATCGCAACTAGCGATATCGGAGAAGATCTCGGCCGTTTTGCCGGACACATCGGCGACAGCTTCGACGCACCGCTGCTGGCCGGAAACCGTCACCTTCGCGTCAAGGTCAGCATCGGAGCCGCCGTTTGCCCGGGCGATGGGCGATCGGCCGACGAACTCCTCAGCAACGCTCATCTGGCGCTGAGCCGTGCCAAAGCCACCAATCGCGGCGGCTATGTGCTGTTCGAGGACTCCATCCGCCGCGAACTGGAAAAGCGCCTGACACTGGAAGCAGAGCTGGCGCTGGCCGCAGATCGCAATGAGTTCGAACTGTTCTACCAGCCGCAAATGCATCTGGCCGACGGCCGCCTGATCGGCGCCGAAGCCCTGATCCGCTGGCGTCATCCGGAGCGGGGCCTGGTCTCGCCTGGTGAATTCATGCCGGTCGTCAATACCTCTCCGATTTCCGAGCGGATTGCCGACTGGGTACTGCAAACCGCCTGCGCTACGGGCGCTGCCTGGGAACGTGCGGGACACAAGCTCCGCATCGGTGTCAACCTCTCGCCCACCCAAATGGAGTCGGGTGGCCTCGCCATCTCGGTCGCGCACGCGCTTGCGAACACCGGTTTGAGTCCAACGAGCCTTGAGCTCGAGGTCACCGAAGACATCCTGCTCCACGATGAGCAGGGCGCGCTGAATACGTTCCGCGAGATTCAGGAGCTTGGCGTTCGCCTCGTCTTCGACGATTTCGGCACCGGCTTTGCCAGCCTCAGCTATCTGAAGAAATTCCCGCTCGACGGGCTGAAGATCGACCGCTCCTTCGTCCTGGGTGTGCTGATCGATCCCGACGACGCGGCGATTGTCAGTTCGACGATCGGCCTTTCCAAGCAACTGGGCCTCTCCGTCATCGCCGAAGGCATCGAGGACCAGGCCACCGCCGACTTCCTGGCCCGCATGGGCTGCGAAGAAGGCCAGGGCTATTGCTTCGGCCGGCCAATGCCGGCCAGCGAGTTCGAAGCCAAATTCCTGACTTCTCCGGCAACTGCCGAGGTGGCGTGATGGCCGCGCGGCCTGCTCAGGCTAAACGATCCCTTAACGCGACCGCTCAAATCCGAGCGTCGCAACAACGCTATTGTCCATTTCTTTCCTCTAGCTTGCCCCCGTGAACGCGATGGCCACGCGCCCTCACAGCGTCGTCGGCCGGATAAATCGCGAACTGGGAATAGGGGAAGTGGCTGACATAGCCGAAACATCGACGGCGCGTCGTGCATCGAGCACGGATGCAAATGCGCGTGTCCCGGGCTCCGGAGCGGCGGTGATGCCGCTTGCCGGCGTCTCCGTAGCGCAGTGGCGCGCGCTTTCCGAGCGCGCCGCCGAGCCGAATGGCTACTACCTGCCCGAATGGGAATTGGCAGTGAACGCGTCGGCGCGCGGTCGCGCCGATGCGGCCGCACTCGGCGCCTGGCGTGATCCATCCCACCTGATCGGGCTGGTGCCCGTGATCTCGATGTGGCGCGCCTACAAGATTCCCCTGCCCGCCTTGGTCAGCGCGGATCCCTACGGCACACTTTGCACGCCGCTGCTCGACGCTGATATGGCAGAGGAAGCCGTGACGAGCATCCTGCGTCGCGCCCGGCGGGCCGGCGCGCATGCGCTGATTTTCCGCGCCACCTCGCTTGATGGTCCGGCCATGAAAGCCTTCACCGACGTGCTGCGTCGCGGCCGCATGCAGCCACTGGTGCTGCAATCCCATGTCCGCGCCTGCCTCGATGCCACCGGTAATGCCGACGATGTGCTGCGCGAGGCGCTGGGCACAAAGAAGCTGAAAGAACTGCGCCGTCAGCGCAATCGCCTCGCAGAGCATGGCGCCGTCCATTTCGAGGTGGCGCGTACACCCGCTGAAACGGCGACCGCCATCGAAACATTCCTGAAGTTGGAGGCAAGCGGCTGGAAAGGCCAGCGCGGCACGGCGCTCGGCCAGGATGAGGGCGACGCGGCCTTCATCCGGCGCGCGGTCGCTGCATTGGCCGGGACCGCCCAGTGCGAGATCGTGACCTTGCGCGCCGGCGAGACGCCGGTGGCATCAGCGATCGTGCTGCATCACCACGACCGCGCCTTCTATTTCAAACTCGGCGTCGACGAGCGCTTCGCGAAGTATTCGCCGGGCGTGCAGCTGACGCTGGATCTGACCCGGCATCTCTGCGCCGACCCTGATATCTCGACGGTGGATTCCACCGCGAGCCCCGACCATCCCATGATCAATCCGATCTGGCGCGGACGCCTGGCGATCGGCGACGTCCTGATCCCGCTGCGGCGGAACGATCCCGTGGTGTCGCTGATCCGCGGCGCGCTCGGCCTGCGCGGCGCCATTCGCGAGCCGGCGCGCCGCATCGTTCATTTCATCAGAGCACGGCAGGAAAAATCCTAGATGAATACGCTCACAGCCATTGCGCCCGTGATTACCGCCGAGCATGACGCGCTTCGCCGCGATTTTCCGCTAAAGCCGTTCGCGATCCGTCACAAGCTCGCTGGCCATCCGTTGCTGACGCTGCCGCGCATCGCGCAACTCGCCTCCGAATTGCCGCGCGACCTGATCGAATACAATTCCGGCAAGGTCGCGATCAGCCAGGATCCGGATGCGATCCCGACCGTCGATCTCGATCCCATCGAGATCGTGAGGAGCATCGAAACCGCCGGAGCCTGGATGGTGCTCAAGCGCGTCGAGAATTCACAGGAGTATCGTCGTCTGCTGGAGGACACGCTGCTGTCGGTCGCCCGCGCACGCGGCTTCAACAGCTTGGCTGATGCCGGCTTCGAACAGGTGGAGGGCTTCCTGTTCGTATCCTCGCCGAACTCGACCACACCGTTCCATCTCGACAGCGAAGACAATTTTTTCGTGCACATCCACGGCGAAAAATTCTTCACGATTTTCGACAACACCGACCGTTCGATCGTCTCCGACGATGAGATCGAGCGCTCGATGACCAAGCATCGCAATTTGAAATACGACGAGAGCATCGCGCCGCGGGGCACGGAATTCCACCTGTTCGCGGGCGACGGCTGCTACGTGCCGTATCAGTGGCCGCACTGGGTGCGCACCGCAGGCTCATATTCGATCTCGATGGCGATCACCTGGAAGACGCGCGAAGTGCGGCGGATGAATGATCTCCACTTCTTCAATTCGATGCTGCGCGGCATCGGCCTGCCGCAGCAACCGCCGGGCAAGCGGCCAATGCTCGATGCGCTCAAGCTTGGGTTCTATCGCACGGTGACGACGGCCATCAAGCCGCTGCGCGCCTCGATGGCGATGCGCCGCGTGCTGCGGCGGATCGCGCTTGGCAAACGGGCGAATTACTACTTGAAGGGCGCGGCTTAGTTTGTAGCCCGGATGAGCTGCAGCGACATCCGGGGACGCTGGCCGTGTGAATCCCGGATATCGCTTCGCTCATCCGGGCTGCAATTCCCCCGCACTCACTGCAGCGGCGAGTGTGGCGCCGGCAGCATGATGGTCGAGTGCATCTCCTCGAGAAAGCCCGGCCCCTTGCCGAGGAATTCCTGCCAGGCCGGATCCTTCATCGCATTGCCGCGCGCCTCACTACGTGCGTTGAGGCTGGGATAGGCCCAGATGTGGCAGGCCTCGTTCGGTTGCCCCGCTTCCGTCGTCCAGAGGCCGACGATCTTCGAGTACTTCTCACGCTCCGGCAGCACGCCGGTAAACGCATCGAGCCACTGCTTAAGGCCGCCCGCCGCCTTGGCGCGGTAGTTGCGGAGTTCGTAGACATTGCCCGTCGAGGCCGGAGCAATCGGCGGCCGCACCGCGTTCATCAGGCGGATGTCCTGACGAACCAGCAAGGGACGGATCAGCGGTACGTACTCAGTTGTCCAGCGCGGATTCTTGGCGAGCTCCGCGCGTAACCGCGCGCGCTCGTCGAAGCTATCATAGCTCCACATGTGGAGGACCTGGTTGAGCGGTCCGATCTCGGTGAACCAGTAGCCTTCGAGCTTGCCGTAATCGTCCTTGCGGATCTCACGCGACACGGTGCTTGCGGCCTTGATCATGTCGCCAAGCGTGCCGGGCTTTACGGTGTAGGTTCGCAGTTCGTAGATCATGACGCCTCCCCAGATGCTGTTGTTCATTGTTGGGGCGACGCTCACTATCAAACGCGACATTGCGCTGTCTGGAGAGAGGCCCCTCACCCCAACCCTCTAAGAGCGAGCTTTCGCTCGTCCCGACCCCGCAAGAGGGACGAGGGAGAAGTTACTCCGCTGCCTGCGCGTTGATTTCAGCAGATACTTGGCGGATGGCGCGGGCGAGCTGCTCGGCAGGCTGTGCGCCCGACACTGCGTATTTCTGCGCGAACACGAAGGTGGGGACGCCGGAGATGCCCTTGTCGGAGGCTTCCTGCGCCTGGCTCGAGACCAGCGCGACATCTTCATCGGTGGCGAGGCGCTTGCGGATATCATCGGCGTCGAGTCCGATATCGGCCGCGGCCTGCACCAGCACGTTGACGTCGGTGAGATCACCGCCATCGCGAAAGTACAATTCCATCAGGCGCTGCTTCATCTCGGCAGCCTTGCCCTGGGCGTTCGCCCAGTGAATCAGGCGGTGACAATCGATCGTATTGGGCTGGCGCTTCACCAGCTCGGGCCGGTAGGTCAGGCCCTCCTCGCCCGCAGCCGCCACCACGCGGCCGGCTATGTCCTTGTAGGCCTCCACCGAGCCGAACTTGGCGGTGAGATATTCGTCGCGGCTGATGCCCTCGCGCGGCACCCAGGAATTGAGGAAGAACGGCCGCCAGCGCACCTCGACGGGCACGTCAGGCACCAGCGCAAGCGCATTCTCGATCCGGCGCTTGCCGATGTAGCACCAGGGGCAGACCACGTCGGAGACGATGTCGATCTTGAGGGGCTTTAGGGTGCTCATCGGGAGGTCCTCGCTGAATGATGGCCGGAAGGTAGTCCGATCCAACGGGGAGACAAGGGCGATATCAGCATGTCTCGTATCACTTCACCTCCGCGGTTATTGTGGGGCACGGCCGGCCTTTCTAGAACTCCGGGCATCGATTTGAACCGCGGAGCCCATGCAATGACCGCCATTTTCAAGCCCGAAGGCCCCCTGTTCCGTGCGACCGAGCATGCCGGCGGGCCCTGGTCGCCGGATATGCTGCAGGGCAGCGCGACCACAGCGCTAATGACGCGCGAGGTCGAGCGTCTTGCCAAGGCTTCCGGCTTTGCGGTGCGCCGCCTCACCTTCGACCTCTGGCGCCCGGCCGGTCTGCGCGCCTTCGGCCTTGCAACCGACATGCTGCGCGATGGCCGCAAGGCGAAGACGATGCAGGTCCGGCTACTGGACGGCGACGTCGAGATCGGTCGCTGCACGGCGCTGTTGACGGCGCAAGGCGGCGAGTCTCCGTCCGATCCCTTCTCGAAGGATGGCGCTGACGCGGCGCCGGAGACCGGCACGCCGCCACCGGCCTTTGCGCAGAGGTGGAGCCGCTATTTCCAGAACGTCTCGGTACGGCTGATCGAAGGCGCGCTGGAGAAGCCCGGTCCCGCGGCGGCGTGGATGCGGCTCGACGTGCCCATGGTCGAGGGCGAGAACAATACACCACTGTTGCAGGCGGTGCAGGCAGCGGATTTTGCCAGCGGCGTCGGGCAGATCGTCGACATGCGGGAATGGACCTTCATCAATCCCGAGATCAGTCTGTACTTCTTCCGTCCGCCGGAGGGCGACTGGATCCTGATCCGCTCGCGCACCCGCGCCGGCGCGCATGGCGCGGGCCTGACCATGGCGACACTAAGCGACCGCAAGGGCCCCGTTGCCGAGGTGCTGCAGGCCATGACCTTCGAGCGGCGCGCGGCGCAGGCTCAGGCGTCCTGAGCGGCGAGCGCGGTAAGCGCCGCCTCGGAGGCGGCGTCCGCCGGCATGAACATCTCCACGCGCAATTCCTGCAGCGTGACGTCCTGCGGCGTACCCAATGTCAGCACCGCGCCGATCAGGCCGATGCTGACGTCATCCTTTCTCAGCCGCACCTCGCAGAGCGGGCCCGGCGTATCGGTCTCGTTGAGTTGCGGCGCCGGCATGTCAGGCAGCTTCAACAGTTCGCGCCATGTCGATTGCAGCGCCAGATCGAGTGGCGCGGCCATCGCCTCGTGGCGGGCACGCGCCAGCAATGCTGCCGCGACATCCGGCTAGTCCACCACGAACGGGCGCAATTCATCAGGCGCCAGAAACATCCGCATGTGATTGAGCGGCCCCGTCATCCGCTCTTCGCCAAGCAGCATCGTCATCAGCCGCGCGGCGGCGCGGTTGGCCTGCATCACATTCCAGCGCCGGTCAGTGACGATGGCCGGAAACGGTTCGTGCCGGCGCAACAGTAGGTCGATCGCGCGTTTGGCGTCGGCGACTTCGGGCGCGGAGAGATCGCGCTCGCCATATTGCCGGGCGAACCCGCCGGCCTCCAGGAGCGCATTGCGGTCACGCAAGGAAAGACCGAGCGCGGCAGCGAGTTGCAGCAGGATGTCGCGGCTGCCCGCGGCCTTGCCAGTTTCGACATAGCTCAGATGCTTGATCGAGATGCCGGCCTCGAACGCGAGGTCGGCCTGGCTCATGGCGCGGCGGTTGCGCCAGCCGCGCAGGAGATCGCCGACCGGATTGATCGACGGCGGTGCATGTTGGCGAGAGTCCATGCGGTGATTATGCGAAGGGAGCGCGGCGGTGTAAACCGCGCGTGTAGGATCGGTAGAGCGCAGCGAAACCCATCAACCTTGCCGGCCCCTGAATGATGGGTATCGCTTCGCTCCACCCATCCTACAAAACTGCTGCTATCTGCCGCATCCGTTCGGCGGTCAGATCGTCCGCGGGAAAGAAGGTCTCCAGCGCCAGCTCCTGCAGCGTGACATCGACAGGCGTGCCGAACACCATGGTGGTCGAGATGAAGCTCAGCACCTCGTCATTGCGGCGCAGCTTAAAGGGGATCGCGACATTGTCCGCCGAGATCGGGCCAGAGCGCGCCGGCATCCGATAGGCCTTCAGCTCCTGATAGAGCTTGAGCAGTTCGGAATCGGCCGTCGCCTCGCATTGCCGATGCAGCCGCTCTAACAGATGCGCGCTCCATTCGGCGAGATTGACCGTGCGCGGCGCCAGTCCTTCGGGGTGGAAGGCCAGTCTCAGGATGTTGAGGGGCTGTCCAAGCAGATGCGGCGGAATGCCATCGAGCAGCGGCGCCACCATGCGGTTGGCTGTTACCAAATTCCAGTGCCGGTCATAGGCCAGCGCCGGGTTGGGCTCATGCGCCTTCAGCACCAGATCAATCGCCTGCCGCGCCGACTTCAGCGCGGGATCATCCAGCGAGCGTTGCGGGAAGGCCGGCGCAAAACCGGCGGCGACCAGGAGCACGTTGCGTTCACGCAAGGGAACCTCCAATCGCTCGGCGAGCTTGAGCACCATTTCACGCGACGGCGCGGCGCGGCCGGTCTCGACAAAACTGAGGTGACGCGCGGATATCTCGGCATCCCCCGCCAGATCGAGCTGGCTCAAGTGGCGGCGCTGACGCCATTCGCGCAGGTGATCGCCAATGTGGAGGGGTCTGGTTCGTTCGGCTCGCGCCGTGGCAGCATGTGCGTTCATGGTGGAAAACCTACCATGCGAATTTCATCCATTCCATTACGTCCGAGGTAATCGATTTTGACGCCTAACCGCTTGAACTCGCATGAATTTCTTTTTCTTTCTCCTGACCGATACCAACACAAATACCAACATCCCGAACTCAAACAAAAAATGCTGGCGAGCCGATATTGGCGAGCCTTACCCCATGTTCGTCCAGTCCTGAGTTCGAAAGTGATCCAGCAAGTGCGCGAGAAGTTCGTCTGCGTAACCTGCCAAGCTATCACCGAACACGCCGGACCCTCGACCCGATTGCACGTGGACGTGCGGGGCCGAAGCTGTTCGCCCATATGAGTGCTGAGACCGGCGCGCAGGCGGTGCGGAGTAAGTCGCCGCCGACCAGGTAAAATGCCTTGCCGAAGCCTGTCCTTCGCTTCGGACAGACGACGATGGAATGTGGCTCCTTGCGAGAAGTTCGATCATTCCCGGCTTGGCGCGGTAGCCAGGTTTCTCGCTGCGCTTCCGTACAGGTCAGGAGTGGGCCCGCCCGCGTGGGCTTCTGCGCTGCAGCTGGTCCACCTAGGCGGACCGGACCGCGGCACACCAATTTCGAAGACGGTTCGATCTGCGCCTCTCACCCGCCGATAGGGTATGGTTTGACGGCGGCGATCTCAGGACGCTGCTGGATCTCTCCAGCGCCTGGACGCTGCGCCACCTGTACCTTGAAGTTTTTGGCGAGAATGGCTGGGAAAGCAATATGCTCCTGTCGGCGCGGATCCTCGAATACAAGCAGCCTACTACGGTGCGTCGAGTGCAATAACGATGAGCTGTGAGTTGCGGCGCGGAAACTCGGAAGACGCGGACTGTTGCAAGTCTTCGGACTTGCAATGGGATTTCAGCCAATCGCGTCGATCTTCCCGGACCAAGTGCCAGGCGGGTTTTCGAATCGCAAGCCGCCTCTCTCCGTCCTGGAGTTCGTCGAAGGCCGATTTGGGCTTCCGCGAATAAGAGACGTCCATATTCACGTCAGGCATCTCTAGGTCGCGCCTGGGGAACGGAACGCGGCGGAAACTCAGACCTATGGCAGTTCGGATTACTTGTCTGGTGTTAGGAGCGCGGAACGCGGGACACGCATAGGATTCGTCCTGAGCAGGCTGACGTTTAAGCAGCGGCCGCCCGGCGATCCGAAGGCTGCAGGGCTGGGCGATCTCGGTGCTGCAAGAAGCCGGCGAAATCCGCGGCAGCGGCGATCCGCACGCCCGAAAGGGCAAAAAAATCGACTCCCTCTCAATGGCTTGGACAGTTCTTTCACGACGACCAGGCAAAATGCGAACCTGATCGGATTTCTCGAAGGGTGTCCGCTATGGCACCAGAAGCGCCTTGAAGTGGCCCTGCTAAAGCATCCCGTTCTTCTGCGGGCTGGTGCGGCGGCGGTCTGGCGCTTTGTTCAGTAGGCCGGCAAGCCGCAGACCTTCCAGGATGCCTTCCAGCCGCTGCACACGGATCATCGAAGCAACCATTGAAACGGCGTCCTGCTGTTGGATCGTGAAGTGCACTTCCGGAAATTGCTCAGACATCGCCTCCAAGAATGTCTGCGGGTTGGTAACGTGATCTCGGACCGCATGCGCCGCTTCCTCCGCGAGGTAGGTCGCCAAATCGCCGTCGACGAACCCGACGAAATTGAAGTCATAGCGGGTACGGTCCTTGATCGATTGCCGAATCAGCTCGCTTTGGTGTTTTGCCTCAACGAAGAGCATAAAGACCGCATCAGGCAGGTTGTCGCGCGGCACGTTCTTCAAATCAGCGATTCGGGCGTAGATATCCTTCCCTGCCCCCTCGTTCCGCTCGAATCGGGCTTGAACCTCCTGGGTCTCGTGCTTCCGCAGCATTTTCTTCTTCTTTCCGAACATCGCACATCCTCCTAGACTAGGCCGCGAAGCGCCTCCAAAAGCGAAGGTGCTTGCGTTTCGGTGCAGCCTCTCAAGCGAGCATCGTCTCACTCTGCGGGCCATGGGAGCATGACGGACCTTTTCCTAGGCTCACTTTGGGACGAATCACCACTCAATGACTCTGCGTGATTCTTGAGGAGAATGGAGGTCACTGACTACAACGAGAGTTTTCCTCTGAGAGGTCATATAGACAAGATGCATCTTGATGCGAGCCCGCGCAGCCCTCGCGATAATCCCGATCAGGGGCAACCTGCTTATAATACGCTCGCATCCCCGTATACCAATGTGTACTCGAGCTAGCCACCGGGATGATTGGCACCAAGCGCGGACGCAATCATTATAGCCTTATATTGTCCAGACAATTCGAGGGGCTATGAAGAGTCAAATCTACTCCCTGTTTGGGGAGGCGCAGGAACGCACAGCTGAAGGTGGTGCACCTACGCTATATTCCAGTTTGATCGATGACCTGGGTCAGTTGAATTTCGCAGACGCGGATGACCGTCGAGCATTCCCTCCGACCCTACACAGCACATTAGTAAGGCATGGACTGTTCGGGCTCACTACACCAGCAGAGCACGGCGGATTAGCTCTTCCCTTGCAAGAGGCCATCGACCTCATCTCCGCCACTGCATCCTTCGATGTCTCGGCTGCCTCTACCCTCGTCATCCATAACTTCCTGGCCTTGCCCTGCATCGAAGCGGCACCGCACATCCCTGAACAAAGGCATGTCATGTGGGGTGCAACACGCGGCGACCTTTGCGCTTTCGCTTTGACGGAGCCTGGAGCTGGCTCTGCCCCGCGGCATATACAGGCTTCGGCTTTCATGCACGAAGATAGAGTTCGCATCTCTGGCCGCAAAATTTGGATCGGCCTCGCTGACTGGGCTCGTTGGATCGTTTGCTTTGCGCGAGCCTCCGGTCCCGATGCGAAAGGTCGGTTCGTTTGTGTACTAGTTGATAGGCAGGCTCCAGGCCTAAAGGTCACGCACGAGCATCGCACACTTGGTCTACGTGGCATTATTCAAAATACTCTAGAGTTCCAGGATGTCGAGGTGCCGAGTGCTTACGTACTCTCTCGCGATCAAGACGGCTGGGGAGCAGCAGCATCTAGTATGAACCGCGGGCGTATCGGTGTGGCTGCTATGGGTCTTGGAGCCCTTGAGCGCGCTATCCAGGTTGCAGCCTCATATGCAAGCTATCGTCGACTAGGTAAGCTGCGCATGATTGAGAACAGCTATATCGAGCAGTTATTTGAGCAGATGGTACTTCGGCGGGAAGTCGTGAAGGCAATGCTGGGCGCATCCTGCCGACTTGTCTCAGCGCAGGGCGCGCCGAACGTCCACCTTGCGTCGGCAACGAAGGTTTTGTCGTCAGAGTGGTGCGGCCTCGTCGCTGATCAATGCGTCCAACTGTTAGGTGGCCGTGGTTACGACGAGAGAACGCCTGTAGCTAAAATCTATCGAGACGCTCGCATTCTCCGCATCTTCGAGGGTCCGACTGAGACCCTCCTATCGCATCTCGGCCGCTGCCTTCTCTCTAGAGCCACACGTGACGAAATAGCCGATCTTTTTCTGTCTCTTGGTGCGGCGGCAGTCCATGCTGCTGCAATTGAGGAACTCTCTGGGCTCAATGAGACAGACGGTGCCGTGCTAATCTATGCAGGTTGGCTCACCACACTAGGACTGGCACAAGCTGTCATGTCTTCTGGTTGCTTCTCCGCCTCAGATTGTGCCGCAGCCGCGGCTGACCTAGTCAGTTCCGAATTAGCAACTCTCCGCACTCGCGCGCCGGCACGGCCATCTTTCGAACGCCGCACTAACGCTAGCCGGACTCTGAATACCTTTCTTCAAGACGCAGCTTCTTCCATCCGCTCACCTGTCCTCACAGACGATTACCTCAAATTGGTTCAGTATGTCTGACACCTAGTGTCCCGAGTCACAAGTTCGCAATCGTAGATTCGCATCGCTGTGCCAGAGATGACGGCTGCAACAGCGACGGAGGATCTGATGTCGGCCCCTGCGCGCGGCAGTCCTCGGCTTTGGCGCGGTAATAGGCTGAATTATTTCGAGTCTTATTCCGCTCAGTGCGTGAGAGTCCACGTCGTGTGCGACCGTTGGGCGTGCCGCGCCGGGGCGGTGCTTCCTCTCGGTCGACCAGGGATTGCGCGTTGAAGTTCGATCAGCAAAAGAGGTCGCACATCAGAAGGCATCTCAGTGAACTGCTGGATACCTGAGAGTGGCGCCTTCATCAGGCTCCAGGGTCTTCGGTTGAACCGAGCACCGTAGCTGTGCGAGCCTCAGCCATTCATCGGAACGCCGCAGCAGTCGCTGTTTGTCGATCGGACCAGCCGTCTTTGCAGCTTGCTGCCGACATTGCTCTGCTCGCGCGCGGAGAATTTCTGCACGATCAGCCATGGCAACCTCGTACCCTTGATAGCCCGAAGGCCGCTTAGCCTACTAGCAACATAGCGCGCCTAATCAGTTCGCCTTGATCTACATCACTCGCGCGAGCCGCTTTGCTAGCTGCGGCAGTTGCGAACCCTCTTCACGACCCTTCTTCACGGCGTCGGCCGATTACGGGTCTTCCTGGATTCAGCTGACTTCGTGCGCTTGCTCGCGGCGACCGGCGCCCGGTCCTGAAAGGCCGCCGAAAATCCTGCAGGTCGCCACGCCTACCGAACGGGCGCATCCCCATTAGCCCCTAAGCCGGTCCCGGAGTGCCTGCCGATTGGTGACGAGGTTGTCGAGGTGCAGCGGCTCGTGCTGTGGCCGCTCTCCTTGCGCCAATCGTCGAACCAGCTCCCGCGTGCCATCCACCACGAACACGCCGCAATCATAGCGGTTCTGCTGCGGGGCCATGCCGGCTCGCTGCAGAGTGACGCCCAGCCGTTCTGCCAGTTGTTCTGCAGGCCCGTTATTGTGCCCCTCGGCGGAGTCGTAATGATAGGCGACCGGCTCTCCTCGTGTGCGGCGATCAACGAGCAGCAGCGACCAATGGGTGCCGCGGCGCTTAGGATCGGTCGCACTGGCATTGTTCACTGGCAGGAATAGGAAGTCGGCTACATCATTACCATTCCGATCATAGACGATGCGCTGCAATGCGCGGAGCGCGTCGCTCTCGGCGCCCCAGCTCAACTGAAAGGCTATGAGGGGATCCACAAACCGCGTTCGAGCGGCGAGATTCGGATCATCCACTTGCAACTCCTGCGCCAGGAGCTCGTAATCCCTCTGAATATGCTCGTCGCCCAGCCATTGCACGGCGCCGAGCGCCCGTCCGTTGCGGTCGTGGGACGAGGCTGCCGGACCCAACGCCCCGATCTGGGCACCGGAGGGTGTCCGCGGGAACACCGACAGATAGTTCGCGTGATCACGCAGCTCCTCCGGTGTGGACGGCAAATCAAGGCCGCCGTAGACGTGTGACGGAGCCGCTGGCGCAGCTTCACTAGCAGCTCGAGGGTGATGGATGAGCTGAACGTCATTGGTCCCTCCCGACCCAAAGACGGCCGTGTAGCGCTCACCGCGAATGTCGTAGCACTTCGCCGGCTGCGCCGCGTCCGGCAAGAGGCCCCAGCGGCCCAGCTTCGAGAGCATTGTGTCCGGGGCGGGTTGGGTGCCGTGGAAAAAGTCCTCGGGCTTCCACGCGCCGGGCTGTGGCGGGTGCGCTTCAACAGTGACTGGGCCGGCTATAGCAGCGCATTCCGAGGGATGGCCAGCTACGACGCCTGGTCGACCCCGCAGGCGCGAGACGGCATGCCTTGCGAGGCCGGCTTCGGGCTCGGCCCTTACACGTGCCTCATCCTTTCGCAGGATTAGTTCAGCCATGAAGAGCGCTCATTTCAGTCTGTGACGAGTTGAAGTGGCCGCGTGAGCTGGACGAGTATTTGGCGCAGCGAAAGACTCTGCTAAACACGAGATGAGTCACGCGATTTTGGACGGCATGCATCGAATGTATCTTGAGCCAAGCAACCCAGACTCGCTGGCTTTCCATGAGGCATTTGCCGACATCTTGGCTCTCTTGCAACACTTCACCATGCCGGAGGCCGTGACCAGATCGGAAGGTTGCGTGGGGATCTTTCGCAGCGGTCGCTGCTCAGCAATCGCGCACTCCAGTTCGGGCAGCGATGGGCAATTATGGGCCGCCTCCCGTGAGAGGTCATTTCTTCGCCAGGGTGCACTCGCTCTGGCCGAGCGGCAGGAACACCTGATCGCCAGAAACGGAGGCCAGAACATTATGGTAGCTCCACGCAACTTCGATTCGGAGGGGCCTTCTGATCCGCACGAGCAACTTATATCTTCGACCATTCGTTTGTCCTCGCGCACCCTGCCCGTCCCGGCAAAGAAGTCGCTGACGGGCAATTCGCGCACCTTGGCGACGGCCTTGCCTTCATCGTTCGCAACCTGCACGGCCTTGGAGGTGCATCACGGCCGGATAGACGCCGGCCTGCAGAAACGTCGGCATCACCTTTAGCACCTGGGAGAAGCGATTGAGTTCTGCGAATCAGCGCTGGGCTTCGGTCAAATGAACGAGCTGCGATCCGGCGCGATAGAGCGCCTCCCGCGCCGTACGAAAGCGCGGCGCCTCGATCGCAGCGACCGGAAGCGGAAGGTCCTGCTCTGCGACATGCCCCAGCACATAGGATGCGAGCACAGCGCCAAATACCGTACCCGGCGCAATGCCGCGGCCATTGTATCCGCTGAGCGCGACCACATTGCGGTCGAGCTTGTGAAAGCGCGGCAAGTTGTCCGATGTCATGCCGATCATGCCGAACCAGCCGGCCTCGAATTCGATATGGGCGAGTTGCGGAAACAGTTTGCGCAATGAGCGGATCGCCCACGCGCGGTGGATCGCCGCGCCGCTGCCCTCGAGCGCCCCGACGCTGCCATACACGAGACGACCGGCACGGTCGAAGCGGAAGGAGCTGAGCACCTGCTTCGTATCCCAGGCGCCCTGCCGCTCAGGAAGGATCGATGCGCGCAGATTGTCGGACAACGGTTGAGTCGCGAAGTTGAAGTATGGTAGATGAATCTGCTCCTGCCGAAGCTGCGACCACGGTCCGCGCGCATAGGCATCGGTGGCTACGATCACCCAATTTGCTCGCACCGATCCCGAGGTCGTACTGACTGTCCAGCGCGCACCGTCGTCGGCGGCGGAAGCAGCCGGGCTCCCTGTGAATACCGTCGCCCCCGCCGCAAGCGCCGCGCTCGCCAGTCCGCGAACATAGGCGAGCGGTTGAATGGTGCCGGCGCGCTTGTCCAACAATGCGCACGTGTAGTCGCCGCCACCGATCTTGCGGCGTGTCTCGGCCGCGTCGAGCACCTCGACCGGCGCGCCACGCCGCTGCCATTGCTCGGCCCGCGCCTCGATCTGTTCGCGGCCCTTGTGTCCGACGGCACAATGCAGCGTGCCCGTGCGCTCTACCTCACACGCAATGCCGTGGTTCTCGATCAGGTCGAACACCATCTGTGGCCCGTTACCGAGCAGCTCGATCAGGCGCTCGCCAAAAGGTTGGCCGAGCGTGCCAGCGAGCGTGTCCGGCATCACCCACATCCCGGCATTCACTAGGCCGACATTGCGTCCCGAACCGCCGAATCCGATCTCGGACGCTTCCAGCACGGCGACGCGCGCGCCGCCCTCGGCGAGATGAAGCGCCGACGATAGGCCAGTATATCCGCCTCCGATGACGAGGACATCGACGTCCAACTTGTCGGCCAAGGTCACGGTCTGCGGCGCGGCCGGCGCGGTCAGCTCCCATAATCCATGCGATGTCGGATCGCCCTGCATCAAAGCTCCCTTAGGCCCAACCGGCGAACCGCGTCGGCAACGCGCCGACAGGCCTCCTCGAGTTCGGCACGGAAAGTGGCGTAGGAAATCCGGAACTACGGCGCAACTCCGAATGCCGAGCCCGGTACTACGGCGACGCAGACCCTGCTGTGCGAACCATCGCCTCCTCCTCACGGTGTTTCCATCGTCACGCTGCGCGCCGACAACGTGACTAGACCCATAAGTGCCGCCAATATCGCAAATGCGCTCGGCAATCCAGCGAGCTTGGCGAGGAAGCCAATGCCAGCGGGTCCAAGGAGGACGCCAGCATAGCCAGCCGTGTTGATCGCACCAATCGCAAGGCTGGCGGGCATCGCTTTCTGCGTGCCAGCCCGGCGGAACAGGACCGGCACCAGGTTCGACGCCCCGAGGCCGATGAGCAGCAAGCCCGCCACGGCGAAGGCTGCGCTCACGGCGGTCAGCAGGACCGCGAAACCCGCGACCGCCAGTAGACTGCCAAACACCAGCGTGGCGCGGTCGCCGACGCGCGCCACGACGGCATCGCCACGGAGACGCCCGACCGTCATGGCAATAGAGAACAACATGTAGCCGAGACCACCCTGCGCTTCCGGAACGAGACCTCTGTCCACGAGCAGCAAAGCACTCCAATCGAGCATCGCGCCTTCCACGAGACAAGTGATTGCCGCAAGCATTGCGAGCAGCAGCACCGTGTTGTGTGGCATGACCCACAAGGGCACCTGCTGGGCCCGCGCGGTTCGGAGCAATCGCGGGCAGGCCAGCAGCATAGCTATCACCATGACGGCCGAGCAGATCAAAGTTGATGCGAAGGGGCCAGCGCCGACCGAGAGCAAAGCGGTCATCCCCCCAGACCCGGCAACGCCGCCAATGCTGAATTGTGCATGAAAGCCGGACATCAGCGGCCGCTTCGCTGCACGTTCCACTTCGACCGCATGGATATTCACGGCCAGATCGAAAGAGCCCAGCAAGGCGCCGAAGGCAAACAGCGCAGCCCCAAGCGCCAGAGGTGTACCGGCAAGCGCGAGGCACGGCAGGATGAGCGCAAGGCCGAACCCGCCAATCAGGATGATCGGCCTACTGCCGTAGCGCGCGCTCAACACACCGGTCACGATCATCGCGACGACGGAGCCGACTCCGAGGCAGAGCAGAAAAAAGCCGAGGACTCCCTCATCGACCGCCATCCGGTCTTTCGCGAACGGCACCAGCGGCGCCCAGCCCGCGATGCCAAAACCGGCGACGAAAAATGCAAGGCGCGTCGCGAGCCGGGCGGCCGGGCGATCCACGGACATCATCGGGGAAATCCGGAGGAAGATTTGCGCGAGCGCAGCGCGCAGGTGCGCTGCACTTCACGCAAACTATGAACATCGCAACGCCTGATGGCGCGTTGCCGCAAAGAGCGCGATCGGGTCGCCTTTACTGCCATTTCAAACTCTGTCTGCCGTGATCAATCTGTAATGTAGAACCGCTGGGTAAGTCGACCTACCAAAACTGAGAGGAGCCCTTCGATCGACTGGCCGCAGAAGGGACAATCTTTGCGCATATGGGGAATCCCGCGCGCGATCCATTCTTGGTCGCCTCCCATGCCATGCGCGGCCAAGTGCTCGCGAACGCGCCTATCCGCTTCACGCGACACTGACTCGAGGGTCTGGTTCAGAATTCTCGAGAGGTGCGTCGGCAGCGGAGGCATCTCGATCATCTCGCCTCCTGGGCGAGAACGCAGGCTTTCGATCTCACGCAGGCCCTCTACCTCGCCGCGCTTGAGTTCGATTTTCCTGTCAATGTCAGGGGCAGGCTTCAGCGCCACGAAATCTTCCAGTTGGTCCTGCCGGACATGCGCGGTGATGGTTTGCCGAAGTCTCCTTAGGGTGGCATTTGCCGCGTCGATCGCGGCATCAGCCTCGTCGTATGCCCTTCGGTACGCGATGCCTTCGTCCCCGAGCATCAGCTTGCACAAGTTGCGCCGCTGTTCCGTACCGATCGCGTCCCCGAAGTACACGTTATCTGCGACGTACTGAGCATCGAAGAGGTGGATGCGCTGCCCATGGCTAGACCACGCGCCATTCGCAAAGCGCGCCTCGCCGCCCGCGAGCTTCATGATTATTACAGGGGACTTCTCTTGGCCGAGCGTCTTGCGCCCCAGAACATGAGCGGGGTCGTTGAGCCTCATCGATCGCAGGATAGAGCAGAACGTCGTCTTACCCCGACCATTCTCGCCAAATATGAGGGTGTACTTTTTAAAAGTCACGTCGCCCTGGGCCTTGTAGGCCCTAAAGCGCCCGACAGCTCCGATATGGTCGATCTTAATGATAGGCGCGAAACGCCCCTCCTCGGACCCGATATAACGGATTCCAGGCATCGCGACGCGGGTAAAACACGGAAGTCGGCTGATACCAGTGTAAAAGGGGTCGCCCAAAAGCCGTCAGACCGGAGAAATTGTTGTGCTTGTGAGGTGCGCTTGAGCGGCGACCAAATCGGTGCCATGCCGGAATATCGGCGCGGGTTCGCTAGCCAGGAGCCCCGTAGGGCCAACTGCTCGGCTTGGTGGGCGCACCAGAGCTCGAACCTGGGACCCGCTGATTAAGAGGCGCATGAATTGCTACAAAATCAACGGCCATTCCTACAAATGTACTGTTAAACCTCCATTGAACCTGCAATTGGATTTCCTCTTGTCGGAATGGGGCGACACGAAATCTAGGCGGACAGGGAGCTTGAAGCGGCGAAGGTTTGAGGCCCAAAGGATCGAGCCAGTCGGCCAGGCACTTCGTTCAAGAATCGATCTGCCCATCGCGATGCCGCACGATCTTGAACTGGGTCCATCGTCAGCATGGTGAAGGCTTCGCAAACATCCTTGGTGTCGCGCCAGATCCCCGCGATCAATGTATCGCGGCTAGATGCCCAGCTTGTGAAAAAATATCTTATTGCGCATATCTGCGTCTTGATGAATTTTCGTCCAGCTCAAGACTTCAATATACAGCTTTATGTTTCCGTACCATTTGAAGTACCCGAGCTGATCTGGCATAGGTGTGAAATCCTTTTCGCGCTCGAGCCAGTCAACGATCTTCCGCGACAGATCGCACACGACATAACCATAAAATGGCGTGTTGTTCGTGACCAATATGTCGCGACCCTTCGGCGTTTTGTACTTGCCGTCCCTGATTTCATTGACGTACCGAACGATCTGCTGGACCGGATCTTCATCCGATGACGGATTAGCAAAATCGTGTCTCTGAGGCTTCTTGAACTCAAAAATCGTGATCGGATTACTCGCGACGTTATCGCCTCGAAAAGCGATACGCTTGCCGAATATGGTGACATCTGTCCGATCGCTGCGCGGTCCGTCCAGTGGCCTGTCAGACGACACGTAACCAGTAAAATTCAAGCGCTCGTCCAGTATCCAAAGGTTATGCTGTTCGTAGTCGATGCTTTCGGTATCCTTGCGGCGCGGCATGATAATGTCATGCACGTCACCTTCCGATCGATGCTTTCCTTCCTCATCGGTCTCCAATGATTTTTCAAACAGATCGAGGACGCATTTCCGCATGGATACGTAGTGTATCAGGTCATTCTTGCTGGTCTGGGATATACTGTCGACTACTTCAGCAACCCGATCGCGCAACGTCTCGGGATCGTCACTGGACAGGATCTCGCGTACCTGCGCACGAGTTTGCATCTCAAGCTTGAACTTCGCCGTCTGCAAGTGCATCTCGATCTCCTGCGACGACGGCCTCATAGGAAGTGTGGTGAAATCCGCCTCTTGACTTAGCGCGCGATGCCAAGGCGCTTCCGTATCGATGTATTCCTTTATGCGTGCGTTCTTCCGTTCCTTGCGCTGCGTAATCTCGTCCCCTATCGCCGCTTGCGCAATAAGCGCCGCACCTTGCTCGACCTGAGACTGGGAGATGCCATATATTAGGTCGTTATCTCTTTGGAAATTAAAGGCGCCGCGCTCGAGCGAAACATTGTTATCCAGGTAATCGCCGAATACGTATGCCTTGATGATGTAATTCCTATCCCTCTCCCCCTCGCTGTCGAGCGCAGCCTTGTCATAGAATTCCTCGGCGAACTCCGGAATGTAGGTTTGAATGGTGACCTCGGCAACCTCACGACGATGCGCAACGAGACTTATCTTGCTCTTATTTGCTCTCGGCGAGTAAAATTTAAAAACTCGGACATGAAACGCTTCTTGTTCGTCCTGGCACTGAAGGATCAACGCTCGATTTGGAGGTTCCAACTCGACGATCTGTCGGTTTGTCTGTGACAGGTAGTCATTGAGTACGACGCTGGAGCCAGAAGATCCGTCCTCTACTACGATCCGAGGGCATTCCGAATTTGGGTCGATGAAGTAAGGCAGGAGCTTCTCGACTAAAACTCGCGCGATGATCTCCAACCCTTTATCGGGAAACTTGACGCTCCTCACCCCCGAGATCGTGATGGTCGCCCCCGTTTCCGTGGCCTCCGACGGCGTCACCTTCTCGTCGATGATGATGTGCTTGCCTCTTCCCATCGCAAAGGTGCGGCGCTTGCGCTTTGGACCTTCGCTAAAGATGCTGTCGACAGTGAACTCGTCAAAGTACTTCAGGCAACTGAATCGGCCGAAACCCTTGCCCCCGTCCGCCGCCTTCATGTCCGTATAGAGGGTGTCAAAGGAGTCGCGGTGATCTTGGTTGAAGCCGATTCCGTTGTCTCGAACGATGAAGCCATCCACGGCGCTCGTCTTGTCGATGAGGTCGACCTGCTTGCTGCGGAGAATGGTCACCGTTATCAGGCCGCCAGTAACCTTCACCGTTCTGATCGCTTGGATAGCGTTGACAATCAGCTCGACCACCGGCGTATAGACTGTAGTGCCCGAGCGAATATTCTCGACCGCTCTTTTAATGTTGATGTTGCTCAAGCCGCCCCCACGAATATTCCACGCGTTCCAGCCCAGGATCGCTCTTTATCATCAAGCCGATGAGGAACCACTTATGCGAGCGCTGAGTGTCCCCATTCTAGCGGTGCGCGTGCGACCGGCACAGCGACGGTGGGGGATTCGGGCGAGCGTAACCTCAACCCAGATGCTCCTCAGACGGTCGTCGCCGTGCTATGGGCGGCTTTCCTCCTGGTTGACGCGCCTCGCCAAACACGCACTGCTTAGGCAGGATCCGCCATGAATTCCTACACTATCGCCGCCCAACACGGATCGCGTGATGCGCGACCGTGACATAAGGCGAAGAGATCGTAAGGCAACCGAAGGTCAAGTGCTTGATTTTATTAAATTATTTTATGCACATCGACGCTTGCGAAAAGGGTCGCCTGGGACTGTAGTTTTATTATAAATAGCGGAGCGTGACAGGGGCAGCTTCAATACATGAACACCGTCGAATCGATCCTACTTACGGAGGGACCCTGCCTCTCCTCCGATCTGGCGCGCAAACTCGTTACCCGTGGGATGTCGGCAGATGTCGCGCGCCAGCGTATCGCTCGTGCAGGTGCGAATGTCCGGCGGTTGAAGGGCCTGGGTTTTTCCTCGGAACGCCCGCTTCCTGTATCACACAAAGCATGAGGGCACGGAGCACTACTGGACGGCGCTTGCACGCGATATCCGCGAGGCGAGTCCCGCCTATGGACCAGCTCTCGCAGCATTGCAGGATCGCGATGGTGTTGTGCCGCTAGAGCACTTCGCAATCATCAGTGGTTCGCCGGTTCGCCAACAGGGGCAGATATCGAGCGAGACGGTTCTGCAACGCCTCGAGGCGGTTCATCTCGTTGAGCGCACCGACGTGCAGGGCGTCGGCCCCGTCGTCGCGCTTCGCGCCGACGGACGCCTGGGGTATCCCAATTCCGACGGCTCCGTGCTCGGATGCTGGTCGAAAAAATGCTGCTCCTCGCCCTGCGCGATTGGGCAAGGCGCCTGGGGCTTGCTAGCTATGGCAAGATCGAAATTCGCGGCGACGGCGAGCGTTTACCAAAGTTCGGCAACTTTCACTGGGACCTGTGCGGTCCCTCTTACATGGTTCCTATTGCTCGCCGGCAGAAGGACGGTCGGCCCAGGCCGGGGTTCCTCGTTGCAGATGTGATCACAGGCGCTGCCGTCACGGAGCAGGCGGTCGCCGCGTTCGTACGCAAATTCACGCTCTCCGCCTATCTGAAAAATCTACCAGCATTCCTGCCTGTCCTCATGGCCGACGGCTATACGCAAGAGGCGTTCAATCTGGGAAGGTCGCACGGGCTGATGCTCGCCACTCCGAAGAACCTTTTCGGTCGGGATGTGGCGGTTGGTCTCGCGATGTTACTCGAGACGATGAGCAAGGCCGCCGCCATCGCCGTCGCGCGGCCTGAAGTGATCGGTGAGCTGTTCGACAAGCTTGGCAGCATCGAGGGAGCAGATCGCAATCTGCGTGGATCACTCTTCGAACTCGTTGTCGGACACGTCGTCCAGGCGCGGTTCGGTGGATCGATCGACATCAATCATCTTGTCAGGTACGACACCTTCCGGGCAGAGATTGATGTTCGCCGCGTCGTCTCCGGTGAAGTCTGGATCTACGAGTGCAAGGGGTATCAACCGGATCATCTGATCGATGCTCCAGAGGTAGAGGAATGGCTCAGTCGCCAAGTCCCGGGTCTCTACAAGGCGACAAAAGGGGAGGAACGGTTCAACTCGTCGCAAGTGCATTTCGAGTTCTGGACCAGCGGCGGCTTCACGGATGCAGCAATCGCTACCCTTGAGGCTGCGCAAGCCGCGACCAAGCGCTACGCCATAGGCTGGAAATCCGGCAAAGAGGTCCGCGCTGAGCTCGCTCGCCTCTCCTCGTCGGGAATAACCGCCATGTTTGACCAGCACTTCCTCAAGCATCCGATCGCGGTGTTCGATCGCAAGTATGATGGCACAGGCACGGTTGCCGGCCTCAATCCTGACCTATCCGTTCCCACCGATCCGATCGAACCCTTTGTCCCGGCACTTCCCCCACCGCCCTCGACACAACAGGATCGCGCGCAGGCCCGGTCCCTGACATTATACGAGCGCCGACCGCCCGAGGCGGAGGCGGCGGAGTAACCGAACTTCGCACTCAAGGACGGTCGGCGAAACCTCCGCACTTATGCCGGCGATGAGGTCGCCGCAATATGCGCCGTCCAGATGCGCTGTCGTTCAGCCATCCCAAACCGGTCGCCAGCCGGACATGCCGCCCGCTCGCTTCCGCAAACCCAAGCGAACCTGAATCGCAACGCCCCGCGCGAGTGCACGCCGATTCGAGATCGCCATGCAGCCTTCTGATCCAGAACAAAAAATGCGCATGGATATCCTCCACCGCGACGCGGAACGGAAAATCCTGGAGAAGCTACGTACCCACAACTGGTCGGCAGTCATCGAGCGGGAGTTCCCGGATGGCCTCCTCATTGCCGCCGAGCGCGGCGGTCATCGCCACACCATCGCGCTGATCTACAGCTCCGACACCGAGAACAGCGTCTACAATCTCTCGCGGCCGAGTTTGACCATATCTTGTTCAACGGCCAGCCTTACCATTTCGGACAGTTCAGTCGAGACCGTCTGCCTGCGGCTTCGCCAAGCGACACGATAATCGAAAAGTCTGGAATAGGACGTGCTACAGCGACCGTTCGAGGCTTCTAGCCCCCGCCCGCGCGCCCCCCAGACCGGAAGTTATTGGAAGATAACGCTTAATTAAGATTGGCCCCATCCAGGCCTTGTTTGACCGCGCGCAATATGTACATTGTATCGTAAAATTCCACGGTTTCCCGGGGAAGCTGAGTCGACTGATGGCCAACATTTCCAAAAAGTACTCGGAACAGACTCGCAAGGCGAAGAAAGCCGCAGCGATAGTCGTCAGAAAGTCGTCGACAGACCCCGAGGAGAAGCGCATTTTTGCGACCTTCACCAAGCGCGCTCAGCAAGACTTCAGGCCCGCAGCGAAGAAGCGAGCCTAAAGATCGATTCGTCTATTTGGATTTAGCCACTCCGGTCGTGATCCAATCAGGCCGATTTTGTGCTCCGACACTGACGGCACCGTGCGCATCGTAGACCCACCGATGGGTCGATCCATCGTCTGACCGACCATCCAGCGTCCGTTCGGTTTTTCCTTGCGCGACTAGCTCCAGAACGAGAGCGTCGGAATCTCTCGGAAGCTCAAGCTTCTTCGCCCCGTTCACGTCGTCTTTCCAAAGCGCTATGGCGCTGGCTTGCGGATGATCCCCAAGTTCGTTTTGACGCGCTATCAGGCCGAACGAAGTGAGTGTCAGAACCGACGTTCCCGGATCTTCAGCCAGGACCGTTGCGTATCTCGCCGGCCACCTGTTCTCCAATTGTGGTCCGTCCATCAGGAGCGCGATAAGCAGGTTGGGCCCGACGCCCCGGACGACCGCTTGGCACGGATCGACGCGCGCCAAGTCCTCACAAATCAAAGTCGTCAAGGTACTGTTTCCTCTGAACACCAGGACGTCCAGACTCCGGCTGAGAATGGACAGATGCTCCCACCAGCTCTTTTTGGGATCTAGCCCAAGATCGTAAGCTTCGATCTGCGAAGAATTAAGCTTCCAGCGATGGTGCTTTTCCCGCACCAGGATGATCTTTTCCCAGTCCGTCATGTTGGCGGTCCGACGACTTTCCAACAGGAAGAACGGGGCGATAGAGACGAAATTTCCTCTGCGGCCGGAACGATCGTGCGTTATTCCCGCAATGAGAAATTCGATCATTTCGTCTTTGGCGAGAGCTCGAGCGAGGTCCACGAACTGCGTGAAATTGAGCGCAAGCTCGGGAAGCACCACCGCGTCGACGCGCTTGCCTTTCGACCTCGCCTCGCGCACCAAGTGCAAGACATATTCGACGAACGCCTTTCGCTTCGTTCTGTCTCGATTGTCCGGCAGCCAACTGGACCGCACACCGAACCATCCCCATGTCTCCTTTGCGTGCGCAGCGACCTTCTCGAAGACGTCGTCAGCGATCCGGAACGGGTACGGCAAGAGCAGAAGTCCCAACTTTTTGGGCCTTTGGCCGGCTCGTTCAGGAAATACCGGTTGGACCCAACGAGCACGAACCTGTCCTCGCGGAGGAAGCAGCGCGAGGTGATGCGAAAGCGACCTCAGGGTGCATCCGACAGTGGGAGTCCTTGATTTAGGTTGGACACACACAAGATCATCGACGGCAGTCGATAGTGAAAATGACGCTCGTTGAAGCGTGTAAAAGTCGTCCTCGGTCTCCTCCAATATATATGCGGAACGCATCGGTAAAGCGAACGGATGATCCGAATCGAATCCGATATCCCGGGACGCCTCGTCCGCAATCATCATCAGCTCGAGACAAGGCATCCACCAGTCAGGAGCGTCCGATTTCTCCAGTAGCGGCTCATAGACGATTCGATCGCGAAATTTCCTGAGACGACGCCACTTCGCTATGACACCGCTTGGCGCGGCGGGAAGCGTCCGACCGGCCGGCGTCGGCGCGCGGAGCCATTCCTTCCCAAGCTTGGCGGCGCGATTTCGCATCGCCGCATCCACGATCAGGCTGCGAAAATCGGAGTCTCGCATAGGGACATACGGCGCGATGTGATGGGATGCGCCCGAGCGCTCCAGCAGGTGAGCTGAGAACGCAAAGACGTCGGCGGGCAACCGGGGCGGTTGTACGAACGGGTCTTGGTCGGCGGGAAATTCGGGAAACAACGAACGAAATACGTCTTCTAATGTTGCCATCACTGCTACGGGAAATTTCTGTTCTCTGCTCGCAGGGATTTTGGATCAGTCCGGCTCGTAGGTCGACCGAATAAAGCGCGAGCCCTCCCCTATCTTGTGGAAGCGGCCCTTTCCCTGCCGGCTGAAATCACACTGAGCCGCTCATAAAGTTCGCGCGATCCTAACGGGCCATCATGGCGAAAACTCACGGCAGCGCCTGCGCGAAGGTGCTTGAAGTCGACTGCTCGGGCGAGAGCGCCAGGTTATCGCAACAGCCGCTGTCCTTCCGCGTGTAGGACGTGTGGAATGACGCTTTAACAGCTACCTGTAAGTTGTTGATTTTGCTATGATTTGGCGCACCATGGCTCGAACCTGGGACCCGCTGTTAAGAGTCAGCAGTTGTCCGTGAGGACGGGCGTTCCATAACCGCACCTTGCGCGAATAAACGCTTGGCAACTTACCGACGCAAACTCGCGGTCTGCCAAACGAGATCCCTCAGCCTTCCCTGAACATCGGCCCGGCTGACCTACAGCGGTTCAGTTGAGCCTGCTTACGCTGGTTGTCGCTGGATTTTCTTTGATCTCTCGGTGCACACGTCGTGCACACACCGCCTTCTAACTAATTGAAAAAAAAGAACTCTCGGTCCAATCCATCATCGGCGCGACGGAGAAGTGATAATGCTGCGATTTCAATTGGTTACCGTAATGTCTTCAACATTTGCCCGTTATACTATTTCGGCGAAAATAGTATAGTCGCCGGGCGCGCGTGATCGCCAAAGCCGTCCGCAACGGCGGCAATATCCTCCACAGAGAACTCCTAGCCATATAAATCCAACCCCTCAGAAAATGTCGCTGGGCGCATCGCCGTTAGCGAGGAATCTGGGATCACTCGCCGCACTTGACGTCATTATGGAGGAACGGCAATCGAATGAGCGGTGTCGATTAGCAGCGAAACGGATTTCGACACCCCGATCGGACTTCTTCTCAATCTGGCCTATTAGCGCGCAAGCAAATGCGCAAGGATTCTGGAACTACAATCCTATTGTTGCTGGATACTGCCAATTCCAAGCGAGATTCCCTGGCGTGCGCGCCGTAAATGCGCATCGAGTCTTCTCGGCTGCACGTTTGCCTATGAACACCTAAGGAGGGCCTACCGCAGTAGGAATGAACCGGACTTTTGAGGCCGGCTAGCCCCCGCGCCAACATTGAAGCTTCGGCCATGCTCACGTGCCGAACCTCGCGAGCCAGCTACGGCCGGTGGCGCGCGAGATTTCATCGGCGGTTGAAGGCAAATTAGGACACGCTCCGACGCGACCGTCATGGGGCGCGAGCCAAGCTTGGCGCTCATGGCCCGCGTGCACTACCGACCAGAAATCAAGAGCGGGGATCTGATAGGCGACGTCGATGCCGCCAATAGCGTTCGCGCCCATAAAGAAACGCCAGCAGCCAAAGAAGGCTTCCCATGAAAAGCCAGAGCAGCCCGGTGACGGCATCCTGACTGAACTCCAGCTTCTCGAAAGCCGGCCACATCCACCAGACGCCCCGGATCAGGAGCGCGAGCCATACGAGCATCAACATGTGCCAAAGGACGACTCTCACCATCGCCTGATCGCGAACCGCAAGTACCGGCCTCTCCCGTCGCACCGTCAGGCTGCAAACCGCTTCATGATGTCAGCCCATGAGTGGTACGCCCAATAGCCGACGGACAGAAGGCCGGTGACGAAGCTGAACCAGAGGATAATGGCGTTCAGCGTACTGACCCTAAACTCCGGCGGCAGACGACGGTTATTGATCATCATGATCTGCAGCGAACCGATCGAGCGGTAGACCACTGCCGCCACAGCCACCATTAGCCACATGAAGAACGGCTGTTGCTGTAGGATCAGATAGAAGCCTGCCAAGACCGCGACGGTTACTACGATGAAATACCACACGCGGTAAGGAATCTTGTCTTCTAGATCGGTGGTCACGGCGATGGCATCGGTCGTGGTGCGGCCGACGAAGGTGTCATAAAACGGGAACTGGGCATCATAAAGCGTGACCATGATCACGATCAGCATTAGTGCTCCAGCGGCCGGCCCGAGAACGCCCTGTGCCACGATCGCCATCTGCAGCGGCACCTCCACGCCGGTCGGCACCTTGCCGGTACTCAGGAACTCGTTGTGGAGGTACGCATAGCCGGCGACGGAATAGAGGTAGGTCATGATCAAGCCGCCGATGATCGCCCACCATACGACAAGGCTCAAGCCGCCCAGCCGGACCCAGTGCTTCATCTTGGCGACTTCCCGCGGATCGTTGCTGTTCCAGCGTATCTCTTCGGCAGTAATCCGCTCGGGCGGCCGCAGGAAGCCCGTGACCTGGCCCGCGTAGCGGCCCATACCCCATCCTGCCGCGACTACCCAAAAGCTGACCCACATCAGGCTGCCGCCGGGCTGATTGTAGAGCGCAACAATATCGAGCGGCGTAACACTCTTCGTCCATTCCGGCGAAAAGAATAGCAGCCCCAAATAGGCCTGCAGAATCGTAATGTAGTCGCTGGGTTTGGCGGCAATGACAGTGATCGCCAGGACCAAGGCGATATTCAGAAACATGATGACCTTGAAGAACCACTCGAGAAACGCGTAAGTGCGGTTAGAAAAGTAGAAGACGACGAGAACCAGCACGAGGGCCAGCACGGCCCAGATGTACTGCGGCGGCAACGCTTGGCCAAAAAGGGTCCAGCCCTGAGGCGTGGAAATGCCGGTGAACCTTTGCGCAGCGACGACCGCGCCTCCCATCCACGCTGGCCATGCCCACGTCAGCACCGCGGCGATCGCCCAAAACCACGGCCAGAAGCCACGTGGCGCGAGCTCGTTGGTGCCGGCGAAGAACGACCGACCAGTGCAGCAGCTATATTTGATGCACTCATATACCAGCGCCGTCTCGACGATGACGGAGATCACCAACAACCAATGCCAACCTAGCGCCCCGCGTGCGGCCACGTTGGGCAGCAGGTAAGCCTCACCCCCACCGATCGAGATGCCGAAGTTGATGGCTTGAGGTCCTACTGCGGCAATGATGCCGCCAATAGTCAAAGGCAGCGGGTCTGGAACATTCTGAAGGGCGCGCGGATCGCTGGTCGCACCGCTGGCTGCTGCAACTTCGGCCATGCTCGCCCCCTCAGGTCATCGTCGAACGGGTCGGCACACGTCCAAATCTTAGGGAGCGTGCTCCCCAGAAAGGCAGGTGTCAAGGCAGGCGCAATGGTATTGCCTATTGCCCCTTGCATCGGTTGTTTGCGCCTCACGCTGTTCATCAATTTCTAAGCAACCCAGACTAGCCGCGTAATTCTGATGTCCAGCCGCCACTGGGCGTACGTTGCGGCGTCATTTCGCAACACGCGCTTCCTCCTTCCTGCTCACGTGCCAGATCACGACGTGGTAATGTGGCACGTCCACTCCGGGGTGACCCGGGTTGAAGTAGAGGCTGACGTGGTCGAGCGCTGCGCCAGCGAACCCCGGCGCCTCCAATAGCTTGCGATCGTCGATGTCTGTTGTCGGAACCATATACAGGGCCACCGACTGCGGGCGGCCCATTCAGAAATGCGAAAATCAGGCGCGCTCCGTTCCGCGCCCCAGGAGCTCGGCAACGCAATCAGAAATGCCGATTTGCTTTTAGTGTCGCGTTGCCCCGGCTGGGCGAGTTCCTGTGCAAAGAGCTCGTGTTTGGGGTTGGAGTCAGCATCAGCCTCGCAGAGCTGGCGAGCGGCCGCGAGCTGGCTACAAAGCTGTGGCTTCACCGGTCGCCGGCATCTTATGGATGCCGGCGGCGGCTCACGGGGATTGGCTATTGCTGCTTGTCAGCACTGCCCGATCTCCGCGCAACAGTGTTTGAGCTACCACGGTCGTCGAAATTGCGCGATCCTTCATTGAGGAGGCGAGCGTGATGGACCGCGTTCAGGAGCGCAGCCGACGTGCTGGCGTGCGCGCCCGAAGAGAGCTTCGATGATACGGCGCAGCACCGGCTGGGACGAGCATCGTGCTGGCGCGAAAAACTGGGTGATGAGCCGCTGAGGGCATCCTATCGATCCAATATCGAAAACAACCCCATGCAAAGTAGGATCGCGGTTTATAGCCGATGAGCGCAAGGCCCACGGATCCGTTAGGCCTGCTTAGAACGTTGTCGGCCAGAGCTTGGTCGAAGCCCGCTCTATGAGCCGCCTTCGGCGCGCAAAGTTAATCCGTTGGCCATTTACGCGACGCGAACCCAGGCGCCATTGCTCGAGGATGAGTTCACCGCGGCTTCGATGAACTTCACGCCGGCGAGGCCATCCTCGACTGTCGGGAAGACCACCGCCGGATCCGGCGCCTTGCCGGCCTGTGCCGCGCGGATGGCGCGCGCAGCCTCAGCGTAGATTGTTGCGAAACTCTCAAGGTAACCCTCGGGGTGCCCCGATGGCACCCGGGTGACACGTCCCGCCTCGACCAAGGCGCCGGCACCGCCGCGGGTCAAAAGTTGCTTGGGCTGCCCGTAAGGTGTGAACCAGAGATAGTTCGGATTTTCCTGTGCCCATTCGAGGCCGCCCTTGGTCCCATAGACGCGCAGCTTTAGGCCGTTCTCATTGCCGACCGCGACCTGGCTCGCCCAAATCATACCTCTGGCACCTCCCTTCCACTTGAGGAGGACCTGGACGTCGTCATCGAGACGCCGGCCGTCGACGAAGGTCGAGAGCTGGGCGAGCAGTTCGTCAAGCTCAAGTCCAGTGACGAAGCAGGCGAGATTGTAGGCGTGGGTGCCGATGTCGCCGATGCACCCGCCGACGCCGGATCGAGCCGGGTCCGTGCGCCACGCGGCCTGCTTATGGCCGCTTGCTTCTAATGGCTCCGTCAGCCAATCCTGCAGATATTCGGCCTGCACCAGCCGGATCTCGCCGAGATCGCCGTTCGCGACCATGGCGCGAGCCTGTCGGACCATGGGATAGCCCGTGTAGTTGTGGGTCACGACGAAGACCTTGCCCGTCTTCCTGACCAGATTCACCAATTCCTCCGCCTCAGCGACGGTCATCGTCAGCGGTTTGTCACAGATGATGTGAATGCCGGCTTCAAGGAAGACCCTGGCGACCGGGCTGTGTATGTGGGTCGGGGTCACGATCGAGACCACCTCGATGCCATCCGGGCGCGCGGCTTCCGCCTTCGCCATCTCTTCGAACGAGCTATAGGCTCGGTCGTTGGCGATACCGAGCTCCTTCGCCGATGTCTTGGCTCGGACCGGATCCGATGCCAAAGCGCCTGCTGTCAGCTCAAACTGGTCGTCGATATGCGCAGCAGTGCGGTGGACGGCGCCGATAAAAGCTCCCTGGCCGCCGCCGACCATGCCTAGCCGGATACGGCCATGACCACCGGCCTCGCTGGTTGCCTGAATAACCATTTCTTCTTCCTCCCTCAGGAGATGCCAAGCATCTTGCGGTTCATCTGGTCGTCGGTGCCCGAGCCTGCGAAATCGTCGAAGATCTTCTCCGTGACCCGAATGATATGTCTTTTGATAAATTCGGCGCCCTCGCGCGCGCCTTGCTCAGGATGCTTGAGCGCGCATTCCCATTCCATCACCGCCCAACTGCCGTAATCGTACTGCGTGAGCTTCGAGAAGATCGCGCCGAAATCTACCTGGCCATCGCCCAGTGAGCGGAAGCGGCCGGCGCGGTCGACCCAGCTTTGGAACCCGCCATAGACGCCTTGGCGGCCCGTCGGGTTGAATTCTGCGTCCTTGACGTGGAAGGCTTTAATGCGCTGGTGATAGATATCGATGTAGGCGAGATAGTCGAGCTGCTGTAACGCCAAGTGCGACGGGTCGTAGAGCAGGTTCGCGCGCGCGTGGCCATTCACTCGCTCTAGAAACATCTCGTAGGAGATGCCGTCGTGCAGATCTTCGCCTGGATGGATCTCATAAGCGAGATCAATGCCGTGCTCGTCCGCATAGTCAAGGATCGGCTGCCAGCGCCTGGCGAGCTCGTCAAAGGCGGCCTCGACGAGGCCGGCCGGACGCTGCGGCCAAGGATAGACATAGGGCCAGGCCAATGCGCCGGAGAAAGTCGCGTGCGCCGTGAGCCCGAGGCGCCCTGAGGCGCGGATTGCGCGCTTGACCTGGTCGACGGCCCACTTAGTGCGCTCCTTGGGATTGCCTCGCACTTCCGGTACGGCGAAGCCATCGAATACCGCGTCATAGGCCGGATGAACGGCGACGAGCTGACCCTGGAGATGGGTCGAGAGTTCGGTGATGGAAAGGCCGTGACCGGCTGCGATCCCCTTTACCTCATCAGCATAGTCCTGAGACTCCGAGGCCTTGTTGAGGTCAAAGAGTCGCCCATCCCAGCTGGGGATCTGAATTCCCTCGTAGCCGAGCGAGGCGGCCCATTCGCAGATCGCGTCGAGAGAGTTGAACGGCGCCGCGTCGGCGGTGAACTGCGCGAGGAATATCGCCGGTCCCTTGATCATCTTCATCAAATGCTTCTCCTCTGGACGCTCCAGCACCGCGTGCCCGCTATCCCACCAAACTCGCTTCCTCACACTTTCATCGATGGCCCGGCGATTTTCTAGATCAAAGAAGCCCAAGCACGTTTGATGGAACTTGAGTTTCTCGCCATAAACCTCCGCTCGATCAGCTTTCATCCGCCGCTTATAAGGCGCGGTACCCCACTCGCTGCCGCACTCCCTCCCAGCTATGACGAAGGCGACGACTTACAGTTCACCGCAATCTTCGATACCGCGAGCTCTCGACCTACGCGCCGCTCGGAACCTTCAGCGCGCTCTCTACCCACCCGCATCGATCCACGGAAACCCTCTAAGTCATTGGCGCATGCGACGCCTAATCCCAGCAGCCATGTCCTCACGGCTTGCTTCGTGATCGTAGGTCGCAGCCAGCCCCATCAGGAGCTTTGAGGACACAAAGGGATGCGAAACTTGGAGCGCCTCGCCCCATTTGCGATACTTCTCCGCCAAATCGCGCTCCTGGTCGCCGCCTTCGCCACGCCAATGAACACCGCGTGAATTATACGCGCCGCTATGAGCGCCATGGATTATCTCTTCGGATTGGACATCCTCCAGGACATCGCGGACTGGCTCGCATGGCCACACACCGTCCTTGCCGATGGGGGCGGCGGACAAGAGTCGGCCGATGGAGGTATCGCCGACCTTGGCGCGCCCCAGCTCTGCACAGAGGCGGCGAACAGTCGTAACCCACTTCGCCAGGTATTCTGCTTTCAGTTCGCCAAGCTCATCGTGCCCGGGAATCCGGTGCAGTGCGTCCAAAAGTTTATAGCTGCGCTCGGCCATCGATTTCACATGGTCGGGCGAAACCTGCAATTCGGGGGGATCGGTAGCCCCGTCGTTGCGCTTGTAAGTCCACGCGATCGCTCGAGCGAATTGTTCAGGATGCGCTTCGATATACCGTTCCAGATTCGGGATGCCATACGCATCATTCCTTCGCTCCCAACGCCGCGCCAATGCATCGATGTAGGCGAACTCTAACCCCGCCTTTTGATCGAGGGTCAGTGCCGCGCTGCCGTTCAGGCTCTTGAAGGCCGCTTCGACATGGTAGTGTTCCAGCATGTAATGCCCGGGCGGCTCACTGCCGCCCTGCGCCATGGCGAGCAGCAAACGATAAAGGACCTGCGCATCAAGTTTCTGCGGCTCGTACCGGACGCACGAGAAGGCGGCCCGGGGACGATCAGCCTTTAATAGGCGCTCAACAGCTTCATTGTTTTCGCTATCGGAATCGTGAATCCATTCCGGCACAACCTCGTTCCAGTATTTGGCCTGCGCTGGCTCGCTCAGCGTGTCCACCAGATTCCACGTGTTTTTGCCGAATGATGCAAGAACAAGCAATTGCACGGTAGCCTCATCCGACAGGCCCGCCGCGACGCCTTTAAGCACCCGTTCGCACTTGCTCGTGTCTCGCAGTACCCGCACGGCACCTGCGATGAGGTTCTTGTACGAATAAACGTCCTCTTTGCCTGCGAGGATGGGGTCCAGCGCAAGCCGAAGCAATTCTATGAGTTCATTTTCGCTAAGCACCTCACTTGTCGCAAGCGCTCCGACCACCCAAGATGCCTTTCCGCGCTCTGAAAGCTCCACAATCCCGGTGAGGCCGCGCTGCATAAAAATTTCACGCAATGCCTCGACTCTTTGTTCCTTGATGCGCTCCTCTCGCTTGTTGAAATCGATCTTATCGATGTCCTCGATTTCTTCGGCGGATTCTTCGACCCAGCCATCGCGGAATAGCCAAAGGTTCTTGTTCAAAAGATCACTCGGCTCCAGCGCCGCATAGGCGGCCTTGCCAGCGGCGGCGAGTCCCGTCGCTTCCTTCTTCGCCTTCGCTCGTACCGCCGCCCTCCGCGACAGCGTCGTGACACGGATCTTTTCGCGCATTGCTGCTTTTTCTGCGTCCGTGGCCTTGTTCTTCGCCCAAACCTCAATGAGCGTCCAAACGCGAGCCTGATCTTCGTCGGTTAGGTCGTGAAGCCGCTCCACAAGATCGCATAACATGTCGAGGGAATGGTCTTTCCACGTCAGCGCCATTTCAAGCATTTCGCGCATGAATTTTATGATCGGCTCCCACGTCGAGAACGCTTCACCGAATCCGTACCCGTCGGAGCGCCAGCGCGGCTTGTGACTGTAATGCCCTATCTGGTGATGTACGCCGAACTGAGCGACGCAAATCTTCCACGCAACGTCAGGGCACCTCTTGGCAAGACTTTTCATGAGGTCTACGCGCTGCTGATGGTTAGCCGCAGTCTGCGGCATCCATGCGCGAAAGATGGACTCCAATGAATTGATCGGCTTATTGACCCAGTTGTCGTTGATCTCAATTTGGGCAAGCCGGGCCAGAATGAAAGCCGCACGCGGCAACGTCGCGGGATTCCACGAAAGCCCCTCCAAAGCCCACAACAAGCCGGTGCGGCTCGGATGACGCCCAAAAACACTGCTGTCTACCGGGCGCAGAAGGCCGAGCACCGCAGGTTCGTTGGACTTGAGGTCTCTTTCTAGGATCGAAAGGAATTCATCGGGGGCCGCTTCCGCATAAGTCGGAAGATCGCGGTCGTTGGCCTCCAGAATCCTTGTGTTCAACGGGGTCGGCAACAAGTCCCGTACGACGCGGATCGCCTCAATCTCAGTATCAATGCCAAGGCGACCTGAGAACAAATGCTTGCCGTGCACCGCGAGCAGCACCAACGTCTCTGAAATGCCCTCACGGAAGGCTGATGAAAATTTTCGCGTCTTGCCGTGGATCGCCGCAGCCCAGCGCTGACCTTCGTCTAGGTCGAGCGCAGGGTCATCTTCACCTAGAACCATGCGTGCCATCGAGAAATAGCGCTTCAGATCATCGGCGGTGACCACGCCTGCGATGGCGTACAGCAAATCGATTTTTGAGATCACGCCCGTGAAATCGCCGATCGACCAGATCGGCGCGTCATTCAACTGTGCTAATTTTTGACATTCTTCCTCCAGCTCGTCGTAAGTATGTCCCCTCGACAGCAGCGAAAGCGCCAATTTGTCCGTTTCGTTCTTGCTGTTCCAGGCGCCGACGAACAAGAACGGCACGAGGCTTGCCGCTGTCTCATGATTGTCTGCCCATGCCGGCGTGCGCACGGCCGGCACCGTGGAAAGCTGGCGTCGCAGCACGGTAAGGGAGCGGCCGGTGGCGGTCGACAAGCGCGCAATGTCGTCGCGATCCTTGCCCATCTCTGCGAGGGCCTTGTCGAAAGCCTCATAATTGACGGGCTCCAGGACGATGTCTGGTTCTTTGGTCGTGGCGTTGCGCGGGTAGACGACGATGGAATGCATCGACGTTGCATAAGGCCCGAGTTCGCGCTCGACCTCCCGCGTAAATACCACCGGAATGAAGCTCTGCGCGCCCGCAGCCAGGCGCGGCAGGACGCCGGGCTTGTCGAAGACCAGCACGCGGTCGCGGTACGATATCAGTTCCTCGCCACCGCGTTCGCCGAGCAGTTGCGCGAGGAAAGCGAGCGCTTCCTCGGTCGAATCTGCCGCGATCATGATTGGGGCTTCGGATGGCTTGGACAAACGTGCGAGCATGACCCGCTTGGCGGCTTCGATGGCGGGCGCGAATAATGCACCCGTCAGCGGTGGCTTGGAGACGTCGGCCCAATCTGCCCAACATTTATCGAGCGAGCGCACATGCTGCGCTGGAATGTCCGTTTCGTTGGCAAACCATGCCTGACCGGACAATGATTGTTCGAGCCATTGCTCAAGATCGCTCGCATCGTACGCGCGAACATCCTTCCAGAGCCTCTTTGCCTGCATGGCCGACACCCATGTGGCCTTGCCGAGCCAGCGCCGCGGTGTGACGAACACGAACGTCGTCTCGGCCCGCTCTTTTTTGCCGTGCGCCTTAACGCTTTTCTCGAAATCGCCCTCGGCCTTCGTCTTGGGATCTTCGTTCACACCGAATTCCCAGCCTGAGCGCCCGGCGGGCACCCATGGCGTTCCCTCACCCGCCTCCACAAAACCGTCCCAGCCGGGCCGTTCCGCGTCGTCATTGCCCGGGAAATCGACCTTAGTAATCCCCCTGCCGGTGGAATGGACCAGCGTACGCAAGAAAACCGCGAGGCGGCTGCGTGCGGGGATGTTGTGGGAAACCCAGCCTTCAATGTTGTTGGCTTTGATCCTCAGAAACGGCGGCACATAAGCCATGGCATTGGCCGGCGCATCCTTTTGATTGGCCTGCGCGGCATCGTATTCCGCCTGCATGTCGAGAAGCTCTTTGCGTGTGAATTTCTTGAATGCTTTCTCCAGCCGCGCTGCCATGTCAGCGGACAGCGCGGCGTTGCCGTTGAGCAGGTTCGATAAAGCCGGTCGCCCTACCCCCATGATCTGGGCGGCCTTGGTGACCGACATTCCGTGCGGAATAACCTCAGTTTTGATGCGGGTTCCGGGGTGCGGAACTTCATTCGATTCAGACATGGTAGGCTCCCAGGAACTGGTGGCAGCAAGCCGAATCGTTCGCTTGAGCCGAGTGTAGCTCGTAGCGCTACACAATACAATGGCGAAGGAAAGCTAGCCCTTCCCTGGCATGCAGCAATTGCGCGCGCCTATGGCTCGCATTCGCTGCGACGTGCACGGCGTCTTTTGACCTACATCGAGGAGCAGGGCTCCATCGTTTGCCAGCTTGACGGTGCCGGTCGGCGGATCGTGACGCTAGTCGAACTGGCCACTGATCGGATGCCGGTGCGAGACAAGCCGCAGTCTGGCCTTGCGTCGCGGATCGCAAGGCCGGTCCACTCAACGGGGGGCCGATCACTCAACGTCATCACCTACGCGAGCCAGCGTTTGCGCCGCTTGTAGTGCTTCACATCGCGGAATGATTTTCGTTTCTCGCCGGCGACGCCGAGATAGAATTCCTTGACGTCCTCATTTGCGGCGAGCGCCCTCGCCTCGCCGTCCATCACCACTCGGCCATTTTCCAGGATGTATCCGTAGTTTGCGTATTTGAGTGCCATATTGGTGTTCTGCTCGGCGAGAAGAAACGAGACGCCTTCCTTGACATTCAGATCCTTCACGATCTCGAAGATCTCTTCGACGATCTGCGGCGCGAGGCCCATCGAAGGCTCGTCGAGCAGGATCATCTTCGGACGCGACATCAGCGCACGGCCGATCACACACATTTGCTGTTCGCCGCCGGACGTGTAGCCGGCGGTCGAACTACACCGTTCCGCGAGACGGGGAAAATAGGCATAGACTCGCTCCAGGTCCTGCGCGATCGCGGCCTTGCCGTCCGTCCGCGTAAAGGCGCCGGTCAGGAGATTCTCTTCGACCGTAAGGTGAGCGAAGCAACGCCGTCCCTCCATCACCTGAATGCAGCCGCGCCGCACCACTTCGTTTGGCGACAGGGACTGCACTTCGACGCCGTCGAACAGGATCGAGCCCTTGGTGACCTCGCCGCGCTCTGCATGCAGCAGGTTGGAGACAGCCTTCAGCGTCGTTGTCTTGCCCGCACCATTGGCACCGAGCAGCGCGACAATACCGCCTCGCGGCACGTCCAACGATACACCTTTCAATACGAGGATGACGTGATCGTAGACAACCTCGATATTGTTGACCACCAGAAACAGCGCTGCCGCTTCTGTCGCCGTGGGGGCGTTAAGGTTTGACACGCTGCTCCCTCCAGACGGTTTCGGCTCTCGCTAGATCCGGGAGGAGCGAACGCTTCTCCCGGATCGCTGAGATGAGTTCAACTCTCTTTCGAGCAGTCGCGCGGTTGAATCTTTTTGTCCGCGGCATACTTCGCCGAAACTTCCTCGACGAGTGGTTCAGTGTCGGATTGGTTGGCCGTGTACCAGTCGGAGATGACCTTCCAGCCCTTGCCGTCCCACTGCTGTACGCGCCCGTCCCGCGCCCCCTCGTGATCTGAGCAGGAAATCTTGATCGGCTTCAACATGCCTTCGAAGCCGAGTTCCTTGAGACGTGCTTCAGAGAGGTTGAGGTTCTCAAGGCCCCAACGGACCTGCTCGCCTGTCAGCGGCTTCTTGCCGAACTTTTCCTGCGCCTTCCGAATCCCCTCTACGCCGAGCATGGCGTTCACCATGCCGCGGTTGTAGAGAACCTCGCCGACCTTGTCGGGCTCCGACGCCCCCTTGCCCTTTGCATAGACGTATTTCTCGATGTCGGCATGCACGGGGAATTTGCCTGCACCATGCTGAAGCATCAGCGCCTTGTAGCCGACGGCTTGATCGCCTGCCGGCTGTACATCCGGCTCTGCGCCCGACCACCAAACACCGATCATCTTGTCGCGCGGAAAGGCAACGGCCGCCGCTTCCTTGACTGCCGTGCCGTTCATGACGCCCCAGCCCCAGACCAAGACATAGTCCGGCCGGTTCTGGCGGATTGACAGCCATTGCGACTTCTGTTCGACACCGGGATGCGTGACCGGGATCGGCGTGAACTCAAAGCCGTACTTCTTGGCCAGCACCTGCAGCATCGGGATCGGCTCCTTGCCGTATGGGCTGTCGTGATAGAGCAGCGAAATCTTCTTACCCTTCAGCTTGTCGGCGCCGCCCACCTCCTTGGCGACGTGCTGGATCGCGATATCGGCCGCGGACCAATACGTGCCGAGCAGCGGGAAATTGTACGCGAACACCGCTCCGTTCTTGGAATCGGCACGGCCATAGCCCATCGTGATAATCGGGATCTTGTCGGTTGCGGTCTTTTCGGTGAGGGCGAACGTAATGCCGGTCGACAGTGGATTGATGAAGGCTGCGCCGGTCGGGCCCTTGCCCTTGAGACGCTCGTAACACTCAACGCCCTTGTCGGTGGCGTATCCGGTTTCGCATTCCTCGACCAGGAGCTTGACGCCGTTGATGCCGCCATCGCGCTCGTTGATAAGGTTGTAATAGTCGGCCACGCCGTTTGCGTACGGTACGCCATTCACGGCGTATGCGCCCGTCCGGTAGGATAGTATCGGGACGAATTGCTCGTTCTGCGCTGCAGCAGGAGAGGCAAACGCCCCGCCTGAAAGTATGGCTGCGGCCAGCATCAGTTTGTTGCGTAGCATGGTTGATGTCCTCCTCTGTGAGCCCCTCTTTTGCAGTGCCGGGGGCTTTGCTTCTTCACTCCTTCTACCAACGGCCGTCACCCGCATTGCGATCTCGGCCCGATCGCTTCAGTAAGGAAACGGCCAAAGTCTGAGTTTCTCCTTGCCAATCGAAATAAGCCGGGCAAACCCATGTGGCTCCTTGATGAGAAGATAGCAGATCAACGATCCAAAGATGATGAACTCCAGATGCGTAATCGTCTCCGTCGACAGCGGCACACCGAGTTGGGTTGGAATCAGGTTCAGCATGATCGGCAGAATGAGGATGAAGGCCGCACCGACGAATGAGCCCATGATCGATCCAAGGCCGCCGATAATCACCATAAAAAGAAGCTGCAGCGAGCGGTCGATCGAGAAGGCGAGCGGCTCCCACGAGCCCAGGTAGACGAACGCCCAGAGTGCGCCCGCCACGCCGATGATAAATGAAGAGACCGCAAACGCCGTGAGCTTTGCGTAGAGTGGCCGGATGCCGATCAGCTCGGCGGCGATGTCCATGTCGCGGATTGCCATCCATTGTCTGCCGAGATTGCCGCGAACGAGGTTCTTCGCCAGAACCGCGAACACCGTTACGAAGATCAGGCACAGCAGATAGCGCTCAATCGGCGTGCCTACGTGCAGACCGAAGAAGTTCAGTGCCGGTGCATTGACCGACCCTGAGGGCGCGTAATTGGTGAACCACGGCACTCGCAGGAATACCCAGTCGAAAAAGAACTGTGCCGCGAGCGTTGCGACCGCGAGATAGAGGCCCTTGATCCGCAGGCTGGGAATACCGAAGAGGATTCCGGCAATCGCTGCCATGAGCCCGCCGAGCAAAATGGATGTCGGCACGGGCAGCGGCGGGATCGAAATCGCAAAGCCAAGCCAGGCAAGCGGAATATGAACTCCGGTCCCAAACTTGTAGGCAGAGTAGGCGCCGATGGCCATGAACGCGCCGCTGCCGAGCGTGATCTGGCCGCAATAACCGACGAGAATGTTTACGCCGATTGCGGCGAGCGCGAGGATCAGGAAGGGCAGCAGAATGGCGCGAAGCAGATAGTCGCTGCCGAACGGCCAAATGTCGAAGTCGGCCAGGAGCGGCACGCCAATGAAGGCAATACCGAGCAAGATGGCGAGCGCAATACGGTCCTGGCGGATCGGGAAGATCGCCATGTCCTCCGCGTAGGTCGTCTTGAATTGGCCTGCCTCACGATAAAGCACAAGGAACTCCTCGTCGTCAGATTCGCTCGATGATCCGCTCGCCGAACAGCCCCTGCGGCCGTACGAGCAGCACCGCCAGCGCCAGCACATAAGCGAACCAATATTCGATACCGCCACCAATATGAGACCCCAGGAACACCTCGGCTATCTTCTCGCCCGCACCCACAATAAGCCCGCCGACGATGGCTCCTGGCACCGAAGTAAGGCCCCCAATGATCAGAACAGGCAATGCCTTCAGCGCGAGAAAGGTGATGGAGAACTGTACGCCCAGCTTGGTACCCCACACGGTCGCCGCAACCAGCGCGACGAGACCGGCGGCAAGCCAGACCACGAACCAGATCCAGCTGATTGGAATCCCGACCGACTGCGCGGCCAAGTGGTCGTCGGCGACCGCCCTGAGTGCGCGGCCGGTCTTGGTTTGCTGGAAGAAGATCGCGAGACTCGCGACCAGAATGCCGGCGATAACGGCGCCCCAGACATCCAGTTTGTTGACCAGAATTCCACCCGGAAAATGACTTTCGAACAGGAGCCAGACGTCGGTCGGGAACAGTCGCAACGGGTAAACATCGGAACCGAAGATCATCTGCGCTGCCCCCTCGAGGACGAATGTCACGCCGATGGTGGACATGAACAGCGTGAGGGCGCCCTGATTGACAAGCGGTCCGACCACGAACCGCTGTATCAGCCAAGCTGTTATCGCCATGATCGCGGCAGCGAAGCCAATGCCAAGAATGACCGCTGTCCAAGGCGAAAAGCCCCTGGCTACCAGCAGGTCGAGCGAGCGAACCAGCGCAAGCCCGGCAAGCAACACCATCGCGCCTTGGGCAAAATTGAACACACCGGATGCTTTGAAGATCAACACGAAGCCGAGCGCGACCAGCGAATACAGCACGCCGGACATCAATCCGCCGATCAGCACTTCGAGAACTTGACCCAATGCGATCACGCAATGCTCCCTGGATCATGATGCGATTACAAGTAATCGCATCATGATCTCATCTCGTTGTTTGAGCATGATCTTTTCGGAAAACCGGTTTCCACTCTTCCGGATCATGCTCTAGTGCGCGACGCCAAGATAGGCGTCTATCACGCCCTGATTCTTTTTGACCTCATCCGGCGTGCCATCGGCGATCTTCACGCCATGATCGAGCACCACCACGCGATGGGAGAGATCCATCACCACAGCCATGTCGTGCTCGATCAGCGCAATCGTCGTGCCGTAGTGAAGGTTCACGTCGATGATGAAGCGCGACATGTCCTCCTTCTCCTCGAGGTTCATGCCTGCCATCGGCTCGTCGAGGAGAAGAAGATCGGGCTCCATCGCAAGGGCGCGGCCAAGTTCGACGCGTTTCTGAAGGCCGTATGGCAAACGCGCAACCGGTACCTTGCGGATTGCATCAATCTCCAGAAAATCAATAATCTCCTCGACCCGGTGCCGATGCTCGATCTCCTCCGCCAGCGCAGGGCCGTAGCGCAGCATCTGCCACAGAAGGCCCCGGCGCATCTTCAACGTGCGGCCAGCCATAATATTGTCGAGCGCGCTCATTCCCTTGAACAGTGCGACGTTCTGAAAGGTTCGCGCGATACCGCCCCGGGCCGCCTCGAACGGCTGCATCTCGGCGCGGGTCCTTCCCTTGAAGGTGATGGCGCCGTGATTGGGATGATAAAAGCCGTTGATGACGTTGAGCATCGAAGTCTTTCCGGCGCCGTTCGGTCCGATGATGGCGCGAATTTCGCCTTTCCTGATGTCAAACGAAACGTTCCTCAGCGCTTTCACGCCGCCAAACGCCAGCGATACCCCCTCGACCTGAAGCAGGATTTCGCCGGTATCCGGCATCCTCATGCGGCTCTCCCCAGAGCTTGCGTCGCACCAATTGTTGGCACGTCGCGGATCTTGACCCGCGCCGCGATCACGCCCTTGCGACCATCCTCAAAAGTGACCTCGGTGGAAATGTCGACTTCACGAGAACCGTCGTAGAGCGCCGTGATCAGTGGCGCATAGCGCTCGGCGATGAACCCGCGGCGAACTTTCTGCGTGCGGGTCAATTCGCCATCATCTGCGTCGAGTTCCTTGTGCAGAATGAGAAAGCGGCGAATCTGCGCGCCCCGCAGCATCTTTTCCTCCGCAAGGGAACGGTTCACCTCGGCAACATCTTTCGCCACCATGTCATAGACGAGCGGATGCCCCGCCAGCTCCTGATAGGAACCGTAAGCGATGTTGTTGCGTTCGGCCCAGTTCGCCACAGCGACCGGGTCGATATTAAGAAAGGCGCAAACGAAATCCCTGCCATCGCCGTAAACGACCGCTTCCTTGATGTTGGGAAAAAACTTCAACTTGTTCTCAAGATATTTCGGCGCAAACATCGTGCCGTCAGCTAGCCGACCGACATCCTTCGCGCGATCGATGATCTTCAGGTGTCCGGTCTTCTCGTCGAAGAAGCCGGCGTCGCCGGTCTTGACGTAGCCGTCGGACGTCATGGCTTCCGCAGATTTCGCCTGATCCTTGAAGTATCCGACGAACATGCCCGGTGAGCGGAACTGCACCTCGCCCGTTTCCGCGATGCGGATGTCGACGTTCGGTGCAGCCGGGCCGACCGTATCGGAGTAGATCTCACCGTCAGGCTGGCAGGTAACGTAAAGGAACGCTTCGGTCTGACCGTACAGTTGCTTCAGGTTTAGTCCGATCGAGCGATAGAACGCGAACAGATCCGGACCGATAGCCTCGCCTGCAGTATAGGCGACTCGCACGCGAGACAGGCCAAGGACGTTCTTGAGCGGCTCGTAGACCATCAAACGTCCGACCGCATAGAGCAGCCGACCAGACAGCGGCACCGACTTTCCGGTCAAGATCTGTTCGCCATACCGCCGCGCAATGCCAAGGAAGTAGTTGAACATGCGCCGCTTGATGGCTGCGGCGTCCTCCATGCGGATCATCACCCGCGTCAGCATGGCTTCGAAACCACGCGGCGGGGCGAAATAGAAGGTTGGCCCGATCTCGCGCCGATCCTGTTCGATCGTCTCACTGCTCTCCGGACACGCCATGCAGAATCCAGCGACAATGCCCTGTGCATAGTTGAGGTAATGATCACCAACCCAGGCGAGCGGCAGGTAGGCGAGCGCCACGTCCTTGTCGGTCAGCCTGTCAAACCTGACGGTGTCAGTCGCAGCGTCGATGCAGCCTCGCGCCGACAGCATGACGCCCTTCGACGCGCCGGTTGTTCCCGAGGTGTAGAGGATGATCGAGATGTCAGAACCTTCACCCTGCCGGATGAACTCGTCGATCTGCCTGCCGAGCGCCGCGCTGGCGGTCAGCGCGGCGCGGCCGTCTTCAATGACATCGCGGATTGCGATTAATCGGTCGTGGTCGTAGTCATCGAGGCCACGCGGCTCGTCATAGACGACCTTGTGGAGATGCGGCACCCGGTCGGATATAGAAAAGACCTTGTCGACCTGCTCCTGATCTTGCGCCGCAACAAACTTCACGTCGGCGTGAGCGAGGACATGAGCAAGCTCGTCGGCCACTGCGTCCGAATAGACCGGAACGGGAATCGCGCGCAGCACTTGCGCTGCCATCAGCGTCCAATAGAGCTTCGGCCGGTTGGAACCAACGATGGCGATCGTGTCTCCTGGCTGTAATCCAAGTCGATGCAAGCCCGCAGCGTAAGCGCGCACGATCTCTGCCACCTGGGCCCAGGTCCACGTCTGCCAGATGCCGAGATCCTTATGCCGAAACGCAGGACGGCTGCTAAACTGCGCGGCATTTCGCGCCAGCAGCTTGGGGAACGTGTCGAACGATCCGCCAACGGCCATGTCGGTCTCGATCTAAAAATCGGCACGTTGGTTCGCGCCTGCTTATTGTGACGCTGCGCCCTTCGGGAAGCAGCCATACAGATTCCGCATGCGTCCGTTACATTACAACGGATCGAGGGTCCTACAAGTGCCGGCGTGACCGACCCAGGCCCATTGGTGGGGTATCAATTGGTAGAAATGAGCAAGCGGGCGAGGGACGGTAGCGTAGCTTCGCGCTACTTGCAGTAGCAGGTCTTCGAGCATGCAGACCGTAACTCAGCTAGAGGCCGATATACCCACGCGCCTTGATCGCAATTGCGGCCGCACTGCGGGACCGCCCGAATCCGATTCAGCAGGTAACGTGAAAAAGGCCGATCTTCTTCGCGCGCGAGCTGTTGAACGTATGGATCGCCTCAGGGGTCGGCTGCAACACGACCACGCAACCCTTTTTCGCAAAATACGCCTCTGCTTCCGGCGACAGATGCACATTGCCCATCTGGCCCGAGCCAAGGATTAGCTGCTCGCATCCATCCTCAAAGACGAATTTCGCTTCGTCCTTCGAGAGGACATGCGAGGTGCCGTAGTACTTCTTCGACAACTTCTTCTTCCGCTTTGCCACTTCGCCGGACAGACGGACGATCACGTCGTGTTCATAAGTTTTTCCGTCAATCGTGATGGTGCCGAATGTAGTGCGTTCGATCTCCATGGCTGACCTCCTCATGATCCCCGCACAAGACCCCAACTCCGCGTCGGCAGACGAGCCAGGCATCGATGTCAGGGCAGCCCGCGTCGCTCGCCGGCTTGCGGGCCTCCTGTTTTGCGAACCTTGGACCCGGCGGTGCCGTTAGCCGGCAATTCGCTCCTGCCGTCTACCCGACGATCTGGAACGCGTCAGCCGCACGCAACACCGTGCCGTCCTCCCAGTGGCGTCCGACCAGCATCATGCCAACCGGAAGCCCTGCCGACATGCCTGCCGGAACCGTGGCGGCAGGATGGCCAGTAACGTCGAACGGGCACGTGTTGGAAATCATCTCGAGTGCTCGCGCAACGTAGTCCTCGCGGCTCGCATTCGGGGCCGGGAGTAGCGTGGCTTTCAACGGTAACGTAGGCATGAGCAGAAGATCGACTTGTTTAAGTTGCTCGTCGTAGGCGGCGCGTAGAACGCGCGCGAGGTTTTGGGCCTTGGCGTAATAGCGGCCCTGGTAATTGTCCTGCATGTACTGGCCGAGCAGGACGACGAGCTTGACGGTCTCCGAAAGATCGTTGGCGCGCACCCGTCGGCTCCGGCCGTAGAAGTCCAAAAGCGAAGTTGTGTAGTGCCCTTTCCAGTTGGTACCCATGCTGTTGCCCGCGACCATCAACGCGGTGGCGCCCTCGACGGCAATAGCGTTCCAGATGTGGATGCCGTCACGGTGCAGGGGGATCGATACCTCGCTCACAGTCCCTCCTGCTCGCGTCAAGCGCTGTGCCGCCTCGCGTACCATGGCATCGACATCGGGCTCGGAATTGGGCCAGCCAAACCCCTCCTTGACGATCCCGATCTTTAGGCCGCGGGCGTCTCCGGTGAGTTGCTTGGTATAGGCTTCCGTACGCAGTCCCGCTGGTTGGCGTGGGTCGAGGCCATCGGGTCCGGCGAGCACCTCGAGAAGCCGGGCGGCATCGCCGGCGGTACGGGCAATGGGTCCGGTATGATCGAGCGTTAATTCAATCGGAAAGACACCTGTGTATGGCACAAGTCCGTGCGTGGGCTTGTGGCCAACCGCTCCGCAGAAAGAGCTGGGAATTCGGATCGACCCTCCCTGGTCGCCGCCGATGGCCATGTCGCACTCGCCGGCGGCGACGAGCGCCGCGCTGCCGCTGGAGGAGCCTCCGGCAGATCGCTTCGGATCGTGCGGATTGAGCACGGGCCCAGTGTCGGAGGTATGGCTGCCGCCCGAGAAGCAAAGATGCTCACACACGGCCTTGCCGACGATCTCCCCACCGGCATCGAGGATGCGGGTCACAATGGTCGCGTCCACGTCAGGGACGTAACCCTCCAACACGTTGGAGCCGTTCATCATGGGAATCCCGGCGACGCACACATTGTCTTTGATCGCGATTTTCTTGCCCGCGAGAGGCCCCGACGCTGCGCCTTTAACCGAGCACCTCCAGTACCAAGCGTTGAGCCGATTATCTGAGGCGGGTGGACGGAATCCCGCGTCCCGCGGGTACTTCACCGCCAATGTCGGCTCCGCGAACTGGTCCAGGCGACGGTATGACGCAAGCACACCGTCCATGAGGTTGCGGAACGACATCAAATCGTCGCGGCTGAGATCCAAATTGTAAGATCTGGCGATGCGCCCCAATTCAGGCAGCGGCGGCTTGCGCAGAATCCGCGGAGCCGTCACCGTCGGCGGTGGCGCTTGCATGCCCGACTCGGCGGCCGCACGAGCGGAAGTTGTCGTTGCGGCGACAACGGTTGCCGCCACACCAGCCGTGCCGGCATGAAGGAAGCGGCGACGCGAATAGTTTGGCGATGCTCTCATGGCATATCCTCCCTCGACCAACGGGTTGACTCCTCGATCCACCACTCGTCCTAAGGCGTCGGGGACGGTTTGGTGGTCGGTGGCCGCGACGGTCAAGCGGAGGCCACCGCCGCGGCCGGCGTGCCAAGCTGCAAAGTCATAACGAGCCCTTGCGTCCGGACAGCGCTGAGGCGCAGCAGTCGCATGAGGTCGGAACGTGAGGCGTGGGGCCGAGCAGATCGGCGGCTAAGGCCTCTACCAGATGCCTCCGGCATCCTCGCGCGGACTGCGGAGCGACGCGCGGTCCAGCAGGCAGATTATCGCGCAGCCACCGGCGATCTTCAAGAGCTTGCAGCTTTCACGGCTTGCGTTCGTCAGGCCACGTCGGGGACGATGTCGAAGCCGCAGCGGAAGTCGGCATCGAATGGCTCCGTCGCAAGATGAGGCCGGCGGCGCTAGCCGAGAGGTCGGCTTTGTCTGAAATGGAAGCCGTTCGGAGTGAACCGGCGTGCCACGGCGCGCGCCTTGTCCTCGCATGTCTCGAGCGCGATCTTCTGGGCGAGCATGACATCTCCGATCGGAAGCGCGCCGATCGGCATGAAACACAGCCCCTCCTGCAGGCGACCTCTTTCGTCGATCTCGCAGACGTTCACCGAGGCCCCGGCGTGGATTCTGTACCGCTTTCCGCTGTCGCTTCCGACGACTTCGAAGTAGCCCCTCTTGGCGAACTGCTCCCGCTGCGCGGGCGATAGCCATCTCCGCAGAAGCCGCAGCGACCGGCCTTCTGGCGTGCTCTCGGCGCCGTGCGTGATGAAGAGACTGCGCGCCGCTCTCACCCGGGAGCGGCCGCCCGGCGGCAACCGCCGAAAACCGAACATGGTGACTACCCGCCGACCAATCTGGGGAAAAAGAGGGTTTCTTCCGCAGTGGGGTCGAACGATCGGATCTGCGAGACCTGATCGGGGCCTCGCCTGACCGCGGCGGTGAAGCCAGCCTTCGTCAATTCATAGAACCGCTGCTCCGCCTTCGCCACTTCCCGTACGTCGTGGGGGTTGAAAGAGTGACGGCTGTCGCCGGTGCGGTTCATCACGATCTGGATCGCCATGATCTTCCTCCTCGGATGGATGATAGCCAAGGACCCACCAGTATCTGACCGACCTGACGGATTTTCAAGAGAAGAACATTCCGATTGGAAGACGCCGGAGCCAGACGATGGAGCTACCAACATCCGCAAGGTCGCTAGCAAGCACTGGGCTCAATGGGCTCGGGGACCGAAAACCGTTGCGCTATATCATTCAACTTCTTCAGAAATTTAACCGCCAAGGCGGCGACATCTGCTTCGCAATCGACGGGGCGCGTCCCCTCGCCTGCTTCGCCGGTATCTGGACCAACTGGATGTCGGCACGGAAACTGAAAGAAGGTAAAACTATCAGCGATCTGTTCGCGTTGCTCTGAGAGGACACGGCTGAGCGTCCCGTCGAGGCTCGTCCAAATCACTCGGCGCGACTAAGGTCGTGAATGACCGGCCGAAGGTCACTTGAGGTTAGCTCCAAAGTAGCCAACGTGATAGGCAGCTTGAAACGCCGTGGCCCGGCACTTCCAGGATTTAGAAAGAGTACACCGTCAATCGTTTCGATCCGCGGTCGATGCGAGTGGCCGGAAACGACGACATCAATTCCGCAAGCTGCTGGATCGATCTGCAGTTGCTGAAGGTCGTGCAAGACATAGAAGGACCGATCGCCGAGCCTTACCGTCAGAGTATCGGGATAGTGTTCCGCCCAGGCGCCGGCATCGATGTTTCCTCTGATGGCAGTGACAGGCGCGATCCGACGGAGCCTGACGAGGACCTCCGCCCGACCGATGTCACCAGCGTGAATAATGTGCGCCACCCCGGCAAGTTCCTGCTCAGCCTCGGGCCGCAGGAGCCCGTGGGTATCCGAGATGATGCCAATCCTCAGCACTGCGCGGCAGTATCCTTCGATGCGCGGCGGGTCTGACCGCCTTGATACCGCGTAACATGGCAGGCGTCCAACAGTCGCCGTCCGTCACGACACGCGAAATGGCCATGCGACTTGCACCCTGCGTCAAGTCAACGGGCGTGGCCGAAGTCGAGGCATTCCGCAACACGAGAACGAGCAGGCAGCTTATCCGAAATGCGGCTCTGCGAAGAAGCCGTCCTTTCGTGATGTCGCCATCATCGTTCCCGGCTGATGAGCCTCCCGAGATTTCCAGAACTACCCCGCGAGAAACGGCGGCCATCGTGCACATGCAACGCTCCTGCTTCGTTGAGCACGCGCACGATGCGGTCCGGTTGTCGCAGAACTTTGCCGACCGCTACCGGAGATTGTCGCGATCTGTCTCAAGGATGCTGCATTGCATAGTTCGCGACAGGTTGGGCCATCTTTACCTGACGCCGGCTCCCGTCAGCTGCTCTTCAATCACCTTGCGTTCAATGCGGGTTCCCAATTGAATCAAATCCTGGTGGCCATGCACGCGGCCGATACATTCTGTTACACTTTTCCGATGGGTTGGGTGGCGGACTTCAGTATGATGCGGAACGGAGCAATCGGATGGACTCAGCACCGCACATCGCCGTCGTGGACGATCATCGTGACATCCGCGACCTGGTCGGCAAATACTTGATGCAGCATGGCTACCGCATCAGCCTTGCGGAGAGTGCTGTCGCACTGCGCCGTTTGCTCGAGCGAAGTGCTCCGGACCTGGTGGTTCTCGACATCATGATACCAGGCGAGGACGGATTGTCCCTCTGCCGCCATCTGCGCAGCACCACGGATCTTCCTGTTATCCTGCTGACTGCCATGGCGGAGGAGACCGATCGCATCGTCGGTCTGGAAGTGGGCGCAGATGACTACGTGACCAAGCCATTCAATCCCCGCGAACTCCTCGCCCGCATCAAGGCGGTGCTTCGACGAGTGCAAAGCCTGCCGCCGCAGAAGGGCCGGCTCGCGAGCAAGATTGTACGTTTTGATCGGTGGACCTTTGACGTCAATCGGCGCGAGTTGCTGGGAGACGACGGCGTTGCTGTGCCGCTCAGCACGGCGGAGTTCCGTCTCTTGTGCGCATTTCTCGATCACCCGGGCCTGGTACTCAGCCGCAATCAGCTCCTTGACCTCACCGTCGGCCGAGATGCCGATCCGTTCGACCGGAGCATCGACAATCAGGTCAGCCGCTTGCGGAAGAAGATCGAGGCCGATCCGAAAGTACCTACCTTGATCAAGACGCACTGGGGTGGTGGATACAGCCTCGTCGCAGAGGTTGGGCAGCCATGATGAGCTTGTGGACGCGCAGTCTTGCAGCCCGCTTCATCTGCTTCACGCTGCTGTCCCTCGCGCTGTCGCAAGCAGTCGTGTTCTTCATTTCCTGGGATGAGCACGGGCAGGCGATCCGGAAGGCCGCCAAGGGCGAGATATTCAGCCGGTGTGCATCGCTCGCCCGGGTCCTGGAAGCGACCCCTCAGTCGCTGCAGACCGACATCCTCAATGCCAGCAACACCAGTTCGGCGAGATATTGGATATCGACGAACGGCCTGAAGGACGCCTCGGCGTGGCGAGAGGAGGCATGGGAGCGCCTGGCGCAGCCATTGCCGCGCGTATCCTTTCCCGGCCACAATGTGCCCGCCGAGGTGAGACCGGACTTCACCCGAAACACAGCCAAGAGCAGCAGCGCCACCTCCTCACAGTGGATCGACCTGAAACCGGAAGCCTGGCCGCTTTCCCGGCCGGCGAAGTTTCTTTATCTCGATGACACCACTGGCATGGGTCTGGCCGTTCAGTTGGCGAACGGGGCGTGGTTGAACACCGCATTTGCCAAACCCGCGCAGGACGGCTTTTGGACCTCCAAATCCACTCTGGCGCTCGGCCTTTCGGCGCTGTCGTTGTCCATTATTGCCGTGTTTGCCGCACGCGGCATTGCGCGACCCTTGCGCCGCCTCGCCGTAGCGGCCGAGGCCCTTGGCCGTGGCCAGGAGATCGTGCCGCTGCCGGAAACCGGCCCCGACGATATCCGACGCACCGCCGAGGCATTCAATCGCATGCAAGCGCGCCTGCACCGTTTCGTCGACGACCGCACCAAGATGCTCGCCGCGATCGGTCATGATCTGCGCACACCTCTGACCTCGCTCCGTTTGCGTGCCGAATTCGTGCGCGACGAGGAAGTCCGCGAAAAAATGCTTTCTACCATTACCGAAATCCAGACAATGACAGAGGCTACCCTCGCTTTCGCCCGCCAAGATTCAACCGTGGAGAATACCCGCGCCGTGGACCTCACGGCTCTCGTGGAAAGTCTCTGCGACGATCTCGCCGAACTCGGTCATGACGTCTCGTTCTCGAACGGACAGAAGATCGGCTACAGCTGCCGGCCAGATGCACTCCGCCGCGCGTGCCGAAACCTCGTCGAGAATGCCATCCGTTATGGCGAGCGGGCGCGCGTCAGCGTGGAGAGGCGCGCAGATACTATCGAAATCATCGTCTCGGATGATGGACCCGGTATTCCCGACAACGCCCGCGAGCAGGTTTTTACGCCATTTTTCCGGATGGAGAATTCGCGAAATCGCGAAACGGGAGGCGTCGGTCTCGGCCTTTCCATTGCGCGGAGCATTGTCCGCCACCACGGCGGAGACATAGTTTTGACCAACAAGCCGAAGGGACTGCACGCGGTCATCAGCCTGCCGGCGCAGGAAGGCGCACCCCCTCCCGTCGGCCGACCGATCACGGCCGCAGCAGCGAAGGATGTTATCAACGCTCTCGAACCGGCCCCGCGCAGCATCTCCGCTTGAGGGCGCGCTGCGCCTCGGCGCGATCTGGTGCAGCGCCACCTTCATCTGACCCGTATACGAGCCGGCAACCGAAAATCCGTAAACGGCACAATCGTAGTGTCAGCTTGCCAAGTGCGGGTGTCCACTTCGCTCGAAATCGCTATACTGGCCTATCGGAGCCGTGCAACGGACCGCGGTCACAGCAGCACGTCAAATCCGCTTGCTCCCTCAATCGGCTCGCCCACTGTGATCGTAGGCTCGGCGCAATGTCGATTTCGCGTCTCCTCATCATCTTCGGCTTGTCGCTCGTTGCGCTTGGACTGCTATGGCCAGTGATCAACAAGGTCGGCTTGGGCCGCTTGCCCGGCGACTTTGTTATCGAGCGCGACAACTTCCGCGTTTATATTCCGCTCGCAACATCGCTGCTGGTCAGCGTGATTCTTTCCCTGATCCTTTGGCTCGCGAACCGTTAGCCGTCGGCGCCTTCTTGCTCTGGGTGGATGGCGCTCGGCAGCGTTCGCGGCCGTCCTGCCGGCAGCATCATCGTCTGCGCCGTGAGGAGCCACGGCATCCACATTAATCGTGTGGCCTGCACCCAAAACGTGAAAGGGTTAGCCGCCTCGAACGAGGACCCGAACGCTTCGAAGGACGGCGTTGCCCGCAGGTTGATTGATATCTGCTCCCAATCACCATTCGGCGATTGCCGGCGAATGATGTCGATGTCGAGGCCGGCCAGACGAGCGCTTGCTCTTGTAGTATCGATATCGCCGTCTGAACTGTACATCCGCTCAGGCATCCGCCTCTACCTCCGTACACCGATTCATGCCGCGCCGCACCGGCCGCGAACCGGCCTTCAATTATCGCCCATTATTCCCGGCAATGAAAGCTCGGAGACTTACTGCACGACCGGAACCCGCACTCCTTGAAGCGCGCGAGGATGGCCTTAACAGGTTCAAGGCGGAGCAAAATGGCTTACAAAGGACCGCTAGGTCATGGATCCAATCAGACCAACAACGGGGAGGAGGAAACCAATGCGAGCATCATCGAGCTTCGGGTTGCGCGCGGGCTTGGCCGCGTTCGCCCTTCTGCTGGCGGTGCCGGCTTCGCTGGCGCAGCAACCACTCAAGGTCGGCATCGTTACGTTCCTGTCCGGTCCGGCCGCCGGTCCGTTCGGTGTCCCGGCGCGCAACGCCGCCGAGCTGACGGCGGAGTTGCTCAACGCGGGCACCGTGCCCGCACCCTATTCGCAGAAGGGCTTCGGTGGGACACCCATCGAACTCGTCATCATCGATGAGGCGGGCGGCCCTCAGAAGCAGGTGGCCGAGTATCGCAATCTCGTGCCAAGGGTCGACATCGTGATCGGCTACATCTCGAGCGGCGATTGCCTGGCGATTGCACCCGTTGCCGAGGAGCAGAAGAAGCTCACCGTCCTTTTCGACTGCGGCACGCCGCGCATCTTCGAGGACGCGAGCTATAAATATGTGTTCCGCACCGGTCCAACCGGCACGATGGATAACGTGTCCGTCGCGCTCTATCTGGTGGAACGCAATCCCAACGTAAAATCGATTGCCGGCCTCAATCAGAACTATGCCTGGGGTCAGGACTCCTGGGCGGACTTCGAGAACGCCATGAAGACTCTCAAGCCTGGCATCGAGGTGAAGACCTCGCAGATGCCGAAGCTTTTTGCGGGCCAGTTCGGCGCCGAAATCACCACGCTTCTCGGTAGCGGGGCGGAGGTGATCCATTCCAGCATGTGGGGCGGCGATCTGGAGGGCCTCGTGCTGCAGGGCGCACCGCGTGGCCTGTTCGAGAAGCACAAGGTGGTGCTGTCGGCCGGCGAACCGGCCATCAACAGGCTGGGCACGCGGATTCCGGACGGAACCATCCTGGGGGCGCGTGGTCCGTTTGGGCCGTTCGCACCGGACACTGATCTGGCGCGCTGGCTGAAGACCACCTACCAAGACCGCTACCACATCCCGCCGAACTATGCGTCCTTCAAGATGACGCAGGCAATCCTCGGCGTGAAGGCGGCCTACGAGAAGGCCAAGGGCAGCAGCAATGAGGCACCTGACCAGGACAAGATCATCGCAGCATTCGAGAACCTAACCTTCGAAGGCCCCGGTGGGCCGGTGAAGATGGCGCTCGGCAAGGGCCACCAGGCGATCATGGACGCCGCCGTCGGCACGACCAAGGTCGAGGCTGGTGAACTCAAGATCGTCGATATCGCACGCTATTCCGCGGACAAGGTGAACCCACCCGACGGCGTGAAAAGCGAAGTCTGGATCAAGTCTGGCCTCAAGAAATAACAATCAGGGACGGCAGCCCTGCAGGCTGCCGCCGCTTGGCTTCCGATGAGCAGCATCCTACCCATTGCCTTCGACGGCATCACCTATGCGTCCTGGCTGTTCCTGATCTCGGCCGGGCTGACGCTGATCTATGGCGTCATGCGCATCCTCAACGTGGCCCATGGCAGCCTCTATGCCCTGGGCGCCTATGCGGCCTGCTCGCTTGCCGGCGCGTGGCTCGGTGGCGGACTGCCGGCGGCCGGCAGCTTCGCGATGCTGCTGCTCGCGGCCGTCCTCGTCGGCTCCCTCGTCGGTCCGGTGATCGAGCGTGGCCTGCTGCAGTGGATGTACGGCAAGGACGAGGTCGTGCTGGTACTGATCACCTATGCTGTCTTCCTGATCATGGAGGACGTGATCAAGCTGGTGTGGGGCGTGGACTCGTTGCTGCTGCCAGAGCCCTACGCGTTGCCTGGAAATCTTCAGCTCGGCGGCCTGCCCTACCCCGTCTATAACGTACTGCTGATCGCATTGGCGTTGGCGACCGGGCTCGCCCTTGCCTGGGCGCTCTATCGCACGCGCCAGGGCAAGCTGCTGCTCGCCGTCATTCACGACCGTGAGATGAGCATGGCGATGGGCATCAACGTGAGCCGGGTCTATCTCGCCACCTTCGCCGTCGGTGCGACGCTGGCGGCGCTCGGCGGGGCATTCACGGCACCGACGATCGCCGTGACGCCTGGCATTGGTGTTGAGGTGATCGTGCTCGCCTTCGCGGTAGTGGTGATCGGCGGTCTCGGCAGTCTCGGCGGAGCGGCGCTCGGCGCGCTTCTGGTCGGCCTCGTCCGCTCGGCCACGGTGCGCTACTGGCCGGAGGCTGAGCTGTTCTCCATCTACGCGGTGATGGCCCTGGTGCTCATTGCGCGCCCGAAGGGACTGTTCGCGGCGCAGGAGGCGCGCAAGATATGAAGGCTGCGATCGTCGCAATCGCTTCTCTCGCCGCGCTGACAGCGTTGGCTCTGCTCGCGCCGCAATGGCTGGTTTTCATGGCCATGCTGGCGCTCGCAAAGGGCGTGGTGGTGCTGGGCCTTCTTGTGCTGATGCGCACCGGGCTCGTTTCGTTCGGACAGGGGCTGTACTTCGGCATCGGCGCCTATACGGCTGCGCTGCTCTCGCATCATCTGCATGTTGCCGATGCGGCCGTGATGCTGCTCGCAGGCGCTGCAGCCGCCGGGTTGATGGCCGCCCTGCTCGGCCTGCTGCTCGCGGGGTATCGCGACATCTTCTTTGCCATGCTGTCACTGGCATTTTCGATGATCCTGTACGGCGTGTTGGTGAAGAGCGCCGCGCTGGGCAGCACGGACGGATTCAACCTCCATGCGCGCACATTCTTCGGAGTTGCCTTGGCGCCTGGCGTGGAGCGGCGGGTGTTTCTCATTGCCGGCGCGGTCTGTGCAGTGGTTGTGGCGCTGTTGGCGCACAGGCTGCTGGGCGGACACTGGGGACGGCTCTCCACCGGCGTGCGCGACAACGAGCTGCGGGTGGCCTATCTCGGCGCCTCGCCCTACCGCGTGGTGTATGTCAACTACCTGATTGCGGGTGCCATGGCGGGCCTGGGCGGCGCCCTGGCGGCATTGGCGGTCGGCCATGTCGATCCCGAGATGACCTATTGGACGACCTCAGGCGAGTTCGTGTTCATCGCCATCCTAGGCGGCACCCAGAGCATTCTGGCCCCCTTCGTGGCAGCCTCCATCTTCGAGGCTCTGCGCACGATCGCCAGCCAGTATGCGCCCAACGTGTGGCAGATGTCGCTTGGCCTGGCCATGCTGGCCATTATCATGTTCCTGCCGGCCGGCCTGTGGACGCTCGCCGAGCGGCGGCGGAGGTCCGCATGAGTGCGGTGCTGACTGCAAAAGGGTTGCAGAAGAGCTTCGGCGCCGTGAGGGCGGCGGCCGATATCAGCCTGACGTTCGATCCTGGCATCGTCGTCAGCCTGATCGGTGCCAACGGCGCCGGCAAGACGACCTTTCTCAACATGGTGACGGGCTATCTCAGGCCCGACAGCGGTCAAATCCTGTTCGGCGAACGCGACATCGTAGGCCTCAGCCCGCGCCGGATCACTAAGCTCGGCATCTCGCGCTCATTCCAGATACCGCAACTCTTCAATTCGCTGAGCGTTCGCGAGAACCTGCTGGTCGCCGAGAGCATTGCCGCGATGGACGATCCGCAGGCGGCGGCCGACGAGACGCTGGCGAGGTTCGAGCTCGCACCCTACGCCGCGCAGAAGGCCGGCCTGTTGCCCGAAGGAATCCGCAAGTTGCTCGACGTCTCCATGGCCCTGTCCAGCCGCTCCAAGCTGCTGCTCCTGGACGAGCCGACGAGCGGCGTCTCCGCCGACGAGAAGTTCGCAATCATGGACGTCGTGATGGGCGCGGCGCGTGTCGCCGGGGTAACGGTGATCTTCGTCGAACACGATATGGACATCGTCGCGCGGTTTGCCGGGCGCGTGGTGGCGTTCTACGACGGCAGCATCATCGCGGACGGATCGCCCGACACCGTGCTGCGCGCAGAGAACGTGCGCCGCTACGTGATCGGCGAGGAGATACCCCATGCTGCGGCTTGAGGGCGTCTCCGTGTCGATCGGGGCGGTGGCGATTCTGCGCAGCATCGATCTTGAGGTCAGCTCAGGCGAGTTCGCCGGCCTGATCGGGCGCAATGGCGCAGGAAAGACTACCCTGCTCCGCACCATCATGGGATTGCAGGCGCGAGCATCCGGACGGCTCGACTTCGAGAGCCGGGAGCTCGCGGACTTGCCGACCTACCGTCGCGCGGGGCTCGGCATCGGCTATATGCCTGAGGACCGGCGGCTTGTGCCGGGCCTGTCGGCGGAGGAGAATATCCTGCTGCCTGCCTGGGCCGCGGATGCGGACGACGCAAAGGTGCAGCTCGCGCACATCTACAACACCATCCCGGAGCTGACGACCTTGCGCGCGCGCAAGGCCTTGCAGCTCTCAGGCGGTCAGCAGAAGCTGGTGGCCTTGGGTCGGGCGATGATGGCGGGACGCAAGCTTCTCTTGCTCGATGAGCCGTTCGAGGGCGTGGCACCGGTGCTGGCCCGGCGCCTAGCCGAGGTGATCTCTGGGCTACGCAAGTCCGGATTGTCAGTGATTATCGCCGAATCAAGCATGACGCACGCGCACGGTCTGCTCGATCGCGTATTCACTATTGACCGCGGATCGGTAGGCGTGAGGAGTTGAAGAGGACCCGTCGAACCATCGCGGCGGGCCGACTTGGACAGATAGCTATTGGCCGATAAGATATTTTAGGCTTAAAATATTGTACGAAACTGTCGCCACAGCCAAGGGCCGCGCGGGCTCCCCGCCGCCGAATCCGGGGGCTGGAGGCATCAACAGGAGCTGCGTCCGCAATGAGCCGGGACATTCCCCATCGATCGCCGTCCGATGCATTCGCGGCTATGGCCGCAAGGCGGCCGCACGCGCCATTCCTGCTCGCCCCTGCCAGCGCACAGCTTCCCTACGCGCCCGAGGGATTCAACATTGCCTACGGAGCGTTCAAGGCCGAGGTCGATCGCCTTTGCACCGAATATGCAGCGGCCGGCTACGGACGCGGTGCGCGGGTTGCGTTGCTGCTCGAAAACCGCCCAGTCTTCTTCCTGCATTGGCTGGCGCTCAACGCGCTCGGGGTTTCGATCGTTCCGATCAATCCCGAAGTCCGCCCCGACGAGTTGTCTTTTCAGCTCGATCTTTCTAATGCCGACCTGCTAGTAGTGACAGCAGACCGCATGCATGTGACCAAGGATGCCGTGCTCGGGCGCGCCCGCCTGATCGACACGGATAGCCGTATTCCGCCGTGCCACACGGATATTGCGGCGCAAAGTCCCGAGTTGAGTGATGAATGCGCGCTGCTTTTCACGTCAGGCAGCACCGGGAAGCCCAAGGGCTGCATGCTCTCGAACCGCTATTTCCTGCAGGTCGCCGACTGGTACCTCTCACAGGGCGGCGTCGCCGAACTGCAGCCGGACCGCGAAATCAACCTGACGCCGTTGCCGATGTTTCACATGAACGCGCTCGGCTGCAGCGCGGTCGGCATGATGATGCTCGGCGGCGCCGTGGTGCCACTCGATCGCTTTCACGCCAACCGCTGGTGGCAATGCGTGGCCGAGAGCGGCGCCACTGTCGTCCATTGCCTGGGCGTCATTCCAGCCATTCTGCTTCAACTGCCCGTAACAGAAGTCGAAAGACAGCATCGCGTGCGCTTCGCTTTTGCGCCGGGCGTCGATGTCCGCCACCGAGCCACATTCGAGGAGCGTTACCGCATCCCGATCGTCGAGGCCTGGGCGATGACCGAGACCGGAGGCGCGGCGGCGACCACCACCGCGCGCGAACCGGCCGGGTTCGGCGCGCGCTGCGTGGGGCGGCCTTCCGCGGAGATGGAATATCGCCTCGTTGACGATCAGGGCGCCGATGTCGCGCTTGGGAAACCCGGCGAATTGCTGGTGCGCGCGAAGGGGGACGATGCCCGCGCCGGATTCTTCAGCGGTTACCTGAAAGACGAGGAAGCCACTGAAGCGGCTTGGCAGGACGGCTGGTTCCACACTGGCGATCTCGTTTTCGCCGACGAAGGCGGGCTTCTCTATTTCTTCGATCGCAAGAAGACCATCGTTCGGCGTAGCGGCGAAAATATCGGCGTGCTCGAGGTCGAAAGCGCGCTTTACATGGATGCGCGGATTGGCGGCTGCGCGGTGACACCCGTGCCGGATGAGATCCGCGGCGAAGAGGTCTTTGCGTTCATCGTGCCGAACGGCAAGGTCGATGACGCCGCCGCGCTCGCGGCCGAGATCGTCAAAACCTGCGCCGAACGGCTCGCCTATCACAAAGTGCCCGGCTATATCGCAATCGTTGAGGAATTGCCGCTGTCGTCGACACGCAAGCTCGCCCGCGGCGAGATCAAGACACTGGCGGCTGCTTCCGTCAACGAGAAGCGCGCGATCGATGTACGCGCGCTCAAGGCGAAGCTGCGTCACGCCTGAGCCAAGGCCCCCGGCGCTTTAGGGCAGCAGCTTGTATTTCCCGTTTTCGATCTGGACAAGGATGCGCGCCCGGCCATCGACGCCATGGCGATCAGCCGGCGTATAAGTGTAGATGCCATGCGCGCCGACGACATCTTTGGTGGTGAACAACGCCTCGCGCAGCGCGTTGCGGAACGCCGGCGTTCCCGGCGCCGCGCCCGATGCCTTTGCGCGCTTGGCGGCATCCATGAACACCAGCCAGCCATCGAACGCATAAGGTGAAAACGCGTCCGCCGGCGCCTCGCCGTTAGCCTTCTCGTAGGCCGCGCGGAACGCAAGCGCGACCTTGCGGATCGGATTGCTCTCGGGGAGTTGCTCGGCCGCGGTCACCGGGCCGGTCGGGCAGATGATGCCTTCAGCGGATTTGCCGGCGAGCCGCAGGAAGTCGGCACTGATCATGCCGTGATTGCCGTAGAGTGGGCCCTTGTAACCACGCTCGGACAACGCAATCACGGGCAGCGCGCCTGGCGTGCCCGTTCCGCCCAGCATGATCGCATCGGGACGCGCGGAGATCGCGCGCAGCACTTGTGCGGTCACCGAGTTGTCGGAACGCGCATAGCGCTCGTTCGCGATCACCTTGATGCCGGCAGGCTCCGCGCTTTGCAGCAATGAGTTATACATCAGGTCGCCGAAGGCGTCGGAGAAGCCGATGAATGCCACCGTCTTCACGTTGCGGCTCTTCATGTGATCGACGATGCCTTGAACGAGCAGCGGCGTCGGCTGCGGCGTCTGCACTACCCACGGCCCGCCCTCCCCGGCCGAAACGGGCGCGATCGGCGAGACCGCCACCATCGGGACCCTCATCTCGATGGCAGCGGTCGCCATCGCCAGTGTTTGCGGGGCGCCCGACGTGCCGATCAGGAAATCGACCTTCTCCTGCTCAACCAGCTTGCGGGCGTTGCGTGTCGATGCGGCGGGATCCGAGCCGTCATCAAGCTGGATGACGCGGACTTTTTCGCCGTCGATCTCACCGATATAGGCCTGGCCCGCAGCCAAACCCTTGGCGTTCGGCACGCCGATCGAGGACACCGGCCCGCTCAGCCCGATGACGAAGCCGACGAGGATTTCGGCATGCGCCGGCGCCATCATGCCGAGCAAGAGCGCAGCACTGATCAACAGAGTCTTCTTCTTTTTCATGATGCCACTCGATGTAAGCGAAAAGGCTAAGCCGCGGGCAGCAGCGCAAGCACGCGCAGTGGACTGCCGGAGCCGTTCTGGATCTTGAGTGGCGCTGCGATGATCACCGCGCCGGTCGGCGGCAACTGATCGAGATTGCACAGGCATTGCAGACCGTAACGCCCGCCACCATGCAGGAAATGATGTGCCGGATAAGGGGGATCGAGATGACCAGCCTGGCCGGCATCCGTTCCAATCGTCTCGGTGCCGAAACCGATGATGCCGCGCTCCTCGACGAGCCAGCGCATCACGGCGGCATTCGGTCCGGGCGTGTGCGCGCCGTCGTCCTTGAGGTTGGCGTAGTCGCGCCAGCTCTTCTTCGACCAATCGGTGCGCAGCAAGACCCAATGACGCTCCGGAATCCGTCCGTGGCGACTCTCCCATTCTTCCACGACCGGTATCGTCAAAAGGAAATCCGGGTCCTGCGCGGCCTGCGCCGAGCAATCGATCACGCAGGCCGGCGCGATCATGTCGCGCACCGGGAGCGTATCGACTGCGTTGTTCGGCAGATCCTTGCCGGTGAACCAATGAATCGGCGCGTCGAAATGCGTTCCGGTGTGCTCGCCGAAACTGAGATTGTTCCAGTACCAGGCAGGACCACTGGCGTCATAGCGCGAAATCTGCTGGATGCGGACGGGCGCGGCTTGACCGAATTCCGGCGGCAGCACAATGACAGGGAAATCCGGACTCAGCGTGAAGGTCAGATCGACGACGCGCACCGTGCCGGATGCAATTGCGCCGGCAAACTGCATGAGACTGTTGCTGTCCATTGCGCTTCTCCCGCTCCAACAAGCTTGCTATGTCCCAAGCTCTCGCTCGACCGCCTTGGGATTGGCCGCAAGGCGCTGGCGAATGTCTTCGGCGACGTCGCCCACGAACACATCTTCGAGTCCGCGCTTGAGTGCCGATACGATTGACGACGCCACTACCCGAGGCGCGACCTTCGGCGGCGGCACCGTCTGGAACCATTCGATATCGAGCGGCCCCGTGAACACGTTCACCACCTTGATCCCGCCGGGCCGCAGCTCCGCGCGCAGGGAGTGCGACAATGACAGACAGGCGGCCTGTGACGCCGAATACGCGCCGAACACTGGCCAGTTCGCGAGCGCATAGACCGACAGGATGTTAACCCAGGCGGCGGCACTGTTGACGCCATCGGAGCCGCGCATCCGCATCGCCGGGCCGAACGCCTGCGCCAGATGTACGAAGCCGAGGTAGCTCTGGTCGATCTCGTCGCGCACGATGCTGGTGCCTTGACGATCGAGCAGCCCGCCGGCACGGACATGTTCGGTGGTGTTTACGAGAATATCGACCTTCCCACCGATATCGGCGGCCAGATCGGCCACCGACTTCTCGTCGCCGATATCGAGCGGCACGATCTCGACGCCCTCGAGAGCGCGCAACGCATCCTCGCCGCGAAACGGCTTCCAGGGCTCGGCGATGCCGACGAACACGATCGACGCACCCGCCGCCTTCAGCGCGGCCACAGTTTCCTGGCCGACGATGCTCCGCCCGTTCGTTACGAGAACGCGCCGGAATTTCGGCTCGGCCGTCATCTCACGCCACTGCCTGTCGTCTGCCATGTTGGGGGTCTCCCGTTCGGGATGCGCGAAGGCCACGGCCTGTCCGCTCTTGTCCAGTTGCAACGACATCACCACCGGCTGCCCCTCTTCGCAGTCGGCATGCAGGTGCGCCACCACTGTCGGACCACATTCCATGGCGACCAGGCCGACGCGCCATGGCGCGCGCTCGCGGAAGTGCACGTCGGCCGGGACATGCAGCATCGTCCCGCACAGAAGCGTGCCGCGCCGCGGCGCGTCCGTGAAGACAAGATCGGCGGAAAGACAGGATGGGCACGCGTCGCGCGCGGGGTAACAAAAGGTCGCGCAGGCGCCACAGCGCTGCAGCATGAAGCGGCCTTCGGCGGCGGCTCGCGTGAAGCCGTGCGATGCGCGGCTTCGCGCCCGCGGGGGCGAGGTCGGCAGCCGCGTCCGCAACAGCGGATTCTTCCGGCGCGGCTTTGCGATCGGCTCAATCATGCGCCTGGTCCCGCGAGGATCGCCGCGCCCGAGGCGAGGCCGCGATCATAATTGATCATTCCGAAACCGGACGCCAATCCGATCCGTGCGTCCTTGACCTGCGTCGGACCAGCCAACCTGAGCACCTGGCGCAGCGCCTCGACTACCCCGAGATAGGCGCCGCCCGCGCCCGCCTGCCCGACCGAAAGCTGTCCGCCCGAAGTGTTGTGCGGGAAGCTGCCGTCGATCGTCAGATCATGCTGCCGCACGAAGTCCGGCCCCTCACCCTTCCGGCAGAAGCCAAGATCCTCGAACTGCATCATCGAGATGACGGGATAATCATCATAGGTCTGGACGACGTCGAGATCATCTGGCTTCACGCCGGCCATTGCGTAGAGCTCGTCGATATCAACAGCCCATCCGCCTCGCACCTGAACAGGATCGTCGCCGAACGCATTGTGGCGCTCGATCGTGGCAAGGATCTTGGCCGCCGGCAAATTCAGCGATGCCGCGACATCCTCGCCCATCACCAGGAACGCCTCGGCGCCTGCGCACGGCATCACGCAGTCGAACAGATGAAGCGGCTCGGCGATCGGCCGCGCCGACATGTACTGTTCGATCGTCAGCGGCGTTTTCATTAGGGCATGGGGATTGCGCAGCGCGTTGCTGCGCTGGGCAACCGCGATCTTGCCGAAATCCTCACGCTGCGCGCCAAAGGTTCGCATGTAATTGCGCGCGATCAGGGCAAAGCTCGCATTGGCGCCACCGGCGCCATAGGGATAAACGGCGTCCTGGTTGAAGCGGGAGAAATTTTCGAGCGTGTAGCGGAAGGAATCGACATGGTAGGTGTCGCCGGCGACGCAGGCCACCATGCGGGCATCGCCCGCCTGCACCGCCCGCGCGGCGCGGCGGAGCGCCGCAATTGCGCTCGCCCCGCCAAGCGGAATGGTGTCGATCCATCGTACGCACAGCCCGAAATGCTGGGTGAGGCCGATCCCGCTGTCGAGCCCCGCCGTGAAACTCGAGACACAGAAGCCGTCGATATCGCGCGGCGTGATCCCGGCGCCATCCACCAGCGCCTTCAGCGCGCGGCCGATCCACCACTGCGCGCTCTCGATCGAGTAGCGCACATAGGGGATCGTCACAGGAACCGCCATCACGACCCGATCATATGGTGTTCGGATGGAGCTCTGCATCGAACTACCGGATTCCTGTATGCCGTTTAGAGCACGGTCAGTTTCATGTCGATATTGCCGCGCGTTGCGTTGGAATAAGGGCAGCGCTCGTGAGCGCCTGCGACGACTTCCTCGGCGACGGTTTTCTCCACGCCGGGGAGCTGCACCTTGAGCTCGACGGTGAGCGCGTAGCCAACCGCGACCGGTCCCATGCCGACCCTGGCGGTGACAGTCGGTTCTGCCGACGGCGTGATCTTGCGCGTGCGCGCGACGAGTTTCACCGCGCCGAGAAAGCATGCCGCATAGCCGGCCGCAAAGAGCTGCTCCGGATTGGTCCCCGGTCCGCCCGGACCGCCCAGGGATTTCGGCAGCGACAGCGACACCGACAAAAGCCCGTCATCGCTCGCGGCCTTGCCATCGCGCCCGCCGGTCGCCGTGACTTCGGCTTCATACAGAATCTTGTCTGGCTGCAGCATGTTTCGTCCTCAAGAACCCTTCGGTTTGTCCCGCGCCACAACCGCGCGGAAATCCTGGCGGGCGCGGTCATTGGCCAGCGCGAAGCTCGGCCCCCGGCTCGGCCCAGTGCCGTTGAGGCGCTGCAACTGCACCCACATCTCCGCGCTCTTCAGCGCAACCGCGGCACAGTTCACCACCGGCGCATAGCCGACCTTGAAGCCGTGCTCGCTTGCAATGAGCAAGCCAGGCAGCACGCCGGCCGGAATGATGACATCAGCGCCGCGCTCGACCAGCGGCTGCGCGCAGGCCGCAAAATCGCTCAGCATGCGCGCTTTCGCCGTCGCATCGCCTGCAAACGCAGCACTGAAGTCCTCCGGACGGCACCCCATGCCGGTAACATGCGCGATGCGGCCGGATAATCCGTAGCGATCGGCCTGCTCGTAGTGCCAGACCTCGAAGGCTGAATCGAGCGTAACCAGGCCGAGGCGGCGGCCGAGCTGCGAGGCGGCGAGCAGCGTAGCTTCGCCGGTCCCGATCACCGGAATGGTCAGCGCCGAACGCAGCTCGTACAATCCGGGATCCTGGAAGTGCCCCATGACATAGGCGTCGAAGCCGTTCTCCTGCGTAGCGAGCCCATTGTCGATCGCCTGGATTGCGCAACGGAGTTCGCTGAGACGACCGAAATCGCGGTCCGCGGGCGTGATGCCTTCGACGTGCACGGTGGTCCCGGGCGCCGCGATCTCGTTCAGATAGGCTGCAAGCCGCGCCATGTAGGGAGCGCTCGTAGCCTGGTCGACGAAGCTCTGCCAGAAGATGCGCACAGCGGATGTCCCGTTGACTGGCGGCGCGTGCCGATCGCCGAACCTTCGCAGCAAGAGGCTGACGACACGCCTAAGCCGATCGTCGTGAGCGTCGTAACGGAGCGCTCATTCCATCGACTGAAATATTTCAACCACAAAATAATTTTCGCGTCAATTAAACGGAGCATCGATGCTTCTGTGCAAGACGAAATCGCTTTGCCAAAACGACAGGCAGCCAGCGCCTCACGCTTTTGCACAGGCGAATTCCGCTTTCGCGCTTGCACGCACCGCCCTACGTTTTTTCAGGAGAAGCGCGAAACTGGCGTATTGACCTTCCGCCGACAAATACTTTAGGCTTTAAACAATTGGCAGGCACTGGAGCTTGTGCGGGGCGCATCTCGCCCTGGTGGTTGCGTTGATAGAGGCTCATCAATCGTGGCTGAGATCATCGACCTCGGAACAGCACGGGCTACCGGCCGGTCCGCATTCGTCGCGATCGGACCGGACGTTCCGTCAGCTGTTTCATTTTCCGGCCGCCTGCGCAGCGATGAAATCGCGGACGAGACCGGCGAAAGCTTCGGGCATCTGATCGGGAAGCGGCACCATGCCTCCTGAGAGCTCACGCAGGATACTGCCCTCGATAGCTCCAGCGATCCTCGGGGCTACCGGATGAACGTGCGGATCGCCCGTCGGAGCAATGACCAGCGTGGGACAGCGGATCTGCCCCAGACGGTCCTCCATCCGATAGCGATTCACCACCCGATGGCCTTCCGCCGCCATCTCGCCAGCCCGCAGCGCATCGATCATGAAGCGTTGCAGCAGATCAACATCATCAGCCGGATAGAACGGCTGCCGCCGAGCCCACAGCTCAGTGAGATGGGCGCCATCGGTGCGCGCCTCAACATCATCAATGACGCGCATGCCCTCATGTTTGGCCCGACGCGCCGCATCGACAAAGGGACAGGCCGAGAGCACCAGCGCGCTCACCCGCGCCGGCGCCGAAGCAGCCATTTCGACCGCGATCACCGCGCCGGTGTGGTGTCCAACGATCGCGGCGCGCGGTTCTTCCAGCGCATCGAGCAGCGCGAAAGCCCCTTGTGCCCACAGTTCGATCGAGGGATCGCCCGCAGGCGGATCGGAATCCCCAAAGCCGAGCGTGTCCATTGCGATCGCGCGGAAATCGCGGCCGAGCAGCGGCAGCACATCGCGGTATTCGTCCCACGAGCGCGGTGTCTGATGCAGCAGCAGAACCGGGAAGCCGGTTCCCGCTGTCGCGACATGGATGCGCCCAAGAGGCGTCGTAACAAAGCGACGCTCGACGTTGGAACCGGTTCTCGTGACGCTCATTTCGTAACTCCATCCGGGCGCGGGGACCGGGCCCACGCCGGCTTTCGGTGGCAATCGCGGCATCGATCGTGCTGGTCCGACCTCGATCCATGCTGACATCTCGCTCAGGTCGCGGCTGTTTTCAACCAAGGGGGAATGCAATGCGCAAGATGTTGAGTTTGACTGCACTCATCGGCAGCCTCATCGCGGCTTCGACCGCACAGGCCGACATCACGGTCGGCTTCGTGACGTCGCTCAGCGGACCCGGCTCCTCGATCGGCATCCCGTATGGCCGTGGCATCCAGGCTGCGGTGGAGTACAAGAGCGAGGTCAATGGCGAGAAAATCCGGCTGATCCAGCTCGACGACGGCTCTGATCCTTCTGCCGCAACACGTAACGCCCGCAAGCTGATCGAGGAAGAGAAGGTCGATGTCCTGATCGGCACTGCGACTACCCCGTCGACCATCGCGATGATGGGGGTCGCGACAGAGTTGAAGGTGCCGATGATCGCCGTCTCCCCGCTGTCCGGACAGCCGAATCCGGCCGATCAGTGGGCCATCTCCGTTCCGCAACCCGCCTCGCTGCTGGTCAAGGTCGTCGCCGATCGCATGAAGCGCGATGCGATGAAGAACATCGGCTATATCGGCTTTTCAGATGCGTGGGGCGACCTCGTCTACAACGGCGCCAAGGCAGCCGAAGCCGAAGACGGCATCAAGGTGCTGACCAACGAACGCTATGCACGGGTCGATACGTCGGTCACCGGCCAGATCCTTAAAGTGCTCGCTGTGCGCCCCGACGCCGTGCTGATCGGCGGATCCGGCACGCAGGGCGCGCTGCCGCTGCTTGCGCTTGGCGAACGCGGCTTCAAGGGCAAGACCTACGGCACGGTAGCATTGGTCAATCCTGATTTCGTGCGTGTCGGCGGCAAGGCGGCGGAAGGAATTCAGGTCTCCGCCGGCCCGGTCATCGTGGCCGAGCAGCTTCCCGACAACCACTTCGCCAAGAAGCTCGCGCTTGAGTTTCGGGCTGCCTTCCAGAAGGCCAACAATCTGCCGACCACGGACGGCTTTTCCGCGTATTCGTTCGACGGCTGGAGGATATTCACCTCTGCCGCGGAGCGCGCGCTGAAAACCGCCAAGCCCGGCACCGCCGAATTCCGCAAAGCCCTGCGCGACGAGATCCTCAACACCAAGGAGCTCTCGGGCGTGCACGCAGTCTACAACTTCAAGCCGGGCGCCTATTACGGCGTGGACGAGCGCGCGCTGGTGATCGTCCGCCTGGTCAACGGCGCCTGGACTTACCAACCCTGAGTGATGCCAACTGACAGCACGGAAGGACGGCCGACGGCATGACGGCAGATATCGCAGCGATCCTTGCGATCGACGGAATAGCGACCGGGGCGGTCTACGCCCTGGTCGCGATCGGGACCGTGCTGATCTTCACCGTGACGCGGGTGATCTTCATTCCGTTCGGCGACATTGCAGCCTTCACGGCGCTGACGCTGGCTGCGCTTGACGCCAAACAGCTCCCCGGAACGGTCGGGCTCGTCGTTGTGCTGGCATGCATGGCCTGCCTGATGGAAGTCGTGTCGCTGGCTCGCGCGGGCGAGCTTCGCGCCGTGCCAAAGGCGATCCTCGGCTATCTCGTGTTACCGCTGATCGTCGTCGGCATCGTCTGGCTGACGATGCGCTTCAATCCGCCGATGCCCGTCAGGATCGTGCTGGCGCTACTCTTGATCATGCCGATCTCGCCGCTGCTGGACCGGATCGTGTTTCGTCCAATCGCGGACGCCTCGGTCCTGCTGCTGCTGACCGTCTCGGTCGCGCTCCACTTCGCGCTGGTCGGGCTTGGCCTGTTGTTTTTCGGTCCTGAAGGCGTGCGGACCGAGCCGCTGACGTCGATGGCGTTGGAGATCGCCGGCGTGCACGTTTCCGGACAGACCATACTGATACTCACTGCAGCATTGGTGTTCAGCGGTCTGTTGCTTCTGTTCTTCGACTTCACCCTGCTCGGCAAGGCGCTGCGCGCGACCGCATTCAACCGGACCGGCGCCCGGCTGATGGGTATCCGGCCCGCACGCGCCGGGACGATCGCTTATCTCTTGGGATCGCTGATGGCGGGCGTATCCGGCATCCTGATCGCCCCGGTCAATACGATCTTCTACGATTCCGGGTTCCTGCTCGGGCTGAAAGCGTTCGTCGGCGCCATCGTGGGCGGCATGACCAGCTATCCCGGCGCGGCGCTCGGCGCGTTCGGCGTCGGCATTCTCGAAAGCTTCGCCTCGTTCCAGAGCAGCACCTTGAAGGACGTCATCGTCTTCTCGCTGCTGATTCCGATCCTGCTCTGGCGCTCACTCGCCTCGCACCATTCCGAAGAGGAAGTCGAGGAATGACGCTGCTTCAGATTCGCCTCATCATTGCCGCGGCGATCGCCTGTCTCGTGGCGGCGCCGTTCGTGCTCAATCCGTTCAGCATCACCCTGCTGAACTATATCGGCATCTACGCGCTCGCGGCCATCGGGCTTGCGCTACTGACCGGAGTCGGCGGCATCGTGTCGTTCGGCCAGGCGGCTTTCGTCGGCGTCGCGGCTTATTCGACCGCATGGGCCACAGCGCTGAACGGCTATTCGCCCTGGCTCGGACTGGTGCTGGCTGTCATCCTGACATGCAGCGTCGCGGCGATCCTGGGTTTCGTGACGCTGCGCCTTGGCGGCCACTTCCTGTCGCTGAGCACGGTCGCCTGGGGACTGGCGATCGCGTTCCTGTTCGGCAACATCGATGGCCTCGGCCAGCATAACGGCATTTCCGGCATTCCGCCGATCTCCATCGGTCGGGTCGCTTTGGTCGAGAGCTGGCAGATCTACTTCCTGATCTGGACCATCGTCGTGGCGATCCTGCTCCTCTGCTACAACCTTCTCGACTCCCGGATCGGCCGCGCGATGCGCGCACTCCGCGGCGGCAACACTCTCGTCGAGAGCCTCGGGATCAGCGCGTTCCAGATCAAGCTGCTGACCTTCGTCATCGCCGCTTTTTTCGGCGCGCTGTCCGGATGGCTCTATGCCCATCTCGGCCGCTTCGTCAGCCCCGGACCGTTCGAGGCCGGCATGGGTATCGAATATCTGATGATGGCGATGGTCGGTGGTGCCGGCAGCATTCTGGGCGGTGTGATTGGAGCTGCAATCGTCACGCTGCTGAAGAATGCCGTGCAGGACTATCTGCCGCTGATCGCCAGGGGTGCCTCCGGCCAGCTCGAAATCGTGGCGTTCTCGGCGCTGTTCATCCTGTTCCTGCAACGCGCAAGGCAGGGCATCGTCCCATTCCTCTCCAGCTTCCTCCCCGGCATGAAGCTGTCCCGCCCGCAAGCGGCGGCGCCACTGCCACGCCGCGAGCAACCGCCGCCCGGCACGTTGCTTCTCAAAGTGAGCGAGGCACAGCGACGGTTTGGCGGCCTGATCGCCGTCAACAATGTCAGCTTCGAAGTGAAGTCCGGCGAAATACTCGGGCTGATCGGACCGAACGGCGCGGGCAAGACCACGATGTTCAACCTGCTCACGGGAGCACTCCGCGCCAACAGCGGCGAGATCGCGTTCGCGGGACGGTCGATCACCCGCGACCAGCAATTCCACATCGCCCGCTCCGGAATTTCCCGCACTTTCCAGCACGTGAAGCTGCGGCCGAGGATGACGCTGCTCGACAACGTGCTGCTCGGCACCTATTCGCGCACCAGGACCGGCCTGTTCGCAGGCGCCCTGCGCCTCAATCAGGCGGAAGAAGCCAGCGCGCGCTACGAGGCATTGCAGCAGCTCGAACGCGTCGGGCTCGGCGACAAGCCGTTCGAGCTTGCCGGCAACCTGCCACTTGGCAATCAGCGCGTGCTCGAGATCGCCCGCGCGCTCGCCGCCGATCCGACGCTGCTTGTGCTCGACGAGCCGGCGGCCGGTCTGCGTCGCCAGGAGAAGCTCAAGCTTGCCGAGCTGTTACGTTCGCTGCGCGCCGATCACCTGACCATCCTGCTCGTCGAGCACGACATGGAGTTCGTGATGTCGCTGGTCGACCGCATCGTCGTGCTCGATTTCGGCTCTAAGCTCTGTGAAGGAGAACCTGCGGCGATCCGCAGCGATGCCCGCGTCCAGGAAGCCTATCTCGGAGGTGTCGCGTGACGCAGATGTTCTCGATCGAAAATGTGTCGGTCGCCTACGGCAAGGTGGAAGCCGTGCGGAACGTCTCGCTGTCGGTCGAGCAAGGGCAGATCGTGACCGTGATCGGCCCGAACGGCGCCGGCAAGACGACCCTGCTGATGGCGGCGATCGGGCTGCTGAAGTCCACTGGGCGAATGATCTTTCAAGGCACCGACCTGGCGAAGATCGATGTCGAGGGCCGTGTCGAACGCGGCCTTTGCCTCGTGCCGGAAAAGCGCGAGCTGTTCGCCGACATGTCCGTTGCCGACAATCTCTTGCTGGGCACCTACAGCCTGCGCGATCGCTCGATGACGCGCAAAAGCCTCGACGATGTGTTCGATCGCTTCCCGCGGCTGAAGGAACGGGCTAAGCAGGCCGCCGGCACGCTGTCGGGCGGGGAGCGGCAGATGCTGGCGCTCGGCCGCGCGCTAATGGCGAAGCCGAAGCTGCTTGTGCTGGATGAACCCAGCCTCGGCCTTGCGCCGCTCATCGTGCGCGAAATCTTCCGCACCATCGCCTCGCTGCGAAGCCTCGGCGTCTCGGTCCTCCTCGTCGAGCAGAACGCCCGCGCCGCGCTGGAAACTGCGGATTACGGCTATGTGCTGGAGACCGGCGAGATCATCCAGTCCGGGCCAGCGGAAACCCTGATCCACGACCCGAAACTGATCGCAGCCTATCTCGGCGGCCACTGAAGCGAAGGCGCGGCCTCCGGCTGCGCTTCAAACTACAGGTTCGCGAGCGAGCCCCATCGTCCGCAGCGCCAAGGCAAAGGCCGCAAGCCGCTGCTCGCGATAGGCTGCCTGGTCGACGCCTTCGTAGTTCATGAACCCCTGCCCGGTCTTCATGCCGATGCGTCCTTCGCGCATATTCGTCGCAATGATGTCAGGTGCGGCATACCGGCTGTCGCCGAGCGCCTCAACCAGATAACGGCTGGCGTGATACAGGATATCGCCGCCGCCCCAGTCGATGAACTCGAGCAGGCCCAGCACCGCGAAGCGGAATCCAAAGCCATAGATGACGGCCTTGTCGATATCCTCTGCCGACGCGACGCCCTCTTCCACCATGCGCGCGGCCTCGTTCATCGCCAGCGCCTGGATTCTGGGAACGATGAATCCAGGCCGCGCCGCGCAGACGACAGGCACCTTGCCGATGCTTTCTAGAAGCGCCTTCATCCGTGCCGTGACCTCCGGCGCGGTGAGCCGCCCGGGTGACAATTCGATCAGCGGCACCAGATAAGCGGGATTGAGCCAGTGTGCATTGAGGAAACGGCCGGGATGCTCGATCGCTTCAGCAAGGTCGTCTACCAGGATCGTCGACGTGGTCGAAGCAATGATCGGACGTTCACCCGCCAGCCGGGACGCCTCGGCCAGCGCCGCCTGCTTTAGCGCGAGAATCTCCGGCATTCCTTCGAAGATGAAGTCGCAGCGCGGCAAGGCCGTTTCCGCCTCCTGCCGCGATACGATCGTGACCCGCTGCGCAATCGTGCTCACATGCTCTGGCGAGAGCAGGCCTATGCGTGAAAGGATTTCCAGCGTCGAGCGGATCTCGGCCCGCGCCTCGCCCGCAAGCGCGTCAAAAGCCGGCGCATCCCGTTCCTTGAAGTCGACGACGACAACCTGATGGCCGGCGAACGCGAATACGACCGCGATGCCGCGACCCATGCGTCCGGCGCCGAGACAGCCGATGACCGGTTTCATCGGAAGCCCTCGGCAAGAAGATTTTGCAATGCAGCCCGGTCGAGGCCGCCGAGACCGAGCGAAGACAGGGTCCGGCCGGTCACCGCAAAATCTTCTCCGGTGATGGCGGAGCCGATCGCCAGGAACGCCTTGGCGAGCGGCGTTTGCACGCCGGCGAGGCCCGCCACCGACGCGAGGAACGACAGGCCGAGACGTAAGTCCTCCTGCATATAGCGGTGCTCGACGAGGATGAGGCGTTCAGACCAGCCGCCGGAGTCGGTGAGCTGCTCGTGCGCATCGCGTGCGTACATCCAGGGCTCGCCATCGCGCGAGTAGTGGTCGGCAAGAGGAAAATGCGGCTTTCCGTAACCGAGCGCCTCGCGGATGGCGATGCGTTCGGCGTCGAGCGCGTCTGTCACGCGGCGTATGGCCGGCTGCGTCCCTTCCTTGTGGATGTCCCATTTGTCGAAATGTTCGATCGGGCCGGCGTTCATGGTGATCAGCGGCGGATGAATGATCGGCCCGGCATTCATCAGCGCGGCTGAAAGCGCATCGCCGCATGGCTCGATGGCGTTCGGAAACGCGCGTTCGATGACGCCGAGCGCATGCTTGGCGAGACGCGTCGGAAACACGCCGGTCGGCAACCGCGCGCCCCTACCTGAGATACGGACGGCGTGAGGACCCTGCTTGCGCGCCAACCACGGCAATGTCCCGGTCTCAGCGGTTGCGATCTCCGTGCGATTGCCCACGGCCCGTGCGGCGCGAGCAAGAGCCGAACGTGCCCGGCGGCAGGAACACGACCTGGCCGTCGCGCAAATGCGGTGCGACCCGTTCGGCGATGGCCGGCTGCGCGAAGGCCGGTGCCGGACACAGGATAAGGTTGGCGGCATTTATGGCCTCCGCGATCGAAGATGTGATCGCTGCAAGCCTGGCGTCACGACGGCCCGAGCGGTCGATGACCGTGATCGTGCCGCCCTGGGCACGATGCGCCTCGACATCTGCGGGATTTCGCCGCCACAAGCGGACCTCATGACCTGCCAGCGTAAGATCGCCGGCCGCCGCGAACGAACCGTTTCCTCCACCCAACACTGCAATCTTCAAGATGTCCTCCGCTTCACTGCCAGCCGGCACAAACGATGCGGCACCAAGCGAGGCTCGCCGCACACAGAGAGAGCGTTACGCCGGTTCTGCCTTGACCTTCTTTTCCTGCCACGCCGCCCAAGTCGGCCGATCGATCTGGAACAGATCGGTCGAGCGCGCATACCAGCCGCTGCCATGCATGCGGGCGATCAGATGCAGCGCCTGCGTATCGATGTGGCAGCGCTCCTTGTCCAGGATCACGGCATCGTCGACATGGGCGCGAACGATACGGCCGATAACGGCCGTCTGCCGCGGCCCCGTCACCAGCGAAGTGAGGACACGACACTCGAACGACACCGGCGATTCCGCGATGCGCGGTGGGCGTACCGCATCCGAAGCAGCCGCCGTCAATCCAGCGAGCGCCAGCTCATCGATATCAGGCGGCGCGTCGATGCACGTGATGTTCATCGCCTCGGCGTTGCGCTCGGCGACCAGGTTCACAACGAACTCGCCGGTATCGAGAATATTTGCCGCCGTGTCCTTGAAGCGCCCTGAGCCCGCCAGAAGCCCAATCGCGACCGTCGGTGGCTCATGTCCCATCACGTTGAAAAAGCTGAAAGGCGCGGCATTGATCACGCCGCTCGCGGAGAGCGTGGTGATCCAGGCAATGGGGCGCGGCGTCACCGTGGCCGTCAGGATCTTGTAGCGGTTCTGCGCCTCCAGCGTCTCCATATCGAAGATCATGTCGGCCTCTCAGATCGCCACCACTGGATGGCGCAGCCGGCCGATGCCCGCCACCTCCGCCTCCACGACGTCGCCCGGCCAGAGCCACTCCTGCGGACTTCGCCCGGCGCCGACGCCCTCGGGCGTACCCGTCGCGATGATGTCTCCGGGCTCCAGCGTCATCGCCGCCGAGATATCCGCGATCAGAAGCGGCACCTTGAACAGCATGTGGCGCGTGTTGGAGCGCTGCTTTTCGACGCCGTTCACGGTCAGCCAGAGATCGAGCGCGTGCGGATCGGTGATTTCGTCTGCTGTGACGATGCATGGCCCGAACGGCGCATAGGTATCCTGCCCCTTGGAATAGATCCATTGGCCGGCGCGGCGATTATCGCGGGCGCTGACGTCTATCATCACGCTGTAGCCGAACACAAAGCCGAGTGCATCCGCTTCCGAGACCCGCCGCGCGGTCCGTCCCATCACGACGGCGAGTTCGACTTCCCAGTCGAGCTGCTGCGTGATCTGCTTGTTGTGTTGGATCGCCTCGTCCGGCCCGATGATGCTGGTCGGCGGCTTCGAGAAGATGATGGGCTGCTTGGGCAGATCCTTGGCCGTGTCGAGGGCACGCGAGGATTCCTCGACGTGCTCGATATAATTGAGGCCAATGCCGAAGACGTTCTTGCGCGGACGCGGGATCGGCGCGAGCAGTCTGACATTCGCCAGTGGCAATGCGGCGCCGACGGGCCATTGGTCCCTGCCCTCGTTCAGTATCTTCTTGAGCGCCGCCGACGCCGGCGGCCCAAGATCGATGAAGTCGAGCATAGATGATGGAAGCGAAACGCCGGCGTGCAGACCGGCCTTCTCGACGTCGATGATGAGATCGTCGACAACAGCACCAAGACGGGCGGCAGCCTCAACTGTGCTGCGATAGGTAACGAGACGCACGGTTTCTTCTCCTATGCGAGGGGCTGCCGGCCGCCATTGTCGCCAAAAGCTTCCTCGCGATAGAGCCCGAGCGCCTGCATGACCGGGAGGTCGTTGAACGTGAAGAGGCAGGCATCCTCGCTGGTGGATGAGTTCGCGTGTTCATGCCAGGCCCATGAGGGAACACAGAAGATGTCGCGCTCCTTCCAGTCGAAGCGCTTGCCGTCGATGATCGAGTGGCCGCGGCCCTTTGCGACCTGATAGATGAAGCTGCCGGTGTGACGATGCGCGCGCGTGCTCTCGCCCGGCCGCAGCATCTGCATCGACGCACCGATCGTCTGCATCACCGGACCGCCGGTGACCGGATTGACGTAGTTCATGAGCACGCCGTCATAGGGCGAGCCGTCGGCCGCCTTGGCGTAACGCTGTAGCGCCTCGTAGGTCGGACCCCACTCATACTTCAGCAGGGGCGAATATCCCTTGGACCATTCTGCGCCCGCCGGACGCAGGCCAGGACTTCCCCAGGTATGCGTCATGTCATCGACAGGGTAACCAACGCTCTGCTGCAGATCGGGGTGAACGACGTAGAAGTTGGCCTCTAACGTGTTGACCAGGGGAATGTCGAGGCCATCCTGCCAGATGCAGGGCGTTCCGTCGCTGGAGACGCCATGCTCGTGCCAGGTGCCGTTCGGCGTCAGGACGAAGTCGTTGGCGCCGAGCGTCATCTTATGACCGTCGACGATGGTGTAGGCGCCCTCGCCTTCCATGATGAAACGCAGCGCGGAAGCCGAATGAGCGTGGGCGGACGCGACCTCGCCCGGATGCATGACCTGCAGGCCGGAATAGAGCCAGCCGACTGCGGCGGCGTGCTCGCGCCGGCCGGGATTATTCAGATAGATGACGCGGCGCCCGGCCTTCTCGGGCGACACCAGCTCGACGGAGCGCAACACGTGCGCGCGAAGATCCTCGTAGCGCCACAACACCGGAACGGAGGAGGATTTCGGCTGCCAGGGCTCGATCTTGTTCGCTACCGTCCAGAGCGCGCCCGCTTCCAGCCGTTCGAGTTCGTCATAATAGGCGAGCAGTTCCGGCGTATCCTCGACATTGGCCCGGCCGGCCACGTCTTCCCGATGATTTTCACGAGCTTTCGTTGCCATCTCGCCCTCCTGTGGGTTGGCGCCGTTGCCGGCGTCGTTGTCAGCTCATCTGGTCAGGCACCATCGCTATCGCCTGGATTTCGACCTTGGCGCGATCCTCAACCAGCCCCGAGACCTGCAGCGCCGTCATCGCCGGAAAATGCCGGCCCATGGCATCGCGATAGGCCACGCCGATTTCTTTCAGGCGCGCCGAATATTCCCTGCGGTCGAGCAGGAACCAGGTCATCGACACGACGTGCTCGGGTGCGGCGCCGCCGGCGCGCAGGACAGCTGCGACGTTTTTGAGGGTCTGGCCGATCTGCTCCACCAGATCATCTGATAGGAACTTGCATTGCTCGTTCCAGCCGATCTGGCCAGCGACGAAGATCATCTTGCCGCGCGCGGCGATGCCATTCGCGTAATCGCTCGGCTTGGCCCAACCTGGCGGCTGCAAGACTTCGAACATTTCAAGCTCCCACTGCAGGACACGACTGGATGCCTGTTCGCTTAAGCTTTCAGGACGTCGCGTCCTATGATGAGTTTCTGGACTTCGGTCGCGCCTTCATAGATGCGCAACGCGCGGATCTCGCGGTAGAGCTGCTCGACCACCTCGCCCGAGCGAACGCCGCGGCCGCCGAACATCTGCACCGCGCGGTCGATCACTTCCTGCGCGGTTTCGGTGGCGACCATCTTCGCCATTGCCGCTTCGCGCGTGGTGGAGGCTTTCTGCACGTCGCGCCGCCAGGCGGCGCGGTAGGTCAGCAGCGCGCTGGCATCGACGCCCGCGGCCATGTCGCCGAGAGCTGCCTGCGTCAATTGCTGATCTGCCAGCACGCCGCCGAACATCCGCCTGCTACGTGCATGTAGGGTTGCCTCATCCAGCGCCCGGCGGGCAAAACCCAGCGCGGCGGCTGCGACCGACGCGCGGAAAATATCGAGGGTGCGCATCGCAATCTTGAAACCTTCGCCGGGCGAGCCCAACAGCCGCGCCGCCGGAATTCGGCATCCCTCGAAACGCAGCGTCGCGAGCGGATGCGGCGCCATCACATCGATGCGGTCGGCAATCGAAAAGCCGGGATCGTCCGGAAGCACCACGAAGGCCGAAATGCCCCGCGCACCCGGCGCCTCGCCGGTTCGCGCAAACAGCGTGTAGACATCGGCAAGGCCACCGTTGGAGATCCAGGTCTTCTCACCATCCAGAATGTAGTGATCACCCTCGCGCCGGGCGCTACAGCTCATCGCGGCGACGTCAGAACCGGCTTCCTTCTCCGACAGAGCGAAGGCTGAAACCCACTCGCCACGCCGCGCCTTCGGCAGCACCAGCGCGCGCATTTCGGGAGAGCCGGCAATCGCCACCGCGCCGGTGCCAAGTCCCTGCATCGCAAAGGCGAAATCGGCGAGCCCGCTGTGCCAGGCCAGCGTTTCACGAGCGAGACAAATCAGCCGGGAATCGATCACGGCATCGGGTCGGTCGCCCGCGACCGACGCCTCCAGCAATCCTGCAGCGCCAAGCCGGCGAACCAGCGAACGGCAGGTTTCGTCGACATCCCCGCCATGCGTATCGCCGAGATCGGCGGCAAAAGCGTCGAGTGCCGCAACGTATTCGCTGTGGCGGGAATCGAAGAACGGCCACGCGAGATGTTCGCGCGACGGCCCGCGTAATTGGGAAACCGGGGTCATGTCAGTCTCCTGCAAAGGCCGGCTTTGCGCGCCGCCACCCGCGCAACTCGCCTCAATAATGTTTCATGGCTAAAATATCCTGTCAAGCAAGCCGGCGCGCGATCGGAACTGCACCTCAAGCACGGAGCCTACGAAATAGGCTGAAAACCGCTCGCGATTGCACGCGCGATGTCACGCCGCGCGCAACTTCGGAACTTCGATTGACACCATTTTTGTTTGATGTCTAAAATTATCTCCGGTCATCCGGAGTTCGCCCGCAAGGCCGAGGAGACGAGCATGGCAGAACGCTCTTTCGCGCGCGAGGTGGAAGACCTGAAGCTCGGCGCGGGCGAAGAGTTTCGCGGCGAAGGCATCCTCGCAATCACCAAGGCACTGCTCGAATGCGGCGTCAGCTATGTCGCCGGCTACCAGGGCGCGCCGATCTCGCATCTGATGGACGTGCTGTCGGATGCCCAGGATATTCTCTCTGATCTCGGCGTGCATTTCGAATCCAGCGCCAGCGAAGCGACCGCAGCCGCAACGCTTGCGGCTTCCGTGATGTATCCGATCCGCGGCGCTGTTACCTTCAAGGCGCCGGTGGGCATCAACGTCGCGTCCGACGCGCTCGCCAATCTCACCTCGGGCGGCGTCACCGGCGGCGCGCTGATCATCATCGGCGAGGATTATGGCGAAGGCTCCTCCATCATGCAGGAGCGCTCGCATGCCTTTGCGATGAAGTCGCAGCTCTGGCTGGTCGATCCGCGTCCTAACGTGGCCTCCATCGTCAAGGCCGTGCACGATTCATTCGAGCTATCGGAGGCGTCGAATACGCCCGTGATGCTGGAAGTGCGGATTCGCGCCTGCCATGTGCATGGCCGCTTCGCCACCCGCGACAATGTCCGCCCCGCCTTTCCGCTCGCCCGCGCGCTCGAACAGCCATCACGCGACACCAACCGTATCGTGTTGCCGCCAGCCTCGTTCCTGCACGAGAAGGAGAAGGTCGAGCGGCGCTGGCCTGCGGCGGTCGAATTCATCCATGCGCGCGGCATGAACGAGACGTTCGGCGGCGATATCGACGATATCGGCATCATCATGCAGGGCGGCATGTATAACGGCGTCATCACCGCGCTGCGCGAGGCCGGGCTCGCCGACATCTGGGGCGAGACGCGCGTGCCGCTCTATGTGATGAACGTAACCTACCCGATCGTCGACCGCGAGGTGATCGACTTCTGCCGCGACAAGAAGGCGGTGCTGATGGTCGAGGAGGGCCAGCCCGAATTCATCGAGCAGGCGCTGCACAAGATCCTGCGCAATGCGGACATTCCCGCGAAGCTGCACGGCAAGGATCTATTCCCGATGGCCGGCGAGTACACCGCGCAGGTCATGGACGAAGCGATCGGGGCCTTCATCCGCCGCTGGCGTCCCGATGTGCTGCCCGATGCCGCCCGAGCGCCGAACATCGACCGCATCGAGGTCGACGACAAGATTCGCGCATTGGCCAACGTGGTACCGCCGCGTCCGCCCGGCTTCTGCACAGGCTGTCCGGAGCGGCCGATCTTTTCGGCGATGAAGCTGGTGGAGAAGGAACTCGGTCCGCATCACATCGCCGCCGATATCGGCTGCCATTTGTTCTCGATCCTGCCACCATTCAACATCGGCGCGACCACCATGGGCTATGGTCTCGGCCCGGCGTCGGCTTCGGCCTTCAACGTGCCGGCGGGGAAACGCCCGATATCGATCATGGGCGACGGCGGATTCTGGCATAACGGGCTGACCAGTGGCGTCGGCAACGCCGTCTTCAACCAGCACGACGGTGTGATCGTCGTGGTCGACAACTACTATTCCGCTGCAACCGGCGGCCAGGACATCCCCTCCTCGCGAGCCGACAACCGCTCGCGGTCGACCAAGCATCCGATCGTCGAGGCGGTAAAGGGCGTCGGCGCCAAATGGGTGCGCCAGATTGATCGCACCTACGATGTGACACGCATGCGCAACACGCTGCGCGAGGCGCTGACGACGGAGGAGAAAGGCCCGAAGATTATCGTCGCCTCCTCGGAATGCATGCTGAACAAGCAGCGGCGCGTGAAGCCACTCGTGGCGGCGGCCGCCAAACGCGGCGAGCGCGTCGTGCGCGAGCGCTTCGGTGTCGATGAAGACGTCTGTTCGGGCGACCATGCCTGCATCCGTCTGTCGGGCTGTCCGTCGCTGTCGGTGAAACAGACCAGCGATCCCCTGAAGGACAATCCGGTCGCCGCCGTCGACAACAGCTGCGTCGGCTGCGGCCATTGCGGCGAAGTCGCGGACGCCGCCGTGCTCTGCCCCTCCTTCTATCGCGCCGACATCGTTTCCAATCCGACCGCGTTCGAGGCGCGGCTCGACCGCATCTGGCGGCGGCTGATCGGCACGCTGCAGCGCTGGCGCGCGGGACGACGGGTCATGTTCGAGCAGGGGGCGGCATGAACGTATCGGTAGCGCCCTCCTCTGTTGGCCTCAGTCAGGCACGCCCTATCAGCGTGGCGGTGCTGGCGATGGGCGGCCAGGGCGGCGGCGTGCTGGTCGACTGGATCGTGGCGCTGGCCGAACGGCGCGGATGGTTCGCGCAATCGACCTCGGTGCCCGGTGTCGCCCAGCGCACGGGGGCCACGATCTACTACATCGAGATGATTGCGCCCGACGCCAGCAAACCGGATCGCCACCCCGTGCTGTCGCTGATGCCGGTGCCCGGCAAGGTCGACATCGTGATCGGCGCCGAATTGATGGAAGCGGGACGCGCCATCGTGCGCGGTCTGGTCTCGCCCGACCGCACGCTGTTGATCGGCTCCTCGCACCGCTCGCTTGCCGTGATCGAGAAAACCGCACCCGCCGACGGCACCGCGGATGCAGCACAGGTCTTTGATGCGGCGAATGTTGCGGCCAATCGTTTCATCGCCTTCGACATGGCCGAGATTGCCGATGCCACCGGGAGCGTGGTTTCCGCTGTTCTCTTCGGTGCGCTGGCAGGCTCCGCCGCCCTGCCCTTCGCGACGGAAGATTTTGAAGCGACGATCCGGGCAGCGGGTGTCGGCGTCGATGCCAGCCTGCGCGCCTTTGCCGCCGGCCGCGAGCGGGCCATCGCTGAAATCAAGCAAGACCCAAAGGTCAATCCTGCAGCCAAGCCGCTGCTCGCCAAGCGCTTTCCGCGTCTCGAACCGATCGGCCATGCCGGCTATGACGCGCTGGTCGCGCGGGCGCAGCGATTGCCGGAAGAACTGCACGGTATTGTCGCCGCCGGTCTGCAGCGCGTCGTCGATTTCCAGGACGTCGCCTATGGCAGCGAATATCTCGACCGGCTGGAAGCGATGCCACGTGAAGCGATAGGCCTGCTGCATTCCTTTGCCAAATATCTCGCGATCGCGATGGCGTATGACGACGTTATCCGCGTGGCCGATATCAAGACGCGCGCTGGTCGATTCGACCGGGTGCGCCGCGAAGTGCGGGCCGGTGACGACCAGGTTCTCGCCATCACCGAATTTTTCCATCCGCGGATCGAGGAAATGGCGGGGCTGTTGCCGCCGCGTCTTGGCGAGAAGGTCGAGCGCAGCGAACGGCTCGCGCGGCTTGTCGACCGTGGACGAAAAGTCCGTACCACCGCGCCATCGTCGTTCCTGCTCTTGTACTGTGTGGCGGGCCTGCGGCGATTCCGCCGCGGCACGCTACGGCATGTCCGCGAGATGCGCCATCTCGACGAATGGGCACAACGTATCAAGAAATTCGCCGCTAAAGATCCTGCACTCGCGACCGCCGTGTGCGACGCCCGCCGTCTTGTCGGCGGTTACTCGGACACGCATTCGCGCGGTGAATCGAAGTTCGACAAGGTCATGCGCGCCTCCGACCGCCTGGCCGGCCGGTCTGACGCCGCCGAATGGGTGCAGCGGCTGACCAAGGTGGCGCTGAAGGACGCCGATGGCGCCGAACTCGATGGCGCATTGCGCACGGTCGAGACCCTGTTCGAGGACGCCTGAGGATGGATCAATTCGAAGTCGTGGTGTCGAAGACCGAGGCGCTCACGCCACGCATCCGCGAACTCGTGCTGGCGCGACCCAATGGCGCGCCGATGCCGGGCTGGGCCGCAGGCGCCCATATCGACGTCCATTTACCCGATGTCGGCCGTCGCTCGTATTCGCTGATCGAGACGGTTTCGCCGCGCGCGGCCGCTGAACATCCGGCCGCCTATCGCATCGCGGTGCTGCAGGAAAGCAAAAGCCACGGCGGCTCGACCTACATGCACGGCCTCAAGACCGGCGATCGCCTGACGATCTCGCCGCCGGCGAACAATTTTCCGCTTGGCGCCGGCGCAGGTGAAGTCGCGCTTGTCGCGGGCGGGATCGGCGTGACGCCGCTGCTTGCGATGGCCTGCGAATTGAACGCGGCGAAGCGTCCGTTCTCGTTCTATTACGCCGGCCGCAGCCGCGGCGAACTCGCTTTTCTCGGCGAGATCGAGCGGCTGACAAGCGCAAGCGCGACCATCCATGCCGACGAAGAGGCCGGGCGCTTCTTCGACCTCGAGGGCCTGATGACGCGGCTCTCACCCGAGGTGCCGCTCTATCTTTGCGGGCCGCTCCCGATGATCGAGGCCGCCATCGCGCTGGCAAAGCGGATGAACTGGCCGCAGGGACGACTGCATTTCGAGATATTCACCGCGCCCGAAGAGAAGTCCGGAGACTCCGCTTTCGAGGTCGAACTCAAGAGCAGCGGACGCGTTTACGAGATCCCCGCCGGCAAGACCATCCTCGACGTGCTGCTCGAGGCCGGCGAAGACCCCATGCACGACTGCAAGCGAGGCGATTGCGGCATCTGCCAGACGACGGTGATAGACGGCATTCCCGATCATCGCGACTACATCTTGAGTGACAGCGAGAAGGCGTCCAACAAGGTGATGCAGATCTGCATTTCGCGCGCAAAAACCAAGAGACTCGTGCTCGACCTGTGATGGAGGAACGCATGACCCGATACGCCGGCAACGCTGCGGCCATTCGCGCCCTGGTCCGCGAACAGGAGGTTCACCGCGACGTCTATGTCAGCGAGGAGGTCTTCCAGCTCGAGATGGAGCACATGTTCCCGAATAGCTGGGTCTATGTCGGCCATGACAGCCAGGTTCCTAACGCCGGCGATTATTTCAGCACCACGATCGGCACGCAGCCGGTGCTGCTCGTCCGCCACACCGATGGCACGGTCAAGGTGCTGCACAACCGTTGTCCCCACAAGGGCACGCGCATTACGTCCGAGACCTGCGGCAACACCGGCAAGTTCTTCCGCTGTCCCTATCATGCCTGGAGCTTCAAGACCGACGGCTCGCTGCTCGCGATACCCCTGAAGAAGGGCTACGAGAGCACCGGCTTCGAGCAAAGTCACGCCGCCACCGGCATGGCCCCGGTGCGGCACGTTCGCAACTATCGCGGCTTCGTATTCGCCAAGATCAATGATGGCGGCCTCGACTTCGAGGAATTCTTCGGCGAAAGCCTGTCGAGCTTCGACAACATGATCGACCGTTCGCCGGTCGGCCAGCTCAAGGTCGCCGGCGGCGTACTGCGCTACATGCACAATTGCAATTGGAAGATGCTGGTCGAAAACCAGACCGACACCTGCCATCCCATGGTCGCGCATGAATCCTCGGCCGGGACCGTCGTCGAGGTCTGGAAGAAGGCGCCGCCCGGCACCAAGAAGCCGATGGCGGTCGAGATCATCGCCCCCTTCATGAGCCCGTACGAGTTCTTCGAGAACATGGGCATAAGGATCTGGGACAACGGCCACGGCCACACCGGCGTGCACCACTCGATCCACTCCGACTATTCGGCGATACCAGGCTATTTCGAGAAGATGACGGCCGCCTACGGCGAGGAGCGCGCCAAGGCAATTCTCAGCGAAAACCGGCACAACACGGTCTATTTCCCTAACATCATGATCAAGGGACCGATCCAGCTACTGCGGCACTTCAAGCCGATCGCGGCGAACAAGACGCTGGTTGAATCCTGGACGTTCCAGCTCGTCGATGCGCCCGACATGCTGCTCGAGCGCACGCTGATGTACAACCGGCTGATCAATGCGCCCACCTCCATCGTCGGCCACGACGATCTTGAAATGTATGAACGCGCGCAGGAAGGCCTGCATTCGAACGGCAACGAATGGGTGAACATCCAGCGCCTCTACAGCCCCGACGAAGTCGGGCAAACCAACGTGACCACCAATGGCACCAGCGAATGGCCGATGCGCCATCAGTTCCGGGCGTGGACCAAGTTCATGACGATGGGGATGTGACATGACCATGCTTGCCGAGGCTCCCCTGAAGAATGCAGTTCCCACCGACCAGGAGTTGATCGATTTCGTGGTCCGCGAGGCGCGCCTGATCGACCAGCAGCGTTTCGACGAATGGCTCGATCTCTACGCCGACGACGCCTTCTACTGGATGCCGCTGGAATGGAATCAGACCGATCCGCGGCTGACCTGCTCGCTGATGTACGAGGACAAGCTCTTGCTCTCGATCCGGGTCGAGCGCCTCAAGGGCGCACGGACTTTTAGCCAGAAGCCGAAGAGCCGCTGCCACCATGTCCTGCAGACACCGCAGGTGGATTCCCGCGACACCTCGGCCAACCGCTACGTCACCTGGACGCCGATGCATTACATCGAGACCCGCCTGGACGAGCAGACGCTCTATGCGGCCTGGGCGACGCATCATCTGAGCGTCGAAGGCGGCAAGCTGCGCATCAAGCTCAAGCGCGTCGACCTGATCAATTGCGATGCTGCCTTCGGCAACATCCAGCTCTTCATGTGAGGCAGGATAGGCATGGCCCATCACACGGCGATCGTGAGCGGCGGCAATACTGGCATTGGCGCCGCGATCGCGCGCAGTCTTCTCGCCGAGGGGTATGATGTGATCTCACTGTCGCGGCGAAAGCCCGACTGGAGCCATCCAAAACTCTCCTCGCGCGAAGTCGACCTGCTCGATGCGGCGGCGACGCGAGAGGTGGCGTCTGAGATCGCCGCTAAGGTCGCGATTACCCACGTCGTTCACAATGCCGGCGCTATCAGACCAAAGCTGCTGGAAGAAGTTGCCGACGAGGATGTCGGCGCATTGGCGCAGCTGCATTTCGGCGCCGCGATTGCGCTTGCGCAGGCGGCGCTGCCCGGCATGAAGCAGGCGCGCTTCGGCCGCATCGTGTTATTGTCTTCCCGCGCGGCGCTTGGGGCCGCGACGCGCACGGTCTATTCGGCCACCAAAGCCGGCATCATCGGCATGGCGCGGACATGGGCGCTGGAGCTTGCCCCGTTCGGAATTACCGTCAATGTCGTCGCTCCGGGCCCGATCGCAGATACCGAGATGTTCGAGAGTGTGATGTCGCCGGAATCCGAGCGCGCGAAGGCGCTGGCACGGTCAATTCCGCTCGGCCGGCTGGGCAGATCAACCGACGTCGCCCGCGCGGTGACGTTCTTCAGTTCACCGGATGCCGACTTCATTACCGGTCAGACGCTGTATGTCTGCGGTGGAGCCAGTATCGGATCAATTTCTATCTAGCCAATTTCTATAACGGCGCGAGATGCCAGCCATGGATGCCACAGTCAAACGCAAAGCCAGATCTGCGAAAGGCGCGCGCTTGCAGCCATTGCGCCCGCCCGAGCCGGCGCATGAATCCGATGGCGCGCATCTGGAACTGCGCATCTGGCTGCGGCTGCTCTCCTGCGCCACCCGGATCGAGAAGGCGCTGAACGCCCGGCTGCGCAAGGAGTTCAACACCACACTCGCCCGCTTCGACCTGCTGGCGCAACTCGCCCGCAAGCCGGCCGGCGCGACCATGTCCGAGGTCTCGGAACTGCTGATGGTCTCGAACGGCGCCATCACCGCGCTCGTGCAGAAGCTGGAAGCCGACGGCATGATCCATCGCGAGGTCGATTCCGAGGACCGCCGCACCTTCCGTCTGCGCCTGTCGCAGGAAGGCGCAAGGGAATTCGGCCGGATGGCGCGGCGCCACGAGGAATGGGTGGTCGCACTGATCGGCGAGCTTTCGCCCGTTGCACAGTCTGACTTGCTGCAGCACCTGACCCTGCTGAAACGGCGCCTGGATAAATATTCCTGACGTCCGCAACGGACCGATTTTCGATCGGATCGGCCGCACTGCAACTAACCGCTGCAACTGTCTCTGGCTTCGGCGCGGCCCGCCTCCCAGAGCGCGAGCGCCTCCTGGCGCGCGATGCCGCGGGTGATGAACACGATACGCGAGCGGCGGTCGTCGTCGGGCCATGCGGGAAGCGCCACCGGCGGATGGAAGACATGGTGCACGCCGTGGATAACGATCGGCGCCTGCTGCCCGAGAAGGTTGAGAATCCCTTTGACGCGCAGCAGGTCCTCGCCACGCGCGCTGCGCAGATACGCGAGCCAGCGCGAAACGGCCATCCAGTCGAGCGGTTCGTCGAACGCGATCATGAAGCTGGTGATCGATGCATCGTGGCTGCGATGGGCGTGATGGGCGTGCTCGTGGGCCGCCTCGCAGGATCCTGCGAACGCCTGCTCGTTGAGCCAGCGAGCAACGTCGACTGCTTTCTTCTCGGGATCGACCAGGCCGGCACCGAATAGCCCGGCCGGGTCGATCTCGCCATGCGTCACGCATTCGATCCTGGCGCCACGGTTGAGCCGGCCGAGACGCTGATACAATGCGGCAGTGTTACTGACCAAATCGGATTTGGTGATCAACAGGCGGTCTGCAAGCGCCACCTGTTTCACCGCCTCATATTGACGATCGAGTTGATGAACCGCGTTGACCGCATCCACTGTCGTTACGACAGTGTCGAGCCGCAGGAAATGCGAAACCAATGGGTTGTTGAGCAGAAGCTGCGCGATCGGGGCAGGATCTGCCAGACCCGTGGTCTCGATGAGAATACGGCGAAATGGCGGCACCTCGCCGCGATCGCGTTTGACCAGAAGCGTGCGCAGCGTCTCCTCAAGATCGCTGCGGATTGTGCAGCAAATACAACCGCTCGCGAGCACGGCCACCTCGCCATCGACGCGCTCGACCAGGAGATGGTCGAGGGCGGTCTCGCCGTATTCGTTGATGATGACGGCGCTGTCTCTCATCGCGTCGTGGCGCAGCACGCGGTTGAGCAGCGTGGTCTTGCCGCTGCCGAGAAAGCCGGTGACCAGCGATACCGGCAGGCGCTCGGCTGACTTGTCTTTCTCGAAGAGGCTCATCGGCGCCCTCACCTCAACCATCTTATTTTTGTCGCTGGACAACAGCCTAGCCGAGGAGGAGCATGCCGAAAACAATCTTTAAGCCCAGCTTCTGGGCACAACCTGGGAGGAAACGATGGACGACGAAGTCAGGGGCGAAGAGCCGAAAGGCGGGATGGCAGCAACCGATCGCCGCACATTGCTCCGCACGGCCGGCCTGGCCGGCGCTGCGGGAGCGGCGCTTGCGGGCGCGATGCATGGCAAGTACTCGCTCGCGCCGGTCACCGCCGCACAGGCGCAGGCCGCTACCTCCATGCCCAAGGGAGTCGACAGGCCTTGGTGGCCCTCAAAATGGGGAAAAGACGACGAGGCCGGTGCATCCAACCACATCACGCCGGCAAAGGTCCTCGACGCGGTGAAATGGATCAAGGACGGCAAAATCTACAAGATCGGTCGTGTCTACGAGCAGGGCATGCCGCTGTTTGGCGCGCGTGCGTTCACGCTGCGCATTCCCGGCGGGCCGACCGGCGGCCCATTTGGTGACAACAAGCTCGTGTACAATGACGAGTTTCTCGCCACCGAGATCGGCCAGACCGGCACGCAGTTCGATGGTCTCGGCCACATCGGCATCCAAATGGGCAAGACCGGCGATAAGAGCGAGATGCGGTTCTACAACGGCTTCACTGCCGAAGAAATCGGCGATGCGTACGGCCTCAAGAAGCTGGGTACCGAGAAGCTCAAGCCCCTCTTCACCCGCGCCCATCTCATCGACATGGTCGGGCTAAAGGGCGGGATGATGGATGCCGGTCAGGAGATCACCACGGCCGACATCAAGGCGGCACTGCAGAAGCAGAACATCGCTGAAAGCGACATCAAGCCGGGTGACGCGATCATGTTCCATACCGGCTGGGGCTCGCTATGGATGAAGAACAACGATCGCTACAATGGCGGCGAGCCCGGCATCGGACTCGACGCAGCCCGCTGGGTGATCGAAAAGGACCTCGCGCTCACCGCCGCGGACACCTGGGCGGTCGAAGTAGTTCCCAATCCCGACAAGTCCGTCGCCTTCCCGGTCCATTCCGAGCTGCAGACGAAGCATGGGATACTCAACCACGAGAACCTGATCTTCGACGAGCTCATCGCCGAGAGGAAGTATCAGTTCGTCTACTGCTTCACCCCCGCTCCGATAAAGGGCGCTACGGGAAGCAATGGCTGCCCGATCGCGATCACATAACGAGGGCACATTGGCGGGTGGGCTGATGGACCGCCCACCCGCTCCCTAGGCGCATGATGATTTTTGGTTAGATCGATTTGGCCGCAGGCGCGCTTCACCTCTCCCGCTTGCGGGGGAGGTCGGCGCGAAGCGCCGGGTGGGGGCTCTCTCCACTCGGGCAGTACCGCCCGCGGAGACACCCCCACCCCAGCCCTCCCCCGCAAGCGGGAGAGGGAGCGCACCTTCTTCTTGGTCGCAATCAAACATAATCTCATCCCTTTCTAGCGATCGAGCTCAGCGCTCGCGGAAGGCGCGCGCCACCTGATCAAACAGCGGCTTGGTCAGATAAGAACCTACTGTGCGATCGCCGGTCTTGATGAAAGCCTCGACCGGCATTCCCGGCAACAGCTTGACGTCCCCAAGCCGCGCGATTTCATGCGGCTCTATCGCAATCCGCGCGGTGTAGTAGGTCATGCCGGTTCTTTGCTCAGTCGTCACATCGGCCGAAACGCGGCTGACGGTGCCGCTGATCTCCGGCGTCGTGCGCTGGTTGAAGGCAGAGAAGCGCAAGCCTGCGGCCTGCCCGATCTTGACCTGATCAATGTCCTGCGGCGCGACCCTCGCTTCCACCGTCAGCCGGTCCGAGCCGGGCACGATCAGCATGAGCTGCTCGCCGGCACTGATAACGCCACCTATCGTATGAACGTTCAGCTCGTGCACGATGCCGGAAATCGGCGCGCGGATGTCGGTCCGGCGCAACTGGTCTTCGGCCGCGACCTTCCGCTCGGCATACTCATTCGCCTTGCCGTCGATCTCGCGCAACTCGCGGCCGACTTCGCTCGCCAGTTCGCGGTCGATCTGGGTTATCTGCAGCTCGATCTCCGCGATCTTACCGCGCCCCTGGGCCTCCGCCGCCATGAGTTGCGCCCGATCGCCATCGAGCCGCGCCGCTTCCCGTTCAAGCGTGGTGAGCCTGTTGAGCTGGATCAGATTTTTCTCCCACAGCTCGCGAACGCCTTTCAGCTCGCGCTCAATTAGCAGGATTTCCTGGGATTTCGCCGTCTGCTGCGCGGCGATGCCGGCCGCTTCCTGGGTCAGCTGCGCGATACGCTCGCCCAATTGCCGTTTCTGGCCGAGACGCGTGGTGTTACGGAGCTGAAACAGGCGCTCCTCGTCAGCCATCACTTCGATAATGGCCGGTTCGTCGCGCCTGCCGCGAAATTCGGAGGGCCAGGCAACTTCGCGGGCGCCGTCGCGCTCGGCGCGCAACCGTGCCCGCCTCGCCGTCATTTCGTCCAGCGTTCTTGAGACGATCTGCAGGTTCGCACGCGTCATCGTCTCGTCCAACCGCAACAGCAGGTCACCTGCGTTGACGGTCTTGCCGTTGGTCACGGCGATCTCGCCGACCACGCCGCCAGTCGGATGCTGCACCTTCTTCGCGTTCGACTCGACGACGACGCTGCCAGCCGCGATCAAGGCTCCCGAAATATCCGTGGTCGCAGCCCAGCCACCGATACCGCCGGCAACGAGCATGACCGCCGCCAGTCCGAAAACGATGTGACGCCGGATTGACGGGCGTACGTCGAATTCGCTGGTGTCGCCCGTCATGACCGGGCCTGCGCGGTTGCATGAACGATTTTCGGGGCGGCGGGCGCCGCATCACGCCGCAATACCTTTGCCAGCACCTCGTCCTTCGGACCGAATGCCTGTTGCCGCCCGCCGTTGAGCGCCAGCACATGGTCCACGCCGGCGAGCGCACTTGGGCGATGGGCCACCACAATCGCGATTGCCCCGCGGGCCCTGATATTGAGGATGGCCTGCGTCAATGCTTCGTCACCCTCAACATCCAGATTGGAATTCGGCTCATCGAGCACGACGAGGAATGGATCGCCGTATAGGGCGCGCGCCAGTGCAACGCGCTGCTGCTGGCCGGCCGACAGGGCTGATCCTTGCTCCCCAATCTCAGTGTCGTAGCCCTGCGGCAGTCCCAGGACCAGTTCGTGCACGCCCGCGGCTCTCGCCGCCGCGATGATGCCCTCAGGTGACGCGTCAGGATCGAACCGGGAGATGTTTTCGGCGATTGTCCCCTCGACCAGTTCGACATCCTGCGGGAGATAACCGATGTGCCGGCCGAGTTCGTCGGGCATCCATTGATCCAAAGTCGCGCCATCGAGCCGAACGGTTCCGCGCGCCGGTTGCCACAGCCCGACCAGCACGCGCGCCAGCGATGATTTTCCGGACGCGCTCGGACCGATGACGCCGAGACCACTTCCGGCCTTCAACGCAAAGGTCAGTTCCTGCACAACCGCACGCGGTACGTCCGGCGGCGCGGCGCTGACGCTATCGACGTTGAGACTTCGTTGCGGTTTGGGCAGCGCCGTCGGCACCCTTCGAACCGGCAGCAAGGCGAGAAGTTTATTGAGACGTTCGCGCGCCTGCCGTGCGCCGACAAAACTTCGCCAGTGCGATATCGCCAGATCGACGGGACCGAGCGCACGGGCCGAGAGGATTGACGAGGCAATGATGACGCCGGCCGTCGCCTGCTGGTTGATGACGAGGTATGCGCCGACAGCCAGCACGCCCGATTGCAGCATCATGCGGAATGAGCGGCCGACCGCGCTGAGCGCTGCGGCCAGGTCGCTCGATTGGTTGAGTCCCGCCAGGAACTGGCGATTTAGCATCTGCCAGCGGCGAGCAACCCAGCCCGTCATGCCCATTGCCGTCAACGCCTCCGCATTGCGCCGGCTTGTTTCCGAGAGCCTCGCCCGTTCGTTGCCGATGCGGTTCGAATCGCGTGACGAATTCCTAGCCAGCAGTTCGGACAGCAGCGTCAGCGATATCAGAACGAGCGCACCCGCAAGTACGGTGACCCCGATCCAGAAATGAAAAGCAAAGCAGATCGCGAGGTAGAAAGGTACCCAGGGCAAATCGAAGAACGCGGTCGGTCCCGGTCCCGACAAATAACTCCGAAGCGTGTCGAGATCACGCAGCGGCTGGATCGATGCCCCTCGCTTCGGCGCCTCGATCGGAAGGCGCATCACCGTCGCGTAGACACGATCCGACATAATTTGATCGACGCGCACGCCGATGCGGACCAGCAACCGGCCACGAAGCGCATCCATTAGGCCTTGAAAAACGTAGAGCGTCATTGCCAGGATCAGGAGGCCGATCAGCGTCGGAACGCTCCGGCTTGGCAATACCCGGTCATAGACCTCCATCATGAACAAGGAGCCGGTGAGCGCCAGAATATTGAGAATTGCGCTGAATCCGGCGATGGCGATGAATGCGGACCGGCATTGCGACAGCGCGCCGTCAAGCTCCGAGCCGGCATGACCGGGTTGATTTGCGCTGGTGCCCAAGGTTGACGCTCACTCTTCAGAAGCGCCTTAGCCGCTGATTGTTACAGTTATCTGACACGACGAGCGGGGGCGCCGGCGCCCCCGCTCGATTCACAGGTCAAGTTGCGGCCCGTCAGGCGAACTTGAAATCGTCCACCGTCAGGCTTGCCTTGTTGACGCCGAGCAGCGTGATGTTCGACCCGTCGTCATAGCTGATCTGGACGCCGATCTGCGTGTCCTGCAACGCACTGGAAGCCATCAGCGCGCTGAAGTCGGCAAATTTCGACTGATCGAGCTGAACGATGTCGTGGTCCGGACCCGAGCCCGCACGGAAATCGAACACGATGTCGCGTCCGGACCCGCCATTGCTGTACTGGAACACGAAGGTGTCGCGGCCCGATCCGCCATAGAGCAGATCATTGCCTGCTCCGCCGACGAGAACGTCATCGCCATCTTCGCCGAACAGGTTATCGCGGCCGCCATTGCCGTTGAGGGTGTCGTTACCGGCACCGCCGAACACGAAGTCGTTGCCCTCGCCCGCATGCACCGTGTCATTGCCGCCCTGGGCAAGAACAAAGTCGATGCCGCCGCGTGCATTGATCAAATCGACACCATCGGTTCCGAGCAGAAGGTTCGTGCCGTTGGTCCCATTGATCACGTTCGCGTCGGTCTCGCCCGTGACCGTCAAGGTGAACGTACCGGTCGACTGCGCATTCAGTTTGTCGGCGGCCGTATAACGGATCGAGACCGTGGCGTTCTCTCCGTCGTTCAGGCCATCGAACAGATTGCCCGGTGTGAACTGCAACCGGCCGTTCGGGGCAATCGAAAACGCCGACTGCGCCTGTGCGTTGGTCAGGTTGATGCCGTTGACGTCTATGACCTCGAAAGCCGCGAGGCTGAGCGGCAGGTTGCCTTCGACGTCGGTGTCGTTGGCCAGGAGATCAAACGACTTGGCCTGATTCTCACCCGTAGTGCCGATATCCGCCACCGTGACCGGTGCATCATTGACGGGTGCAACCGCCACCTTGACGACGGTATCGACCGCCGCGGCGATGCCGTCGCTGACCTTGATGACAAAGCTGTCGTCGCCATTGAAGTTCTGGTCAGGGGTATAGATGTACTGACCCTGGGCATTGACGCTCACGGTGCCGTGCTGCGGGCCGGTACCAACTGCATAGGTTAGCGTATCGCCGTCAACGTCGGTGGCCACGATCTGGCCGGTGAGCTGCGTATCCTCGTTAGTGCCCGCGACGGCCGGCGTGACAACAGTCGGCGCATCATTGACTGGTTTGACGGTGACATTGATCACCGCGTCCACCGGCGGCGCGATGCCGTCGCTGACCTTGATGACGAAACTGTCGCTGCCGTGGAAGTTCAGGGCTGGCGTATAGGTGTATTGACCCTGGGCATTGACGCTGATGGTGCCATGCTGAGCGGAGGTGCCGACCGTGTAGGTCAGCGTGTCGCCTTCGGCATCGGTTACTGCGACCTGGCCAACGAGCTGAGTATCCTCGTCGGTTTGGACCGCGACCGGCGTCGTCGGAGCCGGCGCATCGTTCACCGCGGTCACGGTGAAGCTGACCTTGCCGATATCCGAACCGCCGCTGCCATCGCTGAGGGTATACTCGAACGAGGCGGGCCCGTTGAAATTGACGGCCGGCGTGAACCGGATGCCGTCAGCTACGATCTCGGCGGTGCCGCCAACGACATTGGCGAGCGCAGTGATCGAGAGCGTATCAAGATCGGCATCGGTATCATTGCCGATAATGTCGGCGAACGGGATGACGAACGCCGCCGCATCTTCCGCCACGGTCGCCGCCGTGTCGTCCACGGCCACCGGTCCGCGATTGACGATCGCAGCGTTGATGCCGTTGCGATCGAGCTCTTGGCCGTTGGCGAAGGTCACCTTCTCGACGCCACCGCCGATCCGCTGATCCTTCAGCGTGATGACGCTGCCGTTGGACAGCTCGATCTGGGTGTCGTTGCCGAACCGACGGAACGTGACGTCCGCAGCATTGATGTCAACCAGCGCCAGCGTATCGGTATCAGCCGGCGCATTCGCCGCGTCAGTAATGATGTCGGAACCGTCGCCCAGCTTGTAGGCATAAGCATCCGAACCCGCACCGCCGTTGAGATTGTCATTGCCAATTCCACCGGCCAGCTTGTCATTGCCGTCATTGCCGCGAAGGCGGTCGTCGCCGGCACCGCCCAGCACGGTATCATTACCTGCGTCGCCGAAGACGAAATCGTTGCCCTCGCCGCCCTCGAGACGGTCGTCGCCGTCACCACCTTCGATGACGTCGTCACCGCCGCCGCCGAGCACCAGATCGTTGCCGCCAAGGCTGCGGACGCGATCGTCGCCATTCTTGGCAAAGATCGAGTTCTTTGCGGCGGTACCGGACAGGTCATCCTCACCGTCGGTTCCCATGATCGGCAGGACGGTGTCGGTGCCGCCGTTTGCGACCAGATTCTGGATGCGCTGATCCTGGGCCGGAGCCGTATCCGCCTGCGCGTACGGTGTATCCGAGAAGTTCGCCGCGAGATATTCGGCCAGTGCGTCCTGCTCGAAGCCGTCGTCGGTAAACTTGGCGATGCCGGTGCGGGCCGCTACGTCGTCGGCCGGCAAATTATCCGGAGACAGATCGACACGGTTGGCAAACGCCGGGTTGGCCGCGATGTACTCGGCAAACCGGAAGCCGTCGGGCCGGTTGAACCCGCCCGGAGCGTTGGGATTTGCCCCACCGATCAGGAAGCTCAGCGTCACCATCCGGATCGCCGCCGGCGCATCTGCAACCACTTCACCGTCGGCGACAACGACCGCGATCACGTGCTCATTTTCGTCGACCAGCGAGACCGAGCGAACCCGGTCCTCCACAGGACGAGTCAGATCGTAGCTGAACCGGAGGCCGCCGACCTGGGCGAAGATGCCGCTTGGATTGGAAACACCATTTTCGAGTGCCTCAAGCAGTTGCTGCGGCGTCAATGTGACAAGGCTGAGCGCGTTGTTGAAGCGCAGTGAGTTCTCAATGTCGAGCTGGCTGACCTCGCCCGCTTCCTTGCCAACTTCCGGATTTGCAGCCGGTGGCAGTTCCGCACCATCGCCCTCGGAGCTGATCGAGCCGATCGAGTCGCGGATGCCGCCGCCGTTCTTGATCGAGATCTGAACCGTGTCGTCGTAGCCGGACTTGGCGTACCACAGGTTGGCATCGGCAGAGAGGTTGCCGAGATTGGTTTCCTGCGAGCGCACCTCGCCACGTCGCCCCTCAAGGTAAACGTCGGTGCGACCGAAGGTAACGGCATCCTTCTGGGTGATGATGCCGTCGATTGCGGTGGTGATGTCGCGCACTGCATCACCACGCGAGCCCTCGGCGAACGGATCGATTCCGGAGCCTTCATAGACCCTGGCAAGACCCGCATCATCAGTGGCATAGGCGCCGTTGATGTTCGGATCGAGGCTGGCGGGAATAATGTCGCCATTGGCATCGAACTCGAGCACCAGCCGGCCCACATACTTGTAGTTGCCGTCGGTATTGACGAGAACCGTGTTCTTGCCTTCCGCGTTGGTGATGATCTGTGCGTATTCGCCTTCGCTGACATCGCCCGGGCGAAGAACGTCGTTGCTGTCGGAGAGCAGCGTGTTCGAGCCGCCGCCGATCACGACGTCGACGCCCTTCAGGAAGGTGATGAGCTTCTGCTCGTTCTCCAGCTCCTGCAGCTGCGAAACGATGATCACCTTGTTGACACCCTGGGCGATGACAGCATCGATCGCCGGTTGGATAACCGCTGCAAGCGCGATGAAGTCGGCATCGGTTTCCAGCGTACGCGGGCCAATGATCCGCACCCCGCCCGGTGTCGTGATGTCCTCGAACACCGGCGTGGTGACGCCAACGACGCCGATCTTCTCGCCATTTTCCTCAAGAATGGTCGACGGAGCGATGCGGCGCCCGCCGCTTGCACCGACGCCGAACGTCGCTTCAGTCAGCGGCGTGGTCTGGGCGTTGGGCGCTAGGTCCGGCTCGCCGGCAAAGTTCAGGTTGGCGGCGAGATAGGCGAATCGGGTTCCTTCGTAGCCACCCAGCGGACCTGCCCCGTCGGGATCGGCGACCGGGCGGATGAGGTTCTGCACATCGCGCGGGCCCGGATCGAACTCGTGGTTGCCGATGACGGATGCCTCGATTCCGGTCGAGTTCAGGATGCGGATGTCGGCACGGCCGATACTCGGCGGGAAGAACCCCGCCATGGACGGGTCGCTGGCGGCATTGAAGAACGGGCTCGGAATATAGTTGTCGCCAGACGCCAGCGTGATCGAGTTGGCGAACTGATCCTCGAGCCGGTCCACGATGGCCGCGAAGCGCGGCGCGTCGTCGATCGCCTTCAGCCCCGCCTCGAAATCCGATGCGTGCAGGATCTGCAGCTTATAGGTCTGCGGCGCCGCAACGGTGAAGTCGAGCGCATTCTGCGCGATGCCGCCGAAAGCGTTACCCGCAACGTCGGTGATCACGCCCGATGCAAGGGTAACGTCGTAAGTTGCTCCGGCCGCCAGATCGGCCGTCGGATTGATGGTGACGGTGTTGCCGGAGATCGTGACCTGCGAGGCGTCGTTGATCGCGATCGTGCGGGTGTCGCCTGCGCCGTTGCTGATGACGATATTTCCGGTACCGGCCGCGACGGCTTCGTCAAAGGTGAGCACAATGTTATTTCCGGCCGCCACTGCAGTCGCATCGTCCGCCGGCGTCGCGGCGGTAAGGACGGGCCACGTTGCATCGGTCAACTCTGCGGCCGTGAGCGTGCGGTCTGCGAACTCGAACCGCTCCACGTTCGAGACGGTGTCTATACCGTCCGAAGAGCCAGTGCGGTTATCGGTAATGACGAACGAGCCACCCTGCACGGTGATCGTGTAGTTGCTGCGTGCGCCAGTGAACACTGCAGTGTCGCCAGCCGCACCATTGGTTCCTCCATCGACGACGTCGTTGCCGCCACCGGCGACGATGCGGTCATCACCTCCGAGGCCGTCGATGGTGTCGTTACCGGCGAGGCTGCCGCGCGCGCCGAACTTCGCCGTGTAGGCGGCCTGATCGAACACGTCGTTGCCAGCGGTTGCGATCGCGGCCGAACGGGACATCAGAAGCGACGATACCGACGGGTCGTGATCGGAGAGCTGGTCGATGAACTCCGAGTTGATGTGCACGATGTCGAACTGCGCGCTGTCGAACATGTTGTTCGACACCAGGATGTGATCCAGCGCCTGCGCATTGCCGTCGAAACTGTAGGAATAGCGCTCGTTCTCCGGGAGCTTGCTGATCAATTCCCCAAGCACCGCCGTGCCCGGAGCAAAGACACTGGCGGTCCCGTCGGGGTTGGCGGCGGTGCGGGTGAGCGCGCCCGTGATGAGATCGACGACCGGGAAGAACTGGAAGTCGTTCAGGTCGCCGAGCACCACGATACGGTCATCGGTCGCCGATCCATTGGCCAGCAGCCCATCGACAAACGCGTTGATCGTTTCGGCCTGCCCTTCACGCTCATTCGACGTGCCGGTTTGCTGCGCGGAACCATTGATCGGATCGGCATAGAGCGGCAGATCTAGCAAGGTGGTGTAGAGCGGCGCCGAGCCACCCTTCGAGGAGAGATGGTTGTTGACTGTCCAGAACGTACCGCCCTGCTCGTCGGTGTAGCCGACGGGCGACCATTCCATCGGCAGCGACTTGCGCGTGGCGGTGAAGTCGGTATTGCCCTGCCCGATCTGGTTGGCGCTCGGGAACAGCTGCACTTTCACACCATCTGCATCGCTGACGATATCAGTCAGGCCATTGCGCGCCGTCGGCGAAACCGCCTCTGGATCGTACAGATAGGCGACACGCTGATTGCCGTTCGGGATGCCGCCAATGTTGTCGATCGGCGGTGAGTCGATGGCCACGTAGCGTGGGCCGCCGGCAGCGACGATGGCATCGATCAGTTGCGAGAGTGTCTGCGAGGCGCTTGTGACGCTCGAGCTGGTGGCACCGTCATTGTCCAGCACCTCCTGGAGCGCAATGATTTCCGGCGTCTTGAGGTTGTTGACGATGGCAGCGGCGAGACCAGCGAACTTGCTTGCTTGCGTCGGCACGCCATCCACCGGCTGGCCAACCGGTGCCAGGTTCTCGACATTGAAGGTCGCAACGCGAATCCGGTCAAAGTTCTCCACGATAGTGGTGGTTTCCTTTTCCAGGTTCGCGGCCGTTACCGGACCATACGCCTCGGTGGTGTTTACCTCATACTGGCCGTTCGCGTAGTTGACGACGCCTGTCACATCGCCCAAGCGGTCGCCTGTTTGAAGGCCGGTCGGCAGCGCCACTCCCGCCTCGTCGTCGAGTTGAATACGCTCCGGATTGAAGTCGAATACTTTGTCGGCCGGCTGCGTCGTCCCGGGCGTCGTGTCGCTGATGGTCAGGCCGCCACGCGAATTGCTTGAGGGGTTCGCGCCGACGTTCGGCGTGACGAACTGCTCGTCGAAATTCGAGTGGAAGGGACTGGTGACGCGCACGTCTTCAAGCGTGACGCGCATACCCTCCAGCGATTCCCAGAAATCCGATCCTTGATTGATCGGGTCGTAGCTGCCGGTAGGAGGAGCGGTATCGACATCATCATCACCGAGCGACACCAGCGCCGGTTTACGCTCAAGGCCGGTCGCGAGGTTGTCGACATCGCCCACGCGGACGGCCGTTGGCAGCGCATTGCCGGTTGACAGCACGCTCGTCGTGCCGGCCACCGGATTGAGCTGCGTCACCGAAAGCTGGTTCGTGCCGGCAAATTCGTTGACGGTTGCGGTCAATTGCACTTCCGCACCAACCACGATGCCGTTGGGGATCGTCACATTGGCGCCGGTACCCAGGAAAACAAACACGCCATCCGAGGTACGGTAGTCGCCGTCGCCGACCGCGTCCTGAATGTAATAGCCGACCGGGTTGTTGCCGCCGTTCTCGGTGCCGGACGCGTCAATAGCCGTGACGATGCCGCGCACAGTCACCTGCTGGCCAACGTACTCCGAACGATGTCCTGCACCCTGGACGTCGTAAATATGCAATACATCATCGTTCTGGATCGTGCCGGTCGCGACGGCCTGGGTAGCGCTGATTGCAGTGGTGACACCCGTCTGCGTCGTCGTCGCGCTGGTGATGGTGGCCGTGAAGCTCTCGTTGGCTTCAAATGCGGTATCGCCGGCTACATTGATCGTCACCGTCGCCGACGCCTGACCGGCCGGAATGGTGACGGTGACATTGCTCGGCAGGTTCATGACGCCCGCGAAGTCCTGCGCGTTGGCGCCATTGCTTGCACCCGCCGCCAATTGCAGCGTCACATCGATCGAGCCGATGGTGCCATTGGTGCGCTCGATGGTGAAGGTGAAGGCGGTGGTGCCGGTATTGCCCTCCGCCTGCGACACACTGGTCGAGGACGACGCGACACGAATCTCCTGGGTATAGTTTTCCGGCAGGGCCGCGTAGACTGTCAGCCCGGCGCCTGCGAAGCCGGCGCTTGAGTTGCCTTCGTTGGCCGTGAGCACCAGCGCCGTGCCGGTCGGCGAGTCCTCGGCGCTGATGAATTTCGTCACTTCGGGCGCGTTGCCCTCCCCCGTCAGCGGCGGGCGGTAGCCGACATAGCTGGCGTTAGCTGGATCGGTGACGTCATAGATCATGACGCCGCCGACACGCTCCAAACCAACAAAAGCATAGGTGCGGCCGTTGATGACACCGATGTCGACGCCTTCCGGCTCGGGCCCCTTATTGTCGGACCGGTTGTCGGTCGCGCCGCCTCCGCCACCCTCGGCGGTGTCGATGTTGAAACGAGCCGCGAAGTTACGGGCAATGATAGCTTCGAACTCGCCGCCGGTCTCGCGCACCTTGGTGATGGTGCCGTCGGCATTCTGCTTGAAGATCGAGATGCCGCGGCCACCATAGGCGTAGATCTGATCGATATCGCCGTCGCCATCGGTATCGCCGAGATCTTGGCGAACCCGAAGCCGGCCGAGCCCGGTGGTGTTATTTTGAAGCGCAGCCGCATTTGCGTAGGCTGTCGGATCGAGCGTTAGGTCGGCAAGATTGGCTTCATCGTCGAGATTGACGCGCGCATCGCCTTCATTGGCTGTGATGAAATAGGTGGAGCCGCCGACCGAATAGCTGGCGATCGCATCCGGCTGCAGCAGGCCGATCACGTCGGCCGTACGGAGGTTCGCAGTGCCATCGCGATCGCTGCCGTCGAACACGTTGCCGGCGAGGTTATGATCGACGCCGCCGAGCGGCAGAATGGCGATCGGTTTGGTCGCGGCCGGGTTGGTGAGATCGATCACCGCAACGGCATTGACTTCCTGGAGCGTGACGTAGGCGCGCGATCCATCCGGAGAGACGGTAATGTATTCCGGCTCGATGTCCGCGGCAGCCGCCTGACCGGTGAGCACACTTACGCCGGCCTGCTTGAGCACGCTCTCAAAACCGTTGAGCGCGTCGAATTCAATCGTAGTCGCAACGGCCGCGTTGGCCGCGCCACCGGCAAGATCGATGATAGATACGCTGCCTTCGGGATTGACCACGTTCGATTCGACCGTGAACGGCTCGCCCTCGTTCGCGACCAGAAGTTTCGAACCATCCGCCGTAAACACGATCTGGTCCGGACCGGCGCCGACTTCGATCGTCTTGATCAGCACACCATTGGTATCAAACAGCGCGATGAAACCGTTGGCGCCGGGCTGGTCGCCCGCGACGGCGACCGCGAGCACGCCATTCTTGACCGCGACCGAGTTGGCGCCGCCGAAACCGTCAAGCGCGGTGAGATCGATCGAACCGACGGCACTGGTCGCGCCGCGGGCGCTGATGCCGACGATGTCGATCCTGTTGCCGATGGTGTTGAGCACGAACGCTCGATCGGTGGTGGCGTCGAAGGTCACGACCTCCGCATTCGTGCCGGCGGCGGGGGTGAAATTGTCGAGGCGGATGAGCTGAACCGCATTGGTTGCTGCCGGCGTCGCGGTAGCACCGGCGAGAGACGGCGCTTCGTCGAGGATGGTAATACCGTTGATAACATTGCCCGGGGCGGCCGCATCGTCGTTCTGGATCGTGCCGGTCGCGGTGGCCTGCGCACCGAGCGACGCGGTCACGTTCGCATTGTTGTTGGAGACCGTCTGCAAGGTCAGGGTGAAGACCTCGTCGGCTTCGACGGCGGCATCGCCGGCGACCTGGACGACCACGACCGCCGAAGTCTGCCCTGCCGGAATCGTGCCGCTGAAGGCGAAGGGTACCGTCGCTGGACCACTGAAATCGGCGGCGTTCGCCGCAGCCGAGGAAACCTGACCGCTGAAGCTGATATCGCCGACAGTCCCGCCTGTCCGCTCGACCGTGAAGGTGAAAGTCGTGGTGCCTGCATTACCCTCGGCCTGTGACACCGACACCGAGGCCGGCGCGAACGCGACCGCCTGGGGCTGCGGCGGCGCGCCGATGGTGAACGTTACACCTGATATCGGCGATTGCGGATCGGTGCGGAACGGCGCGTCCGGCGTCACATCATCAGCGTCCTGGTTGCCGCTGGCGTCCTGCGTCACGAAATTAGAGCCGGTATTAAAGGCGATCAGAGCGTCTGCGCGCGAAGCGAACACGCTGCCTGCTATTGCCGGATTGTAGACCGCCACGTCGGCTCCGCTTATGCCGGGCAGCACCAATGCGGTGGAGCCGGCGATCAGGCCGGTGTTGGTCAGCAACCCGCTGCTGGTCGCACCGCTAAAGCCGCCGCTATTGTTGGTGACAGCGGCAAGGAACGTGGTCGGCGTAGTCAGCGAGGAGCCCGTAAAGGCGTAGATCGACTCGCCCGAATTGCCGAGCGCAATCGATCCCGCAGAAACCGTGCCAATATTGACGGATTTTGTCGCCGAAGTGTTCAGGAACTCGACGACCGTTCCGGCGGCAAGCGCGGTGGCGCCATTGGTCCAGGAGAAACCACCCTCGCCCGAATTAAAGGCACTGCCGTCCCACTCGTTGTCGCTGAAGTGAATGACCTGACCCGGATCGATCGTGTCGAGCACGATGAAGGCGAAACCGTCGTTGCCATCAGCGTTGTAACCGATGAAGGCGATCGAACCGGGAACGAGAGCCATGGTATTCTCCATTCGAAAAGACAAAAGGAAACCGTCGCGCCGCAGGGGGACCGCGCGCGCAGCATTGAAGAATTGTTGTTGGCGACGACCGGGAGGCGTCAGCGCGCGGAATGTAGGATGGCGTTAATTACAGCGCGGTGACGGTTTTTTAACCATTGCGATTCATCCACCGAGATAGGAGGCGGCGGCGCCAGCTATCTCGGTCCGGACCTTCGGACAGAGAGACAACGATTTTCCGGTTTTGCCCACGGCTCGGACCGCCACGACCGCGCGATCCAGCACATTTCGCTTCAGCCGGAGCAACGGCAGCGGGGCCCGCGCACCGGCCAGAGTGCCCCGTGCCAGCATCCGCAAATGAAGCCGCAGCACGACGGATGCGACAATTTGCTGCCCTTCGGCGGTCGCGGTTCGTTCGATTGTTGGCTAGTCGCCACACTTTGGCAGAAGATTGGACACATCTCCAACCAGCTCAGGCATGACCTGCTCCGCCGTACGCTTGGCCGTCACCAGGCTCTCTATGTGGTGCTTGATCACTTCGATAATTTTCAGCGAATTATCACCTGGAAAAGATGCCCATTCCGTCAGCAGCGGCAGCTGCTGGATACTGGTCAGGTGGTTGGGGCTCCGCTCGTAGAAAGCGCCGAGCAGCTCCGGTGTTTTTACAGCGATCTCGTTGCCGGGCATATAGCCGGTGGAATTGACCATGGCGGTCTGGCCGACCGGTCCGGTGACGAACTTAACGTATTTCCAGGCGGCCTTCTGGCGTTCCGCGTCTTTTGCGAAAACCATGGCGACGTTTCCGCCTGCGGGAAGGCGCCCGTCGGCTGTGGCGAGCGGGAAGGCAACGGTTTTGAACCGGAAGCGACCACCGATCTGCCGCTCAGCCGCGGCCACGTAGGATGTGGAATCCGCGAGTATCGCGATACTGCCGGCGACGAAGGATTGCCGGGCCTGACCAAGCGCGAGGTTCGGCATGCCCGATTTGCCGAAATCTTCCAGCGTCTTCAGCGCCCACTTGCCGTTCGCGTCGTTGAAGGCGACGCTGCATCCGTCGGCTTTGAGAATACGACCGCCCTTGCTCGTCACCAGCGACTGGAACAGCCAGTTTCCAGTTTGCTCCCACTGATAATAGAAGCCGGTAGCCGAGGTGCCCGCTTTCGCCTCGATGGTCTTGCCCAGAGTCAGAAGCTCCGGCCAGGTCTTTGGAAGCGCTGACACATCGGCGCCGGCCTTTGCGAGCAGATCAGCATTCACGTAGAGCACGGGCGTCGAAACTGCGAATGGCAGGCCATAGAGCTTGCCCTTGTATTTTCCGAGTTCCGCAAGCGTCGGGTAATAACCAAGTCCGGCAAGCCCACCATCTGCCGCCGCGAATCCGTCCAGCGGCGCGCCTAATCCCCGATCTACAAACAGGCCAATCTGGTTGATCCCGTTGAAAGCGACATCCGGCAGGCGACCGGTGATCTGGTCACGCAGAATTTGCTGTGCGGCCTCCTCATAGCTCGCAACGGGGTTGCGGAACTTCACCTTGATGTCGGGGTGCGCCTCGGTGAAGCGCTTGGCCAATTCCTGATGCAGCGCATTGAAGGTACCGGGCGTGGTGTAGAGCACGTCAAGCGTGACTTCGGCCCGCGCGGCCGTCGCGCCGACCGCCGCGACGGCGGCGGCTCCGGCGAGCACCGGGCGAAGCCGGGTTACGATTTGATCAAGCATGGACGGTCTCCATTTTGGATTACTTCATGTTCGTTACAGCGAGGCCGTCGATAAACCGGCGCTGCGCAATCAGAAATGCAAGGAGAAGTGGGGCTACGATGATCACGGCGCCGGCCATCAGCGGACCGAGGAATTGCCCGGCTTCGTCGTCACGGAAGAGCAGGATTCCGAGCGCAGGCGTGGAAACTTCCTCGCGGCGCACCGCGATGAGCGGCCAGAACAAATCATTCCAATGGGCCACGACCGAAAAGATGCCAAAGGCAGCCAGCGCCGGGGCCGTCATGGGGATCATGATGCGCCAGATGATCTCGAACTCGCCGAGCCCATCGAGGCGAGCGGCGTGAATGATCTCGTCCGGTATCGACCGAAAGAACTGCCGCAGCAGGAAAATTCCGAAAGTAGAGATCGCCCACGGCAGGATCAGCGCGGCATAGGTGTCCAGGAGCCCAAACACGTTCAACAGGACGAAATGCGGAATGGCGAGAGCTTGATGCGGCAGCAGCAGGCCGACCAGCACCGCAGAGAACAAGGTGTCCCTGCCGTGAAAACGCAGCTTCGCAAGTGCATAGGCGCAGGGAATGCAGACCAGGAGCTGCAGCGCGAAGATCGCTGCGCATACCAGCAGCCCGTTCAACAGGAATCGGAACATCGGCGCCGCCGTTAGCGCGACGCGGTAGTTCTCGATCCCATGAAAGGTCGTCGGCCAAAGGTGGAAGTCGGCCTGAAAGATCTCTTCCGGCGGTTTGAGCGAGAGGCTCACCATCCAGAGAAATGGCAGCAACGCAAATGCGGCGGTGAGAATCAGGATCGTGTGCCGAGCGAGCCGGCCAGCGATCCGCCAGTCTGGAGAGCGGGCGATCATGAATAATGGACCCGCCGTTCGAGAAGCCGCGCCTGCGTCAGCGTAAGCAGCACGACGATTGCGAGATAGACCACGGTGAGCGCTGCGCCATATCCCATGCGGAGGAAATCGAAGCTCTCGGTGTAGAATCGATGCAGCAGCACGTCGGACGCATAGTTCGGCCCGCCTTGGGTCAGAACGCGAACGCTGTCGAAGACCTCGAAGGACCGCTTCGCCGTCAGGATGACGACGAACATGGTGACCGGTCCCAGTATGGGCAACGTCACGAAACGCAGACGGTCCAGAACGCCGTCGGCACCATCGATGGCGGCTGCGTCGTAGAGCTGCTGCGGAACGGCCTTGAGGCCGGATACGAACAGGACCATGGCGAAACCGAAGCCTTGCCATATGCCGATCAAGGCGAGCGCGAGCAGCGCCGTACGCTCGTCCCTGAGCCAGTTGACCCCGGAAATCCCCATCACTCCCAGAGCCCGATTCACGAGGCCGATCGTCGGATGCAGCATGGTGCTCCAGACGATCGCCATGGCCGACATCGTGGCCATCACAGGAAGGAAATGGGCGGCCCTGTAGAAACCACGCACGCGGGGACTCGCCTCGATGAGCAGGGCCACGACCAAACCGAGCAACACCGTGCCCGGCACGACGATAGCCGCATAAACCAGGGTATTGCTCAGCGCTTTCCAGAAGGTCGGATCCGTGAACAGCGTCCTGAAATTCGCGATTCCGGTGAAACGAAAGGCAAATGATCCGAGCTGCCAGTCAGTCAGGGAGAAAAACACAACCGCCGCAACCGGGCCGAACAGAAGGACTACCAGCAGCAGCAAAGCCGGGGATACGGCGAGCCAGGCCACCGCGTGTTCTCCCGATCTCGTCGCGAAGCTGGCTTTCGCATTGCCCCTGCAGGCGCGATCTTGGTCAGCATCCGTCACGCTGCGACCTCGACCTGCTCGGTCTGGCCCTGGCGCATCCCCGCGCCGTCAAATTGCAACAAGCAGCCCGGATCGATCTGAAGGCCAACCGGACGACCTGGCTCGGAACGGGATCCGTCAGGGTGCGTGCGCACGACGACGGTGCCGCATCCGTCTGCAAGCGCCACGTTCAGGAAGATATCGGAGCCGAGATTTTCGACGGTGGAGACGATGCCGCTGAGTCTTCTATCCCCGGGCGCGGCTATTCCAACGGCCTCTGGACGAAACGCGAGATGTGTCGTGCTCCGATGAACGCCTGGGGGAAGCGACGCCCCCAAAGATGTCCAGTCGGCGCAAGAAACCACATTGATCTTTGGGCTGCCGATCATCTCGGCAACTCGCAGATCCTGCGGGTCGCGGTAGAGCTGCTCTGGCTGGCCGACCTGAAGCAGTTCGCCGGCCGTCATCACGGCGACGCGGTCGGACATCGTCATCGCTTCTGCCTGATCGTGAGTGACGTAAACGAAGGTGACGCCCAGACGACGATGCAGCGCCATAATTTCACCTCGCATCTGCACCCGCAACTTGGCGTCGAGGTTGGACAGCGGCTCGTCCATCAAAAACACTGCAGGATGCCGCACCATCGCGCGGCCGAGCGCGACGCGCTGGCGCTGGCCGCCGGAAAGCTGGCCTGGCTTGCGGTGCAACAGATGGGCGATGTCGAGCATCGAAGCTGTTTCGGCGATCTCGGCACGGATCGCGTTTTCAACATCGCTGCGACCAGGCCAAGCACGGCCTACAAACGGCAGCCGCTGGGCGAAGCTCAGGCGCCGCGTCCGCAGTGGCAAAGCGAGGTTGTCGAATACGCTAAAATGAGGATAGAGCGCGTAAGACTGGAATACCATGGCGACGTCGCGCTCCTTCGGGCGCTTGTCGTCCACGCAGCGGCCGCCCACTACGACCTCGCCGCTATCCTGCGCCTCCAGCCCGGCGATAATCCGCAATAAAGTGGACTTCCCGCATCCGGAGGGACCAACCAAGGTAAGAAACTCGCCGTCCCGAATGCTCAGCGACACGTCCTTCACAACTGCCGTTTCGCCATAGCTCTTCTCGATGTGGCGCAGTTCAATCTCAGCCATTGCGGCCTCCCTGAACTGCCTGAAGCGGACGCCCATCCATTCCGGAAGCGGGAAGCCCGAGATGCGTAAGAATGGTTGGCGCGATGTCTGTGATGCAGGAAGGCTCCTGCCTCGCTACGCCGCGGCTGAAGCCCGCGCCGTCGATCATGAGGAACGGCGCTTGCTCGCCTGCGCCGAGGCCACCGTGCTGGCCGCTGCCAAGAATGTCTGCCTTGTTGCCGGCACGCTCCGCGACAAGGCTGGTACCAGCGACGCCGTAGGCGTTGGGCTCATCACTTGCGCGCATTGAGACCGCAAACGCCAGGCCGTGATCCCGGCCCTGCCCCACCGACGCCAGCGCGGCACCACCGAGAACGGTTTCCGCCCATTCCTGACTCGCGAGGAAGTTGGCGACTGCCGGCGTGCGCGCGACGAAATCGGGATGGACATAGAGCAGCGCGGAGGTGCCGTTCGAGGCGACGACCACGTCGGTCGATTCAAGGCTCTCCTTCAGTCCGGCGGAGACCAGTTCTTCGTCGATGTCGATGACGCCGGTGACCGTTTGATGGCCGTGATCTGATCCTATCAGCAAAAGAATATCGTCCCTGTCGGCGAGCGTGGCCACCGCGTCCATGACGCGCCCGGCATTGCGATCCGCCTCCGCCAACACCGCAAGATGACCGGGCGATCCCATGGGCAAGGCGTGCTGCGTGGCGTCCGGTTCGCCGAGCCACAGCACCGCAAGCGCAGGAGGATCAGACTCAGGCAATACCGCTTCGCGGATGAAGCGCTCGGTCATTGCCCGGTCGCCATCTACATCCAGCGTGACGCGAAGCTGCTCATCTTCCGGTAGCGGGACACGATCGCGGCCGAACGACCCGGCGCGATGATAGACCCGCCCAAATCCATCCGGATCGTGCGCATAAGCCGCTCCCGGCGAAACATTGCTGAAGATGATGGCGCCGCCGCTGTTCGTTAAGCGCTCGGCCAGCGTTGGCACGGCCAGCGAGCGACCGGTGACGCGCCGCTTGTGCTGGAGAAAATCGGGACGGCCTGCATCGTGGCGGACAAGGCGCCCGTTTTCCAAGAGCGCCATGGTGTTGCCCTGCAAGCCGTGACGCGCCGGATAGCAACCGGTCGCCAGGCTCGCCGAGACCACCCGCGTGCAGGACGGAAACACCGTTCGATGGGCGGCGAACTGTTCGGAACGCTCGGCGAAGGCGGCAAGGCGGGGCGTGGTCTGCGGCGTCACGAGATCGCGGCGCAGACCATCGAGGATGACGAGGATGGCACGAGGCATAGTCAGACTTTCACATCGTTAAGCAGGACCGAAAACACATCATAGTTGCGGAGCGGTCTCCCTGCCCCGCCCTCAACCCGTCCGGTCTTCAGCGGGTGACAGAGAATGAACGGCACCACCTGCTCGGCGAGCCCGCCGTGAGAACGCAGCCGCTCACCCGACAGCTGCGAAATGTCGTGGTCGCTTGCATGGGCGCCGAGGGCGACGCCCGACCTGGCCACGACGGCGGTCGCCTTCGCGATCTTCCGGCAATTCGAAGCGCAAACATGCTTCCTCACGCGGGGCGGCCATGCAGACGCCTGGAATCTGCCGAATGAATTTCAACACCTCGGTGCTGGAAGGCTCCGTCCGTTGCAGATGGACGCGAACAAAGCCGCCCAGTGCACCATGATGCCGCACGAAGGGATCGGTGATCGGACAGATGACGCGGGCTGCGCCCGCGCCGAAGGCGGCATCCAAGAGGTCGCCAAGATAGATGACATTCGGCTCCCCGCTCGGGTGGGCCATGTCGTTCATGCCATGGTCGGCGACAATCCCGAGGCACGCCCCGAGCGCGAGCATCCTTGCGAGCCGCTCGTCCACCGCGCGCATGAAGGCGATCGCTTCCGGCGCATCCGGTGCATGCTTGTGCTGCACATAGTCGGAAAGCGACAGATACATCAGGTTCGGCCGGCGGGTTTCAAGCAGGCGAATTCCGGCATCGAGCACGAACAAGGAAAGATCGGCGGAATACTGGTCCGGCGCTCCACGCCCCACCAGCGCGCCGATTGCGGAGATGCCATTCTCCGCATCGGTCGCCTCGTCGGCTTTCTCGGCAGAGAAGGCGATGCCGTCGAGCCCATGTCCCAGCGCCTTGCGCAGCTTGTCCTTGGCAGTAACGGCGGCAACCTTGGCTCCCACTTGCGAGAATGCAGCCAGAATGGTCGGCGCGCGCACGGGAGTGGCGTCTACCATCATGATTTCTGCGCCGGTATCTCGGTCGAGATAAAAATTGCCGGAGACGCCGTGAACGGCGGGCGGTACCCCGCAGACGATGGACACGTTGTTGGGATTGGTGAATGTCGGCATTGCCGCGAGCGCGGAGGCAGAAAAGCCCTCGCGCCGCATCCGGTCGATGGCAGGGATGGCTCCGGCAGCGCTGGCAGACTCTATGTAGGCCGGATCGCAGCCATCGAAACAAATGACAACGGCGGAATGTTTGGGCCACGCATAGTCGCGTCCGTTCACTCTCACCAGAGGTCTCTCCGCGCGATGGGACGCGGCATTGGTCAGGGTTCGATCAAGCTTGTTCATGGGAAGACTTATCGTTGAGTGTTGCTTCATCTGCGAGCCACGCCGCGACGCGCAGAAGGTTGCGGTCGCCGCCCTGGCAACCAACGAGCTGAACGCCGATCGGCATGTCACTCATTCCGCGCAGCAGCGGTAGCGATACGGTCGGTAGTCCGCACAGGCTCCAGGGCATCGACATGGCGCCAGAGCCCGGTCCCTGCTCGAGGCGCGTGGCCTCTCCCGGTGCGGAGAGCGTGATCAAGGCGTCATGATCACAGAACAATGACGCGGCCAGAGCAGTCAGCCGGTCGGCCGTCGCCTCAAGTTCGAGATACTTTGCGGCGCTCAATGCGCGCCCGGCAACAATACCCTCCTGCAGTGGGGGGCAGAAGCTATGGAACGTTTCCTCTGGCAAGGCGCCGAAACGATGTGCCAGATGAGCGTTCAGAAGACCGTGCACGACGTCGAGCGCAATATCGAATTCTCTGGGAAGATCGACCGCGGCCACAGTTGCAGGCAGTCCGGCGACTAAGCGGTCGAGCGCCTGGCGCGCATCGGGAGTTGCCAAATCCCAGCCCGGCCCGCGAACCAAGCCGAGCCTGGGCGGATGCCGCAGTGCATCGACCTCCGCGAGCCTGTGATCGAATGCGCCGGCGAACAGCGCGAGATCGTCGACAGACCGGGCCAACAGACCCACATGCGCCATCCGGGGGACCAGCACGTTCGATCCGCGCATGCTCGTAAAACCAAGTGACGGCTTGAGGGCGAACGCGCCGCAGAACGAAGCCGGTAGCGTCGTGGACGCCGTGTGCTGGGTGCCGAGCGCCAGCGGAACCATATGATCGACGACCGCGGCCGCAGAGCCCGCCGACGACACGCCGGGTGAGCGCGACGGATCCAGGGGATTATGGGTCTGACTGGGGTGATACATTCCGAATTCGGACGTCGTGGTTTTGCCCATGATGAGCGCCCCGGCCCGGTGCAGCACGCTGACGGCATCCGCGTCCTCCGTCGGCCGACGACCGCGCAAGCTTGCACTGCCATATTCGGACGGCATGTCGCTGGTATCGAACACGTCCTTCACGCCGACCGGCAGACCATGCAGTGGACCGAGCGGGAGTCCCGCAGCCTGCCATTCATCTGCCACCCACGCGCGTTTCCGCGCCAGATCGGCGTCCAGGAAACTCCAGGCCTTCACCTGCGGTTCGCGCACGGCAATGCGCTCCAAGCAGGCTTCCATCACCGACGTCGCCGTTAACTGGCGATTGCGGATCGCGCTGACGATCATGCGAGCGGACAATTCGTTCAATCGCTTGCTATTCGAAAGGAGCGCCAGCTGCTGGGTGCCTGATACGTCGTTCATTGGCCAATTGCCTCCATAGCCTGCGGAGCCCCGGCGGTTTTTGGAGTTGCATGTTGCCGGCGAAGATTTGCGGCGAGTGCCTGGGCATGGGGCAATAAGCCGTCGCGAAACAGCAGGACACAAAGGACAAAGACGGCGCCCTGAATTGCCACGATCCAGGCGCCGAACGGCGAGAGGAAATGCTGCATCGTCACCAGCACGGCGGCACCGACGAGAGGCCCGCCGAAGGTGCCGATCCCGCCGATCAACGCCATTAGCACGGCTTCGCCCGAGAGATGCCAATGTGCGCCGGACAAGGTGGCCAGCTGGAAGACGATGGCGCTCATCGAGCCGGCAACGCCGGCGCAGAAGGCAGCGACGCCGAATGCAGCGAGCTTGTACGCGTCGACATTGTGCCCCAGCGACAGGGCTCGCCGTTCATTGTCGCGGATGGCGATCAACATCATCCCGAACGGGGAGTCGATCAGACGGCGCAGGCCGAAGAGCACGCCAAGCATGGCGGCAGCGCAGAGCCAGTAGACATTGGTATCGTCACGGAGATCGATCAATCCCAGCAACGTGCCGCGGGGGACTGACTGGATGCCATCCTCGCCATGGGTGAAACTGGCCTGCACGAATACAAAATAGACCATCTGCGCGATCGCCAGCGTGATCATGGCCTGATAGATGCCACGGCGCCTGATCGCAAAGATGCCCATGACTAAGCCGAGCACGAGCGCAGCCGCGATCCCGACACCGATCGCGGCTTCCGCCGGCAGCGCCCACTCCCTCGCCGCATGCGCCGTGAGATAGGCAGCAGTACCGAACAAGGCGGCCTGGCCGAAGGACATGATGCCGGCAAATCCCAGCAGGAAATTGAATGAGGCAGCGAAGATGGTGAAGCAGAAGATCTTCATCAGATAGACGGGATAGAGCAGCATCGGCAGCGCCAATAGCGCGGCGATGGCGATGAGCACCGGCACGATGCCGGTCACGCGTTTGGCGGTGGTTTGCGTGCCGGCAGGCTCGATCCACGGAAGCCGGGCCGCCAGGAATTCGTGCGATCGGACCACCGAAATGCCGAACAGCCCCTGCGGCCGGAGCAGCAGCACGACGCACATGAAGGCGAACACGATGAAGCTTGCCGCCTGTGGGACCAGCGCCTGCGTAAGGCTCTCGATCAGCGCGAGGACATAGCTGGAGACGATGGTTCCCCCGATCGATCCCATGCCGCCGATAACGATGATCGCAAAGACGACAAGCAGGATATCCGAGCCCATCAGCGGACTGACCTGATAGATCGGCGCGGCCAGCGCGCCTGCCAGTCCCGCCAGCGCAGCGCCCAGGGCGAACGTGGCGGCAAAGACACGAGGCACGCCGACGCCGAGCGCTTCGGCGGTAGCTGCATTTTCGGACGACGCGCGCAGGATAGAGCCAAGACGCGTGCGCGCAATCGCGATCCAGACGATGACACATACGACAAGCGCCACGAGGACGGCCCAAAGCCGGTATGCGGGAAAATACAGAAAGCCGAGATCCAGGCCGCCGGATAACCAATCCGGCGCGGCGTAGGGAAGTCCGGTCGAACCGAAATAGGCCTGGAAGCCACCTTGAACGACCATTGCCGCGCCGAACGTCAGCATGAACCCGTAGAGCGGATCGAGGCCATAGGTCCGACGCAGCAACGAACGTTCGAAGATGATGCCGAAAGCGGCTACGCAGATCGTCGCGAAAGCCAGCCCGGCGAAATAATCCAATCCGAGATATCGAGAACCGGCCCACGCAGCAAAGGCGCCCATCATATAGAGCACGCCATGCGTCATGTTGAGAATGTTGAGAAGGCCGAAGATAAGCGCCAGCCCGAGACTGAGCAGCGCATAGAATGAGCCGTTGACGAGGCCGATCGTGAGGTAGCCGAGGATGAGGTCCATCATTGCAGAAATCACAGCGCAAGACGTTCGAGGAGCCGAGCCTTGACGGGCTCGCCGCCACGGGTTTCGAGGTCGTCCACAACCGCACCGTTTTCGATCACTACCACCCGATCGGCGAGATGCAGGACGAAGTCGAGGTTCTGTTCCACAAGCAGGATCGTGTAGCCGCGGCGCTTGAGCTCGATCAGCACATCCTCGATCTGCCTCACGATGACCGGCGCCAGTCCCTCGGTGGGTTCATCCAGAAGAAGCGTGCGCGCGCCCGTTCGTAAAACCCGGGCGATGGCGAGCATTTGCTGCTCGCCGCCGCTAAGCTGGTCGCCATAGTGGCGTCCCCTCGTGCGAAGATTCGGGAACAGCGCGAAGATTTCAGCCTTAGCCATGCCGGTGGTGTAGACCGCTGGAGGAAGCGCAAGATTCTCCTCGACGGTAAGGCTGGAGAAGATCGCCCGCTCCTCGGGACAATAGCCAATGCCGAACCGGGTTCGCTCATAGGGGCGCAGTCCGCTGGCTTCGCGCCCGGACAAAGTAATGCTGCCGGTTTGGCGCGGCAGTAGACCCATGATAGCGCGAAGCACAGTTGTCTTACCTGCGCCATTGCGGCCGACCAGACAGGTCACCTCACCTGGCCGAACCGCGAATCCGACGCCGAACAGCGCCTGGGAATCGCCATACCATGCTTGCACATGCGAGAGGCGCAGCGAGTCCGCGTCAGGCACGACGCTCGGCCCCGATATAGGCGTTGATCACGCGAGGGTCGCGCGCGATCTCGTCGTAGCTGCCTTCGCAGAGGACCGAGCCTTCCGCAAGCACCGTGACCTTCGCTGCCAGAGTTTTGACGACCTGTAGATTGTGCTCGACCAGAAGGACGCCACAGTTGGCGGCGACCGTCTTGATCAGGGCTGCGACAGGCGCGATATCCTCCCGCGCCAGACCCGCCGTCGGCTCATCGAGCAGCAGAAATTTCGGTGCGATCGCGATCGTCGTGACGATCTCAAGCAGTCGCCGCCGGCCGTAGGACAGATCCGCGGCGCGGCGTTCGCTTTCGTCCGTCAGCCCGCCTCGATCGAGAAGATGCCGGACCTTTGCTTCATTTTCGTCCCGTCTCGAACGCCCGCGCAGGAGCTGCAGACCCCGCACGTTCAGCGCGAGTGCCGTGCGGACATTGTCGGCGACAGTGAGATTCGGGAAAATCGAGCATATTTGAAACGATCGGGCGAGCCCGAGCCGAGCGAGACGGTTCGGCGATGCCGCTGTCACATCCGAACCGTCGAAATGAATCTGGCCGGCGGTCGGCTTCACAAAGCCGCTGATCACGTTGAATAGCGTGGTCTTGCCTGCTCCGTTGGGCCCGATCACTGCATGGATCGACCGTGTGTCGAGGTCGATCGAGACACCACGAAGTGCCTCGAAATCGCCGAAGCGAACCGTCAGGTCACGGGCGGTCAGCAGCGATGCTGCGGCGTGTTTTCGAACAGCCGAGGCAATCGGCGCGGCTGCCCGCTGTGGATGATCAAGAAGGACGATCGTCATCGAATGCTCGGAGCGGCGCAGCCCGCGGTATCGATCGAGCGAAACGCGGTGTCGGCCGGAACCGTGGCAATACGCTCATAGTAGTCCCACGGAGCCTTGCTCTCGGCCGGTGTTTTCACGCGATAGACGCCGAGATCGTAGATGACGCGACCGTTTTCCTGGATGTGGACCTGGCGACCGAATTTATCGACGGGAAGCTTTCGCATCTCCGCGTTCACGAGAGCGGCATCGTCACTCTTCGCGTTGCCGGCGGCCTTGAGATAGTGCAGCACGCTCGTATAGACGCCGGCCTGCTCACGGGTCGGCATGCGTCCATGGGCCTTGAAGAATCGCTCCGAGAAGGCGCGCGTCCCGTCGGTATCATTCCAGTAAAAGCCGGTGGTGATGATCAGGCCCTGGGCCGCTTCGAGGCCGACGCTGTTGATGTCGGTAACAAATGCATGCAGAGCCGAGACGCGCTGGCCCCCGCGCATGATGCCAAACTGGCCGGCCTGTTTGATGGCATTGACAGTGTCGGCACCGGCGCTCGCCAGAGCAACGACCTGCGCTTGCGAGGATTTCGCGCGCAGGAGCAGCGCGGAGAAATCGGCCGTGCTTAGGGGATGGCGAGCGCTTCCGATCACCTTGCCACCACGTTCCTCGACGACGCGCGAGGCGTCCTTTTCGAGATCATGGCCGAATGCGTAGTCCGCGGTGAGGAAATACCAGGACTTCAGGTCCTGCTGCGTCAGGGCGGCGGCGGTGCCGCGCGCGAGCGAGTAGGTGTCATCAGTCCAGTGCGTGGCAAAGGGCGAGCAACGCCCGCCCGTGATCTCGACGCTGGCGGCGCCAGATATCATCAGCGAACGCTTTTTCTCGGTAGCGATCGCCATCAGGCCAAAGACAACGCCGGAATGCGGCAGATCGACCATGACATCGACGCCGCGCCGGTCGAACCATTCGCGCGCAATCGCCGACGCGACGTCGGGTTTATTCTGATGGTCGGCAGTGATGATCTCGATCGGAACACCGCCAGCGTTTCCGCCGGAATCCTCGACCGCCATGCGAGCCGCCAGGATCGATCCGGGGCCGCCGACATCAGCGACGACTCCGCTTTGATCACCCATCACCCCGATGACGATCTTGTTGTCGGAAAATTGCGCGAGGGCGGACGTTGCCCAGCCGCATAACAGAAATGACCCGATGATCAGCCGACGCATGGATTTTCTCCTGTTTCCAAGCTCGGCGCACAAATAGAAGGGGCCCGTAACACATTTGTGACGGCGGAGGAACAATTGTGCACAACCACATGAGTTGTGGAGAAGTATGAAGGAGTTGCCTTCCAATCCCGGAAGCAGGCAAACAGCGGGTTCCTGAAGCTGATCGGAGTGCGCGTTGATTCGAGGCTTGCAAGTCGCAGTAAACGAAGGCGAAGCGGGCGATGGTCGTGCCGACGCCGCGTTGGTTGCAAAAATCTGCTGGTACTATTTCCGCGAAGGCCAAACCCAGGACGCAATCGCGCAGCGGCTGAAGATGACCCGCAAGCGCGTCAACCGGATTCTTGGTGAGGCACGGGAAAGCGGCTTCGTTCAAATCACGATTGCCGACCCATCGGGCCAACGCACCGAACTTGAGGAAGAACTGATCCGCAAATTCGATCTGCGCCACGCGATCGTGGTTCCGGTCCCGATGGGCGGCACGGACGTGCGTTCCTTCGTCGGGGCCGCCGCCGCGCGATACGTCGCGGAGTGCCTTCCACCGTCCGGTTCGCTGGGGATCACCTGGGGAGGCACCATCAATGCAGCAGCTCAAAACCTGCCGCAGCGATCCGGAGACGGCACCCGCGTGGTGCTGATGTCCGGAGGGCTCGCCGAAAGCGCGCCGATCAATCCGTACGACAATGCGACCATGATTGCCCGGGCACTCGGCGCGCGATGCTATTATCTGACCGCGCCAATGTTCGCCGAGACTGCGGAGCTCAGGGACATCCTTGTCGCGAGTGAGCCCGTTCGTTCAGTGCTCGCCATGGTGCCCTCCCTCGACGTGGCGCTATTAAGCGCGATCGACCTCTCTGAGCAATCAAAGGCGCTCGAATACGAGGTTATCTCTCGCGAAACCTGGGCTTCCCTGCTTAAAGCCGGTGCCGTCGGGGATATTTGCGGCCACTACCTTGATGCAGCCGGCAAGCCGCTTAGCCACCCCCTGGTGCAGCGGACGATCAATCCGCCGATCGAACATATGCTCCAGATCAGGCATCGGATTCTCGCGGCCGGCGGCGAGCACAAGGTTCCTATTATTCGCGCCGGCCTGTTGGCTGGCTTCTGCCAGGTCCTGGTCACTGATGAAGCGGCCGCATCCAGACTGCTGGATTGAGCTTGCCTCACCACGGCAGCGAATAGGTTTTTATGTTCGTAAAGCTCTTCATGGCTTCCAGCACGCCTTCCTTGTGGCCGAGGCCGGAATCCTTGATGCCGCCGAACGGCGTCAGCTCCGTCCGGTATCCCGGAACTTCCCATACGTTGACGCAGCCGACGTCGAGGGCATCGATAAAGCGGGTGATGTAGTCGAGTCTATCTGTGCACAAACCCGCCGAAAGACCGAAGGCCGTTGAGTTTGCGATGGCAATGATGTGTTCAACATCATCCGGGCAGCGAATGATCGGCAGGACAGGACCAAATGTCTCTTCGCGCACCAATTCGCAATCGGGCGGGACATGGTCCAGCAGTGTCGGCGGATAAAGCGCGCCCTCTGGAGTATTTCCAAGCAGCAAGCGTGCGCCGCTCTCAACTGCGGCTTCGACGCGTCCGGCAATTACCGACGCCGCCCTCGCGTTGATGACCGTCCCCACGTCCGTGTCAGGGTCCAGGGGATCCCCTGCCCTGAGGCGCTTCATCAGAGAGAGGGTCGCTTCGGCGAAGCGATCGGCAACGCTCTCGACGACCAGGGCGCGCTTGACGGCGGTGCAGCGTTGCCCGGAATTTTTGGTCGCACCCTGCACCGCCAATCGGGCCGCGCGGTCGAGATCGGCATCACCCATGACGATCAGAGGATCATTCCCGCCGAGCTCGAGCACCAGCCTTCGGTATCCCACCCGTTCGGCGATTTTCTTGCCAGCATTCACCGATCCGGTAAATGTCACCAGGTCGATGGCCGGGTCATTGATCATCGCGTCTCCCAGCGAACGCGGCTCCCCGGTGACTACCGACAACATTTCCGGCGGCAGTCCCGCTTCATAAAGTAGCTCGGCAAGAGCAAGCGCGGTCAAAGGAGTCGCCTCCGCCGGTTTCAGCACGACCCTGTTATTGGTCGCGATTGCCGGAGCGAGCTTGTGGCTCACGAGATTCAGCGGATGGTTGAAGGGGGTAATCGCTGAAATGACACCAAGGAGCGGCGTCCTGCTCGCGAATATGCGTCTGCCCTGAGCATTCCCTCCGATATCGCCCGCGTAAATCGCTCCATCGTCCTGGAGCACTGCGTGCGCCGCGAATGACCAGACATCCTTGGCCCGCACGGTTTCATGCAGCGAGTCTTTCAAGCATAGGCCGCTTTCTGATGTAATGAGATGCGCAAGCCGGTCCCGGTTTGCTTCGATCGCCTCTGCCGTGGCCAGGAGGATCCGCGCCCGCTCATGCCGCGTGAGCCTCGGACGGAATGCCCGGGCAATCGCGAAGGCGCGCCGAACATGCTCTGGACGCGCTTGCGGCACCGCGGCTATTACCTGATCCGTAAACGGATTCCGCACGTCGATCGTCGAATCCGCAAGGACATCCTTCCCTGCGATCTTCATCGGATGATAGGGACGTGTCGAATCTAACATCGCCGGACTCCATGTGATGTTCCGTGCCGCGCAGGATTCCGGGCGCGTGGGATCGCCCCTAAAGGGATCGGCTCCTTTCGCCGCCAGCATGCCAAATCGCGATGGTAACGCCGCCGATGATGAGGACACAGGCGAAACACGACGCGTGCCGTGGGAGTCTCCTGTTGCAGAACGGCGGCCGCAACCAGCGCGACGACAGGGATGAGCACGAGGCTCTGCGATGCGATCTGCGTGGAAATGGAGCTGAGCGCGCGATACCAGGCGACGAACGCCAAGCCGGTCGCCACGATGCAGTTGAATGCGATAGGCCAGGCGAGAATCGGCAATTGACTCCAGTCGAGCCGACGCTCCAGCAGGAGCGATGCAACGATGACAGCTACGCCCGAGGTCGCCAATTGAAAGATGGTACGGCTCCACACGTTGATGTCGCCGGGGGTGCGCTTGTGGATCCATGTTCCCAGCGCCCAACTGAAAGCCGCCATCGAAAGCAGCGCTATGCCCAGGATGCCATGAGATGTCGCCACCGGAGCAGCACCCGAAGCCAGCAGCCCGAGACCAAGCATGCCACAGGTCAGTGCGATGACATCGAGGAACGATTGCTTTTGGCGATCGATCGCCCACTCGATCGCGACGAGCCACAACGGCATCGTATAGAAGATCAAGGCGCTGGTGCCGACATCGAGATACTGCAAGCCGACCAGGCTCAACCCGAGGCCTCCGGCCATTTGAAGGAGGCCCACCGCGACAAGCCTGCCCTTACCGTCACACCCGAGCTGGAGCGGGTATCCAAGGCACAGGCGGACAGCTCCGATCGCGATTGCGCCGCCGAGCAAACGGATGCCCGTGAAAAACAGCGGCGGCGAGGACTCCAAGGCGTCCTTGATCACCAGCCAGTTTGTGCCCCAGATGATGACGACGAATGAGAGGCAGAGGAAACCGATCAGCATGTTGGCCGCCTGATGTTTCACCGAGCCCCACTCGCCGGCACGGCTTGCAGGCGGAAAGTCCGCGGCTGGTTCAGCGCGAGCTGAAATGCTTCTTTGTTTTCCTCCGGGGTGTAACGCGACGTAACCCGGGGTAGCGAGTGCGAATGTGATTGATTGACCTTGCAGAGCAGGAAGTGCGGCCCTTCGGCCAACAAGCTTCGCGCAGCCGCGTCGCTCAATTCGGCACGGGTTACACACCGGCGGACCGCGCGATACCCGCAGGCCACGGCGACTGCTTCCAGCGATGACGTCGCGGAGGTGGATTGCTGTCCCCCGGTAGAAACGTAGCCTTCGTTATCGAGCACGATGTGGAGGAAGTTTCGCGGGGATGCGTGCCCGATCGTGGACAAGACCCCCATATGCATCAGCACGGCGCCATCGCCATCCAGCGCGACCACGCGACGCGATGGATGCGCAAGCGCGACCCCTGCAGCCACCGCGCTGCAATGGCCGAGTGATCCCTGCATGTAAAAATTCCCAGGACGATCGCTCAAGCGAAACAGCTCTCGGGAAATGAACCCGGTCGTCGAGACAACGAGATCGGTCGGCCGCAAGGCCTCACTGATGATTTCCAGAGCGTCTCCGACGTTGAGAGGATAGTTGTCCGCTTGTTGCTCGCCGTTGATGGCAACGCCGACGCCCGCAGAAAGTTGACCTTTCCGGACCAATACTGCAAACGAGAGCGATCGCTTAAATGCCTCTTCGGCCTTCACGAGAGCCGCCATGAACCCGTGCGGCGTCCCGTCGAACTCACTCCACGGGATTGCCAATTGATCGAGCAAGGCATGCGTACTGGCGCCCATGATGCGATGCTGCGGCTCGTCCTCGGGTTCGTCGACATGCCCCCGCACGGAGATCAGAAGCAGTGTCGGAATACAGTTGACCTGGACCAGTGATGTCAGCGGATTGATAATGTTTCCTAGTCCGGAATTCTGGAGGGCAACGACGCTTCGTCGCCCCGCAAGTGCCGCGCCGACGGCAAACGACAACGCGCTGCCTTCGCTCGCCGCCGGGACCGACATGATATCGCTGTCCATGGATACCCGCTGGAACAGATCGGCGAAATGCGAACAGGGTACCCCGGAAAAGAACTCATACTTCTGCCGCTTCAGTAGAGCCAAGAGCGTCGTTGTTGACATCGTCATTTCAGGCATCCTTCCGTGATGCGATATTTTGCTCCCGCCGGGCACAACGCGGCGTTTGGTGCCGTCGGCGTCGACGAAACCACGATCCAGCAAGACGCTTTCAGACAGCGATCTTGTTCGGATAGCGCGCTTGTTCAGCTGGAGCCGTTGGCGCGCTTTCGCGCTGTGATGAGACTTCGGTTGCAAATCGACTTGCGATACTCGACCTGCTGAAAGCCGACGCCTTCCATGAGTGAGCGCATGTCCTCGAAGCTGTAGCAGCAGCCTTCATAGCCGGTGGTCAGCAGGACCGAGTATTCCGCTTCCGCGACCGGCGCGGGACCGCCTCGGTCGTCGGGGTGGCAGCTATAAACGGCCACCCGACCACCAGGAAGCAAGCTCTGGTACGATTTATCCAGCAACAGCCGCACTTTCTCAGGTCCCCAATTGTGCAGGACATGCGAATAGAGATGGAGCGAAGCGGCGTTCGGAAACGGATCGACGAACATATCTCCGGCGATCACACGCGCTCTTGGTGCCGTCAGCTTTCGCTCGGCAAGACATCGCGTGGCGAGTTGGTCGACGGGCGGACGCTCAAATATGGTCGCCGACAGATTGGGATATCGGTTGAGCAGGTGCGCGGAATAGACCCCGGATCCACCCCCCACATCGAGCACGGCCGTGTCCTGCGAACAGTCGAGCAGGCGCGCGAGATCGGGAGCAAAAATCCGCCCACGCTCCTCCATGCCTTGCGTGTTCAGATCGGCAAATTCGTCCGTTTGCATCAGCGCGTCCCAGCTGGTCGTGTCGCCACGCTCGACATGCCACGTGTCTGGTGCACCCTGGCGCAATACGTCGTAGATCTCCCGAACCGACGATTTGTACTTCATGGTGGCGATGTAGGAGGAAATGTTCTCAGCCGAGCTGCGGCTCAAGTACCGCTGCGCGGATGCCGTCACGAAAAGCTTGCCATCGACGTTGGCGAGCAGCCCCCAGGACTCAAAGAGCCTGATCATCGTTCGCGTCGGCCGCTCCTTGATCTGAAAATGGCTGCGCAGCTCTGTTTCGGTCGCGGGAGTTTGGTCGAGATAGGTGAAGAGATCGAGCCACGAGACCGCCGCGATATAGAGGTCAGCCGCATACGAACTATCGCGCCATCGGATCACCTGGGCGATATCCGGTTCAGGCAGCTGGTTTGGTATTGAGGCCGCTAGTGTTGATTGAAGCATGGCACGATCTCCGCGTTCGAAGGGTTCTACGGCATTGGATGAAGGGACCGGAGAATCACGCTTTCGCGTGACCATTTCCGCTGTATGTCGGCAAGTATCGCTCCTCAGCGGCAGCGAGTTCGCCATAGCGCATCAAGCCAAAGACCTCGTCAAGCGAGGCGACTTCGCCTTCGATGCCGGCGATGCTCTCCTCGGCAATGATACGGCCGCAAATCTCTCTCATCCCGGCAATCGCCGCCCGCATCGAGTGGTTGGCCCAGATCACAGTCGAGATGCCGGCTTCGCGGTAGGCGGAGACGGGCGTTCGATAGTATTTGGTGGGGACGATCACGACCGGAAGCCGGTTCTGCCAGGCGGCGGCGAAAGCGAGGATCTCGTCTGCCACGCTCCTGCGCGAATGAATGAGGATGGCATCTGCTCCGGCCTCGGCATAGGCATGGGCGCGCATGAGCGCTTCGTCCATTCCGTGGCCGGCGATCAGCGCCTCGATCCGGGCGACGAGGACTAGGTCGTCGCCGACAGTATCCCTCACAGCGCGTAGCCGGCCCGAGAATTCGCCCGTATCGGCCAACGGATGCCGATCGCCGACGAACGAATTCATCTTGGGAAAGCCCTTGTCCTCCAGTGCGACGCCGGCGGCGCCGCGTTGCTGTAGCTTGCGTGCCAGAAGGCGCGCATTGTTGAAATTGCCAAAGCCGCTATCGCCGTCGACAAGCACCGGAAGATCTGTCGAGTCTACCAAGCGCTCGACGACATCAACGAGCTGTGTCCAGGAGGCCTCGTTGGCGTCGCGGTAGCCGAGCGAGCACGAAATTGACAGGCCGGATGCCCAGAGTCCCTTGAAACCTGCGCGCTCTGCGATGGCGCCCGACAGACCGTCGTGGGCCTCCATCAGAAAGGAGAGATCGTGATTGCAGCAGATTTGATTACGAAGTTTGCCCGCCGCTCCCGACGCAGCGGGGTGGTGATGGCCGTTTGCGACGGACTGTTTTTGCGCTTGCATGTCGAACTCCCTGGGACGCCTGATCAGCTTCACTAACAATAGTTGTGACACGTTTACACCTGACGTCAATATCTAATTCTGGTTGATGCGCAAAATATCTAATTCCAGTTGAGATGAAGCGCATCGGGCGGACGCAGTCGGCTGCCGGTGTCAGTTCAGTAATTCATTGCAAACCAAGAAGTGGTTTCAGTCGCTGACTTCGCGCAGTCAGATCGGCACGAGGCCTAAGGCGAGGCGGAATCGGAGGAAAAAAGCCGTCACGAAAGCGTGAAGCCAATTGTTCATCGAATTTTGATGTCTAGCCGAACGAGTATCACTAAGATGCCGCAACTGCGCCAAACAACGAGCGCTAGGTAGACGACTTTGCTCCTCGGTTGGGTGGGGGTCGCATGCAAACAGTCATTCTGGACGACCATGGTCGCACATGGGACGCTCGATCCCCGGCCCTACGGAGTTTCCTGCACTGCTCACTTCCCGACTTCGATTTTCTGACCTACCTCGTCGAGAATCTGGGATTTGTGGCTGTCACGAAAATCGCTCCCAATGCGGCACGCATCCGATTTCGGCCCGAAACGGTGTCACAGACCAGCATCGCGGCAGCTCTATACCATCTCGCTGATATGGGAATCGAACGCACCATCATTTCCCACCCGGACCAGTTCGTCGAGAAGCTGGTGCCAGGCTTCGCGCAGACGATCGCCTACATTACCGAGCAGATTGCTGCGAGCCATCAGCAATCTTCTTCCGTGTTCACGAGCAGAGAGCAGCCGCTCGAAACACTTGCAAACACGGACGAAGCACTGTCATCCCTTTTCGCGCAATGGATTGATTCGAAGCGGGTTTACGATTCAGCGACGCTGGCCGACGTGTTGCCTGAATCGCTTCGTGGGCGCTTCATGCTTGTCGAGCCCGTGGATGGCCGCCTGACCATTACCGATGTCGGATCTGGCTTTGAGATTTTCGGCGAGACCTGGCGGAAGAATGCGCGAGGCCTGCCTATGGAAGAACAACCGGATTACAATTACGGCCAGTGGGTGCAAGGCATTTACCGCCGCGTCCAGGAGACGCTAGTGCCGCGCCTGGACGAGGTGAACGCCACGATCAGACGGCCGGACAGGAACGACAGCATTCACTGCCATTATCAGCGTCTCATCTTGCCGTTCACCTGCAAGGGAAGCGGGCGAATATGTCTTCTCGGCGCATCGGTGGTTGACTTCTGGGAGCAACAGTCCGCTCTAGATCGCCGGGCTGTCGAAGAATGTCCGGCGTAGATCAATCCGCCCTTCCCTGATGCGGTAGACATCCGCAAAACGCATGCTGAGATTGCGCCCATTCTTGGCAACGCCGGAAAAGCTGCCCCAGCACGCAATGTTTGCGCCGTCGCTCAGCACCCTCTCGACGCGGTGCTGACCGAGCGAAATAATCCGTTTCGTCAGGTAGAAGTCCAGGATAGCCGGCTTTCCGACGAACGGGTCATAACCCGGCCGTTCGTAGATCGCCTCGTCGTGGAGAAAGTCGGAAAGCCCTGCCCAGTCCCTGCCGTCGATACAACCGAACAGCCCTTTGACAAGCCCTTCTGAATCCTCCGGACGAAAGGTTCTGATATTCACCGCCACGCCTCGCGACATCACTGATTTGCCTCCTCGGCAATGCGCGGGGCAATGACAGGGACGCTCGCCCGATCCATGATTGCTGCGAGATCGGCAAGCAGTTCGTCAGACTGCATCCAGCCCAGCCCGCAACGCATCTCGCCAAGCGGCGAGGCCACAAGCTCGATGCAACTATGCTCGATCTTCGTGTATCCGGCACGCTCTGCCAGGCCACCGGCGATGACGGCATCGGCCATCATGCCGATCGTGAAATCGCTATTCCAGCGTGTGAAAGCATATGCCCGCGAAATGCGCGACTGGATGGTTGCAATGTCCTTGCCTCTGAAATCACGCCGATACCAGACGGCACCGGAAAAGACGACGCGCCCGCTGATTTTCTCGGCAATCGGCGTGGTGATCTTGCAGCGGTCTCCACGCGCGAATGCGGCATCGGGATCGGCAAAGAACATTCGCAGGGAAGCTGCTTCGTCCTTCAGAGACGTTTCCGGCCAGTCATAGATGCGCGCCGCTTGGGTTGTGACTACCTCTCCATGCGTGTTCCGCCCGATCAGGACAAACGCTGTCTCCGGCGTAACGCCGCCCAAAGCCTCGTCAAAAACCGGCACAAGCGGGCGCCAGCTATCGGCGTTGCCCCTGTTGACTTCGGTGAGGTCCTGCAGGCTGCCAAAAGACAGCGTTACTCCGCGATCCCTTGCAGCGGTGTCGGCCCAAAGGAAGAACCGCCCGAGCAGGCCCACCGGCCCGTATTTGATCTTGAGATGGGCAGGTAGGCGCCCCGATGTCGGAAGAGGCTCTTGCATGGAGTAAACGTCCCATCATTCTCACATCGTGTGGTTGAGCCTAATAATCCGTGCATTTGTAACCCGCGTGACATAATTCTAGTTGATAGTACCGCCTAGGAGTTGATATGCCGTTTTCACCATTCAGTTGATTGTACCCAGCAAGAATTCCACCGTGGTGCTTGATGCCTTCTGAACCGTCCGAGAAGAAACCGAAATCCCGCGCGCCGAACAGGCGCGGCGCCAAAATCAGGGTTTCGTCAAAGAAGCCGACCCACGTCGACGAACATGTGGGAAAGCGGCTGCGCTTGAGGCGCAACCTTCTCGGTTTGAGTCAAGACGAACTGGCAAGGCGTCTCGGCCTGACATCTCAGCTCATCCAAAAATATGAGGCGGGGGAAACCCGGATCAGCGCCTCGAGACTCTACGGCATTGCCATGCAACTTGCCGTCCCAATCACATGGTTCTTCGACGAGTTGGAAGGCAAGAAGCGACCGTCCGTCGAGTCCAAGCAAACCTCCGAAGCGCAGGATTGGAGTGAACTCGTTACGAAGCGAGAGTCGCGCCAGCTCCTCGAGCTCTACTTCGGCATTGCTGATGAGCGCCTCCGCCGAAAATTGATGGAAGTCGCGCAGCTACTCAAGACAACTGACGCGGAATAGAGGGCAGCGACAGCCTACCCATGGCTGAGTGTCGCCCGGCTGAGCGCTATCTGGCCAAGCGTGGCAAGTACGGCGGCAACGTCGGGATGATTTGGACCAAGTGCCTTTTCGCGGACGGCGAGGGCCTTCTTAGCGCGCGCTCGGCTTCGGCCATTTCGCCCTGGGCCTCTAGCGTCTGGGCAAGCACGACAAGGCTTGTCGCTGTCAAAACTGACTGCCGACCCGAAGTCCTTTCAGCTTCAGCTGTAATCTTTCTTGCCAGGGCTACCGCTTCCCCGTATCGCCCCTCTTGAGCCAGCGCCGTAATGCGGCGCATCAGGGTCAACATTTCCTGCGGATTGGCCTGGCAAGGCGACGCGAGGACTGCTGTAACGACAAGCCACGCAACAAATATTTGCCGGAGCGCTCGCATTTCTTGTCGCTCCGATCCGCTTTCCTGCGAGCTTGCTATCCCCCCTATGGGCAGCAGCAACGCATCGGGATTCAGGCTTGTGCCCACCGGCGGGGGAGCTCGAGCTAGCTCGGTCCCCGGCCGAAGGGGCGCCGAGGATGCGGAGCAAATTGGGATCGTCTTGCAGGGTGTAGGCGCCTATCCCGAGCCCCCCAATCGCGTAAACGCCGACCGCAATGCCGCCCAGAGCCCAATAACCCGTGGCGATTCCGCCTGCGCCGAGGCCCAGCGCCAGTGCAAGTCCACCCACGCAGGCGAGGCCGAGGCTGATGCCGCCGAACGCCGCAAGCCCCACCGCGACGCCGCCGAACGCAACGAAGCCGATGGCGATATTGCCCACGGCAATGATGCCGCGCGCGGGCCTAAAGCCGATGAGCCATGTCGGGCCGAGCATCACGTGGATGAGCGGCAGGCCGAACAGAATGGTCTGAGACTTGTACTCATAGAAGTAGGGCGGCGGTGCTACCCACTCCCCGCTCGCAGCTATTGCAGCACCGCGCTCCTGTCGCAGTCTGCCGCATCCGGGGCAGGCCATCGCCCGATCACTGATCTCCCGGCCACAATCCGCGCACCGCTGCAAAGTCATTCTGGGATCTCCCTGAATGTTGCCGTGACTCCAGATGACGCGCCCTCTCTTGAACCGGAGCCGAAATCAGTTCCACATATGGACGGCTATGAGCCGGCCTGTACCCCCCTGCGCCAGCATGTTCATCCAGTTACCCTGGTAGAGCTGCAAACCGCCGCCGCCGGGTCCCCGAAGCGTCCAGCGGCCCGACACGACGAGAGCCGCATCCTTCGCTAGTACGTCAGCGACCTCCACGGCGTAGTCGCGAAAGCCCTGTGCCCGGATGTCGGCGAAAAACGCACAGATCGTTTCGACGCCGAAGACCGTGGATCGCCCGGGCGGCACGATCCGCGCATCCTGGGTGTAGAAGCGGGCCAGATCGGCGGGCCTCCCAGTGTTGAATGTCCGGGCCCATTCATCGACGAGTGCCTGTACCTCTCGCTGCATATCGAATGATTTCCTCTTCAATTGCCCACGACGCCATTGTGGGCGACGGCCTGCTGCCGCGCCGTCCCAAGCAACGGCCAAAACAGCCAGTCCTCCAGCGGACAGAGCGATACGGCGGCCTCATCTGTGTCGATCGGCCGGATTCGCACACTGTCCGGCGAAGGATAGTCGAGCATGACGCGCCTCGCGCCAAGGCGACGGGCAAAGCTCTGCGAACCGGAGACCGTTTCGACCTGAAGCACCGGTCCCTGCTCGTTGGTGAGCAGAAGGCGCGATCGGCCCCGCTCTCTCCGTGCCGCCTGAGGAAACGCTTCGGGCGGCATGTCGGTCAGATAGTAGATGACGGTGTCCGGTGTGGTAAGGCGCCCGAGGCGTGCGAACCAGTTTCGCCGGAGCGGCAGCAGCACCAAGCTGACGCCGTGCGCCCGGCGCAGCAGATCCGCGACAATGCGCAGCCGAGGCTCCGGCCGCTGACCCTGATGCAACAGCACCACCTGGCCGAATCTCCGGTTCTTGCCAATGAACGCCGCAAGCTGAAACAGCACGGAGAAGACGCAGACGTGGTGGATAGTGTCGACCCAGAGCGGACCGTCGTAATCGAGCCCGCGCGCCTCGCGAACACGCAGCGCGTTCTCAACTGCGCCCAAATATCTCATTGCCTGGTCCGTCGACATGTTCTGCAGGACGATCGGCTCGAACGCGAAATCAATGATGTTCAGCGCCGCTTTCCGGTTGACGGCGTCAGACAGGCCCGCGACGCCGCTGCGCGCGCGCAAGAGCACATGGTCGAGGCGACCGCCGTCGACCTGCGCGATCAGGCGGTCGCGCACGTGGCGGCTCTCCCTGCTGGCGGCAAAGGCGCTGGAGACGAGGCTATCGAATCTGTCGGCAGTCAGATCGAAAGCGCTGGCCGGGGGGATCGCGTTCACGGCGTTATGCTCTCCAACGCCTGACCTCCCTCGGCCGGCGCGCGCGAGGGCGCAGCCTCGAGGGCCGATTCGCCGGCAAACAGCATCGCGGTGTCGATATTCCGTCCGTGCAGCGCGCTCACCTTCTCCAGCACGCGCGCCTGGGCGGCTTGCAGCGAGTCCAGTGAATGACGCTCGCCGGATTGCTTGGCTTCTACGGTTGCTTCCTCGGGCAGCCATTTTTCGGCCGAGACCACCCCGAGATCCTTGGCGCGGCTGAAGATGTATTCAGCCGTGTTCCATTTCCAGCTTGGGCACGGCAACGCCGCTTCAGCCGGACTACTGTAGACGAAACGGTGTGCACAGAAGCCGCCGCACATCGGCAAGATCTTGCAGGATGCGCAAACCGGACTGTCGAATGGCGTCCATTGCGACCACAGGCTTGCGTTCACGCTACCGTGGAGCTTGTCTGGCTCGAAGATGCTGCCCGTCCGCTTGCTGGGATCGTGTGCCGTCTCCCAGCATTTATGCACGTCCCCCTCGCCCGACACGACATAGCCGCCATGTGAGGCTGCCACGCACATCCCGGCGAAGCCGTTCGACGGCGCCTGGATGGAGGCGAAACCGAGACGCCTCGCGCGCTCCTCAAGGGCGAGCACCTTGCGATTGAATTCCGCACGGGAGAGCCTTTCTTCGTAGGCGCTGCCGCTCTCAGGTGTCGAAGCCTCGATGGGCGCGAAATAGACGCTGAAGTTGCCGCGCCTGGCGAAGTTGCGCTCGACGAAACAATCGAGCATGGCGTTCACATTGTCGACGTTGCTCTGACCGACATTGACGCGCGCATTGATCGAGATCGCAGTCTGGTCCAGCGCCTCGCCGATATTGTCGAGGATGCGGTCGAAGGTGCCATGCCCTGACGTCAGAGGCCGCATCCTGTCGTGCGTCCCGCGATCGCCATCGACGGTCACCTGCACCCAGCGGACTCTGCGGGAGTAGAGCTGAGCGGCCATTTCACCGTTCAGGAACCAAGCATTGGAGACGATTCCGGCGCTGTAAGAAATCTTGTGCTTGTCGCAGTAGGAAATCAGCAGGTCTGACAAGCGAAAGATCGAGTCCTTGCCCATCAGGGGTTCGCCGCCGTACCAGACGATATTCAGCGATTTGAGATCTTTTTTTGCCTTCACGAACTCGACGATGGCGTTCTGCACGTCGGGCTTCATCCGCGTCGTCGGCTTGTTCAGGCCCTGGAAGCAGTAACCGCAGGCGAAATTGCAGGCCATGGTCGGCGCAATCGTGAGCGTGAGACTGCCCTTGGCGCTTCTCGTCGCCTCATAGCTGTCGCGCACGACGGCCAGCTCATCGACCATGGCGCCCACCACGTGACCGCCGCCGACGAGTGCTTCGAGCAACAGTCGATCGTTCACCTGTCCGCTTGAGAAGGCTGATCGTTTGGCCAATTCGCGATAGATCTGAGCCTCACCATCGGACAGCAGGATGAGCGACCGCGTCCGCGAATTGAAAAGCAGCGCGGACTCATCGGCTAGCCTGACCGGAATGTCGTAACGCGAGACCTTGTAGCGGCTCGCCGCCGCCTCCCGCTGGCGCCCGTGAACACCCGACAGCACCTGTTTGGCCGCCGCCTCCAATGCGTCGGCTCGCGCGGGATCCCGCGCCAGCAACGCGACCTCCGTCGCCTGCTGTTCGACGTCCTGGGAAACCTGGCATTCGAAATCTGGCATCGGATGATCCCGTCCTGCTTAGTGCTGTTGCGACGGAGCGGATCGTGCCGCCGCGACATGCGCCAATGTCGTCTCCGCCAGATCGGCAAGCATGCCGTTCCACAAGGCAAGAAACACGTCCGCCCGGACCGAAGAGTCGACGATGGCAAGGCCAGAGGCGTCATCGCGCGGCAACCCGGTCAGCGTGACTACACGCCTGTTGACGGCCATGGTGGTGAAATCTCCATGGCGACCGATCCCTGCCAGGCGCAGCGCGAAGCGGCCGCCGAGCGCCTCGAGATGGTGTACGTCGTAGCGCTGCGGCAGCAATCCGAGCATCAGATGGCGGAAGAACGCAAAATTTCCCGCCGCTCCGGCCGGGCTGCGCCATGTTCCTTCCAGCAGCACTTCCGGCGTAAGGCGCACGCCTGCCATGAAGCTCGAAAGCGCGATCGGGCTCGACGCGTAGCGTCGACCCGCCGCCGCGATCTCGCGCATGGTAATGCGCGCGGTAGAGTTGCGCATGTCGATCATCAGCATGACGGCAGCACCGGGATGACGTTCACCGCGCAGAACGAAATTGGATCGAGCACCGGTGCATCGACGCCGCAGACGCCACCGAGATTGGCGGCGCAGACGCCCGTATCGACTCCGCAGGCGTCGGCGCCCGCCTTGGCGGCGCAAGCATCTGCATCGGCCGCGCAGGCATCAAGCGACGCGTTGGCAGCGCAGGCGTCGGCATCGGCGGCGCAAGCATCGGCAGACGCGTTGGCTGCACAGGCATCCGCGTCGGCCGCGCAGGCCTCGGCAACGGCGTCGGCCGCGCAGGCCGCAGCGTCCGCGGCGCAGGCTTCGACGGCCGCATCGGCACCACAAGCATTGGCGTCTGCCGCGCAAGCTTCAGCGCCCGCATCAGCGCCACAAACATTGCCGTCAGCCCCGCAAGCTTCAACGGTGGCATCCGCGCCGCACACATTGCCATCGGCGACACAGGCCTCCGCGCCTCCATCGACGCCGCACGCATTGCCATCGGCCGCACAAGCTTCGATGGTCGCATCTGCTGCGCAAGCGTTGCCGTCGACGCCGCAGGCGTCCGCCCCGACATTGGTGCCGCAGGCATCTCCATCGGCAGCGCAGGTGTGGATCGTGCCGTCAGTCCCGCAGACGCTCCCATCTGTCCCGCACGCGCCGGCACTGCCCTTGGCGCCGCAGGCCAGATTGCCGTCGACCCCGCAGAGCTTCGGCCCGCTGTACTTCGAGCCGCAGTAACTTCCGTCGATCCCGCAGGCCTTTCCTTCCGTATACTTAGCGCCGCAGGTCGCATAGTTGACAGCGCAGACCGCGCCGGCCCTGGCGTTCGCCGCACAGGCGCTTGCCTTTGCGACGCACCCCGCTGCGCCGCCCGCCGCGGCTCCACACGCAGTAATGTCGGCGCCGCAAACCGTGCCGATCCCCGCAACGGCGGCACAGCCGCTTCCCTTGGCTCCGCACACGGTGCCTTCGCTGAGCTTGCCCGCACAGGGCGACGCGTTCAGGCCACAGGCGGTGCCGATGCCCACATCGAAGGCGCAGGGCGTGGTTGTATTTGCTGCACAGGCCGCGCCGGCGCTCGCATCGATGCCGCATGGCACGCCCGAGCCCGACGCCGGCTGCACGCCCGGCGCACCACCAGCAGGCGGCGCGCTCGGCGCCCCGGTCGCGGGCGGCGCACTTGGCGCGCCCGTGGGAGGCGGCACGCTCGGCGTGCCAGTTGAAGGCGGCGCGCTCGGTTGCGGCGGCGTACCCAGCGGCACACGGACGGTCTCGCCCGGATGGATCCGGTCCGGGTCACGGACCTGCGGATTGGCCTTGAGCACGTCGGGAAACGGACGATCATACTGGCGCGAAATGCTCCAGAGCGATTCGCCTTCCTTGACGCGATGCTCGACGACGTTGTCGTTGGCGGCATTGGACCCTGCCGGCCGGTGCTGGGCTGCCGATGCGCGGTCAATGCGAGAGCCATCATCGCGGGAAGCATCAACGCGCGGGGTGGCTGGCTGCGCCGCGCGCTGCAGGCTGTCCGACCAGGCCTGAGCGTCGCTGCTTTCCTCTTTCTTCGCCGGCCGCTGCGCGCGGGCGGCGAGAGGCCTGTCGACGACCTTCACCATTGTTCAATCCGCCAGTTGCTGACAATCGCCGCTGAAGCAGATCGCTCCGCTTCGACGACCCCCGATGGCTGCGCCATCATTTGTTACAGTTTTAGTGCGCTGACCTGACATCGACCTGACGAGGACGGAATTGCAGGTCAGGCGTTCGGGTCGCCTGTTTCCCTCAGTTCAAAATGGCCTCGCCGAACAGGACCCGTGCATAGTCGCGAAGCGCCGTCATGCTTCGCGGATTGGGATCTTCCATTCGCGCCGGGTACCAGCTTCCTGGCACGGGACGATATTCACCCCTGAAGCGGTGATCCTGCGGGTCGTAAAGGTAACTGCCGCCGAATGCCGGATCTTTGCCCGGAGGCGCCCACACGTTGCGATCGTTGGGTGCCGTAAGTTGGAAACGTCCCGACTCATCCTGATCGACCGTGTGCGCCTGGTCGACAAGTTCGCGCACCTTTGCAGGATCCATGCGGTTAAGCCGCTCCATCAACTGCTCGGGCGTCACGCCGAACTGCTTCGCGGTCGCTGCTAGCGCGGGACCGGCACTTCCGCCATCATTATTGCTGTAGTCCGACAACGCCGCAGCGATCTCGGGCCGATAACCGGCCGCCTCAAGGAATTCACGGCTCGGTCCCTCGAAGCGGGCCTTGTCCTTTGCATCATTATAAAAGTAGAGACCGATTGCCGACGCGAGCACCAGGCCCGCACCTACCGGGCCGCCCCAGGTCGCCAGCCAGCCGCCGCTCGAGGCGACCGAGCCGGCCGCCATCAGGAAGCCACCGCCGGCGCTCGTCGTGTAGAGACCGGAGGCAATCCAGTCACCGCGGGCGGCCGCATCGATGGCGAAGGCGCTGTCGATTAATCCGCCTCCGATCTTGAAGTACGTGCTGAACTTGACCCACCCCGGCTCGAGCGCAAGTCCGGTGCGGTTTGCCTTGGCGAGGATAGATGTCGAGAAGCGATCGGCGCCCGGAATGGTCCCGAGACCGAGCCAGCCGCGCTGCGCGCCGACAGCAAGCAGTTCGGCCGTTTCCTTGCCCGTGCCGATCGAATAGTAGACCGCCTTGGTCATGTTGAGGAGATGGCCGGGATCCTTTGCGAACTTGTCCCACGCCAGCGCGGCCTGGTAACCGTTGAAGGCAGCACCAAGGCCGTTCATGCTGCCAAGGAAGACGGATGCCTTCTTCGGATCGAGTTTGACGTCCTGGCCGGTTCCGAAAATGTCGCGGACTGTGTTCGAAGCCGTCGTTCCCGCCGACGGAATCGCGGCGGTCGTGCCGGCGCCGCGATCGACGACTGCACTCGAGGAGGACGGCTGCGACGTCATCAACGCATTGCCGAGTTCCTTGACAAAGCCTCTGGTGCTGCTGACCGATGAGTTCGGCGAAGCTGACGGCGACAATGTCCCCGCCTCCTGGCCGAGCACGATTCGCAGCACCTCCTTGCTGCCCTTATCGCTCAGCCCCATCGCGAATTGCGTTTCCTTGCTAGCGACGAACTCGTTGCGCGTTTCGGTCAGCCGCTCCGTGGTCGGCAGGCCCTGCAGTCGGGGCAATGCGTTGTTTAGCGCCATGCTGGTGCGCACCGCGCCATAGCCGAGACCATCGACCGCGTTGTATGTGCGATCAAAGTTGGGCAATAGGTCCGGGCGACTAGCGACGTATTCGACAGTAGCGCGATCGAGCTGCTCGGGCGACATCGTGCCCGACCAGTCGGCTCGCAGCCGGCTCACCTCCGCGGTCGCATCGCCAAAAGCCTTCACATCGTCTTCGATCCTGCCTTTCAGGAGCTCGACCCCGACCTGGGTAGCGCTGAGCAGGCTGTCGGCTTCGCCAGTCCGGCGTGCGTTCTTGAGCTGCGTTGCCATCTCCAGCGCCAGCGTCGCGCCGGTGCCGTCGCTGACCGATTGCATCACGGCTTCCTGATAGGCAGGCAGCGGATAGGCTGGGCTGTCTTGGAAGTGCGGCTGGAATTTCTCGCTCGGCAGGTGCCGCACCATGATATCGGCGACCTGCCGCGTCACCTCTGCGCCATCGTTGCCGCGCGCGGCATAGTCGGTCGCAGTAGCGATATTCTTGTAGACGCCGGCGACGTCCTGATACGGAATCGGACCGCCCTCGGTCAGGCTGCGCTTCATATCGGCGGCGACGCTGCCGATCGTCGGGAGGCTCGCCGCAACGATCCGCTCCGCCGTCTCCGGCGAGACGTTTTCCGTCTGCTGACGAAGCGCCTCGGCCGCCGCCTTCGCGTCGCCCGCCTGGTAGGCATTGCGCACGATATCGACAGCGGGTTGCACGGTCTTGTTGTAGGTCGCCTCGTCGACGATCGCCTTGAACGCGGCGTCTTCCGGACCATGCTCCTGGATCAAGGCGGCGCGGGCACCGATCGCCATTTCGCGCTGCTGGGGCGGCACTTGCCCGGCGACCCTGTCGAGCTGCCGCTCGATCTCCTCGCGTAGGGCCGTCCGCTGCGTTTCGAGATGCTGCTCGAGGCCGGCCAGCCGTGCCTGCCCGACAGGACCAGCGTTGCGCGCCGCATCGATCTCGCGTTGCGCCTGCGCGAGCGCGCCATACTTGTCCACGACGGTGCCTAGCGTGTCGCGAGTCCAACCTTGCTTGCGCCAATCCTCCGTCACGTTGCGATAAGCGGCTTCAATTGTTTCCCTGAGCTTGGGATCATCAGGGAGGTTTCGCTTGAGCTCGTCGAGCTGCGCGCGGACGGCCTCCTCGGGATAAGGCTTACCGGTCCCGATCAGGCGAAACTGGCCCTCGAGCTCCGTCTCGACATTGCCCCACGCAGTGCCCGCTGCGTTTCGCGCCTCCTGCAATTCCTTGTTGGTGGGACTTCGCCCGCCCGGCGTCGCATTCGGATCATGCGCCGTCGCTTCCAGCGACGCGACCGAGCGGTCGGCGGCCTGCGCATCGCCGACCAGTCCGCTCAGCTCCGACTGTGTCGTTCCGGTCTGTCGCCATTCCTTCTCGACCGTTGCCCGCGCGCTCTCTACCGTATCCTGATACTTCGGATCATCAGACCGGCCGCGTATTTCATCGAGCGCAGGCCTTGTCGCAACATCCGGAAGCGCCGTGTTGCGGCCCGCCTCGCGCAGTTCATTCTCCACCGAACGCTGAATGTCCCCCCAGCGCCGTGAAACCTCGCCGCGCGCGCTCTCCAATTCGATGCTGGCAAGCTTGCGCGCCGCCGGCGTGGAGTTGGGATCGCGCGCCAACCGTTCGAGCGACGCCACGTTTTCTTCCGCGCGATGCGCAGCAGCCACCTGGTCGCGTGCGGTCACAACGCGTGGATCGGCATTCGGCACAAAGGCGACATCGCCGGGCTTGATGCGGTCGGGATCGCGAAACTGCCTGTTGGCCTTCAGCACATCCGAGAACGGCGCGCGATATTCCTTTGAAATCCCGTAAAGCGTTTCGCCGGGCTTCACCTGATGCGGGATCTCGTTTCCTCGCACGCGTTGCGGATTTCCGTCGACGCGGCTGCGCTCCCGCTGTGTCTTCTGCAGAGCTGCATCGAACTGCGGATCCGTCTGCCCGGCAGTAGCCTGCTCCGGAGGCGTTCGCTGCTTATCCGTGACACTTCGTGCGGGACTTGCACCAGACATCGATTTTTCACTCCGGTCCACAACGAGAGCTAGGCGCCGCGACACGGCTGCACCTTCCTGATCGGCCGACTTCGATCAGCTACCGCGGTTTTTCGCTATTGAAGCTGATGACAAGCTGACTTGGGAAATACGCCAGTGGTCGCGTCAGCGCGGTGGCGAAGCCGAGCGTGCGACATTTTCAAATTCGGCCCGGCGTGCGTCGAAATCCTGCTTCTCGCCCACGCAAATCGTGGTCGTTCGCCCCTTCGGCGTTTCGACCAGCATGAAGAGGGTCCGAACATCCTGCGCCCGCGCCGGCAGACCAGGGCGCGGCTTGAAGTCCCCGATCATCGCAATGCCACCTATCCCGTTGACATTGAAGCGATCGGTGGCCGACACATCATAGTTGATAGCCACGGTCGCCCGCGCAAGATCGATCCAGCGCTGTCCTTCGACGATGTCGTTGATTTCGCTTTGCTTGAGTTCGGCATTTTGCGGAAGCGGCGTGAACGCGACCTGACAGCCCGTGTCGCGGTCGGATGGTTTCTTGACCTCGAATCGCACGACAAAAGTTGGCGTGGGAGCGAGGACGCGAGCGATGTAACCTTGGGGAGGATCGATCGCCAATCCCGTGCTTTCATCGCGCAATGGTTCGGCTGCGGCCGGCGAGATCAGTGCCAGCGCAAGACTTGCATCAAGACACATGCGGATCGGCCATCTCAACGCCATCACAATCCCTTGCACAACACATTGAAAAAAGGCATTGGCCCTGACGGAACCGACCGTCAGGGCCAATCACTTCAGGTCAATCAGGCGATAATCAGGCCGCCTGCTGGATGTTGTGCTGTCCGCTGTCCGCTCCGCCGAGCAGACGGCCAAGGAGCGACACGACCGTCGTCAGCGCATCCTTTTCATTCTGCGGCAGGTTGAGACGGCCGATCAGCGACGAGAGCGCACTCAGGATCTGGTCGAACGGGCTGCCGCCTGCTCCGGACTGCTGCTGGGCCGGAGCAGCTTCGTCTCCCTCATGGCTCCGCGGCGCCGCGATGGGCTGCGGCTGCTGGCCGCCACCGACGCTGCCCGCACCGTTCATCACGCGGCCGAGCAGTGATACCACGGTTTTGAGCGCTTCCTTCTCCTGCGGCGAGAGGTTCAGCCCGTCGATCACACCGTTGAGGTTCTGCAGGATCTGATCGTCAGTGCCGTTACCAGCGCCGTGGGTCGGCCCGGTTCCTGCGTAGCCGTCGATGTCCTTGATCTTGTTTCCGACGATCTCCTGGCCGTTCGGCAACACGAGATCATCGATCTCGCCGTTCTTCGTCTTCATGACCGTGCCGTCTTCATACTGCTGATCGAGCGCCCGTCCCTGTCCGGACTTCAGCTCGGTCTTCAGATTGCCGCGGAAGCCGGTCATCTCGGCAGCCTGGTCGCCGCGGGTAATCGCGACTTTTTCGATGAAGGTCTTGCCTTCGCCATTGGTCGGATCGATCGTGATCTTGGTGCCGTCGGGCAGTTCGAAGGTCGCAGCCTTGCGATGGAAGTCCGTCTTGTCACCGTCGCCGGTCTCGATATGGGGGTCACCCCAGACCTTGAACTTCTTGCCGGTCTGCTTGTCGGTGACTTCCAGCCGGCCACTCTGTTCGTTGCTGGCGGTGATGCAGTAGCGACCAGTGTCAACCGTATTGCCGTTGACCTTGAACGGCTCGCCGGATGAGCCGCCGCACGAACCACCGGAGCTCGGAGGCGTGGTCGGCTCAGTCGGTTCGGCCCCGCTGTTGCCATCGCAGCCGCAATGGCCACCGGGCCGACGCCCGCCGCCACCCAGAACATCGTCGCTGGCAAGCCGGCGCACGAGGCCGGAGAAGGTCTGGAGCGCCGAACCCTGCGCATTCGGGTCCTGGCCAGCCGACACAAAATCAAGCGCACCCGTGATCAACCGAACGCGCTCGCCATCGCTCCATTGAGCACCGGACTGGCCGGCGCTTTTGAGGATATTCGAGAAGATCGACGCCACGTCCTGCTGCTCGCACTGCTGGACGCCCCCACCCGCAAGTTGACTGAGGCGATCGGCATTGCCGATCATACGCTGTGCGACGTCTGAGATCATTTGCTTGCTCCTTCGCATCCCGTAATTGGTCAATCGCAAAACGACCGAACCTGGTTCCTGTCCGGCCTGCCGTTCCGAACAGGCCGCGGATCAATTTGATCGATGAACCCTAAAGCGTGGCACCGCTAACGGACTGCACGCCGGCTCATGGTCGTACGATAGGGGCGCAAGCTTTCGAGAACCTGACGGCGGCTGGGATCTCGCAGGCGTTGCGCACCGTCACGGAAGGACGCCGTGAACCTCGCGCCGGCAAGCCCGGCGTCGCTCCTCGAATGTCCTTCAAGAAAATGATCGCGTCGAAATACGGCCGGCAGCCGTCATCCGCCGTTGCAGCGGCCTACGCGGTCATTGCTGGCGCGCGCGTTCGGCTGCCGCGTCCAGCCGCGCGGACAGTTCGGTGTCATAAGCGAAGTTAGCGAAAAATTCGCCGTCCGGAGTCACCCGAAACGTTGCCTTGTTCCAAGATTCATGCGCACTCGATGTCATGATCGTCTGCAGCTTCTTGATCGCCTTGGCGACCGCATAATCGAGCCGATCGACGTCCAGATCGGCAACGCCACGCTCCTCAGGATCGCGCGTGAAGTCACCGGTAAATCCGGTTGATGTCTTCCAGACCTCGGCGTGCAACCGTATTTCCTTCCACGGCTCGTCGACCGCTTCCGCCAGCGCGTTCGCGATGAAATCGTAGATCTCCTCGACGGTACTCAATTCAGCCATCGCATCTGCTCCCGTCGGCGTCGTGCGGCCTATTCGGCCATATTGTCGAAGAAGCGCGTATGCTTCTTGCCATCGATCCAGAACGTCACCCGAAACGCTGCAGGCCGTTTTGAATCGCCATCGAACTCGGCACGGATTCGCGCATCTACTGTCTTGCCCTGCTGAAGCGCGGTCCGCCACTCCTGCTCCATGTTATACCAGTCGCCGCCGCCTCCGTTCAACTCGCGCGTCATCGGGTGATAATTGATCTGCTCGCCGGGGCCGTCGAACATCGCCGCGAACAGATGGCCGCCCTGGTCGCCCTCGACGGCGTCCTTGATGCCGCCGACCTCGGCTGCTTTCGCCTGCTGGTGCGTGTTGCGGTCGTGGCGGTTCAGACGGACTCGTCCCCTGGCTTCGACCACACGGCCGGCTTCGTCCGTCGTGTAGGTGTAGCGTCCCACAACATAATCGGTGTTGGGCTCCAGTTCACCGTTCAGCGCCTGATTCCAGCCATCAGCCTTGTTCCCCGGCTCGAGCACGATGCGCGGCCGTTCACCAGATTGGTTGCGCGTGTTTCGCGCTTCGATCACGGCACGGCCGGGATCACGCACGAACGAGCTGACATCTTCGGCGAGTTGATCGAGGTGCTGCTGATCGAGGGCGTTCTCGCGGATGATGTCGGCCCGTCGCTGCGTGCTAAGGTCAGGATCGGCCAGTTCACGCGATCGCGTTTCCACTCGCTCGCGGATCTTGCCGATATCGATCCGCGCAGCCCAGCCAACCGTGCCGGCCGGAGGCTCGCCATGCTCGGTAGAGAAGCTCTTGAGCTGGCCCTCGAGCGTGAGGCTTCGCTGGATATTCTGTGCGGTCACGACATGCAGGGTCGATATCGGCCGCTGTCGCTTGCGGACCGTGCCTGATGCCGCGGACGGCGCCCGTCGCCGGATCGTAGTCGATCCGAACTGCATTCCCCTTCAGCGACCCGTCCGGGACGACTTGCGGCGCGAAGTTGCGTAGCAGACCGTCGCGCACCGCAATGGGGTTGAACATGTCGCCGGGGCGTAAGCCTCCGGCGCGCATGGCGGCACCGGTGCCGGCAGCCCAGAAACCCATCGACAACAGCGATTGCGCGCGCTGCTCGCCCGACATCTCGTTCCAGTGGCGCGACAGATAGAGGCTCTCGTTTGCGATCGCCGCCGTATCGACGATCGCCGCGCCCGCCTGCACGTAACCATGAAGCGATGTCTCAACCGGCGCGATCGCCCGGCCGGCGCGGCCCAGTTGGGCCAGTCGCGCGGCGCTGCCAAATGCGCCAATCGATAAGGCACTTGCCCCGACATTCAGCCACAGCCCGCGCGCGGCCTCGTCGCTGAACGGATCAATCGACTGGCCATGTCCAGCGCGGTCGGCGAGTTCACTGCCGCTGCGGTACGCCCCCCATGCGCCCGCGCCGATCGCAACCGCGCCAGCCCCGATTACAACCGGCGTTGCAAGGCCCCCGGTGCCGACGATCAGCACGCCGCCGGCGACGATGCCGCCGACCAGCGCGACCTTGTCGACCACCTGGGTGAAGTGCTCACCGAAGCTATAAGGCGCTGCATGTGATCGCCGTCATCTCGTGGATGGCCGGCATGCTCTACCTGCCGCGGCTGTTCGTCTATCACTGTGAAGCCGAGGTCGGTTCAAAGCAGTCCGAGACCTTCAAGGTCATGGAATGGCGGCTCCTCAAGCTGATCATCAACCCCGCGATGATCGGACCGTCTTCGGCGTGTTGCCATGCTGGAGCGCGACGCTTCCATCAGGACGGGCGGTCAGATGTCCGCCGGATGGATAGGTCATCGATCCCGGCGGAAGCTGGTTGTTCTCCCGCCAGTCATCGAAGCTGTCGTAGGCGCGTCCGATATTGTCGACGAAGCGCTCGCGCCCATCCGCGCTGGTGACGCGAAACAGCGGGAGCTGGACCGGTCCCGTCTCTGCGCTCGAATAGGTGACCGGCAGAACAGTCACCTGTGCGTCGGCACCCCCGACCGCGCGAATCTGGTCGGTGACCGCACGAACCGCTGCAGCATGTTCGCCGCTGGCATAGAGCGAAAGCTCACCGCGCGATACGCCAGCCTGTGCTTGCGCAAAACTCGTGCCTGACGGCAGCGCGGGCGGCATGCCCATCGCAAAGCCGATGGTGTTGTCCAAATCCGTTCCGCGCAGGCGCTGCGGCGTGTCGCCACGAGCGGAGAGCAGGCGTTGCGCGGATGCCTGCGCCTGCGGTTCGACGATCGCGCGGTTGGTCCAGGGGTCGTCGGTCTGCCGCAGCGCATCGGCGGTGATCGCCGGATTCGTGCGGATGATTGCAAGTGCGTTCACGCGCGCCGCAAGGGGCGTCTTGTCGGCGCCCTGTGCGCCCAGCAGTTCGCGTCCCTGCGGGGTTTCGAGAATGCTGCCGAGCCGCTCCGCCTCTGCACGCTGCCGGGCAGGATCATCGGGATGCCACTCGCGCGCAAGCGCTTGCGCCATCGTCGCTCGCAAGACCGGCACGGTGCTGTAGTCGACCGCCGATGTTCCGGCGAAGGCGTTCTGTACGAACGCGCTCGCCGCTTCCGACTGATGTCCCTGATTGAGCGCCGACAAGGCACGCTCGCGCATCGACGCGGTCATCTGTCCGGCCAAGCCCGCCGATGCATCGGTCGAGAGCGCTCGCGCGAAGCCGGCCGCATCCTCAGGCCGCAGCCGGTTCAGCATGTTCCGTAGCGGCCCGAGATCGGTGGGAGCGCTTCCCGGCGGCCCCGATACGGCCGTGATGGCGGAGACGGCATAGGACGCAGCCGTCATTCGGCGCTGCCACTCCTCGCCGGACTGCGCAGTGGCGATCGCGGGATCGCGCGCAAGCTCGGCCGCCTCCAGCGCCGTGCGCTCGGCGACAACTGCGCGCAGTTCAGGCGCATCACCTAGCGACCGCGAAAGACGGGCGGCGTCACCCGGCCCCTCGCCACGGCCGGCAGTCCAGCGATCGAGCATCCGGTCCATCAAAAACCGCTGCTGTTGCTTGTCGAGCGCTCCGAGCTCGGACTGGCCGCGCAGCGCGCCGATGACCTTCTCGGTCGTCGAAGTCTGGCCGATCCCGAGGAAACCTCCGCTGGGGTCCGACTGCCGTTCGACCCACTCCGCAATCTGCTGCCGGCGCTGCGGCGTGATGTCCTGCTCCGCTGCCGCAGCGACATTTGACGCATGGTCGTTGGCGCTCCGGACCGGCGCTTCGCTCGCGCTGGTTGGCCTCGCCGCTTCCGAGGAAACCCGCGCCCCGTCGATGGCGTCCTGAAACGCCGCGCCTGACGCTTGCGGTCCGGTTTCGTTCTGCGGTACGTCGCGCGGATCGGCTGCGACAGCACTGGCTCGTGGCGACATATTGCCTCCGTGTGTGCGCGGAGTGTCGATCAATTCGTGCCACGGCAGAGCTTTGCCGATCGATAGGCACGGATCGGCGGCCGTGACAGCCGCACGAAGGCTAGCGTTCAAAGCTGATGCGAAACTGACACTATACGGGAGGACGGCCTACCGGACGTTCGGGGTCCCCAGCGTTTTCGAGAGTGCCAAGTTGTTGCGCGCTGCGCGATCATCCGGTGCGACCGCCAGAGCGCGATTGTAGTGCTCCTGCGCCTCTCCGTGCCGACCAACGGCGTCCAATGCAATTCCGGCGCCATTGAGCGCTTTGATGTTTTTTGGATGCTGTTCCAGAATGGCGGCGAACGCTGCAAGAGCTTCTGCGTTTTGCTGGCGCGCAAGCATGACTTGCGCAAGACCGACCTGGCCATCGACATTGCCGGGCGAAATCTCAAGCGCCTGGCGAAATGCGGCGTCCGCTCCGTCAAATTCGCCATTGCGCATAAGCGCACGCCCGAGATCGATCCTAGGCTGTGCTGCGGACGGCTGACGATCCGCGATCCGGCGATAGATATTTGCCGCGTTGAGCGCGTTACCGCTGCTCTCGGCAGTTTGCGCCAGCCGGGTCAGCGCTGCGGTATCAAGATCGGCGGTCGCGGCCGACGGCTCGGATGATGCGGCCACTGGGGCGAGCTGCGCTCCCGCACAGGCGCCGACACCAAGAGCGACCAATGGCGGTGCGAGCGCGTGCAATAATTTTGATGTCGGGCCTGCTCCCAACCGTTGCGCACACTGACTCAACACGCACCTCACGGCTATCAGCCATGCGGTCAGCCGACGGCCGGCACGACACCTTGCGGAAACGATCCAGATTGCGGAGCCGAATCGGAACCAAAGCTGCCAGCGAGCCCGATCGTGCCGACCGGTTGAATGGTAAAATCGCTTGCCAACTCTTGATACGAAAGGACCGGAATGTCCAGACCGTTGCGCACGAGAAATCCGCGGACGAAGCGGCGGATATCCATTGACGTCAAGATCACCGGCCGATTGCGATCCGAATGTGCATTCGCTCCGATGCGGCGAACCCTCTCCAGCAGCCCTTCCGAAATTTTGTCTTCCAGAACGAGATAAGGACCCACTGCGGTGTCGCGAACGGCGCCACGAATACTATCCTCCGCAGCGCGCTCGATCAGGTAAGCAGGCACGATCCTGTGGGCATTGGCATATTTGTGACAGATTTGTCGCTTCAGCGCGGCGCGGACATACTCCGTCAGAAGGACAACGTTGGGCTCCCTTTCGCCCCATTCGGCGAGCGCTTCGAGAACCAGCCGTGGATTGCGGACCGAAACGCCCTCGTCGACCAGGCGCCGCAGCACTTCGGCCATTCTCTGTACCGGTGTCGTGCGTATCACTTCTTTGACGAGATCGCCGTAACGGCCTTCCAGCCGTGTGAGCAGCGCCCTTGTTTCCTGAATGCCGATAAATCGAGCAGCATTGCGCGCCAGCACTTCCCGCGTGCGGGCGGCAATGACTTCCGTGCAGTTCTGGTAGCCGATGCCTGCCGCCGATAGCGAATTCTCGTGTGCCACATCGATCCAGATCTGAGTGGAGGATTTGGCGTCGCCATCGATGTGTGCCGGAATTCCGGCGAGTTCCAAATTCACGGGATCGTCACATAACAACAGCCGCTGCGGATCAACGTGCCCCTCCTCGACCGGCACACCTTCCACCTCGATGCGAAATTGTGATGTGCCAAGCGCCGGATCGAAAGCGATGCCTACCTCCGGGATCAGGATGCCCAGCGCATCAGCCAAACCGGTACGGGAAGCATCCAGCTTCGATCGCAAATTCTGCAGCTCTGCGATGGAGCGCAGATTGTCCGCCAGCAGTACGACGACCGCCGGTGCTTCCGCCGGCGCCGCCTGGCTCGTCTCTCGCATACGCGGCTGGGCGCCCCCACGTGTCTCGGCTGCAGCCCCGACTCCTTCCTTGAAGGAAGCAACCTCCCCCTCCCCGTCTATTGACCTCGTTCGTGCAGCCAGGCTTGCCGCGCCGAACACAAGCGCCAGTACAATGAACACGGCGGTTGGAAATCCCGGCACCAAGCCCATGGCAAGCAGAACGATCGCAGCGAGCCGCAGCGCGCGCCGATCTCCAGAAAGTTGACCCGCGATATCGCGTCCGAGATCGAGCTTGCTGTCGCCGGTAACCCGCGTGACAACGGTCGCGGCGGTAATCGAGAGCATCAATGCCGGAATCTGCGAGATCAGCGCATCGCCGATTGTCAGCAGCGTGTATTCGCGCACCGCCTGCACGAACGGCATGCCGCGGCTCAGGGTACCGACCGCAATCCCGCCAATCAGGTTCACCACGATGACGACCAGCCCGGCGATGGCGTCGCCCTTGACGAACTTCATGGCGCCGTCCATCGCGCCGTAGAGCTGGCTTTCCTGCTCGAGGCGGCCGCGCCGGCGTCGTGCCTCAGTCTGGTCGATGTCGCCGTTTCGCAGCTCGGCGTCGATCGCCATCTGCTTCCCCGGCAGCGCATCGAGAATGAAACGCGCGCCCACTTCGGCGACTCGCTCCGCACCCTTCGCGATTACTATGAACTGCACGATCGTGACGATGAGGAAGACCACGAGGCCGACGAGAACGCTGCCGGCGATGACGAACTCGCCGAACGTCCGGACAATGTCACCTGCATTGGCCTGGGTGAGAATGAGGCGCGTCGTGGTGATGGTGAGCGCCAGCCTGAAGACCGTCGACAGCAGAATGATGCCCGGCAGCGTGGAGAACTCGAGCGGGCTCAGCACATAGAGCGACACCATCAGCAGCAGAACTGCAAATCCCAGATTGAAGCCGATCAGGAGATCGACCAGCAGCAACGGCATCGGCAGGATCATCATTGCGACGGTGAGGACAAGCACCAGCGCGATCATCAGATCCGGGCTCCCGGGAGCCCGCGTGACCAGCGTCTTCAATCTTTCTATCATCCGCGGCCTCCTTGCGACCGGGCAACCACAAACTGATCAAACTGTCGGCGGGCATCAGCCGTCTGCCCCTCGAGACGGAGCGCATGGCTTCGCAGCAGCAGAAGCGGCGCCCTCGATGCCGGATCAGAGTCGAGCGCTTCCAGGCGATCGATGGCCGCGAGCGCTGCCGCGCCGTCCTTGTTTGCGAGATGCGCATACGCCAGCAGCCTGATTGCCTCGACATCGTCCGGCCGCTCGCGCTCGACAAGACGCAGCAGGGCAAGCGCGCGGCGGCACTGTCCACACGCCACATAGACGTAGGAAAGCGCGCAGAGCAGATCGCGCTGGTCGGCCCCGACCATTGCGACGCCGGAACCTGGCTGCAGCGGATCGTCGAGGGGACCGGGCTTCCGCACTAAGCCGCGCATGCTGGGCTAACCTTCGACCAGGCTGTTGCTGTTCTGGCGCAACTGCGACAGTCGCTTGAGCTCACGTCGGATGGTCAATACCCCCTCGCGAACGATTCGATCATCGGTGCTCCCGACCAGATCCGACTGCAATTGTTCGAGCAGCGCACGATGGCGCTCGGCCTGCAGGACGTGTGGATTGCGCAATCGCGGCATCACAAACGTCATTAACGCTTCGACCAAGTTCCGGCCGGCAAAGCCGGAGATGGCACTGGTTCGATCGACCTGCGAGATGATGGTTTGCGCTTCATCCAGATGCCTTCGGGTGACGCCATCAAGGCCTGGCGTAGCGAGCGCGCGTTCGATCGCCGCGTCGAGGCGCACACCAGGTGGCAGGCTGGTCAGCTTTGGCATCATCCGCACCGGTTAAGGTGAATGCATCACATTAGTAGCGAACGGCAACAAGCTTGCCCTCGCGCCGCAACAGCACTCTTTCGGCCTCGATGCGTTCGATCGCCCAGCCGCCATCGAGCAGCGCACCCTCGAGGTACTTCTGGCCTCTGATCAGGAGGTGCGGATGATCTCCGCGCCACACGCCTTCGATGGACAACGACACCGGCACTTTTTCCGCTTTGATGCTGACGCCATTCACGAGCGTGATGTCGCCTTCGAAGCGTTCATCGAACCACCTTTGAACTGTCTGCCACTGCGCCGCGGCCTTCGGATCGATGGTGCCGGTCGCTGCGACGATCCCGACGCCAGGCTCGATCAGGACATTCAGAATGCCCATGCGCTCGACTTCGGCCCGCATGGCGTCCGCTGCAGCCTTGACTTTGTCGAATGCCAGATCAGGGACGTTGTGGCCAGCTTCCCGCTCGCGCGGCGCGGCTTCCTTGGCGACCACCGGCAGGATATCCGGTACGTTCGCCGTTGATACGAACAACGCCTGCCGAACGTCGCCATGAAATGCGCCCGTCGTTTGCGAGATCGGCACGTCGGCCAGCGAGTGCATCACCAGCGCGATCGACACGATGCTGACCAGTCCCGCCCCCACCAGGAGGCGCGACCGCGGCATCGAAGCGCCGAACAGGCTGCCTCGCGATTGCAGCCCTGAGCCGTCGGCGCGGCTGAAGTGCAGCTGCGCAGCGCCGATGTTCATTCGCAAAGGCGTTGCCACAGGCTGCCGCGCGCCGGCGGCGAGAACTTTCTGCGCGCCGATCGAGATTCGGCCAGCCAGCGCCTCGATTTGGATTTCGGGCCCGGAGGTATCGATCAGGGCATGAAGCGGCTCGACGTCGGTCTCCATCAGGACGATGTCGGCGTCCACCGCGCTTCCGATCGTGTAACGCCCCGGTGAGAGCTCATGCGACGAACCGGCGTATAGCCCGGACTCAATTGACATTGTCAGGCAATTGGACGGCAATGACATCGTTCGCTCCGAATTTCATGGCTGGAAGCCCCGCATTCTGCAAGGCTGCCTTGAGGCGGGGTAATGCGCGTGAGCGGCGCGCGCGTTGACGCGCGCACCGCGATGTTGAAGCCAAACGGTTACTGAACGCGCTCGTCGGCCACTTTCTTCTGCGTGTTCTGATCGACCTGCACACGGCGCAGTTCCATGCTCTTCTGCATGGATTCCTGATATGTCTGCTTGAGCTGGTCCATCATGGCCTGGAAGTCTCCGCCGCCGGCCGCTCCGCCACCGCCGTTACCGCCAGCAACTGCGCCTGCAGCCGCGTTCACGATGTTGCCGACACCACCAAGTAGTCCGCCCATAGTTCATCTCCTGTCGTTGATCCTTGATGTCTTCGCGTCTTCGTCACGCCATGGCCTCGATCGATGTCGATGGCTAGCGCAACGCCACCAGGGTCGCCGCGCGAAGGCCGCAACCTGATGCCTTGTGCTCCGAAGGCATCCAGCCATTCGAATTGCACCTGTCCGGGCGCATGTCCCTTGCGAACAACGCCCTAACCTTATGAATCCTCTTCTTCCTCCAGCGCTTCCCGGCCCATGTCCATAATGTCCATGAGCGGCTGCACCGACATCATCCCGATCGCTTTCTGCAGTTCCGCCTCGAACGCCTGGGAAGCTCCGCCGCCACCACCGCCGCCATTGCCTTCGATCGCGCCACCGACCGCGCCGCCGACCATGCTGCCGATCGGGCCACCGAAAATGCCGCCCGCGATCTGTCCAACCGCTCCGAGTACACCCATGACGAATTCTCCCTCGCAACAGACCTCATGGCGCGTCACGCTATGAGCGCCAGCTTTCAGGAAGCTGACGAGAGGTCAATTTTTTGGGGAGGATAAGGATAAGCGGCGCGAGGACGGTCAGCGCGAGTTATCGTGGCGGCTGGGCGTATTGGGATCGCCGTCACGTCCACCCGACTGCTCGCGCCCGCTGGATGCATCGGAGGACTCGTTGGAGCCAAACGTCGCTTCCAACCGTCCGTTGCGAAAGATCGTCGTCTGAGAGCCGCGAAACACCGTCAGAAAGGTTTCACGCGGCGACGGCGGCGGTCCCACTCGCGCTTCAGCTGGCTTCGGACGCGCCTGCTCCTCGGCAATCAGCCCGTTGAGCGTTTGCTCGACCAAGGCCACAAAGCGCGGCGGCCCGGTGACGAGAACCAGTTGGGTGTTCGGAGCCGGCCGCACGGCATATCGCTCATCGGCGACGTCGAACGCCGCAAGCGTCGAAGCAAGTCGTTCAAACGGTACTGGACCGGGCACAAGCAGCCTGCTTTGCGACTCCCGGGCGGAGGTGACATGCAGCACCTGCCCGTCGTAGTACCACTCCAGATTATAGAGTGCGGCGAGCCTGTTCAGGAAGGCTAGCGGCGGAAGATCGGGCAGCCGGCCCTGAATGCGGCTGCGGACCTCCTGGCTCACATTGACCTTGATATTGAGGTTGCTGCCGAACTCCTGAAGCGCCGCCGACAGATCCTGGTTGATGACCGTGTAGGTATAGGTGGTGTCCGGTAGCTTGAGCTGCGCCGCGTGCGTTGTCGAAGGTAGCGCTACGACCGCGGCTACGGCGGCAACGACGCTCGCAGCAACAGAACGGCGTCCCCAGCGATGTGTGGCGCCGAAACTCTGATCGGGGATCGCTCGTGACGTCATATGCCCGTCGTTTATGTAGGCTCGTGGTTTTGATCGTTATCTGACGGAGATATCGAAGCGATGACATAAGTCAAATCGATGGCGTGAGCACCGGAACAGCAGCCCGACGAGTTCGTCACTTTCCGGTCAGCTAGCCTCAATAGCTTCTTTCGTACTGTGCGTGCCACGAAGCCAGCCCTCAGATGTCAAGCCGAGCCGAAACATGTTCCCTGATCCGCTGACGACCATCAACGGGGCAGTCTCCAATACTGTACCGCTATCGGGAAACGCCGCGCCGACCAGCGATGCCGCCGGAGCATTCTCCCGTGTGGTCGCAAATGCATCGTCGGATGCGACAAATGTGGCGACATCGCATGCATCCGCGCGCGGGCAAGAAAGCCGGCCCGAAGCCACGCGTCTGGCAGCGGTACGCGAATATCAGCTAACGTCGCTGCCGAGAAATCCACAGGACGGAATGGGACACCACGTACTGGACCGGCTCGAAGCTCTCCATCGTGGTGACCAGCGGCTGCGCACGGCCAATGCGCATAACGCGGCCGATTCTCCGGCCGTTGGCCTCGCCGGCGCTGGACTGCCGCGTGGCCCTGCCGCAGCGCCGCTCAATGGCGCCGCCAGGCCGACCGATGCCTTCGACGTCATGCTGCGTAACTTCGAACAGGTTTATCAACAGTCCATTCAAGTCGGCCTGATGACCAAGAGCACCGGCGCCTTCACCACCTCGATGAACAAGTTGATGTCCTCGGCGTGAGCTGCGGCAAGACTCTCTGATTTCAAGCGGAGACGCACATGATTGCCGTCCGTTCAATGGTGAAGCCCGCTGTGCTCGCACTGATGCTCTGTGCGCTGGCTGGGTGCCAGACGGAGCTCTACTCCAAGCTGGACGAGCGCGAAGCAAACGACATGATTGCGCTGCTGCACAAATACGGCATCGCCGCCGAGCGCTCGTTCGCCAAGGACGGAACCAGCCAGATCAGCGTCGAAGAGCGCCAGCTCCCGCAGGCAATCGAACTTCTCAAGGCGAACGGCCTGCCACGCAGGACGTTCACCAACATGGGAGAGGTCTTCAAGAGCAGCGGCCTGATTTCGTCGCCGACGGAGGAACGCGCGCGGTTCATCTACGCGCTGAGCGAAGAGCTGTCGCGGACGATCTCCGATATCGACGGCGTTCTTTCGGCCAGAATTCATGTGGTTCTTCCGAAGAACGACCTTTTGCGCCAGGACGCGACGCCGTCATCTGCATCAGTGTTCATTCGTCATGATGCCCGCGCACCGCTGAAATCATTGCTGCCGCACGTCAAGATGCTGGTGGCGAACAGCATCGAGGGCTTGTCCTACGAGAAGGTGTCGGTGGTGCTCGTGCCGGTGGAACGACCTGCCATCGAAGCTGCTGCGCCGAGAACGGTCGGCACGGCAACTGCAGCCGGCCTCATGGCGCCGCGGACGGCCGATGGCGGGTTTCAGGCGCTCTACCTTTCGCTTGCGGGCCTTCTCGCGCTGCTCCTGACGGGCGCCTCGGCCTTCTGGCTCGGCCGCCGCCAGGGGCGGCGCACACAAGGCGATTTGCCACACGCGGCCGGCGCACCACAAAGTGCCCCGGCGAAAATCGAGCGTCTCTCCCTGAATGATCGCGACGCTGATCGGACAGTTGCGCAACGTGCGGCCTGAGGTTGGCATCCCGGCAGAGGACTTCATGTCGAGCCTACGCTCCGAAACCCAGGAAGTACCATCGCATGCGACGATGATGGTTCTCGCCGCTCATCCGCGCAGACTGGCTGATGTGCTCGATATCAGGCTTTCCGCCCCCCTGATCCGCCGACTGCAGAGCTGCGCGCGTCTCCATGACCGGCTTGCGCCATTGTTGATTCAGCAGATCGCCGGTTCAAATGACACACCGCCGGAGGACACGACCGACCTCGAGGAACAACGGGCAACATTCGAGCGTCTGTTCCGCGCCGATCTGACGCAAGCGTCATCGTTGGCAGGAGCCGCATGGCACGCGCTCTCACTGCGCCAAATGATACGCGGCCGCGACGTTGCCAGTCTGATCGCTCATATCGGCCAACGTGCCCACGCGTTCGGCTTGCGCCGCGACGGCATCGCGCCCGCGCTGCGTTCCGTCGGCCCCGACGCTTTGGCCGAACACATCAGGCGCGATGGATATGCGTGTCTCAGCGTCTGGATTTCGTCCTTTATGCCGCCAATGCGACAGCGACTGCATGTCCGGCTTCCGCCCGAAAGCGCCGAGCCTCCCGAATGGACCGACGTGCAGCGGACACTCGCACTCGGCCTGATGGATCCTGTGCTTTCAGAACTGGACGATTCGACGAATGTCCCCAATTGAGCCGCCGGCACGCCCCAAGTTGAAGCCATGCGGCCCGGTTGTGCGAGCCGAGGAATTCAATCACTGGCGCGAGGCGACTCGCGCGGTGGAAGCCGCACACCATTATCTGAAATCAATGCAAGACCTGGCCCATACTGCCTACGAGCAGGAAAAGCAGCGCGGGCTTCTTGAGGGTCGCGAGGCGGGAGCTAAAGAGGCCGCGCAAGTCGCCGCGAGCCTGGCCGGGGAGGCCGCGCGTTACCTCAATGAAATCGAACGCGCCGTTCCGTCCATGATCATCGTCATCGTGGAGCGCATTCTGGGTACGTTCGATGAGACCGAATTCGTGACGCGAGCTGTCCGGCAGGCGATGACCACCCTGGCAGGAACCGACATTCGCCTGCGCGTCGCGCCCGAGATGGCCGAGCCGCTCCGCCGATCGCTTGACGAAGACGGCTCCGGCGACGCCAGCATGCTGCGTGTGGAGGCTGACGCCGGCATCAAGCCCGGCGACTGCCAGATCGTGACCCAAACCGGAAATATTGACGTCGGTCTTGCCGCGCAAAGCCGTGCCCTGCGCAACGACTTGCAGCAACGGCTAAGCGCGATCGAGATCGCTGGCGCCAATTGGCAACGTGCCTCATGACGGAGGAACGGTTATCGATTCGCTTCGCGTCGCAATTGCCGCGGCTCCGTGACGCCGTCAAGCAGATCGACACGCGACCGATCAGGGGCCGCCTCACCAAGGCAGTCGGAACGCTTGTCCATGCGGTCGTACCAAACGTACGCATCGGGGAATTGTGCACCATCGCTGACGCACAGGCCGGGCATTCTATCACTGCCGAAGTCATTGGCTTCACCAGCACGGGCGCGCTGCTCACGCCAATCGGCGAATTGCATGGGCTGTCAATGCGCAGCGAGGTGATACCAACCGGCCGAAGCATGACGACCCCAGTAGGCGATGCACTCCTTGGACGCGTCATCGACAGCCTCGGGCGCGCGCTCGACGGCGGGACGCCGATCAATCGCCGCGAAAGTGCGCGTTCCCTGCATGGTCCCGCTCCCAATCCGCTGTCACGGCAGTTGATCGATCGTACGTTCCACGTCGGATTGCGCGCCATCGACGGTCTGCTCAGTTGTGGCGAAGGCCAACGGATCGGTATCTACGGCGAACCAGGAAGCGGCAAGTCCTGGCTGCTCGCCCAGATCGTCAAGAATGCGGATGCTGATGTCGTGGTCATCGGCTTGATCGGCGAACGTGGTCGCGAGGTGCGGGAGTTCATCACGCGGCAACTCGGCGACGACGGACTGAAGCGGGCGGTGCTCGTCGTCGCCACGTCGGACCGGTCCCCGATCGAACGGCTCAAGGCGGCCTATGCCGCGACCGCCATTGCCGAGCACTTCCGCGACAGCGGCCGTCGCGTTCTCTTATTGATCGACAGCCTCACGCGCTTTGCACGCGCGGCCCGCGAAATCGGCCTCGCCGCGGGCGAGCCGCCCGCCCGGCGCGGTTTCCCGCCATCGATCTTCGCCACCCTGCCGCAACTGATCGAACGCGCTGGCATGGGTGAGCGCGGCTCGATAACCGCCTTCTACACAGTCCTCGTCGAAGGCGACGGCACCGGCGACCCGATCGCGGAGGAGACGCGCGGTATTCTTGACGGCCACATTGTGTTGTCGCGTGCGCTCGCGAGTTCAGGCCATTTTCCCGCCATCGACATCCTCGCAAGCCGCAGCCGGCTGATGGAAGCAGTGATCTCCCGCCAACATGGCGTCGATGCCGGAAGGTTGCGTACGCTGCTCGCCCGCTACGCCGAGATCGAGTTTCTGATTCAGGTCGGCGAATACAAGCAAGGCGCGGACAAAATTGCCGATGAAGCCGTGGCCAAGATCAATGATATCAGATCCTTCCTGCGGCAGCCGGCCGACGAACGGACAAGCTTCGAGGAAACCAGACGGTGGATGACGCGCCTCGCCTCGTGAGCATGACCAACGTGAACGTGCTTTCGCGCATCCGTACGATTCGCGAACAGCATGCCTTCCGTCTCATGCAGGCCGATGCCGTGGCGCGCGATAGAGCGCGCAAGGCAGTTCAGGTGGCGGCAGCCTCGCTTGCTCGCGCGCAGGACGATCGGATCCGCGGCGAACAGCAATATTATCGCGATCTCGCATGCAACGCGAGCGTTGCAGTCGACGCGCTGTATCGCGGCCAGGATCAACTGGACCGACTGGCCGAAGCGGTGACGGATGCAAACCGTCTGGCTGAGGCGGCGAGCGCGACGCTTCTGCATTGCGAGCAGGCCCTGCTCCGATCCACCGCCGAGTATCGCGCGCGATCTCGCGAGGTAAGGAAATTACACCTGCTGCAGGAGAAGCTTGAGAACGCCATCCGCGCTCATTTCGAGTTGACTGACGAGCTGGATACGGAAGAACAGAGCAGCATCCGGTATTCGAACAAACCCAGCGCCTGGAGCGAACGGCAATGATGGACTCCCATGGCGCGCTTGCATTCCATCCCCAGCGCCTCCCCGATGTCACGCCATGGCAGCCGCGTATGTTGTGCGAACCGTCGGACTTGGCTGTGCTGAACGCGTGCTCGATCCGCCGTGCACCGTTTCACGGGTCGATCGACGGTCTGCCGGTCGAGATCGACCTTTCCCCCACCTACGTGATCGAGCCCCTGACCGCCAACCATGATTGGTTCGAAGTGAGCTGCAGTTGGGGCGACGCCCACGCGAGAGCGACGCTTGCCTGCGAGACGGTGCGCCGTCTCCTCGACCGCCTCCAACCCGGGCTTTCCGACGATCCGCCAGGCGAGCCAACCTTGTCTATGCTGCTCGAGCTTGCTTTCGCCTCCCTGTTGGAGAAGATCGAGACTGCGACCGGAATGTCACTGCGGATTCGGTCATGCCACCGCGCATCGTGCGATTTCGCGCCTGATCCGTCATGGCGCCGACTTCTCTTCCACGGAGTTCTGAACGGCGCTCCTTTCGAGCTTGGACTCGAACTGGACGGTCCTGCCCTCGAATACTTCGTGAAGCTGCTCCAGCAGGCGGCCCCGGCGCCATTGCCGCTTGCGAAGACGATCGTGCCGGTGGTGGCGGTCCTCTGCGCGGGTGCAGTGCGTCTACCGCTCCGCACACTGCAAGACCTGCACCATGGTGACGTGCTGCTACCCGATGAGTTTCCATTCGAGCGCGGTGAGGCCGCGCTCACGTTTGGGCATCGATATCGGGCGATCGCACGCCTGGACGAGACCGGGGCCTACGTACGATCCATGCTTCAGCACCACAACCCCGTTCAGGAGATCAATGCGATGGAGGGCAAGACTGCGCCCGGCGCCGTCGAGACGGACAGTCTTGGCGACCTTGAGATTCAGCTAACCTTCGAGCTAGGCCGTCAGACGGTCGAGCTTGAGCAACTCCGCACGATAGCGCCTGGCTATGTTTTTGCGCTCGGGCGATCGCCGAATGATCCTGTCGACATTGTCGCCAATGGGCGCCGCATTGGGCGTGGCGAGATCGTGCGTGTCGGCGACGGTCTCGGCGTTCGCCTCATTCGCCTGTTCGACCATGGCTGACATACAGCCCGGTATCCTCGCGCTCATCGCAATCACCTTCGGGCTCGGGTTGCTGGTGTTCGTCGTTGTCACGACGACCTCGTTCCTGAAGATATCAGTCGTGCTGTTCCTCGTCCGTAACGCGCTTGGCGTCCAGCAGGTACCTCCGAACATCGTTTTGTATGGCGCGGCGTTGATTCTTACCGTCTATATCAGCTCGCCAATCATCGAGCAGGTATACATACAACTCAATGATCCGACCCTGCAGTACAAAACCTTCGACGACTGGGGCATCGCGGTCAAGCGCGCCCAGGAGCCGGTGCGCGACTATCTGAAGCGCTTTACCAGGCCGGAGGAGCGGCAGTTCTTTCTTTCCGCAACTGAACGTGTATGGCCGGTGGATATGCGCAATCGCGCCACGGAGGATGAACTATCGATTCTTGCCCCGTCCTTTCTACTCGCCGAGCTCAAGCGAGCGTTCGAGATCGGCTTCCTGCTCTACCTTCCATTCATCACCATCGATCTCGTGGTAACGACCATCTTGATGGCGATGGGTATGTCGCTGGTCTCGCCGACAGTGATTTCGGTTCCGTTCAAGCTGTTTCTGTTCATCGCGATCGACGGCTGGTCGCGGCTGATACACGGGCTGGTCTTGAGTTACGCGCAATAGCCAAGGGACGCTATCCATGGAAGAAGCCGGCATTTTGACGCACATGAGCACGTCGCTCAGCCTGTTTCTCGTGCTGACGCTGCCGCCGCTGCTGGCAGCGCTGCTCGCCGGACTGATCGTCGGCATCCTGCAGGCCGCTACGCAAATTCAGGATCAGACGTTGCCGCAGACCGTCAAGCTCCTCGTCGTTGTTGCCGTTCTCGGCCTGCTTTCGCCGCTGCTCGCCGGCCCGCTGATCGATCATGCCCGGCGCCTGTTCACGGAATTCCCGGCACTTACCACCCGCTCGTGACGGACGGGTCGGCCGCGATGACCTCGCTGTTTTCATCGGCGGATTTTCAGCAATTCATCGATGGCGCGTTGGCTGCGTTGCTAGGGCTTGGTATCGCCGCCATGCGAACTCTCGGCGTCGCACTGGTGTTTCCCGTGTTCACCAAGGCGGAACTCGGCGGCATCCTTCGCATAGGCTTTGCGCTCGCCCTCGGCCTTCCCGTGATGTGGCACGCGACCGAGAGCATCGCCGCCCTCGGATCGCACCAGAGCGCCCGGCTCGTACTGATCGCAATGAAGGAGTTGATGGTTGGCAGCCTCATCGGCTTCTTGTTCGGCGTACCTTTCTGGGCCGTTCAGGCAGTGGGCGAACTGATTGACCAGCAGCGAGGCGTGACCAACGAGGACGCCACCGATCCTGCAACGCGCTCGCAGGCGTCGTCGCTGAGCGTTTTTCTCGGCATCAGCGCCATTGCCGTGTTCGTCGCTGCAGACGGCATGCGCATCCTGACCGGCACCCTCTATGACAGCTATGCCATCTGGCCGTTGATGAGCTTTATGCCGAAGCTCACCCTCGACAGCGCCCTGTCGATTGCCAAGACGCTTGATCACATCCTGTCATACGCCCTGCTGGTCGGGGGCCCGGTCATAGCGCTGTTCCTGCTACTGGATCTGTCGGTGATGCTGATCAGTCGCTCCGCCCCGCAACTGAACGCCTACGATCTGCCGCCTACCCTGAAAAACGTCGTGTTCGTGGTATTCATCGGTATCTATGCGACATACCTCATGGATTATATGCGCGGCGAGCTTGCAGGAGCGCACGGCATCAAAAGCCAGATCGAACGGTTCTTGCAATGAGCGATGATACCAGCGAGCAGAAATCGCTCCCGGCTTCGCCGAAGAAGCTTCAGGACGCGCGCGAGAAAGGCCAGATCTCCCACAGCCACGACTTCGTCAGCGCGGTAGGCGCCGTCGCCGCAATCGCATATTTGTGGTCATTTGCCGGTAATATCGTCGCCCTTTGGCGAGAAGCCCTGCTGCTCGCCATCGATGTGCAAAATCAACCGTTCCAGGTGGCGCTGCCGCAACTGGGCGCGGCACTGCTCGCGCTGTGGTGGCGCACGGTCCTGCCGCTGCTGGCAATCGCGGTCGCTGCGGCGATGCTCGCGAATCTCACCATCAATCGCGGATTTCTGTTCTCGCTTGCGCCGATGACCCCCAGTCTGGAACACATCAATCCCGTAGCCGGATTCAAGCGCATCTTCGGCCTCAAAAGCTGGATCGAGCTTGCGAAGACTATCGTGAAAGGCGTTTTGCTTGGATCTACCCTGATCATCGTCGTGGCGGGCACGCTGAACACGCTCGTTCGATTGCCGATCTGCGGCGAAGGCTGCATCGGCTTCGTGTTTGGCAGCATGGCCCAATTGCTGCTCGGCATCGGCATTGCTTTCCTCCTGGCGACCGGCCTGGTCGACATTGTGCTCCAGCGCTGGCTGTTCCTGCGCGAGATGCGCATGACGATTACCGAGAGCAAGCGCGAACGGCAGGATCAGGAAGGCAATCCGCTGGTGCGCAGCACGCGCCGGCGTCAACGGGAGGAGCAGGCTCGCGAACCTCCGATGGGTCCACGCCGTGCCACCCTGTTCGTGCGGGGCGGAGGCACGGTGGTCGGCCTTCGCTATATCAGGGGTGAAACGCCTGTGCCGATCGTGGTCAGCCGCGCAAGAGGCGCAGCCGCCCAATCGCTCCTGGATGTTGCAGCATCCGCCGGCATTCCCGTTGTTGCGGAAGCGGCGCTTGCTCGCAGCCTGCGGCGCAAACCGCGGCTTGGTAGCGCGATCGCAAGCCAACAGTTCGAACGAGTCGCGCGCGCCATGCTGGCCGCCGGTCTCGTCTAGCCCTCACTACTGGGCGGGCGCGGCGCCGGCGCCGCCCACCGGTGTCGCGGGATTGGAAGGCGGCACGCTGATCACCGTCGCTGCGCGCCCGCCCGCTTGTGGCGTGAGCGGGGCATTGCCGCTAAAGGCGCGATAGCGCGTCACCGGAATGGCCGCGCGCTCGCCGTCTGATGAAGGCACGGCTGTGCTGACGAGCAGATCCTTCGGGTCATTGACGGTGGCGGCCAGGTTCGCCAGATTCGAGCAGCCGAGCGTCGGCTCGAAGTGATTGTCGTTCGGCGAGGCCGTGATCTCCAGCGAAGGGCATCCCGGCGGAATGGCGGTGTAGCGCACCGCGACGACGCGGACCGCGAAACGGAAACGCTCGTCGGCCGGCTCGTTGATCTCCTTCACCTTGAACGGCGTGACCCCCATCCGCATCGCGCTCCGCGCCACAGCGTAGCGGGCGCGTGGATTGCTACCGATCACGTGCACGTGGATAGCGTCGAGCCGGCCATTGCTCGCGGTATAGATGAAGTCTTCCAGACGGCGCCTGTCCGCCGACGTCAATGCGCCGCCTGAGCCGCTGGAAAGCAGAAGCACATGCGGCGCGGGTTCGACCAGGGCAGCCGGCGGCGTTTCGACAAAGGCGTAACAGGCGCTAAGCAGCGGCGCGAACATGCCAACAGTCAGAAATGTGAGGGTCGCGCGCATCCGGGTTCCCTTTGTCATTCGAGAATGAATCCGTCTTGAAGTGGCCGCGTCACTTTCGCTTTGGGCGCCTGTCGCCCCGGCGGCGGCGACGCAACCCTGTTCAGAAGAACACGGTCGACGTCGCTGGGCGGCGCCACGCGATCGGTCGGCGCCTGCATTTGCGTCGTGCTTGCGGCCGGCCGCACGATGTAGGGCGTGACGATGATGACGAGCTCGGTCTCATCCTTCTGGAAATTGCTCGAGCGGAACAGCGCGCCGAGCACCGGGATGTCACCAAGCCATGGGAATGCCGAGATATTATTGCTGAAGCTCCTTCGGATCAGGCCGCCGATCGCAAAGCTCTGCCCGCTCGCAAGTTCAACGACCGTATCGGCCCGCCGCGTCGAAAGAGCCGGTATTGTGAAGCCATTGATCTGCACCTGGCCGTGGGTGGAAATGTCGCTCACTTCCGGTTTCACCCGCACGCTGATCATTTCGCCGGCGAGAACCGTCGGGATAAACTCGAGGCTGACGCCGAAACGCTTGAATTCGACACTGAAACGGTCCAGGCCCTGGGCGACTGGTATCGGAAATTCACCACCGGCGAGAAAGCTTGCGGGTTCGCCGGAAACCGCTGTGAGGTTTGGCTCCGCCAGAATGGAGACCAGGCCTTCGGCGGCGAGCGCGTCGAGCACAGCGGAGATGTTCGTGCCGCCCGCGTTAAATCCAACAAATGCGGAGCCGGCCCCGGTCGGCGATCGAATGACCTGTCCCGCCGGACCGATGGCGGATCGCCCGTTCACGAAACCGAAACGGAAACTTCCCGTCTCTGCCGTCGCATTGAGATTTAGGCCGAACTCCTTGGCGACGTTCCTTGCGACTTCCGCCACCCTGACCTTAAGATTCACCTGCAGTGCGCCGGCAACACGCAGCTTGTTGGTAATGATAGCGCCCGGGCCCAGGAACTGCGCCGTGATGGACTTTGCGCTTTCCGCCAGCGTGGCATTCGGCAACGTGCCGCTCAGTACAGCGCCGTTGGGCGTGTACGATACCTGGATCGCATAATCGCCGATCTCACTCCGAAGCATTTCGCGCAAATCCTTGATCGGCTGGGTGACAATGACTTCGTATTCGGCGATCGCCTGCTGATTGTCGTCGAGTGCGAAAAAGCTGGTTCGGCCGGCCTTCTTTCCAAAGACAAAGGCTGCATCGTTGGACGGTGCCTGAATATCGGCGATTGCGGGATCGGCAACGAACATCGTCTTGGCCGGCTGCGAAAGCCGTATCGTCTGCCCACGCGACACATCCAGACGAATCTGGCCGCGATCGGACACAGGAATCTGGCCGCGATCTGAGACCGGGGCGGCAGCTACGTCTTGCACCGCCGGCTTGCGTAACGGAACTATGCGCACGTTTGGCTGTTCGGCCGCTAACGTCTCGCTGCCGGAAGCGCCCAGAAGAACGAAGAGCGATAATGTCCAGGCTCTTGATGGTCGAAGACGCTTCAGCACTTGTCGCGGCCTTTTTGAGAATCACGCTTCACTAGGCGTTGTGAGCGCGACTGCAACTCCTGGTGCTCGGATGAGCTTCAGGTCCCAGCGTGCGTTCCGGAACTCCGATCTGAATGACTGAATACGGAATTTTGGATTGCACGTTCTGATCTTAATGACGCGTCGATGTGCCGTCATCACACGGCACGCTTCGGAAGCGCTAAACGGAACAACGTGTGGTCGACACAACACACGTTCATCAAACTGCCGCTCGACCGCCATGCTTCCGCCACCCGGACTAAACGATTCTGTTACATCAGGCGCGAGACACCTCAGAGCTTTTGTCGCTCGCAGGTTTGGCGTCGGCGACTGTCGATCGCACGAGTTCGAGAATGTAACCGATGCCGCGGTCCGTTCTGATCGAAACCGTTGCTCCCGATTTTGAAAGGTGGGTCCTGAGCCGGTAAATGCCGACTTCAAGCGCGTTGGATGATACTTCGTTGTCGTAGCTGAACAGGCTCTCTTCCAGCGCTGACTTTGGCACGACACGTCCGAACCGGCGCATCAGCACTTCGAGCAGGCAGATCTCGCGCCGGGGCACTTTCACCGATGTGCCGTTCACCCACACCTGCCGTCCTGCGGGATCGAACTCGACATTGCCCGCACGCATCACCGGCCCGAACGCGAGGGTGGGCCGCCGCAGCACAGCGCGCAATCGCGCGATCAGCTCCTCCATATTGACGGGCTTCAAAATGTAGTCGTCGGCACCTGCGTTCAGACCCTCGACGCGATCGTCGACGCTGTCCATTTCGGCCGTCAAGATCAGCGCAGGTACAAGCCATCCCGACCGCCGCCGGTGGCGGAGCCAATGCAGCCCATCGCCATCCGGCAATTTGCGATCCAACAGGATCGCATCATAGGTTACAACCGCGACGGACTCGGATGCATCCTCCAGGGTGCCGACCGAGTCCGGAGTGAAGCCATTGAATTTCAAGATATCGGAAATTACGGCGGCGACCTTCGGCTCATCCTCGACCAGGAGCACCCGCATCTCTCGCCCTCCCACCGCACCTGCGCGTCGCTTTCGATTCGACGACCAAGCACCCGGTTACATCTGAAACACGCCGGGCTTGGACTCCGGTGCGTATGTTGCTTTGTATGAGCTGGTTCCCGAGTGCACGGACACATCATTCAGGAGCGTTGAACCCTTTTTAGGTGACGCTCTAATGAAGACTTCTGGGCGAGGCCGGTTTGGCATGCTCGCACTGGGTGGCTGTCATGCGGACAGATCAAACAAATTATGATCTGCTTCTTGTGGAATCTCCAATTTCGCTCGCGGAAGATCGAGACAGATTCTGGTTCCGGTTCCGGGAATGCTTCGCGCGCTGACGTCGCCGCCTGACTGCCGGACAAAGTGTCTGACCATGCTAAGGCCCAAGCCAACTCCCCTGCTTGCGCTCTTTGTGGTGAAGAACGGCTCAAAGATGTGCTCCACGATCTCGGCCGACATACCGATACCCGTGTCACTCACGGTGATGCGCACGAACTCGCGCGGCGGCTGCGGAGGTTCGTGACCTTCTTGATCGGCCGTATGACGAATATTCTCCACACAAATGCCCAGCTGCCCTCCGTTAGGCATCGCATCGCGCGCATTGATCGCCAGATTGACAATCGCGGCCTCGAGCTGCGGCCGATCAACACAAACAGGCCAGCAGCCCTTGTCATAATCCGTGCGGATGCGAATATTGGCGCCGAGCGCGCATGTCAGCAGGTCCATGATCGATTCAACTGTTTCGACGACGTCAACGACGTCGGTCTCGATCGCGCGGCGGCGCGCGAAGGCAAGCAGGCGACTGGTCAGTTCGGCACAGGTCTGCGCCCCTTCGAGCGCAGAGTGGAGTCGGCGGCTTGCGCCGCTGTTATCGCGAATAAGTACATGTAGCAGATCGAGATTGCCGATCACCACGCTCAGCATGTTCCTGAAGTCGTGGACAATGCCTCCAGTCAGGCGTCCTACGGCCTCCAGCTTGCTCGCGTGGAGCAGATCTGTCTCAAGGGACTTCCTGTCGCTAACATCGAGCCAGAATCCAAAGAGCTCGCGGCGGCCATCGTTGTGAACCGCGCTCAGGACGGCATGGTCGAGGATATGCTTTTCCGTTCCGTCCGCGCAGCGCCAGCGGTACTCCACGCTCGCCGAGCCCGTATTCTCGATGTTCGCGAACGCCTGGATCACCCGCCCATGTTCTTCGGGATTGAGCCTGGCCTCCCACAGATTGGACTGTCTCCGGAAATCCGAGCTTGAGAAGCCCGATAGACGCCGGATACTATCGTCGGTGAAGCGCAGCCGTCGCAAGCCGGGGCCACCGCTTGCCGTGTAGAGCGCAATTGGCAACGACTGCAAAACGAGTGACTGATGCTCCTCGCGATGGCGCAGCCGTTGCTCGGCCGCTAGCTTTTCCTTCTGAATGCGCAAATTCTCCAAAAGTAGCCGCTTTCGCTGCTCGGCAAGCCGGCGAATTTCCTCGGTCTTCCGATAAAGATCGATGAGGATGTCGATCTTCGCGCGGAGGAGCTTCGGATTGATCGGCGTGAATATGTAATCGATGGCGCCCGCTGAACGGCTGCTCGCGATCTGCAATTCGTCGGCACCACAAGCCGCGATAAAGACGATCGGAACTTGCGAGGTGCGTTGATCTGCCCTCATGCGTGCGGTTATTTGCAGCGCTTCGAGATCAGAAGCCCGCATATAAAGAACAATAACCGCAAAATCATCCTGGCGCACATGGCTCAGCGCTTCCCATCCGGATCGCGCCTGAACGACCTCACGGTCCGGAGCCGCCAAGATGGCATCGAGCTCCATCAAATTGCGCAGATCATCGTCCGCAATCAGAATTTTTGGTCTCGCAGCCAGATCGCTTGCTTGACGCAAGATCTGCGGCGCTGAAGTTTCGATCAACATTCGGCGCAGCTCCCACCGGAAACAATGCAGATCCGCTCAGCCGAATGCGGGGTTGCGAAGACAGGATCGAATGTAAGTGCGGCGGTACGGACAATCACGATGACAGCAAACTTCAGAAAGCGACGTTGTCGCTCGAGCAATCTGTCTTTCAATCGTGGAGAGACTAAGATCATTCGTCGCCAGGCAAGTAAGTATTTTTAACGCTCAAGCCTGAGTTGCACGGGTGTGGAGTAATCGCGGGATACGTCCTTTGGTTCCCGCGTTTGATGCATTGGAGCGAGCGAATACGCGCCTGAAATTGTGTGACAAATGTATTTCGCGAGTCCCCGCATCATCGGGGCGGTTGGTCAGCTTCGCGTCATAAATGACTGGCAGTATCTCATGCTGGCCGACAGGCGACTTCTTCGTCTTTTGTCACAACACGAGAGCGGGAGTCTCGTTGCACAATCAGAGCGAGAATCACTTCAATACCGAGCAAAGTGCGGATGCCGAATTGAGCGTAGCAGCGTCGGCCGTGCGTTTTTGCTTTGCCGCCTCCGAAAATTACTTTAAGGCCGACAATTGATCAGTGCCTTGGAGCTAAGGCATTTTCATTGCGTTTCGAGCGCTTGGGCGCGTGGCACGTTTGGCCGCGACGATGTTTCGATCCGGCAGTAAGACATAGTTGCATCGGCTGGATTTAACGGGTGGCGCCTCCAGGCTGGCCTTCCCGCAAATGTGCGTTCTGCCGCATCGGCTACGTCGTCAGCGGCGGCGCCGGCCGCACCTCGACAGAATGCCCTCGCAATTCGGTCGTCGAGACGCGACGCTGCGGCGACATCATCGCTGTCCGGAAGCGCGACGGCGTTCGGCGATGACCTGTCTCGCTTCGTCTGCCGTCATCTCCCCCGCGCCCAGAACCTGATAGGCACTGTTCGGATCCTGGCTCCTCTGCTCGCTCGGTGCGCTACGCTCACGCGATTCATCCGGGTTGGCCGGCGTGTCGCCATCACCGCCGCCGAAGCCGAGCACTTCGACGATGATGACGGAGGGCCGCTCGGAGGTTCGCGATTGTGTGACGTCCTTCACGGCATCGGTCGCCGCCTTCTGGCTCGCGTCGCCCTCGAGCTTCAAGGGAGGCGCCGAACTCTCTTTCACCGGCAAACCTTTGACTTCACCAGAGACCTGGAAATTATTGGCGTTCAGCACAAAGAGAGCCGCAATATTGAGATTGCCGCTCACCCGCACGCCGGCATCGCCGGCATTCACCGTGCCCTCTGGCGCGATCAGATGGACGTCGCCCTCCTCCACGCCGGTGAAGCCAACGATGGTGCCGATGCCACTGCCGGAAATGTCGGCTTTCTCCAGAATGCGCGTCACCGCGTCGATATCGGTCTGGACCTCCGGCGCCGACGGCACGCGGGCGGTCTTGGCGCCGCGGCCGGCGTCGATATCACCCACCGTTGACCAGATGATCTCGTCGCCACCGCCAAAGGTGAGAATGCGCGAGCGGTTCACAACGACATTGTTACGGGCGAAGATATTGATGTCGCCATGGCCCAACGTCACCAGGCCGTAACCCGACGGGGCTTCCTTGCCCAACGCCGCCACCTGCAAGCCGCCGCCGGGGGTGAGCACTTCAACATTGCCCCCCGCCATGGTGCGGAACAGGGCGTTGCCGATCGCAACATCACCCTTCCAGTCATTGCCCGGGAACAACGTCCGGATCGCCGTGTAACCGCGATTGTAGCCGCCGTTGCGCGGCAGACCGTCCGTGCCCGCCTCGTTCTGATCCTTACCGGCTTCGCGTAACTCCTGCATGTAGACCTGCCGTACGAAGCGTTCACGGGTCAGCATTGGCAGGCTCTGGAACCTGGCCCAGGCATCCTGCGGCGTCAGGGTCTCGCCCGTCACGTCGTTGACGAAGGAGACAAGACCAGAGCGGATTTTATGCGACTGTCCGGACTTGCGGAGTTCGTAAGCGTCGGTGAAGTAGATTGGCACGATTGCGCCGTCCGCCAGGGTTGTCTTCAGATAGTCCGGCATCGCCGCGACGTTCGACGGATCGAGATAGGCCGCCAGAAACGCGTCATAGGACGGCTGTTTGCCTTTCAAACCCGCCATCACGGTTATGGCCGCGCTCTCATCTGGCAGACCGAAGATCTGAGAGAAATTCACCGGCCGGTTGTTCGTATCGTAGGCGCGATTGCCAACTGTCATGATATGCAATTCGGGCGCATAGACGTCGCGGCCGGCGCTCACCACAACGGCACCGGGCCCTTGCGCGTAAATCGAACCATAGATCGGCCCGCCGACGATGTCGTTACCGGCCTCGACGAGCGATACGTCGGTCGGATGGATGTTGCGCAAATTGTAATTGATGTTGCGGATGTCGGTGCCGGCGCGGAACCAGGTCTGCTCGTTCGCCGTAATGGCGGCCGTGGCGATCGAGACGCCCGAGCTATAGGTGGTGCCGATGATCGAGCCGTTTAAGGCATAGATGCGGCTTGGCTCGTAGTCGTTCTCGTTCGGCAGATGCGCGGGATTGCTCAGATTATAGAGGTGCAGAGCGTGCGGTGTGAAGCCCGGCCCTCCGATGGGATTCGTCAAAACGCTATGCATCCCGCTGAGGTTGACGTGCACGAGGGTGTTTCCGGCGACCGGCTCGAAAGGTGAAGGGATCATCGCGGGCGTGGCGCGGCTCATGAGGATCGAGCCAACAAGAACGTCGTCCGCGGCGACGATCCGCAGCTCCGGACTGCTGCCCGGCAGCGTGTAAAGCGTCGGCACCAAGCCCGTCGTCGTGTTGTACTGCGACTCGTTGATCACCGAGCCGTTCAACGCAGCGATACGCAGCTTCGACGGATAGATGTTGCCAGCGAAGTTGTTCAAGGCGATTAGAGCTGCAGAGCTGGTAGAATCCGCGTCCTTCGAGAGATAGGTTGTCTGGCCCACCAGACTGACGTCGCCGCCGGTCGAGGTGAGACTGAGCGCCGTGCGGTCGGTCTGACCGCTCATGAAGCTGAATTCGTATTCATCACCCCTGCCGACCATCAGCGGGTCGAGGAATGTCTGCAGCCGCAAATCGCCGGCGGTGCGCACGTCCAGCGTGGCATCGCCGAGCGAGAGGATCGGTGCGATCGGATAAGTCGTCACCTGCGCGCCGCCCCTCACCTTGACCTCGCGTCCGACCGCGAATTCGCCGGCCTCGATCGTGCCGGCACCGCGTCCGAGGTAGTAGTAGCCGGCGCGCACGGCACCACCCGCCCCGACCGTCATGGCGCCGCCGTTGCGCAGCTCGAGGATTTTCTGTTCGGTGGCGGTGCGTCCGCCGCGCACGCGGCCGTTGGTCGGCACCGCAACCGTCAGGTTGTTGAGATCGCCGCCGGCGCTGATGTCCACATTGCCGCCGCCCAGGGCGGCGACACCGCGCTGGAAGTTAGTATAGTCGATCCACCAGGAGCTTTGTTCGGGGGGACGATCCGGCAGGCCGCTCTGCCAGACCGGCCCGAAAAGGTAGGACGAATTGACCGTCCCCTGCCGCTTCAGCCACTCGGTATAGTGCTGCATCTGCGAGCGATTGGTCGGCAGGGTAACATCGATGTTGCCGCCCGCGGCGACGTGAACATGGCCACCGCCCACGCCGTAGCTGGCGGTTGCCGGCGCGGTCGTGAAATCGCTAAAGACCGTGAGATCGCGCCGGCCGGCGGTGTAGATCGACGCGCCGCCCTTCAATTGGATATCGCCGCTTGCCGCTATGTTGATGTCGCCCGTTCCTGTGCGCACCATGGTGGCAGCGCTGGCGGTCGTCTGGACCGGCGGGACAGGCGGCGTCGGCAGCGTGTACGTGGCGAGGATAGCGGTCAGATTGGGAACGATCTTCTGATTGTAGAATAACTTGAAGTTCGCCACCGACATGACGAAGCTGTAGCCGGTCGACGAGGATTGGATGATCTTGTAGCCCTTCGCCGGGTCCGACGAATTCCGCACCAGTGATTTCTCGGCGATAAACTCGGCGAAGAGCTGGTCAAGCAGCGCGCGCGCTGGGAACGCATCGAGCCTGCCGACCGCGACGACCGCAGTCGCATTGTCGTTTACCCCGCTATAGCTCGTGATCGGGGTCAACCAGTTTTCCGGAGTGGTTGTGCCGGAGCTGGTATTCGGCGCCGACGAGGGGCTGAAGCCGGTATTGAGATCGATCACCACCGAGTTACGAGTCTGCTGGGCGGGATTCGCTGTGTAGGTAAAGCTCGGCTGTTCCTGCAGCAGGATGCTGCCGGACGTGCCGGCCATGCGCTGCAGAGGATCGGCAGCCTGACCGGACGCCGTCGCGCCGGCGACCAGCGTGTAGGACCACGAGGCCGGCGCAACCGTCTGACCGCCGCCCTGGCTAACGCCCGGGAACAGGTCTGCGTACTTCACGGCATCGCCCGCCCCGCCTGCCATCGTTCCTTTGGCCGCTGCTGAGTTGGCAGCGGCGCTATAGGGCACGTGCAGCAACGAGGCGCGGATATCCTGCAAGACAGTCGGGATAAAGGCGGTCTGCGTCGAGCCGAAGCTCAAACCCAGATAGCGGGTGGGCAAAGCTGTCGTGCTGGTGTAAGCGCTCCAGCTCGTCAGGGCCGAGTTACCGCCGCCGCTGTTGAAGCCGCCGTTGAGCAACAGGTTGTAGTCGGCAATATAGGAATTGGCCTTCGCCACGTAATCGGCATCGAGCGGATCAGCGAAATTGAAGAAGCCGTCGCTGATGCTGCCATTGAGGACGAGATTGCCGCCGGCGCGCAAAGTCAGCACGCCCGGTTCGCCGAAGATGCTGCCGCCGGTGCGGTAGATCATCGTGGTGTGATTGGCCAACAGGTCGCCCTGGCGGCCTGCCACCACGTACGGCTTGTTGAGGATCGGATCGATGGCCATAACGCCGGCAGCGATCGCGCCAGCTTGGTCGACAACGCCCGCAGCCAAGTTCCAGCTCGACTTCAACACGATGTCGCCGGTGTGGTTCAATTCCATGCCAGCGCGGGCATGGAAATTGGCCTGTCCCGCCAGGCCGCCGAGTGCGCCGTAAGCAGCCGAGATGTCGAAGTCGCGCACGAACTCCACCAGCGTGCCGGCGCCGTAGTCCGCCAGGACGTTCAGCTTGCCCGCGGCCGTTGCGGCAAGATCAAGCTCGGCCTGACCGCTGCCGTTGATGATGACACCGACATAATTGGAATTGCCCGCGAGTTGAGCGAGATCGAAGCGCTTGTAGCCCTCGAGTACGATCTCGCGCGCGCCAGCGATCGTGCCTGTGAAGGAGACGTTGACGGTGTCGGCGCCATGCTGCTCGATCACCGGCGCGCGCAAGGTGACTTTGCCACCCTCACCGCCCGCGACGTCGATCACACCGCCCTGGATATTCAGCGCTCCGCCGGAAATGCCGAGCGTCACCCGGCCGGAGCCAAGATGATCCACCGTATCGGTCGCACCCGCCCGCAGCACGGCGGCGTTGGTCATAACGAGGCCTTGGCCGCCGTAGAGCGCGATCGTGCCGCCATAGCGCGCGCGGGCGTCGATCGTGCCGGCAAGGGTGACAATGCCCTGATCAGCGGAGAGCGAGAACTCTTCGACCACAGTTGTGCCATCGACGGTCACGTCACCGGAGCGCACGCGGAAGGCGCGTGATTTCGAAAAGCCCGACTCGTTCAAGCGCTGACTGAGCGCTGCAAAATTCGGCAACGTGGCTATGTCGAGCGAGAAGGATGCGCCGCGCTGGCCGGCGGCGGCCGTTGCCTTGATCGTGCCATCCAGAACCACTTGGCTGCCGTCCGATGCGAGCGCGAGCGTACCCGCCCCACCGCCAACCGGTCGCCCGTCGGCGTCGCGCGCCGAGCCGAGATCGAGCGTCGCGCCTGCATTGAGCAGCACCGAACCACCGACCGCGCTCAGAGAAATGCGCCCGGCATCGGCATATTCGGCGACGTCGAAGAACTGCTTGCCGAAGCCGCCGACATCGATAAGCGAGCCCCGCGCGAGAACGACGTCACCATTGGTGGAGGCAAGGTCCACCGCGCCGCCAAGCGCGTCAATGCGACCGTCAAAGGCGACGGAGCGGCCGGTCAAGCTCCAGCGCGCGCCGAGGCTGTCGAGGTCGCGCGGGCCGCTGGAACCGCTCGCCGCAACCGCGATCGCACCGGTCGTCGTCACAGATTGACTGGCGCCGCCGCGGCCAGTGAGCACCGGTGTCGAGAAGGTCAGCGTCGCTGCTCCCGCGTCGAGCCGACCGTTGCCCTCGCCAACGATGCGCGTCGTGCCTGTCAGCATGACAGTGTCGAAGCCGCGCAGCGCTTTCGCACCCTCGCCGAAGGCCAACTCCGCTGCCCTGAGACTTAGGGTACTGTGGCCGGCTCCGGCCGGCTCGCTGAACGCGGCAGCCGTATTCTCCAGGACGAGCCGGTTGCCGAGGACGGTGATCGGATTGCTGCCGTAGCCAACCAACGCGGCAGAATCGAACGTCACCGCGTTGAGGCCGGACAAATCGACGCCGCGATGGAAGTCGATGCTGGAATAGCTGCGCAGTGTCAGATGCTGCGTGTTGGCGAGCGCGGCCAGTGCGGCGGCATCGATCACTAGGCCAGTGCCGCCGCCGAATCCGATGCGGCCCGATGCGAGCGACAGGGCCGCGCCCGACAGCGTCGCCTGGGTGACGGCGGTGCTCCTGGTGGCATCGATCAGCAAAGCCTTGCCACCGTCTATCACGGCGCCGGCGCCGATGGTGACCTGCCCGCCGACAGTGGTGTCGACGTTGGTGCGGCGGACCAGCACGGCATCGCCGTTGGAGACGCGGATCAGGGCGCCCCAGTCCCGTGCCGGCACCACAAAGTCATCGCTCGTGTTGGACGTGCCATTATTGTTGATGGATTGCGGCACCTGCGGCGCCATCACGAGATCACCCGCGCCGGTCGGCGCATCGCCGCGCGCGGCGATGACGCTGCCGGCGCCGACCTCGATCGTCTCGCTTGCGGCCAGGATGATTTCCGATCCTGTTAACGCCGAGTCGCTGCTGTTGCGCACAATAATATTGTCGGCTGTCACATCCACTCGCAGGCCGCCGGTGTCACCGCTGCGGATGCCGCCGACGAGCAGGCTGCCCGCGCCAAAGCCGGACAGATTGACCGCATCGATAACCAGATAGCCGTCGGCACGCAGCGCGCCGGCGTCCTGCCCTGTGCCCAGAATCGCGATCTTCTGTGCGGCAATATCGACAAGGCCGCCGCGCCCGCCGGCTGCGGCCTGCGAGCGCAACTGGCCGTTCAAGATCAGATCCTGCGTCGCCTTGAACACCACCGAGCCGCCGTCGATCGGTAGGCGCGGGGTAACAATATTCTGGCCGGTGAGCCGATACTGAGTCAGCTTGAAGGCATCGGAGGCGAAGAATGTATTGGCAAAGGCTTCGTTGTACTCGCTGTACTTGCGGACGACATCGCCCGACATCACGCGCCAGGACGACGGCAACTGATCATGACTGCCGTCATGCGCATTGCCGCGATAGCCGGCCATGATCATGGAGCCGTCGGTCAAGCCAACAGCCCTCGGAATCGGCACGCCCTGTGAGCCGCTCACCATCTGCACGGCATAGGCGCCCGGCAGCAACGCGTAGCGTGCCGGCAGCAGCGTGTACCAGCCGGCGGGGATGCGACTGCCGCCATCGAGCCAGATACGATCGCCGCTGCGCAGCGTCGCATCCGGCACGCCGATTGAATCGTTCAGCGCCGGTACAATTGCATAGAGGCCCGGCCTCGACAGCACGTTGTGCGAACCTCCCGGCCCGGGCACGTGCTCCGAAGCGTGCAAGTCGCCGCCACCACGAATATCGACCACTGATCCGGCCGCGAGATCGACATTTGGCGCATCGAGGGTGATGCGTTTCTCGGGCAGGCTGGCAATGACCGTTGCCTGTCCTCCATCAGTTGTAACGATGGTCCAGTTCTCATTATTGCTGAGATTTCCATAGGGTAGAATGAGGCTATCGCCACTGACCGACGTGACGCTGCCGGCGCCGAGTGTCAGCTTCTGGCTGGCCTTGACTGTGATCTGCCCGAAAGGCGCGCGGAGGGTGCCGCCCTGCTCGATCACCGGCGCCTCGAGTGTCAAGGAGCCGCCGACCGACAAGGCGAGACCGGCCTCACCGTTCTGCTGGACAACGATCTTGTCGGAGGCTCTGATCGTCGCGCTGGTCTGCGAAGTCGGATAGACCTGCCCGGCTTTCAACACCAACGTGCCGTCGACGTCGAGCGATGCTCCAAGGCCGAGCCGGAGCGGCGTGAGCCGGATATCGGATGCCTCCAGCACCGACTGTTCGAAGCCGCGAACGGATGCGCTGTCGATGTCGATGAGCGAGGCGGCGAGCGTCAGCTTGCCCGCGCGCGTCGGGTCGCTCGATGACACACCGCGCCACGAAATGTATGGAGCCGATAAGCGTGAACTGGTGCCGTTGCCGTTGACCAGCGCGCCGAGGATCGAGATCGAGCTTCCGACCGTGAGGTCCACGCTCTCCAATCGAATAGTCGAAGAGGAAGAGAGAGTGAGGTCGGCGAATCCGGCAGATTGGAGAAGTGACGGACGCACGACCAATCCAGGCTGCGCCGCCGCCGTGTCGGACAAAATCAAGGACGCCGACAGCGTTCCCGAGGACAGCGTTAGGGCACCGCCGCGTGCACCGCTACCTCCGGCATGACCGCGCAAGGTCCCCTCCATCAGGCCCTGCCCTGACATCGAGATGCTGCCGCCATTGCTGGCGAGCGCGACCGACCTTGTTGCACGCGAACCAAACGTGCCGGAAACCGGCAGGTCGATTTCACCGCTGGCGCCCGAGACATCGATAAGCGAGCCGGCATGCAACGTAACGGCCCCGCCGACGTTTACCGAACCGCCGCCGAGCACGACGCCATCGCGCAGTCCGAAGGCACCCGTCTGGATAACCGGCACGCCATTTGCGACGAGTGCGCCGGTAGCGGTGACCGCAACGGCTCCTGCTGAAACGTTGATCGTCCCAGCGAGCGCCTGAAGCCTGCCCGAGATCTCGATCACGCCGCCAACGTTGGTCGACGCCGCCAATGTGATGCGGCCACCGATATCGGTTTGGACAATGGCCCCGGCACCGATCGAAATATTGTTGCCGGCGAGCGAGAGCGATGTCGGCTTGAGATCGACGCGCTGTGAGAGTGGCAGGACCACGAGCGGCCCCATCTCGGCAAGCTTCATGTCGGCGAGCTTTGTGCCCGAGCCGAAGCGGGCGGCGTCTGTCAGGTCCACACTGCGCGCGGGTTGAGAGACTGCGACCCCTGCCGGAACGATAATGCTGCCGCCCGCCCCGATCTGCAGGGAACTGAAGCCGCGCTCGGTGAACAGCGTCTCGGGCAGACGGAAGGTGTCGGCCGCCGCCGGCACATCGCCCCCGATCTGCAGGTTCCCGGTCGTCGAAAACGCCAGGGAGCCGCCGGAGCCGGCTGAATAGCCGCGCAGGTCAGCTTTGGCGAATTCAGCCATATCGATCGTGTTGAGCTGGATCGTGCCGCCGTCGCCGGCTTGCGTCTGCAGCTTGCGGTTCCGATTCTTCATCCAACCGCCGCCCGAGACATCGAGCACCGCGCCCACATCGAACCGCGCGTTCATGAGCGTGATGGTGCCGCCGTCGACCTGCGGCGCGAGTGCGGCCATGCCGTTGGTCAGTTCGTTGACCCAATGGCCGCTGACGTCAATGGCTCCGGTGGTGCCGAATTTCACGCTCTCCGCGTGGAGCAGGTTGACCGTGCCGCCGGCTGTGCGGATCGTGCCATCGATGTGGAAGTTCTGGCTGTAACTGTCGACTGAATTGGCGAGCACCGAGAACGTGCTGCGCGGCGTCAGATTGAGGGTCGTACCCCGCGTGAGAGTGAAATCGTCGGAGACATAAAGCTCGATGTTGCGTAGCTCGGATGCCGCCAACACACCGGAGTCGAGATACGTGGTGCGCTCCGGAAGGTAACTCGCGTTCGGAGGGGGAGCATACCAGGACGCATCGAGCGCCGTCGTCGCGGTGAAATCCTTCGGCAACATGACTGGATTGCCGGTGATGATGAGCTTGTCGAGTAGCCACTGCCTGTCGCTGTCGTCCTTGCCGCCGAAGGTCAGCGAGCCCGCCTTGGAGTATTCGCCCGTGGCGCCCTGGCGCTCGCCGACGACAACCCCACCCCAGTAGCTGCCTTCAAGCGCAATGCCTTCAGCGGCGTAGAACTGAATCGAGCCGGCATCGCGGCCCTCCGTGTAACCGCGCTCGTAGCGAGCGCCCGTCTTGCCGAGCAGGCTCGTCCAGGTCTCCGTGATGCCCCAGCGGTCGTGCGAGCGGGTGAAGCCGCCGGCGAAAGCCACATAGGCCTGATCGGGTCTGGCGTCTGCGATGTCGTAGATGCGCCCATCGGCGCCAATCAGCTTGGTGGTTTTGACCAAGCCATCTGCGTAACGCACCGACCCGCCCGACACATCGAGGATAGAACCGGCCCGTGTGATGATGGAGCCAGACGACGAGATGAAGATCGAACCGCCGACCGTCGACAATTCGCCCAAATCGGTCTTGCCGACGCCGATCCAGGCCGATACATCCGCCAGCGGCGTTCCGACCCATGAGCCCGCAGCACCTCCCCAGCTTACGCCAGCCATGGGACCATCGGTGAAAGCACCGCTTTCGCGCCGGTCGACCACGATCTTCTGACCACGCAGCCACGAGTCGCGATAAAGGACCGAGTCACGCAATTCATTGATGCGCAACTCGGCCTCGACGAAATTGCGATCCATTGCGATCGCGATGTCCTTCAAGCCGGCGACGCTGAGATAAGCCTCCTCGCCGATATAGATCCGGCTGCCATCACGAACCGGCGTTTCACCGCTGACGGGCTCATCGGAAAATTGCGCCGCACTGCTCGCGACCACACTGATTGTGCCGGCGGGAACGATGACGTTGGCCTGCGATTGGATGTCGATGAGATTGCCACGCAGTTCGACGCGGCCCGGCTTGTAACGCGTGGAAAGCGCCGACAGCTCGATTTCGCTCGCGTCCGAGAGGTCCGGCATGGCCGACGTGACGCTGCCGGGCATCAGGCGCACGTTGCCGGTCTGCCAATACAGAAGCGCCGGATCGAAGCTCCCGCTCGAGGCCATCATGCCGTTACTGTAGGCTAGCAGCCGGATGGAGCCGTCGCGGTTGTTGAGCGCCGTCGAGGCCGAGAGCAAGCCATTCTGGACAATGTCGCGCGCCATCACGGTAATGTTGCCGTGATTGGCTTCGACGATGCCGTTGTTCACGATCTGGTAGCCGACCGTCGCCGCGCGCTCATACATCCAGGGAAGTATGACGTCGCGAACGCTATCGCCGTAAGGCTGCTCCGAGTTGAGAGGCACTCGCTTAAGCGCACCCATTAGATGGTCGTAGTTGAACAGCCATGGCATGGGCGCTGTGACGGCGACGTCGAGACCGCGCACGGCGGCCGGGACATCGGACTGGGTGCTTACATTGGTTCTCAGATAGATCTGCTCGCCGGCGGCCATGATCACCTGGCCGTCCTGTGCGCTGACCAGCCCGCTATTGATGACCTTGGGCGCGAACAGCATCACCTTGCCGCCGCTCGCCGCCGCAACTTCGGCGCCGGCCTCAACGAGGACGCTGCCAGGCGCGCTAGCCGGCATGAAAGGTGCGGGCTGGCTAGGATCATTGGCTGGTTTGGTCGAATCGGCAAGGTTCGGGTTGTAATCTCCGAACTGCGGCAAATGCATGTAGCCGGCGAGACCCCTGCTGACAACGATGGACGTATTGATGCCGGCCAGGAACTGCTGGTTCGACAGGCTGAGCGAGGAAGCAACCAAGGTGTTGACGTTGACCTGGCTCGCGCCGCCGAAAATGATGCCATTCTGGTTGATCACGTAGACCTGTCCCTCGGCCTTGATGGAGCCGAGGATCTGGCTCGGTGCGGCGCCAGGATTCGTCACGCGGTTCAGCGCGATCCAGTTCTTGGCGTCAGCACCGCCGGCGCGCTGGTCGAAATAAAGATCGGTCTCGCGGCCGACGTTGAATTCCTTCCAGGTCAGGATCGCCTTCTGCTCGTTCTGCTTGACCGTGACCTGAGTGCGGCCGGCATTTGTGGACTCAGTCGGCAAATTGGCGCCCTGCCATAATCCTGCACCGCCGTTGGTCGCGCCTGGCGTCGCGCCCGGCATCACCACCAGACCACCCGGTCGCAAGCCGTTTTGCACCGTGCTTGGCGCGGTCAGTGCGAGATTACGAGCCGCCTGCTGCGCCGCCTGCATGGCCTGAATCGCCTGCGTCGCCCGCTTGAGTGAATTGCTCGCCTGCTGTGCCGCCCGCGAGGCCTCCTGCGACGCTGACTGCGCCGCCGAGATCGCGGCCTGCGATGGCGCAGCCCCTTGGCCACCCAGCGAACGTCCGTGGGCCACCGTATCAGCCATCAACAGCGCTGCCGCACTGACGCTCGCGAGCAAGGCGGCGTGACGGAAAAAGCCGGTGCGGGCGGAATGGACGGAAGAACGGCTATTGGACATCACGGGCTCTCGCGCGACAACGAAGGGGCTGTGATCGCCTTCACCGTTCTGGTGCCGCGATCTCTGCTTAGATGCTTCTCGAAGGCCGAGACCGAACAGGATTGCGAATTTTCTTTAGCCCCGGTGTGGCCGCCTTTTCCGCTACGAGAATTACCCGAGTAGCACGATGCCACCGGGCAGCGCGGTGACGGATGCGCCGAAGATCTGTTGAATCTGCGCAACCACGCCATCGACATTTGCGATCGGGAATCGCGCATTGAACAAACGGCGCCCGAGCGCGGCACTGGTCACGATGATCCGTCCGCGCCGGTAGCGATTGATTTCGGCGATCGCATCCGCGAGCGGCGTCAAGCGGAACACCAACATGCCGTCCTTCCACGCGGTTACAGCGGCAGCATCTATCTTCGCCACGACACCAAGATTGCCAGAGGCGTAGACGACCTGCTCCCCACGCCGGAGGTTGGCCGAGCGACCGCCGAACGCCACCACAATCTCGCCCGCCACACAGGTCGCGCAAACGACATCGCTCTCATAACGTATGTTGAAGGCCGCCGTAGTTGCCGTGACGCGGCAATCTCCGGCGATCACCTCGATCGCAGAGCGCACGTCGGATCGTGTGGCGATAGCCGCTTCGCCGCCGATCAGTTCGATACGTTCGATGCCATCATCCGCCGACCCCCTCACAGCAACGCTGGTGCGGGTATTCAGCTCAATCGACGGACCTCCTGCGAGCACAAATTTACGCTGCTCGCCGGGCGCGGTCCGATAGTCCGCGGCAAGCTCGGACAAGGACGGCCACAGTCCGAGCGGCGGCCGCGCGCCGGCGTAGATCGCGGCAGACAGCGACGCAGCGAGCGCACCGCCGACAAATGCACGGCGTCCAATGCGCGGCCTCTGCGCCGGCACTTGGGCGACCGCCATGCGCTTGCTCGCCGGTTCGACCGCTGCCCAGAGCCGGCAAGCTCGCGCAAAGGCCTCAGCATATCCGGCCTGCGCCGACCATGCCTTGAAGGCCTCGAGATCGGCGGGACCGGCGTTGCCGGCGGCGAAACGCACCAGCCAATCATGCGCTTCCCGGTCGACCCGCGTCAGGAAAGCCGCAGGATGTTCGGAAATACCTGCCGCCATCGCACGCCCGGTATCGGCCGGATCCAGCATCGAAGTGCCAGCCATCAGCCTGGATCCTCCTCTTCAGCCTGAGATCCCTGCGGTGACCGGGGACCGAATCTTTTGATGACATTTCGGTCGACACGCAATGCGCAATGGGCGAGTGCATGTTTGAGCTCGATCTCGACAAGGCGTTGCGAGACGCCGAGACGCTCGGCGATAGCCCAAAGCTGGATACCGTCCAGCCGCGAGGCAAGCAGGATTTCCCGTCGGCGCGGTGTCAGCTCCGATAACGCTTTTGCAAGCATCGCGACCTCGGAACTTGCGATCGCGGCGCACTCGGGATCAGGTGCATCATCGCTGATGCCGATCGCCATCTTGGCATCCGTGAGCGTGACGAAACTTCGCTCCACCTTCAAACGTTTCAGAGCGACATTTGCCGCCATTTGCAGCAGGTAGTTCCTTGGACTGCGCACGATGCCGGCCGGCACCGCGGTTTCGAGCCGCAACCAGGTTTCATGCAGCGCGTCGCTGGCCAGCTCGACGGATCCGAACCGGCGCGCTAGCCGCGCCCGCAAATCATCATAGCCCAGCACGAAGAAGCGCCGCAGCGTTGCGCGGTTCAAATCGCTCATCGGTGGCGCATCCTGCGCATCTAGCGCACCGCCGTTGCCGCGACGTCGACGCAGCCGGCCCGCTCGCCTTTGCTGCGCGCGAGCACCGCCATGACGACCGGTTGCGGCAGTTCCGCCGGCGGCACTATTCCAATCGAAATCCCGCGCAGCGCCGTCGCGAACGCGGCTTCCTCCTTGCCGGCATTTGGCGGATCGAGCAATTGCACGCGCTGTATCGCTCCCGTGGAGGCGACCCACAGCTGCAGCAGGAGGTCAACGTCGCCCGGCCTGGTTTCAGCGCGCGCACACAATACCTGCGACACCCTTCCCTGGATCGCCGCGAAATAGGTTTGGTGACGCGCGCTAGTGAGGCGCGGGGCAGGCTTGATGGTGAAGCTATTGGGACCGGTCGCGCGCGCCACCAGACCGCTGCCAGCCAGCAATTCCTGCAGTGCAACCTCCGGCGCAAGCCGCCCCTCGACAGCGCTGGAGCGACGGCCGACAGCGAGAGCGCCATCGTAGTAAAGTTCTAGACCGCTTGCGATGCTGAAGGTATCGAGCGCAGTCGCGAGCGGCTGGGCGGTAATTGCGAACTGTATCGGACTCCGTTCCTGTGAAGCTGCATCATGCGCCGGCAGCATTAGTCCGAGGCCTACTGCCAGCGTGCAACACAACCGAGCACTACGGCTTTGCGCGGCGACAACCGCATCCCGTGTCAAAGCACACCCTCATCTTCACAAGACTATCGAAGTCTCGATGAAAACCTTACGGAGCGTGTGTTACACTCACGTGTCAGGCGCTGGATATTGAACGCGGCTACGGAGGCTCTCCAAGCCAACACCATATTCGATCGCACTATCGGTTCGGTCCCAGCGGCGTATTGAACACCGGTGGCGGCGGTCGATACGGAGCAACCGAAACGCCGAAATTCCTGCCATATTGTTGCTGAACGCCTGGAATGTTCACGACCCCGACCTTGGTGTCCGGCGATCGCGCATCGATCGGCGGAAGGTTCATGGTCGGATTGACGCGGTCGACCTCGCGTCGCAGTTTCTGGTTGAGGCAATCCATCGACCGGCTTGCTCCGATCTCGACCTCGACGCATCTGTCGGCACTTTTCACCCCGCCGCCGATAACGATCTCCGGGAGTACCAGGACGCGCTCTTCGGCCGAGGCTGATGTGCCGAGAACTGCAGCGACAAGCGAAAGTATGATTGGCCGCATGGCGCTCGCCTCCTAACGCCCTGCTCTGGTCTGCACGACCAATGCGCTGAGGCGCGTGTTGAGTGCTGCAAGATTTACCGAACCCATGTGAGCACCCCCCAGGCATTTGCGGCCACAGCCACCGCCCCTCGCTGCCTCTCCGAACGTCGCAACGGGAACGTTTCCCGTCACGGGAAAGCCCCGCGCGGCCAGCTTTGCGCGCACCGCAAGACAATAGTTGACGGAGAGAACGGAGAACCGGGTTTCGCCATGGCCGGCTCGATATTTCATGGCGGCCGTGCAAAGATCGCCGCCGGCCAGACGCCACGCCTTTGCAAGATAGGTCACGCCATAACGGATATTGGTCTCAGGCACGGCGAGCTCGGCGAGCGAGCCTCTGAAGCCGAGCATGGCTGCCGTCGACGGTAATATCTGCATCAGACCGATTTCACCAACACCGCCGATGGCATGGGGGTTGTATCCGCTCTCCACCGCCATCACCGCCTCGGCAATTTCCGGCGGCAAGCCGGCTTGGGCGGCCTCTTTCTCGATCACGGCGCGATAGCGCGCACGCCCGTCGAGCACGCTCGAGGGCGTTCTGAGCTTTGCGATATCGCCGGCAATGTCCTTCGGCGGATCAGCCGCAGGCGTCAATTGCGGCCGCGGCAGCTGCGTCCGTTCGACAGCGGCAAAGCGATCATCAAATGACGTGGATGCAGAAACGGTGCTGTCCGCGCTCGCGACCCCTGGCAAGAAGATCATGAACAATCCCAGCGCGACAACAGCCGATGGCCGCGAGCTCGCCGCGCGCGAGGATCGAGGTTGCACGCCGATCACCATCCGCTATTTCCCCTCGCGCGCTCGATCTTTCGCGCGGAGCGAAAGACGCAGGTGCACGGGTTGGAGCATCGCCGGCGGCGGGGCGCCGATACTGCCATCCATCAACAACGCCCGCAGCTCGATGCGCATCATGGCGTCATCGATCCCGTCGACTTCAATGCGATCGACTCTGCCGTCGGCCAGAATCCAGGCGCGAAGCGCTACCTTCAATGCCGGCGCATCGGCCCCTCTGTCGCGGCGCGTCAGGTAGTCCTGGATACGACGCGCCCCCTCACTATCGCCGGCCAGTTGCTGTTCAAACCGCTGCTGCAACTGCCGTGCGAATACCTGCCACGCCTCCGGCACTGCCGTCGCGGATCGGTATTCACCGCTCTCCGGCGCGACAGGCGCTGCCTTCGCCTCAGCGCCGGCAAAAACCAACCCCGCCATCGCCGCGGCGGGACGGAAGATCTTCTTCCACCACGCCGGCCTGTTTCGTTCAGATTGCATGGAAAGCTTTCGCCCCGCTTCTTCGCTCAGCTGCGCGTCCTACTGCATCGTAGCCGATGCACCAGCCTCATTCGCGGCCTGCTGCGCGGATCCCTGCGATGCGGTCGGCGATACCGAACCGTTCCTTGCGGACAATTGGCGTAGCTCGTCCCGCAGATATGCAATCAGCTCCTGCACCAGGCGATCCCAGATTTCGATCTGTGCGCGCAAGTAGTCCGGCGCCACTCCGCCTGCCACCGAGACATCGAGGCAGAAAACGAGGAACGGGTGGCTGAGCTGCAAGCGTCCGAATCGGCGCGTCACGTTCCAGCGGTTGACCAGATCGAGCGGAAGCTCGCCCTGAACCTGAAGCACGGCGGTGAACGCGGCGTCGACGAAGCTTCCGTCTGAGTCGGGGAGCTGGTTTCCCGGGCGGATGTCGAAGGCAAGCCCGCCGGTCGCCGACCGCAGATACGATACGCCGGCAACCGGATCGGTCGCAGCCTCCACGCGATAGCCTACCTGTTGAAGACTGTCGCGAAGCCCGTCGAGGGTGAGTTTGGTGATGCTGGCGCCTGACATTTCATTCTCCGCGTGGGCTATTTCCGGACGCCATCGAGCAAGTTCGAAAGCGCGAGTTCATTGAGGATGGGCGGATGCTCCTTGAGCAGTTCCGCCAGATAGGCGCGCCGCATCATCGCCGCGCGCTCGCTGCGCATCTGCTGGACCAGTTGCTCGCGCACTTCCGGCAGCGTGCGGGTATAGGCCGCCTTGGTGTCGATCAGCTTGAGGATGTGCCAGCCATCGTCGAGGCGGATGGGATCGGACACGGCGTTCTTGGCAAGCCCGATGACCTGCGCCCTGATTTCCGGCCGGATCTGGTTTTCCGCGACCCAACCGAGATCGCCGCCGTCCTTTGTCTCGCCTTCGGCGCGCGCGATTGCGAGAAAGTCGGCATTCGGCGCCCTCAGCTTGCCCTGAACGTCGTCCAGCTTCTTCTTCGCCTTGTCTTCGGCCGCCTTGTCGGCATCTCTCGGGACGGCAATGAAAACCTGCGCAAGCTGAAACTGGCGCGGCACCAGCAATGCGCTTCGGTTAGCTTCATAGACTTTCTGCAGATCTTCCTCGCTCGGATAGTTAGCCGCCGGCGTCGAGACCGATTGTAGATACAGCTCCACCAACGCGCTGTCCCGCACGCGATCGAGCTGCGCCGCGATATTGGGCTGTTGGTCCCATTTCTTGGCGGCCACCTCCTGAAGCACCAGCCGATTGGCGAGCAGCATGCGGACGGTCTGGCTGAGCAGTGCGGGATCCTTCGCCAGTGCCGCCTGCTCGCGCGCGCCAAGCGCAGCAACATAGGCCCGAAGCTCATCCGCCGAGACGTTGGCGTTGCCGACCCGCGCGACCACATCGTCGCTGCCCGAGGGCTTGGCGGTAGCGACTTGCTGTGTAGCAGTCGCCTGCCCCGCCGGTCCCTGAGGTGCCGGCTTCGGCTTGGCCGGTGCGGGCGCCGTGGCCGTGCGCTGAGGCGCGGGTGCCGGCGCTGTCTGCGCAAGCGCCGCGACAGGCAGCGACAGGGTGGCAGCAGCAGCGGCCGCGATGATGCTCGGCTGCAATGTTCTGAAAACGCAGGGAATGCTCATGGTGTCGCCTTCTGATCGAGGAGCTTGTCGTTGTAATCCTGGACGAAATTCTGTGCGTCGACACGGCCAATTCCGGTCAGCGGCTCAGTCGCGACGAGCGCGCCGCCCAGCGTCAGTTTCTTGTACCGGTTCAGAATCTCCTTGCCCTCGTTGACGAGCTGCACATTCTTGGCCTGGCAGCTCTTGGTGCTTGCCTTGTAGGCCGTGGCTTCGCTTTCAAACTTTGCCCGCTCGGCATCCTTGGCACGTGCGACGTTGGCGGCCTCTTCGTAGGCGCCCTTCCATTTTTCCAGCGTCTCGTCCCGCTCAGTAAGGCGCTGGTTGAATTCTTCGACGGCCTCGCGATGCTGTTTCTCGAGCTTGCGGGTCTCCGCCTTGGCGGCATCGATCTGCGCCTTCAGGGCAGCCTTCTCCTTCTCGGCTTCGGCAAGCTTCGCCTGTGACGCAGCGCGCTGGTCCTCCAGTTGCCGGGCTTGAATGGTGGCGCTGCGCAACGCCTCGCGCAGGCGATCATGCTCGGCATCGCCGCGAGCTTCGCCGCCGTACACGGCCGCGGCGAGAAGTAGCACTAGACGTGGGATGCGGGTCTGCATGATCAGAACTTCGCGTTCAGGTCGACTTGCAGGACATCGACGGCGTACGGCACGCCGGCAATGTTGTTGGCGCTCATCCAGCGCAGGCTGGCCCACACGTTCTGGCTGAGCCCGACATTGCCGCCGACGAAGTAGCCCTTGAGATTGGTGCCGCCGAGCCCGAAATCGGAATCGACGAAAGCGTCGACGGTCGCATCGGATTCCAGATATTTGTAGCCGGCGTGCACGTTCCAGTCCCAAAGTTGCTTGATCTCCTTGTTGCCCACGGTGACGCGAGCAAGCCAGCCCTGATTGCCGCCGTTGTAAGGACCGATCGAGCCGTCCGGCGTCCCCGCTCGATTGTTGATCGTGGTACCGGCATTCATCAGCTTGCGATCGAACGCGCTATTCCAGATGTACTCGCCGTCGAGCACGATGTGCATCGGGTGAAAATGGCCGAGATCAAGCTGCGCGCTGGCAACGACCGGCCGGTACTGGCCGACCAGGCCAAAGTACTGGTACAGGTTGGTAGTCCCAAAGTTGTTCGCTGCTTCCGGAATGATGTCGCGCAGCGGCCTATAGGTATTGCCCTTCTGTGCGAATGACGGGCGAGTCAGGTCAGTGTCGCACAGATCTGACGCCGACCTCACGAAGCACGGACTGGAGAGCCGCCCCTGAACGTTATGGAAATCGTAGTATGCGACGGCAAATCGGAAGGCAGATTCCGGAGCGAATCGCGTGGCAACACCGGTCTGAGCGCCGAACAGCCATTTGTCGCGGCTCGAAAACTTGGCCACATTTCCTGTGGCTGGATCGAAATTCGTGCCGATGTTGAAGTCGGTGTTGTAGATCGGAAATGCGCCGGCCACCACAAACGGCGTGATGCCTTTCGCGACCTCATACTTGGCCTGCACCGCGAAACCATCGAATCCGATATCCCTATGCCAGGCCAGATCGGTCGGCGACCAGAACGGGTTGTCGAAGCGACCGACGGAAACCGCCACATCGTTGTTCCAGGCCTGGTACTTCAGATAGCCGCGATCGAGCCACAGCGCGTATTTGGAGAAATTGCCGCCGCCCGCGCCCAGCGTTTGATTGGTGGAAACGGGCGAACTGTTCTCTCCGGTCGCGATGCGCAGGCCGGCAGAAAACCCGTTGTAAATATCGGCTTCCATGCCAAGGCGGGCGCGAAGCCGCGCCTGGTGACGGTCCTTGGTAGCGTTGTAAGTCGGTGCGGGATTTGGATTGGAGATGTCGCTGACGTCGTAGGGCGATCCGGTGTTGATCGTGTTGAAATTGTAAGCGTTGAACTGGTCATTACCGGTCGGAAAGAAGCTGCCCTGATAGCGTGCACGCAAGTCGCCGTAGAAGCGGATGCGCTGGGCCCATTCCGGATAGGCACCCGGCGAGGCCCAGTTTTCCTTGTGTGCCTTGTCCATGACCTCCCGCTTAATCTCCTCACGTAACTGCCGTTTGACAATCTCGGGGACGTAGGTCACGTGCCGCGTGCCGGGCGGCGAGGTCGCCGCCGTCGCAGCGTTGGCAGCTTTCGCCGCTTCATCAGCCTTGACGCTTGCACCTCTCGCCGCTTCGCGCGCGAGATAGGCCTCGTCGTCGGCCTGCTTGATCAGCGCCTGCGCCTGTTCTTCCGTCAACACGCCCTGCTTTACCAGCAGGTTCACGAGATTGATCGTGGCGCTAGGCGACGTTGGCTTCGTCTGCAACACCGTCGGCCGCTTTGCGTCGGATTTCTTTGTCGACGCGCGCCCATCATCCGATGCGGTCTGGCCAAACGCCGGAGCGCCGCAAGAGAGCGCGCACAGCGATACGGCTAGCGGCATCAAGCGCCGACGTACGTCAGATTTCTTCTCAAACATCGGTTCCCCAGTCCTCTACTAGTCTTAATTCAGCGAAAATCGGCTGCAGCGCATCAGCTCGGTCGGCGCGCCGTGACGCGCGTCACCATCGGCATCGGCATGTCCCTGGGCGGCGGCTCGCGCAGCACGATGCTGCCCAGCACCTCGTTGCGGATCGCGGCGTCGAGCTCGGCGTCGCCGGTCGACGAGACGAGCTGAATGCGATTGACGCGACCCAAGCCGTCGGCCCACAGCCGGATCTGCACCTGCATGGTTGCATTGCGAGTCTTGGCGTTGGCACGCAGAGCGGCCTCGATCTGGGCCTGCACGATCGAGGCATACCAACCCCATCGGCTGCCACCGCCTCCGCCGCCGCCATAGGGATTTCCCCCGACCTTGCTGCCGAGATTGAAGAGATCGCCGGGGCCGGTTGCCTTTGCGTCGAGCGATAGCGGTCCCGGCGGCTCATCGTTCTTGGCGTCCTTGACTGGCTCGTCTTTTGGCTTGTCGAGCGGCTTCTCCTCCTTGAACTCCGGCTCGGCCATCTTCGGCTGCTCGATCATCTTCTGCTCGGGCATTTGCTGAGGTGGCGGCGGCGGAGGCGGAGGCGGCGGCACGATGTTGACGACGGTCAGCTCCCGCACCAGACGCGGTGGCGGCATATCGTCGTGGCCACGGAGGAAGAACACGGCGACACCAACGAACGCGACGATGGCCAACAGCGTTGCACCGTAGCGAAACAACGCGGTGTTCTTTCCAACCGGACGATATGCGGTGGAGCCGTGCCCATTTGCGTCCGGCGGCGCGGAGACCTGATCGTTCACGGGAACGCTCATGACGCGGCCTCCAGCAACACCTTCTCCGAAAGCCGCTCGGCGACATACTGCACGATGAATTTCACGACAGTGTCGAAGTCGGTCGTTTCCACTGTGACTTTCGTGTCGGGCTGCGCCTCGATCGCTACGTGATACATGCACCGATCAGCCAGAAACTCGACATAGGCCGACCGATCTATCGACAGTCGCGAGCCGGGGCATCGCGAGATCAGGAGGAACAGCGGGTCGCGCTCGAGCGCGTGATCGGCGATGCGGCTTCGCAGGAGGTCCGCGAGTCTGACGAGCAACGCCTCGCCGCGGACAGGAAACTGCAGCACGACGCCGCCTTGTGCGGCATGATGGTGTCCGACGACCGGCGATACAGGCTGCCGCACACTGCCTGCGACGGCCGGCGGGGCGATCACTCCATCCGAACAGATCGGGTTTTCGTTGGCATACTGGCCAATCGTCCATGACGCGTCGTGCAGCCAGGACCATAACTTCCTGAGACCATTCTTCGCGGCGTTGCGCGTGTCCATGGCTGTGCCCATCCTCGCCGTCACTTCACGAGCGGCTTGGTGGCAAGGCCGACCTGCGTCAGGCCGATACGCCCCAGGAGGTCAAGCACGTCCATGACGCTTTGATATTGGGCCTGCGCATCGCCGCGCAGCACGACCGGAAACTCCGGTGTCAGCGCCTTCTGCTGCACCAGGCGCTGCTCGAGCTCGGGCAGCGTCACCGGTATGGTGTCGAGAAATATCTTGTCGTCGTTTGCGACCGTGATCGCCTTCGTCGTCTGTGTCGCAAGGCTCGGCGCGGCCGACGCCTTCGGCAAATTGACCTTCTGGCCCTGCACGGTCGCCGTCGTCATGATGATGAAGATCACCAGCAACACATAGGCGAGGTCCAACATCGGCGTGATGTTGATGTCGTCGTAGGGTTTACCGCTGTCCTGAACCTGCATCGCCGTTACTCCGCGGCGATCCGGCGTTCGATCCGATCGGCCGAGTAGAATTCGGCCATCTTCGTCACGAACTCATCGATGAAGACCTGCATGTCATTGGTCAGGTCCTTGATGCGGGAGATCAGGTAGTTGTAGCCGAACAGTGCCGGGATCGCGACGCCGAGACCGGCAACGGTTGCGACCAGCGCCGCCGCAATGCCCGGCGCGATGGCGTTGACGTTGACGTCTCCACTCGCCGCGATGGCGGCAAACGTGATCATGACGCCGACGACGGTGCCGAGCAGGCCGAGGAACGGTCCGCCGGAGATCGCGATGGTGAGCACCACCATCAACCGGTTGAGCCGCTGGGTCTCCTTGACATAGCCGCTGTCGAGCGCCGCACGGATCGCCGCGATCGATGCCGCTGAGAGAACTGGCAGGCGTTGGCCGTTCTGGGCGAAGCGGTGGCGGATTTCCGAGGCGCCGAGATGATAGATGCGGTACAGGGACGAAGCCCGCATCATCTTGGCGTCGGCTTCGCTCATGCGGCCGCCGAGGCTTGCTACATCTTCCGCCTCGCCGCTGTCGAGCACCGTGAGATCGGCTGCGATCTCGCGAAAGCTTTTCATGAAGCGGGCGTTGGCCTTGGCCTGCTTGTTCAGATAGGAGGCGCGATCGTACATCACGACCCAACTGACGGCCGCCATGATCACGAGGATGCCGATGACGATCCAGCCGTCGAGTGTCACTGATTTGAGGATCACCGCGAAATAGCCCGAGAGCCAGCTTCCGGTTTCCTCATCCACGCTGAACGCGACGAGCTTGGCGTGCTCCGGCCCCTGCCCCATCGCGGCAAACTTGATGAAGCCGGCAGGGCGGGCAATCTTCGCGATCTGCAGTTCGTCGATATCGCCGACAAAGCCGGCCATTGCGGCGGCGGGAGCTGAAGCTGGCGCCGCCTCGGATGCGGGGGAAGCGGCATCCGGCGCCGTGCCGCCATCCGCAGCCGGCACAGACGGGGCTGGAGGCTGTGCGGCTGCGGATGGTACCGCCGTGGGAGCGGCGGCAACGGCACCTGACGTCTCGCCGCCAACCAGCGCGATCGCGTTAAGTGCCGGCAAGGTCGCGGCAAGGGACGCGTAAGGCGCGCCGTCGAGATAGAGTGCGATCTGACCACCATTGGCCACTACCGCGACATGATGCCAGCCACCGGGCGCGACCGACGCGCCGGCGGCGCTACGTTGCGCAGTCCCCGCATTGGTGACTTCGGCGAACAGAATACCGTTATCCAGTCCGATAACGAGACCATTGGCGCCGTCACGGCGGCTATAAAGAGCCGCGTTGGGCTGCATTGCGCTCGGCTTGATCCAGGCCGACCAGGTCAGCGCGGCGTTGTCAGTTAGTGCAAGCGATGGAGACGCCGGCAGTGTCAGCGGCGCGCGGCCATCGAGACGCAAGCCCGTACCGATCAGGGACCCATCCGCCGGCTGGCCGACGGTTTGCGCATTATTAGCCCAGACGGACGAGTCCAGCGCCGGCGTCCCGCGCTCATTGAAATGATAGATCAGCTGTGTGTCGGGATCGTAGGTGCCCTTCGGATCGCTGGTCGCAATCGCTTTCTTGTTGCCGGAATAGAGCCAGATATCGGTCTTTGCGCCGGGTTGAAGGTTGGGCACGGCGACCCAGACCAGCGCCTCGCCAAGCAGCGAGTCATACTTCTCGATGTGATGCTTCAGCGGCGTCTTGTCGTCGCCGGCGACGAAGCGCAGATCGCTGCCGTCATCCTTGGCCTGGCTGAAACGAAAATTGCCGACATGCAGCCGAACCAGAACCGGCGTGGTGCCGATCGGATCGGTGATATTGGCGCCGGACGCGCTGGCGTCGATGGTGATCTTCTTGCGCAGCTGCCATTCGTCGTTCCACCACGCGTTGGCCGGCGACGGCGCGAGCGTCAGCACCGCGGTGAACGAGAGCAGCAAGCCTGCCAGAATTTTCGCGGCCATCCCACGGTGGGCGAATTGATCCGCGCAGCCTCGTTGATCCCATCCCCTGATCATCAGAATTCACCCCAGATTCGGAAATTCACGCGCGGGTTTCGCGCCTCGGTGTAGGCTTGACTCACCATCGGCACGGAATAGACGAGCGTGCCGTTGAGATAGTCGAACATCTTGAAGCGGGCACCGACGCCGTAACTCCAAACGTCGAACTTCGATTGCTGATCTGGCAGCGGATGCAGCACGGTGACCGTGCCTGCGTCGGTAAACCCAAAGAAGCGCCAGTCGTTGAAAACGGTGAAGGGCGCCTGGCCCTGCCCGGTCTCGTTCTTCATCTGCTTCTGCAGCAGCTCGCCGATATTGGGGCTGCGCAGCTCGAGATTGCCGATGACACCATTGTCACCGAGCGTCTCGGATTCCAGATAACCACGCACGGTATCGAGGCCGCCGGCGCTGATCTGCTCGCTTGATACCAGCGGCCCGTCGGCGACCTGCCCCTGGATCTTGCCGTAGAGCTGAAAGCCCTCGGGCAATTCCTGGGTATGCGATACGTCGACGTTGAAATGGGTGAAGCTGGGAGAGGCCTGGTAACGCTTGGTGTCAAATGCCACCCAGTCATCGCTCAGCGGCCGCAGATTGTAGGTGACGGCGGCGTTGAACTGCGTCGTGAATTTCTCGGCCTGGAACGTAGCCCCATAGCTCGCAACCACCGGATAGTAGGTGACCGGCGAGGAGAAACCATCGCCGCCGAGCTTCACAGTCTGGTCGAAGTGCTTGTAGTCAACACCAGCCGAAAGGGTGTGGAACAGGCCCTCTCGCGTCGGCAAGGTCATCACGGCGCGGCTGCCGAGAATCTGCCCGGGCCCAATTACGTTGGTGCCGCCGACCGTTGCAACATTGCTGCTCGATTTCACCGCGTAGACCAGGACGCTGAGCCAGTCGACGTCCTGCAACCGTGCAAGATAGGACCCGGAAAACACTTCCGCGTCGCCCGGTCGCTGCGGCGCCACCTGGTAGGTGAAACTCAGGGAGTGACCGAGTTGCCAGAGATTGTCGTAGTGCACGGTGCTGCTCAGGCGCAGCGCCGTGGTGTTGGGCGACTGCCTGTTATTCAGCTCGACGCTGGCATGAACCGGTACCTTGTCCTCGACATTCAGATCGACGTCGACGGTGCCTGGTGTGACACCGGCCCGTAGCGCGGGCGTCACACGCCGGTCGGGCCACTGGTTCAGCGCGACGATGTCCTTGGTGACTTCATTGAAGTTTGGGACCGTGCCCTCCTTGAGAGAGCCGGCCTTGTTCGTGATCTTCGCGAGGTCGAAATAGCGCGAGTTCTTGACCCGAAGTCGGCCGACCTTCATTTCCGTTACTTTGAGCGTGATCATCCTGCTCAAAGCGTTCTGCTGCGGGACGGAGACGCTGACCGTCTGATAGCCCTTGTCGTGATAGGCCTTCTCGAGCGCCGCCCGCGCCTTTTCGACGTCGTCTGCGGTCTTGTTGGGCCCCAGGAAGGGGTAAATAGCTTCCTCGATTTCGATCTGCGGGAGCGTATCGGCACCCTGGACGGCGAAGTCGTCGATATCGAAACGCTGTGTTGCAGCTGGCTTTTGCGGCGAAGCCCGCTCTGGCGATGACGACGCAGGAGGCGAACTCGGCGCACGCCCCGCCGACTCAGCCTTGGCGGCTCTGGCCGGATCTGCCGCAATCAACCCGCCTGCGAGGGTCGCCGCACCTGCCGTCAGGCAAAACAATGCCCTTCCCGCCGACATCCGCCGGCGCGGCTCATCATCAATTCCACTTTGCACGGTTGCCCGCTCGCCTCCTCAAACGAGTATCGCGACCGCGCCAAACGCCGCGATCACGCCCCCTCGCTCTAGAGACGACTGACCGAAGCCTAACCCGCAAACTTTGCGGCGCTCCGGAGAAAAATTAACGGCTTTTTTGCAAACGGCTTTTCACGCGCCTCACCACCGCTGATTCGCGGGTTGCAAGTTCGGCCTGGCCGAGGCGACGGCGGACGAGCGGAAATAGAGATTGCGAGCTGCGGCTCGACTGGATCAGCCGAGCAATACGACCCCGCCCGGCAGCGAGCGCGCCTGAGCCCCGAACAACTGCTGAACCTGGAGCACAAAGTCAGCGAGTTTGTTGATCTGAAACGTGCCGTTGACGACCCGCTGCTTCAGATCCGCGTTCGTGATGATGATCTTGCCGGATCGATAGCGATTAACTTCTTCCACCACGTCCGCAAGGGTCTGATCGCGAAAAATCAATAGCCCGCTTTGCCACGCCGTCACCTGCGCTGGGTCGACCGGGACCGAGACCTCGATTCCGCCGGGCGTATAGGCGACCTGCTCGGCCTTGTGAAGGTGCACGACGCGGCTGCCCTGGGCGACATCCACCGCGCCGTTCAGACATGTCACCCGCACCATGCCATCAAGGCAGCGCGCCACGAAATCCGCCTGCTTCGCGGTGATCCGCCCGTTCGCAGCCAGCATGACGAATGGCTTCGGCGAAGGGCGCATCGCAGCCACCGAGGCCTCACCGGAAATCAACTCGATCTGCGTTTCGTCGGTCGCTGAGCGTAACGCGATGCTGGTTTGGGTGTTCAGCTCCAGCGATACATCCGGCGTGACCGCGATCTTGCGCTGCTCGCCCTTTCCGGTGCGATAATCCGCCGACAACTCCTGCAGCGACGGCCACAGGCCGAGCGGCGGACGGACAACCATGTAGCCCGCGGCGGTAGCAGCGATCGCACCGCCCAAAAAGGCACGTCGGACGAGGATTTTCGCCGGCAGCCTTCGCGGGGCCGGCACCACGCCTGTGGCCTCCGGACGATCGTCCAGTTCGCGCGCTGCGATACCTGCGTCGCGGAACAGCCGCGCAGCCTTCTTGAAAGCCTTCTCGTGAGCGGGGCTTTGTTCGCGCCAGCGCTGCAATGCATCGATATCCGCTCTGGTCGGAGCACCGGTCTTGAGCCGGACGACCCAGTCAAGGGCCTCGTCCAAGAGCGCATCGCGTTCGGGTGTATCGCTCGCTGCGGTCACGATTTGTCGTCCATCTGCCGCGCTCGCCAAACCAATGTGCTTAATTGATGGGGCCAATGCCGTCCGACCTCGATATATAGCCAATTCCTGTCAATTTCGAGCATCTTGTGGGCTTCGTGACCGGGCCGGCTCGAGGGAATTGCAAGAGACCTCGCTGCAACGGCCGCGTCATTTCCTCGGAAACCTCCCATCCAACTTGTGGCTGTGCCGTTACACGGCATCTATTCGATAGACGACTGGGCAGCTTCTATCCCGAAGAAAAACTGCGACGAAGCAACCCAATTACGCAAAATCTATTCGCCGCTTGTTATTCTGCGCCATCCCAACTCGCTTCGGGAAGCGTAGAGTTCGCAGCCTCTCAGCCCGGTTCGGTCATGATCGGGGACGCGGGCCGCCAAGGCGGCGCTGCAAGGTGTGATCAAGACTGTCGGCACAGTGGCCAAGCGCCAGCCTGAGATCGCTTTCGACCGTGCGGATGCTCACCTGAAGTCGGGTCGCGACCTCGCGCGCCGACTGGCCTTCAATGGAAATACTGCGGAGCACCTCGCGAGGCCGCGGCGGCAATTCAGCCAGCGCCCGCTTGAAAGCTTCGATTTCCGAGCGTGCTTCGACTATCCTCGCCGGATCGGGTTCGTCGTCGCAAACGTCCAGCAGCGCATCGATTTCCGACGAGCTTACGCGATAGTTTTGCGCCCTTTGCCGATCCTTTGCGATGTTGATGGCGGTGCGGAATATGTAATCGGTCGGACTGCGCACCGACACCGCGTCAGTCACGCGATCCAGCCGCAAAAATGTCTCGTGGAGGGCGTCGTGAGCAAAATCAGATGAGCCTAAGCGACGCGTCAACTTTCTAATGAGCCCGTCGTAGTTCTCGACCAACTCTCCGCGCAGCCGAATTCGATTGCTGTCAGCCACGTTCCGCAGGCCCCAAACACGTTACCATTGTCTGCTCGCCCCCCGACGATCAGCAGGTCGTAGCGGTGCTGAACTACACATTTATGACGAAAGGAAATACGACCTACGAGAGAACACTGGTCGCCAGTTCGCGCCATCAACGGTGGTGTCGGCAGTGGATAGCTCAACCCTACCTACCGAGAGTTGGTTAGGACGGATCGAACACCAGTTGCACGTGAATGTTCAATCGGTCGGGCAATTCGGGAGGAATCGACGGCAGCGGCTGCGCCCGGCGAATCGTCTCCATCGCCTCCTTGTCGAGCACGGTCTGGCCCGAGCTCGTTCTGACCCAGACGCCGAGAAGTTTGCCGTCGCGGCTCATCGAAAACTGCGTATCGACCCTTCCCTGAAGGCGTAACGCACGGGCAGCGTGCGGATATCGCTGGTAATGTGCGACATGCCGCAGCAGCACCTGCTGAAATCTTGCCGCAGCGCTGTCCGCGGGCCCACTTACCGCCGATGGCGCGGACAGAATGGCCGACGGTGGCGCTTCTGCAGGCGAGAAGGCTCGCGGAACGGATACGGCTTCATCGGAAGTCGAGGGGCTCGGCTCTCTCGATGACGTATCGGTTCGGCTGGTGATCTCAGGCGCGGTCGAATGCGAAGTCGAAGCCGTGACGATCGGAGCAGGGTCAGGCCGCGGCAGCAGGTGAACCTGAACGACCGAGGCTTGTTGCTGTCCCATCGAACCTGACGGCGTTTGCAGCTTGATCCAGTACACCCCGCCGACAAGCAGCAGAGTTGCCAGTCCGGGCACCATGAAAAGCCGCAAGACTTCGCCCGACGACCATGTTCCAGACTCATCCTCGTAGGATAGCAACGGGCCCGGCGCCAGCGACGCCGGGCCGTTCTGGTTTCGTCGCTGGGGCTCGTCAAAACTCATTGCAGTGATCTTACAACGATGACGACGCGCACCGGCTGCGGCGTGTTTGCCGGCGTCGGCCGGCTCACCATCAGCCCGCGCAGCGCCGCCGCAACGGCCGCGTCCCGGTCGCGGTCGCCGGTCGACCGAAGCAGTTCTGTTCGCTCGATCATCCGCGCAGGATCGATCCAGAGATCAAGCACCGCGCGGTAGCTACCGTCCCGCGTTTTCGGGTTCTTTCGAAGGGCATTCTGAATGTCCATTTGCAGCCTCTGGCTGAAATCCTGCAGCCCGGCTGGCTCGTCGTTTGTCCCGCGCACCCGTAACGTTCCGAGCGACAGGCTTGAAGATGTCAGCGCGGTCGCTGGCGGCGCATAACTAACACCCTCTGCAGATGGAAGGGAGAGTGTGATCGCGTCCGGACGAATGTAGCGCACCTTTAGATCGGTTTCGGCCAGCAGCAGGTTCAGCGCGGCATGCGCCGTGAGCTTTCCTTCGACCGCGACCGACGTCCGGCCGACGGCCGAGTTGCTTTCATAGAGCACCTGAATGCCGGTCGCCTGCCCGTAGGCTTGCAGCGCTCCGGCAAGCGATTGGCGCGGGATATCGAATGCGATCAGTTCGCCCGTTTTCGCGGCCTGGCGATCCTCGGCTTCGGCAGCATAGATGCCGGCCGCTAACAATGCCGCATATGCCACGAGAAGGAATTTCCGGTTTCTCCGGTGACCGCTAGCAGCGATTGCGCTTCCATATCGCGCCAAACGCCGTCCCAGATGGCGGAATTTTGCAATGTGGCCACCGTCGAGACGAGAAAATGAACTCGCCTCCCTTGCCTTCACAGATACAATTGCCTGCATAACGCTGCTTTAATCGGCCGCTACCCGTACCAAACCCGTCCCGCCTGCCCGATCGATGGCTCGCGACGTTTCGTCGACATAGCTGGCTCCTTGACGGCAGGGGTTCAGGCGACAGCGTCCTTTATATCGTTTATGTGACAGATATCTCATCGCGCTAACGGCGGCCTATCTAACCGAGACGGCTTCGCGTCTTCGCGGCAACCCGGGCCACGCCTCGCAATAGCGATTGCCTGCTTACGCCGGCCGAGAAGTCTCGGGAGCAAAAACCGGCGGGTTGCTCCATCAGCCTCGCAAAGCAGCTATGCCTTGTTCAAGGCCTGCGCAATGTCTGCGATCAGGTCAGACGGATGCTCGATGCCGATCGACAGTCGAATCGTGGAGTCGAGGACACCTATCTTCTGACGGATTTCAACCGGCACGCCGGAGTGGGTCATGCTTGCGGGCAAGCTGGCAAGCGACTCCGTGCCGCCCAGGCTCACCGCCAGCTTGAAGATTTGCAGCGCGTTCAAAAATCGGGACGCCGCCGCCTGCCCGCCGGCGATGTCGAACGAAAACGTTGAACCCGCGCCCAGGCATTGTCGCGCGAACAAGCGGCCGGCGTCCGAAGCTTCGTCGTGGTGAGCAAGGTAGTGAACCCTCTTCACCTTGTCGTGGTCGCGTAGATAATCCGCCACGAGACGCGCATTCTGGTTGGCCTTTTCCATGCGTAAGTTCAGCGTCTCGAGCGAGCGGCCCAGCATCCAGCAGGAATGAGGATCCAGCTGGGTGCCGATCGCGCCTCGCAGCGCCTTGATGTCCTTCATGAGGTCTTTTGAGCCGAGCGCAGCGCCAGCGATCAGGTCGGAATGACCACCGACATATTTGGTCAGCGAATACAGCGAAAGATCGGCGCCATGTTCGATCGGCCGCTGGAAAACCGGGCCTAGCAGCGTATTGTCGCATGCAACGATTGGCGTGTAGTCCTGTGCCTTGCCGATGTTGTCGGCAATGCGGCGAACCATCGCGATATCGACTAGGCCGTTGGTCGGATTTGCCGGGGTTTCAATGAGAATCATCGCAACCCGCCCCTTTTGCATTGCATCGTCAGCCGCCAGCTCGACAGCGTCCTCGTCGATACCGTCGGCAAAGCCCACTGCGCGGATCGAGAAGTTGGCCAGCGTCTTCGCAAGTAGCGTTTCCGTTCCCCCGTAGAGCGGCTGCGAATGCAGGATCACGTCGCCCGGCCGCGCGAAGGCCAAGATTGTGGTCGCAATCGCCGACATGCCGGACGAAAACAGCGCGCAGGATTCCGCGCGCTCGTAGACGGCAAGCCGGTCTTCCACGATCTCGCTGTTGGGATGATTGAACCGCGAATAGACCAGGCCCGCGCCCATCCCTTCCGGGGGCTCGCGCCTGCCCGCAACGTAGTCGAAGAAGTCCTTTCCGTCTTCTGCGGTCCTGAAGACAAAGGTCGAGGTCAGGAAAACCGGTGGTTTGACGGCTCCTTCCGACAGCTGCGGATCGTAGCCGTAGTTCAGCATCAGCGTTTCGGGATGCAGCACGTGGTTGCCGATGTGGGTTTTCGACGGAAACGGTTTCACCATGGCCTACCTCGCTGTCTTGAGAGAACATCGAGCCCGGCGTACACATCGGCAGCATCAATTCTCCGGTGCGCTACAACGCCAGGCTGGGCAGATCGAGTCCGTTGGCACGGGCACATGCAATCGCGCTTTCATAGCCCGCGTCGGCATGGCGCATGACCCCACTCGCCGGATCGTTCCAAAGCACGCGCTCGATGCGGCGCGCAGCTTCTGGCGTCCCGTCGGCGACAATCACCATGCCGGCGTGCTGCGAATAACCTATGCCGACGCCGCCGCCATGGTGCAGCGAAACCCACGTGGCCCCGCTGGCACAGTTGAGCAGCGCATTTAGCAGCGGCCAGTCGGACACTGCATCCGAGCCGTCGCGCATCGCTTCGGTTTCGCGGTTCGGGCTCGCAACCGAGCCGCTGTCGAGATGATCGCGGCCGATGACGATCGGCGCCTTGAGCTCGCCGCGCGCCACCATTTCATTGAATGCCATGCCCAGGCGATGGCGATCGCCAAGACCGACCCAACAAATCCGCGCCGGCAATCCCTGGAACTTGATCCGCGCCTTCGCCATGCCGAGCCAATTGTGCAGATGCTTATCTTCCGGCATCAGCTCCTTAACCTTGGCGTCGGTGCGGAAGATATCTTCGGGATCCCCTGATAGCGCGGCCCACCGGAACGGGCCGATGCCGCGGCAGAACAACGGTCGGATGTAGGCCGGAACGAAACCGGGGAAATCGAACGCATTCTTCAGCCCCATATCCTTCGCCATCTGGCGGATGTTGTTGCCATAGTCGAGTGTTGGAATGCCCTGAGCGTGGAAGTCCAGCATAGCCTGGACATGGCCGACCATCGAGGTCTTCGCCGCGACTTCGACCGCTTTCGGATCAACCGCACGTCGGGACTCCCATTCCGCGAGCGTCCACCCCTTCGGCAGGTAACCATTGATCGGATCGTGCGCGCTGGTCTGGTCGGTGACAATATCGGGCCTCACGCCGCGGCGCACCAACTCGGGAAAAATATCTGCGGCATTACCGAGCAGGCCGACGGAGACCGGCTTCTTGCTCTGCGCTGCCTCTGCCATGGCCGCGAGCGCCTCGTCCAGCGTGCTTGCCTGCCGATCGAGGTAACCCGTGCGCAAGCGCATCTCGATGCGGCTCGGCTGGCACTCGATCGCAAGCATCGACGCGCCGGCCATCGTCGCAGCAAGGGGTTGTGCGCCGCCCATACCGCCGAGACCCGCGGTCAGGATCCACTTGCCCGCAAGGTTGCCGCCGTAATGGCGCCGCCCCACTTCGACAAACGTTTCATACGTTCCCTGCACGATACCCTGGCTGCCGATGTAGATCCACGATCCGGCCGTCATCTGCCCGAACATCATCAGGCCCTGCCTGTCTAGGTCATTGAAGTGGTCGAGCGTCGCCCAGTGCGGCACCAGGTTCGAATTCGCAATCAGCACCCGCGGCGCATCGGCATGAGTGCGGAAAATTCCGACCGGCTTGCCTGACTGAACCACCAGCGTCTGGTCGCCCTCGAGCTTGCGCAGCGAGGCGACGATGCGATCGAAGCTTTCCCAGTCGCGCGCGGCGCGGCCTATACCGCCATAGACGACGAGCTCACTCGGCCGTTCGGCGACGTCGGGATCGAGGTTATTCATCAGCATTCGAAGCGGTGCTTCCGTCAGCCAACTCTTGGCGCTGATCTCAGGCCCGCGGGGCGAGCGGATCACGCGGTCGTTGTCCAGTCGGCGGTTCATGACAGATGACCTCTCTCGGCAAGGTTTGGAAACGGGTTATTCTCAAGCACGGAAATCGCAGCGGCCGGCAATGCGCCGGCTTCGACCAGCGCCGCAGCCTTCTTGAGATCGTCGGCCATGTAGCGATCATGACCAAGCGGTGGCACCTGCTCCCGCAACACGGCAATGACCGCGGCAAGCGCAGGGCTGGTGGTATGCGGGGCGCGCAGGCCGATGCCTTGCGCCGCAACCAATAGCTCGATGCCCAGAATGGTGGCGAGATTATCAGCCATGTCAGATAACCGGCGCGCCGCGTGCGCGGCCATCGACACATGATCTTCCTGGTTGGCGCTGGTCGGCGTCGAATCGATCGAACAGGCCGCGGCGCGTTGCTTGTTTTCGGCATAGAGCGCAGCCGCCGTCACTTCGGCGATCATGAAGCCGGAGTTGATGCCGGGATCAGGGGTCAGGAACGGCGGCAGGCCGAAGTTCAGCGCTGGATCGACCAGTGTGGCGATGCGGCGCTCGCTGATCGCACCGATCTCGGACAAGGCCAGCGCAATCTGATCGGCCGCAAATGCGACCGGCTCCGCGTGAAAATTTCCGCCCGAAACGATCTCTCCGGTATCAACCAGCACCAGCGGGTTGTCCGTGACGGCGTTGGCCTCAATCGTCAACGTGCGAGCGGCTTGTGTCAAAATATCGAGCGCGGCGCCGGCTACCTGCGGCTGACAGCGCAGGCAATAGGGATCCTGTACGCGCTCGTCGCCTTCGAGATGCGACATGCGGATGTCGCTGCCCTCTAGCAGTGCTGTCAAGGCGGCGCCGGCGGCGACTTGTCCGTCATGCCCCCGCAGCCGCTGAATCTCCGGGCGGAACGGGGCCGTCGAGGCCATGGCCGCATCGACCGACAGAGCGCCTGTCACCAGCGCGGCACAGGCCAGACCGTGGCCGCGCAACAGCCCGGAAATGGCATAGGCGCTCGAAAACTGCGTACCGTTGATCAGCGCAAGACCTTCCTTCGGCCCGAGCGTGATCGGCGCAAGATCGGCTGCCGCCAGCGCATCGCGGCCCGCCACAATTTTTCCACCAACAAGCGCCTGCCCCTCTCCGATCATGACGGCGGTCATGTGCGCCAGCGGCGCCAGATCACCGGATGCCCCGACCGATCCCTGCTGCGGCACCAGCGGACAAATGCCCCGCGCGAGCATCGCCTGGAGTTGCTCGATGACCTCGCGGCGCACGCCCGAAGCGCCGCGCCCCAGCGAGACGACCTTGAGCGCCATCATCAGGCGGACAATTGGTTCGGGCGTGGGCTGTCCTACCCCGCAGCAATGCGACACGATGAGGTTGCGTTGCAGCAGCGTCGTCTGATCCGACGGAATGCGCCGCGACGCGAGTTTTCCAAAGCCAGTGTTGATGCCGTAAGCTGGCACGTCGGAGTGCGCGGCCTTCGCCACAATGGCCGATGCAGCCTCCACGCGTGGCCAAAATGACGGATCGAGCACCACAGATGCGCCCGCAAGCACCTGCTGCAGATCACTGAGGCTGACCCTTCCGGGCGAAACGACAATGGAAGCGTCGCGCTCGCTCATTGTCCCCTCCACACCCGGCGGTGCAGCGGATTGAAACCCATCCGGTAGATGAGCTCGGCAGGCCGGTCGATGTCCCAGATCGCGAGATCGCACCATTTGCCGGGCTCGAGAGTGCCGGTCTCAGTGAGAGCGCCAAGCGCGCGCGCTCCTTCCCGCGTCACGCCGGCGAGGCATTCGGCCACCGTCATCCGGAACAGGGTCGCGCCCATATTCATCGCCAGCAGAAGCGACGTGAGCGGCGAGCTGCCAGGATTGCAGTCGGTAGCGAGCGCCATCTTCACGCCGTGGGCACGGAACAACTCGACCGGCGGCTTCTTCGTCTCGCGAATGAAATAGAACGCGCCCGGCAGAAGCACCGCGACCGTGCCTGCCCTCGCCATAGCCGCCACACCGGCCTCGTCCGTGTGCTCCAGATGATCTGCGGACAAAGCCGAGAATTCCGCAGCAAGTGCGGCCCCGCCGAGATTCAACAACTGATCCGCGTGCAGCTTGACCGGTAGTCCAAGCGACTTTGCCGCACGGAACACCCGCGCCGTTTGATCGCCCGAGAACGCGATACCTTCCATGAAGGCATCGACTGCATCGGCTAATCCGGCCTGCGCCACCGCTGGCAACATCTCCCGGCAAACAAGATCGATATATCGATCTTTGTCGCCATTGGCTTCCGGCGGCAGCGCGTGCGCGCCAAGAAACGATGTGCGGATGGTGATCGGCCGGGTGCTTTCCAGCGCACGCGCCGCTGATAGCTGACGCATCTCGGTTTCAGTATTGAGCCCATAGCCGGATTTGATCTCCAGCGTCGTCACGCCTTCGCCGATCAGGGCATCGAGCCTTGGCATTGCGCCGGCGACAAGTTCAGCCTCGCTAGACGCGCGGGTAGCCGCGACGGTCGAGACGATGCCGCCACCCGCGCGCGCAATCTCTTCGTAGCTAGCCCCCTGCAGCCGCAGCTCAAACTCGTGCGCGCGGTTTCCGCCAAAAACCAGATGAGTGTGACAATCCACCAGCCCGGGCGTAATCCACCGTCCCGCGCAATCGATCCGCTCGACGGCATCGGCATTTGACGGGAAATCGGAACGGCTGCCCGCGAAGATGATGCGGCCGTCGCGCGAGGCGATCAGGCCGTCCTCGATCTCACCGAGCCCGGGCATATCCTCGCGGACCGTGGCGAGCCGGGCATTGAGCCAGATTCGATCGAAGCGCTCGGCCATGCAGCTCTCCTCAGCGATAGGAGCTTGACGCGTCTATATGTCTATACATAAAATCACCCGCATGTTCTGTCCAGCCGGTTTGGAAACATGTCGACACTGCATTTCGCATCGGCACTACTGCCCTCCGGCTGGGCCGATGACGTGCAGGTGGTGGTGACGGATCACACCATCACGAAGGTTACGGCCGGCGTGGCTCCTAGCCCCCATGACGAACGCCACAAGCTGGCAATTCCCGGAATAACGAGCCTGCATAGCCACGCGTTCCAGCGTGGCATGGCAGGGCTCGCCGAAACGCGCGGTAATTCTGCGGATACGTTCTGGACATGGCGTGAGACGATGTATCGCTTCGCGCTCGAGATGACGCCTGAAGACACCGAAGCCGTCGCGACGCTGCTCTATGCCGAGATGCTCGAGCAGGGCTTCACTCGCGTCGGGGAATTCCACTATCTCCACCACGACCACGACGGCGCGCCCTACACCAATCCTGCCGAGATGGCGGCGCGAATTGCGCGAGCCGCCGAGATCACCGGCATAGGGCTGACACTGCTGCCGAGTTTCTACGCGCACAGCTCGTTTGGCGGAGCCGCACCGCATGCCGGCCAACGCCGGTTCATCTGCTCGATCGACCAGTTTGCCAAGCTGATCGACGCCACACGGATGGCCGTACGCAAACTGCCCGGCGCCAATATCGGCATCGCTCCGCACAGCCTGCGCGCGGTGACGCCGGACGAACTGGCAGCCATCCTGCCCCTGGCTGAAGCCGGACCGGTGCATATCCATGCCGCCGAACAGGTCAAGGAAGTCGAGGAGTGCGTCGCCTGGTCGGGCCGGCGGCCGGTCGAGTGGCTGCTCGAACATGCAGCCGTAGATCAGCGCTGGTGCCTGATCCATGCGACCCACATGACCGAGACCGAAACCGCCGCACTTGCAAGCAACGGTGCAGTCGCGGGTCTCTGCCCGGTGACCGAAGCGAGCCTTGGCGACGGCATTTTTCCAGCTTGCGAATTCCTCGAAGCCCGCGGCCGGTTCGGCATCGGTACGGACTCCAACGTGCTGGTCGGCGTCGCCGACGAACTGCGTCAACTTGAGTATGGTCAACGCTTGAAACGCCGCGAGCGTAATGTGTTATCCGGCGGTCCCGGCATTTCAACCGGCCGAACGCTGTTCGACGCTGCGCTGACTGGCGGCGCCCAAGCGACTGTGCAGCCGGTCGTCGGTATCCAGCCAGGTGCACGTGCTGATATCGTGACCCTCGACACCACGCATCCCTCGCTCGCCGGGCGTCGCGGCGATGCCATCCTCGACGGCTGGATTTTCGCAGCGGGCTCGGGTGCCGTCGCATGCGTATGGGCGGGTGGAAACAAAGTTGTCGAGGGTGGACGCCACCGGCTCCGCCAAAAGGCGCGCGACGCATTCAACGCAACCGTCCGGAGGCTCGTGGCATGAGCCTCTCGATCGACCGCGACAAATTTCAGGCAGCCGACAAGCCGACGCTGTACAAGCAGATCAGGCTCGATATCGAGCGCCGCATTCTGACCGGTGAATGGCCGCCGGGTCACCGCATCCCGTTCGAGCACCAGCTGATGACGCGCTATGGCTGCTCACGAATGACGGTGAACAAGGCGCTGTCGGAGCTGGCGCAAGCCGATCTCATCGAGCGGCGCCGGCGAGCGGGTACGTTTGTGCGCCGTCCCAAATTCCTGTCTGCAGTCCTGACGATTCCCGATATCCGCGCAGAGATCACCTCGCTCGGCCGCAGCTACGGCTATCAGCTGATCCGGTCCTCGCGCCGAGCGGCCAACGCTGCCGACCGCATCCGTCTTGGGATATCGAAAACCGGCAAAGTGGTCGCGATCTCATGCCGCCACAGTGCCGATGGCGTGCCGTTCGCGATCGAGGACAGGCTGATCGACCTAGACGCGGTGCCTGAAGCGGCCACGGCAGATTTTGCGATCGAACCACCTGGCACCTGGCTGCTCCACCATGTCCCGTGGACGGAGGCCGAACATTCGATCAGCGCGATCGCAGCTGACGAGCAGATCGCAGCAGCACTGGACATTACAATCGGCGCCCCCTGCCTAGTGATCGACCGGCACACCTGGCGCAGCGCGCGAACGCTGACCGCCGTGCGCCTCGTCTATCCAGGCGAATCCCACAAATTGGTTGCCCGCTTCAAGGGCGGCTAAGGCGAGGATATCGACAAGCGTGAAAACGGCACAATTTATGCAACTGCTTTTGCAATTGGCCGCACAGGTTTGAAATGACGAACAGCAAGCAATCCATGAAACAACCAAGAGGATATAGCCATGCGTAATCTCGGAGTATTTGCAGCAACCGCCGCTTTTCTGGTGTCCGCGCCAGCGTTCGCCCAGGATGTGAAGGTCGGTATCGGAATCTCGGGCTGGACCGGATTTGCGCCGCTCACGCTTGCAAGCCAGGCGGGCATCTTCAAGAAGAACGGTCTCGATGTGACCATCAAGAAGATTCCGCAGAAGGACCGGCACCTGGCTATTGCCTCCGGTGACATCCAGTGCGCGGCAACCACGGTCGAAACTTGGATAGTCTGGAATGCCAATGGTGTTGCAACCAAGCAGATCTTCCAGCTCGACAAAAGCTACGGCGCCGACGGCCTGGCCGTGCGGAACGATGTCGCTTCGATCAAGGATCTGAAGGGCAAGACGGTCGCCGCGTCCGCTCCCGGCACGGCTCCCTATTTCACCCTGGCCTGGATGCTCAAGAAGAACGGCCTCTCGGTCAAGGACGTCACGGTCGTGAACCTGGAGCCAGCCGCGGCAGCGCAGGCATTCGTGTCCGGCCAGAACGATGCAGCCATGACCTATGAGCCTTATTTGTCGACCGTGCGCGCCGCACCGGATAAGGGCAAGATCATCGCAACGACGCTCGACTACCCGATGATCATGGACACGTTCGGCTGCACGCCGAAATTCCTGACCGACAATCCCAAAGCCGCGAAGGCGCTGGCCGACAGCTATTTCGAGGCCGTGGCTATGATCGAAACGAACCAGGCCAAGTCCTACGAGATCATGGGCGCCGATGTGAAGCAAACCGGCGAACAGTTCGGCAATTCGGCAAAGTATCTGCGCTGGCAGGACAAGGCCGCGAACCAGAAATTCTTCGCGGGCGAGTGGCAGGCCTTCACCAAGGAGGCTGCAGACCTGTTGCTCGAAATCGGCATCATCAAATCGGTTCCGAAGATCGACGATCTCGTCGACACAAGCTTCATCAAGTAACTCTCCGCGCGCGGTGGTCCCGCTTCCCCATGGGGTAGCGGGACTTGCTGCGATCAGCGAGCCGCTTTCAAGGAATTTGCCGTGTGATGCGTCCCCTCGCCCCTGTGACATCGAAGCAGCGCGCAGCGTATGGCTTCGCGTTCTTTGTGCTGTTCGTGGCCCTGTGGGCATGGGCAACCTTCGGCGGTCACGTTTCTAAGACGTTCCTCGCCAACCCGCTGACCATGTTGCAGGAAGGCTGGGAGCTCTTGACCAAGCATGGCTTCCTGTTCGACATCGCCATGACAATCTGGCGGGTCGTCGGCGGCTTTGTGCTGGCGGCGATCATCGCAGTACCTACAGGCGTTCTGATGGGCGCCTACAAACCGATCGAGGCTTTCCTGGAGCCGTTCGTTTCGTTTGCGCGTTATCTGCCCGCGTCGGCCTTCATCCCATTGTTGATCCTGTGGGCGGGCATCGGCGAGCTACAGAAGCTGCTGGTTATTTTCATCGGTTCTGTCTTTCAGATCATCCTGATGGTCGCAGTAACCGTCGGCAGCACACGGCGCGACCTTGTTGAGGCGGCATATACGCTGGGAGCCAGTGACCGCGGCATCATCGGCCGCGTGCTGCTGCCCTCTTCCGCTCCCGAGATCGCAGAAATCCTTCGGCTCGTTCTCGGTTGGGCGTGGACCTACGTCATCGTCGCCGAGCTCATTGGCTCATCGTCGGGCATCGGCCACATGATCACCGACAGCCAGGCGCTGCTCAATACCGGTCAGATCATCTTCGGCATCATTGTCATCGGGCTGATCGGCCTCGTATCGGACTTCCTGTTCAAGGCTTTCAATGCCTGGCTGTTTCCGTGGAAACTCGCATGACCATGCTGAAGATCGATCAGGTGTCCCGTACCTTTCCCGCGCGACACGGCCATGCGCCGACGCGGGCACTGGAGCCGACCGACCTCAGCGTCGGCAATAACGACTTCGTCACCATCCTCGGGCCGTCGGGCTGCGGAAAATCCACACTGCTGCGCATCATCGCCGGGCTCGATCAGCCGACGAGCGGCCGCGTCACGTTGGATGGGCTTGAGGTGACGGGACCCGGCGCGGATCGCGGCATGGTGTTTCAGTCCTATACGCTATTCCCGTGGCTGACCGTGCGCGAAAACATCGCGTTCGGTCTGCGTGAGCGCGGAGTTTCCGAAGCGGATCGCGGCAAGATCGCCGACGGATTCATTCATCGGGTCGGTCTAACCGGCTTTGAGAATCATTGGCCAAAGCAGCTCTCCGGCGGCATGCAGCAACGTACGGCAATCGCCCGCGCCCTCGCCAACGATCCCAAGATCCTATTGCTCGACGAGCCCTTCGGCGCGCTGGATAATCAGACCCGCATGCTGATGCAGGAAATGCTGCTCGGCATCTGGGAACGCGACCAGAAAACCGTGCTGTTCGTCACCCATGATATCGAGGAGGCGATTTTTCTCGGCAATCGCGTCATCGTCATGAGCGCCCGTCCCGGGCGCATCAAGGCCGAAATCGTGATCGATCTGCCCCATCCGCGATCCTACAAGATCAAAACCGCGCCTGAATTCGTCAGGCTGAAGGAACGGCTCGTCGAGGAAATCCGGACCGAGGCATTGAAGGTTGCGGCTCACGCCTGACTCAGCGTGGGGAAGCCAATGGCCTCCCCATAGGGCGACATGCGGTGCGTATGGAAGAACAGCTCGACCAGCCGCCCTCGTTTACCGGCGAGGGAAAAGATGTATTCGGGCGACTCCGCTTCCATCTCGGCAACCAGGACTTTCGCAATGCGGTCAACGCGGCTCGAGCCGTGCTCCCAGCCGAAGCCGACGCCGAGCTTGTTGGCGACCGCCTCCAGCATGCCTTCCCGCGTACTGACGACGATCGCAGGAATCGGGCGCAGCCCCGCCAGCCGGAAAGCTTTATCCACCGTGCGCTGCGCCGAGGAATCCCGGGAGCGAAACACCAGCGGATGCTCCGTCAGGCTAGCGATCGCAACCGGCGTCTGGCCGGCCAGCGCGCAGCCCGGATGACACATCGCCACCACGCGCTGCTGGATGCAGGCTTCGCGGCGGAAACGGCTGTCGTCGGGAACTTCGGGCAACACGGCAACGTCGACCCGCTGGTCGACCACCGCGGCGACGATCGTCGACCAGCTGCCGATCTCGATGCTAATCTGGACCTTCGGGAACAGCTTTCGAAAGGTCGCGATCAGCAACATGCCGGGCATGGCGTTGCCGAGCCCGATGCGCAACTCGCCACCCGATAGTTCATCACGCTGCTGCAGGATGGCGAGCGCCTCAGCCTCGATCGACTGCACCTTGTTGGTTGCTGCATAAAGCCTGCGACAAAGCGTCGTCGCGATCAGCGTGTGTCCGTGGCGGTCGAACAACGCCACCTCGTACTCGGCCTCGAGCTCGCGCACGAGCTGGGCCACGGCCGGCTGCGAAACTCCCAGCCGGCGTGCAGCGGCAGCAAATGTGCCGGTTTCGAACACCGCATTCACCGCGCGAACGCGCGACCATGTCAACGCCACAGCGCATTCCCAGGTTGCGGCCGGTACTCCCGACCTTTCGAACACCGCCGAAAGGACTTCTTGGGTCCAGCATAAGACTGGCCTTTGAACGTTATGTGACTGTCAGACCGCCCGCCTAACCCTGTGTGCAAGGCAATGCAGCCCGGCGCACGGGGACAGGTACGGGGAAATGGCACGGATTGAACTCAAGGGTATCCGAAAGTCCTTCGATGCCACCGAAGTGCTGGGGGGTGTCGACCTCACCATCGAAAACGGTGAATTCCTCTCGCTGGTCGGCCCATCAGGCTGTGGCAAGTCGACCCTGCTGCGCGTCATCGCCGGGCTCGAGCCACAGAGCGCGGGCGAGGTGACGATCGATGGCAGTGTGGTGGATGGCATCCGTCCCAGCGCGCGCAATCTGGCAATGGTGTTTCAGTCCTACGCGCTCTATCCGCATTTGAGCGCTTTCGACAACATGGCGGTGCCACTGCGCATGCGTCGCCTCTCGACCATCGAACGCCTGCCGCTACTCGGCACGATACTGCCAAGCCGGCGCCGCGAGGAGCGGACTATCCGCGCCGATATCGAGAAGATCGCGGCCCAGCTCGAAATTTCCCACCTCTTGCAGCGCAAGCCCGCGCAATTATCGGGCGGCCAACGCCAGCGGGTGGCGGTCGGGCGTGCCATGGTGCGCCAGCCCGTAGCGTTCCTGTTCGACGAACCGTTGTCCAATCTCGACGCCAAGCTGCGCGTCCACATGCGCGCCGAGCTGGCGGAGTTGCATCGCAGCCTGAGAAGCACCTTTATTTACGTTACGCATGATCAGGCCGAAGCGATGACCATGTCGAGCCGACTTGCCGTGATGATCGCCGGCGAGTTGGTCCAGGTCGGCAGGCCCGCCGAGATCTACGATAATCCGCGCGACGCCAGGGTCGCCGAATTCGTCGGCAGCCCGAAGATCAACATGATGCCGGGCCGGATCCGCGACGACGGCCGCATCGAAGTCTTCGGTCATGTCCTGCGGCTGACGAGCTCTCAGCCATCGGGAAATTGCCGCATCGGCATCCGCCCGGAACGGATCGAGCTCGGCGGCGGCCCCTTCTCAGGCGCCGTGGTCCATGTTGAGAACATGGGCGCTGAGGCTTTCGTGCATCTCGGCCTGAACGGCGCCGATGCACGGCTGGTGGCGCGCGTCAACGACGTCAGGCGGCTGCCAGATATCGGAAGCCACCTCTCCTTCAACTTCGCTGCCGACGCGGTGCGCGCCTTCAACAGCGCGGGCAAACGCATCGACGTGACGGCGGAGCAGGCCGAGCGGATCAGGGAGCGCGCCATTGTCTGATAACGCGGCCACCATCGGCGGCCTGGCTGTACCCATTTCCATTCCGAAGCGGGCGGCGCAGCGTCGCAACCCCCTATTGTTGACGCCCTATGGGCTCGTGGCACCGGCGCTGACGCTGATGCTGATGATGCTGCTCGGTCCGCTGGCCGGCGTGATCGCGCTATCGTTCACCGACTATCAGCTCGGCGCGCCGAGCCTGTCCTGGATCGGGCTTGCCAATTACCACGAGATGTTCGGCGACAGGGTGTTCTGGACCGCGCTGCGCAATACGCTTGTCTATGTCGGCATCGTGGTGCCTGGCGCGGTCAGTGCGGGCCTTGCTATAGCTCTGCTGATCCAAAGCGGCACCAGCCTGCGCAGCCTCTATCGCACTATCTACTTCCTTCCTGTCATGGCGACGTTGATCGCGATGGCCGTCGTGTGGGAATTCATGCTGCACCCGCAGTTCGGGCTCGTGAACGGAGTGTTGCGCGAGTTCGGCATTGCCGGCCCAAGTTGGCTGCAGGACCGCAGCACCGCGCTCTATGCACTGTGCGCGATCGGCATCTGGCAGGCGGCGGGCTTCAATATGGTGCTGTTCCTGGCCGGCCTCGTCTCGATCCCGAAACAGCTCTATGAGGCCGCCGAGATCGACGGCGCTTCCAGCGCCTGGGCGCGCTTTCGGCTGGTGACTTGGCCGTTATTACGGCCGGTCACGACCTTCGTGGTCGTGATATCGGGCATCCGCTCCTTCCAGGTATTCGACACTGTGCACGTGCTGACCAAGGGCGGGCCGTCGAAATCCACCGAGGTTCTAATCCACAGCATGTACACGGAAGGATTCGAGTTCTTCCGCTCCGGCTATGGGGCCGCGCTCACCGTAGTGTTCCTGGGCTTCATCCTGCTCCTTACGCTCATCAAGTCGAGGCTCGCCGATCGCGGCGCACAATACGCATGACGGCGCTAACGAAAATCTCGATCTGGTCGATGATCCGCCACGTCTTACTGATCGCGGGCGCGATTGTGATGCTGCTGCCATTTGTCTGGATGATTTCCACGGCGTCGAAGCCGCCATCGGAAGTGTTCTCCAGCGAGTTGCATCTCATCCCCCGGCATTTCGCGCTCTGGGAGAATTTGCAGATGGCCTTTGCGAAGGCCAATCTCTGGCGCTTCCTGCTCAATGGCGTGATCGTCACGGTTTCGATCTTCGTGCTGCAGGTGCTGGTCGCGTTGCCGGCGGCCTATGCACTGGCAAAACTGCGTTTCATCGGACGCAACGCGCTGTTTGCGCTGGTGCTGTTCGGCATTCTGATCCCGCCGCAGGCTACCGCGATTCCGGTGTTCCTGCTCCTGCACAGGCTCGGCGTGCTCGACGGCTACGCCGCTTTGGTGCTGCCCTTTACCATTTCAGTGTTCGGCATCTTCCTGATGCGCCAGTTCTTCCGCAACGTGCCCGACGATCTCATCGATGCGGCGCGGATGGACGGCATTTCCGAGTTTGGCATCGTCTGGCGGGTGATGCTGCCGGCCGCCATTCCCGCCGTGACCGCCTTCGGCATTTTCTCCGTGGTGGCGCACTGGAACGACTATTTCTGGCCGCTGATCGTGCTCAACAGCGAGCATCTGCGTACCCCGCCGCTGGCGGTCGCGCATTTCCGCAACGCCGAAGCCGGCACCAATTACGGGGCGCTGATGGCGGCTGCGATGGTGATCATCGCGCCGCTCTTGGTCGCTTTCCTGCTCGCCCAGCGCCGCTTCGTCGAGGGCATCGCGCTCACCGGAATCAAGTAACGCGTCATCTCAAACAGAGGGGAAGTTTTCAATGCTGAAATCGTGGATCGCGGCAGCCGCGCTGTCGCTAGTGGCGACTGCGTCGCTGGCGCAGACGCAGACCGAAATCGTCATGCAATATCCCTATCCGGAGCTGTTCACCGAGACCCACAAGAAGATCTCGGAGGAATTTGCAAAGGTTCAGCCGAACATCAAGGTGACGATGCGCGCGCCGTATGAGTCATACGAGGATGGAACGCAGAAGGTGCTCCGCGAGGCGGTCACTAACCAGATGCCCGATGTCAGCTTCCAGGGCCTCAACCGCATCCGCGTTCTCGTCGACAAGAACATCCCGGCCCAGCTCGACGATTACATCGCGGCCGAGAAGGATTTTGACAAGCAGGGCTTCCACCAGGCGATGTTCGACATCGGCACGGCGAGCGGCAAGGTCTATGCCCTGCCCTTCGCGATCTCGCTGCCGATCGTCTATGTCAATCTCGATCTGGTGAAGCAGGCCGGCGGCGATCCCGCCAATCTGCCGAAAACCTGGGATGAGCTGATCGTGCTGGCCAAGAAGATCAAGGCGCTCGGTAACGACATCAACGCGTCACCTACGCCTGGGACATCACCGGCAATTGGCTGTGGCAAGCGCCGGTGTTCTCGCGCGGCGGCACTATGCTCAACACCGATGAAACCCGCGTTGCGTTCAATGGACCGGAGGGCCAGTTCGCCATCCGCATGCTTGCCCGTCTGGTGACCGAGGGCGGCATGCCCAATCTCGACCAGCCCGCGATGCGCGCCGCCTTCGCTGCCGGTAAGACCGGCTTCCACGTCACTTCGACCTCCGACCTCAACAAGGTCACCCAGATGGTCGCCGGCAAGTTCGCGCTGAAGACCCACACCTTCCCCGACGTGGTGTCGCCGAACGGCCGTCTTCCGGCGGGCGGCAATGTCGTGCTGATCCTCTCCAAGGATAAAGCCAAGCGCGACGCCGCCTGGGAAGTGGTGAAGTTCTGGACAGGGCCGAAAGGCGCGGCCATCATGGCCGAGACCACCGGCTACATGCCGCCGAATAAGGTCGCCAACGAGGTCTATCTCAAGGACTTCTACGTCAAGAATCCGAACAACTACACCGCCGTCAGCCAGCTCGCGCTGCTGACCAAGTGGTATGCCTTCCCTGGTGACAACGGGCTGAAAATCACCGATGTGATCAAGGATCACCTCAATTCGATCGTATCAGGCGCGCGGGCGAAGGAGCCGGATGCCGTGCTGACCGACATGGCGGCCGACGTGCAAAAGTTGCTACCGAAGACTACCGGCACGGCGCGCTGAGTTGGTCAGATGAAATTCGTGATCCTTACCGACACCCACTTTGTCGCGCGTGGTCGCAAGATATACGGGCTCGATCCGGCCGAACGGCTTGCGGCCGCGATCGACTGCATCAACCGCGATCATCGTGACATCGCTTTTGCCATCATCACCGGCGACCTCGCCCATTGGGGCGAGGACGCGGCTTACGAAAACCTGGCCGGCGTACTCTCCCGCCTCGATGCGCCGACCATCCTGCTGATGGGCAATCACGACCGTCGCGACGACTTTGCACGCTACTTTCCCGGCGTGAAGCGCGACGCCAACGGATTTGTGCAGTCCATGCAGGTGTTCGACGACGCCACAATCGTTACACTGGATACGCTGAACGAGGCCGCGCCCAATCATGAAGGCCTGCTCTGCGCCGATCGTCTCGACTTCCTGGAGCAGGCGCTGCAGTCGGCGCCGACTGACCGGCCGCTGCTGCTATTTCAGCACCATCCGCCCTTCGACACGGGCTTGCGCTACATGGACACGATCCGCCTTGCCAACCCCGAAGCCGAATGGGAGGTGATCGCGCGGACGAGGCGGCCGGATTATCTGTTCATGGGCCATCTGCACCGGCCAATCGCAGGCCTCTGGAACGGCATCCCCTTCCACATCCAGCGCGCGCTGGCGCATCAGGTCGCCTTCGATCTGGAAACCGAAGGCCACATCCCGGGCTCGCACGAGGGGCCCGACTATTCCCATGTCACCGTGACCGGCGGGCAGATCGTGATCCACCAATGCTCGTTCCTCTACGCCGGCCCGCGCTTCTCGCTGCATGACAAGGCGGCGCTCGACGGCACGATCGGCTGACGCACCGCCTCGCTAATGAACTGATGCGGTTCCGCCGTCCGGCGCAAAACACCGGGCGCGCGTCGCCGCTAAAGCCATCCGTAAGATTCCGCCGCCTCCGCCCCGCACCGAAGCGGTTACTGCCAAGACCAGGCGGAGAAGTCGTTCTCGAATTGCGGGACTTCCTTCCACACGCCCTTCAGCTTCTTGTTTGCAACCGTGATCCATTGCGGCTGATACAGGAAGCCGGCGACGGCATCGGTGGCTAGCATGCGCTGCGCGTCGCCGAGCAGCCTGGCGCGCTCAGCCTCCACGGGCGTCGCCGTGATCTGCTTGTAGAGCGCGTTGAAGGCTTCGTTGTTATAACCGAGATAATAGTCCGGCTCGGTTATCTTCACGAGATCGAACGGCTCGACATGCGAGACAATGGTGAGGTCGAAATTGTGCGGGCCGTTGCCGGCAAAGACCTGCGATAGCCACTGCGCCCATTCGACGTTCTCGATCTTGGCAATGATGCCGACCTTGGCAAGCATGGCCGCGAGGACTTCGCCACCCTGCCGCGCGTAAGGGGGCGGCGGCAGCTTGAGGCTGAGCTCCAGCGGCGTCTTGACGCCGGCTTCCGCCAGCAGCTTCTTGGCCTTTTCGGGGTCGTAGGGATTGATGGCGGTGGTGTCTACATAGCCCAGCGATCCCGGCGTATAGAAGCTGCCGATCGGCGTGCCGAACCCGTCGACGGCGCCGTCGATCATCGCCTTGCGATCGATGGCGGCGAGGATGGCGCGGCGAACCCGCACATCGTCGAGTGGCTTCCTCCGCTGGTTGATGCCGACGATCGTCTTGGCCTTGGAGCCGCCGATCAGCACGTTGAAGCGCGGATCGGCTTTGAGCTGCGCGATGCTGCGCGCCACGGCAGCGCGCGGAAACACGTCAATGTCGCCGGACAGCAGCGCCGCGACCTGTGCGGCAGGATCGCCGATGAAGCGGATGGTCACCTTGGAAAGCTTGATCGCGGCGGCGTTGCGATAGTCGGGCCATCTATTCAGGGTGATCGATGATCCCTTGGCCCACGCGCCGAGCGTATAGGGTCCGGTGCCGACCGGCTGCGTCGCATTGGTCGGCGCGCTCTTCGGCTCGACGATCGAGCCGCCGGCCTGCCCCAGCAGGAAAGGCAGGTTCGGCTCGGAATATTTCAGCGCGACCACGATCGTTTCCGCATCGGGTGCGGTGACGGACTCAAACGCCTGGTACAGGCTTTTGTCCTTGTTGGTGCTGGTCGGCGCGGTGTTGCGATCGTAGGAGAACTTGACCGCCGCGGAGTCGAACGGCTCGCCATTGTGGAATTTGACGCCCTTGCGCAGCTTGAACGTATAGGTCTTGAGGTCGGGCGACGCCTGCCAGCTCTCGGCAAGCAACGGCGAGACCGAGCCGTCCTCGTTGATCTTGGTCAGTGTCTCATAGACGTTGTAGAGCGTGACCTCCGCGATCGCCGCCGCTGCCGCGTTGGTGGGATCGAGTCCCGGCGGCTCCAGCGTCATGCCCATGACGACGCTGTCCTTCTTGCCCTGCGCCAGGCTCGGCAGCGGCGCCACGGAGAACGCTGCGGCCGCCGCGATAATCGTCAGTTTCTTCAGCATGTCTTGCTCCCGCGACCTGTCTCACACAAGCTAGTTCAGTCCCGCGCTAAAGGCTAACCCGCTGCCGCCACCGAGGGCAGCGCCATCACGGCCTCCGCGTGGTGGCAGGCTGCAAGGTGCGCCCTGCCGACGTTGCGTAGCGGCGGCGCGGTCTCGCGGCAGTGCTGATCGGCCAGCGGACAGCGCGATGCGTAGGCGCATCCGGTCGCACCGGTCGACTGGGAGGCGATCCGTTGGGCGCCGCGGCGACGCACCCCGCCAGCGCGGGCGCGCGGCACGGCCTCGAGCAGCGCCCGCGTGTATGGGTGGGCGCAATGCGCGAACAGATCTTCAGGGCTCCCCTGCTCGACGATGCGCCCGAGATACATCACAGCGATCTCGTCGCAGAGATAATCCACCACCGCCAGATCGTGGCTGATCAGGATGTAGCTCAGCCCGAACTGATCCTGCAGATCCTGCATGAGATTGAGCACCTGCGCCTGCACGGAGACGTCGAGCGCGCTGACCGGCTCGTCGGCGACGATCAGCTTCGGCTGGGTGATCAGCGCACGGGCGATCGCGATGCGCTGGCGCTGACCGCCGGAGAACTCATGCGGGAACTTGTCCATATCGGCGTCTCGTAGCCCGACCTGCCGCAGCACGCCGGAAACCCGCTCACGGAGCGTCGCGCGATCCATCCGTCCGAGCGCGGTCAGAGGCTCCGCGACGATGCGGGCGATGGTCTGCCGCGGGTCCAGGGATCCATAGGGATCCTGAAACACCATCTGGAAATCCCGCCGGGCGCGGCGCAGTTCGTCGGCCGGCAGCCGATTCAGGTCGCGACCCATCAACGACACCGAGCCCGACGACGGCCGCTCCAGTGCCATCACGAGACGCGCGAAGGTCGACTTGCCCGATCCGGACTCGCCGACCACGCCGAGGCTGCGGCCCGCCATCACCTGCGCAGTGACGCCGTTGAGCGCATGCACCTGCGCGGCCGGCTTGAACATGCTTTCGCGCGGCAGCGTGTAACGCTGCTCCAGATCCTTGACATCGAGCAGCGGCTGCTCGGCGGGTGGCGGCGTCCGTTCAAGCATGGTCATGCTCCACCGCTCCGACTGTCTCGGCCATTGAAACATCGGTCCTGATACAGCGCACGCCATGTCTGGCGCCGACATCCACCACAGCCGGCAGCGCCACGCGACAACGGTCCTCGACGATCCCGCAGCGGTCGGCGAAGGTGCACCCCGACGGCAGATCGGCGAGTTCAGGCACCGTGCCTGCGATGGTCTGCAGCCGGGTGCCCTTGCGCGCACCAAGCCGCGGGCGCGCGCGGAATAGGCCCTGCGTATACGGATGCCCCATTCGCGTGAACACGGTGTTGGTTGCGCCGCTTTCGACGACGATGCCGCCGTACATCACCATCATGCGTTGCACATTCTCGGCGATGACACCGAGATCATGCGAGATCAGAATCATCGACATCCCACGCTCGGCGACGAGGTCTGCGATCAGATCGAGGATCTGTCCCTGGATGGTGACATCGAGCGCCGTGGTCGGCTCATCGGCGATCAATACGTCGGGTTGGCAGGCCAGCGCCATGGCAATGGTAATGCGCTGGCGTTGTCCGCCGGAAAACTGGTGCGGATAGGCATCGACGCGCTTCGCCGCGTCAGGCAGGCCGACGCGATCGAGCAAGGCAATGGCCTCCCTGCGTGCATCTGCTGCCGAGCAGTTGGTGTGGCGCCGTAGTGGCTCGGCCACCTGACGTCCGATCGTGTGCATCGGATTGAGCGCGGTCATCGGCTCCTGGAAGATCATGCTGATGCGATTGCCGCGCAGCTTGCAGTAGTTCGCATCCGACAGACCTACCAGCTCGTGGCCGTCGAGGCGGATACTGCCGCTGACGACGGCGCTCTCCGGTAACAGGCCCATCAGCGCGAGTGCGGTGACGGACTTTCCGCAGCCGGATTCGCCGACGAGGCCTAAGGTCTCGCCGCGCCTCAGCGAGAAACTGACGCCACGAACGGCTTGCGCGGGACCGCGGCTGGTGTTGAGCCGGACACCGAGATCCCTGACCTCGATTAAAGGGGCGTTGGCGGTATCGCTCATCTCAACGCTCCCGCGCCAGCCGGGGATCGAGCAGATCGCGCAACCCGTCTCCGAGCAGATTGAGACCGAGCACGGCAATTGCGATCGCAGCGCCCGGGTAGACCGCGAGCATCGGCGACTGGAACAGCAGCGTCTGCGCGTCGTTCAGCATACGCCCCCAGGACGGCTGCGGCGGCTGAGTGCCAAGCCCGAGATAGGACAGCGCCGCCTCGGCAAGGATCGCGAGCGCGAACTGGATCGTCGCCTGCACGATCAGGATCGGCAGCACGTTCGGCAGCACATGCTCGATGGTGATACGGAAACCGCCCTTGCCCGAGGCGCGCGCGGCCAGCACGAATTCCCGCGCCCAGATCGCATTGGCCGATCCGCGGGTCAGCCGTACCAGGGTTGGGATCTGGAAAATGCCGATCGCGACAATCGAGGTCACCATGCCCGGCCCCGCAACGGCAGCCAGCATGATCGCTGAGAGCACGGCCGGAAAGGCGAAGGTAAAGTCGCTCATGCGCATGATGATCTCTTCGGTCCAGCCCTTGCGCGCGGCGGCAATCAGCCCCAGACATACCCCGAAGGTGAGACCGATGCTGACGGCGATGACGCCGACCATGATGGTGGACCGGGCACCGACCAGCAACAGCGAGACGATATCGCGACCGAGGACATCGGTGCCGAGCCAATGCGTGGCCGATGGCGGCCGCAGCTTGGCGGTCACGTCGATTTCATAGGCCGACCAGGGCGTCCAGACCAGCGACAGCAAGGCGGCAAACAGCACCATGAGGCTGAGCGCGCCGCCAATGACAAAGCTGCGATGGCGCAGTGCGCGGCGCCAGAAGCCGGTCGCGAGCCGTGGGCGCGCGGTGACGGCTTCAACGTCCACTGAGGCGCTCAGCGGGGTGCTCATAGGTTATGCACCTTGATGCGCGGATCGATGAAAGCATAGAGCACATCGACCACGAAGTTGACGATGACCACGATCGCAGCGAGCAGCATCACGCAGTTGCGCACCACGATCAGGTCGCGATTGGCGATCGACTGGAAGATCAGCCGGCCGAGGCCCGGCAGATAGAACACGTTCTCTATCACGATCGTGCCGGCCAAGAGGTTGGCGAATTGCAACCCCATGATCGTCATGACAGGGATCATCGCGTTGCGCAGCACGTGCCGCCACAACACGTCGCGCTTGCTCAAGCCCTTGGCACGCGCGGTGCGCACGAAATCTTCGCGCAGCACTTCTAGCACGGCGGACCGCGTAACGCGCGCAAGTATCGCGGCCTGCACCACCGACAGCGAGATTGCCGGCAGCAGCAGCGATTTGATCCCGGCCAGGATGCTTTCCTCCCAGCCCGCAAATCCGCCGGCTGAGAGCCATTGCAGCTTCACCGCGAACAGCAGAATAAGCAGGATGGCGAACCAGAAGTTGGGAAGCGCGATGCCGAACTGCGTCAGCGACATCACACCGACGTCGCCGATCTTGTTGTGATTTGCCGCCGTATAAATGCCGGCAGCAAGGGCCAGCACAACTGTCATCGACATGGACATGATCGCCAGAGGAATGGTCAGCGTGAGACGCTCTGCGATCAATCCTGCAACGGGCGTGCCATAGGCATAGCTGTTGCCGAGATCGCCTGTCAGTATGCCGGTGATCCAGTGGACGTAGCGATAATACAGTGGTTGATCGAGCCCGAGCTTGATCGTCATTGCCCGAACCGCATCGGGCGAGGCATCGGCGCCCATCAGCATCTGCGCGGCGTTGCCAGGCAAGGCGTCCAGCACAAGGAAGATGATCAACGACGCACCGAAGAGCGTCGCGATCAGCGTCAGAAAACGGCGCAAGATGAAGACGCTCAAGTCCCGACTCCCTTGTTAGCGGCCAAGCGTGATGGCAACCGCGCTTCACCTACACTGCCAGACTCGGCCACCTGCCGAGAAGATCTTGCGAGGCCTCAAACAGCGCGCTGACGCGCAGCAATTCGACGTCTCCGCGAAATTTGCCGACGAGTTGAATGGCGATCGGCAGTCCGTCCGCCCCAAAACCGCACGGCAGGCTGATGGCCGGGTGGCCGGTCATGTTGAACGGCATGGTCCAGGGAAACCAGCTCGGCCGAACGTCGCTGAACACCCGGCCGTCTATTTCGATCGTGCCGAACAGGTCCTGATCGATTGGAAGCGCGGTGCGCGTGATAGTTGGCATCGCGAGAATATCGACCTTCTGCAGCAATGATTGGATCCGCCGGAACAGCGCGGTACGGTCAAACATCGCTCGCTGATAGTCAACACCGCTGACCTTCATCGCCAGCGCCAGTTGCTTCATGAATGTCTCGCTCAGCACGTCGCCATGATCGGCCGCTAGCTTCTCAAACCGCGCGCGCCAGGCAGTGTGATTGATGGCGCGCCAGATCGGTTCGATCTCAAATCCGTCGGCGGACATTTCCTCGATTTCGGCACCCAGAGCTTCCAGTCTGGCCAGCGCGACCTTGAATGCGGCAGCGACATCGGCCGCGACCGGCCGGCCGAGTGGTGCGAGGCAGAATGCAATCCTGCACCCGCGCAGATCGCCGTTCGCCGACGATCCCTCGACAAAATTCCCCGGCGGGAATCCGATCGACCACGGATCGGAAGCGTCTTCTCCCGACATCACCTGCATCATCAAGGCAGTATCCGCGACCGTGCGTGTCATTGGGGTCACATAGGTCTGGTTGCCGAACGCGTCCTGCACCTGGCTGTGGGGAATGACGCCATTGCTTTGCTTTAGCCCGACGACGCCGTTGCAGGCGGCCGGAATCCGCGTCGAGCCGCCGCCATCGGTTGCGATGGCGAGCGGCGCGATGCCGCTTGCAACCGCGACTGCCGCTCCTCCGCTCGAACCACCGCTCGAGCGCGTGGCATTCCAGGCATTGCGTGTGCGGCCGAACAAGGGCGAATCCGTCAGGCACTTGGTGCCGAACTCCGGCGTCGTCGTCTTGCCTATGAGGATGGCACCCGCTGCCCGCATCCGCGCCACCGCGACCGCATCATAGTCAGGAACGTTGTCCCTGTAGGGCACCGCGCCGAACGTCGTTCGCACGCCCCGGGTGTTGACCAGGTCTTTCACGGTGTAGGGAATGCCGTGCAGAAGCGGAAGCGGCCCGCCGGCCATCACCTCACTCTCCGCCTTCCTCGCCTCCGCCATGGCCTCATCGGCGCACAGCGTGATGAAACAGTTCAATTCGGACTGCAGCCGCTCGGCCCGCGCAAGAATGCCGCGCGTGACCTCGACCGGCGAAACCTCCTTGCGGGCGATCCGTGCGCGAAGTTCGCTGGCAGGCAGGAAGCACAGTTCGTCAGTCATGGGCCTTCGCTCCGAGGGGTCGACGACAGCAGCATGACATTCACATTGACTTCAGGTCCAATACCATCGCACAACTGAGCTATACGAGATCGGTATAGTAAAAATGGATCTCCGGCGTCTCCGCTATTTCGTGGCCGTAGCCGAAGAACGCAGCGTCGCCCAGGCGGCCGTACGCCTGCGCATGGCGCAACCGCCGCTGTCGGTGCAGATCCGCAAACTGGAATCGGAAGTCGGCACGTCGCTGTTTCGTCGCGGCGCGCGGGGAATGGAGCTGACAGCGGCCGGCCGCGCCTTGCTGTCGCGCGCGCGTGAAGCGCTGGCGCTGGCGGCCGAGGGTTTTGAGGCAGCCCGCGCGGTGGCGGCGGGGCGCCGGGGAAGACTGTCGGTCGGTTACATGTTCGCGCTCACCCACGCCGTGTTGCCGAGACTCGTTCCCGAGTTGCGAAGGTCGCTTCCCAAGGTCGATCTGGAGTTCATCGAACTGAGCGCATCGACGCGCGAGGCGCGGCTATTGGATCACAGCGTGACGGTCGCACTGTGCATGCCCGCTATTCGCCACAGCGAGATCGAGGTCTCCACGATCGGAAAGCAGCGCTTGATGCTGGCCATGCCAGCCGGTTCGCAGCTGGCGCGCTCGGCTGCGGTGCCGGTGAAAAAGCTGCAGGGACGCCCACTGATAAGCCTGCCCAGCCCCGCAGAGGATCCGGCGACTTCAGTCGTAACATCGCTCCTGCGGCGGCATCAGGTCAGCATGCCCGTCGTGAACCGGGTGGAGACCGTGCACTCGGCGCTCAGCCTTGTCCTTGCCGGAGAAGGCATGGCAATCCTTCCCGCCTGTGCCCAGCTCGGAGCCCCGACCGGCGTCGTGTTCAGGCCCTTTGTCGATGCCGACGATGCCATCGACGTTGCGGTTTGCTGGCGGAGGGATTCGCTCAACCCGCTGGTCCGGAATTTCCTGAAGTGCGCGGAGCGCGTGATCCGTCAAATCTGATCGTTGGCGGCCGCGCCTGCTTCATAGCTCGCGCGCGCGCAAGCGACTGGCGTCAGGCCGCCAGAATCGTTTCAGGCGCCGCGGCAGGCAAATTCTGGCTGTCGGCGACCGCGCGATTGGTGATCTGTCCGCGGTGCACGTTGAGGCCGGCGCGTAGATGTGGATCCTCGATCAGCGCGCGGACGCCCTTCCCGGCGAGCGCGAGGCCGAACGGCAGCGTGGCATTGTTGAGCGCATGGCTCGACGTCACCGGCACAGCGCCCGGCATGTTGGCGACGCAATAGTGCACGATATCGTCGACGAGATAGGTCGGAGCCTGATGGGTGGTTGGCCGCGACGTCTCAAAGCAACCACCCTGGTCGATCGCGACGTCGACCAGCACGGCACGGCGCTTCATGCGGGAGAGCAGCGCGCGCGAGACGAGTTTTGGCGCGCTGGCGCCCGGCACCAGCACGGCGCCGATCACGACGTCAGCCCCGATCACCTCCTCCTCGATCGCCTCCAGCGTCGCATAGCGGGTGCGAACGCGACCCAGGAACATCTCGTCGAGAACACGAAGCCGCGGCAGCGAGCGATCCAGGATCACGATGTCGGCGCCGAGGCCGGCCGCCATTCGCGCGGCATGCGTGCCGACCACGCCGCCGCCGATCACCGCAATCTTGCTGGGAGCGACGCCGGGCACCCCACCGATCAGCTTGCCCATACCGTCAGCCGATTTTCGTAGCGCCGCGCCGGCGGCCTCGATCGCCAGCCGTCCCGCCACTTCGCTCATCGGCGCCAGCAGGGGAAGCCCGCCATGGGCGTCTGTCACCGTCTCGTAAGCAACCGCGGTGCAGCCGGACGCAACGAGCCCTTTGGTCTGCTCGGCGTCCGGCGCCAGGTGCAAATAGGTGAAGAGAATTTGGTTCTCGCGCAGCTGGCGCCATTCCGTCTGCTGCGGCTCCTTGACCTTGACCACCATGTCGGCGGTCGCGAAGATTTCCGCAGCCGTATCCACGATCGCAGCGCCGGCTGAACGGTAGACATCATCGCTTGCCCCGATGCCGGTCCCGGCCCCCTGCTCGACAATCACCTCGTGCCCCTGCGTCACATATTCCCGCACCGAGGCCGGCGCCAGACCGACGCGATATTCCTCGACCTTGATTTCCTTGGGCACGCCGATCCGCATGGGTTCTCCTTCTTCCGAGCTTATCCGGCTGATGAGAAATTTACCGCCGAACCGGCGACGCTTCTCTGCGAATTGCGGCTTGCTGGAAGCATTCTACGCATATAGTCTTCGCTGAAACGGCATAAATTAGCGAATTATAGCATGACTGAGCTGGATCGTATTGATTTGCGGATCCTGGCGGAATTGCTCACTGACGCCCGGGCGAGCCAGATCGAGCTCGCTGAAAAGGTCGGGCTGTCGCCAACGGCCTGCGCGCGCCGCATCCGTCAGCTCGAGGAAAGCGGGATCATCAGGGGCTATCGCGCCGATCTCGAACCGACCGCGCTTGGGCTCGTCACGACCGTCGTCGTCACCATCACGCTGGAAAAACAGAGCGAGGATTATCTGGCGGCGTTCGAGGCGGCGATCGCCCGATGCCCGGATGTCGTGTCCTGCCATTTGATGTCGGGCAGCGACGACTACCATTTGCAGGTGATCGCACGCGACATCGCGGATTTCGAGCGCATCCATAAGCAGCATCTTTCACGAATGCCCGGAGTGGCGCGCATCCATTCGAGCTTTGCGATGCGCGAAGTCGTACGCAGGGCCATCCCCGAGACGGCGTTGCGACGCTAGCCTCTTTGGTCAGCTCGATGCGATCGGCGGCGCGAGGCTATCCGTCACCGATCCGGGAGACGCGCCGCTCTGATAACGCGCAGCCATGGCCTGTGCGATCTCCGCCATCTTCTCGCGCAGCTCGACGGGCTCCAGCACCTCTGCCTCGGCGCCGAAACGTAACAGCTCGGTGGCGGCATGCCACGCCGTCTTTCCGACCGGCAGCACGGCGATGCGCCAGCCATCACGATCAGCCGCTTCCTCGATACGCATGCGCGCCTTCACATAGGGCGGGCTCAAGGCATTCAGCAGTTTGACGTCAAACGGCGACAGCCGCAGGGTGACGGTGTTCGGATGAAGTTCGGCTTCAAGCCGCAGCGTCGCGGCCTGCCAATAGGCCGCGAGATCGAAATCGGCGGGGCGGACGAAGGGCTCATCCTGCACGCTGCAATCCAGAATCCGCGCGACACGATAGGTGCGCACGCTGCCGTCGACACTGCCGGCGAGATACCAGCTGCCACCCTTCAGGACGAGCCCGAGCGGCGCGACGCGGCGCCGCTTTTCCGCCCGCCAGCTGCGATACCGGATGTTGATCGGACGATCACGCAACAGCGCGCCGGCAATCGCGCGCAGATGCACGGGCTCTTCCGCCTCACCGAACCAGTTCGGCGCGTCGAGATGAAAACGTTCCTGCATGCGGCCGGCGTTTTCGCGCAAGTTGGCCGGCAGCGCCGCCATCAACTTGTTCTGCGCGGCCATCATCGCCGCATCGAGGCCGAGCGCGGCTGCTGGCCCGCGCAGTCCCGTCATGAAAAGCGCCTCGGCTTCGGGCGGCGACAATCCGTTTAGCCGCACCCGATAGCCGTCAAGCAGGCGATAGCCGCCTTCCGAACCGCGATCCGCATAGACGGGGATGCCAGCGGCCGCCAGCGCATCGATGTCGCGATAGATGGTGCGCACCGATACCTCGCAGGCTTCCGCGAGCTCGGGTGCGGTAATTCGGCCCCGCGCCTGCAGTGTAGTGAGGATCGACAGCAATCGGCTCGCGCGCATGGCCCCTTAAACCATACCTGACACAGGATGTCAGGTATGGGCAGGCATAGAGGGAGCCCGACCTAAGGCATCCAAGGAGACCTGCCGATGACCACATCCGACCGCATCACCCTCTATTATTCGCCCCAGACGCGCGCCACGGGCACGCGGGTGTTGCTGGAGGAACTGGGAGCCCCCTACGATCTCCACGTCCTGAACATGAAGGCGGGCGAGCAGCGGCAGCCCGCCTATCTCGCCATCAATCCGCTCGGAAAGGTGCCGGCGATCCGTCACTGCGAGGCGCTGGTGACCGAGCAGGTCGCGATCTACATCTATCTCGCCGACCTGTTTCCGAAAGCTGGCCTGACGCCAGCACTCGACGATGCCAGGCGCGGCCCGTATCTGCGCTGGATCGCCTATTACGGTGCCTCCTTCGAGCCCGCCCTGATCGACAAGTTCATGAATCACCCACCGGCGCCAGTGACCCAATCGCCCTACTCCGACTATGAGTCCATGCTCGGCGTGCTCGAGGCGCAGCTTGCCAAGGGGCCCTATTTGCTCGGCGACCGCTTGACCGCGGCCGACATTCTCTGGGGTGTTGCCTTCAGCTGGACAATGATGTTCGGCCTCGTACCGAAGAAGGATGTGTTCGTGCGCTATGCCGAGCGCATCACCTCACGCCCCGCCTTCCAGCGGATCAACGCGGCCGATGACGAGATGGCTGCACAGCATGCCGCAGCCGTCGGCGCGTGACGTGCGTATAGGCAACTTCGGCACGCGACGATTTACATCTTCTCCCTTGTGACGATGCACGGGTGGCGCGCTCCTGCGCGCCATCCGACTTTAGTTGATGAACTGGCCCTCCTCGCTGAGGTCACAAAACGGACAAAGCCATCGTGCCCCTCGACGGGCGCAGCAGGTTGACTTATTTCCGCATTGTCCAAATACTTGACCGAGAACCGGAAGAACCGGTCCCGGCGACAATACAATAATAATTCAGTGGGAGGAACACGATGCCGACTTCACGCAGAACGCTGCTGAAGACTTCTGCGGCTGCCGCCGCTGCTTTCACTTTCGATTGGACCCGCGCGCAGGCACAAGCCGAGACGGTACGCATCGGCCTGATCTACGACCTGACCGGACCCTTTGCCGCCGGCGGATCGGTCGCCTCCTCGATCGGCGCGCAGATCGCCATCGACCTCGTCAACGAGAAGGGCGGCGTCGGCGGCAAGTACAAGATCGCTGCTATCGCCGCCGACTCTCAGAGCAAGCCGGACGTTGCGATCAATGAGGCCAATCGTCTGATCGATCAGGAGAAGATCGACATCATCAACGGCGTCTATGCGAGTTCGCACGCTGTCCCGCTCGCAGCCAAGGTTGAACAGCAGAAGAAGATCCTCTGGATCACAACGGCGGTTTCGACCGCCGTGTTCAAGGACAAGAACCTGCAATACGTCTTCCGCGCGCAAATTCACTCCGATCAATACGGCCAGGCTTTTGCGAGCTTCCTCACCGAGCATGCAAAGCCCAAGCTCGGCATGGAGCCCAAGGACCTCAAGGTCGCCCTGATCCACGAAGACGGCCCCTATGGCGTCGGCGTTGCTGCCGCTGACGAAGCCTACGCCAAGGAGGCGGGCCTGCAGGTCGTGCTCAAGGAAGGCTATTCGGCGTCAGCGCCCGACCTTTCGGTGCTGGTCACCAAGATCAAGCGCGCAAGGGCCGACGTGATCTCGCACGCGGGCTACAATCCCGACATTACCCTGTTCCTGCGCCAGGCGCGCGAGAACGGTCTCAAGTTCAAGATGCTGTTCGGCGCCGGCGCGGGCTACAGCCAGCTCGACAAGTTGCGCGCCACCTTTGGCGCCGACATCGACAATTTCTGCAATATCGATCCGGTGCCCGCGCAGTTGCTCGATCCCACGAAACTCGCGCCCGGCATCGGCGATCTCACGAAAGTGATGGTGGCACGCTACAAGGAAAAGACCAACGCGACCGACGTTCCGCCGCATTGTTCGATGGGATTCAACCAGACCTGGATTCTGCTCAATAACGTCCTGCCGGCCGCCAAAGAGAAATACGGCGGCTTCGATCCGGAAGCGGTTCGCAAGGCTGCGCTCGACGTTGATATTCCACCGGGTGGCACCATCCAGGGCTACGGCGTAAAGTTCTATCGGCCCGGCACGCCGCTCTCCGGCCAGAACGAACGCTCGACGCCGGTCGTGATGCAAAATGCTGGCGAGCATATTTCGGTGGTCTGGCCGACCAACATCAGGACGCAGGACCCGGTATTCCCGCTGCCGAAATCATCGGTGTACGCCGCGTAGCATCGGTGTACGCCGCGTAGCGCGGCGACATTACTGAAATGCCACTTCGGCGAAGCTACGCAGCTTGCGCGAATGCAGGCGCTCCGATTCCTGCCGCTTGAGCCGCTCGAGCGCCTTCAGGCCGATCTCGAGATGCTGGCCGACACGCTGGCGATAGAACTCGCTGGCCATGCCTGCGAGCTTGATCTCGCCGTGCAGCGGCTTGTCCGAGACACAGAGCAGCGTGCCGTAGGGGACGCGGAAACGGTAGCCGTTGGCGGCAATTGCCGCGGACTCCATATCGAGCGCAACGGCGCGCGATTGCGATAACCGCCGGATGACGGACGGACCCGAGATCTCCCAATTGCGGTTGTCCACGCTCGCGACCGTTCCGGTGCGCATCAGCCGCTTGAGCTCAAAGCCGGTAAGTCCCGTGACCTCGCCGACCGCCTCTTCGAGCGCGACCTGCATCTCGGCGAGCGCAGGGATCGGCACCCACAGCGGCAGCTCTTGGTCGAGCACGTGGTCCTCGCGAACATAGCCGTGCGCCAGCACATAGTCGCCAAGCCGTTGGGTGTTCCTGAGACCGGCGCAGTGCCCGATCATCAGCCAGGCATGTGGCCGCAGCACCGCGACATGATCGGTGATGTTGCGCGCATTGGAGGGACCAATCCCGATATTGATCAGCGTGATGCCACGATAGCCTGGCTGGACGAGATGGAAGGCCGGCATTTGCGGTGCACGTCCCGGCGCGGCCCCGCTCGTGCCGCCGCCGAGCCGCGCGCTGTGGTTGATGACGTTTCCCGGCGCCACGAAGCCATCGAGGCCGGGTTCGCCCGAAGCCAGACGCTGCTGGCACGATTGCACGAAGGCATCGACATAGAACTGATAGTTGGTGAAGATCACGAAGTTCTGGAAGTGCTCCGGATCAGTGCCGGTGTAGTGATAGAGCCGGCGTAGCGAATAATCGACACGTGCCGCGCGGAACAGCGACAATGGCTCGGGCCCGGTCCGCGGCAGTTCGAACGTTCCGTCCGCGATGGCGTCGTCCATCGTGGTAAGATCCGGGGTATCGAATACGTCGCGCAGCGATCGCATGCCGACGGCGTAGTTGGTGAGCGCCGCCTCAATGTTGATGTCGCGCCGGTAGGCAAAATGAACGGGGATGGGCTCGCTGGACTCGCCGATCTCGACCGGCACGCCGTGGTTCTCGACGAGCAGCCGGATCTGCTCAGTGAGATAGTTCCGGAACAGATCAGGCCGTGTCACACTCGTCTCGTGCACACCCGGCCCTGCGACGAAGCCATAGGCAAGACGCGAGTCGAGCCGCGCATGGGTTGCTGTCGTCATCCTGACGAACGGATAACAGGCGCGCACATGCGAGGTGAAGGCTTGTCCGTTGAGATAGGCCTCAAAACGATCGCGCAGGAATTGGGTGTTGCGGTCGTAGATGTCTTCGAGCCGGGCCACCGCCGCATCGGCATCGGTGAAGGCCTCGGTTTCGATCGCCGGCGGAGACTGGATCATCAGTGCGGAACACATTTGTCGAACCCAGATCTGTTGTCAGACGGAGGTCGACCCTGAATAGCCTTTTTGCTGGGCCGGAGCTATCTCGGTTATAGCTACGTCTTGCCGATAACAATCGGTGCTGCCGCCAATATGATTTCTGCGCTTGCCGCGACCGCCATGACCAGGGCGGTTTCGCCGGTGGCCTCAGCACGCTCTAGAAGCTGACGCGCCTGCCCTCCTCCGCCGCCCAATAGCCGGCGTAATTGACCTTGATCGTCTCGAAGGCCAGCGCGAGATCCGAAAGCGGCTGGCGGCCGGTGGCGACGCATTCCATAAAATCCTGGATTTCCTGCGTGTAGCCGCGCGTCCATTCTTCCTCGAGGCATATGTACTGCCAGCCGGTCTTGCGATCGACCTTCTCGGTGATGTAGACGCCGGCGAGTTTCTCTTCGCTGGTCTGATAGCTCATCATGTGCGTGTTCGGCGTGATGTTGGCGAATAGGGCGCCGCCGCTGGTATAGGTTTCGATGAGATTGCGCACGCCGCCTGCGATCATGTCGCCAGAGAACACGGTCGCCTTGGTGCCGTCAGAGAAGGTGGCCGTCAGCACGCCCCAATCCTCGACGTCGACCGGGTTTGACTTGATGACGCCCCGTTCGTCCGGGCGCAGGCACGCCGCCACATTGCCGACGTCGCAGGTAACGCTGGAAACGGTGACGGTCTCCCCGCGCGCCTCGGCCTCGACCTGCTTGAGATGGAGCACGGCCGACAGCGGATGACATCCCATCCGGATCAGCGAACCGCCGCCGGTCATCGCCCATTGCGCAGCGTGCGCAGCATGCGAGCCGGAGTGGCTCTCCTCGCCCTTCATGAACAGGATCTTGTCCTTGGTGGCCTTGAGGATCTCGACGGTCTTGGTGATCGCCGGCGCGTAGATCCAGTCCTCCGCATACATGAAGAGCCGGCCGGTCTTTTCGATCGCCGCACGCGTCTTTTCCATTTCCTCCAGCACCCGCGCGTACATCAGCGCTTTCGGCACATGCTTGCCGATCGGCATCTTGTCGCCATCGCGCCCGAAATAACCCGCGAACGGCTTTTCGCAAATCACATGCTTGCCGGTCTGCATCGCCTCGACGATCATCGAGGCGTGCAGATTGGGCGGCGTGCAGATGTCGATGACATCGATATCTGCGTCGGCGATCAGATCGCGGAAGCTGCGATACGCCGTCGGGATCTGGTGACGCCGGGCGAATTCGACGACATGGTCGCCTCTCGCCGCAACCGCCCTGACTTCGACATTGACGCCGTAGACACGCCGGTAGGCGTGCATGTGCAGCTCGGACACGAAGCCGCAACCGGCCAGACCGATCCTGATTTTCGCCATTTCCGGCACGCCTTTCTGTTATCGTCGGTCAAGACCCTTGCGGCGCATCAAGGCGGCGAAGAGTTCGGTCAGGCCGAATTTCCAGGGCTCGCAATCGCCGCTGTGGCGCATGCGATTGATCAGCCGGCCGAGTTTCGGCGTGGCGACCGTCACCAGATCACCCTCGACATGGGTGAAGCCCTGCCCTTTCGCGAAACGGTCCTGGATCGGAGCGAACATCGTACCCAGGAACAGCACAAAACCATCGGGATATTGATGGTTCTCATTGATGGTCTGCGCGACGATGTCGGTTGGGTCGCGGCTGATCTGGGTCAGCGAGGATGCTCCGTGCAGGACGAAGCCTTCCGGCCCCTTCACTTCCAGGCTGATTTCCATCTTCCTGACGTCGTCGAGCGTGAAGGTAGCGTCGAAGAAGCGCACGAACGGTCCGATGGCGCAGGAAGCGTTATTGTCCTTGGCCTTGGACAAAAGCAGGGCCGAGCGTCCCTCGAAATCGCGCAGATTGACGTCATTGCCGAGCGTGGCGCCGACGATGCGGCCGTCGCTCGTCACCACCAGCACCACTTCCGGCTCCGGATTATTCCAGGTCGATTTCGGATGCAGCCCCGCATCAACGCAGGTACCCACCGCCGACAGGACGGGCGCCTTGGTAAACACCTCCGCATCCGGCCCAATGCCGACTTCGAGATATTGGCTCCAGGCATTCTGCGAAACCAATACGTCCTTCACATGTTGCGCTTCGGCCGAGCCCGGCCTCAATTGTGAGAGGTCGGTGCCGACGATCCGCGTCACCTCAGCCCGGATTGCCTCCGCCGAATCCGGATTGCCGCGCGCCCGCTCCTCGATGACACGCTCCAGCATCGAGATGGCGAATGTGACGCCGGCAGCCTTGATCACCTGCAGGTCGATCGGGGCGAGGAGCCACGGCTTCGTCGGATCGCGGGTATCCGGCGGCGTGTTGTTCAGGAGATCCTGCAGCGCGCCGACACGCTCGCCGCGCGCGGCGCGCAGCGCCTGGGCCGGATCGGCAGCCGCAGCAAGCTGGCTGGCAGTCGGAAATTCCTCGGTGATGTCGAAAACGCCATCCCCGCGGATCGCGACCACCGACGGGCCGGCCAGATCGGGACGCCAGATCCGCCCCATCAGCGCGGCGCCGGTGGAATCCTCGGGTAGAATGAAGGCGGCGTCCGTGGTGATCGGCATCGTGGAAGTCCTTGCAAGGTGGCGTCTATGCGGTCCGGGCGACCTCGTGCATAGAAGGGAACCGCGCAGGGGGTCAACACCCTCAGAGCCGGCTACATCGCGGCGCAACATGCAAAATCAGACGATCGGGCAAATGCGGCGAATTGCACACGCTCCATTTACGTCGGACGGCGTGGCGACCGAGCACGGAGCGCGGAGGAGTTTGATACCGCAAAAACTGCATGGAAAGGCCGGAGCTGAGAACCGCCGCCTCATGGCGTCCGAGCCGTCTCGCTGGCCGGCAGGCGTTTTCACCTGCCGGCCGCCACGGAGGGGTGGGTGACGGCGTAGCAGTCGCCACCGATGGCCAAGGCCATCGGCGCGAGTTCAAGAGCACGAGGATAAGACTCGCGTCGTCTTCAAGCTGCCGCTTAGGCCGCCGTTTTAAGCCGCCTCTTTAAGCCAATTCTTTAAGCCGCCTTGGCCTTGGACTTTGCCACATGGCTCGAGATCGCATCCATCAACGGCGGCGACAGGCAGTCATACGGCTCAAGTCCGAGCTCTTTCAGCCTTGCCCTGATCCCAGCCATCTCGCCCGGCTGGACGCCGGACTCCAGCACGGACGATACGAACGCGGCGAACCCTGGCGCGGCCCATCCACTTTCCTGGAACAGTTCGGGATGGATGAAGTCGAGGCCGTAGAAGGGGTGCCCGGTGTTCTCGATCCGGCCGTACATATGCGTGCCGCAGGCCTTGCAGGCATAACGCTGGATCACTGCCGCCGTGTCGACGATCTGCAGCTTGTCGCCGTTCTCGAGCACCGTCACATTGTCGCGCGGGACTACGGCGACGACCGAGAAGATCGCGCCCGGGGGTTTCCAGCACTTGGTGCAGCCGCAAGCGTGGTTGTGGGCGACGTCGCCCTTGATGGCGACCTTAACCGGCCTGTCCGTGCATTTGCAGACAAGGGTGCCGCCGGCGAAATTGCCGGTCCCCTGCTTGACGCCGCTATCGACCGATGGGTGGATATGAACAGTCATAGGCCTATCCTCCTGTTTTTAGAGTTCCCCTAATCAGAACACGACTACCGAGCGGATCGACTTGCCCTGGTGCATGAGATCGAATCCCAGATTGATCTCTTCCAGCTTGAGCACGTGCGTGATCATCGGATCGATCTCGATCTTTCCGTTCATGTACCAGTCGACGATCTTCGGCACGTCGGTGCGGCCGCGCGCGCCGCCGAATGCCGTTCCCTTCCAGACACGGCCGGTCACGAGCTGGAACGGCCGGGTGGCGATTTCCTTGCCCGCTTCCGCGACGCCGATAATCACCGAGACGCCCCAGCCGCGGTGACAGGCTTCGAGGGCCTGCCGCATCACATTGGTATTGCCGGTGCAGTCGAAGGTGTAGTCCGCGCCGCCGTCGGTGAGCCCGACCAGATGCTGGACGATGTCGCTGACCTTGGTCGGGTTGACGAAATGGGTCATGCCGAAACGGCGGCCCCAATCTTCCTTGGAGTCGTTGATGTCGACGCCGACGATCTTGTCGGCACCCACCATCTTGGCGCCCTGGATGACGTTGAGCCCGATGCCGCCGAGACCGAACACGACGACGTTGGCGCCCGGTGTCACCTTGGCGGTGTTCACCACGGCGCCAACACCTGTCGTCACCCCGCAACCGATGTAGCAGCTCTTGTCGAAGGGCGCGTCCTCGCGAATCTTCGCCACCGCGATTTCCGGCAGCACGGTGAAATTCGAGAAGGTCGAACATCCCATATAATGGTAGATCGTCTTGCCCTGATAGCTGAACCGCGATGTGCCGTCCGGCATCAGCCCCTTGCCTTGGGTCGCGCGGATCGCGGTGCAAAGATTGGTCTTGCCGCTCAGGCAGCTTTTGCACTGGCGGCATTCCGGCGTGTAGAGTGGAATCACGTGATCGCCCGGTTTGACCGATGTCACGCCCGGCCCCACTTCGCGGACGATACCTGCCCCCTCATGGCCGAGAATCGAAGGAAAGATTCCTTCGCTGTCGAATCCATCCAGCGTGTAGGCATCGGTGTGGCAGATTCCGGTCGCCTTTATCTCGACGAGAACCTCACCGGCCTTCGGACCTTCCAGGTCCAGTTCGACGATTTCGAGAGGCTTCTTTGCCTCGAAAGCGACAGCAGCGCGGGTCTTCATCTTAGGCTCCACATTCTCTTTTCAAGCGCTTCACAGGTACCGAACGCACACTGCGGATGTTCGGCGTGATCATTTGGTCCCCATGCAGGCTGTTTCCGCCTGAGTGTAGGCGTCGGGTTTGTCTTCACGTTTGGCCGGGCGCACGCGGCCGACAGCATCGAACGCGCGGGCGCGCAGATAGACGTAGAGATCGTCCATGTAGCAGGCGACATTCGGATTATCGCCGAACGCCGGCATGACGCTCTCTTGCGCGGTATTGACGTTCTTGCGACCGCTGGCGACCACCTCGAGAAACTGGGCGTAACTCATCGTCTTGAGCGATTGCTGCAAGGCCGGTGCGTAGGTCGATCCCATTCCGTCAGGGCCATGGCAGACATGGCATTCCGAGTGATAACGGCGATATCCGGAATAGGTGTACCAATCGACCTTCCCGTCGTCCGCGACCTTGAAGGTCGGGTTTCCTTCCTTGTCGAGATACTTGCCATCTTCGGACTTGACGGCGGTCGGATCGGTCGCCTCCGCAAAGGCAATTCTACCAGGCACCACAAGCACGAGAGTGGCTACAATCAACCAGATCTTACGCAAGAGCTCATCCTCGATATCAGATGTAGTTCAACCGGCGCGTGGTGCTAGCCACGCGCCGGGACGAGGTGGTCCTGCTTTACTGCGGCAGCGCGAACACTGTGAGCGTGCCGCCGAGTGCCGTGTAGTTGCTAAGTGCGGCGTAGCCACCGACTGCGCCGAGGCCCGCGGTCGGATCGGTCAGACCTGCGGCAAGGCCGATTCCAGCCCAGCCACCGACACCGGACAGCACGGCCACATACTGCCTGCCACCCTGCTCATAGGTCGTGACGTTGCCGATAATGCCGGACGGAGTCTTGAACTTGTAGAGCTCCTTACCCGTCTTGGCGTCGACCGCCTTCAGGTAGCCTTCCAGCGTTCCGTAGAACACCACGCCGCCGGCCGTCGCGAGCGCTCCCGACCACACCGAGAACGGCTCCTTGTTCGACCAGACGATCTTGCCCTTGTTGTCCCAGGCGATGAAGTTGCCCATGTGGCTTTCGCCTGGAGGCGGATACATCGAGAGCGTCGCGCCGACATAGGGCTGACCCGCGGTGTAGCTCACCTTGAACGGCTCATAGTCCATGCAGACGTGGTTGGTCGGGACATAGAACAGTTGCGTATCGGGCGAGTAAGCCGCCGGCTGCTGATCCTTGGTACCAAGCGCCGCCGGGCAGATACCCTTGACGTTTACGTCCTCACCAGCCTTGTCCGTCGAGTACTGGTCGACGACCTTCGGTCGGCCGTAGGTAGGCGAGTTCTTGTTCATGTCGACGCCGGTGGTCCAGTTGACCTTCGGGTCATACTTCTCGGCCACCAGCAGTTCACCGCTTTCGCGATCCATCGTGTAGGCAAGACCGTTGCGGTCGAAATGGGTCAGCAGCTTGCGAGGCTGGCCATTGAACGTCTGATCGGTAAGGATCATTTCGTTGACGCCATCATAGTCCCATTCGTCGTGAGGCGTCATCTGATAGACCCACTTGGCCATTCCGTCGTCGGCATTGCGCGCGAAGATGGTCATCGACCACTTGTTGTCGCCGGGACGCTGCTTCGGATTCCAGGTCGAGGGATTTCCCGAGCCGTAGTAGACGAGGTTCAGGCTGGGATCATAGGCCATCCAGCCCCATGTGCAGCCGCCACCAATCTTCCACTGGTCGCCCTGCCAGGTCTTGAGGCTCGAGTCCTTGCCGACCGGCTTGCCGAGCTCAGTGGTCTTGACGGGATCAACCTTGATCATATCGTCCGGCCCCTCCGAGTAGGCGCGCCAGACCTGCTTGCCGCTCTTGAGGTCGTAAGCCGTGACGTGGCAATGCACGCCGAACTCGCCTCCCGAGATACCGATTAGAACCTTGTCCTTGACGACCAGTGGCGCAGAAGTGCCCGTCTCGCCCTTGGCGGGGTCCCCGTTCCTTGCAGTCCACTCCACTTTGCCGGTCTTGGCATCCAGGGCAACCAGCGTGGTATCGGCCTGGTGCAGGAAGATCTTGCCGTCGCCATAGGCCACGCCGCGATTAACCGTGTCGCAGCACATCACCGGAATGACGTTCGGATCCTGCTTGGGTTCGTACTTCCAGACGATCTTCTGGTCCTGAGAAAGGTCAAGAGCATAGACCTTGTTCGGGAACGGCGTATGGACGTACATGATGTTGCCGATGATGAGCGGCCCGCCTTCATGGCCGCGCAGCACGCCGGTCGAGAAGGTCCAGGCAACCTGAAGCTTGCCGACATTGGATGCGTTGATCTGGTTTAGCTTCGAGTAGCGTGTATTGGCGTAGTCGCCAGCCGGCTGCACCCAGTCCTTCGGGTTCTGCGACATCTTGATCAGTTCTTCGTTGGCAGAGGCAGCGCCAGCGGCGAATGCCGCCATGGCGCCGAGACAGGTCGCGGATAGCACCTTGCGCATAGTGGATTCCTCCCAGATGTGAACTTTGGGTGCCGTGTAGACGGCCCACTTCTTCCATTGTTGGTCCCTATTCCTATCCCGTCCGGGAATAGGAAACTTGCCCAAGAGCGAACCGGATTTGCTCAATAGCGAAACCAAATTGAATTTTTTGATTCCGGCCTCGCCCCGACGCTCGGGCTCTGCCGCGATGCTGCGAAGCATCATTCCGTAGGCGTGTTCCCGCGCCTCTCGCCGCGACTCCCGACTTAGGTTTCCCTTGACGCCGTCGAAACTAAGTTGGAGGATTGTCAAAGGGATATTCGGAAGATCTGCGCTACTTCCCTGACGCACTGCCTAAATTGGGACCAAATGTCACGACCATCTGACCGACGCCTTGGCGGAGGTTGTAGCCTGTTCTCAAATCGGTGGCTGGGCAATGTCTGAAACAGTTCGTTCACTCAGCACTTCCGGGTTAGCGCCGAAAAAGCAGATACAAACTTGGTCAGATGCGCTGACGGATCTCTGCGGCCAGTTTGACGTCGATCCGCTAGAAGGTTCCTCGCTCGAGGGACGGATCAATTACACTACCGTCTCGCAGCTGAAGCTGTGCCAGATCGAGGCAAGCCAGCATCGCATCGCGCATACGGTCTCGGGCACGAAGTTGAGCGAGCATCCCTACGTCAAGATACTATTCCAGACCTACGGCATCTCGCATTTCGAACAGAATGGCCGTCGCATCGACATCATGCCGGGCGATTGCCTCGCCTATGACGTCTCCTGTCCGCACACGATCGTCAGCCCCTCTTTGACCCGGCACGAGGTCGTGATTGTGCCGAAGGAGCTGCTTCACGAACGCGGCTTCCGCACGGCGAAGATGTTGCCGTGCAAGCTCTCCGCGCGCAATGGCACCGGCCGCATCGCCTACGACTTCGTGCACACGGCGTTTGACGAAGCGAAAAGATTGTCGCCCTACAACGCCATCGGCGTCGCCGATTCGCTGATCGATCTCCTGCTGTTGCCGCTGCGCGAGGCCGACACGGCGTTCGATCGCGTCGGTCCCGAAGCGATGTACATTCGCGCCCAAGCGTTCATTCGCGAACATCTGCGCGATCCGGAGCTATGCATCGACCAGATCTCAGCGGCGCTAGGCTGCACCAAGCGTTACCTGCACATGCTGTTCAGTGACAAGGGCATGACCGTCAGCGATTACATCTGGCGGGCGCGGCTGCTGCACTGCCGCCAGGAGCTGGAGACCCAGCACGGAAAAACGATCACTGATGTCGCATTCTCGTGGGGCTTTTCGAGCTCGTCGCACTTCAGCCGTGTGTTCCGGAAGCATTTCGGGGTGGTCCCGTCAGCAATTCACAAGGCGCACGCCAACGATCCATTGCCCGATGCTTCCTGAACGGTAGCGACGGCAAACTATCTGCTGCGGTATCGACGCTCAGACATCACACACTCTCTTACGCCCCAAGCTCTTACGGCCCCAAGCCTGCGGCTAGAAGGTTGCCTTCAGACCCGCATAGAACGCGCGCGGCCGCGCCGGGGTGACCGTGCGAGGGTCGATGAAATCCACGCCGCCATTGGCGAAATTCGGTACGTCCCCCCTCTCGAAGAACGTCCCGTAGGTCGCGTAGCGATTGTCGAGGATATTGTCGACGCGGCCGTAGATCTGAAACGTCTTGTTGATCTGATACGAGGCGTGAACGTTGAAGACCGAATACCCGGGCAGCCGCGCTGCCTGGTTTGATTCATCGCCGGCGAAATACTGACTTCCGACGAACAGCGCATCGCCTCCCACCTTGAAAGCGTCGGTGACCGCATAGTCGAAGCCGAACTTGACCCGGTTGCGGGGAATCGCCGGGATTCGATTGCCGGGCAGGACCTGGATAAGGCCAGTGACGGGATCGGCGAACGGACTGTGCGAGTTGAGCGTCAAGGGATCGAGGAAACGCGCATCGACGAGCGAATAGCTGGCATAAAGCTGCAGCGTCTTCGACGTCAGATTGACCTGCGCCTCGATGCCCTGGCGCCGTGTCCTGCCCACGTTCTGGAAGTAACCAAAGCCCTGCAACTCACTCGGAATCGCCAGAATGTCGTCGGCGTTGGTCGCGCGGAACGCGCCTACCTTCCAGCCGAGCGTGCCGATATTCAGTTCCTTGGTACCGCGGAAGCCTGCCTCTACCGTACGCGACACGACCTGCTTCAGCGGTGGATCCGCAATCAGGAAGGCCGCGACGATACAGGGGCGCGCCGGGTCGGCGCATGCGAGCTCCAGCGGAGTCGGCGCGCGATTTGCCTCTGAATAGCCGGCATAGGCTGTCAGTTCCGGCGTAATCTTGTAGGTGCCGCCGATCATTGGATTGAAGCGGCTGAAGGTATGACTGCCGTTAAGATCGGTGCCGATCAGATCTTGAAGGTTGATGCTGGCATAATTGAAGCGGCCGCCGCCTGAGATGGAGAACCGGTCCGTTACGTCGAACGTGTCGAGCGCATAGACGCCGGTATACCGGTTGGTGGCGCGAAGCGAGACCGGACCGATCGAAACCGGCTCACCGGAGGGTCCGAGGAATATGCCGCTGCCGCTGACGACGTAGTTTGAGCCGATCGTGCCCAGTTCGGCGCTGGCCCCGAAGCGGGTCACGCCGGAGTCGAAACTGGTGCCGATCATGAACTGGTTGTTGTGGCCGAACAGCTGGTCGGTATTGGTTGCCTGCAGGGTGGCCCCTGTCGTCGTCGAACGCGTGGTCGTCCGGTCGATCTGCCCCAGCACCGCGTCGGCGGGGAACGGGTTTGCGAGCTGGACCCCGTTGAGGCCGTTTGCCGGAACGTCATCGTCGTTGAAGCAAAGCAGCCCCGGATCGGCAGCACATGGCTCCGTCTCCGTCGGGTTTCCGTCCACCGTCTTCTGCCGGAAGGTGCGGACGCGCGCCGAGCCTTCGATCGTCCAGGTCGGCGAAACCTCAACCTTTCCGGTCAGATTGGCATAGGCAACACGGTTATCCGTGGTCTGCGGCGTCGTATAGGTTGCGCCCCAATACTTCTGCAGCAGTTCGACGGGCACCGCCGCGGTCGCCCCGAAATTGTTTTTCGCTACCCCGACGTTGAGGTGAAATTCACTGCTATCGGTGCGGTAGCCGACATCACCATAAAACCGGCGGATCGCCGATTCGGAAAAATTGCGAAAGCCGTTGTCACGCACTCCTTCGAGCGCGCCGTAGACTGACCAATTGTCGAATTGCTGGCCATACTGCGCCGAACTCTGGATACGCCCGAACGAACCGCCCATCGTGTTGATTTCGGCACCCTTGTAGTTGAAGCCGTCCTTCATCAGCACGTTAACGGCTCCGCCGAGGGCATTGAGGCCGAAGGCCGGGTTGTTGGTCACGACGGTCACCGACCGGATCGCGGCTGTCGGAATCAGGTCCCAATTGACGGTGTCGCCGAACGCTTCGTTGATGCGAATCCCGTTCTGGTAGACCGCAAGCCCTTGCGGAGTGCCGGCCACTGGCGATGCAACGAAACCGCGAAATTGTACGTCAGGCATAAACGGATTTCCGGTTGTATCACTGAGGATGACACCCGGCACGTGCTGCTGCAGTGCGACTGCTACGTCGAGCGAGTCCGTTCGCGCGATCTGGCCGGCACCAACGGCGTTGATGGCTGCTGGCACCTTGTCGACATCCATTCCCGAGCGCGCCGTTGGTGTGGGCGCAGTCGGGTAGACAAGAACCCTGCGCACATTGCGTGTTACTCGAGGAGCGGTAGCGCCGCGCGCTGGCCTGGTCGCTGGTCTAGCTGATGTCGGCGGCGGAGCAATGACCTCAATGGCCGGCAATACCTCGCTCTCCGGCGCGCTTTGCGCATAGACGCATTCAGCGCCGGGAACCAGGCAGATTGAAATAGACGCAACTACAAACGGTCGAGTGCCCATCGCTTATCCCCACGCCGAACCGGCTATTGTCCCCGCCGATCCGGCATGAATGATCCTAATGCGGCGTCGAGATCGCGCGCTACCTGTAAAACGTCCGGTTTCACGCGCCCACTCTTTCCCGAACAGGGCCGGGAAAAATTCCCGGATCAGCCGCGTGCGTCGCTGGGAATCACGGCTTCCACCGTTACGCCACCATCTCCGGACGCGATCGTGAGCGAGCCGCCCAAGGCCAGAATGCGCTCGCGCATGCCCGTGAGCCCGAAGCCAAGCTTGTGATCCGGCCGCAATCCGCTGCCATTATCGCTGATGCGCACCAGTGCCCCGCTCCGGTGGTCACGCAGTCCCGCAGATCGCCCGGTCGGCTCGACGGTGACGTTGACGCTGGTTGCGCCTGCATGGCGAAAGACATTGGTCAGTGCTTCCTGGATGGTGCGATAGATCGTCAGATCGGCCGTCTCTCCGGTATCGCCGAGCGATGGTGAAATCGCCGTTTCGATGGTGACGTCGGGATGCGACTCGCCCCACAGCCGCAGGAGCGCGCCAAGCGCGTCGCGAAGTCCGAGCTCCGCCAGTCCTGCCGGCCGCAGTTTCTCGAGAACCCGGCGATTGGTCTGTTGCAAGGCATTGACCTGCTCCAGGATGGCGTTGCCGTGCTTGCGCGTGGCTTCCACGTTCGGCTCGCCTGCATCCGCGATCCGTGTCAGTGCGCTGGCATGTGCCCGCAAGGCAAAGAGATGCGGCCCGAATTCATCATGCAGCTCGCGTGCGATCTCCTTGCGTTCGATGTCTTGCAACGAGACGACGCGCTCGGCCAGGCGTCGCTTGTCTTCGACGGCATTGCCGAGCGTTGTCGCAAGATGATTTAGCTTGTCGCAGATGGCAGCCAATTCCGGCGGCCCGTCCGGCTTCACGCGCGTGTCGTAGCCGCCTGCCTCGATCTTGGTCATCGCGTCCGATACCGTCTTGATCGGCGCGAGCGCCCGACCGACGACCCTGCTCGTAATGAGGAAAAGAACGACCACGATCATCATACCGATCTGGAGCTGAGATATGATCCCGTCCCAGATCTCGGTCATCTCGTCGTTCGGATGTGAGGTGATCAGCAGCGCGCCCGGCTTTCCCTTGACCGAAATTGGCACAGTGACAGTCGTCTTTTCGGGATGAACAAGCGCCACGAACCACGCCGGAGGCGAACGGGCACCTTCAGCGACGGCCAACCGCTCGCTTGCTGTGGCAGGCTCCGCAGCATCGCCCTGTCGCGTGATGCTCACATGACGCAAGCGGTTGAGGTCGTGAACGATTTGGGTCAATCGCGCATCCGGGTCCGGCGCCTCGTCCAGCCCCGCGACGATGGTCTCCACGAACTCGCGTGCCAGTCGCGTGACACTTTGATCTTCAGCCCGAACGCGCGGGCCCGCCTCGAGAACAAGCCGCGCAATGTTGATGGCCAGACCCAGCGTCAGGACGAGCGCGAGCAGCAGGTTGATCCGGGTGAGTAAGGAAAATCGTTGCCACATGGCTGACGTCCACGAGTGCGGTGTCTCTGGTTCCGCCGAAGGAAGCGTTGACAGACGGAAGGAGGCGGCTATCTAATCGAACCGTACAGTAGCATCGCGCGGGTCACATGATCCGTCGATGAGTGAGCTTCGGGGCGGCGGTGATCTGATGCGGTGCAGCAAGTGGATTGACGCAGCTATCGGGGGCCACGGCAAATGCGCGTTCTGATCGTCGATGATCATCGCATCGTCGCTTCGGGCTGCCGTGCCCTGTTCGCGGACGATCCAGCGATCGACATATTGGAAGCCTCTGACGCAGAAAGCGGCGAGCGCGTATTCAGCGAGCAGCGTCCGGATATCTCAGTTCTCGACATCAACCTGCCGACGGTATCCGGATTTGAACTGGCGCGGCGCATCCTCGGGCACGATACGTCGGCGCGCATCATCATGTTCAGCATGAACGACGACCCGGTATTCGCCAAGCGCGCCATTGAAATTGGCGCCAAGGGTTACGTCTCCAAGACGGGAGATCCGCAGGATCTCGTCGAGGCCATCCGCGAAGTCGGAAACGGCGGCGTTTATCTGCCGTCCGCCATGGCGCGGAGCATCGCATTCGCGGGCGCCTCGTTCGCGCAGAGCCCGCTTTCAAAGCTGACCTCGCGCGAGATGGAGATCTTGCGCCTGCTCAGTGCAGGCAAAAGCCTCTCCGAAATCGCCTGGATGATCCACTCCTCCTACAAAACGGTCGCCAACACCTCCTCGATCATGCGTCAGAAACTCGGTGTGAGAACCTCCGCCGAGCTGGTACGGCTGGCCATCACGAACGGCGTCGGCTGACGACGGCACAGCGCTAAAAGTGGTAAAGGCATGACAATCCAAACCGTTTCGACCAACAAAGCGCATGGCGGTGCTCAAGGCGTCTATCGGCACGCCAGCCGCGAGACGCAGACCGACATGACCTTTTCGGTCTATGTCCCGCCGCACGCCGCCGGCGCGAAATTGCCGGTGGTCTACTATCTCTCCGGCCTGACCTGCACGCACGCCAACGTGACTGAGAAGGGCGAATTCCGCAGCGCCTGCGCCGAGCTTGGACTGATCTTCGTGGCGCCCGACACCAGCCCGCGCGGCGAAGGCGTGCCTGGCGATCCCGCCAATGCCTACGATTTCGGGCTTGGCGCCGGCTTCTATGTCGATGCGATACGCGACCCGTTCATGCGCAATTACCGCATGTGGAGCTATGTCACGGATGAATTGCCAAAGCTTGTCAGCGAGAATTTTCCCGTCGATCCTGTCAGGCAATCCATTCTTGGCCACTCCATGGGCGGTCACGGCGCCCTGACCGTTGCGCTGCGCCATCCCGGCCGCTATCGCGCGGCAAGCGCGTTTGCGCCGATCGTCGCGCCCTCGCAGGTACCTTGGGGGATCAAGGCGCTCGGTGGCTATCTTGGCGATGACCGGCAAGCCTGGCGCAAACACGACACCGTTGCGTTGATCGAGGACGGCGCCAGATTGCCGGATCTCTTGGTCGACTACGGCGATGCCGATCAGTTTCTGACCGAGCAGCTCCGCCCCGAACTGCTGCAAAGCGCGTGCGAGAAAGCGAGCATCCCCCTCACCTTGCGCCGGCAGCCCGGCTATGACCACAGCTACTATTTCATCTCCACGTTCATGGCTGACCATCTGCGCTGGCATGCCGAACGTCTCAAGGGCTGAATTGGCGCAACAGAATTGAGTTGCAAGCCAAGACAATTCGGTCATGGTTCAAGCGATAAGGTCTTCCGCCCGACAAAATCGGGAGGACCGGTCAGGGAGAAACCATGATCCGCTGGTTGGTCGCTGTGATCAGCTTGAGCATTGCGGCTACCTCTGTGCGCGCGGCCGATCCGATCGAGATCGGCATCGGCTATCTCGGCCGCGCTGGCGTCAAGCCGAAATTGTCGCTGGTCGAACTGCCGGCCGAGAATGACGGGGTCGCCGGCGCTCGTCTTGCCATCGAGGATAACAACACCACGGGCAAGTTCCTCAATCAGCATTTCAAGCTGGAGGAAGTTCGGCTCAAGGAAAACGAGGACGTTGCGAAGGCTGCAGCAACGCTTGCCGAGCGGACCGGCTTCATCATCGCCGATCTTCCGGCCGACGATCTCTTGAAGGCAGCCGACGCGCTACGCGAGCGCGGAACGCTGCTCCTGAATGCGGGCTCAACCGACGATCGGCTGCGCGAGCAGGATTGCCGAGCAAACGTCATCCATGTTGCGCCGACGCGCTCCATGCTGGCGGACGCACTCGCCCAGTATCTGGTGTTGAAGCAATGGAAACGCTGGCTGTTCGTCGTCGGCTCGCATGAGCAGGACAAGCTCTATGCCGATGCCCTTCGCCGCGCGGCAACGCGCTTCGGCGCCAAGATCGTCCAGGAACGAACTTTTGAGGATACCGGCGGTGCCCGCCGCACCGACAGCGGCGTCACCCTGATCCAGCGGCAAATGCCTGTTTTCACCCAGCAGGCGCCGGCCTATGACGTTCTCGTTGCGGCTGATGAAAGCGAGGTGTTCGCGTCCTACCTGCCCTACCGCACCTGGGACCCGCGTCCGGTGGCAGGCTCGGCCGGCCTGGTTCCAACCAGTTGGCATGCCGCGCAGGATCAGTGGGGCGCAATCCAGATCCAGAACCGGTTCGTAAAGTTGAATTCGCGACAGATGACCGCACTGGATATGCAAGCCTGGACCGCCGTGCGTATGATCGGGGAAGCGACGTCGCGCATCAAGTCCGGCGATCCGAAGGCGGTAACGGATTTCCTCAAAGGACCAAACTTTTCGATCGCGGCGTTCAAGGGCCGGCGGCTGACGCTGCGCGACTGGAATCTGCAGCTTCGTCAACCGATCCTGCTGGTCGATGGGCGCATGGTGGTCTCGGTCTCGCCGCAGGAAGGATTTCTGCATCAGGTGTCCGAGCTCGATACGCTTGGCACTGACCGGCCGGAAACCAAATGCAAGCTACGCTGAAGGAGGAGAGATTGCGTATGTGGCGATGTTGCCTGCTTTCCGTAACGGCTGCGTGGCTCGCAATGGTGACCCCCGCCTCGGCCTTCATCGCCTATGTCTCCAACGAGAAGAGCAACACGGTATCGGTGATCGATACCAACACTTGGACCGTCACCAAGACGATTAAAGTCGGGCAGCGACCGCGCGGCATCGAATTCACCAGGGACGGCAAGTTTGTCTTCGTGGCGGTCGGCGACGACGACAGCATCCAGGTCATCGACGTTGCCAAGCAGGAAGTCGTCGATACCCTGCCTTCGGGTCCGGATCCCGAGTTGTTCGCGCTCGATGCTGACGGCAAGATGCTCTACGTCGCCAACGAAAACGACAACACGGTGACCATCATCGACGTCGAGAAGCGCACCCGTCTCGGCGAAATTCAGGTCGGCGTCGAGCCGGAAGGCATGGCCATCAGCCCGGACGGCAAGATCCTGATCAATACGTCCGAGACGACCAACATGGCGCATTTTATCGATACCACGACGCGCCAGATCGTCGCCAATGTGCTGGTAGATGCACGCCCACGCTACGCCGAGTTCAAGCGTGACAATTCCGAAGTGTGGGTATCGTCGGAAATCGGCGGCACGATTTCGGTGATCGACCCGGTTAAGCGGGAAATTACGAAGAAGATTACATTCGAGATTCCCGGCCTGCGGAGCGAAGCCATCCAGCCGGTCGGCATCGGCATGACCAAGGACGGCAACACCGCTTTCGTCGCGCTTGGCCCGGCCAATCGCGTCGCGGTTGTCGACGCCACCACCCACAGGGTCACCAAATATCTCCTGGTGGGCCAGCGGGTCTGGCACATGGCGTTCACCCCGGATGAGAAATATCTGCTGGTTACCAATGGCGTGTCGAACGACGTTTCGGTGATCGACGTCGCGGCGCAAAAGGTCATCAAGACGATCCAGGTCGGCGAGCTGCCCTGGGGAGTCACGATTGCACAACCATGACAGCCACTGATGCATTTTCCGACGATCAGAACACGCGGGACATCCCCTCCCGGCCCGAAGCCGCGGAGATACGCGCATTGTCGATCGACGGCGTCAGTCACTCCTATGGCACCCGGCGCGCCCTCATCGACGTTGGCTTTTCCGTCGCGCCAGCAAGTTTCACTGCGCTGCTTGGCCTTAACGGCGCCGGCAAGAGCACGCTGTTCTCGCTGATCACACGGCTGTTCGGAATCCAGCACGGACGCATCGGAATTTTCGGCCATGACGTCGCGCGATCTCCCGGCGAAGCGTTGCGGCTGCTCGGCGTGGTATTCCAGCCCCGCACGCTCGACCTTGACCTTTCGGTGACACAGAACCTGCTCTATCACGCCGCGCTGCACGGAATTGGCCGGCGCGATGCCCGCGGGCGCAGCCAGGAGGTGCTGGCGCGCATCGGCCTTTCCGACCGCGCCAGCAGCAAGGTACGCGACCTCTCTGGAGGTCAGATGCGGCGACTGGAGATCGCGCGGGCCCTGCTGCACCGACCACGCCTTCTCCTGCTCGACGAGGCAACTGTCGGCCTCGACGTCAAGGCACGCGCGGACATCTTAGGCCATGTCCGCCAGCTCGTCGCCGAACAGGGAATAAGCGTGCTGTGGGCGACCCATCTGTTCGACGAGATCGGTACCAATGATGATCTCGTCGTGCTGCATCAGGGACGGGTATTGGCCCAAGGCAAGGTGGCGCGGGTGATCGCCGATGCCGGCGGCAGCGATATCAATACGGCCTTCATGCGGCTCACCGGCTCCGCCGCGCCGGACGGAGGCCAGACGTCATGACATCAGTAACTCTCGAGCCGGTCCGTCGCGGCTTCTCGCTCGCCGAATATCTAACCTGCCTCAGCGGCATCGTGTGGCGCGAAGCGCTTCGCTTCCTGCATCAGCGCGAACGGTTCATCTCGGCGCTGGTGCGGCCCCTGGTATGGCTGTTCATCTTCGCCGCCGGCTTCCGTCAGGTGCTCGGCCTCTCCATTATCCCTCCGTACGAAACCTACATTCTGTACGAGGTCTACATCGCGCCCGGCCTGATGGCGATGATCCAGCTGTTCAACGGCATGCAGTCCTCGCTCTCGATGGTCTATGATCGCGAGATGGGCAATATGCGCACGCTGCTGGTGAGCCCGCTGCCCCGATGGTTCCTGCTGTCCTGCAAGCTGCTGGCGGGAACCGCAGTGTCACTGCTTCAGGTCTACGCCTTCCTGCTGATCGCCTGGTTCTGGGATATCGCGCCGCCGCCGACCGGCTACCTCACCGTGCTGCCGGCGCTGGTGCTTTCAGGCCTGATGCTCGGCGCGCTGGGGATGCTGATCTCGTCCGGCATCAAGCAGCTCGAGAACTTCGCGGGCGTGATGAACTTTGTGATCTTCCCGATGTTCTTTGCTTCGTCGGCGCTCTATCCCTTGTGGCGCATTCTGGAGAGCAGCCCGGTGCTCTACTATGTCTGCCTGTTCAATCCGTTCACGCATGCGGTGGAGCTGATACGTTTCGCGCTGTATGGGCAGATGAACTGGATCGCGTTCGCGGTCGTCGCAGGCTGCACGATCGCCTTCATGATTGGCGCCATCCTCGCATATGATCCGTCGCGCGGCCTGATCCGCCGCGGGCCGGCCGGAGGCGAAACATGAAGTATCGGACCACGATCGCAATCTCGCTCGCCGTTACGGCAACGATCAGGTTCGCCCATGCTGCCGATCCGCGCTACCCCGACTGGCCGTGCACGCAGGCCAAAGTGCCCGAGATTTCGCTCGCAGCGGTTTGGGCAGGCCCACCGCTCGACGACGTCGCCGGCAAGTGGAAGGATGATCCCAACGTCAGCGCGCTGGTGGCGAAGCTCGCGGCACGGCGTACCCCGATCGAGGAAGCGCAAAAAGCGATCACAGACTATCTGAACGGTGCCGCCGACAAGACCGCCAGCGGAAAGCTGCTGTTTGCCGGCCTGTTCGAATCCCTCAATGCGCAGCGCTCCCAGGTCATGAACGGGCTGGAGCGCGTCACCCGCAAGCAGCGTGAAGCCGCGGACAAAATCCGCTCGGACACACTTGCCCTGCAAGCGCTGCGGAGTGAGTCACAACCTGACCAGGCGAAGATCGACGAACTCAGCAATCAGCTCGTCTGGCAGACCCGCATCTTCGAAGACCGCCGGAATGTCATCAAATTCGTCTGCGAGGTGCCTACGGCCATCGACCAACGGCTGTTCGCGCTCGGGCGGAGCATTCAGCAGGAGATCGAATAGCTGCTAACGCGGTGACGAAGTCTCCTCAATCATCCGCGGTTCGGGCTGCGATTCCATCAAATCCAGGCCGGCGCGCTCCCAACCGTCGGTTCCCTCGGGGTACCACGCTACGTTGGAATAGCCGTAGGTCAGGATTCGCTTGGCCGCGTTCCAGGACATCCAGCAATCGGCCAGACAATAGACCACGATGAGCGCGGCGCTATTACCTGCCGTCGCGCGAACGAGCCCGCGCTTCAGATAGTCCTCCGTCGCGGCTGCGAGCTTTCCGTAACCGGTATCCGGAAGCCACAGGCTGCCGGGAATGTTGAGTCGCGGCTGGTCGCGCCAGATTGTGCCTGCGGGAAGATTTTGCGGCTTCGGCGCGCGAGGCATGACGTCGAGGAAGATGCCTGCCCTTGCGCGCCAGATCTTCTCGGCCTCCTCAGTTGTCAGAACCCGTACGCCGGAGAGGGTCGCAGGAACCGGCGCACGGTAATCGTCCATGCGATATCCGTCGGGTTCGGGAGGTTTGTCTTGCGCTGAGGCCGAGACAATGAACGAGAGCGCCGCAAGGATCAGGCCCGCGAGCTTTTCTTTCATTGCAATTTCGTTGCCGTCTCCGCGCCGATCGGCCGGTCGTTCTCGTCGAGCAAGGGAACGCCATAGTCCAGCAGTATCTTGTTGATCGCGGGCTGGTTTTCCTGGATCAGGCGATTGAGCAACCGCTTCCAGTTCTGGTCGGCCCCCCGCACCCCCATTCCGATACGAAACGCAAGTCGCGGGCCCGTCTTTTCCTTCACCAGTGGCGTGACATGGAGCGGCGGGTTCGCCTTCTTCGCATAGAAGCCCGCCATCGGTCCCCAGAGAACGCCGGCGTCGATCTTACCGGACACCAGGTCGGCAATCATGGCCTCCGCTGACGAATCCAGGCGGGTATCGACCATCAGGTGATACGGTCTGGCATTCGCCATCAACCCGTTGACCGCCATGTTCGTCGCAGGCGGCGTGCCGGCCACGATGCCGATATGCTTGCTCTTCAAGCGCTCGTCTTCCAGCGTCGTCACTTCTTCGAGGCCACTGCCTTTCTTGGCGACCAGCGCGTAGGCGGTGCGGTAATAGGGATTGGTGCCCTGAACAAGATCGTCGCCTTGTGGGAAGCCCATGATCACGTCGCAACGATGGGCGCCAAGTGTCATCCGGACGAAGCCTGTCGCCTGCGGGAAATACGTGTAGTCCAATTTCTTCTGCAGCTTCTCGGCAAACAGCTCCGCGAGCTTGTTCTCGAACCCTTCGCCCTTGTCGTTGGAGAACGGCAAATTGTGCGGATCGGCGCAGACGCGCAACACCTTGGGATCCACGAGCTCAATCGACAGATCGCCGCCTTCCTTGATCTGCGCGCGCGCCGGGTCGCTCCCGAAGAACGCCGCGAGCATCACCAAAGCTGAAATCGCCAGCCAGCGCTTCTGGCTGGCATATGTCATCGAAACCTGCTGCACTTCCGGCTCGCTATTGTTGCCAAGTCGCAATGGCTATCGGCAACCTCGACGAACGAAGTTCCGTTGAAGCCGCAGACAAGCAAAATGCTATGCTTGTCAATTGGGGCGCGCAACAGGAATAATCCCGCCGAACTCGCCGTCCGTGCTGCGACGCAAACGCAGTCCGCGATCAATCGAACTACCCACAGCGCTTCGCGAAGAGACGAAGGCCGAATTATGGCTCACCCCGCATGGATCCTTGCCGCCTTCGCGATGATCGCCACGACCACAGCTGCCTTCGCCCAGCAACGGGAGCTGCCCGTCAATTCCGTCGCGGATGGCGTATTCGTGTATACCGGCCAGACCGCACAGATGACGCGCGAAAACGATGGCGCGATTGCGAATGTCGGCTTCATCGTCGGCGAGGACGCGGTCGCGGTGATCGATACGGGCGGCAGTCTCCGCGAAGGACGGCGATTGATGGCCGCCATTCGCGCGCGAACCAGCAAGCCGATCCGCTACGTTATCAACACCCATGGCCATCCCGATCACATCTTCGGCAACGGCGCCTTCGTACAGGACGGAACGAACTTTGTTGGTCATGCGAACCTGCCGCGTACGCTCGCCGCACGCGGGCAGTTCTATCTCGATGCGTTTCGCCGCAGCATGGGCGATGAATTGATCGATGAAATACGCATCGTGCCGCCAACGTTGCTCGTCAACGGTACACTCAATCTCGATCTCGGCGCACGAAACCTCATCGTGCGGGCATGGCCTGCCGCCCATAGCGATTGCGATCTCACTGTGTTCGATGAAAAATCCGGAACCCTGTTTGCAGGCGATCTGGTTTTTCTGACCCACACGCCCGTGCTGGACGGCAGCATCCGCGGCTGGCTCGGCGTCATCGGCGAGCTCGCTGCCCTGCCCGCGCAGCGCGTAGTTCCCGGCCACGGCCCGGTGAGCGATTGGCCCGCCGCCCTCGCCGACGAGCGCCGTTATCTCGAAACACTGGCCGCAGACGTGCGCGGGCTCGTCGCCCGTGGTGAGCCGATTGCGGCGGCGCCAGGAAAGGCCGCGGCCTCCGAGCGATCGCGATGGGAATTGTTCGACGATTTCAACGCCCGCAACGCAACCGCAGCATTCTCGGAAATTGAATGGGAATAGCGCGCGCATTGACCTATATTGCCGTCGTTGCGCCCCTGTCGTGAAGGTGGTGACCATGTCCGGATATCTTTTGCGTTTGCTCGGCCTTGCCGGCTTGCTGATGCTCGGCACGCCGCCAACGCTTGTGGCGGGGACAAATGATCCCTGGCCTGGTCTGGTGCAGGACATCTTCAGCAACCGTCCGATGAATGACGGCAGCGATGTCATCGGTATCGAAATGCCTGCGCGCGCCGAGGATGCCGCCATCGTCCCCGTCACTTTGCGAACCAAGCTTCCGCCCGCCGACAGCCGGCAGGTGCTTAGCATTACGCTGGTGATCGACCAGAACCCTGCGCCGATGGCGGCAAAATTCCAGCTTGGACCGGACGCGAAAGTGTCCGAGATCTCCACCCGTGTGCGCGTCAACAATTACACTGATGTCCACGCGGTCGCCGAACTCAGTGACGGCAAGCTTTACATGGCGAAAACCTATGTGAAGGCGTCGGGCGGTTGTTCGGCGCCTGCCGCGAAGAATGCCGACGAGGCCAAAGGAAGGCTCGGTCAGATGCGCTACCGGCAATTCGCAAAGGCCGGTGAAGGCTCCGCCAGCAGCGTGCGCGAGGCCCAGATCATGATCGGGCACCCCAACAATTCCGGCCTGCAGATGGACCAGCTGACGCAGCTCTACGTCCCCGCGTACTTCATCAACGAATTGCGGCTGTGGCAGGACGACAGCCTGATCTTGACGATGGAAGGCGGCATTTCGATTTCGGAAGACCCCAATATCAGGTTCACCTATGTGTCGAATGGCGCGAAACGGTTGCGCGCCGAGGCAAAAGACACCGAGGGGCACATCTTCCAGCGCGAATGGAAGGTCGACGATTCCGGAACTTGATCCCGCACATGAAGTAGAAGCCGTGTCCCGGACGCGGTGCAGCGCGACAACGTTGCTCCGCAGAGCCGGGACTCATCGGGGATTTCGGGGCTCTCGAGATATGGGCCCCCGGCTCTGCAGCGCATCACCGCGTGCTGCGCTGCGTCCGGGGCACGAGAAGAAACGCCTCGCGCCCGATAGTCGACGTCGCCGAAGACCGTTCGCCTTCAGAAGCAGCGCACTTCCGCTTCCGCCTGCGCGCGTCTGAGCTCGTTGAGTGCAGTTGACGCCTGCTCGGATGTGCGGAACGGGCTGCCCATATCGCCCCGGACCTGCGACATACTGAGCACGGTTTCGGCCGCGACATAGCGCTCATAAGGCATGAGCGAAGCCACAACGTCGATCGAACAGGAGCATTGCGCGATCGCCTGCCGCGTCTCGCCATTTGCCTTCAGGCAACCGAAAACATATTCGACACGCACAGATGTCGGGTAGTCGTTGAGATCCTGGGCGTGCGCGATCCCCGCCATCGTCGGCAGTGCCGTCAATGCGGCGACAATACGTCGTACCGATCCGGCAAGCATCATCGTCTTCCTCCAGCGGCTAACCGTGCAAGCTATGCTATGACTGATCCGTTGAAAAGCAGACGGTTCAAGGAAACGGTTCAAGGCCCCCATGAAGTATTTCATTCGCATGCTGCTTGCTGCGGTTGTTTCAGCCTCGCTCGGCACGTCCTGCAGCGCCGGTGATTTGCGTGTTGCGGTGCAGAAGACTGGAACGTTCGCCTGGGAACTTGCGGTGATCCGCGCGCACAGCCTTGACAAGCAGGCCAACCTCTCGGTTCAGGTTTTCGAACTGGCGAGCCCCGAGGCCGGCAAGATCGCGCTTCGCTCCGGGAATGCCGACATCGTGGTCACCGACTGGCTTTGGGTGTCGCGCGAGCGCAAGCTCGGCGCTCAACTGACGTTCTATCCCTATTCGAGCGCGCTCGGCGCCGTGATGGTGCCGGCCTCCTCACCCATCCGAACGCTGGCCGATCTCAAGGGCCGCAAGCTCGCCGTTGCCGGCGGCCCGATCGACAAGAACTGGCTGCTGCTGCTGGCGTGGCTCAAGCAGGATGGCATCGACCTGAAATCGGACGCGACAATTGCGTACGGCGCGCCGCCACTATTGGCTGCGAAGATGCTGGGCGGCGAAATGGATGCGACCGTGAACTACTGGAATTTCTGCGCGAGTCTGGAAGCGAAGGGGTTCCGCCGCGTCGCGGGCATTGAAGATCTGCTGCCGAAGCTCGGCGCCAAAGGCCGCACCGCGATGCTCGGTTACGTCTTCGACGAAAAATGGGCGAACGCGAACCAGGACAAGGTCGCCCGATTCATTGCCATGACCCGCAAGGCGAAAGAGATCCTGGCGACCTCGGATGCAGAATGGGAGAAAATCGCGCCGCTGACCGGTGCTCCCGACGCCGCAACGCTGCGTGCTTATCGCGATCGCTACCGGGAGGGAATCCCGCGTCGCCAGGTCGCTGACGAGGAAGCCGACGCGCGCGTCCTCTACCGCGTGCTGGCTCAAATCGGCGGCCACGAGCTTGTCGGACCCGCGCCTGAACTCGTTTCCGGAACATTCTATCACGCGATACCGGGAGGCTAAGGTGCCGCGTCTCTTGTCATTCGCCCTGTTCCTCGCAGTCTGGTGGATCGGCTCGCTGTTTGCCGGTGACGTGAAGCTGCCATCTCCTCCTGCCGTGCTCACGGTCATGATTGCGGAAGCCAGGTCCGGCGACCTGTTCTTTCATCTCGGCGCGACATTGGCGCGTGTGACGCTCGCCTTCACGCTGGCGATGACGCTGGGCGCTGCCATCGGATACCTGATGGGCCGGGTGCGGCTTGCCGACCGGCTGGGCGATCCGTGGCTGATCCTGCTGCTCAATCTGCCGGCGCTGGTAGTCATCGTGCTCGCTTACATCTGGGCCGGATTAACTGAAGTCGCCGCCATTGCAGCCATTGCCATCAACAAGCTCCCAACCGCTGTCGTCACGCTGCGCGAGGGGGCGCGTGCCCTCGACGCGGCGCTTGACGAAATGGCGACAGTGTTTGCGATGCCGCCCTGGAGCAAACTCCGACACGTCGTTTTGCCGCAACTGTCGCCCTATATCGCAGCGGCAGCCCGCTCCGGACTTTCGCTGGTCTGGAAGATCGTTCTTGTTGCGGAATTGCTCGGACGTCCAAATGGTGTTGGTTTCGAGATCGGCGTGGCGTTCCAACTGTTCGATATTCCGCTTTTGCTTGCCTATTCACTGAGCTTCGCGGCGGTTGTGCTCGTCATTGAAACTTTGCTGGTGCAGCCATTTGAGGCCCGGCTATCCCGGTGGCGTCCCCGTGCGGCTTGAGGTCGATATCACCAGCAAGAAATTTGAGAGTGCGGCGGGCGAACAGCACGACGTGATCGGCGGTGTGTCTTTTGCGCTCGATGCGGGAGAGGTGGGCGTGTTGGTCGGTCCATCCGGCTGCGGCAAGAGCACGATGCTGCGGATTCTCGCCGGCCTTGACCACGACTTTCAGGGACGCGTCTCGCGTCCCGTCAGCGCGCGGATCGGCTTTGTGTTCCAGGAGCCGCGACTGCTGCCGTGGCGATCGGTCGAGGAAAACGTGCGGATTGCCGCGCCTCTGGCCGATGAAGCGAAGCTTTCAGCTCTCTTCGATATCCTGGAGCTGAAGGCGCACCGCAACCACTTCCCCGGCGAGTTATCGCTCGGCCTCGCCCGGCGCGTTGCCCTCGCCCGCGCTTTTGCCGTCGAGCCGGATTTCCTCATTCTCGACGAACCGCTCGCCTCCCTCGATGTCGCTCTCGCCGCCCGCCTGCGCGATGAGATTGCTACGTTGGTGGAAGGCCGTTCCATGATAACGCTGCTGGTCACCCATGACATGGACGACGCGGTCCGTCTTGGCGATCGCGTAATCCTGCTGTCGCCGCGCCCGGCCCGGATCCTCGCCGACCTGCCTATCCGTACACCGCGAAGCACGCGCGGTGACGCCGAGACCGCCGCGATCAAGGCGGATATCATGCGGCGGATCAATGGCGATCCCACCAAGCAGGCTGCCTTATAGGCAGTGCCTGGGACCGGTGCTAAGATACGTCATCGGTTGGGGTTGACGATGAAACGCTCGATCGGAATTGCAGTGCTCGGTCTTGCTCTCGTGACCACGTCGGCCGCAGCGCAGGACATGATGCGTCATGTTGACCTGTCGTCGTCAGATATGACCTCGGCCGAAATGACGCGCAGCGAGGTCGAGGCTGCATTGAGCGCGGCAACTGCTGCCGCGCCGGCCGATTTCACCGGAAAGCGGTTATCCGGGCTCGACCTCTCCGCGCTCGATCTATCGAACGCGATTTTCCGCGCCGCCAAGCTCAACAGGACGAAACTTGCCGGCGCCAAACTCGACCGTGCCATCCTCGACCAGGCATGGCTATTGGAAGCGGACCTGACTGGGACAAGCCTGAAGGGAGCAAACCTGTTCGCTTCGCAGATGGTGCGCGCCCGCCTCGATGGCGCCGATCTTTCGGGAGCACGCGTCGCTGCCGATCTCACCGGCGCGACCCTTGTCGGTGCTTCGATCTCGGGGGCAAATCTCGGCGCCGACATGCGCAACCAGTCGATGGGTTTGATGCGCGCGGTGCTGAGGTCCGCCAATCTGGAACGGCTGAACGCCCGAGGCGCCGACCTGTCGCGGGTCGATCTCGAATTTGCCGTGCTGAAGGGCGGTGACCTGACCGGTGCTTCCCTTAAGGGCGCCCAGCTCGGTGGAGCCGACCTGAGCGGCGTCACCGTCATCGACACCGACTTCGATGGTGCCGATCTCGATACGACCCGACTGCTCGCTCCCATCGGTCTCGATCGGGCGAAAAATTTCGATAAGATAAGAAATCGAGACCGTCTGATCAGGCAATGACGGCTATAGCGTTTGCGAGCGAAGTGGATACCGGTTCGCGAAGCCGCTCCGCAATGGAAGGATGATCCGATGCGATGGATGCTTGCTTTGGTGGCACTGCTGTCAACGAGCGCCAATGAAGTGGCCGCGCAGGGAAAAGGGATCCGACTATGGAATCTCACCACCGCGACCATTTCGGAATTTCAGCTTTCCCCGCCCGGAAAGAACGATTGGGGCCCTAACCTGACCCTGAATGACAAGGACAAGGAAGTCGACCACGACGAACGCCTGCGCATCACGGGCGTACAGCCGGGACGCTATGACGCCAGGGTCGGCTATAGCGGCGCCAGGCACTGCTTCGTTCGCGACATCGAGATCAAGGCCGATGCCGTGTTTTCAATTGCGGACAAGGATCTGAAGGATTGCAACAAATAGCTGCGCTGCAAGCCACACTCAGGCCACGGACCAGACAGGCTCAGCGGAGGCCTTCTGGTTGTGACGGGGATATTCGCATCGCCATTTGACCGCGGTCCATTTCGGATGCTCACCCACCCACTGCGCAATATACGGCGGCGCGGCCATGGCGCATTGCTGCAACGAAACATTCGAAGAAAAGACCAGATGGGTTTCCTCGCAGGTGGTCGGCGAGAGCACCGCACAGACGGTCACGACCAAATCTATCGCATTCATGCTCGATATCCCTTCCATTGTTCCCGAATAGGATAACGCAAAGAGCTACGGCAACGAGTGATGTATGGTTTCACTACACCGTGAAACGCCGGAACCTGGGCCGTTCAGCCACGGCCCTAAAAATTGACGCCAAATACCAGCCGGGCCTGATGGCGGTCGAAATTGACGAGATCAAGGCTGGCAATTGACCCCGCCGGACGCCCCCACGCCTGAATGCTCCAGCTGGCGGTAAGCCGCGAGCCCTTGGAGAGCTGGAAAAAGGCTGTTGGGCCGACAAACAGCGCCTGCCCCGCAAGCTCCTCCAAACCAATCCCTTCGTACTTGCGAAGATATCGCGCCTCGCCGCCGAGGAGGAAGCCCGGGCGCACCTGGGCCAGCATGCCGAGTGCCGCGCCTGCGGTGGAATCCCTCTCCATCACGCCACCGCCGACAACGCGCGTCCATTCCGACTCATAGAGCAGGTTGAACGCGGCGATGATCCGATCCGGCACGAGCTCGCGATCGAACGCGAGCCTGAATTCGGTCCCGAGGCTCCGGACCGCTTCAGCCGTCGTCTCATCGACGCGATGTCCATGCACTTCCGTCGCGAAGGTGAGCCCGAATGGCGCGGTTTCCCGATTGAGAAAGCGGTAGCGAAAGTCGATCGACGCCCCCTGCCATGACAGCCGGCGCTGATCGTCCAGACCCGGCACGCCGCTGATCAGATGCGACGCAAACGTGCTGCCCACTTCCACGCGGAAATTCCGGACTGGAACGAATTCCAGCTCGAACTCGTGGCCGATCGCCCGATAGGTGCCGCCGCTTCTGCCGAAGCGGCCGGTCGTTTCGGTTTGAAACTCCCGCTCGCCGACCGTGCCGACATCGGCGCCGATCATGAAGGCAAAGATGTGCTCGGTGTCGAAGCCCTCGGCGTCAGCACATCCCGGTAGCAGCGCAACAAGAGACACAACCGTCATTTGGAAGGTCTTTGCACGCGTTGACATTCGTCTTCAGCAGGTCATGAGGGGTTGAACGGATCAGCCGAGAACGCACCCTAGCATGATGCAGGGACCGTCGGCGAGGCTTGGAAATGGATGAAATATGGGTAGGACTGCGCAATGCAGCGGGATGTGCGCTTGCGGATGCAACAAACAGTGGAAAACTTTCCCGAAGGCCATACAGCTTGCCCGGCCCACGGCAACAGGCCGTTGCCGGAGCCGGACAAGACCGTTTCGACGCGTTATTTACGCGCCGCGCAGGCGTACATGTTGATTTCCATGCCCACCGGCACTTCCACAATCTTCGGAGTCTTCCAACTCATCAGGGTCCTCCCAAGCGGTGTTGGCACGATGCTCGTGCCGCATCAAAACTAGGTTGCCCCCGAACGTAGCGCAAGCTCGGAACATCGATCCTGCAGCGATCCGCACACCTGACACCCAGACACTTCCCTCTTGGGCAAGCCTACTTCGCTCTTGGACAAGAAGAACTAGGCGGCGGATCGACGCAGCATGGCGTCAATCCGCCTGTGCGACGCCGCTTCAACTTCGTGTCTCAGCAATCCTTATCTGCTTCTGCTTCCGCAGTCTTCTCGTCACCCTTGGTACCTTCGGCCTGCTGCGCAGCGGTAGGCTGTCCCTGCATCTGACGCTGCGTATCCTGCGAAGATGCCGCGACTTCGCCGCTCGATCGGTTCATTGTTTCGGTCGGCGGATGTTGACTGGCCATGCCCGTCGTCTGGCTCTCGCCCATGCGGGCGGGTCCAGCACCTGCATCCTTCAGGTTGGCAGCGCGACCTGTGTCGCACGGACCTGCCAGTGCTGCGCCGGTGCTCAGGACCAGGACGGAGCAACCAGCAAGAATGAGTCGTTTCATCTTCATGTAGCTCTCCTTTTCTTCGTGAGAGGCAACCGACCTGTTGCTCGCAGGTTCCGGGTGGCTACGCGAATCTCGAAAGGTTTAATCTTGCGCCCGAACTCTTTTGGCGAGGTCCGCTATGGAACTGATTCAGTTGAGGTTGGTCAGCTTTCTTTTCGTGCTCTGCATTGTATCGGTGGCTTTTGCGCAAGACAGGCAGCCTGACCAAACCGCGCCTGGCGCGGAAACGGCTGTGCCCGTCAACGAGCCGTCACTAACCGGAAAAGAACGCATGGGCAGGAAATGGATGGACGAACAACGGATCGACAATTGCAATGTGCCGGCCGACAAGCGCGGAAGCAAACCGCGCTCTGGCGACTGCCTGCATTCTCCGTCAGGCTGACTCGCCACCGTCAGCAGCACTCACTCCGCGAGCGCTTCCTTCCGCGTCCTCACGATTTCCGGCGACAGCATTGCCAGCAACAGAATGGCGACGACGCCGAGAATGACCGCGCTGATCGGCCGCGACAGGAAGACGGTGAAATCGCCGTCCGCGATCAACATCGCGCGCCGGAAGTTCTCCTCCAGCTGCGGGCCGAGCACGAGACCGAGCAGCAGCGGCGCCGGCTCGACGCCGATCTTGATGAAGAAGTAGCCGATTAGGGCGCATCCCATCATCAACCATACATTGAACAGGCTGTTCGCGATGCCATAGGTGCCGATGCAGCAGAACAGGACGATGGCAGGAAACAGCAGCCGATAAGGGATTTTCAGCATCGAGACCCACAGGCCGATCAACGGGAGGTTGATTACCAGCAGCATCAGATTACCGACCCACATGCTGGCAATCACGCCCCACACTAGCTTGGGCTGCTCGGTCATGATCTGCGGTCCGGGCTGGATGCCCTGCATCATCAACGCCCCGATCATCAGCGCCATCAGCGCGTTGGCGGGAATGCCGAGCGTCAGGAGCGGAATGAAGCTGGTCTGGGCGCCGGCATTGTTGGCAGCCTCCGGCCCGGCAACGCCCTCGATCGCGCCCTTGCCGAAGCGCGAGGGATCGCGCGCAACCTTCTTCTCCAGCGCGTAGGAGGAGAACGGCGGTAGCGCCGCGCCGCCGCCGGGCAGCACGCCCAGCACCGAGCCCAGTGCGGTGCCGCGCACGATCGCCGGAAAGGCAGCGCGCAAGTCCGCGCGGCTCGGAATGAGGCTGCGGATCGACTGGCCGACGACGCGCCGTTCGGCCGCTCGCTCCAGATTGGCGATGATCTCACCGAGCCCGAACAGGCCCATCGCGATCGGCACGAAATCAAGACCGTCAGACAACGCGGCAATGCCGAAGGTCATGCGCGCAACGCCCGAGGAGACATCGATCCCGACGAGACCGAGCAACAAGCCGAGCAGCACCATCGCCAACGACTTGGCGACCGAACCATGCGCCAGCACCACCGCAGCGATCAGGCCGAGCACGAGCAGACTGAAATATTCGACTGCGGTGAATTTGAGCGCCAGGATCGATAACGGCACGCTGAGCGCCGCGATCACGATCGTCGCCATCGTGCCGGCGAAGAAGGAGGCGATGGCGGCAATGGCGAGCGCGGTTCCGGCCCTGCCCTGCTTGGCCATCTCGTGACCGTCAATGCAGGTGACGACCGATGACGTCTCGCCTGGCACATTGACCAGGATGGCGGTGGTCGAGCCGCCATACTGCGCGCCGTAGAAGATGCCGGCCAGCATGATCATGGCGCTGGGAGGCGGCAGGCCAAAGGTAAAGGGCAGCAGCAACGCCACCGTTGGAATCGGGCCGATGCCGGGCAGCACGCCGATCGCGGTGCCGATCACCACGCCGATCAGACAGAATAGCAAATTGTTGAGTTCGAGGGCCGTCGAAAGGCCCATCAGGAGATTGCTGAAGAGATCCATTTGCGTGTGCCTGCGAAGCGCGCCGCCCTAGCGGGGCCAGATCGGGATCGGCAAGCCCAGCAACTTGACGAATAGAAGGACCGCGGCGCCTGCAAGCAAGACGGCAAACGCGACGGTCTCGACGAGCCGTCCCTCCCGCGTCGCAAAGCTGGCGAGGATCACAGTGACGACGGAAGCGATGGCCAGACCCAGCCGCTCGGCCGTCAGCGCGAACACCCCGACAGAGGCCAGGATCGCGAGCAGCGGCCGCACCTGCACGGCCGCGATGCCGCGGCGCGCGTGCCACAGCCCGCGCCCGGTAAAGAACAGGCCGAAGCCCATCAGCGTAAGTGCGACGACGCGAGGCATGTAGCCCGGCCCCATATCCGCGGCGTGGCCGACCGTCAGGTTGCGGGTAGCGACGAGGGTACCGGCCGCGATCGCGACGAGGAATAGGCCGAAGAGCAGATCCTGCAGGTCGATCCGGAAGCGCGTCATCATCCTGCTTTCAGCTGCCCTTGATGCCAGCCTCGCGGATGATCGTGCCCCAGCGATCCGTCGCATCCTTGAGCCAGTTGCGGAACTCCTCCGGCGATTGGGCGCGCACGACGCCGCCCTGTTCGGCGATCTTCTGCTGGATTTCAGGCAGCTCCAGGATCTTGCGAATCTCGGCGTTCAACCGCGCGACCGTCGCGGGCGGCGTGCCGCCGGTGGTAAGGATGCCCTGCCAGGTCCCGGCGTCGCCGCCGGGCAGGCCCGCCTCCTTGAAAGTCGGCAGATCGGGAGCCGAGGTAATACGCTGCTCGCCGGTGACGGCAAGTCCGACAAGCTGCTTGTTTGTCACAAAGGGCATCGTCGCAGCCGCGCCGTTGATGATCACGCCGCTCTCCCCGGACACCACGGCGCGCGAGGCGGCCGCCCCGCCCTTGTAGGGAACGTTCTTCCACTGAATTCCCAGTTCCTTCGCCATCACCACGGCGGTGATATGATTGGCGCCGCCGACGCCGGAATTGGCAACCGTGAGCTTGTTCGGATTGGCCTTGGCGTATTCGATCAGTTCCTTGGACGTCTTCGCCGGGACCGATTCATGGACGGCCAGGACGTAGGGGCCGAACATCACCATGGAAATGGGCGCAAGGTCCTTCTGAACATCGAACGTGAGATCGGAAAACAGGCTGGGCGCCGTTGCCAGCGATCCGACATCCATCAGCAACAGGGTGTGGCCGTCGGGCTGCGCCTTGGCGACGGCGTCGGCCCCGAGATTGCCCGCTGCGCCCGGCTTGTTCTCGACCACGACCGACTGACCGATGGCGGCGGATAGTTTTGGGCTGATCAGGCGCGCCAAAATGTCCGAGGTGCCGCCGGGAGCGAACGGAACGATCAGCCGCACGGGCCGCTCAAAATTCTGAGCGCTGGCTCCGCTTGGCGCCAAGGCGCACACCGCAAGGACAGCGGCGGCAATCGCCCGGGCGAGAGATGGCATAGACATCGGTCGTTCCTCCGTTTCAAAGCGCAATTCAGCGCGATCCCGCCGTTTTCACCGGCAGGCTGCAGACCTTCGAGGCAGCGTTGGGAAGGAATGATAGGTCATGCGCAGGGTGGCCTATGAACTAGTCTGCGGATAGGTCGATACCTTTTTTGGATGGATCGGCCGCGCTTCAGCCGGTAGAAGTCGGACATCCGGCCGGTCACCGGCCCTTCGTCTCAGGTTGAAAATACAGATTTCATGTTTGAGCTGAGCCAGTTGCGCTGCTTTGTTGCAGTTGCAGAAGAACTGCATTTCGGGCGCGCCGCGCAGCGGCTGAACATGACGCAGCCGCCGCTCAGCCGCCAGATCCAGATTCTCGAACGCGTCCTCGATGTGACCCTGTTGGAACGCAGCAACCTGCCGTCAGGTTGACGCCCGCGGGGGAGCGTTTCCTGACCGATGCGCGGCATCTCCTTAAGCTCGCCGAAAGCGCGGCCGTGCTCGCGCGGCGGATGGCCAAAGGCAAGGCCGGCTCGATCAATGTCGGCTTCACGGCGACGTCGGCCTATAGCTACGTGCCGGCGCTGGTTGCGGCGTGCCGGCGCGAACTGCCCGACGTCGAGATATCGCTGAAGGAGATGGTCTCCAGCGATCAGCTCAAACGGCTCGATTCCGGCGAGATTGATATCGGCCTGCTCCGCCCGCCAATTCCGCGCGGCAGTCTCGGTGCTTTCCGCGTCACCGCAGAGCCTCTGTTAGCGGCGCTGCCGAGCGGCCATCCTTTGGCGCAGGCCGCCGAATTGCATCTGGAGGATCTCGCGAGCGAACCCTTCATCATGTACGAGCCCTATGAGGCCCGCTATTTCCACGATCTCTTGATCGAGCTGTTTTCGCGCGCAAGCCTGGTGCCGAACTACGCGCACCACCTCGCCCAGATCCATTCCATCCTCGCCATGGTGCATTCCGGCGTCGGCGTGGCGCTGGTCCCGGAGGCCGCGCAAAATCTCCGCTTTAGCGGATTGGTGCTGCGACCCGTCCTGATGCAGTGGCAGCGACCGGCTGAGCTGTTCTTTGTCTGGCGCAATGACAACGACAACCCGCTTCTTCCCGTCATTTCCGGTATCGCCCGCACCCTTGCCGGCCAGGCTGGCTCGATCCAATCAATGGATCGATCGATACAGTGATTAGTCTCCGTCAGCGACAGTCTTGCATTAATCCATCGGCGTAAGCCGCTGAAGGATCAAAGCATGAGTAGGATGACTCCGAGGGAGATGGCCAGCCGGATCGGTGATGGCCTGCTGTCGTTTCCCGTCACGCCGTTTCGGCCCGACAATGCATTCGACGAGGCTCGCTACCGCTCCAATCTCGACTGGCTCTGCAGTTATGAGGTGGCGGGACTGTTTGCCGCCGGCGGCACCGGCGAGTTCTTCTCGCTCAGTCCCGCCGAGGTCCTGAAGGTGGTGTCAACCGCGGTTGCCGAGACCAAGGGACGCGTGCCGGTCCTCGCCGGTATCGGCCACGGCACGGCGATCGCGACGCAACTTGCCATCGCGGCCGAAGGTGCCGGCGCCGACGGCGTGCTGCTGCTGCCGCCCTACCTGGTTTTCTCCGAACAGGAGGGATTGGCGGCCCATATCGAGGCGGTGTGCAACGCCACCAAGCTCGGCGTCATCGTCTACAACCGCGACAACGCGATCCTCAACGAGGACACGCTGGAAAGACTTTGCCAGCGCTGCCCCAACCTGGTCGGCTACAAGGACGGCATCGGCGATATCGAGCTGATGACCCGCATCCATTTGCGCATGGGCGACCGGCTGACTTATATCGGCGGACTGCCGACGGCCGAGACCTTTGCACTGCCCTATCTGGAAATGGGCGTCACCACCTATTCCTCGGCCGTATTCAACTTCGTCCCGGAGTTCTCGACCAAATTTTACGCGGCCGTGCGGCGCCGTGACCGGGAGACGGTGCAGGCGGGCTTGCGCGATTTCATCCTGCCCCTGATCGCGATCCGCAATCGCAAGCGTGGCTATGCAGTTTCAATCATCAAGGCCGGCATGAAGGTGATCGGTCGCGACAGCGGCCATGTCCGTTCGCCGCTGACGGATCTGACGCCGGCCGAGACCGAAGAGCTGGCGGCGCTTGTCGCACGTCTTGAGACGAGCGAGTTCGTCAAGCGCGAGTTGGCGGCCGCGTAGAGCCTGATGAAGCAAGTCTTGTGATCCGTCACCCTGAGGACGCCGCAAGGCGGCGGTCTCGAAGGGCGACGGCCACCGGCCGGGCCGTGCATGCTTCGAGACGCGCTTCGCGCGCCTCAGGATGACGGTAATAGTAGGTCCGCCTAGCGCCGCTGGTTGTAGACGTCGAGGCAGACGGCGCCGAGCAGCACTAGGCCCTTGATCACCTGCTGGTAGTCGATGCCGATGCCAAGGATCGACATGCCGTTGTTCATGACGCCCATGATCATGGCCCCGATCACCGCGCCGCCGACTTTACCGACGCCGCCATAGGCGGACGCGCCACCGATGAAACAGGCCGCGATGACGTCGAGCTCGAAGCCGGCGCCGGCCTTCGGCGTTGCCGTATTGAGCCGCGCGGCGAACACGAGACCGGCGAGCGCCGCCAGCACCCCCATATTGACGAAGGTCAGAAACGTCAGCCGCTCGGTCTTGATGCCGGATAGACTAGCGGCTCGGGCGTTGCCGCCGATCGCATAGATGTGGCGGCCGATGACGGTGCGGGTGGTGACGAAGCCATAGAGCGCAATCAGCGCGGTCATGATCACGAGCACGTTGGGCAGGCCGCGATGCGAGGCGATCAGGCCGGCGAAGAACACGATCACGGCGAACAGCACCGCGCTCTTGGCGACGAAGAACGCAAACGGCTCGACCTCGATGCCGTGCGAGGCCTGCCGCGCCCGGCTCTTGGCGCTGGTATAGACCAGCGCCACCGCCAATGCGGCGCCGATCAACAGCGACGTCGGATAGAGAGTGCCGGCGCCGGGAAACAGTTCGGGAATGAAGCCCGAGGACAATTTCTGGAAGGTCGGCGGAAACGGCCCGACCGACTGTCCCGCCAGGATGGCAAGCGCCAAGCCCTTGAACACCAACATGCCGGCCAGCGTCACGATGAATGACGGGATCTTGAAATAGGCAACCCAATAGCCCTGCGCGGCGCCGATCAGGGCGCCAACCAGCAGACAGGCGATGAAGGCTACCGGATAGTCGATCTGGTAGCGCACCATCAACACGGCCGCGACGGCGCCCACGAAGCCCGCGACCGAGCCGACCGACAGGTCGATGTGACCAGTGACGATGATCAGGAGCATGCCGAGCGCCATGATCACGATGTAGCTGTTCTGCAGCACCAGATTGGTGAGATTCAGCGGCTGCAGCAGCGTGCCGTCGGTCATGATCTGGAAGAACAGCATGATCGCAAACAGCGACAGCAGCATGCCGTAATTGCGCAGATTGTTCTTGATGAAGCCGGTGTGCGAAGGTTTTGGGAGCGTAACCGTCTTGTCGGTCATCGTTGCAGTCCTCCCTCGAGTTCCTTCTTAGCTACACTCTTGTTGCGCATGATGGCGCGCATGATCCTTTCCTGGGTCGCCTCAGTGGCTGCGAATTCACCGACAAAGGCGCCGTCGTTCATCACGCAGATGCGGTCGCAGACGCCGAGCAGCTCCGGCATTTCCGACGAGATCATCACCACCCCTTTGCCTGCCTCGGCAAGCTCGTTGATGATACAATAGATTTCGTATTTTGCCCCGACATCGATGCCGCGGGTCGGCTCGTCGAGGAATAATACCTTCGGATCGGTCATCAGCCATTTTGACAGCACCACCTTCTGCTGGTTGCCGCCGGAAAGCTGGCCGGTCTCCTGATAGACGTCGGAGCAGCGAATCCGCATCCGGTTGCGGTAGTCGCTGGCAACGCGCAGCTCGGATATGTCGTCGATGACGCCCTGCTTCGCCACGCGGCCAAGACTGGCCAGCGTGATGTTCTTGCGGACGTCGCTGTCGAGGATCAGGCCGAGCTCCTTGCGATCCTCGGTGACGTAAGCAAGGCCGGCATCGATCGCTGCCGCCACGCTCGACAGATTCACTTCTTTGCCGTCGATCCAGACGCGGCCGCTGATCCGCTCGCCCCAGGCGTGGCCGAACAGGCTCATGGCGAATTCGGTGCGGCCGGCGCCCATCAGCCCGGCAATCCCGACCACCTCGCCGCGCCGGACTTCGAAATTCACGCCCTTGATAACCTGCCGTTCCCTGTGCTGCGGATGATGCACCGTCCAGTTCTGGACGGAGAACACCGGCTCGCCGATCGTGGCAGCGCGCTCCGGGAAGCGATGGGCAAGGTCGCGATCGACCATGCTGCGGATGATCCGGTCCTCCTCCACCGGCTCGGCCCGGCAATCGATGCTGTCGACCGTGCGGCCGTCGCGCAGCACCGTGATCCGGTCCGCGACGCGGGCGACTTCCGACAGCTTGTGCGAAATCAGAATCGAGGCGATGCCCTGCGCGCGGAACGCCAGCAGGCGATCCAGCAGCGCGGCGCTGTCGTGCTCGTTCAGGCTGGCGGTCGGCTCGTCAAGGATCAAGAGCCGCACCCGTTTGGACAGCGCCTTGGCGATTTCAACCAGTTGCTGCTTGCCGACGCCGAGGTCCGTCACCAGCGTGTCGGGCATTTCGGTGAGACCGACCTGCGCCAGCAGCTCCTGGGTCCGGCGGTAGACGGTGTCGCGGTCGATGACACCGAAGCGCGACGGTGGATGAGACAGGAAGATGTTCTCCGCGATCGACATCAGAGGGATCAGCGCCAGTTCCTGGTGAATGATGATGATGCCGAGCGCTTCGGAATCATTGACGTCGCGGAAGCGCCGCTCCTCGCCATCGAAGATGATGCTGCCTTCATAGTCGCCGTAGGGATAGACTCCGCTGAGAACCTTCATCAGGGTCGACTTGCCGGCGCCGTTCTCGCCGACCAGCGCGTGGATCCGCCCGGCCTCTACCGCGAAGTTGACGTCGCGCAGAGCCTGAACGCCGGCAAAGCTCTTGCTCACGCCGCGCATTTCGAGAATTGCGGTCATCGCGCCATCACGTCCTTGATGTCTACCCCAGCCGTCCGATACGAGCAGGTGGCGGCGCCAGCCATCGCCGGCGCCGCCACTCCGTTTAGTTGATCTGCGACTTCTTGTAGTAACCGCTCTCGATCAGCACCTTCTCCCAGTTGCTCTTGTCGACGACGACAGGCTTCAGCAGATAGGAAGGTACCACCTTGACGCCATTGTTATACGTCTTGGTGTCGTTGACGGTGACCTCCTTGCCGCTGAGGGCTGCGTCCACCATGTCGGCGGTAACGCGGGCGAGATCGCGGGTGTCCTTAAAGATGGTCGAATACTGCTCGCCGCGCAGCATCGACTTGATCGACGGCACCTCGGCATCCTGGCCGGTCACGATCGGCATCGGCATGTTGCCGCTGCCATAGCCGACGCCCTTCAGCGACGACAGAATGCCGATGGAGAGGCCATCATACGGCGAGAGCACCGCATCGACCCGCTTGCGGCCGTAGAATGCGCTCAAAAGGTTGTCCATGCGCGCCTGCGCGGTGGCGCCGTCCCAGCGCAGGGTTGAGACTTTGTCCATGCCCTTCTGGCCGCTGCCGATCACCAGCTTGCCGCTATCGATATAGGGCTGCAGCACCGACATCGAGCCGTTGTAGAAGAAGTACGCATTGTTGTCGTCCGGTGAGCCGCCGAACAGTTCGATGTTGAACGGCCCCTTGCCTTCCTTGAGGCCCAGCCCCTGCTCGATCGATTGTGCCTGCAGCACGCCGACCTGGAAATTGTCGAAGGTGGCGTAGTAGTCGACATTGGGCGTGTCGCGGATCAATCGGTCATAGGCGATGACGATGATGCCCTTGGCCTTGGCCTGCTTCAGCACGTCGGACAGCGTGGTGCCGTCGATCGCGGCGATCACCAGCACCTTGGCGCCCTTGGTCACCATGTTCTCGACCTGAGAGAGCTGGTTCGGAATGTCGTCCTCGGCATATTGCAGATCGGTGCCGTAACCGCGCTCTTTGAGGATCTTGACGATGTTATTGCCGTCGTCGATCCAGCGCGCCGACGATTTAGTCGGCATGGCGATGCCGACGGTGCCTTTGCTTTGGGCGAATGCCCCGGTCACCGCCGTGGCGGCCATCACTGTCGCCAACGCCAAGGCCGACAATGTCGTCTTCAGGCTACTCATGCTTCTCTCCCTTGATCATCCGAGGATCTATGGTTTTCTCGCTCGTCCGACCGCTCGAGGCGGCTCTTGAACTCAGTCATCTCGCGCGTTTGGTTGCCCGCGCCTAGTCGTCCTCCGTCAAGCGGTTGCAAGTTTCACGTCCGGTTCAGCGCGGCCGCGCACGGCAATGTCGAGCACAAAGGTGCGGCCGTGATCGGGATCGGCGCGTCTCGCATCCTCAGCCATTCCCTGCCAGGCCGAGGTGACAAGCAGACGCGAGAAATCCTGTCCAATGAAGGCAGGACAGCTCGACTGCCGCGCTGGAACGCGGATGGTGCGCAGATGCTCGCCTTGGGGGCTGTAAACGTCGATGCAGCCGCCGCCCCAGCGCGCATTCCAGATCAGCCCCTCAGCATCCACCACAGCGCCATCGATGCCGCCGCCGTTCCGTCGGGTGACCAGCGCAACTGGCTCGCCGCGCGGCAGGCCGGTCGATGCATCCAGGTCGACGCGGAACAGCACATTTTTTCCCGTATCGGCGAAATAGCCGACAGCTCCGTCCGGCGAGAAGCAGATCGCGTTCGGGATCGTGACGCGCTCATAGAGCCGCGTCAGCTCGCCGCGATGCAGCGCATAGATCGCGCCGAGGCCCTGCTCGGCCTTCCGTCCCATGGTGCCGATCCAGAAGGTGCCGGAGGGATGAACCCGGGCATCGTTCGAGCGCGTTGCGGCATTTTCGGCTTCGAGCGGACGATACAGCGTCATCCGTCCATCCGCCGTCTCACGAACATAGAGGCCGTCGTCAGCGACGAGGAGCTGGCGCTGTGCATCGATCCGCCCGAGCGCGCTGCCCATCACATTAAGGGAATGGATAGTGATCTGTCCGCTGTCGAGCCGCGTCTCGAACAGCCGACGCCCGACGATGTCGAACCACCAGGCCGTGTCGGTGGCGGCATCATAGGTCGGTCCCTCGCCAAGATGGCACCGCTCGCCGCAGAGAACGGTCGTCGGCACCTCTTCCATCCTCGGACCACCGATCATCGCCCACTCTCCCTCGGCAACTCTACCTCGGATTGTGTTCCCATTGCGCCTTGGATCGCATGCGCGAAGCGGTACGAGGTGGTGTGACGGTAGAGCTCGCCCGGCGCGAGCCGTGCGCTCGGAAAGTCCGGCCGGTTGGGCGTATTCGGCCAAGCCTGCGGCTCCAGACAAATGGCGTCGGACTGGCGATAGAGACGGTCGCCCTTTCCGGCGGTGGTGCCGTCGAGGAAGTTTCCAGAATAGACCTGCAAGCCCGGCTGATTGGTGAACAGCTCGAGCACGCGGCCGGAGGTTGGCGCCGCAAGCCGCGCGGCGAAACGAGGCTCGCCACCTGACGGCGCGAGACAGAAATTGTGATCGTAGCCGCGGCCCACGCGCAACTGCGGATGGTCATTGCGGATTCGCGCGCCGACCTCGCAGCCCTCGCGAAAGTCGAATGGCGTGCCGGCGACCTCACTGGGCGGTTGCGGCAGCGGGATCGCGCCGGCATCAATGGCGAGGAAATGATGCGCCGCTACGGTGAGGTGATGATCGAGAATATCCCGGCCCGAGCGCGCTCCGGAGAGATTGAAGAAGCTGTGATTGGTGAGATTGACGATGGTCGGATGATCGGTCCGCGCGGTCATGTCGAGTGACAATTCCATCGGTCCGGCAAGACGCCAGGTCACCTCCACATCCAGCGTGCCGGGATAACCCTCCTCGCGATCAGCGCTGGTATAGGCAAGCGTTACGGCCGGCTGATCTCCGTCATCAATCCCGATAATGCGCCAGTTGCGCCGATCAAAACCCTCCAGCCCACCATGCAGCGCGTTGGCGCCGTTATTGGCCGCGAGTTGCACCTTGGTGCCGTCGAGCACAAAGCGCGCACCAGCGATACGATTGGCATAGCGCCCGACGGTCGCGCCGAAGAACTGCCGGCGCGCGAGATATCCTTCGAACGCGTCGTGCCCGAGCACGACATCGTCGCGGCGTCCGGCGGTATCCGGCACCAGCAACGCCTGCAAGCTGGCACCATAGGTGATGATGCACGCTTCCAGCCCTTCCGCGGACTGCAGGACGATGCGCTCGACCTCGCTGCCGTCGGGCAGGACACCGAACCGGGAACGCGCCACGCGAGGAATGGACGGATTGCTCATGTCCGCTCCTCGAACGGCTCGACGGTGCGGCGTCGCCCCAACAGGAACGCGTCGGCGACGAGCTGAAGCGGCGCGAGATCCACATCGCTCTCGCCGGTCGCGGTGAGTTCGCGGAAGCGGCGATAGAGTCCCGCATACTCAGCATCGGGCGCATCGACGAGCTGCTGGTGCCCTGCCCTCAATCTGGCGCCGCCGAGCGAGAGCGTGACGGGTCCGCCGTCAGTCTCCATCTCGATGTCCCAGCTCTGCGGGCCGGTCTGGCGGAAGTCGAATTCCGCTGTGATCTTCAGCCCCTGCGCATCGCTGAGCGTCAAGTTGGCGGCGATTGGCGCGTCACGATTGGCGGGAAAGGCGAGTTCGGCCGAGGTCACGAACAACGGCTGTGGCAAAATCCGCGTCAGGATCGAAAGTGCATTGATGCCGGGGTCGAACACACCGAGCCCGCCTGCCTCAAAGATCCAGGCCTGCCCCGGGTGCCAGACCCGTACGTCTTCCTTCCAGGTGATCTTGACTAATGTGACCTTCCGGCCAGCCAGCAAATGCCGCGCCGGCTCGACGGCCGGCGCAAAGCGCGAGTGCCATGTGGCGAACAAGGTGCGTTGCGCGGCCGTGGCCGCGATCGATAGCGGCTTGATTTCAGCGACGGTAGCGCCCGGCGGCTTTTCCAGCATTACATGCTTGCCGGCGGCGAGCGCTCTAGCTGCCTGCGCGTGGCGGACCTGCGGCGGCGTGCACAGTGCGACCGCATCGATTTCCGGACCATCGCGCAGGAGCTCGTCGAGCGTTGCCGCATGCGGCACGCCGGGAAGCGAGGCATTGCGGCTGGCGACGGCAACAAGCTCCACGCCGTCGGTCGCGGCGATCGCCGGCACGTGCTGGTCGCGCGCGATCTTGCCGAAGCCGACGATGGCGACGCGAAGCGGACTCATGATTCTTCCCCAGATTCAACTTCTGCCGGCGCAGCGGCGGACGACGAAACGCCCTCGTGACGACGCAGCCCATTGTGGATCACTTCGGCCATGGCCGCGCCGGCCGCATCGGCGTCGCCGCTTGCGATCGCATCGACAATGCGCTGGTGCCATAACAGCACCGTCTCGCGATCCTCTGTTTCGACGGGCGCGCTGAGCAGAAACGAGGCGCGCAGCGCCGCCTCGATGACGTTACCGATCGAACGCATGAACAGATTGCCCGATGCATTGGCGACCGCCAGGTGCAGTGCGAGATCGCCGTCGGCAAAACCGACGGAGTCCGAAGCCTCGCTGCGCATCCGCGCCATGCTGCGATTGAGCTCGGCGATGTCGGCGTCCGACCGGCGTTTAGCGGCGAGCGCGGCCGCACGGGGTTCGACCGCAAGCCGGATTTCGGCGAGATCATTGAGAAAGCGGCGGTCGATACCGGCATCGAGATGCCACGCCAGCACATCGGCGTCGAACATGTTCCAGGCGCCGCGCTCGCGCACGACAGTGCCGACCCGCGCCTTGGTCGTGAGCAACCCCTTCGCCACCAGAGTCTTGACGCTCTCGCGCAACACCGGCCGCGATACGCCGAACATCGCCGTGAGCTCGGCATCGCCCGGCAGACGGACGCCTTCGGCGTAGCGGCCGGCGATGATGTCGACGCCGATACTGCGGGAGACCTCGGCGTGGTTGGAATGCGCGCGCCGTGTCGGGATAACGACAAGCCGGGACGTCATGACGTGGGAGCCCGCTTACGGCCGCCGGCGCGGCCATCGACGCCCGGCCAAGGCTATGGCCGCAAGAAGGGCTTTAGAGGTCATGAGGCGCGTCTCCCAGAAATGTTGTTGGGTTACCTGCATTCCCGAAACTCGGTATCGCAGCACCTTCATCGCTGTCCATTGACGGCAGCAGCGGCAATATTTCATGGAAGCGTAGGCGTGACTAGTAATATTATTTGACTATTCAGTTCCAATTCGTACCTGTCTTCCGCCAATTTATCTCTACGCCGGGCGAAAAGCCGAGGCTCTGCCCCGCCGACTCGTTTTGCCGGCGACTGCTTGATCCACGTACTGTTTCGACCTTGATTGCCTCGATCATGCCGGGCAGCTACGCGTTGCCTGATGCAGCCAGAAGGATTCGACATGCAGTCCGCCACCGCGAAACCGCTCTACATCCGCATGCACGCGGACGATAACGTCGCGATCGTCGCGAACCGCGGAGGCCTGCATTCCGGTGCCGAATTTGCCTGCGGGTTGCGGCTGATCGAGCAGATTCCGCAAGGACACAAGGTTGCGCTTGCCGACATCGGCGAAGGCGAAGTCATTCGCCGCTACGGCGAGATCATCGGCCATGCCGCTGCGCCAATCGCCCGCGGCAGCTTGGTCAAGGAATCGCTGGTGCGGATGCCCGATGCGCCTTCGTTCGACAATCTGCCGAAGCCGAACGGCGGCGCGATCAGGCTGCCGCCGCTGGAAGGCTACACGTTCGAAGGCTATCGCAACGCCGACGGGTCGGTCGGCACTCGCAACATCCTCGCGATCTCGACCAGCGTGCAATGCGTCGCCGGCACCGTCGAATTTGCGCTCGATCGCATTCGCAAGGAATTGCTGCCGAAGTATCCCAATGTCGACGACGTGGTGGCGGTGACGCACGCCTATGGCTGCGGTGTCGCCATCAACGCGCCGGGCGCGGCTGTCCCGATCCGCACACTTCAGAACATTGCCCGCAATCCCAATTTTGGCGGCGAGGTGATGATCGTCGGTCTCGGCTGCGAGAAGCTGCAGCCCGAACTTCTGCTGCCCGAGGGCATGAGCGCCGACGACGAAATCATGCGCATGCAGGACGAACGCCTGACCGGTTTCGGCGAGATCGTCGAGGACATCGTGCAGATGGCCGATGAGCGCCTCAAGATATTGAACCAGCGCCGCCGCGAAACCTGCCCGGCTTCTGCGCTGGTCGTCGGCATGCAATGTGGCGGCACCGATGCGTTCTCCGGCGTCACCGCCAATCCGGCGCTTGGTTTTGCCGCTGATCTCCTGGTGCGCGCCGGCGCGACCGTGATGTTCTCTGAAGTCACTGAAGTGCGAGATGCAATCCATCTGTTGACGCCGCGCGCGGCGAACCAGGATGTGGCCGACGCGCTGGTGCGCGAGATGGCCTGGTATGACCGCTACCTCGCCGGCGGCGAGGCTGACCGCAGCGCCAACACGACGCCGGGCAACAAGAAAGGCGGCCTCTCCAACATCGTCGAGAAGGCTATGGGCTCGGTGATCAAATCAGGCATGGGGCCGATCGCAGGCGTGCTCGCGCCGGGCGAACGCGCCAGCCAAAAGGGCCTGATTTTTGCGGCAACGCCGGCAAGCGATTTCGTCTGCGGCACGTTGCAGCTTGCCTCCGGCATGACGCTGCACGTCTTCACCACCGGCCGCGGCACGCCATACGGGCTTGCCGCCGTGCCGGTCATCAAGGTCTCGACGCGCAGCGAATTGAAGCAGCGCTGGCACGACCTGATCGACGTCGACGCCGGCAGCATTGCAACCGGCGATGCAACCATCGAAGACGTCGGCTGGGAGATCTTCCGCCTTATTCTCGACGTAGCAAGCGGTCGCGAGACCTGGGCCGAGCATTGGAAGCTGACCAACGCGCTCGCGCTGTTCAATCCGGGCCCGGTGACCTGACCGATGCAGGCTGGCCACCAACTGCGGCGGCCGTGATTTGCTAGGCCGCCATCAGCCTTTCGATGTCGGGGATTGGATGCGACGTTAGTTCCTTCGGAATTTCGCCGACGATCCGCTCGGTTACTTCGGTATGAAAGGCCTGCCGCAGATTGCCGAGCACCTTCGCGGGCGCCACCACGATCAGCTTTTCGAAGCGATTGCCATGGGCCAGGCGGTAGAGCGCGTCGGCGATAGCGCTGGCGAACCGCTCTTCCGCGATGTAGTGCCAATCGGCCTGTTCCATGGCGCTTCGGGCCGCGCCGACACTCTGGATGGAGCGTCCGGGACGATCGCTCCCCTGCTCGCGCGTGGCTGGATTCTCCTGCTCGAGAACATGTTCTACCTGCAGGTTGAGTTGCTGCGGGGTACCTTTGTTGCGCAAAAAGAGTGCCTTTTGTCCATCGCCGATGAGGATGAGAGCGTTATGAGAAATGCGGGGTTTCGGTCCAGCGGTCATTGTCGTTGCTCCATGCGGGCCAACGCATGAGGTGCTGCGTAAGTTGCCTACCAGACAATGGAACTTCGCAGGCCAGCTCGCGCCCGACACGACTTAGAAACGTGGTCTCATCCTTCTATTACCCCACACGTTTTAGTAAAAGCCCGGAAACCACCGCCGTCGATTGCGGCGGCATGCCAAAAAGAGAGGCGGCCGTTGGGCCGCCTCTCTTTTTTTAGCCTTCCTTCACGTCAGTCCTCGATTTCCTCGATGATCCGGCGCTCGCCGGGTTCGATGATATAGGTCCTGTTCTCCCGCTCGATATAGCGATACTCACGCAGCCGCGGAGATTCCACATAGATCTCTTCAGGGAATGACCTGATCTCGACGGAAAGAGGCAGTCTGTCGCCGACGCGGACACGCGTAGAAGCGACGCTGCCCGTGGTGCGCTGCTCGGTTCTGCTCGCGCGCTGCTCCGACCGCGACGAACGCGCGTGCTTGCGAACGGCTTCCCTCTCGCTATCCGAGAAAGTCGCCTTCCGCGGCGAAGGAGCAACTGCAGTCGATTTGCCGCCGCGCGGCAACACGTCGACGATCTTGTAAGTCGCGGGATCGATGATCACGATGTCCTCGCGAACCAGGATGAAGTTGTAGCCGCGATACTGCGGCATCACCTCCACCACGTCGGCCGGCAACGGCTGGAAGCGCACATCGCGCGGAACGACTGTGCCGACTGACAGCGAGAAGTTCACGTTGGTCACGGGCTTGGCGTTGAGCCGGCTGATCGACATGCTGACGCGTGAACGCTGGCTCTCGGAAAGGGACGCCGAGACGTTGACGTTTGTCCGCGATTGCGCCGATGGCGGTTGCTGCGATGGTTGCTGAGCCTGCTGCTGTTGTTGCGCAGGTGGATTGGCGCTGCCGTCAGATTTCGTCTGTGACGGTTGCTGAGGCGGCTGCTGCGCCTGCTGTTGCTGCGCAGGCGGATTGGGCTGATTTGATTGCGCCTGCGGGCGCGGCGAATCTGCCATGGCATTGGTCGGCGATTGCTGCGCGTTCGACTTATCGCTCTGTGGACTTTGCGACGTTGCAGCTGGCGGCGCTTTCGGCGAAGGGCTTTGCGTTGCGGACGGCGTATTCGTTCTTTGCTGGTCGCTCGGCGACTGCGCGAATGCGCTTGTGCCCAGCATCAGCGCGGCAACTGTGCCGGCTAATAAACCTCGTTTCATTTTCCGCTCCTTGTTCTTGGAAGATTGTGTCTACGGCGAAACAACTCTGCATGGTTCGGCGCTGTTCCGCGCAACGCTTGGCCCGACGGAACTCTTCTCGCTCGTTGCACCGCCGGAACCAAAGCGGGTGCGACGCTTTGAGCCATGGGCAGCATCGAACAAGGAGGAACTGATGAGGAAGATTGCAATCGGCCTGCTGGCCGGTGCGGGCGCGCTCGTGGCGGGCAGTGCAAATGCGTCTGACATCTATAGCGACAATGAATATGCGAACTCCGACCTGATACAGCAGGTCCGCATGGTCTGTGACGACGACGGACGCTGCTATCGCACCCGCGGCCGCAGCCGCGTCATCGTCCGCGATTCATACGCCTATGCGCCGCGCACGCGATATATCGAGCGTCGGCATTATCGCGATTGGGATGACGGACCGCGGGCCGGCGTCGGCTTCCGTGCACCGGGCGTGAGTGTGGGCGTCGGTGTCGACAACGACCGTTGGTAGACAATCGAGGAGAGACTTCAGCCCGGTGCTGAAGTCTCTCCGGCTCTTGTCGGAAATTATTTCATCAGCCCTTAAGGAACAGCCATCCGAGATGCCTGTTAGCGGGTGAAGCAACGGGCAAACGGAGAGATTCCATGAAGGTTTCCGATGCGATGACCCCAGAGGTGCAACTCTGCACCCCAGACGATACATTAAAGGACTGCGCGCAGGCGATGGCGGCGCTCGGCGTCGGTTTGCTTCCCGTCACGGACAATGACCGGCTGGTCGGCATGATCTCCGACCGCGATATCGCGGTTCGCGGCGTCGGCATGGGCCGGGGGCCGGAGGCACGGGTCGGCGATGTCATGACCGCCGACGTCAAATATTGCTACGAGGATCAGGATCTCGACGAGGTGTGCGCCAACATGGGCGACATTCAGGTCCGTCGCTTGCCGGTGCTCAATCGCGACAAGCGGCTCGTCGGCATCATCGCGCTCGGCGACATCGCGCTGGTGCAAGGCGGCGACGGCACGGGCGCAGCATTGAGTCGAATCTCGCGGCCTGGCGGCCAGCATGCGCAAATGTAATCTGCGCAAGGCGTCGAAGACTCCCGTCGGAGATGAGTGGCGATGAAGCGCTTTGAAGGAAAGGTGGTCATCGTCACGGGCGCAGCCTCCGGCATTGGCGAAGCCACCGCACGGCGTTTCTCGTCCGAAGGCGCACGCGTCGCACTGGTAGATCGCAACGAGACGCCGCTGGCCGACGTCGCAAAGGATCTGCCGGCGCAACTTACGCTGGCCCATGTTGCCGATGTTTCCGATAGCGACGCGGTCGACGCGATGGTAGCAACCGTGGTTAAGCGCTATGGGCGATTGGACGTGCTGGTCAACAACGCCGGGATCTACGAAGGCGGTGACCCGGCTGAAATCACCAACGATCAGTGGCGCAGCGTAATGGCGACCGATCTCGACGGCGTCTTCTTCGGCTGCCGTGCCGCCCTGCCCCACCTCGAGAAGACGCGCGGCTCGATCGTCAACACGGCCTCGGTGTCCGGAACTGGCGGCGACTGGGCCACAAGCCCCTACAACGCCGCCAAGGGCGCCGTCGTGAACCTGACGAGGTCACTGGCGCTGGATCTCGGCAGAAAGGGCATTCGAGTCAATTCCGTCTGCCCGAGCTTGACCCGGACCGGCATGACCGCAGACATGATGGAAGACGAGGAACTGCTAGCCAAGTTCCGGGAGCGAATTCCCCTCGGACGGGTTTGCGAGCCGCACGAAGTCGCTGCCGTCATTGCATTTCTCGCCAGCGATGATGCAAGTTTCGTGACCGGCGCCAATGTTGCCGTGGACGGCGGCGTATCCGCTTCCAACGGTCAGCCGTCGCTGGCGTAGCGGCAGTTCCGCCGCTTTTCGCGGTGCGTCATAGGAACCGCCATCAGCCGATCGTCGTTCTTAGCCCATCATGCGGACGGGGGACGCCGACGGAGCGGCGCAGACCGATGACAGCAAAACCGACATTCCCTCGCAATCGCAAAATCTCTCCCTTCCGAAACACCGAGCGTAATCGATTTCGCGCGCTCGACGATTTCGGGGATGAGTTGCTTGACGACTGGATGGTGGCCTATCCCGCCGCCGATCTGGCGCGGTCGGACTAAACCTTTAGGACTTTCTCGAGCTCTTCTTCGAACGCTTTTTTGAACCCTTCTTGGGCACCTTGGCGCCCGCCCTGCGCGCTTCGGACAGGCCGATCGCGATCGCCTGCTTCCTGCTCTTCACCTTCTTGCCGGATCGGCCGCTTCGAAGCGTGCCGGATTTGCGCTTTTTCATGGCGCGGCCGACCTTCTTCGACGCACCCTTCGAATATCTGCGCTTCTTTGCCTTCTTCGCCATCTTGCTAATCCTCAATGATTAAATGTGCGCGCAGACGCCGCTCTCTACGAGTGTCCCAACGCGCTTCGTGCCAGGTTGGCCATCAACAACGCAGCGCCTACTAGTGCTTTCCGACCGTCTTGCCTGCCGCCAGCTCCTGCGCCATGTGCAGATGGTGGCGCAGCGTCGGAAGCATCTTTTCTGCCCATTCCTTCAGCTTCGGATGGTCTCCGCCCTTGGCGTAGCGCTCGAACAGCGATACGGCATCCTTATGACCGCTCACCTGATTAAGCTGATAGCGGGCGCTGAAGTCGCCGTCCTTGAGCGATTTCAATTTGTCGATCTTGCTCTGGTGGGCGCTGTCGAGCCCAGTCGGCAACGTCACCTTCAGGTCGCCGCTCGAAACCATCGCTTTCAAATCACCTGTCGCCTTCTCATGATCCTTGATCATGATGGCGGCAAAAGTTTTGTCGGCCGCATCGCCCCGCTCCTGTGCGAGCTGGCTGGACTGGATCTCGAACATGTCGCTGATGGCGGCCTGTTTTACGAAATCTTCCGTCGCCGGGCTAATGCCAAGGGTCGCGTTGATTCCGGTCTTCTCTCCGATGGATTGAGCCATGGCCGGCGTCGCCATGAGGGCGAGCGCAAGGCACGGGGCAAGATATTTCATATTGATGTCCTTCTCTCTCCAGCCGGGTTGGCTCCGGCAACTGCCTTATCAATCGGCGATGTTCCCCATCGTTCCCTCGCATGTTCGCGCCTTGGCGGTAGCAGAGAGCTTGTCAGGTTCAGCATTGCGGGAATTCCCGCTCGGGAGGGCGGTTTTCAAGCATATTCCGGCAGGCGATGTGTCTGGGATCGGACAGACGACGAGCCGGTATCAGGCTATGTTTGCTGTGAGGTAGCAAAATGCTCACCGCCCTCTCGCCGATCGAACGTCCGCGTTGCGTCAGATGCTTGACCCGAATGCGGCTGGCTAACGTTGTGCTGGGCGCCGACCATGCCGAAAAGCGGATTTTCGAATGCGCAAAATGCGGCGCCACCGAAACCAAGTTCGTTGCAGATCCGCTCGATTCGGACGAGCTGACCCGCTTGACGAATAACATCAGGCCGCCAGCATGAGCCTAACTCTCGTTCGGATAGCGATGCGCGTCGGGATGTCCTGCGCCATTGGCGTCGTTGGTGCCGTCGGCGTCTTCATTGTCCTCAGATACGTCGCCTGGATGGGATGATGCTGCCGCCTGCAATTTTCACCCTGGATATCGGCGGAAGACCCACGCTCGCTTTCGAGGCGAAGAACTTGCGGGAATCTCAGCAGCTTTGTCACGAGTACTGGCTGCGCCGGGATATTGCCGACCTGACGTCGAACGGCACACCTCTGTGGGACGGCAAGGCGCGGCTCCGCGCCCGACGCTCGACCGAGGACGAGATTGCGGCGTACCGGGAAGCCGCACGGGATGCCGCGCAGCCACAGGACGACCTGCTGCTCGCCTATCTCGTCGAGCTGGATGGCTCCGACAAGCCTGACCAGGCTTGATCCTCCCGCCTCGCTGAACCAAATCTCAGGAACAACCATCGCCTCCGTTTCCTGAGGCAGGAACAACTCATCGTCACTGATCATTTCCTCATCTACTGATGCGGAGAGCTTTGGCGATGAACGCGCTGGCTTGGCACGGCGACGGAGACGTTCGCAGCGATTGCGTTCGCGATCCGAAGATGCTGAAACCGTGATGCCATGCCACGGGTCCTGATCGGCACCTCAGGCTGGCACTACGATTCCTGGCGCGGTCCGTTCTTTCCCAAGGGACTGCCGCTCAAGGAGCAATTGCAATTCTATGCCGGCCGGTTTCCGACGACCGAATTGAACGGCGTGTTCTACCGAACGCCGACCCCGGAGGCCATCAAAAGCTGGCGCGCGCAGACCGGGCACGACTTCGTGTTCGCCTGGAAAGCATCGAAATTCATCACTCACTGGAAACGACTTTCGGAGAATTCGGTCAACAGCCTCGAGCTGCTCGAAAGCCGCCTCTCGCTGCTTGGCAAGAAAGCCGGCCCGGTGCTGTTTCAGCTGCCGCCGAATTTCAAGGTGAACGCGGACCGCCTCGCCGCCTTCTTCAAGCTGCTCTCGAAGAGGCGCCGCTATAGCTTCGAGTTCAGGCATCCGAGCTGGTATGAGCCGGCGATCTTCCGCTTGCTGCACGAGCAGAACATCTCGCTTTGCATTTCGGACCATCATGACGCGCCGGCGCCTTGGAAGCGCACCGCCGACTTCGTCTATGTGCGCGGGCACGGGCCCCAGGGCCGCTACAAGGACCATTACGCGGACGCCGCTCTTTGCAATTGGGCGCGCCGCATCAGGTCCTGGAAGCGGCAGGGATGCGACGTATTCGTCTATTTCGACAACGACCAGAAGAGCGCCGCACCTGCCGACGCCCAACGCTTGATTGAGCTGATGTGATGGCCTGATCGGAGAGGAACCGGAGGAACCAAGGCGCCGATCTGCCGTTGGCCCTTCGACAATATTCTTAGGTTCGGATTTTCCGGATGAGCCATTTTGCCGACCGGCGCAGCCGGTCCTTATGGATGGAGGTTGACGCCGCTCCTCACGCAGCACCGCTGCGGAGCAACGCGGAATGCGACGTTGTCATCATCGGCGCAGGGATTGCCGGAATTTCCACCGCTTACGAGCTTGCCGTCGAAGGCTCGCGCGTGATGATCATCGATCGCGGCAAGATCGCCGGTAACATGACAGCGCGCACCACGGCGCACCTTGCTCCTCAATGTGACGACCTCACCTCGGCAATGATCGGACTACGCGGCGAGGACATTTCGCGCCGGTTCTACGAAAGCCAGGCGGCGGCGGTCGACCGCATTGAGGAGATACAAAACAGGGAATCCATCAATTGCGATTTCCGTCGCCTCGACGGCTATCTCTTCCAGGCGCTCAACACCGACTCGAAGATCATCGAGGATGAGCTGGATGCCGCTCGCAAAATCGGTGCGCCCGTCCATCGGCTGGTCGGGCTTCCCTTCGCTCACTGCGAGCAGCAGCACGTGCTGCGCTATCCGCGTCAGGGTACGTTCCATCCTCTCAAATATCTGAAGGGTCTCGTTGCGGCTATCGAAGCAAGGGGTGGCAGGTTCCATGCCGGTACGGCCGTGGAAAGCGTCGAGGAGCGTGACGACGGCAAGGTCGTCGTCACGACAGCCGGCGGCAAGATCACAGCCGGCGCGGCAGTCGTGACGACGAATTCGCCAATCGTGGACCGATTTGCCCTGCATACGAAAATGGCGCCCTACCGCACCTATGCGATGGCATTCTCGATCCAAAAGGGCGCGATCCCGGACGCCCTCTATTGGGATACGCTGGACCCCTACCACTACGTGCGGCTCCGGCCGGGGGACGACAGAACCGACTATGTCATCGTCGGAGGCAGCGATCACAAGAGCGGCGAAGCTGATGACGCCGAGGTGCGATTTGAGGCGCTAGAAGCCTGGACGCGCAATCTCATCCCTGCCGCACAGGAGGTCACCCACCGCTGGTCAGGCCAGGTTCTCGAGACCATCGACTATGCCGGTTTCATCGGCAAAAACCCGGGAAACAACAGCATCTACGTGCATACCGGCGATTCCGGCCAAGGCATGACTCATGGCGTGGCGGGCGCCATGATCAATGCGGCATTGATCCTGGGCCGCGAATGCAAGTGGACCGACGTCTACGAGCCCTCACGCAAGACGCCGGCCGGCATCGGCAACTTCTTGAAGGAGAATCTGACTCCGGTGAAGAATTTTGCCGAGTATCTCGCGCCAGGCGAACTGTGCGCCGTGAGCGATTTGAAGGCCGGACACGGCGCCATCATACGCCACGGCCCCAGCAAGATCGCCGCCTATCGCGATGAGGCCGGCAAGCTTTACGCCCGCTCAGCGGCCTGCACGCATGTCGGTTGCCACCTGCACTGGAATTCATTCGAAACGTGCTGGGACTGTCCCTGTCATGGTTCACACTTCGCATTTGACGGGACGCCGCTCAATGCGCCTGCCGTGGGCCCGCTAGCCGAGATTGAACTCAACAATCAGTCATGAGCCCCTGCCCGGGCCATCAGCGGAAATTGCGCGGCAAGCTATTGTGGATATGGGTAGCAGCGACGGCGGCATGGCCCGTTGCCACCGCGATCTGGTGCAGGTCAGAAACCGCATCGCCAATGGCGTATAGTCCCGGCACATTCGTCCGTTGATGCGCATCGACCTCCAGACATCCGATATTGTTATGACGGGCGCCGAGCTTCCTTCCCAATTCGGAACGGACCTCGCAGCCCAGGACCGGATAGATCACGTCGAAAACTTCAGCCGTTCCGTCGCTCAGGCAAACAGTCATCTGCTTGCCTTGCCTGCGGAAGTCCACGGCGCGGGCGCTGAGAAGGCGAATGCCCGCTTCCGACAGTTCGCGCGTCAGCGGTTCGTCACAGCCCTTGCCGTCCAGCGTCAGCAAGGCGACGTGTTTGGAATAGGTACGGAGAAACAATGCTTTCGGGCCCACATCATTGGCGTTCCCGAGAACGCCGATGCGCAGGTCCGAGGCCTCGAAGCCGTCGCAGATCGGACAGTACCGGACCAGCCCGTCGCCGACGGCTTCCTGCAAATCAGAATTGCCGAGATCGCGGTCGACCAATCCACTTGCCATCACCGCCCGCTTTGCCTTGATGACCCCTTCCGAACATCTTCCTTGGAAGCCGCCCTCGATGGATTGTAGCTCCGTGATCCGGTCCCGGATGATTTCAACGCCGTATGTGTTCGCCTGCGCTATGAGCGCCTCAAGCAACCTCGTTCCGGCAATACCATCGGCAAAACCCGGATAATTGCGCGTCTCCGGGATCAGCGCCGCCCGGCTTTGCCCGCTATCGAGCACGACGACGTTGCGCCGATACCGCGCCAGATAGATCGCGCAGGTTAACCCTGCCGGCCCGCCGCCGACGATCAGTGCATCAAGCTCTCGGATTTCAGATCGCGACATCAATCCTCGCTGTCTTGTGAGGAGAACCAAGCGCGATGCGTGTCGCAACGTTCCCATGAGGCGGCAAGCGATGGAGAGACGGCACGGCACGCGTCAGGAACGAAGGCGTCGTTTGGACATTGATTCATACCTGCACCGCACCAAGGGTTAACACCATGGGTACGATCAAAAGGGCCACCCGGCAGGCCAAGGGCAAGGTCAAGGAGACGATTGCCGAAGTCCTCGGCGATGGCAAACTGCGGGAGGAAGCCAAGGCTGAACAACGCAAGAGTGAGGAAGAACGCGAGAGTGAGGAAGAAGAGGAGAAGGAACCCAGCAGCCTCAATCCGCTTGGAAACCTCCACCGTCTCACTTAAGCCGCGACACGTTGCTGCGGCGATGGCCGCGCACTCTCCGGAGGCATACCATGCTGCATTATCCGAGCCCACCCTTCCCCAGCCAGCACCAGCCGATGCCGGGCAAGACCGGCGCGATGAATCCGCTCCCGGATCACGGCGAGACTTCCTACAAAGGCAGTGGCCGGCTCACCGGCAAGAAGGCGATCATCACAGGCGGGGATAGCGGCATCGGTCGCGCCGTCGCCCTCGCCTATGCTCGGGAGGGAGCCGATGTCTTGATCTCCTATCTGGATGAGCACGATGACGCGCGGGAAACCGAACGGCTTGTGACAGATGCAGGCCGCAAGGCCGTTCTTGTTGCAGGTGATATCCAGGAGGCCGATCACTGCCGCGCCGTCATTGCCAAAGCCGTATCGGACTTCGGCGGCATCGATATCCTCGTCAACAACGCCGCGCACCAGGCAAGCTTCAAGTCGATCGACGAGATCAGCGACGAAGAATGGGTGTTGACCTTCAAGGTCAACATCCACGCGATGTTCTATCTTACCAAGGCCGCCGTTCCCCATATGAAGCCGGGAAGCTGCATCATCAACACCGCCTCGATCAATTCGGATGTGCCCAATCCGAGCCTATTGGCCTATGCGACGACCAAGGGAGCAATTCACAATTTCACGGCAGGGCTGGCGCAGATGCTGGCCGAGAAAGGCATTCGCGCCAATGCAGTCGCGCCGGGGCCGATCTGGACGCCGCTTATTCCTTCTACCCTGCCCGAAGACTCCGTAGCAAATTTCGGCAAGCAGGTGCCGATGAAGCGACCGGGCCAGCCGGTCGAACTGGCGACCGCCTATGTGATGCTGGCTGATCCGCTTTCCAGCTATGTATCCGGCGCAACGATCGCGGTGACCGGCGGGAAGCCGTTCCTGTAAGGGACGATGCTGATTACCGCTGTCCAGCCGCGGCTGGCCGCACACGATCACGCAGATACTGAACGAGAACGACGGTCTTTGCGTCGACGATTTTGCCGGTGGTGATCATCGCGGCCGCTTCCTCCAGCGTCGTCTCGATCACCTCGATATCCTCGCCCTCCTCCTTGAGCCCGCCGCCATCGGACACCTTGTTAGCCGGCGAGTAAATGCAGGTGAAGAAAACGATCTTTTCCATGATCGCGGCGGGACTGACATAGAGCTCGAACAATCGTTCGACATTCGAGATCTTGTAACCGAGTTCCTCCTCTACCTCCTTGACGATGCGCCGTTCGGCCTTCTCCCCGTCAAGCTTGCCGGCACAAGCCTCCACGGTTCGCTCCGCGCCGTCCTGCAGGAAGACCGGGAGCCGCAACTGCCGGGTGAGCAGCACCGTTCTTCGATCAGGATCGTAAGGAAGAATGACGGCCGAATTTCCACCGTCATATATCTCGCGCTTGCGCGATTGCTGCTCACCATCCCGCCGGCGCTGCTCATAGTTCACACTGATGAGCTTGCCCTTGTTGCGAGCAATCGTCTCGATAGCGCAGATGCGTACGCTCTCGCCTTCCATCTTCATGAGTTCTAAACGCTGTCAATCGGCTTTCGATCCTTTTGGCTCTGCAATGCTCAGGCCGGAACGAGCCTGCTTTAACCACGTTGATTCGGAGCACGGAGGTCACCATGGTCCTGAATGCTCATACTGATCCGATGACGGAGGAGCAGAGGAAAGAACTCAAGCGCCTCTGCGACGCCGCCGACATCCCCGACAAATCCGGTGAATTGCTCACCCGTTCGGGCGCCCAGGAGATGATTGACGAGCTCCGGCGGAAAGCCGCGGAGCACCGGGCGTGATGTGCATCTGGCCTGCGGGCTGGTCACACACGGATGGGACGAATGCCGCTATCTAAGCTGGACAACGGCATTCGCAAGAAATCAACGGCCACCGGGCTGCGGACCGGTATTGTTGTTGGTGCCGGGTCCGACGTTGCCCATACTGGAGGGCGCGCTGCTGGACGAACTACGGGCCTTCACTTTGCCGCTGGCCGTACCCGTCGTCATTCCCTTCTTCATATTGGTTTGTTTGGCGGTGCTCTTGCCCGCGCCGGGGCCGACATCGCCATGCGCTGCGCCTGGAGCCGGTTGCATTTGCGCGAACACACTGCCGGTCGACAGTAGCAACGCGCATGTACAAGCCAGGATCGTTTTCTTCATGAGAAACTCCTTTGGTTGAAGACATCCTTCAACCTGCGTTCACGCAAAGGGTTCCTCCTGGACAAGGGAGCGGGCGTCACGCTGAGGCGAGGATCGGATGTTCAGTTTGCCGCCTGAATTGCTGATAGGCTGTGATGGCCTTGTTGGCCAGCATCAATCGCCGCCGCTCGCCACGGCGCACCATCAACTCGATCGTATCGCTGAGAAAGCGGCCAGCCACCATTGCATCGCCCAACTCTCCAGTACGCTCGAGATAATCCCAGGCGATTTCAATCGAGCTCTCTATCAATAGGGGCAGTGGTTCCGTCATCTGTACGTCCAACCGTTTTTGGGAGAACGTCCGCCGCCAATCTCCGTTCCTGTTCGCGCGGAGTCCGCAAGCACCTACGGTCCTCCGGCAACGGCGCCTGCAATCACCATGGCAAGATCGTCGAGATCGATCCTGCCTTTCACGACAAGACTGTCGGTTTGTTCGACGCTCAGCGATTGCGGATCATTCGCCGCTTGCCTCTTCAGCTCCGCGACGATCGCTTCCTTCAATTTCTCTTCGAGCATTCGCAATGTCTCCAATCATTGCGCCGCGTTCGGCTTAGTGCGTGTTTGTCTCGCGCCATTTCTCAAGATCGGGTTTGACAGGTCCCGATCGCTGCTCCTTCTCCGGCTTCTCCTTCCACGGCTCGTCGCTCTGCTTGTGTGATCCCCAGTCCGTCCTCTGGCGCGGATCATCAGTCGGCTTTTCCTTACTCATTGGACACCTCCTCCTTAATCGAAGCGGAGAGCGGACGTTTGGTTCCTGACAAATCGAGCGTGATTCCCCGCGTTTTCGGCGACATTTCCACTGCTTCGTATGAAGGAACAGGTTCCAAAGTTCGGAACCGTGCAGACGGAAGACGCTTCCCCCTCCTAGTTTTTCCAGATGGAAGGGAAGAAGGACGAGACCAAATCCCAGCAGGACTTGCAGATGGAAGCGCTGGCAGCACTGGAACAGGCGCGCGCCATGCCCCATGGGCCAGCGCGAAGCGAGGCGCTAAAGCGCGCAGGTCTTCTCCAGATGGCCGTCGACACGCAGGGATTGCAGTTCGCCAAACGCGGCCGCCCCCGGAAGACCTGATCACAATTCAAGCAGCAATGATCGGAGCCGCTCACGCAGCTTCAAGCATATGCGAGGCCACGACAGGAACTCGGAAAAGGGCTTCCACGTTGCTCTCCCGCAGCAAGGAGGCAAATGATGGGATTGGCCGAATACATGATCGTTTCCAAACCGGATGGCTGGACGGTTCTTCACGATGGAGACGCGCCCAACAGCTACGACACGAAGGAAGCCGCCTTCGAGGCCGCCGTCGCCGCGGCATCGCTGGCGATTCGCCAGGGCCATGAAGTCCATGTCAGCGTCCCCGGCCGCGATGCCGGCAACAAGACCGCACTCGGCGCAAAGGATTCCCAGAGCGCGCCGTAAATCATGTCACTGCAATCCGGTCCTGCGGGCAGCGCCACGGGGCCGCATTGCTCTGTTTTAGCCCTCGTTCCGCCGATACCGCTCCCGCGTGATTTCTTCGCCTACCCGTGTTGCTGACTTGTTGCGATAACGGTAGCTCAGCGTGCCGTAGATGAGCGCGGTCAGTAGCACCAGCGCGCCGAAGAAATACAGTGCCTCAAGTCCCATCTCGTTCTCCCAAATTTAGGTTGTGTGCGCGACGACGCAGTCATTCATCACGACCATGCACTTGCGCCGGCGGCGCGGTGGCCTCCACGGCCGTGAACGGCTCGAGAATGCGATAGCTGTGTTCGGCGTGGGCAGGCACCAGCCAGGAGTCACCCGGCTCCAGCTTGATCGTCTGTCCCTCGATGAGAAGTTCAGCACGTCCTTTCATGACGTAGCCGACGGTCTCATAATCCCGTGGCTCGGACACGTCGGTCTGCGGCGGCTCGTTCTCCCACAGGCGCATCGAGACGCGCTTGCCGGAAACAAGATAGGTCTGGCCCATCTTCCCTTTAGGCGCAGTCTTGCTGGAGACTTTCTTGACCGTGCTGTCGCTCATTTGCCGCTCCATTCCTGATCGCCTTTTTGGAGTCAATCAGGAGGCGGCACTGGCAGTTCCACGCTTGGGGCTTCAATTTAACGCCTGCTGCGGGGCACAGCGGGAACATCGTTCTTCCAGCAGCGTTTTGCGGAATAGATATCGGTAAACGTCCCGGAGACTCCAATGAGCGACTTCAGAGACGTTCAGCACGGCGTCAACGACCCGGTCGATGGTGTCGACGTGAAGCGAAGATTCAATGACAATCAGACTCCGCACGAGCGCGCCCAGTCTGCGGCGGACGTACGCTCCAGCGCCTTGCCCGCTGCTGATGAGGTATTCCTGCCGGAAGCGTTGAGACGTCAGCCGACAGGTCCGCTCAATCCGCGGACAGGTCGTCGCCCTACTCCGTAGGTAGTTCGCACCAAACATGAGCGTTGATGCTGGCGATCAGCAACTCGGCAACTGGCAGCCGTCGCTCAACACAACCTGAGATCAACGCGCGGCGGCTGATGGAACCGACTCAAATTGCGAAAACAAGATCGTGATAGGTGATTCAGGCCACATTCGCGCGTGACCGTTGGCCGTATTGCGGTGGTGTAAGCCACATTGCATTTCGAACCAACGGAGTTTTCCATGAAGCGCCTGTTGATTTCCGGATTCGTGGCAGTCGCCCTGCTCGCTGTTGCAACCACGATGCGCTCGTATTCAATTTCCCATGAACGTTCTACTGTAACTACTGGCGCGGCATTGTCGATGAAATCCCCGGCCTCCGCGGGCGTCACCAGGCTTCCGATCGAGGAGTATGAGGATATGTCGCTGGTCTTCTCAGCGCCGCCCGCGAAGCACTGACGCAACTGAGACGGTTACCGCGCCGCTTGATCTATCGCTTGGTCGCGCGCTCCAGGAATTGCACCAGTGCGGTGCGGTCCTGCTCCGATCCGATGCGTTGCTCCGGCATCTTAGTGCCGGGCGTGTAGGCCTGCGGACCCAACTCGAACAGTTTGGAAACGGTCTCGGGGGTCCAGACGATGTCGAGGTGCTTGAGCGCTTCGGAAAAATTGTAGCCGGGCGCGGTGGCGATGCGCCGGCCAAAGATGCCGGCTAGCGTCGGGCCCGCCCTGTTGCCCTGGTCTGCGGCGAGCGTGTGGCAGGCGACGCAGGCACGAAAGATTTCGGCACCGCGATCGCCGGCATAGGCAGCGAGCGGATCTCCCGCCGTCTCGACGAGAATAGGATCGACCGGTTCGCCGGTCGCCGCGTTCCAGCGCCGGATGATGTTATCCGCGCCGCCCGTCAACAGCGTGCGGCTGTCGGGCGAGAATACGACCGACCAGACCGGCAGACCCGGGCCGACCAGCGTGCGTGCGAGCGTACGCGTCTTGCGGTCGATCACCGCAACCGTGCCGCCGATTCCCGCGGCGGCGACCGTCCCACCATCAGGCGAAATCGCAATCGAGATCACCGGCCTCGGCCCTGCGGCGACCTCGCCGGCGCGCGCGCCGCCGGATGTCAGGAAGTAGACCTTGCCGTCGGCGCCGCCGACGGCAATTTCACCATCAGTGCCCGCGGCCACGGCGTTGAGCGGCGTCGGCATCGAAATGACGGTCGGCGCTTGTGCGCCCGCGAGCTGCCAGATGCGAACGCTGAGATCGTAGCTGACGCTGACCAGCGCCTTGCCATCTGCAGTGAACGTCACGCCATTGACGTTCTGGGTATGCTCATCGAGCACGCGCGGCGCGCCGCCCGCGAGCGGCCACAGCCGCACCGTGCGGTCCCAGGAAGCCGAGGCGAGCGTTGCGCCGTCGGGCGATACCGCCAGCGCGACGATCGGCGCGGTGTGGCCCTCGAGCACGGTGTCGGGCTCGGTCTTGCCAAGGGTCCAGATTGCGATGCGGCCATCGGCGCCAGCGGTCGCCGCACGGCCCTCACCGAGCAGCGCAACCGCATTGACCGCATCGGCGTGGAAACGCAGCACCTGCTCGGCTGCGTTGCGTGACAGCGACCAGCGGATCGCGGTCGAATCGAAGCTGCCGGAGATCGCGCGTTGCCCGTCTGCCGATATCGCCAGCGCGCGCACCGGCCCGCCATGCCCGCGAAGCTGCGCGAAGGCAGATGTTGTCGCGATCGGCAGGGCGATCAACGCCGCCGCAAACGCCAGAAGCGCCGATCGGCCTCTGAAGCGACGGGAAGCTTTCGCCGAAAGCGCTGCTGCCATTCCGGTTGCCTCAGCGCACGCCCGGCCGGTCGCGATCGAGCCCCTTGGCCTGGAGATCGTCGAGATATTCCTGAAAGCGCCGCTCGGCATTCTCGCCGAGTTCGCGCAGGAATGCCCAGGAGTAGATGCCGGTTGTGTGCATATCGTCGAACCCTAGCCTGACAGCATAATTGCCGACAGGGTCGACTGAAAGGATGGCGACATTGCGCTTGCCGCCGACCGTCTTGCGCTCGGCTTCGGAATGCCCCTGCACTTCCGCAGAGGGACTGGTTACCCGGAGCAGTTCGGCGGAGAGGTCGAAGGTACGGCCGTCGTCAAAGGCAACGCGCAACGTGCGCCGGTCCTTGGGCAGGCGGATTTCGACCGGCCACGCCAGCGTGACGTCAGGTACGCCCACCGCCGGCCGTCAGCTCGGGCCGATCAGATTATGGCCGGGATCGCCGACCCTGGCGCCTGACGTCGTGAAGGCAACGGAGCTCGATTCCTGAAAGGAGTTGAGCACCATCGCGACGCCGACGGCGGCAACGACGGCAAACGCCAGAGCCGCAACAAAGGATTTCATCTCACTTCCTCACCTTTAACTTGAGCCGAACCGGACTATTCGGCCGGCACCGCGCGCGGCGGAGTGTCGGCCGCCACGCCGCCCTTCGCCTGTTGCTCCTCGACCCAGAGCGCATGATGTTCCTTGGCCCAGTTGAGATCGACCTCGCCGCTGCCCATCGCGTCGAACGCGCCCTCCATGCCGATCGAGCCAATATAGATGTGCGCCAGCATCGCGGCGATGAAGAGCATCGCGATTACGGCGTGGATCACGGTCCAGAACTGCAGCGCCGTGACGTCGCCGGGCAGATACGGGAACAATAGGAACCAGCCGGACACCGACATCAGCACGCCGCCGATAATCACGATCCAGAAAATGCCCTTCTGGCCCGCGTTGAAACGCTTGGCCGGCGGATGCTTGTCGTCGGACAGAAGGCCCCCACCCTGCTTGAGCCATTCCCAATCGAGCTTGCCCGGAATGTTGTCCTTGATCCAGATCACGAACATGATCGCAAGCCCCAGCATGAAGGGGAATGCCAGGTAGTTGTGCGCAAGCTTGGCCCAGGCCGACATGGTCGCAAAAGCGTCGGGGCCGAACAGCGGCAGGATCAGGGTGCGTCCGAAGCTGACGTTCAGGCCCGAGAGCGCCAGGATGATGAAGCAGCTTGCGGTGAGCCAGTGTGTGAACCGCTCGAAGCTCGCGAAGCGCAGCATCGTCTTCCCTGAAAATCCCTGGTGCACGCGAATCCGGCCGCGCACCATCAGGAAGATCGCGAGCACAGCCAGCATGCCAAGGATGGCAATGCCGCCGATCCACGGCAGCTTGCTGCGCTGGAAGTCGCGCCAGTCGCGCCCTGCGGGCTGGATCAGATTGGCAGCACTCCCGTCGGGAATCGATACGCGCCCGGTGATCTTGTCGCCCTCCTTCAGCGCATTCAGGAGCTTTTCTTCCTGAACGGCCTCAGCGGTCGGCTTGAAGGAAAGCTGCGCCGCCGCGGGACTGGCGAAAACTAACAGCAGCGCCAGCGCTGCGAACGAGGGTTTGAGAACCGCTAACCTGAGAATTGAAAGTGAGCTTGGCATTTGCGCAACGCCTTTCCGTATCGGAATTATCCTGATGCCGCCGCGCCAGAGCGCGGCGGCTGTTGCATCAGCCGGTCGGCGAATCGCTATAGGCCGTCTTCCAGCCCCACATGCCGGAGCCGTAACCGCGCTTCATCACCCGCTCCTTGTAGATCTCGGCGATGATCGCGCCGTCGCCGGCCAGCAGCGACTTGGTCGAGCACATCTCGGCGCAGATCGGCAGCTTGCCCTCGGCCAGCCGGTTGGCGCCGTATTTGGCGTACTCGGCCGGCGTGGAGTCGGCCTCCGGGCCACCCGCGCAGTAGGTGCACTTATCCATCTTGCCGCGCGAGCCGAAGTTGCCGACCTTCGGATATTGCGGCGCTCCGAACGGACAGGCGTAGAAGCAGTAGCCGCAGCCGATGCACAGGTCCTTGGAGTGCAGCACGACGCCGTCGGCCGTGGTGTAGAAGCACGACACCGGGCAAACGGCAGCGCACGGCGCATCCGTGCAGTGCATGCAGGCCATCGAGACTGAACGTTCGCCGGGCTTGCCGTCATTGATGGTGACGACACGGCGGCGATTGATGCCCCAGGGCACTTCATGTTCGTTCTTGCAGGCCGTCACGCAGGCATTGCACTCGATGCAGCGGTCGGCATCACAAAGAAATTTGACGCGAGCCATGATCTATTCTCCTCTCACGCCGCTTGGATCTGGCAGAGGGTCACCTTGCCCTCATGCATGCCGGTAACGGGGTCGTAGCCGTAGGACGTGATCGTGTTAACGCTTTCGCCGAGCACGATCGGGTCTGCGCCCTTCGGATACTTGCCGCGTTGGTCGACGCCTTGGAACCAGCCGGAGAAGTGGAATGGCATGAATGCCACGCCCTTGCCGACACGATCCGTGACCAGCGCCTTGACGCGGGCCTTCGAGCTGTTTTCCGGACCGAACACCCAGACCCAGCCGCCGTCCTTGATGCCGCGTTCGGCGGCATCCGCGGTGTTGACCTCGACGAACATGTCCTGCTGCAATTCGGCGAGCCACTTGTTCGATCGCGTCTCTTCGCCGCCGCCTTCGTATTCGACCAGACGTCCCGAGGTCAGGATGATCGGGAATTGCTTGGCAAGTCCCTTCTCCACCGCGGCCTTCTGAATCGAGAAGCCGATATTGGCCATGCGGAACTGACGCCCGTCCGGACGCGTCGGATATTTCGCGACGAGATCGGGACGCGCCGTGTAGATCGGCTCGCGATGCACCGGCACCGGATCGGGCAGATTCCACGCCACCGCGCGGGCCTTACCGTTGCCGTAGGCCATCACGCCATGCTCCAGCGTGACGCGAATGATGCCGCCGGACAGGTCGACTGCCCAGCCAACGCCATCAGGATTGTTGCCGCCGATCTTCTGGATGGTGGCGAGCTCGTCCGCGGTGAGATCCTTGTCCCAGCCGAGCTTCTTGAGCACGCCATAGGTGAATTCGGGATAGCCGTCGGTCAGCTCCGAGCCCTTGCTGTAGGAGCCTTCGGACAGCATGTTCACGTTCTTCACCGAACCGTCCGGCTGCTTCTCCTCGTACACCACGCCGAAGCGGGCGCGGAACGTACCGCCGCCGTCCTTGGCGTGCAGGTTGGTGTTGTAGAGCGTATGCGTGCCCGGGTGCCTGATCTGTGGCGTGCCCCAGCACGGCCACGGCAGGCCGTAATAGTCGCCGCCGATCTCGGGCTCGTCCGCCTTGGCGCGCAGGGTTACCAGGTCGAACTTGCCCTGGTTCCTCATATGCGCCTTCAGCCGCTCCGGCGACTGGCCGGAATAGCCGGTCGAGAAGCCGCCGCGGTTGATTTCGCGGAGCAGGTCTTCCGGCGACGGCCGCTTGTTCTCGACCTTGATGTTCTTGAACATCTTGTCGGCGAAGCCGAGCTTTTCCGACAGGAGATAGATGATCTCGTAGTCGTCCTTCGATTCGAAGATCGGCTTGACGATCTGCTCGCCCCACTGCAGCGAGCGGTTGGAAGCCGTGCGCGACCCCGAGGTCTCGAACTGGGTACAAGCCGGCAAGAGATAGGTGCCGTTCTTGCGCTCGGAGATCGCGGCGAAGGTGGTCGGATGCGGATCGGCGACCACCAGCAGCTCGAGCTTTTCGAGGCCCTTCACCATTTCCGTCATGCGCGGCACGGTGTTGCCGCCGTGGCCCATGACGATCACGCCTTTCACGGCATCGCGTTGGTCGACGTCGTCAGGATTGGCGAGCGTCGCATCGAACCAGCGGGTCCATGGGATGCCCGGCAGCTCCATGTTCTGCTTGCGGGTGCGTGCCGGACGGCCCGCCTTCGCCGGGACCTCGTCGAAACGCGACTGCAGGTAGTCGTATTCGACTTCCCAGACCCGCGCCCAGTGCTTCCAGGCGCCTTCGACGAGGCCGTAATAGAGCGGCAGCGTCGTGATATCGAGCCCGATATCGGTCGCGCCCTGCACGTTGCAATGGCCGCGGAAGATGTTGGCGCCGCTGCCGAACGAGCCGACGTTGCCGGTCGCGAGCAGCAGATTGCAATAAGCGCGGACGTTGGCGGTGCCGACGGTGTGCTGGGTGCCGCCCATGCACCAGACAATGGTGGATGGCTTCTGCTTGGCGAAGGTTTCGGCGACCTTCTTCAACTGCTCGCCGGGAATGCCGGTGACGCGCTCGACCTCTTCCGGCGTCCACTTCGCGACTTCGGCGCGGATCTGGTCCATGCCGTAGACGCGCTGCTGGATGAACTGCTTGTCTTCCCAGCCATTGGCGAAGATGTGGTGCAGCATGCCCCAGATCACGGCGATGTCGGTGCCGCCGCGGAAGCGGACATATTCGGTGGCGTGCGCCGCGGTGCGGGTGAAGCGCGGATCGAGCACGAACACGTTGGCGCGGTTGAGCTCCTTGCCGGACAGAATGTGCTGCAATGAGACCGGATGCGCTTCGGCCGCGTTCGACCCCATGAAGATGATGGTCTTCGAATTGCGCATGTCATTGTAGGAGTTCGTCATCGCGCCGTAGCCCCAGGTATTGGCTACGCCGGCGACGGTGGTCGAATGACAGATGCGGGCCTGGTGATCGATCGAGTTGGTGCCCCAGAACGCGGCGAACTTGCGGAACAGATAGCCGCCCTCGTTGGAGAATTTCGCCGAGCCGAGCAGATAGACGGAATCGGCGCCCGACTTCTGGCGAATCTCCAGCATCTTGTCGCCGATCTCGTTGATGGCCTGGTCCCACGAGATCTTCTGCCACTCGCCGTTCACCAGCTTCATCGGGTATTTCAGCCGGCGGTCGCCGTGCACGAGTTCGCGCACCGCCGCGCCCTTGGCGCAATGCGAGCCGCGGTTGATCGGGCTTTCCCAGGCCGGCTCCTGGCCGACCCAGACGCCGTTCTGCACCTCGGCGATCACGGTGCAACCGACCGAGCAATGCGTGCAGATGTTCTTCCTGATTTCGGTCGGCGCACCGACCTTCTCAGGACCGGCCTGCGCCTTGCGCACCGAGCCGAGCGGCATGAGGCCGATCGCGGCGCCTGCACCGGCTGCCAGACCAGACCGCCGCAGGAACGTGCGGCGATCGAGAACTCCCGACGCGAGGCCGGCGGCGATTCCCTGCAAACGCGCCTTGCCCGCGGATCCGTCTCTTCGCTTCATCAACATGTGCGTGGTCCCATCAATAGCGGTTGACGCGATAGAAATTCTTGACGTGATCGGTTTCCTTGTAGCGCGCCTTAACGCGCTCGGCCTGCGACTCGTCCGCGGCCGCCTCGCTGCCCGCAAGCGGGACAACGGCAGCCGCTGCGACCGCCGAACCGCCCATCAGAAACAGGCTGCGCCGATCCACCCCTGCGCCCCGTGACTTGCCCTTACTCTCGGATGGCTTGCTCATTACGGTCTCTCCTGTTCACGTTGCCTCATCACTGTCACTCGGACAGCGTGAAGGCCTCGGATTCCAATTCCATGAAGACACGGCCGACTCGGCCGACGGCGCGGTAGAAGCGCGCCGATTGCGACATTTCGAGATCGGCGAACATCCGCGCCGCCCACGACTTGAGATGACGCTCAAAAAAGCGCGCCTGCTCAGCGAACTCGGCCTCGAAGTCGCCGCGCGCCAGGCCCGCCATGACTTCGAGCAGGATAGCGATGTGATCTTCCGGCTCGCGCGAAGTGCCGGCGCGTTCAATCCCGAGTGCGCGCAGATCCTCGCGCACCCGCGCCAGCGGACGTTCGTGCAGAAAACCGGTCAGATAATAGGAAGCATAGGGAAGCAGTTCGCCGCGGCCGAGCCCGATGAAGAGATCGAAGAACTCCTTGCTTACGGCACGATCATCGGTCGCTGCTGCCGCGGAAGCGAGTTCGACATGGGCCATGCCGAGATCGGATGCATCGCCCTTCAGCGTGGCAACCCGCTTGAGTGTATCGGCGTCAGGCGCCTTGCCGAGCAGCAACGACAACAGGCCGTACTCGGCGGCGCGGAACTGATCAATCTCGTCGATTTCAGGCTTCGATATCACTTCATCCTCGGATGCCCCGTAGAGATCAGGCCGAAGGACGAATCGTCTCACCTGCGTCAGCGCCTCGACGGCGAGAACGCGTTCCGCCGGAATGCGCGACCACGCCGAAACCGACGGCTGAGCAATGCCCAGTCCCCGCGCCAGCGACCCGACGCCACCTGCTGCCTTGATAGCTAGTTCCAGTCCGGCATCACGCATGGTGCTACCGATTTCTCCCCGCCCATTTGCGCCACCCGTGTCCCCGGGCAAACAAACTTGGAACTGGAATTATTCCAATTAAGAAATCTGTACCATAGGCTTCAGCTATGTCCGCAAAAAACTTTTGTCTAAACAATCGGTTTCGCGGTGCCATGACGTCGCAGTGGTTGCTGCGGCGCAACACTCTTTGCTGGTTCGGATTCACACACGGGTAAGGTTCCATCGGCCGCATTTTCGACCTTCGAAGCGCTTTCTGGCTCCACCGCTTCTTCAGCCCGCCTCACAGGCTGCATCGGAAGTTCCGCTTGTGACTCCGACGGCCCTTCGCGCTCGTGTGGCAAAGAATCGGCCACGTCATTTTCGGGATTTGCATCAGATTTTAGGTTTTCAGCGGCACGTTCGCCCATGATCTGCGACACCAGCCGCGCCACATCGACGCCCGCACCGAGCTCGCCGCCGCCGGGGACCCCGCCCGGCGCGTTCCAGTCATAGGCATATTCAAGCGCAGGGCTGACGTAATTGCGAATCGCGGGATCCAGCGCCCAGGATTGTCGCAAAGCCGCGTTTCGCAGATGTTCAGGCACGCCTTTGCGCAGAAAGGCAGTGATATCGGTGCCAGCAGTCAATTCCTCGAGCTTCGGCAAGCTTGAAAGATCGAACTCCGGCGCGGCGTCTTCACCTGGCGTTGCGGGTAAGCGGGACGATTCGACGCTTTCAGTCGCTGACGTGGCCGGTTTCGCTTCCGGCTGCTTTGCCTCCAGCTTGCGCTGCGACCATCGCGCCAGAAAGCCTTTATCCCGATCGGCTTCGTCCGGACCGCTCATGGACGTCCAGCTCCCTCATCCGATCGGCCGCCCGGCACGCGAGGCCGATCGGTGCTCGCGCGATCCCGCTTGCGCTTGTGAAACACGCGCTCGACATGGAAACGATCGACAAAGGCCGCAACCCATGACGCGATCTCGGCCGGCATCGGCACGGTGCCGATCACCTCGCAGCCGCTTTCGAACAGCGCCTCCCCTTCGGTCGGATCGGCGGTGACCTTCGTCAGCTCCAGCTCGGCGCCGCCGTCCGGACGACGCAGCGCGACCCAGATGCGCGGCGCGCCGTCGGCAAGGTTGTCGCGATAATTCGCGGTGTCCGAGCTGAACAGATCAATGCTCGCGGAGCCCGCATAATAGGTCGTTGCTTCGGCCTCGCTGGACAGCACCGTCCACGGCGCAGTGGCGGGCACCTCCTCTAGGACCATCGCCGGCGACCACAACTGGTCGATCCAGGGATTGTCGATCGCACGGCGCCGCACCACCACGCCGACTTCGCGGGATGCCTCCGTCATTGATCATCCTCCCTTCGGTGGATCATGTGACATTCGCGGCCGCCGCAAGCGGCAGGCCGGCGACCAGATTTTGCGGCTTCAATCTCACCACCTTGTCGGCGCCCATGGCCAGGATGAGGTAGACCGGCTTGTCCCCGACCCGCTCGTCCACCAATCGCGTATCTTCGAAGGTCAAGCGCATCAGGGCGACAATGCGTTCGGCAACGCTGTTTTCCAGCCGCTCGCCCCGCCACAGCGCATTGCCGATCCGCGTCGCCTCGCTATCGAGACCGACGAACCAGCGCCAATCGCGGTCCTCGATCGCGGCGATGCTTTCGATGTTGACCGTGAGGCCGAGCAGATGAGCGATCCAACGCTCGATGACCCGACACAGCCCGGCGCGCGCCTTGGCGTTGCCGCCGATATTCATGACCATGGCATGCGCATCCGACCGCGACCAATAGGTCCAGGCGTTTTCGTCATCCATGACGTCCATCTCGCCGAACGACTTCGGCTGCTGCAGCATGGCCGTCAGCGGTGATGAATGCAGGTCATGCTGGGCATGCTGCTCCGCTTCGATAACCTCGGCATCGGCCAGCAGCAACGTGCCTTCGTGAATGGCGGCGAGTTGGCTCCGATAGAACAGCTCCGCCGCGCGCAATATATAAGGGTCGTCGCAGCCTTCGAGCGCATTGCGCAGAATCAAATGACATAACTGCGACAGGAAGATCGGCGGCAGATCGCCGGCGCCTTTGCGGGCGAGCGCAACGTAGACCGCCTCCAGCGACGGCGCCGCCATCAGCCGGTCGCGAAAATTCATCATGAACGACCAGTTCTCGCGCGCATCGGCGTCCGCAAGCCGTGCGATCTCGGCGCTTGAGACCGGGCGCAGCGGATCGGCCATCAGGCTCGCATGCAACTGGCGCTCGTCCTCGCAGGCATCCGCCGGCGGCATCAATTCGGGACGCGCCAGATAGGCCATGATGAGTTCGGGCGTCGCGACGAGGCCGCCGTGATCGGCGCGGCGCGTGAGGTGATGGCCCGAAGCGACCCAGAATTCTCTCATGTACGATCCGTCATCTTGCCGTCGGTCCTGATCAGCCCGCGAAGATCGACCTCTTCGCCAGGTTCATCATCGCCTTCCACTTCATGAAAGGTAAAGGCGCGGGCATGGCCGTGCAACCGGTCGCCATCTGTGGCACCCGGACGCGGCTTCAGGGTGCGGAAGCGCTCGCGGATTTCGCCGTTTTCGACGCTGCGCTGAACGGCGAGCAGCGTCTGCGGCGGGTGTTCGCACAGCGAAGCCGCGAATGCGATCTCCTCTTCGGCCGCATGGCGTGCGGCCTCCATATCTGGCGCCCCGAATTTCTCCATCAATTGCTCGGCAAGCCGCGCGATCATCGCCTGCCGTTCCGCGTCCGTCGCTTCGGTGACGATGGCGAGCGTCGACCACCCGAGACTGTCGATGCCGAGAAAGCCCGAACGCAGCGCCACGCGCTGCTTCGGGCCGAGCGTCGCCGGATCCCGGTTCCAAAAAACGAACGCACCGGAAACCGCCCATTCGCCGGGTTCCGCCGCGCGTTCGAAGACGAACGTATCCGACGGGTCAAGCCTGATGGTGCGCGGATACTTCAGCATGTCCGCCTCATCCGAATTTCGGACCGCGCGCCTGCGCATCATACCAACTGGCGTTTGCCAGCGCATCCAGGAGACTGCTCCGTTCCGGCGCGCCGGCTGACAGACTGACCACAAGATCGCCGTTGACGTCGATGCCGCGGCGCTCGCCGGCTTTTTTCTTGGGAAGCCGCTCCAGATAGTCCCGCGCGATCGCATCGAAGCCGCGCTCCTTCCAGCGATCGAACGCCGTCATCAGGTGTCGGCTAAAACTTTCGATGATCGCGTCGGTATCGAGTATCTCGAAACCTTCGCTCAATAGCGATACGCCCGAGGCCGCCTGCACTTCCGGAACATGCGCCATCGCCGCGGCGCGCAGGATCACGCCGAAAACGAGCCAGGCCGGCACCTCGTCTTCGGCGCAATCCTTCGGCCAGGCGAGCCGCCCGCCGCCGAGCAATCCGGCGTCGAACCTGACGGCGTCGGGCCAGTCGAACGTGACCTCCCGCTCCGGCGGACAATGGGCGGCAATCGCATCCGCCAGCGCATTCATCCCGGCAAAGAACGCCCTGCGCGCGGACGTCAGCGGCTCGTCCGGTTCGAGCACCACCGCGAACTCGACTAGGTCGTAACGTCGCACCCATACCAGCGTCCCCGCCCCCGCCTCCGCTGCGATCTCGCAAGCATGGGCAAAGGCGTCGCCGAGCTCGCGCAACGCGACCAAAGTATAACCGGGCGGCAGATCAAGTTTCTGTTCGGTATCCCCTGGACGAGCGATCACGAAGAACTATTTCCTCATTGCTTCACGGCGGCTCAATGTATGCTATCCCGCACAGGCTGGCGGCGCGAGCGACCTTCTGCCTTGCAGATATCCGCCCGAGCGGTTACCGCAGAATTATGGGATGAGGCAACCACCCGTTTGATGCACCGGGTTCAAGGTATTTCGATATGAGTGCGGCGACGTCTCGCCTCCTGATTTGCAGTTGCGAGAAGACCATGCCGCTCGATGCGGAAGCGATCGGTCGCGGCTGTACCGCAAAGCTCACGCAAGCGAACCAGCTTTGCGGACTCGACCTTGACCGCTTCAAGGAGGCGCTTGCCGAAGGCGTCCCGATCACGGTCGCCTGCACGCAGGAAGCGCCGCTGTTTCGGGAAGTCGCGGAGACTTCGCCGCAAGCCGAGCTCACCTTCGTCAACATCCGCGAGACCGGCGGCTGGTCGAAGGATGCCGCAGCGGCCGGCCCCAAAGCCGCTGCGCTGATCGCCGCAGCGCGGGAAGAGATGCCCCCGCTCTCACTGGTGACACTGGAGAGCTCTGGCGTTGCGCTGATCTATGGCCGCGACGAAGTTGCCATCGAGGCGGCGCAACGGTTGGCCGATCGTCTCGATATCACCGTGCTTCTGACTAAGCCCGGCGACGTGACGCCGCGCCGCACGAACGAGTTTCCCGTGCTCAAGGGCACGATCCGAAATGCCCGCGGACATCTCGGTGCGTTCGAACTTGCGATCGACGAATACGCGCTGCCTTCGCCTTCGTCGCGCAGTAAACTCGTGTTTGGGCCTTCGCGCGATGGCGCAAAGTCCACCTGCGATCTGATCCTCGATCTCTCGGGCGGCACACCGTTGTTTCCTGCGCATGAATTGCGGCCCGGTTATGTGCGCGCCGATCCGCGCGACAGGGCTGCCGTCGAGCGCGCGATTGCGGATGCAGGCAGTCTCGTCGGCACCTTCGACAAGCCGCGCTTTGTCAATTTCGAGGCCTCGCTCTGCGCGCATTCGCGATCTTCCATCACCGGCTGCACGCGCTGTCTCGATTTGTGCCCGACCGGCGCCATCACACCAAGCGGCAATGCGGTCGCGATCGATGCCAATGTCTGCGCCGGCTGCGGCTCCTGCGCGTCCGTTTGTCCGACCGGCGCGGCGTCCTACGCGCTGCCGAGCGTGGATGCACTGATGCGCCGGCTCCGGACGCTATTGCAGACCTACCGCAAGGCCGGCGGCAGCGACGCCGTCGTTCTGTTTCACGATGGCGAGCACGGCGAAGAAATCATCGATGCGCTCGCGCGCTTCGGTGAGGGCTTGCCGGCCAACGTATTGCCACTGCGCGTCAACGAAGTGACGCAGGTCGGACCGGAGATCATTGCGTCCGTTTTCGCCTATGGCGGCAGCGGCGTCGCGCTGCTGACACGCGCCAAGCCGCGTCACGAAGTGACAGCGCTTCGCCGCGCGGTCGAAACGTCGAATCAAATCGTCTCGGCGCTCGGCTTTGGCGCAGGCCTGATCCGGATCATCGAGACCGACGACCCGGACCAGCTGCGCGCCATGCTGGATGCCGCGCCGCGCGGGGTCGCAACGCAAAAGCCGGCCGGCTTCGTGCCGCGCGGAGCCAAGCGCGGCGTGCTGGAGACGACGTTCCGCGAGCTTCACCTCGCCGCCCCCATGCCTGTTGATGTGATCCCACTGGCGCCGGGTGCGCCCTTCGGCACCGTGAACTTGAATGTCGAGGGATGCACGCTGTGCCATGCCTGCGTGACCGCCTGCCCGAGCGGTGCGCTGTCGGACAACCCCGATCGCGCGATGCTGCGCTTTACTGAAAGCCTCTGCGTGCAGTGCGGACTTTGCGAAGCTACCTGCCCCGAGAAGGTGATCACCATCGAGCCGCGCCTCGACTTCCAGGCCTGGAATACGCCGCAGCGCGTCCTGAAAGAGGAAGAGCCGTTCAATTGCATCGCCTGCGGCAAGCCGTTCGGCACCAAGAGCTCGATCGACCGCGTGCTGGCAAAACTCGGCGAAAAGCACTGGATGTTCCAGGGCGCCAATGCAAGGCGTCTCGACGTCATCAAGATGTGCGCCGATTGCCGTGTCGAGGCGGTGGTGAACGAGAGTTTCGATCCGCACGCCGCGCCGCAACGTCCTCCCGTCATGTCGACGGAAGACTATTTGCGCGCGCGCAACGAAAAGAAGGACGACCCGCTTGGATCGTGAGCCGTCCGTGTCCGCTACCCCTCCAGGTCTCCAGGCCCGCGCGACGTCAAAAGCCGCCGGCATTCCCGGCGTCAAGCACATCATCGCGATTGCCTCCGGCAAGGGTGGCGTCGGCAAATCCACCACCTCCTGCAATCTCGCGCTCGGCTTCGCGTCACTCGGACTGAAGACCGGCATTCTCGATGCCGACATCTACGGGCCGTCGCTGCCAAGATTGTTCGGACTACGCGGCAAGCCGCGGCAACTGGCGCCGCGCATGCTGGAGCCGATGGAACGCTTCGGCGTCAAGGTGATGTCGATCGGCTTTCTGGTCGAGGAAGACAGCGCCATGATCTGGCGCGGCGCCATGGTGATCTCGGCGATCACGCAGATGCTTCGCGAAGTCGCATGGGGCGACCTCGACATTCTCGTCGTCGACCTGCCGCCCGGCACTGGTGACGCCCAACTCACCATGGCCCAACAGGTGCCTTTGGCCGGCGCGATCATCGTCTCGACGCCGCAGGACATCGCGCTGATCGACGCCCGGCGCGGGATTGCGATGTTTCAGAAGGTGAGCATTCCGATTTTGGGCGTGATCGAAAACATGTCGAGCTTCTGCTGCCCGACCTGCAATCACGTCACGCCGATCTTCGGCCACGGCGGCGCGCGGCACGAGGCGGAGCGCCGCGGCGTTCCCTATCTCGGCGAAATTCCGCTGGACCTGCAGATCCGGAAAACCTCCGACGATGGCCGCCCGATCGTCGCGATGGAGCCTGATGGCATCCACGCCAAGCGCTACGTCGGCATCGCCCGCGAGATCTGGACCGCTATTGTCACCGGCGCGGCGCACCGGCCGCCGCCGCGCATCGTCATCGAGTAGTATCTGCTAACGCGCCTCTTCGAACCCGCCAAGCACAGCGGTCAGATTGGCGCCGAGGATATCCGAGAGATAGCCACCCTCCTGCACGAAGACGGTCGGAAGGCCAAGCCGCGCGATGGCCGCTCCGATGCGCCGGAATCCGGCCGTCGTCACTGCAAGCCCGGCGAGCGGATCGTGCTCCGAAGCATCAAGGCCGAGCGCCACCACCAGCGCGCCGGGCGCGAACGCGCGGATGGTTTTCTGGGCGTCGCCGATCGCCTTGATGTAGTCGTCATCCCCCGTGCCCTTGGCCAAGGGAATGTTGAGATTGGCGCCAAGGCCGGGGCCTGCGCCACGCTCATGCGCATATCCCCAGACGAAGGGATAAAAGAAAACGGGATCGGCGTGGATCGACACCGTGAGAACGTCCGGCCGTTCGTAGAAGATGCCCTGCGTGCCGTTGCCATGGTGCACGTCGACATCGAGGATGGCCACGCGCTCATGCTTCAGCCGCAGGTGGGCGGCTGCCACCGCGCTGTTGTTGAAGAAACAGAAGCCACCCGACATGTCGGCATAGGCATGATGGCCCGGCGGCCGGCACAGCGCATAGACAGCGTCTTCGCCGTCCATGACGAGTTGCGCCGCCGTCGTGGCGACATCGGTGGCGGCGCAGGCGGCGGCGTAAGTGCCCTTGCTGATCGGAGCCGCCGTATCGGCCGCGTGCCAGCCGAGGCGGCCGACGATATGGGTTGGATACGTTGCGCCGTAGCGAACGGGGTGGATGTTGGCGATCATCTCCGAACCGGAATCGCCAAGTGCGACCCAGGCGTCCCAAGCTTCCTCCATGAAACGAAGATATTCGGCGCTGTGCACCCGCGCCCGCGGCCCCTGCCCGAACATCGTAGGCTCGACGAGGGCGTGCTTGCCGGCCTTTAGCCCTGCCAGCAAACGATCGGCGCGCTCAGGCTGTTCGGTGGTGCGCTTGACCACGCCGCGCACCAGGAAGAATTGCGGATCGTGGCTGCGATGCAGTTCGGTGTAGACGGCCTTCACACGGTTACTCCGTTGGTTGGAATGAGAATCCCGCTCGGCGGTTCAGCGGTAGTGCCGGCCAGCGGCGCAAGCTCGCGCCAGCTTGCCGACTTCGCGCCAGGCGTGACCGATGTGGTAATCGACATGCGCGGTAATGCGCTCGGGATGGCCTGTTTCGATTGCCGCGAGCAGCGGCTCGTGCGTGCGCGCGATCTCATGCGGGTCATCATAGAGGCGGCCGATCAGGCCGATGACCATGCGCAGCTCTGCGGCGAGATCATCGAACAGCCGCAGCAGCCGGCGGTTATCGGCAATTTCAAAAATCAGCCGGTGAAAGCGATAGTCCTCTTCCACCTGGCGGGCGGGATCGTCGAGATCGGCGGTCCTGTGCAGAACATCGATCTGCCGCCGCAACATATCTCGTGACTCCGGCGTGAGACGTCGCGCCGCCAGCACGCTGGCGTGCCGCTCGATGCACAGACGCAAATCATAGATCTCGTCGATGTTTCTGATTTCGAGCTTGCGGACGAAAAACCCGCGTCGCGGGCTCGCGACCAGCAGCCCCTGCTTCTCCAGCAGACGCGCCGCCTCGCGCACCGGCGCACGGCTGACGCCTAGCTCGCGGGCAATCCCTGCCTCCACGACCTTGGAACCAGGGGGCAGCCGCCCCTGAACAATGGCCTGCATCAGGATGCGCGCGATCTGGCCAACCAAATCGCTATCCGCAATGGCCGGTAATCCAACCGGAAGAGACATAGGCCGCATCGGCTAAACCCGCGCCAGTCCGTGCATATTATTTAATCGTCGATTGTCGACAGTTTAATCTTGCCCAAGTGCTGCACCGCACGCAAGCTGAAAAAGTCGAAATTGAGTGAAGGCGGAAATGACAAGCGCAGCGCACACCACCGCAAAGGCATGGCCGGCGCCGGACGACAAGACACTCCAGTTCCGGATCGACCTCGCCGCGGCCTACCGGCTGATCCACCGGCTCGGTCTCGATGACAGCATCTACACCCACATCTCCGTTCGCCTCCCCGGCCGGCAGGACCGCTTTCTCATCAATCCCTACGGCCTCCGTTTCGAGGAGGTGACAGCGTCCAACCTGGTGACAGTCGACCTCGACGGCAACGTCATTGATGATCCCCTGGGGCTCGGCATCAATCCGGCTGGTTTTACGATCCACAGTGCAATCCACGCCGCGCGGCATGATGCGATCTGCGTCCTGCACACGCACACCGTCGCGGGCATCGCCGTCTCCTGCCAGAAGCAGGGCCTGCTGCCGCTCAATCAATGGTCGCTGCAGTTCACCGGCTGCCTTGCCTATCACGACTACGAAGGCATCGCGCTTGATCTCGATGAGCGCGAGCGCCTGGTCGCCGATCTCGGCGAGAAGTTTGTAATGGTGCTGCGCAATCACGGCATGCTGACCTGCGGGAGATCGGTCGCCGAAGCGTTCAAGCTGATGCACAATCTCGAACGCTCCTGCCGCGCGCAGCTCGCCATCCAATCATCCGGCGCCGAGATCATCGAGCTGTCTGACGCGGTGGCCCGCAAAACGGCCGGCCAGTACGCGACCTTCTACGATGCGATCGAGCTCAACGGCGTGCCCGACAGCGAATGGGCCGCCTTCAAGCGGATGCTCGAGCGGACCGATCCCGACTTTGCGAAGTGACAAGCGCGCCTTCGACGTCTGAGAGCGCCGAAACTCCTTTTTTCTTAAACGAGGTATGCCATGTCCAAGCGTAAGATCTTGATGAGCCTCGCGACCCTATGTGTCCTGAGCACCGCGGCCGCGGCGGAGGGACCGAAGGCCGGCGGCGTCATCAACGCCGTGATCCAGCCGGAGCCGCCGAGCCTGATGGTCGGTCTGGTCCAGAACGGTCCGACGCAGATGGTGGCGGGCAATATCTATGAGGGCCTCTTGCGTTACAGCCCCAAGCTCGATCCCCTGCCCGGCCTCGCCGAAAGCTGGTCAGTCAGCGAGGACGGCAAGGTCTACACTTTCAAGCTTGTGAAGGGCGCGACGTGGCACGACGGCAAGCCGTTCACCTCGGCCGACGTGCTGTTCTCGATCGAGTTCCTGAAGCAGACCCATGCGCGCGCCCGCGGCAATCTCGTGCAGCTCGACAAGGTAGAAGCGCCGGATGAATCCACAGTCGTCTTCACGCTGAAGCAGCCGTTTGGCCCGTTCATCGGCATCTTCGAGGTCGGCTCGCTGCCGATGATCCCGAAGCACATCTATGAAGGCACCGATTTCAAGACCAACCCGGCCAACAACACGCCCATCGGCACCGGCCCCTTCATGTTCAAGGAGTGGCAAAAGGGCTCGTTCATCCGCCTCGTCAAGAATCCGAGCTACCACGTCAAGGGCAAGCCCAATATCGACGAGATCTACTGGCATGTGATTCCCGATGCTGCGGCGCGTTCGGTCGCCTACGAGACCGGCAAGGTCGACGTGCTGCCGGGCGGCTCGGTGGAAAATTTCGACGTGCCGCGGCTCAGCAAGCTCAAGAACACCTGCGTCACCGGCGCGGGCTGGGAGTTCTTCAGCCCGCATTCCTGGCTCTGGCTCAACAACCGCGCAGGTCCCACGGCGAACAAGAAATTTCGTCAGGCGTTGATGTTTGCGATCGATCGTAACATGGCAAAGGACGTGGTCTGGAACGGCCTCGGCAAGGTCGCCACCGGCCCGTCGGGCTCGGCCATTAAATATTACACGAGCGCGGTGCCCAAATACGATTACGACCCGGCCAAGGCGAAGGCCCTGCTCAAGGAAGCCGGCTATAAGGGCGAGAAGGTGCGCATGCTGCCGCTTCCTTATGGCGAGACGTGGCAGCGCTGGGCCGAGATGGTTCGCCAGAACCTGCAGGATGTCGGCATCAACGTCGATATGATCGCGACCGACGTGCCCGGCTGGAATCAGAAGGTCTCCGAGTGGGATTACGACATCGCCTTCACATATCTCTATCAGTATGGCGATCCCGCGCTCGGCGTCGGCCGCAACTACGTCTCCAGCCAGATCGCCAAGGGTTCTCCGTTCAACAACGTCGAAGGCTATTCGAATCCTGAGATCGACAAGCTGTTCGCTGACGGCGCAGTCGCCTTCCCGGACTCAGCGCGTGAGGAGATCTATGCCAAGGCGCAGAAGATCCTGGTCGAGGACGTGCCTGTCGCGTGGATGCTCGAGCTGCAGTTCCCGACCATCACCCGCTGCAGGGTCAAGAACCTCGTCACGACCGGCATCGGGGTGAATGACGGTTTCCGCGACGCCTGGATCGAGAAGTAATCGCAGCTCGTCGGGCGTCGGGCCTTAAGGCCTGACGCCCGGACACCGCGCCTCCAACGCAAGCGACAGCCCATGATTTCCTTCATCGCGCAGCGGATCGCGAAAGCCGTCATCGTCCTTCTCGCGCTCGTCGTCATGAACTTCTTCCTGATCCGGATGGCGCCGGGCGATCCGGCGCTGGTGATGGCAGGCGAAGCCGGCGCCGGCGATCAGCTGTTTGTCGCGCAGCTCCGCGAAAAATTCGGCCTCGACAAGCCGCTGCCCGTGCAACTGTTCCTCTATGTCAAAGGCATCGTCAGCCTTGACCTCGGATTTTCATTTCGCCAGCAGATGCCGGTCGCGAAGCTCATCCTCGATCGCCTTCCGGCGACGCTGCTGCTGACGGGGACCGCATTTGCGATCTCGTTCGCCTTCGGCGTTCTGTTTGGCGCGTTGGCGGCGCGCTTTGCCGGCACCTGGGCCGATACCGCGATTACCGTCGCGGCGCTCATCTTTTACGCCACGCCGCTGTTCTGGGTCGCGCTGATGGCGATCCTTCTGTTTTCGGTCACGATGGATTGGCTGCCGAGCTTCGGCTACGAGACGGTCGGCGCGGGCTACACGGGCCTCGCACATGTGCTCGACGTCGCCGCGCATCTCATCCTGCCGGCAACGACGATCGGCCTGTTCTTCATGGCCACCTACGCCCGCATGACGCGCGCCTCGATGCTCGAGGTTGTCAGGCTCGACTTCGTCAAGACCGCGCGTGCCAAGGGCCTCTCGGATGCCATCATCCAGCGGCGCCACGTGCTACGGAATGCCCTGCTGCCGGTCGTTACCCTGGCCGGCCTGCAAGCCGGCACGCTGGTCGGCGGCGCCGTGCTGACCGAGACCGTGTTCGCATGGCCGGGCATCGGCCGCCTGATATACGAGGCGCTGCTGCAGCGCGACTACAATCTGCTGCTCGGCGTCTTCGTGGTCTGCTCGGCGATGGTCCTGGCCTTCAACCTGATCACGGATCTCGTCTACCGCTCCGTCGATCCCCGCATCGAGTTCGCCACATGAAGCAGGTCTGGCGAATGCTGGTGCGCAATCCCAGCGGCATGATCGGCCTTGCGATCCTCACCATTGCCGTCGCGGTCGCGGTGTTTGGTCCACTGCTGTTTCCGACCTCCCCCTGGCGCATGGTGCAGCGGCCATTCCTGCCGCCGCTCACGATGCCGGGTCTTCCGCTCGGCACCGATGCGCTCGGCCGCGACGTCATGGCGGGCATCATCTACGGCGCCCGCGTTTCGCTGCTGGTCGGGCTGATCTCGACGCTGGCATCGCTGGCCATCGGCATCCCACTCGGCGCGGTGGCGGGATATTTCGGCGGCAAGATCGACGACGCCCTGATGCGTTTCACCGAATTCTTCCAGACCGTCCCGAGCTTTGCGCTTGCCATCGTTCTGGTCGCGATCATGCAGCCCTCCATCGTGTCGATGGTGGCGGCGATTGCCGTCGTCAGCTGGCCGCCGGTGGCGCGGCTGGTCCGCGGCGAAGTGCTGTCGCTGCGCACGCGCGAATACGTCCAGGCGGCGGTGGTGACCGGCCAGACCAATTGGTGGATCATCTGGCGCGAAATCCTGCCCAACGCGCTCTCGCCCGTCATCGTGCTGGCCTCGCTGATGGTCGCGACCGCGATCCTGCTCGAATCCTCGCTCTCCTTCCTCGGCCTCGGCGATCCCAACCTGATGTCCTGGGGCTATATGGTCGGCGCCGGCCGCACGGTGATCCGTCAGGCCTGGTGGATCACCGTCTTTCCCGGCATCGCCATTCTGCTCTCGGTGCTGGCGCTGAACCTGATCGGCGAAGGCCTCAACGACGCGCTCAACCCTCGCCTCGCCAAGGGAGGACGCCGAGCATGACCGTCGTCGTCAAGAACCTGAAGCTTGCGCTGCCGCCCGGCGGCGACCGCGCGCATGCCGTGGATGGCGTGTCGTTCGAACTATCAGCCGGCAAGATCCTCTGCGTGGTCGGTGAATCCGGCTCCGGCAAGTCGATGTGCGCCCATGCGCTGATGGGACTGCTCCCCGACACGGTGACGGCGGAATCCGGAGAGATCCTGTTCGAGGGCAAGAACCTCTTGTCACTCAGCCCGGCGGAATGGCTGGCGCTCCGCGGCCGCGGCATCGCGATGGTGTTTCAGGAGCCGATGACGGCGCTCAATCCGTTGATGCGGATCGGCGAGCAGATCGCCGAGATGTTCGAGGCGCACGGTCTGCTGACGCCGAAGGAGCGCCAGCGGAAAGCTCTTGCGTTGATCCGCGAGGTCGGCCTGCCCGATCCCGAACGCGCGGTGCGCGCCTATCCGCATCAACTCTCCGGCGGCCAGCGCCAGCGCGCCATGATCGCCATGGCGCTGGCGCTCGAACCCACCGTGCTGGTGGCGGATGAACCGACGACCGCGCTCGATGTCACGACGCAGGCGCAGATACTCAAGCTGATCCGCGACCTGCAGCGCCGGCGCAACATGGCCGTCATGTTTATCACCCATGATTTCGGCGTCGTCGCCGAGATTGCGGATCGCGTGGTCGTGCTTCAGCACGGCAAGGTGGTCGAGCAAGGCACCGCGGATGACGTGCTGTTGCGCCCTCAACATCCCTATACGCGCGCGCTGCTTGCCGCCGTTCCCACCCTGCAGCCGCCGCCGCGGACGCCGCTCAACGATCGCAGCAAGGCGGTGGAAGTGATCGGCCTCGGCAAAACCTATGTCAGCGGCGGCGGATGGTTTCGGGCCGAGCGTCGCGTGCAGGCGGCAAAGGACGTCAGCTTCGACATCTTCCGCGGCGAGACGCTCGGCCTGGTCGGCGAATCCGGCTCCGGAAAATCCTCGGTCGCGCGGCTCGTGATGCGCCTGATCGAGCCCGACGCCGGCACCGTCCGCATGGGGGGCGTCGATCTCACAAGGATCGGCGGCAAGACGTTACGCGAGCAGCGTCGCCGCATCCAGATGGTGTTTCAGGACCCGTTCGCTTCCCTCAACCCGCGCCGCAAGGTCGGCAACATCATCACCGACGGGCCGATCGCGCATGGCGTCGATCCGGCGGCGGCACGAAAGCGCGCCGGCGAGCTGCTCAGCCTCGTCGGCCTCAATGCGAGCGCGATGGAGCGCTTCCCGCATGAATTCTCTGGCGGCCAGCGGCAGCGCATCGGGATAGCGCGGGCGCTGGCGCTCGATCCGGAAATCCTGGTCGCCGACGAAGCGGTCTCCGCGCTCGACGTGTCCGTGCAGGCGCAGGTTCTGGATTTGCTGGAGGATCTGAAGGCTCGGCTCGGCCTGTCGATGCTGTTCATCACCCACGATCTTAGGGTCGCTGCGCAGATTTGCGACCGCATCGCCGTGATGCAACACGGCGCGATTGTCGAGCTCAAATCCGCTTCGCTCCTGTTCGCGGCCCCCGAGCATGCCTACACGCGCGAGCTGCTTTCCGCCGTCCCCGGCCGGACGTCATCGTCCAAGGCGGCATGAGCGGGACCTGCGACATGCGATGCGTCCTGGTCAGCAAAAGCCTCGATCTTCGCGGCTACCTCGGCCCGGAGTTCGTGCACGCTGCTGACCGGATCGAAATCGTCAGCCATCCCCATGATGGTCCGGCAATGGACGTCCGGCTGGCGGTGGCCTGGCATCCGCCTGATGACGCGTTCGAACACTATCCGAACCTGCAGGCAGTCTGCTCGATCGGCGCCGGTGTCGACAACATCCTCGCGTGTCCCAGCCTGCGCCCCGACGTCGACGTAATCCGCGTCGTCGATCCCGCGCAGGCGCAGATGATGTCGGGCTTCGTGGCCTGGCACGTCATCGGCCATCAGCGGCGCTTTGCGACCTATCAGGCGCAACAGCGAGAGCAACGCTGGAAGCGGCTCGGGCTCGACGTGCGCCGCGCGCAGGACGTGCCCGTCGGCATTCTCGGCTTTGGCGAGATCGGCCGCCGGGTCGCCACCGATCTCGCTTCGCTCGGTTTCCCGGTCATGGCGTGGAGTCGAACCGCAAAGCCAGCGCCGCATGGCATCCGCGCCTTCGATGGCGCCGCGGGCCTCGACGCCATGCTCGGCCAGACCGAGATTCTCGTGAACTTGCTGCCGCTGACGCCGGAGACAAGGGGTATCCTCAACCGCCGGACCTTTGGGCGCATGTATCGCGGCGGCTATTTGATCCAGGTCGGCCGCGGCGAGCATCTGGTGGAAGCCGATCTGCTCGCCGCGCTCGAGAACGGCCAGCTTTCCGGTGCCGCGCTCGACGTATTCTCGACCGAACCTTTGGCGCCACGGCATCCGTTCTGGTGTCACCCTCGCATCCTCGTCACGCCGCACGAGGCTTGCGAAGTCAGCGTGGCAGCGATCGGGACGACATTTCGCGCCACAGTGGAAGCGATACGCGCCGGCCAGCGCCCGCCGCTCACCATCGACCGCACACGCGGCTATTGAGCGAGAGAGTTAGACGTGCAGTCGGATTAAAGGGCGCGTGCGCCTTAAGCGCCCACGGACGGCAGGCTGGCGGCGGCGATGGCCACGATCTGGGACAGGCGGCGTCCGACCCGGGAGGACGCGTTGCTCAGAAATGAACGAACCTGTCGCATCTCGCTTCATCTTCCATGTGCGCCGGGGGGCAGAGGCGCAAAGGGAAAATGTCGTACGCGGCTAATGAGATTTTCTCCGCGGACTCCGGCCCTTGTCAGGCATGCTTTTTCGACTCACCGTACTTGCGCAGACTGCGGCACATCAAGAAACCGCCGCAGCGACGCCAGCACCACATCGAGCCTATCGTGATGAAGCCAGTGGCCGGCGCCCGCGATCTTCTCGAGCTTAGCGGTCTTGAAATGCGCCATCAGGCCGGCGGCTTCAGGATCGGGCAGAAAGCTTTCGTCGCCCCACATCAACAGGGTTGGACAGCTGATGCGCGACCACAGCGCGGCATAATCCTCCGGCGACAGCCGGTATGGCGCCCTCGCCCGCTGATAATGATCGAACTTCCACCGATAGAGACCGTCGGCTCCTTTGCGGACGCCATGGCTGGCAAGATGAAGCGCCTGCGCCGCCGTCAGGCGCTTGTTGCGCGTGGACAGCCGCTTTGCCGCCTCCTCGATGTTGCGGAACGTGTTCTCTTGATGCTCGCCGATACGGTCGAGCTGGTCGATCCAGCGCGACATCTGCTCGGCGATCGGCGCCGGTTGCGAGCCAGAAAGGAACGCGCCATCGAGTACGACAAGACGCGACACTTTTTCCGGATAGGTGCCGGCATAGGCGAGCGCGACCATCCCGCCCATCGAATGGCCGACAATCGCCGCGTCCTGCAGCTCGGCAAAACGGATCAGCCGGGTCAGGTCATAGACATTATCGGTCAGGCTGTAGCTGCTTGCCTTCGCCCATTCGGAATCGCCGTGGCCGCGCAGGTCCGGCGCCATGATGTGGAAATGCGGCTGCAGCTCTCGCGCGATCGCATCCCAGTTTCGGCAGTGGTCGAGCCCGCCGTGGACGAGGATCAGAGGCGGCGCGGCCTCATTGCCCCAGTCGACATAGTGCAACCGCAGCCCCTGGGACTCGTAAAAGCGATCTACCGGCTCCGCCATCGTCAATCGTTCTCGCGTGTGATGGTCTATTTCGGCGCGAATCCGAATGCGCGCTCGAAGCGCTTTGCGTAGTCCGGCCACACCTCGGGATTGACCACGCGCGGCGGCCGCTTGCCGTCGAGCGCGTCGAGAAGCTGCTCGGCAGCGATCCTGCCCATGTTGATGCGCGCCTCCTTCGTCACGCCGGCCGTGTGCGGGCTCGCCAGCACGTTGTCGAACTGCAACAAGGGATGCTCCGGCGGCGGCGGCTCCTTGTCCCAGACGTCGAGCCCGGCCCCTGCGATGCTCTTGTCGCGCAGCACCTCGTACAGCGCTTCCTCGTCGTGAATGAAGCCACGCGCGGTGGTGACGAAGAAGGCATGCGGCTGCATCAGCGCGAACTCACGCGCACCGATCATGCGGCGATTGTCCTTGGTCAGCGGACAGGAAATCGAGACGAAATCCGAACGCCGCATCAGATCGTGCAGCTCGACCTTTTCGCCGCCACGGGCGGCGATTTCTTCTGCGGTCAGATAGGGATCGTAGGCGATCACCTTCATGCGCAACAACCCGTTGCAGAGCTCGGCGATACGGCGGCCGACATTGCCGATCCCGACGATGCCGACGGTCTTGCCCTGCAGCTCGCTGCCGATCAGGTCATTACGATTGACATTGGCCTGCCGGCGCAGCGCGCGGTCGGATTCGAGGATGCGCTTGGACAGCGTCAGCATCATGCCGAGCGCATGCTCGGCCACTGAATTGGCGTTGCCGCCTGTTTGATTGACGACGAGCACGCCGGCCGCCGTGCACGCGTCGACATCGACGGGATCGAAGCCCGCGCCATTCGAGGAAACGATCAGGAGGTTCGGCGCCCGCCGCAACAGATCCTGATCGACATGAAAATGCCTGGCGATCTCGTCCCGCGCCGCCCCGACCTGATAGGCATGCGCCGCCGACAGGATCGGCGCTGCGACCGCATCAGGGCTGTCGTTCTCCAGCCGATCGAGCCGCACGTCGTGGCGTGCCTTCAGAATATCGATGTAGATCTCGTGGGCGAGATACTTGACGTAGAACACGCGCTTGTTGTTGACGGTCATTTTCCTTGGCAGCTTTCGGTTTGGAAAAGTGTAGAGCGAAACTGGTTTGGCGGGATGGTCGCTAACGACAGTGATCAGGTTACGAACCCGGCGGAAGTGCGGGCACAGCAACCAGCGCCGCCATGCCGTCAGTCGGATACATCCAGTCCTCCCGATATCTTCATCCTGCTTATCTCACATCGTCGTATGCCGGCTCCAGCGGCGCGCGGCGCAGAGCAGGATACGATCGGAACATGTTGACAATCTCGCTGAGCGCGTCAAGTTTCGCCGCTCCAACGATGAACGCCAACGCATAATCGGCGCGAGTAAAGGGAGACCGAGATGGCGGTTGCAGAGGGAAAAACCTCGCCTGGGACTTCCGAGAGCTGGCACGGCGTGGTGCTGCAAACCCTCAAGCGCAATGAAGTCCGCCTGGTCCCTTACGTGCCTGACCGCGTCCTGACGCCGCTGATCAAGAACCTGCACGCCGACCCCTTTTTTACCACCTTCGCCACCGCGCGCGAGGAGGAAGCGGTCGGCATCGTCTCGGGCGCCTGGATGGGCGGCATGCGCGGCGCGGTGCTGATGCAGACATCAGGGTTTGCCACACTTGCCAACGTGCTGGCGTCGCTGGCCATACCCTATCAGATCCCGCTGATCATGTTCGTCTCCGAGCGCGGCACGCTCGGCGAATTCAACTATGGCCAGTCCCTGGTGTGCCGCACCATGCGCCCGGTGCTGGATTCACTCGCGATGGAGCACCACACCATCACCCGGTTCGACGAGCTCGAATTCATCGCCGACCGCTCCATCAAGCAGGCCGTCACCACGCAGGCGCCGGTGGCGCTGATCCTCTCGCCGCTGCTGACCGGCGGCAAGATCTTCGACAAGTGAGCGATCTCATGAACAACGACAACCCGGTCCGCAACACCAAGGTCATGAACCGCTTCGATCTCACCTCGCGGCTCATCGCGAAGTTGAAGAACGAGGAAGCCGTGATCGGCGGCATCGGCAATACCAATTTCGACCTGTGGGCCGCCGGCCACCGGCCACAGAATTTCTACATGCTGGGCAGCATGGGCCTCGCCTTCCCGATCGCGCTCGGCGTGGCGCTTGCGCAGCCGGAGCGGCGGGTGTTCGCATTGGAAGGCGACGGCTCGCTGTTGATGCAGTTGGGTTCGCTGACGACCATCGCGACGCTGGCACCGAAAAACCTCACTATGGTGGTGATGGACAACGGCATCTATCAGATCACCGGCGCGCAGCCGACGCCGGCCGCCTCCGTCGCCGATCTCGTCGCCATCGCTGTCGCGAGCGGGCTCACCAACAGCAGCTGGGCAGCGGACGAAGAGGATTTCGAGCGCCTGATCGAGGAGTCGATGTCAGCCACCGGCCCAGCCCTGATCGGCGTGCGCATTGACGACAAACCGGGCGTCGGCACCACCCGCCGCGATCCCGTGCAAATCCGGGAGCGCTTCATGCACGGTATGGGCGTACGGGAGCCGCTCTAGAGCTTGATCCGGACCCGAAGGGCCGCGTCAGCGCAAAGTGGATACCGGTTTTCCGACAAGATCATGCTCAAATCAAAGAGTTAGAGCGTGTGACGATAAGAAGCGTCATCACGCTCTAACGGATTAACCACAGGTATTGCCTCGTTCGGCGCGCATGGACTTTCCGTACGGAATGTATGCTATGCCGTCCTCATGACGATCATCCTTCGATTTATTGCTTGGGGCCTTGCCGCGGCGGTCGCCTTCGCGACCCTCGGCCCGGCGCAACAACGGCCACAATTGAACCTTGGGCAGAACGGCGAGCACGCACTGGCCTTTGTGCTGCTGGGGCTCGCCTTCGGGCTGGCCCATACGCGCAACCGCGCGCTTACAGCGACCTTGGTCATTGCCTTCGCCGGCCTGATCGAAATCCTGCAGTTCTGGGCGCCCGGCCGGCATGCGCGGATGTCGGATTTTGTCGTCGACGCGCTGGCCGCATCCCTCGGCCTCGCGGTTGCCGCGGCGCTCGACTGGAGATTCAGGCGAGCGCAGCGATCGCTGCCGTAACCGACAAAAAACCTCGCGGGGAATCACCCGCGAGGAATCTCAGCTAACTAGTTTGGTTCGTCAGTCGAGGATCCTGACGACCCGGCGGGTGCGCGGCTCTACAATCACACGGCGATCATTGACGACCGCATAGCGGTATTCAGTGTGCCGCGGCACGGTGCGCAGTTCGACGGTCGGCGGCAGCGGCTCGCCTACCACCACCCGCTCACGAACCACAACCGAGTGGTCGCGCGGGATCGAAGTGATTACCGCATTGGGAATTTCGACGGCTGCACCGACGGCGGCGCCCACGGTGCCGCCGATGATCGCGCCGACCGGTCCGGCGATTTCGCCGCCCGCGGCAGCACCATCCGCAGCACCTTGCGCGGTGGTCGACTGCGCAAATGCCGCGCTCGGTATCAGCAGCGAGGCGGCAATCACGGAAACAGCCAAACGATTATTCATTTGCACCCTCCAGTAAATTGACGATGCGTCTCAACCGCGGGAGGCGTGAGAAGGTTCCGGTTCCACCGTGGCAGAAAAAGCCCGCGTCAAAGCTTTGACGCGGGTTCCAGTCACAGGGAGTTTCCAGTCAAGATCGATTCTAGGCTTTTGCGATCTCGTGGCTCGCCATCATTTCGAGCGCGCGCACCATGCCCGAATGGTCCCATGCCTTGCCGCCATGGGCGGCGCAGGATGAGAACAATTGCTGGGCCACCGCCGTGCTTGGCAAGGAAAGGCCGAGTGCACGCGCGCCCTCCAGCGCCAGATTGAGATCCTTCTGGTGCAGCTCGATACGAAAGCCCGGCTCGAAATCGCGCTTCACCATGCGCTCGCCATGCACTTCGAGAATTCGCGATGACGCGAAACCGCCCATCAGCGCCTTGCGCACTAGCGCGGGATCGGCGCCAGCTTTCGATGCAAACAACAGCGCCTCGCCGACCGCCTCGATCGTCAGCGCCACGATGATCTGGTTGGCGACCTTGGTGGTCTGCCCGTCGCCATTGCCGCCGACGAGGGTGACGTTCTTGCCCATCGTGTCGAAGATCGGCTTCATGGCGTTGAAGGCGCGCTCCGGCCCGCCGACCATAATGGTGAGGCTCGCCGCCTTGGCGCCGACCTCGCCGCCGGAAACCGGCGCATCGAGATATTCGGCTCCGAGCGCCTCGATCTTCTTGGCGAACTCCTTGGTAGCAAGCGGCGAGATCGAGCTCATGTCGGCAACGATCTTCCCCCGCGAGAGTCCGGCCGCGACGCCGTCAGGCCCGAACAGCACTGCTTCCACATGCGGCGTATCCGGCACCATGATGATCACAACATCGGCCTGCTCGGCGACTTCCTTGCCCGACCTGCAGATCTTGCCTCCCGCCGCAACCAGCTCCGGTGCAATGGGTGCAACATCATGCAGGAACAGGCGGTGGCCGGCGGCCTGAAGATGGCCCGCCATTGGCCGTCCCATGGTGCCGAGGCCGATAAAGCCGATATTGGTCATTTCAGACTCCCCTTCTGTTTCTTGGTTGTTGGTCAGGTATCGAGCGTCAGCGCAGCGTGCCAGCCGAGACCGTCGACGGTCGTCGTCCGCGGCTTGTATTCACACCCGATCCAGCCACGATAACCAATAGCGTCGAGATGCCTGAACAGGAAGGGATAGTTGATCTCGCCGGTGCCCGGCTCATTGCGGCCGGGATTGTCGGCGAGCTGGACATGGGCGATGCGGGCCAGATGTTTTTGCAAGCTTCGCGCAATGTCACCTTCCATGATTTGCATGTGGTAGATGTCGTATTGCACGAACAGATTGCTCGAGCGCACATCCGCGATGAGCTGAAGCGCCTGCGCGGTCTTGTTCAGGAAGAAGCCGGGAATATCGATCGTGTTGATCGGCTCGATCAGTAGCTTGATCCCCTCCTTGCCGAGTGCATCCGCCGCGAAGCGCAGATTGCCGATCAATGTCTCGTTGAGATCCGTCGTATCAGCGCCTTCAGGCGCGATGCCGACCAGGCAGTTGAGCTGACGGCAATCGAGCGCCTTGGCATAATCGATCGCGCGCGCGACACCTTCGCGAAACTCTTCCACCCGGTCGGGCAGGACGGCGATGCCGCGTTCGCCGGCCGCCCAGTCGCCGGCGGGAAGATTGTGCAGCACCTGGGTAAGCCCGTGCTGGTGCAACTGCTCGCGTAGCTCGGCCTTGTCGAAATCGTAGGGGAATAGATATTCGACTCCGTTGAAACCAGCGGCCTTGGCGGCTGCGAAGCGGTCGAGGAACGGCTGCTCGCCGAACAGCATGGTGAGATTGGCGGCAAATTTCGGCACGATCTGTTCTCCTCGCGTTAGGCCGGCAACAGCGTATCGGATCGCGATACGCTCGGCCCTGCCGGCGTATCGTCCAGCGGCAGATCGAGCACCTCTTCAAATTCGATGATGTTGTCGATCTCGGTCCCCATCGAGATGTTGGTGACCCGCTCCAGAATGAACTCGACGACGACGGGCACCTTGAATTCTTCCATCCATTCGCGCGCAGTGGCGAACGCCGCCTGCGCATGGTTCGGGTCGGTGACACGGATCGCCTTGCAGCCCAGCCCCTCGGCGACCGCGACGTGGTCGACGCCATAGACCCCGATCTCGGGCGCGTTGATGTTCTCGAACGAAAGCTGGACATGGTAATCCATGTCGAAGCCACGCTGCGCCTGGCGGATCAGTCCGAGATAGGAATTATTCACGACGACGTGGATGTAGGGCAGCTTGAACTGCGCGCCGACCGCGAGCTCCTCGATCAGGAACTGGAAGTCGTAGTCGCCCGACAGCGCGACGATCTCGCGGTTCGGATCGGCCGCGCGCACCCCGAGCGCCGCCGGCAGCGTCCAGCCGAGCGGACCCGCCTGCCCCGCATTGATCCAGTTGCGCGGACCATAGACGCCGAGGAATTGCGCGCCGGCAATCTGCGACAGGCCGATCACGCTGACATAGCAGGTGTCGCGGCCGAACGCTTTTGTCATCTCCTCATAAACGCGCTGCGGCTTGATCGGCATGTCGTCGAAATGGCTCTTGCGCAGCATCGTCCGCTTGCGGTCCTGGCACGCCGCCGGCCAGGCCTGCCGCTCGCGGAGTTTGCCGGCCTTGCGCCATTCCTTTGCGACCGTGACGAACAATTCCAGCGCCGCCTTGGCATCCGACACAATGCCGAAATCGGGGTTGAAGACGCGCCCGATCTGCGTCGGCTCGATATCGACATGCACGAAAGTCCGCCCCTTGGTGTAGGTCTCGATCGAACCGGTGTGGCGGTTGGCCCAGCGGTTGCCGATCCCGAGCACGAAGTCGGATTGCAACATCGTCGCGTTGCCGTAGCGGTGGCTGGTCTGCAGACCGACCATGCCCGCCATCAGCACGTGATCATCAGGGATCGCGCCCCACCCCATCAGCGTCGGCACGACAGGCACGTTGACGGTCTCGGCGAACTGCACCAACAGCTCGGAGGCATCGGCATTGATGACGCCGCCGCCTGTCACGATCAGCGGCCGCTCCGCCGCATTGAGCATTTCGAGCGCCTTCTCGATCTGCTTGCGCGTCGCGGCGGGCTTATAGACCGGCAGCGGCTCGTAGGTCTCGTCGTCGAACTCGATCTCGGCAAGCTGCACGTCGAGCGGCAGATCGATCAGCACCGGCCCGGGACGGCCCGAACGCATGATGTGAAACGCCTGGCTGAACGCGCGCGGCACCAGCGCCGGCTCGCGCACCGTGACCGCCCATTTCGTCACCGGCTTGGCGATGGATTCGATGTCGATCGCCTGAAAGTCTTCCTTGTAAAGCCGCGCGCGCGGCGCCTGGCCAGTGATGCACAGGATCGGGATCGAATCTGCGATCGCCGAATAAAGCCCCGTAATCATGTCGGTGCCGGCCGGGCCCGAGGTGCCGATGCAGACGCCGATATTGCCAGCCCTGGCGCGGGTATAGCCCTCGGCCATGTGAGAAGCGCCCTCGACGTGGCGCGCCAGGATATGCCCGATCGAGCCGCGCTTCTTCAGCGCGGAGTAAAGCGGATTGATCGCGGCGCCGGGAACGCCGAAGGCGATGCTCACGCCTTCCTTTTCCAGAATTCGTACGGCTGCATCCACCGCTCGCATCTTCGCCATCTCGCACCTCGCTCAACAGGGTTGGCTCTGGGCTTGCGATCTTCGTGGCGGCGAGAGGTGATCTCAACGCGGGCGATTTTATTTCCCGCGGAGTGGGAGGGGTTGGAGGAAGTTACAATAGATCAATGGCTTGGATGGAGCGCGCGATGGAAGCCTCGCAGCGCCGTCATTGCGAGGAGCGAAGCGACGAAGCAATCCATCTATCCCCGCGCAGAGAGGCGGACTGCTTCGCGGAGCCTGTCGCGCGCATTCGCGCGATCTGTCGGCTCGCAATGACGCACGCCCGTATGTGCTTCGCAACTCAGTCCAGATTCTTCCGTTTCAACTTCATTTGCATATCAAACTTCAGGTCGTACTTCTTGCCATCCGCGCAGACCGCATCATCGACCTCGAACTGCTGGTCGTCTTCATCCATTTCGAGCTTGCCGCCCGAACATCCCTCTGCCTGAACCGCCGCGACAAGCTTTGCGCGTTCGTCTTCAGTGACAGAGCGATCCGCCAGCGCGGGAAGCACCGATAAAGCCAGTATCGCAGTCGACATGATCAATCGCATGGTCGTCCTCCTGTACGGGCCGCATCGCCGACCAACTCGCAGGGTAACCGGCCGCACCGCAGGAGTGCCGACCGAGCGCCCACCCACACCAGCCCTCGATTGCACGAACCGGAACGCACGCGAATTGAACGCCCGCAACCGGAAATTGTTCCGTTACTTCAGCCAATTCGCTGCTAACTTGCCTCCAATCAGCTGCAGACTGGAAAGTAGGACCTGATCGCAGCATTCCTCAAGCCGCCATTGCGGAAGGGTTGCAATTGCCCCTACACTGCATTTGCGTCACCGATAACAATGAGGACGTGCGATGGCCGATGTCCCAGTGAACGCCAGCACAGCCGCACTATCAACCGGCGCTGAACCCAGCTTGCATAGGGTTATGGGCCCTTGGCTGCTCCTGCTGTTCATCGTCGGCGATATTCTCGGCACCGGAATCTACGCGCTTACAGGCCAGGTTGCGAAGCAAGTCGGCGGTGTCGTATGGCTGCCCTTTGTGATTGCCTTTGTGGTCGCCCTTGTCACGGCTTTCAGTTATCTCGAATTGGTCACGAAGTATCCGAGAGCGGCGGGCGCGGCCCTCTACACTCACAAAGCGTTCGGCATCCATATTGTCACGTTCATCGTTGCATTTGCGGTGATGTGCTCAGGTATCACCTCAGCATCGACGGCCTCTCGGGCTTTCGCGGCGAACATGTCGAATGCGATGGGGCTCAATTTAACAGGCGTTGGCATTACAGTTACCGGCCTCGTTTTTATGGCGGTCGTCGCTGCAATCAATTTCCGCGGCGTCGGCGAAAGCGTGAAGGCCAACGTCATTCTGACCTGCGTAGAGCTGACGGGGCTGTTGATCATTATCACGATCGGCCTTTGGGCGATCGGGTTGGGCCAGGGCGATGTCTCGCGCGTCGTTCAGGTTCGTTCGACCCCAGACGGCAGCATGTTCTGGCCGGTGATTGCAGCGACCACGCTCGCGTTCTTTGCCATGGTCGGCTTTGAGGATTCGGTCAACATGGCCGAGGAATGCAAGGATCCAACCCGTCACTTTCCAAAGGTTCTGCTTGCAGGTCTCATGATTACCTGCCTCATCTACGTTCTTGTCTCGGTCTCGGCAATCACCCTGGTGGCGCCAGAGCAATTGGGCGAAGGCGAAACACCCCTTCTGAAGGTCGTCCAACAGGGCGCGCCAAATTTTCCGGTTTGGATCTTTGGATTCATCACCATGTTTGCCGTGGCCAATACCGCTCTCATCAATATGCTCATGGCCAGTCGCCTTGTGTACGGCATGAGCCGCGAGCATGTGCTTCCGCCGCCTCTCGGCAAGGTACACCAGACGCGGCGGACGCCTTATATCGCCATCGGCTTCACCACCGTGCTGGCATTCGCCCTGATCACGTTCGTCGGCGAGGTGCCGGCGCTCGGCGGCACCACGGCACTTCTCTTGTTATGCGTTTTCACGGTGGTGAATGTCGCGGTCCTGGTGCTTCGCCGCGATCCTGTAGGTCACGAGCATTTCCGCACGCCGACCATTCTGCCGATCCTGGGCGCGTTGTTTTGTGCTTTCCTGGCGGGTCCCTGGACCGGCCGCGACCCCGTTCAGTACCGGGTCGCCGGTGTCCTGATCGGGATTGGTGTCGTTCTCTGGCTGCTAACCATCATGATCAACCGGCGGGCCGGGATTAATACGGTCGCGCCAGATACTGAACATCTAGGTCGCGGCGGGCCAGTCAACTAGCGACACACCAGGCGAAGAGAAGCAATCCAAATTTCGCGCATTCGAGGAGATGCATCTCATGATCGATCCGCCGCGTCGCTAGAACGCGGCGGTCGGCGGGCCGTAGCGGGTCTCCGATCCGTTACTGTTCAGCCGGGGCCTCGCGCGTAAATACACTGATCCGCCCGTCGCCTTCGAGCTTTGCGAGCCTTACGTAAGCAATGTCCTCGACTTGATGCTGCCGCAATAGAGATACGAGTTCATCCATCGAGAGCATTTCCTTGCGCATTGCCTCTTCGATAGCCCGCCCGTCTTTCACCAACGTCAGAGACGGAGGTCTGAGGACAGGCCTCAGGGCTGGAAACTGGTAAGCCAGCCAGTCGATGACGTACTCCCAAGCAACGATGGTTATGACCAGGACAAGACCTTCGGTCACGGACTGATATTCCTTGCCGAGCCCGTTCTGCGCCGCATCCGCGATCAGCACGATCACCAGAAGATCCGCCGGTCCAACATGCCCCGCCTGGCGACGCGCCATGAAGCGCAGGATTATGAAAAGGCCGAGATACATGAGCGTACCCCGGACGATGATCTCGGCGATGCCGAGACTGGGAAGGAAGACGTTGTTCCAATCGATCTGCATGACAATATTCCTCGCGTTTCCGTGCCAACGCGGCACGAAAATGTGAAGTTCCTGGCCGAGCCATCTACAAGGCAGATAGAGGTTCCGTACTAGCTCGCCGCGAGCGCGCAGACAGGCACCAAGGCAACAGGCAGAGCGTTCCAAATCACGCCAACGGCGGACAAAAAGGCAAGCAACCGTGACGTATTGTGCAAGTATGCCGCACCCGTGTGAACGCTCGGCCGACCCTCCGCGCGTGGCGCTGGCATTACGGCCAGGAACACAAGCGCTCCAAGCGCCGCTACCGTCGCCACAACACCGAGCCACAGCATCGCGCGCCCCGAGCCGACCGGCGGCGTACAAATCAGGGCCTCCACGCCGTACAGCAGAACAAGATGCATGAACCAGACGGTCGGCCCCACGAATAGCCGCAGCAAATCGGCAAAAGGCCGAGTGCGGGGTGCGCTCATGCGACCCTCGGAAAGCCGTGCACGAGCAGAAGCCCGAACAGGCCTTGCGCGACCGTGTAATGCCAAAGCAGCGCGAGATTGCCGAAGACGACGCGGCGCCGGCGGCTCAGCATGCCGGCAAGGCAGCGCGCGATGGCGAACCCCGCCATAACGACAAGTGTCAGCACGAATTGAAGCTGGAGAAACGACGCCATGTAGACGAGCGCACCATGCGCGTCGACATCAGGACGAAAACCGGCGCGCCAGTGCGACAACACTTCGACGCCAAGACTTCCGCAAAGCGACAGGACCGCCAAGCCGATCGCAGCCACGAAGGCGATACGGTTACGCGATCGAACCGGGAGAGCGCGGCCGGCGAGAACGATCAAGCCGCTGCTTGCTGTGAGCAACACCGCGGAGACGAAGGGCCACAGCGACGGCGGCATTTGCTCAGGTTTCGGCCACACCTGCGGCGAGACAGTCCAAAGGAAGAGATAGGAGAACACCAAAGAGAGGTAGAGCGATCCTGCAACGAGCATCAGCACGACCATCGCCCACCAGGAATGCGAGAGCGGACCGCCGACATAGGTCGGCACCTTGATGCCGTGGCCGATCTCGGCATGAGGCAACGGCCTCTGATCGCTTCCCCACATCCAGATCAGGATCATCGCGAGCGCGAGCACACCCGAGACAAACGCGAGCGTCACATATTTCACTGTGAGCAGCATGAAGAAACCAGCCGTGAACACCGCGGCGAGCAGTGGCGGCCAGCCATCGCCGGGCAGACGCTGTAGCGCCTGCGGCATTGCCTCGATTGGCGAGGTGATGATCGTTTCGCGCTGTCCGGTCACCGTGCCGGGCAGATAATGGCGCCCCTCTTTCGATTCCTCAGAAAGTCCCGGCTGATCCCAGAGCGGATCGCGGCTCGTTACCAGCGGAATGCTGCGCGGCCCATAGATGTGGTTGTGCAGCCATTCGAGCGAGGCGCCCTTCCACACGTCTCCGATCGGGTCGGACACGGTTGGTCGCAGGTTGCGAACGAGGTCGAACAGGAAAACCAGCACGCCGGACGCAAACAGGAAAGCGCCGATGGTCGAGATCATGTTCAGCACGCTCCACTCAGCAACGGCTGGATAGGTGTAGACGCGGCGCGGCATCCCCATGAGGCCCGTGATGTGCATGGGGAAAAACGCGACGTTGAAGCCTATGAACATCAACGAGAATGCCGCCTTGCCAAATCGCTCCGAGAGCACGCGGCGGCTGAAGGCAGGTGCCCAGTAATAGAAGGCACCGAACATCGGAAATAACATGCCTCCCACCAGCACATAGTGAAAATGCGCGACGACAAAGTAAGTGTCATGCGCCTGCCAGTCGAACGGCACCATCGCCACCATCACACCCGTCAACCCGCCCAACGTGAATACGAACAGGAAGCCAAGCACGAACAGCGATGCGGTCGTTAACTGCAGGCGTCCGGCCGCGATCGTCGCGATCCAGGCAAACACCTGAATGCCGCTCGGGAGCGCAACCGCCATGCTGGCAGCCGAGAAGAGATTCAACGACAGCGCCGGGATGCCGGTAGCGAACATGTGATGCACCCACAGGCCGAACGAGAAGAAGCCGGTCGCGATCAACGCGACGACGATCAGGCGGTAACCGACGAGCGGCGTGCGGGACATCGTCGGCACGATCATCGACACCATGCCGGCGGCCGGCAGGAAGATGATGTAAACCTCCGGGTGACCGAAGAACCAGAACAGATGTTGCCATAGCAGCGCGTCCCCGCCCTTCTGCGGAACGAAGAACGGCCAGCCGAAGGCACGCTCGAGCTCAAGCAGCAGCGTTGCCAGGATCACGGCCGGAAACGCGAACACAATCATCCCGGCGAAGACCAGCATCGTCCACGCGAATATCGGCATGCGATCGAGTGTCATGCCGGGTGCGCGCGTGCGCAGCACGCCGACGATCAGCTCGATCGCGCCGGCGATTGCCGAGATCTCGATGAAGCCAATCCCGAGCAGCCAGAAATCTGCACCGAGCCCGGGCGAATACTGCGCTCCGGTGAGCGGCGGATACATGAACCACCCGCCTGACGGCGCAAGATCGTAGAACAGGGTGCCGAAGAATATGATCCCTCCGACGAAGTAGGCCCAGAATGCGAAGGCACCGAGCCGCGGAAACGGAAGGTCGCGCGCGCCCAGCATCTGCGGCAGAAGGAGAATGCCCATCGCTTCGACTACCGGCACGGCGAACAGAAACATCATCACGGTGCCGTGCATCGTGAAGATCTGGTTGTAGGTTTCCGGTGACAAGAAGGTGTTGCTCGGCACTGCCAGCTGGAGCCGCATCAGGAGAGCAAGGATTCCCGCGAGCAGGAAGAACAGCACGGCGGCCGCCACATAGAAGTAGCCGACGACCGTGTTGTTGACTGAGGTGACGATCCGCCAGCTCTTCGGCAACTCCCAGGCGGCCTGAAGCGCCTCCAACTCGCCCTTAGGACGTGGCAGCTTGTTCGGGTGGCCTGCAAGGAGCGCTGGTACGGGCTCGTTCATTGCAGGCTCATGAGGTAGCTGACGAGCGCCGTCTGCTCGGCCGATGAGAAGATGCGAAATTCGGGCATGCGGTTGCCCGGCTTGATGTGCTGCCCGTCGCGGATGAAGCGGTCAAGATTTTCGGCCGTGAGCGGCAACGTATCGATTCCGACAGATCCGCGCGATGCGAAGTGTGTCAGGTCAGGACCGATCTTCCCTGCTGCATCGGTGCCACGCACCGCATGGCAAGTGCCGCAACCGGCTGCCAAGAAAAGCAATTGGCCGCGCTGTTCGTTGTCAGTCGAAGGAGCGGACTGCGGACCGGCCAAACGCTCAAGCCATGCGTCGTACTCGTGGCGGGGCATGGCGATGAGCTTGAAACTCATCAGCGCGTGCGGGCCACCGCAATATTCCGCGCACTGCCCGCGATAAACGCCCGCGCGTTCGGCGGTGAGCCGCAGGCGCGTGGTCCGGCCGGGTATCATGTCGATCTTGCCGCCGAGGCTCGGCACCCAGAAGCTGTGGATCACGTCAGCCGCCTTGAGCGTGAAATCGACCGGCTGCCCGACGGGAATTCGGATCTCGTTCGAGCTCACGATCGGCGCCGGGCCATCGTAAACGACACGCCACCACCATTGCTGTCCAGTTACCTCGATGCGCAAAGCCTCGTCCGCGTGTCCAGTCTGGGCGCGCGTGAGCCATGCGCCACAAGCGAGCAGGATCGTGAGCGCGGCCACTGGCAATGCGAGGCCGAGCAAAATGATGGTACGCTCGCGGGCGAGCACCTCGCGTATGCGCGGCGCGCCGCGCATCGCGAGCCAGATCGCGGCTATGACCAGCCCGAGGACGAGCGAACCGAATGCGAACAGTGCCCAGGCAAGCGTAGCGATTTGTCCGGCCTGCGGGCCGTGCGGCGCAAGCACGGATTGAAGGATGCCGTTCATCGTGAGGCACCGGCAGAAGGACCGCCCGAAGCATAATAAGCCGCGACGTCTTCGATCTGCCGCTCACTCAGCTCGCGCGCGATCGGCGCCATGATGGTTTCGGTCGCCGTACCCGGCGCGAGGCCTCTCTTCCACAGCCGCAGCCGATTGAGCATGTAGGGTAGATTTTGCCCGGCAAGGCGAGGATAGGTCTTCAAAGCGTCTTCGCCATGGCAGCCCGCGCAGGCCGGAATTCTTGCATCCGGATCGCCCTGCTCCGCGAGATCGCGTCCACGCTCGATCGCGGATGTATCCGTTGGTTCTTCTGGTGCATGCGGCGCCTGAAGCGCCGCATAGTAGTCAGCCACACGCCTGAAATCGTCGCCGGTCAGTGCGCGTGCGACTGGCTGCATGATTCCGCTGGCGCGCTGCGCGCTCGTAAAAGCTTCAAGCGACGCGACGATGAATTCCGCCCGCTGACCGTGCAAGACCGGAACGAGAGAGCTTGCGGGCCTCGCGCCGCCTGCGCCGTGACAGCGCGCGCAGGCGCCGATCGCGCGGGCTGTGGTCTCGCTTGTCGCCAGGCTCTCGCCGCTCTGCGGCGGAACCCGCAAACCCCCAAGCGCGAGGTCGCGGTACTGCGCCGCGTCGAGGCTCGGCAGACGGCGCAGGAAGGCGACGAGCGCCCACACCTCGTCATCGCGCTGCTGCACCGGCCAAGCCGGCATGGCAGTGTATTTGATGCCGTGCTTGATAATCCAGAACAGCTCGCGGTCGCGCCACGGCGGCATGTTGGTCGCAAGATCGGGCGGCGGAGGCAGCATGGCCTGCGCGATCGGACTGATCGGGATACCCGGAGCGCCATGACAATACGCGCAGCCACTCTGGAAATGCGCGGCCCCAAGCGTCACGAGATCGGAATTGTCGAGCGGCGGGGCGTCGATCCCGAGCGCGTGCGTCTTGACCGAATTGCGCATCCCGAATGTCAGTAGCCATTCGGTCACCGCAAAGTGTCCGCGACTGGCCGCGACGCTGTAGACACCTGACCACACGAACAGGGAACCAAGAAACAGCGCGGCCAGGGCGGCCAACAGGATGAAGCGGATACGCACGGGCGGGTCGATGCGCATGGACTAGCTGGCGGTTCGCTGGATCGGCGGCGCCGGCCGCAGCGCCTCGTCCACACCGATCAAATGAACCGTTATGAAGAGGGCCGCAACGAGATAGCTGAGCGGGCAAGCCGCGAGCATCAACAGGCCCGCGAGGTGCTGATCGCCGAGCCCGTGCGCGGCATGATCCGCGGACCCGTAGAGCGCTCGCGGTGCGAAGACGAGGAGAGCCGCGAGCAGGCAGACCAGCTTTCCGGTGAGCAGAAGGGCCGGAATGGCGTGCCAGCGCGAGGAGCCGGTGAGGCACAGCAACGATCCCCAGAACGCTGTGGCTGCCAGCAATAGCGCGGCGTGCGCCGCGATCATTGCACCGGGCGTATGCAGGATGAGCTTCTGCGCAATCGGGGCGTGCCAGACCCAAAGCATGGCGATTTGGACGAAGGTTGCGAACCAAAGCAGTGATACGCTCCCCCTTTGCCTCTTCCACCGCACAAGGGCGATCGCAGCAAGCACGGGAGCAGCAACATTCATCGCGAGGATATGGGCAGCCATGTGCCGGGCGTGGGGGCCGAATTCCAGGAAGCCGGCGAGAAGAGTGCCAACCGCGAGAACGCAAGTGCCGCTCGCGACAAGAGCACGGACCTGCGGAGGTCGAGATTGCATGGCCCCTCTTGCCTGGAAGCCGCTGGAGCGAACGCGACACAGCTAAATCAACGTCTCAGGCCTGATTTGGTTGCATATTGAGGTCTACCAAAGAGTTCGAAGATGCCCTCGGAAGGCACGGTCATCATGAACGGAGGATGGCAATTTTCTCCAAGTTCGCACGCCGCCATGACTCTAGGGTCAGTAAGGAAGAGAGCTAAGCTGGGAGCAATTCGATGCACCTGAGGAGCTGAGTCATGAACGGATCCGCGAATTCCTTTTTGGATGCCCTGCAGGCCGAGGGACCGGCCGCCGATCGAGCTGAAAAAATGACTCTCTACGGCCAGTTTGTCGGAGGCTGGGAGTCCGATATCGTCAGCTATGAGGAGGATGGCACCAAGCACAACGGACGGGGCGAAATTCACTTCGGCTGGGTGCTAGAGGGCCGCGCGATCCAGGACGTTTGGATGATCCCGCGCCGCGCCGAGCGCCGTCCTGGGATGCCGGCGATGCCGGTCGCGGGCAACTGGTACGGAACGACACTGCGAGTCTACGATCCTGGCCTCGATGCCTGGCACATCCTCTGGAGTGATCCGGCAACGCAGGTTTACACGCGCCAGATTGGACGAGCACGCGGCGCCGACATCGTTCAGGAGGGGAAACTGCCAACGGGCGCCATGCTTCGCTGGCGCTTCACCGAGATCACGGCGAATTCGTTCCATTGGCTCGGCGAGTATTCGGCGGATGGCGGCACGAACTGGCGACTCCAGGTCGAGGTGTTTGCGCGCCGCGTCAGCTCTGCTTGAGGGGCCATCAAGGCGCCAGACCGCGCATTCGAGAAAATCAGGTACCGCGCCCAATAGCGCGTTATGCGAGAGACAGCATGAATCCATCGGGATATCCCGTATGGGCGGAACTCGCAGTGATGACAGCGGACGGCCATCGCCCCGACGATGGCCAGCATCCGCAGATAGATTTGACTTTAAATCACAATTAAATGTTATTTGACCTTTTGATAGATTGGACTTTAAATCGCAATTAAATGTATTTGGCCCCGCGATTGTTTAACACCCACTACCCATTGGGGTGAGCCTTCGGCCTGGCTTCAAGCGCGTCTCATAGGACGCAACAAACAACTACAACCAGTTCGCATAATAGGAGGCGTCAATGGCTATCCTTTTTGGCGATACGAGTAACTCTTTAAGTGGAAAACAACGCGGCGGAAACCAGACCCTGATAGGTACCGATCCGACGAATGACCTCTTCGGCGACGCCGGCCTGAACTTACTTGATAGAGCACATGGCGGTAACGACACGCTAATCACCAGCGGGGCCGGAAACCTATATGGCGATGCCGGTAGGAACATTTCCGATCGCGCGGCGGGAGGCGATGATGCACTGAGGGCGCAAATCGCTGCTTTATTTTCAGTCCCCGTCAATCTGAATATGTTTGGTGATGCCGGCGGGAATATTTCCAACCATGCGGTCGGCGGTAACGACGCAATAAGCGCTGAGATCGGCCGTGGCGTCGTCAATCTGAATATGTATGGCGATGCCGGCGGGAATATTTCCGGTCACGCGGTCAGCGGCAATGACACGTTGAGCATGAACCAAGTCGATATTTCCATCATCAATCTGAACATGTATGGCGATGCCGGCGGACAAATGCTCGGCTGCGCCGTGGGCGGCAACGACATCTTCACGTCCCGCAACGTTAGGGGTGATTGCTTTTTCTACGGCGACGCCGGCTTAAACATGTCCGGGCGCGTCGCAGGCGGCAGTGATACGTTTTCGATCGACGGTACTGAGACCAACTACACGATCTACGGCGACGCTGGCACCAGCATGAGCGGCCATGCGATCGGCGGCAACGATACCGTTACGGATGTTATTGGCGTTCAGTGCGATGTTACTTTCTACGGCGATGTCGGCGCCAACATGTCCGATCGTGCCCATGGCGGCAATGATACTTTCCAAGCCGACGCTGACGAGCGCCACAATATTTTCTACGGTGATGCCGGAGGCAATATGGGGGATCGCGCGGTTGGCGGCGACGATACGTTTATAGGGGGCGCCAGCAGTGGTACTGCCGACAATTTAGCCTATGGCGATGCCCTGACCATGTCCGACAAAGCTCAGGGCGGCAATGATACACTCACAGGGGGTAATCTCATAGTTCCGCTTCCGGCCGGCACATATACTAACACTCTCGTCGGTGATGCCCAGACAATGTCCGGCAACGCTTGTGGTGGGAATGACAAGCTGATCAGTGGCGCTGCAAACGATGACATGTGGGGTGATGCGCAGGTCCTCCTTGGCGACGCGCGAGGTGGCAACGACACGTTCGTTTTCGATTTCAACAACGGCCACGACAAGATCGAGGATTTTGGTCAGGGCAATCCAAGTGGAGCGGGATCAAACTGGGGCACCGACCTCATTGATGTGACTGCCTTGGGCATTCAAGACTTCAGTCAGCTCAGCATCTCTGCCTTTGATCCAACAACCCACGAAAGCACGATCACCTTCAGTTCAGGCAACGATGTAGTCGTTCATAGCCAAGTCGCTCTCACCGAACAAGATTTTCTGTTTGCTTGAACTGGGCGCGATCGCCTTCGGGGGTACATCGGCGCCCGGAATGAGTTTTCCAGCGAACAGGAACGATCACGCAGCGTGGCAATTTTGGGAATGTCGCTTCGCAAGGGAAACACTCCCAATTTTAAGCGGTCCCGGCAGATCCGGGACCGTTTTTGTCTTGACCCCGGTGACAACTCATTCAGCAGGCGGTTCGCGCCTTTCCCTGAACGGGTCGGCGGCGTCGTCGTGACCACTACGGCTACTGAAGAACATCAAAGCCATCAGCCCGAAGCCGATCAGGAGTGAAAAGAACGTTCCGAGTCCAAGGGCGATCCAGCCGTGCTTATCCATCACGGCGCCGCTCGTGGCGTTCCACACCGATACAGCCCATACGCCAGTGAGGCCAAGCAGGGCTAGCAACACCACAAGAAGGCCAACCTGTCCGAAGCTGAGATTTCGCATGGGGCACACTTTCTAGCACACAGGGAAATGTGGGCGGTCAGAAGCGAGTCCTAGCCGCGGCTGATGCTTGGCGCGCCATTTCGGGCCAGGTCCACGCATGTAATGGAGCTCGGGCCGGTAGCTATCGCGCACGTCCATAATCAGGTTGTGAGCGATTTCGGCGAAGTCTGAGGCTGTCTCAGCCGCCTTGCGGGCAAAACCAGATATTGCGGACCAGCGCGCAGCAGCGGGTGCGATCGCACGCGGTACGACGATGCTTTTCCAGATCATCTCTTTCTCCGTCCGGTTCGACGTGGGCACCACGACGATTTAGCGGATCGGAGCTGCGGGTGCGCCAGAGCGATTGCCCAACCTGTAGAGCGATTGCTGGGACTAAGAGTATGTGCAGCATACGCCACATGGTTCGCGAGCACGTAACTATGCTGAGGAATGTTGGCTACAGGTCAGAATCGGAGGTAGCCTGCCCCCTGTTCGTAATCTGGTTTACCCGCGAGAGCGAACAGCCCTAGTTGATCCGCAATTCCGTGATGTGCCGCGGATCCGGGCTTAGCTCACCCCGCTCCACGCGCTTGACGATATCGGTCAGCGCGGCATTGGCCGCGCATGACAGGCCGAGCTTCTCGCCCTCTCGCACCACAAAACCATTGAGGAATTCGATCTCCGTGCGCCTCCCCTTCTGCATATCCTGCCCCATGGAAGGACGCTGCTCCGACGAGGTGCGCTTACTGTCCTTGAAACGCTGCTCGTCGCAGGCGCGCATTGCCGCTTCGTCGCCTTCGCCGGCGAGCGCGATCGTCTCCGGAGGCAGGTGCAGGATTTCTTCCAGTTCATAGCCGAGCGCCTGTCCGACGCGGATCGCCTCGCTCCCGAGCCGGGTGGAGAACCGACGTAGCGGCTCGCTTTGCAGGACGTCTCCGCCCGGCAGGCCGGTGCAGGCGGAGAGACCATTGCCCATGACGTTGGCGACCAGTTTCGACCAGCGCTCACCCCAGAGATTGTCCGTGACCTTGGCGCTATCGGAATAGCCGACAAGTCGGCAGACCTCCTCTGCCCGCGGCGTGATGCGGCCATGCACCTCGCCGGCGCGAAACACGGTGTGCGCCGCCCCGCCCTTGCCGGCACCGCGGTGGATATGACCCGGCTCCGGCAGGTTCACCGTGATGCTGCTGGCGATGCAACCCAGCGTCTTGCCCCAGCCGACAATGCCGGCGATCGTCTCCTCGTTCATGCAGTTCTGCAGCGACACGACATAGCCGTCTGGCGCCAGATATTGCCGGATGAGCATCGTGGCCCAGGCCGTGTCGTAGGATTTCATGCAGACGAAGGCGATTTCGACCGGCTTCTCCTTGGCAAGCTGCTGCGCATCCGTGACATGGAGCGCGCGCACAGGAACGGAGAATTCTGCGATGTCCATCGCGTGGGTGACGCGCAGGCCATGCTTTCGCATATGCTCGACATGCTCGGGCCAGGGATCGATGAAGGTGACGTCCTCCCCCGCCTGCACCATGTGGGCGCCGACATAACCGCCGACAGCGCCCGCTCCGACGATCGCGATCTTCCTTGCCATGTTCTCTCCCCGAATTTTCTTGCGGCAGACGAGCAACCGCGCCGCTCATTCGGCAGTCTAGCGGATCGTGGATTTTCGCCAACGACCGCTTTGCGAAGAGCTGCCCTTCCCGCCAAGCCGCGCGATGAACCTACAAGGTTGCGCAGCTTTATTCACGAGCGACACGGTTACGCGCCATACCTTTTGGCAGATCGGCGAGCCGCGCCCTGAGACGTGGCGCCGCGAAGTCGAGAAATGCGCGCAATTTGGCGGGCATGAAGCGGTTCGGCGAGTAGACAAGGCTGACGGGTTGTGGCGGCGGCTGAAAATCCTGCAAAACCGCAAGCAGCTGTCTGGATTTTATCGGCTCAACGAGAAGGTAAGAGAACGCCACGGTAATGCCGAGGCCTGCGCGCGCAGCATCGCAAGCCGACTCCAGATTGCTTGCGACAAAGCGCGACCGAACCGGCACCACATACTCAGTCTGGTCTCGCGTGAATCGCCACATGCTCGGCGACTGGATCGGCGGATAGCTGATGCAGTCATGCGCCGAGAGATCATCCGGCGATTTGGGCGTTCCACGAGATTTGAGATAGGCCGGACTGGCGCAAGCCACGCGGTGGATTTCCCCGACACGCACCGCAATCAGACTGCTGTCGGCGAGGTCGCCGACCCGAAGCGCGACGTCAATGTGCTCTTCCAGGAGGTCTACGGTCCGATCCTGCAGGTTGAGCTGAACGTTCACCTCTGGGAACGTCACCAGGAACTCTGCCAGAATCGACTGCAGACATAGGCGGCCGAGCGCGACAAGGGTCGAAACGCTGAGATCTCCGCGCGGCGTTGTGTACTCGCCGGACGCGACGCGCTCGGCTTCGGCAATATCGGCAAGGATTCGCTTTGCGGCGACGATGTAGGAGAGTCCTGCGTCAGTTGGGACGAGTGCGCGGTTAGACCGGTTGAACAGCTTGGTACGCAGATGCGCCTCGAGCTCGGACACCTTTCGGCTCACGGTCGCCAGCGGCAATTTCTGCCGGCGCGCCGCGGCTGACAGGCTTCCGGCTTCGGCCACCGCCAACACGACCGACATGCTTTCAAGTCGATCCATCCTACGTTTCCATTTTTTGGAAGGATATCTCTCGATTTTGCCAGATACCCTTCGAATTTGGAAGCGCTTATCCATCAACGCGTGACAACGAACCCGGCCAACCAGCGGAGATGGACATGACCCAGGCCAAAGGCACTGCCCTTATCACCGGCGCATCAACAGGCATCGGCGCAATCTACGCAGATCGACTGGCGAAGCGCGGCTACGACCTCATTCTCGTTGCGCGCAACAAGCAGCGGCTCGGAACGCTCGCGCGCCGGCTCGCCACCAATACGGGCCGCAAGGTGGAAACTCTCGAAGCCGATCTCACCGCGCCTGCAGACCTGCAACGCGTTGAGACCCTCCTCCGGATCCATGACGGCATCTCCGTGCTCGTCAACAACGCTGGAATCGGCGCGGCAGACCCGCTGGTCGTTTCCGACGTCGGCAAGATGGAAGACATGATCCGCCTGAACGTCACCGCGCTGATGCGGCTGACCTATGCAGCGGTCCCGGGATTTGTTGCCCGAGGCAACGGCACGATCATCAACATTTCGTCGGTTGTCGCGATCGCACCGGAAGTACTGAACGGCGTCTATGGCGGCACGAAAGCGTTCGTGCTCGCGTTCAGCCAATCGCTTGTTCACGAACTCGCCGACAAGGGCATCCGCGTGCAGGCGGTGCTACCCGGCGCCACGGCAACGGAATTCTGGGACGTGGCAGGCAAGCCGGTGCATGAGCTTCCGGCGCAGATCGTGATGTCAGCCGACGACATGGTCGATGCCGCGCTTGCCGGTCTCGACCTCGGCGAGACCGTGACCATCCCCTCGCTGGCAGACAAGGCAGAGTGGGATCGTCATGAGACGGCGCGTCTCGCGATGTCGAGCAAGCTCTCGAGTGCCATCCCGGCGCCCCGCTACAACTTGCACAGGCATGAAAGCGTGAGCGCCTAGGCGACGCCAACGCTTTTTCACCCGGCTCACCAAGGCTACCGACATACTTCTCGGCATTCATCCGGACGTGCCGAGACCGTCGAGTTGGTGCTCGACGGCAGTTCTTCACACGTCCGGTGGACAAGGAGACGTACCATGAAGACGGAAGTTGCCATCTCACGTATCGCCAGTCAGGTCCCGGCACCGGTCCTGGCGCTGGGTACATTCGCAGGGTGGCGCGTTCATGCCGAGCGCCTGCTCGCCTACGCAGAGCCGATCAGCAGGGTCGGCCTCTATGTGTCGCTCGCGATCATCTACGCCTGGTTCGGCGGGATGAAGTTTACGGAGTATGAAGCCAACGGGCTGGTGCCGCTGGTGGAGAACAGCCCGCTCTTGAGCTGGTTCTATGCTCTGTTCTCGGTCCGCGGCTTCTCCACGTTCCTCGGCTTCCTCGAACTCAGCATCGGGCTGCTGATCGCCCTCCGATTGGCGAGCCCGATCTTTTCCGCAGCCGGCGGCCTTCTCTCGGCCGGACTCTTCGTCACCACGGTCAGCTTCATGATCTCGACGCCTGATGTCATCGTGCCGGAGCTCGGAGCGCCCGCGATCACCGTCGCGCCGGGTCAGTTCCTCCTGAAGGATGTCGGCCTGTTCGCTGCTTCGTTCTGGGTATTCGTCGACTCGCTGAAGGCCGTCGTTCGCAAGTGAGCTGGCTTTATTCCGGATCAGAGAATCAAACCCCGTGCACGTCATCAAGGAGCAAACAATGAGCAAGCGTCTCGACTACAACCAGATCGCGCCGGCAGGCGTGAAAGCACTGGGCGGCGTCTACGGCTACGTCATGCAGAGCGGCCTTTCCTCTGCCCTGGTCGAGCTGGTGTACTTACGAATTTCCCAGATCAACAACTGTGCCTACTGCCTCGACATGCACACGCGCGATCTGCTCAAGAAGGGTGTGAAGATCGAAAAGCTGGCGCTGGTGCAGGCGTGGAAGGAAGCCGGCAACCTCTTCGACGAACGCGAACGCGCCGCCCTTGCATGGGCCGAAACGGTGACGCGCGTCGCTGATACCAACGTGCCGGACGAAGCCTACCAGGCGGCCCGCGCCGTGTTCGAGGAGCGCGAGCTCGTGGATCTCACGATCGCGATTGGCCTGATGAACGCCTACAACCGTCTCGCAATCAGCTTTCGGAATACGCCGCAGGCCGCGGAGGCAGATTGATCGAGGACGTCGCGCTTGTGCACGCGCGACCTCCTGACCAGTAAACCGGGCGAAGGACACGTGCCATGTCACAGCAGATGAACGATAACGCGATCGGTTTTATGAAGATCGACCAGGACATCACGCTCAGAAGGATGGTGCTGCGCAACCCGAAACCGAAGGGGACCGTCCTCTTCCTGCATGGATTTCCCGAGACGCTGTACACCTGGAAAGATATTTCGCTGGCTCTGGCCGATGACTACGAAGTCCACGCTTTCGACTGGCCGGGTTACGGTCTTTCATCCAGACCGACCGTCGACCGGTTCTCTTATGCGCCGAAAGACTACGCGCATGTGCTGAATCAGTACATTGCGAAAGCAGGCATAGACACATCGAAGCTGACGATCTACGCAACGGATATCGGTGCCCTGCCGGCGCTCCTGCTGGCCGTGGAGAAACCTGACATCGCAAGGACGATCATCGTCGGCGACTTCGCCCCATTCGACAGGCCTCAACATATGTATGAGAGCCTGCAAAACCTGAAGGCGGGGCCCGCGATGGATCAGGTCCGCGCCACTCTAAACAGGAATCGCGACGAGATCCTCGCGAACACCTTCACACGAGGATTACCTGCGGAATCCCTGTTCGAAGTTTCGCGGGAATTCAAGGACGACATGGCCCGCGGATGGAGCCACGGCGCGATGACGACGGCGGACGCTTTCTCGCATTACTATTCGCGCTTTACGCGGGACCAGGACCACTTCGAATCGCAACTGTCCCGGCTGAAAACCCCTGTGAAGGTGATTTGGGGCGAGGAGGACCTCTACATCAAGAAAGAGATGGGAGCAGAGCTTGCCGAAAGAGTTCAGGCGGAGTTCGCGCTTCTTTCCGGCATAGGGCACTTCCCTCACCTGCAGGACCCGAAACGGACGATCGATGAGGTTCGTGCCTCATTTCGGTGAGTGCGTAGGGTGTGGCTCAGCCGATCTTCATCTCCGGCATCACGCCACCGAGCGCGACCGTCAGTTCGGCCGCCACTTCCCGCACGGTTCGGCCGAGTTGCGGCAGGCGCTCGTCGGTCAATCGGCCCGTCATGCCCGAGACGGAAATCGCCGCCAGCGGCTCAGCGCAATCATTGTAGACGACAGCGGCGACGCAGCGCAGGCCCATGCAGGCCTCCTCGTCGTCCACGGCGTAGCCCTGGCGGCGGATTTTTTCGAGCTCCTTGAACAAATCGCTGGGCCGCACGATCGACTTTTCGGTCAGCCGCGGCATGCCGTGGTGACGGATGATCGCGCTGACGTCCTCGTTGGAATAGGTCGCCAGCACCGCCTTGCCGACGCCTGAAGCGACCATCGCGACACGGCCGCCGAGCTTGGTCAGCGAGCGCATGATCTCGCGGCTTTCCATCCGGGTCAGCACGATGATGAATTCGTCGTCGACCACGGCGAGGTTGGCGGTCTCGCGCGTCAGGTCGCGCAGCTTGCGCAAGTAAGGTATTGCCTGCGCCGCGAAATTGCGGCGGCGGGCGAAGGTCGCGCCCACCGTGAAGCAGCGCGCGCCGACATGCCATTTCGATTCGGTGCGGTCGAACTGCACGAAGCGGCGGTTTTCCAGCGTCGCCAGCAGGCGGTGCACGGTCGAGGTCGATAGGCCGGTGCGGATCGCGAGGTCGCTTAAGCGATAGCCCTCGTCGTCTTCCGCCAGCGTCTCAATGATCGAGAGTGCGCGATCGACCGATTGGACGCCGCTATCGCGCACCTCAGTGTCCTGGTCCGCGGTGGATCTCGGTTCGACCGCCTTGCGCCGGATCACGTCTTTTCTCATCGCGACTGCATCCATCCGTGAGTCAGACTGTCAGTGCGTATCGCGCTACGCCGTAGGATGAGTAGAGCGAAGCGAAACCCATCATCACATGACCAGCGCTACCGGCGTTGATGGGTATCGCTTCGCTCCACCCATCCTACGGGCGACTGCTGGTCGACCATTCTCCCTCTCCCCGCTTACGGGGCGAGTTAAGAAAGCTCGTCAGATGAAAATGCCGCCTCGGATGGTTTTCCGAGGCGGCATTGCCGTTGATAGTCTCAGAGCAGGCCCGCGCCGCGCGCCCACTTGTACTTGGCGCCGAGCACCTCGACCGGCATCTCGGTCGAATACGCATAGGCCGGGATGCCGTTCTGGTAGAGATATTCGGCGGCTTCCTCGACCTCGACGTCGCCGGCGAGCGAGGCGACGATCGGCTTCACAAAGCCCTTGGCCTCCATCTCCTTCTTCACCTCGACCATGTTGCGCGCGAACACCATCGGCGGGGTGACGATCGTGTGCCAGTAGCCGAGGATCAGCGCGTGGATGCGATCATCCGACAGGCCGAGCTTCACCGTGTTGATGTAGGTGATCGGCGGCTCGCCACCGGTGATATCCACAGGATTTCCAGCCGCGCCGAACGGCGGGATGAACTTGCGGAACGCGGCGTCGAGATCCGGCGGCATCGACATCAGCGACAGGCCGTTATCGACGCAGGAGTCCGACAGCAGCACGCCGGAGCCGCCGGCGCCGGTGATGATCAGCACGTTCTCGCCCTTCGGCGTCGGCAGCACCGGCATGCCGCGCGCGAATTCGAGCAATTGCCGCAAGGACCGGGCACGGATCACGCCGGACTGCTTGAACACGTCCTCATAGATTTTGTCGTTGCCGGCGAGCGCGCCGGTGTGAGACGACGCCGCCTTCGCACCAGCAGAAGTGCGGCCCGCCTTCAGCACCACCACCGGCTTCTTCTTGGCAACGCGCTTGGCCGCTTCCGCAAAGGCGCGGCCGTCCTTCAGGTCTTCGCAGTGCTGCGCGATCAGGTTGGTGTTGGGATCCTGCTCGAAGAAAGCCAGCAGATCGTCCTCATCGATATCGGACTTGTTGCCGAGACCGACGATGGCGGAGACGCCCATCTTGGCCGAGCGCGAGAAGCCGATGATCGCCATGCCGATGCCGCCGGACTGCGACGACAGCGCCGCCTGCCCCTTGACGTCGTAGGCGGTGCAGAACGTGGCGCAGAGATTGGCCGGCGTGTAGTAGAAGCCGTAGATGTTCGGCCCCATCAGGCGGATGTCGTACTTCTTGCCGACCTCGACGATCTCGGCCTGCAATTCAGGCGCGCCGGCTTCGGCAAAGCCCGAGGGAATCAGCACCGCGCCCGGGATTTTCTTCTCGCCGCATTCGGCCAGGGCGCCAGCGACGAACTTTGCGGGGATCGCAAACACCGCGACGTCGATGACGCCGGGCACGTCCTTGACGCTCTTATAGGCCTTGTAGCCCAAAATCTCGTCGGCCTTGGGATGGATCGGCAGGATCTCGCCCTTATAACCGCCGTTGATGAGGTTCTTCATCACGGAATTGCCGATCTTGCCGTCTTCGGCCGAGGCGCCGATCACGGCAACCGCCTTCGGCTGCATGATGCGGTTCATCGCAGCGACGATTTCCTCGGTCGGGCGTGGCTTCGGCTTCGGCTTGTAGTTGAAGTCGACGACGATGCGCACGTCGGCGGCAATCGCGTCCTTTTTGGTGGCGAACACCGGATTGAGGTCGAGTTCGACGATCTCGGGGAAATCGCTGACGAGCTGCGAGACCTTCACAATGACATCAGCCAGCGCGTCGCGGCTCACCGGATCGCCGCCGCGCACGCCCTTCAGCATATCATGGGCCTGGATGCCGTCGAGCATCGACAGCGCATCTTCCTTGGTGGCGGGCGCGAGACGGAAAGTGATGTCCTTCAACACCTCGACCAGCACGCCGCCGAGGCCGAACGCCACCAGCTTGCCGAACGAGCCGTCGGTGATGGAGCCGACGATGACCTCGGTGCCGCCGGCCAGCATCTGCTGCACCTGGACGCCCTCGATCTTGGCGTCGGCCTTGTACTGCTTCGCGTTGGCGAGAATGGTCTCGTAGGTCTTTTCAGCGTCGGCCGCGGTCTTGACACCGACCACAACGCCACCAGCTTCAGTCTTGTGGAGAATGTCCGGCGAGACGATCTTCATCACGACCGGGAAGCCCATGCTTGATGCGATCTTGGATGCATCAGCGGCGGATTTCGCCAGGCCTTCCTTCGGAACCGGGATGCCATAGGCATCGCAAACCAGTTTGCCTTCCGGCGCGGTGAGGCTGGTGCGCTTTTCAGCCTTCACCGTATCGAGCACCCGGCGGACAGCCTCGTGGGCGCTGGGCTCAGCGATCTTGCGGGCCGCATCTGCAGAATTTGACATTGGCTTCCTCCTGGGGCTAGTTTTATGGCATTTGGTATGCCAGAGATTAGATTGTCAAGACAAACTATCGCGCAGAAACAGCGAAAACACGGGCATCTTGACATTCTGGTATTTGGTATGCCAAAAATATTCAGGCATTTCTTCTGGTAAGAAGACGTCTCCAAAACAGGGAGGAGACGAGTCGTGTCCGAACGAAAACAAACCAAGGCACCGCCTGTCATGGCTGAGGCAGATATCGCAATCGTCCGGATTGCGCCTGAGACGAGCTTCAAGAACAAGGCCTACGAGGCCTTGAAGGAAGCGATTCTCAAGATGGACATCTACGCGACGCCCGAGCCGGTGATGCTCGACGAGCGTGCGCTGTCCGAACGCCTCGGCGTCAGCCGCACCCCTATTCGCGAAGCCATCGCGATGCTGGAACAGGATGGCTTCGTCAAAACCGTGCCGCGCCGCGGCATCGTCGTGGTTCGCCGCACCAAGGCCGAGATCGTCGACATGATCCGCGCCTGGGCCGCGCTCGAGAGCATGGCCGCGCGCCTGATCACCACCACCGCGCGCAAGAAAGACATCACGGCGCTGCGCGATTTCTTCAAGGACTTCGGCAAGGATCGTCTGCCGCAGGATCATATTGAAGAATACTCCAAGGCCAACATCGCCTTCCATCAGGCGCTGATCTCGCTTTCGGAGTCGCAGGTGCTGGTCGATATGACCAACGATATCCTTCTGCACGTGCGCGGCTACCGGCAATTGACCATCGGGCGGAAGGATCGCACCGCGACCTCGCTGCCTGAGCATCTCGCCATCATCGAAGCGCTGGAAGCGCGCGATACGGAACTTGCCGAAAAGCTTGCGCGCGATCACACGCTCGGACTTGCCACCTACGTCGAGACGCACGGGCAGGAACTTTTCTCTTAAAGACTAACCTCGCACCAGAAGACGACCAAAAATCGTCCAAAACCACACGATCAGGGAGATGAAGCCCATGCTGAATACCGCTGTTAAGTCCGAAGCACCGGGCGCCGAGCAAGAGCTGACCGATGGCTTTCATCTCGTCATCGACGCGCTCAAGCTCAACGGTATCAACACGATTTATAATGTGCCGGGCATCCCGATCACGGATTTGGGCCGCATGGCCCAGGCCGCGGGCATTCGCGTCATCTCCTTCCGTCACGAGCAGAACGCCGGCTACGCCGCTGCTATCGCCGGCTTTCTGACCAAGAAACCCGGCGTGTGTCTCACCGTCTCGGCACCGGGTTTTCTCAATGGCTTGACCGCCCTCGCCCACGCCACCACCAACTGCTATCCGATGATCCTGGTCTCGGGTTCCTCCGAGCGCGAGATCGTCGACCTCCAGCAGGGCGACTATGAAGAGATGGACCAACTCGCGATTGCGAAGCCGCTGTGCAAGGCGGCCTATCGCGTGCTGCATGCCCAGGACATCGGCATTGGTCTGGCGCGCGCGATTCGCGCCGCCGTCTCCGGCCGTCCGGGCGGCGTCTATCTCGATCTGCCGGCAAAACTGTTCGGCCAGGTGATGAATGCCGAAGCCGGCCAGAAGTCGCTGGTGAACGTCATCGATGCGGCTCCCGCGCAGATCCCCGCCCCCGCCTCCATCAAGCGCGCGCTCGACGTGCTCAAGGGTGCAAAACGTCCGCTGATCATTCTCGGCAAGGGCGCGGCCTACGCGCAGGCTGATGAGGAAATCAAGAGCTTCGTCGAGAAGAGCGGCGTGCCCTTCCTGCCGATGAGCATGGCCAAGGGTCTTCTGCCTGACACTCATCCGCAATGCGCCGGCGCGGCCCGCTCCACGGTGTTGAAGGAATCCGATGTCGTGATGCTGATCGGCGCGCGGCTCAACTGGCTGTTGTCGCACGGCAAGGGCAAGAGCTGGGGCGAAGCCCCGAAGAAATTCATCCAGGTCGACATCGAGCCGAAGGAAATGGATTCGAATGTCGAGATCGTCGCCCCCGTGGTCGGCGACATCGGCTCCTGCGTCTCCGCCTTCGTTCAGGCGATGGGAAGCGGCTGGACCGCCCCGCCCGCCGACTGGATCAAGACGGTGACGTCCAAGCGCGAAGAGAACGTCGCCAAGATGGCGCCGAAGCTGATGAACAACAAGTCGCCGATGGATTATCACGGCGCGCTCGGCGTCTTGAAGAACGTCATCAAGGAGCGTCCCGACGCCATCCTCGTCAACGAAGGCGCCAACACGCTCGACCTCGCCCGCGGCGTCATCGACATGTACAAGCCGCGCAAGCGTCTCGACGTCGGCACCTGGGGCGTGATGGGCATCGGCATGGGCCAGGCGATTGCGGCTGCGCTCGAGACCGGCAATCCCGTGCTCGCGGTCGAGGGCGACAGCGCGTTCGGCTTCTCCGGCATGGAGGTCGAGACGATCTGCCGCTACAACCTTCCGGTCTGCGTCGTCATCTTCAACAATGACGGCATCTATCGCGGCACCGATGTCAACAACGCCAACTCCGATCCTGCGACGACCGTGTTCGTCAAGGGAGCGCGCTACGACAAGATGATGGAGGCCTTCGGCGGCGTCGGCGTCAACGCCACCTCGCCCGATGAGCTCAAGCGCGCCGTCAACGAGGCGATGGATTCCGGCAGGCCGACGCTCATCAACGCCGTGATCGACCCGGCAGCCGGCTCGGAGAGCGGCCGTATCGGCAACCTCAACCCGCAAAGCGTTTTGAAGAAGAAGTGAACAGATCAACCCATCGGCGTCATTCCCCGCGCAGGCGGGGAATCCAGTACCCGCCGAACTATCGTGTGACGAAGGCAGTGCCCGACTGAACCGACGGTGATTACTGGATGCCCGCCTTCGCGGGCATGACGGCAACAGATAGTAGAAGGAGCAAGCACGATGACAAAGGCGCTTACGGGCGTTCGTATTCTCGATTTCACCCACGTTCAGTCGGGTCCGACCTGCACGCAACTGCTGGCCTGGTTCGGCGCAGACGTGATCAAGGTCGAGCGCCCGGGCGTCGGCGACATCACCCGCGGTCAGCTGCAGGACATCCCGAACGTGGACAGCCTGTATTTCACCATGCTGAACCACAACAAGCGTTCGATCACGCTCGACACCAAGAACCCGAAGGGCAAGGAAGTCCTCACTGAACTGATCAAGAAATGCGACGTGCTGGTCGAGAACTTCGGCCCCGGCGTGCTCGACCGCATGGGCTTCCCCTGGGAGAAGATCCACGCCATCAACCCGAAGATGATCGTGGCCTCGATCAAGGGCTTTGGCCCTGGCCCCTATGAAGACTGCAAGGTCTACGAGAACGTCGCGCAGTGCACCGGCGGCGCCGCTTCGACCACCGGCTTCCGCGACGGCCTGCCGCTGGTCACCGGCGCACAGATCGGCGACAGCGGCACCGGCTTGCATCTCGCGCTCGGCATCGTCACCGCGCTCTATCAGCGCACCCACTCGGGCAAGGGCCAGCGCGTGACCGCGGCGATGCAGGACGGCGTGCTCAACCTCGCCCGCGTCAAGCTGCGCGACCAGCAGCGGCTCGCCCACGGCCCGCTCAAGGAATACAGCCAATACGGCGAAGGCATTCCGTTCGGCGATGCCGTGCCGCGCGCCGGCAATGATTCCGGCGGCGGCCAGCCCGGCCGCATCCTGAAGTGCAAGGGCTGGGAGACCGATCCGAACGCCTACATCTACTTCATCACCCAGGCGCCGGTCTGGGAGAAGATCTGCGACGTCATCGGCGAGCCGACCTGGAAGACCGATCCGAACTACGCCAAGCCGGCGGCCCGCCTGCCGCGGCTGAACGAGATCTTCGCCCGCATCGAGCAGTGGACGATGACCAAGACCAAATTCGAGGCGATGGAAATCCTCAACAAGGACGACATTCCCTGCGGACCGATCCTGTCGATGAAGGAGCTGGCCGAAGACCAGTCGCTGCGCGCCACCGGGACGGTGGTCGAGGTCGATCACCCGACCCGCGGCAAGTATCTGTCGGTCGGCAACCCGATCAAGCTGTCGGACTCACCGAGCGAGGTGACCCGCTCGCCCCTGCTCGGCGAGCACACCGACGAGATCCTGCGCCAGGTGCTCGGCTTCTCGGACCAGAAGGTCGCCGAAATCCACGATTCCGGCGCGCTCGCGCCGCCGCAGAAGCAGGCGGCGGAATAAACCCAGCCTTGTCCTCTGGGATACAAAGGCCGCCGGTTTCCGGCGGCCTTTTTGCTGTCTGGAATGCCATATCAGTTAATTTTGCTGCAATGCACGCGGACAATTGCTGCTATGCAAACAAGCCCGTTGTAGGTGGCATATGGTATACCTAATCTATCCCTAGACACGACGCGGAGCTGCTCCGCTACTTACGAAAGGGGACGTATATGTCTAAGACTGCATCCATCGGCCTCCTGTCTTCCAGCACCCTGTTCGGCCGCCTGATGGCTTTTATCGACCGCCTCCTGACCCAGAGCAGCCGCATCGCTATCCGCAATGGCGACCTCCCCTATTTCGGTCTTTGAACCTGAAAATACGGGGTTTTCTGCAAAGGACCCTGATCAGATAAACGACTTTGCCGTCGTGATTGGATGAATGGCCCCGGCTTCCGGGGCCATTTTCGTTTGTGGTCCCGCCTTAGCCTTCACCACGCTCTGCGACAAATTGGCCCGGGCGACGATCGGAAGCATTATACTGTTGCTTCCTGGCATATCGCATACAAAGATGCGTTCCAACAGCGCTCATCAAAACAAGAGCGCTTCGGGAGGTGGGCCGTGCAGTCCAAGAGGACAGTCAGGGCGATGGGGCGACCGGCGCGACCGATCTCGCGCGCCGCTTCCTGTATTCCACAATTCCACCATTGGCCGAAAGGAGCGGATGCCGCCCCGGTAGGTCCCTCCTACAATTCGAGCTTGCTGCGGTTGCCTAAATGGAACCGTTGCGGTGTGACGGTCTTGAGTGCGACAACGCCTCTTGGGCGCTTGGAATAATAATTGACCAAGCCGGCAACAGACCGGCGTAACGACAATTGGATGGGAGTGAAACAAATGAAACATGCTGCACATACTGCGTTGGGGGCACTTGCTGCGATATGCGCGCTCGGGATGTCGGCTCCGGCAATCGCCGCGTGGGAGCCGGTGAGGCCCGTCGAATTCATCGTCCCTGCCGGCACCGGCGGCGGCGCCGATCAGATGGCGCGGACGATCCAGGGCATCGTCACCAAGCACAATTTGATGAAACAGCCTCTGGTTGTCATCAACAAGTCGGGTGGCGCCGGCGGCGAAGGCTTCCTCGACGTCAAGAGCTCCGGCGGCAATCCGCACAAGATCATCATCACGCTCTCCAATCTCTTCACCACCCCACTCGCAACAGGCATTCCGTTCAGCTGGAAGGATCTCACGCCGGTAGCCATGCTGGCGCTCGACGAGTTCGTGCTCTGGGTGAACGCGGAGAAGCCCTACAAGACCGCGAAAGAGTATATCGAGGCGGTGAAGGCTGCGCCGGCGGGCTCCATGAAGATGGGCGGCACCGGCTCGAAGCAGGAAGACCAGATCATCACCGTCGCGGTCGAGAAAGCAACCGGCAGCAAGTTCACCTACATTCCCTACAAGGGTGGCGGTGAAGTCGCCGTTCAGCTCGTCGGCAACCACGTCGATTCGACTGTCAACAATCCGATCGAGGCGGTCGCACAATGGCGCGGTGGCAAGCTGCGTCCGCTCTGCGTGTTCGACGCACAGCCGATGGCCTATGACGAGCAGATCGCGGACGGCAAGAGCTGGAAAGACATTCCAACCTGCAAGTCGCAGGGCCTCGACATGGAATACGTGATGCTGCGCGGCATCTTCATGTCGCCCAGGGCGACCAAGGACCAGATCGAATATTACGTCGAATTGTTCAAGAAGGTTCGCGCCACGCCCGAGTGGCAGGACTTCATGAAGAGTGGCGCGTTCAACACGACCTTCCTGACCGGGGCCGATTACGCCAAGTGGCTTGAGACTGAAGATAAACGTCACCAGACGCTGATGAAGGACGCTGGTTTCCTCGCGGCCGCGGGAAACTGACGAACGACTGACCCACGACGGACCGCAGCACCGACGCCGGGCCTCTTAGGCCACAGGCCCGGCTTCGCATGGAGTTTTGATGACAACAGGCAGCTCAAGCAACACCGGCCCCACCCACAAGCTGGTGGAGGCAGGAATCACGCTTCTGATCGCCCTCTTCGGCGTGATCGTTATCGCCGGCAGTCTGAAGGCCGGCATCAACTGGGGCGCGGAAGGTCCGCGTGCGGGCTTCTTCCCGTTCTACATCGGAATCTTCATCGTGGCGTCCAGCGCGGTGAATCTATGGAACGGGCTGCGCGAAGACGATGGCAGGCTGTTCGCGGAATGGGGACAGCTTCGCCAGGTCATGAGCGTCGTCATACCGACTGCGATCTATGTCGGCGCGATGCCGTTCACGGGACTCTATGTCGCCTCGATCTTCTTCATCGCGTGGTTCATGCGATGGCTGGGCAAATATCCCTGGCTGACCGTGCTCGCGGTCGCGCTCGGCATGCCCATCGTCACCTACTTCATTTTCGAGCGTTGGTTCATGGTCCCGCTTCCGAAGGGACCGGTCGAAGAATGGCTCGATCTTTAATTACTCGCAGCGGCAGGGATCACGATGGAAGAACTCGTCAATCTTTTTCACGGCTTTGCTGTAGCGCTGCAACCATTCAACATCATGGTGATGGTCGTCGGCATCGTGCTCGGCGTTCTGATCGGCGTTCTTCCGGGATTGGGCGGCGCCAACGGCGTCGCTATCCTTTTGCCGCTGACATTCAGCATGTCGCCGACGTCGGCCATCATCATGCTCTCCTGCATCTATTGGGGCGCGCTGTTCGGCGGCGCGATCACTTCGATCCTGTTCAACATACCCGGCGAGCCATGGTCGGTCGCGACGACATTCGACGGCTATCCGATGGCGCAAAAGGGCAAAGCCGGCGAAGCCTTGACCGCGGCCTTCACCTCATCGTTCGTCGGCGCCCTGTTCGCCGTGGTGATGATCACGCTGGTGGCGCCGCTGGTTGCAAGTTTTGCGCTGCAGTTCGGACCGGCGGAAAAATTCGCCGTCTACTTCCTGGCGTTCTGCAGTTTCGTCGGCCTCAGTAAGGAGCCGCCGTTCAAGACCATCGCCGCCATGATGATCGGCTTCGCGCTTGCCGCCGTTGGCCTCGACTCCATCACTGGACAGCTCCGGCTGACCTTCGGCATGACGCATCTGCTGAACGGCTTCGACTTCCTCATCGCCGTCATCGGCCTGTTCGGCATCGGCGAGATCCTGCTCACGATGGAGGAAGGACTGGCCTTCCGCGGCGGTAATGCCAAGATCAATCTGCGCGTGGTGCTGCAGACCTGGAAGGAGCTGCCGGCTTACTGGATCACGTCGCTGCGCTCCTGCCTGATCGGTTGCTGGATGGGCGTCACGCCGGCCGGCGCGACACCCGCCTCGTTCATGAGCTACGGCATCGCCAAGCGTGTGGCCAAGAAGGGCAACAATTTCGGCAAGGGAGAAATCGAAGGCGTGGTCGCGCCGGAAACTGCGGCGCATGCCGCCGGCACCGCGGCGCTGTTGCCGATGCTTTCGCTCGGCGTGCCAGGTTCGCCGACAGCCGCGGTGCTGCTCGGCGGCCTCCTTATCTGGGGCCTGCAGCCCGGGCCGATGCTGTTTGTCGAGCAGAAGGAATTCGTCTGGGGCCTGATTGCCTCGATGTATCTCGGCAATATCGTCGGTCTGCTCGTCGTCTTGACCTGCGTGCCTGTCTTCGCGGCGATCCTCCGCGTGCCCTTCAGCATCATCGCGCCGCTCATTCTCGTGCTGTGTGCGATCGGCGCCTACTCGGTGCACAGCTCTACGTTCGACGTGGTGTTGATGCTGGTGTTCGGTGTGATCGGCTATCTGCTCAAGAAAGCCAACTATCCCCTCGCCCCGCTGGTGCTCGCCATCGTGCTCGGTGACAAGGCGGAAGAGGCATTCAGGCAATCATTGCTGGGATCCCAGGGCTCGCTTGGCATATTCTTCTCGAATACGCTGGTCAGCTCGATCATGGTCCTAGGTCTGATTGCGCTGTTCTGGTCGGCGATCCAGCAAGGCTATACGCGCCTGCGCGGCGCGACCGCATAACGACAAGCAGGTGTTATCGCCATAATATCAAACACCTTTTTATCTCGATCAGGGGCCGTGCTATGAAATGCACGGCCCTTTTGCTTTTGCAGCATCTTTCGCGCGCAGTCGAATTGCGGTGGGCCAACCAAAATTCCCTCTTGTCTACTGGCATAACATATACCAAACTCCGCGCCCGGAGCTGTCGGGTATTGATAGAACAGCCTATGGAGGGAAGATGACGGATACAGTGCACGGAGCGGCCCCCGTCGAGGCAGCTCGAGTAAGCGATGCCTATCGTTGGACCCAATTGGTCATCGGCGTCGCGGCAATGGTGATGATCGCCAATTACCAATACGGTTGGACTTTCTTCGTCCCCGACATTCAGCAAAAATTCGGATGGGATCGCGCCTCGATCCAGTGGGCATTCACGCTGTTCGTGCTCTTCGAGACCTGGCTGGTGCCGGTCGAAGGATGGTTCGTCGATAAATACGGCCCGCGCATCGTCGTCCTGATCGGCGGCATCCTCTGCGCCATCGGATGGGCCATCAACGCCCACGCGACCACGCTCAACGGCTACTATCTCGGCATGATCATCGCGGGCATCGGCGCTGGCGGCGTGTACGGCACCTGCGTCGGCAACGCGCTGAAATGGTTTCCCGACAAGCGCGGCCTCGCCGCCGGCATCACGGCTGCCGGATTCGGCGCCGGCTCGGCACTGACGGTCGCGCCGATCCAGGCGATGATCAAGGATTCCGGCTTCCAGACCACTTTCCTCTATTTCGGTCTCGGGCAAGGCATCATCATCGTCATCCTCGCCTTCCTGATGTTCTCGCCGAAGGCCGGACAAGTGCCGACCGTGCAGAACACCAACGTAATCCAGACCCGGCGCAACTATCAGCCGACCGAAGTGATCCGTCAGCCGATCTTCTGGTTGATGTACTTCATGTTCGTGATCGTCGGCGCCGGCGGATTGATGGTGACCGCCAACCTCAAGCCGATCGCGGTCGACTGGAAGGTCGACAGCGTGCCGGTGACGCTGATGGCGGTGACGATGACGGCGGTGACGTTCGCAGCCACCATCGATCGCGTCCTCAATGGCCTGACCCGCCCCTTCTTCGGCTGGATCTCCGACATGATCGGCCGCGAGAACACCATGTTCATCGCATTCGGCATGGAAGGCATCGGCATCTGGGGTCTCTATATGCTCGGCCACGATCCGGTGTGGTTCGTGCTCTTGTCAGGCTTCGTGTTCTTCGCGTGGGGTGAGATCTATTCGCTCTTCCCGTCGACCTGCACGGACACGTTCGGCTCGAAATTCGCGGCTACCAATGCCGGCCTGCTCTACACGGCGAAGGGCACCGCGGCACTGCTGGTGCCGGTTGCGAACTACATGCAGCAGTCGTCGGGTACATGGGACACCGTGTTCATCGTCGCGGCCGGCGCCAACATCCTGGCCTCGCTGCTGGCGATTGCGGTGCTCAAGCCTTGGCGCAAGGTAGTGGTCGCGAAGTCGCAAAGCGCGGCCTGATCCCACACGATCACTTAAGCGAAAGAGACGCGCTCATCCTTACGGGATGGGCGCGTTTTCTTTTGCCCTGACCCAACTGGTATACCTGAGCGATTTTTTCGGATTACCTTCCGTTGTGCGCCTCTGCCCACCCGAGCAACCCTTCGGAAAAATGTCAGTAATACTGCCTATTTATCTCGTATGCCGCGAAAGATTTCTGCTCCCGCGCGTGTTGACAATTGGCATTATGTATACCAGACTTGCAGGTAATAATTCACACCAAGGAGGTTGCCATGCAAGTCGGAGATATCCTGCGCAAGAAAGCCGCCCGTGTCGCAACGGTTCGCATGAACGAGACCGTCGCCGTTGCCGCGCAACTGATGCGCTCCAGCAACATCAGCGCGCTGGTCGTCAAGGATGTCGTCCGCACCGAAGGCAACACGCCCGTCGGCATGTTCACCGAGCGCGACGTGGTTCGCGCGATCGCCCAGTATGGCGCGGCCGGCGCGAACATGAAGGTCTCGCAGTTCGTCTCCGTGCAGCAGCTCATTTCCTGCAAGCCAAGCGATACGCTCGAGCAGGTTCGTCGCGTGATGAACCGCGAGCACATCCGTCACCTCCCCGTCATCGACAATTACAGCCTGATCGGCGTCATCAGCATGCGCGATATTTCGACCGCATTCGATGACGAGGCCAGCGCCAGCGCTGCGAAAGAGACCGTCTACGCCGCCTGACGGTTGCTTCGAACTGCGCCGGCTTCTTTGGGGGTTGCGCTCCCAAGGAAGCCGGCGTCGCAACGCAATATTCGAATCAACTCCTGTCGCAAAGCAGGCGCTCGCAAATCTGCGCCGGCGCGGTGGCGCGCGCCGGAAAACATCATCTGTGGGAGGGCGCATGGCGCGTAACATTCTGATCCTCGGAGCCTCGTATGGCTCGTTGCTGGCGACAAAGCTCTTGATGGCAGGTCACAACGTGACCCTGGTTTGCCGGAAGCAAACGGCACAACTCATCAATCGCGAGGGCACCGAAGTTCGCATCAAGCTGCGCGATGAGGCGACCCACCGGCCGATCTTTTCACGCGACCTGCCTGGGATCCTGGACGCGGTCGAGCCCGCCGACGTCGATCCTTCGCGCTACGATCTGGTTGGTCTGGCGATGCAGGAGCCGCAATACGCCGACCATGCGATTCAGGCTCTGATGGTCAACATCGCCGAGGCGAAGCTGCCTTGCCTTTCGATCATGAACATGCCGCCCCTGCCCTATCTCAAGAGGATCCCGGCGCTTGCGACAATGGAGCTGGAGGAGGCCTATACCAATGCTGCGGTATGGGAGCGGTTCGAGCCTGGTCTGGTGTCGCTCTGCTCCCCTGATCCGCAGGCCTTCCGTCCACCGGACGAGGCGGCAAATGTTCTTCATGTCGGCCTGCCGACAAACTTCAAGGCCGCGTCATTCGCGGATGAGAAACATAATCTGCTGCTTCGCCAGCTCGAAGCCGATATCGATGCGGTGAAGCTGGATGGACAGGACGTTCCGGTGAAGCTGAAAGTGTTCGATTCAGTGTTCGTCCCTCTGGCCAAATGGTCGATGCTGTTGACGGGGAATTACCGGTGCATCACGCCGCAAGAGCCGCGATCGATCCGCGACGCGGTGCACGGCGACATCCATCTCTCACAGTCGATCTATGACCATGTCGATGCCATCGCCCAGCGTCTGGGCGCGAACCCTGCGGATCAGGTACCTTTCGAGAAATACGCCAAAGCGGCGGAAAGCCTTCTCAAGCCCTCTTCGGCGGCCCGGGCAGTCGCTGGCGGCACGCCGTTCATCGAGCGCGTCGACCTCCTGGTGAAGCTGATTTCGCATCAGCTTGGCGTACCCAACGCCGAAATCGACCGCACGGTCCAGATCGTCAATCAGAAACTGAATGAGAGCATGGTGGCGAACGGAGCCGCCGCGCCGCGCGATGCTGCAGTCGCCGTGACGTAGAGGCTCATCGAAGGAGGCTCTAGAGCGTCATGATTTTTGGTTAGATCGGGCAGCGTCGCCCGCGAAGATACCCCCACCCCGGCCCTCCCCCGCAAGCGGGAGAGGGAGCAGCGCCCTCCTACTCGTCCAGCCTCTCGAAGAACTCCTCGACCCGCTCGAACGGCTTCTCATTCCCCTTGCTGGCATAGACGACGCGATCGCCATCGCGTTCGAGCGATTTCGAATTCGATTTAGATTTGGATTTACGTAGCCGGCCGGGCAGGAACGTCGCGGCGACGGCCTCCGGTCCGACGTCGAGTCTGACGATACCCCGACGCTTGCAATTGAGCCTGAGCCTTGCCGCGGCGAAGAAATCGCACGCCGCCGGCGGCAGCCGGCCGAAACGGCGCGCGGTTTCTTCTTCCAACTCCTCCAGATCGTCTTCGCTCCGACACCTGGCGACCCGACCATAGATTTCGAGGCGCATCGCTTCCGACTGCACGTAGCTCGTAGGCAGCATATCCGCGAGCGGCAGATTCAGATCGGGCACCCAGAGATCGGCTGCCCTGTCGCTGGTCTTCTCCGAGGCCAGCTTCAGGAGGTGGCTGTAGAGCACCGGACCGAAAACCTGCACATGGCCGGACTGCCGCTCCGAGAAGAGGTCTCCCGCTCCTCTGAGGTCGAGATCTCGCTCGCTGATGGCGAAGCCCGCGCCCGGTTTGCTGAACTCTTCCAGAACGGCCAGACGTTTTTCGGATTGTTCCGAATTTGACTCGGTCAAGAGATGCGCGAAGGCGCGCGTGCCGCCTCGTCCCACCCGACCTCTGAGCTGATGGAGTTGCGCCAGACCGAACTTCTCGGGCCAGCAGACGACAATGGTGTTGGCCCGGGGAATGTCGAGGCCGCTCTCCACGATATTGGTCGCCAGAAGAACGTCCGCCTCGCCTTCGACGAAGCTCATCATTCGGTCGTCGATCTCGTCGGCGGGCAACTTGCCGTGAAGACAAACGATGCGCAGATCCGGGGCCGCCGACTGCACCCGCGCCAACATCGGCTCCAAATCCTGAATGCGGGGACAAATCAAGAAGCTCTGTCCGTGACGCCTTTGCTCGCGCAGCAATGCGGCGGCGATGGCGGCGTCCGATAGCGGGGCGACCTTGGTGACGACGGGCAGCCGGTGAACAGGCGGTGTCGCGATAACGCTGAGATCCCTGAAGCCTGCAAGGCCTGCGGCCAGCGTGCGCGGTATCGGCGTGGCGCTCATCCAAAGCGTGTGGACGCCCTTCGCCAGACCAGAAAGTTTCGCCTTCTCCGCCGCCCCGAAGTGCTGTTCCTCGTCGATGATGACGAGCCCAAGGTCGGCGAACCTGACGTCTTTCGAAGCAAGAGCCTGCGTGCCGACCACGACCTTCAGCTTGCCGCGACGCAGCCCTTCCTTCGTTTCCCTCGTTTCCGGAGCCGACGTGGCCCGCGACAGGCTACCCACCTCGATACCGAGCGGTCCGAACCGTTTGCGGAAGGTCGCGACGTGCTGCCTGGCCAAAACGGTGGTCGGTACTGCGATGGCGACCTGTTTGCCTGACAGCGCGACAGCCGCGGCCGCCCGCAAGGCAACCTCGGTCTTGCCGAAGCCGACGTCGCCGCAGACGACCCGATCCATGGGATGGCCGGACGCGAGATCGTCCAGAACTTCCTTAATCGCCCTCGCCTGGTCAACCGTCGTGAAATACGGAAAGCGCGCGACGAACCTCTCGTAGGCCGGCCCCGGAGCCATCAGTTTGGGAGCGCGCCGGCGACGTCGCTGCGCGATATGCTTGGCAAGCTCCTTGGCCGCGATTTGGATTTCCCGCTCGGCCTCGCCGCGTCTTCCCCACCACGTGCTTCCGTCAGCCTTGTCCAGCGTCAGCTTGCCGAGCTCCGCCGCGTAAGGCCAGACCAGGGAGAGATCGGCGGGCGGAATGAGAACTGCATCCTCGCCCGCGAACTCGAGCCTGACCATCTCGCGGGCAGCCCCTTTCCCCATGTCGAGGGTCTGCAAGCCGTCCAGCAAAGCCAGTCCTCGCTGGAGATGAACGACGATCGCACCCCTCTCCGGCACATCAGGGTGATCGAAAGCCGCGGTCCAGGCTCTGGCCATCGGCTGCGGGTGATGGGCTCTGCTGCCGAGCACATCGGACGCCGTCACGACGACGAGAGGTTTCCGGCCAGAACCGACGAAGCCAGCGTCGAAGTCGGCCAGAAGCGCGCCCTCGCGACTTCGTCCTGCCTTCGCCTCGTCCCAATCGGCGAAACGCTCCGCCTTGATCCCGCTCATACGCTCCATTGCGCGCAGGTCGTCCTCGACCGCCGCGACGAAAAGCAGTCGCGATCCGGCGCGTTGCGTGTCGGCGACGAATGCGCGAAGAGCCTTCTTTGACGCCGCCAGCTTGGAAAAGTCGGGCGTCGCCGTGAAAGGCGCCTTGCGAGGCAGCACGGTCATACGTCGCGCCAGCTTTTTCCAGTCCCCACGGCCCAAATACTCGCGTTCCACTTCCTTGCGACCGGCCGCCTCCTCGATCGTGCTCAGCCAGCTATCGGCATGGCCTGGAATTGCTGCGTCGCCGATCCATCGCGCTCGACCGCAGTAATCCGGCAGCGTCGCCCGCTTTCCGCGCTTGCCTTCCAATGCAAGGCGCTCGGACATCGGGTCGACGAGCAGCTCCTTGGCCTCGAACATGACGTGCTCTCGCGGGTCGACGGCGACAATTTTGCGGATCGCTCCACCGGAATGCTCGACCCGGAATGGACCAAGAGCGCCCGCCGGAAAAATCTCGAAAGTCTTGCCATGAAACAGTGCCGTTCCCGGATATTCCGCCTCTTCGTCGAGATCGTATCCCAGAGCCTCCAGACGGGTCTGCAGATCCTGCTCGGCATATCTCGAGCCCACCTTCAGGCTCACGCTGAGGTGCCCCCAACTCGTCGGCAACGGCAGCCGCTCCATGATCGCCTCTGCCGTCGACACGAGGAAGACGGGCTTCTTCGTTTTGGCGAGACGCCGCAATACCGAACTCCGTCTGCCGGCGATCTCTCGGGACGGTTCCAGTCCATCGAATGGCAAGGTGTTCAATCTCGGAAACACCAGCACGTCGAGCGAACGGTCGAGCGAATGGAGTACGCTGCCAAGGCGCTCCGCCCTGTTCTCATTTTCGGCAAGGAATACGATGCCGTCGCCAAATTTCCTCCATTGTTCGAGGAGATGCAGCGCCAGCATGCCGAGCGGCGAGGAAGAGGAGATCGCAGAGCGCGGTGAAGCCTTGCTTTTCTTCATCGCGCCAGCAGCACGGGCTTTCTTGGTTTTTCCCACTTATGGTCCATCATCGTTTTGAGAGCACAGTCGGCCGAACTCAAGCTCGATCTTTAGCAAACCCTGCAAGGCCTCTGTTGTTCTATCGCAGCCGGAAACGGTTCGATCGGAAAATGAAACTCTCCATGAGCGATGCCGATGCAAACGGCAGAGAATGAGATCGGCATGTTCCGCATTGCGGAAACCACGCGGCGCTTTTGCATGATGGCGTTGCCTTGATCATCGCCCGCCCCCGGTAGACTTTTGCGGGGGGTGGCGGCATCCTGCCCGGCGAAATCTCACAACATGACGTGCGCGCGCCGTCGCGGCCGTGCCGGGGAAACAAAGGGCAGACATGATCAAGACGCGATTCACCGAACTCGTTGGCGTCGAGCACCCGATCGTCCAGGGCGGCATGCAATGGGTCGGCCGTGCCGAGCTGGTCGCAGCCGTCGCCAATGCCGGCGCGCTCGGGCTGATCACCGCGCTGACGCAGCCGACGCCGGAGGACCTCACCAAGGAAATCGCGCGCTGCCGCGATATGACCGACAAGCCGTTCGGCGTCAACCTCACCATCCTTCCCGCGATCAAGCCGCCGCCCTACGCCGAATACCGCCAGGCCATCATCGAGGCCGGCATCAAGATCGTCGAGACCGCCGGCAACAAGCCGCAGGAGCATGTCGACGAATTCAAGAAGCATGGCATCAAGATCATCCACAAATGCACCAGCGTCCGTCACGCGCTGTCGGCGGAGCGGATGGGCGTCGACGCCATCTCGATCGACGGCTTTGAGTGTGCCGGCCATCCCGGAGAGGACGACACGCCCGGCCTGATCCTGATCCCGGCCGCCGCCAACAAGGTCAAGATCCCGATGATCGCCTCGGGCGGTTTTGGCGACGGCCGCGGTCTCGTCGCCGCGCTCGCGCTCGGCGCCGAAGGCATCAACATGGGCACGCGATTCATGTGCACCAAGGAGAGCCCGATCCATCAGCTGGTGAAGGAGCGCATCGTCGCCAATGACGAGCGCGAGACCGAGCTGATCTTCCGCACCATGCGCAACACCTCGCGCGTCGCCAAGAATGCGATCTCGACCAAGGTCGTGGCGATGGAGAAGGCCGGTGCGAAGTTCGAGGATGTGCGCGAGCTCGTCGCCGGCGCCCGCGGCAAGATGGTCTATGCGACAGGCGATGCCGATGAAGGCATCTGGTCGGCCGGCCAGGTCCAGGGCCTGATTCATGATATCCCGACCTGCGCCGAATTGGTATCGCGCATCGTGCGTGAAGCGGAAGCGATCATCACCAGCCGCCTCGGCGGCATGATGTCGGGTGCGCAGCGCCAGCGCCAGGCCGCCGAATAGCGGGCCGGCGCGCCGCAAACTCGCTTCACCTCTCCCGCTTGCGGGGGAGGTCGGATCGCATCGGAAGATGCGATCCGGGTGGGGGAAACTCTCTCCACACGAACAGTGTAACTCGCGGCGCCACCCCCACCCCAACCCTCCCCCGCAAGCGGGAGAGGGAGCAGAAACGAGAAGAACCCATGAAAGCCTATGTCTACGGCGCCAGCGGCGCCGAAATCACCGACGTCGCAAAACCCACGCCGAAGGGCGCGCAGGTGCTGGTCAAGGTCCATGCCTGCGGTCTCAACCGCGCCGACCTCGGCATGACCAAGGGCCATGTGCATGGCTCGGCCGGCGGCGTTGGCACCGTGCTCGGCATGGAGTGGGCCGGCGAAATCGCTGAACTTGGCCCCGACGCCAAGGGCGTCAATGTCGGCGACAAGGTCATGGGCTCCGGCACCGCCGCTTTCGCGGAATACACGCTGGCCGACCACCGCCGGCTGTTCCGCGCGCCCTCGAACATGAATTTCGAGGAAGCCGCCACCCTCCCCGTCGCGATTACCACCATGCATAACGCCGTCGTCACCAACGGCGCGTTGCAGCCGGGCCAAAGCGTCCTGATCCAGGGCGCCAGCTCCGGCGTCGGTTTGATGGCGATGCAGATCGCCAAGCTCAAGGGCGCCAAGCTCGTCATCGGCTCTTCGACGGATACGATGCGCCGCGGCCGCCTGAAGGAGTTCGGTGCCGATCTCGCAATTGACTCCAGCGATCCCGGCTGGGTCGATCAGGTGCTGAAAGCGACGGGTGGCGAGGGCGTCGATCTGATCGTCGACCAGATCTCGGGCAAGGTCGCGAACCAGAATCTCGCCGCCACCAAGATCAAGGGCCGCATCGTCAATGTCGGCCGGCTCGGCGGCACCCACGCCGATTTCAATTTCGACCTCCACGCCGCCCGCCGCATCAACTATATCGGCGTCACCTTCCGCACCCGCACCATCGAGGAGATCCGCGAGATCTTTGACGAGGTCCGCAAGGACATCTGGGGCGCGGTGGAATCGCGAAAACTGCAACTGCCGATCGACAAGGTCTATCCGTTCGCCGAGATCGGCAAGGCGTTCGAGCACATGGAAGCCAACAAGCACCTCGGCAAGATCGTGGTGGCGCTGTAGGTCCGTGTCCCGGGCGCGGCCCGCGATGTTCGGCGTCGGCGTAGGGCGGATTAGCGGCAGCGTAATCCGCCATCGTGTTTGTGGATGCAACGGCGGATTACGCCTGTCGGCTAATCCGCCCTACGCTTGATCATCGTGCCTCGCCCGAAAACGCCTGCCGCAGCGCCGCCAGCCGATCAAGCGCCTCCTGCGGCAGCGGACCCTTCTGAACCGCGGCGAGCGCGTCTTCGAATTGCTGCGGCGTCGCCATGCCGACGAGGATGGTGCCCATCGCCGGATGCGACAGCGCGAACCGCGTCGCGGCTTCCGTCAAGCTCGTGGCAAACCCTTCCTCCACCAGCGGCATCAAGCGGCGCGCGCGATCGATATCGGCATCGTAACTCATCGCCGATCCGAGCGGCTCGGGCGCCGGTCCCGCGATCGGGTGGCGCTCGGCCGAGCCCGACAGCGCGCCGCCAGCCAGCACGCGGATGCCGACGACGCCGACGCCCGCTGCTTTGGTCGCATCGAACAACCGCCCATAATCCTGCGCCGGATAGTTTTGCGGCAATGCGTCGGCCGCAGACGGATTGAGCATGTTGTAGACGACCTGCGCGCTGTCGAAGACGCCGGCGTTGATCACTTCATGCAGCGCCGCCGTATCACCGAGGGCCGTCAGCCCGAGGAACCTGATCTTGCCTTGCCGGCGCAGGCGCTCGAATGCCGGGACCACCTCGTCAAGCACCTGCCGGACGCTCAGCGCCGGCCCGCCGCCTTCCCTGGTGATCGGATTGTGCAGGTGAAAGATGTCGACGCTGCCGAGACGTAGCCGTGAAAGACTGCCTTCGAGCGAAGCTCTGACCGCGTCGTCAATGTGGCCGAGGTCGCCGGGCTGCAAGCGGACCTTGGTGCCGACGACCACGCCCTTCGGTTTCAGCTGCTGCAAAACGCGGCCGAGGTTCTTCTCGGATTCGCCATCGCCGTACTGCACCGCAGTATCGAAGTAATTGACGCCCGAGCCAATCGCTCGCGCGATAGCGCGTTCCTGATCGGCCGCATCGCCGCGTACCATCAAACCGCCGACAGCGCCGCAGCCGAAGCCGAGGATCGAGAGCTGCAATCCGGTGCGACCGAAGATTCGAAATTCCATCGTTTCCTCCCGAGTGATCGTAGGGCGGATTAGCGAAAGCGTAATCCGCCATCTTACCGCAGATGCAGCGGCGGATTACGCTAATCGTACTGCGTCATGAGACCCTCATGGTGAGGAGCGCGAAGCGCGTCTCCGGACGATGCTCCGCATCGCCGGGCGAACCATGAGGCCCCGTCTGTGGCCTACATCCTTCGAGACGCCCGGTCCGCGGGCTCCTCAGGATGAGGGGGTTTGAGCCGCCATGACGCAGTAGAGCTAATCCGCCATACGTTCTTCGTCTCTATCCCTTCTTCGGCGACCAGCCATAAGCCTTGATGCAGGCACCGCCCATCAGCATGGCCCGCTCGCTATCACTCAAACGGCTTGTCTTGAGGAACGGCTCGACGCCCTGCTCATAATTGACGACGGCGAACGCCCGCGTCCAGTCCGTGCCCCATAGGCAGCGCTCGAAACCCCAGGCGTCGAACACGCGTGCGAGCGGGTCCCAGATGTCATTGAATGGATACGGCTCACGCGACAGCGTGCAGGCGCCGCTGACCTTGATCACGGCGTTTGGCCGCTTGGCGAGGTCCAACACTTTCGGCAGCGCGGCCCAGGGTTCGGCCGGCGCCGGCGGCACGCGCGGCTGCAGGATACCGAGATGATCGATGATGAATCGCGTATCGGGATGGCGATCGATCAGCGCCGTCCCCGCGTCCAGATTGTCCCAGCAGTGCAGGTTGACTGGAAAATCATGGCGCACGGCCGCGCGCGCAATCCGCTCGAGCCCGGGGTGATCAGGCCCGCGCCCCATCTCCTTCGTCAGCATGATGCGGATTCCGACCGCACCCGGCGTCTTCTTCCACTCCGCGACGACGTCTGCGACATCAGGATCATCCGGATCGACCGGCTTCACGATCGCCATCCGCCCAGGATGCGCCCGTTGCACCTCCACGGCATAACTGGCGTCGTAGCGGTACAGCGAAAAGGCAGAGATGAAGATGGCCCCGTCGACACCAACCCTGTCCATCGCCGCCACCATCTCGTCGCCGGTGACGTGAGCGGGCCAGTTCGGCACGCTGTGCCAGGGGCGTTTCGGAGTGTTCGCCTCGTAGGCATGAACCTGGGAATCGACAATGATCATCGAAGCCTCCCCTTTGTTGGGAGCGATTTTGGACAATGCGGCCGGTGTGTGTCCAGATCCCAAAGACGCGGCGCTGCAATGCATCTGGCGGCGCGCTGGATCAGCGTCTGATCCGCCGCATCTTACGATACTGAAGGTTCAACGAAGCTCAGCGAGCAAGGCCTTGGCCTCTCGCAGATCGCTTGTGTCAAATCCTTCGGTGAACCATTCGTAGATGGGCGCGAGAAGGTCTCGTGCCATTTTCCGTTTGCCCTGACGGCTCAAGAGCCGCGCCGAGCTGGTGGCCGCGCGCAATTCCCACGACTTTGCATGCTGCGCTCGCGCAATGGCCAGGGAATGCTCGAAATATGCCTGTGCCTTCGCCTCGTCCCTCCGCGGCCCCCTGAGCGCGATTTCACCGGCAACACGATGAACCTCGGCCTCGCACCATCTTTCCTTGGTTGCTTGCATCGCTGTCATTGCGTCGCCGATGCAGCGCCAGGCATGATCGAATTGGCCCGAATCCGCATGAGCGATTGCCAGCATGAACTCCTGCTCCGGTGTAAATATCGTCGATCCAGCCGACCGCCATAGATCAATACCGGCCGTGACGATCTCGACGGCCTTCGCGGCTCCCGTGAGGGTCAGGATATAGCCACGCCGCAACACGCCTTCCGCTTTCCGGAACGGAGCACCTTTCTCCTCCGCCAACGCGACAAGCTCCTTGAGATGCTCATTTGCCGCGTCATAATTCCCGCAATAAGTATTAACAAGAATCGGGAAATTTAGCGTGAACATCAAAGTGGCAGCATGCTCAATCTGGCGCGCTTCCATCAGCGCGCAGTTCGCGTCCTTCAGCGCAGCTTCGGGATAACCGAGCAGCCACGAGGCCATTGAACGAAAGGCCAGGCACGTTACCCGGAGGTCCTGGCCAAATCGCGTCATCAATCGCCGGTGCTCGTCGGGACGATACAGCGCGAGCGCTTCGTTGTAGTGCGCCTTGGCCTCAACGACGTCCCCCCTCAGCGCGAGCGTACTCGCCATGGTACGATGCCCGATCATGCGCGGGACCACCGCTCCCTCCTTCTTACCAAGCTCCAGAAATCGGCTTGCGAGCTCGCGCGCAACGTCACCATTGAAGTTGATGAAATTGACGATCCACTGGCCAAAGAGAGCGGACAGGAGGAGCGAAGGGTCATCGGGAGACTCGCCAAGCTGTTCCGCCTGCTCGATAAACGCCCTCGCCTGCGCCACGGCCTTCTTGGTTTCGGGAGCGCCATATCCTTTGACATGCATTAGCGTATTCAGGAGCGCGACCTGCAGGACGATCTGCTCGCGCCGCAGGTCGGGCGTGCTGGGCAAGGTTGCCATTTGCGTCAGAGCCTGGCCGAGCTGCTCTGCTGCTTCGATCAGCGCCGAGCGCTCCTGTGAGCGCAGTCCCGCCTTGCCCCACAAACGCGCTGACTTCTCGATCAGGTCGGCCTTCGTATAATGACGCGCGAGCAACTCGGGTTGGCTCTCGGCTATTTCCGCGAACTGGCTTTCCAGGATGTCGGCGATGCGCGCATGCAGCGCGCGCCTCGGCTCTCGCAGCAGCGTACTGTAGGCTGCGTCCTGCACCAGCGCATGCTTGAACAGATAGCTCGCATGGGGCGGGATACCCTCTCGAAACAGCAAACCCGCCGCAATGAGCCGGTGGAGGTCGGCATCCAATTCCGCTTCCGGCTTTCGCGCGACCGCAGCCAGCAACATGTGAGGAAATTCCCGACCGATCGCCGCGCCGACCTGCGCGATGTCTTTCGCTGGGCCGAGCCGGTCGAGCCGCGACATCAGCGACGCCTGCAGACTCGCCGGAACCGCCACGACAGGCGTTGGTGCTCCTGCGCAGACCCGCTGTATCTCACTCTCACCCTCTGCATCCAGCACCGCCTTGGTCATCTCCTCAGCGAACAGTGGAATGCCGTCGGTGCGCTCGATGATGTCCTGGCGGATCCCCACCGGCAACGATCGGTTGCCGACTATCTCCTCGATGAGCGAATCGATGTCGAACGGCGCCAGCCGATTGAGGGTCAGCTCACTCACGTGCGGCCGTCCGATCCAGGGCGGGCTGAATTCCGGCCTGAAAGTAACAAGTATCAGTAGCCGCTGGCTCACCGCCAGGTCCACCGCCCGGGTGAGAAAATCGAGGCTGGTTGGATCGGTCCAATGCGCATCTTCGAAAATCATCAGCACGGGATTGGTACGCGCCAGCGCCTCGATGTACGAACCAAGCGTTTTCAGCGTTTTCTCACGGCGGAGCTGCGGCTCGACTTCAACCTGAGGGTAGCGTCCATCGCTGGGGAGCGACAGCATTTCGGCAAACAGCGCCGCATCCTCGGATGGCATCGAGCTTTGCGCCAGCAGCGCATCAAGCTTGTCCGTTTTCGCTTGCTGGCTGTCATCGTGAGCAAAGCCAGCGGCGCGCGATATCTCGCCGATCACCGGATAGAGCGTGCTGTCGGTATGCTGCGGCGAGCAGAAGTACTGCAGGCGAATGTGCGGCTCGCGAGCAAGCTGTTCCAGGAGCGCGACGGTGAGCCGTGATTTGCCGATGCCCGCTTCACCCGAAAGCAGCACCACCTGGCCTTCGCCACGCTTGGCCCGCTTCCATCGGCTCAGAATTAGCTCCATTTCTTCATTACGACCGATCAGCGGCAGCACAGCGCCGCTTTGGAGAGCGTGCGATCGGCTGCTCACTGTTGTCTTGCCGGCAACTTGCCAGGCAGCGACGGGTTTGGCGAATCCCTTGATCTCGACCTTACCGAGATCGAGATACTCGAATTGCGGTCCGGCGATCGTCTTCGTGCGACCCGAGATGACAACGGTGCCGGCCTCTGCGAGCGATTGCAGTCGGGAGGCAAGATTCGGAGTCTCGCCGAGGATGCCATGCTCCTCGGAAATCGCGCTATCCGACATATCGCCGACAATCGCCACGCCCGTTGCAACACCGACCCGCGCGCTCAATTTTTCTTTCGAGGGCAAGGCGGCGATCGCCTGCACCAGCGCGAGGCTGGCGTGAACGGCGCGCTCCGCGTCGTCTTCGTGCGCCTGAGGATAACCAAAACATACGACCGCGCCGTCCCCGTGATGTCGCGCGACAAAGCCGTCGAATCGGGCAATGGTTTCAGCAATGCAGCGCCGGTAGCCGGCGATGATTGCGCTGAAGTCTTCGGGATCGAGCCGCGCAGAGAGCTCAGTCGATCCGACCAGATCACAAAACAATACTGTAAGCTGCCGGCGCTCGATCGGGCGCGATTCCCGGGCCGTCGATCCGGGAGTATTCTCGCGCAATTGGGTCCCGCAGTCGCCGCAGAACTTGTTTCGCGCGGGGTTTGCCGCGCCGCAGACCAGGCAGCGCCGCACCGCCGCTCCGCACCGCCCACAAAATTTGCTTTGCTCCGGGACTTCGGCTGCGCAATTCGTGCAGTGCATCCGGACCTCAACGTATATCGATAACGCCATTGCAATGCGCCGGCACAATGCGCCGGAAGTCGAGGGCACCATATGAGCTTAGTCACAACTCTGGGTGATCGGTCTCAAGGTTCCATTATTATGGCTCTAAAGCGGAAGCCGACGTTTGTTTTCGCAGGATGGCAACCGAACGATCCGCAGGTCTCAACCCGCCGGGTCTTGTGCACGCGACGGTGCAATCACGGTACCGAAACGCAACAGCCGGCCACAATCAGATTTCAGCATCAGAGTTGTAGCGAAGGAAGCAACCAGACTCAGGTTAGATTCCGTGTGGTTGGAACTTGGCAAGGGGCTGCGATGCCATACTTCAATTTTGATCTTGTCATCGGCGCAGAGTTCAAAAGCCAGGGCGGCATGTTTCTCGAAAACGCGGAAAACGCGATCGATAAAGCTGACAGCCTCGCGAGCGAGCTTCGCATCGTTCGTCCCGAGCTGTGTTCGACCGGATGTGCCGTGCGCGTCACCGACGGAGACAGTCACGAGCTTTACCGTACTCCGGTCGAGCTTATCCGCCGCGGATGAAATCCGTCCCGTTGCAGACGATGTACAGGCGCACGAGATCGAATTGGCCGTTAGATCAGGGCAAGGGCATTAGTTGAGTAGGTAGCGGCCTCTTACCCCTGGGGCAGCCGGCTCGTCCGTTGTGCGGCTGAATCCTAGTGGATTGGTTCGGATCAGATGCCGATGACTCGGTCGCACTCATAAACTCGGCTACGGCACCGTTCGACGACCATTCCACGTAGCTGACAACGGCGAATGCAAGTGCAAGCAGGGCGAGAAGCGCGACCACCACGCTGGTACCCATTCCCCTCCAATGGCTTTGGGTGTTGAACAAGCGCATCGCATGTCTCCCGAAGCCGGGTTTGCGACGGCCTTAAATCAACTCGCGATCATCAAATGTGAACTACCTCACGTCTCACGCCGACTTGATGCGGATACGGAACGCCATGCGTCTTTTCCTTGGGCGGTTCCGGCGTCATCATTGGGAGCGGAAGGAGCTTAAGAGGTCCGTAATCTTGCGGAGCCGCTTGCTCAAAAAATGAGATTCCATTTTCCGCTGAATGTGGCCTGATTGGTTGCCGGACAGTTCGTATGATTCGCGGATTTGGTGACAGTCCATAACGGAGGCTGCCATGAAAGCGTTCGGTCGCATACTGACGATCTTCGGTCTTCTCGTCTTGTTTTCCGTTCGAGCTGACGCTCACGACCCATCGATGCCGAACCACGAGTGGTTCAACAGGCAGGAAATGAACCCGGCCGCTCGGCAGCGACTTGGTGTTCCCTGGAAATCTTGTTGCAACAACGGCGACGTCTTCAAGACCCGTTTCAGGGTCGGCGAAGATCGCTCAGATCAGTGGCAATACCTGAAAGATGGCGAGTGGAAAATCATCCCACCCGACATCATAAAGGAAGAAGATACCCCTGATCGCACCCCCGTGCTGTTCATCAACCGACACACGGGAGTCGAGCTCTGCTTCTTCGTACCGCGAGGAGGTCTTTGAGGAGCGGCGTAGGGCGGATTAGCGCAGCGTAATCCGCCATCATTTCTGAGATGCACCGGCGGATTACGCCTTCGGCTAATCCGCCCTGCGCGTTTCTTTATCTCTGACGTATTGCCGTCGTCGTCTTAGTCACCAAAGCCTGCGCCCATAGATCGCAGCCATGGTCAGAATCACACCTGCGATAAAGGACGGCAAACCTATGATCAGCCACAGGAAGATTAGAAAGGTTGGCGGCATAGCTGCTCGTCGGGTGTTCGATCTTTGGCTAGCATGCGCTATGTGCCAGTCTCTTTAGGCAACGATCCTTGCGGCGGACATCGGATCAAATAGAAAATGTTCAGAGCGAACAGGAATAGGACGAATAGCCCCACCGAAAGGAGCAGAAGATCGAACGAAGTGTGGTGGGGTGGTGGACCCTGCAAGAGTCCGTAGCCTATGAGGAGACACGCTCCGAAATTAAAGAGGACGAGCACAACTCGAACCAATTCCATAAGCTTGCCCATTCGACTTGAAAACTGGCTCATACTATCGCGGCAACTCTGTTCGTGAAATTCATCCGACCTTAACGTCTGCTTTTGGGTCAGCAACTGACATCAGCAAGACCCAATGCACGTCCGGCATAGACTACCTACTAGCTCATGCATCAACATCGAAGTCGGCGTGCCCCCCGCGGCGACCGATGTCCTTCAGTGCGCCGCCTTGATCTATTGGTTCAGGGGTCAAGCAAACCGGCTGCGCGTTGCGAAAAACGATTTTTGAATAATCAATTTTCCATAACAACTTCAACGTGATTTGCCCCGTCCAGTCGTCGCGTCAAAAATATTCCGCTTCGCCGCAGACCCAAATCAGCCGTACAACACCCCCGTCCCGTCCCGACAAGAGGGGCGTTGGCCATCGTCACGAACGTGGGGCGGGATGCGATGGACGCGGCAGCGTCGGCGCGAAGAGTGTTTGCAGGGCGGCATCCAGCCGTGAGTGAGCACACCGCGCAGGACGTACGGCGCTGAAGCGTACGGCAAAACCGTGTGGTCCTGACACCCGTGGCTGGTGCCAAGCTGCCGGTGGCGCGTTTGATCCAACCGGATCGAATGCGCCATCAAGCCGGCAGTGACGGAGGCCAGAGGAATTCGGCTCCGGGGAGATCGCGGCATAAGCCGTCAAACCATTGCGCAGGGAATGCCGGCGTGCCCCGGCTGTACCTGTATGCTCGTGTGCGTTTTGCTTTGCGCATATTGCACACGAGACCGCGGGTGCAGCAAGCACCCGGCATTCCCTGCGCCCTCTTCCTGTAGGGCGAATGAATTTGCAAAGCTCGGGCGCAATGCGTCGCGAGAATGCAGTGGCGCGACTTACGTAGCGACTTACGCAGCGACTTACGCAGGATGGGTAGAGCGCAGCGAAACCCATCACTAGGGTAAATGGAGGTATTGATGGGTATCGCTTCGCTCCACCCATCCTACGAACTGCGTCGCGAGAATGCGGACGCACATTCACCTGTCATCGTCCGCGAAGGCGGACGATTCAGTATTCCAGAGGCCATAATGATCAAACCGATGAGCCGCGGCGTACTGGATCCCCCGCATGCGCGGGGCATGACGGTTGAGTACTGCTTCGCTATTTCAGCGTCATTGCGAGCGCAGCGAAGCAATCCATCCTTCCGCATGCGAAGTGACAATGGATTGCTTCGCGGAGCGGGCGCGCGCATTCGCGCGACCCGTGGCTCGCAATGACGGAGCCTTCAACTCGGAACAATTCGCAACAATTCGCTCCTGCAAATCAGTTGCGATAGCGCCCCCAACCCTCGCCTTTCATGTTCACCGCCCCCCTGCTAAACCGCCGCACATGACCACCACCCCCACCATCAAAACCAACGTCGCCGCGATCTCGATCTTCGCCAGCGCCGGCATGGCGGCGACTAAATTTGTGGTCGGCATCGCAATCGGCTCGCTGGCGCTGATCTCGGAAGCCCTGCATTCTTCGGTCGACGTGATCGCCACCGTCATCACCTGGCTCGTGGTGCGGGTATCCGACCAGCCGGCCGACGCGGAACACCATTACGGCCACGGCAAGTTCGAGAGCCTGTCGGCGCTCGGCGTCATTGCGCTGCTCTATGTGCTGGCCGGCGGCATCCTGGTCGAATCCTACAGCCGCCTGCGCGAGGGCGCGCCGCCTCCGACGATATCGGTCGTCCCCTTCGTCGTGCTGGTGATCGACATCGCGATCAATTTCTGGCGCGCGCGGGCGCTTGATCGCACGGCGCGCGAGACGCAAAGCCAGGCGCTGGCGGCAGATGCGCTGCATTTCGCATCCGACGTGCTCGGCTCCACCGCTGTCATCATCGGCCTCGTACTGACCGGCCTCGGCTTTGCCTGGGGCGACTCGGTCGCCGCGATCGCCGTTGCGGTGATGATCTCGATCCTCGGCCTGCGGCTCGGACGCTCCACCATCGAAACCCTGCTCGACCGCGCGCCGGAGGGCGCCTCCGAGAAGGCGACGCTGGCGATCCGCTCGGTGCCTGGCGTGGTCGGCATCGAGCGCGTGCGCGTGCGCATGGTCGGGCCGACGTATTTCATCGACGCCATTGCCAAGGTGCCGCGCACCTACCCGATCGACCGCGTCGAAGCGATCAAGAAGAACGCGCAGGCCGCGGTTTCCGAAGTGCTCGGCGACGCCGACCTCACCTTCACCGCGGTGCCTGTTGCCCGCGACAATGAAAGCGTGCGCGAGCGCATCATGGTGATCGCGCGCAATTCCGGCCTCGCCGTCCACCACGTCACCGTGCACGACCTCGGCGACAAGCTGACGGTGAGCATCGACCTCGAAGTCGACGCCGACATGGAACTCAAGGCCGCGCACGACATTGCCCATGGGCTGGAACGCGGCATCCGCGAGGATTTCGGCGAGGATGTCGAGGTCGATACCCACATCGAGCCGCTTGAGCCGGAACTGCCGCACGGCACCGACGCCGCGCCCGAACGCGTCGAGACCATCAGAGCCGCGCTCATGCAATTTGCCGGCAACGGCGCGATCCACGACATTCATAATGTCCGCGTGCGCGATACCGAGGCCGGCGAAATCGTTAACTTCCATTGCCGCGCCGCGCCGTCGATGAGCGTGATCAAGGTGCATGAGAATGTCGACGAGATCGAGCGCGCGCTGCGGCGCGCATTCCCCTCGATCAGGCGTGTGATCAGTCATGCCGAGCCGCCGCGCGCGTAGTTTGCGCGTCCGTTCTCGTTTCGGACTCGCCTCGGCAATGCCTTAATTTGCGTTGGACAACATTTATTTCGAATTAACGAATCGTTGACTCTCGACAGCCCGAAAAAAGTGGATTCAAATCGCTGTGATTCGGAAGGTGTGTGGGCTGCTTCCGGAGAATGTGCAAACAGGCTTTCGGCGGGGGTCTACGGCATGGCGCGAGCGCACGCGGCGAACGCGTACGTTCAATCCGACTCTATTAAAGGATTGGCGCAATCGATCGCGAAACCTGCCTACCACCGGCTGCTCACCGCTGAGCCGGCGCTTCGTCGCGCCGTCCCTACGCTCATCATCGCCTTCCTGATCACCATCTGCCTCGGCGCCTTCGTGCAGGTGATCGATCAGAGCCGGCAGAAGCGCGCCGCGATGAAGCGCGACCTCTCCGCGCTCACTGATCTGCTCGCCGAACGTCTCGATCGCTTCGCCTCGGTGCGGCAGGATCGCGCCGCGAACATCGAGCGGCTGCAGAGCCTGCTGCCCGATCTGATTCCGTCCTGGGGTGTCGCGAGCGGCCGCCACGTCATCATCGCCGGCTCCGACCACCGCATTCTGGCGCGCGTCCCCGTCGAAAGCAGCCTCGGCACCAGCGATCGCGTTCTCGACATCATCAGCACGGCGCAACTGATAGCGGCGCCCGGCCAGCAGGGCGTCGTCACCGACATGACGCTGCCGAACGGCAACGGCGCCATGGCGATCTCGCGGCTGGTCAAGGCGCTGCCGGGCCAGGTCATCGTCATCCAGGAGAAGAACGAGCCGCTGTGGGGCTCGGACGCCGCGCTGTCGGTGACGCTGTCGGCCACCACGGGCTTCGTCGTGCTGATCCTCGGCTTTGCCTTCCACTGGCAGTCGACCCGCGCTCGCGAGGGCGACCTCATCAACGACGCGGTGCGCGGCCGCATCGACACCGCGCTCAATCGCGGCCGCTGCGGCCTGTGGGACTGGGACCTCTCCCGCGGCCGGATCTTCTGGTCGGCCTCGATGTTCACGATGCTCGGCCTCGACTCCCGCAACGACCTCCTCACGTTCGGCGAAGTCAACGCGCTGGTGAAATCCGACGACATCGACCTGTTCGCGATTGCCGACCAGATGATCGCCGGCCAGATCGACCACATCGACCAGAGTTTTCGCATGCAGCACACCGACGGCCACTGGATCTGGCTGCGGGTGCGCTGCGAGCTCAGCCACACCCAGGCCGATGGCGGCCTGCACCTGATCGGCATCGCGGTCGACATCACCGAACAGAAGAGCCTCGCCGAGAAGACCGTGGAGGCCGACCTGCGGCTGCGTGACGCGATCGAGACCATCCCGGAAGCCTTCGTGCTGTGGGATGCGGAAGATCGCCTCGTGCTCTGCAACTCGCATTTCCAGCGCCTGCACAAGCTGCCCGACTCAGCCGTAACTCCCGGCACGTCATACGAGACCGTAATCGAGGTCGGCAGCATGCCGGAAGTGCGCACCCGCCTGCACGAGACCGGTGCGCCGGTGCCGGGCGCCCGCACCTTCGAAGCGCAGCTCGACGATGGAAGCTGGCTGCACATCTCTGAGCGCCGCACCAAGGACGGCGGCTACGTCTCTGTCGGCACCGACATCACCCGCATCAAGGAGCACGAGCAGAAGCTGATCGAAAACGACGCGCGCCTCCGCGCCAACGTGCTCGACCTGAAGCGCTCCAAGGCGGAGCTGGCCGATCTTGCCGAAAAATATTCGCAGGAGAAGAATCGCGCCGAGGAAGCCAACCAGGCCAAGTCGAAATTCCTCGCCAATATGAGCCACGAGCTGCGCACGCCGCTGAACGCCATCATCGGCTTCTCCGAGATCATGGGCAGCGGCATGTTCGGCGTGCTCGGCTCCGACAAGTATCAGGAGTACTGCCACGATATCCTGACCAGCGGCAAATACTTGCTCGAAGTCATCAACGACATCCTCGACATGTCGAAGATCGAGGCCGGCCGCATGAAGCTCGACAAGGAGCAGCTCGACCTCTCGAAGATCCTAGCGGAGTCGCTGCGCGTGGTCTCGGGCCGCGCCGAGGACAAGAACCTGACGCTGGACGCCGATATCGAAAGCACCATCTCTGTCCTGGCCGACCGTCGCGCGGTCAAGCAGATCTTCGTCAACCTCTTGTCCAATGCCGTGAAATTCACCCCCGACAACGGCAAGGTGACCGTGCGCAGCCACGTGCTGCCGACCTCGATCGTGCTGATGATCGCCGATACCGGCATCGGCATCGCGCCCGACTCGCTGCGCCGGCTGGGCAAGCCGTTCGAACAGGTCGAGAGCCAGCTCACCAAAACTTATCAGGGTTCCGGCCTCGGCCTTGCCATCGCGCGCTCGCTGACCAACCTGCATGGCGGCACGATGCGACTGCGCTCCAAGCTCGGCACCGGCACGGTGGTGCGCATCGTGCTGCCGCGCGAGGCGGAACAGCCGAACGCACAAGCCAGGATCGAATCTGCGGCGGCCTGATTATTCCAGTGTCGGCGCCACTTCGCGGGCGACCTGCACCAGCGCCGCGATCAAGGGCGTCATCGGATCGCGCTGCGGGATCACCATGCCGATGCTGTAGTCGACGACAGGATCGACGATCGGAATGCTGCGGACGGAGTCGGCCAAGCCCAGCGTCTCGGCGAGCTTGGCCGGCATGACGCTCGCCCAACGCCCCGTCTTCACATGCGTGTAGAGCACCAGCAGCGAGTTCGAGGTCAGCGTCGGTGTCACCTCGGCTCCAGCGGAAGCCAGCGCGCGATCGATGATGCGGCGGTTCTGCATGTCAGGCGTCAGGAGGCACAGCGGCACCTGCCCGACCTCTTTCCAGGTGACCTGGTCGCGCTCACCGAACATGGCGTCCGGCGCAGTCAAAAGACGATAGCTCTCGTTGTAGAGCGGGATGGTGCGAACCTTGCCGATCGGCTCGTTCTCGATATAGGTCAGCCCGGCATCGACCTCGAGATTTTCGAGTAAGCCCAGCACGTCAGCCGAGGTGCAGGACTGGATGCGGAAGCGCACCTCCGGATAGCGCGCGCGGTACGGCGTCGTGAGCTGCGCCACCATGCCGAGCACGGTCGGGATGGCGGCGATCCGGATCTCGCCGGACAGCTTGTCCTTGAGGCTGTTGATCTCCTGCCGCATCGCCCGGGCATCGCCGACAATGCGCCGCGCCCAGTCGAGCGTGCGCTCGCCCTCCGGGGTAAAGCCCTGGAAACGGGAGCCGCGCTGCACCAGCATGACGCCGAGAATCTCCTCGAGCTGCTTGAGGCTGGTCGACATCGTCGGCTGGGTGACGCCGCAGGCTTCCGCAGCTCGTCCGAAATGCCGCTCCTTCGCGAGCGCCAGCAGAAGTTCAAGCTTGTCAATCAAAGGGATGGCCCCGGAGCTGTGGTGGTACAGGCGGCTCAGAAATAGCACGGCCACGGGGCAGCCAAAACTTCAAAAACAGTGTCCAGGGCGCTGAATTTCCGGGGCAATTCGGCCCGTCGTATCATCCGATTGTCCCAACCTATGACATCGAGCAAGTCGCTGCGGCGCGAAGCGGGCATCGCTATGCGGTTTCGGCCAGCGCCAATCCAGGGCGCGGCCGCTCCAGACGAGGCTCGCCAGCAGGGCCCGCCACCATGCTGACCACGGCAAAGATTTCCAGCGCGCGATCGTAGCCCTTGATCGGCCGCTCGCCGATCGAAGCGAGCGCAAAGCTCTCCTTGACCCGCTCGTGGACGGTAGGATCCAGCAATATTTGACCGTCGTCGGCCAGGCTGCAGAGCCGCGACGCCAGATTGACGACGTTTCCGATCGCCGTGTAGTCGAGGCGTCCCTGATAGCCCAGCGTTCCGACGGTCGCGGGTCCCATAGCGACGCCGACGCCAAAGCCGATCGCACAGCCACCGGCAGACCAGGTGCCGGCAAGGGATTGCACCGCTGCCTGCATGTCGATCGCAAGCCGAATGCCTCGATGGGCCGGGTTCTCACAAGCGACCGGGGCGTTGACGAGGACCATCACGCCATCACCGGCGAAGCGGATCAAGGTCGCCTCGTGGCGGCTCGTGACGGCGCCGACGGCTTCATAGTATTGCCTCAGCACGGCCAGGATGGCCTCAGGTTCGGCCCGCGCCGTGAACGCGGTAAAGCCGCGCAGATCGCCAAAGATCGCGACGACCTCCCGCCGCTGCGCGTCCAGTAACCGCTGGTCGGAGTGCTCAACCAGCTCGGCCACCTGCGGGGCGAGGAATTGCTTCAGCCGGTTGATGCGCTCGGACTTCAGTTGCGAGGTCCCGAGTTCCTCCGCCATCTCGTTGAAGCGCAGCGCCAGTTGCTCCAATTCGTCGCGGCTTTGGATCGTGATGCGATGGTCGAACTGCCCCATCCCGATCCGCTCCACGCCCTTCTCGAGCTGCCGGATCGGCCCCCACATGCGGCACGCGCGCCAATAGGCGAGCACAAGCGCGAAAACGATGCCGATGACGATGAGGATCAGAGAGCGCCATAACGCAGCGCGGATCGACTCGTATGCCTCCAGAGCCGGCTGTTCGGCGATCACCGTCCAGCCCACATTGGGGGCGCGAACCGCGAGCGCGACAACCGGTTTGCCGTCCTCACCGGTCGTAGAGACCGCCGATCCATTGGCTTCGCTGGTGACAGACTTCAGCCGATTGATGTCGCCTGCCCCGGCTCCGCTGCGCAAGACCAGGCTGATATCCGGGTGGGCAATCAGGCGCCCGGAATCGTCGACGACAAGGGCGTGGCCGGTATCGCCGATCTTGATCCCCGCAATGATGTCCCATATCAGTTTGAGGTTGATATCGGCCACGACAACGCCAGCGGCTGCGCGATTGCCTGCGACCGCGATCCGCATGTAAGGCTCGGAATCGCGCCGATAGTGCACCATGCCGTACCAGACCCGGTTGGCGCGCGCGCCGATAACCGCAGGATCAGCCGACATATCGGCGCCGTGACCGGTGCGGTTCATACTGACGCGGGACACGAAAACGCGTTCGGTGCCGCTCGGGTCGATCAGCGAGAGCGAAACAATCGCCGGCACCTGCTGCAGCAAGCGCAATCCATCGATCCGGCGACGTTCGTCCTCGCCCTGCGTCCAGGGAAACTGCACGACCCAACCGAGCTGATCGCGAATCCCATCGGTGAACGCCTGAATCCGGTCGGCGGCCGAACGTGCCTCGACCTGAAGAATCTCATTGAGGTACAGGCGATTGTCGCGAAATGCGAACCAGGCTTCGGTGCCTGCGCCAAGCATGAGCGGCACCACCACCGCGACAAACAGTGTGATGAAGTACTTGAAGAACAGTGAGCGGCGCGGACGAGTCACCGGGCGCATGTCCGACAGCGAAAGTTCCAAACCAGTATCGGAGGGGCGGGCCTCATTCGATCACCCGATTGGCGCGAAACAGGATGGAGGATTTGTCCAGATCAATGCCTAGCTGCTCGGCCGTCCTGAGATTCACGACCAATTCAAATCTCGTGGGCTGAAAGACCGGGAGAACGGCAGGCTTTTCGCCGCGCAGGATCCGGTCGGCATAGGTCGCAAGCCAGAAGTAGGTCGCCCGCTGGTTCGCGCCGTAGCTCAACAGGCCACCGGCGTCGCAATACTCGCTCCAGCCGAACATCGACGGCAGCCGGTGCGCGATGGCGAAGTCGGCAATTTTGGCCCGGTGCACCATTGTGAGGACGTCCGGGAAGACGAGTAACGCATCCGCATGCGCTTCGCCGGCCTTCGCAAGCCCACTCTCCAGTTCGCTTGCGCCGGAAAATGGAATGTAAACCGGCTCGATACCCAGCTTCTGAGCGGCTTCCCGGGTCGCGCGCCATTCCGACTGTTCACCCGGATGGTTGGCGTTCGAAAAAACCGCAAGCTTGCGCAGGTTCGGCAGGACCTCCTTCAACAGCTCAACCCGCTTTCCCGCCAGTTCCAGCGACAGGAAAGTCGAGCCGGTGAAATTGCCGCCCGGCTGTCCCAGACTTTTGACGAGGCCCAGTTCCACGGGGTCGCCACTCAGGGCAAACAGCACCGGCACTTCCTCGACCGCGGTCATCGCGCGCGTCGCCGGACCGCTCGAGACCGCGAGATCGACCTTGCCGCGCCTGAGCTCGGATGCGACTTCGCGCAGCGCCTGCGGATTGCCGATCGCATAGTGCAATTCGAGGACGACATTCTTGCCCTCGACATAACCCCGCGCGCGCAATCCCTCCCGGAAGCCATCCAGGAACGGATCGGGCTGGGCCTGCGTGGAAAGCCAGTAGATGCGGTAAACCCGCCTCGAATCCTCCGCCAGCGCGGCGGCCGGACAAGCCAGCGCAGCTCCGAGCAACGCTATGAAATCTCGTCGTTTCATATTGGCACCATGGCGCGCGTCGGCTTTCGGTGCTTAGAGGCGATGTTCAGATAATCTGCAGATAATCTTGATTTTGCCCTCCGGGCGCGGCTTGGGGCGTGGTGCCCGGCCAACGGACACGCTGTCATCGCGACGCCGGGACGCGCCCGGATCGGCAGCGACGTGCTATCATCCCTCCCCGATACCCGCTCTGTCTTGCGACGCCGCACGCCGATATGGGGGTTCAGATGATCACAATTCCGGAACTGGTAGCGCACTCTCTCGGACAGTTTCTGACCTCGGAGACCAAAAGCCGATTTGGCGCCTCCCATGCCCGCCTGGCGGAGTTCCTGCCCTACGCCGCCCGCCTCACGCTGGAATGCATCGGCAACAGCGACGCGCTTTATCACAACATCGAGCACTCCCTGCTCGTCACGCTGGCCGGCCATGACATCCTGATGGGACGGGCGATGCTGCGGCCAACGACGGCTGACGACTACGCCAATTTCATCCTGGCGTGCCTGACCCACGACATCGGATATGTCCGCGGAATCGTTCAGGGGGATGACGGCGAGTCCTATGTCGCCGACCTCAGCGGCCGAACCATTCGCCTGCCGAGAGGCTCGTCCGATGCGTCGCTGGCGCCCTATCATGTGGACCGCTCGAAACTGTTCGTCTTCGAACGCCTTGACACAGCAGAGGAAGTCGACGCCAGCCGTATCGCCAAGGCGATCGAATATACCCGCTTTCCCTACCCGGAAGCGTCAGGCGATGACCTCGTGGAAGAGGAAGGATTATTGCTGCGCGCCGCCGACCTTATCGGGCAGCTTGGCGACCCGAATTACCTGAAAAAGTCGAATGCCATGTTCTACGAATTTCAGGAGATCGGCCTGAACAAGACGCTCGGCTATGAGACGCCGGCAGATGTCGTCTACAAATATCCGCAGTTCTACTGGAACAACGTGGCGCCCCAGATCCAGACGGCGATACGCTATCTCAACGTCACCTCGAGCGGGCGTCAGTGGATTGCAAACCTTCACAGTAACGTGTTCCGGGCCGAGCGCGAGATGAACCTGTCCGGTCCCCAGCCATGATCGCACGGCTCAGCTTCTTGAGGGAATTCCGGCCACGCGCAGCCCTTCGACGAAGCGGTCGATAAAGCCGACGTCGTTGCAGAAGAAGAACTCCTGCCGTGCCGTCGCAGTGCTGTAATTCGGCTTGCGTTGCAGAAGCTCGGCAGCCACCGCCTTCGCCTGCGTCGCATCACCGAGCAGGCCAAGCGAAGAAGCAAGCGTCGCAAAAGCCTGATAGGTGACGTTGGGTTGCCGGGTTGCCCGCCGGGCGAACTCGACCGCGATATCGTACTCGCCGAGGGAAAAGTGCGTCCAGGAGCGCACATGGTGGAAAGCAGAAATATGGCTGTCGCGCGGGCTCAGCATGGTCGCGCGATCGAGCAGCGTTTCCGCCTCGATCTCTCGCCCATACCACAGCATGTTGAACCCTTGCGCGAAATAGGCCTGCGCGAAGCTCGGATTGAGCTCCAGCGATACATCGAGCGCCGCCAGAGCCTCGTCGTTCTGGTGGGTCAGGCACAAAGCGCGTCCGAGGGCGCAGTGACAGAAGCAATCCAGCTCATCGAGCGCCACCGCATGATGCGCCTGGCGCAGCGCCGTCTCCAGCCGCGCCGGACGATCTTTCGGCTCATCGATAAAGGCGCGCTGCAAATTGACGTAGCTGAGCGCGCCGTGACCACGTGCAAAATTCGGATCGGCATCGATCGCGCGCTGGAAATATTCCTCGGCGAGATCAAATCCGGGCGTGGTGAAGCGCCACAGGTTCCAAAGGCCGCGCTGGTAGCAATCCCAGGCGTCGAGGCTTTCCGGCGCCTTACGGGCAGCAAGCTGCTGTTCGACCTTCGACAGCTCGGGCTCGATCGTCGCAGCGATCTGGCGGGCCATCTCCTCCTGGATATCGAAGATATCTTCGAGCTGCAGGTCGTATTTGTCGGCCCACAGTTGCTTGCCGTCCGCCGCACGGACGAGTTCTGCCGTGATCCGGACGGTATCGCGGCTCTTGCGAACGCTGCCGACCATCACATAGCGGACGCCGAGCAGCTCACCGACTTCGCGGGCATCGACCACCCGGCCCTGGAATGCGACGGTCGAATGCCGCGAGATCACCGAAAGCCACCGGTTGCGCGCAAGGAGGCGAATGATGTCCTCGGTCAGCCCATAGCTGAAATAGTCGTTCCCCGGATCACCAGACATATTCCCGAACGGCAGCACAGCGATCGACGGCCGCGTGTTGGCCTCGGCCTTCACCGATTCCGAGACGATATCATCGAGGCGGGACACTTCGGCCGATACAGAGACGCCCGCGGAAGGGTCGGCCGATGGCGTATTTTCGTCGGGAGCCAGCCGGGCTGCCTCCGCAGCGGCTTCCGGCGCGCTGACAGCCTGCACCTCTCCGACGAAACGAAAGCCGCGCTTGTGCAGCGTGCGGATAAACAACTGATCAGTTCCGTTGTCGCCAAGCGCGCGGCGGGCGCCATTGATCCGGCTGGAGAGCGCGGCCTCCGAGATGATCCGACCGTTCCAGACGGTCTCGATCAGTTCGTCCTTGCTGACGATGCGGTCATGATTGCGCACGAGGTGGACGATGAGATCGAACACCTGGGGCTCGATATGCACGGATTCGCCGAGCCGACGCAGCTCCTGCTGGCTGAGGTCTAACTCGAAGTCGGCAAATCGGTACTGCATTACCACCTCTACTGATGTTAATGCGATCCGTGCCCTCGCAACCACCAGAGAAATCAATGGAACAAATTGAGCAAAAACAACCGCTTCAGGAAGGAAAAACCAAGGTCTTCTGAAGATCTCCGCCAAGCTTGCTGGGACATCTCAATTTAAAGATGGGCCAATCCTCATTCAACCGGAGACGGCCAATGACTCGCCTGCTTGATTCCACCAATCGCAATGTTTCACCAGAAGGCTTGATGCCGCAAGGCCACGCGGCCGACGCCGTTTGCCTTCGCCTTCCTCATTTCATGAAACGCGCAGAGCGCCTGGGACGGAGGGCCGCCCTGTGACTGCGATCACCATCATCTCGTCAGCGAGAACCCCAGCGTTGCGAAGGAGCGCGCTCCATTGGGCCGCGCGGCTGCGGCGATTTTCAAGCAGTGGGCTGCCGCGACCACCGCCTATCGCGAGCAGCAGATCAGGCTGTGCGCGTTGCACCGGCTTGAGAGGAACGAACTCGATCAGACGCGCATCTACCGCGGCCCACTTGATAGAGCCGTCGAGAAAGCGGCCGAGCTCCGCAAACAGCGTCGCCTCAGATAGTCCTCACCAAGATCATTGCCAGACATCACCATTTCAAACGGAAGGAGATTGAAATGTCGATTACGACGCACACCGGTCCGAACAGTCCTGCCAACCCTCCGGCTGTGGCTTCTTTCGCAACCAGGCTGCTCACGTTGTGTTACGGCGGCCTCGTCTATCTGATCTTCCTCGGCACGTTTCTCTACGCTGTCGGCTTCGTCTCGCAATACGCCGTACCGAAGAACATCAATACAGGTTCGGCACCATCCCTGATGACGGCCTTGCTGACGAACCTGGTGCTGATGTCGATCTTTGCCGTGCAGCACAGCGGCATGGCGCGGCAGGGCTTCAAGCGATTGTTCGTGCGCTTGGCCTCGCCTGCGATTGAACGCTCGACGTATGTGTTGCTGACGAGTCTCGCGTTGATCCTGTTGTTCTGGCAATGGCAACCGATGCCTGCAGTGGTCTGGCATATCGACAATCCTGTTTTTGCCGGCATCGCGACCGCGGGCGGCGCTGTCGGCTGGCTCATCGTGCTCTACAGCACGTTCCTGATCAGCCATTTCGAGCTGTTCGGATTGACGCAAGTCGTTTCGCATTTTGCCGGCCGCGTGGTCGAACCCATGAAGTTCAAGACGCCTGGCCTCTATCGCTTGATCCGGCACCCGATCTATCTCGGCTTCATCATCGCCTTCTGGTGCACGCCGACCATGACGCTCGGCCATCTCTTGTTCGCTGCGGTGACGACAGCCTATATCTTCGTAGGCATCTATCTCGAAGAGCGCGACCTGGTGGCGATGTTCGACAATGAGTACCGGCGCTATCGCGAAAAGGTGGCGACGCTGGTGCCAGGCATCTTCTGAGGTTGACTGCTAAATGTGCAAACGCGCCCATCAGGACAGAGTTGGCGGGCGCGTTCTGCTTTGCAGCAGCTCAAGTATTCGGATAAGAGCCGCCGAGTGTTGGGCCGAACCCTTGGGCCGAAGTGAAGGTCCCATCTCGGGTGGGACCTTTTCATCGATGAAAGCCAGCCTATGAGGAAGACTGGCTAGCCGTTCCGTTTCAGCACCAGCCCTTCTTCCAGTGACCGGGCGGGCAGCCCCGCCCGCGCCAGCCGACTTTGCGGCCGCGGCTCCAACCAAACGGACGATAACCGTGCCCACGACCCCAACCATGCCCGCGGCCGTGCCCGCCCTTCACCTCAATCAAATCGGCCTTGACCAGCGGGGCGTGAGCCATCGCATGACCGGCAGGCAGCGCTGTGGCTGCGGGGGACACAAAGGCAATTGGCATTGTGATCGCGATTCCGAATAGTAGTTTGCGCATTGGCCCCGCCTGCTCCAGTGTTGAATGGGCCCATGTCAGAACAGGAAAAAGTGGCAAGAATTCCACGCGAATAGGGCTGCCTTCCAGAAGCGCGTGGATATCCAACGCAAGAACAAGAATGGAGGCTGCCGGTGAGCATTCCCGTCATCCAACAAGCCAAGATTCAGGCCCAGGTTCTGGTCCCGCTTGTGAAAGCTCTTCAGGCGGAACTGGGCGAGGAACGCGCCAACAGCATCGTGCGAAAGACGCTCGGCGACCTTTACCGCGGCTTTGGCGAAGAATTTTGGCACTCAAAGAATGAGAAGAACCTCGGCAAGGCGATTGGGTCGGCGTTCACGACCTATGCCCGCGATGATGCGCTGCACTACGAAGTGATCGAGCAGTCGCAGGACGTTTTTGCATTTGACGTCACGCGATGCCGCTACGCTGAATTCTACAAGGAACTGGGAGAACCGGAACTCGGGTTCCTGCTTGTTTGCTCGGCGGATTTCGATACGGCCAAGGGGTATGGGGCGGACGTCAAGCTGACGCGCACCCAGACGATCATGCAGGGCGCCAGCCATTGCGACTTCCGCTATCGGCGGACAGGCGGCAATTCGTAAGGAAGGTAGAGCGCAGCGAAACCCATTATCTTTCCCGCGGACCGGAATTGATGCGTATCGCGGTGCCCCACGAGACCTCCCGGAATTTTTTCATCCGACACCGAAAAGCCGGGAACGAGATCGCTCCTGCCGCGTTGAACGGTTGAGCAGGTAGATCCGGAAGGAGAAATCTTTCCAGAAATATCAGCTCAAAAGCCCCGTCAGTTATTTAGATAGCTGGCGGGGTTTTGATTTGGGAGGGGCTCGTGGCTTACGCGCTTTTTAATGGCGACAGGCAGATCGGACCTGGCTTGCCGACCGAGCCGGAGGTCTGGAAGCATGCGCTCGACGATGGTCTGATTTCCGACATCCCGGTTGCAGACGAAGCCGGCGGACAGGTTCTGCCCGCGCGCTATCACGTGAAGGAAATCAAGATAGAAGAGGATTGCGCGCCGGATCCGGCCTGGAAACTGCCGCGCGAAATTTCCTGATCCACAGGCCGTCTCGACACCTATCCGGCCCGCTTGAGAAATGTCAGGCCGCTCACAGCCAGCCGTTCCTCGCTGGTTTCCCCTTCCGCCACCAGCCCTTCCAGGTGCGTTTCGAGCTCCGGCAGCTTGCGGTCAAATTCGGCGCCAAGACCCATCAGCTCGCACGTCTTCCGGATGCGCTCGATGGGTTTCTCGAAGATGTTGATCTCGGTATGCATCCCAGCCTCCTATTCCCGCGACAATCCATAATGGCACCAAGGGTTCCAAGGCGTATGTCGAAACGCGAACCTCCCCGAAACCCGCCAGCGCCGCGGAAACCTTCAATGCAAGTCGCAAGCGGGACATTAGCAGCAATAAATGTGGCGATAACCATATCGGCACCGCAGCATTCTCGTCTTGAATTCCCGGTTCCCGGGCGATATTTAGGGCGCACCTGTGCTACTATTGAACGGTTATGCTAAAGCAACGAATTATATGCGTCCTGGGAGCCGCGATCGTCCTGATCGTGCTTTCATTCGCGCCGTCCGTTGCCCAAGCCCATGCTGGCCATCATCACCATGCCGCTGCTCAGGTCCATGGCGGCCATGGCGACGCCGTCTTTGATCGATCCGAACGGTCGTCGACACAGGCGGTGCTGCAACAGGCCCAGCGAGGCCAGACCGAGATTCCAGCCACTTCGGAACGAAATTGCGTCGGCGCCTGCTGCACGTCGGTATGCGCTTCCTGCTGTGCCGCCGGGCTGCCCAGTTTCGCGCAACTTGTCCCCTTGGCCAGGTCGACGACGCGTGTTGCGTTTGTCCCGGTCCAGATAATGCCAGACCGCGCGCCTGATTCCCTCAGGCGCCCTCCCAAATACTTCGTCTGAACGCAGCGATCAGTGAATTTGCGTGGCCGGTGTTGCGGCCCGCAACTGACGGTCATTCAGGCTGAAGGATTTTGGTATGTTTTCCCATTTTGGGCGCGCCCTGCGTGCTCTCGCGGCAATCGCAGCTCTGTGCGCTGCGACCGCTCCCGCATCTGCCCATGAGGGTCATGACCATGGCGAACAACCTGCCGTCTCGGCCGGCGTGTTGCCCCGTGGCGAGACCGATTCCAACGCGTTCGAGATCGTTGCTGTCGTCCGTGGTGACCATCTCGAAATCCATATCGACCGGTTCGCCACGAACGAGCCGGTGAAGGGCGCAATAGTTGAAGTTGAAACCCCTGATGGTTCCGTAAAGGCGACCGAGAATGCCGACGGCACATACCGCCTGCCGGCGCCGTGGGTGGCAAAGAACGACCGTGCCGACCTCATTTTCACCGTTACAGCGGGAGATGCCACCGACATTTTGCCGATGACGATTCAGACCGCGCGTGCGCCGGCACAAAGCGCCGTGCAAGCGAACGCGGATCAGAGCGAACATATCGGCAGGAATTCGATCCTGCTCGCTCTCGGCGGCCTGCTGACGGGCGTGCTATTGACGGCCATTGCGCTCCGCGGAAGACGAGCCGCGGCCTTGGTCGTCATCCTTGCTGCATTCACGGGCATCCGCGACACGTACGCGCATGAAGGCCATGATGGCCACGGCCATGAGGAAGACAAGGCGCAAGTCGCAATCAACATCGTTTCAGGCGAACGCGCCCAGCGCCTGGCGGATGGGACTGTGTTCGTGCCCAAGACAGTGCAACGGATATTTGCGCTGCGGACGCTGATCGCCGAACAGGCGAAGCACAAAAAGATCACTGAACTTCCGGGAAGGATCATTCCCGACCCCAATGCCAGCGGCTACGTGCAATCCGCCGTCGGTGGCCGGCTTTCCGCACCGCCGGACGGCTTCCCTCGCCTCGGCACGCGGGTGAAGCAAGGCGATATCCTCGGCTATGTCACGCCGCCTATCCAGGCGATCGACGTTTCCGACATGCGGCAGCGCCAGGGCGAGCTCGATCAGCAGATCTCGATCGTGGAGCGCAGGTTCGCGCGCTATGAGCAACTCGCGCCATCGGGCGCTATTTCTCGTACCCAGCTCGAGGACACGCGGCTGGAGCTGGAAGGCCTTCGCGATCGGCGCGCATCGATTGAAAGAGCGTCGCGCCGCGAGCCCGAGGCGCTGATCGCCCCGGTCGCGGGCATCATCGCCGAAGGCAGCGCCGTTGCCGGCCAAATCGTCCAGCCGAGCTCCGTCGTCTTCAATATTATCGATCCCGCGCGGCTATGGGTCGAAGCGCTCAGCTTCGAGAGCTTCGAACCGTCGCAAGGTGCGCGTGCATCGACATATACGGGCAGGAATTACGACCTGATCTATCGCGGTACCGGCTTTGCCGACCGCAGCCAGTCGGTGCCGATGCACTTTGCCGTAACGGGCGACACGGCGGGACTGAGGGCCGGTCAATTCCTGACCGTACTGGTCGCCACCGACGAAACAAAGGAAGGCCTTGCGGTGCCACGCAGCAGCGTCGTGCGTGGGTCGAACGGTCAGGATTTCGTGTACGAGCACGTCACCCCCGAGCGGTTCGTGCCAAGGAGTGTTCGCACGGAGCCTCTCGACGGCGATCGGGTGCTGATCGTGTCCGGCATCGCTTCCGGCAAGCGCGTGGTGTCGCAAGGCGCTGACCTGCTCGATCACGTGCGCTGAAGGAATACATCCATGTTCACATTCCTGGTCAGCGCCTCCCTTCGCAACCGCCTCCTCGTTCTTGCGATCGCGGGCGTCCTGGTTGTGCTGGGCGCCTATACCGCCCGCCAGCTGCCGGTCGACGTGTTCCCCGACCTCAATCGCCCAACCGTCACGATCATGACGGAATCGGAAGGCTACGCCCCGCCGGAAGTCGAGCAGCTCGTCAGCTTCCCGATCGAAACCCAGATGAATGGCGTGCCGGGCGTCAGCCGCGTGCGATCGGTCTCCGGCATCGGGCTTTCGATCGTCTACGTGGAGTTCGACTGGCGGACCGATATTTACCGCAACCGCCAACTGGTCGCGGAACGTCTCGCGTGGGTGCAGGACCAACTGCCTTTGAACGTCACACCGCAGATTGGCCCCATCAGTTCGATCATGGGTCAAATTCTGCTCGTCGCGGTGACGTCTAAGTCCGCCTCCCCGATGGAGGTGCGCGAGATCGCCGATTTCACGATCAGGCCGCGATTGCTCTCCATACCCGGCGTCGCGCAGGTGATCCCGATCGGCGGCGAGGTTCGTCAGTACCGGATTGCGCCGCTGCCTTCCGCGTTGCGCGCACTCGGTGTGAGCTATGAGCAAGTCGAGCTGGCGCTCCGGCAGTTCGGCACCAATACCGGCGGCGGGTTCACCGACCAGCATGCCCGCGAATATCTGATCCGGAATATCGGGCGCACCACGAGCCTGGAAGACCTGCGCAACATCGTCGTCACCACGATCGAAGGGCGTCCCATCCTGCTGCGGCAGGTGGCGAACGTCGAGTTTGCGCCCAAGGTCAAACGCGGCGATGCGGGCTATATGAGCAGGCCCGCTGTGATCGTCTCGATCGAGAAGCAGCCCAATGTCGATACAGTGCAGCTGACGCAACAGATCACGCAGGCGCTCGCGGAGCTGGAGCCCAGCCTGCCGTCCGGCGTGAAAGCCAACGAGATCATATTCCGGCAGGCCGACTTCATCGAAAACTCGATCCAGAACCTCTTACGAGTATTGCTCGAAGCAGCGCTCGTCGTGGCGGCGATCCTGTTCGCGTTCCTCCTCAACTGGCGCACCACAGCCATCTCGCTGACGGCGATCCCGGTCTCGATCCTGACCACCGCCATCATCTTCAAGCTGCTCGGGTTGTCCATCAATACGATGACCCTGGGAGGACTTGCGATCGCCATCGGCGAGCTGGTCGATGACGCCGTCGTCGATGTCGAGAACATCTTCCGCAGGCTCCGTGAGAACAGGGAGCAAGGCAATCCCCGTTCAGTTTTCGACGTGGTGGTTTCCGCATCCAACGAAGTGCGATCGGGAATCGTCTATGCCACGATGATCATCGTCCTTGTGTTCGTGCCGCTGTTTGCGCTGTCGGGCATCGAGGGACGGCTGTTCGCGCCGCTCGGCCACGCCTACATCATCTCGATCCTCGCGAGTCTTTTGGTTTCGATCACGCTGACGCCGGTATTGGCCTATTACCTGCTGCCCGGGATGAAGCGGCTTGCTGAACGGGAGAGCTGGCTTGTTCGCAAGCTCAAGTCCGTCAACCATGCGGCACTGCGGTTCGCTTTCGCTCACAAAGGATTGCTGCTTGGCGTGACGGCGCTCGCGGTGCTCAGCGCCGGCGCCGGCGTATTCGCCTTGAAGCGCGCGTTCCTGCCGGCCTTCAACGAAGGCACTTTCACGATCAATATTGCGTTCGCCCCAGGCGTCTCGCTTTCGGAATCCAGCCGGGTCGGCTCTATCGCGGAACGCCTGCTGCTCGATGTGCCGGAAGTGATCAGCGTCGGGCGCCGAACAGGGCGCGCCGAGCTGGACGAGCACGCGGAAGGCGTCCATTCCTCGGAAATTGATGTCGATCTCAAGCCCTCACGGCGACCAAAACCCGAGATCGTCGCGGACATTCGTTCCCGGCTTTCGGTGCTTCCGCTCTCGATCAATGTCGGACAGCCGATCTCGCACCGGCTTGATCACCTGCTCTCGGGCATTCGAGCCGAACTCGCCCTCAAACTGTTCGGCGACGACCTCGACACGCTGCGAAACAGCGCGGAAGAACTCCGTGGGCGGCTCGCCAAGATCGACGGCATCCAGGACCTCCAGGTTGAAAAGCAGGTCCGCATTCCCCAACTCGAAGTCCGCGTCGACTATACGCGGGCCGCCTTGTACGGTGTGCAGCCCGGCGCTGTTACGGAACAGCTATCGCGGCTATCGAGCGGTCGCGTCATCTCGCGCGTGGTCGACGGCTACAAGCGCTACGACGTCGTCATGAGATTGCCCGAGCGGCTACGCACCACCGAGAAGCTCGGCGAGCTCCTGATCAAGACTCCCTCCGGCTGGATACCGGCCCGTCAGATTGCTGATGTGAAGGAGACGGACGGGCCGAACCAAATCCTGAGAGAGAACGGCCGCAGGCGCATCGTCGTGCTCGCGAACTCCGACGGCAAAACCGATATGGCCGAGATCGTGCGCCGCATTCGCGCCGAATTGCAAGCGACGAGCCTGCCACAGGGCGTCACCGCGAGCCTCGAAGGCACATTCCAGGCTCAGGAAGAAGCCAGTCGCCGAATAGCTATTCTTTCAGCCCTCTCCCTCGCGCTGATCTTTGCGATCCTCTACAGCCGCTACCGCTCTACCGTGCTCGCGTTGATCATCATGGGCGGGGTGCCGCTTGCGCTGATCGGTTCGGTAGCGGCACTGGCACTGACCGACCAGCCGCTATCCGTCGCCAGCATGATCGGCTTCATCACCCTGACGGGAATCGCCACACGCAATGGGATTCTCAAGATAAGCCACTACATCAATCTTGCCTTGCAGGAAGGGATGGAGTTCGGGCCGGCGCTTGTGATCCGCGGAAGCCTCGAGCGCATGACACCCGTGCTGATGACCGCGCTTTCAGCGGGCCTTGCGCTGCTGCCGCTGCTTGTCGCGGCAGACGAGCCGGGCAAGGAAATCCTGCATCCCGTCGCGGTGACGATCTTTGGCGGACTGATCAGCGCGACCTTGCTCGATGCGCTGATTACGCCCGTGCTGTTCCTCATGTTCGGCAAGAAGCCCCTGATGCGGCTGATGCAGCGGCGCCCCGACGAGTCTGTCGCAGATCATGCTGCCTCACATTCCTATTGATCGCTTACGTCTTGAAAGGAGACCCACCCATGATGCTTAGATATCTCGTTCTGGGCGCTGCCCTGCTGGCCGGACTGCCGGCGCACGCACACGAGCCGAAGGGTTCGCACGGAGGGCGCGTCGGCGATGCCGGCGGCTATCATGCGGAACTCGTGGTGAACGATAAGAGCGTTGAGGTCTTCCTCATTGGTGAAGATGATAAGCCGATCGATCCGAAGGGATTCAAGGGTGTCGCCATCCTCAACTCGGGAGGAAAAGCAGAGCGCGTCACGCTCGCGCCGTCAGAGAAGAACGCGTTGAGCGGAATGGCGGCTACGGTCCTGCCGGCTCAGCCCAAGGGAGCAGTTCAGTTCACCTCGCCCGACGGCAAGACCGCGACAGCGCGATTCGACTAACGCGCCTTGTCACGATGACGGGCGGGTCAACGTCTAATCTCCGCCCACCAAAGCCTGGAAGACCCGCCTCACCTCTGCCTGCGTCTCGCGCACCCTCGCCTCGAGCGTCGAGAAATCCGGCGTGTCGCCGGCGCGGGCCATGACGCGCAAGAGATTCTCGCCCGCGGTCGCCGGATTGAATTTTCCGGTGACGCAGAGCCGGAGAATTTGCGTGAGATCGTGATAGAGGCGTGCCGCCTGGCGCATAATCTCGGCGTCGGACTGCGGCAGCACGCCGAGGCGCGCGGCATTGTCGAGCACCTGCAGCGTCGACACGCTGAGGATATCGGGTTTCTCCGCGGCGTGAACGAGCTGCAGATATTGCGCGATGAAATCGATATCGACGAGCCCGCCGGCGGCGAGCTTGAGATCCCAGATATCGCCCTCGCCCTTTTCCTGGGCAATGGCCCGGCGCATGTCGGCGACGTCGCCGGCGGTGGAAGCCGCATCGCGCGGCCGCGTCAGCACGCTGCGGATGATATCCTCGATCTTCTGGCGAAATGCGGGTGATGCCGAAATCACCCGCGCCCGCGTCAGCGCCATATGCTCCCAGGTCCACGCCTCGCGCTCCTGGTAGCCGGCAAAGGAATCGATGTGCGAGGCCAGCGGGCCGGCGCGGCCCGACGGACGGAGCCGCATGTCGACTTCATAGAGCACGCCGTAATTGGTCCGCGTCGTGAACGCCGAGATCAGCCGCTGGGTCAGGCGCGCGAAATATTGCGCACCGTGCAGCGAGCGTTCGCCGTCGGAGTCAGGATTATCAGGATCGAAATTATAGAGCAGGATCAAGTCGAGATCTGACGAGGCTGTCATCTCGCGGCTGCCGAGCCGGCCCATCGCCACGATTGCGGTCTCCTGTCCCTTGATGCGGCCGTATTGGGTGGCGAACTGATCCGTGACCAGCCCGTGCACGGTATGCACGATGCCCTCGGCCACGTCGGCAAAGGCAACGCTGGCCTGCTGCGCGGATACCGTGCCGGACAGGATGCGCGTGCCGATCAGGAACAGGCTCTCCTGGCCGAATAGCCGCAGGCGATCGAGAAAGTCTTCGTAGGAATCCGCGTCCTTCAGCGTCGTCGCCAGCCGCGCCGACAATTCCTTCTGGTCCGGCATCGCGCCGAAGAAACGGGGATCGATCAAGCCATCCATGATCTGCGGCTGGCGCGCCAGCATGTCGCCGAGCCGCGGCGCTGCGCCGAGGATCAACGCCACCAGCGCGACGAATTCGCGGTTTTCTCTCAAGAGTGAAATCAGCCGGCTGCCACGCTGCAATGCGCCGAGAAAACGATCGAAGGCGATCACCGCGTCATCGGGGTCTTCGGCATGCGCAAGGCCGTCAATCAGGCCCGGCACCAACTCGATGAAAGCGGCCTTGGTCGCTTCATTGCGCAGCGCGCGGTAGTTACCCTGCATCCAGAGCTGCAGCGTGCCGGCCACCGCGACCGGCTTCTTGAAGCCGAGCGTCGAAAGATGATCGAGCAGCCGCGGGTCCTCAGGACCCGCGGCATAGTTGAGCTGCGGCAGTTTGGCCGTGCCGGTCGGATCACCCTCGAATAGCTTGCCGTAGTGCCCCTGCACGATGTTGAGATGGCCGAGCAGGTCTTTCGCAAAGGCGGCGCGGCTCGCATAGCCGAAAAAATTCGCGAAACGCTCCACGGCCTCGGCGTCTTCGGGCAGCGTGTGGGTCTGCTCGTCGCACATCATCTGCAGCCGGTGCTCGACGCAGCGGAGGAATTCATAGGCTGCCGTCAGCTCATCGCAGGCCTGAAAGCTGATCCAGTTGCTGGTGGCCAGCACCTGCAGGGCGTGCAGCGTCGGGCGTACCCGCAATTCAGGATGGCGGCCGCCGGCAATGAGCTGCTGCGTCTGCGCAAAAAACTCGATCTCGCGGATGCCGCCGCGACCGACCTTGACGTTGTGGCCTTCGACCGAAATCTCGCTCTGCCCGCGATAGGTCTGCATCTGCCGCTTCATGTCGTGGACGTCAGCGAGCGCGGCAAAATCCAGATGCTTGCGCCAGACGAACGGCGACAGTTCCGCGAGTAACGCCTCGCCAGCCTTGGCGTCGCCGGCGCAAACGCGCGCCTTGATCATGGCCGCGCGTTCCCAGGTCCGCCCTTCCCGCTCGTAATAATGCAGCGCCGCTTCGGTCGAGATCGCGACCTGAGTCGACGCCGGATCCGGCCGCAGCCGCAGATCGACGCGAAACACGTAGCCCTCGCCGGAGCGTTGTTGCAACAGGCGAGCCATCGCCTGCGTCACGCGCACGAAGAACGGCGCCGGCTCGATGTCCTGTAACAGCGACGTCGCGGCGGAATCGAAGAAGACGATCAGGTCAATATCGCTGGAATAGTTCAGTTCGCCCGCACCCATCTTGCCCATGGCAAGCACGATCAGACCGGAGCCCTCCTCCGGCCGTTCGTGATCGACGGCGGTCATGCGGCCGCGGGCGATCTCCTGGCGCAGCAGAAAACGCACCGCCGTCTGCACTGAGACGATCGCCAGATCGGTCAACTCCGCCGTCACCCGCATCACCGGCCAGACCCCGCCAATGTCGCACAGTGCGATCAATAGCGCGGCCTCGGACTTCATGCGGCGAAGCAGATGCATCACGTCGGCTTCGCTGGCGGCCGTGAGCACGTCCTGCGAAGTTTTCTCGATCACCGCGGCGAGATGCCGTTCCGGATCGCATGCCAACAGGCGGATCAGCCGCGCGGCGTCGGCGCGGATCAGGTCGAAAAGGTAGGGCGAGAATTCGGCAATGCCGAGCAGGATATCCCTGGGAAACGGATGCTTGAGCCACGCCTCGATCTCGGCCGCCTGCGTCGGCTCCAGCTCGGCGAGCCAAGCCCTGAAGCGTTGTTCGGCGTTGCTTTCGACTGGGATGTGCGGCCCGCAGACGAACCGCGCGGCCAGGATCGAGGAATTCATGCCACCTTCTGTGGCACATCCGGCGTTTGCGCGGCAAGCCTGTCACTTGCGGCGGATAGCGCCGGGATGACCAGCGTCGCGGTCAGACCCGGATGCGAGTCGCCAAGCCGGAGCTCGCCGCCATGCAGGGTCGCCACCGCGGATGCGAGGCTGAGGCCAAGGCCGGAACCCGGCAGCGTCCGGCTCGCCTCGAGCCGCACGAATCGCTCCACTGCGTGTTTTCGGTCGCTTTCGGGAATGCCGGGTCCATGGTCGGTAACACTCAGCAGCACGCGGTCACCCTCGCGCCGCGCCTCGATCAGGACCTCGTGGGTCCGCGCGGCAGCAACAGGGTCGAGCGGCTGGATCACGGTCGAGGGCTTGCCATATTTGATCGCGTTCTCGACCAGGTTGGCAAGTGCCTGGCTGATCAGCTCACGGTTGCCATGCACGCGCGCGGCCGTAGTTTTGACGCGCAGGGTCATGCCGTCGTCTTCGGCCAGCGGCTCATACAATTCGTGGATGCCCTTGGCGACATCGGCCGCATCGAAATCATCCATGTTGCCGCGGGCCTGCCCGGACTCGGCACGCGCGATCATCAACAGCGCGTTGAAGGTACGGATCAGGCCATCGGATTCCTCGATCGTCCGTTCCAGCGCCGCACGATATTCCGCTTCGCTGCCCGACCTCGCCAGCGCCTCCTCGGCGCGATTGCGCAGGCGCGTCAGCGGCGTTTTCAGATCATGGGCAATGTTGTCGGAGACTTCTTTCAGCCCCGTCATCAACGCCTCGATGCGCTCCAGCATGGCGTTGAGGCTTTCCGCAAGACGATCGAGTTCGTCGCCGCTGCGCCCGACCGGCAGGCGCCCGGAAAGGTCACCGGCCATAATCCGCTTTGTCGTGCCGGTCATCGCATCGATCCGTTGCAGCACCCGCCGCGCCACGAAGATGCCGCCGCCGATACCGAGCACGATAACGACGAGCAGCGACCATTGCGCGGCATTGGCGACGATGCCGAACAATCGGCGTCGCTCTTCAAGGTCACGGCCGACCAGGAGGCGAAAACCATTGGTAAGTTCGGTGACACGCACCAGCGCGCGATGATCTGCGGTGTCCTGCTCGTCGAGTCGGCGATAACCGGTTTCAGACCAGCCGATCGAGGCCATGACGCCAGGCGCCAGCGCGCCGACATTGCCGCCGATCGCTTTCCCTTCAGGCGTGGTGACGAGATAGAGATTGGCGCCCGGCCGCAGCGCGCGGTTGCCGAGCGAGTAGACGAGGCCGCGCAGGCCGCGGCGGTTGTAGATGTCGGTGATCTCGGCAGTCTCAGCGTTCACCGTGGCGGTGATCTGCTCGTTGATCAGCCGCCGCGTATTCCAGGCGAAATAGCCGAGCAGCGACGCCGCAAACAGCGCGAACAAAAACAGATAGACCAGCGTCAGCCGGAACGCCGTGGTGCGGATCAGCTTACCGAAGGCCGTCACGGATCATATATCCGGCGCCGCGGATCGTGTGCAGCAAGGGCCGGTCAAAACCCTTATCGATCTTGGAGCGCAGCCGCGAAATATGCACATCGATGACGTTGGTCTGCGGATCGAAATGATAATCCCAGACGTTTTCGAGCAGCATGGTGCGCGTCACCACCTGGCCCGCATGCTTCATCAGATATTCGAGCAGGCGAAACTCGCGCGGCTGCAGCGTCAGTTCGTCCTTGCCGCGGGCGACACGGTGGGAAAGGCGATCGAGCTCGAGGTCCCCGACGCGATAGGTGGTCTCTTCCGCCGGACCGACATTGCGGCGCGACAGCACTTCGACGCGCGCCTGCAACTCGGCGAATGAATAGGGCTTTGGCAGATAGTCGTCGCCGCCGGCGCGCAGGCCTTTGATACGGTCATCGACCTGGCCGAGCGCGGACAGGATCAAAACCGGCGTGCGGTTGCCCTTCTCGCGCAACGCGCCGATCACCGAGAGACCGTCGCGCTTGGGCAGCATGCGGTCCACCACCAGAACGTCGTAATCGCCGCCGTCGGCCATCGACAGGCCCTCCTCGCCATCGCTCGCGAGATCGGCGACATGGCCGACTTCACGGAACGCCTTGACGAGATAGTCGGCGGACTCGCGGTCATCTTCGATGATCAGCAGACGCATTTGCGGGGCAGTTGCGGTCACGGGATTTAGCCTCTCTCACCATGGCGCGGCCGCCCTGCACATGCAAGGCGGCCGGCCGTCTTCTCGATCAAGTGAAAAGAGCGGGCGGTGAAGCTGGGGGACCTCACCGCCCTTAGGCCCTTCCGACGGAGGGGGGCGTGTTCCGCTGGAAGGTTGCCAGAGGGAGCGAGTTTTGCACCCGCTCCCCGGAAGGAGACGTCGGCGGGGGCGACGAATGCCGGCGAAACCCTCCATCTGGTATCTAGTCCTCGTTTAGCCCTTCGCCAGCGGCACCGCGACGAAGCGCGACGAACCGCCGCTCTTCACGCGCATGAGAACGCTGTTCTTGTTCTCCGTCCGCGCGGCGTCGATCGCCTCACGCACCTCGCCGGCTGTCGCGACGCTCTTGCCGGCGACTTCGAGAATGACGTCGCCTTCCTTGAAGCCGCGTTCGGCTGCCGCGCTCTTCGGGTCGACCTCGGTGACCACGACGCCTTCCCTGCCGGCACCGGCCACACTGTTGGCAGGAGCCACCGTCAGGCCAAGCTTCGGCACACCGGTTCCCTTGGTGGCGCCGCCACGGTCTTCCTTATCGGTGTCCGCCTTGGCCTCGACCGTGTTCGGCAACTGGCCGAGCGTGAGATTGAAGACCTTCTCCTGGCCCTTCTGCAGCACGTTGAGCTTCACCGCTGTGCCGGGCGACAGACCGCCGATGGTGCGGGCGAGCTCCTTGGCATCCTTGACCGGCGTGCCATTAACGCCAGTGATGACGTCACCGGACTGGATGCCGGCCTTCGCCGCCGGACCGTTCGCCTGCGGTTCCGCCACCAGCGCACCTTCCGCCTTCTTCATGCCGAGGCTGTCGGCGATCTCTGATGTCACCGGCTGGATCTGGACGCCGATCCAGCCGCGGCTGACCGTGCCCTTGTCCTTGAGCTGTGCGACCACGTTCTTCACCGTCGCGGCGGGAATCGAGAACGCGATACCGACGCTGCCGCCGGACGGCGAATAGATCGCGGTGTTGACGCCCATCACTTCGCCATTGATATCGAACGCCGGACCGCCGGAATTGCCCTTGTTCACGGGCGCGTCGATCTGGATGAAGTCGTCATACGGGCCGTTGCCGATGTCGCGGCCGGACGCCGACACGATGCCGGCAGTCACGGTGCCGCCGAGGCCGAACGGGTTACCGACCGCCAGCACCCAGTCGCCGATCCGCGGCTTGCCGTCGGACAGCTTGGCGAACGGGAAGTCGCTGCGGCCCTCGACCTTGATCAGTGCGAGGTCGGTGCGCGGATCGGTGCCGATCACCTTCGCGGTGTAGGTCTTGCCGTCGTCCATCGTGATCTCGACCTTGTCGGCACCGTCGACCACGTGGTTGTTGGTCACAGCATAGCCGTCAGGCGAGATGAAGAAGCCGGAACCCTGACCCGTCACCGGGCCACGGCCGCCACGCGGCCCACCGCGCAGGCCGGGCGGCAAGCCATCCGGACCGCCGAAGCGGCGGAAGAAGCGCTCCATCGGCGAGCCCGGCGGGAACGGCGAGTCGTCATCCTTATTGGCGCTGTCGTCCTTGCTGCTCTTGTCGGCGATGTTGATCTTGACCGAAATCACCGACGGCTTCACGCGCTCGACAATGTCGGCAAAGCCAATCGGCCGCTCAACCTTGCGGACCTCCTGGTTGACCTGCGCGTGCGCCGCGCTGGCGAAGACATCCAGCGGGCCCTGCTGCGGCGAGAAGCCATACACGGCAGCGCCAAGGCCGGCGACGACGGAAGCCATCAGCGCGAATTTACGCGCGGAGAACAGCGAACGACGCGGCGCGCCGTAGGACGGTAGTGAGGAAAGATCGACGGGACGTTCGGTCATTCTTGAAATCTCCAGAGCCTGAATTCTTCATTCTTCTACGGTGCGGGGGCTGGCACCTGACAGGACCTGAAGATGGGGTTTGGCGCCTTACCAACCGCTGGCTGGGGAATTAAACTTTTGTAATGCGGGGGGGTGTGGATGCGGCAGAATAGCGCAGGCAATCAATGACTTAGCGCTGGCTGAGAAATGGCCATCAGCGGGCGTACCCCCTGCCCGCCGGAAAAGCATGACCGGTGGTCCTCTTCGCAGGCTACTGGCCACGGGCAACTTAGCGCTTCGCCTTGTTCCTAGCCGCTCAGCCCTTCAGCTTCAGCCGCCCCATGAAATCCCGCTTGCCGAGCGGCACGCCGTTGGTGCGCAGGATGTCGTAAGCCGTGGTGGCGTGGAAATAGAAATTGGGCAGCGAAAACGACATCAGGAAATCCTCCGCCGTGAACGGTAATTGCCGGTCGCCGATGTGAAACACGACATCGCGGCCGCCGAGCGCATTGACTGCCTCCGGCGTCCATGCCGACAAGGCTTCGCGGGTTTGCGTAACCAATCCCTGCAGCCCTGCGTAATCATACGGCGTCTTGGATGCGGGCGGACGAAACTCTCCGCTTTGCACGCCCTCGATGGCGCCGCGGGAATGCTGGGCGACCGAGATGATCTGGAAACGCAGCGGCAGCATGTCCGGCGCCAGCCGCGCCTCGACCATCGTTTCCGGATCGACGTTGTTGTCGCGAAAATGCTTGAGGCCGCGCTCGAGGAAGCCACTGACCGCGCCGAGGGTCTGCAGATAATTCGCCACGCTGGCGTCGTAGAGTGAAAAGGCCATATCCGGTTTCCCCCTGGGTTATGATTATTCTGACAGAGAATTTCATAGCTGAAACCGGCCCTTTGCAATAGCAGGCTCAGGCCTTCTTGTCCGACGCATCAGCCGCGAGCAGGCGCTCCAGCCTCGCCTCTTCCTCTTCCGTCAGGTGCAACAGCGCCGGATCGATCGAGCTACCAGCATTGGGGCGTCGGCGGTTGTAGAACCAGAGCGCCAGTCCGCCGCCGATCAAGGCGAGCGGCGGCAGCAGCCACAGCAACAGCGTGTGCAATGACAGGCGCGGCTTGAGCAGCACGAACTCGCCATAACGCTCCACCAGGAAATCGATCACCTGCTTGTCGCTGTCGCCGCTCGCGATGCGTTCGCGCACCAGAAGCCGCAGGTCGCGCGCCAGCGGCGCGTCGGAATCGTCGATCGACTGGTTCTGGCACACCATGCAGCGCAGCTCGCGCGACAGATCGCGCGCGCGGGCTTCCTTCGCAGGGTCCGCCATGATCTCGTCGGGCTGCACAGCGTGAGCGGCCGGCGCGACCGACATCGCGAAGGCAATGAATAGGCTGGCTAGGAGCTTCTTCAACGGCTCACTCCGCCGGTTGCAGGGCGCGGGCTGCCTTTGCAGGCTTCGGTGCGCCAACGCGCAGGCGGCGGTCCGACAGTGACAGCAGGCCGCCGAACGCCATCAGCACCGGGCCCCACCAGATCAACAGCACCAGCGGCTTGTGATAGATGCGCACCGCGATAGCGCCATCGGCATTGGTGTCGCCGAGCGAAATATAGAGCTGGCTGGCGCCGCGCGTCAGCAGCGCGGCCTCGGTGGTCGAAGAGCCGCGCGTGGTAAAATTACGCTTCGACGGCGTCATCACCTGAAGCGTCTCGCCGTCGCGAACCGTGAACTGAGCGATCATCTCGCGAAAATTGGGGCCCTGGCGTTGCGTGATCTCGTCGAGCTTCAGCTGATAGCCGGCGACGGTTGCGACGTCGTTCGGCTTCATCGTGCCGATATATTCGCTGTTCCAGGTGGTTTCGCAAACGATGCCGATCAACGCGACGCCCATGCCGGCATGCGCGAAAACCGTGCCCCAGGTCGCGCGCGGCAATCCGCGCGCGCGCGCGATGGCGCTCGTGAAGGGCACGCGGAACAGCCCGATGCGCTCGGCGAGGTCTGTGATCGCCCCGGCAATGACGAACACCGCAAGCCCGATCGCGAGCGGCGCGAGCGTGGCGCCGCCATGGGTCCATGCAAAGAGCACCGCAATCGCGACCAGCCCCACGACACCAGCGGCCGTCAGCCGCTGCGCCGCACCGAATAGATCGCCGCGCTTCCACGCCAGGAGCGGACCGAACGGTACCGCAAGCAAGAGCGGCACAAACAACGGCCCGAAAGTCAGATTGAAGAACGGTGCGCCGACCGAAATCTTGTCGCCGGTCAACACCTCGAGCGCCAACGGATACAGCGTGCCGATGAACACGGTGGCGCAGGCCGAGGTGAGAAAGAGATTGTTGAGCACCAGCGCGCCTTCACGCGAGATCGGTGCGAACAACCCGCCCTGCTTCAGCGTCGATGCGCGCCAGGCATAAAGCGACAGGCTGCCGCCGATGAACAGGCACAGGATCAGCAGGATGAACACGCCGCGCGCAGGATCGGTCGCGAATGCATGCACGGAGGTCAATACACCCGAGCGCACCAGGAAGGTGCCGAGCAGCGATAGCGAAAAGGTCAGGATCGACAAAAGGATGGTCCAGACCTTCAGCGCGTTGCGCTTTTCCATCACGACCGCGGAATGCAACAGCGCTGTGCCGGCGAGCCATGGCATCAGCGACGCGTTTTCCACCGGGTCCCAGAACCACCAGCCACCCCAGCCGAGTTCGTAATAGGCCCAATACGAGCCCATGGCGATGCCAAGCGTGAGGAAGATCCACGCCATAAGCGTCCACGGCCGCACCCAGCGCGCCCATGCGGCGTCGATGCGGCCTTCAATCAGGGCGGCAACCGCAAAGGAGAACGATATCGAGAAGCCAACATAGCCGAGATAAAGCATCGGCGGATGCACCGCGAGGCCGATGTCCTGGAGCACCGGATTGAGATCGCGCCCCTCGATCGGTGGGCTTGCAATGCGCTGGAATGGATTCGAGGTGACGAGGATGAAGAGATAGAAGGCGCCGGCGATCCAGCCCTGCACCGCCAGCACATGCGCGCGCAGCGACAGCGGCAGATTGTTGCCAAAAGCCGCAACCAAGCCGCCGAATAGCGCCAAGATCAACACCCACAGCAGCATCGATCCTTCGTGATTGCCCCACACGCCGGTGATCTTGTAGAGCAGCGGCTTCGCCGAGTGCGAATTCTCGAACACGTTGACGACGGAGAAATCCGAGACCACGTGCAGCATCGTCAGCGCCGTGAACGATGCGCCCACGAACAGCAGCTGCGCGAGCGCCGTGGAGCGCGCGACATTCATCAATGCATGATCGCCCCAGCGCGCGCCCGCGATCGGCACGGTGGACTGGATCAGCGCCAGCGCGAGCGCCAGCACCAGCGCGTAGTGGCCGGCTTCTGCGATCACTTCGTGGTTCCCTGGATAGTTCCTTGGGCCTGTGCCGCCGTGGTGCCCTGCTTCGCGTAATCGTCCTTCCAGTGCCCCTGCTTCTTCAAGGCGTCGGCGACATCCTTGGGCATGTAGGTCTCGTCATGCTTGGCGAGAACCGTGTCGGCCTTGAACACGCCGGAGGCATCCAGCGCGCCCTCGGCGATGACGCCCTGCCCCTCGCGGAACAGATCCGGCAAAATTCCCTTGTAGGCGACCGGCAGCGCGGCACTGCCGTCGGCGATGCTGAAATTGACCGCGAGATTGTCGCCCTTCACGAGCGATCCCGGCTGAACCAGGCCCCCAAGACGGAACCGCTTGCCGGTTGGAATCTGCTTCTCGGCCGCCATGGTCGGCGTGGAAAAGAACACGATGGAATCGCGCATGGCGTTCAGCACTAGCCCTGCCGCAACCGCGAGCACCGCGAGCGAGCCGCCGATCATGGTCAAACGCCGTTGCTTGCGTGTCATTTCTGTTCCTTATCGTGCCTTCCAGCTGCCGCCGTCCCGTTCATCCATCAAGCCCGAGTTTCTTCAGGCCGTCATTGAGCTGGCGCAAGCGTTCCGCGTCGCTCCCGACCGCCTGCCGCGCCTCGGTGAGCGTGCTCACCGCCTTATCGCGCTCACCCATCACCATATAGGCTCGCACCAGCCGCAACCATCCCTCGACATCGTCGCCGTTCTGCTTCAGCCGCGTCGCGAGACGGTCGACCATGCCGCGGATCATCGCGTTACGGTCGTCTTCATTCATGTCCTTGGCTGCGGCCATCGCGTCTCCGGAGACCGCCGGCGCGGCCGGTGCACCGACCCTCGCCAGGGCCGACTGGAGCAGCGGGCGCCATGGCGCGTCGGCCGGCGCCTTGGCGAGCATGCCTTGCCAGATCGCGGCGGCGTCGGCCTGGCGGCCGTCCTGTTCGGCAGCCAGCCCGAGGAAATAATTGGCCTTGGGCTCATCGGCGTTCTGCGCCACCGCGCGTTCGAATTCGGCCTTGGCCTCCGCCGTGACGACGCCGCCTGCCGCGCCCGCAAGGACCTCGCCGAGATCGGAGCGGCGCTCGGCGCTGTCTCCAGCGTAGTTGATCGCGTTGCGATAGGCCCTGACAGCATCATCGAACCGGCCGAGCCTCGCCAACACCGGCGCCAGCACGGTCCAACCGCGGCCGTCGGTCGGATTCTTTTCCAGATGCGCTTCGACCTGCGCCACCATGTTTTCGATCGGCTGGTTGGCGTCGGCCGTCCGCACGCGCGAGGCCAGCGGGAAATCCCCAAGACGCGGCGATCCCAGCGACAGATAGAACGTCACGGCTGCGATCGGCAAACCGATCAAAGCCAGGATCGCCGAGGCGCGGCGCAGGCCGAGATTTGCGCCCGACGGCAGGTCGCGTTCGCCCTCCGCAGCGGCGAGCAGGCGGCGGCCGATTTCGACCCGCGCGGCCTCGGCCTCGGCCACGCCGATCAGCCCGGCGGCGACGTCGCGATCGATTTCGGCGAGCTGATCCTTGTAGACCGCCGTCTCACTGCCGCCCCCTTTCGCGGAAGAGCTGCGGCTCAATGGCCAGAGCACGGCGAAGATCGCCGCGACCGTCATCAGCGCGAACACAAACCACAGCGTCATCAAGCGGTTCCCGGGCGGAATGGCGTTTTAGAATGAGAATAAGCGCCAACGATGCGCCGCTTTACACCACCGGCGGCAAGCCCGGCAATTGACAAATGCGGCAGGAAATACCGCGGGTATCGGGGGTCATCCGCCGGCCTGCTCGCGAGATCTCCGGGGAAACGCCAGGTCGCTTGAATTGCATCGGAACCGCCATGCACGGACGGGCCACCCAGCTTGCCTGGCTGGCATTTACACCAAGACGTAGGTGATGCTACAAAATGAGGCTAAGGCGTTAATCTCCCCCTCAGAGGCAACCCGATGCGATCTTGGACTGCATTTCGACGCGGGCTCCGCCGCGGCGCTCCCATTCTTACACTTCCCCTGTTGCTGCCGTGCTTCCCGGCCAAAGCCAATGACGCCGCAACGGCGGTCGGGGCTGCAATGCTGCCCCGGGATCTCAGCCCGTGGGGCATGTTCATGCAGGCGGATATCGTCGTCAAAGCGGTGATGGTCGGCCTGGTCTTTGCGACCGCAGCGACCTGGACGGTATGGCTCTCGAAAACCATCGAATTGGTGAGGCTGCGGCGGAATGCCCGCGCCGCTTTGCGCGAACTCGCCAACGCCAGATGCACGGATGACGCCGTTCGGCAGGTGGGTGAAGGCGCGGTTGCACAATTGCTCGAGGGCGCCGTCACCGAGCTCGGGTTGAGCACTGATCGAATGGACAAGGAAGGCATCAAGGCGAGGATCGCTTCCAGACTGCAGCAGATCGAGGCGGCGGCGAGCAGACGCGTTGCCTTCGGCACCGGCGTGCTGGCGACCATCGGATCGACCGGCCCGTTCGTGGGATTGTTCGGCACGGTCTGGGGCATCATGAACAGCTTCATCGGTATCTCCAAGTCGCAAACCACAAACCTCGCCGTGGTCGCCCCTGGAATTGCCGAAGCGCTGCTCGCCACCGCGCTGGGGCTGGTGGCGGCCATTCCCGCGGTCGTGATCTACAATCTGTTCGCGCGCCAAATCGCTTCCTATCGGGCGCTGCTCGGAGATGGATCGGCGGAGATCTCGCGGCTGGTTGGGCGTGACCTCGACAGCGGCACCCTGCTCGTGCGGCGGCATCTCGCGGCGGCGGAGTAGCAGCCATGGCCGCCGGTCTCAATCAGGGCAATGGCGATCTTTCCGAGGTCCATGAGATCAACGTGACGCCGTTCATCGACGTCATTCTCGTGCTTCTGATCATCTTCATGGTCGCGGCCCCGCTTGCGACCGTCGATATCGCTGTCGATCTTCCTGCGTCGAACGCCCAGCCGCAGCCGCGGCCCGACAAGCCGGTCTATCTGACCGTGAAGCCCGACCTGTCGCTCTCCGTCGGGAACGAAACGGTCGGCCGAGCCGCACTGCCCGGCGTGCTCGATGCTAGCACCAGCGGCCAGAAGGATACCCGCATTTTCCTGCGCGCCGACAAGCTCGTCCCCTATGGCGAAGTGATGCAGGTCATGAACCTGCTGCGCGCCGCCGGCTATCTCAAGGTCGCCCTGGTGGGCATGGAGCAAGCCTCATCACCATGATGCAGCTTGCAGCCGAGGATCGTTCCGACCTGCGACGATGGATGTTCAGCAGCCTTGCCGTGCTGTGCGTCTATGCTGGATTGACCGCTGCGCTCGCCACCTGGCGCCATGCCGATGATACCGTGGCTGCCGAACCCTCAGGCGCAATCGTGGTTGACCTTGCGCCGCTCACCGCAGCGCCTTCGACGACGCCGACCGATATCGCGCCCGGTCCGGAACAGGTGATGTCCGAGGCGCAGCCGGTAGCGAAGCCTGAGGAGACACCGCCGGACGAAACACCCGTGCTGCCGCCTGCTCCCAATCCGGATGCTGCCGCGGCGCTCCCGACCAAACCGCAGCTTGAGGTGACGCCGCAGCAGCAAGCGGCGGCCGCCACGACATCAGCCCCGCCTGCGATCAACGAGCGGATCGCGCCGGTAGCGACGGCGCCGACCCAAGGCGTGCCGAATGACAAAAATTCCGAGGCGGTGATGACGTGGCGAACCAAGGTCCTTGCCCTCGTGGAAAAGAACAAGCGATATCCTGAAGCCGCACGTGCCAAGCGCGAGCAAGGAACGGCGCAGGTATCGTTTACGCTCGATCGGCAAGGAATGGTGGTTGGCGCACGTGTGACTCAGAGCTCGGGCTCCGGGGCCCTTGACGAGGAAGCCATCGCGCTCCTGAAGCGCGCCCAACCCTTTCCTGCGCCGCCCGCGACGTTCCCCGGCGAGTTCGTTGTCGTGAAGCAACCGATCCGCTTCACTGTAAAATAGACAGTTGGCGGATCGAACACGGAACTGATCGTCTGCTCGGGAGGCTTCGCTTCGACGATCATTCCATGACACCAGCTCCACCAAACCTGTAGTTCACCCCGACTTTGATCGCGTCGCTTGTCACGCGCGTGTTGGCGTCGAACGCAACGGCAGTGTTGACGGCCGTAGGCGGTGTCGAGCGCACCGACCCGAAATCCATGTGAAGATATTCGAGCTTTCCGGTCCAATTGCCTGTCAACCGCATCTCGAGACCGCCACCCACGGCCCAGCCGAAGCGATACACATGCCGATCCAGAGGCGCCGTCGTCGCGGCACCCACATTATCGAATCCCGCGACGGCAGTTGACGTCGTGATCTTGCCGAACGGAACGCCCGCGGTGGCGTAGGCTAGCACATCAGGCGTCACCAACGTTCCGACGCGACCGCGAATCGAGGCCACCCAGCCCAAGCGATAATCCAGACTTGCGCTCACTGTGGCATCAAGTGGAGCGAGCGCCGCGTTGCAGAGGTTGCCGGGGCAAGCGGCCGCGCTGCGCCCGCGCTGATCGCGATAATCAAAGTCTCCCTCGATGCCCGCCAGAATTCTGCCCGACGTCCAGTTATAGCCCGACTGAACGCCGATGCTGACGGTGTTGTGGGTGGCCGACAAGCGGGCTCCAGCAAGCGATGCTCCGCTGGCAGCGTCGTTGAACGCGGCATTGGTGATCCCCTGCCCCCTAAGATAGCCGATGTTGCCACCTGCGTAGATTCCCGCCCAATTCCAGGCCGCCTCGGCTACAGGACTCTTGAAGAAGCCGTCGATAGCGGGCCGGCGCGGCGCGCCGATCCAGGTGCCGGGCGGTCCGCTCGACCTTTCGGCACCGTATTTGACATTGAGGAACAGCTTGAAGCCGCGTCCGGGCTGCAGGATCTCGTCCTTGTGAAATTGAACGGCGTTGCGAATGTTGGCGTTGAGCAGATTGTCACCAACGAGCCCGGTCGTAACCTCCACCGCACCCCACGGCGAGTCCTTCCAGAACTTCCGATGCTCGAGCTGCACCTTGACCAGGTCGTATCCAGCGGTCGGCGTGTCGAATTGCGGAACGTCGTTCTGCGCAAACGCATGCAGCCAACCTGCGCGGACGAACCAATTTTCGCTGCGCCAGTAGACGCCGCCCCCAAGACGCATCGGCGGAATGCGCGGCACGTTGCTGCCGTCGGTGAATGTCGCCCGCACCACATCATATTGGCCATCGATGCCGACAGTGCCATTGGCGAGTTGTGCGGCATCCCACTGCCACGCCAGTTCGCAGCCGCGGAAAACTGCATCGCGCTGGTCGTAGTTGACCTGGATGTAGTCCGTCCCGGTTCCGCATGACGCAAACGTTTCCTGGCAAAAGATGCCGGTAGCGCGCGAGAAAATGAACTTGTTGTAGGCCGTGTAGTAAGCATTCGCGGCGAACCTGAAATCGCCATGGGTGCGCTTCAAGCCGACTTCCGCCGTGTTCGCGGTTTCAATGCCGAGATTTGGGTTGCCGATCTTGAACGTCTTCTCCGAACCATCGGGACCTTGCGCGAACAGTTCCAGGGGACGCGGCGCACGCTCGATTCTCTGCAGCGTCAGGCTCGCGACCAGCGAGGACGGAAGATCCTTGATGACGCCGAAGCTGATGCTCTTCGGCATGAAGTCGAGCTTGGCAGCAGCCCTGCCCGGCTCGTCCGGAGGCGGAAGAAGATTCGGCGGAAAAGTGAATGCCGTTCCCTCGATAGCTACTCCCTCAATCCGTCCGGCCAACTGCGTGCGCAGCGTATCGGTGTGCCTGACTTCATTGAGGAAGTACGCGGCCGCCGTTCTGGTCAAGGCCGGAAGCAGGATCGCCTGGCCCGCCGTATCCAGTTGCTGGTAGGCGCCTTGCGCGCCGACAATGCTGGTGAGCGGCCCCAGCGGCGTCGTGAAGGGCGCGAACTCGACCTCGAGCTTTCCCTCGGTCTGCCTGTTCTTGAAGGTGGCAGCAATCTCCTGGAAGCCGGTGTTGGCAAGCACTGTCTCGTCGTGCCGGTATTCCGAGTATCCAGTCCAGTACCTGATCGCCGCCAGCGTGCTCGCGTCCGGACGATACTCGCCCTTGGAGCTGATCTTGGTTTGCTCGAGGTCGTTGTGCTGACGGGCTTCCGCGGTCGCAATGCCAGGGACGTGGTAGTCGCTGGTGAAACGGGAGACAGCGATGCCGGCATAACCACCGTCGAAAAGATAGGAGCCGCCGATCGCCGCGCCCGCACTCTGCGAGGCCGAATTCGGCTGCTTGCCGTTGAAGGCCGGCGCAGGGACAGGCGGAGCGAGATACGGATAGCTTGGAACATTGTAGTCGCCGGAGGATCGCCCGTAGATGTCGGCATGAACGGCGGCATTGCGGCCGCCGGCATCCAGCAAGAGCCCGCTCTCCCACCCTCTGTTGACGCTCGTCACGGCGGACCTCAATTCCGCGGCCACTCCCCCGAGCGGCGCAGCAGTCGGAATCCGATTGTTGTTGACGTCAACGACGCCGCCAACGGCTTGCGAACCGAAGCGGAGTGCGCCCGGTCCCCGCACAACGTCGACCTTCTGGATGGCGAGAGGGTCGATCGGCACCGCGTGATCCTGCGCGATGTCAGACACGTCTACGGCGCCTACGCCGTTCTCCTGAATGCGGACCTTTGCGTCGGTTAAGCCGCGCAAAACGGGACGCGAGGATTCAGTTGCCAGGCCGGCGGAAGTAGCCCCCGGCATATTGGTGAACAGGCTGCCGAATCCGCCATTGCTGCTGCCGGTCTGGATCTGCCCGCTTGCGATCGTCGATAATGGGGCGAATGGTGGATTGAAAGGCGATGCCGGCGCGGTCGGCGGCACAGGAGTCGGCGCCGGCGCCGAAACGGTCCTCGAAGAGCGGCCGGAATCGCCACGCGCGGCCCGCCGTGCCGGCTTGGGCTGTCGCCCTTCCACAGTCACCTGCGGCATATCGATTTCCGCCGGCGCGTTCGGCGATCCCGCCGCGGTGGCCGGTGCCGGCGCCGTCTGCGACGCAGCAGACGCCGGCGGGGCTTGCACCGCTGCCGGAGCCTGTGCGGGAGGCGGCGTTTCGGCAGGAGGCGCGGCCTGAGGCGCCATGGGCGCTGGCGCTGCTGTTTGCGCGAGTGTCGCAGCGTTGCTCAGCCAAGCCATGGCCAGTGCCGACGTGCCCACAAGGGCTATCCTGGTCGCGCGCATATTCCTCTCCGATCCGATCGTGCCACAGGAATAAGCCGCGACATCAGAATGTAGGTGATACTACACGTTAATGCTCCACCGTTATCTGTCAAGGCGCGGCAGGTGAGCCTTGCCGGGCCTGCGCTAGTCTGTTGCAGATCAGTGACAGGGCGCTAAACTTGCAATGTTGTCGGCAGCGCGCCATGGTCCGCCTCGTCTCGTTGGATTCGTCTGAAAGGTGCAGAGTTGCGCAAGCCCTCGACAGATCGGGCCAAGCCGATGCAGCCAATGCCTGCAGAACAAACGCAGGCGCGCCGCTTCGGAAAGGCACGGACGGCGCGGTCAACTGCGGTTCTGGAAGATTATGTCGAACTCATTTCGGACCTGCTCGGAACGACCGGCGAGGCTCGTCCTACTGATATCGCGCGCAGACTGGGCGTATCACATCCGACAGCAATCGACACGATTGCGCGGTTGAAGCGCGAAGATCTGGTGACCGCCCGCCCCTATCGCGGGGTATTCCTCACCGAAAAGGGCGAGAATCTCGCCAAGCGCGTCCGCGCCCGTCACCGGCTGGTGGTGGACGTTCTGTTGGCGCTAGGCGTTCCGCAGGAAGCCGCCGAAGCCGACGCGGAGGGAATCGAACATCATGTTTCCGATGTGACCCTCAAGGCCTTCGCCGAATTCCTTCGACACAAGACATGACACAATAGGTCGAACTGGGCGCTAGCCGGCCTTGCTCACCTTGCGCTCGCCGGTCACGGCATTTTCGGCCGCCCGGTTCATCAGCGACGCATAGTCATGGCCGAACAGGATTTCGCAGAAGCGGATCGCCGCTTTGGTCTGCATCTGCCGGTAAGCGCGTGCCTTGGTGTCGCCGCCGCGCAGCGCCTGCACCAGACTCTCGGTGGATTGCTCGACGTAATGCTGCAGGTCGGAATAGGTCCGCAGCGTCACCTCGTTGATGGCGAGTTCGCTGGCATAGGTGCGGCACACCGCCACGAAATCGATCAGGGCGGCAATCTCCTCTACCTCTGAGGCGTCGATCTTGGGCGCGGAGGCGATATCCTTGTCAGAGCGCTGGCGTAGCAGGCGGCGGACCCGGCCCGGCACGCTCTCGATTTCCGACTGTAGGGAATTGGAAATGTCGGCACGGATCGATGTGAGCTGGCGGCCCCATACGGAATCGTTGCGCAGATCGAGCTCGGTACGCAGTCCCCGCACGCCGTCGTGCAAGATTTTCAGCTGGTCTCCGAAATTATCGAAATGACCGCGCCTGATATCCGTGCGCAGACAGGCGGTCAGGAACGAGAGATCGTGCAGCGCGATCGTGACGGCGGCGCCATAGGGCGTTGCAGCCACGCGAATCTCGTCGTCGGACGCCGCCATCTTGATCGCGAGGCGGATGATCTGCCATGGCGAGGCCAGCCGCTGCATGATCAGCGACAGTGCGAACGGCAACAATTGCGGCGTCTGCAACGAGGGTACGTTGAGCGCGGCGGTCACTATCTCGAGCTGTGAGGGCGTCAGCGCGCGCATCTGGCCGGGAAGCTTGCTGCCGAGCGTCTCCATCGCCTCGCGGGCCCGCAGCACCGCACCGATCGACAGCAAATCCTCGACGACGTTCGGCGGACCGATTCGGGAGAGCGCGCGATGCCGGTCGTCGCCCTGTGCCGGTGTTGCGACCTGGACGATGGCCTCGGCAGCGGCGAGCTGGAACTTGCGGGTTGCGGCTTCCAGACCGGCGGTCGAGCCGCTCTGTCTGATACCGGCGAGCGTAGCCTCGAATGCCGCTGCCGCTTCCGGCGCTCCGTCCCGGCCAAGCCACTGCCAGACCGGTAGCAGCGAGGAGCGCCTGATCTGTCCGGCCCGTATCGGGAAATTACTTTCGACCAGAAACGGCTCAAGCGGACGGAACAACAGCCGCGCCGGATCGTCGGTCCGCGGTCGTGCCTCATCGTCTTCCTCGGCTCCGCGCACGACCTTGCGCAATTGCTCGAGCACGAGGTTGGCGACGGCGACCTCCTCCCCGCGCTCGATGGCGCGTTCGAACTCGCGCATCAGCAGCGCCTGCGATTGGGGCGGGAGCTGGGCGAGATAGTCCCTCAGCCGCTCGGTCGATGTCTGGCTCATTCGCCTGGTGTGGGTATGAGTGTGTCGTGCGGACGGCAAAATGCGTCCGCAGCCGATCTTAAAAGTGTGCGCGTTAAGAAGGCGTTTAGGATCCAGGCGTCGCCGGGCTCCGTCCGGTCAACGCCAGCTAATCCCCCTTGGCGGTCAGATGCCCGGCAACACCAGCTCAGCTCGCAATCCACCGATCGGGGCGTCGCCGAGCACGAGGCTGCCGCCATAGAGCGACGCGAGATCGACCACGATCGAAAGACCGAGCCCGGACCCTGGCTTGGATTCGTCCAGCCGCTGACCTCGCCGAGATACCTGCGCGCGCTCGGCGGCAGATAACCCGCGGCCATCATCATCGACGACGATCCGCAGCCGCGGCGCGGTGCCTGATACCACTGGCGGTTCCACCCTCACCTCGATGAGGACCTGCGAGGCTGCCCATTTGCAGGCATTGTCGACGAGATTGCCGGCCATCTCCTCGAGGTCCTGGCGCTCGCCGCGGAACTTCGCCGAGGGATCGGCCTTCACGACGATCGTGATGCGGCGGTCCCGATGGATCTTTTCCATGGTTCGTCGCAGCGCCTCGATGGCGGGTGCCACCTCGGTAATGGTGGCGACGATCGAGACGCGCGCGGCAATGCGCGCGCGCTCGAGATGATGGGCGACCTGATTGCGCATCACATCGGCCTGCTCGAGGACCTTGCTGGCAAAGGGATTTGCATGCGCCGAGGCCTCGTTGAGGATGACGGAGAGCGGCGTCTTGATCGCATGCGCAAGATTACCGACATGGGTGCGCGCGCGCTCGACGATCTCGCGGTTGGCATCGATCAGCGCGTTGGTCTCGCGCGCCAGCGGCGCGATCTCGACGGGAAACTCCCCTTCCAGCCGTTCGGCGCGTCCGGAGCGGATGTCGGCGATCGCCTCCGAAATGCGCTTGAGCGGTGCCAGGCCGAAACGGACCTGAAAGATCGTGGTCAGGAGCAGCACGATGCCAAGCGCGGTGAAGGTGCCTCCAAGATAGTAGTCGAAGGCGCGGATCTCATCGAAAATCTCGGATGCATCGCCCGCCACGCTGACCAAAAACTTGCCGTCGGCGCCGAGATCGATCGGCCGTTCGACCACCCGCAAGCTTTGCCCTTCCGGGCCGTCGATGTAACCGAGACGGATGCCGGCGGGCGTCAGCTCGGCGCCCTCGTCCTCCATTTTCGGCAGTTTCTTGTCCCACAGCGAACGCGAGGCCCGCGTCTCGGCCTTCTCGTCGGTGCGGACGATCTGCCAATACCAGCCGGACAATGGCAGCTCGAACAGCGGCTCGCCCAGTGACTGGAACTGTTGCTCGGGCGGCTCGTCCGGGGTTGCGACCTCGGCGATCAGGGTGCGGAGATAGAGGTTGAGGCGGCGATCGAAGGCGCGCTCGGTGGCATTGCGATAGACCGAGGACAGAATCACGCCGGTGATGAGAAGGATCACGACCACCCACGCGGTCGCCGATAGGAACAACCGCGTGGCGAGCGAACTTCCGCGCATCAGAGCACGATCCCGAAAAGCATGGCCGAAGGCTCCAATCCAGCGGATCGAGGCCTGCTTCGGAATAAGATCACGCTCGAATAAAAGAGCAAGGCTCATCAGGTTCCGGGCGTCGGCGGCGTCAGGAGATAGCCGAGCCCGCGCACGGTCTGGATGATGTCGACGTCGAGCTTTTTGCGGATGCGGCCGACGAATACTTCGATGGTGTTGGAGTCGCGATCGAAGTCCTGGTCATAGAGATGCTCAACCAGCTCAGTGCGCGACACCACGCGCCCGGTGTGGTGCATCAGGTAGGCCAGCAGCCGGTACTCGTGCGAGGTCATCTTGATCGGGTTACCGGAGACGCTGACGCGGCCCGTGCGCGTGTCCAGCGACACCGGGCCACAGGTCAGTTCCGACTGCGCATGGCCGGTCGAGCGGCGCAGCAGTGCACGAATGCGCGCCAGCACTTCCTCGAGGTGAAAGGGTTTGGCGACATAGTCGTCGGCGCCGGCATCGAAGCCCTGCACCTTGTCGCTCCAGCGGTCGCGCGCGGTGAGGATCAGGACCGGCATACCGCGACCGTTGCGGCGCCAGGCCTCCAGCACCGAGATGCCGTCCATCTTGGGCAGCCCGATGTCGAGCACGACGGCGTCATAAGGTTCGCTGTCGCCGAGGTAGTGCCCCTCCTCGCCGTCGAATGCGCGATCGACTACATAGCCGGCATCGGTCAACGCCGTCGTAAGCTGACGGTTGAGATCCGGATCGTCCTCAACAACAAGCAGGCGCAAGCTGGCCTCCGAAAGTGAGCCCCACGATATCAATATCTCCAGATGAGGCCCAGCGGCGTGAACGGCCCATGAACGACGGGCACGGGCAACGTTACTTTTTCGTCATGAGACCTTCCGGGCCAAATGTCGGCACTCCTAAACATGCGGAAGTGCCTCCCGGGCCCGCAAGCCAGGGAGGCTGATCGTAATGCCTCGGTTACCCTCAGGTGCGGAAAAATATGAACCAGACGATACCCAGGATCAGGACTGCAAGCCCGGTCGATACCGACAGGAGCGCGAGCACCGACGGGCCGGGTTCGGCCTGGCGCGCCTCGTTCTCGGTTTCGACGATCTGGCCATGCCGTCGCGTTGCCATGGTGACCTCTTCGAGTAAGTGCCTGTAAATGCCAGCGAATGCTTCGACATCGCCGATTAGGCAACGCTTCATCGGAAATGATGTTCCGAGCCTTCCGGCCCCGCCCCGCCACCGCACCGTCAAAAGGTCGCAGACCGCCAGCGGGACGCGGCGATCAGACGGTTAACGCCGTTCCTCGATTCCTCGCCCGGCCGTGTTTGAGACGGGGCGATCCGATGGTATCCTTGGAGATTGTCAGTTGCGTTTTCCGGAGTAGCCCATGGCCCCCCGCGCCAATTGGAAGGGTTTCCTGCGCCTTTCGCTCGTGACCTGCCCGGTCGCCCTCTATCCGGCGACGTCGGACACCGAGAAGGTCTCCTTCAACCAGATCAACCGCAAGACCGGCCATCGCATCAAATACGCCAAGGTCGACGCCGAGACCGGCGAGGAAGTCGCCAACGAAGACATCATGAAGGGCTACAAGATCGACACCGATACTTACATCGAAGTGTCAAAGGACGAGCTCGACGATATCGCGCTGGAATCGACCCGCACCATCGAGATCGACGAATTCGTTCCGAAATCCGATATCGACGGCCGTTACCTGATCCGCCCCTATTATCTCGTGCCGGACGGTAAGGTCGGCCACGACGCGTTTGCGGTGATCCGCGAAACCATCCGTAACATGGACAAGGTCGCGATCGGCCGCGTGGTGCTGACCAACCGCGAGCACATCATCGCGCTCGAGCCGCTCGACAAGGGATTGATGGGAACGTTGCTGCGCTATCCCTACGAGGTCCGCAACGAGAAAGAATATTTCGAAGATATCCAGGATGTGAAGATCACCAAGGATATGCTTGATCTGGCAAAGCATATCGTCGAGCAGAAATCCGCTTCATTCGAACCCGAGCAGTTCGAGGACCGCTACGAGCAGGCGCTGATTGACCTGATCAACCAGAAACGCAGTGGGCTAACCACCAAGGCCAAGGCGGCACCGAAGACAGCCGGCAATGTGATCAACCTGATGGATGCGCTCAAGCGCAGCCTTGCCAATGAGACGCAGGCAGCCCCTGCGGCCGCCAAAACCAAGGGCAAGAAGCCGAAGAAGGCCGCAGCCGGCCAGCGCGAGATGCTGCTGCCGATCAGCGGCAATGGCAAGCGCGCCGCCAAGGAGACGGCCAAGGAAACCGTCAAGGAAGCGCCGAAGAAGGTGGAGAAGCCGGTACGCACCCCTGCCCGTACCAAGAAGGCCGGATAATCAGGCAAGGAGCGCGATAGATAGCACCGTCTAGCGCGCGATGCCGTGGTCGACCCCGTTTGATGAGCCGATACCGCTTCGCGGCGGCCGCAGGCTCGCGACGCTGCAGCAGGCGGCCGACTATATCGTGGGATTACCGGAAGAAGTGCAGCACGAAGCGCACTGGCAGACCGCGGTCGAGAATCTGATCAACGCGGCGGAGACCGGCGGCGGCTGGCTGATGTTTGCGCGGATCGCTATGATGCGGGCGCTCAATGCGGACAGGAAAGACAAATAGCGCTGGCTTCAATCTCCGCCGCCGTCCCCGTGCCCGCTGCCAAAGTCCAGCCCGCCATCGCAACTGCCAGACGACCGGTCGTTGACCATCCAATCGATCAACAGGACCGCGACCAAAATAACGGACAATACACGCCACGGATTTTGCTGGACGTGTGCCAGGATTGGCGGCCCCCAGTTCATCAACGGTGGCCCAAACAGCAACTCCAGCATGATGCCTGCGCGGCCCTTGCCGTTACTTGATCGAGTTGCTGACGTCGACGAATTTCGTGCTGAGCATGCTACCAACGCCGCCCACCGCAGTGATGATCACAATGCTGATGCCGGCGGCAATGAGGCAATATTCGATGGCGGTCGCACCGCATTCATCGTCGACAAACTGTGCCAGTAATCGACGCATAAAAAAACTCCTGTCGACGCTCCCCGAAATTCTCCCGCGCCACACTGATTAAACTCTAGGTCGGAACCGTTGAAGAGGCCTTGAGGAACAGACTGAACGATTGCTTAAGACAAACAAAGAATTGCACCCCGAAATCGTACGGTATGGAAAATTTTACCATCAATTGCACGCCGCCCGTCCATCATCGCGCCGATCGGCGTCTTGCGAGCGGCAAAACGCATATCAGCACTTCCGCACCGATGCGCCGTGCGCGCTTTACCCCGCGGAAAAATCCTGCTCCAACTATCGCCAATGGGCCGGATTGAACCGGCCTGCCATTCGGGGAGAGACCGTCATGAAGCTCGGCGCCGCCATCGCGGAAATCATGAAGCGGGAGGGAATCGAAATCCTCTGCGGCTATCCGGTCAATCATCTCATCGAATATGCCGCCAACGCCGACATCCGTCCCGTGATGGTGCGCCAGGAACGCATCGGCGTTCACATGGCGGATGCGATTTCGCGCGTCACCTCGGGGCGATCAATTGGCGCTTTCTGCATGCAGCATGGACCTGGCGCCGAGAACGCGATGGGCGGCGTGGCGCAATGCTACGGCGAATCCGTGCCTGTGCTGGTGCTGCCGATGGGCTATGCGCGCCGGCTCGCCAATATCGATCCGAATTTCAACTCCAGCCAGGCGATGAAGGCGTTCTCCAAATCGTCCGAGCCGATCAACATCGCGGCGGAAGTCTGCAACATTTTCCGCAGAGCCTTCACCAAACTGAAAAACGGCCGCGGTGGGCCGGTGATTGTGGAAATCCCCGCCGACATGTGGAACGAGGAGGTGCCGGAGCCTTTGAACTACACGCCTGTGCTGCGCACGCGCTACGGCGCGGATCCTGTGCATGTGAAGGAAGCGGCCGCCCTGCTCGTCGCCGCAAAGCGCCCGGTGATCTATGCCGGCCAGGGCGTGCACTACGCCAAGGCCTGGCCGCAGCTCAGACGGCTGGCCGAGCGCCTCGCCATTCCCGTCACGACCAGTCTTGGCGGCAAGTCATCCTTTCCGGAAACGCATCCGCTATCGCTGGGATCGGGCGGTCTCGCCGTGCCGCGCGCGGTGCCAAAATTCCTGGGCGAAGCCGACGTGATTTTCGGCATTGGCTGCTCGTTCACCGAGACGTCCTTCGGCATCGCCATGCCGAAGGGCAAGACCATCATCCATTCGACGCTGGACCCGAACCATCTCAACAAGGACGTCGAGGCCAAGGTCGGCCTGGTCGGCGATGCCGCGCTGGTGCTCGATGCCTTGCTGGAGGAGATCGGCAAGACGGTCACGACGGATCGCGACGCGACGGCTGTTGCCGCCGAGATCGCCGCATCCCACAAGGAATGGCTGGCGAAATGGATGCCGAAGCTGACGCATAACGAGGCGCCGCTCAGCCCCTACCGAGTGCTGTGGGACCTTCAGCACACGGTCGACATCCACAACACCATCATCACCCACGACGCCGGCAGCCCGCGCGACCAGCTCTCACCGTTCTGGAAATCGGTCGAGCCGCTCTCCTATATCGGATGGGGCAAGACCACCCAGCTCGGCTACGGCCTCGGGCTTGCGATGGGCGCCAAGCTGGCAAAGCCCGACAAGCTCTGCATCAACGTCTGGGGCGACGCCGCGATCGGCTTCACCGGCATGGATTTCGAGACCGCGGTGCGCGAGCGCATCCCGATCATGTCGATCCTGTTGAACAATTTCTCCATGGCGATCGAATTGAAGGTGATGCCGATCTCGACCGAGAAATACCGCTCGACCGACATTTCCGGCGACTATGCCGCGATGGCGCGCGCCTTCGGGGGCTATGGCGAACGGGTAACCAAGCCGGAGGACATCATCCCCGCCATCAAGCGCGGCATTGCGAAGACGCAGGAAGGAATCCCGGTGCTGCTGGAGTTCATCACCAGCAAGGAGACCGAGGTCTCGCGGCCGGGAACCTGAGGCTCACTGCGGACATCGCGCGGCGCTTCGTCGGCAACCGCTTGCCCGGACATAAAATCGCTAAAACAACCCCATGCAAAGTAGGTGGAACCCGGCTCGCCGCTTGCCCCTACTCCGCCATCTCCGCCGGCGTCGACGGACCGGCCAGCGGCCGTTCTTCCATCGCGATGATGCACACCGCGGCGCAGGCCAGCAGCGCCGTGGCAGCGCCGAACACGTACTGGAACGCGGCGATCATGTCGGCGACCGGAATTGCGTTTGCAGGCCCGCGATGTTCGCCGAGCGAGATGCCCGCGCCCAGCGCCATCAAGAGGATCGCGCTGAAGGCGGCGACTGTGAACGAAGACATCAGGGAGCGGAAGAAGTTCATCGCACCCGTCACCGTCCCGATCTGCGCGCGCGCCACCGCGTTCTGCAGCGAGACCACGCTGACCGGGAACGTCGTGCCGAGCCCGAACGCGAATAGCGACAGCACGACCAGCAAGGCCCATAGCGGCAGCGTCGTCACAGTCAGCACCGCCCCGAAGACCGTAGCCGCCGACGTGCCGACGATCGCCACGCGCTTGTAGTGTTTGGCACGCGCCATGGTCCGTCCGGCGATCGCCGCGCCGCAGGTGGAAATTGCGGCGAGCGGGATCAGCGCAAGCCCCGCCTCGCTCGCGGTCAGATGATAGACGACCTCGTAATAGAGCGGCAGATGCACGGTCAGTCCGGTGATCGCGCCGAGCGCGCAGCCGCCGGCCACCATGGCATAGGGCACCACCGTTCCGCCCAGGAGCGGGAGCGGCAGGAATGGCTCGTCGGCATTGCGCGCGTGCCAGACGAAGGCGAGCGCCAGCGCGACCGATGCGCCGATCATCGCCATGATCGCAGGCGACAGCCATGCATAACGGTTGCCACCCCAGGTAAGAACCAGCATGACCACGACGGCGGAAGCCATCAGCAACAGCCCGCCGAGCCAGTCGACCTTGCGGCGGCGGTGGAACACCGGGATCTTGCCCATCTTGGGCAGCAGCAGGAACAGCGCGCCAACGGCCAGCGGTACATTGATCCAGAAGATCATCGACCAGTGCAGATGCTCGGCGAACACGCCGCCGAGCACGGGCCCCATCAGGCCTGCCGCCATCCAGACGCCGCTGAAATAAGCCTGATACTTGCCGCGTTCGCGCGGGCTGACCACGTCGGAAATCACGGTCTGCACGACAGGCATGATGCCGCCGCCGCCGAGCCCCTGCAGGCCCCGTGCGACGATCAACACCGGCATGTTCGGCGCCACCGCGCATAGAATCGAGCCGGCCGTGAACAGGGCAAGCGAGACGGTGATCATGATGCGGCGGCCGTAGATGTCACTGAGCGTGCCGAAGACAGGCGCGACCGCAGTCGAAGCCAGGAGGTAGGCGGTGATGACCCAGGACAGATTACTGACGTCATTGAACTGACGGCCGATGGTCGGCAGTGCCGTCGCCACGATGGTCTGGTCGAGGGCCGCCAGGAACATCGTCAGCAACAGGCTCATCAGGATGGTGCGGACCTCATCCTGGCTCAGCGGTGCCGGCGGCGCGAGCGGCGGCGCGTCGCTGACGTCGATCACCTCGGTCGAGATGCGCGAGAGCTCCTCGCCGATGTCATTGGGTAATGTCGTGAGGTCGGCGGGCTCACGGCCCTGCCGGTCGTGCTTGTTCATATCAGACGTAATATTGTTCTGCGCGGCAAAAGCCGCCGAGATGGAATCGCCATATGGAAAGCACCTTAGAGGGCAAACTTCCCTTGGGGCAGACGTCTGCGCGCATGGGAGCATCCCGCGCGCCGACCATCGCGTTTGCGTGACCCCTCAGCGCGGAAGGCACGCAAGAGTTCGGCGGTTGGGCTCAGACTTTCGGCCGCTTCTTCAGCCGTGCCCGCTTCGGCAATAGCGCCGGCCACTGCACGATGTGATCTTCGAGATCTTCGTCCGGAATTTCGTCCTCGGTGCCCTGCACGCGCCCACGGACCGAAACCCCTGCCTCATGCACGGTATTGGGGTCGCCCGAAATCAGCGGATGCCACCAGTAAAGATCGCGCCCCTCGGCAACCAGTTTGTAGCCGCAGCTTGGCGGCAGCCAGCTCAGGGTGCGGACGTTCTCGGGCGTCAGGCGGACGCAATCCGGAACCTTGTCGGATCGGTTCTGGTAATCCTTGCAGGTGCACAGGCCCGAATCGAGCAGCTTGCAGGAAACATGGGTGAAGTAGATTTTCCCGGTGTCCTCGTCCTCGAGCTTTTCCAGGCAGCAGCGCGCGCAGCCGTCGCACAGGCTTTCCCATTCAGCGCGCGACATCTCCTCCAACGTCTTGGTTTTCCAGAAGAATCCCTCCTGGCCGGAAGCTCGTTTGGGCGGTGCGGTCATAAAGTCTGACAGTTTCCGGTTTGAGGTTCGGCTGCGGCCTTCTCTAGGGGGTCCACCAACCCGAGCGCAAGCGGCTCACGACGGAGCAAAATGGCCTGGAACACGTTAGGCCTGACCACCAAAATGGTGAGCGGGAGCATTGGTTTATAGCCCCCGCTCGGATACAACAGTTGCGAGTCCCCAAAGGTCCTAAAAGCGCCTTGGGTTTGCCGCAACGTCGAAGGGTGCGGCAAGGTAATACGAACTTCGGAAAACGGGCACTAGTGCGCCAGATCCTACCCCCCGATGTGAAGCAGAAGATCCGGAACTTTTTTCTGGATCTGGACGCGCGCATTGACTCCACGCTGTTCTCGTCGGGCAAGGGCCTGCGCGAGCTGTACGAGCGCTACTCCACCTTCATGGACCGCTTCTATGTCGGCCGCTGGAAGCGCTGGGTTTTCATCGAGCCTTTTTCGGAGGCTGCCACCCTCGGCCTCGCCGGCATGATCATGATGCTGGCGCTCGCGATCCCCGCCTTCCGCGAAACCGCCGATGACGACTGGCTGAAGAAATCCGATCTGGCGGTGTCATTCCTCGACCGCTACGGCAATCCGATCGGCAGCCGCGGCATCAAGCACAACGACTCGATCCCGCTGGAAGATTTTCCTGACAACCTGATCAAGGCGACGCTGGCGACCGAAGACCGCCGCTTCTACGACCATTTCGGCATCGATATCCCCGGCACCGCCCGCGCGCTCGTGACCAACGCGCAGGCGGGCGGCGTGCGCCAGGGCGGTTCGTCGATCACTCAGCAGCTCGCCAAGAACCTGTTTCTGAGCAACGAGCGCACCATCGAGCGCAAGGTGAAGGAAGCGTTTCTGGCGATCTGGCTGGAGACGCGGCTGACCAAGAACGAAATCCTAAAGCTCTATCTCGACCGCGCCTATATGGGTGGCGGCACGTTCGGCGTCGACGGCGCGGCGCATTTCTACTTCAACAAGTCGGCGCGCGACGTCAATCTCGCGGAATCGGCCATGCTGGCCGGCCTGTTCAAGGCGCCGACCAAATACGCCCCGCACATCAACCTGCCTGCCGCTCGCGCCCGCGCCAACGTCGTGCTCGACAACCTCGTCGATGCCGGCTTCATGACCGAGGGCCAGGTGTTCGGCGCCCGCCGCAACCCGGCGGTTGCCGTCGACCGCCGCGACGAGAACTCGCCGAACTACTATCTCGACTACGCTTTCGACGAGATGCGCAAGCTGGTCGATACTTTCCCGAAATCCTATACCGAGCGCGTCTTCGTGGTCCGCACCGCGATCGACATGAACGTTCAGCGCGCCGCGGAGGAAACCGTCGAGAACCAGCTCCGCCAGTTCGGCCGCGATTATCACGCAACCCAGGCCGCGGTCGTGGTAGCCGACCTCGACGGCGGCGTTCGTGCCATGGTGGGCGGCCGCGACTATGGCGCCAGCCAGTTCAACCGTGCGACCGATGCCTACCGGCAACCAGGCTCCTCGTTCAAACCCTATGTCTACGCCACGGCGCTGATGAACGGTTACAAGCCGACCTCGATCGTGGTCGACGGCCCGGTCTGTATCGGCAACTGGTGCCCGCAGAACTATGGTCACAACTATTCCGGCTCGGTGACGCTGACCCAGGCGATCACCCGCTCGATCAACGTGGTGCCGGTGAAGCTGTCGATTGCGCTTGGCGGCAAGACGCCGAACCCCGCCAAGGCCGGCCGCGCCAAGATCACCGAAGTGGCACGCCGCTTCGGCCTCACCGCTCCCCTGCCCGACACGCCGTCGATGCCGATCGGCTCCGACGAAGTCACCGTGCTCGAGCACGCGGTCGCCTATGCGACTTTCCCGAACAAGGGCAAGGCGCCGAAACCTCACGCGGTGCTGGAAGTGCGCACCGGTGCCGGCGACCTGGTGTGGCGCTTCGACCGCGACGGCAAGAAGCCCACGCAGGCGATCCCCGCCTCGGTCGCCTCCGACATGTCGGAAATGATGAGCCATGTCGTCACCGAAGGCACGGCTCGCCGCGCCGCGCTCGACGGCATTCCGGCCGCTGGCAAGACCGGCACCACCAATGCCTACCGCGACGCCTGGTTCGTCGGTTTCACCGGCAACTTTACCTGCGCGGTCTGGTACGGCAATGACGACTACTCGCCCACCAACCGCATGACCGGCGGTTCGCTGCCCGCGCAGACATGGCACGACATCATGGTGGTCGCGCACCAGGGTGTCGAGGTGAAGGAAATCCCCGGCGTCGGCATGGGCCCGAAACTGCCGCAGCCCGCCGCTACCGCCAGCGCCGCGGCCAATAGCGCGGCACGGGTGCTGGAGACTAAGCCGGGGCCGCCGCCGGTGTTGACCAAGCGCGGCGCGGACATTCTCGTGCGGGTCGAGCGGCTGCTCGACGAGGCCGGTAAGGCCGCGGGCAAGACCTCGTCCAACGACCAGCCCTCCAAGCCGGTCACATCTGGTGCGCTGGCGTTTCCGGAGAACTATGTCACGGCCGCCGGTGAACAGGCCGCGCCGGCAGGTCGGAAGAATTGAAACGCATGGTCCGGCAGAATGTTATCCGGCGTTTCTCGGAACAGATGCGAAGCGTCCGCTCTGATATGCTCGAACCAAGAGAAGCGCTTCACGTTTCAGATGAAGCCGGTTCAAGCGGAATCTGACGCCGTGAGATTTCGGAGCACTGGGCTGTGCGGCTGATCTTCATCACCTTGCTGGCATTGGCGCTTGCCACGGCCGTCGGTCTCGGCTCGACCTACATGACGGCGACGCGCGGCACCGATCTCGGCACGCTTACGATCGGCGCCTGGACCGCCCGGCCCAAGAGCGGCAGTTCTGAGATTGATCCCTATTCCCGCGCCTCGATCGCCCGCAGCGGCGAGCTGCCGATCGGTACCGGCGACGGCATCGCCTTTACCGCCACCACCGACGATCAGAAAAAGCCGCTCGACGGGCGCTGCGACGTGGTCGTCAGCGGGGTGACGCCGGCGGCCCGGTTCTGGACGCTGACGCTGTTCGACCGCAAGGGACATCTGGTCGCCAATTCGCTGCAACGCTACGGCTTCACCAGCCAGGAGATCGTCCGCGGCTCCGACGGCGCATTCGAGATCCGCGTGGCGGCGCGGTCCCGCGCCGGAAACTGGCTGCCGACTGGCGGCATCGAGCGCTACACGCTGATGCTGCGGCTTTACGATACGCCGGTTGGCGTCGCGACCCGAACGCAGCGCGACGCACCGATGCCCTCGATATCGACGGTGGGCTGCCCATGATCCGGCTGGCATTCACCATCATCGCGGGCGTGCTGCTGGGTGGCGTGGTGCACCTCGTCAGCGTGCTGGCCCTGCCGCGCATTGCCACCCAGGACGCCTATTCGCGCCTGACGCCGCTCACCAAGGAGAACGCCGTCACGCCGCTGCCGCTCGCCGAGCCCAACAATGCGCCGATGCCGTTCATGGACCCCGCCTTTGCGGTCGCGATCTGCCGCTATGACCTCTCCGGCGGTCCCCTGAAACTCACGGTGCCGGTCAGCCAGGCCTATACGTCGGTGTCGTTCTACACGCGCAACGAGGTCGCCTATTATGCGATCAACGACCGTTCGGCCGGCCGCAAGGTGATCGAGCTCGACCTGATGACGGAAGAGCAGCATTCCGAATTGCCGGAAGACGAGGAAATCACCGCCGCCGACCGGCTGATCATCGACTCCCCCACCACGACCGGTTTGATCGTGCTGAAGGCCCTGGCGCCGGAGCCCGGCCTGATGCCCCAAGCGCAAGCTTCGCTTGCGGCATCGAAATGCACTATCGAGACCGAACCTCCACCGGCGAAGCAGCCGGATCCGCCAGCGCCTGCCCCGGCGCCGTCGCCGCGGTCCAAACGGTGATTACGGCCTGCTGTGGGCCGCGGCACTGTCTAGTGCAGGCCGCAACGGCAACTCTCGTAATCTACAGGATCGTGGCTGTTGAAGATGGTCACGACATCGCCGTGCTTTGTCTTGAGCGTCCGTAGCCGCTCCTGATTTTCGATGCGCATGGCACGATCCATGTCGGCGCGGCGTTGAAACATGCCGAGCACCAGCGGCATCCGCGGCGAAGCCTGCACCTGACCGTAGAAAAAATACGCATCGCCCGCGTGCAGCAACCATCTGTCTCCGCTCCGCACGGCAATGCCGCAATGGCCGAGCGTATGACCGGGCAGCGGGATCATCAGGATGTCAGGCTCGCGATCGCCGAGCGCCCGCACGCCCTTGAAGCCGAACCAGTCCTCGCCGCCATCGCCATAGAACGCCCATTGCGGACCATGCTTCCATTGCGCGCTGATATATCGGCCCTTCGGCGGCGGCACAGTGCGCGCCACCGCCATATCGTACTCGCGGCGATGGACATGCACCTTCGCGTTCGGAAAATCCGGAATACCGCCGGCATGATCGCGGTCGAGATGCGTTAGCAACAGATGCCGGACGTCTTGCCTCGAATAGCCGAGCGCCTCGATTCGCCGTGCGGCCGTTTCGGCCGGATCGAGCCGCGGCTTGGTCTGCCGCACCCATTTCGGACCCAGCCGCGGCGGGTCCGCGATGTCGTCCAGCCCGATGCCGGTATCGACCAGCGCCAGCCCGTCATTGGTCTCGATCAGCAGACAATGACACACCATGCGCGCGCGTTGAAAGATGCTGCCGGTGCCGTTCACCAGACGTCGGCCGATTGGGCACATGGTGCCGGTGTTGAGATGATGGACGCGCATGAAGATGTCTCCTTGAGGTCAGGGCCTCAGCTTGCCATCCGATCTGTAATAGGTAAAACTTCGATATTTGATATCATCGATAGGACATGCCTATGGATATCCGCGAGCTCCGCTACTTCGCGGCTGTGTTCAAGGAGCGCAACCTGACGGCGGCGGCCAGGCGCTGCTTCATTTCGCAGCCTTCGATCTCGGCAGCGATCGCCAATCTGGAAGCCGAGCTCGGCACCGCGCTGTTCATCCGGCACAAGAAGGGAGTGGCGCCGACGGAAGCGGCCGAACAATTCCATGCGGTAGCCCGTCGCATTATCGATGAGGCGGATGCGGCGAAAAACCTGTTCCGGAAAGCTGCGAGGCGAAACGCGCTGACGCTCGGCCTGATGCGCACGCTCGACCGGCCGCGAACCATCGCGCTGTTGAAGCCGCTGACCGGGACTTCCGACATCGCGCTCCGACTTGTCGGCGTCGATGATGCCGCAGACGCGCGGATCGTCTCCAAGAACCTGCTGCGCGCCGACGAGCATTTCGTACCGCTTTGGGTCGAGCGCTACGTCGCAGCGCTACCGCCGTCTCATCCGCTGACGCTGAAAGAGCGGCTCCGCACCACGGACCTCGCCGGCGTTGCGATGGTCGATCGCTGCCATTGCGAGCAGAGCGAATTCTTCAGCCGTGCCGCATCACCCAAGCGGCAGCCTGCGGCGATTGCCGAATCCGAAGACTGGGCGATGGCGCTCGTGGCCGCCGGCGTCGGAATCGCCATCGTTCCCGAAGGCGTGGCGCGCGCCAATTCCGATGTCGCTGTGCGCGAGATCGACGTCGATGTGAAGCGCGAGGTCGGCCTCGCCTACAGCACGAAGCGGCCACCGTCGGAGGTGCTGCAGAATTTTATCGCGAAACTGCAGAGCCAGCGTCCCAAAGCGGGCCGCGCCAAATCGGCCGGCAAGACCGGGCGCTAGGTCGTGTAACGAAAGATGTGTGCTTTTGAAGCAAATGCAGACATGCCCTGGTGACGCCGGAATTTTGCGTTTTGACCCCAAGCCGACAGGCCAGCTCTACACGAGCATGTCCGTTTTTTGCGAGAGACCGCCGCGATAAATTCGATTACATCGCCTACGTCGCCGAAACTCTAGGGAGATAGAGATCTGCCTGGAGCGCCCAACAACCTTCAGAAACGTGCCACTCAAAACAAATAGCGGCCCGATAATGAAGATCGACATTTTACGCAAGCTTGTTGAACGCGCAAAAATATTGAGATCGCGACAGGAATCAATTCTTCGGTTCGGTCATGTTCTGCACAGAGGTGGGCACGATGGGGCGCACGCGGCTTACCTTCCAGAGCGTGCAAGTGACATCGTCCGTCCCGGATAGCCTAACCTCAGCAATCTTCTCCGCCAGGACATCATGCGTCGCCCGCAGGTTTCGGAACCATGATCGCAAAGTTATGTCGACGACCAGAAATTGCGGATTGTCACGCAGGATTTCGTCAGTCGACTGCACTTGCGGCATCGGCTTCCACTTCTGCAACCCGTGCATGATGTGATAGTCGACAGCATTGCCGCGCGATTGATTCGGATATTTCAGCACAACGTTCCAATCCAGCGGAAAGCGATAAGCTTCGCCATGGACGGCGTAGGCGGCGCGCGGCAGGAACATAATCGCCGAATCCACGATGACAGGCAGATCGCCATGCACGAAGCTGCTCTCGAAATACCTGCCTTGCGCGTCAGCGCAGATCGGTTGCCCGTGCACCGAGGCACCGGCATGCACCACCATGTTGCGCAACATCAGCGGCGCGACCATAGCGCAGAGCACAACGACCATTGTGCGGCGGCGGCCGAGATTACCCATCAACCATGCGCCGAAAGCGACATGCACCGCGAAAGTCGTTAAGAGCTGTGGCGTGAAGAAACGCGTTACGAACAGCGGAAACACCAGCCGGGAGAACAGCCACGCGACCAACGTGAAGCTAGTGATGCCGAGCGACAGTAGTACGATGAAGCGGGCCGCTTGCCATTGCGGGTCCTGAATAATTTTGCGGAACTCGAAGGCATGCGCCTTTCGTGCTGACACATAGAACGTCAACAGACATGTCGCTTCGAGAATGGAGATCAACAACATCGCGCCCGATCCGAACAGGGTGTCGGACAAGACCGAAAGTGACGGCGGCAGTATCCAGCTATATGGCTTGGCTACCTCAAGCTGATCGAGCAGCGATGGGCTCCAGGCAATCACGGCGATGATCGAAGGCACGACTGCGACGATGATCGCGCGCAAAAATTCCTTATCTCGTGGCCTGCTCAACCAGCCTGCTGCCGCGATGATGCCGACGTAGGCGATGGCGAAAGTGTGGCACATCGCCAGACTGACATTGGCAAGCGCCAGCCAGGCAACGTTCGGCAGACGGCAATCCTCGATCAACCGCTGCTGGCACAAGGCGGCCAGCGCCGCGATCAGGAGGTAGAGCGCGTAGGTGCGGAGCTCAGAGGCCACATAGATGAAGGCCTCGCCCAGCGTGATGAACATCAGCGCTCCGATCCAGCAAGCTGCGGGCGACGCCAGCCGTCGTGCCAACCGGAAGAGGACGGCAACAGCGCAGGCCGCGAGACCGAGATTGACCAGTTTCAGCAGAAGGACTGACGGAACCGCCTTCGGCAGCAGTTGGAGAATAAACCAGGCCAGCGTTAGATATAGCGGCGGATTACCGTCGATGCCGAGCGCAATGCCGGCCCAGAGCTTCGGCAAGCTGCTCGCCTGCAAGAGGCTAGTCGTCAGCAATTCGTCCGACCACAGGGCGTCGTGAGTCGATCGAAACCCGATCGTCGCAAGCGCGCAGGCAGCCAGCGGCGCGGCGACTATGATCCGGATCCTCTTCTCGTGTAACGCCCAAGTCGTCATGACAGCTTTATCGATGATGCGCAGATACATCATGCAGCCAAAACCTTACCAACTTCGCACTCGGTGCGGTTGCAACGTCTTGCTGGCCACCCGATGGTTCACCCTATCTTAGGAAAATATTTGGACTATCGGCGGTCGCCACACGAACCCGAGACATGGCAAGTTCCTCTTCCCCAGCGATCGAACATGACGTTGCCGGTGCCTCAGCCGCGTCCGTGCGGCCGCTGGTCGTCGACGTCGACGCCGTGTTGATTCACCGAGATCTGCTAACCGATGTCCTGCTTTCAGCCATTCGTTATCCGACGGTAGCGACTCCGGGGACGCTTTTTGCCTTTACGCGCGGGCCTGCCGCCGCCCGTCGTCATCTGGCGCAAGTGGACCATTTCGACCCCGCTCGCCTCACTTACGACAGCGATGTCACAACGTTCTTGCTTCAGCGGCTTGGCGAGGGTCGGCCGGTTCTTCTTGCTTCCCCCCGGTATCATGGCAGGCTGGTCAGTGCGATCGCGCAGCATCTTGGTCTTCGCGTCGCATGCTCCGCAGCGCAGGACGGTGGAGAACGCGATAGCGATTTGTTAACTGTCCTTAATGGTAATGGTAACGGCTACGACTATCTCGGCGACGCGGCCGTCGAATTGCCGCCGGGTGTCGCGCGCGTCGAGCTGCCGGCCGCCGCTTCGGACCCTGAAGGTCGGCCGGGCTTGCGAGTCTGGACGCGGCTTCTCCGCGTTCACCAATATGCTAAGAACGCGCTGGTGATGGTTCCACTGATGACCGCGCATCAGTTCAATTGGCTGTCGGCCTGCCAGGCCTTGTTAGCTGTGCTGGCGTTCTCACTCGCGGCATCGAGTGCCTACATCCTCAATGATCTGCTCGACATCGCCGCCGATCGCGCGCATCCGACCAAGCGGCATCGGCCGATCGCGAGCCGCGCCGTCACACCGACGCAGGCGATCCTAGCCATGGCTGGTCTTCTGGCCGCCGCTGTGGGCATCGGCGCTGCGCTGTCGCCGGTATTCCTAGCGACGCTGCTGCTCTACCTTGCCTTGACCACCGCTTATTCATTCCGCCTCAAGCGGATTGCCATTGCTGACGCCGTCACCCTGTCCGTTTTATACACGGTCCGCGTTGTCGCAGGCGCAGTCGCGATCGGGGTTGGCATGTCGGAATGGCTGTTCGCCTTCTCGCTATTCATCTTCATGTCGCTGGCGCTCGTCAAACGCTACGTCGAGCTCAGGGGCCGGCGCTCCGGCGAGCGGCTGATGGCGCGCGACTATCAAAGAGACGACCTAGCAATGATCGCGGTCCTCGCCGCTGCCGCGGGCTTCAACGCGGTCGTCATCTTCACGCTCTATATTTCTTCCGATACCGTGCGCTCGCTTTACAGCCACCCGCAAATGCTATGGGCTGGCTGTCCAGTGCTGATGTACTGGTTTGGCCGCGTGATGCTGTTCGCCCAGCGCGGGCTGATCGACGACGATCCCGTGATATTCGCGCTCAAGGACCAGGTGAGCTGGCTTTCGCTCGGTACGCTTGGCATCATCCTGTTCACGGCGATGTAGCCGGCCACCAGGACGATGGATCCATGAGCAATCTTGCCGGCTGGGGACACTATCCTATTGTCGCGACAGAATGCCTTCCAGAGCGCGGACCGGTCGATATCGCGGGGCTGGTCAGCGCTCATCCCAGCATGATCGCGCGCGGACACGGCCGGGCCTATGGCGACGCGGCGATCGGACAGCCGTTCACGCTGCCCACGCTCGGTCTCAATCGCCTGCGCAGCTTCGACGCCGCAACCGGCCTGCTGCGCGTGGAGGCGGGTGTGTCGATTGCAGAAGTGCTGGCGACCTTTGTACCGCGTGGCTATTTCCTCGCCGTAGTGCCGGGCACCAAATTCGTTACGGTCGGAGGTGCCATTGCCGCTGACGTGCATGGCAAGAACCATCATCGCGACGGTGGCTTCGCTGACAGCGTCGAGGCGTTTCGGCTGGTCACACCAGGCGCGGAGACCGTCACCTGCTCGCGTACAGTCAACAAAGAACTGTTCGCAGCTACCACAGGAGGCATGGGCCTGACGGGTGTCATCGTCGAGGCGACCTTACGCTTGCGCGCAATCGAGACCGGCTGGCTGAAGCAGCAGACGCATATCGCCGCCGATCTCGATGCCGCCATCGCGGCGCTGGAGGCGACAGCGGCGTCGACTTATTCCGTCGCCTGGATCGACTGTCTGGCTAGGGGCAATGCGCTCGGCCGCTCGCTGATCTACGCGGCTGAGCACGCCAGCGCGCAGGAATTCGAATTGCTTAGCAATGGCCGCACGGCGTTCCCCCCGGCTCGCTCTGCCCGCCTCGCCCCGCCGCTGGTCGCACCAAGCTGGCTGCTGAACCGAGCCTCGGTCGGTGCCTTCAATGCGCTGTATTTCGGCCGCGGCGTAGCGCGCGCTGGCGCACCGGAGCTGGTTCATTGGGACACGTATTTTTTTCCGCTCGATGCAATCGGTCACTGGAACCGAATTTATGGTCGTCGCGGCTTCGTGCAGCATCAATGCGTAATCCCGCTTGAGACTGCGCGCGGCGTGCTGGCTGAGATCCTGGACCGCGTGGCGCGACGCGGCAGCGTGTCATTTCTTGCGGTGCTCAAGCAACTCGGTCCTAGTCACGGCCTGATGTCATTCCCGATGCGCGGTTACACCCTGGCGATGGATTTTCCTATGACTGACACACTGCTTCCGTTCCTGGACGAGATCGATGCGCTAGTGGCCGACGCCGGCGGCCGGCTCTATCTCGCCAAGGACGCGCGGCAATCGCGCGCGACCTTCGAGGCCGGTTATCCCGGACTCGCAGCGTTTCGTGAGCTGCGCTGCCATACCGGCGCTGACCGCCATTTTGCTTCTCATCTCTCCGCACGCTTGGGGATCTGACCGATGTCCGACCAAAAGACCGTTCTTATCCTCGGCGGCAGCTCCGATATCGGCTACGCTACCGCACTACGTTACGCGGAGGGCGGCTGGCGAGTGTGGCTGGCCGCGCGCGATCTTGCCAGCGCGCAGCGTAATGCCGACGACGTCACGGCGCGCTCCGGCCAACCAGTCACGGTGCATGCTCTGGACGTATTGCAGAGCGAGAAGTTCGTCGATTTCGTGGCGCAAATGCCTGCGCTGCCGGATACCGTCATCAGCGTGATCGGCGAGCTAGGCGACCAGAAGCGCGCTGAGACCGACAGCTCATATGCAGCGATGATTATGCGGACCAATTTCGAAGCGCCAAGCCAGCTGCTCGATATATTCGCAGGTCGCTTCCAGGCGCGCGGCACAGGCACCATCGTCGGCGTCAGCTCGGTCGCTGGGGACCGCGGCCGCGGCTCGAACTATTTCTACGGCGCGGCCAAAGCCGGCTTCTCGCAATATCTGTCTGGCCTACGTAACCGCATGTCGCTGGCCGGTAAGGTGCGCGTCGTCACCGTTAAGCCGGGCTTCGTGCGAACGCGGATGACGGCTCACCTGAAACTGCCGGCGTCGCTGACCGTTACGCCAGATCGCGTCGCCTCCGACATCTATGGCGCCGCCGAGGAGAACGGCCGCGAAGTTATCTATGTGGCGAAGCGCTTCTGGCTGGTCATGACCATTATCTGCCTGTTGCCTGAACCGCTGTTTAAGCGCCTCAAATTATAAGCTCTCGCTATTGCGGCGTGCGCTCGAGCGTCACGCGTGGTGGCAGCTGCGCCGCGAAGGAATCTAGCGCCCGCGCCAATTCGCCTTGATCGGCCGCCGAAGTGCGGTAAAATGCGACGTCGCCAACTGCCGCGGTGACTGGCTTCGTACGCAGCACGGCGACCTTGGTCCAACTCGCCGGCACGCCGCTTGGGAACCAACGATCATAGACCATCGCAAGCTTAACGCCGCGCGCCTCGGCAAGCCAGGCCATTTGCGCCGGACCGTAGGCGCCAGCCAGCTTCGCCTTGCGCACGGCTTCGGAGCCGAGCCCCCAGAGGTCCAACACGAAATTCGGATTCCGCCAGGCGACCAGACCGAGATCGTTGACTGCGACCGGATGCGGGAAGAACTCACGCGCGAAGCGCCCCATCTGCTCTTGCTGCTCATAGATGCCGCGCGAAGCGAACGGTGTCACCAACGCTGCCCACAGATAAGGCAGGCTGGCGAAACCGACCAGCGCGACCGTGACCACCGCTGCGGCGTTGCGAACGCCGGCGGTGAGTCGCGGCAGTAGCTGCGCCACGATCCAGAGGAGGGTCACCGAGGCCAGCGCGATAACGTAGACCTCGTAGCGGTGAAACCAGTCATATTGGCCGAAGCCGAGATGCGCGGCGATTGCCGTCAGCACCGCGCCGCAGACAACCAGTGTCCGGTGGTCGGACCGCAGCCACACCGCGCCCGCGCAAATCGCGAGACCTAGCACAATCAGCCGCTGCCCGTAAGGGTTCGCCAGGCTGGCTGTGAAGTTATCGAGGATCGTCAAGAGAACACTGTGCTGATCATAGGCCTGTCCGATGATGCGTGACTTCAGTAACACCGAGCTTGGCAGCAACGGCAGCCCACGTGCCATCATTGACGCAGCATAGAGCGCAAGCACAGCCGTGATCAGCGCGCCACCGGCAGCGGCAAAGCGCCAGCGGCCCAGCAGCGCAAAGCCGGCCAGCGCGGCCAGCGCGAATGCCGCCCCCTCGAACCTGATAAGCGGAAGCATGACCAATGCCACCAAGTGACCCGACGTCGGGGCTCTACCGCGCGCAACCTCGATCAGCCCGATCAAGGTGACAACGCTGGCCCAGACGTGAAGACTGTGCTCCAGGCCGGTCATCGGGAGCGCCAGCGCGCTGGTGGCCGGGATTACCAACAGTGCCATCACCGCAGGAAGATGCAGCTCGCGCCCAGCGTCGAACAGGTCGAGCGAGCCGAGCAGCCGCAGCACCGCGAAGATAGTCGCGGCCGCCGCTGCGGCGCTAACCAGCAGCGGGCCGTAGGCACCGAGATGCAGCGCCTCAGTCAGCGCCATTAGATAGGGCCAGATGATCGACGAACTAGGCGAGGAGAATTCGCCGGCATTGACACCATATCCGCCAGCTAGGATTTGGTCGGCGACCGCAAGATGGATGTAGGGATCATCGAGCGTAAAGATCAGACGATGGCCGCAAAGCAAGAAGCTCGCGATCAATTCAATAGCGAACAGCAGCAACCACAGCGATAGCGACAGCGACGCAATCCGCGACGAAGGGATTAGACGCCGCGGCGTCGCGAGCGAGCCGGTCAGCGGGCTGTGATTTTGATGCCCTGATGTGAGGACGATTTCTTGCCGCATCGGCTCCCCAACCTGTTCGTCGAGTTCTTCTTAGTGTGGGAAGTTTAAGACGAAGTAGCTTGGCGACTGAGCCGGCATTCGCAGTGAACGCGCAATCATGGTCGACAGTCTCCTACCGATACGTTGGCGTCACCCGATCAAATAGACGCAAACACGCCTCTAATCGTCTGAAAGCCGGTTTCCGTTCAGAACGTTGCGGCCCAGAGAATGGCCAAGGTCAACATGATCGATGTCCCGAGCACTAGCGAACCATTTCCAAGCGCGTCCCGTGGAATAAGGGAAAGATCGTCGGCGCAAAGCCGTCACTCCGTCCGAAGCACGTTTCGTCCATCCGACGAAAGCTCGAGCTCAAAAGCCGAATCCGTGATCTCGAGGCTGTTTGATATCGCCATCGATAGCGGGCTTCGTGGCTGAACATTATTAACGACACTTCGAAGGCGAGCAACAGTACGTGGAGCGACAGGGTTGCGATCCAAATGCGGCGTTCCCCAGCCTTTTGCACACGTTGGTTTTCGCCAACGATACACAACGCGAATAAGAAGAAGAGCTAAACTACGATGCTGGTTAGAGTTCGTCTACGGTCTGATCCTTGAAATCTCGGCGAAGAAGAACGCCAAGCGCCAAACATAGTGCGCCGACAGCCAGGCACGCGGTGCCGAAATAAAGAGCCTTCCACACGTAGGCGAGAATGATATCTTCCATGCTGCGCCGGAAGGATTTGGGTCCGTATCATCTTGATTACGACATCTTCAAGTCTGACTGAAACCTGGATATAAACCGTAAAAATTTCGTTTACGGCTCTGCCGCATAAACCCGGCACCGGTGTCGATCGATCGCAACAGATGATTGGGCGGAACGTGCCGTTCGAGCGAAAACTCGTAGAACAACGCGGCCTGCTCACCCTGCTGATGTCCCATCATGTCCTCTCGTTACGACTGAATCAGCGAAGATCAACCGGCGCAAGCGCCGACTTTTTCAATACAATCGGCCCAAAACAGACTCGTCGCCGGCCAGCCCAGATGTCCGCATCTGAGCGGAGATCCGGACATCGCCAAGCACATGGCTCCCTTTAAGATTTGTGAATAACGCGCTGGTCTACCCCTTCACCGTCACCGCACGCCCGGTCACCGGATGGGCAGCGACCGGCGGGTTGGCGGTTTGCGCAGCGAGTTCGCCGATCAATCGGTCGGCGTCGGCTGCGATCCCATCGGGCGCATGAATCACCAACCGTTCCAGCGCCCAGCGGTACGATGAAATGCGCCGCTCCAGGCATTGCTGGACCCATTGCACGATGAGCGTGTTCTCTTCCATGCGCGCGATCGCATCGGCCTGTTCGCGCGGCGACAATTCCGAGACCATCTTGAGGCTGGCGCTGCGCTTGCGGTCGAGCTCGATGACGCGCACGGCGGAGGCGAAGAACGGCTCGAACCGCGTGATGTCGTTACGGACGTCCTCGATCAACTGCTGATACCGCGAGGTGTGCGAGCGATGCGGCTCGTCGATCAGCGCGCGCCCATAGGTCGTGCGATCGAACACCACCTTCTGCCGCCATGGCGAGGGCAGCGGCTGGTAATCGCCGAACACGCTCTTCCAGGCCGGCCGCGAATGCGGCGGTTCGATCAGGGGATAGGCGAGATCGCGAAGCTGCCGCTCGTTTTCGGTAAGCTGGAAGTGCGAGGGTTTCAAGCCGACGCTTGCGGTAGCCTCAGCGCCGATCCAGCGGTGCATATCATCGTTGCGCATGTCGGCGCGGGTACGGCCGAAGTCGCCGCCGCTGCAGCCGCCGAGCGCAGCACTTGCCACGAATATCATGAGCGCCGGGAGTGACCGAAGCCCGGTAGTCCGGATCGGGAGGCACTTCTCCGGCATTGCAAATGTCCGTCGTTCAGGGGCGCCGCCGGCGACGGCGACCGGGCGCCGTCCCCTCTTCCGGCCCGCGCCCATCACCGGTTCCGCCGGCCTGGCGTTCAATACGGACAACAGGAAGAATCAGCACGGTACCCAAGCCGTCGCGTGGAGCGCCATCCATGGTTGAGCCCGGCCGTCGCGAAGCCGCATCCGCCGGAAATTCAATGATGGTGCCCATATTCCGTTCTCTCTGGTTGCCGCGCGGACACGATCTGGCCGGCGACATGTCTTTATTCAGAACAGAACGTGGTTAATGGCTTCTTAATTTGGATAGCCGGTACGGTTACGGGTTCGGGCTTATGCCGCTCCGAAAGCTCGCATTTTACGCGATTCTTTCACGGGCTGTTTTCCTTAACCAACTCTTAAAGTGCCTTAACGTAGTCTGACGCGAAGCATGATCGAAGTCGCGTACACCTGACATGACGGCAGCTCCATTGTTTCCGGGTTTCGACGGGCTGATGACGCTTTCGCGCCGCGAGGGCGTCGATATCAGGCCGACCTTGCTGCGCGTGCTGACTGACCTCTATGTCCAGACCAGCGCCCATTCGGCGGACGAGGAACGGCAGTTCGTCGAACTGACCTCCCGCCTGATCGATCAGGTCGATGACGCCACCCGCGCCGCGGTGCGGGCGCGGCTCGCGATCTATCCGGCGACGCCGGCCGAGATCATGGACAAGCTCGGGCTGCGACGTTCGCACCCCGACCAGCCGCTGCCGCTTGCGGCTGCGATCGCTGCTGCTCCGGCCGACACACCAGCGGCGAAGCCGCCGACCGATGCGCAGCTGCGAATAGCGTCCAATCTGTCGATGCGGCCAAATGATGCCGCGGAAATCAGCGACATGTTCTTCGCAGCTGGCGCCAGCGAACGTGCTCTGATCCTGCACAATCTTGCCGACACGCCGCTGAAAGCCTCGCCCCGCATTCCCGCCGCCCGCGCCGCCCGCGCGCTTCATATTCTGGAGATGGCCGCGTTCGCCGAGGATACCGAAAACTTCACGCTCGAACTCGGCGAGGCCCTGATCCTGCCGCAGCGGATCGCGGCGCAAGTCGTCAGCGATCCCGGCGGCGAGCCGCTGGCATGCGCGGCGAAAGCGCTGGACATGCCGAGCCCGATCTTTCAGCGCGTGCTGCTGTTCCTCAATCCGGAATTCGGCTCATCCGTGCACAACGTCTATCGCTTGTCGCGGCTCTACGACCGGCTGAGCGAACGCTCCGCGCTCGTGATGCTGGCCGCCTGGCGCGGCTCGACCATGGCGGTCACCCGCGCCAAGTATCGTGCTGCACTGTACGACGACGAACGGCACCGCGCCCGCGCGGCGGGTTCGCAAACGCGGCCCGCGGTGCAGCCCGGAACGGCGCCGGCCGTTCGCACCGGCACCGACGGCTCGGCGCGCTAGCGCGCGAACTTCTGAACTGAACGATGGCTCTTATCCCAATCCGTCATCCTGAGGTGCGAGCGTAGCGAGCCAAGGGTGAGCGGCCCGGCTGGTGGCCGTCGTCCTTCGAGACGCGCTTCGCGCTCCTCAGGATGACGGAGCTGACACCTTTAGGCCTTCGCCAGATCCAGGAAGTGGCGTCCTGCCCGGTCCTCGGTCTCGACGATCCAGGCGTCGGGATCGAAGCGGATCTCCTTGGCGAGCCGTTCCTCGACCGATTGTTCCGGCACCGGCTGCGGCGAAGCCGGCGCGAACAACCGTTCGGCCGGGCGGCTCTCGTCATAGACGGTCTGCGGCGCGGGCGCATATAGCATGGCGTTGCCGTCGAGCAGCGCCACCTTGACGAACACCGCCCCCGCCTCCTCCGCCCCGCGCTTGCGCACGGCGCCAAAAATTCCCTCATTCTGGCAGCGGCGCAGGTAAGCAGCCACCCAGATGGATGATTTCAGTCGCATAGAATCGACGATAGGCCGGCGAGCCGACAGAAGCTAGTCGATCGGGTGCCCGATCATGGCTGCCAGTTCCTTCACGAGCCGATCGGACATCTGGCCGGTCACCGGGAGCTTGCGGTCGCGCTCGAATTTCGCGATCGCAGCCTGCGTGTCCGAACCGACCGCGCCGGTCGGCTTCAGTTGCCCATAGCCATATTGCGTCAGCGCACGCTGCACGGCCGCGACGCGGCGCGCGCCCGCGCTTTGCGCGTTCGACGGAATTGGCGCCGGCGGGCGAACCACATTGGCGGGCGCCGTGGTCGTCGCGCTGGTCGATTTGACCACCAGATTGGTCATTGGATCAGCGTTCTTGGAATCGGCGTTCTTTGGATCGGCGCTCTTGATTTCGACGTGCTTGGGATCTGCGCCGCGCACCTCAACCGGCCTGATTTCCGGCGGTTCCGTCTCGGCTGGCCTTCCGATCAATTCGACCGGGCGCGGACGCGGCAATGGATTAACGACGGCGGTTTGCGGCGCCGGCAGCGTCACGACCGAGCCGAACATCGGCGACGGATGGCGGCCAGCCTGCAGGAACAGTGCATTGGCGACGATGGCGCAGATCGCGGCAGCCGCGAGCAGACCGGCGATCACGTCTTTTGGGCTGTACAGGAAGACGCGCATCAGGAGGCCGCGCTCTTGCTCCACTTCAAGCGCAGCCGCCTTGGCGCCGCGGCGACGGCGGCGCGGCATCTCGTCTTCATCGTCAATTCGCCTGGGCACGTTTCTTCACCTGATGGGCTTGATCCTGTGATTCAGCTCGCTGCGCCGGTACCAGCGTCGCGACGTTGTTTGAGGGCGACAGCACCGGCACAAAGTCAAGCGGCAAGGCAACGGTTACTGTAGTGCCCTCACCGACTGTGCTCTGCACGTTCATCTCGCCATTGTGCAACGCTACCAGACCCTTCACGATCGACAGGCCGAGGCCGGTGCCCTCATGCTTGCGCTGATAGGTCTTGCCGGCCTGGAAGAACGGATCGCCGATCCGCGCGAGATCCTCGGCTGCGATGCCGACCCCGGTATCGGTGACGCACAGCATCAGCCGAGCCCCTTCGACCGCTGCGGAAACCGTCACGCTGCCGCCGCGCTCCGTGAACTTGATGGCGTTAGTGATGAGATTAAGCGCGATCTGCTTGAATGCGCGCGGATCGCCATTCATGACTGGCAGATCCTCCGCCGCGCGGGTGATCAGATCGACACCATTGTCGCGCGCCTTCAGCGCCAGCAAATTGCAGCAGTGCAACAGCGCCGCCCGCGGCGCGAACGGCTCCGGCGAAATTTCGAAATTGCCGGTTTCCATCTTTGACATGTCCAGGATGCCGTTGACCACAGAGAGCAGATGCTGGCCGGAATCGTTGATCAATTGCGCGTATTCCTTGCGGCGCGTAGCATCGAGCATCATCGCCTCTTCGTGCACGATCATCTCGGAGAAGCCGATGATAGCGTTCAGCGGCGTGCGCAGTTCGTGGCTCATGGTGGCCAGGAATCGCGTCTTCGAGGCATCCGCCTGCTCGGCGGCAGTGCGCGCCAGTTCTAAGGCCTGCTCCTGGATCTTGCGATCGGTGATGTCACGCATCACGGCAACGACTTCAGCCTCGGACGAAGCCTGTTCGAGCGGGCGGCAACGCATCTCGACCCAGATGAAATCTGCGGAAGCGTTCTGGCCGCGCGCCGCATCGCGCCGCAGACGGAATTCGACGCTGCGCTGCTCGCTGCCGCGCGCAGCATCCGACAACGCGGTGAGATAGGCCGGACGATCGGCGACATGCACACGATCGAACAGCCCATGGCCGGTGAGCCGGGCGCCCGGCGTACCGAGCATGGTTTCCGCAGCGGGCGAAATGAACTCCACCGCGCCGTTGCGGTTGTGACGCGAAATCACGTCGCTCATGTTACGAGCGAGCAAACGATAGCGGTCTTCCTCGACATTGAGCAGCGATACGGAGGTGCGCGCCAGCGATTCCGCGCTGAGGGCCAGCCCCGCCGCATACAACGTCGCGGATGCAACGCCAGCTCCCACCAGGACGCCGTGCAGCGCCGTGTCCGGCTCCGCCGCCGGCAGGAGATGAAAATGTCCAAGCGCGATCAGCAACGCGCCGCACGACAGCGCCAGCGCGGAGGCGAATACGACCACGCGGCGCGAGGCCGACAACGCCGCCTCCAGCGGAACGACGATAAGCCAAACCGCGGCGAATGATTCGATGCCGCCGGTGGTTACGGCGACCATCATGACCAGGCCCGCCAGCGCCAGCGCGGAGAGGATGTGCGCGCCTTCGTAGCGGCCGGTGCGCGACAGGAACCACGACAACAGAATGGGTGCGATCAGCCAGGCGAAGGCTGCAACCTCGAGCGCCGTCGGCGCGCCGCGCATCGCCAGATAGACCGGAAAGGCCGCGAGCGCCACGAGGCTGCCAAGCAGCCGCGGCGCCATGAACGCGCGATGACGCGCGCGCGTCAGCGCGTCATATCGTGCCGAGGGATGCAGCAATGCATCGAGACAATCGCGGATGATACTCAAAACAGTCACGGCTCTCGCGCTTCGGCTCATTCGTCAGACAGACGCGCCGGAACGCCCCCATTATCCTTACCGCCACCGTGTCAGAGCGAACTTAAGCGAACGCTAAGGCGTGGTGGATTGACCCCCGACACCGGGTCTGCACGCGGTAGTTTCACGCCTCGTGCGGCATCCATTCGACGCGCATGGTGAACGAGGAGTTTCCAGCGCGCACGATCTATGGTTTCGAAATGGTGGATGCGCTGCCGATGCCTGCTTTTCATGCACTGAGCGTCATCAATCGAAAATTTACGCCGAATCGAATCTTTGAAATTCTCGGCAAGTTTTCGCCGAATTTAGTTCAATGAAAACACTTACGGTTTATCGACGACTGTTAGTCAGAAACGAAGCTGCGGATTAACCGCAGCACAACCAAAAGATGACCGGGGTCGCGACATGTCTTTTCTGCTTCGCATGGCATTCTGGCTCGGGCTGGTGCTCGTGCTGCTGCCGAGGGAAAAGGCGCCCGACGCGGACAAGGCGCCGCAGATCGGCGCATCAGAAGCGGTATCGGCTGCGACCGCCGCCATCTCCGACATGAGCCAGTTCTGCAAGCGTCAGCCGGCGGCCTGCGAGGTCGGCGGTCAGGCGGCTACGGCGATCGGGCAACGCGCCCAGGATGGCGCCCGCCAGCTCTACAAGATCATCACCGACAAGGACAAGAAGCCCGAGCACCCCAGCGTCCCCGACAAGAAGCCCGACCACACCAGTTCGATCGACGCCGCCGGCGATCCCCAGGCGGTGGTCGCGGCTGCACCGCCCGCGGACGCGCTGACGGACGACGATATGACGATCGAATGGCGCATGCCGCGACCACTGCCGGCCGCAAAATAAGGCTACGGAACCGGTTCCATTTCCATCGCTTTCGTGCGCTCCGCGTCCTATATAGGCCTTGAGAGAATGGACGCGGGCTACGATGACGATCGACGACATCAGGGAAAATTTCGAGCTGCTGGAAGAATGGGACGACCGCTACCGGTACGTCATCGAACTCGGCCGCACGCTGGAACCGATGCCGGAGGCCGAACATTCCGCCGCGAACAAGGTCAATGGCTGCGTCAGCCAGGTCTGGCTTTCCAGGCAGATCGATCGCAGCGGCAATGGCGAGCCGCGCCTGAAATATCTGGGCGACAGTGACGCCCACATCGTGCGCGGCCTGATCGCAATCCTGCTCACGCTTTATTCCGGCCGCACGCCGCAGCAGATCCTTGCAACGGATGCGCTTGCTGTGTTCGATGAATTCGGATTTCGCGAGCATCTGACGCCGCAGCGCTCCAACGGCCTGCGCTCGATGGTTGAGCGCATCCGCACGGACGCGCGCGAGACGCTCGCCACGGCTTCCTAAATGCCGTCATTGCAAGGACGGGCTTATTTCCGCTTCCGCGCCTGCTGTCCGAGGCCCATCTTCTTGGCGAGCTGTGAACGCGCCACCGCGTAGTTCGGCGCCACCATCGGATAGTCGGGCGGCAGACCCCATTTGTCGCGGTACTGCTCCGGCGTCATGTTGTACTGGGTGCGCAGGTGGCGCTTCAGCGACTTGAAGCGCTTGCCGTCCTCCAGACAGACCAGATATTCGGGCGTCATCGATTTCTTCACCGACACGGCCGGTTTCGCCGGCTCGAGCGGCGTCTCGGGCCTGCCGCTCGACACCCGCATCAGCGCGGCATGGACCTGACTGATCAGGTTCGGGATTTCCGAGGCTTGGGTCGGATTGTTGCTGAGATAGGCCGATACGATATTGGCGGTCAGTTCGACGGGCGTTTTGCCGGCGGAATCGGTCATGGCTCAACCTTCTGGGATCGCGAATGCATCTGTCGGATACATGGTTAGGACAGTATCCAACCGCGCCTATACATCGACAGAATCCAACACGACTTGGCGAATATGAACGAAGTACCGGGAGATTGACAAGAACGCGGCGCTTTTATTTTCAATAGCCGCTTCGCGGCAAGTATTGCCGGATTTAACTGCGCTGATCGAGGTGCGCGCGCAGTTCGTCGATCGAGGCGAAGCGCATCATCCCCTCCGGCATCTGGGCCTCGATCGAGCCGTCGGAGTACAGCGAATACGCCATGCCGTCGACGACGCCCGATTTCAGCACCGTCACCGCCGGCTGCTCCTCGGTGCGCGCCGGTCCGCCGTTGTTCTCCGTGACCGGCGGAGGCGTGCGGCCACTACGCCGCTGCAAAGGCGATTCAGCGGGCTTTGCGCGTTCACCCTTCGGCCAAGCATTCTCGAACGAGCCCGGCGGCGGTTCGGCTGTTTCAACCGGCGGTATGGCAGGTGGCTTGGAACGGAGATCAGACGACAACAGGTCCGGCGAAAGCGGCTCGCCGGTGCGCGACTGGGCCCGCTCGCGTTCCTGTCGCGACGTCGAAGCAAACAGCAGATTGCGCTTTGGCTTTGGGCTTGCCGGTGGAGATTCAGGGTGCAAGGGCTCCGGGATCGGATGATCGCGCAGAACCGCCTCGTTCTGCCACGGCGGCGGGAATGGTCCGGGAGTAGCCGGCGGTTCGGCGGCCGGCAAGCTGGCGGCGGCGGAATCCCGCGTCGCGTTGATCGGAAGCACCGGCCGCACCGCGGCCTCGCCGCGCGCTTCCAACACACCAGTGCCGAGCTTCCGCGCAGTGTTTTTCAGCTCGCGGACTGCGATCCAGAGCGCGAGCATGATCGAACCAGTACAGAAGCCGATCACGCCGGCGATGATCAACGTGTTGCCGGTGCTGAATTCCTTGATCGGGATCCCGAAGCCGATCGCCAGCAGGCCTGCCAAAACCAGGCCGATCGCGGCGACCAACATGACAAACATCATTGAACCAACCCCTCAGCCGCGCCCGAAACGCTCGCCAGCCGCCCCACGCCACGATACCGTCATATTGTGTGCACCGCCAACCTCCAATTGCGTCTCCAGTTCCATAACGGCGTCGTCCAGTTTGCCGGATTCCGATTTCGGGCAACCATGCTGCCATTCAGCTATCATTCAGCCCGCTAACCGTACTTTTACCGCCTACCAATTACTGCCCTTTTGTTGCATTGCATCAGGGATTTAGGCCACAATTCCCAATTACTTGAAAATGGAACTGCGCTATATGGGTACCCGGGGAATGAGGCTCAACGATAGCCAAGCTGGGCCATAGGGGACGCCGGGTTACCAATCGCCATGTCATCGATCACGACTTCTGCCCTCGATACGCCCGCGCGGCGCTCGGTGGAGCGGACCTGCGACGACCTTGCCATCTTCGTGCTGGCCGTCGTTGCTCTCGTCGCGGGCCTGACCTTCCGCGACTACGGGCTAGGCTGGGACGACTACACGCACGCCGAATATGCCGACCTGCTGCTGCGGATGTACGGTTCCGGCTTCAAGGATACCGGCGCGCTGTCGTTCGCCAATCTCTACATGTATGGCGGCGGCTTCGACATGGCCGCGGCGCTGCTGCACAAGATTATCCCACTGGAACTGTTTGAAACGCGGCGCCTGCTCGGCGCGATCGTCGGCCTGATCGGCCTTGCCGTGACCTGGCGGCTGGCGCGGCGCGTCGGCGGCCCGCTGGCGGGGCTCGCGACGTTGCTGCTGCTCGCGCTGTGCCCGACCTTCTACGGGCACATGTTCATGAACCCGAAGGACGCACCGTTTGCAGTTTCGATGGTGATCCTAATTTTGGGTCTGGTGCGCCTTGCCGAGGAATATCCCTCGCCCTCGCCGCGAACCATCCTGATCGTCGGCCTTGGCGCTGGTCTCTCCGTCGGTTGCCGGATCCTCGGCGGACTGGCGCTGGTCTATGCGATGGTCGGCTTCGTCCCGCTGCTGATCGAGGAAGTTCGCCTCCAACGGCCGCGCGAAGCGATCCGTCGCTTCGCCCATGTTATGTACGTGCTGCTACCCGGCCTCGTGCTTGGCTATCTCATCATGGGCCTGGTGTGGCCCTGGTCGATCATGCAGGCGGACCACCCCTTCAAGGCGCTGACCTATTTCTCGCACTTCTTCGAGAAGCCGTGGAAAGAAATGTTCGACGGCGCACTGGTCTCGGTCCCGGACATGCCCTGGTCCTACCTACCGACGCTGTTTGCGTTGCAGCTTCCCGAAGTGCTGCTCGCTCTGCTGCTCGCCGGCATCGTGGGAACCTTCATGTCGCTGTCGCGCGCCGACGTGACGGCCCGCCGGAAGACCATCTTCCTGATGCTGACGCTGGCGGCGACCCTGCCGCTGGTGATCGCCATGGTGAAGCGGCCGGCGCTCTACAACGGTATCCGGCATTTCGTGTTCGTCATTCCGCCAATGGCGGTGCTCGCCGGCGTATCGTTCGCCTGGGGTATGAACTGGCTCAAGGACCATCACCGCCGCTGGCAGCCCGCTGCGCTGGCGGTGTTCACGTTCGGCCTGCTGTTGCCACTCAGCGAGATGATCCGCCTGCATCCCTATGAGTACACCCACTTCAACCATATCGCCGGCACGGTACGCTCGGCCGACAATTACTTCATGCTCGATTATTGGGGCTTGGCACTGAAGCAAGCCTCCGACGGCCTGCGCGAGGAACTGGTCGAGCGGCAGGAATGGCCACCGCAGGGGCGCAAATGGAAGGTTGCGGTGTGCGGCCCGCAGCGCCCGGCGCAGGTCGCGCTCGGTCCCGACTTCACGATCGGCTGGGACAGCCAGTCCGCCGACTTCGCGATGACGCTGGGCGAGTTCTACTGCAAGGGCCTCACCGCGCCCGTGATGGTGGAAATCAAGCGCGACGACGTCGTGTTCGCGCGCGTCTACGATATCCGCGGCCGCGCCATCTCGACGCTGCTGGCAATTCCGGCGCCGTAACGAGCCTTCGCTGCGACGGCATGGCTGCCATAAGGATGGCCGCCTTGCCGGCCGTCCGGCGCAGCACTAGTTTGCGCCCGACAATCAACCGGATTCCTTGAAACGCGCGCCGTGTCGCCTGCCGAAGCTCGCCTGCAGCAGGTTCCCTCTGGCATGACGGACGCGGAATGGAAAAGGTTCTAGCGGCGTGACGATACTGGTGACCGGCAGTTCCGGCCATTTGGGCGAAGCACTGATGCGCACGCTGCAGGCGCAGCGGCGCGAGGCCGTCGGTATCGATGTCCTGCCGGGCGCATTCACGCATCACGTAGGCTCGATCACCGATCGCGCTTTCGTCCGCCGCTGCATGAAGCACGTCACAACCGTGCTGCACGCGGCGACGCTGCACAAGCCGCATGTGGCAACGCATGCCCGCCAGGATTTTGTCGACGTCAACATTACTGGCACGCTCAATCTGCTCGAAGAAGCCGCTGCGGCCGGCGTCACGGCGTTCGTCTACACCAGCACCACCAGCGTCTTCGGCGATGCGCTGGTGCCGCCGCCGCACGAGCCGGCGGCCTGGATCACCGAAGACGTCACGGCGGTGCCGAAGAATATCTACGGCGTCACCAAGGCGGCTGCGGAGGATCTATGCCAGCTTTTCGCGCGCAACCACTCGCTTCGCAGCATCGTGCTGCGCACCTCGCGTTTCTTTCCTGAAGAGGACGACAACCGCGCGATACGTGAGGGCTACGCCGATGCCAACATCAAGACCAACGAGTTCCTCTATCGCCGCGTCGATATCGAGGACGTGGTCAGCGCCCACCTGCTCGCCGCCCAATACGCGCCATCGGCTGGTTTCGCGAAATACATCATCAGCGCAACCACGCCGTTTTCGCGCCGCGACGCCACCGACTTACGCAACCACGCGCCGCAAGTCGTTCGCCGTTACGTGCCGGACTATGAAGCCGAGTTTGCACGGCGCGGTTGGACGATGACGCCTACCATCGACCGCATCTACGATAACGAGCGCGCACGGGCCGAACTCGGCTGGCAGCCCCGCCATGATTTTCGTGCGCTGATCACGCGGCTCAAGGTCGGCGAAGACATCCGCAGCCCGCTCGCGCGCGAGATCGGCAGTAAGGGCTATCACGATCGGATCTTTCGCGACGGGCCCTACCCGGTGGAGTGAGGGAGCCGAAAATATCCAGTGGACGCGCCGCGCGGATGCGCTAAATTAGCGCCACACACCCTCTACACGCTTGGAATCAAACGCCGTCCAATCCCGGGCGGCGTTTTTATTTGGATGCTGTCGTAGATGGGGTAACGGGCCCCGAGGCCTCCCAAGCCAGCCGCGCTAGCTACGGCGCAATGTGGTAGCGCGCGTCGCGCGGCTGGCTTGGGAGGCGGTCGTCCCTCACACTGATGGTGTAAACGGAGTCGAGGACGGACCTCGCTCCAAGCATCGAGGAGAGACGACCATGAACCACTATGCCGGAATCGACGTGTCATTGGAATGCTCGAGCGTGTGTGTTGTTGATGCCAACGGCAAGATTTTGCGCGAGGCCAAGGTGGCGAGCGAGCCGGAGGCGCTGATCGCCTGGTTCCGCG
>NZ_JAGKJK010000050.1 GCF_020329435.1 Bradyrhizobium hereditatis | reverse complement strand
TGCGGGTCGACGTCGTTCATCTTCGCGGTTTGCAGAAGCGTGGCAATGGTCGCCCAGGTTCGGCCGCCGCCATGCGACCCGGCGAAGAGCGCATTTTTCCTCGTAATTGTCTGCGGCCTTATTGCCCGCTCGACGATGTTCGAATCGATCTCGATGCGAGCGTCGGTCAGGAAGCGCTCGAGAGCCGCACGCCTCGATAGAGCATAGCGGATCGCCTCAGCGAGCTTGGATTTGCCGGATAGGCGCGGCAGTTCTCTTTCCCACAAGTCGAAGAGGGTCGAGACGATAGGCGTCGACCTTTCCAGGCGCGCTTTCGCCCGCGTTGCGGGATCCTGGCCGCGGATGTTGGCCTCGATTGCCCTTAGCCCAGCCATTGTCGTGACGGTCTGCGTCGCCAGGTGCGAGCTTTCGTTGACGTGCAGCTCGTAGAATCGCCTCCTGACGTAGGCAAAGCAGGCCGCAAGCCGCACGCCCTCATTGGCGCCCGCCGACTTGGCGAGTCGATTATAGGCGGCATAGCCGTCGACCTGCAGAATGCCGGCAAAGCCCGCCAGATACCGCTCGACGCATTCGCTGCCGCGGCTGTCCTCGAAGCGATAAGCCACCATCGGTGGACCGTTGCCGCCGGAGGGGCCGTCGTCCCGCGCATACGCCCACAGCCAGGCCTTTTGCGTCTTACCGGATCCGGGAGCGAGTGTCGGCAGGGTCGTCTCATCGGCGAATATCCGCTCACCCTGCTTGATCTTCTCCAGCACGTAATCGGCGAGCGGCTGCAATTCGAAGCCGACCTTGCCCATCCATTGCGCCATCAAAGATCGGTTGAGATCGACGCCGTCACGCGCGTAGATCGCTTCCTGCCGGCATAGCGGAAGCCCGTCGGCATATTTGGCCACCGCGATCTGAGCGAGAAGCGCTTCGGTCGGAAGGCCGCTCTCGATCAGGTGCGGCGGCGCCGGCGCCTGCACTACGCCATCGCGATTGCGATAGATGTATTTCGGGCGGCGCGTCACGATCAGGCGGAACTTCGCCGGTATCACGTCGAGGCGCTTCGACACGTCCTCGCCGATCAGAACCTTCTCCAGGCGTTCGCAACCAGGAGGCACCTCGGGCTCGACAACGATCTCCACCCGCTCCAGATGCGCGCCGAACTCCTTGCGCGGCCGCGGCGCGCGTTGCGGCTTGTCGTCCTTGCCGCCTGCCTTGGCCAGTTCGGCTTCAATGGCCGCCACGCCGGTGGCGATCTCGTCAAATACGAAGGCGATCTGCTCATCGCTTGGCTTGTCGCTGCGCAAACGCTCCGAGCGCGTGCCGTAAAGCGTGCGCTCCAACATCTTCACGATCGCCGTCAGCTCCACGATCCGCGCGTCGGCCGCCTGGTTGACCGCGGCGAGATCGGCGTTCGCCGCACTCAGTGTTGCAATCTCGGAGACGATGCGGCTGTTCTCGGCCTCGATCGCCTGCCGCTCTGCTGCCAAGGCGAGGATCAGCGCATGGGCATCGGCAAGGGTCGTCGGAAGCTCTGCAATGGGCGGCGTCATCGGCGCCCATCACAGCAGAGTCGCCGCCTATCTTCCAAACCTTTCAGCGCCCTGATTCAATTCGCCGCAAGTTATCAACCCACCGATTGCGGGCGCTTCACAACCACCGGACGCACCTTCGTCCAGTCCAGCCCGTCGATCAGCGCGAGCAACTGTGCATGGTTCAGCCGCACCCGGGTGGGCGCAATCTTCGGCCAGCAGAACTTTGTCTCCTCGAGAGTCTTGGCAAACAGGCAGATCCCGCTGCCGTCCCACCAAACCGCCTTGATCCAGTCCGCTCTTTTCGAACGGAACACGTACAGCGCGCCGCTGAATGGGTCGGCTCCGCCATCTCGCACCAGCGCCATCAAGCCGGTCGCTCCCTTACGGAAGTCGACCGGCGTGCTCGCCACGTAACCCTGAACACCTGCCGGGATCACGCCTGCCGAACCGCCCGGATTACCGCAGCAAGCCGCTCAGGCTCCACATCGCTGCCGATGCGCACCGCGACATCGCCGACCACAATTTCCATCGTCTCGCCCGCCACAGCTTCAAAACGCGCGAACTTGATCGGTCGGGCTCGCTCGGAAAGCGGCGCAACAATTCCCGAGGCCAGCGCCTTGCGCCGCCAGGCAAACACCTGCGATGGATCAAGCCCGTGAGCCCGCGCGATCGCCGACACGTTCGCCCCCGGCGCGAACGTTTCCCCGACAATCCGCTCCTTCGCCTCCCGCGACCAGCTGCGATGCCTTCGCCCCGGACTGACCGGAAGTCGCTCGGGTGTCGCCGTGATAACTTCGAAGTTCTTAGTGTCAGACCTATGTTCGCTCATATGATCTCCTGGGAACAAATCACCGGGAGATTCTCTGACAATCAAACACCGCCCGCTATGCGGGGCGATCTACACGCTAAC
>NZ_JAGKJK010000049.1 GCF_020329435.1 Bradyrhizobium hereditatis | reverse complement strand
GAGAGCCTGGATACGGTCGACAATCAGTTGGTGCGGTTCGAGCAGGACCCGAGCGACGCGAAGATCCTGGATAACATCTTCCGCTTGGTCCACACCATCAAGGGCACCTGCGGCTTTCTCGGCCTGCCGCGGCTGGAGGCGCTCGCCCATGCCGGCGAGACCTTGATGGGCAAGTTCCGCGACGGCATGCCGGTCAAGGCCGAGGCCGTCACGCTGATCCTGTCCTCGATCGACCGCATCAAGGAGATCCTCGCTGGCCTCGAGGCCACCGAGACCGAGCCGGAAGGCACCGACGAAGACCTGATCGAGCAGCTGCACGCGATGGCCGAGGGCGGCCACCACGTCGCCGAGGCCCATGCGGCGCCGCCGCCGGCGCCGGTGGTCGAGGCGCCGCCGCTTCAGCCCGCGGTGACCAAGGGCACGCTGGTCGAGCAGGTGCTGGAGCGCCCGCTGCGGCCGGGCGAAGTCTCGCTTGACGACCTCGAGCGCGCGTTCCGCGAGACCGCGACCGAAGTCGCGCCGGCGCCGGCCGCCAAGGCCGCGCCTGCATCCGCGCCGGAAGCCGCTGCGGCCAAGGAGAAGACCAAACCCGCCAAGCGCGCCGCCGCCGTGGACGCCGACGGCGAGGTCGCCGACAAGATCGCCAACCAGTCGATCCGGGTCAATGTCGACACCCTCGAACATCTGATGACGATGGTCTCCGAGCTGGTGTTGACCCGCAACCAGCTCTTGGAGATCTCCCGGCGCAACGAGGACACCGAGTTCAAGGTGCCCTTGCAGCGGCTCTCCAACGTCACCGCCGAGCTGCAGGAGGGCGTCATGAAGACGCGGATGCAGCCGATCGGCAATGCCTGGCAGAAGCTGCCGCGCATCGTCCGCGACCTCTCCAGCGAACTCGGCAAGCAGATCGAATTGGAAATGCACGGCGCCGACACCGAGCTCGATCGCCAGGTGCTCGATTTGATCAAGGATCCGCTGACCCACATGGTGCGCAACTCCGCCGACCATGGCCTCGAGACCCCGGCCGAGCGCCTCGCCACCGGCAAGGGCGAGCAGGGCACCATCCGGCTCTCCGCCTATCACGAGGGCGGCCACATCATCATCTGCATCGCCGACAATGGCAGAGGTTTGAACACCGAACGGATCAAGGCGAAAGCGCTGCAGAACGGGCTCGTCACCGAGGCCGAGCTCGAGAAGATGACCGAGGCGCAAGTCCACAAGTTCATCTTCGCGCCGGGCTTCTCGACCGCCGCCCAAGTCACCTCGGTGTCCGGCCGCGGCGTCGGCATGGACGTGGTGCGCACCAATATCGACCAGATCGGCGGCACCATCGACATCAAGAGTGTCGCCGGCGAGGGCTCGTCCGTCACCATCAAGATCCCGCTGACGCTGGCGATCGTCTCCGCCTTGATCGTCGAAGCCGGCGGCGACCGCTTTGCCATCCCGCAGCTCTCGGTGGTCGAACTGGTGCGGGCGCGGGCCAACTCCGAGCACCGCATCGAGCGCATCAAGGACACCGCGGTGTTACGGCTGCGCAACAAGCTGCTGCCGCTGATGCACCTCAAGAAGCTCTTGAAGATCGACGACGGCTCGTCGTCCGACCCCGAGAACGGCTTCATCGTGGTGACGCAGGTCGGCAGCCAGACCTTCGGCATCGTGGTCGACGGCGTGTTCCACACCGAAGAAATCGTGGTCAAGCCGATGTCCACAAAACTGCGGCACATCGACATGTTCTCCGGCAACACCATTTTGGGTGACGGCGCGGTGATCATGATCATCGACCCCAACGGCATTGCCAAGGCGCTCGGCGCCTCCGGCGCCTCGGCCCATGAGATGGCGGACGAGGCCTCCGCCGCGCATGCGATCGGCGGCGAGCAGCTCACCTCGCTGCTCGTGTTCCGCGCCGGCTCGAGCCAGCCCAAGGCGGTGCCGCTCGGCCTCGTCACCCGGCTCGAGGAGATCGCGACCGACAAGATCGAGCTCAGTAATGGCCGCCACATGGTGCAGTACCGCGACCAGCTGATGCCGCTGGTGCAGATGAGCGGGGTCAGCGTGCAGACCTCCGGCGCGCAGCCGATCCTGGTGTTCGCCGACGACGGCCGCTCGATGGGGCTGGTGGTCGACGAGATCATCGACATCGTCGAGGAGCGGCTGCACATCGAGGTCGCCGGCCAGCAGGACGGCATTCTGGGCTCCGCGGTGATCAAGGGCCAGGCCACCGAGGTGATCGACGTCGGCCACTTCCTGCCGATGGCGTTTGCCGACTGGTTCTCGCGCAAGGAGATGCGGGCCTCCTCGACCGCGCAATCGGTGCTGTTGGTCGACGATAGCGCGTTCTTCCGCAACATGCTGGCACCGGTGCTGAAGGCCGCCGGCTACAAGGTGCGGGTCGCGGTCAACGCCCAGGAGGGGCTCGCCGCGCTGCGCTCGGGCCACAGCTTTGACGTGGTGCTGACCGACATCGAGATGCCGGACATGAACGGCTTCGAGTTTGCCGAAGTCATCCGCTCCGACCACAAT
>NZ_JAGKJK010000048.1 GCF_020329435.1 Bradyrhizobium hereditatis | reverse complement strand
GCCGCCAACTCCACATAATTTACCTGTAGGTCATAGCCTCTTCAGCCAATCAACGATGTTGATCGTCGCAGAAGAGACGTGTCCGGCACGAGGCGGTGCGAGGATCTCAGGGAACACCTGCATAAGCGCCTGGCGTTTGAGATCGATGTCCGCCCTTGCATAGGTCATCGTTGTGTTCAGCGACGAATGTCCGAGCCATTGACTAATGGTCGCGAAGTCGACGCCCGCCTTCAGAAGAAAGATGGCGGTCGTATGCCGCAAGGTATGGGGATGGATCCGCTTCTCCTGCAGCGTGCGGGTTGCTCTGGCTCCGGCTCCGATGTGCTTCTTGAGCAGGTAACGAACGCCAAAGCGGGTCAACTTGTTGCCCTGGCGGTTCACGAACAGCGGAGATTCGCTGCCCCCTGAATGAGCGGCATTGTTCGAGTGCTCTTGGAGAAGCTGTGCGGTTTGCGGCCAAATTGGACATAATCGAGTTTTGCCGCCCTTGCCGTGCAGCCGGACTTGATGAGGAGGATCGGTGCGGATGTCGCACAGCCGCAGATCGAGTATCTCCTGAACGCGGGCACCCGTGTTGAGCATCAGTGCGAATAACGCATAGTCACGCTTGCCCCGCGGCGTGGAGCGATCGATCGAATTGAGCAGCGCTTCGACTTCCTGCGGCTCAAGGTATTCGATTGGCTTGTTACGCGCGCACGTTTGAACGGTACGCCTAGCACACGCTGCAGCTCGGCTAGATAGGCGGGCTGTTCGGTTGCGAGAAAGCGAGCAAACGTATGCAGCGCCGCCAGCCGCGCATTGCGGGTGGCGACGCCATTGTGACGCTCGGCCTCCAGAAAAGCCAGGAAGTCCTGGACCTGCTTCGCTGTGAAATCGACGAGATCGAGATCCTCGATAGCCTTGGCTGTTTGCGACGAAGTAAAACGCAGGAACAGCACGATGGCATCCCGGTAGTTGCGTATGGTGTGTCGGCTGGTGCCCCGGAGCGTCGGCAGATACTCGCGGAAGAACCGCTCGATGCCCTTGCCGAGTTCGTTAGGTCTTTGGGATCTCATGCGGCACCTCCGGTGATGAGGTGGCCGAAGTGCGTCTCGAGCCGATGGCTGGCTGCGGCAGCGAGTTGCGGAATCCAGCGCAGGTAATAGGCAGTCGAAACAATCGAGATATGCCCCATGTACATCGCAAGCTTCGGCAGATTGGATTGGACATCCGCACCTTGCTGGTACCATCGCAACAGCGACCCGACCGCGAAGCTGTGACGAAAATCATGAACCCGCGGGGTTCGTCCATCGGTGCCGCAAACGTTGGCTGCTCGGAATAGCACTTGGATTCCTTGCCGCAGGCCGGTACCCGTGTAGCCGCGCACCCGCCCCCTGCTGTTGCAGAGCAAGGGGGAATCCAATGAGCGGCCCAGAGGTGGCCGAAGCCGCTTCCTGAGGTACGACCTTAGCTCCCGAGTTGCGTCCGGCGACAACGGGACGATCCGCGACTTGTGGAACTTCGACTCCCGAATGTGCAAAATGCCGTGGCGCGGATCGACATCGGCCAGTGTAAGGCGCAGCAGTTCGCCTCGACGGAGCCCTGCTGTGTAGAGCAGGACCACGGCAAGCCGCATCACGGCTGGCCGAAGCGGTGACGTTGAGGTCGGCGCCAAACGATCGGCCGCAGCCAACATCCTGGCGACGTCGGCTGCTCCAAAGATGACCGGCGATGCATGTGGACACCGACGTGGGAGGCGGTTGATATCCGGAACGAAGCAAGTTGGCTCGGTCCGCCGACGATAGAGGCAGAAGTTGCGCACGATACGCTGGCGGTTGCGCCGCGTGTTTACAGAGCAATGAGATTGTGACGCGCACCATGCCTCGAAGAGCGCTTGATCGAGGTCGGTAGAGCTGGTCTTCTCTAGAAATCGACGCAGAGCGTCGATTACGTGCTCCTCATGAACATAGGCGCGCCCGAGTGAACGTTGCCTCCGCAAATAACGGTCGACCACCTGGTTGAACGCGCTGCCCGGTAATGTCGTACTCATGCGGCGTCCTCCTCAATGCTGATGGTCGCCGTCGGCAGAGGAAGCGCGACCTCGCGCAGGGCTCTGGTCTGCAGCCGGAGATAGACACAGGTGCTCTCCAAGGTACGATGACCCATCAGATCACCGATTACCTTCACGCCGACGCCGCGGTCGAGCAGACGCATCGCAAATGAATGGCGCAGGCAGTAGGAGGATGTACCCTGCAGTGGCAGACCGCTCTGACGCGCGCGCTTTTGGTAGAGATCGGCTATCGTGTAGTGTGTGAGAGGACCCACCGGGGTGCTTGCGCGGAGGAACAGTTCAGGGCGCGACCCGCCGGACCGGCCGCGGCGCAGATAGTGTCTGAGAATACGTACGGTTTGTTCGGCCAGAGGAAGGATCAGATCTGATTTGGTCTTGCGCTGGTTGACGCGGAGCGTCCTGCTCTCCCAATCGATGGAGGCAAGCGTCAGCGCGACGATCTCCGAGGGCCGCAGGCCGTAGTGCGCCATCAAATGGAGGATTGCATAGTCGCGCCAACCAAGCCGGCTTGATCGGTCGATGGAACGCAGCAGCCGCTGGACAAGCGGCCATGCCATGGCTCGAGGCGGCAGTTCACCTCGGTAGGCGCGCGGCGCGTCAATTACGTCGAGACGCTGCTGGATCTCGCCCTGGTCGAAGCAAAACCGAAGAAAAGCACGAAGGCGAGCAACAACATGCTGGAGGGTCTGTCGTTTAATCCGCCGCGCTTCGGTCATCACGAACCGCTCGACTGCAGCGGCTGATAACGTATGCAGCGGGGCGTCAGCCGGCAAAGCGTGCGCGAGCATGCTCTTCACTGTTGCGATGTGCTGTTCTAGGGTCGCGCTGGTAAGGCCACGCACCTCCGATAGGTGTCGACTGTAGCGCTCAAGAAGTAGCGAGAACGGGATTGGTGCTGGTTCTCTGACCAGCAGCCTTCTCGCGGTAAGAAACCGTTCAACGGCGCATCGGGTGCCTTGCAATGACGCGGAGGCAAATGCTTGCGACAAAAACCTTCCTGAAACGCCGCCCCCCCAATCAAGCGGCGCTGAACCCATCAGGTCGAGGGCTTCCTTTAGCCCTCGTACGTGACGGCGGGCTGTGGGTCGGGCGTACTTAGCCGAGATGAGCCAAGTGGCGAAATCTTCCAACAAGGTGCCATTGGACGATCCCGAGTAACACGCGTGAACCTTCGGGAATAAGTGTTCGAGCATGGTTGCCCCCTTT
>NZ_JAGKJK010000047.1 GCF_020329435.1 Bradyrhizobium hereditatis | reverse complement strand
AGGTCTGGCGGGCCGAGATTGTCTTGTTGAGCGTGGACGGGTTCGGCATGCAGCGGACCGGCAAGTCCAAGACCTGCGTCTGGCGCTGGCAGGAACGTTTCATGCAGGAGGGGTTTCGAGGGCCTGCTGCGCGACAAGACACGTCCCTCGCGCATTCCGCCGCTCGGAGCGGACGTTGCAGCCCGCGTAGTGGCTCTCACGCAGGCGCCCGTCGAAGCCACGCACTGGACCGCGACCTTGATGGTTAAGAAGGCCGGCATCAGCGCCAGCTCGGTGCAGCGCATCTGGCGGGCGCACGAGCTGCAACCGCATCGTATCCGGCAGTTCAAGCTCTCGAACGATCCCAATTTCGTCGAGAAGCTGCTTGACGTGGTGGGGCTTTATGTCGATCCGCCCGACCATGCCATCGTGCTCTCGGTCGACGAGAAGAGCCAAATCCAGGCGCTCGACCGCACCCAACCGGGCCTGCCCCTCAAGAAGGGGCGCGCCGCCACCATGACCCACGACTACAAGCGCAACGGCACCACGACCCTGTTTGCCGCCTTCGACGTGCTCGAAGGCAAGGTCATCGGACGCTGTATGCAGAAGCGCCGGCATCAGGAGTTCATTCGCTTCCTCAATCAGATCGAGGCTCAAGTCCCCGCCAAAAGGGCCGTCCACGTCATCCTCGACCCATAAGCACCTGAAGGTCCGCAAATGGCTCGATCGCCATCCGCGTTTCACCTTCCACTTCACCCCCCACCTCGTCCTCGTGGCTCAATGCCGTCGAAGGCTTCTTTGCCAAACTCTCCAAACGGCGCCTCAAACGCGACGTCTTCCGATCAGTCCGCGAACTCAAGGCCGCCATCAACCGCTTCCTCGACGAAACTAACAACGATCCAAAGCCCTTCACTTGGACCGCAGATCCAGACAAAATCGTCGCCGCCGTCAAACGAGGGCACCAATTGTTAGATTCGATCCACTAGTAGCCCGTCACAGTGATTTTGACTCTTTGGGGGTGCCTGGATAGACGCGCCCCAGTTTGGTACGAGCCTTGTCTGTTGTGAACATCCAGTTGATGCGGGCGCGAGCTTTGTTTCGCTGCCGCTCCCATGCTGCGATCTCATTTCTAAGGCGTTTTGGATCGTCGATCCGGCGGCCGAGACACTGTCCTTGGAGCACGCCGATCTCGATCTCGACCATGTTGAGCCAACTGGCGTGTTTCGGGGTGTAGCGAAACTCGAGGCGGCGCAGGATGCGGCCGGCCTCGGCGTGGGCAAAGGCCTGGTAGAGGGCGCCGGGGGCATGGATCGACAGGTTGTCCTGCACGACACGGATGCAGGCGGCCTTGGGGTAATGGACATCGACGAGTTCGCGCATGCAGTGAGCATAATCGACGGCGGTGCGCCGTTCGGTGACTTTGACCTTGCGCCAGGCCCGATGCGGATTGAAGGCGACGAAGAGATTGACGGTGCCGTTACGGCGGTACTCGTAATCGTAGCGCTCGCGCTTTCCCGGCTGGGGTGGGATCGGCTGGCGCACCTCGCCGATGAGTTGGACGGGGGTTTCGTCGAAGCAGATCAGCGGTCGCTCGGGATCGGGCGCTTCGGCGTAGAGAGCACATCTTCCATGCGGGCGACGTATTCGCCATCGACATAGGGAATGCACCACATGTCCCTGCGCCACGGCTTGAGGTCATTATCGGCCAGCCGGCGGCGCACGGTCTCGCCTGACAAGCTGTCATGATCGGTGAGCTTGACCATTACGTCAGCCAGCAGCGCCAGCGTCCAGCGCCTCCGGCCGGCAGGCGGCTTGGCGCATGCGGTCGCCACCAGCAGGGCTTCCTCCTTGCCGGTCAGCTTGCGCTCCGCACCCGGACGTGGCTCCTCACTCAAGGCCCGATCGAGATTGCCTTCCACGAAGCGGCGTTTGGTCCGACAGACGGTGGAGGCGCTTACTCTGACGGTCCGGGCAATCTCCTCGTCGCGGCTGCCGATGTCGGCCGCCAGCAAAATCTGGGCCCGCTTGAGTTTGCGAGCGGCATGCTTGCCGCCGCTCAGCATCGCCGTCAGTTCCTTTCGCTCGGCTTGGCTCAATTCGACCCGGTACCGTACATTCATCGTTCGCCTCCCTGTCGGAGGCTCCGGACGAATCGATCCATGAGTCAAAAATCAGGCGCACGCTTTACCGAGAAGCAGGGCCACTATCTGGCTTTCATCTATACCTACTCGCACATGTTCGGACGGCCACCCGCCGAAACCGACATGCAGCGCCACTTCGGTGTCAGCCCGCCCTCAGTCCATCAGATGATCGTTACGCTCGAACGAAACGGCCTCATTCGCCGACAAGCCGGCGTCCCCAGAAGCATCGAAATCCTCGTGCCGCCAGAAACCTTGCCGATCCTAAGCTGGCTCGGTATCAAACCGTCAAAATCACTGTGACGAGCCACTAGGCGATCTCGATGAGCAGGTCGTTGAGCGGTATCTCCGAGGCGGGAGGCAGTCTATCCAACCCGGTGACCGAGCCGCGCTCAAGCGATGGCTGTGGGTGCTGCGCGAGGAAGGCGCGATCGCGCCGTTGGTGCGACCGCCTCTCACCCCGCACGAACGGATCTTCAAGGAGTTCGATGCCTACCTGCGATCAGAGCGCGGCTTGGCCCCGAGGTCCATCGTCCGCCATCTCCCAGTCATCCGTAGGTTCCCTGCATGAGGTGTGCTCCGGCGGCGCCGGCGCTCTGTGCAAGATCAGCCAAGAGGACGTGATCCGCTACGTTGAGCGCCACGCCCAGGATTGGAGCCCGGCAACAGGCAAGGCGATGTGCTGGTCGTTGCGTGCCTTTCCCCGTTACCCACCATCGGGGGCTGAACTCGCGCCCGTTGGCGGATTGCGTTCCATCGATGCGCCGATGGAAGCTCTTTTTTCCTTCGCATGCTGTCGCCTTCAAGGGCGACACGGTGGGCGTTGTGGATGATTCGGTCGAGGATGGCATCGGCCATGGTGGGTTCGCCGATCATGTCATGCCATTGGGCAACCGGCAGCTGGGCGGTGATCAGGGTGGATTTTCGCCTGTAGCGTTCTTCGAAGATTTCCAGGAGATCGAGGCGTTGCTGATCGTTGCGGGTGTGGGTTCCCCAGTCGTCGAGTCACGTTGAGCTCAACGTGACTCGATTTATGTGCAGCCCGCAGTGATGTGGAGTTGAGGGCCGAAAGCCGGCGCCGGTCCGGCTTTTGACAGCCGCCAACTCCACATAATTTACCTGTAGGTCATAGCCTCTTCAGCCAATCAACGATGTTGATCGTCGCAGAAGAGACGTGTCCGGCACGAGGCGGTGCGAGGATCTCAGGGAACACCTGCATAAGCGCCTGGCGTTTGAGATCGATGTCCGCCCTTGCATAGGTCATCGTTGTGTTCAGCGACGAATGTCCGAGCCATTGACTAATGGTCGCGAAGTCGACGCCCGCCTTCAGAAGAAAGATGGCGGTCGTATGCCGCAAGGTATGGGGATGGATCCGCTTCTCCTGCAGCGTGCGG
>NZ_JAGKJK010000046.1 GCF_020329435.1 Bradyrhizobium hereditatis | reverse complement strand
GCGCCTTGCGCCGCCAGGCAAACACCTGCGATGGATCAAGCCCGTGAGCCCGCGCGATCGCCGACACGTTCGCCCCCGGCGCGAACGTTTCCCCGACAATCCGCTCCTTCGCCTCCCGCGACCAGCTGCGATGCCTTCGCCCCGGACTGACCGGAAGTCGCTCGGGTGTCGCCGTGATAACTTCGAAGTTCTTAGTGTCAGACCTATGTTCGCTCATATGATCTCCTGGGAACAAATCACCGGGAGATTCTCTGACAATCAAACACCGCCCGCTATGCGGGGCGATCTACACGCTAACAGTCGACCACGCGTAGAGCGTGCAGGGAATCCTTCGTGCGTGTACATTACCGATTCGGTCTCACGCTTCTTCTGCCGCTCGGGCTGCGGAACGGCTTGCCGCGCGCCACGCCGACCAAACCGAGCCTCGACGCGCTGCACGACTTAATCGCGTTGGCAGAAGAGAGCGGGGGCACATGCCCATCGAACCTCGAGAGGTTTGGGGCAGTTTGCCGGAAACGCTCCCGCAGGCGATGGCAGAAGATCTCGCCCAAGTCCTGCGGGAGATGAGCGATGGGCTCGGAACTCGTCAAAACCGGATCACCTGGACCGCAAAGCGGTGGTGTATGTGCGGCAGTCGACGCCAGACCAAGTGATCACCAATCCAGAAAGCCTGAAACTTTAGTACGCCCTCTCGCAGTGCGCTCGTGATCACGGATGGCGCGAGACGGACATCGAGGTGATTGACAGCGATCTTGGGCAGAGCGGCGCTGCCGCAGCCCACGGGAAGAGATTTAAGGACTTGGTCGCGCGCGTCACTCTTGGCGAGGTTGGCCTTATCCTATCGATGGACGTGACGCGCCTGGCGCGCAATTGTTCGGATTGGTACCCGCTGCTTGATGTCTGCGGGCCATCTCCGTTGTTTGATGGCCCACCGTGTGCCTGTTTCGGCAATTCTCGGACAGCCATTTCGGTAATTCGCGGACAGCGATTTCAGTAATTCCGGGACAGGGATTCCGCTAATTCGCGGACAGTTTATGGGGTTGGTTTTCGGGAGCGCCGTTCAGGCAATGTTCCCTCTCAGACTGAGTTTGAGAGGGGCGATGCCGAGACGGAAGCAAGCGAAACGAACCACCGTCAAGGACCTACGATCGATCCTAAGGCTGACGTACGAGCAAGGCCTGTCGGTTCGGGCGATCTCGGAACGGCTGCAGATCAGCAAGACCTCGGTTGCCACCTACCTGCTGCGGGCGCGTGAAGCGGGTTTGAGCTGGCCGCTGCCGGCGATTTACGAGAGCGAGGCGGCATTGCAGCGGGCTCTGTTCCGGCGGGTCGCGCGGCCTCCGCAGGACCTGAGCGAGCCCGAGTGGCCGCGGGTGGCGCAGGAGCTCAAGCGCAAGGGCGTGACGCTGACGCTGCTTTGGCAGGAATACCGGACGGCCCATCCCGACGGTTACGGTTACACCCGGTTCTGCGAGAAGTTTGACGCCTATCGGCGCCGGGTGAACCCGACCTTCCGCCACCGCCACGCGGCAGGCGCAGTGATGCAGACCGACTATGCCGGCCCGACGGTGGAGGTGATCGATCCGCAAACCGGCGAGATCCGTCAAGCGCAGATATTTGTCGCGGTGCTCGGGGCTTCGTCGCTGACCTTCGCTATGGGGAGCTTCGGTCAGCGACTACCAGATTGGATCGAAGGCCAGACGAGGGCCTTGTCGTACTTCGGCGGAGTTCCCAAAGCGATCGTCTGCGACAATTTGAAGGCCGGGGTCGTCAAGGCGTTGTGGTTCGAGCCGACGCTCAATCAAACCTTTGCCGCCATGGCCGAGCACTACGACACGACGATTTTGCCCACCCGCAGCCGCAAGCCTCGCGACAAGGGCAAGGTTGAAGGCGCGGTGCTGCTTGTGGATCCTGACCCGGCTGCGCCATCGGCGGTTCTTCGACCTGATCGATCTCAATAGCGCGATCGGCGGCTTTCTGGAGGAGCTGAACAATCGGCCGATGCGCCATATCGGCAAATCCCGCCGGCAGCTGTTCGAGGAGATCGAACGCACTGCGCTGGCGCCGCTGCCGAGCGAGCCATTCGAATACGCTGAATGGAAAACGGCCAAGGTCCATCCGATTATCACGTCGAAGTCGACAAGACCTTTTACTCGGTGCCGCACCGGCTGATCGGCCGTCGGGTCGATGTCCGGCTCACCTATCGGGCGGTCGAGATCTTCCAGGATCACACGCGCGTCGCCAGCCATGTGCGCCGCTCCCAGCGCGGCGGCCATGTCACCGTCAACGAGCACATGCCCAAAGCCCATCAGCGTTACGCCAATATGACGCCGGCGGCCTTGATCAAGATGGCGGGGCGGATCGGCGTCAACGCCGCCACCCTGGTCGAGCGGATGATGCGCGAGCGCCCGCACCCCGAGCAAGGTTATCGCTCCGCCATGGGGATCATCTCCCTGGCACGGCGCTACGAGCGCAATCGGCTGGAAACAGCCTGCGAGAGGGCGCTCGCCATCAACGCGATCCGCTACTCCTCGGTGAGCGCCATCCTCAAATCCGGGCTCGACCGCGCGAGTCCTGCCGCTGAACCCGTCAAAGCCGCGCCCTCGCACGCCAACCTCCGTGGCGGAGCCTATTATCAATGAAGGAAAGGACCATCATGATGCTGACCCATCCGACCCTCGACCAGATGCAGGCCCTCGGCCTTGCCGGAATGGCGGCCGCTTACCGGCAATTGGCCGAACAGGACAATGCCGCCGATCTCAGCCGCGACGAGTGGCTCGGCCTGATGCTGGATCGCGAAGCCGCCATACGTGCCGACCGGCGCCTGACCAATCGCCTCGCCGCAGCCAAGCTCCGCTTCGTTGATGCCTGTATCGAAGATATCGACTTCGCGTTCCGCCGCGGCCTCGACCGGCGCAACACCCTGCAGCTGGCGCAAGGTGCCTGGCTGAAAGCCCACGATAACCTCATCCTCACCGGTCAAACCGGTACCGGCAAAACCTGGTTGGCCTGTGCCTTCGGGCGCCAAGCGGCCAGGCTCGATCATTCCGTCCTCTATTTGCGTGTGCCGCGCCTGTTCGAGGACCTCGCCATGGCCCGTCTCGACGGTCGCTTCCCGCGCCTCATCGACAAGCTGGCACGTGTTCAGTTGCTCATTCTCGACTTATGTGCAGCCCGCAGTGATGTGGAGCGATATCGATCTCCCCGCTATTAACAGCCGCCTCGACCGTTCCTACTCAACATAACTGACAGCGGTAGCGTGGTTCTCCCAACCATCCAAAAGGGGGCAACCATGCTCGAACACTTATTCCCGAAGGTTCACGCGTGTTACTCGGGATCGTCCAATGGCACCTTGTTGGAAGATTTCGCCACTTGGCTCATCTCGGCTAAGTACGCCCGACCCACAGCCCGCCGTCACGTACGAGGGCTAAAGGAAGCCCTCGACCTGATGGGTTCAGCGCCGCTTGATTGGGGGGGCGGCGTTTCAGGAAGGTTTTTGTCGCAAGCATTTGCCTCCGCGTCATTGCAAGGCACCCGATGCGCCGTTGAACGGTTTCTTACCGCGAGAAGGCTGCTG
>NZ_JAGKJK010000045.1 GCF_020329435.1 Bradyrhizobium hereditatis | reverse complement strand
ACTTGTTCAGGCTCGCGACGGACGCAGCGCTGAACCTGCCAGCAACGCGTTCAACCAAGAGCAGATCAAGTTACTCGCCGCGCTTGCCACCAAATACGAAGGCAGGACCAAACTCCAAAGCAATCCCCATCGCCCGCAAACCTTGGCCTGGGCCTCATGGATCATTGCTCGCCTCGGCGGATGGGATGGATACCCTCGCACCAAACCCGGCCCCATCACCATGAGGCATGGCCTCCAATACTTCTTGGGCGTAGCTTCCGCCTGGGAAACCCTCAAAGACGTGTGAATCAGCTAGTGCGAACGCAGGGACCCATACGCCGCGGCCTATCTTTGGGTGCGCTGGCAAACGCCTTCCTCGACAACTACTCCCTGTGGTTATGGGTCCCTGCATTCGCAGGGACGACGACTATACTGCCATCTTCCTGTGCCGCACGGGTGCTCCAACCGTCAGGCTTTCTGCGGCGTCGATGATGGCGTTGGCGTCGATGCCGTAGTGGCAGTAGAGGTCACGGATAGTGCCAGTCTGGCCGAATTGCTCAACGCCGAGCGCCTCGAGCCGGTGGCCGCGCACGCTGCCGAGCCAGCCAAGCGCCGCCGGGTGGCCGTCGATCACGGTCACGATGCCGCAGTCGCGGTTGAGAGGCGCCAGCAGCTTTTCGACATGGCTGAGATGCTGGACGGCGCGGCGGTCGCGCCGCAAATTCCGGGCGGCGGACCATCCCGCATGGAGCCGGTCCGCCGAGGTTACCGCCAGTAAGCCGACATCGCGGTGGCTTTCGCCGATGAAGCCCACCGCCTCGATCGCCTCCGGCGCCACCGCGCCGGTATAGGCGATCACGATGTCGCAGTTCGGCCCCGGCTCGCGCAGCCAGTAGGCGCCCTCGGTGATGTCCCGCTGCAGGTCCGGCGTCATGATCCGCTGCGGCTGGTCGATGGTGCGGGTCGAGAGGCGCAGATAGACCGAGCCGCCCTCGCCGTCTTCGCGCTGCATGTGACGAAACCCCCAGCCCATGATCGCGGCGAGTTCATCGACGAAGGCCGGTTCGAACGAGGCCAGCCCGTCCTGCGCCATGCCGATCAGCGGCGTTGCGATCGACTGATGCGCGCCGCCTTCCGGTGCGAGCGTAATGCCAGACGGCGTCGCTACCACCATGAAGCGCGCATCCTGGTAGCAGGCATAGTTCAGCGCATCGAGGCCACGCTCGATGAAGGGATCATAGAGCGTGCCGACCGGCAGCAGCCGCTCGCCGTTGATCTGATGCGACAGCCCGAGCGCCGAGAGGATGATGAACAGGTTCATCTCGGCGATGCCGAGCTCGAAGTGCTGTCCCTTCGGCGAAAACTCCCAGCTATAGGCGGACGGGATCTTCTCCTGCCGGAACAGGTCGTGGTTCTCGGCCTTGGCGAACAGTCCGCGGCGGTTGACCCAGGCGCCGAGATTGGTCGACACCGTGACGTCGGGCGACGCAGTGACGATCCGCGACGCCAATTCGCTGTCGCCGCGCGCGAGCTCGTTGAGCACCAGCCCAAAGCCCTGCTGGGTCGACATTTGCGCGGCCGGCTTGAAAGCGAGCCGCTCGGGCACCTCGATGACGGGCGCGGTCAGCCGACGGCGGCCCTCTTGATTGAAGGGTGCAGCCGCCAGGAAGGCTTCGAGCCCGGCCGGCGGCTGCGACAGGCCTTCGAACTTGTCCCATTCGTGACCGGGACGGATGTTCTGCGCGGCGCGCCACTTCTCCATCTGCGCGACTGTCATCAAGCCGGCATGATTGTCCTTGTGACCCTGCATCGGCAGGCCGACGCCCTTGATCGTGTAGGCGATGAAGCAGACCGGGCGATCGTGGTCGATCGCCTCGAAGGCTTCGATCATGCTGGCCATGTCGTGGCCACCGAGATTGGACATCAGCGCAAGCAGTTCGTCGTCGCTGCGCCGGTCGATCAGTTGCGAGACCTCGCCCTGATCGCCGATGTCGTCCTGCAGATGCTTGCGGAACGCGGCCCCGCCCTGGAAGCACAGCGCGGCATACATCTGGTTCGGGCAGTTGTCGATCCAGCGCTTCAGCGCCTCGCCGCCGGGCTCGGCGAACGCGGCCTGCATCAGGCGGCCGTATTTCACGATCACGACCTCCCAGCCGAAATTGCGGAACATCGTTTCGAACTTCGCCCACAGCCCTTCGCGCACGACGGCGTCGAGACTCTGGCGGTTGTAGTCGACGACCCACCAGGTGTTGCGCAGCGCGTGCTTCCAGCCCTCGAGCAGCGCCTCGAAAATGTTGCCCTCGTCCATCTCGGCGTCGCCGACGAGTGCGATCATCCGCCCTTCGGGCCGGTCCTTCATCCAGCCATGCGCGGTGACGTAGTCCTGCACCAGCGAGGAGAACAGGGTTTGTGCGACGCCAAGGCCGACCGAGCCGGTGGAGAAGTCGACGTCGTCGGCATCCTTGGTCCGCGACGGATAGGATTGCGCGCCCTTGAAGCCGCGGAAATTTTCCAGCTTCTCGCGGCTCTGGTGTCCGAACAGGTACTGGATGGCGTGAAACACCGGGCTCGCATGCGGCTTCACCGCGACGCGGTCCTGCGGACGCAGCACAGAGAAGTACAGCGCCGACATGATGTTGGCGAGCGAGGCGGACGAGGCCTGATGACCGCCGACCTTCAGCCCGTCGACGTTGGGCCTGACATGGTTGGCGTGATGGATTGTCCACGACGACAGCCAGAGCACCTTGCGCGCCAACGCAGTCAGCAATTCGAGACGTGCGGGCTCTATGGGCATGGCCATGCTCCGGGCGGGATCAGTATGCACCGATCTTAGCGGCGGCGCAGGCGCCAAACTTCTCAATTTCCTGCGGCATACCGTCCAATATTGGGATAGATTACCACAGTACCCCTCCAAACCGAGAGTTTATTCCAATGGCTGCCCTCGACGCCATCGACCGCAAGATCCTCAGCCTGCTGCAGACCGATAGCCGCATGACCATGCAGGAGCTCGCCGACAAGGTCGGTCTCTCCGTGTCGCCCTGCCATCGCCGGGTGAAACTGCTCGAAGAGCGCGGCGTCATCACCCGCTATATCGCGACAGTCGATCAGAAATCGCTCGGGCTGCATGTCAGCGTCTTCATCTCGATCAAGCTGGCGCGGCAGAAGGAGGAGGACCTCAACCGGTTTGCCAAGGCGATTTCGAAGTGGGACGAGGTGCTGGAGTGCTATCTGATGACCGGCAACCGCGACTATCTGCTGCGCGTGGTTGCTGCCGACCTCTCCTCCTATGAAGCGTTTCTGAAGAACAAGCTGACACGGCTGGATGGTATTGCCTCAATCGAGTCGAGCTTTGCGCTCAGCCAGGTGAAGTACTCGATCGCGCTGCCGGTGTGATGTGGCTTTCTGTTTGATAGCATACAGTCTCGACGCGCAGGCGGGAGGCTCCCTCCCCCCTTGCGGGGGAGGGCTGGGGAGAGGGGTAAGCCACGCACACCGCCGTTGCCGCCACCCCTCTCCCTAACCCTCTCCCGCAAGGGGAGAGGGAACGCGGTCCTAACCGGCTACATGGGTGACAGAATAGACCGACGACATGGGTAACAGGTCAACTGATCGGCAAGGAGGGCCTTGCCGATGGGACTTGGGGGAACCTGTGCCGTGGAAGAGCGGATGCGCTTTGTGATGGCGGTTGAGGAGCGGCAGGAGTCGTTTGCAGCGATTTGCCGGCGGTTCGCGGTGAGCCGGAAGACCGGCTACAAGTGGCTCGAACGTTATGAGGAAGAGGGCATCGCGGGCCTGTCGGATCGCACGCGCGCCCCGCATCATCATCCACACGCGATTGCCGAGG
>NZ_JAGKJK010000044.1 GCF_020329435.1 Bradyrhizobium hereditatis | reverse complement strand
TCCTCGGCAATCGCGTGTGGATGATGATGCGGGGCGCGCGTGCGATCCGACAGGCCCGCGATGCCCTCTTCCTCATAACGTTCGAGCCACTTGTAGCCGGTCTTCCGGCTCACCGCGAACCGCCGGCAAATCGCTGCAAACGACTCCTGCCGCTCCTCAACCGCCATCACAAAGCGCATCCGCTCTTCCACGGCACAGGTTCCCCCAAGTCCCATCGGCAAGGCCCTCCTTGCCGATCAGTTGACCTGTTACCCATGTCGTCGGTCTATTCTGTCACCCATGTAGCCGGTTAGGACCGGGTTCCCTCCCCCCTTGTTAGGGAGAGGGGTGCCGCTTGCTCCGTCGTTGGATGGATAGCAACAAGCATCCGCGCAAATCTTCCATAGCCGATGAACGCGGCGTTGCACGAGCTCACCGTATCTCTTCGGCCGGAGCCCGTGGCTTACCCCTCTCCCCAACCCTCCCCCGCAAGGGGGGAGGGAGCCTTACACATGTGCTCACCTCACATCGCGCGACTGCACTCCTCATATCGAGTGTGTACATCGTCCGCGAAAGCGGACGATCCAGTATTCCAGAGACGTCAGCGATTCGACGGAGAAGCCGCGGCCTACTGGATGCCCCGCCTTCGCGGGCATGACAGCAAGAGGTGTATTTCGCCTTACGCCCTCGGGGCGCAGCGGACGTAAACCATGTTGCCGTAGCGGACCGCGGCATCTTTTTCGATGAAGCGGGTCACCATCACACGGCCATCGAAGGAGAGGATCTCGCGGTCCTGGTCGCCGCCGGCGGGACCGGGCGGGCCGATGTAGTTCTTGCCGCTCGGGCTGCCCTTGAGGCGCAGTTCCTGGGGAGTGGCCTGGTCTGCCAGATGCATGACGACACCGCCGTTGGCGCCGGCGCCGATCACATAGGGCTGCTTGCACTGCCCGCGCGCCGCCGCTTCAGTGCGGGCGCGGTCATTCGGATTCTGGAACGAGGCGAGGCCCCAGCGGCCGACGATCTCGTCGGAGCGGATGGTCGCGGGCATTTCGGGTGCCACGCCAGGCTCGGCCTCCGGTGGCGGACTGGACGACAGCGACGGCAAGCTCATGCTGCCGCATGCCGCAAGCAAGATCGCCAGCGTCGATGCGATCGCCAGATTGGCAACCGTACGCGCATTACGTGAGCTGATCATCGCATTCCCCCGAGCAATTCTTTGAGGCCGCTCCCGTCAAGCAGCCAATCGTAAAAAGCCTGCCGGAGCAATGACGTCGGTGAATTACGCCGCTGCGCCGATTTGGTTTCCGTGGCACCATCCTATATTGGCCTCAAGAAGGCCTTAACCCCCTTGTTTGCTTGACAGGAACGGCGCCAAGCCATATTTCCCGGCTCCACGTTTAGCACTCAATCACGAAGATTGCTAAGGGTCGCGCTGTCCCGCCCGGGGCGGCGTCGAATACCCGGCTTCACCGCCAATGTCGATGGCGCAGAGACCTGAAACCGAGCCTCCAGAGGAACTGCAAGAGGAGACGTCATGGCCAAATCCAAATTCCGCCCCCTGCACGACCGCGTCGTGGTCAAGCGCATTGATGCCGAAGAGAAGACCAAGGGCGGCATTATCATTCCCGACACGGCCAAGGAAAAGCCGTCGCAAGGCGAAGTTGTCGCCGTCGGCCCGGGTGGCCGTGACGAGGCCGGCAAGCTGATCCCGATCGATCTCAAGGTCGGCGACCGCGTGCTGTTCGGCAAATGGTCCGGCACCGAGGTCAAGATCGAGAACGAGGAACTCCTGATCATGAAGGAGTCCGACATCATGGGCGTGCTGACGTAAGGCACGCTTCGTCATGCCCGGGCAAAAGCGCGAAGCGCGTCTTCGCGCAAGATGACCCGGGCATCCATCCCTTCGGAAGAGTCTCGCGAAGGTGATGGATTGCCGGGTCAAGCCCGGCAATGACGATGCATGGCGCGGCGCACGACCGTATCCAATCCATTCAGGAGTCCAGAACATGGCTGCCAAAGACGTTAAATTTTCCGGCGACGCCCGCGACCGCATGCTGCGCGGCGTCGACGTTCTCGCCAATGCGGTGAAGGTGACGCTCGGCCCGAAGGGCCGCAACGTCGTGATCGAGAAGAGCTTCGGCGCACCGCGCATCACCAAGGATGGCGTCACTGTCGCCAAGGAGATCGAGCTCGACGACAAGTTCGAGAACATGGGCGCGCAGATGCTGCGCGAAGTCGCCTCCAAGACCAACGACACCGCCGGTGACGGCACCACCACCGCAACCGTGCTGGCGCAAGCGATCGTGCGCGAGGGCGGCAAGGCGGTCGCGGCCGGCATGAACCCGATGGACCTAAAGCGCGGCATCGACATCGCCGTGCACGCCGTCGTCAAGGACATCGAGAAGCGCGCCAAGCCGGTCGCCGCCTCTTCCGAGGTCGCCCAGGTTGGCACCATCTCGGCCAACGGTGACACCGCCATCGGCAAGATGATCGCGCAGGCGATGCAGAAGGTCGGCAATGAAGGCGTGATCACGGTCGAGGAGAACAAGTCGCTCGAGACCGAGGTCGATATCGTCGAAGGCATGAAGTTCGATCGCGGCTACCTGTCGCCCTACTTCATCACCAACGCCGAGAAGATGACTGCCGAGCTGGAAGACGTCTTCGTGCTGCTGCACGAGAAGAAGCTCTCCGGCCTGCAGGCGATGCTGCCGGTGCTGGAAGCCGTGGTGCAGTCCGGCCGGCCGCTGCTGATCATCGCCGAGGACGTCGAGGGCGAGGCGCTGGCGACGCTCGTCGTCAACCGCCTGCGTGGCGGCCTGAAGGTCGCTGCGGTCAAAGCGCCGGGCTTCGGCGACCGCCGCAAGGCCATGATGGAAGACATCGCGATCCTGACTGGCGGTCAGCTGATCTCCGAAGAGCTCGGCATGAAGCTCGAAAGCGTCACCATCAACATGCTCGGCCGCGCAGGCAAGGTGGTGATCGACAAGGAGAACACCACGATCGTCAAGGGCGCCGGCAAGAAGAAGGACATCGAAGCCCGCGTCACGCAGATCAAGGCGCAGATCGAGGAAACCACCTCGGACTATGACCGCGAGAAGCTGCAGGAGCGCCTGGCCAAGCTCGCCGGTGGCGTCGCGGTGATCAAGGTCGGCGGCGCGACCGAAGTCGAGGTCAAGGAGAAGAAGGACCGTGTCGAGGATGCCCTCAACGCGACCCGCGCGGCCGTGCAGGAAGGCATCGTGCCGGGCGGCGGCGTGGCGCTGCTCCGCGCCAAGAAGGCCGTCGGCCGTATCAACAACGACAATTCCGACGTCCAGGCCGGTATCAACATCGTGCTGAAGGCGCTGGAGGCTCCGGTTCGCCAGATCTCGGAAAACGCCGGCGTCGAAGGCTCGATCGTGGTCGGCAAGATCCTCGAGAACAAGTCGGAGACCTTCGGCTTCGACGCCCAGACCGAGCAATATGTCGACATGGTCGAGAAGGGCATCATCGATCCGGCCAAGGTGGTGCGCACCGCGCTGCAGGACGCCTCCTCCGTCGCGGGCCTGCTGGTGACCACCGAAGCCATGGTCGCCGAACTGCCGAAGGAACCGGGCCCCGCGATGCCCGGCGGTGGCGGCGGCATGGGCGGAATGGGCGGCATGGGCTTCTGAGCCCCGTCCGTTCCCACGCCAACAGATCGAAGGCCGCCTCCGGGCGGCCCTCTTTTTTGGCGATGACAGGTTGCGAGCAATACAGGCTGAGCACGCAACGTCGGCACGGCATGTCATGTGGGCGCGCTGGCAGTGAGCAACCGGCGACATGGGTAACAGTTCTGACCGACGACATAGGTAACACAATTCCCGTTTCGTTCAGGTCTGTTGCTGGGCCTGTGGGTCTTGTGGGCAACGCCCCTTCGCGTTGTCCACAAGTCCACAGGCCTTGCGTTTTGGTTTGTTCAGGCGATCGCCGCGGTGAGTGATCACGCCGAGCTCGATCCGCCCGTAGCTGACGGTCCAGCATCCCGCGTCGTCTTCGGCCAGGCCGACCGGCTCGCCGACGAGAGCCTCGTTGATGTAGATCGTGCTGCCGTTCCACTTGATCTCGCCGTTGTGACGCACGCGCCGGACGCGGTGGTCGACGCCATAGCCGGGCTCGCGCAGCACGCCGTCGTAGCGACGCGGAGAAGCTGCATA
>NZ_JAGKJK010000043.1 GCF_020329435.1 Bradyrhizobium hereditatis | reverse complement strand
CCCTCCCCCGCAAGGGGGGAGGGAGCTCACTGCGCCGTGTGGTGAAGGGAGCGGTCATAATGACAACCCTCACTGCCTCCGGCTTCCTCACCGTCGGTGCCTCGCATCTCGAATACCGCATGATCGGCCCGTCGCCCGAGAGCGGGCCGACCATTGTGATGCTGCATGAAGGACTCGGCTCGGTCGGGCTGTGGGGCGACTTCCCGGACAGGCTGCAGGCGGCGACCGGCGCGGGCGTGTTCGTCTATTCGCGCGCCGGCTACGGCAATTCGACGCCGGTGAAACTGCCGCGGCCGCTCGATTACATGCACGTCGAAGCGCTAGACGTCTTGCCGAAACTGCTCGAAAAGATCGGCTTTCGCCGCGGCATGCTGCTCGGCCATTCCGATGGCGCCTCGATCGCGGCGATCTATGCGGGCTCGCATCAGGATCACCGCGTGCAGGGCCTTGCGCTGATCGCCCCGCACTTCATCGTCGAGGATATTTCGATCGCCTCGATCGCACAGATCCGGGCCGCCTACGAGACAACCAACCTCAAGGAAAAGCTGGCGCGCTGGCATAAGGATGTCGACAACGCTTTCTTTGGCTGGAACGGCGCCTGGCTCGATCCGGAATTCCGCAAGTGGGACATTTCCGAATACCTCGCCTATATCCGCGTCCCCGTCGCGATCCTGCAAGGAACGGACGACCAGTATGGAACAATGCGGCAGGTCGAGATCGCGCAGGAAGAGTGCTACTGCCCGGTCGATGTGACTGTGATCCCGGGTGCGGGACATCAGCCGCATCGCGAAGCGCCGGAGGCGACGCTCGATGCGATCAAGGATTTCGCCAACGCGGTATTGCACACAGGTAGCGGCTCGCACGGCCGGGCGGCGTGAAGAAGATGCGCTCCCTCTCCCGCTTGCGGGGGAGGGTTGGGGGGTGTCTCCGCGGGCAACACTGCTCGAGTGGAGGGAGCCCCGAAGCCGTCTGCAGCCGGCTCATCTAACCAAAAACATCACGCTAGTGCCGCCGCGCTTCCAGGGCGATGTGCCGGCGCGCCATCCGATGCTCCGCGTTTGCAGACTATCGAACATGAAACAAAATGCATGTTCCAGGCTTTTTGACTAGACTTAGCCAAAAACATGCACTATTGTGCATCTAACTAATCAAGCGTTACCAGAGAAAACGACAGAGGGTGGCCCAATGGCTGGTGAAAAGCCCGGTGAAGATCGCGTCCTCGCGGGCGGCGCGAAATACATCGATTTTCAAACCGATCCGTCGCGCTACCGGCACTGGAAGCTCGCCGTCGACGGCGAGGTCGCAACCCTCACCATGGACGTCGACGAGAATGCCGGCCTGTTCGAGGGCTACCAGCTCAAGCTGAATTCCTACGATCTCGGTGTCGATATAGAGCTTGCCGATGCGGTGCAGCGGCTGCGCTTCGAGCATCCCGAAGTGAAGGTCGTGGTGATGCGTTCGGGCAAGAACCGCGTGTTCTGCGCCGGCGCCAACATTCGCATGCTCGCGGGCGCGACACATGCCCACAAGGTCAACTTCTGCAAATTCACCAACGAGACCCGTAACGGCCTGGAAGATTCATCTGAGAATTCCGGCCAGCGCTTCATTTGCGTCGTCAACGGCACCGCGGCCGGCGGCGGCTATGAGCTGGCGCTCGCGACCGACCACATCATTCTCGCCGATGACGGCGCCGCCGCGGTGGCGCTGCCGGAGGTGCCGCTGCTCGCGGTGCTGCCGGGCACCGGCGGCCTGACGCGCGTCGTCGACAAGCGCAAGGTGCGCCGCGACCATGCGGATTTCTTTTGCACCATCGAGGAAGGCATCAAGGGCAAGCGCGCTGTCGCCTGGCGGCTGGTCGACGAGATCGCGCCGAACAGCAAGCTGGAGGCCAAGGTCGCCGAGCGCGCCAAGGCATTCGCGGCAAGTTCGAAGCGCAACGGCAGCGGAAAGGGCATCACGCTCACCCCGCTCAACCGCACCATCGATGACAGCGGTATCCGCTACGGCTTCGTCAGCGTCGACATCGACCGCTCGCAGCGGATTGCGACCATCTCGATCAAGGCGCCGGAGCAGGGCCCGCCGGCCGATATCGACGGCCTGATCGCGCAGGGCGCGTCGTTCTGGCCGCTGCAGGTCGCGCGCGAGCTTGATGACGCGATCCTGCACTTGCGCATCAACGAGCTCGAGATCGCGATGCTGGTGTTCAAGTCGCATGGCGATCCCGCAAACATCGTGGCCTGCGATGCTTTCCTCGAAGCCAACAAGGCGCACTGGCTGGTCAACGAGATCAGGCATTACTGGAAGCGCGTGTTGAAGCGCATCGATGTCACCTCGCGCACGCTGGTGACGCTGGTCGAACCCGGCTCCTGTTTTGCCGGCACGCTCGCCGAGCTCGTGTTCGCCGCCGACCGCTCCTACATGCTGATCGGCTCGCGCCAGGGCGACAACCGGCCGCCGCCGGCGATCCAGCTCACCGCGCTGAATTTCGGCCCCTATCCGATGAGCCACGGCCTGACGCGTTTGCAGTCGCGTTTCCAGGCCGATCCGTCCGATCTCGATCGTGCGCAGGCCGCGATCGGCAGGGCGCTCGATGCGGAGGAAGCCGAAGAGCTCGGCCTCGTCACCTTCGCGCTCGACGACATCGATTGGGACGATGAGGTGCGGGTGTTCCTGGAGGAGCGCACGTCCTTCTCGCCCGACGGCCTCACCGGCATGGAAGCGAATTTGCGCTTCGTCGGGCCGGAGACCATGGAATCGAAAATCTTCTCGCGCCTCACGGCGTGGCAGAACTGGATCTTCCAGCGCCCCAACGCGGTCGGCGAAGACGGCGCGCTGCGCCGCTACGGCACTGGCCAGAAGGCGCAATTCGATATGACGCGGGTTTGATTTCGTGTCCCGGACGTGGGCCACGCACAAGTGACGCGGCTCGCACGGCCTAACAGGTCCCGGCTTTGCGGCGCGGCGCTTCGCGCACCGCGTTCCGGGACACGAGACTGAGTTAAAGGAGCACGACCATGAATTACATGAATGTCGACTATTCGACCAAGATTCCGAACAACGTGAATCTCAGCGAGGATCGCCAGGTGCTCAAGGCGCTGGAAGGCTGGCATCCCGGCTATATGGACTGGTGGGGCGACATGGGGCCGGAAGGTTTCCAGGAGTCGCTGGTTTATCTGCGCACCGCGTACTCGGTCGATCCGCGCGGTTGGGCCAAGTTCGACTACGTCAAGATGCCGGAATATCGCTGGGGCATCCTGCTCGCGCCGCAGGAAGAGAACCGCGTCATCCCCTTCGGCGAGCACTACGGCAAGCCGGCCTGGCAGGAAGTCCCCGGCGAATATCGCGCCATGCTGCGCCGCCTGATCGTGATCCAGGGCGACACCGAGCCTGCTTCCGTCGAGCAGCAGCGCCATCTCGGCAAGACCGCGCCCTCGCTCTATGACATGCGCAACCTGTTCCAGGTCAACGTCGAGGAAGGCCGCCATCTCTGGGCGATGGTTTATCTCTTGCAGAAATATTTCGGCCGCGACGGCCGCGAGGAGGCGGATGAATTGCTACGCCGCCGCTCGGGTGATGCGGATTCGCCGCGCATGCTCGGCGCGTTCAACGAGGCGACGCCGGACTGGCTGTCGTTCTTCATGTTCACCTATTTCACCGACCGCGACGGCAAGATGCAGCTGCATTCGCTGGCGCAGTCCGGCTTCGATCCGCTGTCGCGCACCTGCCGCTTCATGCTGACCGAGGAGGCGCATCACATGTTCGTCGGCGAGACCGGCATCAGCCGCGTCGTGCAGCGCACCTGCGAAGCAATGAAGGAAGCCGGCATCACCGATCCCACTGATGTGGCCAAGGTCCGCGCGCTCGGCGTCATCGATCTGCCGACCATCCAGAAGAAGCTGAACCTGCATTACTCGCTGTCGCTCGATCTCTTTGGCTCCGAGGTGTCGACCAACGCCGCCAACGCCTTCAATGCCGGCATCAAGGGCCGCTACAAGGAGACGCAGATCGACGACGATCATCAGCTCAAGAACGCCACCTATCCGGTGCTCAAGCTGGTCGATGGCGTAGTCAAGCGCGTCGACGAGCCGGCGCTGACCGCGCTCAACATGCGCCTGCGCGACGACTACACGCAGGACTGCGTCAAGGGCATGCTGCGCTGGAACAAGGTGATTTCGACCGCCGGCTATCAGTTCAAGCTGACGCTGCCGAACGTCGCGTTCCACCGCCAGATCGGCGAGTTCAAGGATGTCAACGCCACGCCCGACGGGGTGCTGATCGACGACGCTACCTGGAACAAACGCAAGAGCGAGTGGTTGCCCTCGTCGGAAGACGGCGACTTTATCGCCTCGCTGATGAAGCCGGTGACGGAAATCGGCGCCTTCGCTTCCTGGATCTCGCCGCCGAAGGTCGGCATCGACAACAGGCCGGGCGATTTCGAGTACGTGAAGATCGAAAGCTGAACCGCCCCTTAATCGGGGAGCAGTAACATGGACCCCGACCAGGATCTTGCAGCGATGGACCGCGACCAACTGGTCGCGGAGGTGAAACGTCTTAGAGCCGGCATCCGCGCGCATCGCGACAGCACCGGTCATGATCTGTGCTGGCATCATCCCGATCTCTGGGGACTGCTGCCCGAGCGTGTTACCCCTGACGTCGCCGTCCCGCCCTGGCCGAAATTTTTGCGCGGCTGTCTGCGCTATAGGGAAGCGCTGGAGCGCGAACTGCCCAACGCGCCGAAGGCGGATTACGAATATGATAAGGACGAGCCGTGAGAGAAGCGCGACCCGCGCCTTCATCTCAAGCCGTCATCACCCGCGAAAGCGGGTGATCCAGTATTCCAGAGACAGCAATGATTGAACCGATGGGCGGCGTACCGGGTCCCCGCCTGCGCGCTAGCTGATTCACACGTCTTTGAGGGTTTCCCAGGCGGAAGCTACGCCCAAGAAGTATTGGAGGCCATGCCTCATGGTGATGGGGCCGGGTTTGGTGCGAGGGTATCCATCCCATCCGCCGAGGCGAGCAATGATCCATGAGGCCCAGGCCAAGGTTTGCGGGCGATGGGGATTGCTTTGGAGTTTGGTCCTGCCTTCGTATTTGGTGGCAAGCGCGGCGAGTAACTTGATCTGCTCTTGGTTGAACGCGTTGCTGGCAGGTTCAGCGCTGCGTCCGTCGCGAGCCTGAACAAG
>NZ_JAGKJK010000042.1 GCF_020329435.1 Bradyrhizobium hereditatis | reverse complement strand
TGCGCGAGGGACGTGTCTTGTCGCGCAGCAGGCCCTCGAAACCCCTCCTGCATGAAACGTTCCTGCCAGCGCCAGACGCAGGTCTTGGACTTGCCGGTCCGCTGCATGCCGAACCCGTCCACGCTCAACAAGACAATCTCGGCCCGCCAGACCTGCTTCTGCGGCGCGTTGCGATCCCGCACCAGCGCCTCCAGCCGGCCGGAGGCGATCGGGCGGTGTAACGATGATGGAAATACCGGTGCGCATGCGCAAGAATCGCATGCAATCGGCGTCAACGGAATCCCTTCCGGGATTCAAATGTCAGATTTGATCCACTAGCTCATCGGCTGGACGAATTGCTGCCCTGGAATTGGACCCTCCGACTGCAGCACTCTCCGCTCGAGCGGCATGACCATGCATGTCAATAAGGTTCATCACGTCACCACCATTACCCATGTGGCGAGGACCTCGGCGAGGACGAAGACTGGCTGCGGGACGTCGCCAATAAAATGGAGGTCGAGGGCGGCGTCATCTGGACCTATGGCATAGGAGAAGATGGCGTCCGGGCGTTCACCGACTTCGGAATCGAAAACCTGATCGAGTTCGTTCGTATGTAGAAAGAAAATCCGACTTGGCTCAAACGCTGGCAACCAGAATAATCCAACCGAGCTGCGGCCTACGCCGGATGCTGACGCTGTGAGTGGTATTGACGAGCATTCCCGCATCGCCTTCTCCCAGATTCAGTAGGCGGAGACGGCTGACAGCGCGGCTTCCTTGCTTACGGAGTCTGCGGCCTACTACAAGCGTAACGGTCACTCGCGCCATGACCGATACCTGTAAGTTGGTACATGGCTTGCGCCTTCCGCGACGCTTTCGGAGACCCGGGCATCAAGAACATTCGCAACAAGCCTTACACCCCAAAACAAACGGCAAAGCCGAGCGCTTCATCCAGACTACTGACTACAACCTCTTGAGCCTCTACAGCTAGAGCGACCTTTGCCTTTGCTCAAGCTTGCCAGTTCGACGTCCGGCTTCGACTAGCTCATCAACTCCGACCAGCCCTTGACCGTGCACAACGTCCTTCGCAGGTGATTAGCCTCATCTTCCTTCCGGCGCACCGACCCGAATGGGCGCTCCAGCATACGGCGGACGCGCACGGGCTCGGGGCCGACGTGGAAAGCTGCCGCCTGTCGATCTAGCGCGCGCTCTGACTGCGTCGAGCGGTTGCGCTGTCGTAGATAGTCTAGCCATGTCGGACAGTGATAGCGTCAGTCCAAAGTGTTGGGTCGGCGATGTCGCGGGCAATGGACCAGCCGTAGGCGCCGCTACGCTGCCGGTACAGCTGCACGTCCTGCATCACGTTGTGAAAGGCTCGCGCATTCTCCTGCGCTACTCGATATTCAATTTCGACCACAAGCGGCCCACTGCGCCCGGAAAGCTCAAGCCGAACTTCGGGATCGGCCAGCATCTCGGCGTCTTGCTCACGAGCGCTGATGCGCGGCATGCGCAGCTAGAGCCCCAAGATCGGTGACGCCAGCATTAAACCGGCCGAGATCAAGAGGGTTGTTTGCACACCGGTGACATTAGCCAGATAGCCCCAGCTGCCGACGGCAATCCCACCCGATCCCGCCGCCTGGTAGGCCGCAAGCGAACGGCCGGCGACCCAGCGTGACGCCGATAATTGCAACCCAATGTTGATAAGGCCCACGCAATTATCCACACGGCGCCCGCGAGGAACAGCGCGATCGCGGTCAATATGGGCTTGCCGCTCAGTGCTACTGCGGTAATCGCTCCGCCCATCGACAGCGCACAGGCGCGGATTGCCGCTTCGCCGCCCATGCGCTTGCGCACCTCGGTGATATTCAGTGCGCCGATCACCGCGCCCAGGCCAAAGGCGCTTAGCATGATGCCATATGTCTGTGCGCCACCATGCAGCAGATCGCGAGCTACAAGCGGCATGAGCGCTATTATCCCGCCGCCAATCAGGCCCGTCACCATGGAACGAACCAGTACGATCTTGATCGATGGCGAATTGATGGTATAGCGCACGCCTGAGAGGATAGCGCGGCTAAGCCTTTCAGGCGGCAGACGACTCGGTTCAGAGATGCGTTTCCATAGGAACAGCGCGACCATCAGCGGAAGATAAAGCAACGCGTTGAGCGCGAATGCTACCGCACCCGCAGTTGCAATCACGAGTCCGCCCATGGCCGATCCAATGCTTCGCGCTATATTGTAGCTGATGCTGTTCAGCGCCACCGCCGCCGGAAACGTTTCCAGCGGCACTTGCTCGCTGACCGAGGATTGCCAGGCCGGGTCCATCAGCGCCATGCCGCTGCCAACCACGCAGCACAACCCAGCAACAAGTTCGGCGTGAGTAAACCAAGCCAAGCGAGTGCCGTCAGCGCGATAGCGCCGGCAAGCGCGATAGCCACTGAGACAAGCGCCACGATACGTCGGTCGTGCATGTCGGCGATCGCACCGGCCGGCATCGAGATCAACATGACCGGCAACATCATGGCGGTCTGCACCAGCGCGACTTTGTCGGCCGAGGATGTCATTTGCGTCATCGCCCAAGCCGCACCGACGCTCCGGATCAGGCGCCCACATTGGTGAGCACGCTCGCCAGCCAGATGCGCCGGAAGGTGAGATGGCGGAGCGGTGCGGTGATGCCATCGGCGCCAAGCGTCTGGGGCTTGAACGACTTGCTCATCTCGGCTTCTGCGTCGCCTCCGACGTTTGGATTGACCCGACTGTTGACGGTGCAAAAAGCCTGGTCTCTAGGAAGCGGCTAAGCGCGGATACGAAGTCCTTAGGACACCTGCTAGCGCCTTGTGATAGCCCTGGAGCGTGATACTGCCCACCTCGCGCGCGAGAACCCATCTTTCGTCCTGTAAGGGTGAGCGCCAACGAGCGGGCCCATTGGCTTGTCAATTGCCGCGACATAGCAGCGACGTCGTCAGGATTGTGCACGCTTTGGACAAACTGATCCATCTCAGCCATGGCCATTCTACTCGTCGCGTTCTCGATGCCGGTTGCGCTAAGGGGTGAACATCGGCCTTGCTGTCACGGTCCGCCGGAGCAACGTGAGCTATTTCGTCAGCCGAACCGCAAGTGAACTTCCGCCGAGTTCTTGTTTTTTGCATCGTCTCGTCAGAGTGGATGAGTCTCGCGTTGATTGAGATGCAAACTGCATCTGCTCAATCTGATAAGAAACCCCTCAAGAGAGCGTGCCGTAGAGTAGTATATCAAGGTGATGGTTTTTGGCGTTGTATGCGAATGAGCGATGAAAAACCGCACGAAGATGTCAAAGGAGGAGAACCCCGCGTCAATCCTCGGACGGAGACTCGATTGGAATGGCAAAGCCTGTCTTCACGCGGTCCATTATGACCATGGTTTTGAAACCCTTGATGTCCGAGTTCTCATAAAAGAATCGTCGCGTGAACTGCTCATAGTCTTCCATGGTGCGGGCGGTAATGTAGAGGACGAAATCAGCATCGCCAGTGACGTAGAATCCATTGACGGCATCAACTGACGATTTGATGGCCTTCTTGAACTTGTCAATGATGTCTGAACGCTCTCGCTCTAGGCTCACCAGCACAAGCATCTGAATAGGCCTTCCAACCGCCCTCGGCGAAACGATCGAGACATCGGCTTCAATTATTCCTTCCGAGCGGAGTCTCTTCAGTCGTCGCTGACACGCGGTAGCGGAAAGTCCGGCCATTTCGCCGATGACCTCGGAAGTCAGACGGTTATTCTTCTGTACGATCTCGAGGATGCGGGCGTCTATCCGGTCGTATTGCATGATTGGGCTCCAGCCGTCAGGTGCATTCCGTCGCAAAGCGCATATGCGTTGCAGGAAATCCTGCTAGCGACGGCGAAATGCGATGCAAATCTCTATTCAACATCAGTATCCTGAATGCATGGGGAATTTCAACAAAATGACCGTGTGGGACCCGCAAATGGCGTTTCAGACTACCCGGCACAAAAGTTCGCGCTCGGTCGGTCTGGCTACCAGGAATCTGCAAAATCTGCGCCGCCTTGATTTTCTGGCGGGGGGGGCGCTTGTCGATGGCCAGTGGGTGAGCGGCGGAGAGCGAGACCATGTGATCGATCCTGCAACTGGGGAGGAGATCGCGGATGTCGCTCGTTGCGGCGCCGCAGAGATGGAGGTGGCGATCGCCGCAGCTGAGCGGTCCTTTCCAGGCTGGCGAGAACTATTGCCTGCAAGAAGAGGAGCGATCCTCAGGTCTTGGGCTTCATTGATGCTCGAGCACGCGGAGGAACTCGCGATCCTGGTGACGTGCGAACAGGGCAAGCCCCTCGCTGAGGCGCGCCACGAAATAGCGTACGGTGCTGGCTTTCTCGAGTGGTTCGCGGCGGAGGGGGAGCGCGCATACGGAGAGACGATTCCCAGCCATAAGATTGGAAGTCTCCTTCAAGTGCGAATGCAGCCAATCGGTATCGCGGCGGCGATCACGCCGTGGAATTTCCCTGTCGCCATGATTACGCGGAAGGCGGGAGCCGCGCTTGCTGCTGGTTGTCCGATCATTGTGAAGCCTGCTCCCGAAACTCCGCTGTCTGCGCTCGCCCTTGCCCGGCTGGCCGAACAGGCTGGGCTTCCGCCCGGTGTGTTCCAAGTGCTCGTCGGTAATCCGATCGAACTTTCGGCGCCTCTGTTGAACCATACAAGAATACGCGCCCTTTCGTTTACAGGTAGTACGGAGATCGGCCGTCTGCTGCTTGAGGGGGCAGCCGAGAGCGTCAAGAAGGTGTCGCTGGAGTTGGGCGGTCATGCCCCTTTTCTGGTCTTTGACGACGTCGATCTTGAGAAAGCTGTCAGGGGAGTGATGGCGGCAAAATTTGCTACGTCTGGTCAGGATTGTTTGGCTGCCAACCGCATCTACGTGCAAAGAAGTATCTATGGCGACTTCGTCGAGGCGTTCTCTGCGGCGATGACTCAACTCAGAGTTGGGCATGGTCTGGAGCCTACAACGGATATCGGACCAATGACCAAATTGTCGGTCGCCAACAAATGCAGATCCCAAATCGATGAGGCGATGAAGAAGGGAGCGCGAGTTGTCTCGGCGAAACAAGGCGCAACCTTAGGGCCGAACTTCGTTCCTCCGACGCTGCTTAGCGACGTCACGGAGGATATGCTCATCGCTCGCGAGGAAACATTCGGGCCTGTCGCAGCTGTACTTCCCTTCGATTCCGAAGAGGAAGTAATCGCCCGAGCTAACGCTAGCGAAATGGGCTTGGCTGGATACGTCTACACGGACAGCCTACGTCGAGCGCTGCGACTTTCTGAGCGCATCGAGTGCGGCATGCTTGGTATCAATACAGCTTCATTCACTGGGCCGCCCATTCCGTTCGGGGGGTGGAAGCAATCTGGGCTCGGTCGCGAAGGGTCGCGACACGGCTTAGCGGAATATATGGAACTAAAATACGTTTGCTTCGGCGATCTGGCGGCTTAGGAGAGCGACATGATTGACATCAAGACCATTGCTGAACGGGATCGCTCGAGTGTTCTGCATCCTTTCACTCAGCTCAAGGACTTCGCCACGGGTAAAATCGGTGACCCGACGATCGTTACAGGTGGAAAAGGCATTTGTATCAAGGACGCAGAGGGACGCAGTTACATCGACGGCTTTGCTGGCCTTTATTGTGTAAACATCGGCTACGGCCGAACGGAAGTAGCTGAAGCCATCGCGCGTCAGGCCTACAGCTTGGCGTACTACCACACATATGCGGCGCACACGACCGAAGAGCTGGGAACGCTTTCGGATCGCCTGGTGCGAATGGCCCCCGGTAAGCCAAGCAAGGTTTTCTTCGGCCTATCCGGATCGGATGCTAACGAGACTCAAGCAAAGCTCGTCTGGTACTACAATAATCTACGTGGTCAGCCTAAGAAGAAGAAGATCATCTCGCGCGAGCGCGGCTATCACGGCTGCTCGGTAATTTCCGGTTCGATGACAGGTATGTCGTTCTACCACGATCACATGGACCTGCCTTTCCCCGGCATCTTGCACACAGGCACGCCGCATCACTATTGGGGCGCTCAGTCAGGCGAGACGGAAGAGGACTTTTCTCGCCGGCGTGCTGCCGAGCTTGAAGAACTGATCGTGAGGGAGGGGCCGGAAACAATCGGTGCTTTCATTGCTGAGCCGGTGCTAGGCACAGGTGGCATTACGCCACCGCCCGCGGGTTATTGGCGTGAAGTTCAGGCCGTACTAAGACGCTACGACGTTCTTCTGATTGCCGACGAAGTAATTTGTGGATTCGGTCGGACCGGCGCCGACTTCGGAAGCACGCTGTACGGGATCGAACCGGATCTTGTGACAGTCGCCAAAGGGCTGACATCCGGCTACATGCCGCTCTCGGGAGCCATCGTTGGTGAGAGAGTTTACAGGGTCATGGAGGAAGCAGCCGATCGCGTCGGAGCATTCTCGCATGGTTATACCTATTCGGGCCATCCGATTGCGGCAGCCGCCGCCAATGCCGTTCTCGATATCGTCGAGAAGGAACGGCTAAGCGAGCGCGCCAGAACCGTCGGCGCGCACTTTCAGAATCGACTCAAGGAGAGATTTGCACAACTGGAAATCGTCGGAGAAGTTCGAGGCGTGGGCTTGCTCGGCGCTATCGAGTATGTTGCGGATCGCCAGACGAAGCGGCGATTTGATCCGGAGCTGAAGGTCGGCGCCCGCATCTCCAATGCTGCTCGGGATCGAGGACTTATTGCACGAGCGATGCCGCATGGAGACATTCTCGGTTTTGCTCCGCCTCTCGTTGTATCCGAAGCTGAGGTCGACGAGATCGTTGATCTGGCATATCGGGCAACCAAACATGTAATGGACGAACTCGCAAAGGAATCGGGCAATCTCGTGAGCGCGGATTGTTCGGCGTCCCGGATCAACACCCGGGATAGGCAGTACCCCTGAAATTGGACGCGATATGGGAAAAGTGTGCTAAGCGTCTAGTCACGTGAATCTAAAGTTCACCACATAAAGTCTGCTGGGCTTTGTGGCAGAAGCGTTTGACCGAAGCCAAAATCTGGTCTGCGGACTTGGTCCATTTGAAGGGCTTCGGGTTTTTGTTGTGCAGGTCAATGAGGGAGCGGAGTCGGCCTCGAGCTGCCTGGACGGAGGTGTGAACACTTCGCTGGATCTGCTTTCTGGTGAGTTCAGCGAACCAGCGCTCGACCTGATTGATCCATGACGCGGATGTCGGCGTGAAGTGGACATGATAATGCGGGCGGCGGGCGAGCCACGCTTTGATCTTGGGTGTCTTGTGGGTGGCGTAGTTGTCCATGACGATATGAACATCGAGCCCTTCAGGGACTTGATCGTCGATCTCTTTGAGGAATTTCAAGAACTCGACTGCCCGGTGGCGCTTGTAGCATTTGCCGATGACAAACCCTGACGCAACGTCAAGTGCTGCAAACAGCGTGGTCGTACCATGCCGCACATAGCTGTGCGTGCGACGTTCCGGCACGCCAGGCATCATCGGCAAGACGGGCTGCTCGCGATCGAGTGCCTGGATCTGGCTTTTCTCCTCGATGCTGAGGACGAGGGCTCGGTTCGGCGGGGACAGGTAAAGCCCGA
>NZ_JAGKJK010000041.1 GCF_020329435.1 Bradyrhizobium hereditatis | reverse complement strand
GGTCGACGCCTATCGTCTCGACCCTCTTCGACTTGTGGGAAAGAGAACTGCCGCGCCTATCCGGCAAATCCAAGCTCGCTGAGGCGATCCGCTATGCTCTATCGAGGCGTGCGGCTCTCGAGCGCTTCCTGACCGACGCTCGCATCGAGATCGATTCGAACATCGTCGAGCGGGCAATAAGGCCGCAGACAATTACGAGGAAAAATGCGCTCTTCGCCGGGTCGCATGGCGGCGGCCGAACCTGGGCGACCATTGCCACGCTTCTGCAAACCGCGAAGATGAACGACGTCGACCCGCACGCCTGGCTCACACAAACCCTCGACCGGATCGCGCAGGGCTGGCCGATCACTCAGATCGATGCGCTCATGCCCTGGAACTTCAAAGCCTGAACGGCATCAGCTTGGCGCTTACGGTCGTCTCCTTGCCGATCGAGATTAGTCGATAGCGTCGGCCATAAAGCCGATGACGTGGATCAACGACTTCCATCTTTTCGCCGGCGGCTACGTCATCGTGACTCTTATGGGCATCTCCCGATGCCCTCGTTGTCCCGAATCGACTGGAGGCACCCACAAGAGACGTGGCGGCCGACATCGTTCGAATGAGGTGCTTTTGGCTTGCGGATCGTCATGGATGTGATCCCATCATCGTCGTGACCACATCTGAATCGCTTTCCACCGATCTTGCCGCTGTGCATGCAATGATCATCCAGTCGTGGTCATTGCGCACAAGCCAGAGGCATAGAAGCAAGGTACGGCCTCGACTTCCCCGGCGCAAAGCCATATCGACTAGTTTGTCGCAACGTGGCCGTGGCCAGCATGCCCCTGGCCCGGCGGCCGAATCATCATCGATGACTTCGATATCCAGAAATCCTAGCCGCCGCGGCTGCTTGATTGGGTCATATTGCGGGCGCTGCGATTGAGATTGTTTTAAACCTGGGATTGGCTTGGCTGCCGCTTTGCGCTTCAACCAGTGGTCGGCAGAAGATCACGGTTCGTCATTGTTGCCCCGTTGCGACGATGGCCTGCAGCAACATGCTGAGCAGATGCGTACCTCTACTGGAATGGTTTCAAACGCAATGCCCAGTTCCACAGCTCGCACGACGCGAGCTGCTCAATACGAGGCCAGCCAATGCCTGCCCGAACACGCACAAGCCGGCAACCTACCGATCCAGGCTTATGACTTTCGAAGCCATGCGTTTGGAGCAGAAGTAAAATTGCTCCCAAACGCGTCGGTATAATACGTATCGATTAAAAATCCCGATTGCTCGACCAGCTGCAAGCCATCAATAATCTCCTTATCTGCACGCATAGGATCGTCTTCGATCACATAATAATCTCCAGATACAAGGAAGCGGCTCAGGTAAGTAAATATCGAGAAAATTTGTACGTGAGCATCGTCGACCACAAGCCAAGGATGAGGTAGTCTCATCAGCAGATTTCTATCGAAGGCGGCAACGTCCGAAAGGTCGACCTGATGAAAGGTAAGACGAGGATGCTTTGCATTTACATGGATACATTTGGTATGCAAATCAAAGGAGTGAACTTCGCCTGGATTCTCACAAAGTAACGACATTTGATCAGCAAACCAAAGTCCGCTGCCACCCTGAAGTGAACCGAGTTCTAGAATCGTCCTCGGCTGAAGTTCCCAAATAAGCCTCGTATACAGAGCTAGATCAAAAGGGGTCTTGACATTCATTAACCCTTTGTACGTCATCGCCAGGGCTCCAACCTTTGTGGAGTAGCTGGGAAAAAGCTTTGCGTGAAGCGACGACTTCCATCCTCGTGCCGATGGCTTTGCAAAGCGGTCGGAGCACTCAGCATTCACAACGCTGCTTAATGCGATTGCCCAATCAAGATTTCCACCCGGCTTTGTTTGATCCGGGTAATTCTTGTGGGCGGCCTCCAAAAAAGCCTCGTATCCGGAAGCGAGTTTCATAGGTCTTCTCCATACTGCCGCCGTCATTGTCTATTACGGCAGCTCGATCGGCCCCCTAGTCCAACCCCACTAAACCACTGGCTAGCGCGCTTGGACACCTACCAGATCAAATGGGGCTAAAGCGCGTAAGAGGCTTCGTTGTAGCACCGCCGCTGCGAGCAGCCGCTCTTCGGAAGAGATGGGGTATTCGGTCCCGATCGCCTGACCTGTTTGCCGCGTAGCGCGTTTTGACTGATGATCATGGACCGATTCAATCCAAAGGCGGCCACTTGCCGGGGATCCCGGCGGGTTCAAGTCGGCTCGCCACTTTGCCGCCTGGCTGGGATTGACGCCGCGGTCTCATTCAAGCGGAGGCAAAGAGCGACTGAGACGAATATCGAAGATGGGACATCCGGAACTCCGCGCTCTCCTCGTTGTCGGCGCAACCGCCGTCTTGCGGATCGCCCGAAATGACGCTCGGGCGCGGCCGTGGCTGAAGGCGCTTCTCGCCAGACGGCCCTTCAAGATTGTCGCGGTCGCGCAAGCCAATAAGACCGCGCGGATCATTTGGGCGCTTCTGAACAGGGGCGGAACTTATCGGCGTCCAGCCCCACCATGATTACCGCAGTCGCCGTCTGATGGACGCAGTGACCGCCAAAACGATCTGACCGGCGCAGGCCGGCAGAGGACAAGGTGCAACAACAGGCGATGAACCCATGGGACGAAATCCCAAGACGAGTGAAGCTACTGCCCCCAATGCGCCCAAGCGCGTAAGCTTGATTTAGCTCCTTGTTCCGCGAATCTCATCGAGGCCAGCGGCCGTGTGCCGCGTACAGAAGACGGGACATATGACCGCACCGTTCCAATGTGTGAATCGACTGAAAAAGCTCTTGCCACGCGGGCCGTTCCACATATGGGGCAAGGTCAAAGGGCCACTCTAAAGGACTGGCCCAAGGAAGAGAAACGCCCTAGAGGGCCCTCTCGGATCAGGCCGCAGCCTGTTCGATCGGTGAGAATGGCAAGCCGAGACTCTCGGCGACCGCCTTATAAGTCAGGCGGCCCCGACAGACATTGAGACCAGCGCGCAGATGCGGATTTTCGAGGACGGCTGCAAATCCCTTGTTAGCGATAGCCAAACCAAAAGGCAGAGTGGCGTTATTCAGTGCTTGGCTCGAGGTCAGGGGGACAGCTCCCGGCATATTGGCCACACAGTAGTGAATGACGCCATCTACCTCGTAAGTTGGGTCAGCGTGCGTTGTCGGACGCGATGTCTCGAAGCATCCACCCTGATCAATAGCTACATCCACGATGACCGAGCCTTTGCGCATCGAGCTCAACGCGCGCTGGCTGACAAGCTTCGGCGCACTCGCGCCGGGAACGAGCACCGCGCCAATGACAACGTCAGCAGCAAATACCTCTTCCTCAACGGCGTCGATCGTCGAGAACCTAGTACGAACGCGACCTTCGAACAGCTCATCTAGCTCACGAAGCCGGGGAAGCGAACGGTCAAGGATAGTGACCTCGGCACCCAAGCCCGTCGCCATCCGTGCCGCATGCGTACCGACTACGCCGCCTCCGATCACCACGATACGGGCCGGCTGGACACCCGGCACGCCCCCGATCAACAGCCCCCGCCCGCCTGCATACCGCTTCAGGGCGCTACCTGCCGCCTCGATCGCAAGCCGGCCCGCGACCTCGCTCATCGGCGCAAGCAGCGGAAGACCGCCATGCGCATCGGTGACAGTTTCGTAGGCGATTGCAGTACAACCAGACTTAATGAGGCCCTTGGCCTGCTCAGGGTCCGGCGCCAGATGAAGATACGTAAAGAGGATCTGGTTCTCTCGCAACTGCGCCCATTCGGACGGCTGTGGCTCCTTGACCTTTACAATCATCTCGCTCAACGCAAACACGTCGCGAGCAGAATCCAGAATGGTTGCACCAGCCTTGCGATAATTGTCGTCTGTAGCGCCTATACCAGCACCGGCATTGGTCTCGAGGAGTACGCTGTGGCCTGCGGCCACATATTCGCGGACCGCTCCAGGGGTCAGGCCCACGCGGTATTCGTGGGTCTTGATTTCCTTGGGAACGCCGACCTTCAATTGCAATCTCCTAACTTGGGACGGCCGCGTTTATAATCGAAAGAGCGGCGCAACCTGCGACGCAGGCGACGAACTAACGCCGAAATTCAGCGATTCCGAGCAGCATCACGCAGGATTCTATTTGAACGACACTCCAGCGCCGAGCTCAGCACCATCGCGCGGATTGATTCGAATGGGATTATCCAGCACCGCAATCGCGCGCCGGCAGCTCGCGCTAGACGCGCTAAGCGTGCGGTCCACCGGTGAGGCGCTCTTCTGTTACGTTAGAATGCTCGCCGCCTGGGCGTTGGGGTACAAGGCGCGTCGCGCTCGCGCTTCTCATGGGAGAGCCATGCGCTCACGGCGTAGACTGTGCCGAACATAGCGGAGAAGATGGACAGCATAGTTAAAAGTAGCATCGCGGGACACTAGTTTTCGTTGGGGAACGTAGGTCTCACCAGATTTCCTGTCGGACCCCATTAGCCCCGATTTGTTACCTCGGTGAGACTCTCTACACCCTACGCTAAGTAAGATTCAAGCCGCTCGAACATATTCTTGGGAAGCGCCTGCAGACTCGATCGCAAGCTCGCAGATCTGCACGCACGGGTCCATCGGGGAGCGTACCGGGCGCAACCAAGCCGCCGTCGGTATATTTTCCGAAGGCGGATGGCAGACAGCGCCCGCTCGCAGTCGCTGCCCTGGAAGACAAGGTCGTCCAACGCGCAACTGCTGCCGTGCTGAACGCGATCTTCGAGGAGGACTTCCTCGGATTTAGCTATGGTTTCCGGCCGGGGCGCGGCCAGCATAATGCTGCTGGACGCTTTGGTTGTCGGGATCAACAGCACGAAGGTGAACTACATCCTGGACGCCGACATTCGGTCGTTCTTCGATCGTGTCAGTCAATCCTGGCTGGTTCGCTTCGTTGAACATCGGGTCGGCGACAAGCGCATCATCCGCCTGATCCAGAAATGGCTCAAGGCGGGCGTTCTTGAAGACGGGATCGTCACAACTAATGATAAGGGAACGGGCCAAGGCTCGGTGATCTCGCCGCTCCTTGCCAACGTCTACCTTCATTTTTTGTTCGATCTCTGGGCGGAGCGCTGGCGGCGGCGCGACGCTACGGGCGATATGATCATCGTGCGCTTCGCCGACGACATCGTCGTCGGTTCGAGCATGAGGACGACGCCCGTCGCTTCTGGAATGCGATGCGAACGCAACTGGAGGAGTTCGCATTGTCGCTTCATCCGGAAAAGACCCGCCTGATCGAGTTTGGCCGCCGTGCTGCGACCAACCGCCAACGGCGTGGGATCGGCAAACCAGAAACCTTCAATTTCCTCGGGTTCAGCTTCATCTGCGGCACATCGCGCCGAGGCAGCTTCCTGCTCAAGCGGAAGTCGCGGCGCGAACGCATACAAGCTAAACTCAGCGAGATTAAGGAAGAGATGCGACGACGGCGGCATCAGCCGACTCCCGACCAGGGGAAATGGCTGAGGCAAGTCGTCACCGGCTTCTTCGCCTATCATGCCGTGCCGACGAATGGGCGCGCGCTGGAGGCGTTCCGCTACCACATCATCGACCTATGGGGGCGCTCGCTGAGGCGACGCAGCCAGAAGGACCACCTGACGTGGGCGCGGATCACGAAGCTGTCGGATGACTGGGCTCCCGAAAGCGAGGATCCTTCACCCCTGGCCAGAACAGCGCTTCGCCGTCAAGCACCCAAGGTGGGAGCCGGATGCGGGAAAGCTGCATGTCCGGATCTGTCCGGGGGGCGCTCAGCAATGAGCGTCCCTACCGGGATCATAATTTTCGAGGCCTACTTCGACTTGAGATCAGTCTGATGCAAGGGCATCGAGATAGTGTGGACACGAGAGCCGCGTTCAATCTTCTCCGAACGGTGGCAATTGAATTTGGAACGTGCCGTTCAGGCCGCAATGGCGGATCCCCTCGGTCGATAAGTTTCGGGAATTGCAGCTTCCTTGAACAGCCTGGTGGAGGCTGTTTCTGAGGGGGGAATCGTTTCTCGCTCGGAGACCAGAAATCCGTTGGCGGCAATGCACAGTGTTGCGTGGTGGTGGAAGCCACGCCAGCTTCGCCCCTCGAAGTGACCAAGGCCAACTTCCTGTTTGAGTTCGTGGTAGTCGCGCTCAATGCGCCAGCGCAGCTTGGCAATATCGACGAGATGGCGGAAGCCAATGTTCGCCGGAAGCGTTGACAACCAATATTTGGTCGGCGCCTCCTCGCCCGCCGGCCACTCGATCAGTAGCCATTCCTCCGGCCGGCTTTCGGCGAGCCAGTAATCGCGATGTGCCGGACGGACGCGCACACGGGCAAAGCGCGAGGACAACCGTTCCGCCGTACCCTCACGCCACTCACCTTCGTGCTGTTGATCCCGAAAACCAAAGCGTCCAGCGCATTATGCTGGCCGCGCCCCGGCCGGAAACCATAGCTAAATCCGAGGAAGTCCTCCTCGAAGATCGCGTTCAGCACGGCAGCAGTTGCGCGTTGGACGGCCTTGTCTTCCAGGGCAGCGACTGCGAGCGGGCGCTGTCTGCCATCCGCCTTCGGAATATACCGACCGCGGCTTGGTTGCGCCCGGTACGCTCCCCGATGGACCCGTGCGTGCAGATCTGCGAGCTTGCGATCGAGATCGGCCTCGTAGTCCCGCCACGTCACCCCATCCACTCCAGCCGCCGCCTCCCGCTTAAGCGCGAAGAACGCCGTCCTGAGCGCAGGCAGGCTGAGATGGTGGTAGAGCGCGGTGAACCGTTCCTTCTTCCTTTCCTTGTGGCTTGACGTACGCGCTCCAGCGCCTGTGACACGCTTTCCCGATCCTGCGCCCGGCGCGTGCTTAGCTGGTTCGCGTTCCCCTCGGCCCCCGTCCTTCGCTCCACCGCCTCCGCGGCCGGTAACCCGGCTTTGTTCGTCAGCTTCGTTGCTAATATGACAGGGTCTGACTTCTCGTGTCCGTGCATCACCGGCTACAGCTCCTCGCTTTCCCGGTGCGGGCCGGGGCGGCCGGACCGCCCCCGGTCAGACTCGAGATCTCCCGGTTTCCGCGCAAGGAACGTCCATACATGCCAGGGTCTACGACCACACCGGGACGTCCAGGTGCTCGCGTTATCGCACCCGTCCGCGTCGCCTTCCGCTCTGAGTACAGCGTCGACTCCCGGGACAATCTTCTTTCGCGGCTCAATGGCTGGCCTGCATGCTCCCCTGCCGACGCTTCGCCAGCGCCCTCACGGACGCTGCCGCACGGCTTGGGGCCGATGTGGGCGCTACTCCTTCATCGCAATGGACTCTCACCATCTATTCCTTGCCGGCCTCCCGGCGCACACGCAGTAGGACTAGACGGGCCGTGGTGCAGGTTAATCATCTGCCCCACGGCAGTGGGTGAACTAGGCTAGGCGGATGCAACGTTCGCAGCGCGGTCGCCCGGCAGTGCCGGAGGCGAGATATTGCCGTTCGATGTTGTTGCCCTCGGTGCACTTGTCGTTGTCGTGATAGACGTTTCTCGCATTCGGTTTTTTCGAATGAAATGGAGGCACTTTAGCCATAATAAGACCTCCCCTAGAAATGCGCATCGAATTAACGCGCGTACGTGCCCCTGAACAGTAACGATGCGTCGATATTGATTAATGCAACAATTCTCGCATCGACGCTGAAATTGAGCGATCAAGCGCCTTTTTTGACGGATTTCAGCAACCGATAGTCTGAAGTGGACCCCGGATTTTGGACCGGCGGCTTAGGTGGTGCGGATGCCGTTCCGTTTTGATAAACGGAGCGGACCATGAAGAAGACGAGACGGAAAATCGATGCGGCGCTGAAAGCAAAGATCGCCTTGGAGGCGAGAACAATCAACGGTGACGGATCTGGCGCAGCGCTACCAGGTGCATGTGAACCAGATTTATGCGTGGAAGAAGCAGCTTCAGGATCAAGCGGTTCGTGCGTTCGACGCGGGCACTGGTCGGGATGGCGAGGTGGCCCACGAACTGGAGGTCGAGAAGCTCCACGCCAAGATCGGACAATTGACGGTCGAGCGAGATTTCTTAGCCAGGAGGTCCGAAAGATGAGCGCGCCGGATCGCCAAGGATTGCTTCAGCGCGATCATGAGAGTCTATCGATCCGCCGGCAATGCCAACTGC
>NZ_JAGKJK010000005.1:157500-521736 GCF_020329435.1 Bradyrhizobium hereditatis | reverse complement strand
AGCTCACGTTCTCATTGGCGAGAAATCGGCCGTATCGGACTATCTTGGCCCGATCGCCATCCGCCGCTCGACGCAGGCACGAGCTCGCGCGCGTGACCATCCCTTCGAGCAGGGCCGCCCCCCTTTATCGAGACGACCATCCCCGAACCGCCCAAGCCTGAATTGTTCATTCAACATCTTGGCACCTCAATGGAATCGAAGTGCCAGATACAGAATCACAGCAGCCCGTCGCCGCGGAAGGCCAAATCAAAACACCGAGTCATTCCGTCGCAGCCGCAATCTGTGCATCTGCTAGCGCCTGCGCGGGGACGACGATCGTGTCTGCGCCGCTATTTTCCCCGTCATTGCGAGCGCAGCGAAGCAATCCATTGTCACCTCACACGCGGAAAGATGGATTGCTTCGCTTCGCTCGCAATGACGCGGTTGGGCCGCGGCATACTGGATACTCCGCCGGAGCCTGTCATCGGGCGCGCATTCGCGCGACCCGTTGGCGGGGTATGACGACCGTGGGTTACCGCTCAATCAACCCGCAATCTCGCTTCCCGCTGTCGCGTACACCACGCCGCCGTCGACCGCGATCGTGTTGCCGACCACATAATCCCCCGCGCGCGAGGCGAGATAGATCGCAACACCCGCCATATCCTCGTCGGTGCCGATCCGGCGGGCCGGAACGCGTTTGGCCACCGCATCGGCTTGGTCGCGCGCGGCGCGGTTCATATCAGATGCAAAGGCGCCGGGCGCGATCGCGGTGACATTGATGTTGTCCTTGATCAGTTTGGTCGCCATGCGCCGCGTCAGATGGATCACCGCGGCTTTGCTCGCCGCGTAGGAATAAGTCTCCATCGGGTTGACGAAGATGCCGTCAATGGAAGCGATATTGATCACCTTGGCGGGCCGTTCGGGCGAGGCCGCCGCGCGCAACGGTTTCGCCAGCGCCTTGGTCAGGAAGAACAGCGACTTGACGTTGAGGTTCATCACCTTGTCCCAGCCGCTCTCCGGGAATTCGTCGAATTCCGCGCCCCACGCCGCACCGGCATTGTTGACGAGGATGTCGAGCTTGGGCTCAAGCTTGATGATTTCGGAAGCGAGCTTCTCGCACCCTGCGACGGTGGAGATATCGATCGGCAGCGCGATGCATTCGCCGTCATAGGCGGCGGAGAGCTCCTGCGCGGTCGCTTCGCAGGGCCCGGCCTTGCGCGCGGTGATGTAGACTTTGGCCGCGCCCTGCGCGAGAAATCCGGCCGCGATCATCTTGCCGATGCCGCGCGAGCCGCCCGTCACCAGCGCGATCCGGCCATTGAGCGAAAACAGATCCTTGAACATTCTCGTTCCTCCCTTGTCTTGCCGCCGGTTTTGGGCGGGGGAGCAGTGCGAGTCAAGGAAGCTTATCTTGGTCGTCCCTGCGAACGCAGGGGCCCATAATCACAAGCTTCGGTTGTTGCAGAAGATAACTACCCCATCGCTCAACGGCCAGGCCGCGGCGTATGGGTCCCTGCTTTCGCAGGGACGACGTATGAAATCCTACGCCGCATCGATGCGGCGGAAACCGTTCCACATTGCGGTGGCGGCGCCGGAGGTCAGAACGGGGATGATGCGCGCGTCCTGGTAGTTGCCGTTGAGCGAAACGCGTTGCAGCGCCGTGATGTGCTCGGCGCTCTCAGGAAAGATCATGCCCGGTCGCGTCGTCACTGCCGTCTTGAATCCCGCCGCCTTTGCCAGGGCGAATTCGCGCCGGCCTGCGGCGATGCGGTCGCCATAGGGATAGGCGAGATGCAGCACCGGTCGCTGCAGCGCCGCTTCGATCCGCGCGCGGCTTTCAGCCAGTTCGAACGAAGCGGTCTCTTCGCTCTGCCGTACGAGATTGCAATGCGTGATGGTGTGTGCGCCGATCGTTACCAGCGGATCGTCGGCGAACGCCTTCAGTTCTTCCCAGGACATGCAGAGTTCGCGGGCGATCAGAGTCTCGTCCACCTCATATCGCGTGCATAGCGCAGAGATTTCGCGCTGCAAGTCGTGCTCGGTCGGTAGTAAACGTAGCCAGTCATGCATGCGGTCGAAGGCCGCCTGCTTGGCTGCCGGCGTCGAGGCGTCGAGCCGGATCTTTGTGCCGCCGATCGGCACTTCGATCGACGAAGCCTTGGCGATCGCCCGCTCCAGCGCGACCCACCACAACCGGCCGGTGCCTTCGGCGAAATCGCTCGTCACATAGACGGTGAGCGGCGCGTCAAATTCGCGCATCACCGGCAAGGCGTGATCGCGGTTGTCGCGATAGCCGTCGTCGAGGGTGAAGCAGGCGAAGCGCCGCGCGAAATTGCGCTCCTGAAGGCGCTGATGCACCTCGTCCATGGTGACGATGTCGATGTCGAGCGTGCGAACATGCGCCAGCATCGCCCGCAAGAATTCCGGCTCGACCTCAAGATGATGATTAGGCTGAAACTCGCCGTCGCGCCGGGGGCGGACGTGATGCAGCATGAAAATGACGCCGACACCTGCGAAGATTGGTCGCAGCAGATAATGCGCTCCGGAGAAGTACAGCGCTTCCAGTCCGGCGCGGATGACGGTGTTGCGAAGCATTTTCATCGAGAGGTGACGCTACCCGGTTATTTACGGGGAGAAATTAGCGAAACACAGCTGAAGAAACAGTTAGCCGGACCGATTGCAGAGCTCTCCGGCCCCTGCGACATTTCGTGTTTGACAGTCCCGCAAGGGTTTGTTTTCTCTCCGTTTCGGACCCCGCGGGAACTCGAATGCACGGACTTTTCAGGTGGAGTAGCAAATGGTGGCCGGGCGTCATTCCTTTGGTCATGTTTTGGGCTATCGCGGCCTGGACGAGCACTGAGCCGCTGGAAGCCGATCTGGCGCAACGTTCGGTCGCGGCCCTCAAGGATACCGTCCTCGACAAAAGGCGAATTTCGGTTGCAGGCCGCGACGTCACGCTTGCGGCGGATGCGTTCTCGGAAGGCGGCCGCCAGAGTGCGGTGACGTCGGTGGAAGGCGTCCCGGGCGTACGTCTTGTTAATGATGAAACCCGGCTCGTTCCCGAAGCCAAGCCATTCGTCTGGTCTGCGGAACGCGACGTCGTCCGGGTGACGCTATCGGGCAGTTCGCCTCTGCCGGCCATCAAGGGCCGCCTGATGGAGGCGGCCCGCGCCAATCTCGGCGGCGTCGAAGTGGTAGACCGGATGAATCTGGCGCGCGGGGCGCCGCCGCGTTTTGATCACGCCGCGCTTTTGCTGCTCGATCAGATCGGCAAATTGAAGGACGGCAAGATCACGCTGTCGGACACCAGTGTCAGCCTGTCCGGCATGGCGCGCGAGCTCGGCGGACGCGAAGCCATCGCCGCCGCGCTGAAAAATCTGCCCGAGGGCTTTTCCGTCGCGGCCAATGACGTCAAGGCGCCACCCTACATCTTCCAGGCCTACAAGGATCCGGTCGCGGTGACGCTGACGCTAACCGGCAACGTGCCAGATAAGACGGTCCACGCCGCGCTGGTGGCTGCGGCGGGACGCAAGTTCTTCAGCGAAAAGGTCGTCGACAACCTCAAGGAGAGTATCGGTGCGCCGCCGGGCTTTGCAGAGGTAGTGGTGTCTGCGCTCGGCGCGCTGTCGCGGCTGTCGACCGGGACGCTCGTGGTGACCGACCGGGAGGTGAAGCTGTCCGGCGATGCCCTCCATGAAAATGCCGCCAGTGAGATCCGCGCCGGCCTCGGCAAGGATTTTCCGCAGCGCTGGCAGTTCAAGCCGGAAATCTCGGTTAAGCCGGCGGCGGCGCCGGTGGATGCGACGGTCTGTCAGCAATTATTTACTGAGCTGCTCGGCAAGGCCCGGATCCGCTTCGAGCCCGGCAAGGCCGATATTGTCGCTGACTCCGCTGGTTTGCTCGACCGGCTGATCGAAACTGCGCTGCGCTGTCCGACCACCAATATCGAGATCGCGGGCCATACCGATAGCGACGGCGACGGAGAGGCCAATCAGGCGCTGTCGGAAAAGCGCGCGCAGGCGGTCGCCGACTATCTGGTCAAGGCGGGGCTGCCGGCCAGCCGGTTCAGCGTGGCCGGCTACGGTTCGACACAGCCAATTGCAAATAACGATTCCGAGCAGGGCAAGGCGCAGAACCGCCGGATCGATTTCGTGGTGAAGTGAGCATGGCCTATCTGACCACATTCTACTGGGGCTGGCTGCTGGGGTCGGTGCTGCTCGGCTTCGCCATGGGTTGGATATCCGTGGTTCAGCGCGGCGATGGTATTTCGCGGAAGCTGCGGTGGTGGCTTTCGGCTCTGGTCGCCGCGCTGATCGCCGCCGCGCTCACGCGGGTCGTGCCCGGCCGCTTCGGCTATTGGCTCGACCTCGGGTTGATCATGTTCGCGCTCTATCTGTGCGGCTGTGCGGTCGGATCATGGTTGCGCGACTGGGTGGTCTCGCGCAGTGCGCCGTCGGCCTGACCCGCATGATGCGCCGGCCAGCCACACCGTCGTCTTTGTCACGGGTTGTTGACCAGTCTCTGCCATGGTCCGACCCTGCCGCGGGGCGGCGGGAATGCAGCAAAACGGTGCTACTGCTGTCGTCAACCATCCCTAATATGTTGAACAAGCGCGTTTTATTGTCGTCAGGCGAATTCCACTGCGGCCCAAAACGCGCTACCAGAGAGACCAGGGAGCGTAGCGTCAGCGGCAGGGTTCGTGGCATTGCCGTCGCCGCAGAAACGCAATTCGAGGTGTAGATGCTGGAAGCAATACGCAGGGCGACGTCGTTTCTGCGCCAGAAGCAGGTCCTGCATAAGCTCGGGGTCTTGATCAGCATCACGGTCATCGCCGTTGCGTGCTACGTCCTCTATCACATGCTCCGCGGCATCGACATCAATGAGGTGATCGATGCCATCAAGGGCACCGAGCCCACCCAGATCGCGCTGGCGGCGCTGTTCGTGGCGGCGGGTTACTTCACGCTCACCTTCTATGACTGGTTCGCGGTCCGCGCCATCGGCCAGCACCATGTGCCCTATCGCGTCAACGCACTGGCCGCTTTCACCTCTTATTCGATCGGGCACAATGTCGGCGCCAGCGTCTTTACTGGCGGCGCGGTGCGCTACCGGATCTATTCGGCCTGGGGGCTGAACGCGATCGACGTCGCCAAGATCTGCTTTCTCGCCGGGCTGACGTTCTGGCTCGGCAATGCCGCCGTGCTCGGCCTTGGCATCGCCTATCACCCGGAGGCCGCCGCCTCGATCGACCAACTGCCGGCCTGGCTCAACCGCGTTGCGGCGTTCGGGATCATTATCGGATTGATCGGATATGTGGCCTGGGTCTGGGCCCAGCCACGCAGCGTCGGACGCGGGCCGTGGACGGTGACGCTGCCGGGCGGGCCGCTGACGCTGTTGCAGATCGCCATCGGCATCGTCGATCTCGGCTTCTGTGCGTTGGCGATGTACATGCTGGTGCCGGACGAGCCGCAGATCGGCTTCGTGGTCGTGGCGGTGATCTTCGTCTCGGCGACGCTATTGGGGTTTGCCAGCCATTCGCCGGGTGGGCTCGGCGTCTTCGATGCCGCCATGCTGGTCGGCCTCTGGCAGATGGACCGGGAGGAACTGCTCGCCGGCATGCTGCTGTTCCGCGTCCTCTACTATATTGGGCCATTTGTCATATCTGTAATCTTGCTGACGCTTCGGGAGATTATCATCGGCGCGCGATCGAAGCGCCTGCGCCAGCTGGCGGCTGCCGCTGACCCCGAGCCGAGGCACGAGGCCGCCGTCTATGTGCGTGAGCGTGGAGAGACAGGCACCTGACGAAGCGGCGGGCGCCTCACGAATAGAGGAAGAAAGCCTGCGCCATGGCGATTGACGATTCCAACCCGTCCTCCTTCTTTGCACCGTGGCCGGACCGGCTCAGGCATTCGGCCATCATCCTGCTGGCGGCGGGACTTGCGCTGTGCGCGCTGGTGCTGCTGGCCGATCTCTCGCCGGCGCGCGCCATCGCCGTTTTCATCTGCATCGCGGCCGCCGCGCTGGTGCCGTGGCGGTTGCATGATGCCGTCAGGTCCCGCGAGGACGTCGGCGCGGTCCGCCCCGTCGAGGCCCCCGCCGTCAGCGCGGTCGTGGCCGGCATGCCGGATCCAGCCGTGCTGCTCGACCGCGCCGGGCGTGTCATTCATCTCAATGCAGCGGCCGCTGAACTCGCGCCCGCGCTGCGCAAGAACGAACTGGCGCAGTTTGCGCTGCGTTCGCCCGAGATCATCACCGCGTTGCGCGAGGCGATCGCGACCACCGAGCCGCGCCGGGCGACCTATCTCGACCAGGGGCTGGTCGACCGCTGGATGGAACTGATCGTCACGCCGGTGCCGGTGCCGACAACGTTCGGCGGCACCGAGAAATGCATGCTGCTGACCTTCCACGACCAGACGCCGCTGCGGCGCGTGGAGGAGATGCGCGCCGATTTCGTCGCCAATGCCAGCCACGAATTGCGGACGCCGCTGGCGGCCCTGTCCGGCTTCATCGATACGCTGCAGGGCCCTGCCAAGGAGGACGCCAAGGCGCGCGAGCGCTTTCTTTCCATCATGCATACGCAGGCGACCCGGATGGCGCGGCTGATCGACGATCTGTTGTCGCTGTCGCGGGTCGAATTGTCGGCGCATGTCCGGCCCGAGTCCTCGGTCGATATCGTCCCCATCATTCGGCAGGTCGCGGATGGATTGGAACCGCTGGCCAAGGAGCGCCAGGTCGAAATCGAAATCGACCTGCCGCCGACGCCCGTGACGATCGCGGGCGACCGCGAGGAGCTGTTGCGCCTGTTCGAGAACCTGATCGAGAACGCGCTCAAATATGGCGCGTCAGGTGGGCGGGTGATCGTTTCCCTCATTCAGGCAACCGCGGGCGACGGCACGCCGGAAGTCCGCGTCATGGTCCGCGATTTCGGCCCCGGCATCGCGCCGGAGCACCTGCCGCGGCTGACCGAACGCTTCTACCGGGTCGACGTCGGCGACAGCCGCGCGCAAGGTGGAACCGGGCTTGGTTTATCTCTAGTAAAACATATTCTTAACCGCCATCGCGGCCGGCTTTTGATCGAAAGCGTGCCCCGGAACGGGGCCACCTTTACCGCCTGCTTTCCCCAGGCAAAACCCCCGGTAACGCACTAAACGCAAGTGATTTCAATTGCTTGGCAATGTCATCCAACTGTCATCTAACCGTCGTAAAAGCTCTATCGACCGCTCCTACACGGGCGGTGTGAGCGCGATCGGGCGCACCGGCGCTTCGCTCACCAAGATGGAGACCAGCCATGAATTTCATCAAAACGATCGTCGCCGCCGGCATGGTCGCCGCGTCGACGGGAGCCTTCGCTGCCGACATTACTGGCGCAGGCGCGACCTTTCCCTTCCCGCTCTATTCGAAGTGGGCTGACGCCTACAAGAAGGAGACCGGCAACGGACTGAACTACCAGTCGATCGGCTCCGGCGCCGGGATCAAGCAGATCCAGGCCAAGACCGTGACGTTCGGCGCCAGCGACATGCCGCTCAAGCCCGAGCAGCTTGAAAAGGACGGCCTGATCCAGTGGCCGCAGGCGATGGGCGCGTTGGTGCCGGTCGTGAACCTCGAAGGCGTCAAGCCGGGTGAGCTGGTATTCTCCGGCGAGCTGCTCGGCGACATCTATCTCGGCAAGATCAAGAAGTGGGACGATCCCGCGATCGCCAAGCTCAATCCCAAAGTCAAGCTGCCCTCTGAGGCGATCACGGTGGTTCGCCGTTCGGACGGCTCCGGCACCACGTTCATCTGGACCGACTTCCTGTCAAAGACCAATGCCGAGTGGAAGACGAAGGCAGGTTCCGGCACCGCGGTCGAGTGGCCGACGGGAGTTGGCGCCAAGGGCAACGAAGGCGTCGCAGGCAATGTCAGCCAGACCAAGAATTCGATCGGCTATGTCGAATACGCCTATGCCAAGCAGAACAAGCTGACCTATGGCGCCATGATCAACAAGGCCGGCAAGACCGTGCAGCCGACCATTGGGGCATTCCAGGCTGCGGCTGCCAATGCTGATTGGGCTGGAGCCAAGAACTACTTCGTCATCCTGACCGACCAGCCCGGCGATGCGTCGTGGCCGATCACAGGCGCGACCTTCATCCTGATGCACAAGGAGCCGACGGATAAGGCAGCCGCCGCTGAGGCCCTCAAGTTCTTCAAATGGTCGTTCGAGAAGGGCGACAAGATGGCCGAAGAGCTCGACTACATCCCGATGCCGGACTCGGTGGTCAAGCAGATCGAGAAGACCTGGTCCTCCGAGATCAAGAGCTGACGGCGCGCAACGCGATCGCTCAACCCGGGCGCGCCCGGGTTGAGCACCCCCTCTCTGGACAAGAGAGGGCAAGAACAATGCGCGGGCCGGAGCGGCCGCGCACCGAAGTCCGGGGTCATTGGGCTGTAGTAAAGGGGATTGGGCGTGGCAGATATGGCGGTCGAAAGCAATGTAATGGAAGCTGCCGGACCTTATGATCGTGCGCGTGCCCTCAGCGCTTTCAAGGTCGGCGACGTCACCTTCTACTGGATCACGCGCGCCTGCGCGATCTCGGTTCTGCTCATCCTCGGCGGCATCATCGTTTCGCTGATCGTCGGCGCCTGGCCGGCGCTGCGGGAATATGGCGCGGCCTTCCTGTGGACCCAGCGGTGGGCGCCGTCAGCCGATCCGCCGGTGCTCGGCGCGCTCGGCCCGGTCTACGGCACGCTGGTCACCTCCGTGATCGCGATGATGATTGCGATTCCCGTCGGCCTCGGCATCGCGGTGTTCCTGACCGAAATCTGCCCGATCTGGCTGCGCCGTCCGATCGGGCTTGCCATCGAACTCCTCGCCGGCATCCCCTCGATCATCTACGGCATGTGGGGCTTCTTCGTGCTCGGCCCGTTCCTGGCCAACTCGTTCCAGCCGTTCATGATCAGCGTGTTCGACGGCGTTCCGGTGCTGGGCGCGGTCTTCGCCGGCCCGCCCTCCTATCTCAGCCTGTTCAACGCGTCATTGATTCTGGCGATCATGGTGCTGCCGTTCATCACCGCGATCTCGGTCGACGTATTCAAGACGGTGCCGCCGGTACTGAAGGAGGCGGCCTACGGCGTCGGCTGCACCAACTGGGAAGTCGTCCGCAACGTTGTCATCCCCTATACCCGGGTCGGCGTGATCGGCGGCATCATGCTGGCGCTTGGCCGCGCGCTCGGCGAGACCATGGCGGTCACCTTCATCATCGGCAACTCGTTCAAGATTCAGTCCTCGATCTTCGCGCCCGGCACCACGATCTCGGCGGCTATCGCTAGCGAATTCGCCGAGAGCGACGGGCTGCACCAGTCCGGTCTGATCCTGCTCGGCCTGCTCCTGTTCATCCTGACATTCTTCGTTCTTGCGGCCGCGCGGCTGATGCTGATGCGTCTGGAAATGAAGGCGGGGAACTGACATGAATCCGATTTACGTCTCCCGCCGCCGCAACAACATCATCGTCAAGTTCCTGTGCCTGGGCGCCGCGGCGTTCGGCGTGACCTGGCTTGCGCTGATCCTGTTCACGCTGTTCTACAATGGCATCACCGGGCTCAATCTCGCCGTCTTCACCCAGGATACGCCGCCGCCCGGTTCGACTGATGGCGGCCTGCGCAACGCCATCATCGGCTCGATCATGATGACCGTGATCGGGGTCGGCATCGGCGCCCCGCTCGGCCTGTTTGCTGGAACTTATCTTGCCGAATACGGCAAGCACGACAAGCTCACCTCGGTGATCCGCTTCATTAACGACATCCTGCTCTCCGCGCCCTCGATCATCATCGGCCTGTTCATCTATGGCGCGGTCGTTATCCCGATGCGCGGCTTCTCGGCGATCGCCGGCTGCCTGGCGCTTGCGGTGATCGTGATTCCCGTGGTGGTGCGTACCACCGAGGACATGCTGGGGCTGGTGCCCAACCCCTTGCGCGAGGCGGCCTCCGCGCTCGGCATGCCGCGCTCGCTGGTGATCCGCCGGATCGCCTATCGTGCGGCGCGCGCCGGCCTGATCACCGGCGTCCTGCTGGCGACCGCCCGCGTCGCCGGTGAAACCGCGCCGCTGCTGTTCACCGCGCTGTCCAACCAGTTCTTCAGCCTCGACCTGACCAGGACGATGGCGAACCTGCCGGTCACCATCAACAACTTCGTCCAGAGCCCCTATGCCTACTGGAAGCAGCTGGCCTGGGCCGGGGCCCTGCTGATCACGCTCACCGTGTTGGCCCTGAATATTGGCGCGCGCATCCTTGGCGCCGAGAGGACATCCAAATGACCGAACTCTCTGTATCCGTGAGTAACGCGAACGGGCCTATTCCGCAGACCCCGCTGCCGGAAGCGGCGCCGAAGGTGACCGCCCGCGGCCTCAACTTCTACTATGGCGAGCATCACGCGCTGAAGAACATCAACCTGACGCTCGGCACCCATCGAGTTACCGCCTTCATCGGCCCCTCCGGCTGCGGCAAGTCGACGCTGCTGCGCATCTTCAACCGGATGTACGATCTCTATCCCGGCCAGCGCGCGACCGGCCAGCTGCTGCTCGACCAGACCAACATCCTCGATCCCAAGCTCGACCTCAATCTGCTGCGCGCCCGCGTCGGCATGGTGTTCCAGAAGCCGACGCCGTTCCCGATGACGATCTATGAAAACATCGCCTTCGGCATCCGACTTTATGAGAAGATCTCGAAGTCGGAGATGGACGACCGGGTCGAGAAGGCGCTGCGCGGCGGCGCGCTGTGGAACGAGGTCAAGGACAAGCTGAACGCCTCCGGCCTCTCGCTGTCCGGCGGCCAGCAGCAACGGCTCTGCATCGCGCGCACGGTGGCGGTCAGGCCCGAGGTGATCCTGTTCGACGAGCCCTGCTCGGCGCTCGACCCGATCTCGACCGCCAAGATCGAGGAACTGATCCAGGAATTGGCGGAGGACTACACCATCGCCATCGTCACGCATAATATGCAGCAGGCGGCGCGCGTCTCCGACAAGACCGCCTTCATGTATCTCGGCGAACTGATCGAATTCGACGACACCAACAAGATTTTCACCTCGCCCGGCGATCGACGCACCCAGGACTACATCACCGGCCGGTTCGGTTGAGGAGACTTAGGAAATGGCTTCCGAACACACCGCCAAGGCATTTGACAGCGATCTTCAGGAACTGACCCGTCTCGTGGCCGAGATGGGAGGTCTTGCCGAACGCATGATCACCGAATCCGTCGACGCGCTGGTCCGCCGTGATGTCGCGCTCGGCAAGCGCGTCGTCGCCTCGGACGTCGAGATCGACCGCCTGCAGCATCTGATCGAAGAGCGCGCGGTATTGACCATCGCCCGCCGCCAGCCGATGGCGGTGGACTTGCGCGAGATCGTCGGCGCCATGCGCGTCGCCACCGACCTGGAGCGGATCGGCGACCTCGCCAAGAACATGGGCAAGCGCGTCGCGGCGCTGGAGAACGATTTCCAGCCGCTGAAGCTGATGCGCGGCCTCGAACACATGACCGATCTCGTACAGTCGCAGGTCAAGTCGGTGTTGGACGCCTACGCGGCGCACGATCTGCCGGCGGCGATGGCGGTATGGAAAGGCGACGAGGAAGTCGACGCCATCTGCACCTCGCTGTTCCGCGAACTCCTGACCTATATGATGGAAGATCCGCGCAACATCTCGTTCTGCATCCACCTGATGTTCTGCGCCAAGAACATCGAGCGGATCGGCGACCACGCCACCAACATTGCCGAGACTGTGTTCTACATGATCGAGGGCCAGCAGATGCTCGACAAGCGCCCGAAGGGCGACATGACGACATTTGCGAACACGGTCCCCAATACTTGACAAATCATATTCAAGCGAAGTGGAGACCGGTTCGCGTAGCAATCAAGTTTACGCAGATTGCGTAGGCTTATCTGCGTAGAAAACGCGACAAACAGAAGAGGCGAAAGAAGAATGAGCGCACGCATTATGGTGGTCGAGGACGAGGAAGCGCTGACCACGCTGTTGCGCTACAACCTCGACGCTGAAGGCTATGAGGTCGAAACCGTCGGCCGCGGCGATGATGCGGATACGCGGCTGAAGGAGCGCGTGCCTGATCTCGTGGTGCTCGACTGGATGCTGCCGGGCCTGTCGGGTATCGAGCTGTGCCGCCGGCTCCGCGCCCGTCCTGAAACCAAGCAATTGCCGATCATCATGCTGACCGCGCGCGGCGAGGAGAGCGAGCGCGTGCGCGGGCTGGCGACCGGCGCTGACGACTACATCGTCAAGCCGTTCTCGGTGCCGGAACTTCTGGCGCGGGTGAAGGGCCTATTGCGGCGCGCGAGCCCTGAGCGGCTCGCCACCGTCCTGACCTATGGCGACATCGAGCTCGACCGCGAGAAGCGCCGCGTCGCGCGCTCCGGCCGCCAGATCGATCTCGGCCCGACCGAGTACCGGCTGCTTGAATTCTTCCTTGAGCATCCCGGCCGTGTCTTCAGCCGCGAGCAACTCCTCGACAGCGTCTGGGGCCGCGACATCTATATCGACGAGCGCACCGTCGACGTCCACATCGGCCGCCTGCGCAAGTTGCTCAACCCCGGCCGCGAGCAGGACCCGATCCGCACCGTGCGCGGCGCCGGCTACGCGCTGGATGACAGGTTTGCGAAGGCGGAGCAGTCTTAGCTCCGCTGCTATCTCAGCGCACTCGGCTGTCGCCCCTGCGAACCCCACCGTCGTCCCCGCGAACGCGGGGACCGATAGCCACCAATACTGATTGTTGAAAAACGCTGGAGCTCCCGCTCGACATAACCACGCGCACTCGTGGTTATTGGGTCCCTGCGTTCGCAGGGACGACAGCGTTGAGATAGCCCGGCGCGGCCTACCGCGTCTGCTTCGGCGCCTGCCTCCGCCGATCGGCGGCGGGCTGGTAGGCGATACGCGAGTGATGCGCGCAGTAGGGCAGGCCGGTGAGCGCCTTGCCGCCGCAGAAGAAGAATTCCGGGCTGGCGGGATCGCCGACCGGCCAGTGGCAGGTCGCCTCGTTCAGCTCGAGCAGGGACAGCCGCTGGCTCATCGGCACCACATTGTCGAAGGCAACCGGATCAGGCTCGAGCTCCATCTCGAAAGCGTGCGCGAGCGCGGTGTTGCCGCGCGACACCGGCCGCGACACCCGCATCATCGGCTGGGCGGCAGGGCGCGCCTTGCGCTGCCGCGGGGCTGCCGAGGAGGGGCTCTTGGCGCGGCCGGAGAGGCCCAGCCGGTGCACTTTGCCGATTACGGCGTTTCGCGTCACATTTCCGAGTTCCGCGGCGATCTGACTTGCCGATAATCCGGCTTCCCAGAGCTTCTTCAGCTGCTCGACGCGATCGTCGGACCAGGTCAATACCGTCATCGTATGCTTCCCTTCGCGTCGCGCCGGCCAAGGCGGGGCAGCGCCCGCGATGTCATTCATCTCAAAAATCCCTGCGGTCAGAATCCCTTAGCCCTCGCCGGGCGCGGCAAGGGCGCCCGAACGTTTACGCTTGCACAGAAGACTCTTAAGGGATCAAAACTGCCGCACGAGATGTCGTACCCGACAGCCCAAAAGCTACAATATGGCGTGACTCTGGCGCAAGAGTCCGGGGCCGAACGTCCACATGTTCTGACATCTAGGCATTGCACTGCGTGTTTTCCACCACACCGCAATCCTACGGATTTCACCTATCTTGCACCGCATAAAGGGCGTTCCGTGGCGTGTTGACAGCGCTTCCCGCCCACATAGAATGCCCTCGCGTGCCGCCCTTAAGAGGCGGCACGTTTCGTTTTCGCAAGACCGGCAGCCGCGTTCGCGTCAATGCGTGGGCTTTGCGGCAGGTCTTAAGGGCTGGTCTCAAACGTCAAGTGATTGCCATGACCAATAGCGCCACGTCGCATCTGCTCCCTGTCTTCGCCAGGGTCGATCTCGGCTTCGAGCGCGGCGAGGGCTGCTGGCTGACCGCAACCAATGGCGAGCGCTATCTCGACTTCACCTCGGGGGTCGCGGTGAACGCGCTGGGCCATTGCCACCCGCATCTTGTTCAGGCGCTGCAGGAACAGTCGACCAAACTCTGGCACATGTCGAACCTGTTCAAGTCGCCCGACGGCGAGAAGCTCGCCGCACGACTGTGCGAGCAGAGCTTTGCCGACCTCGTGTTCTTCTGCAATTCCGGCGCGGAGGCGATGGAGGGCGTGATCAAGGTGGTGCGCCGCTATCACGCCTCGAAAGGACATCCGGAGCGCTACCGCCTCATCACCTTCGAGGGCGCGTTCCACGGGCGCACGCTGGCGACGCTCGCCGCCACCGGCTCCGCCAAATATCTCGAAGGTTTCGGGCCGCCGATGGACGGTTTCGACCAGGTGCCGCATGGTGACCTTGAAGCCGTCAAGAAGGCGATCGGCCCACAGACCGTGGGCATCCTGATCGAGCCAGTGCAAGGCGAGGGCGGCGTGCGCTCCGCGCCGCAGGCCTTCTTCAAGGCGCTGCGCCAGCTCTGCGACGAGCACGGCCTGTTGCTCGCATTCGACGAGGTGCAGACCGGCATGGGCCGCACCGGCGACCTCTTCGCGTATAAGCGCGTCGGCGTGACGCCGGATGTGATGTCGCTGGCGAAGGCGCTCGGCGGCGGTTTCCCGATCGGCGCGGTGCTGACGACCGCGGAGGCAGGCTCCGGCATGACGCCGGGCTCGCATGGTTCGACCTTCGGCGGAAATCCGCTGGCGATATCAGCGGCCAATGCCGTGCTCGACGTGATGCTCGAACCCGGCTTCTTCGAGCACGTGCAGAAGATGTCGCTCCTGCTCAAACAGAAGCTGGCCTCCGTGGTCGATCGCTATCCCGCCGTGCTCGCGGAAGTGCGCGGCGAGGGCCTTCTGGTCGGCGTCAAGGCCGTGGTGCCATCGGGCGATCTCGTCAACGCGTTGCGCGACCAGAAACTGCTGACGGTTGGCGCCGGCGATAACGTCGTGCGCTTCCTGGCGCCGCTGATCGTCACAGAGGGTGAGATCGATCAGTCCGTTCAGATGCTGGAGCGCGCCTGCGTCGCGCTGTCGAGCGCGCAGCTAAAGAAGGCGGCCGGATGATGAGCAAGTCCGTCCGCCATTTCCTCGATATCAACCAGCTGCCGCTCGCCGAATTGCGCAACATGCTGGCCCTGGGCGCCGACATGAAGGCGAAGCTGAAGGCGCACGAGAAGGGCAAAAAGCCGCTCGAAGGCAAGACGCTGGCGATGATCTTCGAACGTCCCTCGACCCGCACGCGGGTCTCGTTCGACGTCGGCATGCGTCAGCTCGGCGGCGAGTCCATCATGCTGACAGGTGCCGAGATGCAGCTCGGCCGCGGCGAGACCATCGCCGACACCGCGCGCGTGCTATCGCGCTATGTCGATGCGATCATGATCCGCATCCTCAATCACGATGCGCTCCTGGAGCTCGCCGCGCATGCCACCGTGCCCGTGATCAACGGCCTGACGCGGCGTTCGCATCCCTGTCAGGTGATGGCCGATCTGATGACGTTCGAGGAGCATCGCGGGCCGATCGCGGGCAAGACGGTGGCTTGGACCGGCGACGATAACAACGTGCTGGCCTCGTGGGCGCATGCCGCCGAGCGGTTCAAGTTCAACCTCAATATCGCAACTCCGCCGCAGCTCGCGCCGAACAAGGCGATGCGCGACTGGATCAAGGCGACGCAAGCGCCGATCGTGCTCGGCACCGATCCCGAGGCTGCGGTTCGCGGCGCCGATTGCGTCGTCACCGACACCTGGGTGTCGATGGGCGACAAGGACGGCGAGCACCGCCATAATGTGCTCAAGCCCTATCAGGTTAATGCCAAGCTGATGTCGCTCGCCAAGCCGGAGGCGATCTTCATGCACTGCCTGCCCGCGCATCGCGGCGAGGAGGTCACCGACGAAGTGATCGACGGCCCGCAATCGGTCGTGTTCGACGAGGCTGAAAACCGCCTGCACGCGCAAAAGGGCATTCTGGCCTGGTGTTTTAACGAAGTGGCGTAGGTCTCTTCGCGTGCGTTCCCCGGACGCTGCGCAGCACGTAGTGATGCGCTGCAGAGCCGGGGTCCATATCGCAGGCACAATGGGTCCCGGCTCTGCGGAGCAGCGTTACACGCTGCACCGCGTCCGGGACATGAGATTGAGGCGAATTGCGTCCTCAAGTTCACCTCAATCAACCCCCTTTCACTTCGCTTCGCAGACCCCAGATAGAGGCCCATGGTTTCTGAATCCCCCGACATGAAAATCACAATCGAGACGCCCGTTCGCGCGCCCTCGTCTGTTCCCGTCGATGACGCGGTGTTGCCGTTCGAAGTCGGCAGCCTCGATCTGCGTGGACGGTTGACCCGGCTCGGTCCCGCGCTCGACGACATCCTGACCAAGCACGATTATCCGGCGCCGGTCGGAAAATTGCTTGGCGAAGCGATTGTGCTGACGACGCTGCTCGGCTCGGCGCTGAAGTTCGAGGGCCGCTTCATCCTGCAGACGCAGACCGATGGTCCGGTGTCGTTCCTGATCGTCGATTTCCAGTCGCCCGATCGGCTGCGCGCTTATGCGCGCTACGACGCGCGACGGCTGAAGGACGGGCTGAGTTCCGGTCAGTTGCTCGGCAAGGGGCATCTGGCGATGACCATCGATCAGGGCGGCGACATGAGCCGTTATCAGGGCCTCGTCGCGCTCGATGGCGGCAGCCTGGAAGACGCGGCCCACGAATATTTCCTGCGCTCCGAGCAGATCCCGACCCGCGTGCGGCTCGCCGTCGGCGAGGAATGGCGCGGCGGCGATGGCGGCAAGCACCGCTGGCGCGCCGGCGGCATGCTGCTGCAGTTTTTGCCGAAGGCGCCCGAACGCGCGCGACAGGCCGATCTGCATCCCGGCGATGCGCCTGAGGGCACGGTTGCTCATTCCGTCGCCGAGGATGATGCCTGGGTCGAGGGCCAGTCGCTGATCGGCACCGTCGAGGATGTCGAGCTGATCGATCCCGATCTCTCCGGCGAGCGCTTGCTGTATCGCCTGTTTCACGAGCGCGGCGTGCGCGTGTTCAAGCCGCATCCACTGCGCGCGCAATGCTCCTGCTCGCGCGAGGCTGTCTCGGCCATGCTGAAGAGCTTTGCGCCGAAAGACCGCGCCGAGATGGTGAAAGACGACAAGGTGGTGGTGACCTGCGAGTTCTGTTCCTCGGTCTACCAGTTCACTCCGCATGAGGCGGGCGTCGAGGAGTAGCGTTCAGATGCGTAGGGTGCAGAGGAGCGCAAGCGACGTGCCCACCATCCATCACCGATCGTGCTGTTAAATGGTGGGCACGCTTGCGCTTTGCCCACCCGACGGCTGCGGAGTGATTTGCTCGCGCGCACAAGAACATTTTCATGCAGCGCCTGCGGCAAACTGGCACGACGGGCAAATCACTTCTGATTTTCAGAAATCGTGTCAAGCCCCGGAATCAAAAATATTCCGCTTCCGTTTTCACCCAAATCAGTCGCATAACTCCGCTCGTCTCACGGCAAGATGAGGGGCGGCGGCCACGTCACGAACGCGCGGTGAGATGCGATGGACGCAGATGGCGCGAGAGACGTTGCGCGCCGGAAGCGTACGGCGAAGTCGTGTGGTTCTGATGCCGCGGTGCTGGCGTTAAGTCCGCGAGAGCTAAGTTTTCGCGGGCGATGGTGGCAATAAAGCCGTTCACCAGGAAGAGCATGAAGTAAGCCGTAAAGCCATTGCGCAGGGAAGGCCGGAGTGTTTCCGCTGTACCTGTATGCTCGTGTGCGTGCTTTTTGCGCATAATTGCACACGGGACCGCGGGTGCAGCCAGCACCCGGTCTTCCCTGCGCCCTCTGAATGAGAGGGCGGGAAGTTTTTTTAGCAAACCTCGGGCAGTTCATGTCGCGAGATCGCGACCGTATTCTCCGTTGTCGTCACCCGCGAAGGCGGGTGACCCCAGTATTCCAGAGACAGCGGTGATCAAACCGATAAGCCGCGGCGTACTGGATCCCCCCGCATGCGCGGGGGATGACGGTCGTATGTATGGCGCTATCTCCCCGTCATTGCGAGCGCAGCGAAGCAATCCATTGCCACCTCATGCGCGGAAGGATGGATTGCTTCGCTGCGCTCGCAATGCCGGGGATGGAGCTGCGCGCTGCCTCTAATTCAACACTCGCCGGTTATCCGGGCTGTCCAGCGAAAATGTCGGCACGTCGATCTCGAACCGTTCGCCGCTTTCGCTGACCATCTGGTAGCGGCCGCTCATGAAGCCCGAGGCGGTCGGCAGTGGCACGCCGCTGGTGTATTCGAAGCGCTCGCCCGGCCCAAGGACAGGTTGCTCGCCGACAACGCCTTCGCCGCGGACTTCCTGCTTGCGCCCCGTAGCATCGGTGATGATCCAGTGCCGGGTGCGCAGCTGCACGGTCTCATCGCCGGTGTTGGTGATCACGATGGTGTAGGACCAGAAATACTGGCCGCGATCGACCGACGAGCGCTCCGGCAGGAAGTTCGGTTCGACGGTGACTTCGATCTGGCGGGTGACGGCGCGATACATGCGAGCAAGCTTCCGGAAATCCTGCGCGCTATCATAGCCGGGAAAACCGCCGGAACCAATCTCCGGCCCGCCCGGTTTGTCGCTTGTCTGATCGCGCTTTCAACACAGTTCCATTCTAAAGCGCTGGCCGCGCGCAGTCCGGCCCGTACCTCCAGTTGGCGTATTTTGTGTGCAAGTTGCGGGCCGATATTATCTTTTCCGGACAGTGCACGCGTAAAAACTCAACCAACGGTGCCCAATGTCGTCCATTGCCGATCCAGTTGCCGGAACGCCTCTCAGCGATGCCAAGGCTAGCGAGGCCAAGGCCGCCGCGTCGGCGATTGCGGTGCCGGTGGCCGGCGAGCGCGAATTGCGGCTCGACCTGTTTCGCGGCATGGCGCTGTGGCTGATCTTCATCGACCATCTGCCGGCCAATATCCTGACCTGGTTCACGATCCGCAATTACGGATTTTCCGACGCCACCGAAATCTTCATCTTCATCTCCGGATACACCGCTGCCTTCGTTTACGGCCGCGCGATGCTGGAAGCCGGTTTCGTGGTGGCGACTGCGCGTATCCTGCGGCGCGTCTGGCAGATCTACGTCGCGCATGTGTTCCTGTTCACAATCTTCCTGGCTGAAATCTCCTACGTCGCGACCCGTTTCGAGAACCCGCTCTACAGCGAAGAAATGGGCATCATGGATTTCCTCAAGCAGCCCGACGTCACCATCGTCCAGGCGCTGCTGCTGCGCTTCCGGCCCGTCAACATGGACGTGCTGCCGCTCTACATCGTGCTGATGCTGTTTCTGCCGCTTATCCTGTGGCTGATGAAATGGCGGGCCGATGTCGCACTGGGCTTGTCGGTGCTATTGTACGCGCTGACCTGGCAGTTCGACTGGTATCTCACGGCCTATCCGAGCGGCTTCTGGATTTTCAACCCGTTTTGCTGGCAGTTACTATTCGTGTTCGGCGCCTGGTGTGCGCTGGGCGGGGCGCAGCGGATGTCCCGCATCCTGTCGTCGCCGGTAACGTTGTGGATTTGCGTTGTCTATCTCGTGTTCGCGTTCTTCGTCACGCTCACCTGGCACATTCCCCAGCTAAGCTTCCTGATGCCAAAGCGGCTCGAACAGTGGATGTATCCGATCACCAAGACGGATCTCGACGTGCTGCGCTTTGCCCATTTCCTGGCGCTGGCCGCGCTCACCGTGCGCTTCCTGCGTAAGGATTGGTCGGGCCTCAAATCGCCCTGGCTGCGACCATTGATCCTCTGCGGCCAGCATTCCCTTGAGATATTCTGCCTCGGCGTCTTCCTGGCCTTTGCAGGGCATTTCGTGCTGGCCGAGGTTGGCGGGGGTGCTCTCACGCACGCCCTGGTCAGCCTTGTCGGAATCCTCATCATGTGGGGCGTGGCGTGGGTGATTTCGTGGTACAAGCATTCGGCCGACAAGGGAGCCTCGAAAACGAAAAGGCCAGTTATCAATGCCGACATGGCGGGAGGGAGCGTATGAGGCCCGGCTCCGGAGCTGTGCTGGCCCTGACGCTGCTCGCGGGTCTTGCAGCCGCTGCTACCGCGCGGGCCCAGGATGCCGCCCCCCAGACCTGTGAGGTTCCGCCCTACCTCCTGTCCACCGAGAGCACGCTTCCGAAGGTCGCCGAGGCCGTCAGGAACGCCCGGCCGCTCACCGTCCTGGTCGTGGGCAGCCGCTCATCGACTATCCTGTCCTCCGAGAACAGCGCCTATCCGGCCAAGCTGCAGGCGGCCTTGAAGGAGAAGCTGCCTTCGATCCCCGTCAACCTCTCCGTCGAACTACAGACCGGCAAGACCGCCGAGGAGGTCGACCACAGCCTCGTTAAGCTGGTGGAAGCAAAAAGGCCTACTTTGGTCATCTGGCAGACCGGAACCGTCGATGCTATGCGATCCGTCGATCCCGACGATTTTCGCGGCGCCATCGATGACGGGGTTGTTGCGCTGCAAAATGCGGGAACCGATGTGGTGCTGGTCAATCTGCAATACAGCCCGCGCACTGAAACCATGATTTCCGCGCCGCCGTACCTAGATAATATGCGCGTAGTGGCGCAGCAGCATGGGGTTCCACTGTTCGACCGCTTTGCCATCATGCGTCACTGGAATGACGCCGGAGATTTCGATCTGTTCAGTACTTTCCACGGCACCGACATGGCCAAACGGGTTCATGCCTGCCTCGGCCGCGCGCTGTCGAAATTCGTGCTCGATGCGGCCCGCCTCGACCAGGCGCAGCAGAACTAGGAACTAGCGTTAATGAGTTCTCACTACCCTTTTCGTTTGTCGACATTGCTGGCCGTCGCCGCCGCAGCGCTGGCGCTGTTGACGCCGGTCTTGCCGCTGCGTGCCCAGACGGTTCCGCAACAGAGCGGTCAACACGCCGCGCTGTCCGACCACGCCAAATCTGAAAATAAGCCTGAACTCAATACCGAACAGAAGCCTTCGGCTGAGAGTACCTCGCCGCAGGCCGCGCCATCGGCCAACGCCGGTCCGACCGGGCAGAAGGGTGTCACCGGCAAGGCGATCGAAAAGGTGAAGGAGGTCGCCAAATCTGCGGGCGACATCTTCAGTCGCGTTCCCTGCCTGCCGCCCAAGGGCGGCTCGAAATCAATGGGCTCGCTGCCGCGCGTGGCGAGCAGGCTGGTTGCGGGGCAGCCGGTGGTGATCGTTGCGTTCGGATCGTCCTCGACGCAAGGCTACGGCTCCAGCTCCCCGGAATTCACCTATCCCAACCGTCTCGCCGCGCAATTGCGCCGGCAATATCCGACCGCCGACATCACGGTGATCAATGCCGGCATTGGCGGCGAGGACGCGCCGGAAATGATGAAGCGGCTGAAGACGACGGTGATCGATCTGCATCCGGATCTGGTGATCTGGCAGGTCGGCACCAACGCCGTGCTGCGCAACCTTGATCCGAACGAGACGGCAAAGCTCGTCGAGGAAGGCATCACGCGTATTCAGGCCGCGGGCTCCGACGTCGTGCTGATCGATCCGCAATATTCGCCGCGGGTCAACGAGCACGCCGAAAGCGCCGGCAAGATGATGAAGCTGCTCAACAAGGTCGCCGAGCTGCGCAAGGTCGGCATCTTCCCGCGTTTCGCTGTGATGAAAGACTGGCACGAGCGGCAGGCGATCCCGATCGAGAATTTCGTGATCTCCGACGGCCTGCACATGAGCGACTGGGGCTACGCCTGCTTCGCGCAACTGCTCGGCGACGACATCATCAAATCGGTCGGCCAGATCAAGCTCGGCGTCAACGTGCCCGCCGACGTGCGGACATATCGGCCGATGTAGCCGGGCGCAATCTACGCCGTCGTCCCTGCGAAAGCAGGGACCCATACGCCGCGGCTGGACTGATGAGAGGCGGTGGTTGACGCCTTGCTTAACTCATGACGCCCTGTGGTTATGGGTCCCTGCGTTCGCAGGGACGACACCTGATGTATGACTACGTGCGTAGCGTCACCTCACGCCTTCTCCAGCGCCTGCGCAAAATCCTCGATCAGATCATCCGCATGTTCGAGCCCCGCCGAGAAACGGATGAATCCTTCGCTGATGCCGAGCTCGGCGCGCGCTTCCGGCGTCAGGCGCTGATGCGTCGTCGTCGCGGGATGCGTGACGAGGCTCTTGGCGTCGCCGAGATTGTTGGAGATGCGCGCGATCTGCAGCGCATTGAGGCAGCGGAACGCGGCCGCCTTGCCGCCCTTGACCTCGAAGCCGATCAGGGTCGAGCCGCCGCGCAACTGCTTTCTCACCAGCGCGGCCTGCGGATGATCGGCGCGGCCCGGATAGATCAGTCGCGAGATCTTCGGATGCGAGGCGAGCGCGTCCGCCACCTTGGCGGCCGTCTCGGTCTGCGCGCGCACGCGCACGCCCAGCGTCTCCAATCCCTTGAGCAGAGCCCAGGCGTTGAACGGCGAGAGCGAGGGACCGGTCTGGCGCATGAAATTGTGGATGTGCTCGGCGATGAAGGCTTCCGACGACAGGATGATGCCGCCGAGGCAGCGACCCTGGCCGTCGATATGCTTGGTCGCGGAATAGACCACCACGTCAGCGCCAAGCGACAGCGGACTCTGCCAGATCGGCGTGGCGAAGACGTTGTCGACGATCAACCGTGCGCCGCCCTTGTGCGCGATCTCGGCAATTGCCGGGATATCGAGGACGTCGAGCGTCGGATTGGTCGGGCTCTCCAGGAAAAACGACTTGGTGTTCGGTCGCAATGCGCGCCGCCACTGATCGAGATCAAGACCGTCGACCAGCGTCGTCTCGATACCGTAGCGCGGCAACAGCTCCTGCACGACGTAAAGGCACGAGCCGAACAGGGCTTTCGAAGCAACCACGTGGTCGCCAGCCCGAAGCGGTGCGAGGATCGCGGTCGTTACGGCGGCCATGCCTGTCGCGGTCGAGCGCGCGGCTTCGGCGCCCTCAAGCTCGATCATCCGGCGCTCGAACATCGCAATCGTCGGATTAGAATAGCGCGAATAGATAAAGCCGGGGTCCTCACCCTTGAAACGCGCCTCGCACTGCTCCGCGCTGTCGTAGACGTAGCCTTGGGTGAGAAACAGCGCTTCCGAAGTCTCGCCGAATTGCGAGCGCAGGGTGCCGCCATGGACCAGGCGGGTTTCGGGACGGTAGCGGGCGGCAAACCTAGATTCAGACATGTGACCTCCGACGTGACCACCATGGAAAATGGCCACAAAAAAACCGGCCTGGAAGCGTTTCCACAGGCCGGGATCACACATGTCCCCGGCCTGTTTAGCGATTTATTTAACGTGGCTGCAAGCCGGCCGGCTCAAATCACCACGGGATAAGTCATGCTGATATTCGCTTGCGCCCTTTCAGTCAAGGCGGCCATCGGATAACCCGTAAAAGCCCATATTTATGAGGTCTGGATGCCATTTGGATATCCGGAAGGGCCACCTCAGAGGATCGCGCCGTGCCGTTCACGCTCCCGCCCGACGCCAATGGAATTCTGCCCGACCGCATGATTGCGGCGATGGCGGATGCCGGCCTGATCCTGCCCGAATATCCCTTTGTCGAAAGCCAGATCCAGCCGGCAAGCCTCGATTTGCGGCTGGGCGATATTGCCTATCGCGTGCGCGCGAGCTTCCTGCCCGGGCCGGACGCCACCGTCGCCGAACGGATCGATGAGTTGAAGCTGCACGAGATCGACCTCTCGGACGGTGCGGTGCTGGAGACCAACTGCGTCTACATCGTGCCGCTCTTGGAGAGCCTCGCGCTGCCGCCGGAGATCGTCGCTGCTGCCAATCCGAAAAGCTCCACCGGTCGGCTCGATGTTTTCACCCGCGTGATTGCCGACAGCACGCGCCGCTTCGACATGATCGGCGCCGGTTATCACGGCCCGCTCTATGCCGAGATCAGCCCGAAGACGTTTCCCGTGCTGCTGCGCGAGGGCTCCAAGCTTTCCCAGGTGCGCTTCCGCACCGGGGACGCCATCCTCAACGCGGACGAGCTCGACGCGCTGCATGGCGCCGAGCGGCTGGTCGATATCGACGATGCCGATCTCGCCAATGGCGTCGCGCTGTCGGTCGATCTGTCCGGGCAGAACACCGGCGGCTTTGTCGGCTACCGCGCCAAGCGTCATACCGGCGTCGTCGATGTCGACCGCCGCGGCGGTTATGCCGTCGACGAATTCTGGGAGCCGATCCCGGCGCGACCCGACGCCAGCCTCATTCTCGATCCCGGCGAGTTCTACATCCTGGCTTCGAAAGAGGCCGTGCAGGTGCCGCCGGACTATGCCGCCGAAATGGTGCCGTTCGATCCGCTGGTCGGCGAATTCCGCGTGCACTATGCGGGATTTTTTGATCCCGGCTTCGGCTATGCCGGCGCCGGCGGCAAGGGGGCGCGCGCCGTGCTCGAAGTGCGCTCGCGCGAGGTGCCGTTCATCCTCGAGCACGGCCAGATCGTCGGCCGCCTGGTCTATGAGAAGATGCTGTCGCGGCCCGATGCGATGTACGGCCAGCGCATCGGCTCGAATTACCAGGCGCAGGGCCTGAAGCTCAGCAAGCATTTCCGGGTGTGACCGCCAGCGCAGCCACGCTTCGCCTCAGCGCTGCACCTCGGAGACAAACGATCCAATCTGCGCAATCGCCCGATGCGCCTCGGGCAGCACAGGCACGAACAATTGCCAGGCATGTGGCATGCGGTGCCAGACCTCCAATCTGCTGCGGGCATTATGTAACCGCAACTTCTCTGTCATGCGGACGGCGTCGTCCCGCAGAATTTCATCGCTGCCGACCTGGATGAGGACCGGCGGCAACCCGACGGTGTCGCCGTACAGCGGCGAAGCGTAGGGCAGACGCGGATCGGCTGCTCCAAGATAGATCCTCGCCAGTTCGGGAAGATCCTCGACATTCAACATCGGATCGGCCTTGGCATTCACTTGCAAGGAGGGACCGGTCAGGGCCAGATCAGTCCACGGTGACAGGGCGATCGCAGCCGCAGGAAGGGCTTTGCCCGCGTCACGAAGCTTCAACAGCAAGCACAGCGCCAGGCCTCCTCCGGCGGAATCTCCTGCTACAAACAGCTGAGTGATGTCGGGCGTGTGATCGGCAAGCCAATCATAGGCTTCGACGGCATCCTCAAGGGCAGCCGGAAAAGCGTGTTCGGGAGCCAGGCGGTATTCAAGCGCCCAGACGCGGGCTCGCAGCGCGTCCGCAATCCGCCAGAGGAAATGCCGATAATAGATTGGTGCACCGGAAACGTAGGCTCCGCCGTGCAGATAAAGCACGTTGCGCTCCGGCCAAGACGCATCGGTGGTAACGCGATGTAGCGTCAATCGGCCGGCCTTGATCATGACCGTTTGGCTGCGGGCAGGCGGGCGCGGCACAAACCGCTCCATCGCGCGCATGCTCTTCCGCCATTCCTCGATATTGAAAGGTCCACTGCGGCGCTTAAGCAACGTGCGAATACCGAGACGCAGGAGTTCGGCGCGCAGGCTCATGGCTGGTCCGTGGACTCAAGCCCCGAAGGGCGCGGTCCTTGGCATGCGCGGCCGGTCGGTTTTGCCCCACCGATCTTCCACAATGAGGCCGTCCTCGATCTCGACGATGCGATCGCCGAATGGAACGACGCGGGGATCGTGAGTGACGACAAGGACCGCTCGATCGTGCTCATGTGCAGTATCGGCAAGAATGCGCATGATGCTCTGACCGTTTTTTCCATCGAGGGCTGAGGTCGGTTCATCCGCGAGAACAACCGAGGGGTTTGCGACGAGGGCGCGCGCTATGGCGACCCTCTGCTGCTCACCGCCGCTGAGCCCGCCCGGCAAGACATCCGCCTTCTGTTCAAGCCCAACCATCTCAAGTGCCGCTCGAGACTTTTTTGCGGCGCGGGCGCCACGCTCGTGACGGATGTCCAGGGCCAACTGCACATTTTGGGCGGCCGTCATGGTTGGGAACAGATGATAAGACTGGAACACGAACCCAACATGCTCGCGCCGGATCTTGGCGAGCTTTTCCCTGTCGGCATTGGACGTCGACGTGCCGCATACGGTGACGCTGCCTGAGGTAGGCGTCAGCATGCAGCCGAGGACCAGCAGCAGGGTGGTCTTGCCGCTTCCAGACGGGCCCATCAGCAACGTCAACTCGCCACGCCGCAGCGAGAGATCGACGCCGCGCAACGCTCGCACCTCCCCGGCGCCCCTGCCCAACGTCTTCTCGACCGATTTGGCTTCGATTACGTAGTTGCTCATCGCATGAACACCGTGGCTGGATCGATACGAACGACACGGATGATCGCTCCGATGCCTGACGCTACGCACATCACCACCGTCAGGACGAACAGCGCCGCCATCAGCCATGGCGTGATGACGATCGGCAATGCGCTTTTTGCGGTCATCTGAACGACGATCGAGCCGATGCCGGCGGCGATGCAGAACCCGATGACTGCGTTGAGCAGGGCCTGATAAATGATCACGCTGTAGATATAGGCGTTCGAAGAACCCATCGCGCGCAATGTGGCGAATTCAGTTAAATGATCTTTGGTGCTGGAGTAGAGAGTCTGCGCGACAATCACTGTACCGACGATAACCCCGAGCAATGCACCCGCAAACAGAGCTGCGCCGGCGCCCGTTCCGAACAGCCAGAATGACCGGCTTCGCTTGCGGAATTCGTCGGCGGTGAGAACCTCCGCGTCGCCGACCTCGGCACGGACGGCGCTGAGAGCCTTCTCGGGATCGGCATCGCTCTTCAGCTGAACCAGAATGCTGCTCGCGCGATCACGCGGCGTTCCGGTGTAGTTGCGAGCGTTCTTCATGTCCACGAACACGTAAGGCGTCGTGGCGAACGATCTGATTCCGTCGGTCACGGCGGTCACCCGCACCTTACGGCCGCGGACTTCTGCCGTCGAACCGACGCCGCTGACGCCCAATCTTTCGAAATAGGAACGATCGACCGCGACGTTACCGCCTTGTTGCAAGGTCTGTGCGTTACCCTCGACGATGTTCCAGGGTTGCAGACCGCTGTCGCGCTGATCGGCTCCGACGATGAAGACCGGCGTCACTTCGCCCCTTTCCATTCGCCAGTCCGAGAAGCCGATGACCAGCGGCACTGCCGAATTAATGCCTTCGAGAGAGGCGACGCGGTCGCGCACCTTGACGTCGATGAGCGAAGGGTCCTCGAAGCATTTGGCGCCCTTGGGCAATATCCAAAGGTCCGCCGGGGCGTGGTCGATCATGGTCGTGACCATTCGACCGAATCCGAGGAACAGGCCCATCTGTATCATCACTAGGACAACCGAGAAGACGATTCCGATGAGGGTCGCGACGAAGCGCAGGCGATCGTGGAAGAGGTTACGGGACGCAAGCGTCAATGTCAGTGACATGTCGACATCCCTTACCGCGGTTGATTGACCATGGTTCTATCGCCCCGCTGCTCCGAATGATGGACGACGATCGTCTTAAGTCCCGCGCTCATGACCAGACTTGCGGCCAAACTCAGCGTAAGCCCGCCGGCAAACACGATGGCCGCTTTGCCGATGGCATTGATGTCAACATCGAGCAGCGCGTATTGCAGCCACACGACGACGGTGTAGTGCAGCAGATAGATTCGGTAGGCGTTGCTTGAGAGGCTATCGAGCAAGCGGTGGCGCGATTGCAATAGCCGGAGGCAGATCGCAAGCAGGCACAGCATGGCGGCCGCGGATGCGACTGGAAACGCGAGCGCCGCAGCGACGCGGTAGGCGAACTCGCTTGCCTGCCAGTCCGGCATGGTCAGCGATGTCAGCCCACCCCAGGCGGACATGCTCGCGACGGCGGCCGCAAGCCAGAGCGGCCAATGGCGGGCCAACGGACCGTCGGAACGAAGGATGACGTGATCAAGGCCACGGCTGCCAATCGCAAAACCCGCAAGGAAATAGACGAAATAGTGCAACGGCCGGCTGAGCTGAAACGAAAATGGTCCGAGAAAAGTCCATTCCCACGGCGTGAAAGCCATTGCCAGCGGCACATAGGCGAGCGCGGAAGCAGCTGAAAGTCCGATGAAGAACATCAGCGGGTTGGCAGCAAAGCGCGCAACGAAATCACTTGACGTCCTGAGCCAATGCGGGGCGAGCGCGTGGAGAGCAGCCGCAAGAGCGCCCAGGACAAAGACCTGCCACAGGAACCACTGTGGGCCCGCAGGCCACATCGGCAGCGCGAGCCAATGTTGCCAAAACGCTGTCGCGGAGGGATCGGTCGCAGTCAGGCGGTAGGAAGCAAAATAGGCGAGGGGACTGAGAAAGGCGACTGCAAGAAAGAACGGCAAGCCGATCCGCCACCAGCGCTCCGTCAGGTAGGCGACAATTCCCTTCCGGCCCAGACTGGACGGCGTGAACAGCCCCGCGAGGAAAAACATCAGCGACATCAGGCTGACGTCCTGCCAGGCGCAAAACAGGTCGAATCCGAACCAGCGCTCGTGGTCGAGAATGGGAAATGCGATCCAGCGATAGGGCGGTGCGTCGAACGGAAATGGATTGGCAGGTTGCGACGCGAGATACGGCAGCACGGAGTGAAACGCGACCACGATGATGATGGTGACCGCGCGCAAGTTGCTGAGGGGCACGTTGACCTGTGACACGGCAATTCGTCCACGCTGCAGCCGCACCGACTAGGGAACCGTCGGAGGACAACGTGGCAGAGGGATGCTCGTTCCCGCTAGCGGGCGGAACTAGGCGCGCGATCATGTTGCAGGTTCGCCTCGCTTGACCAGGCTGGGGTACCGCGTGCCACTACCGCGATGCGGATTTCGCCGCCGGCGTTACCCGCCACACGGTATTGCCGACGTCGTCGGCGACGAGCAACGCACCCTGCTTGTCGAGTCGCACGCCGACCGGGCGGCCCTGCGCTTCGCCACTGTTGTTGAGGAAGCCGGTCAGCACGTCCTGCGGCCCGCCCGATGGCTTGCCGTCCTTGAAGGGCACGAAGATCACCTTGTAGCCCGAGCGCGGCCTGCGATTCCACGAGCCGTGCTGGCCGATGAAGGCGCCGCCTTCCATTTCCTGCGGAAACAGGTTGCCGGTGTTGAAGGCAAGTCCGAGCGCAGCCGTGTGCGCGCCGAGCGCGTAGTCTGGGGCCATCGCCTTCTGCACCATATCGGGCCGCCGCGGCTCCACGCGGGTGTCCACATGATCGCCGAAATAGCTGTAGGGCCAGCCATAGAACGCGCCGTCCTTCACTGACGTCATGTAGTCGGGGACGAGATCGTTGCCGAGCTCATCGCGCTCGTTGACGACGACCCAAAGCTCGCCAGTCTTCGGATTGAAGGCCGGACCGTTCGGATTGCGCAGGCCCGATGCGAACACGCGCCACTCCCCGCTGGCGCGGTCGACCTCCAGCACCGCGGCGCGATTCTTCTCGGCCTCGATGCCGTTTTCCGCGACATTGCTGTTGGAGCCGACGGTCGCATAGAGCTTGGTGCCGTCAGGGCTCGCGGTGAGGTCCTTGGTCCAATGATGATTGAGCGTGCCGGCCGGCAAGTCTGCCAGCTTCACACCTGATACGCTGATCTTGGTATCGCCCTCACGATAGGGGAATTTCATGATCGCATCGGTATTGGCTACATAAAAGTCTTCGCCAACCAGTGCCATGCCGAACGGCGAATTCAGGTTGCTCAGGAAGACGCTCCGGAATTCCGCGACGCCGTCGCCGTCGGCATCGCGCAATAGTGTGATGCGGTTGGCGCTCGGCACGCCGGCGCCGGCCCAGTTCTGCGCCTGCTTGTAGATAAAGCCCTTGATACCCTTGATGCCGTCCTGCTTCGGCGGCGCGTTGCTCTCAGCGACCAGCACGTCGCCGTTGGGCAGCGTGTAGACGGTGCGGGGATGATCGAGCCCGGTTGCGAAGGCGGCAACCGTCATGCCGCTAGCCGCCGTCGGCTTGGCGCCTTCAGGCCAGCGGTTGACCGAGGCGATATCCACCGTCGGGATCCACGAATGTTCCGGCGGCGGCAGAGAAGGCGACGGGCCATAGCTTTGCGCCACGGTTGCGGTGTCGTTGGGATCGCTGCAGGCGGCAAGCGGCAGCGCCAGTGCGCCGACGCCAACGGCCAGGAGGATGTGCTTGCGCATGGCCGGTTCCTCAGGGGGCTCGCCGTTACAATGCAGCGCGCGGCCGAACGTTCGGGTGGGGAGCATGAAATCCCCGTGAAATGGCACGCCCGGTCCGGTTGCATTGGCCTGGCAACGGCCGCCGCCTGCAATCCCGCAGGCCCCCATTGCAAACCGCGCACGCGGAATCACCCCCTGCCATGCTAGGAAACAGCGCGCCGTGGCACCCAAGTCCGCGCGCGGGGAGCAGAAATGTCCGACCTCGGCGTCGCCGAAATTCCTGTAGACCAGAAGGAACGTCCGCTTCCGCCGCCGGCAGCGCCGGCGAAGAACGCGCTGCTGGACGGGCCGATCCTGCGCACGCTCCTGTGGCTGGCCTGGCCAAACGTGATCGCGCTGACCGCGGGCACCTGCGTGGTGATCGCCGAAACCTCCTATATCGGCCGGCTCGGTGTCGAGCCGCTGGCAGCGATGGCGCTGGTATTCCCGACCGTGATCCTGACCATGACCATGTCGGGCGGCGCGATGGGCGGCGGCGTGGCCTCGGCGATCGCCCGCGCGCTCGGCGCCGGCGATATCGATCGCGCATCGACACTGGCGTCTCATGCACTGCTGATCGGCCTCTGCTTCGGGCTGGTATTCATGATGGGCATGCTGATCTTCGGCCCCGCGCTGCTGGAGCTGCTTGGTGGACGGGGCAACGTCCTCGCGCAGGCGATCGCCTACACGCAGATCTTTTTCGGCGGCGCCGTCGTGCCGTGGCTGATGAATACGATGTCCGGCATCTTGCGCGGCACCGGCAACATGAAGCTGCCGTCGCTATTGATGCTCTCGTCGTCGGCTTGCCAGATCATCCTTGGCTGCGCGTTGGGTCTCGGCCTCGGCCCGATCCCGCAGTTCGGCATGCGCGGCGTCGCGGCCGGCTCGCTGATCGCCTACCTGATCAGTATCTCCGTCATGTCATGGTATCTGTTCTCGAGCCGCGCACGCATCATCCCCAAGGTCCGCGGCCTTCGCATCCGATGGGCGATGTTCATCGACATCCTGAAGGTTGGCGCGATCGCCTGCTTCTCGCCGCTGCAATCAGTGCTCACGATCAGCATCTTCACCCACATGCTGGCGAGCTTCGGCACCGAAATCCTCGCCGGTTACGGCATCGGCGCGCGGCTTGAATTCATGTTGACGTCGATTGCATTCGCCGTTGGCATCGCCTGCGTGCCGATGGTCGGCATGGCGGTTGGTGCGCAGCGCATCGCACGTGCCCGCAAGATCGCTTGGACCGCAGGGCTCGTCGCTTTCGTTGCGGTCGGCGCGGTCGCGATTCCCATCGCCGTCTTCCCCGATATCTGGGTCAACCTCTTCACAGATGATGCGGGCGTGCGAGCCGCGAGCCGGCAATATCTGTCGACGGCGGCACCGATGTACGCCTTCCTCGGGCTTGCCACGACATCCTATTTTTCATCACAGGGCGCGGCGAAGGTGATCGGCCCCGTGCTGGCGCAGACTGCGCGGCTGGTGTTCATCGGCGCCGGCGGCTGGTGGCTGTTGACGCACGGTGCGAGCGCGCAGAGCTTTTTCGTGCTGGCGGCGGCATCGATGGTGCTGCTCGGGGTATTGTCCTGCGCCAGCGTGATCCTGACCCGCTGGGGACCGAAGCCGCAGCCTGCGCCGGAGGTGAGGCCGGCGCTTTCATGATGGCTGTCGTTCCGTCAACCCGTCAGGCGGCGTTGCGTCCGAATGCCTTCTGCATCGCCGCGAGGCCGAGATCCATCTGCCCAGCCATGTAGGGGGCGATCTCGTTCGGCAGCACGTCGGCGATCCAGACGAAGCGGGTGCGACCGTCGCCCTCGGCAAAAACCTGCGCGGAAGCGCTGTGCTGCCTGATGCGCTCGCTGACGATGGCATAGACCAGCCGCCGCCGCGTCTCGTCGCAATCGACCAGAATTTCGCGGGCCACCGTGCCGTTCGAAAACGTGACAATGCGCGCATCGCCATCGAGCTTGGTGTCGGTCACGAAGCCCGGCACCAGCCGCGTATGCAGCGCGCCGAAATCGCGCAGCGCGTCCCAGACGAGGTCAGGGTTCGCGTCGATGATGATCTCTTTGTGAATGGAAGCCATGGTGCTGAGTCCTTTTGAAAGAGCTGGATGTTCAGCCGTCATTGCGAGCCAACGGGTCGCGCGAATGCGCGCCCGATGACAGGCTCTGCGAAGCAATCCATCTCGCCACGTGCGGAGGCATGATTGCTTTGTCACTTCGCTCCCTTGCGCAAAGCTTCGCGTTTGTCGCAGGCAATGACGGGCAGAGAGCGACACGTCACATCACGTACAAACCGCCTCGACGTTGTTGCCGTCGGGATCAATCAGGAACGCAGCGTAGTAGGTCGGGCTGTAGTCCGCGCGCAGACCCGCGCCGCCATTGTCGCGCCCGCCAGCCTTCAGGCCTGCGGCATGGAATTTTTCGATCGCGGCGTGGTCCTTGGCGCGGAACGCGACATGCGCGCCGGTGCCGGCCTTGCCCTTGTGCAAATGCAGCCAGAGCGCAGGCGCGCCCTTCGGGCCGAAGCCCGCGCCGGAATCGTCGCGCGAGCACAGCTCGAACCCGAGCGGCGCGAGCGCCGCCGTATAGAAGCGCACGCTGGCGTCGAGGTCGGCGACGCGCAATCCGATGTGGTCGTACATGATGTTCTCCAGTCAAAAGCGCCGCGAATTTGCGCGGCCTGGAGAAAACCTAGCTAGTGGAGGGCGAGCCGTTCTTGGAAAATATTGCGCCTCCCGCGCGAGGCCTGGCGGAATTTCAGCGGCGACGCGCCGGCGGCGCGATGGAAGGTGCGCACGAAATTGGAAAGGTCGGCAAAGCCGACGTCATAGGCGATATCGGTGATCGGACTGTCATCTTCGGCGAGACGCCGCGCGGCATGGCGCAGCCTCGAGCGCACCAGATATTGATGCGGGGTGACGCCGAGTGCCCGCGAGAACAGACGCAGGAAATGGAACGGGCTGATCCCGGCCTCCGCGGCGGCATCTTCCAGATTGATCGGCTTATGCGAGTTGGCATCGATCCACAGCGCAGTTTCCACCGCGCGGCGGCGGTCGCGCGCGGCGTCAGGACCGGATTTACGCGGCTTGCCGGAAACCAGCTCGACAAAGCGGCTCGCCATCACCTGACCGATCTCGTCGAGGCCGATGTCGCTGCTGCCATCTGCTGCCGATTGCGCCAGCTCGCCGAGTATGACGAGCTCCGGCAGCGGCGGCGCGGAGCCGATCTGCCAGGGCGCCTTGCTGTCGCCGATCGTCTCGACCAGTTCGGGGGCGAGGAAGAACGACAGGCATTCGTCGCCGCAGACGTGCTCATGGGTACAGGTATATTCGTCGCCGGGATGGCCGATCAGCACTGATCCAACCACCAGTTCGCTGCATTTGCCGCGGCTGCGCAGGCCGAAACTGCCCTTGCGCACATAGGAGATCGAGTGGCCGCCATGCTGTTCCGCGAACGGCTTGTCGCCCGGTCCCGCGGTGCAGCGAAAGTCGAAGACGGATACGGATTTGCGTTCAAGCAGCGTGGTTGCGATCATCCCGCCTAGTTAAGGATGCGCGCAGGGCGGCGCAACCGGCAGCAGCACATCGATCAGCGTCCTGCCCGGCATCCGGCTGGCGCTCTCGATGGAGAGCAGACGCCGCTTGGAGATCGCCCCGCCATGCGGCGAGATCTTGTCGGCACCGGCCCGAAAAGGCGCAACTGGAATTTTGCAGGAAGTTAACAGCGACGTTGCGCGGCCAACGGAACAGCTTGGCGAATGGCGCGCAGTCGGCTAATCATGACAAGCATGATCCGGAAAGTGGTCGCCGGTTTTCCCTCGCGACAAACGCAGTTGCGTTTGCGCGGAGATCGTGCTCGATAGAAAGAGCGACCCCGCGGGCGTAGTTCAATGGTAGAACGGCAGCTTCCCAAGCTGCATACGAGGGTTCGATTCCCTTCGCCCGCTCCAAGCAATTTGCCGGAACATGGGAAGGCAGTTCGCAGACCTCCAAAGTCCGAGGTCCGTAAGAACGGATCATCTTTCCGAGACTTCTTCGCAAAGCCGCTCAAGCCGATCGAGGAACGGCTGCTGGCCTGCAAGGATCTTCTCTTTGGCGATGGGCAGGGTGAACCAAGCCGCCCGGTCAACCTCTGGGAAGTTAATTGTCCGCCCGCTTCGAGGAGGCCATTCCATCGAAACCTCGTTGCACCTGATGCAGCTGGTATCAAGCTCGCCTTCAAGCGCATAGCCCCAAACGGTCTTGCCGCCACGCTGGCGCACCTGGCCAAGCGACTGCAAAGAGCCTGAGACTTCGATGCCGAGCTCTTCCGCGAATTCGCGCCGTGCGGCGACTTCCGGGTCCTCCTTGCCGTCCAATTCTCCCTTCGGGATCGACCATGCGCCCAAATCGCGCGAGCGCCAAAAAGGGCCTCCCGGATGAACCAGGAGGACCTCGAGAGCGATTTTCTGGCGGTACATCAGGATGCCAGCACTGGTTGCCGCCATCAGACCTGACCTGCGATGATCCCAATCATTCCGCAGCGGCCGTCGCTGCCTGACTCTTTGCCTCCAGCACTGCCGCGATCGCATCATCGACCCGCTCGAGCCAGATGAATTCCAGTTTCGAGCGGGCGCTCGGTGGGATGTCGTCGAAGTCGCGGCGGTTCCTGGCCGGCAGCATCACGCGCGCGAGGCCTGCAGCGGCTGCGGCGACGACTTTTTCCTTGATACCGCCAACAGGCAGCACCAGGCCGCGCAACGAAATCTCACCGGTCATCGCCGTATCGCTCCGTACCGTGCGATTGGTCAGCAGGGAGGCAAGCGCGGTAAACATTGCAACGCCTGCACTTGGCCCGTCTTTCGGTGTTGCGCCGGCGGGGACATGAACGTGAATGTCGTTCTGTCCAAACAGTGTAGGGTCGATGCCAAGCTCGGATGCGCGATTCTTGACCAGGGTCAGAGCTGCCTGCGCGCTTTCGCGCATGACCTCGCCGAGTTGGCCGGTCAGGATCAGCCTTCCCTTGCCAGGCACTCGGGAGGCCTCGATAAAGAGAATATCGCCTCCGACCGGCGTCCACGCCAATCCGGTCGCGACTCCGGGAATGCTGGTACGCATGGCGATCTCGTTTTCGAACCGCGGCGGGCCCAGAATGGTCGCGATATCCTTCGACGAGAGACGAACCCGGTCGGTGCTTCCTTCGGCGATCTGCACCGCCACATTGCGAAGGGCCTTGCCGATCTCCCGCTCCAGATTGCGAACGCCGGCCTCCCTAGTATAGCTGCGGATGATAAGTCTCAGCGCATCCGGATCGATCTCGGCCTGCTCGGCCTTGAGCCCGTTGGCTTCCATCTGGCGGCGGACCAGGTAGCGCCGCGCGATCTCGAGCTTCTCGTCTTCCGTGTAGCCGGCGAGACTGATGACCTCCATCCGGTCCAGAAGCGGACCGGGAATGGTATCGAGCATGTTGGCGGTGGTCAGAAAAACCACATGCGAAAGGTCAAAGGGAACGCCGAGATAATTGTCGCGGAATGTCGCATTCTGCTCGGGATCGAGTACTTCGAGCATGGCAGCCGAGGGATCACCCTGGATTCCACGGCCCATCTTGTCGATCTCATCCAGCATCATCACGCAATTGCGAGCGCCCGCCTTCTTGATGCCCTGAATGATGTTGCCGGGCAATGCGCCGATATAGGTGCGGCGGTGGCCGCGGATTTCAGCCTCGTCGTGAACGCCGCCGAGGCTGACGCGCACGAAAGGACGCGCCATCGCACGTGCTATGGATTGGCCCAATGAAGTCTTGCCGACGCCGGGCGGACCGACGAAGCACAGGATCGGCGCCTTGCCGCCGGGTGCCAGCTTCCTTACCGCGAGAAACTCGATGATCCGGCTCTTGATCTTTTCCAGGCCGTAGTGATCCTCATCGAGAATTCGTCTTGCCTCGCTGATGTCGATCGGCTTCTGCTCGGGCAGGCTCCACGGCAATTCGATTAACCAGTCGAGATAGCTTCGTACCATCCCGGCTTCGGCGGCCCCGTCGGGCATCCGCTCGTAGCGGCGAAGCTCTTTCCGCGCCTGGCTTTCAGCTTCGGCTGGCATGTTGGCTTTGGCGATCGCCTCACTCAGCTCGGCTACCTCCTGCGCTTTTCCCTCGCCCTCGCCGAGTTGGCGCTGAATCGTCGCCATCTGCTCGCGCAAGATCGCTTCTCTCTGACGCTGATCGAAAGTGGCCTTGGTCTGCTGGCCGATCTCGTTGCTCAGCCGAAGCACTTCGATGCGTTCGGCCAAATGACGTGAGACCTTCTCCATGCGAAGAGAGAGATCGATCGTCTCCAGAATTTCCTGCTTCTCCTGCGGCTTGATATCCATGTATGAAGTCGCAAGATCGGCAAGCGTCGACGGCGAGGTGGTGCCTTGCAGCACGGCGATCAATTCCTGAGGCGCCTGCGGCAACAGCTGCGCGGCTTCGATAGCCTGGCGCTGCAGATTGAGGAAACGAGCTTCAATCTCGGGTGAGCTGGTGGCCGGCTCCGGGATGTGCAGAACGCGTGCTACCAGATAGGGGGTGCCCGGCAGGAAATCGAGCACGCGCATGCGTTGTATGCCCTGGCAGACGATATGGTGGCTCTCGTCCGGTCCCGTGATGTAACGGACGATATTGGCGATCGTGCCTACCCGGTGCAGATCGTCAGGGCCCGGATCACCCAATTCCGGATCGCGCTGAAGCAGGATTCCGATCTGCCGCTGTTCGCGCACAGCTTGCTGCGCAGCTGCGATCGATGTTGGACGCCCTATCGTGATGGGGAATACCACTCCGGGAAACAGCACTGTGTTACGCACGGGTACGATGATCAGCGCGTCACTTGGAATAGCGAATGCCTGATCGGACGACCGATTGGGGCGGGACGCTCCGTTGTTCTGAGACATGGCCAACTCTCAAATGGACTTGGCAAGGCGCAAGCCGATGCAGCCGTGGGCGGCAAAGCGGGTAATCGTGTAGCTGCCTGACGGCAGCCGAATGCGACGCTCGAAGCGCCCTTGAGGGAGCTCAAGCCGCAGAATGCGAGCCTCGCGCAGTTCTGCGGGAAGCGTACGGCGCCCGCTCACCACAAGCGTCCCGTTCTCGATCACTGCTTCGACTTCGTTCGGATCGACGCCCGGTAACGCGATCAGAATGAAAATTTCGCGATCTGTCTCCAGCACATCGGTGGGCGGCTCCCAACATGGCTCGCGCGTGCCTGCCAAAGGCTGCAGGTTCAGGAACTGCTGGTGGAGGCGTTCGGCCCGGGCGAGCGTCTCGATCGCGTCAGACAGCATCCAGTTGATTGGATCGTTCGGCGCCATACCGCTCCTCCGTTACATCGATCCCATCGCTTGCTTCGAGCTGAAACAAAGATAGCTAGAATCCGCACCAAGGCGACGGAATAAGTCTCTGTCACGTTCACAGTTCCGAAATCGATCAAATTGCCGTGGAGAAGTGATTGCTGTCCAAGACATCCGGGCTGAGCGGGCCGAACGCAGCGCTTTGCGTGTCTGTCGGAGCGTTTGCAGGGCATCCACGGGACGAACACGACCATCTGGCTATCTCGGCGATTCCCGAAGGAATTCGTGCTATCTACAGGGCCATAGATGGAGCAGCCATGAAGCAGGCGATCACTTCCGCTGACGCTTCCCAGAAGAACCTCTTCATCGTCGCCGCTGGCGGCCTCGTCTCGGGCATTCTCACGTCCCTGCTGCCGGCGTTGGTCGACAACATCGTCGGCATTGGCAGCAGATTTCCGCTCGTGCAATTGCGCATTGCATTGATCGCGGTGCCATTCGCCGTGCTCGTCTGCATTCTGGTTCGGCGCTTCAGCACCAATCGCGGGTGGGCGGCGCTGGTTGCCGCCGTCGTCACCATGATCGCTTTCGTCTGTGCGGTGAATGCGGCGATCCTCGTCGAGGGCAATACCGGCGATGCGCCGCGGATCATGCGCTATCTGCTCGCCGGTTTGACCGGCGGTCTAGTCGGCACGGTGGTAATGGCGCTCGGGATCGGGCTGTTGCCGGCTGGGTCGCGGCAGCCGGCGCAGTGGTGGCCGATGCTGATCACGGGCGCGCTCGCAGGCACGCTGCTCGCGCTCGACGATGCACTCGGGCTCGACAAGATCTCATTCCTCTATCCGGTGTGGCAGGCGGCGGTGGCGGTGCGGCTGGCGGTTGTGCTGCGATCCTGATCGCTCATCGTTCTCCGCAGTCTCAATCGAGAACACCGACTCATTCCGATCGCGCGATAGTCGAACACAGTAGTTATACGGAGCCGGCACGATCGTTCCGAGCCGTCTGCATTAAGGCGGCTTTAGCCGAGTTCTGTGCACGTTGGCGGCTCCTTAACCCAGCGGAATCTCAATATGCGGATTGGTCGGCTTTTTGCGTTGTCGATGTTGTCGGTGACAGTCCTGGCGGTCATCCTTGGCGCCGGGGCGCTCATCCCGCAATACCGCACCTTCGCCAGCAAGAGCGAGGCGATCAAGACCGTCGACGCTTACGGGGCGGTGCTGGCGGTTGGCCAGCAGGTTGCCGGCTACCGGGCGCCGTATGTTGGGCCGCTGTTTCAGGAAGCCGCAGCGACGCCGGCGCAGATCGAGACCGCTGCAAAAGCGGTGCAGGCGGCCGACGCAGCATTCGCGAAGGCGCGCACCATCGTCGGTGCGCTCAATGATGGCGCTGCGCTCGTGCAGGGACTTAACCAGGCGGCCGCCAAGCTTGGCGAGGTTCGCGCGGCCAGCGATCGCGCGCTGGCCTTGCCGATGAACGCGCGTGATCCCGCCGATATCAAGGGCTTCCTACCAGGCATTGCCGCGGTCGTCGGAATTATCGAACCGCTGCTAAACCGGCTGGAAAACCAGGTGGCGATGGCGGATGCCTCGCTGACCGCGCTGCTCAATGTCGCGCGTACCGCGCAGGACCTGCGGATCTCGGCCGGCGGCCGCGCTGCCACCATGTCGCTGGCGATCAGCACGCGCAGGCCGCTGACGGCGGCTGAAATTTCCATCGCCGACCGCGCCCAGGGTCGCGTCGATCTCGACCGCGAGCGGATCGAAGCCGGCGTCGACCAGATCGGAAGTCCGCCGCGTCTTGCCAAGGCGATGAACGACGCCATCGAGGGCTATTTCGGCAAGGCCGCGCGATGGCTGGAAAAGGAGATGGCGGCCGGGCGCGCCGACGGCAACTACGCCATCAACGCCAACCAACTCGCCGGCGCGATCGTGCCCGCAGTGCAGGCCTTCTTCGCGGTCCGCGATGCAGCACTCGCTGAAGCCGCCGAGCGCATCGGCGCCGCCCGCGATGCGGCGCTCACCATGCTGGCGTTGGCGGGCATCGCCGTCGTGGCGCTGCTCGGCGTGCTCGCCGGCGTCACCGTGATGCTGCGCCGGCGCGTGGTCACGCCGCTGGCGAACCTGACCGGCGTCGTCGGCGAACTCGCTGCCGGCCGACATGACGTCTCCATTCCGACCATCGGCCGCTCCGATGAAATCGGCGACATGGCAGGGTCGCTGCAGGTTTTCAAGGACGCCCTGATTGCCAAGAAGGCCGCCGACGAGGCAGCCGCCGTGGAAGCAGATGCCAAGATCCAGCGCGGCCAGCGCGTCGACCGGATCACCAGCGATTTCGAAGCGATGATCGGCGATATCGTCGAGGTCGTGTCGCGGGCCTCGACCGAACTTGAAGCCTCCGCCGGCACGCTGACGGCGACCGCCGAACGTGCTGAGGAACTGACCGGCGTGGTCGCGTCGGCTTCGGAGGAAGCCTCCACTAATGTGCAATCGGTCGCATCCGCCACCGAAGAGATGGCCTCCTCGGTGAACGAGATCAGCCGTCAGGTGCAGGGCTCTGCTAGAATCGCAGGTGAGGCGGTGGAGCAGGCGCAGAAGACCAACGACCGCGTCGCTGAGCTCGCCAGGGCCGCTGCCCGGATCGGCGACGTCGTGGAACTGATCAACACCATCGCCGGCCAAACCAATCTGCTGGCGCTGAACGCCACCATCGAGGCCGCGCGGGCCGGCGAAGCCGGGCGAGGTTTTGCCGTGGTGGCGTCCGAGGTGAAGGCGCTGGCCGAGCAGACCGCGAAGGCGACCGGCGAGATCAGCCAGCAGATAACGGGCATCCAGGCAGCAACCCAGGAATCGGTCGCGGCGATCAAGGAAATCGGCGACACTATCGGGCGGATGTCGGAGATTGCCTCGACCATCGCCGCCGCAGTCGAAGAGCAGGGTGCGGCAACACAGGAAATTTCCCGCAACGTGCAGCAGGCTGCGCAGGGCACGCAGCAGGTTTCCGCCAACATCGCCGACGTGCAGCGCGGCGCCAGCGAAACGGGATCCGCCTCGGCTCAGGTGCTCGGCGCGGCGAAATCGCTGTCCGGCGAAAGCGAGCGCCTCAGGCGTGAGGTCGGCAAGTTCCTCAGCTCGGTGCGGGCAGCCTGAGCCGTCTAGCGGTTTCAGGACTGCAGGGGTGCGCGGGGTAAGCCGCAGGATGCCCAGCGTCGGCGGGTCTCGCGTTCCCGCCTCTTTCATCCGCAAGACCGCTAGGGCGCGATCGTTAGCACCGCCTTCATGTTCGGATGAAAGCGGCAGTAATATTCGACGGTGCCGGCCCTGGTCAGGACTGACGTCACGGCCGTTTTCGGCGGCATCATCACGTCGAAGTCGCCGTTGTGCGCGGTCGCGGTATGCACGAACACGTCGGTGTTGATCCATTGGATGGTGTCGCCGACCTTGGCCGAAACCTCGGCCGGCGCGAACACCAGATCGGTCGTTGTGATCTGTATAGTCGCCGCCAGCGCCCGGGCAATCATCGCGCCGAACAACAGGACAGCCACGATTGGCAGATAGTATCCCGAGCGCATCACGGTGACCTCTACTTCAGCTTGGCGGCGACTTGTTCGGCGTGCTGCTGGTGGCCCTGAAAGATCTTCAGGCCGGTCTGCAACAGGCTTTTCAGCTCGGCATTGCTGGCTGACGGAATCAATTGCGTCTCCAGCGCGCTGTTGACGGCCTTGTGGTACGCGACCTCGTTGGCGACGTATGCCTTGTCGTATTCGGCGCCTTTCAGCTTGTCGAGTTCGGCGAGCTTGTCGGCGGCCTGCTTGGACAGCGTCTTACTGGTGTCGTTGTCTTCCGGCGTCACCTTCAGCTTCTTGACGAGGTCGAGCGCCTGCTTGTTCACGGCCTCGTGGTCGCGCACCATGTCCTGTGCAAACGACTTGACCTCCTTGTTGCTGGCTTTCGCGATCGCCTGCTTGGCGGCGTTGATGTCGATGACGCCGGCGGTGTAGGCGATATGCGCGATCTGCGGGTCGGTAGGTTTTGCGCCTTGCGCCAGCGCGGGGCTGCCGAGAAGGCTCAACGCGGCGATCGCCGCGCTCAATCGAATGAACATGTCTGACACTCCTGTGGCGCGGCGAGCCGCGCGTTGTTGATGCACAGGAGTTGGATGGTGGAGGCGCGTCGAGGTTCCGGGAAAATTACCGTTGCTGCGGCATCGAGGTCTGCATGGTTCGAGACGCACGGCTTCGCCGCGCTCCTCACCATGAGGGTCACGGTCAGACCTCATCCTGAGGAGCCGCGCAGCGGCGTCTCGAAGGATGAAAGCCCAGCTGCCTCAGTACCCCAGCCGCTTCAACACGGCATCCGTCAGCCGCTCGCAGCGCCGGCCGGCAAAGGGAAACGCTTCCATCACCACGGGCCCGATCTTCTGCTCGACGATGTCGCGCAGCATGGTGCGGGCGCGGTGCAGCCGGCTCTTCACCGTCTCCGGCTTGAGGTCAAGAATCTCGGCGGTCTCCTCCACATTCATCCCCTCGATCACGCGGGTGATGAAGACGAGACGGAATGCCTCCGGCAATTCATCGACGGCATGCTCGACGACGGCTTGAATTTCACGCTGGGCCATGGATTTTTCCGGATCGTCTGAGGCGGCGAGGGGAAACTGGATGATCTCTGCTTCGATTTTGCCTGGCGGCAGCGCGTCCAGGTCCACGGCAGGCCGCTGGCGGCGCAGGCGACCCAGCGCCTCGTTCATCGCAATCCGCGACAGCCAGGTCGACAGGCTGGAATCGCCGCGAAAATCTTCCAGATGGGTGAGGGCGCGAACATAAGCTTCCTGGACCACATCCTCGGCCTCGGCGTCATTGCGCAGGATGCCGCGGGCAAGGCGATAGAGCCTGCGGTTGTTCCCCTGCATGATGGCGCGAAAGGCGGCCTCATCGCGGGCGCGGGCGCGGCGCACCAACTCGGCGTCGTCGGTGTCGCGGGGAGCGGTCTGCGGTAAACGTGCCTGGCGCATGATGTCCACCAATAACAGGGTATTGGGGGTTGGATGCGGCAGGAGCCATCAGGTTCCCGAAAATATTTCCGCTGCGTAGGGTGGGTTAGGCGAAGCCGTAATCCACCATCTCGCCAAGAAATCGGTGGGTTACGCCTTCCGCCTTCGCTCGTTGAGCTACGGCGGACGCGGTCGGCTAACTACCCCACCTACGCTTTCATTACGCCGCCGGCACCTGATCGAGGAACCCGGTGATGCTGCGGATCTGGCCGTCGCTAAGCACGGCGAAATCCGTTCCCTTGATCGGGCTGTCGCCGCCGTCGGGGCCGAGGCCCCAGGAGAAGCGAACGTGGTCGCCAAATCCGTTGGGCTCGCCGATCAGCTTGAACTTGAAATCTGGAAAGCGCTGCTGCACGCCCGCGATCAGCGCGTCGACGCCATCATGACCGTCGCCGCTCATCAGCGGATCGATATATTTCGCGTCGGCTGTCCAGTTCGCCGCCAGCATCTCGCGACGGCGAGCCGGGACGCGCTCGTTCCACAGGTCGATATAGTTGCGGGCAATGCCGTGAAAGTCGGTCATGAGTATCTCCTTCGGTTATGCCGCATTGATCGGCTGACCGACTATCGGAAATCCGCGTGCGCCATTCGATTACCTCTGAGGTCAAGAATTGTCGGATCGTGCCGGTACCCTGATCAATGATCGGGCTGGGGCCCGCGCCGGATTTGGCGTAAAAGCATGATCTCGACCTTTTCGGTTCATAGGCAAACGTCAAGGCTTGGCTTGCCGTCCTCCTCATCGTGGGGCGATCGATCGGTGGCAGAAGAAACCAAGGCGCCGAAGCAGCATGCGGACGCCGACTGGGCGCAGCAGGTGTGGCTGTGGCCGTTCAAGGCCGCCGGTTTGGCGCTCGACAGCTACATGCAATGGTTCGTCGATCAGAAGCCTGCGCCCTCGCCCGCGCCGGATCAGACGCCGCTTGCCTGGACCACGCCGAACGCGGTGGTGCTGCAACTTCAGTCGATGCGGTTGCGGAAGTTTTCGCGAGGGAATACGGCGCAGCAGCCAGTTCTCGTCTGCGCCCCGTACGCGCTGCACGGGGCGCTGGTCGCGGACTTCGCACCGGGCCATAGTCTTGTCGAGGCGCTGCAACGAGACGGCATGAACCGCGTCTTCGTAACGGACTGGCGTTCGGCGACGCCGGAAATGCGTAACCTTTCAATCGACAATTATCTTGCCGAACTCAATGTGGCGATCGACGAGATCGGCGCGCCGGTCGATCTCGTCGGCCTGTGCCAGGGCGGATGGCTGTCGCTGGTCTATGCCGCGCGCTTTCCCGGCAAGGTGCGGCGGCTTGTGCTGGCTGGTGCCCCCATCGATATCTCCACGCCGTCAGAGCTCTCGAAGATGGTGGCCGCACTTCCGCAGCAGGCTTTCGAGCAGATGGTACGGCAGGGCAACGGCATCGTCAGTGGCGAGCATATGCTGCGGTTTTGGAACATTCCGTTCAGCCAGCAGAATGTGGAGGCAACGCTCCAACGGAATCTCGGAGACGGATCGGACGAGGCGAAGCGGCTGCTGGATCGTTTCGAGCGCTGGGATCGCGCGACGTTGGATTTGCCCGGGTTCTATTATCTCGAAGTGACCGAGCAGGTCTTCCGGCAGAACCTGATTGCAAGAGGCCGCTTCGTCGCGCTCGGCCGCAGGGTCGATCTTGCCGAGGTGCGCGTGCCGATCTTCCTGCTTGCCGGCGACGACGACATCGTCGTCCCGCGCGATCAGGCGTTAGCAACGGTGCCCCTGCTGGGCACGCCACCGGCGTTGCTGGAGCGGGTCACCGAGCCGTGCGGTCATCTCAGCCTCTTCATGGGACAAAAGGTCTTGAGCCAAACCTGGCGCGGGATCGCGCGCTGGCTTCAGGCCGATCTCGGCGGCGTCGCGGGCGCGAGGAATCAGCGCGTGAAGCGCAAATGAAAAGCCCCGGATTGCGGTGGCAATCCGGGGCAGCGAAAAATCTTGCGACAGATAGGTTACTTCGCCGCGATCACCATAATCTCGACGTTGTACTGTGGTGCCGCGAGCTTGGCCTCGACGGTGGCGCGCGCCGGCGTGTTGCCGGCCGAAACCCAGGCGTCCCACACTGCGTTCATTTCGCCGAACGTCTTCATGTCGGTGATGTAGATCGTGGCTGACAACAGCTTCGACTTGTCGGTGCCGGCTTTCGCGAGGTGGCCGTCGATGATCGAGAGGATGTCCTGCGTCTGCTCGGTCACGCTCTTGCCGGCCGCCTTGCCGGCGACGACGCCCGCGAGATAGACGGTGTTGCCGTGGACGACGGCCTGGCTCATGCGAGGTCCGGTTTCGAAGCGCTGGATGGTCATATTGTTCTCCTGATAGGGGGCGGCGGCTTCTTAGCGCGCCGACGCCTCGAGGGCTACTGCGTTATTTGCATCGCCCGTCCGCGCCATTACCCCAACGTAAGCAAGACGTGGATGGCCGCGGACGAAGCCGGGCCATGACGGCGAGAAATCAGCCCACAGCCTTCGCCGCCGCACGTCCTGCATTGCGGCCCGAGAACAGACAGCCGCCGAGGAAGGTGCCTTCCAGCGAGCGATAGCCATGCACGCCACCACCGCCAAAGCCGGCGGCTTCGCCCGCTGCATATAGCCCTTTGATGATCTCGCGGTTGGTGCCGAACACGCGCGAGTCGAGATCGGTCTCGAAGCCGCCCAGCGTCTTGCGGGTGAGGATGTTGAGCTTCACCGCGATCAGCGGGCCGTGTTCGGGATCGAGAATCCTGTGCGGCTTTGCTGTGCGGATCAACTTGTCGCCGATATAGCGCCGCGCATTGTGCAGGTTCATCACCTGCGCATCCTTGACGTAAGGATTGGTGATCTCGCGGTCGCGCGCCTCGATCTGTGTCTTGATGTGATCGACTTTAAGCAGGTCGTTGCCGGCGAGCACGTTCATCGCACTGATGAGGTCGGCGAGATTGTCGCGCACGATGAAGTCGGCGCCGTTCTGCTTGAAGGCTTCCACCGGCGCGGGTGCGCCTTTGTTGGTGGCGCGCTTGATCGTCATGCGCCAGCTCTTGCCCGTGAGGTCGGGATTCTGTTCGGAGCCGGAGAGCGCGAATTCCTTCTTGATGATGCTCTGGGTCAGGATGAACCAGGAATAATCGTAGCCGGTCCCCATGATGTATTGCAGCTGGCCGAGCGTGTCCGACCCCGGGAAGAGCGGCGCGGGCAGGCGCTTGCCGGTCGCGTCGAACCACATCGAGGACGGGCCGGGCAGGATGCGGATGCCGTGGCGCGGCCAGATTGGGTTCCAGTTACGGATGCCCTCGACGTAATGCCACATCCGGTCGCGGTTGATCAGCCGCGCGCCGGCGGCTTCGGTGATGCCGATCATGCGGCCATCGACATGTTCGGGCACGCCGGAGATCATGAATTTCGGCGGCTCGCCAAGGCGCTTCGGCCAGTTTTGCCGGACCAGATCGTGATTGCCGCCGATGCCGCCGGAGGCAACGATCACCGCCGGCGCGCGCAATGCGAAATCGCCGACCACTTCATGCGACGAGCTCTTGCCGCGTTCGACGTTGTCAGGTTTGAGCAGCGCACCGCTGACGCCTTCGACCGCGCCGCCCGTCATCATGAGTGTGTCGACGCGGTGGCGAAACTTAAACGTTAACCGGCCTTTTTGTTGCGCTTCTCGCGCGCGCCGCACGAATGGCTCGACGAGTCCGGGGCCGGTGCCCCAAGTGACGTGAAAGCGCGGCACCGAATTGCCGTGGCCCATCGCGTCATAACCGCCGCGTTCGGCCCAGCCGACCACCGGAAAAATACGGTGGCCCATCGCGCGTAGCCATTCGCGCTTTTCGCCCGCGGCAAACGCGACATAGGCTTCCGCCCATCGCTTCGGCCAGTGATCGTCGTCACGATCAAAGCCTGCCGTGCCCATCCAGTCTTGCAGTGCGAGATCGAACGAATCCTTAATGCCGAGCCGGCGCTGTTCGGGACTATCGACCAGAAACAATCCACCAAAAGACCAAAAGGCTTGTCCGCCAAGGCTTTGCTCGCCTTCCTGGTCGACGACAATGACGCGCTTGCCGGCGTCTGCGATCTCCGTCGCCGCGACCAGTCCGGCAAGTCCAGCGCCGACCACGATTACGTCTGTGTCGTGAGTCACTGTTTCCTCCCCCGTGCTATTTTTGATTCAAGCCCGCGTCCTCGCGCGCGGTCAACGGCAAACGGATTCTTGCCTGTGACCGCATCGCCACCTCGACGAGAGTCGCTTGTTCCGGTTTGGGACCTTTACGCGCGGAGGGTGCAGCGGCCAAGCAACACTTAATTTGAATTTGTTTTGACTAGCTGTGTCTGCCTAGACAAAATCACGTTCTCAAACGACGCTACCTCCTGTCTTGCATCACGAAGACGATCGGATTCGGTTTCGACACTTTGGACTGGGGCTGGGATATGAAGCTGGTGACGGGGTTGCTTGCCGCGGTGCTGCTGCTGGCGGGGATGGGGGCGAGTCAGGCGGTAGTGCGGATAGCCGATGATCGCGGCGGGCGGATCGGCACCTACGTCGACAAGTACCAGGGCCTGCGCTCCTCCGGCGAAACCGTTATCATCGATGGCCTGTGCGCCTCCGCTTGCACCATCGTGCTCGGCGCGGTTCCGCATGACCGGATTTGCGTCACCTCGCACGCCAATCTCGGCTTCCATGCTGCCTGGGATTTTGGCGCCAACGGCCGTGCTGTCACCAACGCCGAGGCGACGCAGATGCTTTATTCGATGTATCCGCCGCCGGTGCGCAGATGGATTGCGGCGCGCGGCGGCCTGACCCAGCGCATGATCTTCCTGCGCGGCAAGCAACTGCAGGCGATGTACAAGCCCTGCTATCTTGACGCCCAGGCCTCCACCAACAAGCCAGCGTCACGTTAAGCGTGCCAAGCAGTGACGCTGTGGCCGGGCAAAAGCGCGAAGCGCGTCTTCGCGCAGATGTCCCGGCCATTTGCTTTTGGTGCACCTTTCGCCCGGCGGTGCCTCCGCAGGACGTGATTTCAAGGCTCCGCAGGACGTGATTTAAGGCGCGGCCATTCCGCTTGCCTGCCCCGGGAACTGGCCCTATCTGAACCCCATGGTTCAGCCGATCTCCACGCAAGCCGGAACGATGGCGGCGACCCCGCGTCAGGGCAGGGTGGCATCCATGATCGTTTGGGGTGCTGCCGGCCTCGGCGCGCTGGCCGTGCTCGGCGCGGCGGCATTGTGGTTCCATTACGGCACCACGGTGTTTTTCGAGATGATCTCAGCCGGCATCTCGGCCTGCTTCTGACATGGCGCAAAGGAAATCGACGATGGACCGAGCCATTCGCCCGCTGGTGATTATCGCTGCCTTCGCCGGCAGCCTCGCGGTCGGGCTGCTGATCATGCTGTGGGTAATGGGCGGTTTGAAAACCGTGACCGCGCCGGCGGCGATCGGCGGGCCGTTCCAACTGGTCGACCAGGCCGGCCGGACCGTCACCGAGCAGAACTTGAAGGGCAAGCCGACGCTGATCTTCTTCGGCTTCACCCATTGCCCCGACGTCTGCCCGACCGCGCTGTTCGAGATTTCGGAAGTGCTGAAGGCGATGGGCAGTGATGCCGACAAGGTGAATGCCTGGTTCGTCTCCGTCGATCCTGAACGCGATACGGCCGCGGCGATGAAGGACTATCTCTCCAGTTTCGATCCGCATCTGAAGGGGCTGACCGGCGATCCCGCCGCCGTGGCCAAAGTGCTTTCGGCCTACCGGGTTTACGCGCGAAAGGTCCCGCTCAAGGATGGTGACTACACCATGGATCATACTGCGCTGATCTATCTAATGGATCGTAACGGCAATTTTGTCGCGCCCTTCAACCTGAAACGGACGCCTGAGGAAGCCGCCAAGGACTTGAAGCGGTATCTCTGAAGGTCAGCCGACCAGCCGAAAGCCGAAAACGGCGCTCGCATCGCAGGCCGGATGGTCTATAAGGCCGTGAAATTCCGTTAGTTTGCCGACGATGCCATATCTTACCGCCCCGTTAACCATTGCAGGACTGCATCGCGCTGGCGGCATCTGGCTGATCGCGTTCGCATTGCTGTTCGCGGGCGGTGTCCCGGCTCCGGCCCAGACCCAGCCCCGCCCGGCGGTAGAGGCGGCGCCGCAGGCGGTGCCTGGGTTCTGGGATCCGCGCCGGCGCCCGGACCGGCCCGATATGTCGCGCCTGACCGTGATCCGGTTCCTGACCGAGACCGATTACCCCCCGTTCAACTTCACCGGCCCCGACGGCAATCCCGCCGGCTTCAATGTCGACCTGGCGCGGGCGCTGTGCGACGAGATCAAGATCTCCTGCACCATCCAGATGCGCCGGTTCGAGACGCTGGTCGACGCGATCACCAGCAACCGCGGTGACGCCATCATCGCCTCAATGGCGGTGACGCCCGCCTTGCGCGCCCGGCTCGATTTCACCGATCCCTATTATCGTGCGCCGGCGCGCTTCGTGTCGCGGCGCGAGGCGGTGATGCCGGAGATTCGGCCCGAATATCTGGAAGGCAAGAAGGTCGGCGTCATCGCCGGGACCTCGCACGAGGCCTATCTCAAGGCGATGTTCACCGACGCCGAGATCAAGTCGTACCCCAACGACGATGCACTGCGGCTGGCGCTCCGGCGCAGCGAGGTCGATTTCATCTTCGGCGACGCGATCTCGCTAGCGTTCTGGATCAACGGCACGGATTCAGCCGAATGTTGCGCGTTCTCGGGCGGCCCCTTCGTCGAGAGCCGCTATTTCGGCGAGGGCATCGGCATCGCCGTCCGCAAGGGCAACGATCTCCTGCGGACCTCGCTGAACTGGGCGCTGTTCCGTATTTGGGAAAAAGGCCGCTTCACCGATCTGTGGCTGCGGTATTTTTCGATCAGTCCGTTTTGACGCGCGGTCATTCCGGGATGGTGCGCAAGCACCAGACCTCAGGTGTGCAATTGCACACCAGGGAATCTCGAGATTCCGGGTTCGCTTCGTGCCCCGGAATGACGGCGAAGACGCCGTCATTTTGCATTTTCGCCCGGAAGCGCTAGTTTCCGCGGCTTCCGGAGAGAGCCTTTAAAAAATGTCCGTTATCGATCTTGCCTCCAGCCCGAGCGACCTGCGTGCGCTTGCCGAACAATCCAATGCCTGGCCCTTCGAGCAGGCCAAGGCCATTGTCGCGCGGCTGAAGAAAAACCCGAAGGACGAGGTGCTGTTCGAGACTGGCTACGGTCCGTCGGGCCTGCCGCATATCGGCACCTTCGGCGAGGTCGCGCGCACCACCATGGTGCGCCACGCCTTCCGCGTGCTGACTGAGGACAAGATCAAGACGCGGCTGCTCGCCTTCTCCGACGACATGGACGGCCTGCGCAAGGTGCCGGACAACGTGCCGAACAGGGAGCTGTTGGAGCAGCATCTCGGCAAGCCCTTGACCAAGGTCCCCGATCCCTTTGGCACCCATCCAAGCTTCGGCCAGCACAACAATGCGCGGCTGCGCGCCTTCCTCGACCAGTTCGGCTTCGACTATGAATTTGCGAGTTCGACCGAGTACTACGCCTCGGGCAAGTTCGATGCGGCGCTGCTGCGCATGCTGGAGCGGCTCGATGCGGTCATGAAGATCATGCTGCCGTCGCTTCGCGAGGAACGCGCCGCGAGCTACTCGCCGTTCCTCCCCATTTGTCCGCGCACCGGCATGGTGCTGTATGTGCCGATCGTCGAGCACGATGTTAAGGCCGGAACGGTCTCCTACGACGATCCGGAAACGAAAGAGCGCGTCACGGTCCCGGTGACCGGCGGGCATTGCAAGCTGCAATGGAAGCCGGACTGGGCGATGCGCTGGTTCGCGCTTGGCGTCGACTATGAAATGGCCGGCAAGGACCTGATCGATTCGGTCAAGCTATCGGGCAAGATCTGCTCGGCGCTCGGCGGCACGCCGCCGGAGGGCTTCAATTACGAGCTGTTCCTCGACGAAAAGGGCCAAAAGATCTCGAAGTCGAAGGGCAATGGCCTCACGATCGACGAATGGCTGCGCTATGCCTCGCCGGAATCGTTGTCGCTGTTCATGTACCGCGAGCCGAAGGCGGCGAAGCGGCTCTATTTCGACGTTATCCCGCGCAACGTCGACGACTACCAGCAATTCCTCGACGGCTTCACGCGGCAGGAGGCGCGGCAGCAGTTGCAGAATCCTGTCTGGCACATCCATTCGGGCAAGCCGCCGAAGGTCGACATGCCTGTCACGTTCCAGCTTTTGTTGACGCTGGTGTCGTCGTCGAACGCGGAGAACGCCGAAACGCTGTGGGGCTTCATCGGCCGCTATCGCCCGGGCGTGACGCCGCAGACGCATCCGAAGCTCGATGCCATGGTCGGCTACGCCATCAACTACTATCGCGACTTCGTGGCGCCCACCAAGCAGTTCCGCGAGCCGACCGCCGGCGAGCGCGCTGCCCTACAGGACTTGCGCGATGCGCTGTCGCAGTTGCCGGCAGGCTCAAGCGCGGAGGAAATCCAGAATGTGGTCTATGAGATCGGCCGACGCGAGCCGTTCCTGGATCCGGTGAAGAAGGGCAAGGACGGCCGGCCCGGCGTCTCGCTCGACTGGTTCAACATGCTCTACCAGGTGCTACTCGGCCAGGAGAAGGGGCCCCGCTTCGGCTCCTTCGTCGCAGTGTACGGCGTGTCGAATGCGGTGAACATGATCGACGGCGCATTGGCAAGAAGCGCGTAGGCGCCGCACCAAAAGTCATCAGGCGCGGGCTTGCCGCCTCCGCTAAAGCTTCGGCGCGCCGCACGGGATAGCCGCGGCGAAGCCTTTGGCGTAGCCGGCACCCGCGCATCCATCTTGCTTGGCAAGACTCCTTTTGTTGATGGATTGCCGGGTTGAGCCCGGCAATGACAGCTCGATCAAACCGACTGCAGCGCATAGCGGCGGCTGTCCTTCTGCCGTGCGGGCGTAAGTCGAAATTCCGCAGGTGTTGCGGCGCGAAAGTCTAGCAGCTGAGGCGGTTAGTGGCCGCAAACCGGGATGGCAGGCCCGCCGCAATTTCAACCACGGCCGCGCCGGATTGCGCTACACTGCCGCGCATAACAGCCATCAAAGCTCCGCCGAGGGGCAGGCCACATAGCGGATCAGGGAGAACGCGCATGCAGTTCAGGGTTTCGCCGAAGTCGCTCAGTGAGTACAGCGCCGAGGAATGGCAGGCGCGGGTCGATCTTGCCGCCGCGCACCGGCTGGCCTTCATCCAAGGGTTTTCCGAGGGCATCTTCAACCACCTGACCTTCGTGGTGCCGGGCAAGAGCGATCGCTACTACCAGATCCCGTTCGGCACGCATTGGTCCGAGGTCACCGCATCCTGCTTCATGGAAGTCGGCATCGACGACGGCGAGGTCAAGAGCGGCGAAGGCGAGGTGGAGCGCTCCTGCTACTGCATCCATGCGCCCATCCACAAAGCGCTGCCGAAGGCGAAAGCGGTGTTTCACACCCACATGCCGCATGCGAGCGCGCTGACGCGGCTCGAAGATCCCCGCATCAAGGAGATCGGCCAGACCGAGGTCGGGCTATCAGGAGCCATCGCCTATGACGACGAATATACCGGGCCTGCGCTCGATCCCGCGGAAGGCGCGCGGCTCGCAAAAGTCATCGGCGACAAGACCGTGCTGTTCATGGCCAATCACGGCATCACTACGGTCGGCGCCAGCATCGCGGAAGCCTACGACAAGCTCTATTACGTCGAGCGCGCGGCGCAGGTGCAGATCTATGCGATGTGGACCGGGCAGCGGCTGAAGCAGTTGCCGGCGCCGGTCGTCGAAAAGACCCGCCGCGATTACATCGACGACCATCTCTACAAGAGCCCGACCCCGGCCGAGCGGCATTTCGCGGCGCTGAAGCGGATGCTGGATCGCAAAGAGCCTGACTACGCGACGTAAGTTTCGCGTCGTGGTCTTGCCGTCGTCCCTGCGTTTGCGTTCGCAGGGGCGACGCAATGGGCAGTTCGTCACTCCGCCGCTCTCACCTCTTCCGCAAATCGGTGCCAGACTTCCGGCCGCCAGCTTCCATTGGCCGCGCCCGAAGTCGACGGCAATATCCACACCCTGGTATCGCCGATCACTTCACGCTGTTCGCCATAGTCGCGCTTGCCGTCGAAGAATTTTTGTCCGGCCGTCTTGCTTGTGAATGCGAGAAACTGCGGCCGAAATGTCACGATCGAATTGTTCAGCCGCGCGCGATCTGCTGCTGTCAGTCTTGGCAGCGTCGCGCGGTCCATCCCTGCCCCCGCTTTCACCAGATCCGTCAAACCAATTCCATGTTGCAGCAGGCTGCGATACTGACGAGGCTGCAGCTGCTCCGGCGTCAGCCCCGTCTCGTGGATGATCTTCCAGAACTTGTTCTGCCGGTGGGCGTAGTAGGCCCGCTCGGCGGCGGACGTTGTTCCCGCCGCGGTACCGCACAACACGATGCGCAAGGAATGCTGCAGTAGATCGCTGAGCACATCCGTCACGAAAGCGGCCATCCTATTGGCTCGCCCACACGATCCTTGCGATCCAGGCGACGTCGTCGGCGTTCAGCGTGCGATCGGCCTGTGCAGAGTTCAGCGACTGGAGTTCCAGCGTCCTGGTGGTCCGCCGCTTCAATTCCTTGACCATGACTTCGCCGTCCGACGTTTTCAGCACCACGCGATCGCCGCGCCGGATCGGCGTGCCCGGTGACACCACGATGATGTCGCCGTCGCGGTAGGTGGGCTTCATCGAATCGCCTGAGATCTCCAGCGCATAGGCGTGCTCGTCGCTGGCCGACGGCAGCGCCACCTCGTCCCAGCCCTTGCCGGAGGGGAAGCCGCTCTCATCGAAATGACCGCCGCTGCCGGCCTGCGCCAGCGCGAGCAGCGGGACCGATTGGTTGCCGCGCGCGCCGTCGCCGATCAACTGCACGAAGGTGTCGATCGAAGAATTCGTGGCGGCCAGCGCCTTGGACAGGGATTCGGTCGAAGGCCAGCGCTCGCGGCCGTCGGCGGTGATGCGCTTGGATTTGTTGAAGGTGGTGGGGTCGAGACCGGCGCGCTTGGCAAGGCCAGAGGGCGACATGCCGGCGCGTTCCGCCAGCCGGTCCAGCGCGGTCCAGACCTGGTCGTGGGTCAGGATACGTTGTGCCTTGGACTGCCTGGCCATCGAAAATCCCCGAAGCGGTATAGGAATTATTGCCTGATCCGGCCGGTTTGCGCAAATCTGGCCCAGCGTTTTCGAGCGAAAGCGTGCCCCGGACCTGATCCGGGGCGGACACCGGTTCGGTGAAAACGCGTCAAAACCAGAAACTGACATTCGGTTCTGATGAAATCAGAACCGAATAAGCGCCGCGCCATGCCGCTGTTGCGCTTGAGTTGGAGGGCTGCCGCCTTTACGGTCGGCCGCCAGCCCGGCCACCTCCGGGAGATCCCAAGCGACTTAAACGACAAGCCCGGAACGCCGTGCCCACGATCTACAAAATCACTCCCGCCTCGGCCTGGCGCGAGGCCGAACGGCAGGGTGTCTACCGCGGCAGCGCGGATGATCTGCGCGACGGCTTCATTCATTTCTCCACCGCCTCGCAGGTCGCCGAGACGGCGCGAAAGCATTATTTCGGGCAGACCGGCCTGTTCCTGGTCGCGGTCGATGCGGACGCGCTCGGTGACGCGCTGCGCTGGGAGCCCTCGCGCAACGGCGAACTGTTCCCGCATCTCTATGGCGAGCTCGATCTCGGCGCGGTGATCGAAATCCTCGACATGCGCGCGCGGTCCGACGGCACGCACGATATTCCGGAGCTTGCGCCGTGATCCGCGCCTTCGACGCCTTTTCGCTGCCGCTGCTCCGTTGGTTCGATCCGGAGGATGCGCACCGCATGGCGATCCACGGCCTGCGGCTGCTGCCGCCTGTCAAGCCGCGCGCCGATGACCACAAGCTGGCGGTGCGCGCCTTCGGCCTGAATTTTCCCAATCCGATCGGCATGGCCGCGGGCTTCGACAAGAGCGCGGAGGTGCCCGACGCGCTGCTGCGGCTCGGCTTCGGCTTCGTCGAGATCGGCACGGTGACGCCGAAGCCGCAAGGAGGCAATCCGCGGCCGCGGCTGTTTCGCCTCGAACGCGACGAAGCCGTGATCAACCGCATGGGCTTCAACAATGACGGCGCTGAAGCCGCGCTGCGCCGCCTCGCCGCGCGCGCCCATCATGGCGGCATCGTCGGCGTCAATGTCGGGGCCAACAAGGACTCGCCCGACCGCGTCGCCGATTACGTCAAGCTGATCGAGACCTTCGCGCCGGTTGCGAGCTATTTCACCGTCAACGTCTCCTCGCCGAACACGCCGGGATTGCGCAATCTGCAGCAATCGGCGGCGCTCGACGATCTCCTCGCCAAGGTGATCGATGCGCGCGAGCGCGTGCGCAGGAATGCCGGCGATTCGCCGGTGCTGCTGAAGATCGCGCCGGATCTGAGTTTGACCGAACTCGACGACGTCGTGCACATCGCGCGCTCGCGCGGCGTCGACGGCATGATCGTCGCCAACACCACGCTGGCGCGACCCTCGAGCTTGCGCGAGCAGGCGCGAGGGAAAGAGCAGGGTGGATTATCCGGGCGACCGCTGTTCCGCCTGTCGACGCGGATGGTGGCGGAGACTTATGTCCGCGTCGAAGGCGCATTCCCGCTGATCGGCGTCGGCGGCATCGATTCCGGTGGCGCCGCACTGACGAAAATCCGCGCCGGCGCCAGCCTGATCCAGCTCTATTCGTCGCTGGTCTACAAGGGGCTTGGCTTGGTGGGTGACATCAAGAGCGATCTTGCATCGACGCTGCTGCGCACGGGCCGCGACTCGCTGTCGGAGATCGTCGGCGCCGATGCGGCGACGATCACCGCCGAGGACTGGCCGGTGAGGTAGATTGTAGCCCGGATGAGCGTAGCGATATCCGGGGCTACACTAACCTTCGTCCCGGATGTCGCTTCGCTCATCCGGGCTACGAGCTGAACGACTTCCGCAGCAACGCCGGATACCTCAACGCCTCCAGCCCACCGCGCGCCGCATAGTGCACGAGCAGCGCGCCCCACAGTCCGGCATTGCCGTATGATCGCAGTACGAACCACGCGGCAAGAAAGATCAATAGCGAGGCCACCATCAGGTTACGCATGTCGCGCGCCCAGGTGGCGCCGATATAGATGCCGTCAAACGCAAAGGCGAACACGCCGAGCAGCGGCGCAAAGATGACGAACGGCAAATAATCGCGTGCGATGCGTCGCACCTCCACGCTTGCAGTCATCATATCGATAAACATAGTCCCAAACAGCAGGAAACAGGTGGCGACTGCGAGCGCGAAGCCGAAGCCCCAGATGATGACGAGCTTCACCGCACCTGCAAACGCATCCTTGTCGCGCGCGCCATAGGCGCGGCCGCAGAGCTGCTCGGCGGCATTGGCGAGGCCGTCGAGAAAAAAGGCGCCGAACAGCAGAAAATTGTTGAGCACCGCATTGGCGGCGAGCGTCATGTCGCCGGCACGGGCACCTTGCGAGGTGAAGAACAGGAACGCCGCGATCAGCGAGGCGGTGCGGATCATGATGTCGCGATTGACCGCGAGCATTCGCATCAGCTTGGTGCGGTCGAATAGCAACGCGCGGGAAGTTGCGAATTGCCCCTTCGAAAGCTGGCGCGCGATCAGCATGCCGAGCACCAGGCCTGCGGCTTCCGCGATCAGCGCGGCGATTGCCGCACCGGCAATTCCGAAGTCGAGCGCCAGCACCAGCACGATGGTCGCCGCCACGTTGATGAGATTGATGGTGATCTGCATGCCGAGCGCAAGTTTGGCGTGCGCTTGCCCGATCAACCATCCCAGCACGACATAATTGCCGAGCGCTAGCGGCGCCGACCAGATCCGGATGACGAAGTAGGCCTTGGCCGCGCCCGTGACGCCCTCGCTGCCACCCATCGCGCCCAGCAGAATCGTGGCGAGCGGGATCTGCAGCGCGATCAGCGCCGCACCAACCAGCGCTGCGACCATCAGTCCGCGCATCAGGATCGCGCGCAATTCGCTCGTCTCGCCGGCGCCCAGCGATTGCGCCGTAAAAGCCACCGTGCTCATGCGCAGGAAGCCAAACAGCCAGAATATGCAGTCGAACAGGACGGAAGCCATCGCCACGCCGCCGAGCAGGGTGGCGTCGCCAAGCCGGCCGATGGCGGTGGTCGAGACGATCCCGATCAGCGGCGTGGTCAGGTTTGCGACCATCGCGGGACCGGCGATGGCAAACACCTGTGCCGTCGTGACCCTGGAAGGGGACTTAAGTGAATGCATGCCTAGAGCTCGACGACCATGCCGTCATGGGCCGCCGTGTAGGGCAGTTCGCCCAATCGCCCGAGCATGTCGTCGCTCATATGCGTGAGCACCAGCAGCTTGGCATTGATTTCAGGCAGATGCGCTTCCAGCGTCTTCAGGCTGAGATGGTTCTTGACGAGCTTGTCGTAATAGTAGGCTTCCGCAATGAAGAGATCAGCACCTTGCGCCGCCGGGATCAGCGCATCAGTCCACTCGGTATCCGCGCTGTAGGTGATGATACGGCCCTCGGCCTCGATCCGATAGGCGAGAAACGGGCCGCCGGATTCGCCGTGGACCACGGGATAGGGCGTCACCTTGACGCTGCCGAACGTCCGGCTCTGCTCCGGTTCAAGCGGAATGACGGAAAGATCGAAGCGCTGCGGCGTCTTGGAGGAATGCTCGAACAGCGCTTCCCTTAACTTAGCGAGCTTCGTCTCGAGGCCTTGCGGGCCTGCGATGACGAGCGGGCGGGAGCGGCGCGTGAATTGCGCATCCAGCAGCAAGAATGGCAAGCCGCCAAAATGGTCGCCATGGAAATGCGTGATCAGGATCAGGTCGATATCGTCGCGAGCGATGCCCAGACGCTTCAGGGCCGGCAGTGACGACGCGCCGCAATCGATCAGGAAATTGACGCTCGCGCCCGTGACGTGAAAGCAGGTGTTGAACCTGCCGCCGGACCCGAGCGCATCGCCGCAGCCGACAAATCGCACTTGCATCGGCTGCAGCCTTTCGCCCCTAACTTATCGCCCACGCGGGGCGCCGAACAGCCGCGACAGCAGCCAGATCGGGATCACGATCACTGCGCCGAGCAGGAAGTAGCGCCACAGCCAGTTGACCGCATCGAAGCCGAGATCCCACAGCCGCTGGAACAGCATGCGGATGCTGTGCAGGATATTCCAGGGATCAAAGCCGATCGCGGCGAGCACCACGCCGACCAGGATCGACAGCATGATCAGCCGGAAGGCCACCGACAGCGGCGAGCCGCCGAGAAAGCGGTTCAGGCCGTCACTGCTGGCCGGCAGGTCTCTGATGTCGTTGGGCATCGGGCTCTCCTCGCGGAACGTACCGCATTATAGGCACGGCGAGGCACATGGGGAACCCGCACCTCGCAATCAATGTCCGCCATGCGTCCCTGGAATGTTAATTTGCCGTCACGTTCTTCAGCATCCGCTCCAGCGTCTCCAGCCGGTCGGCCTCGCGCGGTGGCTTGTCCCAACGCAGGCGGCTGATGCGCGGAAACCGCATTGCGACGCCGGATTTGTGCCGCGGCGAGCGCTGCAATCCCTCGAAGGCGACTTCCAGCACGAGGCCCTGGTCCGGCTCGTGCACGACGTGGCGAACGGGGCCGAATTTTTCTGTCGTGTTACGGCGGACGAAACGATCGATCTGCAAAAGTTCCTCATCGGTGAAGCCGAAATAGGCCTTGCCGACTGGCACCAGTTGCTCGCCATCCTCGCCATTGGTCCAGACGCCGAAGGTGTAATCCGAATAATAGGACGAGCGCTTGCCGTGGCCGCGCTGCGCATACATCAGCACGGCGTCGATGATGTGTGGATCGCGCTTCCATTTCCACCACTGGCCCTTGGGGCGACCCGGCAGATACGGCGCGTCACGGCGCTTGAGCATCACGCCCTCGACCGCATCGGCATCCTCGCCGGCGCCGGCGCTTTTCGGATCGGCGCGCGCCGCCATCAGCGCGTCCCAGGTCTCGAAGGGAATGGTGGGCGAGAGGTCGATGCGCGGATCGTCGAGCTTGCGGACGAATGCTTCGAGATGCGCGCGGCGTTCGGCAAATGGCAGCTCGCGCAGATCGTTCTCGTCGTCGCCGAGCAGGTCATAGGCGCGCAAGTGAATCGGAAATTCGTTGAGCAGTTTCGGCGAGACGACCTTTCGATTGAGCCGCTGCTGCAGCACGTTGAAGGTCTGGACGCGGCCCTCGCGCAACACCAGCAGTTCACCGTCGATCGCGCCCGGCAGATGCAGCGACGGAACGAGATCGGGAAAACTCTTGGTGATATCTTCGCCGGTGCGCGAATAGAGCCGCGCCTGCATGTGGCCGCGCTCGTCGCGGCCGGAGACCGCCTGCACGCGAATGCCGTCCCATTTCCATTCGGCAATGTAATCGGCGGGATCGAGACTGGCGAAATCGGTATCCTCGATCGCATGCGCCAGCATGACAGGACGGAACGGCGCGGGATCGCGGTTGACCGGCTTGTCGCCGCGGCCTTCCAGCCAGGCGAACAATTCGAGATAGGGCGGGGCAAGGCCGGGCCAGATCAGTTCGATGTCGTGCGGATCCTTGTCGCCCAGCGCCGCCGCGGCGGTCTTCGCCAGCCGTGCCGAAATCCCGATCCGCATCGCGCCGGTGACGAGTTTTAACAGCGCCCATCGCCCGGTCTCATCGAGCTCATCGAGCCAGCGCGCGAGCTGCGCCGGAAGTTCGGTCTTGCCGAGCGTGCGGAGCGTGCTGACGACTTCGGAGAGGGTAGGCGGCGGCGGGTTGTTGTGGCGGGTGTCAACGTTGGCACCACCCGTGTGGTATCCCTCTCCCTGACATCGAGAGCGAGCTTCGCTCGCCTCGGACCCCGCAAGGGGGGAGGGGACGGAGAGAGCGGTGTTTGTGGTCTTGGAATTGTTCTGTGGCGAGAGCCCCGCACGCAACTGCGCTCCCTCCCCCCTTGCGGGGGAGGGCGGGGGAGAGGGGTCGCCCAGCAAAGACTCTGCGTAGTGGCTCCCACCCTTCGGCCACATCAGCGCAACCGTCTCCGACAGATCCCCGACGTAATCATACGACAGCCCAAACAACACCGGATCGCTGCGATCCATAATCAGGTCGCGGATCAATCCCGGCTTGGCATGCTTGAACGACAGCGCGCCGGTCAGCGCCGCCAGCGCGTAGCCGCGGTCGGGATCGGGCGTCTCGCGAAAATAGGCGGTGATCAGGCGCAGCTTGTTGTTGCGGCCGGGCTCATAGGCGAGCCGATCGAGCAATTCGGCGAAGCGGTTCATGCGTCCGCCTCGTCGGGTGCAACCACCTCGTGCTCTTCCTCGTCGCCATAGCCGACAAGGTCGAGCGGGCGCGCGGCAAGCCCGCGCGTCCTGCACCAATGCACCAGCGCGTCTTCCTGGCCATGCGTGACCCACACTTCTCCCGCGCCGGTCGCTTCGATGGTTGCGGTCAGGCCGTCCCAGTCGGCATGGTCCGAGATCACCAGCGGGAGTTCGACGCCGCGTTGGCGGGCACGCGCCCGCACCCGCATCCAGCCCGAGGCGAATGCTGTCACCGGATCGGGAAAACGCCGCGTCCAGATGTCAGATGTGGCCGAGGGCGGCGCCAGCGTGATGGTGCCGGCAAGATCGGCCTTCTTCATGCCCCTGACCGGCCGCAGCTCGCCGAGCGCGATGCCGCGGCTTTCGTAGTAATGTGTGATCTGCTCCATCGCGCCGTGAAGATAGATCGGCGCGTCATAGCCCTGCTCCCGGAGCAGTGCGATCACGCGCTGCGCCTTGCCGAGCGAATAGGCGCCGACCAGATGCGCGCGCTCCGGAAACAGCTTAACCGATGCCAGAAGCTTCTTCACTTCCTCGGCCGCATCGCCATGACGGAAGACCGGCAGCCCAAACGTCGCCTCGGTGATGAAGACATCGCAGGGCACGACTTCGAACGGCGTGCAGGTCGGGTCGGGCGCATCCTTGTAGTCGCCGGAAGCGACGATGCAGGTGTCCTTGCAGCTCACCGCGATCTGCGCCGAGCCCAGCACATGGCCCGCGGGGTGGAATTTGATCTTGACGTCGCCAAGCGTAATTTCCTCGCCATAGCGGACGGCCTGCGTCGTTCGCGCAAAATTGTCGCCATAGCGCAGCCGCATCATGTCGAGCGTTTCCTGCGTCGCGAGCACCGCGCCATGACCGGCTCGCGCATGGTCGGAATGGCCATGCGTAATCACGGCGCGCTCGACCGGTCGCACGGGATCGATATGGAAGCCGCCCGGCTTGCAGCACAGACCGGCGGGGAGGGGGATCAGGATGTCTTGCGGACGCATGCCAGACATATAGGTGCCTTGGCAGCAATGTTTAGCCGTCATGCGCGGGCTTGACCCGCGCATCCATCTTCGCAAAGAGTCCCTGCTTTGATGGATTGCCGGGTCCCGGCTCCGCCAAGGCTTCGCCGGGCATTCCAGTGTCAGGCCGGCGTAGCTTCGGCGAAGTCGGCAAGCCCGGCAATGACGAGTTGGTTCCTTGAAATGCCTGCCCGCCTTTTTCTCTCCTCCGGCGATCTGATGGCCGACCGCCGGTTCGAATTCGCGCGCGATCTGCAATTGAAGGGCGACCTGGCCGCCGCCGCTGACCTGCTCATGCAGGCGATCGAGCTGGCGCCGAATTTCGCATCCGCCTGGTTCACGCTCGGTGGCATCCGCGAAGAACTCGGCGAGCGCGAGGCGGCCGTCTCGGCGTTTCAAAGGGCGCAGGCCTGCGATCCCGGCGATCGCCATGGCGCAGCGCTTCGGTTGATGCGGCTCGGCGCTGCGCCATTGACCGGTATGTCGCAGGCTTATGTGCAAACCCTGTTCGATCAATACGCGCCGCGCTTCGAATCCTCCCTGGTCGGCGATCTCGACTATCGCGGTCCGGAGCTGTTGTTCCGCGCCGTGCTGTCGGTACGATCGGCCGAACGCAAGCCCGCCTTCTTCAAGCGCGCGATTGATCTCGGCTGCGGCACCGGCCTTGCGGCATCGGCATTCGCCCGCGGGGTCGATCATTTCATCGGCGTCGATCTGTCGCCACGCATGATCGAGCGGGCGCGCGCCACCGGCCTCTATGCCGAGCTGGAAGTTGCCGACATGCTACAGGGACTGCGTGCACGGCCGGACGCCGGCGCCGAGCTCATTCTCGCCGCGGATGCCATGGTGTATGTCGCCGAGATCGCGCCCGTGCTGAAGGAAGCCGGCCGTGTGCTGGTCTCCGGCGGACTGATCGCCTTCACCACCGAAACCCATGACGGCGACGGCGTCATCCTCGGCGAGGGTCTGCGCTACGCCCATGCCCCAGCTCACGTGCGCGCCGAGGTCGAAACTGCCGGCCTCAAACTGTCCCTGCTGGAGAACCGCTCCGCCCGCAACGAGGACAACACGCCGGTTCCCGGGCTGGTCGTCGTCGCCGCGAAAACTTGAGTCTAGACGCTACGCACGCCGCGAATGGCGGCATTGCGTGCGACATGTCCGCTATTGCCACTCGTGCCGGAATGGCGGATCAAGACTCCCATAAGGGAGAACAACAATGAAGAATAAACAGACCCGGCGCGAATTTGGCGCCACTGCACTTGCCACCGTCCTTGCATCCGCAATGCCCGCGCCCTTCGTTTGGGCCGCGGAAAAGAAATATGATCCGGGCGCCAGCGACACCGAAATCAAGATCGGACAGACCGTGCCGCATTCCGGTCCCGGCTCGCTCTATGGTGTGCTGGGGCGCGTCGGCGAGGCTTATTTCCAGATGCTGAACGAGAAAGGCGGCATCAATGGACGCAAGGTGAAATTCTTCAGCATGGATGACGCCTACAGCGCGCCGAAATGCGTCGAGGCGACGCGACGGCTGGTCGAGCAGGAGGAAGTGCTTGCGCTATACGGCTCGCTCGGCACCGCGCCGCAGACCGCCGTGCACAAATATCTTAATTCGAAGGGCGTGCCGCAATTGCTGCTCAACACCGGCGCGTCGAAATGGAACGATCCGAAGAACTTCAAATGGACCATGGCTGGTCTGCCGCTCTATCCGACCGAAGCGCGCATCCTCGCCCGGCATGTCGTGAGTGTAAAGCCGAACGCGAAGATCGGCATCCTCTACCAGAATGACGATTTCGGCCGTGACTTCCTTGGCCCCTTCAAGAAGGTGCTGGCCGATGCCGGCGGCACCGCCAAGGTGATCATGGAGCAGACCTACGATCTGACCGAGCCGACGATCGATTCGCAGGTCATCAATCTCTCGAAATCCGGCGCCGATGTTTTCTACAACATCTCGACCGGTAAGGCGTCGTCGCAGTCGATCCGGAAAGTCGCGGAGCTCGGCTGGAAGCCGCTGCATCTCTTATCGGCGGGCTCAACCGGCCGTTCGATTCTCAGCGCCGCCGGTTTCGAGAACGCCTCCGGCATCGTCGCGATCAGATACGCCAAGGAAGTCGGCGTCCCGCGCTTCGAGAAGGATCCGGACGTGATGGCGTTCGAGGAGTTGCGGAAGAAATATTTGCCCAATGTCGACCCTGACAACACCATCGCCTTTGCCGGCTATGGCCAGGTCGCAACCATGGCGGAAATCCTGCGCCGCTGCGGCGACGAACTCACCCGCGCCAACGTGCTGAAGCAGGCGACGACGCTGGCCGGCTACCACTCGCCCTATTTCCTCGACGGCGTGAATTACAGCTACACGCCCGAGGACTATACGCCGATGAAGACGCTCTACATCTCGATCTTCAACGGCAAGGATTGGGACATCTCCGATAAGCCGGTGACGGAGTGAGAGGCGCACGCGCACTGTATTCTCTCTCTCTCCCGTTCTTCACGGGGAGAGGGTTGGGGTGAGGGGCTCTCTCCACCAGGCGGTGCGAGCCGAAAGACCTGCACCCCCTCACCCGGATCGCTTCGCGATCCGACCTCTCCCCGCGAGCGGGGCGAGATTGACCTGCGTCCTACGTCTCCGCATGCGCTCCCTCATCCCGTTCTTCACGGGGAGAGTGCCGCGAAAAGCGGGGCGAGGTGACTTTCGAGGCCCCTCGACGAACCCGTTCCGACGGCTTACCTCTTCCCTGTGCCGTCGCCTCAACCCTTGCCCTTCACGCCGCTCGAAGCGGCTGCGCTATTGCCCGAGCGCTTCCGGCGCTGGTTTGCCGCGCGCGGCTGGTCGCCGCGCGAGCATCAGCTCGCGTTGCTTGCCAAGGCCAGTGGCGATCGCTCAGCACTGCTGATCGCGCCGACCGGCGCGGGCAAGACGTTGGCTGGATTTCTGCCGACGCTGGTAGAGCTGAGTGCGGCCTCAACGGCGGTGCGCTCTTCTCCCTCCCCCCTTGCGGGGGAGGGGGCGCATATCGCAAGTCGGAAGATCATCTCCACCGGCCGCAGTGTGAAGCGCACCGGCGGCCTCCACACGCTCTACATCTCGCCGCTGAAGGCGCTTGCGGTCGATATCGCGCGCAATCTGGAAACGCCGATCGCCGAGATGGGGCTGCCGATCAAGGTCGAGACCCGCACCGGCGACACGCCGGTGTCGCGGCGACAGCGACAGCGGCGCTATCCGCCGGACATCCTGCTGACCACGCCGGAGCAACTCGCACTGCTATTGTCGTCGGACGACGCGCCGTTTCTGTTCGCTTCGCTGAAGCGCATCGTGCTCGACGAATTGCATGCGCTGGTCACCTCCAAGCGCGGCGATCTGCTGTCGCTCGGGCTGGCGCGGCTGTGGCGGCTGGCGCCGGAGATGCGCGCGATCGGGCTATCGGCGACGGTGGCCGAGCCGGAATCGCTGGCGCGGTTTCTGGTGCCGCAGCGTGAGGGCAGGGAAGATGCCGCCGACATCGTCGTGGCCGGCGGCGCGGCAGAGCCGGTGGTTGAAATGCTCGACACCCAGGAGCGGCTGCCCTGGGCCGGCCACACCGCGCGCCATGCGCTGGGCGAAATGTATGAGCTGATCAAGCGCAACAAGACGACGCTGATCTTCGTCAATACCCGCAGCCAGGCCGAGATGCTGTTCCAGGATTTCTGGCGGATGAACGACGACGGCCTCGCCATTGCCCTGCATCATGGCTCGCTCGATGTCGCGCAGCGCCGCAAGGTCGAGGACGCGATGGCGGCCGGCAAGCTGCGCGGTGTGGTCTGCACCTCTTCGCTCGATCTCGGCGTCGACTGGGGCGACGTCGACCTCGTCATCAATGTCGGTGCGCCCAAAGGGGCTTCGCGCCTGATGCAGCGCATCGGCCGCGCCAACCACCGGCTCGATGTGCCCTCGCGCGCCGTCCTGATTCCGGCCAACCGTTTCGAAGTTCTGGAGTGCCGCGTCGCGATCGATGCCATCGCCGAGAATGCGCAGGATACGCCGCCTTTGCGAACCGGTGCACTCGACGCGCTGGCGCAGCACGTGCTCGGCTGCGCCTGCGGCGAGCCATTCTTTTCCGACGAGCTCTATGCGGAAGTGCTGACCTCGGCGCCTTACGCGTCGCTGACGCGCACCGACTTCGATGACGTGGTCGACTTCGTCGCGACCGGCGGCTATGCCTTGAAGACTTACGAACGCTTCGCTCGCATCAAGCAGGACAAACAAGGGCGCTGGCGCGTCGCCAATCCGAAAGTGCGGCAAAGCTATCGCCTCAATGTCGGCACCATCGTCGAGGACACCATGCTGAAAGTGCGCCTGGTGCGCTCGCGCGGTGGCGGCTCTGGCTCGACCGGCGCGCTCGGCCGCGGTGGACGGATGCTGGGCGAGATCGAGGAAGCCTTCATCGAAGGCCTCGTCATCGGCGATACATTTGTGTTCGGCGGCGAAGTCGTGCGCTACGAGGCGCTGGCCGAGGACGTGGTCTATGTCTCCCGCGCCAATGACAAGGACGCCAAGGTGCCGTCGTATATGGGCGGCAAGTTTCCGCTCTCGACCTATCTTGCCGAACGCGTCCGCAAATTGCTCGATGACCGCCGCGCCTGGAACGCGCTGCCGGATCAGGTGCGCGACTGGCTGTCGCTGCAGAAGGATTTTTCCCGCGTGCCGGCGGTGCGCGAGCTGCTTGTCGAAACCTTTCCTCGCGCCAACAAGCATTACCTCGTCTGCTATCCGTTCGAGGGGCGGCTGGCGCACCAGACCCTAGGCATGCTGCTGACGCGGCGGATGGAGCGGGCGCGGATGCGACCGCTCGGCTTCGTCGCCAACGAATATGCGCTTGCCGTGTGGGGCCTCGGCGACATGTCGTTCATGATTCGCCAAGGCAAGCTAGATCTCAACGCGCTGTTCGAACCCGACATGCTGGGCGACGATCTCGAAGCCTGGCTCGCCGAGTCTGCGCTGATGAAGCGCACCTTTCGTACCTGTGCGATCATCTCCGGCCTGATCGCGCGGCGCTTCACCGGCGAGGAGAAAACCCGCCGCCAGGTGCTGTTCTCGACCGACCTGATCTACGACGTCCTGCGCAAGCACCAGGCCGACCATGTACTATTGCGCGCCGCGCGCGCCGACGCGGCCACCGGACTGCTCGATCTGAAGCGGCTCGGTGATATGCTCTCGCGCATTCAGGGACGAATCACCCATCGGGAACTCGAGCACGTTTCGCCGCTCGCCGTGCCCGTGATGCTGGAAATTGGCCGCGAGTCAGTTTATGGCGAAGCAGGGGACGAGTTGTTGGCGGAAGCGGCCGACGAACTCGTCAAAGAGGCGATGGGATAGGCGGGAAGACAGGTGACGGCGGGGGCGCAATCTTCGGAAGACGATCAACAGATGCGCGCCTCGAGGGTCACCATCGCCGACGTCACGTTTATCGCCGATGTGTCGGGCGCGCTGTTTTGGCAGGAGCAGCGCCTGCTCGTCGTCTCCGATCTGCATCTGGAAAAAGGCTCGAGCTACGCCAGGCGCGGCGTGCTGTTGCCGCCCTATGATACGGTGGCGACGCTGAGCCGTCTCGCCGCCGTGATCGCGCGGCACGACCCGCGCATGGTGATTGCGCTCGGCGACAGTTTTCACGATCGCGATGCGCATCAGCGCCTATCGGCGTCTGATCGCGAGGCACTCTCGGCGATGCAGGCGCGGCGCGACTGGATCTGGATCTCGGGCAATCACGATCCGGCGCTGCCGCCCGATCTCGGCGGCACGGTGGCGAATGAAGTCGCGATCGGGCCGATTGCGTTTCGTCACGAGCCCACCGGGGCCGCCGGCGAAATCGCCGGCCATTTGCACCCCAAGGCGCGTGTCGCCACCCGGGGACGATCGATGGAGCGGCGGTGCTTTGCTTCCGACGGCGAGCGCGCGGTGATGCCGGCGTTTGGCGCCTACACCGGAGGTCTCAGCATCCGCGACCCGGCGTTTGCAAAGATCTTTAGCGCGCCCGATTTCATGGCACATGTGCTCGGCGATCGCCGGCTGCACTCGATCGTCGCGTCGCGGTGTTATTGATCCTTCGTCGGCGCCACATCCCTTCATAACCTCGCCCCGCTTGCGGGGAGAGGTCGGATTGCCTCGGCGATGCGAAGCATCGTCCGGTGCAATCCGGGTGAGGGGGTACAGGTCTAACCGCGTTCGGTGCTCGCGGAGGCAGCCCCTCACCCCAACCCTCTCCCCGCGAAGAGCGGGGCGAGGGAGCGCACCGCCGTCGCCGCTCGCTACGCCGCTTTTGCCTGCACCGTCTCGCAGAACTCCGCGAGCTTGTCCGCCAGCCGCAACGTCGCCGGGCTCGCATCCGGCGCGGCGACCAGCGCAACTTCCGTCTTGTCGATCGGCGCAAAGCCGTCCTTGGCGGTCAGCACGCGATGATCGGCCTGGATCGCGACCTCAGACAGGATGCTCAGGCCCATGCCGGCCGCAACTGCCGCCTGAATGCCGGCAAGATTGGAAGAGGTATAGGCCATGTGCCAGGTGCGGCCGGCGCTCTCGAGCGCGTGGATTGCACCGGCGCGGTACAGGCAGCCCGTCGGAAATCCGATCAGCGGCACCGAGCCCGTGCGGGTGTCGCGCGGACGGCTCTTGCTCGTTACCCAATGCACGCGCTCCGGCCACACCGCGATGCCACCTTTCTCGCCGGCCGAGCGCTTGAACAGCGCCAGATCGAGCTCGCCGCGTTCAAGCTCGCGTTTGAGGATGGCGCTCTGGTCGGCGCGAACGTCCAGCCGTAGCGTGGGGTGCGAGCGCGAGAATGACGCGAGCAACTTCGTCAGGCGATAGGCGGCAAAGTCCTCGGTCACGCCCAGCCGCACCGTGCCTTCATTGCCAGGACGCGCCACCACGTCGCGCGCCTCCTCGGCGAGCGCCAACAGTCGCCGCGCATAGGATAGCAGCCGCTCGCCGGCTTCGGTCGGCGTCACGTCCTTGCCGTTGCGGATCAATAGCGGCTGGCCGACATCGTCCTCCAGTCGCTTGATCTGCTGGCTCACGGTCGATTGCGTGCGGTGGACCCGTTCGCCGGCACGGGTAAAGCCGCCGGCATCGACGACGGAAACGAAGCTGCGCAGGAGCTCCAGATCGAGCATTCCAATGCTCCATTTATAAATCCACTGGATATCAGTTTATCATTTAATTTCCAAATATCAAGGCGCGGCCCTAAATCATGGGCAAAGGAGACTTCCCATGCCGCTCGCGCCCTCCGTCGCGGTTCCCCGCGCGGCTTTCAATGCACTCCCGCTCTATATCGCGCTGTTCTGCCTGCTCTGGAGCTTCGCCTTCGTCGCCGGCAAGATCGGCGTCACCGATTGTCCGCCACTGATCCTGCTTGCCGCGCGTTTCTCGCTGGCGGGCGTCCTAATCCTCGGCATTTCCGCGCTTCGCAGCGAAAAATGGGATCTGTCGTGGCACGATATCGCCGTGTTCGCGTTGCTCGGCGTTGCCAACAATGCGCTCTATCTCGGCCTCGGCTATATCGGGCTGCAGACGGTGTCCGCGGGCCTCGGCGGCCTGATCGTGTCGGCCAATCCCGTTTTCACCGCGATACTGGCCGCGCTGTTGCTCGGCGAAGCCATGACCTGGCGCAAGGTGACGGGCCTGCTGCTTGGCATCGCCGGCGTGACCTTCATCGTCTGGCATCGCATGTCGGTTGGGTTAGATGATTGGCACGGCATCCTGTTCACGCTGGCATCATTGGCTTCGATCGTCGCTGGCACCATCCTGTTCAAGGTCCTCGCGCCGAAGGGCTCGCTCTGGATCGGCAACGGCATTCAGAACATCGCTGGCGGCCTTGCGGTGATGCCGTTCGCGTTCACGCTCTCCAGCCTCAGCGATATCGTGCCGAGCGCGCGGCTTGCCGGCGCCTTCGCGTTCCTCGTGTTCGGCGGCTCGATCCTCGCCTATCTGCTCTGGTTTCATCTCTTGAAAGTTTGCGGGGCGACCGCTGCGAGTGCCTATCATTTCCTGATGCCGCCGCTCGGCATGCTGTTCGCCTTCCTCGTGCTCGGCGAACACGTCGAATTCCGCGACCTGCTCGGCATCATTCCCGTCGCGCTTGGCATCTATCTGGTGACCCGCCCCGCTGCGGCCGGCCAGTCTTCATAAAGGAGCAAATCATGACAGTGACGATTACGCTGATCGGCGGTCCCACCGCGCTGATCGAACTCGACGGCTTCCGCCTCCTCACCGATCCGACCTTCGATGCGCCCGGCGCCTATCAACTGCCGCATGTGAAGCTGGAGAAGCTGGTTGGCCCGGCGCTCAGCGCGCAGGATGTCGGCGCGGTCGATGCCGTGCTGCTCAGCCACGACCAGCATTCGGACAATCTCGATCATGCGGGGCGCGAGTTTCTCAAATCAGCCAAGCGCGTACTGACGACAGAAGTCGGCGCGAAGCGGCTCGGCGGCCATGCAGAAGGCTTCGCGCCATGGCAGGCCACCGAGCTGACGGGCAAAGACGGTCATGCGCTCACGATTACCGCGACGCCCGCGCGCCACGGCCCGGCCGGCATCGAGCCGCTGGCGGGTGATGTCATCGGCTTCGTCGTCGCCTCGAACAGACCGGGCAGCCGTCCGATCTATATCAGCGGCGACACCGTCTGGTACGATGGCGTTGCCGAAGTCGCGAGGCGCTTCAAGGCGGGCATCGTGCTGCCGTTTGCAGGTGCGGCGCAAACCCGCGGGCCCTTCCACATCACCATGGATACCAACGACACGATTGAGACCGCTCGCGCATTTTCCGACGCGGTGGTCGTCCCCGTGCATACCGAGGGGTGGAAACACTTTCGCCAGAGCGCAAATGACCTGCGCGCCACCTTCGATACGCTGGGTTTTGGTGCGCGATTGCGCATCCTGGAGCCGGGCGTTGCGACGATCATCGAGGCGCCGAACGCAGCATAAACAGCAGCGCCGGTGTGCCCGGCCCAAGCGGCCTTGAGGCGAGTTCCTGCCTAGGAACCGAAGCGCTTCAGGGTCGTTGTCGGTGCGACTGGATCGGGCATGACGAATCGCACCAAACTAAGTTCGCAGCATCTTGCGAGTGGGGCCTCCAGCCATCCGAAACAGGCCGTGAAGCAGCGGTCGCGCCGGACGTTTAGCTTGCGCGATGGGCTGAAGGCGCTCGGGCCCGGCCTGATCACCGGCGCGGCCGACGACGATCCATCGGGAATCGGCACCTACAGCCAAGCGGGCGCGCAGCTCAGTTACGGCATCGGCTGGACCATGCTGCTGACGTTTCCGCTGATGGCGGCAATTCAGGAAATCTCCGCGCGGGTCGGCCGCGTCACCGGTCATGGGATAGCGGGCAATGTGTGCCGGCATTATTCGAGGTGGTTGCTGAACGTCGTGGTGGCGCTGCTATTCATCGCCAATACCATCAACATCGGCGCCGACCTCGGCGCCATGGCGGACGCGACCAAACTCCTGATCGGCGGCCACAGTATCGTCTACGTATTGTTGTTCGGATTTATCTCGGTCGGCGCGCAGATCTTCCTTGATTACAGTCGTTACGTCGCGGTGCTGAAATGGCTGACGCTCAGTCTGTTCGCCTATGTCGCGGCGCTCGCCTTCGCCAAGGTGCAATGGGGTGACGCGCTCGCCGGGATCCTTGTTCCGCGCGTCAGCTGGAGCCTTGACTATTTCACCACCATCGTCGCGATCCTCGGCACCACGATCTCGCCCTACCTGTTCTTCTGGCAGGCCTCGCAGGAAGCCGAGGACCAGCGCGTCGACGCGACCAAGCGTCCCCTGATCGAAAGGCACTACGGCGCGCGGCGGGAATTCAGCCGCATCCGCGCCGACACCATCATCGGCATGGCGTTCTCCAATCTGATCGCGCTGTCGATCATCGTCACCGCAGCGGCCACGCTGCATGCGACCGGCAAGACCGATATCCAGAGCTCGGCGGAAGCCGCCGAAGCGCTGCGGCCGATCGCCGGTGCGTTTGCCGAAACGATCTTTGCGCTCGGCATCGTCGGTACGGGATTGCTGGCAGTCCCTGTGCTCGCCGGGGCCGCCGCCTACGCGGTCGGCGAGGGGCGGCGCTGGTCAGTCGGCCTTGGGCGCAAGCCGAAGGAAGCCGCCGCCTTCTACGCCGTGCTGGCTCTGTCGGGGGGAATCGGGATCGCGCTCAACTTCACGCCAATCAATCCGATCTCGGCGCTGTACTGGAGCGCCGTCATCAACGGCGTGCTCGCGGTGCCCGTGATGGTGCTGTTGATGTTGGTCGCAAAGCGACGCGACGTGATGGGCACGTTCGTCGTCAAGGGGCCGCTTTACTGGCTCGGATGGCTGTCGACGGTTGCGATGATGCTCTGCGTCGTCGCGATGGGCGTGGGGTTTGTTGTTGGGGAATCGTAGGATGGGTGGAGCAAAGCGGCACCCATCATGGCCGTGATGCGGCGGCGGATGTTGGGTATCGCTTCGCTCCAGCCAACCTACGCAATTAGCTCAATCCCTCCTGAACACGATCGACGCCATCCAGCCGGTCATCAGTGCCATGAAGGCAGTGATCAGCCCGTAGACGAAGCCGTGCTGCAGCGCGGTGGTCGCTACGAATTGTTCGAAGCCGACCTTGACGATTTCGAATGCGGTATCCGTTTTGGTCACCAGCGCGCCGTCGGCGAACAGCTTGATCTCCACGTTGTAGAGACCGATCGGCACCTCGGCCGGCAGCGGAATGCCGGTACGGAACAGGGTCGGCGTCAGGAATGTCACCGCCGAGGTTTCCTCGCGATACAGGCCATGCTGCTTGCGCAGCCGCACGAAGGCGCTGCGGAACGCATCATCAGGCACCACGTCGGCGTAGTCGCCGCTGACGCGCTGGGTCAGCAACACATTGTTCAGCCCGAGCTGCTGTCGCCGCTGCACCTCCGGCGAGGCGATCGCGTCGAACGGCCGGTTGGAGAACAGGGCCAGATAGGTCGGTACTTTCAGGAATTGCCGGTAGTCGGTGTTGATCCAGATCCCGAACCTTCGCTCCTTGCGCCGCGTCACCATGTCGGCGCGCGGGCCGGCAACCGTCACCACCAGATCGTAGTTGCGATTGGGCGGTGTGTTGGCGTCCTTTTCCACCGAGCCGAACAGCACCAGCTCCTCGCCGGAATAGTTCGGCGTCACGGTGACGCGGTGGTTCGACACCGACACGATCAGCCGTTCGGCCTGCACCGGTGACGACACGAGCGCCGCGCCCAGCGCAAGCCATCCGAGCATCTGGGCGAGGTGCGCGGTCATCCCGTCACCCCTGTTTCCCGCACGGTGAACAGGTCCTCGGGCCGGATCACGAGTTCAACGGCAAAACGAATACCGACGGCGAGCACCAGCAGCCCGAGCAGCAGGCGCAGATGTTCGCCGCGGATTTTCTGCCCGGCCCGTGCGCCGAACTGCGCGCCGGTGACGCCGCCGACCATCAGGATCAGCGCCAGCACGGCGTCGACCAGGTGATTGGTGACAGCATGCAGCATGGTGGCGAACACCATGGTGACGAGGGTGAGCACCATCGAGGTGCCGATCACCGTTGAGGTCGGCACCCGCAGCACGTAGATCAAGAGTGGCACCAGGATGAAGCCGCCGCCGATACCCATCACGGCGCCGATGAAGCCGATGATCAGGCCAATCACCACGACCGGAATCACGGACAGATAGATCTTCGAGCGCTTGAAGCGCATCTTCAGCGGCAATCCATGGATCCAGACGTGGCTGCCGGGGCGGCGCAGGGTGACGGGGCCGCCCTTGCGCGCCCGGAGCAGCGCACGCAGGCCCTCCCAGAACATCAGGCCCCCGACGGTGGTCAGCAGGATCACGTAGGACGTCGCGATCATCAGATCGAGCTGACCCAGCGAGCGCAGCAGCGTAAAAGTCCAAACCCCCAGCGCCGTGCCTAGACTGCCGCCGGTCAATAGCACCACCGCCAGGACCGGATCGATCGCGCGTCGTCGCCAATAGGAGATCGCACCGGAAAACGAGGAGGCGGCAATGTGGCTGGCGACCGAGGCGACCGCGACCGCAGGCGCAATGCCCACGAAGATGAGTAGCGGCGTCATCAGGAAACCGCCGCCGATCCCGAACATGCCGGAGACGAACCCCACCGCTGCGCCCATCGCCAGGATGAGGAAGACATTGACCGGAATGTCGGCGATCGGGAGGTAGAGCTGCACGCGCGCCTGCTTTTTGTAGCTTTGCCGTACGAGACGGCCAGGGAAGCCGCTCGGGGCGTGGTTTCTGTTGGGTTTGCCGGCAGTGGGGAGCCAGTTCGCGCATGCATCATTGCGTGCGCAGCGCCGGTTCCCGCACCTTTGCATAACTGAATTCGGGGGGATGGGGGACTAAAAATGCCCGGAAAGGCAAATTTTTGCCTGAGAGACTCGCGCTTCCGTCGTTCGCTGGCGCGGAAGTCATCAATCGGCCGGCGGGTCCTTCGCAGCCCTTGCCCAGGCGGCTCAGGGCTTTTCGATGGGGGCTGTAACGAGATTCATCGTGAGCGCTTGCCTCGGGCTGAGCCAGCGAATGTCCCTGGTCTCGGACATCGCTTCCACGATCGAGGAGGAGACGCCCATTTTTGTCATGTAGCCGAGCACCGCGCCCGATATCCGCTGGGCCTCCGCGACAGGGTCGTTCACGGGCCTGGTCGTGACAAAGCGGTGAACGCCGAGCGCCGAACCCAATACGCCGAAGCGCGGTTTGCCCCCGGCATAGGTGAGCACGCAGGCGCTGGCGCAATAGCCCGGTTTGATGCGGCCCGAGGCATCGGCGCTGCCGACGGCGGTCGCCAGCGAACGCGACCTGATAATCTCGCCCATGATCATGGCCTGGTTCAAATCGCCGCCGGGGGAGGCCAAGAGGACGATGTCGCCCGTAGCGAGATTGGCTTGGTCCAGCCTGCTCCGAAACCAGCTCGCGGCGGCAGGGCCGATCGTGCCGCTGACGAACAGCGCACGCCGGCCCTTGCTCGAACCATCGAGATAAAGCGTGTCGATCACCTCAGACGTCAGGCTCGGCGCGACGTACTGGTCCTTCCAGTAGTGCCAGGCATCCGGCTGCGACAGGTCCCGGTAGGCGCGAATGCAGACACCGGCAACCAGCAGGACCAAGATCGCGATCGACCAGAAATGCCGTTGGCGCCGGGGCGGCCGTGGCGGCACCGGGGGCTGACCGGGCGGTATGCGTGGCGGCGCCACCACAGGACCCGTCGGTGACCTGCGGAAGCGGTTTTCCCCTTGGTTGTCTTCGCTCGACAATCGGTCCTCGTTGCAGGCCGACCCGTTCGGGTGCAGGCACGCCCCAAGCAATATACCAATTTTTGGCCGAGGATAGGCGGCGATGCCGGTCGGCATCGCGGTGGGCTCAGGTCAGTGAATGGCGGCGGTGCGCTTGGCCGGGGCCGGCTTGGCCGCAGGCTTGGTGGTGGCCGGTGCGGCATCCCAGCCGCCCGCGGGCGAGGCCACGTTGACGGCGTCGTCGGGTTGCGGCTCGACCGTAAAGGTTTGGATGGCAAGCCTGGCCGCCGCGAGCGACTGGGCATCGAGCCGTTTGGCGACATCATCGCGCTTGCGGCCGGCGTCTGCATCGCCTTGGGCCGCCGCGAGGCTGAACCATTTGAAGGATTCGGCGAGGTTCTGTTCGACGCCGATGCCGCGCGCATAGAGAATGCCGAGGTTGAACTGGCTGTCGGCGACGCCGCGATCGGCGGCCTTGCGGAACCAGATCGACGCGCTCTTGTAGTTGGCGCCCTTGCCGCCACCATCGGCGTCCAGCACGGCCAGATTATGCATTGCCTTGGCGCTGCCGCGCTCGGCGGCCTGCAGATAGTAACGGCGCGCGATATCGACGTCCTTCTTCACGCTCAGCCCCTTCTCGTAGAAGGTGCCAAGCCGGAACAGCGCCGGCACGATGCCGGCCTGCGCCGCACGGTCGTACCATTTCGCGGCTTCGTCGAGATTGGGGGCAACGCCCTTGCCCTCGGCAAAGCGCAGGCCGATTTCGTAGGCCGCGGCCGGGTCGCCCTTCAGCGCGGCGGCGCGCAACACCGGGCCGCCGATCGCATCAGGCAGCCGCTCGCTTGGTGGCACCGCGATCATGGCGAGCTTGCCGCCGGTCGCCGGCACCGTCGAGATCGTGCCGGTGACGTCGCCGGCCGCAGCCGGGGGCGTCGGATCTTGCGCTGGCGGTGCGATCCGCGCGCTATCGAGCGTATTGGGTGCGGAAGAATTGTTAGACTGCTTCTCGACCGGCGTCGGCGAAATCATCATGGGCGGCGGGGTTGGCGTCGCAGGCATTGCGGGCCTGGCGTTGGTCTCTGCCGGCGCCAGGGACTGCGCCGGAGCGGCCGGCTCGCTCGGCTGCCCCATCATCGGCAGCTGCAACACGCTGCCGGTATCGAGCAGCGTCATCGCCATCTTGAACGTGCCGAGCACGATCACGACCACGCTCGCGCCGACCAGCAGCGAGCGGATCTTGGAGGAAATGTTCGAAGGATTCTTGTCGTCAGCCTTTGCCTTAGCCTTGTCGCCGCCCTTGTCCTTGGGCGCGGCCTTTGCCGCCCGTCCGGCTTTCTCCGGTGGGGGCGCAGCGGCAGCGGCCTGCGCGGCGCGGCGCGCGGCGGCAATGAAGCTCGACGAGCTGACCGGCTCCTTCGGCCCGTTCGCGATCTCGCTGATTGCGTTTTCGGAAGCTGCGATCCGTTCCGATGGGGAAGCCATACGCGGGGGCGGCCTTGTGCCCGGCTCGAGCGGATGATCGGGCGGCAAGTCCGGCGCGATCGCGGTGCGCGGCGCGGCGGCATGCGGCTCCAGGATTTCGCTGATCGCGCGCGGCGGCAATGGCGGGGCGACCGGCGCAGCCGGCGGCTGCGCTGCGTGGAATTCGCGCGGGGCGGCGACAAAATGTTCCTGCGGCCCGGCCTGCAGCGCGGCTGGGTTGGGCAATTCCGGCTTGGTTTGCTGCGGAAAGGTCTTTAGCGGCGTGGTCGGGCGCGACACTTCCTCGTGCGTCTCGGCCGCTGCAGGCGGAGAGGCGGGCGCGCTAGGCGCGGCGCGAACGGTGCGCAGATCGCCTTCGATCATCGACAGGCGGTCGACCACATGGCCGAGCGTGCTGTGAACGGTTTCCAGCGAATCCTGCGTGCGGCGGTCGGATTCCGACTGGCTGAAGCGGATGTCGGACAGTTCGCGCTTGACCAGATCGACGATGCCGGGATCCATCGCTTGCGCCGCGCCGCCGGCATTGCGGTTGGAGTCGGCGAGTGCAACCAGGCTGGCGTGCTGGCGCTCGAGCGAACGCAGAATGTCGTGCAGGCCTTCCTCGACCCGTCCGAGATCGATGGTGGGCGCCGCGGAACGATCGTTGGAGGCTTCCAGGCGCTCCAGCAGATAGGCGACGCGCTGTTCGAGATGGGCAAACGCCGACGCATTGTCGTTGCCGACCGGGATGCGGTCGAGCCGTTCCGACAGCGAGCGCAGCGCGTTCTCGACATACTCCGAAGGTTCGCCCGCGAGCGTCGGTTGCCTGCTTTCCAGCGTCGAGGTTAGTGCGGCCAGGCGCTGCTCGAGCTGTCCGAGGGCATCACTGTTGCCGTCAAAGCGGGAAAGCTGATCGACCTTGGCCGATAGCGCGTGAACGTCATCGGCGAGCCGGGCCAGCGCGTCGTTGGAGGCGACGTTGGCGACGATGGCGCGCAATGCTGCAATCGCGCTTTCGAGCTGCTGCACGGTCGACGGATCGTCATTCGTGCGCAGGATCAGGTCGAGCTTGGCGCCGAGATTGCGGATCGCCTCGTCATAGCCGGTGAGCTGCTCGGCTGGCGTCAGCGAACCCAGCGCCTCGCGGATTTCGCCAAGGGCGCTCTCGATATTGGCCAGCGTCTGGCCGTCGCTGCCGTTACTGCGGCTGTCATCGATGCGGCGGGACAGCGAGCGGATTTCGTTCTCGAGCGATTCGATCTCCCGGCGCGGCACCGCCTCGGTGATGGCCTGACGGATTTCGGCGAGTTCGCTGCGGAAGGCGGCAATCGACTGCTCGATATGGTCGGGACGCTGCAGCGCCTCGATCTGGCTGGTGATCTTGATCAGGTGCCGTTCGAGCGACGAAAAATCCGGACCGGCTGGCGCTGCTTGCGCCGCCGGTTGTGCGGACGACTGCACAGGCGCAGCGGCGCCATTGCGCGGCGGCGCCTGCCGCGGCGGCGGGCTGTCAAGTTCGTTCTGGCGCGCCGCGATTTCGGCAATCGCAAAATCCATCGAGGCCGGGCTGAGCGGCGGCGCGGGGCGATAGACCTGCGCGGCGGCACGTTCGACGACGTCGGTCTGCCGCTGCTTCTCCTGCATCTGGGCTTGCCGGGCCGGCGCGGAAATCTGCGAGAGCCGCGCATCGAGGCGAGAAATGGCGTCGTTGAGCTGGCGGGCCACCGTCGGCTCGCCACGCGGCGTTGGCCGCGAGATCTGCTCGATCTGCCGCGTGATCGAATCCAGCCGCTGGTGAATGTCGGCGACATCGGGGACCTGCCGGCCGGGCACCGCTGGCCGCTGCGCCGCAGACGCGCCGAAATTGGATGGTGCGGATTCGCCGAGAGTTGAATTGAGCCAGTCGTTCAGGGACATGCCGGCGCGGCGCGCGGCCGCCTCGGCCCTTTCGCGAACGGAAGGATCAATGCTGTCAACACTCCACGATACGCGCGAATTCATGCTTTGGTCCGGTTCCGCTACGGCGCCCCACCTGCGCCATCAGCCTCCCCGCGCGTCCCACTGAAGAGACAATCGAATTTCGCGCAGGTCGTCTGCCTCAGAACCTGACTTTTGTTCGTCACGGTAAATAACGGGTTAAGGAATGGAACAGGCCGCCGCAAAAGTTACCGGGCCGGCCGGTCGGCCGGTTCTAGCCGCTATTCTCGCGCTTGTTGGCCTCCATCGGCACGACCTTGGGTCGCTCCGCGCCGGATAGCGCCGACAACGCCTCGATCGCCTCTTCGCACCATTCCGCGACGGCGCGCTCGTGGGCAAGGCCGATGCGCAAGCCCAGCAGCTTGCCCACATCGGCCGGCGGCGCCGTGCCATCGGGGAAGCGTTTGTTGAGCAAGCGCTCGTAGCGGGCGAAGCGATCGCGGTGATGTTCGAGGCGCGCCATCAGGTCGGTGCGCAGCGGTTCGATGTCGACGCTGTCGAGCGCGTAGAGCCGCACCAGAAGGTCGTCCTTGATCGAGGCCGGCACGCTCGGCCGCTTAGCCCAGTGCCGGAGCGCGGCGCGGCCCTCCGGCGTCAAGGTATAGACCAGCTTGTTGGGCTTGCCGGACTGCACCACCTCGCGGCCCTGGATATGGCCGCGGTCGCGCAGCTTGGTGAGCTCCCGATAAATTTGCTGGTGGTCGGCCTTCCAGAAGAATCCAATGGAGTTGTCGAACGTCTTGGCGAGCTCATAGCCCGTCATCGGACGTTCGGTCAGGCAGGCAAGGATCGCATCTCCGAGCGCCAAGACGCTGGTCTCCGGCTTTCAATTGTAATTTGACATTATGCATAAAGTTGCATATGCGTCAATGCGCATAAGCTCCGGAGAGGTCCTTCCCCGGCGTCCAGCCCGTCATCGCCCGATGAAGGAGACATGATGACCATGAGCGGCCTCGACAAGTGGTACGGCTACATGAAGTCGCACGATGCGGCGGCACTGTGGGACTTGCTGCATCCGGATGCTGTCTTCGAAAGCCCCGTCGTTCACACGCCGCAGCGCGGGCGCGACATCACCTTCAAATATCTGGCGAGCGCCGACAAGGTGCTGGGTGGTCCCGGCTTCAAATACACCGGCGAATGGCGCAACGCGAACGGCGCGGTCCTCGAATTCGAAAACGAGATCGACGGCATCAAGATCAACGGCGTCGACATCATCACCTTCAGCGATGACGGTAAGATCACGCACTTCAAGGTGATGGTGCGTCCGCTGAAGGGAATCAATCTGCTGCACCGCTTGATGGGGGAGCAACTCGCCAAGCAGTGATGAGGGCGAGGGAGCAAAGACCACGACGATGTCTGGTGCCGTTTATGTCGCAATGGCTGTCCGGATATTTGCTGGCCCGCTCACTCCCTAGCACTGCCGGAACCAGATAAGGTCTCGTTCCGGAACGCCACGACGAATTTCTTTTTCAAGCGCCTTAGCCATCTTGCCGCTGCCGGGAGAACATCATGCCGATCTACAAAGCCCCTGTGGAAGACGTCACCTTCCTGCTCAACGACGTGTTCCAGATCGATCGCTACGACAATCTGCCCGGCTTCACCGACGCTTCCGCCGATGTGCGCGAGGCGATCTTGGGGGAGGCCGCAAAACTCTCCGAAGAGGTGCTGCAGCCGCTCAACCGCGTCGGCGATCTCGAAGGCTGCAAGCGGCATGACGACGGCAGTGTCACCACGCCGAAGGGCTTTAAGGAAGCTTTCAAGCAAGTCGCCGAAGGCGGCTGGCTCGGCCTCTCGGCGCCCACGGAGTACGGCGGGCAGGGGCTGCCGGTGATGCTGAGCCAGGTCGTGACCGAATTCCAGAGCGCGGCCAACATGGCGTTCTCGATGTATGGTGGTCTCACAATGGGCGCGACCGCGGCGCTGCTCGTGCACGGCGACGCCGAGCAGAAGAAGACCTATGTGCCGAAGATGGTGGCGGGCGAGTGGACCGGCACCATGAACCTCACTGAGCCGCAATGCGGCACCGATCTCGGTCTGCTGCGCACTCGCGCGGTGAGGCAGGCTGACGGCAGCTACAAAATCACGGGCACCAAGATCTTCATCTCATCCGGTGAGCATGACCTCGCCGAGAACATCATCCATCTGGTGCTGGCGCGCATCGAAGGCGCGCCCGCCGGCATCAAGGGTGTGTCGCTGTTCGTCGTGCCGAAATTCCTCGTCAATGCCGATGGTTCGCTCGGGCAGCGCAACGGCGTGTCGTGCGGCTCGATCGAGCACAAGATGGGCATCCACGGCAATTCCACCTGCGTGATGAACTACGACAACGCCACCGGCTGGCTGATCGGCGAAGAGAACAAGGGCATGCAGGGCATGTTCGTGATGATGAACGAGGCCCGCCTCGGCGTCGCCGTGCAGGGCCTCGCCCAGTCCGAGGTCGCCTATCAGAACGCCGTCGCCTATGCGCGCGAACGCCTGCAGGGCCGCGCGCTGACCGGCGCAAAGGAGGCCGACAAGCCGGCCGACCCGATCATCGTGCATCCCGACGTGCGCCGTGTGCTGCTCACCATCCGCGCCTTCAACGAGGCGGCGCGCGCCATGGTGGTGTGGACCGCATTGAAGAGCGACGTCGCCCACCGCTCCGCCGACCCCAAGGACCGCGAGGCGGCCGACGACCACATGGGACTGATGACCCCGGTCATGAAGGGCATGATGACCGACGTCGGCTTCTCCAACACCGTGCTGGCGCAGCAGATGTATGGCGGTCATGGCTACATTGCCGAGCATGGCATGGAGCAGTTCGTGCGCGATGCCCGCATCGCCATGCTCTACGAGGGCGCCAACGGCATCCAGGCGCTCGACCTGGTCGGCCGCAAGCTGCCGCGCAATGGCGGCCGTGCCGCGATGGCGTTCTTCGCCGAAGTCGGCGCGTTCGCCAAGGAACACGGCGGTGATGAAGCGATGAAGCCGTTCGTCACCCCGCTCTCGACCGCTCTCGGTCACCTGCAGCAGGCCACCGGCTGGCTGATGCAGAATGCGATGACCAAGCCCGACAATGCTGGCGCCGCCGCCACCGACTACATGCATTTGTTCGGCCTCGTCGCCTTCGGCTTCATGTGGGCGCGGATGGCGAAAGTGGCGCAGGATAAGATTGCGGCCTCTGGCGCCACGCCCTACCTGAACACCAAGCTGGTGACCGGCCGCTTCTTCATGGAGCGGATGCTGCCGGAGACTCACGTCCATCTTGCGCGTATCCAGTCCGGCTGCGCCACGACCATGGAATTGGCGGCGGAAGCGTTCTGAGATTTTCCGCCGTTTCTCCGATCTTTCGCCTATAATATTATGATCCTCATACCAGGAGGGCGTCATGCCTGAGGCATATATCTACGATCACGTTCGCACCCCGCGCGGCCGCGGCAAGCCCGACGGCGCGCTCCACGAGGTCACCGCGCTGGCGCTGGCCACCGTGCCGCTGCAGGCGCTGAAGGAGCGTAACAATCTCGCTGAAGACGTTGTCGACGACGTCGTGCTCGGCGTGGTCGATCCGGTCGGCGAAGCCGGAAGCGACATCGCGCGCTTCGCCGCCTTGAAGGCGGGCCTCGGCGAGACCGTGCCGGGCGTGCAGATCAGCCGCTTCTGCGCCTCCGGCCTCGACGCCGTGAATTTCGCGGCCGCCCAGATCATGAGCGGCCAGCATGAGCTGGTGATCGGCGGCGGCGCCGAATCGATGAGCCGCGTCGGCATCGGCGCGTCCGGCGGCGCTTGGCCGATGGACCCCTCGATGGCGGTGCCGGCCTATTTCATGCCGCAGGGCGTCTCGGCCGATCTGATCGCGACCAAATACGGTTTTTCGCGCGACGATGTCGATGCCTATGCGGTGCAGAGTCAGCAGCGCGCGGGCAAGGCGTGGGATGAGGGCCGCTTCGATAGGTCAGTGGTGCCGGTGAAGGACATCAACGGCCTGACTATCCTTGCCAAGGATGAGCACATGCGCCCGACCACGACCATGCAGTCGCTGGCGCAACTGCAGCCGTCCTTCACCATGGTGGCCCAGATGGGCGGCTTCGATGCGGTAGCGATCCAGTCGCATCCGGAAATCGAGCGCGTCAATTACGTGCACCATGCCGGCAACTCCTCCGGCATCGTCGACGGCGCTGGCGCCGTGCTGCTCGGCAGCAAGGAAGCGGGCGCCAAGCACGGCCTGAAGCCGCGCGCCAAGATCCGCGCCTTCGCCAATATCGGCTCCGAGCCCGCGATGATGCTGACCGGCCCGGTCGATGTCACCGAAAAGCTGTTCGCGCGCTCCGGCATGAAGAAGTCGGACATCGACCTGTTCGAATTGAACGAGGCCTTCGCCTCGGTCGTGCTGCGCTACATCCAGGCGTTCGACATCGATAACGCGAAGATCAACGTCAATGGCGGCGCAATCGCGCTCGGCCATCCACTCGGCGCGACCGGCGCGATGATCCTCGGCACCGTGCTCGATGAACTGGAGCGGACCAACAAGTCGACCGCGCTGGTGACGCTATGCATCGGCGGCGGCATGGGGACGGCGACGATTATCGAACGAGTCTGAGTGCGTAGGGTGGGTTAGCCGCCGCCGTAGCTCAACGAGCGAAGGCGGAAGGCGTAACCCACCGTGCCACGGCAAGAGATTGGTGGGTTACGCTTCGCTGACCCACCCTACGAATTCAAGCTTAACCGCCGCGCCTGAGATCGGCTGCGGCACCGAGGGAGCACCAACATGGCCTTCAAGAATTTCAAGCTAGAGACCGACACCGACGGGATTGCGCTCGTCACTTGGGATATTCCCGGACGTTCGATGAACGTGCTGGACGAGACCTCGACCACCGAGCTCGAGGAGATTTTGAAGCAGACCACCGCCGACGCCGCGGTGAAGGGTGTCGTCATCACCTCCGCTAAGGAAGCGTTCTGCGCCGGCGCTGATCTTTCCATGCTGGAGGGCATGAACAAGGAATACGCCAAGGTCTTTAAAGAGAAGGGCGAGGTCGAGGCTAACCAGATGCTGTTCGACCAGAGCCGACGCTTCTCGCTGGTGCTGCGTGGCATCGAGACCTGCGGCAAGCCATGGGCGGCCGCGATCAACGGGCTCGCGCTCGGCGGCGGTTTTGAGGTGACGCTGTCCTGCCACTACCGCGTCGCGGCCGAGAACCCCAAGACCCGGCTCGGCTTGCCCGAGGTGAAGGTCGGCCTGTTCCCCGGCGCCGGCGGCACCCAGCGCGTGCCGCGCCTCGTGCCGCCCCAGGATGCGATGACCATCCTCCTCAAGGGCGATCCTGTCACCGTGGAGAAGGCCAAGTCGCTCAACCTGATTCACGCCATCGTGCCCGCCGCCGACCTGATCAAGGCGGCCAAGGACTGGATCAAGGGCGGCGGCAAGGCGGTCGCGCCCTGGGACGAGAAGGGATTCAAGCTGCCGGGCGGTCCGGTGTTCTCCAAGGCCGGCATGATGATGTTCCCGGCCGGCAATGCGATCTATCGCCGCGAGACCTACGACAATTATCCGGCGGCGCGCGCCATCATGAGCTGTGTCTATGAGGGCCTGCAGCTCCCCATCGACGCCGCGCTGCGCGTCGAATCGCGCTATTTCACGAAGGTGCTGCGCTCCAAGGAAGCGGCGGCGATGATCCGCAGCCTGTTCCTGTCGATGCAGGAACTGAACAAAGGTGCGCGGCGTCCGCAGAACGTGCCGCCGACCAAGGTGAAGAAGATCGCCGTGATCGGCGCCGGCTTCATGGGCGCCAGCGTCGGCTACGTCTCGGCCCGCGCCGGCCTCGACGTCGTGCTGATCGACCGCGACCAGGAAAGCGCCGACAAGGGCAAGGCTCACGCCAAGAGCGTTATCGACGGTCTGATCGCCAAGGGCCGCGCCAAGCAGCCTGAAGCCGATGCCATCATGTCACGCATCACGGCAACCGCTGATTATGCGGCCCTGAAGGATTGCGACCTCGTGATTGAGGCCGTGTTCGAGGACCGCAAGGTCAAGGCCGATACTTTCGCCAAGGCGCAGCAGTATCTCAAGGCGGACGCGATCTTCGCCTCCAACACTTCGACGCTGCCGATCACCTCGCTCGCCGAAAGCTTTGAGGATCAGGGCAAGTTCATCGGCATCCATTTCTTCTCGCCCGTCGAGAAGATGATGCTGGTCGAGATCATTCTCGGCAAGAACACCGGCGACATCGCGCTGGCGACTGCGCTCGATTACGTCCGCATCATCGGCAAGACGCCGATCGTCGTGAACGACTCCCGCGGCTTCTACGCCAACCGCTGCGTCGGCCGTTACATCGCCGAAGGCAACGAGATGTTCCTCGAAGGTGTGCCGCCGGCGATGATCGAGAACTGCGCCAAGATGGCCGGCATGCCGGTCGGTCCGCTGTCGCTGTCGGATGAAGTAGCCCTCGATCTTGGCCTCAAGGTCATGAAAGCGACTGAGGCAGACCTCGGTCCCAACGCCGTCAACCCGGATCAGAAGAAGCTGATGGTGGAGATGGTCGAGAAGCAGGGCCGCCTCGGCCGCAAGAACAGCAAGGGCTTTTACGGCTACCCCGAGAAGGGCAAGGGTCAGAAGAGCCTGTGGCCTGGTCTCTCTGCGCTGCAGCCCAAGCAGCTCGATCCTGACACCATCGACATCGAGGAGTTGAAGCAGCGCTTTTTGGTAGTGCAGGCGGTGGAGGCCGCACGCACGGTGGAAGATCACGTCATCACCGACCCGCGCGAGGCCGATGTCGGCTCGATCTTAGGGTTTGGCTTCGCGCCGTTCACCGGCGGCACGCTGTCCTACATCGACTTCATGGGCGCGCGAAAATTCGTCGAGCTCTGCCACAAGCTGGAAGCCAAATACGGCTCGCGCTTCACCCCGCCAAAGCTGCTGGAGGACATGGCGGCGAGGAACGAGACCTTCTACGGCCGCTTCGCGCCGAAGAAGGCGGCGGCATAGGGTCGCGAAGTGCGTGGTCGTCCCTGCGAACGCAGGGACCCATACCGCGTGATCTATCGATAAGCCTTGTTGGTCGACGCCTTTCGGAAAACAACAACTCCCTGTGGTTATGGATCCCTGCGTTCGCAGGGACGACCACTGGAGAGAGCGGTGACACGAATGAAGAGGGCCGGATCATCGAATCCGGCCCTTCGTTCGTCGCGATCCCTGAAACCCTCACGCCGCCTTCAGCAGCCCTTCCTTGGTCATCGCTTCCTGCACCCTCGGACGGGCGCCGACGCGGGCCTTGTAGGCCATCAGGTTCGGCATGTCAGTGAGATCGAATTTCAACCGGTCGGTCGCCCACATCAGCATGGTGAACAGGTAGCCGTCGGCGACGGTGAACTGCTGGCCCATCAGATAGTCCCGTCCGGCAAGCGCGGTGTCCAGATACTTGAATTTGGACATCGCGCGGTCCTTGAAGAAACCCTTGGCGTCGTCGGCGAGCAGCGGAGAGAACATCGGTCCGAGATTCTTGTGCAGCTCGGTCGTGATGTAGTTCAGCCATTCGAGCAGCTTGTAGCGCTCCTGCGAATCGCGTGCGGGCGCCAGATTCTTGCCGGCCTTGTCGGCGATCATCTGCACGATAACGGGTCCTTCGGTGACCAGCTCGCCGGAATCGAGCTGCACCGCCGGCACCTGGCCCTTCGGATTGACCTTCAGAAAATCGTCACCGTTTTCCAGTTTCTTGGCGCGCAGATCGACCTTCACCAGCTCATAGGGCAGACCGGCTTCCAGAAGGGCGATATGGGGAGATAACGAGCAGGCGCCCGGGGAATAGTACAGTTTCATTGGATTTTTCCTTCCCTCGTAATTATTGGCGGACCGACTAAATGCATCTGCATGAAATAGTCAAGATTGATGCACCTGCATTTAGTGCGGTACACTGATCATTGACTGATATGGACCCCGGACCATGAAACGCAAACCATCGACCGAGGCGACTGCCGCCTGGATCCGCCTGATGCGGGTGCAGAGCCGGGTGCTCGACGCCGTCGAGCAGGATTTGAAGAAGGCCGGCTTCCCGCCGCTGGCCTGGTATGACGCGCTGCTGGAGCTGTCGCGCGCGCCGTCCGGCGAGTTGCGTCCGGTGGAGTTGGAAAAGCAGATGCTGATCCCGCAATATTCCACCTCTCGGCTGATCGACCGCCTGGTGGACGAGGGCCTGGCGGCGCGGCGCGAATGCAAGGTCGACAAGCGTGGCCAGTTCGTGGAGATCACCGAAGCCGGGCGCGAGCTGCAGAAGAAAATGTGGACCGCCTATTCGGCGGCGATCGAAAAACACGTCGGCTCGAAACTATCCGACGCCGACGCCATCAAGCTTTGCGGTCTGCTCGACCGGCTGGGCTGCTCCTGCTCCGATGTCAAGGCGGCTGCTGCCCGCGACAGCGTGCCGACGCGATGACGGCCCTGATACGTTTCGTTGTTGCGGACGTCGTCGTCCGCATCCCTTCAGCCACACGGCGCGTTCGGTCGAATCGCCAGTTTTCCGGATTTTTTCATGGCGCGTGACCAGATCGATATGACGCCGCTGCAATCACGTGACGAACTCGTCGCGTGGTTCGAAGCCGGCATCAAGCCGCCGTCCGACTTCCGCATCGGCACCGAGCACGAGAAGACCCCGTTCACGCTCGAGGGTCATCAGCCCGTGCCATACGAAGGCGCGCGTGGTATCGGCGCGCTGCTCGAAGGCATGCAGCTCCTGCTCGGCTGGGAGCCGATCATGGAGAACGGCAACATCATCGGTCTCTACGACGTCACCGGCGGCGGCGCGATTTCGCTGGAGCCCGGCGGCCAGTTCGAATTGTCGGGCGCGCCGGTCGAAAACGTGCACCAGACCCAGTCCGAATTGATGGCGCATCTGGCGCAGGTCCGCGAGATCGCAACGCCCCTCGGCATCGGCTTTCTCGGCCTCGGCATGACGCCGTCCTGGTCGCGGTCGCAGATCCCGCTGATGCCCAAGGGCCGCTACAAGATCATGACCAATTACATGCCGAAGGTCGGAAACTACGGCATCGACATGATGTACCGGACCTGTACGGTGCAGACCAATCTCGACTTCTCCTCGGAAGCCGACATGGTCAAGAAGCTGCGGGTGTCGATCGCGCTGCAGCCGGTGGCGACCGCCCTGTTCGCCAATTCGCCCTTTACCGAAGGCAAGCCCAACGGCTTCCTGTCGTTCCGCTCCGAGATCTGGCGCGACACCGACAATGCCCGCTCTGGCATGCTGCCTTGGGTGTTCGAGGACGGCATGGGATTCGAGCGCTGGGTCGACTACGCGCTCGACGTGCCCATGTACTTCGTCAAGCGCGGCGAGAGCTATATCGATGTCGCCGGCTCCTCGTTCCGCGCCTTCTTCGAGGGCCGCAACAATTCGCTTCCTGGCGAGCGCCCGACCTTGTCCGACTGGTCCAACCACCTGTCGACGATTTTCCCGGAAGTCCGCCTCAAGCGCTATCTGGAAATGCGCGGCGCCGACGGCGTGCCGTGGGGCCGGCTGCCGGCGCTGCCGGCATTCTGGGTCGGCCTGTTGTATGACAATGACAGCCTCGATGCGGCCTGGGATCTGGTAAGCCACTGGACCGCCGCGGAGCGTCAGGCTTTGCGCGATGACGTGCCGCGCTTCGGCTTCAAGGCCAGGATCAAGGATCGTTACCTGTTCGAAATCGCCAAGGAATGCCTGAAGCTGTCGTATGAGGGCTTGCAGCGGCGCAACCGCGTCGACCATTCCGGCCGCGACGAGAGCCGCCATCTGGAGCCGCTGGAGCGGATCCTCGAATCGGGCCGCACGCCGGCGGAGGAAATGCTGGACAAGTTCAACGGCCCCTGGGGCGGTTCCGTGGAGCCGGTCTATCAGGAATACGCGTTCTAATTGAACGGGTTGCCTCGCCTATTCGCCGTTCATGCGCCGTACAGGTTGATGACGCTCAAATGACGACCGGCTGGAGCATGAGCCGGAAAGCCGGGTGCGGCTTTCCGAAACGTGCATGCTTATATCGAAGGGGCTGGGGCGGGACGGCGCTTCGAAGAAGAGTCTTCCCGCGCCTGAAACGCGTATTCGAAAGCAACCGAAAATGGGGACTATTCGCCAGCTCAGGGCGTGTGTGGTGACGCTCGCCTTTTTGGCGGCCACCCTTTGCGCGTCCCCGGCGCTGGCGCAGGCCAATTTCGACCGTCCCGGCGGCGATTATCACAGCGCGCCCGTGATCTCGGGCGATCCCGCGGAATGCGCGCTGGTATGCGAGCGCGACCGGCGCTGCCGCGCCTGGAGCTTCAACTATCCGACCGACCTCGCCAATGGCGCGGTGTGCTGGCTCAAGAGCAACGTGCCGGCGCGCGTGGAGAGCGATTGCTGCGTCTCCGGCATACGCGGCGCCGGCGTGGTCGAGCGGCGCAACGCGGCCAGCGAAACCTCGATCGACCGCTTCGGCGGCGACTACAAGAGCTTTGATCTCAAACGCAGCGACGGCGAGGACGCCTGCAAGGCCGCCTGCGCCGCTGACAACAAATGCCGCGCCTGGACCTACGCTCGGCCCGGCTATGCCGGCAAGGAGGCGCATTGCTTCCTTAAGAAAGAGATCAAGCCGCCGCGAAGAAAGGCGGGGTTTACCTCGGGCGTGGTGCGCTAGTTGCGGCATACACTGCTGTCGTCCCCGCGCACGCGGGGACCCATAACCACTAGTGCTTAGTGATGTGCAGAGCTAGGCCCGCTGTGTTCTGCAACAATGGGCATCAGTGGCTATGGGTCCCTGCTTTCGCAGGGACGACGTCGGGAATTATGCATCCGCCGGCAGCACCGTGATTTCCGGCCACAGCGCCTTCCACCGCCGCGCCTTCGCCTCATAATTCGCCGCCGAGAAATTCGGTCCCGGGTTCGGCCGTACGATCAGCGCCGCGACATCGTCATAGCCGTTCGGAGCATACACCTCGTAAGCATCGCGCACGCGGCGGATTCCGATTTGCGTATTCCTGGTCAGAAACCGGTCAATGCCTTGCGTCGAACAGTGCAGCTCCGGATAGGGCAGGCCATGTTTCTCCGGATACCAGAGATGAACGCGCGCCTGGTTGCGCGCCTCGACCGCGATGCCGCGCGGCGCAAGGCGATCGGTCAATTGGCGGATAACCTTGTCTTCCGCTTCCCACGACGTATCGAGATCGAAATAGAATACGTCGTAGTCGTTAATGCCGTAATCGACGGCGCGGCTGGTCAGCACGTTCCACACCGTCTGCACCAGGCATCCCGAGACCAGCCACGCGTCGGGAAGCGCCAGCCGATGCAGCTCTTCGGTAATGATTTCGTTGGTCGGGTTACGCAAGGCGGCGGTGAGGAATTGGTCTTTGTTCATGCGCGCGCCGCAGTAACTTTCTAAACCCTCATGGTGAGGAGGCGCGAAAGCGCCGCTCCGGACGATGCTTCGCATCGCCGGGAGAACCATGTGGCCCCGCTGGTGCCATCCTTCGAGACGCACGCTGACGCGTGCTCCTCAGGATGAGACCTGACAGATTTCCCTGCTGGGGCAAGGCGCAAACGCGCCTTTGCCCACCCCACTAGTTCCGCCCTTAACGCTCGTCGAATTCCTTCACCGCCTTCTTCGACGCCAGCGTGCGCCAGTGTCGCCGGAGGAGCGGCTCGACGGTGGCGCGGCTGGCCTTCGACAGGCGGATCAGCACCATCGGATAATCGCGGTAGTGATCGGTGAAGTAAAACACCTTGGGCTGGCTTTCCACCAGCATCTCGCGCTCGTCCTGTGGTACGCCCGGCATCACCAGGCTGTCGCCGTCTTGCTTGAGCCGCACGAGCATCTTCTTGCGCACCTTCAAGGCCGGCGTGCCGTAGGAGGTGCCGTCTTCGACCTCAGGCCAGGCGAGCGCGAACTTTCTGACGTCGTCGAAGGTCATGGGCTGGAAACGAATGTAGCCGGATGAGCGAAGCGATATCCGGGGCTAGCCTCGACACTGTCTCGGATGTCGCTTCGCTCATCCGGGCTACGCCCTCAATGCACGGAAGTGAAAAACCGTGCCAGCCGAAAGCCCGACGGCCAGGTCCACACCGGCTGGCTGCGCATGCCGAGATCCCAGGAGCCGACCACGGCATCGGCGCGGCCGATCAGATTGTCGATCGGCAGCAGTCCCACGCCGCCGTCGCGCACCGCGACGCGGCTGTCGGCGGAATTGTCCCTGTTGTCGCCAAGCACGAACAGCATGCCCGCTGGCACCGTCACTTCAGGTGTGTTGTCGAGCCGGCCATTGTCGCGCATCTTGAAGATCGCATGGCTGACGCCGTTCGGCAGCGTCTCGATGAAGCGGTAGGCCCGCTCGGTGTTGCCGTGGTCATCTTCGGCTTCACCCACCCCGTCTGGCCTCAGCGTCGCGGCATGGTCGTTGATGAAGAGTTGGCCCTGCCGCAGCTGGATGCGGTCGCCCGGCAATCCCACCACGCGCTTGACCCAGGCCTGCGAGCGGTCGCCCGGCCAGCGGAATACGACGACGTCGCCGCGCTTGGGCGTATCGCCGAACAGGCGGCCAGTCTCGGGCAGCGTGATCTGGATCGGCAGCGACGCCGCGCCATAACCATACGGAAATTTCGACGCGACCAGCGCGTCACCGATCAGCAGCGTCGGCTCCATCGAGCCCGATGGCACATAGAACGGCTCGGCGATCGCGCCCTTGGCGATGAACACGACGGCCACGATGGCGGCGAGTTGTGCGGCCTGGCCGCGCCAGTTCATCTTGCCGGGAGAGATTTCCTTGTCGCTGACTGCCTTCTCGTCGCTCACTAGCCCGTTCCTCCGACCGTGATCCGCTCCATCCGCAGCGTCGGCTGGCCGACGCCGACAGGCACGCCCTGGCCGTTCTTGCCGCAGGTGCCGATGCCGGTATCGAGCGCCAGATCGTTGCCCACCATGGTGATGCGATGCAGGTCGGTCGGCCCGTTGCCGATCAGCATGGCGCCCTTCAGGGGGGCGCCGAGCTTGCCGTTCTCGATGCGATAGGCCTCGGTGCACTGGAAAACATATTTGCCGGAGGTGATGTCGACCTGGCCGCCGCCGAAATTTGCGGCATAGACGCCGTTCTTCACCGAGGCGATGATCTCGGCGGGGTCACGGTCGCCCGCGAGCATGTAGGTATTGGTCATGCGCGGCATCGGCACATGGGCATAGCTCTGGCGGCGTCCGTTGCCGGTCGGCTTCATGTTCATCAGCCGCGCGTTCTGCCGGTCCTGCATGTAGCCGACGAGAATGCCGTCCTCGATGAGCACGGTGCGGTTGGTTGGCGTGCCTTCATCGTCAATCGAAAGCGAGCCGCGCCGCGAGGCGAGCGTGCCGTCGTCAACGACGGTAACGCCCTTGGCGGCGACCTGCTTGCCCATCAGCCCGGCAAAAGCGGAGGTCTGCTTGCGGTTGAAGTCGCCTTCGAGGCCGTGGCCGACCGCCTCATGCAGCATCACGCCGGGCCAGCCGGCGCCTAGTACCACGTCCATCTCGCCGGCGGGGGCGGGGACCGATTCCAGATTGACCAGCGCCTCGCGGATCGCGCCATCGGCGGCCTCGCGCCACGCCTTGGTCTCGATGAAGCGCGCATAACCTTCGCGGCCGCCATAGCCCTTGCTGCCGCTTTCCTGCCGGTCGCCCTGGCCCGCGACGACGGAAATATTGACGCGCACCAGCGGGCGAATATCGCGATAGCTCTCGCCGTCGGGGCGGAGGATTTCGACCACCTGCCAAGTGGCGCCCAGGCTGATGGAGGCTTGCCGCACCCGCGGATCCTTGTCCCGGACGTATGCGTCGATCTCAGCCAGCAGCTTCACCTTGGCCTCGAAGCCCGGCGCATCCAGCGGGTTCTCATCGCCGTAGAGCCGCACATTGGTGTGTGCGGGCGCGGCGGCGAAATTGCCGCTGTACCCACCGCGCACGGCCGCCACCGCATCCGCCGCACGGATCAACGCCGGCAGCGAGACGTCGGAGGAATGCGCGTAACCGACCGCGTCGTCCTTCACGGCGCGCAGGCCGAAACCTTGCGAGGTGTCATAGGTCGCCTGCTTCAGCCGACCATTGTCGAACCCGAGGGCTTCGGTCTGGCCATATTCCAGAAATAGCTCGCCATCGTCGGCGCCCGCAAGTCCGCGCGCGATCTCGCGTCTGACGGCATCACGGTCAAGATTAGCGCGGTCGAGCAGGGAGGTTGTGGCGGGATTGGTCATCAAATCAGTCCGTTGTCGGAGAGGTTCTTGCAAGATAGTTGTTTCCCGGCCATTCCGCGAGGGGTTGCTCCAACACGTTGCCAAGATGTTACCTTCAGTCGAAATTGTTCCGATAGCGCAGGAGCATATTGAAAGCTTTCATCGATCCCTCGACTTCGTCGCGCGGGAGCGGCGCTATCTCGCGTTTCTGGAAGCCCCACCGTTCGAATCGACGCAGGCCTTTGTTCTCGACAATATCAAACATGGTTATCCGCAACTGGTAGCGGTTTCGTCCGGCGAGGTCATTGGCTGGTGCGATGTCTTACCCAACCCAAGGCCGATATATGCCCATGTCGGCGTTCTCGGTATTGCACTTCTACCGGAATTCCGGCGGCACGGGATTGGTGGACGTTTGATCCGGCAGGCGCTTGACGCTGCGCGGGACTTTGGGCTGCGCCGGGTCGAACTTACGGTTCGGGAGAACAATACGGTCGCGATCGAGCTCTACAAGAAATACGGCTTTATAATCGAAGGGCTGCAGCGCAACCGGATTCTGGTCGATGACGGCTACGAAAACCTGATTCTGATGGGGCTGTTGTTTGAGTAGCTGGCTCGCACGGCAGCCTTCATTCGGTGAGCCGTTCACGCCGAGCGCCGATCTTTCCTGAAACTAGTGCTCCCACCACTCAGTCATCGCGCCGGGCGCGGCGGGTGATCGGCTGAACTGGTGCCTCGACCCTCGGCATCCGCAACATCCGGATCGGGTCCTCGCCTGCCATGCGCGTTGGCCCAACGGGACAGCTCGTCGAACACGGGCTTCAGGTCCCTCGCCGCGGGCGTCATCTCGTATTCGACGCGGGGCGGCACTTCGGGAAATACGGTGCGCTTTACCAGGCCTTCGTTTTCGAGATCCCGCAGCTGGGTCGTCAGCATGTGCTGCGTCACATCGGGAATGGCGCGCCGCAATTCACCGAACCGTCGCTTGCCACCAACCAACTGCCAGAGGATTTCGCCCTTCCACTTGCCGGAGAGTACACGAAGAGCGCGCTGAAGCTGCGGCGCAGCGGTGCATTCGGACGGCGCGGGCCCATTAGTCTGCTTTTTCATACTACACCAGAAAAATCATCCTACTTGTCAATTTCATCTTAGTTCCGAATTTTGGTTTTGAAAGCCTTGGGCGCTTTTGCGGCTGGGGGCCGTTCCTCGATCTTCGGGAGTTCTCAATGTCGGATGCTGCTGCGCCTGCCGGACGCCGTTGGACCTATCTTGGCGTTTGGATTGTCAGAGGATTGCTGGCGTTCGCCTTTCTCGGGGCCGGCGGCGCAAAGCTCTATGGCGTGCCGATGATGGTGGACGAGTTCCATCACATCGGGCTCGGACAATGGTTTCGCTATTTGACTGGTAGCCTCGAGATAATCGGGGCAATTCTGCTCCTGCTGCCACGAAAGGCTGGGTTCGGCGCGCTGCTGCTGATTTGTGTGATGATCGGCGCCGTGATCACTCACCTGTTCGTCATCGGCGGATCACCGGTGCCGGCAATTGTTCTGCTGATGTTGAACGCGCTCGTTGCCTATTCCGAGCGTGAGGCGATCGCCTCGCTCGCCAAGTCCTTTTGAAAGGCACGGCGATGCGCCTGTCGTTCCGTCAATTAGCCAATTGGGTCGGGCTGGCGCTGACCTTCATCGTGCCGTTGGTCGTGACCCTGATGCTGACCGATCCGGGCTCCGCGGTCTCGAAACCGGTGGCGAAGCCCGCTTCGCCACCGATGCATCGGCTGGTGCTGCCGATCAACACCGACGATCCCACCACGATGCGGGCGCTGATCTCGACCTCGCTCAACCTTCCGAAATACTACCAGGAACGGAATGAAGCATTCACCATCGAGGTCGTCGCCTATAACGCCGGCGTGCACATGTTGCGCGCCGATACCTCGCCGGTGAAAGACATGCTGCGCCTGTTGAGGACGGTCAATGCGAACATCCGCTTCGTGGTGTGCGAGGCAACGAAGCTCGGCATGGAGCGCCAGGAGGGCCGTCCGGTCACGCTGATCGACAATGTCGATCTCGTGCCAAGCGGGCCCGGACGCATCATCGAACTGCAAGAAGCCGGCTGGTCCTACATCCGGTCCTGAACGGAGCACCGACATGACGTCGCATCGCAGCCCGAACCGTCGGATGTTCTTTGCGGGAGTAGCGGGCGCGGCCGCATCGCTTGCAATGCCATCGCCTGGATGCGCCGGCTCCGGCGGGCCACCGCCTTTTGCAACGGCCAGGCATCAGTTCACGGAGGTTCGCGGCGCGCGTCCGGTCCCGCCGGCGCAAATCCCACGCCTCGGCGGAGGCGTACTCGATCTCACCTCGTTCCGTGGAAAGGTTGTGCTCGTCAATTTCTGGGCGACCTGGTGCCCGGCCTGCCGGACCGAATTGCCTATATTGGATCAGCTCGCGGGAAACCGGCGCGCCGACCTCGCGGTGATCGCCATTGCGACGGATCGCGATCGATCGGTTGTCGCGCCATTCGTCAAGCAGCTGAAGCTGCGCCATCTCGCGATCGGCTTCGATCCGGGCGGACTGGTGGCGCGTGCCGGCGCAAGCGACGCTGTCGACACGCCGTTCGCGCTTTACGGCATGCCGATCTCCTTCCTGCTGGGTCTCCAGGGCCAAGTCGAAGGCTATATCACCGGCGAAGCGGACTGGCTCTCCATCGAGGCGCGCCGGTTGTTCGATTACTACGCCGGCGCCAGCGCAAAGGGCTAAGATGAACCGGAGTTAGCTCACGGCAGCTTGTCATACCCCTCGCCGAGCCCGTTCAGGCTGAGCGGAAAGCCGATACCCTCTTCGGGCGTCTCAAAGATAATAAAGGTCGCGGTTTTGGCGCTCCGGAGCTGACCCAAGAGTTTTTCGTCCATCACCACCTCGGCGACGCAGCCATTGGGCAGGCAGCGGACGAAGCCGGCGCGGCCCACGTCCTGATTGTCGAGCTTCAGCCCGAGGCCGGAGGGCAGGAGCACGCCGAGCGGGGCGACCACCCGCATCAGTTTGCTCTTCTGATCGGCGGTCTTCAGCACGATCACGGTAAGGCCGGCGTTGGAACGGTCCTCGGCCACCACGCTCTGGATCAGGGCGCATTGCTCGCCCTGCGCGCCCGGCGGGGTGTCGCAGCGGATCTGCCAGTCGCCATGGACCGACCGTACCGCGCCTTGGGCGCTCGCCGCCTGGGTCAGGCTGAGCAGGAAGGCCGTGAACAGGAAAGCCACGGCGAAGAGGCCGCCGAGCCAGCGGGCAAGTTCCAAGCGATATCCCGCCTGATGTTTTGAACGCCCCATCGGGGTCCATCCTCTCGCGAATTCCGGCGGCGCCGGTGACGTTTCCGGCCCAAGCCCGCAGCATACATTTGTAACTGGGTCTTGTCCGGACTGATACGCAATGACGGCGCCTTGAAGGCGGCCCGAGCGCCAATCCACGCCCTCGGCGATTTGTCCGGACTGGCGCGAATCAGCTCGCCCGGGAGCGCCGCCACTGTGCCTACATCCGGCAATCGGGCTGTCAAGCGGCGCGGGTTCGCAAAACGGCGGGTTTTTGCTGATTTGCCGGGAAAATCAGACATCCGGCGAATAGCAGCTAAAGCATGGCTTGCCGCCTACTACTGCATTGCGAGACCCCAAGAATTATGATTTGAGAGGCTGGATTTCGACGCGTTCTAACGATCGGGCCCAGGAGTACTGTAGCAATACTGTTGCAGGTACTTTCGAAGGTGGACTTCCAAAGTACCTCCGGTAGGCCGTTTGTGAGGGCGATCGTGGCGGCATTTCCGGCCATCCGGCGGGAGTGCGTTGGGGACTATTCTTAAAGGAGCGCAAGCGGCATGAAGATGTCGAGTGGCCAGATGGGCCGGCGGTTGCTGGGGTTGGCGGTGGCGGGCATGGCGCTCGCGGCCGGCGGGGCGGCTTTTGGGGCGCAGCCCAAGCCGTGGGAAATCACGCTGCAGGAAGCCGCTACCCCGGTGATGGAAAACATCATCAGCTTCCATAATTTGCTGCTCGTGATCATCACGCTGATCACCCTGTTCGTGCTGGCGCTGCTCGTCATCGTGGTGCTGAAGTTCAACGCCAAGGCCAACCCGATCCCCTCGCGGACCACCCACAACACGCTGATCGAGGTGGCCTGGACGCTGATCCCGGTGCTGATCCTGGTCGGCATCGCGGTGCCGTCGTTCCGCCTCCTGTTCCAGCAGCTCGATGTTCCCAAGGCTGACCTGACCGTCAAGGCCACCGGCAAGCAGTGGTACTGGAGCTACGCCTATCCGGATAACGGCAAGTTCGAGTTCGATTCGCTGATGGCGCAGGACAAGCAGCCGCGCCTGCTCGGCGTCGACAACGAGATGGTGGTGCCGGTCAACAAGGTGATCCGCGTCCAGACCACCGGCGCCGACGTCATCCACGCTTTCGCGGTGCCCTCGTTCGGCATCAAGATCGACTCGATCCCCGGCCGCCTCAACGAGACCTGGTTCAAGGCAACCAAGGTCGGCATGTATTACGGCCAGTGCTCCGAACTGTGCGGCAAGGACCACGCCTTCATGCCGATCGCGGTCAAGGTGGTGACCGATCAGGAATTCGCGGCCTGGGTTGAGGCGGCGAAGAAGAAATATGCGACCAATCCGGCGAACACCTACGCCTCGGCTGGTCAGGCCGCGCAGTAGGGCGCAGGCTTTAAGGACAAGGGCGACGGGACCTGAACAAGGTCCACAAAGGGACTGCAAGGCAGGATTTTAAAATGGCAACGACCGCTGCGACACATCACGATCACGCCCATGACGACCATGCGCATGCCAATCCGACCGGATGGCGGCGCTGGCTCTATTCGACGAACCATAAGGACATCGGCACGATGTACCTTATCTTCGCGATCTTCGCGGGTATCATCGGTGCGGCGATGTCGATCGCGATCCGCGTCGAGCTGATGTATCCGGGCATCCAGCTGTTCCACGAAGCCCACACCTACAATGTGTTCGTAACCTCGCACGGCCTGATCATGATCTTCTTCATGGTGATGCCGGCGATGATCGGCGGGTTCGGCAACTGGTTCGTGCCGCTGATGATTGGCGCGCCCGACATGGCGTTCCCGCGCATGAACAACATCTCGTTCTGGCTGCTGCCGGCCTCGTTCGCGCTGCTCTTGATGTCCACTTTCGTCGAGGGTGAGCCGGGCGCCAACGGCGTCGGCGCGGGCTGGACCATGTATGTGCCATTGTCGACATCGGGCCATCCGGGGCCGGCGGTCGACTTCGCGATCCTTTCGCTGCATTTGGCTGGCGCCTCGTCGATTCTGGGCGCCATCAACTTCATCACCACGATCTTCAACATGCGCGCGCCCGGCATGACCCTGCACAAGATGCCGCTGTTCGTGTGGTCGATCCTGGTGACGGTATTTCTCCTCCTGTTGTCGCTGCCCGTGCTGGCCGGCGCCATCACCATGATGCTGACCGACCGCAACTTCGGCACCACCTTCTTTGCCGCCGACGGCGGCGGCGATCCGGTGCTGTTCCAGCATCTGTTCTGGTTCTTCGGCCACCCCGAGGTGTACATCCTGATCCTGCCCGGCTTCGGCATGATCAGCCAGATCGTCTCGACCTTCTCGCGCAAGCCCGTGTTCGGCTATCTCGGAATGGCCTACGCCATGGTCGCGATCGGCGGCATCGGCTTCGTCGTGTGGGCGCACCACATGTACACGGTCGGCATGTCGTCGGCGACGCAGGCCTATTTCGTCGCCGCCACCATGGTGATCGCGGTGCCGACCGGCGTGAAGATCTTCTCCTGGATCGCCACGATGTGGGGCGGCTCGATCGAATTCCGTACCCCGATGCTGTGGGCGATCGGCTTCATCTTCCTGTTCACGGTCGGTGGCGTCACCGGCGTCGTGCTGGCGAACGCCGGCGTCGACCGCGTGCTGCAGGATACCTATTACGTGGTTGCGCACTTCCACTACGTGCTGTCGCTTGGCGCTGTCTTCGCGATCTTCGCCGGCTGGTATTACTGGTTCCCGAAGATGTCGGGCTACATGTACTCGGAAGCCATCGGCAAGCTGCACTTCTGGGTCACCTTCATCGGCGTGAACCTGATCTTCTTCCCGCAGCACTTCCTCGGCCTGTCGGGCATGCCGCGCCGCTACATCGACTATCCGGACGCGTTTGCCGGCTGGAACCTGGTGTCCTCGATCGGCTCCTACGTCTCCGGCTTCGGCGTCCTAATCTTCATCTACGGTGTCGTCGACGCCTTCGTGAAGAAGCAGGCGGCCGCCAACAATCCGTGGGGCGCCGGTGCCACCACGCTGGAGTGGACGCTGACCTCGCCGCCGCCCTTCCACCAGTTCGAAGTGCTGCCGCGCGTGCAGTAAACGGTTGTTCGCGGCGCGCGTCCGTTGCGCGCCGCGGCTTTGATGAAGCGAGATAGATCTTGTCGGTAGTCGACCACAACGCCATCGATGTTCGCCCTCGGATTTCCGAGGCGGAGGTCGGTGACTACATCGCGCTGCTGAAGCCGCGGGTGATGTCGCTTGTGATCTTCACCGCCTTGGTTGGTTTCTTCATTGCGCCGGGCCATGTCCATCCCGTGATCGCCTTCACCTCGATCCTCTGCATCGCGGTCGGGGCCGGCGCTTCGGGCGCGATGAACATGGCCCTGGAAGGCGACATCGACGCCTTGATGACGCGCACCGCCAACCGGCCGATCCCGCGTGGACGCATCACAAGCGCGGAAGCGATGGCGTTTGGCCTGACGCTGGCTTTCTTCTCGGTGATGACGCTCGGCGTCCTCGTCAACTGGCTTGCCGGCGGCCTGCTCGCGTTCACGATCTTCTTCTATGTGGTGATCTACACCATGTGGCTGAAGCGCTGGACCGCGCAGAACATCGTGATCGGCGGCGCCGCCGGCGCACTGCCGCCGGTTGTGGCGTGGGCCGCGGCCACCGGCTCCCTGTCGATGGAGCCCGTGCTCCTCTTTCTCATCATCTTCTTCTGGACCCCGCCACATTTCTGGGCGCTGGCGCTGTTCCGCAGCGATGACTATGCCCGCGCCGGCATTCCGATGTTGCCCGTCGTCGCCGGGCCCAACGCGACGCGGCTGCAGATCCTGGCCTATACGATCGTGCTGGTCGCGATCGCCGCCGCGCCTTGGCCGCTCGGTTATTTCGATGCGATCTACGGCGTCACCTCGCTGGCGCTCGGCGCGGGCATGATGTGGCTGGCGATCGAGGTCTATCGCCACCGCGAGGGCAAGCAGGCGAGCCGCGCGACGCGCCGGCTGTTTGCCTTCTCGATCCTTTATCTGTTCGCGCTGTTTGCGACGCTCCTGCTCGAGGTCGTCATCCGCGCCATCGTGCCCATGGTCGTCGGGTAGGGGGCGCATGGAACGCGTATGGACGAGAAGCGCAAGCCAGATGGAATCGTCCTCACCGAGGCGCAGAAGCGAAGCCGCCGTCACCGCTCGATCGCCATTGCGCTCGCGCTCGGCGTTCTCGTCGTGCTGTTCTTCGCGGTCACCATGGTCAAGGGGCCGGCCGTTCTTGTCCGGCCGATGTGACTGAGATGGAAAGCAAACCGCAAATGCCGGAGAGCGTGACGGCGGGCGAGCAGGTCGCCTCGCGCCGCGCGCTGTCGCGCGATGCGGTTGTCGCCTCGATCTGCGGCTTCGTCGTCGTGTTCATGGTCGGCGCGTCCTATGCGGCCGTGCCGCTCTACGACTGGTTCTGCCGCGCCACCGGCTTTAACGGCACCACCCAGGTCGCGACCTCGGCGCCATCAGCCGCGCCGCTGGAGCGCAAGATCGCGGTGCGGTTCGATGCCAATGTCGGCCCCGGCCTGCCCTGGAAGTTCGAGCCGGAGCAGAACGAGATCGAGGTCCGGGTCGGCGAGGTCGTCACCGTCTTCTATACCGTGACCAATCAGGCCGCGCGCACCACCGCGGGCGTTGCCGCCTACAATGTCGCGCCGCTCACCGTCGGCGCCTATTTCCAGAAGATCAACTGCTTCTGTTTCAGCGAACAGACCATGGGCCCGGGCGAGAAGCGCGAGATGCCCGTGGTGTTCTATGTCGATCCGGCGCTGGCCGGGGACAGCGAGAACGACGCGTTGAAGACGATCACGCTATCCTACACCTTCTACCCCGTGCGCGAACCGGCGCCGAAGCCGCTCGCGGCCGGCGAAGGCGACAAGCGCAAGGGAAACCTGTGAGAAACCTGTGACCGCCGGATCCCGTATCTAACGGAGTTCGGCCTTGAAATTTGAGACGAATATGTGCCGAAGGGAACGGCACATCTAACGGAGAGACCGCAATGGCTACGGCGCACGCGAAGCACCACGACTACCACCTCGTCGATCCGAGCCCGTGGCCGGTCGTCGGCTCGATCTCGGCCTTCATCATGGCCGTGGGTGCGATCGCCTGGATGCACAAGATGTTTTCCGGTGCTCCGATCGTCTTCGGCGTCGGCACTATCGGCGTGCTCTACACCATGGCGAGCTGGTGGGGCGACGTGATCCGCGAAGCCCAGTACAAGGGCGACCACACCCGCGTGGTGCAGATCAGCCACCGCTACGGCATGATCCTTTTCATCGCCTCCGAGGTGATGTTTTTCGTGGCCTGGTTCTGGGCCTTCTTCAATTCCGCGCTGTTCCCCGCCGACGCGGTCCAGGCCACCCGCGACGCGGTGTTTGGCTGCGGTCCAGGCACGGCTGCCGGTGCCTGCAACGTACCGGGCACCTGGCCGCCGAAGGGCATCGAGACTTTTGACCCCTGGCACCTGCCGCTCCTCAACACGCTCCTGCTCCTGACCTCGGGCACCACCGTCACCTGGGCCCACCACGCGCTGCTCGAGAATGATCGGCAGGGCCTGAAGTACGGCCTGATCCTCACCGTGCTCTTGGGCGCCGCCTTCACCTGCGTGCAGGCCTATGAATATGCCCATGCCACCTTCAGCTTCTCGGGCAACATCTACGGCGCGACCTTCTTCATGGCGACCGGCTTCCACGGCTTCCATGTGCTGGTCGGCACCGTGTTCCTGCTGGTATGCCTGTTCCGCGCCTATGCCGGCCACTTCACGCCGAAGCAGCACCTCGGCTTCGAGTTCGCCGCCTGGTACTGGCACTTCGTCGACGTGGTGTGGCTGTTCCTGTTCGTCTGCATCTACGTCTGGTTCCGCGGCCCGGGACCTGCGGCCGGCCACTGAGCAGGCGTGACGTGATAGAAGGGGGCGGTCGGAAGGACCGCCCCTTTTTCTTTCTTCCTCCTTCTGCAAGCGGAGAAGGGAAGGGCCGAATATGACGACTGATCAATCGCCAACCGTCATCCAGAGCGCGCTACGCGGCATCGCCTGCCGCTGTCCCTGCTGCGGCGAGGGCAAGCTCTATTCGGGGTTCCTTAACCTGCGCCCGAATTGCGAAGCGTGCGGGCTCGACTACGCCTTCATCGATAGCGGCGATGGGCCTGCGATTTTCATCATCATGCTGGCGGGAGCCATCGTCGTCACCGCGGCGCTGATCGTCGAAGTTAAATATCAGCCGCCGTTCTGGCTGCATGCGGCGCTGTGGCTGCCGCTCATCGCCGCGACCACGCTGTTGCCGCTGCGCTCGATGAAGTCGCTTCTGATTGCGCTGCAGTTTCATCACAAGGCGGCGCCCGGCCGGCTGATCGATCGCGAACCGAAATGACCGACCGTTCGCCACGGCGCCCCGCGGTCGCCGGCTTTGCCATTTTCACGCTGCTGATGGTGCTGGCCTTCAGCGGCCTCGGCATTTGGCAGTTGCAGCGCCGGGTCGAAAAACACGCGCTGATCGCACGGCTGAACGAGCGCGTCGCGACCGCGCCCGAGGCGCTGCCGGCGCCGGCGCAATGGTCGCTGCTGACGCCGGCCGGGGACGAATTCCGTCGCGTCAGCTTCACGGCGACCTACGCGCCGTTGCCGGATGCGATGGTCTACAGCGCCGGCTCCGCGGTTCGCGACGACGTCTCAGGCCCCGGCACCTGGGCTTTCCTGCCGGTGCAACTGGCCGACGGCAACACCGTCGTGGTTAACGCCGGCTTCGTCCAGAACACGATGCAGGATCGCAACCAGCAGGATCGCGCCGTGCGCCGGCTGATCACCGGTCATCCTGCGCAGCTCACCGGCTACATCCGTTTTCCCGAAAGCGCGGGCACGCTGACGCCGCCGGAGAACGTGGCAAAGCGGCTCTGGTTCACCCGCGATCACCTCGCAATGGCACGCGCGCTTGGCTGGGGCGAGGGCGGCAAAGCCGTCGCGCCGTTCTACATCGATCTGGAAACGCCGGTGCCTGAAAGCGGCATCCCGAAGCCTGGAGCGCTCTCGGTTCGTCTGAAGGATGATCATATGCAATACGCCATCACCTGGTTCACGCTGGCGTTTGCGGTCGTCATCGCATTCGGCGTCTGGTGGCGTGGCAAGCGGCGCGGTTGAAAGCTCCGTCCCCGTATTCGTCCGGACTAGCCTGAGGGAACCTTTGTTCCGCAGAATCGTTTTTGGTTCCAAAGCCGAGTTCCGGACAAAGGCCTGTTCAGTGTCCATTCACGACGATCGCCATACTCCGCTAACCGGATCAGCGCTCAGGACTAGGTACGGCGAGATGGATGGGACCGCGGACTTGGCGAACGATTTTGATCAGATCGCACTGGTGGTCGACTGGCTGGACGCGTGCCGCAATCGCGATCTCGCGACATTGCTCGATCTCTATGCTGACAACGCAACGCTGGAATGCCAATGCGGTGAGGCCACGATCAGCGAAGGTCGCGCGGCCCTTGAATGCTACTGGAAGCCGCGCCTCGATACGCTCGCTCCGACCGCCTTTGGGCTGGAGGAAATCATACCGACCACCGACGGCGTCGTGCTCGATTATCTGAGCCATGAAGGCAAGCCGGTGCGCATCGCTTTCAGCTTCACGCGCGACGGGAAAATTCAGGCAACCCATTGCTTGCCCGTGGCGGAGTTACAGCCGCGAGCCGGTCTGCGGGACTACGCCGGTTAGCTCTCCCGATCCTGCGCCTTTCCTTCAGGACTGTTTACTACCCGTTTGCGCGGCGGAATCTCCGGCCGGAAGTCGACATCGGACAGATGTGCGCCCAGCTTCGCGCAACAGTTCGAGCGTCCCGCTTAGCGCGCGAGCGCGCTCCAGCATTCCGGTCAATCCCCGGCCAAACCGCCGATCCGCCGGAAAGCCGACACCATCGTCGGATATTTCCACGATCACTTCGGGGCCGTCGCGCCTCGCCGCAACATGCATTGAGCTCGCTTTGGCATGGCGGAGCACGTTTGTCACCGCCTCCTGGATGACGCGGTAGACAGTCTGCGACAGGAGGCCGTCGGCCTCATTCAGTGTTGAGTCGATCTGCGACGTGACCTTGAGGTCCGGCGCCTGCGCCTTTGCGTTCTGCAAAAGGGTCTCGATGCTCTTTTGCAGGCCGAGCTCCTCAATGTAGAGCGGCCGCAGCGCATCGAGGATACGACGGTTCGCCTGCTGCAGCGTTTCGACCGACTGCAAGATTCCTTCGGCGGCGCTTCGTATTTCGGCTTCGCCTGCAGAAATCGATTCCAGAAGCGCGATCGTGTTGGCGCGGATTCCGAATAACAGCGGCCCAAGCTCGTCATGGAGCTCGCGTGCCATGTCCTGCCGTTCGTCGTCCTGCAGCGAGACGATCCGGCGCAGCAGGTTGCGATTGTCCTGGCTGAGGTGATGGAGGGTGCGGGCAAGTTCGTTGGCTTCCTGCGCGCTCTTGCGGATCTCGGGCGGGCCGGCAGGCGCAATGAGGTGTTCGTAGTCGCCCGTCCGCATCCGGGTCAGCCCGTCGCCGAGATTTTGCAGCGGTTGCAACGCGGAGCGTGCGATAAAGTGGGCAATGGCCGCCGTCAGCAGCATCAGGGTGATTCCGGACCAGGCGATCGCCAGGAATCCGATCCACTTCTCGCGAATGTCGGCGGACATGTCCGGTGTGAATACGATGTCGCCGACTTGCTTGCCCTCGATCATGATGGGGAAGGCCGCCCTTAACTCGGGGACAGCGAGGAGGTGGACGAACCAGTCAGGCACCCTTCCTAAGGGCGCCTGCACCGCGTGCGGATGCAGGTCGAGGCTGGTGCCAAGGCGCCGAAACTGGATTGCCTCGGAAGTCCCCAGCGATTGCACGAATGCATCGAGTGTCGCATGCGGATTGGCGGAAGCCTGCAACGCACCGTTGAGCGCGGCCGCAACCGCTCTGGCCGAGCGAGCCGCGGGTTCGATTTCCTCCACAAGTTGCGTCGACGCGAAGATCCGAAGCGAGACGGCTCCCGCCAGCAGGGCCGCCACGAACATCAGGCCGAGCGGCAGCAAGAGCCGCGTTCGAAGAGAAAGTCTTTCCCACATTTTGGTTATTATAGTTCCCGCAACCCAAGATTTCTCTTTTCAAAATGCGCCAACCTCTTATTTATTCCGAAAGGGGATAAAGGATGCAGAATACTACCAGATCGGCAACGAAGGTCTTGATCGTCGACGACCACCCGGTGGTCCTGTCGGGGTGCCGGTCGCTGTTTGCGTCAGACAATTCCGTGAAGATCGAAGAGGCCAACGACGCCAAGTCCGGCCACCGCGCCTATATGGCCAGGAAGCCCGATGTCACGGTGATCGATATCAAGCTTCCCGATGTGTCCGGATTCGAACTTATGCGGCGCATCCGCAAGGATGATCCGGATGCCAGGATCATCATGTTCAGCATGAATGACGATCCGGCCTTCGTGGTTCGCGCCATCGAGATGGGCGCGCAAGGTTATGTCTCGAAAGGCGACGATCCCCGGATGCTGGTCAAGGCCGTCCGCAAGGTGGCTGCGGGAGACAATTTCATTTCACCGCAGCTGGCGGAGGCGGTGACCTTCTCGGGCGCTTCGATCAAGGCCAATCCGGCATCGCAGATGACGGCGCGTGAGCTTGAAATCCTGCGGCTGCTCGGCCGCGGCGACAAGATCGTCGAAGTCGCCGATGCGCTGGAGATTTCTTACAAGACGGTGGCTAACACCACCTCGCTGCTCAAGCAGAAGCTCGGCGCAAAGAATCACTCGGACCTGATCCGGATCGCGGTCGAGATGGGATTGGGCTGAGCGCTATCGGCTGTTCGAGGACCGCTGAACCGGCCGCGCCGCAGGGACGCGGCCCGTTCGCGCCGCTGCAATTCGCTTATCGCCAGGGCAATGGGGATGACGACGGCGAATGGCAGCGAAGCTTCACCAGTGATGATGACGACGATGGTGGCGCCACTTCCTCCCAATCGCTTGATCGCGATGTCTGACACAAGTTCCCGATCACCGATTTTGTTCCGTAGCAAGTAAGCAAGGCGCGAGCAGGATAATCTTGTCGCCGATTGCCAGCTTATTCCCGTAGATTCAGCTACCAAGCTCCAGGCAGCGCGATGCGGAAGCTGTTCGGGGGCGCGTGCATGCTCGGCCAGGCAGGCGTTCGCGCTACCTTGATCCGGCGCTTCTGGATGGGCTTCCGCGCGCTCTGGGTTGGCGCCGTCGCAGCTTGGGGCCCGTCCGCCATTGTCATTGCGAATGCGTCGCTTGGCTGGCTTGTCGGTGGAGCAGGGTTCGGAGCCGGATCAGCCGCGACCACTGACCGTGGCACGATAGTCGGCAGGGTGGTGTCGATGACGATCTTCTCGGGCCATCGGTGCCGCGAGTGAACGCGAATGACTGACGTGTCCAAGTCGGTGCGCACAGGTTCCGTCGCAGGCGGCGGCATATACAGGTCCGCCACAAACAACAGGGCGAGCAACCCGCCACCGACGAACAGGAAATATCGAACGAGGGGCATGCTCGCCACCATTCTCATTGCGTGACTACCCCCGACGTCAACGACCCAACGGAAGACCCTCGGCATAGGTTCCTCGCAGGCCACGGTTGCCAAAAGCCGAATGGCTAAGACCGGGAAAAATTGGCAACATGACTCCTCGGTGATCTCATGGAGAGCTGAATGAACAGCCCGGATATCGTGGAAACGGCCTTCGCGCGGGCCTGGAATGTCTACCTGCTGATCCACAGCGATATCGATGAGAACGACTCGCGGCGCGCAAGCCTCCAGCGCTTTATCCGGCAGCGCTGCGATGCGGGAGAAACCGATACGGAACTGTTGGCTGTGCAGGGGCTCAAATATCTCAAGAGCCTGGAAGGAAACGCGGACGACTAGTTCGCCGCCGCGCTGCGCGAGGCCACGCGTTCCCTGTAGAATGGGAAAAACTGGAACAATCGGATTCCTGGCGGGTTGTCCGCTGCATACGGGGAACACCCGAGGAGGAGATCTTGAAGAAGTCATTGATGATCGGAACGCTGGCCGTTGCCGTATCGGCGTTCGCCGGCACCGCAGTTGCCGCCGAATTCTACGTGGTGCACGACGCCACCACCAAGAAGTGCACGGTTGTCGATACCAAGCCAACCACGACAACCACCACCATCGTCGACAACGGCGTGTTCAAGACGAAGACCGAGGCTGAAACCAGCATGAAAACCATGAAGGTCTGCACAAGTAACTAACCAACGACAGACCTCTTCCAGGAGAGAGGGCCGCGGCATGTGCTGCGGCCCTTTTGCTTGCCGGGACGAAAAGCATCAGCTCCGGTAGCGCAGCGCCTCGACGAGCAGCGCCAATGCCGGCGCCATCTGGCGGCGGCTCGGATAATAGAGGTGATAACCCGGAAAGGGCGGACACCAGTCCGCCAGCACCCGGATCAGGCGGCCGTCCTCAAGGTGCGGCTGCACTTGGTCCTCCGGCAGATAGGCAAGGCCTAGCCCGGCGAGAACCGCATTCATCCGGAGTGCCAGGTTGTTGAACACCAGCTGGCCCTCGACGCGGACCTTCAGCGCGCGTCCGCGCTTCTCGAATTCCCAGGCGTAGATTCCGCCATAGGTCGGCAGGCGGATATTGATGCAGCGATGCGCCGTCAGATCCTGTGGCCTGACGGGTTTCGGACGCGCGGCGAAATAGGCCGGCGCGCCGACCACCGCCATGCGGAAATCCGGCCCGATGCGCACGGCGATCATGTCCTTGGCTACCTGCTCACCGAGGCGGACGCCGGCGTCGAAACGCTCGGCAACGATGTCGGTCAGACCGTAATCGATGTTCACCTCCACTCTGATGTCGGGATAGCGCGGCAGCAGCTTTGCCAGCGCTGGCCAAAGAATCGTCGTGGCCGAGTGCTCGGCTGCGGTGATGCGGATCGTGCCCGCCGGTTTGTCGCGCAGTTCGGTGAGCGCTGAGAGCTCGGCATCGATCTCCTCCAGTTTCGGCGCCACTGTGCGCAGCAAACGTTCGCCGGCTTCCGTTGGCGCGACGCTGCGGGTGGTGCGGGTGAGTAGCCGCAGGCCGAGCCGCTCCTCCAGTCCTCGGATGGTGTGGCTGAGCGCGGATTGCGAGACATCGAGCTGCGCCGCCGCCCGGGTGAAGCTGCGCTCGCGCGCGACCATCAGGAACGCGAGGAGGTCGTTGACGTTCTGGCGCGCCATTCATGAATCCATTTCATAAGCGCAAGCTGACTATACCATCTAATCGCGCCCTCGCGCAGCCGTTAGCTGGTTGCAAGCTGCAAACGCAGTTCTCGCCAGCTCTTTCAAACGTGAATGGCGGCGAGGAACAGGGCAAACCCGGCGCGGTTACAGGAAGCTTGAAGCAGAGCGCTTAGACAGTCGCGCCGAAATCAACCAAACAACGCCAAATGGGAACACGACATGCAAGGTCCGAGCGACTTCGAGTTATCGCGGAGGAAATTGTTGCTGGGAACCGCCGCGTCGGTGGCTTTCAGCGCGGCGTCCGCAGAGGCAAGGGCGCAAACGCCTGTGGTTCCCGCGCAGGCAGCCGTTCCCGGCATCGCGACGATGAAAGTTTCGTTCAACGTCAATGGCGCGCCGCGCGAGATTGCGCTCGACATGCGGACCACGCTGCTCGATGCGCTGCGCGAGCACCTGCATCTCACCGGCACCAAGAAGGGCTGCGATCACGGCCAGTGCGGCGCCTGTACGGTGATCGCAGGCGGCCGGCGGATCAATTCATGCATGACGCTGGCTGTCATGCACGAAGGCGACAGCATCACGACCATCGAGGGCCTCGGCACGCCCGAGAATATGCATCCGATGCAGGCCGCGTTCGTCAAGCACGACGGCTTCCAATGCGGCTATTGCACGCCGGGACAGATCTGTTCGGCGGTCGCGGTGCTCGATGAAATCAAGGCCGGCATTCCCAGTCACGTCACTGCCGATCTCGACGCTGCGCCGCAACTGACCAATGCCGAGCTTCGTGAACGCATGAGCGGCAACATCTGCCGCTGCGGCGCCTATTCCAACATCGCCGAGGCGATCACAGAGGTTGCCGGGAGGCCCACATGAAATCATTCACATATGAGCGCGCAAACTCACCAGCTGACGCTGCGGCGGCCGCCGCGCGCCATGCCGATGCCAAATTCATCGCGGGCGGCACCAATCTGCTTGACCTGATGAAGCTTGAGATCGAGACGCCGGCGCATCTGATCGACGTCAACGGCCTCGCCCTCGACAAGATCGAATCCATGCCCGACGGCGGCCTAAAGATCGGTGCGCTGGTGCGCAATACCGATCTGGCCGCCGATAAGCGCGTCCGACGCGACTATGGCGTGTTGTCGCGCGCCCTGCTCGCCGGCGCCTCGGGCCAACTGCGCAACATGGCGACGACGGCGGGAAACTTGCTGCAGCGGACGCGCTGCCCCTATTTCTACGACACCAACCAGCCTTGCAATAAACGTCGTCCCGGCAGCGGCTGTGCGGCAATCGGCGGCTTCAACCGCCAGCATGCGGTGGTCGGTGCAAGCGAGGCCTGCATCGCCACCCATCCAAGCGACATGGCGGTCGCGATGCGCACGCTCGATGCTGTGGTGGAAACCGTGCGGCCGGATGGCGCGACGCGAACGATTCCGATCGCCGAATTCCATCATTTGCCGGGTAACACGCCGCATGTCGAGACTGCGCTTTCGCAGGGTGAGTTGATCACGGCCGTGACGCTGCCAAAGCCGATCGGTGGCACGCACATCTATCGCAAGGTGCGTGACCGTGCCTCTTATGCCTTCGCGCTGGTCTCGGTTGCTGCGATCGTGCAGCGCGACGGAACCGGCCGCGTAGCACTCGGTGGCGTCGCCCATAAGCCATGGCGTATCGAATCGGCCGACGCGCAGTTGCCGCGGGGCGCCAAGGCCGTCGCCGCCCAATTGTTCGCCGGCGCAAAGCCCACACGCCAGAACGCATTCAAGCTGTCGCTCGCCGAGCGCACGCTCGGTGCGGTGCTGACCGAGGCGAAAGGCTGACCCATGAAATTCGAAACCCCAGCTACCAGTAATCCGATCGATCAGCTCAAAGTGATCGGCAAGCCCGCCGACCGGGTCGACGGTCCCCTCAAGACCACCGGCCGTGCGCCTTACGCTTATGAGCGTCACGATGTCGTTTCCAACCCTGCTTACGGCTATATTGTCGGTTCGGCGATCGCCAAGGGGCGCATCGGCGGGATTGACAGCGCTGCAGCCAAAGCCGCGCCCGGCGTGCGCGCCATCGTCACGGCTGACAACGCCGGCAAGCTCGGCAAAGGCGAGCGCAACGCGGCCAAGCTGCTCGGCGGCCCCGAGATCGAACATTATCATCAGGCGATCGCGCTTGTGGTCGCCGATACCTTTGAACAGGCGCGCGCCGCTGCGGAGCTCCTCCGCGTCGACTACGTCAAGGCGGATGGCGCCGCCTTTGACCTCGCGGCGGTGAAGGATACTGGCCAGCCCAAACCTTTGTTCGGCGGTCCGGCCGATACCGCACGGGGTGATTTTTCTGGTGCGTTTGCGGCAGCGCCGGTTCGATTCGATGCCACCTACACCACGCCCGATCAGGCGCATGCGATGATGGAGCCGCATGCCTCGATCGCCGTGTGGAACGGTGACAAGCTCACGCTTTGGACCTCGAACCAAATGATCGACTGGGGCGTAGGCGATGTCGCGAAGACCCTCGGGATCCCTAAAGAGAATGTTCGCCTGGTCTCGTCATTCATTGGCGGCGGCTTCGGCGGCAAACTGTTCCTGCGTTCGGATGCGCTGCTCGCGGCGCTCGGCGCGCGCGCCGTGGGGCGGCCGGTGAAGGTAGCGCTGCAGCGCCCACTGATGTTCAACAATACGACGCATCGTCCGGCGACGATTCAGCGCATTCGCATCGGCGCTGATAGGGACGGCAGGATCACGGCGATCGGCCACGAGGAATGGTGCGGCAATCTGCCCGGCGGCAGGCCCGAGGGCGCGGTCAGCCAGACGCGGCTGCTTTATGCCGGCGCCAACCGCATGACCGCAACGCGCCTCGCGGCGCTCGATCTCGCCGAAGGCAACGCGATGCGCGCGCCGGGCGAGGCTTCGGGCATGATGGCGCTAGAGATCGCGATCGACGAAATGGCCGAGAAGCTCGGTATCGATCCGATCGAGTTTCGTATCCGCAACGATACCCAGATCGATCCGGAACGGCCGGACCGGCCATTCTCACAGCGGCAACTCACAGAATGCTTCCGCACCGGCGCCGAGCGCTTCGGCTGGAGCAAGCGCGATCCACAGCCGGGCAGGGCACGTGACGGACGCTGGAAGATCGGCATCGGCACGGCCGCCGCGTTCCGCAACAATCTGCTGGTCAAGTCGGCTGCGCGGGTGCGGCTCGACGGCAACGGCATGGTGACGGTCGAGACCGATATGACCGACATCGGCACCGGCAGCTACACCATCATCGCGCAGACCGCGGCCGAGATGATGGGCGTGCCGCTGGAGAAGGTGGTGGTGCGTCTCGGCGATTCGAGCTTTCCGGTCTCGTCAGGCTCCGGCGGGCAATTCGGCGGCAACAATTCGACCGCAGGCGTCTATGCCGCCTGCGTCAAGCTGCGCGAAGCGATCGCCCAGAAGGTCGGCTTCAATTCGGCGGAGGCTGAATTTGCCGATGGCGAGGTGCGCGCGGGTAATCGCCGCGTGCCGCTGGCGCAGGCCGCGGCCGATGGTGCGCTCACGGCCGAAGACGGAATTGAATACGGCGATCTCGACAAGAAGTATCAGCAATCAACCTTCGGCGCGCATTTCGTCGAAGTCGGCGTCGACGTTGCGACCGCCGAGATCCGCGTCCGCCGCATGCTGGCGGTGTGTGCCGCCGGCCGCATCCTCAATCCGAAAACGGCGCGCAGCCAGATCATCGGCGCGATGACGATGGGCGTCGGCGCGGCGCTGATGGAGGAAATGGTTGTCGACAAGCGCGCGGGCTTCTTCGTCAACCACGACCTCGCCGGCTATGAGGTGCCCGTTCATGCCGACATTCCGCATCAGGACATGATCTTCCTCGACGAGACCGATCCGATATCCTCGCCGATGAAGGCCAAGGGCGTGGCCGAGCTCGGCATCTGCGGCGTGGCGGCGGCGGTCGCCAATGCGGTCTATAACGCGACCGGCGTGCGCGTCCGCGACTATCCGATCACGCTCGATAAGCTGCTGGAGCAAATGCCAGACGTCGGTTGAGCGCGAGATCTGTCCGGTGCCGCGTATACCGAGGCTGACGCGCGGCCATGGGGAAGCGCGCGCGATGTCGCGTCGGTTTCATTGGTCTACTCGGCGCTCAAGGCTCCGGCGTGGCAGGAATATGGCGGTGGACGAAGATCATTCTACGAAGCCGGCACACGAAATCGTCCCGAAAACACGCTATGAAGGGCGATGGGAAAACTTCCGCGTCCCCTGCCTTTCTCGGCATTCGAATGGCTGCTGTCCGGGCGGTACCTGCGGGCGCGCCGCAAGGAAGGCTTTATCTCCGTCATCGCGGGATTTTCTTTCCTCGGCATCATGCTCGGCGTTGCGACGCTGATCATCGTGATGGCCGTCATGAACGGTTTCCGCAAGGAGCTGGTGGATAAGATCGTCGGCCTCAACGGCCACCTTCTGGTGCAACCGCTGGAATCGCCGTTGACGGACTGGAAGGACGTCGCCGAGCGCATCAGTCAGGTTCCGGACGTACGGCTCGCCGCGCCAGTGGTTGATGGTCCGGCCCTGGCATCATCGGCACACAATGCCACCGGCGTTCTCGTTCGCGGCATTCGCGGCGATGACCTCAACAAGCTTGCGGCGATCGCGGGCAATGTCCAGCAGGGCGCGCTGGATGGATTCGACCAAGGGAAAGGCGTCGCCATCGGCCGCCGGCTTGCCGAGCAGTTGTCGGTGAGGGCCGGCGACAACATCACGCTGGTCGCACCCGATGGCGCAGCGAGGTCGAAAGCTGCGGCGGCGCGTATCAAGCCGTACAAGGTTGCGGCGGTTTTCAGCATCGACATGTCGGAATACGATTCCGTCATGGTGTTTCTGCCGCTCACGGAAGCGCAGGCCTATTTCAACCGCGCCGATGACGTAAGCGCCATCGAGGTTTTCCTCACCGGCAGCCCGGACAAGGTCGACAGTTTTCGAAAGCCGGTGGCTGATGCCGCCGGGCGGCCGGTGTTTCTCGTTGACTGGCGGCGGCGCACTTCGGCCTTCTTCGCGGCCCTGCAGGTCGAGCGCAACGTCATGTTCCTGATCCTGACCTTGATCGTGCTGGTCGCCGCGCTGAACATCGTGTCGGGACTGATCATGCTCGTGAAGGACAAGGGCGCCGATATCGCCATTCTGCGCACCATCGGCGCCTCGCGCGGGGCGATCATGCGGGTATTCCTGATCGCGGGTGCAGCGATCGGCGTGCTCGGCACCTTGGCCGGTCTGCTCGTCGGCATGCTGGTTTGCCTGAACATCGAGGCGATCAGGCAATTCCTGTCCTGGCTCACCAATACCGAGCTGTTTCCGCCAAAGCTCTACTTCCTGTCGAAGCTGCCGGCGGAAATCGATCTTGGCGAAACCGCCGCCGTTGTGGCGATGGCGCTGACGTTGTCATTCCTGGCAACGCTCTATCCATCATGGCGGGCGGCACGGCTCGATCCGGTCGATGTTCTCCGGTACGGGTGAGGGCGGCCGCTCTCGGGTTTTCAAGGGAGTGCGAAGCTGCAACCCTCTGGCGCGCAAGTGTCGAGAGAGCGCGAAACTATTTCCCCGTCGTTGCGAGCCAACGGGTCGCGCGAATGCGCGCCCGATGACAGGCTCCGCGAAGCAATCCATGTCTCAGCTCGGGGATAGATGGATTGCTTCGCTGCGCTCGCAATGACGGGGGTAGGCGCGGCGTACCGGCGGGAGCGAAATTGGCTCGCCCTCGCACGGCATGAAGGCTCGTTACCCCTAGAATCACGCATTTTGCGGAGGCTGCGCCCTTCCTTTTCGCGCACGAGCCATTTCCCCTTGGCCCAAAAACGCTTTATGGTGACCCCTCGCTTCGCGCTTAGCGAAATCTAATTCACGATAAAGATCAAAGGCTTGGCATAGGGCTAGCGCCTTTGGAGGGTGGTTTGACGCGCTATATTTCGACGCGGGGGGAGGCCCCCGTCCTGGGTTTTTGCGATGTGATGCTGACCGGGCTCGCCCGCGACGGCGGCCTCTACGTGCCTGAGGTCTGGCCGCAGCTCTCGCGCGAGACCATCGCCTCCTTTTTCGGCCGGCCCTATTGGGAGGTCGCGGTCGACGTGATCAAGCCGTTTGCGGCAGGCGAGATTTCCGACGCCGATCTCGGCCGCATGGCCAATGAAGCCTACGCGACATTCCGCCATCCGGCCGTGGTGCCGCTCGATCAGATCGGGCCAAATCAGTTCCTGCTGGAGCTGTTCCACGGCCCGACGTTGGCGTTCAAGGACGTCGCGATGCAGTTGATCTCGCGGCTAATGGATCACGTGCTGGCAAAGCGCGGTCAACGTACCACCATCGTCGTCGCAACCTCGGGCGATACCGGCGGCGCTGCGGTCGAAGCGTTTGCCGGGCTCGACAATGTCGATCTGGTCGTGCTGTTCCCGAACGGCCGCATCTCCGATGTGCAGCGGCGGATGATGACGACGACCGGCGCATCCAACGTGCATGCGCTGGCGATCGAAGGCACTTTCGATGACTGCCAGGCGATCCTGAAGGCGCTGTTCAATAATCATCGCTTTCGCGATGCGGTCGCGCTATCGGGCGTCAATTCGATCAACTGGGCGCGGATCGTCGCGCAGGTGGTCTACTACTTCACCTCGGCCGTGGCGCTCGGCGCGCCGACGCGCACCGTGGATTTCACCGTGCCGACCGGCAATTTTGGCGACATCTTCGCCGGCTACGTCGCCAAGAAGATGGGGCTGCCGGTGCGCTGGCTGCGCATTGCTTCCAATGTCAATGACATCCTGCCGCGCACGCTGAAGACCGGCATCTATGAAGTGCGCGAGGTTCACGCTTCTGCCTCACCCTCAATGGATATCCAGGTATCCTCGAATTTCGAGCGGCTGCTGTTCGAGGCGAGCCGCCGCGACGCCGATAGCGTGCGCCGGCTGATGGCTTCGCTGAAACAGTCCGGACGCTTCGTGCTGCCGGATGCCATGCTGGCCGCGATCCGCGAGGAGTTCGACGCCGGCCGCGCTGATGAAACCGAGACGTCGGCCGCGATCCGCGCCGCCTGGCGCGAGGCCGGGGACCTCGTCGATCCCCATACCGCGGTGGCGCTGGCGGTGGCTGATCGCGACACACCTGATTCGAAGATCCCCAACATCGTGCTGTCGACCGCACATCCGGCCAAATTCCCCGATGCGGTGGAAGCCGCGTGTGGCGTGCGGCCGCAACTGCCGGTCTGGCTCGACGGCCTCTTGACCAAATCCGAACACATCACGGTGATGAAAAACGATTCAGCCGAAGTGGAGCGATTCGTGCGCTCGGTGAGCAGAGCCGCGAAGCAGGGAGTTGCCGGATGAGCGTTGACGTAACCAAGCTGCCATCCGGCCTGACCATCGTCACCGACACCATGCCGCATCTGGAAACGGCCGCACTCGGCGTCTGGGCCGGCGTCGGCGGCCGCGACGAGAAGCCGAACGAGCATGGCATCTCGCATCTTCTGGAACACATGGCCTTCAAGGGCACCACCCGGCGCTCCTCGCGCGAGATCGTCGAGGAGATCGAGGCGGTCGGCGGCGATCTCAACGCCGGAACCTCGACCGAGACCACGGCCTATTACGCGCGGGTGATGAAGGCCGACGTGCCGCTCGCGCTCGACGTGCTCGCCGACATCCTGACCAATCCGTCCTTCGTGCCCGATGAGCTCGAGCGCGAGAAGAGTGTCATCGTGCAGGAAATCGGCGCGGCGCAGGATACGCCCGACGACGTCGTGTTCGAACACCTCAACGAGCTCTGCTTTCCGGACCAGCCGATGGGCCGCTCATTGCTCGGCACCGCCAAGACGCTGAAGACGTTCGACCGCGACATGCTGCGCGGCTATCTCGCGACGCATTACCGCGGGCCCGACATGGTGGTGGCCGCCGCCGGCGCGGTCGACCACAAGCGCGTGGTCGAGGAAGTCACGCAGAAATTTTCAAGCTTCGACGCCACCCCCGCGCCAAAGCCGCAACCGGCGATGTTCGGCAAGGGCGGCTCGCGCGTGGTGCATCGCGACCTCGAACAGGCGCATCTGACGCTGGCGCTCGAGGGTGTGCCGCAGACCGATCTTTCGCTGTTCTCGCTGCAGGTGTTCACCAACACGCTCGGCGGCGGAATGTCGTCGCGGCTGTTCCAGGAAGTGCGCGAGAAGCGCGGCCTGTGCTACTCGATCTACACCTTCCACGCGCCCTATACCGACACCGGCTTTTTCGGCCTCTATACCGGTACCGATCCCGGTGACGCGCCTGAAATGATGGAGGTGATCGTCGACGTCATCAACGATGCCGTCGAAACCCTGACCGAAGCCGAGGTCGCCCGCGCCAAGGCGCAGATGAAGGCAGGGCTGCTGATGGCGCTGGAAAGCTGCTCGTCGCGGGCCGAACAACTGGCCCGGCACGTCCTGGCCTATGGACGGCCGCTGACGGTGGAAGAGCTGGTCGCCAGGATCGACGCGGTCAACATCGAATCGACCTGCAACGCCGCCCGCGCGTTGCTGTCCCGCAGCCGGCCGGCTGTCGTCGCACTGGGCAGCGGCAGGGGTCTGGACACGGCGGTGTCTTTTGCGGAAGGATTGACGAGGTCGAAGGCAAAGTCGCTGCTACACTAGAGCATGATCCCGGACCCGGAGGGCCGCGTTAGCGCAAAGTGGCCGCCGGTTTTCCGCAAGGATCATGCTGCAATAGTTAGCGAGCGGGAGAGTTGAGGGCATGGCCCTGTTTCGTTTGCCATCCAGCGGACCGGCCGCGCTCATGCCGCGCGGCCACGGCCTGTTGCTGCGCGCGCCGCAAATGTCTGATTTCGTGCAATGGGCGCAACTCCGCGAGCAGAGCCGGGCCTATTTGACGCCATGGGAGCCGATCTGGCCGTCGGACGATCTCACCCGGGCCGGTTTCCGCCGCAGGCTGCGCCGCTACGCCGAGGATATCGCCGCCGACCGCTCCTATCCGTTCATCATCTTCCGCGAGTCCGACGGCGCCATGATCGGCGGCATCACACTCGCCAATGTCCGCCGCGGCATCGTGCAGGCCGGCACCATCGGCTACTGGGTCGGCGAGCCCCATGCCCATCGCGGCTACATGACGTCAGCGCTGCGGGTGCTGCTGCCGACGCTGTTCGGCGAGCTCAATCTGCACCGCATCGAGGCTGCCTGCATTCCCACCAACACGGCGTCGATCCGGGTGCTGGAGAAGTGCGGCTTCACCCGCGAGGGGCTGGCGCGGCGCTATCTCTGCATCAACGGCATCTGGCAGGATCACCTGCTGTTCGGCCTGCTGCATGAGGATTTCCGCGGCTGAACCACAGGTCCTTACGCCTTTTGGGTGCCTTGGGTTCGCCGCCATTGCCCTGCTATAACGCCGCCCGGAATAATGACGTGGGACGATGGGATTTGGGACGTCGCATGCATGACAATCGTTTGGCCAGGGTGATGGCCGTGGCAGCGGTCGCGGGAGGTCTCCTCTGCCTGTCCGTGGCGCCGACATCGGCGCAATCGCTGACCGATCGTTTCAAGAGCCTGTTTGGCGGCAAGTCGGAAGAGGAGCCGGCGCCCAATGCGGCGGCGGTTCCCCAGGACACGGGCGATCTGACCTGTCCGCCGGTCACTGTCAGGGCGGGCGCCTCCACTTACGCCGTCGCGGCGCCGGGCAAGCAGCCGGTTGGCAACGACCTGCGCTTTCAGGCGACGATCTCCAAGATGGCTCGCGAATGCAGCCTCAATGGCGGCGTGATCACGGCGCGGATCGGCATTCAGGGCCGCGTCATCGCAGGCCCCGCCGGCGCGCCGTCCGCGGTCCAGGTCCCGATCCGCGTCGCCGTGGTGCAGGGTGGCGTCTCCGAAAAGACCATCGCCACCAAGGCCTATCAGACCACGGTCAACATGACCGAAACCGGCAGCGAGCCGTTCACGCTGGTGGCCGAGGATCTCACCTATCCGGCGCCTCCTGGCGCCGTCGGCGACAGCTACATCTTCTACATCGGCTTCGACCCGCAGGCCTTGAAGCCCGAACGCCCCGGGCCGAAAAAGAAGAAGCAATAAGGAAACAGCCAATAAAAAAGCCGGCGCGATCATCTCGCACCGGCTTTTTTGTTGGTGGAAGCCGATCAGTTCAGCTTGGCGCGAACCTCGGCTATGCCCTTGGTAAGCAGGTCGTCGGCGACCGAGCCCTTGACCGACTGCGACAGGATGGTCGAGGCGGCTTCGACCGCAGCGTTGGCGGCGGCGGCGCGGACATCGGCCAGCGCCTGGGCTTCGGCGAGGGCGATCTTGCTCTCGGCGGTCTTGGTGCGGCGGGCGACGAAGTCTTCCATCTTGGCCTTGGCCTCGGTCGCGATGCGCTCGGCTTCGGCCTTGGCGTTGGCGATGATTTCCTCGGCCTCCCGCTCGGCGCTGGCGCGGCGGGTCTGGTACTCGCCGAGCAGCTTGGCGGCTTCTTCCTTGAGACGACGGGCGTCGTCAAGTTCAGCCTTGATGCGTTCGCCGCGATGGTCGAGCGCCGTCAGCACCGTCTTGTGGATGCCGAGATAGGCAAACAGCACCATCAGGATGACGAAGGCGATCGCGACCCAAGTTTCCGGTTCGGTGAACATCGGTCTATCCCTTCAACGAAGCATCGACGGCTTTGCTTACCATCTTCGCGTCGGGCAGCACGCCGGTAAGCCGCTGCACGATCGCGCCGGCGGCGTCGGCGGCGATGCCGCGGACGTTGCTCATCGCGGTTTCCCGCGTCGCCGCGATCTGCTTCTCGGCGGCGGCAAGTTTTGCGTTGAGCTGGTCTTCCAGCGCCTTGCGCTCGGCTTCCGCGGCCGCGTTCAGCTTCTCGCGGGTCTCGTTGCCGATCGCCTGCGCGCGGGCGCGGGCCGAAGCGAGTTCGGTCTCATACGCCTTCAGCGCCGCGTCCGACTCGTCCTTGAACTTCTGCGCCGCCGCAAGATCGCCCTCGATCGCGTTCTGACGTGCGTCGATCACGCTTTCGACGCGCGGCAGCGCAAAGCGGGACACGATCACATAGAGCGCGACGAACGCGATGGCGAGGGACACCAGCTGCGAGGCGAACGTGCTCGACTCGAACGGAGGAAATCCTCCGCCGTGTCCGCCGTCGGCCCCGGTGTGGGCGCCAGTACCATGACTTTTCTCAGCCACGGGGGGTCTCCTGTTGCTGTCAGCGCGCCGCCCGAAGGCGGCGCGAGTGGATGCAGCTCAGAGCGGAACGAACAGCAGCAGCAGCGCGATCAGCAGCGAGAAAATGCCGAGCGCTTCGGTCACGGCGAAGCCGAAGATCAGGTTGCCGAACTGTCCCTGGGCTGCGGAAGGATTGCGCACGGCAGCGGCAAGGTAGTTGCCGAAGATGATGCCCACGCCGACGCCTGCGCCGCCCATGCCGATGCATGCGATGCCCGCGCCGATAAGTTTTGCTGCTGCCGGTTCCATTTTCTAGAGCTCCTTGAGAGATAAGACAGGGTGTGGGTGGAAATTCCCCGGACCGCTTAGTGTCCCGGATGAATGGCGTCGTTGAGATAGATGCAGGTCAGGATCGCAAACACATAGGCCTGCAGGAACGCGACCAGCAGTTCGAGCGCGGTCAGCGCCACGGTGAGCGCCAGTGGCAGCACGCCGCCGATCCAGCCGATCGCGCCGAGCGAGACGCCGAGCATGGCGACGAAGCCTGCGAACACCTTCAGCGCGATGTGGCCGGCCAGCATGTTCGCGAACAGACGCACGCTGTGCGAAACCGGCCGCAGGAAGAACGACAGGATTTCGATGAACATGACCAGCGGCAGGATGTAGATCGGAACGCCGTGGGGAACGAAGATTTTGAAGAACTTGAGGCCGTTCTTGTAGAGGCCGTAGATCAGCACCGTGAAGAAGACCAGGAGCGCCAGCGCCGCGGTAACGATGATGTGGCTCGAAACCGTGAAGGTGTAGGGGATGATGCCGATCAGGTTCGAGATGCAGATGAACATGAACAGCGAGAAGATCAGCGGGAAGAACTTCATGCCTTCCGCGCCGGCGGTAGAGCGGATCGTCGAGGCGACGAACTCGTAGGAGATTTCCGCGATCGACTGCAGCCTTCCCGGAACGAGCTGCCGTCCCGACATGCCGCCGATCATCAGTAGCGAAATCACCGCTACCGAGAGGAACATGTAGAGCGACGAGTTGGTGAAGGCGATCGCGTGGTTGCCAATATGGCCGATCGTGAAGATGGGTTCGATATTGAACTGGTGGATCGGGTCGATTTTCATCCGCGCGGCTCTTTATCCACCGGCCTGGCCGGCATCGAATTTCAAATGTCGTGACTTTCCGTCGAAGCTCAGCGTCTGCGGGATGCTACGCCTGCAGACCTCACCACGTTGACCACGCCGGCAGTGAAGCCGAGTAGGAGAAACACGATGAGACCGAACGGCGATGTCGACAACAAACGGTCGAACCCCCAGCCAATCGCCGCCCCGACGACAACGCCCGCAACCAACTCCGAGGAAAGACGAAAACCCAGCGCCATCGCAGATGCTCTGGCTGCCCTGTCTCCGCTTTCAGTTCCGGGTTGATCAGTCCTGAGTTTCCGGCTGTCGCGAATTTCGGACAACCGTTGATCCAGACTTCCGAGCCTTGCGGAAAGCGCAGCTTCGTCGGAAGACGGCTGATCGCGATTTCCACTTGCGTTGTTGTTTTTGTCTTCGGCCATGCCCAAGACATTAAACGATGCCAACGGTGGATGGAAATTACGCCCGTCACCCTTGAAAGCCGCGCGGACCATACTTACCGCGCCTAATCAAGTCAAGATTGGGCCCTAACCAGTTAGTGCATTGATTTGATTGCATTTATTCCTGGGATGCCTGCGACACTGTGGACTGCCATCGCAGTGCAGCAGTTATTGTTGCAATGATCGATCTTGCGCCAGTTTGGGTGGTCTGTTGGGATGCTCGGAGCGAAGCGAAATCCTCGTTCCCGGAGGGCACATGCCGCGTCAGGTCGACTACTATTTTTCGATCCAATCGCCTTGGGCCTATATTGGACACCAGTCCTTTAGGAACCTGGTAAGTACTTACGATCTCAAGGTAAATCACAAGCCGGTAGTGCTGGTCGATCTGTTCTCGGAGACCGGTGGCCTGCCTTTGATGAAGCGCCATCCGGTACGGCAGCGCTACCGGATGGTCGAGCTGCAACGCTGGCGCGACAAGCGCGGGCTGAAATTTCACCTGCAGCCGACCTACTGGCCGTTCAACGCTCGTCTTGCGGACGGCGTGGTGATCGCGGCGCTGGAAGCCGGCCTTGATCCCGACCGATATCTGCGGCGGTGCTTTGCGGGCGTCTGGGAGGATCAGCTCAACCTCGCCGATCCCGCAACGATTGCGCAGCTCGCTGACGAATCGGGGCTGCCCGGCCAGCAACTGGTGGAGCGCTCCGGCTCGGAGGACATTACGGCAGCGTATGAGCAGAACCGGCAGGACGCGCTGGCAGCCGACGTGTTCGGCTCGCCGGTCTACGTGCTGGACAGCGAGGTGTTCTGGGGGCAGGACCGGCTCGAATTGCTGGAGGATGCGTTGAAGTCCGGTCGCGCTCCATATACTTCAAGAGTCCAGACTGCGCCTTGAAAGCGACGCGCCTTGAAAGCGCCCCGGCGGTCGAGGAAACCGAGCCTGTCCTGAGGCGGGAGCAAGCCCATGCGCACAGCAACATCGTCCTCGAAATTCTTGAAGCCCGTCGTCCTGGTCATCTGTCTCATCGGCGCGGGAGCCGCCATTGCGGGCATGCCGGAAGCCGAGAACGGCCGCTATACGCTGTCAACGACGGCCGATGGCGCGCTTCGCCTCGATACCCGCACCGGTGCGGTCTCCATGTGCAGCAATTCGGGTGCGGGCTGGGCCTGCTATGCCGTGCCGGACGAGCGCGCCGCGATGGATGCGGAGATCGGGCGCCTACAGGCCGAGAATGAAAAGCTCAAGGCAGAGCTCGCCGCGCGCGAGCCTACCGTCCCCGGCAAAATCGAAGAGGCGCTGCCAAAATCCGACTCGCTGAAGAAGAGCGAGCCGAAGGTGGCGGAGGGCGAGCGCAAGATCGAAATCCCGCTGCCGAGCGACCGCGACATGGATCGCATGATGACGTTTCTGGAGAAGGCTTGGCGGCGCCTGATCGAGATCGCCAACCGCTTGCAGCGGGACGTCAACGGCAAGATTTGACGGCGCGTCGCGCTCCAACCGCACGTCGTCCCTGCCTCCGTGCGCAATCGCGCACTCGGCGCAGGGACCCATACGCCGCGGCCTTTCGATTTTCTTCGATGAAAGTTGACACCATCTGCAACGACTGACGTTGGTGGTTATGGGTCCCTGCGTTCGCAGGGACGACGTGTTGAGAGATCGAATCTATGGTCGCACCCAAATCCATTTCCCGCAGCGCTCCCTCCACCGTTGCCGCCAGCACCATCGTCTCCTCGCTGCTGACCGTGGAGACATCAGGCACAGGCTTCACCGACCTCACCGCCGAAGTCGCGAAATTCCTGCGCGATGCCGCCGCGCGCGAAGGTGCGGTGATGCTGTTCATCCGCCATACCTCGGCGTCGCTGACGATCCAGGAAAATGCCGATCCGACCGTGCTCGTCGATTTGGCGACGGCGCTGAACCGGCTTGCGCCCGAAAACGCCGGCTGGCGCCATGACACCGAGGGGCCGGACGACATGCCCGCGCACATCAAGACTATGCTGACGGCGACCTCGCTGCAGGTCCCGGTGCTGCAGGGCACGCTCGCGCTGGGCACCTGGCAGGCGATCTATCTGACCGAGAACCGCGCGCGGCCGCACCGGCGCGAGATCGTGCTGCAGTTCGTGGGCAGCGTGGATTAACTCTGCACAAGCCCCTCATGGTGAGGAGCGCGAAGCGCGTCTCGAACCACGAGGCCCCGTCTGTGGCCTACATCCTTCGAGACGCCCGCTCAGCGGGCTCCTCAGGATGAGGGGTTTGAGCGGCATGACGCTGTAGAACTAAGCCGTTTCCCAAAAGCAAACCGGCCGCGGATCGCTCCGCGGCCGGTCCAAAGATTCTTGAAAGTTACTTCGTAATGTCGACGTCCTTGGTTTCCGGCAGGAAGAAGAAGCCGACCACCGCCGTAATCGAGGCGAAGATGATCGGATACCAGAGACCCGCGTAGATATCGCCGGTCGAGGCCACGATCGCGAACGAGGTCGCCGGCAGCAACCCGCCGAACCAGCCGTTGCCGATGTGATAGGGCAGCGACATCGAGGTGTAGCGGATCTTGGTCGGGAACAGTTCGACCAGCATCGCAGCGATTGGCCCGTACACCATGGTGACGAAGAGCACCAGTATGAACAGCAGCCCGATGATGGCGGCGACGTTCGGTTTGAAGATATCGAACGGGTGAGCCATCTTCACGATCTGGGCGTCGCCGGCCTTGGGGTAACCTGCGGCCTGCACCGCTGCCAGGACGGCCGGATTGGACGTCTTAGCGTCGGTGTAAGCTACGTCCTTTCCATTGACGACGACCTTCACGCCGGAGCCGGCAGCGCCATAGCTGGTCGAGTATTTGACCGACTGCTGTGCCAAGTAGGCGCGTACCGTATCGCATGGTGCGGAGAAGACGCGGGTGCCGACCGGATTGAACAGGTCACCGCAGCCCTTGGCGTCGGCCACCACTTCGACCTTCACGGATTCGATCGCCTTTTCCAGCGCCGGGTTGGCATTGGTGGTGATCATCCGGAAGATCGGGAAGAAGGTCAGCGCCGCGATCAGGCAGCCCGCCAGAATGATCGGCTTGCGGCCGATCTTGTCGGACAGCGCTCCGAACACGATGAAGAAGCCAGTGCCGAGCAGCAGCGACCATGCGATCAGGAGGTTGGCGGTATAGCCGTCGACCTTCAGGATCGATTGCATGAAGAACAGCGCGTAGAACTGGCCAGTGTACCAGACCACGCCCTGGCCCATCACGCCGCCGATCAAGGCGATTAGGACGAGTTTTGCATTGCTCCAGTTGGCGAAGGCCTCGGTCAACGGCGCCTTCGAGCCCTTGCCCTCGTCCTTCATCCTCTGGAACACGGGCGACTCGTTCAGGCGCAACCGGATCCAGACCGAGATGCCGAGCAGCACCACGGAGACGAGGAACGGAATGCGCCAGCCCCACTTGGCGAATTCGGCCTCGCCGAGCGCGGTGCGGGTGAACAGGATCACCAGCAGCGACAGGAACAGGCCGAGCGTTGCCGTGGTCTGGATGAACGAGGTGTAGTAGCCGCGCTTGCCCATCGGGGCATGTTCGGCCACGTAGGTCGCCGCGCCGCCATATTCACCGCCGAGCGCGAGGCCCTGTAACAGGCGCAGGCCGATCAGGATGATCGGCGCCGCAATGCCGATGGTCGCCGCGTTGGGCAATATGCCGACGATGAAGGTCGACAGGCCCATGATCAGAATGGTGACGAGGAAGGTGTACTTGCGGCCGACGATGTCGCCGACGCGGCCGAACACGATGGCGCCGAACGGACGAACGATGAAGCCCGCTGCGAACGCCAGCAGTGCGAAGATATCGCGCGTGGCCTGGTTGAACATCGGTTGATTTGTTGCGGGATCAATGACGCCGAAGAATTGCGCGCCGATCACGCTGGCAAGCGAGCCGAACAGGTAGAAGTCATACCATTCGAAGACGGTGCCGAGCGAGGATGCGAGAATGACGAAACGTTCGTCCTTCGTCATCCCTGCGGCCTTGCCGGACGTGGCAGTAACTGTCGACATTTCCGATTCGCTCCCCTTTTTTACGATCGCGCAAATGTGCGTTGCGTCAGATCACGCATTATGAATAGGGCTCACTACATGTTCGCGACGCTTGGCCCAATAGTACTTTCGGCTGGGCGTCGGGGCCTCTGCGCGAGCAGGCCGTGGCCGGCGCGTAATTCCAGACTGCGTAAACAGTAGGCAGCGCTGGTTCTTGGATTGTGAAAAGCCGTGGGCGTTCAGGCAGGTCGCTGCGCCCAGCCTGCATTTGGCCGGTCCGCCATGAGCGGTGATCCGACCGCGCCCGGCCCCGCCGTTGGCGAAGCTCAAACTAAAGTCCAATAAGAGAGAGGAAAAGCGCAATGCTCCACATCACAATGGAGATCTTCGCGGTCCAGAGCGCGAACAGCAGATAAGTCTCGCGCATGACCGTCGAAACTGTTCGCTGCGCGGAGGCCTGAGGTGGACGGCTCTCTTTGGGAAGGTAGAGCCACAACTCGGTCCGGCGGTGGTCCTTAGTCCGGGCCTCCCAAGCTTTCAAAACCAGAATCAGTGTCATCAATATGCTGAGAAAACCTCCCGCCTGGAAGGAGGAGCGTGGCAGGAAGGACAACCCGATCATAATGCAGAAGATCGCGAGCGAGGCGAAGCCGCAGGCGCGAAGCACTGTTTCGTAGGCGATACGGCGTATCTCTTCCACGATCCGCCACCCCGTCAATCAAGGTATATGCCGGTTCGAAACCGGGCCGCAGGGTAGCGGCAGCGCCGCCCGCGCTCAACACCGCGAAGTGGCCGTCACAGGCCGATCTTGAGAAAGTTACCGGCGGCCGGCAGCGCTAAAAGGGCGGTTCCCGCAAGCCAGATCCAGAGCGATGCGTCGCTAGATTCCGAGGCGCCGGTGACCCGCTCGTAGATCGCCGCCGGGATTCCTCCAAGAATGACGGTCGCGGTCGAAACCATCAGAGATGCGAACATCAGCGTCAGGGACAGGCTGCCAAACAGCAGCGGGCCGGCGAGCAACTGGACGTATAGCAGCGTGAAGATCAGCGCGAGCTGATTGAAGATGCCGTTGATCATGCCGAAGAACGCTATGCCGATGAAATAGAAATTGCGATTCATGACGCGGCTCCGCCAAGCCGGGGCGCGAGATTGAACAGCAGCAATGTGTAGTGAAACGCGACGCGCAGCCAGAACAGCCAGACGAAGCCGAACAGCCAAACCAGGACCGGCGGGGTTACCTTGGGCGTCACGATCGCAACGGCGGCGACGACGGGATCGGTGATCCGGCAGAAAAATCGCCAGATGTAATTCGGCGAATCTGCATCCACCATCAAACCCAGCAGGGCGCGGCCAAGCAACGTGTACATCAACACTGCAAGGATAAAATTGGGCAGGTGAAAGTACCAATACGCCGCGAGCGAGCTTGCGATATCCAAGAACGTTTCTCCTCGCGGCCTGGCGGTGTGACAGTCGGCCGATCATCGCAACCAGCCGCGCTCGACCAACAATGGCAAGAGCTCGATGTTCGGGCAAGCCGGATAAGCTGCCGCCAACAAAAGACGGGGCCCCTGGGGGCCCCGTCGATCGTCTGCAGTCAAAGAACCTAGGTAGTCTTCTCTTCGAGCACCGTCCTGCCGCGCGGCTTCCGGATTTCGTCGACGTAGGCCTGCATCTCCCGCGACGGCTCCTTGCCGAGCAGACTGACGACGACGATTGTCAAGAAGCCGAGTGGGGCTCCCAACAATCCGCAGGCGATGTTGTTGAGGTTGAACCACCCGACCTTGTTGGCCAGCGGGTGAGCCAATGTCGGGAAGCTTTCCATGGCATTGGGCAACGCCATGGCCTTCGCGATATCGACCACCGGAGCCCCTGTCACGGGGTTCAGCAGCGACGTCATGCCGAAGTACTTCACGCCTGCACCCGGGAAGTACCGGGTTGTCACGAGATAGAACAGGCACAACCCGAAGCCCGCAATAATGCCGCAGATGGCGCCGGCTGCCGTCGTCCGCTTCCACCAGACGCCCATCACGAGAGCCGGGAAGTTACCGGCCATCGCGAGCGAGAACGCCCAGCCGACCATGGCCAGGATGTCGCCCGGCTTGGTTGCGGCCGTCGCGGCTGCGACCACCGCAACGCCCACGAGGAGAGCGCGAGCCACCGTGAGCCGGCGAATGGTCGGAGCGTTCGGGTCGATCATCTTGTAGTAGATGTCGTGCGACAAGGCGTTGGCTATGGCGAGCAGCAGCCCGTCGGCGGTGGAGAGGGCGGCGGCGAGACCGCCGGCTGCGACCAGACCCGAGATCACATAGGGAAGTCCCGCGATCTCCGGGGTGGAGAGCACGATCACGTCCGTATTGATGACGAAGTCCTGCAGCCGGACGACGCCCGGGTGACCGGCGATGGCCTTGCACGCTGCGATAACCGCATCGATGCTGCTTGCGTCCTTGCCGCAGATCTGGATCAGCCCGAGTTCACCCCAACTGAACAACCAGGGGCGAATCGCTGACAGGTCGCGCCCGATGATGTTGGTGTAGACCTCCAGCTTGGAGAACGCGGCATAGGCCGGCGCCGAGAAGTACAATAGGAAGATAAAAAACAGCGACCAGGCGACCGACTGGCGTGCCTCACGCACCGACGGGGTGGTGAAGTAACGCATCAGAATGTGCGGCAACGAGGCTGTTCCGACCATCATGCACATGATGATCGCGAAGAAGTTGAGCGGGCTGTAGTTGATGAAGGGCTGGATGTGCGGTTTCAGCGCCGCGGGTGTCGCAAGACCCGTCGCCAACATTTGCTGCTCGCGCGCGGTAATATCCACGATCGCCTGCCCGTAGGTGAGTTCGGGGATCGGAATCCCGTACTTCATGGTGGACAGGATTACGATCGGCGTCAGATAGGCGATGATCAGCACGATGTATTGTGCGATCTGCGTCCAGGTCACCGCCCGCATGCCGCCCAGCATCGCGCACAGCAGGATGCCGACCAGGCCCGCAAAGACCGCAAGCTCGAACTGCATCCCGAGGAACCGCGAGGCGATAATCCCGGTGCCGTAGATCTGCGCGGTCACATAGGTGAAGGAGCAGGCGACGAGTACGATCACGCCGAGTGAGCGAGCGAAGTTGCCGCCGTACCGGAACGAGAGGAAGTCGGGTACGGTATAGGCGCCGAACTTGCGCAGATATGGCCCGATCAGGATCGACACCAGCACAAATCCGCCGGTCCATCCGAGCACCCATGCGAGACCGTCATAACCGAGCAGGAACAGAGTGCCGGCCATGCCGACGAAGGAAGCCGCGGACATCCAGTCGGCGCCGGTTGCCATGCCGTTGTAGAAGGCAGGCACGCGCCGTCCCGCGACATAATACTCGGAGACTTCCGCAGTTCGCGTCATCACCCCGATGATGGCGTAGACCGCAAGCGTGAAGAACACGAAGAAGTAGCCAAGGATCTTGTTTGGAACGCCAACCTGTTCGAGAAGCGCGAGCAGAATGATGAACGCCAGAAACCCGCCGGTGTAGGTCCCGTACATCCTGCCAAGATTTTTGATGAAATCCGAAGTGGCAGCGCCTTGCGTGGCCATGTCGATGCTCCCCTCAATCTTCCTCGGCAAAGCCAAATTCGCGATCGATCTTGTCCTGCTGTTTCGCGAACACGAACAGCATGACCACGAACGCGATGAGCGACCCTTGCGCCGCCATATAGAAGCCGAGCGGGAAGCCCAGAATCGGAATGACGATATTGTTGAGCGGCTTCACGAACATGTGGATGACGAAGCCGAAGAAGAACCAGATTCCGAGGTGCGTGAACATCAGGCGCGACGTCTTGCGCCAATGAGCCTCTTCATTCTGTTTGATGCTCGTAGAGTCAGGCATAGCTTGCATTCCTCCTTCAAAGCATGGGCCGGCGAAAAAGCGCCGGGATGAATGATCGAGGGGAATACAAATCCCTTCAGTGCGGCGTCCCCCCTATGCCGCTGCTCTATCGGTCTTTGTGCCGATTCTGGAGACAACGCAGGCTAACATTACGAGGGGTCAGGGCTCATAATACTTTCGGGGGTAATAATTGTTGCGCCTGCGAAATGGAGCGGAGCAATTGCAATGGGGAGTTGCCGCAACTGCTAACGGCATGGCGTAGAGAAAGTTGAATTCGCCAGGACCAGATAAGGTAAATTGAGGGCCACCAGCGTCGATTTGGCAGTGTGAGATCGCAATGAAGCTATTCGAAAAACTGTTTCGACGACGTCCGCCGATCCGCGACCGCGAGGCGCTCGCAGACTTCGTCCATGCCCAGTCGGCCTTCATCGTGCAGAAGGGTATTTACGAATATTCCCGTGCCCGCGCTGGCCATTACGCCAAGGTGCTGTTTGCCGAGGAGGGGTTTGCCAATTCCGTCGAACGTGCGCGCTGGCAGGCATTTCCGCTCGGTCTCGCGATGGTCGGCGAGATGGTCGAAGGGGTGCTGCGGCCGCACGACGGCGCGGACCGGCGGGCGGTGCACGACCGGACCATCCGCATCGTCCTCTCGGTCTTCGACCGTTATCCGGTGCCGCCATCGATCGGCGCGGCGGGCTGGCAAGAAGCGCGGCGCGAACTGGAGCATCGGCTGGACCTGGCCGGGGGACATGCGCCGAAGCGGGTGATGGACATCCCGAATCCCCTGGCGGAGAGCTACTTTGCGATGATGCCGATCCACGAAAAGCTGCGCGGGCGAGATTTTGATACGACACGCAATTACCTGCGCGTCAGCCTGTGCAATATCCATGACGAATTCGTCGCGCGGGCAGACGTGGCGTCGCTGCGACAGGTGTTGAGCACGGGCGATACGGCATAGGCGCGCAGGCGACGTTGATGGAGGCGCGATGGACCGCACGCAGGGAGGCGCACCGCTTCTGGCCCTCGATGCGGTTGTCGTCGACACCGAAACGACCGGGCTCGACCCGCGAAAGGCCCGAATTATCGAGCTTGCGGCCGTGCGGCTCTCGGCGGGCAAGCTCGTCGATGGCGACTCGTTTCGTCAGCTGATTCGGCCGGGTGCCGAATCGATCCCCGCAGGCATCACCGAGGTTCATGGCATCGACGACGCGGCCGTTGCAGCAGCGCCTCCGTTTGCCGACGTCTGGCCGCGCTTCCGGGAATATCTCGGCGCGGGCATCGTGATCGGGCACACGATCGGTTTTGACCTGGCGGTCTGGAGGCGTGAATGCGAGGAAGCAGGGCTGCCGTGGTCTCGTCCGCGGACGCTCGACACGAGGCTGCTGGCCGAAATCGCCGCGCCAAAACTGGCCGGATATTCGCTGGAGAAGCTGGCTACCTGGCTCGACATCGATCTCGCAGGCCGGCACACGGCGCTCGGTGATGCAATCATCACGGCACGGGTGTTCCTGGCGCTTGTGCCGCAGCTCCGCGATCACGGCATCCGCACCGTTGCAGAGGCCGAGCGCGCGTGCCGCGCGCTGACGGCTGTGCTCGACGATCAGGTTCGATCCGGCTGGGCCGAAGCGGTCGAGCCCCCGTCACGGCTCGATGCCGAGCGGACCTTGAGGCGCTACGACGCCTATGCATTTCGCCGCCGCAATCGCGACATCATGCGGACACCGGCCGTCTTTGTCACACCCGACACGCCGATATCGCAGGCCGTCGGGAGGATGGGGCAGGAGAAGATATCCTCGCTCTACGTCGCGGACTCGCTGGGTGCATCGGAGGAAATCAAGGCTGTCGACGCAGGCATCCTGACCGAGCGCGACGTGTTGCGGGCGATCGACCGCTTCGGTGCGGGAGCGCTCGAGTTGCCGGTGAGGCAAATCATGGCGCGTCCGTTGATCGCCGTTCCTGCCGACGCCTTTCTCTACCGTGCGATTGGCCGAATGAGTCGCCACAAGATACGCCATCTCGGGGTCGTCGATGAGCGAGGCCACGTGGTCGGAGCGTTGTCGGCGCGCGACTTGCTGCGGCTGCGGGCGGGCGAGGCCATCTCGCTCGGCGACGAGATCGACGACGCTCAGGACGCGCACGCACTTTCCGTCGCCTGGGCCAGGCTGCCGCATCTTGCGGGAGCATTGTCGGGCGAAGGCCTGTCGGGCCGCGAGATTGCTGAAGTGATTTCCCGCGAGCTGGGAGCACTCTCGCGCCAGGCCGCAGTGATCGCGGAGCGGACGATGCGGGAGAGCGGCCGCGGCGAACCGCCCGTACCCTATGCTTTGGTCGTTCTGGGGTCCGCCGGGCGCGGCGAAAGCATGCTGGCGATGGATCAGGACAATGCCGTCATCTTCGCGCATGGCGATCCGGACGGTCCCGAGGATCGCTGGTTTGCCGCGTTCGGCGAACACGTGGCCGATATCCTGCACCAGGCCGGCGTGCCCTACTGCAAGGGAGGCGTGATGGCGAAGAACGCCGCCTGGCGCGGTTCGGTCGCCACATGGCTGTCCCGCGTCGACCACTGGATATCGCGCTCCAACCCTGCGGATTTGCTGTCGGTGGATATCTTCTTCGACTTGCGCGCCGTACACGGCGACGCTGCTCTTGCGATGGAGGTAAGACAGGCTGCCTATGACGCAGCGGACGGACAGACCGCTTTTGCCAAGCTGCTTGTCGATACCGTGAGGATTCCGGGTAGCCTCACGCTGTTCGGCGGCATCCGTACCGAGGGCGGCCGCATCGACATCAAGTCGGCCGGGCTGTTCGGTCTGGTGGCCGCGGCGCGCGCCATGGCGATACGTTATCACGTGATGGACCGGTCGACGCCGGCACGGCTGGCCGGGGTCAAGGCTCTGGCCCACGCCAGCGAAAGCGATCTCGACGCCTTGATGGAGGCACACGGCGTGTTTCTGGATCTGATCGTGGCGCAGCAGATTGAAGATGCCGCCCACGGCCTGCCGCCCTCCAACGCGGTTGCGATCAAGCCATTGTCGAGCCGCGCGCAAGACCGGCTGCGAGCGGCACTCGAAGCGGTGGCGCATGTCGATGACCTCGCGCGCGATCTCCTGTTCCTGCACTGAATGACAGACCCGATTCCATGGCGTTCCGCAGGAATCCGAAGCAGCCATGTTGCGACGCACAAGATCGCGGTTAACCGCTTCTGCTTGATGGGGTATTTGCGTGCTTGCATACAAACGTGGGGCGGGGGACAATTACGGATAAATTCGCCCGGACAGCCGTCATGGCGAGAGCATGCGTTTGGACGCACAAGAAGTAGATGACCACCCCTGCCGGCACCCACCTCGTCATCGCTGATGACCACCCGCTGTTCCGCGACGCGTTGCGGCAGGCGGTGGCGAGCGTCGTGGCATCGGCCGTCGTCAGCGAGGCCGGCACGTTCGAGGATCTCACCGCGCTCTTGGAACGGGATTCCGAGGTCGACCTGATTTTGCTCGACCTCACCATGCCCGGAATCTCGGGCTTCTCCGGCCTGATCTATCTGCGTGCGCAATATCCGGCGATCCCGGTGGTGATCGTGTCCGCGAGCGACGACGCCGGCACGATCCGGCGGTCGCTGGATTTCGGCGCCTCTGGCTTTATTCCGAAACGCTTCGGCGTCGAAACGCTGCGCGATGCCATCATGAAGGTGATGGAGGGCGACGTCTGGGTTCCGCCGGATACCGACCTTTCGTCGGCCGACGATCCCGAGATGGCGCGCCTGCGCGACCGCCTGGTCACGCTGACCCCGCAGCAGGTGCGGGTGCTGATGATGCTCTCCGAAGGCCTGCTCAACAAGCAGATCGCCTATGAGCTCGGGGTCTCCGAGGCGACCATCAAGGCGCATGTCTCCGCGATCCTGCAAAAGCTCGGCGTCGAAAGCCGGACGCAAGCCGTGATCGCCGCCGCGAAAATCTCCGGCGGCCAGTGGCGCCAGGGCACGCCGACGGGGTGATCGCCGTCGTTGCGAGCGTTAGCGAAGCAATCCATCTCACCGCGCGAGGAGAGATGGATTGCTTCGTCGCTTCAGCGCAAAATTGCTTTTGCAATTCCGTCGCAAGCTCCTCGCAACGTCGAATGCTACTCGGCCGCCGCCACCATCTGCTGGGCGCGCCACTGGCCGAGCAAAGCGCGGAGCGATGCCGGCTTCACCGGCTTGTTGAGGATCGTGATATTCTCTTCGCGCGCGGCCGCCCGGACGTTCGGGCTGCGGTCCGCCGTGATCAGGATCGCGGGAATGTTTTCGCCGAAGCGGCGGCGGATCTCGCGGATTGCCGCGACGCCGTTACCGCGGTCGAGATGATAGTCGACCAAAAGCCCCGTCACGCTGCCGTCTGACGATTCGATCGCTGCGATCGCAGCCTCGGGATCGGCCACGGCGATTACCTCGGCATCCCAGGCCGTCAGCAGCGTCTTCATGCCGTCGAGGATCGCCGGATCGTTCTCGATGCAGACGATCAGCGCGCCGCTCATCGGCGTCTTCGAAAGCGGCGTGGCGCTGGTGACGGCGGCAGTATGGTTGATCCCCTTGGCGACCGGCACCGTCACCGAAAACACTGAGCCGCCGCTGGCAGTTGCGTTGATCGCGATGCCATGGTTGAGCACGCGCGCCAGCCGCTCGACGATCGACAGGCCAAGGCCGAGGCCGCGCGCGATTCGCGCGCCCTGTTCGAGGCGGTGAAACTCCTTGAAGATCTCGCTGCGCTTGGTCACGGGAATGCCGACGCCGGTGTCGTAGACTCCGATCTGCAGCGACTGTCCGTGACGGCGGCAGCCGATCAGCACGCGCCCGCGCGGCGTATATTTGATGGCGTTCGAGATGAAATTCTGGAGCAGCCGCCGCAGCAGCGAGCGGTCGGATTGCACCGGCAGCGAGCAGGGCACGAAGGTCAGCTCCAGCCCCTTGGCGCGGGCGATTGGCGCGAATTCGATTTCGAGCGAGCGCATCAGGTCGGCCATCTTGAAGCTTGAGATCGAGGTCGTCATCGCTCCCGCATCGAGCCGCGAGATATCCAGCAGCGCGCCGAGGATCTCCTCGATCGCCTCCAGCGAGTCGTCGATGTTTTCGACCAGGCGCGAATCCTCGCCGCCGTTCTGCCGTTCGACGAGGCTCGTCACATAAAGCCGTGCCGCGTTGAGCGGCTGCAGAATGTCGTGGCTGGCGGCGGCCAGGAACCGCGTCTTCGAGATGTTGGCATCCTCGGCCGTGCTCTTGGCCCGCGCCAGCTCGGAGTTGAGGCGGGTCAACTCCTCGGTGCGGTCGCGCACGCGCTTTTCCAGTGTTGCATTGGCGCGCTCCAGCGCCTCGGCGGCCTCGAAGCTCGGCGTTACGTCGGAGAAAGTGATGACGAAGCCGCCGCCCGGCATCCGGTTGGAACGCACCTCGATGACCATGTGGCGGTCGGGCAGCCGTTCCAGATAGGGCTCGCCCTCAGTGGTGTAGGCCTCCAGCCGCCGCTGCAGCAGCGTGTCGGGATCGTCGGCGCCGGAGGCGCTGACCGCGCCCATGAATTCGAGGATCTCCTGCAGGGGAATGCCGAGTTGCACCAGATGCGGCGGCAGCGCGAGAATTTCGCCGAACTGGCGGTTCGAGCAGATCAGCTGCAGATCGGCATCGAACACTGCGATGCCCTGGCGTACATGGTTGAGCGCGGTCTGCAGGATCTCGCGGTTGAAGTGCAGCGCGGCGTGGGAATCGTCGAGCAGCTTGAGCGCGGCCTTCGCGGAGACGGTGCGCTTGCGCAACAGAAGCGACATCACGAGGCGCGAGGATGCCGCCCCGATCGAGGAGGCGATCAGCCGCTCGGCGTATTGCAGCAGCTCGAAATCGGCCGGCGCGGTCGGATCGAGATTGCCGGGATGACCGGCGGCAAAGTTTTCGAAGGCCTGGGCAGCACGCTCGGGACCGAGATATTGCGCCACCGTGCTCTGGATGTCCTGCACCGTCACTGTGGTGCGCCAGCGCCGGAAGGGCGGAGCAATCGGCGTCAGCGTGTTCGGCACGAACAAGTCCGCCTGTAGCCGTTCGATCGAGGACGGCTGGCGCGCGATCGATATCAGGACATAGGTCACGATGTTGAGCGCGAGCGACCAGAACACGCCGTGCATCAAGGGCGGCAGATCGGTGCCGAGCAGCGCCTGCGGGCGCAGCGCCGTGATGCCGAACGGGCCTTGCTGCAAGAATAAGAGACCGGCTGTACTACCTTCCAGGAAGCTCGGCAGGAACAGCGTGTAGAACCACACCGCGACGCCGACCAGCATGCCGACCATCGCTCCGCGCGCAGTGCCCTGCCGCCACAACAGGCCGCCGAAAAAGGCCGGCGCCAGTTGCGCGAGCGCGGCGAACGACAACAGGCCAATCGCCGCGAGCTGGGTGTTGCCGAGCGCGCGATAGTAGAAATACGCCATCACCATGATGGCGAAGATCGCGATGCGCCGTATCCTGAGCAGGAAATCGCCAAAAGCCTTGCTGCCGTCGCGCGCCGTGGGGCTGCCCTGCAGCACCATCGGCAAAACGAGGTCGTTCGAGACCATGATCGAGAGCGCGACGCATTCCACGATCACCATTGCGGTGGCAGCCGAAAGGCCGCCAACGAACACGGCAATGCTGAGCAGCGTGGAATTCGCCTCGATCGGCAACGCCAGCACATACATATCGCTGTCGACGGCGCCGAACGGGAAGGTGACGAGACCCGCGATCGCGATCGGAATCACGAACAGATTGATGGCGACCAGATAGAGCGGAAACAGCCAGCGGGCGCGGCGGACCTCCTCGGGGCTGGAATTTTCGACCACGCTGACGTGGAACTGGCGCGGCAGCAGCATGATCGCGCAGAACGACAGCAGCGTCATGGTCAGGAAATTGCCGATCGACGGCACGTAGCTGATGGCGCGCACCGCCTCGGGCGTCTTCATCGCTCGTTCGATCAGCTCGACCGGCGTGAACATCCAGAAAGTGACGAAGGCGCCGGCGGCGAGAAAGGCCACCAGCTTGACAATGGATTCGGTGGCGATCGCCAGCATCAGGCCGTGCTGGTGCTCCGTGGCGTCGGTCTGGCGGGTGCCGAACAGCACCGCGAACGCTGCCATCGCCAGCGTCACGACCAGCGCGATGTCGCCAATGATCGGGATCGAGGAGAACAGCTTGTCTTCGCTGAGGATCGTCTCCAGCGAGGAGGCCACTGCCTTGAGCTGCAGCGCGATATAGGGCACGGAACCCACGATCGCGATGACAGCGACCGTGGCGGCGACTGCCTGGCTTTTGCCGTAGCGCGCCGCGATGAAGTCGGCGATCGAGGTGATGTTCTGCGATTTGGCGAGATGAATCACCCGCTTGAGCAGCGGCGTGCACAGCCCGATCATCAGGATCGGGCCGACATAGATGGCGAGGAACTCGACACTAGTGCGGGTGGCGAAGCCGACCGAGCCGAAGAAAGTCCAGGAGGTGCAGTAGATCGCCAGCGACAGCGGATAGATCATCATGCTGGCGCGGCCGCGCTGGCTCGGCGACAGGCGGTCGCCATAGCTGGCGACGACGAACAATAGTCCGATATAGGCGAACGCGGCGGCGATTACGCCCCAGTCGTGCAGCATCGCTGCGGGTCTCCCTCTCCCGTCACTTGATGCGGACGTGCTTCTTCGCGCCGGCCGGACGCGCGGGCGTCTCGGCCGGAGGAAGGCAATATAAACGCTTTGGGCCGGCAGCGCATCGCGCGACCGGCCCAATTTGCGAAGGTTTGGCGGGATAGGGTTACTCGGCCGCCAGCGATTTCCTGTTCAACTTGAGGCCGAGGCGGTCCCAGACCTGGAGCAGCGCTTCGGCGAGCCGATCGATCAGGCCGTCATCGTGGTAGGGCGAGGGCGTGATCCGCAGCCGCTCGGTTCCCTTGGCGACCGTCGGATAGTTGATCGGCTGGATGTAGATGCCGTGCTCCTCCAGGAGGATGTCGGAGGCCTGCTTGCACTTCTCGGGATCGCCGACGAACAGCGGCACGATATGGGTGTCGCTCGACATGACAGGCAGCCCGGCGGCGTTGAGGATCGCCTTGACGCGGGCGGCGCGGTCCTGGTGGCGCTCGCGCTCCCAGTTCGAGGTCTTCAGGTGCCGGATCGCGGCAGTCGCGGCCGAGCAGATCGCCGGCGGCAGCGCGGTGGTGAAGATGAAGCCCGGCGCATAGGAGCGGACCGCGTCGATGATCTCGGCCTTGCCAGCGATATAGCCGCCGAGGCAGCCGAACGCTTTTGCGAGCGTGCCTTCGAGTACGTCGATGCGGTGCATGACGCCGTCACGCTCGGCGATGCCGCCGCCGCGCGGGCCGTACATGCCGACCGCATGAACCTCGTCGACATAGGTCATGGCGCCGTATTTCTCGGCGAGGTCGCAGATCTTGGCGAGCGGTGCGACGTCGCCGTCCATCGAATAGAGGCTCTCGCAGACGATCAGCTTGGGCCGGTCGGGGCCTGCCGCGATCAAGAGTTCCTCGAGATGCGCGAGGTCGTTATGGCGGAAGATCTGCCGTTCGCAGCCGGCCTGGCGCACGCCCTCGATCATCGAATTGTGGTTGAGCGCGTCAGATAGAATGAGGCAGTTCGGGATCAGCTTGGCGATCGTGGAGATGCCGGTCTGGTTCGAGACATAGCCCGAGGTGAACAGCAGCGACGCTTCCTTGCCGTGCAGGTCAGCCAGCTCCTGCTCGAGTTGCACCAGGGGATGATGGGTGCCCGCGATGTTGCGGGTGCCACCGGCGCCGGTGCCGACGCGGGTCGCGGTTTCCACCATGGCGCCGACCACCTTCGGGTGTTGACCCATGCCGAGATAATCGTTGGAGCACCAGATCACGACGTCGCGCTTGCCCTTCGGCGAGTGCCAGACCGCATGCGGAAAGCGTCCCGCGATCCGCTCGAGGTCGGCGAACACGCGGTAGCGCCGCTCGTCATGCAGGCGGTTGAGGGCGGTATTGAAGAATTTGCTGTAGTCCATCGCAAAGACCTGGAACGGAACCGGCCGGATTGGCGTCGCGTCTTTTTAGAGCGTTTCCAGCTTTGGTGTCTATGCGAATTCCCACATTTCAGCGCAGCTCCGGAATGCTACTTAGCCGGCTCAAATGTTGATGCGGATCAAGGCGCTAGTTGCGCCTCTTGGTCCTGTGAACGGCACGTTCTGCAGCCGGCGCCAAAGATGCCAGTGTTGCAGCCAGTGCCGCCGCTGCGGCCGCCGGCCGATCCCGCTCAAAGATCGCGAATTCGAGATCGGGAAGGCGCGGCAGCCCCTCCTTGGCGCCGAGAACGCGTAAGCCGCCGACGATGGCGCTCACCGGCAAGGGTGTAACGGCAAGGCCGGCCAAGCCTGCGGCGCGGACACCGGTCAGGCTGGGGCTGGTGTAGACGATCTCCCAGGAAAGATCGCTGGTGCGCAGTGCTTGAAGTGCGGCCTCGCGCGACACCGAATGCTCGCGGTACAGCGCCAGCGGCAACGGGGCCCCGGGAGAGAGTTCGAAGGTTTCTGCGGCGGTCCACAATAGCGGCTCGCGCCACGCAAGACGCCCGCGTGATGTGCCGAGCGGACGTTTGGCCAGCACCACGTCAAGTCGTCCGGCGTCGAGCTGTCCGATCAGTTCGGAACTGACGCCGATCTGAACCTCGAGCTTCACGTTCGGATGCAATTTGGCGAAGCGGCCGAGAGCGGGCGGCAGCGAACCGCTGGCTACTTCCTCCACCGCGCCCAAGCGCACGATACCGGACAGTTGCGGGGCGTTGAGGCGGCGGCGCGCCGCTTCTTCGAGCTGCAGGAGCCGACGCGCGTCATCCAGCAGCATCTCGCCGTCGTCGGTCAACGCGACCGTCCGCGTGGTGCGGCGGAACAGCGGCCGCCTGGTTTCGAGTTCGAGGCGCTTGATCTGCTGGCTTACCGTCGACTGCGTGAGGTGGAGCTGTTCGGCCGCACGGTGGAAGCCGCCGCAATCGGCCACGGCGACGAAGGTGCGGAGGAGGTCGAATTCGAGCATAACAACTGATCATGTTTGACGATCAATGATATTATAAAATACTGTTTTTATAATCAATGACCCGTCCGTACATTTTGGTCATCGCTATCCCAGACCACGGAAAGGGCTCACGATGTCACAACAACCAACCCCGAGATCGACAAACCGCGGCGATCGCTTGCGCAGGGCTCAATCGGTCTGTGGCAGCGGAAAAGTGTGTCCGCCCGATCGCGCCACGGCGCTGCTTGAGGCCGTCATCGAGCCCTTCGACCGTGTCGCGGTCGAAGGTGATAACCAGAAGCAGGCCGATTTTCTCTCTGCGGCACTCGCCAAGGCCGCTCCTGCGCGACTGCATGATCTTCACATGGTGCAGTCGGTGCTGGCCTTGCCCGATCACCTTGCCGTGTTTGAGCGCGGTATCGCCAACCGGCTCGACTTTGCCTTTGCCGGCCCGCAAAGCCGCAAGCTCGCCGAACTGGTCGCAACGGGTTCGTTGAAGATCGGCGCGATCCACACTTATCTCGAACTTTACGGGCGGATGCTGGTCGACCTGACGCCGCGTGTTGCGTTAATCGTAGCCGACAAGGCCGATCGCGACGGCAACCTCTATACGGGTCCGAACACCGAGGACACGCCTGTCATCACCGAGGCGACCGCCTTCCGTGGCGGCATCGTGGTGGCTCAGGTCAATGAGATCGTCGATCGCTTGCCGCGGGTCGACATTCCCGGCGATTGGGTCGACTTCGTCGTCCCAGGCCCAAAGCCATACTTCATCGAGCCGCTGTTCACGCGGGATCCCGCAAAGGTCCGCGACCAGAACATCCTGATGGCGATGATGGCGATTGCCGCCGTCTATGAGCCCTACGAAGTACAGCGACTCAATCACGGCATCGGTTACGCCACGGCGGCGATCGAATTGATCCTTCCGACTTTCGCCGCAACGCGCGGACTAAAGGGCAAGATCGCAAGACACTTCGTGCTCAATCCGCACCCGACGCTGATCCCCGCGATCGAGGCCGGCTTCGTCGACAACGTCTATTGCTTCGGCTCCGAGCTCGGCATGGAGCGATACATGTCGGCGCGTGCCGACGTGTTTCCGGTGGGCAGCGACGGGAATTTGCGCTCGAACCGCGCGTTGGCCCAGGTCGCCGGGCAATATGCCTGCGATCTCTTCATCGGCGGCACGTTGCAGATCGACGCTGAGGGTAACAGCTCCACGGCAACGAAGGACCGGATCACCGGTTTCGGCGGTGCGCCGAATATGGGCGCCGATGCGCGCGGCCGGCGGCATGGCAGTCCGGCCTGGCTGCGTGCGGGCAGGGAGGTCGGCGAAACCATCCGCGGGCGCAAGCTTGTCGTGCAGATGGTCCAGACCCGGCAGCCCAATGGCGCGCCGAGCTTTGTCGAACGGTTGGATGCGTTCGACCTGGCGGCTGCGGGCTTCGCATTGCCGCCAGTGATGATCTACGGCGATGACGTCACGCATGTGATCACCGAGGAAGGCGTCGCAAATCTTCTGCTTTGCCGCTCAGCGGAAGAGCGCGCGGCAGCGCTGCGCGCTATTGCCGGAGATACCGAATTCGGGCGCGCGCGGTCGGTCCGCGTGACCGAGGACTTGCGCAGGCGCGGCATCGTGATGCGGCCGTCCGATCTCGGCATCGACGCCACGACAGCCACGCGCGATCTGCTTGCGGCGCGCACCCTCGGCGATCTCGTCGCCTGCTCCGGCGGACTTTATGCGCCGCCGGCGAAATTCCTTCGGCCGTCAGTCGCGAGGGCCGACGTCCAGGCGAAGCCGGCCATCCATTCCGCAGAAGGATAACGTCATGAAGATCGCCCGAACAAGCAGCTTTCGCGACGCGCAGCCTGGGCCGTCCTGGCTGGAGCGGCTTCGGATTTCGCTCGGCCTGCGCAGCAGCGCCGACGAGGGATCCGCGGCCGATGTCATCTCGCCGCTCGATCAGGCGAAGCGGCTCGCGGCAGCCTTGCTGTCCGAACGCGGCGAAGCCTCTGGCGCAGTGGTCGCCCGCGAGCTGCACGACGTCCTGCAGGGCCTCGATGCCGAGGATCGCCACCGCTTCCACCGCCATCTCGCCAGCAATTTCCTTCCTGACGCCGCCGCGTTGCAAGCCGCCGCGCAAGCCTATCTTGCCGGCGCCACGGCCGAGAGCGCGGCGCGGCTGGCGCAAGCCGCCGATCCGCCGCGTCAGGAGCTTTTGCGGCGAATGAACATGGCGACCGGCGGCACCAGCGCGCTCGTCGCCATGCGCAAGGAGCTGACGGCGCATCTCCGCGACGAGCCGGCTCTGAAGTCGCTGGATGGCGATCTCAAGCATCTGTTTGCGTCCTGGTTCAACCGCGGCTTTCTCGAACTGCGGCGGATCGACTGGCAGTCGCCGGCGGCGCTGCTCGACAAGCTGATCGCCTATGAGGCAGTGCACGAGATTCAGGGCTGGGATGATCTGCGCCGCCGCCTGGCGCCCGATCGCCGCTGCTTTGCTTTCTTTCACCCGGCGCTTCCGGGCGAACCCTTGATCTTTGTTGAAGTCGCGCTGGTGCAGGGGCTCGCCGGAGCGGTGCAGCCGCTGCTGGTCCAGGACGGCGACGACGATGCCGCGCGGCAACGGGCGCAGCGCGCGGACACCGCGATCTTCTACTCGATCTCAAACTGCCAGGACGGCCTGCGCGGCGTTTCGTTCGGCAATTTCCTGATCAAGCAGGTGGTGGAGGAGTTGAAGGCCGAGTTGCCGCATTTGACTCGTTTTTCCACGCTGTCGCCGGTGCCGGGTTTTCGCCGCTGGCTGACAGCCACGCTTGCAGATGCGAGTGAGACCGACGCTGCTCGATTGGCTGAACTGAAGACCGACGGGTGGTGGCGCCACGCATCGCGAAGCGAGGCGCTGCGCCCCTGGCTGATGCACCATTGTGCGACCTATCTAACGCGCCAGGTCTCATCGAAGCCGCCGATCGATCCGGTGGCGCGCTTTCATCTCGGCAATGGCGCGCGGCTGGAGCGCATCAACTGGCTCGGCAATGCCGCGCCACGCGGCATCGAGGAATCCTTCGGCATCATGGTCAATTACCTCTACGATCCCGGGACGATCGAGGCCAACCACGAGATCTTCGCCCATGACGGCACGGTGGTGCGGTCGCCCGACGTGGACGCGTTGATCATGGCCCGGCAACGCCGCGAATCGTCCGCTTTCACCTAGCGGCTCGGTGAGGGACGGTACGTTTGCGGGAGCCTGCGTGTGCAAGGCGGCAGCGCAGGCCAGCCGCTCAGGTGGTGCGGAACCGCAAAATGCCGTCGGTGACCTCGCAGGTCAGGCGTCCCTCGACCAGCATGTAGTTGACGTGAGCAACCAGTTCGCCGGCGGCAAAGCCCATCTGGTGCTCGTCCAGCACGTGTTTGTGGAACACCACCGGCACCAGCTCCTTGGAGGTCTTCGGCTCCTCGCGGCAGGCTTCGGCGATCAGGCGGCAGCGATCCTCGTGATGGTCGGCGAGCTGCTTGATCCGGGTCTTCAGCCCGTGGAACGGCACGCCGTGGCCGGGCAGCACCATCACATCATAGGGCAGGGTGGTGGTCAGGCTGGCGAGCGAGGCCAGGTATTCGCCGAGCGAGTTCTGGTCGGGCTCGACCGCCCAGACGCTGACATTGGGCGAGATCTTGCTCAGCACCTGGTCGGCGGAGAGGAACAGCTTGTCGGCGGCGCAGTACAGCATCACCTGGTCGAGCGCATGGCCGCCGCCGGTGATCACCTTGAAGCGCCGCGTGCCGATCACGACCTCGTCGCCATGCGAGATGCGGCGGTAGGACGGCGGCAGCACCGAAACCCGCTTCAGATAGTCCTGGCCGCGGCCTAGCAGCCTGTCGGTCAGATCCTCGTCCATGCCATGGCGTCGGAAGAACAGGCGCTGCGCATTGCGACGTTCCTCGGTGCCACGGTTCTGGTGATAGACCGACTGGAGGTACTCCACCTGTGACATGTAGAGCGGGCAATTGAAGCGCTCCGTGATCCAGCCCGCCAGGCCGACATGGTCGGGGTGCGAATGGGTCACGATCAGGCGCTTGACCCTCACATGGGCGAGCGGCCCCTCGAACAGCGTGGTCCAAGCCGCAATCGATTCCTCGTTGCCGAAACCGGAATCGACCATGGTCCAGCCGTCGCCGTCGGCGAGCAAATAGATGTTCACATGATTGAGGCGGAACGGCAGTTTGAGGCGCGCCCAGAGCACGCCGGGCATGACCTCCACGACCTGATCATGGCCGGGGTGGCTTTCCCAGGGGTATCTCAGGGTCTCCGCGACGGACTGGATGCTGTCGGTTTTCGAATGCATGCTACCGGCTTAGCGGGACGCGCGGCGCAGCGCCAGCCGAAAAGAGCGATGGCGGTGTCCGCGCGCCCCGCGGAACGCAAGGCGCCGGGCTCAAATCCATGAGTTTACGGCGCAATCCGTGCCGCCGCGCATGGTCGATGGTGGCGCATGCCCCGATGCTGCGCAGTGCGCCCGGCTACTTTGCATGGGGTTGTTTTCGCATTTTTTGTCGGCCGGGCTCGCGGCCGCGGGGCCGCCGCCCGGCACACTTGGCTACGCCGCCCGGATGTTCGACAGGAACGCGTCGATCTCTTCCCGCAGCACGTCGGCTTCGCGGCGCAGCGCGCCGGAGGCTGCCAGCACCTCGCTGGCCGTGGTTCCGGCCTGCGCCGAGGCGCTGGAGACGCCGACGATGTTGGTGGAGACCTCGCTGGTGCCGCCGGCGGCGTGCTGGATGTTGCGCGCGATCTCCCGCGTCGCCGCACCCTGCTCCTCGACCGCGGCCGCGATCGCCGTCGTCACCTCGTTGATCTCGGCAATCGTCCTGCTGATGTTGCGGATCGCGGAGACCGCGGTCTCCGTCACCGTCTGCATGCTGACGATCTGCTGGCGGATCTCGTCAGTAGCCTTCGCGGTCTGGTTGGCGAGGCTCTTCACCTCGGAGGCGACCACGGCAAACCCGCGTCCGGCGTCGCCGGCGCGTGCCGCTTCGATAGTGGCGTTCAGCGCGAGCAGGTTGGTCTGCGAAGCGATGGTCTGGATCAGATCGACCACGACGCTGATGCGCGCCGCATTGTCCGCAAGCCCCTGCATGGTGGCGTCGGTTGCGCCGGCGTCATCGACCGCCTTGCGGGCGATCTCCGCCGAGGTGACGACCTGACGGCCGATTTCCTCGATCGAGGAGGACAATTCCTCGGTGCCCGACGACACGGTCTGCACATTGGCCGAAGTCTGCTCGGCGGCCGTCGCCACCGCGGTGACCAGCGCGCTGGACTGGTCGGCGGTCGCTGACATGCTTTCCGCGGTCGATTGCATCGAGCTTGCCGCGTTCTGCAGGCTGTCGAGCGCGGTGCGGACGGTGCTTTCGAACTCGACGATGCGGGCTTCCATGCGGGAGGCGCGCTCGGTCTTGGCGATGCGGTCCTTGTCCTGCTCGGCGGACAACGCGCGGCTCTGGATCATGCTTTCGCGGAACACCTGCAGCGAATCCGCCATGACGCCGATCTCGTCCTGGTGGTGGGTCTGATAGATCTCGGTTTCGAGGTCGCCGCTCGACAGCAGCTGCATCGAGCGCTGCAGATTGCTGATGCGACGCAGGATGTTGCGGCCGACATAGAGCCAGACGAACAGGATCGAACCGATCAGGGTGCCGACGCCAAGGGCGAGCATGATCATGGTCCCGAACGAGATCTCCTGACGCGCCTGCCAGGCCGCCGCGTCGGTTTCCTTCCTTACGCCGTCGACCAGCTGCTGCACGCTGATGCCGAGGCCGACATTGAGCTTGCGGGTTTCCTCCAGAATGGTCTGGCCGAAATCGTCCGCATCCAGTTCCTGCTGACGCACCTTGAAGATGCCGGTCTTGCCATCGGCAAGCGCCAGCAAATCCAGGGTTGCTTTGCGCACGACATTCATCGCGGTCGTCTTGGGCAGCGCTTCGGCATTTGCCTTCACGCGCGCCTGCGCGGTGCGGAAGTCCTTGCCGATGGCCTCGAGCGTATCGCCGCTGGTTGCCGACAGCGCGGCAATCATGTCGAACGCCATCATGTTGCCGCTGGCGGCGATGTCGGCGAGCTGGTCGGCCGTCTTGTGGGCCTTGATCGCGTCGGCCTGGGAGAAGTTGGGCGCGGCGTAGATGCTGTAGAGTTCGGTCTGGGCATCGATCGCCGCGGGACCGGCGGCAGATATGAAACGCCGCTGGGCCTTGCGCACGGCCTCGTAGAGCTTTTCGTGCTGGGCGGCGAGTTCGATGCGTTCGCGCGCGGCCGAGCCGAGACTCTTGATCACCTCGTCGATGTTCTTCATGTTCTCGGTGAGCGCGGCAACCACCGCTTTGTCGGCTCCGAGTTCGGCGATCTCGCCGAGCTTCTGCAGCGCGACCGCCTGGGTTTCCTTCATCTTCTTGGTGCGATCGTTCAGCGCTTCCTCGCTGCGCGCAGCCAAGAGCGCTGGCCCCTGGCTGGCAAGGCTCGCGCTCTGCGCCGACAGTTGCAGACTGGCGGCCAGACGCGGAATGTCCCGTCCGCTCAGATCAATCATGGTCCCGCCGAGCCGCCCGAGCATCAGCCCTGCGCCGGCCGAGATGACGATCGCCATGCCGGCGATGACGGCGAAGGCGGCAAACAGACTGCCCCTGACGCCGAAGCGGAAGCCTTTGACTCGCGATTTGGATTGTAACGCCATTTGCCCACTGCCCCGTACGCTACCTCTGGATGTTTCCTGGCGCGGCAGTATCGCGATACCCGGTTAACACTTTTGGAAAAACGCAGCTTTTTTCGCCATAATTTTGGCTGGAGGCTTTTGATTCACTGGATTTTTCCACGTGCCGGAAAACGCGGGCAAATGAGCAAGATAAAAAGGCCGGCGTGAAAGCCGGCCTTCCGCAATTCTCAATTGAGAGCATTCAGCCTCAGTAGGGGCTGGCGAAGTTGAAGCGATAGTTGATGCCGGCCTTCAGCGTGTGGTCGTCATTGTGGAAGCTGCCGAACGGCGCCAGCGCCGCGGGGCTGACGAAGCGGGTGCTGCCAAAGTCGTAATACATGTACTCGCCTTTGACCGACCAGTTCGTGGCGAACATGTATTCGACGCCGCCGCCGACGGTCCAGCCGCTGCTGTGGCTGCCATCGAGCAGGAAGGGAATCGGCGCGCCGGCGAGCGTCACCCTCTCATTGTTGTCGGAATAGGCCCAACCGCCTTTGACGTAGACGAGGCCCGGACCCCAGGTGTAGCCGATGCGAGCAGTGATCGAGCCGAGGCCGCGCTGATCATTGGTGTAGACATAGCCGCCCGGGAAAGTGGCGGTGAGGTTGTTCTTGCCGAGCCAGGAATACTGGCCTTCGGTGCCGAGCACCCAATTTGGTGCGAACTGCCAGTCGAGGCCGGCCTGAATGCCGCCGAGCAGGCGGGCGCTGGAATCGCTGAGCACCGCGCCGTTGAAGTCGTTGCTGCCGGTGAAGGCGCCGCCGAGATGACCGCCGATATAGAAGCCGGTCCATTGGGCGGCGACCATCGCCGGCGTATAAGCGGGCTGCTTGTAATAGCGTGCGCCGAGGTCGGCGCCGAGGGCAGGCGCGGCGGCGGTGAGGGCTGCGAAGGCCACGAGGGCGGCGAGGATCTTCTTCATTTGCTGTCTCCGAAAACCGTTCGGCGACACCGCGTGCCGGCGTCATCCATGGCCACGCAGATAGACAGCTTTTATCTAAAATGCTGTCACTCCGAGATGACAGCGGCCCGTAACCCAACCTATTGGCAGACAAACATTTCTTGTACTTAATGAAGACCTAATCAAAGGTTATGAACGGCTTAATTTCGCCCGCCCTCCGGCGCTTTTGGCAAGCCTTGATTAAGCAATGCGGCGGCGCACGTCGCTGCGCATCTGTTCGCGGAAGGCCTGCCGGCGGGCGGGGCGCTCTTTCACCGGCACGTCGTGGCGGTCGAACACATTGAACATTTCGAGGATCGGGTAGTGGTCGCTGGCCATGGCGAGGATGCGCAGGAGCTCCGCCACGGATCCGGTCGGCCCGGTGACCTCCCACATGCGGATGGTGTCGGCGCCATCGGCAGGCGGCAGCCCGCACAGCTTGGCCATGTCGGCCACCGAGAGCGGCTGGCCGATGGCCTCGCCGAGATGCTGTCGAAGTTTCTTCAGTTCGGCTCCGGTCACAAGTTCTCCATTCGAATCAACATCTGTGAAGTAAATCACACATCGGGCGTAACTTGGGGCGTATACGCAGCGCATAAGGTTTCCTGATGAGGAGGCAACCATGCGTCGATTACTCGAAAGCCTCGTCCCCGACGCCCGCCCGATTTATTGGAAATGGGTCGGCGGCATGTTCGCACTTTATGTCGTGTTGCTGCTCACCGCGGCAGGCGTATTCGTTGGTCACGAATCACCGCGCAAGCTGGCGCACGAACCGGCCACGACTGTGGCAATCGACGGCAAGCAGGATTCTGTCCCCGAAGCCTCGGCTCCGCTGCGGCAGGCCGCGCGGTACTAGACCCCGATTGCATTCCGCGCCACCACGTCGCGATAGAAGGCGACGCTGAGCTTCGGGGTCCGGCGCTGCGTTTCGAAGTCGACGTGATAGAGCCCGAAGCGCTTGTTATAGCCGAAGATCCATTCGAAATTGTCCATCAGGCTCCAGAGGAAGTAGCCGCCGATAGGCACGCCCTCCGACGTCGCGCGCTGCAATTGCCTGAGGTAGTTGCGCAGATACATGATGCGATCGAGGTCGTAGACCTTGCCGTCGGCGTGCAGCTTGTCCTCCGACGAGGTGCCGTTCTCGCTGATGTAGATGGTCTTTACGTTCCAGACTTTGGCCGCCAGCCGCGGCGCCCAGTAGATCGTCTCGGGCCCGACGCGCAGCCATTCCGAATTCATGTGCGGGAACGAGGCGGGAAAGGGCAGCACGCTCCAGCCCGGCGGCTTGTCGGAAGCAGCGATATAGAATTGCGGCGCGTAGATGTTGAGGCCGACGAAATCGTTTGGCTGTGAAATGATCTTCAATTCCTCAGCGGTGAATTTCGGCGCGTCCTTTCCGGCGAACTGCAGGAAGCCGTCGGTGTATTTGCCTTCCAGGATGACGCCGAGGAAGCCTGAGTTCAATTCGCGCGTCGCGATTTCGGCGGCGCGAACATTTTCCGGCGTGTCGAACGCCGGCACGCAGGCCGCGATGTTTTCGGCTGGCCCCACCCTTGTGCCCGCGCGTCCATGCGCGCGGATCGCCTGCACGGCGAGCCCGTGCGCCAGCGCGACATGGTGACGAACCTGATTGACTCCCGCATCCGGTAGTTTCAGGCCAGGCGCGTCGATGCCCCAGCCATAGCCGAAATTCACGAAGCGTCCGGCTTCGTTGATTGTGAAGATCGACCTGACGCGATCGGTGATCCGCGCCGCCACGCAGGCGGCATAATCGCCGAACGCTTTTGAAGTTTCGCTGGATCGCCAGCCGCCGACACGGTCCTCGAGCGCCTGCGGCAGATCCCAGTGATAGAGCGTCGCGTATGGCTCGATGCCGTTCTTGAGGAGTTCGTCGATCAGGCGATCGTAGAAGTCGAGACCTTTGGCATTGGGCGTGCCCGTTCCTTCGGGAAACACGCGCGGCCAGGCGATCGAAAACCGGTAGGCCTTGGCGCCCACCTCCCTGATCAGGCCAATGTCTTCCTTGTAGCGGTGGTAGTGATCGTTCGCGAAATCGCCCGTGGTGCCGTCCTCGATCTTGCCGGGCGTATGCGAGAACGTATCCCAGATCGAGCGGCCGCGGCCGTCCTCGTTCACGGCGCCCTCGATCTGATAGGCCGAGGTGGCGGTGCCCCATACGAAGTCTTTCGGAAAACTATCCGGCGCAGGCCGCTCCGATGCTGCTTGCGCGGCGGCGTCGGGTGAGGCCGCGGCAATGCCGAGGGCGGACAGGCCGGCAAGCTTTGCAAAATGCCGGCGCGAGAATTTTCCGAACATCGTCATCTCCGGTCAGCGTTCGTCAATCTGGTAGGCCGATATCCTGTCGATCTCGAAGGCGACCGTTTCAGGAGATTGTCCGTCGACGAAGCCGACGCCCTCGAAATTCTTTGAGCCCATGGCAAGATTGACGATCATGTACATGGGTTCGTGGAAGCCGACCGGGACCTTGATCTCGGAGACCGGCTGGCGATCGATGAAGTAGGTGATGCGATCCGGCTGCCACAGCACGCCATAGTCGTGGAAGACGGTCGGGGCGTCTTCGACGCGGAAGTCGAAGCCGCAGCGTTCCACGCGCTGCGTCGTCGGAATCCGCCAATGCGTCGTCATCACGATGTCGCCCGGTCGCTGGCCGCGGCCTTCCAGGACGTCGACTTCTGGCGGCCAGCCGCCGTCATCGGCAAGCATCCAGAACGCCGGCCAGACACCGATGCCGACCGGCACCTTGGCGCGGATCTCGAAGTAGCCGTACTTCTGGGCAAACCGGCTCTGCGTCGTCAGGATGCCGGAAATATACTCATTGTCGAACAGCACGGCCTTCAGCGCCGGCGGGGTGCGGCTGGCGACGATCGAGAGAATGCCGTCTTTGACCTTGAACGGATCGAGGCCGAGCGGCGTTGTTTCCCGCCCGCCGTAACGCGGATCGACATAGATCTGCTGCTCGCCATTCCAACTGGTCTTGCGCTTGAAATCGGAGCCGGCGCCGCCCCAATAACGCGCCTCCGGCCAGGCGGCCCCGCCGGCGTAATGCGGTACCCACCTGCCGTCCAAAAGCGGATGGGTGTCGAAATCATCGTGGAAGGTCCGATGCAAGGACACCGATGCGAAGGATGCTGGGTTCGGCGCCTCGACGCGGCGGCATTTTTCACCGAGGATCGCGGTCGCGACCTGCAGCGTCAGTTTGGTCGTCGCCCCGGCGAGATCGGCCTGCGCAAACGCCGGGGCGGTGAACAGGCTGCCGATCGCCGCCACAGCGCATAGCGTCAATCTCACGGTCTCCAATTCGCCTCGATGGGAGGGGAGATCATTCACTGACGATGGCCTCGATCTGATGGTGTTCTGAATTCGATCTTATGGCGTTCTGATGACAAGCGGCGCGCGTACCTCGTTCGGGGTACGTAGTTATACGGGGTCGACGCTTAACGGCAAGGTAGCCTCGATGTCCAAGACTGAGGTGCGCCAGACTGTGAGATGCCGATGGCGCGGAGCGTGGTTTGGATTCCGGACCATCGGCAGATTGTTCAAATTCTTTCAGTTCTTCAAATGTTGAAGAACAATAGTTCGGTAGTGTCGCATTCGGAATCCTGGGATGCTCGTCTACTTTGTGACCGACGAACCGGCGAAATTGCCGGCGATACGTGCGATGCTCGAGCCGCAGCACGCAGTGGTGCCCTGGGTGCTCGATAGCGACGGCACCGGGGTAAGGGCGCATGGCGTGCTGATGGTCGATGTTGACCTGCGCCAGATGCCGCGCGCCGATCAGCTCAAGCTCATCTTGCAGGAGCTTGCCGCCATTTCGGAGCGGCTGTTCGTAGTTCCCAACCACGCCCGTTCGATGGTGGCGCAGGCCTATGCGCTTGGCGCCACAGCGGTTATTTCACGCGCCAAGGAAGCGGCCCTCAAGATCGCGCAGATCGAATATGCCGAAGCGGCCAAGGAAAAGAACGCCACAGATCCGGCAATGGAGATGGATGCGGGCGTGGCGGCCTTTGCGTCGATGTTTTCGAACGTGCGCCACGGCAGGCCGCTGAAGATTGCCGATGCGCGACGCGCTACATCACAGATCGTCAAGCGGGTCGGGCAGGACGGACTTTCGACATGGCTCGACGAGGTGCGGCGCTATCACGAGGGCACGTTTCAACACTGCCTGCTGGTAACAGGCGTTGCGGTCGCCTTTGGGCTGGATGTTGGATTCTCCAGCGCGGACGTATCGCGGCTCGGCATGGCGGCGACCCTTCACGACATCGGCAAGGCGCGCATCCCCCTCTCGATCCTGGATAAGCCCGGCCGCCTCGATCCCGATGAGGACGAGATCATCCGGCGCCATCCCGTGATCGGCTACGAGTTGTTGAAGGGCGTGTCCGACGTCAGTCCGGAGATCCTCGATGGCGTGAGGCATCATCACGAGTACCTGGACGGATCCGGCTATCCGGATGGGTTGAAGGGCTCGCAGATTTCCGATCTGGTCCGCTTGCTGACGATATCGGACATCTTCGCCGCGCTCGTGGAATCCCGAGCCTACAAGACGCCGATGCCGCGCTCCGCCGCCTACGAGATTCTCTGCGGCATGGAGGGCAAGCTGGAGGGGGCGCTGGTCAGGGCGTTCCGCAAGGTCGCGCTGGGGTGAACCCGCGGTGAAGTAATTGGTGCGTCGTGGCCTCCAACGTATCCTCATCGTTCATTAGTTGGTTGGTATCATCGGACCAGCGCAGGCTGCGTTTGAAGTCGAGCTTTGGCTTAAGGACACGCCGCTCTAGCTCATCTGGTTCCCGTGTGCTGACGAACCGCTCGCCGGGAAAGAAGAGGCGCGGCTGCCGCTTGACGGAACTCGACCAGCGGTCTTGAGTGCTGGTGTGAAGCCGTTGCCCGATCTCGATCACCTGCGAACATCCTATCAAGGGTTCGCCTTAGCTTTACCGGCGCGGCGCGGTGGGGTACTCAACAATTATCGTATCCAAGAAAGCTGCTCAAAGCCGGCACGATACACGATGAAAGTGGAGTTAGTGTCGGCGCAGCGCAGAAGACATTCCTGCCAAAAGCATTCCAGGAGAGCTGCGTGTTCTTCTGAGGGAGGAAGTCTCTCGTGATGGAACGTCCGGCGAGCGTCGGCAATCGTCTTCTCGCCGCGTTGCCCTCGGCAGACCTCGCATTGCTCGCCCCTCATCTTCAGAAGGTGTCGCTTGAACACGACGCCACGTTGATACGAGCGGGAGATCGACGCGGCTATGTTTACTTTCCCCATAGCGGTGCCATCTCCTTCATGGTCGGCCTTCCGAACGGGGAAACGATCGCAACTGCGGTAATCGGGCGCGAGGGAGCGATCGGCGCATTATCGGTGCTGGGACCCTCCTTCTTGTCGTCCGTGACCGCGGTCGTGCGGGTAGGCGGCGCCGCATCGCAAATCTCCGTGTCGCGGTTTCATGCAGCCTACATGCAGAGCGGCGCCATCAGACAGGTGGTCGAGGCGCACACGAGGTCGATACTCATGCAGTTTCAGCACGTTTCAGCCTGCAACGGACTGCACTCAGTCGAGGCCCGCATGGCCCGGTGGCTGCTTCACCTGCACGATCGAACCGAGAACAACAACGTCCTATCATTAACTCAGGAGACGCTTTCGCAGGTGCTCGGGGTGCGACGAACGACCGCGACGCAGGTGATAGCCAAACTCCGCGCCTTAGGTGCCATCAGGTCCGCTCGGCGGGGCTTGGTCGAAATCGACAGGGCGCGGCTCGAGGAAGCAAGTTGTGAGTGCTACGACATCATACGCAGTGCAACCGATCGGATCGTCCCGCATGAAGCCGTGGGGTCGCACCCGCATTTTGCGTCGGCCGACAAACTCCACAGTGCATGATCGTTCTGCAGAAGGCGCGACGAGCTTAAGAAATCGCAATGCTTTGAGGAAGCGAATGACCACCGCAGCCCGACGCGCCGGGGCCTTGTGGCTGATGTTTCGGGGGAAAGCTGGTGCTGCCGGACAGGATTGAACTGTCGACCTCTCCATTACCAATGGAGTGCTCTACCACTGAGCTACGGCAGCACGGTCGGTATTGACGGGGAATCGGCCTAAATGGCCGCCCACTAGGCGGCCGGTTCTTGCCACAAGGGCCCCTCTGGCGCAAGCGCGTGGGCGGGCCGGAAAGGGCCTAAAATCATCAAAAAGTCGGCGGCTGCCTTCGGTGGACGCCGCCAGAGCGGTCTACCCCGCTGCTGACCGGGTTCCCGGTCATCTTCGCCGGCATCCGCGGCGCCGAATCGTGACCTCGTATTGACTTGCGGCGGCAGCACGGGTCATGGCGGGAGAGGGACGGCAAAACCCGTTATGTTCGGCCGCGAGGCCAACGGCGTGTTGCGCCGCCTCGACCAAGGCAGATCGGCGGAGTGATGACGAAGGGCGATCAAGGCAAAGGCACAGAAAAGACCGGCGCGGATGTGAAGGGTTCGCGACGCGACAGGCTGAAGCAGGCGCTCCGCGAAAACCTCAAGCGGCGGAAGGCGCAGGCGCGCGGGCGTAGTGATGCCGGATCTACCGAAAACGCCGATGCGTCCCTAGATGACGCCAGCGGAGAAAAGCCAACCTCGTAACATCAAGACAAAATTCGCTCACGTCGTTCTGGCACGCTCTCTGCATCATCACTGTTTCTTTTTTGGGCGACGATAATGAGTGCAGATATCACGACCGCTCCGGCGGCTGGCGTTAATGCTTACGCGTTTCCACGTCACGAACAGACTTTTCCGACGCTGACCCAGCAGGAAATCGAGCGAATGCGCCGGTTCGGCGATCTGCGCAGCTATAGGGACGGCGAAGCCTTGTTCGAGACCGGCAAGGTCGGTCCCGGTATGTTCGTGGTGCTGTCAGGCACGGTTACGATCACCCAGCGCGACGGCCTCGGCCATATCACGCCCATCATCGATCAGGGGCCCGGACAATTCCTGGCCGAGATCGGTCAGCTTTCCGGCCGCATCGCGCTGGTCGACGGCCATGCCGATGGCGATGTCGAGACGCTTCTGATTCCGCCGGATCAATTGCGTGCGCTTCTGGTTGCCGAGGCCGAGCTCGGCGAGCGCATCATGCGCGCGCTGATCCTGCGCCGGGTCAGCCTGATTCAGGGCGGCGCCGGCGGCCCGGTGCTGATCGGCCCGGCCTCGCTCGGCGACACGGCGCGGCTGCAGAATTTTCTGGCACGCAACGGCCAGCCGCATCACGTGCTCGATCCCGCCGCCGACAAGGACGCCGCCGACCTCGTCGCGCGTTATGCCACCTCGCGCGCCGACCTGCCGCTGGTCGTCTGCCCGGACGGCCGGGTGCTGCGCAATCCGTCCGAGCCGGCGATTGCCTACGCGATCGGCATGATCGGCGAGCACAACCATGAAAAGCTCTACGATGTCGCCGTGGTCGGCAGCGGACCGGCGGGGCTGGCGACCGCAGTCTATGCGGCATCAGAGGGATTGTCGGTTGCCGTGTTCGACGCACGCGCGTTCGGCGGCCAGGCCGGCGCCAGCGCCAGGATCGAAAACTATCTGGGCTTTCCGACCGGCATTTCGGGGCAGGCGCTGGCCGGGCGCGCCTTCAACCAGGCGCAAAAGTTCGGTGCCGAGATGCTGATCCCTGTCTCCATCAGGTCGCTCGATTGCAGCCGCAGCGATGGCGTCTTCCACCTGGCGACTGACTGCGGAAAGTCGATGCGGGCCAAATCCGTCGTGGTTGCGAGCGGGGCGCGCTATCGCCGGCCCGAGATCGCCAATCTCGAGAAATTCGAGGGACGCGGGGTCTGGTACTGGGCCTCTCCGATCGAAGCAAAACTGTGCCTCGGCCAGGATGTCGTGCTGGTCGGCGGCGGCAATTCTGCAGGGCAAGCCGCGGTGTTTCTCTCCAGCCACGCGCGCAAGGTCTACATGATCATTCGTGGCGGCGGCCTCGGGGCCAGCATGTCGCGCTACCTGATCGAGCGCATCGAGGCGACTGACAATATCGAGCTGATGTTCAATACCGAAGTGGTCGGCCTCGAAGGCGATGACGACGCTTCGCTGGCGCGCGTGCGCTGGCGCAGCCGCCTTGCGCCCGAGGAGCATTCGCTTGATATCCGCAATCTCTTTCTGTTCGTCGGCGCCGATCCCGCCACCGGCTGGCTCGAGGGCTGCGGCGTCATGGTCGATCGCGGCGGCTTCGTGGTGACGGGCGCGCAGTGCCAAAAGAAGGATGGGCAACAGGTGTCAGCGCTCGAGACGTCGGTGCCTGGCGTGTTCGCGGTGGGTGACGTGCGCTCCGGCTCGGTCAAGCGCGTCGGTGGCGCGATCGGCGAGGGAGCGCAGGTCGTCGCCGCGCTGCACTTCTATCTCGCCGATGCAATGAAGCCGTCGCTTTGATGTAGCGGCGGCAGCGGCGGCTTTGTCGGCATTTGTGACAAACGTGCAAATTTCGTGCATCATACTACTTTGGTTGATGCGTCATTTCTGCGCGCACATGCCTGCATTGCCAACGCCTCACGCAAAGCGTGTGGAAATTTTCCATCACGCATCGTAACGTCTTTCCAAGTTTCCAACGAGGGGGCGCATCATGAGTGTGGCGACGGTGATATTGATTCATACGATCATCAGCCTGATTGCGATCGTCGCGGGTATTGTCGTGATGTTCGGAATGCTCGGATCGAAGCGTCAAGACGGCCTCACCACGATCTTCCTCGTGTTCACCATCCTGACCAGCGCCACCGGCTTTGTGATTCCGCCTTTCCTGTCCGAAAAGCTGTTGCCTTCGCACATGATCGGCATTCTCTCGCTGATCCTGCTCGCGATTGCCTGCATCGCGCTCTATGTCATGAAGCTGGCGGGGCCGTGGCGCTGGATCTACGTGCTGACCGCGCTGGTCTCGCTTTACCTCAACGTCTTTGTGCTGGTGATCCAGAGCTTCCTGAAAGTGCCGTTCCTGCATGCGTTGGCGCCGAGCGTCCCGCCGGCCGAGCCGCCGTTCGCCGTTGCGCAGGGCGTCGTGCTGGTATTCTTCGTCATCATGATCATTGGCGTGTGGCGGCGCTTCCGTCCGGCCTAACCGAACTCTATCGACCGGCCTGTCGCACGGCGAACGTCGGTTCGCCGCTGTGCGGGTCGTTATCAGCAACCAAGCAAGAGGAGAATTCTAATGCCCACGATCACGACCAAAGACGGCGTCGAGATCTTCTACAAGGATTGGGGCAAGGGACAGCCCATCGTGTTCAGCCACGGCTGGCCGCTGTCGTCAGACGACTGGGACGCGCAGATGCTGTTCTTCCTGAACAACGGCTTTCGGGTCATCGCCCATGACCGCCGCGGCCATGGACGGTCCAGCCAGGTGGCCGATGGCCACGACATGGACCACTACGCCGACGACCTCGCCGCCCTGACCGCGCATCTCGATCTGAACAACGCCGTTCATGTCGGCCATTCCACCGGGGGCGGCGAGGTCGTCCACTACATCGCCCGCCACGGTGAGAGCCGGGTGGCGAAGGCGGTGATCATCGCCGCGGTGCCGCCGCTGATGGTGCAGACGCCAGCCAATCCCGGCGGCCTGCCCAAGCAGGTGTTTGACGATTTCCAGGCGCAGGTCGCGGCCAACCGCTCGCAATTCTACCGCGACATCGCGGCCGGCCCGTTCTACGGCTACAACCGGCCGGGCGCCAAGCCGTCGGAGGCCGTCATCCAGAACTGGTGGCGGCAGGGCATGATGGGCGGCGCGAAAGCGCATTACGATGGCATCGTCGCCTTCTCGCAGACCGACTTCACCGAGGACCTCAAGAAGATCAACGTGCCGGTTCTGGTGATGCATGGCGATGACGACCAGATCGTGCCTTACGAGGACTCCGCGCCATTGTCGGCAAAGCTTCTCAAGAACGGCACGCTGAAAACCTACAAGGGCTTTCCGCACGGCATGCCGACGACGGAAGCGGCCACCATCAACGCCGACCTGCTCGCGTTCATAAGGTCATGAAAGCAATTTTATTCGGCGCCGCCGGCATGGTCGGGCAGGGCGTTTCTGCGCGAATGCCTGATCGATGCCGGCGTTGCAGAGGTGCTGGCGGTCGGGCGCAGCCCGATGATCTGTTCAAGCTGCCGTTCAAGGCTGCCTACATGCTCCGGCCATCCGGCATCCAGCCGCTGCACGGCGTCAGGTCGAAGACATCATCGGTGAACGCGGCTATGCCGTCACAGGGTCGCTGCAGTCCTGGATGTGCGAGCCACGCCGAACCATTCGCACATCACTTCAGTGGACTTAGCCCAACCTGCCGGAATCAGTAAGGCCCAGCTGAATCTCGCGCGCACGCATCAGGTCCTTAGTATCAGCGCCTTCATGAAACCAGCGATAGACCGGTCCAATCAGATCTCGTGCCTCATCAAATCTCTCTTGCGTTCGCCAAATCTCGGCCAAGGTGCTAGCTGCTCGCAATTCCAATGACTTGGCGCTTTGACGACGTGCCACCTCAATCGCTTGCCTCAAATCTGCTTCAGCTTCGCCCACTCTTGCTGGGTCGAGTGCCAGAAGAATGCTTGCTCTTTGGTGATGCAATTCAGCTTCCCATGACCGGCCCGTCTGATCATTCGTATTGGCTATTATTTGCTCGACAATCGACAACGCGGTTTCATGATCGCCGGACTGAGCATGCGCGTCAGCCAACCAGCTATTCATCATGGGAAGCATGTAGCCGACGCCTTTCCTGCGCGCTTCCTCGAGTCCCAGCTTGATTTGGGCCTGAGCCTCCGCGATTTGACCGAGGCCGGCAAGTGCACGGCCACGAGAAATCTGAGAGAGAAGGATGTATAGCGAGAACCGTTGCTCCCATGACATTTCGAGACTTTGTTCAGCGCTGGCAAGAGCGCGATCAGGCTCGCCGCGGAGGAGATGCACGACGGAGGTCATGTAATGGGCGAAGGCTATGGCGTACGGCTGCGCGAGCTCTCGGGCCAAGGCAAGAGCTTCCGAAACGCGAGATAGCGCTTGATCGGGATAGCCCAGAAACCACAAATCCCAAGATAGAAGGAGCAGCGAGGCCGCTTGGGGTTCCACCATGTAGAGGCTGTCTAGCCGTTGGCCTTTTCGCTTCGAAAGTGCAATGGACTCCTCGAAGTGCTGCTTCGATGACTGAAACTCACCGATCGTTAATAGTGTGCTTCCCATGACCCGATGAGCCATCATCAACGGAACCGAATCGGTGGATGCCCGTGATCTCGACAGAAACTCATTGGCCATACTCAGCGCTTCATCGTTCTTGCCGCCCATCCACCGATTTCCCCACTCACCGAATAGCGCTTGGAAATACTCAGGACGGCTGTCCAGCTTGAGGCACAGGGTACGAGCCCGCGCGAACGCTTCGCGCGTTTCTTCGGCTGGATATCCTCGAACAGCAATGAGTGGGATGCCCAGCGCCAACTGAATCTCACTCTCCTGCTTGTCGCGCGCGGGCGAGTCCGGCAAAGCGCTCAAGGCCTCCAGGGCCTTCCGATAATGAGATATTGCTTCGACATTGGCGGAATAGGCGAGCGCGTGCTGCCCGGACTTGAACCACCAACGCACCGCCAACGCGTCGTTTCCTCCTTCACTATAGTGGTAGGCCAGTATCTCGGGTCGATTTTCAACGAACTCGCCAAATTGATCCGCCAAAATCGCTGCAATCTCCCCGTGGATCTGTCGTCTCGAGCTCCTAAGGAGCGAGTTGTAGATTGCGTCACGCAATAAGGCATGTTTGAAGGCGAAACGGATGAAAGGCGAAATGCCGACCCGATAAATGATGCCAGCCTCCTCGAGCCGCAAGAGCGACTGGTGCATCTCGCCTTCGCTAATCCGCAGTGCCACTGATAAGAGATCATAAGAAAACTCGCGCCCAATCACCGCGGCGATTTGCGCTAGTCTGCGTCCCTGCGGGACACGATCGAGCCGCTCCATCAGGGCGTCATGCAGTGTCTCCGGAACACTTGGCACCAGTGGCGGTGCCGCCGTTCGGTCAATATCCATCTCTCCAGGTCGGCTTCCTGTTGGCGCGCTCAGGATGCTACTTGTCAGTTCTTCAATAAACAGCGGTACGCCGTCGGATTTTTCGATAACTTGATCGAGAGTCTCTTGGGGAATGCTTTGGCCCCCCAGAATATCTCTGATCATCCCCGTCACCTCGCTGCGCGACAATCGAGTGAGGGAGTGCATAGCCACGTTCGAATGAGTGGACCACGTGGGTCGGAACTCAGGCCTGTGGGAGACAACAAGCAGGACGCGGGCGTCGTCGATCTGGTTTATGATCAGCTCAAGCAACTCGAGGCTTGTGGGATCTATCCAGTGCACATCCTCGAAAATGCACAGCGTCGGGCGCTGGGCGGAGAGAGCCAGGATCATGTCGACAAGCTTGCTGACCGTCCTATTCTTGATCTGTTGCGGCGTAAGCTCCGACAGTTCGTGGTGGTTTTGAATCGGAATTGACAACAGATTGGCGATCAGCAGCGTTGTCTCAATCGAATCGTCGCCGGAATTGGCTAGGTAGGCTTTAAGTTTGGCAAGTTTCTCCGCATCTGAGTCGCCAGCCGTTAATTTGGCGGACTGTTCAATGCGCTCGATGATCGGAAAAAACGCGCTCTGACTATGATAGGGCGAACACTGATGCTGCAGCACAAAGCATGGTTCGTGCTGGATGTTCGACTTTAGCTCGTGGATCAGTCGTGATTTTCCGACTCCGGGGATACCCGAAACCAAAACGACTTGCCCGTCACCCTCTTTCGCTTTCTTCCATTTATCGACCAATAGGTTCAATTCGGTTGAACGCCCGGCGAGTGGCGTAAGGGAGCCTCCATGCGCCGCCTCGAAGCGGCTTCCGGTATGCGTCGCACCCAGCACGCGGTACACGTGAACAGGTCTGGCTACGCCTTTGAGTTCCTGGGGGCCGAGGTCTTGGAGGTCGAACGCTGCCGACACGAGACGTTTCGTCGACTCTGAGATGACTAAAGTGTTGGGCGTGGCAAGTGCCTGCAGACGCGCGGCAATATTCGGCGTCTTCCCCACCGCATCCATCCAATCCATCGTCGTTGCAGTACCACTGCCCGCGATTTCGCCAACGACGACTGGGCCCGAGCTGATGCCCACCCGCGAAGCCAGAGTGACTGGTCCCGGGATATTCGCGACTGCGGAGAGCATCTCCAGCGCAGCGTGCACAGCACGAACAGGGTCGTCCTCATGCGCGCGGGGATAACCGAAAAACGCCATCACACCATCGCCGAAGTACCTCGCTACGTGACCTTCGTAGCGCCTGATCGCCGCCGTGCATGCGCTCCGATAGGAGTCAATAAGTACCTGAAGATCCTCGGGGTCCAATTTCTCTGAAATCTGCGTCGACCCCACGAGGTCACAGAACAACACTGTAATCTGACGGCGTTCTGCTTCGCGATGCTCCGACGGAGGGAGTGCCTCCGCAACAGGCTGCGCAGCGGCCGCTGTTGTGCTCGCCTGGCGCGCTGCCGCCAATGTTTCGATGGCCCTGAGCAGCGTCTTGCGGTGACCTAAAGAGACCCCGAGGTTCTTGAGGTCATTCTCCGTCAAATCCGGCAATACGGCGCAATCAATATTGTTTTCGATAAACGTTTGGGCGTACCGACCCAGGCCGTGCTGGTCCAACCACTCGGCTACGTCTGTGGTTGCTCTCGTCACGGCAAATGCCCCTTACCTGTTCAAGTAGCTCGCGCTACAAGACGAGACCAATTGCAACGCACAACATATCACAACTTGCCGCACCCGAAACGATGCGAGAGCGTGTTCCGGTGCTCGGGGGCGGTCGGTACTCCAATACGTTGAGCTAACTGGCAGATGAGCTGGCCTCTAGGAAAATGCCCGAGCCGTTTCGCGTTGGCCAACCGCCACGTTGCGCTCCCGCGCCCATCCGAGTCGCGGTCTCCCGGGCATGCAAACGATCCGCTGCTCACCTCCCGTTTGTTGCTGCGCGATCGAGGAGGCGCTGAACGAAAGAAAGTACTAGCGCGGACTCAGCCTTGTTTTTGACATCTTGCAACCCGAAGCTGTCCCTGTCGTTGCGCTGATCTGATCAGTATAGGAAGGCCATCATGCCCCTACTGGAAGCAGACGACACTGATGGAGGAAGCCGCAGCCATACTGAGATGGCGGCTGCTAGGCTTGCTTCGTATTCCTCCGTCGAACTGAATCCTACCGCAATACCAAAACAGCTGACAGGTCGCTGCATCGACGATGGCGGCCGATACCAAACCATAGACTGTGAGTAACTATTTCGTGCAACCAAGTGGCGCTGTAGCGCCGGACGGCAGGATGCCGAACTGATTTCAGCAGAGAGGGATTGATCATGACCTCGCAGAGCAAGTCGCAATCGAATTCAAGCTTCAATCGGCGTTTTTTCCTGGCAGGAGCCGCCGCCGGCAGCGCAATGCTTCCGGTGGCGGCGCACGCAGTCCCGAAAAAACGCGGCATTTACGCCGATGCGAAAACAAGTTTACAGGACAAGGTGGCTGATTTCTCGTACCAAAATGATCTCCTCGCACAATTGATCGTCGACATGTGGACAACGCCTTCCGTCTACAACGATCTGATTATGCCTCCGTCGGATTACTCGGGCCGCTCGACTCGCGCACAAACAGCTCTAGCGCTTCGGGGCATCTATTTAGCGTGGCCCATCGTGATTACGGAAGACGAGTACGAAGACGGTTTCAGTTTGCTAGAGGCAGGTATACCGACAGATACTGGAGTCGTCCTTGTGGTGCCGAGAAAGACACGTGCGACGCCTGGGAAACCTCTGCTTGAGACGGCCAAGATGCTGATGGCCGTTACTCCCAATGGAATCTAGCGCTGTTGCCACTCGGTCTGAGGCGAGGCGGTATGTCTATAGCTTGAAGCGAGCTCGGCCCGCATAAGAAAACGCATCCTCCAAGAAAACGAGCGCAGGCGAGCGATCGAAAACGGGAGGTTTCGAATGACACGGTCAGTCACGGAGTGGGTCAACGTCACCGGCGATACTTCGATCGTCGCTCGCGAGTCGGGAGAGGTCTGGTTTCACACGCCTAAGGTTACGAAAGACGGCATAGACCCATTCGCGATACCGATGACGGGCGCGGGCTCGACGGGCAGCACGGTCGGTCTGCTCGATGGCGCGATCAATCTCGGCTTTGCCGAAATTGAACAGCGCCTGGCGCGACCGGAGCCGACGCTTGTCGGCTATACCGTCGCGTTGGTCGGCGCCTATCACACGTCCGTCGATACGCCTCGAAATCTCCGACGCGCCGCTGGGCGATTCGAGGAATTAGGGAGGCCGGAGGTCGCGGCCTATCTTGAAGAGCGTGCGCGCGAGGAGACCGGTCACGACCGGCTCGCGCTCAAGGATCTGCGTGCGCTGGGTCTGCCTGCCGAGCGCCTCGTCGCCAACTACATCCCTGAGGGGATCAAGCCGCTCTGCAAGCGCTTCGACGACCTCTGCGTCGAGGACTATCCGATCGGCTGCATCGGCTATTCGTACTGCCTGGAGCGCATTGCCGCGCTCAAGCAGAAGGCCGATATCGAGAAGGTGCAGGCAATGTGCCCGGACGGCGTTGATGCGACCCGCTTCCTCAGAAGTCACAGCTCACTCGGAAGCGAGGCCGCGCACGTCGAAGAGACAATCGAGTTCGTCGCCTCCCTTCCTGCAGATGACCGTATCAAGGTCGTTCAGGAGACGTACAGATCAGCATTGATCCTGGCGGAGGGATATAATCACGAGCTTCTCAAATCCGAGGGGGAGATGCTCGAAGAGCTTCAGCAGGCCGTCGGTCAGGGTCTCCCGTATCGTCACGGTTCATCTCTTCGCGAAGTGAAGCGCGCGGCACTCGGACCGACATGGGCGGAATGAGGCCCTGACACGTCCATGGTCAGGATCATCGAGTGACGGCAGCAGGTGTCGCCTGTCAGTGACCGGTCACGCCAACGAACTGATCGAGTGAGATGCGGAAGTCCGCCATTGTGCCGCGTAAGCCCGGTCTGCCGCCCAGCCGCGTCGCATCACCGAAAAGGGGATCAACTCGCCGCTATCTTGCGCCCCCTGATGGGCATGATGAACGACGCGTTCCGACAAGCGGTTGAAGGTTCCGCCGCGACTGTCAAACCACAATCAGCGCTGACGCCAAGATGTTCGGTAGCCGGCATGATGTCGGACAAATACCGGCCCCGGTCGTCCAAACCAGGCGCTACCTCATCAAATAGCCGCAAATTTCCAAGCTCTTGACGGTGAACAATCTGTCCTAGGGATAGCAAGGGGGATGGCATGGACCGCATTAGAATCATCGGCGGCAGCAAGCTCAACGGCACCATCCCGATCTCAGGGGCGAAGAACGCCGCCCTGCCGCTGATGATCGCTGCCCTCCTCACCGAAGAGACGCTGATCCTCGACAACGTGCCCCGGCTGGCCGATGTCGCACAGCTGCAGCGCATCCTCGGGAACCACGGCGTCGACATCATGGCCGCGGGCAAGCGGCCCGGCGACGGTGCCTATCAGGGCCAGACCCTGCATATTTCCGCAGCCAACATCATCGACACGACAGCGCCATACGAGCTGGTGTCGAAAATGCGCGCCAGCTTCTGGGTAATCGCGCCGCTGCTCGCGCGGATGCACGAGGCAAAGGTCTCGCTGCCGGGCGGCTGCGCCATTGGCACGCGGCCGGTCGATCTCCTGATCATGGCGCTGGAAAAGCTGGGCGCTGAGCTTGCCATCGACGGCGGCTATGTGGTGGCGAAGGCGCCCGGCGGCCTGCGCGGCGCTGCCATCGATTTCCCCAAGGTGACGGTGAGCGGAACGCATGTCGCGCTGATGGCGGCGACACTTGCCAAGGGTACGACCGTCATCACCAACGCCGCTTGCGAGCCCGAAATATCAGATGTCGCCGACTGCCTGAACAAGATGGGCGCGCGCATCCGGGGGGCCGGCACGCCGCGAATCGTGGTCGAGGGCGTCGACGGGCTGCGCGGCGCGCGGCACACCGTGCTGCCCGACCGGATCGAGGCCGGCACCTACGCCATGGCGGTCGCCATGACCGGCGGCGACGTGCAACTGTCAGGTGCGCGGCCCGAGCTGTTGCAGGCGGCGCTCGACGTGCTGACTGCGGCCGGAGCCATCATCACCGTCAACAATGACGGCATCCGGGTCGCCAGAAACGGCGCCGGCCTCCGCCCGGTGACGGTATCGACCGCGCCGTTCCCGGGTTTCCCGACCGATTTGCAGGCGCAATTGATGGCGCTGATGACCTGCGCCGCCGGCGCCTCGCAGATAACCGAGACGATTTTCGAGAACCGTTTCATGCATGTGCAGGAACTGGCGCGGTTCGGTGCGCGTATATCGCTTGATGGCGAGACCGCGACCATCGAGGGCACCGCAAAGCTGCGCGGCGCGCCCGTGATGGCGACGGATTTGCGCGCGTCGGTTTCACTCGTGATCGCGGGCCTTGCCGCCGAGGGTGAAACCATGGTCAACCGCGTCTATCATCTGGACCGCGGTTTCGAGCGGCTGGAGGAAAAGCTCTCTGCCTGCGGTGCATCGATCCAGCGCATCAGCGACTAGCGCGGGATCGAGGCCTGGCCAGGACTTTAGGAATTCTTGGGATGCCAGCGGACCCGCTGAAACTGATTGCGCTCGATGCCGACGACCTCGCCGTCATCTCGGCCCATGTGCAGGACGCCCGCGTCCAGGCCGCTGACATCGTCTGGCGGCAGGACGAGAAGCGGCTCGTCGTCGGCATGAACCGGCTCGATTGGGAGCAGACGCTGTCGGGCGGAACCGAGCCGCGTCGCCTGATCGCGGCGCTCCGCTTCGACCGCGTCCTGGCCTGCAAGTCGCGCAATATCGATCTGGCGCAGCCTGATGCCGTGCTGGAACTGGTCGGGATCGAATTTTATCCCGCCGAGCCGCCCGGCGGCAGCGCGCTTTTGCTGTTCAGCCATGGCGGCGCGCTGCGGCTCGACGTCGAATGCCTGGAATGCGAGCTCACCGACCTCGGCGCCGACGATCTCGGCACCAGCGACGCGGCCTTGGCCCCAATGGGGCCGGAGGGGTAATTCCGCAGCCGTAAGGTGGGCAAAGGCGCGACCGCGCCGTGCCCACCATTTTTGACCCCGCAAACCGTCGATTATGGTGGGCTCGCTTCGCTCAGCCCACCCTACGGGTTCTGTTTCCGGGTGAGCGAGGGTTGACGGCCCTTGGCCGCCGCGCCATTGAGCAGGGGCCTTTCGAACAGTCCTCAGAAAGCCCCCATGCCCGTTCGCCTGGATACCAGCAGCGCCGATTTCGCTTCACGATTTAAGGAATTCCTCGCCGCCAAGCGCGAGGCGTCGGCCGATGTCGAGCGCGCGACCCGGGCCATCGTCGATGACGTGGCGGCCCGTGGCGACGCCGCCCTGATCGAGGCGACCAAAAAATTCGACCGGCTCGAGCTCGATGCCGCCGGTCTGCGCGTGACGGCCGCCGAGATCGAGGCCGCCGTGCGGGCCTGCGACGCTGCCACGATCGACGCGCTGAAATTCGCCCGCGACCGCATCGGGGCGTTTCACAAAAGGCAATTGCCGAAGGACGAGCGCTTCACCGATGCGCTAGGAGTCGAGCTTGGCTGGCGCTGGAGCGCGGTCGATGCTGTTGGCCTCTACGTGCCCGGCGGCACCGCGGCCTATCCGTCCTCGGTGCTGATGAATGCCGTGCCGGCGAGCGTCGCCGGCGTGCCGCGCGTCGTTATGGTGGTGCCGGCGCCCGACGGCAAGCTCAATCCGCTGGTGCTGGCCGCCGCCCATCTCGGCGGCGTCTCGGAAATCTATCGCGTCGGCGGCGCGCAGGCGGTGGCGGCGCTGGCCTATGGCACGGCGACGATTGCGCCGGTCGCCAAGATCGTCGGGCCCGGCAACGCCTATGTCGCCGCCGCCAAGCGGCTGGTGTTCGGCAAGGTCGGCATCGACATGATCGCAGGGCCTTCGGAGGTGCTCGTGGTCGCCGATGACACCGGCAACGCTGATTGGATCGCCGCTGATCTATTGGCGCAGGCCGAGCACGATGCGAGCGCGCAGTCCATCCTGATCACGGACAGCGCGCGGCTTGCCGGCGACGTCGAGCGCGCGGTGGAGTCGCAACTGGCGACATTGCCGCGTGCTGATATCGCGCGCGCTTCCTGGAACGATTTCGGCGCCATCATCATGGTGAAACAGCTCGATGAGGCCGTGGAGCTCGCGAACGCGATCGCCGCCGAGCATCTGGAGATCATGACGGCGGACGCGGAAGGCCTGTCAGCAAAAGTCCGCAATGCCGGCGCGATCTTCCTTGGGCCGCATACGCCGGAGGCGATCGGCGATTATGTCGGCGGCTCCAACCACGTGCTGCCGACCGCGCGCTCGGCGCGATTTTCGTCCGGGCTCGGCGTGCTAGACTTCATGAAGCGCACTTCGATTCTCAAATGCGGGCCCGACCAGTTGCGCGCGCTGGGGCCCGCCGCGATGACCTTGGGCAAGGCCGAGGGTCTGGATGCCCATTCACGCTCCGTCGGATTGCGCCTCAATTTGCCATGAACAAGCCGCCACCAGACGATGACCAGCACAACCGCATCGTCGCGGTGACGCTTGACGAGGAATCGATCGGCCGTTCCGGACCCGATATCGAGCATGAGCGCGCGATCGCGATCTACGATCTGATCGAGCAGAACCTGTTCGCGCCGGAAGGCGACGCGCAGGGGCCGTTCACGCTGCACATCGCGATAACAGGCAATCGGTTGATGTTCGACATCCGCCGCGAAGACGGCACGCCCGTGGTCGCGCATCTCTTATCGCTGACGCCGTTTCGGCGGATCGTGAAGGACTATTTCATGATCTGCGACAGCTACTACCAGGCGATCCGCACCGCGACGCCCGACAAGATCGAGGCGATCGACATGGGCCGCCGCGGCATCCATGACGAGGGCTCGCGCACGCTGCAGGAGCGGCTGAAGGGCAAGGTGCGCGTCGATTTCGAGACCGCGCGCCGCCTGTTCACGCTGATCTGCGTGCTGCACTGGAAGGGGCAGGACGCATGATGGCTATGAATGCGAAACGGTTCGCCGAAAGGATTTCGTAGCGCATGGAGGCGCCGCCCCGCGCGCGCAATCCGCAGGCCGTGCTGTTCGCATGCGGCCTGAACAGCGTCCGTTCGCCGATGGCGCAGAGCCTGTTGCAGCAAATGTTTCCGCAAGGACTCTATGTGCGGTCCGCCGGCGTCAAGAAGGGCGAGCTCGATCCGTTCGCAGTCGCCGTCATGGCCGAACTCGGTCAGGATATTTCCGGCCACAAGCCCATGACGTTCGAGGAGCTCGACGACTGGGAAGGGCTCAATTTCGATCTAATCATCACGCTATCGCCTGAAGCCCACCACAAGGCGCTGGAGCTGACGCGCACGCTTGCTGCCGATGTCGAATATTGGCCGACGCCGGATCCGACCGGCACCGAGGGCAGCCGCGAGCAGAAGCTCGCCGCCTACCGCGAGGTCTGCGACGGCCTCTTGATGCGCATCCGCCGCCGCTTTGCCAAGGTCGGCGCGGCGAACGGGTAACCGCTGGTCATGCCGTCGACATCAGGTCGGCGTAGCACTACTCTGGCCGATGAGCGGGCGTAAAGCTTCGTTGCTCATTCATGTGGGGAGTAAATGATGAGCGAGATCTGGCAACTCTCGGCCACTGAACTTGCGCAGCGCATCGCGCGCCGACAACTGAGCTCAGTGGAGGTGGTCGACGCGCATTTGGCCCGTATCGATGCAGTGAATCCGGCTCTGAATGCCGTGGTGCGAGTCCTGGCTGACGAGGCTCGCGCTGCTGCGGCCCTGGCCGATAAAAGGCTTCGCGACGGCGAGACCGTTGGGCCGCTGCATGGCGTGCCCTTTACAGTGAAAGAAAATATCGACATGGCCCGCCTGCCCACAACCTGGGGCGTGCCTGCGCTGGCCAACGCGGTGGCGCCGGCGGATGCTCCGGTTGTCGAACGCATGCGCGCAGCGGGCGCCATACCGATCGCCCGCACCAATGTACCCGATATGGCGCTGCGCGTGCACACCGACAGTTCGCTTCACGGGCTGACAAGAAATCCCTGGCATCCGGGTCGCACCGCAGGCGGCTCGAGCGGCGGTGAGGCCGCGGCGCTGGCCAGCGGCATGAGCCCGATCGGCCTTGGCAACGATATCGGCGGCTCGCTGCGAAATCCGGCGAACGCGTGCGGCATCGCTTCGATCCGTCCATCGGCCGGACGCGTGCCCGATGCGGGTTTTGTGCCGGCCGAAAACCGGTTACTGGCCGTGCAGCTGATGAACGTGCAGGGGCCGATGGCCCGCCGCGTGGCGGATGTGCGCCTCGGCTTGCAGATCCTGATGGGTGCACACCCGCGCGATCCCTGGTCGATCGACGCCCCGTTCGAAGGCCCGAAACTGGCGCGGCCCATTCGGGTGGCCGTATTGCCCGGACCGCCCGGCGGCGGCACCGATCCCAAGGTGGCGGCTGTGGTGCGACGCGCGGCGCAGGCGCTGACTGATGCCGGTTACGTCGTGGAAGAAACCTGCCCGCCACGCTACGACGACGCGATTGGCTGCTGGCGACGCCTGATCATGGGTGATTTCGGTTCGGTGCTGAATTTGTTGTCCCCGATGATGGGTACCGACGCGATGGCCTTCCTGAACAACTTCAATCAGGACATACCTCCATTGGCCGATGCGGCGTCATGGTCGCAATTGATGGCCGAACGCGACGGCATCGCACGCGCATGGTCGACCTTCATGGCGGATCGGCCATTGCTCTTGTCGCCGACCTGGACGCAATTACCGTTCGAGCATGGTTTCGATTCGGCGACCCCTGCCGGATCGGCCGCGACCAAGGAACTGATGCGCCCGGTGGTCCCGGCCAATCTGCTCGGCCTGCCTTCGGCCTGCGTGCCGGCCGGGCGTGACGAGGAAACCGGATTGCCAATCGGCGTGCTGATCACTGGACAACGGTTGCGAGAAGATCTGTGTCTGGAAGCAGCCGAGGCCATCGAGGCCCGCTCGGGTGTCGCGACGCCGATCGATCCCCTGCGCTGAATGTCGAACTTATCGGCCGCGGCCGAGCGATTTAAGACACCCGCCCGCTGCTACTGTCATCCCAATGACAATCGCCGGCGTCTATAAGCCCCGAATTCGCCGGGGCAGTGGAGAGATTCGCAAGTACAACAATGGCTTGTCCCCCGGTTGTGGAATGGAGTGCCTTCCGATAGTTTCCGCGCGCGCGATCCTACCCGAATCCAAATCCCCGATACCTTTCAGCATGCTTGGCCGTCCCAAACTCGTTCTTGCTTCCGGTTCGCCGCGGCGGCTCAGCCTGCTCAACCAGGCCGGCATCGAGCCTGACGCGCTGCGCCCGGCCGATGTCGATGAGACGCCCAGGCGGGGCGAGCTGCCGCGCGCCTGCGCCAACCGCCTGGCGCGGGCCAAGGCCGATGCGGCGCTGAAATCGGTCCAGCTCGACGACGAGCTGCGCGGCTCCTTCATCCTCGCCGCCGATACCGTGGTCGCGGTCGGCCGCCGCATTCTCCCGAAGGCCAATCTGGTCGATGAGGCCGCGCAGTGCCTGCGGCTGCTGTCGGGACGCAATCACCGCGTTTATACCGCGATCTGCCTGGTCACGCCGAAGGAGGCGTTCCGCCAGCGCCTGATCGAAACCCGCGTCCGCTTCAAGCGTTTGAGCGAGGATGACATACAGGCCTATATCGGCTCCGGCGAATGGCGCGGCAAAGCCGGCGGCTATGCCGTGCAGGGCATCGCCGGTTCCTTCGTGGTCAAGATGGTGGGCTCCTACTCCAATGTGGTCGGCCTGCCTCTCTACGAATCAGTCACGCTGCTCGGCGGGGAGGGCTTCCCGATCCGCTTCGGCTGGCTCAATGCCGGCTAAGCCGCCCGAGGAGGGCGGCGGGGCCAAGCCGCCGTCAAAACGCTGCCCGGTCTGCGGCAAGCCGGCCGATCCCGCCACGCTCCCGTTCTGCTCCAAACGTTGCCGCGACGTCGATCTGAACCGCTGGCTGTCCGGCACCTACGTCATCCCCGGCCGCCCCACCGACGAAGAAGACGCCGAATAGCCGTTATTCACCAAATATTTGGGGATGAGGCGCCAGGCGGGCGGCGCCCAGCGAAGCCAACGGCGAAGCTGGGTGGACAGGCGCTCTCGACCTCTCTATAAACCGCCCGCTCGCCCGGCCTTTGGGCCCTCGCCGAGTACGCCCAGGTAGCTCAGTTGGTAGAGCATGCGACTGAAAATCGCAGTGTCGGTGGTTCGATCCCGCCCCTGGGCACCATTTCTTCCCACCTGCTACTGATCCCTCTCTCGCATTTGTTTGGAACAACGGCCGCGCGCCTCTGAGTCTGCACAATTTGGATCGCCCTCACGCGCCGCTCGTAGCAGGCGATCTTGCTGTCGATAATCTGCACGTCGAGAGGCGGTTAGGCTATCCAGCAAGCCCAGCCCGGATGAGCGAAGCGATATCCGGGTTTTGGTTGGTGCCGATTCCCGCATATCGCTTTGCTCATGCGGGCTACTTGCTGGAGCAAGGATCATTGAAGGCGGCACGTCGATCACCCCTCAGTGCGGGCATCCTGATGTACCGTTGCAGCGGGACGGGGCTGGAAGTCCTCCTCGTGCATCCGGGCGGACCTTACTGGCGACGCAAGGACGAGGGCGCATGGTCGATCCCGAAGGGAGAGATGGACGGAGAGGAGGGTGCCAGCGCCGTTGCGAGGCGTGAATTCGCCGAGGAGACCGGCGTCGTGCTTGCGGGGCAGCCGCTCGAGCCGCTGGGCGAAATTCGCCAGCGTGGTGGAAAGCGGGTGATCGCCTTCGCCGTCGAAGGCGATCTCGATGTTCACGCCATCCGGAGCAATACGTTTGAGATCGAATGGCCGCCGAGAAGCGGCAGGATGCAGACATTCCCGGAGATCGATCGCGCGGAATGGTTTGACCTCGCTGCGGCACGGGCGAAGATTCTCGAAGGCCAGCGGCCGCTGCTCGATCGCCTTTCCGAGCTCGTCGGCAAACCAGGAACGCCGCCATGAATGATCCGTTTGATCTGACGCGTTTTGTCGATGCGCAAGCGCCGGTTTACCAGCGCGTCGTGGCCGAGCTGAGCCGTGGCCGCAAGCAAAGCCACTGGATGTGGTTCATCTTCCCTCAGCTCGCCGGTCTCGGCTTTAGCGAAATGGCGCAGCGCTATGCGATCGCCTCGCGCGACGAGGCGATCGCCTATCTCAAGCACGATATCCTGGGGCCTCGGCTTCTCGAATGCACCGCTCTCGTCAACGCCGTTGAAGGCAAGACCATCCGGGAGATTCTCGGCAGCCCTGACGATCTGAAGTTTCGCTCGTCGATGACCTTGTTCGCCGCGGCATCTTCCGATCCCGCGTTTCCTGCCGCGATCGCCAAATACTATGGCGGTGTGGCCGATCGCCGAACGCTCGAGCTGCTTGGCGGTTAGGGCCTAAGCAAACGTAGCCCGGATGAGCAAAGCGATATCCAGGTTGAGGTAGTACCGATCCCCGCATGTCGCTCCGCTCATTCGGGCTTGCTAAGGCGGATCAAAGGGGATTGCCAAATGCGTTTTGAAGGGAGGTCGGATCCCATGAGCAGGCGGCCTAACGAAGCCGCAGCGCCGCCTCGACATTTTTGTGAAATCGGGCGCGCTCGGTCCCCTGGCGGTCGAGCGCGTTCGCAAGCCTGATGAGATCCCTGCCCGCTGCTGCAGCATCAAAACCAAACGGTCTCATGACAATGCAGGCGGCCCTTTCACTCTCGGCGAACGCCAGCATCTGAGCGGCCAAATCACGTAGAATGCGTTGTGCCTCGCGAGCATTTTTTAGGTCGGCACCGTATTGCCGTATCTGCTCGGATGTGACGCATGTCTCTCGAGCTTGCGGCGTCGGGACGTTCGCCAGAGAAATCATTTGATCGCGCACAGCCTGCCTCAAATCAAAGAAATTTCGAATAGGCCGACCAATGAGTTCGAGCGCGAACCACCCAAATACGCCGATCGTGGCCAACGAAATAAAGATCACGTACCACTGCATTGGCTGACCGCATGCGCTCTGTCGGCGATGATCTAAGCATCGTACGATCAGATTTTGACCCAAGGCAGACATTCGCGTCCATTTTTACCCGAGATAGCTGGGAACACGTCCACAATAATTTCAGTGCCGTCACGACCAGCAATCCCCAGCAGGTCTGATAGAGCCGGCGCTGGTAACTCTGACCGTTGCCGTGGGTCTGAAGATAACTGCGCGCTGCTGTTCCTTTTGGGAGCGTTCGCAATAAGAGAACGTACTGATCTCAACAAATCATTGTGCCGGTATCGAACCTTGGCGCGCTGGCCCAGTACGTATTTGCAGTGTTTCCGACCAGATTATTCAATCAGATAGGAAAGTATTGCCATGTCTCCTGAAACCAAAGAACTTCTCAAGTCGACCTGGTCAAAGGTCATTCCGATCAGCGATGTCGCGGCTGGTTTGTTCTATGAGAGACTGTTTACGCTCGATCCATCGCTGCAGCGATTGTTCAAGAATGCTGATATGAAGGAGCAGCGCCGGAAGCTGGTCCAGGCATTGAGTGCCGTGATCAACGGTGTCGATGACTTGCCGTCGTTGATACCGACGCTAGAGACCCTGGGACGGAACCATATTCGGTATGGCGTAGAGGATCGGCATTACGAAACGGTTGGTGCAGCCTTGCTATGGACACTGGAGCAGGGGTTGAAAGAGGCTTGGACGCCAGCAGCGAAGTCCGCCTGGGTGGTGGCATACAGCACCGTGTCCGGCGTCATGCGTGATGCGGCAGCCGCATCGCGAGAGAACGCGGCCGCGCAGGACATTTGAACTGGCATGTCGCCTTTTGGCCCTTGACGTTCGGGGCGGTAAGCCCCGACCGTTCGCCTTCAGAATCAAACAAGCAATCGAAGCCCGTAGGAGCCAACGGGGCTACTTGCTAGCTTTCACTTCTGCTCCTGCGCCTTCATCTCCTCCGCGAATGGTCGCAGGGCTTGCGTCATGTCGTCGAGGCGCTTCTGCCACTCCGCGCCGGGCATGAAAGCCAGAACGGGGGCGTCGCCGGGCGAACTCTTGATGTATTCCGGATCGCGCAAGCTTTCCGCAATAGCGGCTTCGAGTTTTTTGACGACCTCGTCCGGCACGGCTTTCGGTACGGCGAAACCGCGCTCGGCCGTCATCGTGAGGGGCATGCCTGCCTCCTCTGCTGTCGGAACGTCGGGGAGGGACGGCGAACGCTGCTTCGACAGGATCGCAATGGCGCGGAGCGGTCCCTTGTTGGTGCCGTGCAGCTCGGGGATCTCGCTGAGGCTGACCATTCCAACAGCCAGATGGCCACCCAGAAGATCAGTCCGTTGCGTGGCCGTTCCGCGATAAGAAATTTCGTTGGGCTCGACTTTCGCGGCGTTCGCCAGCATGCGGATCGCCAGATGACCATTCGTGCCTGCGCCATTGTGGCCGAGTGTCACCGAGCCCGGCTCGCGGCGCAGCGCAGCCAGAACGTCCGCAAGGCTTGCAAGTTTGCTGTCCGCGGGCACTACGATCACGCTGGGATCGTCGACCACGCGCGCAACCAGGCGGATTTCATCCATGCTGTACTGGGTCTTTCGCGTCATCGGGATGAAATTATAGCCGGGCACGTTGACGACGCCGATCGCGTAGGCGTCCGGCGCAGCGCGGGCAATCGTGGCAAACGCGATCTCGCCACCTGCGCCGGGCTTGTTCAGCACAACAAATTTGGCCTTTCCGCCCAATCTCTGCTCGACGAACGGCAGAAGCTTGCGCGCCATGACATCGGTCCCGCCACCCGGAGCAAAGCCGATGACCACTTCGATCGGCTTGTCGTCCGGCCATCCCGCCCAGGCTGGTCCGCAAGCTACGAAGCCGGCTGCTGCGGCAACCAGTGCGATGACCTTACTACGCATGACATTCCACCCTTTCCTTGTTTGTTGGGCGGCCGCGCCGCCGCCTCGGCAGCGCGACCGACGATTTACGCGTATCGCTTGTATCTGCTTGGCTTGGCGAAGAACAGCGAACAGCAAGCATAGCCCTCATGAGCGAGGCGATATTCGAGTTTCGGTTCATGCCGATCCGCTTATATCGCGGAGCCTGTCATCATTGCGCGAGCGCTACTGCGCTCGTCGCGGGGCGCGTTCGCACGACCCGTTGGCTCGTGCAGGCTACTTGCTGCGCTTTCATCTTGCCGACGCGGTTTGCATTTCGGAAAACCCGGGCGGAAGCAAATGCTGTGGTGTTGAGATGCCAGCGCCCGGTAACGAGCTTTTTATTCCCTCGTTACCACCTGCACCGCTTCTAAACGGGAGTTGGGATCTTAGATTCGAATGAAATGATTTCCATCATCTCATGATGGAACGGTCTCTAATCGAGGTTCGAAGTGAATATGGGCGAAGTTATTCGATTTGTCTCGAAGTCTGAGCGCGAGCGTGCCCGCTTAATCCGGGAAGCCCGTGCGATGTATGACAGCATCTTTCCGCCGGCTGATACACCCGGGGAGCAGCAGGAGAAGGCGCCGAAAAGTCATACGATCAGCGGCGCCAATGTCCAACGCAGCGACGGGGGTCTTCTGTCGTGATCAAGATCATCGCCGTGCTATGCAGTCTCTCCTCTCCGACAAGCTGCCACGAGCAGACCGTAACCACTTCGGACTTCGCCGACATATCGGTACGGTCCTGCCTGATGGGCGCGCCGCAGCTCGCGGAGTGGATGAAGCAGCATCCGGCCGAGCGCCTCGCGGCATGGCGCTGCGTGATTGGCAAACAGGATGGCAGAGGAGCTTAGGGTGGAAAGCAGTTCGCTTCGAACCGCCAATCACAATAGCTGCAAGTGCCTGAGGGATCGATCGAGTAAGTCACTGTTTTGTGGTGCATGAGTTCGGAAGTGGCCCTGAGCTGACCGTCGTCTCCAGGTTGAAAGCGACGTTATGATCGCGGGACAAAGATGCAGGCCGCACGGAACTGATGGTTCCAGGGATATGCGCGACCGAAACGCGACGGGGGATTGGAACCGACCAACTGGTTCAGCGTCGGCAACCGTACATTGCATCGATCACAATGTGTCGATCGCAGTAAACAAACACAATAACGCCCGGCCATAGGCCTAACAGCGAGACACCCAGGTTGGCGCGATCCAGCGATCCCTTGTTCTCGGCCGAGTACCGCGAGAAGGACAACGCGCGATTCCGCGATAGCGGAGCGACGCTGCGCCCAATCCTACCGGCCCGAGCCGGGTACAACATTTGCCACGCCTGCATGCCGGCGTCGCTGGCCGCCAAAACCTGCTGAGCAAAGAGCAGAGGAGGCTCGCATGTCCACAGCGTTCCGCGTGGTTCTCGAAGGCACTCAGGAAGTCCCCCCGAACAACTCGAATGCAAGCGGTCTCGGCACCGTCATCTTTGACAGCACAGAAATTGCCGCGAGCTATACGTTTCGGATCGAGGGCGTCGATTACGGCCCGATTACGGGTGCTCCAGCCCAGACGCCGTCGACCGATGACGACGTCATCTCCACGCATTTTCACAACGCAGTGCGAGGAGCGAACGGGCCCGTTGTCTTCGGGCAGATCAACCCGGCCCAGGACGAGGATGATCTCAACATCGCGCTGAATGCGGATGGCTCCTGGATGGTAAGTGGTCGATGGGAGACGACGGACCCCGCCAGCGTTCCAATCACGGACTTCGCTGACGAATTGGGCTCAGCTCCGGTGGGATCGGAGGTTCCGATTTATTTTAATGTCCATACGGAGCAATTTCCCGGCGGCGAGATCCGGGGTCAGTTGATCGCAATCGCAGATGACAACGACAACGTCGTCGTCGGAACGCCTGGCGACGATTTCCTTCCCGGGCTCGGCGGCAATGACATCATCCGTGGCCTCGCCGGGAACGACAGACTTGAAGGCGGCGACGGCGACGACATTATCAAGGGCGGCAAGGGAGACGACGATATCAATACAGGCGCCGGCAACGACCTGGTTTTCGGTGGTCAAGGCAATGATACCTTTGGCGGCATGGCCGGAAGCGATACAGTTTTCGGCGGTGCCGGCGAGGACTTCATTGCCTGGAACGACCCTACCGGCGATGTCGTGTTTGGAGACGCCGGCAATGACACGCTGCGCGGCGGCGACGTTGCCGCCGACACGATCTTTGGTGGCAAGGGTGACGACCTCATCCGGGCGGTCGCCAACCAGCAGTTGACGGATCACGCGCCCGACCGCCTGTTCGGAGACCGCGGGAATGACACCATCTTCGGCGGCAATGCTGATGATCTGATCGAAGGCGGCGCCGGCGACGACAAGCTCGCCGGGTTCGGTGGGGCCGATCAGTTCGTCTTTCGCGAGTCTGAAGGCGGCAATGATACCATTACCGATTTCGACGTGACGCAGGACCTCGTGGTGTTGGAAGGCTTTGGAGCCGACTTCGACCCGCTGGACAATCTGAGCGCGGGAGCTTCGGGCACCACCCTTGATCTCGGCGGGGGCGATCAGGTGCTGTTCCTGGGTCTTCTTCCGACCGAGCTTGAAGCCGCGAATTTTCTCGTTACCGCCTGAAGTCGCGTAGCAAGCGTAACCCGGATGAGCGACTTGTCCGCCGTAGAAGAGCATAGGCGGAAGCGACATCCGGGTTTTGCTGATGCCGATCCCGCATATCGCCTTGCTCTTTGGGACTACTCGCGGATGCGCTCGCAGGAATGCCTCCGCGACACTTGGCTTGCGCCGAAGCCTTCCGAAGCGGCCTTACTGACCTAGTTCTTTCAAGATCATGTCTCGGTGGCTGGCGTGGTCGGCGGTTTCAGACCGGGCGAGTTTGCACGATCCTGCACGCGGGCGGCAGTTTCAATTTGTCGCGCTCTGCGCAGCAGCTGATCACGCTTGACCCCGGGCGGAGTGCCACGGGCCTCTTTGCGCAGCCGCTCCGCCTGCGCTGGCGGACTCTGATCGAACCGATAAACTAAGGATTCTTGCTTCATGTCACGCTGCTCCCTGTTCGCTGGGCGGGGAGCGCAACCGGGCGCTCTCATCACCGAAAGATGCCTAGGGGCTGAGCGGTGATGCATGGGTAAAGTTCGTTGTTGCCAAAGGTTGCAGATAGGGCAACTATCCTGCCCGATCGGCCTCATCGTTCCTTGCTCTATACTCACTAGGTTGGCTATTTCTCGCGTAGCAGGCGGGGCTTGCGAGGTCACGAAGACTGCTTAGTGCGACCGTCTGGGGACCATGTCTGTTTGGCACCATAGCGCTGATAGGCAACGATTGCCTTATTGGCGAGAACCAGCCGCCGCCTCTCTCCGTGCCGCATCATGGTCTCGATGCTATCGAGAAGGCAGCTCGCAGCCTCGTCGGGATTTCCAAGTTCGCCCGTCGCCTCCAGATAGTCCCAAGCCATCTGAAAAGAGTTCTCGAAGATCGATTGCGTCGTCTCGTGCATGACGAACGAACGTCGTCAGGTCCGCCCCCGTTCCCCGTCGCCTCTGTCCAAGGACCAAAAGCCCGCTCAACTACGAAGTTGAGCGGGCTTACCGCCTGTCCAGTACATCCGTGGAGAGGCGGAGCCGGCTTAGACCAGCGAAAGATTGTCCGCGCTCACTTTGCCGCGCATCCGATCGGTTTTGATTTCGAACCTGACCTTCTGGCCCTCGGCTAGTCCGGAAAGACCGGCGCGCTCGAGCGCGCTGATGTGCACGAACACATCATTGCCGCCATCGTTCGGCTGGATAAATCCGAAGCCTTTTTGGCCGTTGAACCATTTCACGGTACCTGTCGTCATTTTGTTCTCCAAAGCGCACATGCGCGTTTTCGCGTGGCCTTCACGCGAACCAATTCAACGTCGTCGATGTCTTTGGAAAAGGAGCCCGCGGGCACATTCAACAAGGCACGGCGGCTAATCGAATAAAGGCAATGTATACGCCCCTCACTACTTTGCAAGGGCGCAACCAATTTAATTGCGCTATTCGCGAGTTCCCCCACCCGCTTTCCTCGGGATTCAGCAGCTCAAGGGCGAGCTGTGGTTGACATGATCGGCGGTGAGTGGTCACGTCGCTTCACGGGAGCGCTCGTGTTAGCGACTTGCTTGGTGCGTGCGGCCTGAGATCGGTGAGCAGTCACCGAGGCCGTCTCCTGGAATCGATATCCATCAAGCTTGCTCTGTGATGGTGCCTGACAAGCACCTACCCCGCTTCTCAGCCCGAACGCTAGGATTGTCTCATGCAGGTATTTGTCCGCGACAACAATGTCGAGCAGGCGTTGCGCGTGCTGAAGAAGAAGATGCAGCGAGAGGGTTTGTTCAGGGAGATGCGTCGATGCCGGTTTTACGAGAAGCCTTCTGAAGAGGCTGCCAGAAAGAAGTCTGACGCGGTGCGCCGGAGGCGCAAGCTCGCGCGAAAACAGGCCATTCGCGACGGCTCGATCGCTGCACCGCCCAAAAAGAAGGAGATCAAGCAACGCGCCGCTCTTCCGGCACGGCCCACCTCGCCGAACCTTGCCTCCAGGTTCGTCGAGGTAAATCCCATTGGCTCAGGGAAGCCCTCATGAGCCGCTATTACTTCGACATAAGGGACGGTGAAATCCTCTACCCGGACGAAGAGGGCATCGAATTGGAAAATCAGACGGCGGCTGAGATCGAGGCCGCGAGTTCTCTCGCTGATCTGGCCCGGGATCTCTCTCCGCTTGATGAGCGGCATCACATGGCTATCGAAGTGCGAACCAGCCATGGACCTGTGTTCCAGGCTGCATTCATCTTCGAGGCCCCTTCGGTCAAGCAGTAGCGTTGTTCGTGCGGACCCATCGATCGTGATGCGCCACCTACTTCCGCTTGTTCCGCCGATCCACGCGCGAGCTTTGAAATTCCTCTGGTCCTCTAAGCAATCGGCGTTTTCGGCTCGCTTGTTCTTCCGGAGTAGCGGTCTTGTCCGCAAGCCGGTCTAGCTGCCGGCTCGCTATTTCATCCGCATTACCCGTCTTTACTGATTGCTGCTGCCGTGATCGCTTCCTGACCGGAAGGCTCATCTCCACGAGACGACGAACAGCTTCTGATAGGGACGGGTTGTCCGGTTGCCTTTCAGCCCATCGAACAATTGATGCCCGCAAGGCTGGGGGAGCCCGGAAACCCATGATCGGATCCTTGCCGGTGGCTTTAGCTGGCTTTTTCATGAGCTGGATCACCTATGTACGAGAAGCCGACGTTGGCAGGACCATGCCATGACGAGCTGCCGATCCGAACCCACATTCGGCTGTTTTTCGAGATCCCTGCTGGAACTTAACAATGCTCAAAGTTGCCTAGTGCGTTCGCCCGGCTGAGTACCTATATTTAGCAAATGAAAGATACTCGCACGAAGAAGTCGCCCGAGCAGAAGCTGGCGGAAGCCTTGGAAGGGATGGCCGACTATCGGGCGAGGGAAGCGGCGACCCAGTCAAACATGCTGCGGCTTCGTGCGGAGCGGCTTGCCCGCGAGGCAGCAAATCCCCCTGAGCTTAAAGCCGAACCTGCGAAGCGGAAAACTCGGAGAAAGCTCATTCGTGGGTAATAACGGCTTCGGCGGTTTTTAGGGGCTGCCAATCGCGCTTGCTCGGGCCCATGCTTGGACCGCACGCGGATGCCACGTCGCCTGCGTGCCCTTCCGGACGGAAGAGGTGGCGGACCCACCTGCCTCGTGCGGGCGTTTCCGGCGAAGTTCTCAGGAAATAGCGCGAGACGTCATCGAATGAGTATCAAATTCGGCGCCATGGTTGCGGAGCTGTCGCCCTGAAAGCCATTGAGCAGCACATAACAGCCGATCAGAATGACGGCCAACAGGCAGTACATAAGATAAGAACGCTGCCCCAAGCTGTGATCGCTCATTTTGCTGGACGCCAATTCTGACGACTACTGCTCAGCTCTTTGCTGCTGCTTTCGAGAGCTCGGCCTCCACGCCGGCTGCGCACGCCCTGGCAAATGAATAGTCCATATTCGTGGAGGCAACGGTCTTCACGAATTCGCCGATGACGTTATCCCTTGAATATGGGCCCGCCGCCTTGAACTTGGTAAGGGCGCCATCCGCCGCGGTGAACTGCGCCACACACATCGGGACCAAGACAGACATTCGACCGCTGCTCTCCGCCGTTGCGCGCATAGCTGTGGCAGTGCCGCCAGTGACCCAGCCGCCCCACATAAATCCGATCGTCACCGCCGCAACAGCGCCGAAAGCGATACCTTGGAGGAAGCGGGTCCGCGCCTCACCCTGCAAAATTGCGGGTACTCTCATAACGTTCTCCTTTGTGTGTACACGAGCGCGTTCGCAGCCGCAGAGCCGCTTGCATCCGCGCTTCGGTGAAAGCATCTGGAATATGAGATTGCGCCTTCCGATGGCACTCTAGCTGCCGCTACGACGACGAGCAGCGACTTCGGACGTCACCGCTTCAGGGTCAGCAACTGCGACCCTCTATTTAGACGGTAGACCATTGGGATGGTGCTGTACAGGACGTTCTTGAGTTCGGTCCTAAGGTAGTAGTGCCATCGTCTCTCGGCGCTGTTTCAGGTCCTGATCGCAGCTATTAGCGGTTTGGTTCTGACCATCTTTTGGCGCATGTCACACAGTGTATGTAAGAACGCTGCTATCGCCGTTTCCGGAAATCGATGCTGCGCAGGATGATCCCGGGCGGCGCCCCCTCGAACTCGCTCGCCTGGTATTTACCGGCGGCGCAGACTTCGATGCGCTCACGCAAGCGCATGAACTGCATCTCGCGCTCGCCCGCTCTCGCGCGCACCACACCTTCCAGCTCATCCATGGCGGAGGTCGAGATCGCGCAGGGAACCTCCCTCTCTCCGTCGAGCATCGAGAATAGGACGACCATCCTGTCGTATTCATAGCCGATGAAGCGGCCGCGCAGCAGCGTCATATGTCCTACTCCTTCAAAGCGTCGCAGCGATCTCGCCTCAGCCCTGCTCGGTGAGCCGGGCAAAATCCTCAAGGATGGCGGCGACGAGGTCGCGATGCCGTGTGTCGTCCGGCGGCAGTCCTGCGGCATACAGCTTCATGACGTAGCGAGCCTTGGCGGCGGCTTCCGGCCATGACGCAGCCGGGGACGACAGCAGGTGATGCTCGATCTCCGCCTGGCGCTCGCGCAGCTCCCGCGCATGGGTCTCCACCTCCGCCAATGCACGGCGGAGGTCGGTCGCTTTCTGCGCCGCCATGCCGCGGTGGCTGTCGAGTTCGAGCGGTTCGTCAGCCATCGGATGGACTCGCATCGATGCGCTGAGCGTCCGCCAGATCGGCCGAGCCAATCGAGATCATCTCCATCGTGAGGCCACGTGAGCCCTTAGCCGGCACCATGATCATGGTGGCTAAGCGACGGAACGCCGCGAACGACAACCCCTCGAGTGCCTCATCGTCGATGACGAGCTCGTAATCGCCAGCGGGCAACAGGCGATCGATGCCCCTGATCCGGAATGGATGCTTGAAGGTGACGACTTCGCGTCGTGATACGATAGCCACGTGCGCCTGCCTTCTTGAAAACGCCTGCGCCAGCGTCGCGCCCCAACGCAGCATGCGCCCCTTTCGTCCCAATAGCTATCGCTTTCGTGCGGTGCGACGAATGGAGGCGGTTCATTGTCGCTTCCTGTGCGCTCATGTCGCGAGGGCGCGAAGCGTTTTGGCGCTCGCTATTGTTGGAATATGGGCGTACTGTCGGCGATCACCGCATTTCCCACGGCGTCCATCGGTGACTGAGGGCCTCGCGCTCCCGCCGCAAAGAAGCAGGAGCATTCTCTTGCGGCAACGTCGTCTGGCCGAGTGGATCGTGCCGCCCGTTATCATTCCGTTGTTGCTCGTGATCATTGTGATCGCGGTGGCCTTCATCCATGCCTAAGGCGTCAAGGAAGGTCGGCACTCATTCGCGCAAGGAAAACGCATCAAGACAAAAAGCGCGGGCTGTCTCCAGGCGGTCGCAACTGAAATACCTGGTCGGCGGCAATCATGAAGGTGTCCGCGAAAATCTCGGCCGCGCTACGGTGGCGGCCGCCCTCAGGAAAGCCAGGCAGCTTCTGTACCAAGGCTACGTGGACGTGAGGATCTGCACGCCGCGCGGGCAGGTTCTCTTGGCGGACGAATTCGATCATCTGGAGAAACTGGAGGAGACTGATATGAGCAAGGAGCGACGCGGCAACCGGGAGGCCAAAAAGCCAAAGAAAGAGAAGATCAAGGTGATTGCCGCGGCACCCAGCCAGAAGACCGGAGGCTGGCAGCCGACCCTGAGCTCTGGCAAAAAGAAATAGTCGCGCAGGAGGAATGCCAGCTCCGAACCGCGACCGACCGCCCACTTCCTACCAGGTCCGTGAAAGCCTGGTAGCTAAGGCAATAAGAGTATAGCTCGACCGCAAACGCGTGACGTTCCGCCAAATCATCGTAGCACAAACGGTTGGCTTCCTCAGAAAGGAGGCTGAAGTGTCAGAACTTCGAATAGATGCGGGCAAAGCAGAAAGAATCATCGCGCAAGTCTTGCTCGACATGAAGGGCATAGCTCCGGCAGACGCAGCCACCGTGGCTGCAAGTATTTGTCAGCGGCTTACAACGGCAATGCCGAGGAGCCCATCGATGGGTCGCTATCGGATCATTCCCCGAGAGCCTCCAGACGGCGACGGCTTCGCGAGTGCAGTCGCCAAAACGCTCATTGAGGGAAGAGTGCACTCAGGAAACGCGACTGAGATTTGGGAGCTGGTGTACAATCGAGGGCGCCATCTTCTGGTGAACTAGCCTCTAACTAGTTTTGATGCCCTTACTGCTCGGCGCGACTGGCGCCTGACCGCGCTGAAACCGCCGCGCATATCGACGTATGGCTGAAGTCGCCCAGTCTAAGAACCGGAATGACCAAGGCAGGTTGCGCAGCCTGACGGCTTTCCTCTTCCGCATTTTGGAACAGTCGGCAGGAGTGAGAGTTCACCTCAGCCCCAAGCGCGGAGCTCTGGATGAGTCTAGCGAAGACCCTGAGGTACCTCGCCACTGCCCGGAAGTTCGTCGCTGACAGCGAGCGCGAGTTAGCGCGCCAACGTAAGGTAGTCCGACGAATCGAACAGAATGGGCAAGACCCGCTCCAGGCTATTCTCATCCTCGAAGAGATCGAGGAGATGCAACAAGTATACGTCGATCATCGCGATCGTCTGGAGCAACAGGTCCTAAAACTCGTTAGGCCATCGGAGTAATTTGCTCGTTAGAGACACGACAGATGGGCGCATCCGCCCACCTCAACGCGGCCTGATGGATGAAACTGGACACCAGAAATTCGCGGATTCCGAAAGCTCATGTGTGAAGACGCTTGTGGAAACGGTTGTCACCAGCTCAGGGTCATCGCGCAGTCGGTCAACAATCGGTCTGAGTGTGCCCGAAGCCGAGCATGCGCGTAGGTGAGGCGCCGAGTGGAACTCTTGCTGGCAAAGCTTAATCAGTCGATGTGCCGCTCGCTATAGGCGACGCCATCGTCAATGCAAACGACATGGCGACCCGCAGGCGACACCTTCCTAACGCCAGACAGTTTCGTCGCGTTCGGGTTGACCGTTCCAAGAAAGGCAGGTCGGTCCGCCATTAAGGTCCGATATGAACGGACGTATTGTTACCTAGAGAGGTTGAAATGAGAACAAATCATGATACGCGCGCGCTGCGCGCGGCCAACGCAGCATTCAAGAAAACCGAATGCAACAAATCCATCACTGACTACGCGAGGGAGCAACAATCCATTCATGAAAATCGCGAGCGCCTGAAAACAGAGCGATTGGCTCGAGAGGCGAACCAGGAATTCGTCCCAAAAAAGGGAGCTGTGCCCGCTATTACTTCGACAGAGGCGAGGCATTCTCCGTCGATGCATAGCGATGGCCGCACTAAAATCCGAACACGCTGAAGAGCGCGCCGAAGATCGCCGCGATGACCGCGACGACGCCGAATATGACGGAGGCGATGCCATCGAGCACCATCTCGAACATGTCCGACACGGAGCTTGCGGCGACGATCACGACGCAGCAACCGGTGCCGATCAGCATCGAGATGACCATGCTGAACATCGTGATCCACAGCGCGACAAACACCAGAGTGCCCAGAATCACCGCCGTGGCGATGCGACGGGCGGGGCTGTTGCTCGATGCAGGCCGGGCGGCTGGCTCTGGCGAATTCATGGCCGGCAATCCTCTCTGGCGATGATCCGGATTGTCGCCGCCCGGCCGGAAAAGGTTCACGCCTGGTGGATGAGCCATACAAAAGCCCGCCATGCCCGAGACGAGTCGGGCATGGCGATATGGGGCGTGGAAAGTTGAGCCCGCGGCCTTACGCCGCAAGCGCGTCCTGATTGACCTCGCCCTTGGCGATGTCGGTGAGCACGGCGTCGGCCTCCTTCTCTTCCTCCAGGCTGTCGTGCAGGATCGTCTGGTCGTCGCGCAGTTCGAGCTGGCCGGCCAGCGCCGCGGCGGAGCCGTAGGCTGCGATCTCGTAGTGCTCGAGCTTCTGGGCAGAGGCGATCAGGGCCGCATCGCGAAGATCATCGCCCACGAGCATGCCGAGCATCTTGCGGGTCTCGCGGATCAGCGCCTGCATGGCCTGATCGACATGCGCGGTCGGGTCGGCGCCGTGCTTTTGCAGAATGCCGACGAGGCGCTCCTTCTGCCGCAGCGTTTCGGCGTGGTGGTCCACCAGCGCATCCTTCAATGCGGGGTGGGATGCGGCCGCCGCCATGCGCAGCAAGGCTTCCGCGAGCTGGTCCTCGACACTGACCAACTCCTGCAGTTCGGCGAGGTACAGGTCCTTGAAATGGCTGATTTCCATGGCGAAATCCTATCGCTGGAGATGTACGCGGCTTCCGCGCGTCGCGGATCTTCCGCAAAGGGGCCGTTGTCGGCCCGGCGGCGTTTCGCGTTTGCGCCCGCCAATGTGTTTTTCAACGAGGCCGCGATGCATCTGGTTCCGGATCAGGCGTGATAAGGTGCTGCCATGACGGAATGGTACTTTGTGTGGGTCGAGGGTCTGCGCGGCCCCGTGCCGCAGAAATGGTCGTCGGAGGGCCTGTGGGGCCAGATCGGCCGCCAGGACGTCATCGTGCGCTTCGCGTTGAGCGATGCGGAAGCGCATCTGCCGCTCGATGAACTGGCGAAGCGGCATCCGATTCCCGACGCCAAATAGCCGATCGCGTGCTCGGCAGGCGTGTTCCGCGCTGTTCCCGTGTCGCAACTGAAAATTCGAACAGCATTGTGCGGAACATTGCGAATTTAATTCCGTTGCCGGGTTGAACCGGCGCAAATAGCTACCACTGTTCCGGCTTCAATTCGCCTCGTTGCGGAATTGAAACCTGCCTCGGGCAGGAAACCAGCCGCGTGCGGATCAAGCCGCGCCGCGGTGCTCAACCAACCAAAAGCCAAGTGAAGGAGTCGTGCATGAAATTGAACTCGGCACAGGTGGAGCGCGCGTTGACGCAATTCGATGCGCAGGCGCTGCCCGACGATCATCCGGTGGTTCCGCAACTGGCCAGCATGTTTGGCGATCACACGTTCTTCATCGATGGCGGCGGCCTCAACGTCCTCGAGCCTGCCGAGGCTTCCCAGCCGGAAGCTCCGGTCGGCATGATCGTCAACCTCGCCAATTGGAGCGACGAGACGCTGACAAAACTGTCGCCGCACGAGCCTGAGCCAACGGGCGTGATCGTCAACCTCGAATCGAAGCATTGATACTGCGAGGCCGATAACTCGTTCGGATTGTCAGGAGATGCGTCGCGTGCGGCCGCGAGCCGCGCGCGATGGCGCGTGTCGGGATTCGAAATGAACCCCGATCCGCGTCTCCTTCCGCCAGACGACGCGGCACGGCACATGGATGTGATCGGCTTCGATCACCAGCGTGAAGCGTTCGGGAATGCCGACGGGGGAGGTGACCTCGAGCGCGGCGCCGGTCTCCGAAAGGTTGCGGACCGTGCAATCGATCGCGGCGCCGCCACCAAACGAAATCTTGCCCGACTTCAACAGCCGCCGCCGCGGTGCTGCTCTGTGCTCGTCCACCACATGGACCTCCGCCATGAAGGGGAGATTCGGCGACTGAAGTTACTATCTCGTTATCGTGCGTTACAACCGTTATGCAACGAAAGGTGGTGGAAGGCGACAGGCCGGTCACGCCCCCGTTTTAGCGTGCTGGGCTGTCCGTCCGCGCCCGCCGGCCCTCGATCGGATAGGCCGGATCGTTGAAGCCCGGCGTCGAGGGATGGCCGCTCACCACGAGGCGATCGACCAGCGCCTCGTCCTCGGCCGTGAAGCGATAGTCGAGCGCCTTGATATAATCGTCCCATTGCTCCTCGGTGCGGGGCCCGGCGATGACCCCGCTCACGAACGAGGAATTCAGCACCCATGACACCGCGAACTGCCCTGCGGTGATGCCGCGCGCCTCGGCGTGCTGCTTGATCTCCTGGGCAAGCCTCAGCGATTCCGGCCGCCATTCCGTCTGCATCATGCGTTTGTCGGCGCGACCGGCGCGCGTCTCCTTGTCAGGCGCGGCATCCGGCGTGTACTTGCCGGTCAGCACGCCGCGCGCCAGCGGACTGTAGGGCACGATTCCGAGGCCATAATAGCCGCAAGCCGGGAAGTGCTCGACCTCGGGCATGCGGTTCATGGCGTTGTAGTAGGGCTGGCTGACGATCGGGCGGTCGATGCCGTTGTTGTCGCAGATGTTGCAGATCTCGGCGACGCGCCAGGCGCGGTAGTTGGAGACGCCGAAATAGCGGATCTTGCCCTGGCGCATCAGGTCGCCCATCGCGCGCACCGTCTCCTCCAGCGGCGTCGCGTGGTCCTCCTTGTGCAGATAGTAGATGTCGATGAAGTCGGTGCCGAGCCGCGTCAGGCTCTCCTCCGCTGCCTGCATTACCCAGCGCCGCGACAGCCCGCCGCGATTCGGATCGTCGCCTATCTGGTTGGCGAGTTTTGTGGCGAGAATCCAGCCCGTGCGATTACTCGAAATCGCGCGGCCGACCACCTGCTCGGACTGACCGCCATTATAGGCGTCCGCGGTGTCGATGAAGTTGACGCCGGCCTCGCGCGCCTTCGCGATGATGCGCGAGGAGGTCGCTTCGTCGGTCGGACCGCCGAACATCATGGTGCCCAGACAGATCGGCGAAATCTTCAGGCCGCTGCGGCCGAGTTGCCGGTATTGCATGGGATGGCCCTCGTATAGGTTCAGGCAGGATAGCGGCTGAGGATCGTCATTGCGAGCCGACGGGTCGCGCGAATGCGCGCCCGATGACAGGCCGCGCGAAGCAATCCATGGCGCCGCAAGCGGTGACGTGGATTGCTTCGTCGCTGTCGCTCCTCGCAATGACGCGGGGCGGCGCGACGGCCTCAACCCTCGCTCTTCAATATTTTGAACACGCCGCTCGCCATCGCGATACAGCGTTTATCGACGGTCACCTCTGTCGTAATGAAGATAAGGCTGCGGGTGGAGCGCACCACGTGCGGCTTCGACAACAAAACCTCGCCGATCTTGCCGGCTTCGACGAAGTGCGTATCGAGCTGGACCGTCGCCAGCGTCGGCTTGCCGGAGACGAAGCGGGCGGTCATGCCGCAGGTACGATCCGCAAACGTCATGATGACGCCGCCCTGCACCAGGCCGCGGCGGTTGTGGTGTTTGTCCTCGGTGATCAGCGCATATTCATGCGCGCCGTCGACGACGCGCTGCCACAAGGGGCCGATCAGGTGCAGAAAGCCGGTAGTCTCGACGATCTTCCAGCCGTCGGATTTGAGCTTGTCCGCGGCCTTGGCTGTCATGTCGTGCGTTCCGTTCCCAGCGGGCTGCCATGCTGTCCGGATCGTTTCATCCGATGCGCCGATGTTGTAGTCAAGCGGGATGGCCCGGTCATTTGACGATACCACACGGCGGAATATCGCAGAGCTCTGCGCGGCGTTCACGCGGGCGCCATCCGCCGAGGCGACTTCCGGGCTGAAGCGCGCCGCGGTCGCCATTGCGCTGACCGAGGCCAAGGCGGGTGACGGCACGGCGTTCCTACTGACCCGCCGCGCGGCGACCCTGCGCTCGCACGCGGCGCAATGGGCGCTGCCGGGCGGGCGGTGCGACCACGGCGAAACACAGGCGCAGGCTGCGCTGCGCGAGCTGCACGAAGAGCTCGGCGTTGCCTTGAGCGAAGCGGACGTGTTGGGCCTGCTCGACGACTATCCGACGCGCTCGGGCTATCTGATCACGCCTGTAGTGGTCTGGGTCGGCGCCGGCGCCGATATCATCCTCAATCCGGCGGAGGTCGCATCCGTGCATCGCGTCGCGCTCGACGACATCGAGCGCAACGACGTCTTCAGCTTCACCACGATCCCCGAAAGCACGCGGCGCGTGATCCGCTTCCGCCATGCCGGCCAGCATATCCATGCGCCGACGGCGGCGTTGATCTATCAATTTGCCGAAGTGCTCGCCGGGCGCGACACACGCGTGGCGGAGCTGGAGCAGCCGGTATTTGCTTGGAGGTAGTAGGGCTCCAGCGTCACTGCGAGGAGCCAACGGGTCGCGCGAATGCGCGCCCGATGACAGGCTCCGCGACGAAGCAATCCATTCATCCGCGAGTGCGGAGAGATCGATTGCTTCGCTTCGCTCGCAATGACGAAACCGTGGCTCCGTCCGTAAGCCGGGTTGCGCATGCCGATCGTTTGGGCGACGATGCCGAACCAACAAGAAAATTATCCGGGGAGTCCGCCCTTATGCTCACCTGCAGGAAGTGGGTTGGCGCTGCAGCCGCCATTCTCGGCTTGGTCGCCGCCATCAATTCAGCGCAAGCCCAAACCTATCCCGCCCGCGCCATCACCCTCGTCATTCCGTTCGCTCCCGGCGGCAGCACTTCGATTATCGGCCGCGCCATCGCCGACAAGATGAGCGAACTGCTCGGCGAGAAGGTCGTGGTCGATAATCGCCCTGGCGCCGGCGGCACGGTCGGCACCAAGGCGGTCGCTAAAAGCGATCCCGATGGCTACACGCTGCTGCTCGGCTATACCGGCACGCTGGCGATCGGTCCCTCGCTCTACAAGAATCCGGGCTACGATCCGCGCAAGGATTTTGCACCGATCGGCATGATTGGCAACGCGCCGAATTCGCTGGTCGTGCATCCGTCGTTTCCCGCGAAAAGCGTCGCCGAACTGATCGCCTATGCGAAGATCAATCCAGACAAGGTCAATTTCGGCTCGGCCGGCGCCGGCACCGCCAGCCACATCACCGGCGAGTATTTTGCGCGCACCGCCGGCATCAAGCTCGTGCATATCCCCTACAAGGGCACTGGTCCGGCATTGACCGACCTGCTCGGCGGCCACATTCCGATGGCCTTTGCGCCGATCCCGGCCTCGCACGCCAATGTCGCCGCGGGCAAACTGCGCGCGCTCGCGGTGACCAGTGTCACCCGCTCGGGCCTGTTGCCGGAGGTGCCGACGATGATCGAAGCGGGCCTCGCCAGCTTCGATGCCTCACTCTATTATGGGCTCGTCGCGCCGGCCGGCACGCCGCGGCCGATCATCGAGAAGCTCAACAAGACGCTGCGCGATGCGCTGGCCGCCGATGAGGTGAAGAAGCAGCTCGGCAATGACGGCACCGAGATCACGCCCGGCACGCCGGAAGATTACGCCGAATTCATCGACAAGGATGAGAAGAAGTGGTCGCAGCTCGTGAAAGCCAGCGGCGTCGAGCAGGAGTGATCTCGCAAGTGGGGGACCGCCACCTATTGTCGCTCCCTACAGGGGCTGACTTCGCAGGGATGCTTGCTACAAGAGGGCCATGCGCCTGCCATTGATTCGCATCGGTCCCGGATTTGTCGCGCTCGCGCTGCTTGCGGGCGCGCCGCCTGACGTGGCGGCGGAGCCTCTTCCCCCATCAACCGCCGATGCCATGGCGCAGACCGCCTCGCCGCAGGCGATGGCCGAATATCGCCGCAAGCTCCGGGAATATCAGGAGGCGCGCGCGGCGTTCGAGGAGGAGGCGGGCGCCTATTGGGCTGCGATCTCCGAGAAGCGAAAGGGCCGCAACGCCAAGCGCCGGGAACGGCAGCCGATTACGCTCAACGATTACGTGCTGACGCAGCCGCCGGTTTACACCGGGCCGAAACGTCCGGTCAGCCCTGAGCCGGAGGAGGAGAAGCCGCCGCGCGAGCGCAGGCCGCTGCCGGTGGTCGCCGATTTTCTCAAAGCGGCCGCCGACGAGTTTCAGTTCGTGCCGCAACGGCCCACATCCGAAATCGAGTTCAAGCGCGCCTATGCCCGCTACGCGCTCGCCGCCGGGTTGACGCGGGAGCAGGCGGTGCGGGTCTATTCGTTCGAAACCGGCGGCAACGGCAATTACGACATGCAGTCGGGGCTCAATCCCGCAAAGCCGGGCTCGCGCGCGATCTCGACCGCGATCGGCTATAATCAGCTGCTGACGACCAACAGCGTCGAACTGCTCGCCGAACAAGGACACGAATTCATCAAGGAACTGACGGCGCGGGCCGCGCAGCTGTCGGGCGCGCCGCGCAAGGCGATGGAGCACAAACTAGCGGTCCTGAAAAAGATGGTGGCGTTCACGCGCACCGTGCCGGACACCTGGTCCGAGCATGAGAAGCTCGCCAATACCCCGCAGGGCTGGGCCGTGCACGCCATGGTGCTCGATATCGACGTCGGGCCGATGCTGCAGACCCACAAGCTGCTGACGTCGGTCCATTTCGCGCGCGCCAAGGGCTACAATCGTCCGCTGACGGCGGCCGAGCTCGAAATGATGAACCTGACCGGCGATGGCACCGGCCTCGACATGGTGACCATGCCGCAAGCGATGCGCGAGCAGGTGCCGACCTCGAACTTCTTCCAGCGCGGCGGCTACGAGCGCAACCCCGTCGCCATCCGCCACAACACCGTGGCGAAGCTGTTGGCGGTGACCGACGAGCGAATGGACTTCAATAGCAACAAGCCCGGCGCGAAGGAGCTGGCGGCGGCGTTTTAACTCACCCTACCCTGGAGGGGGAGGGTCGGCTCACATGAGCGCAGCGAATGTGAGCCGGGGTGAGGTGATCTCTCCACTCGGGCACTGTCGGATGTGGAGAGACCATCACCCCACCCCGCCGCTTCGCGTCGACCCTCCCCCTTCAGGGAGGATAAGTAGCGCGATCGCAATCAATCCGATCCGAACATGAATTTGCCGTCGGCCTCCAGATAAGGGCCGCTGCGCATGTAAAGCTGTCCATTCTGGCCAAGGAAGAACAACGTGCCCCTCGGCACCTTCTTGGCGCCCTTGAGCAAGAGGCCCGCATTATTGGTGCCCATCTTGTAGGCGAGCGTCTTGCCATCCCTGCCGTAGGCATAGCCCATATCCGACCTCAGCTCCCACGGTACTGGCGCCGCGCCTTGCGCGAATGCGCACGTCGAAAACCCTGTCAGGACAGCAGCCGTCAAGATTGTTCTCGTTGATATGCTCGTCATCATCCATTCATCCTCCCCGTGAGCCGTTCGGCATCTTGCCCCACGTCTTGAACAAATCACGAACGGTATTGCGCCGTCAATTAGCACCTTCGGCGCATCACACCGCCCTTGAGACTTTGTGATTTCCCGCGTTCGACTTCACGACTATGTTCGCCTTCCAGGTAGAAGCATGCAATGCGGAAAAACGTTGGGGGATGATTCGATGAACCACGTCATGAAGATAGGTCTCGGTATTGCGCTGTCATTCATGACGCTTGCTTCCGCGGCGGCCGAGAATTTCAAGCTGTCCAACAACCAACGGATCGCCTGTAGCCGGGGATTGAGCGCCGGCAAGCTTAATACCTCAACCTGCAAATCTTATGCGTACGTGTTCAACACCAAAACCTCGGAATATTTCCGCTGCCAGGTCTCAATGGCGCTGACGCGCGACAACAAGGAAGTCATCAACGTGCAGGCCGATGGCGGCTGCACGAAGAAGCCCCGCATCTTCGATGCCGATTCGAACTATTCGTTCGATGCCACCGAAACTGAGGGGCCGAACACCAACACGTTCTTCGGTCCCGGCGGCTATTCGGTATGGGCCAGCGACAACAATACGCTGAAGGTGCGTGGCTGCATCATCATCTCGTCTGGCCTCGGCTCCGACATCTCGAAATGTATCGACATGAAGTTCGAGTGAGCCGGCTCACGGTGTACTGCCGGCGGCCGCGAGCTGAGGGCGGGAGCGGGCAAATTTCCGCACGGCCACCGGCTTGCCGAACAGCTGGCCCTGGACCAGGTCGAAGCCCATATCGTGCGCGGCGAGATAATCGGCGCGGGTTCCGATGCCCTGCGCGATCGCGCGGGCGCTGTTGTCGCGGGCCAGTTCGATGATGCGCCGGCACACCGTCTGCTTCAGCCGGTCGTCGGCGCAGCCATTGATGTATTGCTGATCGACCTTCAGTTCGACGAATGGGAAACTGCGAAGCTCGAGCAGCGACGGCCATTCCGCGCCGACATTGTCGATGGCGATCGCGATATTATGCAGGCGCAGCCGTCGTGCGGCATCCACCGCAATTTCCGGATTGTCGATCACCTCGCTGCAGTCGATCTCGATAACGAGCCCGCCGAAGGCCGGGTGAGCGGGCATGGCGCGGCACAGATCGCGCACAGCCGGGGCATTGCCGAAGAATGCGACCGGAAGATTGATCGAGAGGTCGACCGGCCCCTGGCTCTCCAAGAGATAGCGCCAATCCTCGATGGCGCGGCCGACCACGAATTCGGATAGCGCGCGAAAATGCGGATCGTTGTCGTCGGGAATGAAATAGGCCGGCGGCACCACGCCCCAGGCCGGGTGCCGCATTCGCACCAGCCCCTCGGCGCCGCTCGGCATCAACGTGCGGGTGTTGATCTTCTGCTGATACCATAGTTCGAGCCAGCCGGCCTTCAAGGCTTCGGCGACGTCGACGGCGGGGCTTGGCGCCGGCTCGGCCGGCAACAGCTCGGCGACGCTTGCGCGCAAGCTCGCCGAGCCGAACGGCGTCGGGAGCGAAGGCAGCATGGCGATCCCGTATTCTTCGCCAATTTGCCTGACGGCCTTGACCATAATCGAGTCGGGTTGGCCGACCACGAGCACCTTGCCGCCGAAATTTTTGCGGACGATGGCTTCGAGAATCTCGCCGACATTGAGCCCGTCGACACACACGCTGAGCACGATCAAATCCGGTTGCTCGGCCTGCAGCAGTCCAGCCAGATCGCCGGCCTGGCCGCATTCGCTGGTGATGAAGCCGAGATCCTCGAGCGCGTCGGAAAGGAACGATCGGAGGTGCTTTTTGCTGTCCACCACGCAGGCTCTGGGTGTCAGCTTCCTGTGTCCGAAGTTCGCTGCGCGTGAATGCTCGCTGAAGTTGACCTGCTCCATGCCGCCCTCCCAACAGATACCCCGGCGCCATTGGTACATCCGCGTTGAGGTCGCAATAATGGAATTTTGTGGGAGGTCACATGATTACTTCAGTAGGGTTAAAGCTGCAGACAAGAAATAAAACTTTAGGGAATTGCCTGACGTGGCGGGGCTAGACGGCCGGTCGTTGAATTCATTGGATTTCAATGCGCGGGCGGCCTTGCCTGCGCAACAATTGATCAGCCCCGCATGTTAACGCCTGTGGTCACGCGTCGGCGCTGCGATGCTCACCGGTTTTCAGCAAGGCCTCTACCGGCGCTCCGCTCGTTCGCAGGAGTGGCAATGGTGCAATGCACGCGAATGCCCCAAAAAGAAAAACCGCGGTCCTTGATGGACCGCGGTCTCTGTTCGGGTATATCGCTCCGGCTTTGCGCGGATGGCGATGCTAGCCGCCGACGCCCTTCTCCTTGAAGTATTTCAGCGCGCCCGGATGGAATGGAATCGGCGAGCGGTCCTGCACTTGGTTATCGAGCGAAAAACTCTCGGCTTCCTTGTGCACGGCGACGATATCGGCCTTCTTCTCCACCAGGGTCTTGACGATGGTGTAGGCGTCCTCGTTGCTCATCTTGTCGCCGGTGACGATCAGATTCCAGACCTCGGTGATCGAGTTGTCCTTGTCATAGCCGGGATAGGAGCCTGCCTTGATCTTGCTCGCCGAATAGAGCTTGCCGTACTTGGCGTTCATCTTTTCGGCGAGGTCACCATGGTCGATCAGCTTCATCTTGATGCCGGGCGTCGCCGCGAGATCGGTGACCGCGGCGGTCGGAATGCCGCCGACCCAGAAGAACGCGTCGATCTTGCGGTCCTTGACGGCGTTGACGGATTCGGCAACGCCGAGCCGCTCGCGCTTCATATCCTTGTCCTTGTCGAGACCGGCAGCCTCGATAACGCGAAAGGCCATCACTTCGGTGGCGCTGCCTGGCGAGCCCGTCGACACGCGCTTGCCTTTCAGGTCTGCCATGGTGTTGATGCCGGTGCCTTCGACCGTCACCACATGCATGCGGTTAGGATAGACCACGAGCAGGGCCTGCAAGGGCACTTTACCGCTCTTGAACTTGTCCTCGCCCTTCAGCGCATCAAGGGCGGCATCCGCCATGGTGAAGCCAAGCTCGCTCTTGCCTGCGCCGATCAGCTTGAGATTGTCGACCGAGCCGCCGGTGACCTCGGCGGTGGCCTGCACGTTGGGAAGATTCTTCGACAGCACGTTGGCGACGGCGCCGCCGAGCGGATAGTAGACGCCTCCGGTGCCGCCGGTGCCGATCGACATGGTTTTCTGCTGTGCATGGGCTGCGCCGGCAAAGGCTAGCCCCAGAGTCATTGCCAGTATCGCTGTGGTCTTTTTCATTGTTGTCTCCTCAATCGCTTCTTCTCTATGTAGTAAGCGCGGGTCGCTCTGGCGACCGCGTTCTGGCCTGCCACAGCAATACGCCGAAACCGATGATCAGGCCCGGCACATAGGTGTAGCTGATATCGCGTCCGGTGATCCATTCGACGATCGCCTCAATCAGGCTCGGGAACACCAGAAGCAATCCGGATAGCAGAAACAGGCCGCGCTCTACCGGCGTATTTTGTCGCAGTGCCCAGTTCTGGGCAAATGCGGCCAGCGCCAGTAGTCCGAAACTGGTCTTGATCGTGATTTCGAGAATATCGAGCCACGATCCACCCTTGGGGATCGACATCAGCAGGCCTGCGCCCTGCGGGTCGAGCACGAACACGAACGGCACCAGGAATGCAGGCAGGGTGTATTTCCAGGATTGCAGCGTGGTCTTGTAGGGATCGCCACCGGTGATGGCGGCCGCCGCGAATGGAGACAGCGCCGTCGGCGGCGACACTTCGGACAGAACGGCATAGTAGAAGATGAACATGTGCGCGGCGTAGTCGGGCACACCAAGCTTGATCAGCGCGGGCGCCGCGATGACCGCGCAGATGATATAGGAGGCGGTGACGGGGACGGCGAGACCGATGATCCAGACGATCAGCGCGGTGTAGATCGCGGTCAGCAAGAGGCTGCCACCAGCATAGGCGATGACGATCGACGAGAATTTGAGGCCGAGGCCGGTCAGCGTCACGATGCCGACGACGATGCCGGCGCATGCGCAGGTCGCTGCGGCATTGAGCGCGCCGATCGAACCGTCGGCCAATGCCTTCACCAGTTTGCTCGGCATCAGCGCAGTTTCCGGTCGAAGGAAACTAAGCGCGAACGTCACGACAATGGCGTAGAACACGGACAGCGACGGCGAGTAGCCGATGACCATGAACACGACCACGGCCAGCAGCGAGATGAAATGGAAGCCATACCGCCTCGTCATCTGGCCGAGCGACATCTCGGGCGTGAAACTCACGTCCTTGGCGTGGAACTTCTTGGCGTCCAGCTCGACCATGAACAGCAGCGACATGTAATAAAGACAGGTCGGGATGGTCGCCATCCAGATCACGTCGAGATAGCTGATCTTGAGAAACTCGGCGATCAGGAACGCGGCGGCGCCGAGCACTGGCGGGGAGAGGATCGCGCCCAAACCGCCGGCTGCGAGCAATCCGCCCGCGGCGTTTCGCTCAAAGCCGGCCTTGGCCATCATCGGATAAGCCACGGTGCCGATCATGACGGTCGTCGCGACACCCGATCCGGAGGGGCCGCCGAGCAGGAAAGACGACAGCACCACGGTGCGGCCGGCGCTGTTCGGCTTGCCGCCCATCAACGCCAGCGAGAAATCGATGAAGAATTTGCCGGCGCCGGAATGCTGCAGGAAGGCGCCATAGATCGTGAAGAGGATAATCAGCGTCGCCGACACGTCGACCGCAACGCCGAAAATGCCTTCCAGCGTAATGAAGAGGTGACCGACCAGGCGAGCCAGATCGTAGCCGCGGTGGGTCCATGGCGCCGGCAGATACGGACCGAGCATCGCATAGGCGATGAATAGCAGCGACACCACGGGCATGATCGCACCGGTGGTGCGGCGCGTCGCCTCCAGCAGCAGCACGATGAAGACGATGCCGACGATCACGTCCCAGCGGTCGGGCGTGGTGGCGCGATCGGTAAAGTCCTCGCCGCCCCACAGCGCATAGACGATGGTTGCGACCGCGACGATCCCGGGAACGACGTCCCACCAGCGCACGCGGTTGCGAAAGCGCGTCGCCAACGGAAATAGCAGGAAGCTCAGCACCAACGTGAAGGCGACGTGAGTGTAGCGCAGTTCCTGGGTCGGAACGATGGCATAGGCCGCATAGAGATGAAACAGGCTCATGACCACGGCAATCGTGGTCGAAATTTTTCCTGCCCACCCCATCAGGCGGTTGGTCGCGCCTTCTTCCGCTTCGATGTAGGCTTCTGCCTTGTGCAGGGCTTCGTCGGAAACTGCGACGACCTCATCATTGGGCGACGTTGTCTTGTCTGCTGCCATACTTTCCCCGGGGACCCGTTAACTCCCAGACCCGGTTTTCCCGCGGGTCTTTCGCGGGGCGCATTCAGTCCAATTTGGGTAACCGTGGCAAGGGGCTTGTAGGCCTATATCGGGACCATCCCGTTAGCTTATCGGACGGCTTGACCTGGGGCCGCCCGATGAGCGAAGCGATTTCCGGGAGAACTGCCGACTGTAAATCCCCGGGGTCGCTTCGCTCTCCCGGGCTACAAGAGCGCAATTGTCAGGGAGAAGAAAGTCGATGGAACGGCTCAAGGGCAAGACGGCGATGGTGGTGGGCGCGGGCTCGATCGGTCCCGGCTGGGGCAATGGCAAGGCAACTGCCGTGACCTTCGCGCGCGAGGGCGCGCAGGTATTTTGCGTCGACCGCAACGCCGCTGCCGCCCAGAAGACCGTTGACATCATTACGGGCGAAGGCGGCAAGGCGACCGCCTTCACTGCTGACGTCTCGCGCGAGACCGAGGTCGAAGCAATGGTGGCGGCATGCCTCAAGGCCTATGGCCGCATCGACGTGCTCGACAACAATGTCGGCATCGCCGAGATGGGCAGCGTCGTCGAGGTGAACGAGGCGGCATGGGACCGCGTCTTCGCAGTCAATCTCAAGAGCGCCTATTTCGCCATGAAGCATGTCATCCCGATCATGCAGAAGCAGGGCGGCGGCTCGATCATCAACATTTCGTCGATTGCCTCGATCCGCCATCTCGGCATTTCCTACGTCACCTATGGCGCCTCGAAGGCGGCGATGAACCAGATGACGCGCACCACCGCCGTGCAGTTCGCGAAAGACCATGTCCGCGTGAACTGCATACTCCCCGGGCTGATGAAGACGCCGATGGTCGAACATTCGGCGGGACTTGCGGCGAGCTATTCCGCTGGTGACGTCGAGGCGATGTGGCGGGCGCGCGACGCGCAGGTGCCGATGGGGCACATGGGCGATGCCTGGGATGTAGCCAATGCGGCGCTGTTTCTCGCTTCCGACGAATCCCGCTACATCACCGGGATCGAGCTGGTGGTGGACGGCGGGATTACGGTCAAATCAACCTGATGTCTTTACTGTCGAGGTAACGGCAGCACCGCGGTGACGCCGCTCAGCCCCGCGCGCTCAACTCGGCCCAGTCCAGTTCTTCCTCGAGCTGGTGGAATGCATCGTCGCCGATTTCCTCGGATTGCCGCAGGTCGAGGATCGATTGTCGGGCGGCGCGAATGGCGCGGCGGCGGAGCGGGTCGGCCGGCAGTTCGCCGCTGGAAACTCCGCCATCATCGCCGGCGCGCGACAACAGCGCGCGGTATTCAAGCCGGAGAAGCTCGGCTTCTTCCGAAGGATCGCCGTCGATTGCATTTAGCGCCGCCCGATAGCCAACGGCACGGCCACGTGCCACTTCTGATCTCACCGGATCCTCGTCCTTCAGCCGCAGCGCCGTGATCAGCGGGCGTAGCGTCAGTCCCTGAATCACAAGCGACCCCAGCACTACCGTAAATGCCGTCAGCAGCATCAGATCGCGATAAGGAAAGTTTTCGGGCAACGCGAAAGCCGCCGCCAGCGTAACGATGCCGCGCATGCCGCACCAGGAGACGACGATGCCGCCCTTGACCGTGGGAGCGGTCATCGGTCGCTCCGGGTGGAGGAGGTGTCGCGCGATCACCAGCCGCAGCACCGCTCCATACGACATCACCCAGACGATGCGTGTCAGAATCACGACGCCGAGCACGGCGGCGGCGACCAGGCAATATTTCCACCGCACGGGATCATCGAGTCGTTCCCAAATGGGGCGCAACTGCAACCCGATGAGAACGAATGCCAGCACATTGAGGACGAAGACCACGGTCTCCCACACCGCGTAGGTGGGCACGCGCAGCCGCGCCGGTATTTGCGCCGGTGCGGTGCGCGCGAGCGTGATCGCATAGACTACGATGGTCAGGATGCCGGACAGGCCGAGATGCTCGGCAACAATCCATATCGTGAATGTGCTGGCGAATTGCACGATGATCGCGCTCGGCGCTTCCGTGATCCGCTGCGTTAACAGCGTCCAGAGCCGCGCGCACAGATAGCCGGCCAGCAAGCTTCCGACCAGCGCCAAACTGAGCGAGGGGACAAACTCGCTCCATTTGAGATGAAGGGCCGTCGCGACACCGACGGCGACCCGGTAGATCAACAGCGCGCTGGCGTCATTGAGCAGGCTCTCGCCTTCGAGGATTTTGAGCAGACGGTAGGGCAGATTGACCTGGCGCAGGATCGCTGTTGCCGCCGCCGCATCTGGTGGTGCGACGATGGCGCCAAGCGCGACCGCTGCGGCCCAGGGCATGTCGGGCAGGAGCCAGTGCACGAGCACTGCAACCGATCCGGTGGTGAGGCCCACCGCGACCAGGACGAGCGTGGAAACCGGCAGCCAGTTGTTCCGGAGATCGCGCAGCGAGGTATCAAATGCCGCATCCAGCAGCACCGGCGCTACGAATAGCGCCAGCGCCAGATCCGGCTCCAGCATCCAGTGCGGGCCTGACGGCACAAAGGCCAGCGCCATGCCGCCTAGCGCAAGAAATGTTGGATACGGCACATTGAGCCGCCGTGCCAGCGCGGAGAGCAGCACCGCGCCAAGCAGCAGCCCGATGATCCATTCGAATGCTAGCAAATCCGGGATTCCCTGCCGGTCGAGATCGATGTCGCCATCAATCTAGCACCAAAACCGGCGGGTGTTCCCGGTTGACTTAAAGTCGCGACTATCAGCTACTGCGCCATCGCCAGGATTCCGCCGGCGAAGGAATGCCACAGCGGAGACAGGCTGATCGGCCAGTTCAGGAACTTGATCGCGATCAGCGCGATGCCGCCGTACACATAGACCGGATGCGGCCGACCGCGCGTGCGCCAGTCGAACACCATGGCGATCACGAGGAGAAGATACGCAACGATCGCGGGTGGAATGGTTACTGGCACCGGCGGCGGGCCGAGCGGGCCGGGAGGCGCGAGGAAGGTGAGAAACCAGCGCGCGACCGCCGCATCCAACAGCGAGATGCCGGCCAGCAGCATCAGCCGCTTGTGCGTTTCCGGCTGGCGGACGGCGGCAATAGCAAGTGCGAAAACCACGGCAAAGAATAAAATTCCGCTTAGCGGCACAATCGCAAACGCAATTCCGTCATTGGCGAAGCCTGCAGCCGCCGACCGCTTCATCGCGTTGACGGTGACGAGGAAGCCGAAGATCGTCATCGCTGTCGCCAGCGAGACGCCGATCATGCCGATCGTGCGGTGCCGGGCGATTTTGCCGGACGCGGCAAGCCAACTCTGGCATACGAAGTAAAGCGACCAGGCGAAAAACAGCAGGCCGTGAAAGTGAACGACCGGCGAGGCCGAAAACGATCGCTTCGCCAGCGGTAGCCAATAGGTCGGCGCAAACCCGAGAAAGGCGACAGCCATGCAGGCCAGCGCCATGTAGAAGTAAAAGTAACGGGTTTGGGATTGTGCGATGATGCGCGGATTCAGGTCGGTCAATGTGGTCATGGTTGTTGAGTCCGTGACATCAGCAAAAGGTTCATGGAAAATTATCTGATCAAAACGATCGGTTCTGTGTAGAAATTCACATTCTCTCGCCGGTCACCGTTCGGCCAAAATCTGCCCCCGGGGGACAAGAAGGGAATTCGAAGCCGGCCGTTGTCGGAGAAGCGCAGGCCTTGCTAGAACGGACGGCAATCGAAAAGCGTATCCCGGATCAATCGATGCGAGGTCATCCCGATATCCGCAACCTGCTGGCAGCTTCCCTGCTGTCGATGATGTTTGCCCATGGCGCATTTGCGACCAGCACCGAGCCAGACAAGGATCTGCGCATCGATCCTGCGCCCTGTCTAGCCGCTTCCCTTGCGCAGGATCACGACAAGACTGTTAGTCTCTGCAGCGCGCTGATCGACAACGCCAAGACCGAGAAGGCCGATCGCATCAAGGCGCTGATTGCGCGCGCCACCGCATACGAGCGCAAGGACATGATCGATCGCGCCATCGCCGATTACGATGGCGCGCTGCGGCTCGATCCGGCGCAGGCCGATGTTCATAACGCACGTGGCGAACTCTTGCGCAAGAAGGGCGATTTGCCAAAGGCGGTCGCGGATTTTGCTGCGGCGATCAAGCTGAATCCCGATCATGCCGTCGCACGGGCCAACCACCGGGCGCTGGCGCAGGAGGCGGAGCGGCAGGGCGCACTGAAGGCGGTCGCTGGCAAGCCGAGCTTCAACTGCGCCACCGCCCGCCGCAAAGTGGAGAAGGCGATCTGCGCCGATTCCGAACTTGCCGATCTCGACCGCGAAGTCCAGGGCGCATATCAGAGAGCCGTCGCCGGGAAGTTGACCCCGCAGCACGCGCGCACGCTGCGGCGAGAGCAGGAGGAATACATCGCTCGCCGCAACAGAGAATATGGCCGGCCGGGCTATGACCTGAAAAAGGCGATGCGCGACCGCCTGCAACAGATCAACGGCATCGACGGTAACTAGGTCGTTCGGCGCGTCGAGGGAAGGCGGCCCCGGGCATTCGAACCTCGGCGAGATCAGCGGCGACACACTGATCGGGCGCGGCCTCGCCGCGACGTATTCCATTCATTGATGAGCCGATCATGCGATCATTCGTTTCGCCTTTTGCCGCCAGTGCGGTATTTGCCATTGCCGTTCTCGCCTCCGCCGGTGCCGGCGCTCAAACGGCTGCCGAGCCACCGGTCACCTGCGCACCCCTGACGGTTGCTGAACCAATTAAGCTGATCGAAAGCTGTACCGCGCTGATCGACAATCCTGCGACGGCAGACAACGATCGCTTCGATGCCATGATCACCCGCGCTGCCGCATTGCATGGCAACGGAAAGACCGAGCAGGCGCTCGCCGAAATCGATGCTGTCATCGCCAAGGACCCGCAGCGCGCCCGCGCGTTTCGCGCCCGCGGCGAAATTCTCCGCCAGACTGGCAAGATGGAGGCCGCGTTCGAAGCGCTGAATCAGGCCATCAGGCTGGAGCCGGATAATGCCATCGGTTACGCAAACCGCGGCAATGCCTTCAACAATTCGAAGAAATACGACCGCGCCATCGAAGACTATAACGAGGCGCTGCGGCTCAAGCCTGATTTCGCGCAAGTGTTCTCCGACCGCGGCGCGGCCTGGTATTTCAAGGGTGAGTATCAGAAGGCGATCGCCGATTACGACGAGGCGCTCCGTCTCGAGCCGCACCGTGCGCGAACCTACAGCAACCGCTCTGCGGCTTATCGCAAGCTGGGCCGGACGGAACGGGCGATTGAGGATGTTACCATAGCGATCCGGATCGATCCGACGCAGCCGGAGTTCTTCGACAATCGCGGCCTCGACCTTGCCGGCAATAGCGACTATGCGCGTGCGATCGCCGACTATGACGAGGCGATCAAGCTGCGTCCCGAGGCGAAATTTTTGACCAACCGCGGCGATGCCTATCAGGCACGCAAGGATTACGACCGCGCGATTGCGGATTACGACGCGGCGCTGAAGCTGGATCCAAAATTCCAGCGCGCCTACAACAATCGCGGCGCGGCCTGGGGCCGGAAGGGCGACCGCCGGCGCGCGCTGCAGGATTATGCCGAGGCCGTTCGTCTCAATCCCTCCGACAGCACCGCTGCTGCCAATTACAAAGAAGTTGCGCAGGAGATCGAGCGGCTGGGTTCGCTCGCCTACCAGAAGAATCTGCCGAGCTTCAATTGCGCGACCGCGAAACGTCAGGTCGAAAAGGCGATCTGCGCCGATCCTGGCCTGGCCCAGCTCGATCGCGACATCAACGACGTGTTTCTGCGGGTGATTGCCAATGCTGAGGCCGACAGCCATCGCGCGGCGTTGGCGCTGACCCGGCAACAACGCGACTTCATCGAAAAGCGCAACAGCTCGTTCGGCAAGCGCGGTTACGATCTCCGCCATGCCATGAAGGAGCGGCTGGAGAAACTCAATACCATCGCCCAACGGTAGGATTTTGACCAAACGGTCGAGCTATTCCGGCTTGATCTGGCGCAACTTCCCGTGACAATGCCTTCAATAAATGCTTGCCCCGCCGTCATGGCCGGGCTTGTCCCGGCCATCCACGTCTTTGCCTCTTTATACGTGGATGCCGGGGACAAGCCCGGGCATGACGACAATAGGCGAACGATCGGGAGTGCGCCATGAACGTCCAGACCAACAGCCGCTACCACGAGGTCCATGCCCGCTCGCTGGCCGATCCCGAAGGATTCTGGGCCGAAGCCGCGCGCGAGATCGATTGGATCGAGCCGGCGAAAAAGATCTTCGATCCCTCGATGGGCGCCTATGGCCGCTGGTTCGCCGGCGCCGTGGTCAACACCTGCTACAATGCGCTCGACCGCCACGTCGCGGGCGGACGGGCCGACCAGGTGGCGCTGATCCACGATTCGCCGCTGACAGGCTCCATCTCGAAATTCACCTATGCCGAGATGCTCAAGGAGGTGCAGACGCTCGCCGCCGTGATGGCCGATTTCGGCGTCGGCAAGGGCGACCGCGTCATCCTTTATATGCCGCTGGTGCCGGAAGCGGTGTTTGCGATGCTGGCCTGCGCGCGGATCGGCGCGGTGCACAGCGTGGTGTTCGGCGGTTTTGCGGCAAAAGAACTGGCGACCCGCATTGATGACGCAAAACCGAAACTCATCTTCTCAGCGAGCTGCGGCATCGAGCCTGGCCGCATCGTGCAGTACAAGCCGCTGCTGGATGAGGCGATCAATCTTTCCGGCGCAAAGCCGCAAGCTTGCATCATCCTGCAGCGGCCGCAGCATTCTTGCGAGCTCACGGCCGGCCGCGACCACGACTGGGCAACACTGCGCAGCGCGGCCCTTGCTGCCGGAAAGACGGCGCCCTGCACGCCGGTGCTGGCGACCGATCCGCTCTACATTCTCTACACCTCAGGCACCACGGGAATCCCCAAGGGCGTCGTGCGCGACAATGGCGGGCATCTGGTCGCGCTGAAATGGTCGATGTTCAATCTCTATGGCGTCAAGCCCGGCGAGGTCTGGTGGTGCGGCTCCGACATCGGCTGGGTGGTCGGCCACAGCTACATCGTCTATGGGCCACTGGTTCATGGCGCTACCTCGATCATGTACGAGGGTAAGCCGGTCGGCACGCCCGATGCCGGCGCGTTCTGGCGCGTCATCTCCGAGCACAAGGCGGTGGCGCTATTCACCGCGCCGACCGCGTTCCGCGCCATCCGTAAAGAGGACCCGGACGGCGCGTTCATCCGCAAATACGATCTGTCGAAATTCCGCACGCTGTTTCTGGCCGGCGAGCGCGCCGATCCGCCGACGGTGGAATGGGCGGAAGCGCAGTTGAAGGTGCCCGTGATCGACCACTGGTGGCAGACCGAGACCGGCTGGTGCATCGCCGGCAATCCGGTGGGGCTCGGCATGCTGCCAGTCAAGCACGGCTCGCCGACCGTGCCGATGCCGGGCTATCAGGTCGACGTGGTTGACGAGGCCTCAAGGCCGGTGGGCGCCGGCATCATGGGCTCGATCGTGATCAAGCTGCCGATGCCGCCCGGCTGCCTGCCGACGCTGTGGCAGCAGGAAGCGCGCTTCAAGGAAGCCTACCTCTCTGAATTCCCCGGCTACTACAAGACCTCCGATGCCGGCTACCGCGACGAGGACGGCTACGTCTGGGTGATGGGCCGCACCGACGACATCATCAATGTTGCCGGCCACCGGCTATCCACCGGCGGCATGGAGGAAATTCTGGCTTCGCATCCCGACGTCGCCGAATGCGCCGTGCTCGGCATCAAGGACGCCATCAAGGGCGAAGTGCCATGCGGTTTCCTGGTGCTGAAAGCGGGTGTGGCGCGCACGCCGGCCGAGATTGAACAGGAGATCGTGGCGCTGGTGCGCGACAAGCTCGGGCCCGTCGCAGCCTTCAAGCTTGCGATCACGGTGGGCAGGTTGCCGAAGACGCGTTCCGGCAAGATCCTGCGCGGCACCATCAAGAAGATCGCCGACGGCGAAAGCTGGACCATGCCGGCGACCATTGAGGACCCCAAGGTGCTGGACGAAATCAGCGATGCGCTGAAGGGGAGGGTGTAGGGTTCCACCTCGTCATGCCCGGGCTTGACCCGGGCATCCATCGCCTTAAGAAGCCGCCATCTTTTCGATGGATTGCCGGCTCATCCCCGATCAAGTCGGGGACAGGCCCCGGTAATGACAAAAACCCGAAGGAACAGAGCATGCGACGTAACCTGTCACTCGCGCTCCTCTTGATCGCCCCGCTGCTGGCCGGCTGCCTCGAGCGCGGCCAGCCGACCATGGTCGACTCCAGCGCCGATGACGACGCGTTCTGCCGCGCCAACAATGTCGCGGTGGGCTCGAATGAGTACGTCAATTGCCGCAAGAACCGTGACGTGCAGCGTGGTAATGCCAATGCCCGCGCCGACCGCGCCCAGCGCAATATGGCCGAGCAGATGCTGAACAATCCGGTCCGGCCGTGATCAGGAGGCTCTCATGAACGAAGACGTCTTCAATACCAGCCTGCGCAAGTTTCTCAAGCAAGTCGGCGTCACCTCGCAGCGCGAGATCGAAAAGGCCGTGCGCGATGCGCTCGAGACGGGAAAGCTGAAGGGCCATGAAAAGCTATCGGCAAAGATGGTGCTGACCATCGGCGGACTCTCGCTCTCGCATGAAGTGAATGACGAGATCGAGTTGGGGTGAGGCGCAACAGCCGTCGTCACTCGCACGACTGTCATCATCCGCGAAAGCGGGTGATCCAGTATTCCAGAGACGTCAAGGTTGAGCTGATAAGCCGCGGCGTACTGGATGCCCCGCCTTCGCGGGGCATGACGACTGAGGAATAGCTCTTTCGTGTTTCAAAACAAAGAACGCGGCAGGTCGCCCCGCCGCGTCCTGTAAGTTCCCATCGATAGTGAAGAGTCCTACTCCTCCTGGTCGTCCTGCTTCTTGCCGCCCAGCGTCTTGAGCTTGGCGAACACGGCGTCGACGTTGAGGTCGTCTTCCTTCTTCTCGCTCGGCTCGAATTCCGGCTCTTTCTTTGTAGTCTCGGAGGCCGGCAGCAGCGTGGCGCCGCCGTAGGCCGTGGGCGCCGGCTTCTCCTTGGCCGCGCGCTGCACCTCGAAATCGAGCTCGATCTGGGAGCAGAGGCCGAGCGTCACCGGGTCCATCGGGGTCAGCGTCGAGGCATTCCAGTGGGTGCGGTCGCGAACGCTCGCAATCGTCGTCTTGGTGGTGCCGACCAGGCGCATGATCTGCGCGTCTTTCAGCTCGGGGTGGTTGCGGACCAGCCAGAGGATCGCGCTCGGCCGCTCGTGGCGGCGCGACACCGGGGTGTAGCGCGGGCCCTTCTTCTTGGCGGCCGGCGGCAGCACGACCTTGCTCTCGCCGAGCTTGAGGCGGTAATTCGGGTCCTTTTCGCCCCTTTCGATCTCGTCGCGGGTCAATTGTCCGGTCGAAATCGGGTCCATGCCCTTGATGCCCTGGGCGGCGTCGCCATCGGCGATGGCGCGGACCTCAAGGGGGTGCATTTTGGTGAAATCGGCCACCTGGTCGAAGGTCAGAGCGGTGTTGTCAACCAGCCACACGGCCGTCGCCTTGGGCATCAGCGGTGCATTGCTCATGGCAAATCTCCTTTGTGCCTCGCCCACCTCTTTCGGAGGCGAAGCCTATGGTCATCGGTGATGACGGGAATTCAACGCCTATATAGGGCTTCCGGCCCCATCGGCGCAATGGTCTGCTAAAGTGCCTTGACACAGGCCGAAAGCAGTCCCAAGTCCTTATCCGAATTGGCCGTTCCCAGCCCGCCGGCTAGGGGTGATTCGGTCCCGAGATAGCCCCCATGCCTTCTGTGCCGACGTCAGCCAAACCAGACCTTAGAATCGTGCTTTGTTCCCCCCGTGGCTTCTGCGCCGGGGTGGTGCGGGCCATCGATACCGTCGAACGGGCACTCGCCATCTATGGCGCCCCCGTCTATGTCCGCCATGAGATCGTCCACAACCGCTACGTGGTCGACAGCCTGAAGACCAAGGGCGCGATCTTCGTCGAGGAACTCGCCGAAATCCCTGATAATACCAACGCGCCGGTGGTATTTTCCGCCCACGGGGTTCCGAAATCGGTTCCGGCCGAGGCCAAATCCCGCAATTTCTTCTCGCTGGACGCGACCTGCCCGCTGGTCACCAAAGTGCACCGGGAGGCTGCGATTCACTTCAAGCGCGGCCGCGAAATCCTGCTGATCGGGCATTCGCACCACCCCGAGGTGGTCGGCACGCTTGGCCAGCTCCCGCAGGGCGCGGTGACGCTGATCGAGACCGCCGAGGACGCCAAGACCTTCAAGCCGAAGGATCCGGACAATCTCGCTTTCGTCACGCAAACGACGCTGTCGATCGACGACACCGCCGAGATCGTGGCGCTGCTCAAGGAGCGTTTCCCGAACATCAACGGGCCGCACAAGGAAGACATCTGCTACGCCACCACCAACCGTCAGCTCGCGGTGAAGAAGGTGGCGCCGGTGGTCGACGCCCTGATCGTGGTCGGCGCGCCGAACTCGTCGAACTCGCAGCGCCTGCGCGAAGTTGCCGAGCGCGAGGGCTGCAAGATTGCGGTCCTGGCGCAGCGCGCCTCTGATCTCGACTGGTCGCGCTTCGAGGGCATCAAGAGCCTCGGAATCACCGCCGGTGCCTCCGCGCCGGAAGTGATCGTCGAGGAGATCATGGGCGCCTTTGCCGAGCGCTATGAGCTGCATGTGGAGACGGTATCGGCCGCGGAAGAAAACGAATTCTTCCCGCTGCCGCGTTCGCTGCGACCCGACGCCGCCTGAGGTTCCTCATGGCGGTTTACACCGACGTCGCCGCCGAAGACCTCGCGGAGTTCCTCAAGGGCTACGACATCGGCGAGCTGCTCTCTTATAAGGGCATCGCCGAGGGCGTCGAAAATTCCAACTTCCTGGTTCACACCAGCAAGGGCGCGTTCATCCTCACGCTGTATGAGAAGCGCGTTGCGGTGGACGATTTGCCGTATTTCCTTTCGCTGATGGCGCATCTGGCCGAACGCGGCGTGCGCTGCCCCCAGCCCGCCAGAAACCGCAACGGCGAGGTCTATAGCGAACTGGCCGGACGGCCCGCGGCGGTCATCAATTTCCTCGAGGGCATGTGGCCGCGGCGGCCCAATGTCACGCATTGCGGCGGTGTCGGCGAGGCGCTCGCAAAAATGCATCTGGCGGGCCGCGACTTCCCGATGTTCCGCAAGAACCCGCTGTCGGTCGAGGGCTGGCGGCCGCTGTTTGATGTCGCCGCGCCGCGCGCCGACAGCGTCGCCCCTGGCCTGCAGGATTTCATCGCGCGCGAACTCGATCACCTCGAAGCGCACTGGCCGAAAGATCTTCCGCTCGGTGTCATCCATGCCGACCTGTTTCCCGACAACGTCTTCTTTCTCGGCGACAGGCTGTCGGGGCTGATCGACTTCCCGTTCTCCTGCAACGATATCCTGGCCTATGACGTCGCGATCTGCCTGAATGCGTGGTGCTTCGAGCCGGATCATGCCTTCAACGTCACCAAGGCACGCGCGCTGCTCAATGCATATGGCCGCGAGCGGCCATTGTCCGAGGCCGAGCAGGAGCTGCTGCCGCTATTGGCGCGCGGCTCGGCGTTGCGCTTCCTGCTGACGCGGCTGGTCGACTTCCTCAACGTGCCGCCGGGCGCGCTGGTGAAGCCGAAGGACCCGCTCGAATATGTCCGCAAGTTGCGCTTTCACCAGAACGTCGCGAGTGTACGCGATTACGGCCTGACCCAGCCCGGATTTGCCGCTTGAACGAATTGCCTCACGTCACCGCTTTCACCGATGGCGCCTGCTCGGGTAATCCGGGGCCGGGCGGCTGGGGCGCGATCCTGCGCTTCGGCGACAAGGAAAAGGAATTGAAGGGCGGCGAGCCGCATACCACCAACAACCGCATGGAGCTGATGGCCGCGATCTCGGCGCTGGAGGCGCTGAAGAAGCCCTGCGTGGTCGATCTCACCACCGACAGCCAGTATGTCCGTCAGGGTATCAGCGGCTGGATTCACGGCTGGAAGCGCAACGGCTGGCGCACGGCGGATAAGAAGCCGGTCAAGAACGTCGACCTCTGGCAGCGCCTCGACGCCGCGCTGAAGCCGCACCAGGTGCGCTGGCACTGGATCAGGGGCCACGCCGGCCACGCCGAAAACGAGCGCGCCGATCAGCTGGCGCGCGAAGGCGTGGCGATGGCGCGGCTACAGGAGAGAGTGGGGAAGTAGTGTCGAATTCGTAGATGGGGTAACGGGCCCCGAGGCCTCCCAAGCCAGCCGCGCGACGCGCGCTACCACATTGCGCCGTAGCTAGCGCGGCTGGCTTGGGAGGCCTCGGGGCCCGTTACCCCATCTACGAAATGCCAGACAACCAACGGCCGTCATCACCCGCAAAAGCGGGTGATCAAGTATTCCAGAGACGTTGAGAATACGGAGAAGCCGCGGCGTACTGGATCGCCCGGTCAAGCCGGGCGACGACAGCGTTGTTGGGGGTGACTTCGTTGCGCTACGACGCGCCTCAGCTCAAAGCTGCGCCAGCAGCGTATCGCCGCCGGAGACTTCGACCTTGCCGGGCGCCGGCTCGAGGTTGAGCTTCTTGACCACGCCGTCTTCGACCAGCATCGAATAGCGCTTGGAGCGGAGGCCGAGGCCGTTGCCGGAGGCATCTAGCTCCATGCCGATCGCCTTGGTGAAGTCGGCATTGCCGTCGGCGAGGAATACGGCCTCGTCCCGCTGATCGGTCTCGCGCTTCCAGGCGTTCATGACGAAGGCGTCGTTGACGGAGACGATCGCGATGGTGTCGACGCCCTTGTCCTTGATGGCATAGGCGTTGAGGAAGATGCTCGGCAGGTGCATTTTGTCGCAGGTGCCGGTATAGGCGCCGGGCACGGCGAAGAGGGCGACCTTCTTGCCTTTGAAGATGTCGTCTGTGGTTTTGACCTGCGGGCCTTCCGCCGTCATCACGCGAAATTTGGCTTCCGGCAGCTTGTCGCCAACTTGGATCGTCATCGTCAATTCTCCCTCAATGAGCGCTGTTTTGTAGCCGCTGCGGCTCGGCGGCACAATATTCGCGGCGTCCGAAACGGCAACAGCCGGCCCGTCACGCTTGCGTCATCAGGGCGAAAAACCCCTTCAGCAAGGAAGGCCTGCTCTTCCGGCGTGGTGGCGCGGCCCAACAGGCGGTTGCGATGGGGAAAGCGCCCGAAGCGGCGGATGATGTCGGCGTGGTGCTCGGCCCATTTCAGGTTCTCGGCGTGGCCGGCCGCGCGCGATAGCTCGATGCAGCGTAGCTGGTCCGGCAATTGCTCCGAATGCATGAAGGGCAGATAAAGGAATTCGCGCAAGGCAGGATCGATCCGCGCGTCGACGCCGCGCTCGACCGCGCGCTGCGCCACCTCGCGAGCGAGACCGTCGCTGGCATAGGTCCTGGCATCGCCACGGAACATGTTGCGGGGAAACTGGTCGAGCACGATGACCAGCGCCAGCGCGCCGTCATCGCTCGCCTCCCATGAAGACAATTCGCCGGCGGACGCCTTCTGCCACAGGTCCAAATAGCGCCGGCGCAGTTCGGCATCGAACGCGTCGTCGCGCGTGTACCAGCGATCGGGGCCGGCGTCGCGCCAGAACGCCAGAATGTCGGCCGGCGCGACGTTCGTCTCAGTCATGTCGGAAGTCCGCAAAGCCCGTTCAGGCCGCGGCCTTCTTCTCGTCGCGCAGCTCGCGGCGCAGGATCTTGCCGACATTGGTCTTCGGCAGGTCGGTCCTGAACTCAATCTGCTTGGGCACCTTGTAGGCAGTGAGCTGCGTGGTGCAGTGCTTGATGACGTCGTCAGCGGTGAGGTTCGGGTCCTTCTTGACGATGAACGCCTTCACCGCCTCGCCCGATTTCGAGTCGGCAACGCCGATCACCGCGCATTCCAGCACGCCCGGATGGCTTGCAATCACTTCTTCGATCTCGTTCGGATAGACGTTGAAGCCCGAGACCAGGATCATGTCCTTCTTGCGGTCGACGATCTTGGTGTAGCCGCGCTCGTCCATCACGCCGATGTCGCCGGTGCGGAAGAAGCCGTCCGCAGTCATGACGTTTGCGGTCTCTTCCGGCCGGTTCCAGTAGCCGGCCATCACCTGCGGGCCCTTGGCGCAAATCTCGCCGGGCTGGCCGAGCGGCACTTCCTTGCCTTCGTCGTCGCGGATCGAGATGTAGGTTGACGGCACGGGAATGCCGATCGAGCCGGAGAACGCATCGGTGTCGGCGGGGTTGCAGGTCAGCACCGGCGAGGTCTCGGACAGGCCATAGCCTTCCGAGAGCGCGCAGCCCGTCACCTTCAGCCATTTCTCCGCGACCGGCTTCTGGGTAGCCATGCCGCCGCCGAAGGAGGTCTTCAGCTTGGAGAAGTCGACCTTGTCGAAGCCGGGTGCGTTGAGCAGGGCATTGTAGAGCGTGTTGACCGCCGGGAAGCTGTTGACCTGGTACTTCTGCAGCTCCTTGATAAAGCCCGGTATGTCGCGCGGATTCGGGATCAGGAGGTTGACGCCGCCGGCCCGCACCGCCATCAGGAAGCACGCCGTCAGTGCGAAGATGTGATAGAGCGGCAGCGCACAGACGATGAAGAGCTGGTCGACATGGGGCGGCTTCTTCAGCGCCGGCTGCAGCCAGGCGTCGTTCTGCAGCACGTTGGCGAGAATGTTCTTGTGTAAGAGCGTCGCGCCCTTGGAGACGCCGGTGGTGCCGCCGGTATATTGCAGGAAGGCGACGTCGTCGCGCGTGAGCTGCGGCTTGTTCAGCTTCATGCTGCGACCGGCGCCGAGTGCCTCGTTGAACGAGACCGAGCCTGGAAGCGACCAGGCCGGCACCATCTTCTTCACCTTGCGCACCACGAGGTTGACGATCACGCCCTTGAAGCCGAGTAGGTCGCCCATGCTGCCGACGATCACGTGTTTGACCGACGTTCTGGCGATCACCTGCTGCACAGTGGTGGCAAAATTCTCCAGCACGATGATCGCTTCGGCGCCGGAATCCTTGAGCTGATGCTCGAGCTCACGCGGGGTATAGAGCGGGTTGACGTTCACCACCGCATAGCCGGCGCGCAGCACGGCGGCGGTCGAGACCGGGTACTGCAGCACGTTCGGCATCATCAGCGCGACGCGCGCGCCCTTTTGTAGGCCCTTGCTCTGCAGATATGCGCCGAGCGCCTGTGACATCTCGTCGAGGTCGCGGTAGCTGATCGACTTGTCCATGCAGATGAACGCCTTGCGATCGGCGAACTTCTTGAAGCTCTCTTCCAGCAGCTCGACGAGCGACGAGTACTGTGTGACGTCGATATCGGCTGGCACGCCTGCCGGATATTGCTTGAGCCAGATCCGCTCCATGGTCTCTCCCCTCTGGTTGTTTCCCTGTTGTTTCTGGGCCGGGCGCGCCTTGTTTTGGGCAGTATTGTGAATGCCGCCGCCGATGGCAAGCGGCTACGCGCTATCGACGCATTTGGTCGATCTGGAATAGTTCGCGTGAACGACAGGAAAACTGCCTAATTACGCGGGTTTCGCGGGGCGTTAACCAGCCGGTTTGGTTTCGCCCTTGGGTTTAGCAGCGGCGTTCGGCTTGGCCGGCTTCGGCGCGGGTTTGTCGCCGACGGCGGTGGGCTTGGCGGCAGGCTTCTTGTCGGCCGCGGGAGCCGACTTCTTTTCGGCCGCGCCAGCCGGCTTGGCGACAGCCTCCGGCTTCGCGTTTGCGTGCCTGATCACAACGGTTTTGGCCGCGGCGGGTTTGGCTGCAGCAGGCTTTGCGTTAGCTTCGGCTTTGGGCGCCGCCGCGGCGTCGGGCTTCTTCGCGGCAATCTTCGATTTCTTGCCGCGCTGTGCCGATGCCTGCTTCTCGGCCTCTGCCGCAACGGCCGCGATCAGTGCGGCGCCTGTCTTGGTCGGCCCGGTATAGACCAGAACCGGCTCGGAAGCCGCTGGCGGACCGGCCAGCAATTCCGAAGGCTTGGCCACCGGCGGCTGCAGGCCGGCGCTGAAGAACGCAACCGGGCTCTCGGCAGTCGATGCGCTGCCGTTCGAGGCGACGACATCCGCGTCCTCGTCGGTGGCCGGCCGCTTGCGCTTGCCGTTGCACATCTCCTCGCGCAGATTCGGCGGCGTTGCATTGACCGGAACGAGATTGTCGACGGTGCCGAGCGCGGGCGTCAGCCAGCTAAGCCCATTGCCGCCGAAGCCGCGTTCCATCAGTTGCGCGGCGCGCACGGCCCGCGCGTGCCCTGAGGATGCGCCGAGCACGACGGCGATCAGCCGCTTGCCGTTGCGCGTCGCGGAGGCGACGAGATTGTAGCCGGAGGCGCAGATGAAGCCGGTCTTGAAACCATCGGCGCCAGGATAGCGCCCGATCAGCTTGTTGAAATTGTGCGTCACCCTGCGCCCGTAGCGGATCGAGGGAATCTGCATGAAGTATTCGTATTCTGGCAGGTCGCGGATGACGGCGCGCGCCAGGATCGCGAGATCGCGCGCCGAGGTGACCTGTCCATCCGCCGGCAGGCCGTTCGGATTGACGTAACTCGTCTGCGTCATGCCGAGCTTTTGCGCGGTCTGGTTCATCATAGCAGAGAAACCGTCGACCGATCCGCCGACACCCTCGGCGAGCACCACGGCCATGTCGTTGGCCGACTTCACCATCATCATCTTGAGCGCGTTATCGACGGTGACCTGGGTGCCCGGAGGAAAACCCATCTTGGACGGCGACTCCGCGGCAGCGACCGGCGATACCGTGAGCAGCGTGTCGAGCGACAGACGTCCTTCCTTCACCGCCTTCAACGTGACGTAGGCGGTCATGATCTTGGTCACCGAGGCGGGATACCAAGGCATCGTGGCGTTGTCGGCCTGCAGCACCTTGCCGGTGTCGGCTTCCACAAGCAGCAACGCTTCGGCCTGCGCGGCGCGCGGCATCACGACGGCTAGCGCCGCCAAAACAAGTGCCACCGAGGGGAAGATCCAGTTTACCGACGAATGGCGAAGCAGCGGGCGAAGAAAATGCACTTTTCCGTTCCGGTCCTCTGAGACCTGCTTTCGAGAAGGAGGTCCTCGTAAGATCTAGCGTTCGGGTTTCAAGCGTGTCCGGTGCCGTCGCATTGCGGCTGGGCGCAAACCTATACCGGCTTGCCGGTCCAGAACAGAGGCCTGACAACTTAATCGTGGACGAAATGGGCGCAATTTCGACGGTATCTGAACCGTGATGGCGGCCTCGCTGCGCTATTGGACCTTGATTCCGGCGCGCGCGCTCTCCTGCACCATGAATTGGGCCTTCGCGAGTTCCGCAAAGCGCCCGCCCTTGGCGACCAGTTCATCAAAAGTTCCACTTTCGATCACCCGGCCATTGTCGAACATAAGGATGCAGGTGGCGTTGCGGATGGTTGAAAGCCGGTGCGCGATCACGAAGGTGGTTCGCCCTTTCATCACCTCGTCGAGCGCCGCGTTCACCTTGGCTTCGGTGACCGCGTCGAGCGCGCTGGTCGCCTCGTCCAGGATCAAGATCGGCGGGTCCTTCAAGAGCGCGCGCGCAATCGACAGCCGCTGCCGCTCGCCACCGGACAGCATGCGGCCGCGCTCGCCGGCATGGGTGTCGAATTTCTTCTCCGCACGCTCGATGAATTCAAGCGCCTGCGCGCGCGCGGCCGCCTGCCGCAGTTCCTCCTCGGTTGCATCGGGCTTGCCGACAAGCAGATTGTCAGCGATCGAGCGATTGAATAGCAGCGCTTCCTGAAACACCACGCCGATGTTTCGCCGCAGCGCCGTCAGCTTCAACGCGCGGATATCCATGCCGTCGATCTTGATGATGCCGGATTGCGGATCGAAGGCGCGATGCAGAAGCGCGATCGCGGTCGATTTGCCGGCGCCGGTCGGGCCGACCAGGGCGATGGTCTGGCCGGGCAGGGCGGTAAATGTGACGTCTTCGACCGCAGGCCGCTTGCCGTCATAGGAAAACGAAACGTCGTGGAATTCAACAAGGCCGGAAAGCCGCCCGGTGTCCACAGCGCCGGGCCGGTCGCGTACCGCCGGCACGGCGTCCAGCACGTCGAAGAATTGCTGCAGGCGCGGCGCCTCCATGAACACGCTGTTGATGAAGCTCACCACCTGCTCGAGCTTCTGGATCAGCATGGTCGCAAACGAGACGAACATCACGATCTCGCCCACGGAGGTGAGACCCCGCTGATGCAGCGCGATGCCGACGGTGAAGATCGCGAGAACCGTGATGGTGGTGGAGGCGCGGGTGATCACGCTGACCGTCGCCCACCATGACAGCACCGGCATTTGCGCCGCCAGCAGTTTGTCGGCGACGAAGCGCAGGCCCTGCACCTCGGATTCGATGCGCACGAAGCTTTGCACCAGCGCCACATTGCCGAGTGCATCGGAGGCGCGGGCAGAGAGGTCGCTGTAATGCTGCTCGACCTCCTCCTGCATGCCGTAGGTCTTCCGCACCACGAGCGTGGTCAGGAGGGTGAAGACGATGCAGAGCGCGAACAGCAGGATCGCCAGCCGCCAGTTGACGTAGAGCGACAGCGGCAGCAGCACCACGAGCGACATGATCGCCGCAAAATGCTCGCGAAAAAAGCCAATCCATACGCGCCACAGGGCGTCCGTGCCGCTCAGCATGGTTTTCATCAGCGTGCCGGAATGCGTGCCGGTGTGGAAGGTCAGCGGCAGCTGCATGATGTGCTCGAAATAGTCGGTCAGCACCGCCTGCCGCTGGCGATGCGACAGCTTGTCGGCATGGAGCGCCACCGTGGCACCGCAGCCTATCGTGAACAGGCCGAAGGCGACCCAGGCCGCCAGCAGGGGCCACGGTGAGTCCGTTGCCAACAGGCCCGTCACCGGCCGCCCCGACATCACGTCGACGATCTTGCCGAACAGCACCGGCTCGGCAAACTGGGCGCCGGCGAGCAACAGGTTGGCGACGGCGAGAATCCAGCCCAACCGCGCCTCCTTGCCGAGCAATTCGAGGACGCGGGTGTAAAGGCGAACCATAGACATGCGTGGAAACTCGCGAAGCGAAAATCAGTTGCGCATTGTAAACAGGGATCGACGACGACGAATAGTGAGGTAACCGCACTCGTCAACTGCCTGAGCAAGCGGCACCCCTCTCCCTAACCCTCCCCCGCAAGGGGGGAGGGAACCCTACCGCCAATGCTCGCCTGACGCGTCCTCGCGGCGCAGAGGAGCCGCGATGCAAGGTGAGCAGCCGTTGTGCGCAGTGAGGTGAGCACGCCGATCAGGCTCCTTCCCCCCTTGCGGGGGAGGGTTGGGGAGAGGGGTAAGCCCGGAGCACCGACGGAAGACGAGACCACCCGCTCAATTAACCAGCCGCCCGTTGAGCGGCGGCAGAAACTGGTCGTCGAAAATGTCCGACGCCTGCGGCCGCTTCTGGAACTTGAAATCTTCCCCGACCTGGTCGATCGAACGCTCGAATCGCGCCGGATCGATTGCGCCGACGCCGTTGCGTCTCACTTCGCTGGTCAGGATGTTGTCACGCAGGATGGTTTGCAGGCGTTCGAGCTCAAGGTCCTTCGATCCGCCGTCCATGCGATTGGCAACTTCGGCCGCGGCGCCGGCCGGGTCCTTGATCGTCAGGTTCAACCCGCCGATCACGCCGCGCACAAATCCCTTCACCGCCTCGGGCTTGGCGGCCGCCAGCGCCGGATTGACGATAACAGCGAAACCATAGGCCTCGCAGCCATAGTCGGCGAATTTCAGCACCGCCAGATCGTCGGCCGGCACGCCGCGGTCCCGCAGATTGATCGCCGAGAGATAGGAGAATCCGGTCACGGCATCGATCTGGCCCGCCGACAGCATCGGCTCGCGCACCGCGGCGCTGATGCTGCTCTGCTTGACGTTCTTGATCTTAATTCCGTTCTGGTGCGCCACCGCCGGCCACAGCCGGACGGAGAGGTCGCCTTCGGCCACGCCGAGCGTCTTGCCCTCGATGTCCGAAAGCATCCGGATGCCGCGGCTCTTGCGGGCGATAATGGCGTAGGGCGCCTTGTTGAACAGCATGAACACCGCCTTGATCCGGGGGCCTCCCTGCTTGTCCTTGTCGCGAAACCGCATCAAGGCGTTGATGTCGACCAGGGCGAAGTCGCTGGTGCCTGCGGCAACACGCGCAATCGCATCCGATGATCCGCTGGCAATGTTGGTTGTGACCGCCAGCGCTTCGGCGCTGAACAGGCCGCCCGCGGCGGCCATCACGAATGGCGCCGCTGCGGCATCGATCGGGCGATCGAGCGAAAACTGGATCGCAAGCGGAGGCCGGGGTTCGTCTGCGGCCGAGACGCCATTCGCGGTGAGGCCAGCCATCACGCACAGGCTGGCTATGAAAGCCAGGAGAACGCTGAGACGAAAGCGGATAGCGTTGGTCCTAATCGCACGCATGAGGCTATATCAGCATGAGGTGGGACAAGCTGCCGCGCCGGCGATGTCAGCTTCGTGACATCTCCGCTGGCATTTCTCGCCCTTGGGCGAAGGATTGTGCCGCATCTTATCTGAATGGTCGATGACTGCCACGATTTTGCCAGGGATCGTTCAGCCGCCGTTCGGATTCGGGAACCTAGTATTCCCTCCGTGGTTAGCTATCCGAGGCCTGTCAGGCCAGCTCCCACGGAGGATGTGCAGATGTTTGCGCGAAAGGGTGTGTTTTCATCGATCGGCCGCGCCGGCGCGATGGCGACGGTCGTGGCGGTGTCGCTGACGACATTCCAGCCGTTGCCGGCTTTTGCCGGCTCCGCGACGCCGACCAAGGGCATAACCGCTTCGACCGGGACCAGCGACGCGACCGATATCAGCGCACGGCGCAGGTACTATCGCGGTGGCGGCGCTGCGGCAGCGGCGGCCTTTGCTGGCATCGTCGGCACAGGGCTTGCGATCGCGGCCGCCCAGAACCGCCGGGATTACTACTATGACCATTATGGCTACTATGGCGGTCCAGCCTATTACGGCCGCCCGGGCTACTATTACGCGCCCCGCCCGTACTACTACGGCAGTCCCTATTACGGCGGCTGGTAAACGCGACCGCTAAAATCGCAACCGTTAAAGATGAATCCACCGGCCCGCACCGCCCGGTGGATTTTTTGTGGTTGCAGGGGCGGCTGTTAACACGCTCGCCATGGCTTTGCATTAGGTTGGAAGGATGAGTGATTCGCTCGAACGGCTTTATCAGGCTGTCCTCGCGGCCCGGGACCTCGATCCGGCAACGTCGCGCACAGCCCGGCTGTTTCAGCGTGGCCCGTCCAAGATGGCCAAGAAGCTGGCCGAGGAAGCCATCGAAGTCGTAATCGATGCCGTCAGCGGCAAGACCGACGCGGTGATCCGCGAGAGCGCCGACCTGCTCTACAACCTGACCGTTCTCTGGGCATCGGCCGGCGTGAAGCCGGAGGATGTCTGGCGCGAGATGGAGCGGCGCGAGGATCTGCTCGGCATCGCCGAGAAAATGCCGAAAGCCGTCAAAGCGCCGAAAACCGCACCAAGCAAGCGGCTGCCCGAGACGACGGCAATCCCGGCTGTAAGGCGGCGAATTGTCGCGCTGGAAGGCCGCTCCTTACGAAAACGGCACTAATCCTCTCAAAATCCCTGTTTCTACGGCATGGACAAATCCGCTCTATGATGGTTGATGCGGCCATGCTCAAACGGTCTTACGATTGGTTTATCGACGCTGCTGACAAGCGATACGCGCTCTGGATCATGGCAGCCGTATCCTTCGCGGAAAGCTCGTTCTTCCCGATTCCACCTGACGTCATGCTGTTGCCGATGTCGCTGGCGCGGCCGAAGAAGGCGTGGTGGTTTGCGACTGTCTGTACGATCGCATCGGTCGCCGGCGGCGTGGTCGGATACGCGATCGGCGCGCTGCTCTATGACTCCGTGGGGCACTGGCTGATCACCGTCTACGGGCTCAGCGACAAGGTCGAGACCTTCCGCGCCTCCTATGCCGAATGGGGCGCGGTGATCATTCTCCTGAAGGGCCTGACGCCGATTCCATATAAGCTCGTGACCATCACCTCGGGCTTCGCCGGCTACAATATTTGGTTGTTCATCCTGTGTTCGATCGTGGCGCGCGGCGGGCGCTTCTTCGTGGTCGCGGTCCTGCTCAATCGCTATGGCGACTTGATCCGAGCCGAGCTGGAAAAGCGCCTCGGCACCTGGGTGGCGATCGGCGCCATCGTGCTGGTGCTCGGCTTCTACGTCGCATTCAAGCTGGTCTAGCGCTTTGCCGGCATCCCGGCTTCAGGCTACGTTTCGCGGCATGTCCGATCGAATCGGCCGTTTGTTCGAACTAGCCGGGCCGCAACTTGCGACCGCAGGCCTCGTTGCATCCATGCTGGCGATCTCATCCGAGGCCGGCTGGCCGCAGACCGCGCCTCCGCCGGCTCTTGGCGTACAGTCGCCGGCGCAGCAGCCGCTGCCTGAGCCGCAGCAGAACGAGCCGGCAGCGCCGCCGCGTCAGGAGAATTCGGGCCTGATCAACGAAATCGGAAAACTGTTCGAAAAATCCAAGTCGCTGCTGCCGCCACTGAAGAGCCCGGGCGAGACCATCGAGGAGCTCAATGCGGGCGCCAAGGGCGCCGGTGAGAGCCTGTCGAACATCGCCAAGCCCTCGATCATGGTGGGCGGGCGGGCGGCCTGCCTTGTGGCGACCAACGGCGCGCCGGACTGCAAGGCCGGCGCCGACCGACTGTGCCAGAGCAAGGGCTACAAGGAAGGTAAGAGCCTCGATACCGATGCGGCCGAGAAGTGCTCGCCGAAAGTGTACCTGCCCGGCTACAAGCGGCAGCCGGGCGACTGCAAGACGGAGAACTACGTGACGCGGGCGCTCTGCCAATAGCGCTCGCCTCCAGACCTGGAGGGGATCATGCGCAAACGCATCGCCGCCAGCGTTAAAACGCAATACTTGACACTGGAAAGATCGCCTTGTTGGTTGGTATGACGTCTGGCATCTCACGTTGCCTGTCCGAATAACCAAAGGATCGTCTCTCAATGTCCATGCCCGCGCTGTTCAAGGGCCGCCTGTCGATACCCGTGATCGGGTCGCCGCTGTTCATCATTTCCGTGCCCGATCTCGTGATCGCCCAGTGCAAGGCCGGCGTGGTCGGATCGTTTCCGGCGCTGAATGCGCGGCCGGCCTCGCTGCTCGACGAATGGATCGCCCGCATCAAGGAAGAGCTCGCCGCCTGGGACAAGGCCAACCCGGATCGCCCGTCGGCGCCGTTCGCGGTGAACCAGATCGTGCACAAATCCAACAATCGGCTCGAGCACGATCTTGCCGTCTGCGAGAAGCACAAGGTGCCGATGCTGATCACTTCGCTCGGCGCGCGCGAGGATCTCAATCAGGCCGCCCATAACTGGGGCGGCATCGTCTTCCACGACGTGATCAATCAGAAATTCGCGCACAAGGCGATCGAGAAGGGCGCCGACGGCCTCATTCTCGTCGCAGCGGGCGCGGGGGGCCACGCCGGCACGATCTCGCCGCTCGCTTTCGTCGAGGAGACGCGCGCCTGGTTCGACGGGCCGATCGCGCTCTCGGGTGCGATCGCCAACGGCCGCGCGATCCGCGCGGCGCGCATTCTCGGCGCCGACTTCGCCTATATCGGCTCGGCCTTCATCGCGACCAAGGAAGCCAATGCGGTCGAGGCCTACAAGGAGATGATCACGTCATCGTCGGCGGAAGACATCATCTATTCGAACCTGTTCACCGGCGTGCACGGCAACTACCTCAAGCCGTCGATCGTCAAGGCCGGTCTCAATCCCGACGACCTGCCGACGTCAGATCCCTCCAAGATGAGCTTTGGCACCGACGCCTCCGGCGAGCGCGCCAAGCCGAAGGCATGGAAGGAGATCTGGGGCTCGGGTCAGGGCATCGGCGGCATCGGCAAGGTGGTGCCGGCAGCCGAACTGATCGCGCGGTTCAAGAAGGAATATGACGAGGCGGTCGACCCCGCATTGTGATTAGTGTCGTGGGATGCGCCCCGTCGTGAATGCGACGGAGGATCGGTGATGACCGGACAGGATCTGAGTACGCATGTCGGGCTGGTCACGGGTGCCTCCCGCGGCATTGGCGCGGCGATTGCGTTGATGCTGGCGGAGGCCGGTGCCGCAGTCGCGGTCAATTACCGCGAGCGCGCCGCCGACGCGGAGGCGATCGTAGCCGAGATCGAGGCCAAGGGCGGCCGCGCGATTGCGGTCGCGGCCGATGTCTCTCACGCAGCGGCCGTCACGGGCATGGTCCAACAGGTCTCTGCCGCGCTCGGCCCGATCGACATTCTCATCAACAATGCCGGCATTGCGATCGTGCGCGGTGTCGATGATCTCACGGAAGATGATTTCGACCGCACCATCGCGGTCAACCTCAAATCGGCATTCCTGTGCACGCAGGCGGTGCTACCGGCGATGCGGGCGCGCAAATGGGGCCGCATCGTCAATATCTCCTCGGGGGCAGCCCGCGGCGCCGGCGCCATCGGCGTGCACTACAATGCCTCCAAGGCCGGCATGGAAGGGTTGACGCGCGGCTACGCGGCGCGCCTTGTCAAGGAAGGCATCACCGTCAACGCGGTGGCGCCGTCGCTGATCGCAACAGACATGATGGGCGGCCGCACCGATCTGGCGCGCAACATCCCGCTCGGCCGCATGGGAGAGGCGAAGGAAGTGGCGCAAGCCGTCGCCATGGTGCTCGGCAACAGCTACATGACAGGGCAGACCATTGTCCTCAACGGCGGCATGGCATTCATTTGACGCACAAGTCCGTTCGGCCTAGCCGTTGCTGCGGGGTATGTCTCCCCGCACTGAAATCAACTTTGAACTAGATTCTAGTCTATGTCTTCGTTCGCTTTGCAAGCATGGCTTCGTACCGCGCCTTGACCGCTGGTTCATCGACCATACCGAGAACCTCGTTTAGCTCGGTATTTTGCACGCTACCATCCAAGCCGGGTGCCTGCACGATCGCGGTGGCGAGCTGCTCATAGGCGATCGGATCGCGCATGAACTGCTTCAGGTAGGCGTCGAGATGGCCTTTCGAAGGATTTTCGATTTCCTTAGTGAGCGCGTCGAGATATGCATCCTTTTTCGTTGCCGACCAGTCGATACTGAAGCTCGCGCGTTGCGCGAGCACGGAATGCACCGTCATGATCGTGCGGCCATTTCCGTCGAGAAAAGGATGTGCGTAGGCAAAGTAACCCATGATCTCGCCGGGCTTGGCTTTCATATAGTCCTTGTCTTGCCCTTTGCGTAAGGCGAACTCGACAGCGGCACGGATTTCCGGCGCGTTCGCGAAAATGACCGGGCCTTTCTTGATGGTCAGCTTGGGTGCGGTGCGGGTGCGATCTTGCCCAGCCCAGGGGTAGACCGCGCCAAACAGGATCCCATGGGTCTTCAGCACGTCCTCGAACGAAAGCGTCCTGGCCACAGCGAGCGCGGCGAAGGCCTCGTCGAGGCCTGTCATGAACGACGCGTGTTCCGCGCGCTTGACGATCGCGAGGTCTTTCTCTTTTTCGAAGTTACGCAAATAGCCTTCGGTCGCGAAATCGCCGAATGGATCGAAAGTCACGACTTGGCTTCGCGCAGGTATTTCACCTGAAGGTGGACGAGCTGACGGCGGTCAACATGGCCGGCTCGGTGCAAGGCAAACAGCATGCGCTCGATCTCGTCGGGCTGAACGGCGTCGTCCGCTAGCCGCGTCATGTGCTGCGCGAGCAGATCGGTTTGGGTCTGAACGTAGGTGACGTGATGCTTTGCCGCGAGCCTGCGGATATAGGCCGCGGTGGAGTTCTGCGTCACTGCTTCAGGGCGTTCCGCCATGGCTCATCCTCACTATGAAATATAACATTCCTTGTCCTCAAAATCCATTAAAGCACGAACGGATTCGGAGAAAATCTCGATCAAGGCGTTGTTTTTAAAAGACTAATGAGCCGCCGCCTTGGATGTGTGAACTCAGCTCCAAATCTCCACCATGGCACGTTTATCCGGCCACACCGCATCGGATTGAAGGCGTATGCAAGCCGAGTGCTAGCATCTGTTGATCGCCTCGCGCGCCCAGCTTTCCGAGCAAAGGCCGCATCATCAGGCGGCGTCGAATGCGCCAACCAGCGGCTCGGGCGGCTGAGATGCAGCCTCGACTCCTTCGGGCGAAGCAGGCAAGAAGCGGCTCTGCCCATGCCACAGGACCTCTCATCCGATGGAAGCCATCTTTCGCGTTGACGGCAACAATGTCGTCACCAGCCCTTTTGCCGCGGGGCCATGGGACCCGAGCATGCAGCACGGCTCGCCGCCGGCGGCGCTGGTGGTGTGGGCGGCGGAGCGGATTCCGACGCTGGTCCCGATGCGAGTGGCCCGCGTGACGGTCGACCTGATGCGCCCCGTGCCGGTGGCGCCGCTGATGATCGAGAGCGAAGTCCTACGCGAGGGACGCAAGATCCAGCTTTGCGCCGTCAGGCTGCTCGCCGGCGGTGTGGTTGTGGTCAGTGCGACCGTGCTCAAGATCAAGGTAGAGGCCAAGGAATTGCCGCCCGATGCCGTCATCCCGCCGGTCGAACTGCCGGGGCCCGATCAATCGCGCGTCGAGCCTGCGGATTTTTCTTCCTCGCCGTTCGTTACCGGCATGTCGCTGCGCGCCGCGCGTGGCCGGTTCGGCTCGCCCGGGCTAGGCGCGATCTGGTATCGCGTCGACCGGCCGATCGTGGAAGGCGCTGACGTATCGCAGGCGATGCGGGCGATGGCGGCGGCGGATTTCTGCAACGGCACCTCGCCGGTGCTGGATTTCCGCGAATGGACTTTTCTCAACGCCGACCTGACGGTGAATTTCGCGCGTGAACCGGTCGGCGACTGGATACTGGTCGACGCCGAGTCCTGGATCGGTCCCGATGGCGCGGGGCTTGCCATGGCGCGGCTCGCCGATGAGCGCGGCTATTTCGGCCGCGCCGTTCAGAGCCTTGTCATCGAGAAGCGCTGACTGTGTGTCTTGTACGGGAGGGACCGCAATCACCGGGATTGCGGCCCCCTTTCGATCATTCGAGATCGATCGGCTGGTAACGCCCGCTTTCGTCGAGTGCCGTGCCCCACACCTTGTTCGAGGCCTGGTGCTCGGAGCGGCCGAAGCTCAGCTGGGTCCCGAGACCGAGGTCGAGATTGCGCATCGTCTCAAGCGTGTCGATCAGCTTCTCCGTATCGATCTGCGGGCCGGTTCGCTTGATGCCCGCGATCAGGACGTTGGCGGCGACATAGCCCTCGAACGAAACGTAGTCGGGCGCTTCGCCTGGGAAATACTTGGCGAGCGCGTTCTTGTATTCGAGCACGGCGGACGAATAGCCCGACACCGCCGGCACCACCTGCGTCACGATCACGCCATTGGTGTAGCGCGGTCCCAACAGTTTCAGTTCTTCGGCAAGCGCGGTAGAGCCGACGAACGAGACGTTGGAATAGATCATCCCGGGATAAAGGTCGCGCGTCTTCTCGATGAATCTTGCCGCGGCCCGGTAGGTCGCGACCATCACGACAGCCTTGATAGGCGTTTTCTGCGCCTTCAGCTGGTTGACCGCATCGTCGACATCGACGGTGTTTCGCGCGTAGTTGAGCCGGAGGATAGCCCCGTCGTTCGCGCCCATGGCGCGAAACGCCTTGGCGACCCCTGCAAATCCGGCGTCGCCGTATGAATCCTGCTGCGCAAAAACCGCGATCTGCCGGGGCTGCAGCCGGCGTATCTTGACGAGGTAGCGAACAACCGCGTCAGTTTCCTGAACATAGCTGGCGCGGTAGTTGAAGACGTAGCGGTCCGGCGGATCATTGCGTAGGATGTTGGCGCCAGTGAAGGCGCCGAAGAACAACATCCGGCGTTCGAGCGCATAGGGGATCGCTACCGCTGCGGTCGGCGTGCCGACATTGCCGACGATTCCGAACACCTGGTCCTTCTCATAAAGCTGCTTCATGGCCTCGATGGTGCGCGAGGGCTCGTAGCCGTCGTCAGCGGCGAACAATTTGAGCATCCGCCCGTCGATGCCGCCGGCATCATTGACGCGGTTGAAGGCGGTCTCGATGCCGAGCTTCATCTGTCGGCCAAGCTCGCGGGACGAGCCGGAGAAGGGGGCTGCGATACCGAAGCGGATTTCCTTTTCGCCGATGCCGCGCGGCAGCGGACCGGCCGGAACATTGGCTGTTGGCGCGGTTGCTGCATTCGCTGCTGTCGCAGCAGCCGCAGGCGAGGGACCGATGACGCTGGAGAGGCTCGGTCCTGCGATCGAGCGTTCGAGATCGGCAAGCTGACGGTCGGCGCGGATGCAGTCGATCCTGCCGGAGGTGACGGCGGTGCGTCCATCGGCCACGCTGCGGTCGAACACCTGCGTGAGATCGGAGCGCTCGGCCTCGTTCGACGAGGCTTCCCGGATCACCTGCGAAAACTTGTCGACGATGGTCTGGATGCGCGGACGCGCAATGTCGCGGCATGCCTGTGCCGAGCCGATCACGGGACCGACACGGCCGGCAAGGTCGCGCACGATCGCGATGTCGCCGGTAGCCTGGGCGCTGCCTGCGATGCCCAAAAGCACTGCCCCGACCAATAAGGCGATCCGGTGCGAGGTCATGGCAAACTCCTTGAGAACAAGATCGCGGAAAGTCGGTTCTCAGACATTGTCATTCCTCCTTCCGTCTCAATCATGGGTTGGTACGTTGTGGTGCAGCCGCATCCGCATCAGGCTTTTCGCGCCACTGCATGAACTGCTTGAGCAATTCTCCCGACTGCTCGGATGACGCCGGTGCGCTTGGCGGGGTGGAGGCGAGCAGGGACTGGAATTCGCTGATCGCCGGCTTCTGCGACGTCTCTCCGGATTGGGACAGTGCGCTCTTGATCGACTGCGCAAAGCTCGATAGCGCCGACGACTGCTCGCCGTCGCTCTGCCGCGATCCGGGCACCGCCACCACGAAGAACAGCGCCACGAGAGCCGCGACGCCGATCGCGGCTGCGAAGCGCGCAGCGACGCTCCACAATGCCTTCTTCGATTCGAGGTCGGGTTCCTGCATCACCTCGGGATCGAGCGGATGGCGCAGCGCATTGGAGACGGCGCTCTCGAGCTGGGTGTCGAAGGACGCCGGAGCAAATGGCGTCTCGGGAGAGCCATCGCGCTGGGAAGCCGACCGCTCACGTAGCCAGCGCGGGGCGTAGTACAGGGGATCGCGCGGATTGATATGCTCCTGCTCACTCACACTACTCATACGCATACTCCCTGTGTCGCTTGTTGGATCTTGATCCGGCGGATTGGTCGGCGGCGAGACGGCTGCGGAGGTATCCGACAGGAGCTCAAGCTCATGGAGGAGGTGTTCGGAGGAATCCGTGCCCGCCCACCCGTCGCTATGCTTGGTTGGAAGAGTTGAATCAGACTGTGGGGCGTCGTCCCTGCTTTCGACGACACCTGTCTGCGAGACGCGACCTCGCGACGACTCCATCCCCACGGCTGCCACTGCCCTCGTCCCTTGCCGGCAAAATGCCCGTCTGCCCGACGGAATGAGCCGCCAGACCCAGAAAATCCGGCAGCACACATAAGTTTGTTGGAACCGCGCGAGGACGAATTTAGGTCGAAAACGTGACGAAAGTAAGTTGAGCTCTTGTTAACTACAACCGCCCGGACCCCTGTTTTACAAGGCTTTGGTGCACGTCCGCCCCGATTACTAGCTGGAATCGGCCACAAATGCGCCGGATTCGCCGCCTGTGTTGAGCCCGTTTCTGCGCGCAGCGCGGGTTTTCGCATTAATTACTCGTTAACCAAGTTGGTCGATTCTTAACCTTTCACTAAGGAAGGCGAGTCGAACATCATGGACGTCCGAGCGGATCCCACGCGTCAACTGGTTCGGCTGCGCGGCCGTTCCTACGTGGCGTTCGTGTTCAGCCCCGTCGTGCCGATCGTGGAGTGGCTCGCCGAGATCGATGCGACGCTGGCGCGCTCCCCGGGTTACTTCGTCGGCAAGCCGATCGTGCTCGATCTTTCCGCCGTCGATCTTTCCAGCTCCGCCATCGCCCATCTCCTCGGCAGCCTCGGCGAGCGCAACATCCGTGTTCTCGGCATCGAGGGCGTGGACGAAGAGCGCCTGGCCGCAGACATGCCGCCATTGCTCACCGGCGGCCGCGCCTGTGTGATCACGCGCAGCGAGCCGGTGCAAAAGTCGGAGCCTGAGGCGAAGCCGAAGCCGACCTCGTTGCTGCTCGAAACTCCCGTGCGTTCGGGCCAGTCGATCGTCTTCATGGAAGGCGACGTCACGGTGCTCGGCTCGGTCGGCTCGGGCGCGGAGATCGTCGCCGGCGGATCGATCCACATCTACGGCACGCTGCGCGGGCGCGCGATGGCCGGCGTCAACGGCAATTCGTCGGCGCGGATCTACTGCCAAAGGATCGAGGCCGAATTGCTCGCCATCGACGGCTACTACCAGACTGCTGAAGAAATCGACCTATCGCTCCGCAATCGCCCGGCGCAGGCCTGGCTGCAGGGTGACACCATGAAAATTACCCCGCTGAATTAACCGGCTAAGGAGATCACGTATGGCCAAGGTCCTGGTCGTTACCTCTGGCAAGGGAGGCGTTGGAAAGACCACCTCAACGGCCGCGCTCGGCGCGGCGCTCGCACAAGGCGGGCAAAGCGTCGTGGTGGTGGACTTCGACGTCGGCCTGCGCAATCTCGATCTGGTGATGGGAGCCGAACGCCGCGTGGTGTTCGACCTCATCAACGTGGTGCAGGGCGTGGCCAAGCTGCCGCAGGCGCTGATCCGCGACAAGCGGCTGGATAATCTCTGGCTGCTGCCCGCCTCCCAGACCCGCGACAAGGACGCGCTCACCGAGGAAGGCGTCGGCCGCGTCATCGCAGAGCTTACGTCGCGCTTCGACTGGGTGTTGTGCGACAGCCCGGCCGGCATCGAGCGCGGTGCGACGCTTGCCATGCGCTATGCCGACGAAGCCGTGATCATCACCAATCCCGAGGTTTCGTCGGTGCGCGATTCCGACCGCATCATCGGCATGCTCGATTCCAAGACGGTGCGAGCGGAGCGCGGCGAGCGGGTGGAAAAGCATGTGCTGATCACCCGCTACGATCCGGCACGTGCCGCCCGCGGTGAAATGCTCAATATCGACGACATCCTGGAAATCCTCGCGACACCTTTGCTCGGCATCATCCCTGAGAGCCAGGATGTGCTGAAGGCGTCCAACGTCGGCACGCCGGTGACGCTCAACAATGCCGCAAGCGCGCCAGCCCGCGCCTATGTCGATGCCTCGCGCCGCCTGATGGGCGAGCAGGTCGCCATGGTCGTGCCGGCCGAGCGCAAGGGCTTCATGGACCGCCTGCTGGGACGGAGGGCTGCATGAGCATGAGGCTGTTGCGGCTGTTCGGCGGCCGCAATGCGACGGCCCCGGTTGCCCGGGAGCGGTTGCAGATTTTGCTGGCGCACGAGCGCGGGCTGCTCGGCCAATCCGATCTCCTGGTCACGCTGCGCGAAGAGATTCTCGCCGTCGTGTCGAAGCACGTGATGCTCGATCCCGACAAGGTCATGGTCAAGCTGGATCGGGGCAAGACCGTTTCGACGCTCGAGGTCGATATCGAAGTCCCCAATGATTTCGACAAGGCGAAGGCGGCCCTCCAGAGGCGCATGGCCGGCTAATTGACATCGCTGCCCCGCACCGCGTCCGGGACACGGAGCCGCTGCTACCCCACCATTCGCTCGCGGCCGGCCCAGAAGCCGGCCTTCAGCACCTTCTTGTCGACCTTGCCGACGCCGGTCATCGGCAGCTCGCTAACGAACTCGATGTGTTTCGGCGCATGCGCCGAACCCTTCTTCGCCTTCACGAGATTGATCAATTCATCCGCGTTCGGCTTGGTGCCTTCGCGCGCGACGACCACGGCGGTGACGGCCTCGCCCCATTTGTCGTCGGGAACGCCGACCACGGCCACCATCGCGACGTCGGCATGCTGCGACAGCACGTCCTCGACCTCGCGCGGGAAAATGTTGAAGCCGCCCGAGACGATCATATCCTTCTTGCGGTCGAGAATGAACATGTAGCCGCGTTCGTCCACGCGCGCGATATCGCCGGTGTGCAGCCAGCCGTTCTTCAGCGTCTCCGCGGTGATATCCGGCCGCTTCCAGTATTCGGCCATCACATGGGAGGCGCGAACGCAGATCTCGCCGGCCTCGCCGGTTGCGACCTCCCGGTCGTCATTGTCCAGGATCTTCACCTGACACGCGGCAATCGGGAAGCCGCAGGATAAAAACAGCTCCGGCGTCTTGGGATTGTGATCTTTCTTGCGCAGCACGGAGACCGGATAGCATTCGGTCTGGCCGTAGAGCTGCGAGAACACCGGCCCGATCCGCTCGATGCCCTCGACCAGCCGGCTCGGCGACATCGCGGAAGCGCCGTACAGCAGGAGTTCGAGCGAGGAAAGATCCGTCTTGTCGAGCGCGGGATGATCGAGCATGACGTAGATCATCGTCGGCACGAACAGAGTGAAATTGATCTTCTCGCGTTCGATGGTCTTGAACACCGCCTCGGGATCGAAACCTCTGAGCATGTGTACGGTGCCGCCGCGCATCAGCGTCGGCAGCACTTTCGTTCCGGCAACGTGGCTGATCGGCGCCACCGTCAGATAGCGCGGCGTCTCCGGAATTTCGAAATCGGCGAGGATCGCACCGGCGCCGCCGCCATATTCGCGGTGATGGCGCAGCGCGCCCTTGGATTTGCCGGTGGTGCCGCCGGTGTAATTGAGGATGGCGATATCGTCTGGTACGGCGAAGCTGCGCGGCGTGGCGCTGCCTGAGCTCTCGACCGCCTGCAGGAGATCGGCGCCATAGCCGGCAGGCCCGAGCGTGAACACTGTCTTCAGGCCGGACGCCTTGGCCGCGAGCTCGCCGCCGCGATCGCGGAATGTGACACCGTCAACGACAAGCATCTGCGCTTCGGAATCCTCAAGCTGAAACAATTGATTGTCGAGCGAACCCAGCGGATGCAGCCAGGTGATGGCAAGTCGCGACAATTGCGCGGCGACGCCGGCGCACCAGGTATCGGCACGGTTGGCGGTGAGAAAGGCGACGCGGGTGCCGGGGGCAAAGCCCAATTTCATGAACACGGCCTGCATGCGTCCGATCATGTCTGTCGTGCCGCGATAGCTGATCGATCCGCCCGGCCAGGCAAACGCCGTCCGCTCAGGGTAGCGCGCCAGCGCCCGCAACGTCTGCTCGCATGCCACCGGAAAGGCGTAGAGCGGATTGCCCATTCTTTCTCTCCCACCGTTTTGTAATTGGCCTTCGGTCGTGCCAATGTTGAGCCCATAGCGTTTTCAAGCGAAGTGGATACCGGTTCGCGTCAAGAAAACGCGTCAAGACAACAACTACGCTAACACAACGATCACGCTGCTCAAGCCGGGAAGAAACGCTTTGCCATCCGTCGATCTGCTCTCGCGCTTTCGCGACCGTCTCGGCCTGCCGCTGATCGCAGCGCCGATGTTTCTCGTCTCCGGAACGGCGCTGGTGGTAGCCGCCTGCCGCAATGGCGTCATCGGCTCGTTCCCGACGGTGAATTGCCGTACCACGGAACAGCTAGAGCAATGGCTGACGGACATCGATATCAGTTTGAAGGCGCATGCCGATGCGAGCGGCAAAGCGTCAGCGCCGGTTTGCGCCAACCTGATCGTGCATCGCTCCAACGCGCGGCTCGGGGAGGATCTTGCTGTGCTGCTGCGGCACCGGCCGGAAATGGTGATCACTTCAGTCGGCTCGCCGGCGCCGGTAGTTGGGCCGTTGCATGATGCCGGCGCGCTGGTGTTTGCCGACGTCGCTTCCATCCGCCATGCCGAACGCGCGATCGCTGCCGGCGCCGACGGCTTGGTGCTGCTGACGGCAGGCGCGGGCGGCCAGACCGGCTGGCTCAATCCCTTCGCCTTCGTTCGCGCAGTGCGTGCCTTCTTCGATGGGCCGCTGGTACTGGCAGGTGGCGTCAGCGACGGCCACGCGCTTCGCGCCGCCGAGGCACTCGGTTGCGACCTCGCCTATATGGGCACCAAGTTCATCGCGACGCGCGAGAGCATGGCAGACGCCAGCTACAAGGAGATGCTGGTCGCCAGCAGCGCCGACGATGTTCTGCTGACGTCGGCGTTTACGGGGCTGCAGACCAACATGTTGCGTCCCTCGATCGAGGCCGCCGGCCTTGATCCGGATGATCTGCCGCTGCGTGGCGCGATCGATATCGGCAAGGATATCGATATCGGCGCGCGCGAGAACCGCCCCAAGCGCTGGAAAGATATCTGGAGCGCAGGCCATTCCGTCTCCGGCGTGACGGAAGTGTTATCCGTTGACGAGATGATCGCGCACACGCGCGCGGAATATCAGGCGGCCGCCGCGCGCATAAGACTGGGCTAGGGATCTAAGGTTTCGCGCCGTTTCATCTTGCGGCAGTTCGCGAAGTTCCCGTGATGTAGCAAATGCCAAGAGAAAGCCGTCGCGGTAGCAAACTTCCGACACAGGATGGCGGCGAAAACGGGCAATCCGACATGACGCGCGCGCGAAGGTGAGACCGTTCCGGTTTCGCCATCGGGCTCATCTTAATTCAGCGAGGCTCTCGTGTCGTCCAAGTTCCTGCTCTCCATCCTGCTGGCCTTCCTCCTGCACGCGTTTCCGGCTTTCGCACAGCAAGGCTCCGCGCCGACTCCTGCTGCCGGCAATGTGGAGACCCTGACGCCCGATCAGGCGAAGCGGGCGCTCGAGACACTTTCCGACGACAAGAAGCGCGCGCAGGTGATCGAGACGCTGCGTGCGGTCGCCAATGCCTCGCCGCAAGCGCAGCCCGAACCGAAATCCGCCGTGCCGCTCACGGCGGACAGTCTTGGCGCTCAACTCCTGCTGATGGTGTCCGAGCAGGTCGGCGAGATTTCGCGCGAGATCGCCGACGTGGCGCGGACACTGACGCACTATCGTGCCTTCTATTACTGGTTCCTGCGGACGGCCAATGATCCCTCCGCCTATCACCAGTTGCTCGATATCGCCTGGAAGCTGGCGCTGGTGTTCATCTGCGCCTTCGCTGCCGAATGGCTGGTTTTCCGCTTCATCCAACGGCCGGTGGCGCTGTTGGAGGCGCGGCTCCCACAGGTGGCGCAGGCGCCGGTGCAGACGCTTGCGTTGGCGGATCCGCCATCGTCGGTGGCAGACGTTGCCGCGGCGCCCGCGCAGCAGCGGCGGCGGCTCAGCCTGGCGCGGACCTGGCAATCGTTGGTCAGGCTGCCTTTCGTTCTCGGACGCCTCGCGCTCGAATTGCTGCCGGTGCTCGTTTTCATCGGAATTGCCACGATGCTGCTTGGCACCGGGATCGGCGATCTCGCGACCACCCGGCTCGTGATCCTTGCCGTCGTCAACGCCTACGCGCTATCCCGCGCGCTGATCTGCGTCGTGCGAGCGCTGGCCGGACCTTTCGGCCTGTTTCGGATTCGCGCCGAGACCGCCGCCTATATCGAGATATGGGCGCGGCGCATCGTGACGGTTGCCGTCTCGGGCATCGCGTTTGCCAATGTGGCGTTGCTGCTCGGCCTGCACCGCGCCGGCTATGCCGCCTTGCTCCGCCTGGTGATGCTGGTCGTGCACCTCTTTGTCGTCGTCGTCATCCTGCAGTGCCGCCGTCAGGTCGCCGACACCATCCGCGCGCCGGCCGGCCGCGATGGGCTGGCGGCCAGGATACGTAATCGCATCGCAGGCCTCTGGCACCTCCTTGCGATCGCGCTCGATCTCGCATTGTGGGCGGTTTGGGCGCTCAATATCCGCAACGGCTATTCGCTGCTGCTGCAATATTTCGTTGGCACCGTCGCGGTCGTGCTGGTCGCGCGCCTCGTCACCATCCTGGTGTTGAGCCTGATTGATCGCGGCTTTCGCATCAGCCCGGATCTTCTGCGCCGCTTCCCGGGCCTGGAGACCCGCGCCAACCGCTATCTGCCGCTGCTCCGCAACATCGTCTCGGCCGTAATTGCCTTCATCGGCTTCGTTGCACTGCTGGAGGTCTGGGGCATCGACGCCATCGTCTGGTTCTATGGCGGGCAGATCGGCAGCCGCTTGCTGTCGGCGGTGATGACCGTCGGCATTGCCGCGCTGGCGGCGGCGGCGATCTGGGAGATCAGCAATGCGCTGCTAGACCGCAAGATCAACGCGTTGTCGCGCGAGGGCCACTACGTTCGCGCGGCGCGGCTGCGCACCTTTCAGCCGATGCTGCGCACGGCGCTGCTATGCGTGATCGTCACCGTCGTCGGCCTGACTGCGCTCAGCGAAATCGGAGTCAACGTCGCGCCGTTGCTCGCCGGCGCGGGCATCGTCGGTATTGCCATCGGCTTCGGCTCGCAGAAGCTGGTGCAGGATCTCATCACCGGACTGTTTCTCCTGCTCGAAAACACCGTCCAGGTCGGCGACACCGTCACGCTGTCAGGCCTGTCGGGCGTGGTGGAAAACGTCTCGATCCGAACGCTCCGCCTGCGGGCCGGTGACGGCTCGGTGCACATCGTGCCGTTCAGCGCGGTGACGACGATCACCAATTCGAGCCGGGGCGCCGGCAATGCTGCTGTCAGCGTCAACGTGTCCTACAAGGAAGACACCGATCGCGCCGGCCAGATCTTGCAGGAGATCGTCGCCGAAATGCGCCGCGAGCCCGAATACCAGCACCTGATCCGCGGCGATCTCGAATTGTGGGGCGTCGACAAGGTGGATGGCTCAATGGCCTCGATCGTCGGCCAGATCCGCTGCACTGATGCCGGGCGCTGGCCGGTGCAGCGCGAATTCAACCGTCGCATGAAGCGGCGATTCCAGGAGTGCGGCGTGGAGATCGCTTCAGCCGGTCAAACCATTGTGATGCAGATTCCCGTGCCTGCCGATGTGGTGTCGAACTCGCTTCGACGGGCGGCCGGGTAGGGCGTACTCATAAACCGAACTTGTGGTTTGCCGACGTTAGAGGTCCCAACGCCAATGCTCGGGTATCCAGCGGTAGGCGGAGCCGTCGCGTGCGACGTTGCCAACACCTGGGAACGGCAAGTGATAGGCCAGCAATAGGATACGGTCGGTCGTCGCCTGATCGAGCAGCCGCCGCCGCGCCAGTACAGCCTGGTCCATATCGCCGTCATAGCTGGGCTTCCAGTCGGGGTGAGCGAAGCTGATAAGCTGGTTCGTGATGGCATCGCCGATGACCAAAGCCTGCTCACCGTTTGAATCGAGCAGAACGGACATGTGCCCGGGCGTGTGGCCTCGGCTCTCAATCGTCGCAATTCCCGGCAAGATTTCGGCGCCGGGCTTGATTTGCGTCGTTCGGTCGGTGATCAGCTTGAAGGCGGCCTGCGTGCCTGGGATCATGCCGCGCCAGCGTTCCGGGAAGGAGCCGTGGCGTTCTGGATCGCTCCAGAAGTCCCATTCCATATCCGACAAGACATACCACGCGTTTGGAAAGTGCATCGTACCGGCCTTGGTATCCACCGCACCCCACAGATGGTCGGGATGGGCGTGGGTGAAGACGACGATGTCGATGCTAGCCGGCTCGATACCGGCGGCTTGGAGGCTGGCCGCGAGACGGCCCGTCGTAGATTGCGGAGAGCCGCCGCGTCCGGGGTCGATCAGCACGCGCCGATCGCCGAAGCTCACCAAAACTACGTTCATCTGTGCGAGGAAGGTGTCAGTACCGAGATGGTTCGCCTTCACGAACTCCTTCAGTTCGGCCTCTGCGATGTTGGTAGCGAGCATTGCACTGGGCAATCTGAAGAAGCCGTCGTTGAGCACGGTGACTTCAAAAGCGCCGACCTTTAATCGGTACAGGCCGGGGCTCTGGGTCCGCTGCTTGAACGCAGCGGTCTCGGCCTCAGCGAGTTGCGGGGCTAGCACGACGCCGGTTAGGACGAAGGCGCTGTTGCCGAGCGCGTGACGTCTCGTGATAAGCATGATCTTCCTCCCCGCTCTTGGAGCCGAATTTCGGTCCCCGTTGGCCGGAGGTCACGCCAGGCACCGCCGGCGAGCCACATTCTACTCCTTCTCACCCCCGCCTGTGGGGACGATCGTAGCGCAGCGGCGTTGTGTCCGCCTCAGACTGGCATGCAACGTCGTCGCGCTTCACTCAAAAACACCCGATGGCCGTCCCTAACAGGATCCATCGTCCACTTTGTCGCCCGAGAGAGTCGGCGGTAAGCCAGATTCGCCATCGTGAATCTTAGCGCACGATCCGCCCCAGGATACGCGCGGCCTGGTCAATCTCCTTGTCGTTCCACGCGGCGAAGCCGAGAAACAGTCCCCGCTCTCCGGTCTTGTGATACAGCATGCGCGATAGCGGCCGGCTGACGATGCCGGCCTCGAGCAGCCGCGCCGATAGTTGCTGGTCGTTGGTTTGGGGACGGCACCTTGCCAATAGCTGCATGCCACCGGCCGGGGCCTCGACTGCGAGCCGGTCGCCGGCCTCAGTGGCCAGCGCTTGCAGCATGCGGTCACGCCTCCCCTTGTAGAGACGTGTCATCCTTCTGATGTGTCCGAGATAGGCGCCCGCGCTGATGAAATGAGCGAGTGCGTCCTGCATCGTGATCGACGCCAGCATTCCCATGTGCCGTTGTGCGAGTTCAAAGATCTCGACCAGCGCTTCCGGCATGACGATGTAGCCAATGCGAATGTCCGCATAGGTCGCTTTCGAGAAGGTGCCGAGATAGAACACGCGCGGCGATGGTGCCAGCCCCTGCAGCGCGGCGACCGGGCGCGCCTCGTAGTGGAATTCGCCGTCATAGTCATCCTCGATGATGCAAGCGCCCGCGACTTCGGCAAAGCGGAGCAGTTCGAGGCGGCGCCCGATCGGCATCAGCCGCCCGGTCGGGTATTGGTGCGACGGGGTGACGAAGATCAGCCGGGGCGTTTCCTTGCGGGCGGCAATAGCCATGCCCTGCGCGTCGAGCGGCATGGCGGAGACGATGGCGCCGGCGGCATGGAAGGCGACATTGGCGCCCCCATAACCCGGGCTTTCGATCCAGGCGTGATCACCCGGTTCGAGCAGAGCGTGGGCGACCAGGGTCAACCCGGCTTGGGCCGTCGGCACGAGCAGGATCTGGTGGGCGTCGGCCTTGATCCCGCGATGAGCCACGAGATGGCTGCGCAAGGCTTCCTGCAGCGGCGGATGGTTGATCGGGCGATCGCGCCGTAACGGCGCGTTCCGCGCTGCGCGCCGCAGGCACCGGCTCCAATCATCGTGCGGAAACTCGCGCTCATCCGCGAGCCCCGGCTGAAACGGCCGGGGCCGTCCGTCATGAACAGGCGGCCAATTCGCCCGATGCAGGCTGCTTGCCCAAGCCGACACGGTTATTCGTCCGCTTCCGCTGGTTCGCGATGACAGCTTGCGGCGATCGAGCGACAGGCCTTCGGCCACGAGCGGACGGCGTCCGGCCGAAAGGATGACATAGCCTTCCGCGGCCAATTGCTCGATCGCAAACGTGGCGGTGTTGCGCGACAGGCCGAGCGATTGCGCAAGCTGGCGGCTCGACGGCAGGCGCTGGCCGGGCGCGAGACGTCCCTCCGTAATGAGGTGGCGAAGCTGGTCGGTGAGCTGACGCGTCAGCGTCTCGCCGCCGTCGCGCGTCACGCGCAGCATGCCGGGAAGCAGATCGTCCATAACTGGCTCTATCAAATCGTCTGGACTGGTTCTTTCTTTAGGGCCAGTCAGATGGCTAGGCAATGTGGATTGCATCAGGATGGGACGCATTTGGCATGGCCGGTGGACTTTCAACCCGCAACGCGGCGGTACTGCTCGCCGGCGTCGTGCTGGCGTGGGGGACCAACTGGCCCGTGACCAAGATAATCGTGCAGGACGTGCCCCCGCTGTGGGCGACCGCGCTGCGCTGCGTTATCGCCGCCGCGACGCTGGCGCCGATGTTGTGGGCGCAGGGCGCTTTCATCGTTCCGAAACGCGGCGATCTGCCGGTCGTGTTCTGCACTTCGATCCTGCATCTGGTCGCGTTTTCGGCGCTGGTCGCGGCCGGGCTGCAATTCGTGCCGGCGGGCAGGGCGATCGTGCTCGGTTACACGACGCCGCTATGGGTCGCGATCGGCGCAGCCATGTTTCTGTCCGAGCACATCACGCGCTGGCGCGCGACCGGGATCGGCTTCGGCCTGGCCGGCCTCGCCGTCATCTTCAATCCGCAAACGCTGGACTGGAGCGACAGCTACGCGCTGTTCGGCAGTAGCCTGATTCTGCTCGCGGCATTCTGCTGGGCCGGCAACATTGTATATGTTCGGGCGCATAAATGGATCTCGACGCCCTTCCAGCTCGTGTTCTGGCAGGTACTGCTGGCGGCCGCGCTGCTCTCGGCCGGCGCGCTGATTACGGAAGGCCCGCCGCGCATCGTGTGGAGTACCCGTCTCGTCGCCCTTCTGCTCTTTAGCGGCATCATCTGCACCGCGTTCGCCAATTGGGCGATGACGATGGTGAACCGCAGCCTGCCTGCCGTGACCACATCGCTGTGTCTTCTTGCGACGCCGCTGCTCGGCATTATCAGTGCGACGTTGCTGTTGAGCGAACCGCTCGAGCCGTCGCTCTTTCTCGCGATGACGCTGATCATCGGCGGGATCGCGGTGGGCACCGTCGCGGGCGGATGGCCGCAAGGGGCGATGAGCGCCAAGCCGTCGGCCTAATTCGCCACGAAATACCAATCCTTGTCGTAGCGGACGAGTTGGCTCGGCGGCTTGTGCTCGAATTCGAAAAATTTCTTGGGATCGCCGCCCGGCGGCACGCGCAGGAAGCCGGTGAAATAGTGCTTCAGCCCGCGCGTGGTCAAAAACAGCACGTAGGTGCCCTCGTCGGCCTCTTCGACGACGATGTCGTTACCCCCGGCGGACACGTTGGGCTCGCGGTCACCGAGCGCGATCAGGTTGTGGTTGTAGCTGACATCGGGCTTGAGTTCGCCGGCTTCGACCCGCGCCACGATCCGCTCGCGGCTTTCCCGGTGCCAGTAGAAATTCTGCTGCAGGGCGATCTGGTGCAGCGGCGCGTAGGCGAGGATGGCGAGCGTCAACGCGCAGGTCAGGAAGGGCAGGGCGAATTTGGCGCCGCTGGTTCGGATCTTCACGAGCAGCGTTGCCGACCACACGATGCAGCCGAAGAACAATAGCGCGACAAGCGGCACGATGACGAGCAGCACGAAGCCGGACGGCCAGTCCGCCATCGCCAATTCGAAGGTCGCGATCGACAGCGTGAAGGCTGAAATGGCGATCGTCGCCACCAGCGCGGCGCGAACCGACGGTGCGGCGGCCGTTGTCTTAGAGATCGCTTCAGCCATACCGCTGTCGTTCCGCTTCCGTCCTTGGCGCGGGTCCGGGGTCGCCCGGTCCGATGCTTAACGCGCCGTTAACCATATTCGCCCCAACAATAGCCCCAGCGGATGGTCCGCCGCCACGGTCGGACGGCCGGCAAATGAGGGGGCTGAAATGGATTTCGATCGGTATCTCGCGGCCAAAACCCCGGCGACCCTCGAGGAAATCACGCGACGGGTGATGTTTGCGCTCGATCGGCACCCGCTGTGCCGTGGCATTGAATTCGAGGTCGTTAGAACCCCCCGCAGCCGCAAGAGCAACTGGACAGTCACCCTGCAGGCGGTTGCCTCAGGCGCCCTCTGGGAGGCCTCCGAGATCGTTGCGGATATCCAGGACGCCTACGAACTTGCCGCAGCCGCCTGATTCCGGGCTGTTCGGAACGTTTTTTCCATCTTTTCGATGGCATTCCAGCTTCGATTGGCATCGTAAAGCCTCAATTGTCCTCCAGTTTTCGGCAAAAGGGCCAAACATCGGCGGGAATGGAGACCTTTTTGACCAAAACCATGACGATCGTCGCGCTGATCTGTTTTCTCGTGGTCGGCGCTGCCGTCGCTGCGATTCTCGGCCGCGACAGCGTACCCATGGCGCAGACCCAGCAGGCTGCCGCTCCTGCTGCCGTCCAGGCGCCGGTATCGAACAAGGAAAGCAAGAAGGACCGGCTCGCCGTCGTGAGCTACGCGGCCGCCGCCTACGAGCCGCCGCAGACCACCGCGGCACTGAGCGAGCCGATGCGTCAGGCCTATGCGTCGACCGCGCCTGCCGATCTCGGGCTGCCGAAGGAGGTTGCGCCTCCTGCAGCTAGCGCAGCGCCGGTTGCTCCGCAGCCGAAGCCCAAGGCTGTCGCCAAGCCGCAGCCGCAGAAAAATTACGCGCTGCTCAGCGACGCCCAGATTGCTGGCATCAAGGATCGCCTGAAACTGTCAGCGTCGCAGGAATCTTACTGGCCGCCGGTGGAGACCGCGCTGCGCGCTGTCGCTCGCAAGATTCATGCAGGCCGCCAGGCTAATCCGAATGCGACGGGCGTGCCGATCGATCCCGAATCCGCGGAAGTGCAGCAGTTGAAATCGGCGGCGATGCCGCTGCTGTTCCAGTTGCGCGAAGATCAGAAGAACGAAGTCCGCTCGCTCGCCCGCATCATCGGGCTGGATAAAGTCGCGGCGATGATCTGATCAGTGAGCGCTGCGATTGCAGCGCCGCTGGTTTCCGACTGTCCCACACTTGCCGGAACATCGGTCCCTTCCACGCGTTGCCCGCGAGGATGAGGGAGCCGAAGCATGCGGACATCAACTGCTTATTTTGCAGGGGTGGGAACTGTAGTCATAGCGGTCGGCGCCGGTCTGGGCGGTGGCTATCTGGCTGCGAACATCGTCAGCCCACCTGTGCAGACCGTCTCCAAGCTGGAACGCAGGATGTCGGCGGAACCGATTCCTGTCTCCACCGCACCCGCGGAGCCGGTACCTTATGCCGCAGCGCCGGCGGCTGCGAATTCACCTCCGCCACAAGAGCAGCAGCAAGCACAGCAGCAGCCAACTCAGCCGTCGCAAGCGCAGCCTCAAACGCAGCCGCCGCAACAGCAAACGCAGGCGGCCGCACCCGCTGCCAACACGCCACCTGCCGAAGAAAAGACCGCCAGCAACGTAGCGACCGCGCAGCCCGCGCCGTCACCGTCACCAGCTGCGAAGTCCGCTGAACAGGCCGACCAAAAGTCCGCTACGGCTCGGGAGTCCTACGCCAAAGCCAGTGACGGCGACATTAAGCGTGCGGCGGTCGAAAAGCGGCGCGCTGAACGCCGTCAGCAATGGACCGATAGGCAGCAATGGGCCGACAAGCGTCGATGGAAACAGCCGCGCGAGCCGGAGCTTGATGTGGTCGAGGACAGGATCCGGGAAGCGACGGAGCCGCGGCGGATCAGGATCCGCGAGGAAGGCGAGCCAAGAGGCTTCTTTGGCGAGCCCGCCAGAAGGGACATGTTCGCCGAACCGATGAGAAGCGAAATGCCGCGGATCAGGTTGTTCGATCCGGATGATTGATTCTTTGCAGCGATCGCAAATGTCGGAGCGCGATGGAAGGTCATCGCGCTCCTTTTGTATGGGCGGCGTGATCGTCGGGTAGGCGCGTCGCGTCTGTCCAGCGAAAATTGGCGGCGGCCTTTGTTAGATCAGCCGTTTAACCGCCGCGCGATTCCACCACCTTGCGGCAGCCTTCCGACAACTGCGCCTTGTTGGCGCGCAGGCAGGCGTTCATCTGCGGCGGCTTGCCGATATGCTCGGCGCAGAATTTTCCGGCATCCGAACGGCAGGCCATCTGCTCCTGCGGGGTGGGTCCGGATTGCGCCTGAGCCAGCGAGCCGGCGGCGAGCGAGAAGATCAGCGCGGCAGCGGCGGGGATCGATTTCATCATGATGAGCCTTTCGACAAGAATGGAGGGTTGAAAGCGCGCGGAAGCTCGTCCAGGTTGCGCTTTCGGTCCATGCCATGTTCATGGGCCTCGGAAAGTGCGCTGAAACGTCCTGCGCACACCCACACCATTTTCATGGGATGTTGCCGCGCCCTGCGTTGGCCCATGTACATCTCGCGTCGGCTGCGGTGACCGATCGGCACATCGCAAAGAGCTGCACGCCCAATTCGGGAGAGATGACACATGTTGAGGAAGACAGGTTGGCTGAGTGCTAGTCTGACGCTTGCGGCGGTTTCGGTCCTTGCGTCGTTCGCGCTGGGCGGCGTGGGTTCGGCCCAGGCAGCGGTGGTGTATTGCAAGACAGTCGGCGTGCCGAAGGGCTGTGTGATGCGGCCGACGCCGGTCGTGAGGGCTGCGGTGGTGACGCCGGCGGTCGGCGTTGCCCGTGTTGGCGTCGGTGCCCCGGGCGTCGGTGTTCGTCCCGGCACCCCCTGGAATCGCGGCGGTCCGGTCAACCGCGTCGGTCGTCGTTGATTATGATGCTTTTCGGTAGAAGCAGCACGCTCGCACTCTCCCCGTCATCCTGAGGTGCGAGCGAAGCGAGCCTCGAAGGATGCGCGGCCCGGCTGGTGGCCGTCGCCCTTCGAGGGCCGCGCTGCGCACGGCCACCTCAGGGTGACGGATCACTTTGATCTTAGCCCGCAACGCCGTCGCTGTCGGGGAAACGGTGAGGCAATGTCAGCTTCACGCGCGTGCCTCGATCGGTCCCTTGGGCGCAGGAGCTCAATTCCAGCTCCGCGCCACAGCGCGCAGCGCGGCTTCGCATGTTGCGCAGGCCGCGCGCCGCTTTCGCTGCACCTGCGGCGCCGCCGTCAGGCGTGATCTCAAAGCCCTTGCCGTCGTCCTCGACGGTGATGCAGCCGCGCTCCAGGCCGTCATGGCCCGCCAGCGTCTCTATCCTCACCGTCACGCGCCGCGCCCCGGCATGCTTCACTGCATTGGTGACGGCTTCATCCAACAGTCGCACGATCTGGATGACGTGCCATGGCCGCAGCTCCGGATGAACCGGCACGCCCTGCGGGGTGACGGCGCGCCAGTCGAGCGCGATGTCATGCGGACGCAGTTGCGCCATCGCGCGCTCGCGCCACGAGCCCAGCGCCAGCATCAGATCGCCGCCGATGTCGTCCATGGAGTCGATGACGAGGCGCAGATCCTTCAGCGCGGCGCGTGCGGCGTCGCCGATACCTGCGCTGCCATTGCCGCGCTCGCTCAGCGCCACGATGCTGACGAGCTGGCCGCCGAGCCCGTCATGCAGGTCGCGCATCAGCCGCGTGCGCTCCCGCGCCAGCGCAGCGGCCCGGGCGCGCTCCTCCTCGCGGGCGAAACTGGCCTTCAGCTTCTCCTCGGCCTCGCGCACCTGTGTGACGAGACGGCCGGCAAAACCGTCGACCTGGTTCAGTGCGCGGGCGAACCGCCAGGTCAATCCCGCGCCGATCGCCACCAGCATCACCGAATAGGACAGCCGCGAAACGAAGATGCGGTTCGGCACTGCCTGAAACACCGAGAGCAGGTCGGAAATCCAGCAGGTCAGCATGATCGTGACCGCGCAGCCGAGCAGGAAGCTCGCGACGTTCTGTCGTTTCAGCGCCGAACGGGCGGTGACAACAGCCATGATGATCAACGTGATGCCGACCATCGGAACGGCGAGAACGAGAAACAGCGCGCGTACCAGCGCCTGATCTCCGAATAACCCGGCCAGCGCCAGCACGACGCCGGGAATGAAGACGACCCAGCCATAGCGCTGCCATTTCCAGCCCGAGAACAACAACGCGAAGGTCAGCACCAGCGCGCTTTCGATCGGCGCGGAGGAAATCACGATCACGTTGAGTTTGGAGAGCGGCGTCTCGCCGCCCATTGGCGTTTGTAGAAACGCCTGTCCGACGCCGACCGCCATTGCGGCTGCGAGCACGCCATAGGCCGGCTCATGGCGTCGCATCACCCACATGATGCCGAGAATGACCGCCAGGATCGCTTGCCAGGAGGAGAACACCACCGGCAGGGTGACGAAGATCAGCGTCCTCAGATCATAGCTCGGGCGCAGCAACTCATCCGGGCCGACATAGATGCGATCGAGAAAGCCGGTGATGGGCCCCCAGATGAACAGGCGGATCGAAATGGCGTTGTCGCCGTCGCGCAGCACCGACGCCGGAATCACCGCGATCGCCGGGGTGTTGCGGTCGGGGCGGTTGGCGGCGGGATCGCGCCGGCTGTCGAGGATCACGACGCCGTTGACGGTAACCTCGACGCCGTTGGTGAAGCGCGGCAGGAACACCGACCAGGCCTGCGCAGCCTCGCCGGCCGGACGGATAAAGTGCCCGGCGAAGCGAGGCGGATCATTCATCGCATTCCGCAGCGACGAGAAATAGCGCAGCGTCACCGCGCGCTCGACGCCGGCTTCGCTGAGATTGAACGCGGTGACCTGATACTGGGCCGGAGGGCCGGGGAGTGACTGCAGCAGCGCCAGCACGCAGGCGGCGGCGATCACCGCCTGCAGCAAGAGGTACTGGATCAGGCGGGATGTCTGCAGCCGCCGGCGCTCGCTTCCGGGCAAATCCGGTTGCGCGTCGTCGCCGTGATCGTTCACAGCTTGATCAAGCCTTGCTGGACCGCCTCGAACACCGCCTCGCCTCGGGTATGAACCTCGAGCTTGCGATAGATGTTCTTGATATGCCCGGGCACGGTCTGGCGCGACAGGCCGAGATGGCTCGCGATCTCGGCATAGCTGAAACCTTTGGCGATGCCCCAGAGGATGTCGATCTCGCGCGCCGTCAGCTTGGCGGTGTTGAGCGCGGGGCCGGGCGGCGGCTCGGGTGTGCTCTGGGTCCGCCGCACGATGAAGCGCGCGATCGAGGCCGAGATCGGCGAATGCCCGGCGACGAGGTCGCGCACGGTGGCGGCGATGTCGGTCGGGAAAGCGTCCTTGAGCAGATAGCCGGTCGCGCCGACGGTAATCGCCGAGATCACGCTTTCCTCGTCGCCGAGGATCGAGATCACCATGATTTCGGTGTCGGGATAGCGCTGCCGCGTTTCGCGGATGAGGTCGACGCCGTGGCCGTCGGGCAGTTGAAGGTCGGTCAGGAGCACGCGCGGCGCGCCTTCCGCCAGGCAGGCACGGGCTTCCGCGAGCGTGCCTGCGGCCCTGACCTGATAGCCGGCCTTGACGAGTGCATCCTGAAGTCGCCAGAGGGTCGGCGCGTCGTCTTCGACCAGCACGACCGTGATGGCCTCCGCCTGCGGCCCCTCGATCAATGAATTCATCTGAGAACTCCGGCTGCCTGTCCCTGCAGCCCGGCCAACTGTACCCCCGCGGCGGCCTTTTGCGACACCCATGTTCATGGGACGGGATATTACGGCAGTCATCAGCTTGCAGCCCGGCGTGCCGTCACGCCCTCGATCAGACCGTCGAAATCGCAAGGCATCCTGCATTTCCCAAGCTCCCGCCCTCTCGCCGCAAACTCTCATTGCTGCGGTCACGAGTTCCTGACAATAACATGGCAACGGGCAAGGCGCGATTTGAAGCAGGTGTGGCGGACGAAAAAGGCTTATACGATGGCCTCCCAACGAGGTCGCTCAATGCCAAAAGCTCCCAAGAACGCTCCGCCGGACCAGCGCGCTTTCGAACCTGCTTCCCTTGCCGTCGCCCCCGGCGACATCACGGCCGCCGCGGCCGCGATCCGCGATTCCGTGATCGTCACACAATGCGATCGAAGCCGCACGCTGAGCGATATCTGCGGCTGCGAGCTCTGGCTCAAATTCGAGAACCTGCAGTTTACCTCGACCTTCAAGGAGCGCGGGGCGCTCAACCGGTTGATGGCGCTCTCGCCGGAGGAGCGACGGCGTGGCGTGATCGCGATGTCGGCCGGCAACCACGCACAGGGCGTCGCCTATCATGCGAGCCGCCTCGGCATTCCCGCTACCATCGTGATGCCGATCGGCACGCCGATGGTGAAGATCGAGAACACCAGGCGCCATGGCGCGGAAATAATCATTTCCGGTGCGACGCTGGAGGCCGCCGCCGATTTTGCGCGCGAGCATGGCAGGGCCAAGGATCTGACCATGATCCACCCCTATGATGATCCCCTGATCATCGCGGGGCAGGGCACCATCGCGCTCGAAATGCTCAAGGCGGTGCCGCAACTCGATACGCTGGTGATCCCGATCGGCGGCGGCGGGCTGATTTCCGGCATGGCGATCGCCGCCAAATCGATCAAGCCCGAGCTGCAGGTGGTTGGCGTGCAGGCGCAGCTCTATCCCTCGATGTACAATGCCATCAAGGATCAGCATCTGCCGATGCGCGGCGATACGCTCGCCGAAGGCATTGCGGTGAAGGTGCCGGGCCGGATCACCACCGAGATCATCCGCCATGTGGTCGACGACATCATGCTCGTCACCGAAGACCAGATCGAGCGCGCGGTGGCGATGTTGATCGCGATCGAAAAGACCGTGGTCGAGGGCGCCGGCGCGGCGGGCCTTGCCGCGGTGCTGGCCGCGCCGGAGCGCTTTGCCGGGCGCAAGGTCGGCCTCGTGCTGACCGGCGGCAACATCGATACGCGGTTGATCGCCTCCGTTTTGACCCGCGAACTCGCGCGCGAGGGCCGGCTGACGCAGATCGCCATCGACATCGTCGACCGTCCCGGCCAGCTCGCCGCCGTCTCGGCGCTGCTTGCGGACGCTGGCGCCAACATCATCGAGGTCTCGCACCAGCGGACGTTCTCTGATTTGCCGGCCAAGGGCACATTGCTAGAGGTCGTGATCGAAACGAGGGATCGCGCGCATCTGGAGGAGGTGATGAAACGTCTCGGCGAAGCGGGGTTTGTCGCGTGGCTGCCGGGGCGAAGGTGATGCTCTTCCGAGCGGAGCATGCCCTGATGGATTTGAATGAATATCTTCGAAGGCATTTAACTACTCGGACGCAATATCGAACGATGCGACGTCAATTGCTCATCTCAATAGCGTTATGTGCGACCGCTTGGTCCCTCGGGTCGGTCCAAGCGGCGCGCGCCGTCGAGTCGGTCAATCCCAGCGTTCCCTACTACCGTACGAAGGGTTTTTCCCAACGCGTTGCGCTTAATTTCCGGGAGGTTGCAATAGTTTCGCCGGATGGCAATGCCCTCGTCTACCTCGAGGGCGGTTCCCACTTCGCCGCGGAGCGCAAGGTGTTGCACATCGCGCGGCTCGACGCAGGGAATGACTGGAGAAGCCATCCGCTGGCCATGGGCGCGTTGTGGCAATTCAGTGATGCTGATCGATCCGTCCCCGCTTATGGTTGGGCGTCGAACTCGTCCGGCGTCTGGGCTGCGACGCGCGAAAAGATCGGCCCCGATGGAATAAACAGGTCGGGCTTGCAACCCGCATTCATCGCTTTGGAGGACAACAGCATCCAGCTCTTTGAGCCGCCTCGTCATGCGGCGGGTCCACTGGACGGGCTGTTGTGGGCAGATAGTAACGGATTGGCTCTCGCTCGCTTCGGCGCAAGAGGCGCATCATATCAGCCGCAGCGTCACGACAAAAATCCGACGTTTGCAATCATCGATGCAAGACGCGGGATGGTGCTCGACACGCTTCCATTCGATGTCTTTAAAGCGATCAGCAAGGAACATTACATCGCGAACCTTGACAACGCCGCAGCCACCAGGTTGAAAAACGGCAAGGTGCGCGCCGTTCTGCTCGCTCTCAACCAATGGGCCGTGTGGACTCAAGGCGAGCCGCCGCGGATATTATTAAGTCCTTATTCTGACCCCAAAGAGCGTCACAACAAAATAGCGATATCGCGAGATGGATCGCGTCTCTTGGTCGCCCGACAGCACTGCGACGGCGGCTATGAGGACGTAAGTGAGCATGACGCGTTGCGGAGGAGGCCGACGACGCCACCTTGCAAGCCAGTCGAAAGCGTTATCGCTGCCCTGCATGATCTCGAAACAGGGCGCCAGCTTTGGGACGTTCGCGCGACCGTTTATCGAAAGGCTCAGTATCCAAATCCGGCGATTAGCGACGATGGGCGCTATGCACTCATCGGACTTCCGTACAAAGGCTCTGATCTACAAATTGCTTTGATCTCGATGAATGACGGAAAGATTGTGCAAACTTTCCGGTCGCCGGGGTATGCGTTGCACTCCATGGGCTTCCTTCGCGGAGGGCGTGGTGTGTGGATACACGGTGACGGCGCAACTGATCTCTACGAGCATAGTGCTCAATCACAATGACTCGATTGCGGGAGTAACCGCCAGGCTGTATTGCGGTAGTTCGCCTCGCGTTTGAGATCGAACAGCGCCTGCGACCCTTGCTACCCGCGAATGCGTTGCTCGAGATTGGCCGCCGGTCCACCCGCGCGCACGTTGCGAGTGGCTGATGGATGCGCTTGTGAGCCGGCGAAGCTTTTCCACGGGCCGATAGTTTCGACGATGATATTAATTCCGGCTACCGCGCTTTCGATTTGGCGCTGTACGCTGTCGACCTCGGATTTCAGGAACTCCTGCATCTTCTGGAGTTCGGAAGCCAGCTTATGAAGGTCGTCTATTGAGTTTGAGGTCAGCCGGGCGACGGACGAGTTGAATCGCTCGGTGGTGATCTCCAGCGGGCTGGCGGGATTCGATTTCTCTTTGCCGGGTTGTGTCGCGAGAGCCTCCTCCGGTGGAGACGTTTTCTCGTCGACTGCGGCAGACGTTGGGGTATCCATCAGATTCTCCCTTGGTGCCCGCGGCCCAGTGCAATGCGTCGTTGAGTCGTTAGGCGATTTGGTGGCGCGGCGGTGGCGATCCGGAGCCAGCCTCAAGTTCCCGATAGCTCGGCTAAGCTTCGACCGTCATATGCGCACCGAGAACGCCGCGCCCCCTAGTTCACCAGCCGCACTGCCCCCGCTTCGCTCACGTCATAGCCGCCAAGCTCGCCCGCACGCTCGCGGAAGCCTCCCTGTCGCATGAAATCGAACAGCGCCTGCGGTCCCTTCATAAAGTAGTCGCGCTGGCGCATCACGAGGTCGAAACGCTCCCAGGTGAGCGGCAGGAAATCTAGTCCCGCCGCTTTGGCCACGCTTCGCGTGGCGATCCCGCAATCGATGCGGCCGGCGCGGATGGCTTGCGCGATATCGGGCCCGGTCGGGAAGGCAGGCTTTGCCAGTTTCAGATCGTCGAGCGCGATGCCGGCCCGCGCGAGCAGCGCCAGCAGCAGTAATTGCGCGCCGGCACCCGCGGGACGCTGCGCCATCCGTGCGCGCGAGGTGGCGATCGAGGCCATGTCGCTTAAGGCCAGCGGATTGCCCGGCGCAACCAGAATGCCCTGCTCGCGCCGGGCAAAGCCGAGCACGACCGCATCGTGCAATCCTGGTGCGGCTGCGACCACCTCGACATTGGCAGTTTCGTCGTCGCCATCCAGCCTGTGTAGATGGATCGCCGCGACCATCACCTCGCCGCGGGTTAGCCGCCGCAGGCCTTCCTCGCTGCCCTCGGGCAGGTTCGCCAATCCGCAATGGCTTTCGCGCAACCCCCATTCCAGCAGCGGATCGTGGCTGCCGCCGACGATCGGCGGCGCTGCCACCTGCGCCAGTGCGGCGGGCGCGATCAGCCCGGCGGAGACCCAGCGGTCGAGCGCGGTGCGCGGAAACAGCCAGCGCCCGGTCACCTTGCTGCAGGGCACTTCGCGATTCGCCACCAGTTCATAGAGCTTGCGTTCCGAGAGCCGCAGATACGCGGCCGCTTCGTCGGTAGTGAGTAGTTCCGGCATAGGCACCCGTATGCATAGGAGCGCAGATAATACGAAAATTGACCATATGGGTGGCATCTGCGCAAGATGTCCGTGAAATGGAATTTCCATGACTCAAGACGTAACAGCCCTTCAACTCGTGCTCAGCGGCGACCCTGCGCTGTTCGCCATCGTGCGCCTGTCGCTCTATGTCAGCCTTTCTGCGGTGGCGTTGGCGGCGCTGATCGGCATTCCCCTCGGCGCCTGGATCGCATTGACGAAATTCCCGGGACGCCAAGGCGTCATCGTTCTGCTCAACGCCCTGATGGGCCTGCCCCCGGTCGTCGTCGGCCTTGCGGTCTATCTGATGCTGTCGCGCTCCGGGCCGCTCGGCGCGTTCGGTCTGTTGTTCACCCCTGGCGCGATGATCGTCGCGCAGACCGTGCTGGTCACGCCGATCATCGCCGCGCTGGCGCGCCAGACCATCGAGGATCTCTGGATCGAATACCGCGATGAACTCAGCGCGATGAATCTGGGGCCGCTTGGCCGCGTCGCGGCGCTGATCTGGGATGCGCGTTTCAGCCTCGTCACGGCGCTGCTTGCCGGCTTCGGCCGCGCGGCGGCGGAGGTCGGTGCCATCATCATCGTCGGCGGCAATATCGAGGGCTTTACCCGCACCATGACGACGGCGATTGCGCTTGAGACGTCCAAAGGCGACCTGCCGCTCGCAGTTGGTCTCGGCCTCGTGCTGATCGCGATCGTCATTGCCGTCAATGCGCTGGCCTGGACCGCACGCCGCGCCGGCGAGCGACTGGCGGGATGACCATGCGCGCGCCGTCGAGCGAACTGCCGATAGAATTCGATCATGTGACGCTGACGGCTGGCGGCGTTACGATCCTCGACCAGATCACGCTCACGCTGGCGCCGGGCGCGCCGACGGTGCTGATCGGCCCCAACGGCTCCGGCAAATCCACGCTGTTGCGCGTGGCGATGGGGCTGCTCTCACCTTCGCGCGGGCGCATCACCTGGGGCGGCCTGGAAGATGTTCCACCGCTCAAGCGCGCCATCGTGTTTCAGCGCCCGGCGATGCTCCGCCGCAGCGCTGCCGCCAATATCCGCTTCGCACTGCGCGCGGCCGGCATTCCGCGCGCCGAGCATGCGCGCCGCACCGGCGAACTGCTCGAACTGGTCGGCCTCGCTCATGTCGCCGACCGTGCCGCGCGGCGGCTCTCTGGCGGCGAGCAGCAGCGGCTGGCGCTGGCACGCGCGCTCGCGCGCGATCCCGCCGTGCTGTTCCTGGACGAGCCGACGGCGAGCCTCGATCCCGTCGCGACCAAGGGGGTGGAAGACATCATCCGCGCGGTGAGCGAGCGCAACATCAAGGTCGTGATGGCGACCCACGATCTCGGCGAGGCGCGACGGCTCGCCGGCGATGTCGTCATGCTTCACCGCGGCCGCATCGTGGAGCGCGGGGTTGCCGTCTCGTTCTTCGATGCGCCGCAGACTGGCGAGGCGAGGGCCTTCCTTGCCGGAGAGCTTCTAATCTGAGGAGAAAACAAATGAACATGCTCACGCGCCGCTTGATTATTGCGGCAACGGCCAGCTTCGTATTGGTCGGTCAGGCGGTCGCGCAGGAAAAATCGATCGTGGTGGCCTCGACCACCTCGACCCAGGACTCCGGTCTGTTCGGCCACTTACTTCCGATGTTCAAGGCCAAGACGGGCATCGACGTGAAGGTGGTGGCGCAAGGCACCGGGCAGGCGCTCGATACCGCGCGCCGCGGCGATGCCGACGTGGTGTTCGTCCACGCCAAGCCTGCGGAAGAAAAATTCGTCGCCGAAGGCTTTGGCGTCAAGCGCCACCCCGTGATGTATAACGACTTCGTCCTGATCGGACCGAAGAGCGATCCGGCCGGCATCAAGGGCTCGAACGACATCGTTGCCGCGCTCGGCACGATCAAGGCCAAGAGCGCCGACTTCATCTCGCGCGGCGACAAGTCCGGCACCCACCAGGCCGAGCTCAACCTCTGGAAGGTCGCCGGCGTCGACATCGCAAAGGACAGGGGGCCCTGGTACAAGGAGATCGGACAGGGCATGGGTGCGGCGCTGAACACCGCGTCGGCTTCCAATGCCTATGTGCTCGCCGATCGCGGCACCTGGCTGTCGTTCAAGAACCGCGGAGACCTCGTGATTGCGGTCGAAGGCGACAAGCGTCTGTTCAACCAGTACGGCGTCATGCTGGTGAATCCGGAGAAGCATCCGAGCGTGAAGAAGGATCTCGGCCAGCAGTTCATCGACTGGCTGGTGTCTTCAGAGGGTCAGAGGGCGATCGCCGACTACAGGATCAACGGCGAGCAGTTGTTCTATCCGAACGCCAGCGATTCCGGCGCGTGACGCGGACTCCTGCGCTCTTCATCCTGTCGGCGGAGGGCCAGCGCACGCTGGCGAAACACGGCTTCGCCGCGCCCGCTTTGCCGCAATAAGGGATTTCGATGCTTCGCTTGAGCGTCATCGCCATCGCGTCGATGGCCGTGCTCGGACCGGCCCATGCCGCCGATGATGGCTGCGAGAAATTCGCCTGGCCGCTTTTGCGCGACCGCGCAGCGTTCGCGGCGGCAGACAAGACGACGGTCGCCGCCGGCGATACGCTGAGCGCGCTGCCTGCCGGCGCACTGCTGATCCGACTGCAGACGGGCGCGCAAGCTACTTTCGCGATGCCGCCGGAGCGCAAGCCGCGAACGGAGCAATGGCATGGCGGCATGGTGCGGCTTCCCGCGCCGCCAAAGTCTGGCATCTATCAGATCACCCTTTCCGACGACGCCTGGATCGACGTGATTCAGAATGGCCGTTACGCCCGCTCGGTCGGCAGCACCGGTCGCGGCGATTGCCCCGGCGTGCGCAAGAGCGTGCGGCTCGATCTCGACGCAAGCCCGATCGTTCTGCAGGTCAGCGGCGTCGCGCCGGAGACGATTGCCGTCACGATCGCTGCGGTGGAATAGTCTTGCACGCAGCATCCGGTCTGCGCGCGCCGTCGGCGTCCGGCTCGGCCGATGGGACGCTGATCAGCCGATAGGTCGGCACCCAGGCAGTGTCCCATTTCTCGAGAGTCACGCCGCAAGCCACGCATTCGAAACTGTCGATCTCGCGCGAGGGCGCCATCGCCTCCGTGCGATGGTAGACCGCGCCACATCTGCACTGTCGCTGCTTCTCGATCACCACCAATTCTTACGACCTCGCGTTTCATCGGACAACGCTACTCTCGTCGCAGGAACTCTTCGCATTCATCTACGTGAATATTTGTTCAAGCAGCAAAGCGTGGTCTTTATGTCGCACGCCGGAACGTCGCGTGCGCCGATCAGTTTAGCCACAACACGTTTCACTGGAGTTCGATGATGAAGAAGTTAGCTATCATGTTCGCCGTGGGTGCCGCAGCGTTGATCGGCGGTTCCGCAGCCAACGCCACCGACAATGCGGTGAAGTCGAAGGGGTCGACGGATGCCACCCAGTCTTCCTCCACCGATTTCAGCGCCCATCGCCGCCACTGGCGTCACCGCCATTGGGGCTACCATCACCACCGGCCCTACTATCGCAGCTATGGCTACTATGCGCCGCGCTCGTACGGCTACTACGGACCGCGCTACTATGGCGGTGGACCCGGCGTGACCTTCAGCTTCGGCACTGGAGGCTATCGCGGCTGGTACTGAGAAAACGCGCTAAGGGTTGGGGAAGCCTGCGGCACACGCGGGCTTCCTTCGTTTGATCGGGCAGCAATTAGAGTTCCCGAGCCTTCGACGATTTTGTCCGGCCCGATTCCGCTGCGAAGCGCATGACCGATTTGCCCTGCTTGCGCGATGCCTTCGCTGCGAGCACGACCGTGCGGCCATGCATCTTGCGCGACCGCGCGCTGGACCGCGCCGCCGAACTTGCGACCCGCAGCTTCCTGACGACCACCTTCCGCTTGTCCTCGGTGTCATCGGCTTCGACCTTGCGTAACATCGCGCTCGCCGCAGGTGTCAGGTCGACATCCACTGTGGCGATCTGATCTTTCCGCGAGAGACCGCCAACGCCCTCGCATGGCGCCTTCTGCGGCAGATCGGTCGGCATATGGACGATGCTCTCTTCGTCGATCCATGCCTCGGCCTTGTGGCCGGTAATGATCTTGACGTACGCCTGCGTTTCCTTCGGAAGCGAGCTGCGTCGCGACAGCCACTTCGCGATTCTGCCACCACCTGCATTGTACGCCGCTGCCGCGAGCCCGAGATTTCCGAACTGATCGTAAAGCTTGCGAAGGAATCGTGCCGACGCAGGGATCGCCTGCAGCGGATCGAACGGATTCTTCAAGCCCATCTCAACGGCTGTTTGCGGCATGAACTGCGCAATGCCCTGCGCGCCTGCCGAGCTGACTTCCCTCGTTCGAAACCTGCTTTCCTGCCAGAGCAGGCGCACGAAAAATCCGATCGGAATATCGTGTTCCTCCGCAGCCGCTTGTACCGCCGCGCAGATGGGGTCTGCTGACTCTTCGCTGATCGAAGCGGTTGCGCTGGCCGCGGCATCGGCTGCCGCCGCGTTCTCGGGTGTTGTGGCAATGGCAGGTCCTGCTGCATCAGGCGTCAGCGAGGGTTCGACCCATGCGGTTCCGCCTTGCGAGTCCGCATCTCCTGGAGTGTGCGAGTTGGTGGGAGTGACAGGTTCCGATTTAGCTTCGGCAACAACGAAAGATGGTTCCATCCACACTGACTTTGTGTCGGAACTTTCAAGATCCACCGCGACTACAAAAACAGCAATCACGGCGGCGAAAAGATATCGCATCAATGTTCTTCCATGTGTGTGGTGATTAGCCGGCCGGATAAAAGTCGGATGTGGACATTTCGCGGATGAACTGCGGCAGAGCCGTGTTTTCTGGCCCGTAATTCTACCGAGGGGAACCTGAGAGATGCGCGTAGAGGCCAGTTCGCATCAAGAAAGCGCGTCAAACCGGGAATCGAGTGCACTGTTCCGATTCAATCGGAACGCAAAAGGTGTTCGTGGACCCGTCGCCTACATCGCGCTGTACGCTGCGTTGTATGGTGCGTTCGGCGTGGCATCGCCGTTCTGGCCGAAATACTTCGAAACCAGAGCTCTGACGCCCGAGCAGATCGGTGTGATATTGGCGGCTGCATTGTTGGTGCGGCTGGTCGCTGGTCCGCTCGTCGGAACGCTTGCGGATTTCCTGCAATCGTTGCGCCTCGTGCTCGCATTCTGCGCGGCGCTCGCGGCCGCAACGGCCGTTGCTTTGCTGTGGGCGGATGGCTTCTGGCTGTTGCTGTTGGTCGCCCTGGTGCAAGCGTCGGCACTGGCGCCGACAACATCGATTGCCGATGCCTTGTCGGTCAATGCGGCCAGACCTCAGTTGGCAGGGCGGCCGTTTGAATATGGCTGGATACGCGGTTCGGCATCAGCGGCCTTCGTCTGTGGCACGCTGATCATCGGGCAGCTCATAAGCTCGAGCGACCTCACGCGGGTAATCTGGCTGAACGCAGCGCTGCTGATCGTCGCCGCCGGCTCAACCGCGTTGCTTCCGAGAGTCGCCATTCAATCGGCCCGGCATGCCGGCGTTGCGCAGGTTGCGAGCGAGGTTCGCAAGCTCCTTGCGCTCGCGCGCTTTCGACTTCTGGTTATCGTCTCCGCGTTGATCTATGGCAGCCATGCCATGCATGATGCCTTTGCGGTGATCCGGTGGAGCAATGCCGGAATAGATACCGCCGTTATCAGTATGCTGTGGTCGGAAGCGGTCGCCGCGGAAGTCATCGTGTTCGTTCTGATCGGCCCGGCCTTGCTCAATCGGTTCGGCGCGCGGGGCGCGGCGGTCCTGGCGGCGGTGGCCGGAATCCTGCGTTGGTCCATCGCGGGAATAACGAACTCCGTGATTGTCCTTGCGGCCCTGCAGCCGCTGCACGGCTTGACGTTCGCGCTGCTTCATCTCGCCTGCATGCGCATGATGGGAAGTATCATTCCTGCGCATCTGGCCGCGACCGCCCAGACAATCTATGCTTTCGGTTCAGGCGCAGTGACCGCCGCGCTGACGCTGTTTTCCGGATATTTCTATGCCAGCTATGGAGGAGGGGCATTCGTTGCGATGGCCGTACTTTGCTGCATCGCCCTGCCACTGGCCTGGTTTGGCTTTAACGACGCGCGGGATTAGTTTGCGCTAGTGGCCCGATGCACGCGCGGTCACGTGCTGCGCGCCGGTCAGCTCGATTTTGAGGAATTTACAAATTGGTCTCGGAAAGCGATCTCAGCTCTGCACTCGAAGTTGTCAGCGCCGAAGCCGCCGGACCGGTGGAGGGCATCTTTGGTCCGGCGTCGGTGACGTGGCGGATTGACCGGGAAGCCGTCATCTTCCTGGGTGCCGGGCGTGCCCTGCTGCTTCAACTCGCGCATCCCTGGGTCGCCGCCGCCGTCGCCGAACACTCGCGTACCTTCCGCGATCCGATCGGCCGCTTTCATCGAACGTTCGAGCTGATGTTCACGATGGTGTTCGGCTCGCGCGAGGGCGCGCTCGCTGCCGCGCGGCGTCTGCACCGGCGGCACACTATGATCAATGGCGTGCTGCCCGAAGCGATCGGCCCTTTCGCCAGCGGCTCGTCGTACAGCGCCAATGATATCGCCGCCCTACGCTGGGTTCACGCCACGCTGGTCGAAACGGCTGCGATGGTACACGACCTTGTTCTGCCGCCGCTCTCAATCGAAGAGCGCGAGCAATATTGGGCCGAGAGCCGTCGTTTCGCGGCACTGTTCGGGCTGAAGCCTTCCGACTTGCCGGAGGACTGGTCCTCGTTCGCCGGCTACAACGCCACCATGGCCCAATCGGATACCCTGACCGTCAGCGCTGCGGCGCGCGAGGTGGCTGGACAGATCCTCACCGGTGCGCGCCCATGGCTGCGGCCGCCGCGATGGTATGTGGCCCTGAGTGTCGGCATGTTGCCCGAGCGATTGCGCGCGGGCTTCGGCTTCGATGTCGACGACCGCGACAGAAGAGCCGCGGATCGCGCAATCAAGTGGATACGCCGCGTCTATCCGCATTTGCCGAAACGGCTTCGCTATGTCGGCCCCTATCACGAGGCGCAGGCGCGGCTAAAGGGAAAGTCGCAGCCTGATCTTGCGACCCGATATTCCAATCGTGCCTGGATCGGGCGGCAGCGGCTCGATGATATCAGGAAGAGGTAATCTGTTCCGAGGCCCGGTTGCCTCAAGCCAAACTTGGCCATTCATTGAACCTTTCGCCGTCGCTCCAGACAGATACAGGCCTTCAAGCGCACCGCGCCCGCAGCAGGACCGATCGATGGAAGACCCGACGATTTTCCTCAGCCGCCTCGGCAAATTCGCGCTGATACCGATTGGCCTCTTGCTGTTGGTCGCAGCCGCCTGGTCCGTCTGGAGCACGAAGACGTGGCTTGCACGCACCCTCGAAGTCGAGGGCGTGGTGGTCGAAATGGTGCGCATGCGGGACAGCGAAGACAAGGGCTACCTGTTTGCTCCGGTTGTGCGCTTCGAAACAGCTGACGGCAGAACACACGAGTTCGAGTCCGGCCTGCGTACCAACCCGCCCGCTTATCGCACCGGCGAGGTCGTCGCTGTCGTCTATGATCCGGCGGTGCCGGATGCGGCCAAGATCCGGGGTGTGCTGTCGCTTTGGTTTATGCCGATCATCCTGGGCTTCATCGGAACGATCTTCTTCGGCATCGGGACGTTCATGATCGCGATGAGCAATTGGGCATCACGGGTTCTCAAGGCGCCGCCCTCGACGGATGGTGCCAGCGGGTCCGCGCCGGAAAGCAGCGCCGCCTTCGGCAGGACCCATCCATGATCGCGTTCCGGCAGGTTACGCCTCGACGCGTATCGCGCCCGCTCCGAGCCATGATGCTTCTGCTGGTGCTCGCGGTGTTGCTGCCCGCCCTTAATGCATCGGCTGCAGCTCCCGGCGACAGGTCGAAGCTGTGGGAGACCTGCGGCAACAACGGCGGCGAGGCCGGGCTCGCCGCCTGCATGGCCATCATCAACACGCGCGGCATACCGGCGCGCGAGCGCGCGAACGCCTATTACAATCGTTGCTACCATTACATTCTAGGGCACGACTATCGGAATGCGCTGGCGAGCTGCGACAGGGCGCTTGAGGACAACCCGTCCTTCGTCGACGCCTGGCTGAACCGGAGCACGATCCGCAGTGGTCTCGGCCAATTCGATCTCGCCATCAAGGATGCCACCCAGGCGCTTGCCATGGCGAGCAACAATTCGGATCGCGCCGGCGCGCTGCGCAACCGCGCCGCAGCCTTCGTCCGCCGTGGCAACATCGCGGAGAGCCGGGCCGACCTCGACCAGGCGGCAAGGCTGCAACCCGGTGATGTCTACAATTTCATCAATCGGGCGGACTTTCTGCTGCAGCTCGGCAGTCCCGATGAAGCCCTCCAACAGGTTGCGCGGGCGCGCGCCACCCGCGCCACCAGCAACTATTCGCAGCAGAAGATGTATTCCGACATCGGCCTTCTGCACGGTAAAGCCCTTGTGGCGCTGAAGCGAGATTCGGAAGCCCTTCCTGTGCTGGACGCGCTGCTCAGGATCGACCCCAAGAACGCCGAAGCGTTTGCCCTCAAGAGCGTGGCATTGGCCCGAACGAACAATGTCGCGGCCGCGCGGGATGCGCTGTCCACCGCGCGCCGGCTGCCGCTGTCCAGCCCTGATGCCGCCGACGTGTTCCGCGAGGCGGAGCAGCTTGTGCGCGAGATGGACAGCGCGATGGCTCCTCGTCCCGAATATCCCGCGCAGCCATCCCGCGAGCGCAGCAACCGGGTCGCGCTTGTCATCGGCAATGCCGCCTATCACAACGTGGCGCCGCTCACGAATGCCGGCCGTGACGCCGAAGCCCTGGCGGCGGAGTTCGATGCGCTCGGCTTCCGCAAGGTGACGCTGCTGCGCGATCTCTCGCGCGAACAGATGTTCGCCGCGCTGCGCGCGTTCGCTAAGGACGCCGAAACGTCGGATTGGGCGGTGATCTATTTTGCCGGCCACGGGCTCGAGATGGGCGGCGTCAACTGGCTCGCGCCTGTCGATGCGCAGTTCAAGACCGATCGCGACGTGCGCCTCGAAGCGGTATCGATCGACGAACTTAGCGCGGCGATTGAGGGCGTGCGGGGCTTGCGGCTGATCGTGCTGGATGCCTGTCGCAACAATCCCTTCGCACCGCAGATGCGCTTCACCAACAGCACGCGTTCGCTGGGAACGGGCTTGGCGCGGGTCGAGCCGGAAGGCGGGACCATGATCGCCTATGCCGCGAAGGCTGGCCAGGTGGCGCACGACGGCGATGATGGCAACAGCCCGTTCATGAAAGCGCTGCTCAAGCGGTTGAAGCAGCCGGGTCTGGAAATATCGATGTTGTTTCGCTTCGTTCGCGACGACGTGCTGGCCGCCACCGGACGGCAGCAGGAACCGTTCGTGTATGGCTCGCTGCCGAGCGAGCCCTTCTACTTCCGCACCGCCGCGACGGCCAACCGGTAGAGGCGATGCACGTCAACCGGCCAGCGTAAATGCCTCGTGCACCGACGACTGGACCGCTCCGCCTGTCACCGCGCCTCCGCCCGCAACGTAGATGACATCACCAATCGTCGTAGCGCCGACCGCATGCCGCGGCGTGGTCATCGGCGCATGAGACTGCCAGGTGTTGGTCTTTGGATCGTAACTCTCCATCTGACCGAATACGACGCCTTGCGTTATCTGGCCTCGATCCTGCACTCCGTATTCACCGCCCATCGCGAAAAAGCGGTCGCGATAGACGACGAGGCCATGGCCGGAACGCGCGGTCGGCAGCGGCGCGCGCTCCTTCCAGGTGTCCTGCGCGGGCAGGTAAACGTGGTGCAGATCGGTGTTGTACTCAAAGGTGTTGAAGCGGCCGCCGATGACATGGATCATGCCGTTATAGGCGACAGCGCCGACATGATCGCGCGCGGCGGGGAGCGCCTTGCGGATTTCCCACTTGTCGGTTTGCGGATCATAGACCTCATGCCAGCCGACGCTGGCGCGCTCGTTGGTCGGCGCCCCGGCGCCGCCGATCAGATGGATCATGCCCTCAAGCGCGACCGCCGCGGCAGCACCGCGCGAACGCGGCAATGGCGCGATGGTGGTCCACTTGTCGGTAGCCACATCGTAGAAAAACGCATTCGGGTCCGGATTACGATTCTGCTCGATGAACCCGCCGAGCGCGTAGACGCGCCCCGCATCTGCCACGACGGCGACGTGGTTGGCGCCGCGCGGCAAGGGCGCTGCATTGAACCATCGGTCGTCCTTCGGATCGTAAACATGATGATAGGCGCGGTCGACGCGTCCCTCGCCATAGCCGCCGACAATATGCATGCGTCCCGCCCAGGTGGTGGCCCAGGCCATTTCGCTTCGCGGCAAAGGCAGCGCCGCCTTCGGCGTCCAGTGTCCCTGCGGGCCCTTCGGCGCGGGGCTGTCCACTTTTCGCTGCGCGATCTGCTCGGTCGTGAGGTGGTGCGGCGTGCCGCCCTGCAACCGGGCGAACGGGTCGGCGGAGGGGGCTGCTTCGGGCAGCGCCGCGCCTGATGGCGCGCCATGGCCCGCATGCTGCCCCAGTGCCGGCGTGCACCCGATGGCCGCGCCGGCGGCCGCGGCAACGAAAGCTCTCCGGTTCAGATGTGGCTGATTGGATGATGAAGCCATGAGAGTTCCTGGGGAGTTCCTGGGCTGGCGTCGCTCGGTCCTGAATGGTCATGACAATGGCGAGCACGGTCAAGACAACAACTCCGCGAGTGGCGGTGCCGATGCACTCAATTGAAGGTGATGCAAGAATGCACTCAATTCGCAGGCGGTGCCCGCGAAGGCGTGACGCGCCGATTGGGTGCACGGCAGCGTAGTTGCCATCGTCGGTTGACACCATGTCACCTTGCGCCGGTTGGATCTAGCGTGATGGGATGGCCCCGATCCTGCTTTGACAGGTTCGCAACTAGCCTGACGAGGCATTCAGCACAGTTAAGGAGTGGGGCCCATGGAAGAACGGGAACTTCGAGATCTAATTGCCGACGTCAAGAATGGCCGGCTGTCGCGGCGGGCCTTTGTCCAGCAAATGGTCGCCGTCGGCCTGACCGCGCCGATGGCCGGGATGATGCTGAGCCAGTCGGGTGTCGCGACGGCTGCGACCGCGCTTCCCTACAAGCCGACCAAAGCCGGCGGCGGCGGCGTGTTGAAACTGATGTATTGGCAGGCGATCACCCTGCTCAATCCGCATTTCGCCGTCGGCACCAAGGACCAGGAGGGCTCCCGGATCTTTTACGAGCCGCTGGCAGGATGGGATGGCGACGGCAACCTCGTTCCGATCCTCGCCGCCGAGATTCCGAGCAAGGAGAATGGCGGATTGGCTGAGGACGGCCGCTCGGTGATCTGGAAGCTGAAACGCGGCGTCAAATGGCATGACGGCATGCCGTTCACGGCTGACGATGTCGTCTTCAACTGGGAATATGCCAGAACGCCTGACACCGCGGCGGTGTCGATCGCCAGCTACAGGGATATCAACGTCGAGAAGATCGACGAGTTCACCGTCCGCGTCACCTTTGCCAAGCCGACGCCGTCCTGGGCCGATGCGTATGTCGGCAATTACGGCATGATCATCCCGAAGCATTTGTTCAAGGATTACGTCGGTGCCAAATCGCGCGAGGCGCCGAACAATCTGAAGCCGGTCGGCACCGGCCCGTATCTGTTCGTGGATTTCACGCCGGGCGACATGCTCCGCGCCAAGCTCAATCCCAACTACCACGTTGCCAACCGGCCGCATTTCGATGAGCTGGAGGTCAAGGGCGGCGGCGACGCGGTGTCGGCGGCGCGCGCGGTGCTGCAAACCGGCGAATATGATTATGCCTGGAACATGCAGGTCGAAGACCAGATCCTGCTGAAGATGGAAGCCGTCGGAAAGGGCAGGATCAGCATCACGCCATCGGGCAATGTCGAATTCATGCAGCTCAACTCGACCGATCCCGCGGTCGAGGTCGATGGCGAGCGCGCCAGCATCAAGACCAGGCATCCGCTGTTCTCTGATCCGGCGGTGCGCCAAGCCATCAATCTCCTGATCGATCGCACCTCGATCGAGAAGCACATCTATGGCCGCACGGCGCTGGCCACCGCGAACTTCCTCAACAATCCGGAACGCTTCCGGTCGAAGAATACCAAGTTCGAATTCAACATCGAGAAGGCCAACCAGATCCTCGAGGCAGCCGGCTGGAAAAAGGGCGGCGACGGCATTCGGGCCAAGGACGGCAAACAGTTGAAGTTCGTGTTCCAGACCTCGATCAATGCGCCGAGGCAGAAGACCCAGGCCATCGTCAAGCAAGCGTGCCAGAAAGCGGGCATCGAGGTCGAACTGAAGGCGGTGTTGGGGTCGGTGTTCTTTTCCTCCGACATTGCCAATCCCGACACCTACACGCATTTCTATTGCGACGCGCAGATGTACAACACCACCATGCCGCAAGCCGATCCGCAGCTCTTCATGAACCAGTATGTGTCGTGGCAGGTGGCGAACAAGGACAACAAGTGGCAGGGCCGCAACGTCTCGCGCTGGCAAAACAAGGAATATGACGAGATCTACAGGCAGACCGAACGCGAGCTCGACGCCGTGAAGCGCGCGGCTCTGTTCATCAAGCTCAACGACCTCGTCGTATCAGACAATTACATCCAGCCCATCGTGTCCCGCACCCGGGTCGCTGCGCTCAATGGCAAGCTGACCGCGCATATCTCAGGATGGGACGCTGATTTGTGGCAGCTCGCGAGCTGGTATCGGGAGGGGTGAGAGGCGGGGCTTCGATGTGCAGGCGATAACGCTTCTTCACCTCTCCCGCTTGCGGGGGAGGTCGGCGCGAAGCGCCGGGTGGGGGCTCTCTCCACTCGGCAGTATCCCCCGCGGAGACACCCCCACCCCAGCCCTCCCCCGCAAGCGGGAGAGGGAGCGCCTCTTCGTGTTCGACAATCAAACCTAATGTCGTAATACTTAACGCCCCTCAACTTGCGTGGTCATGAGCAGCCGCTCGATCATCCCGGCGTGACCAAAGCTCGAGCCGATCGAGGATGCTCAGGAGCTCGGTGCCCTTGAGCGAGAGCGAGTAGGTCACGCCCCGTGGGAACGCAGCGATTGGGGAGCGCAGCACCAAGCCTCGATTTTCAAGCCCATCCAGGCGCTCGGAAAGCACCTTCGGAGATACGCCCGGTAGAAGCTCCGCCAGCTCTCCGTGCCGTTTCGGACCGTCCTTCAGGTGCCAGAGCACAAGTGCGTTCCACCGGTGGCCCAGGAAGGCCAGCCATTCCTCGACCGGGCAATCAGCCGGACGACGCGGTTGCGGATTTTCGAGTTCTAACCGTAGCGCAGCAGATGACAATGCAGCTTCCTTCCCGTTTGGTTAGCACTGAAGGGACGTGCTTCTTTCTTCTCTCCAACAACGAGGAGATGAGACATGACCGTGACTGAGCCAGCCCAGATGAATGAGGCATTCGCTCAAGCCTTCAACAGCCGTAACATAGACAATCTGCTCGCGCTTTACGAGATGGATGCCGTCCTGCGCGTGGATGGAAGCGAGCGAAGTCTGATAGGGCAGGACGCGATCGCTGGTGAGTTGCAGCGTCTGCTGCAAGCGCCCGGCACAATGACGTCGCGCAATAACTTTTGCGTCCAGCACGGTGACGTCGCGCTGCTGCGCGCAGATTGGGAACTGCGTGCGCAGGACGGCTCCATCGTGGCGTCCGGCAGCTCGGCCGAGTTGGTCCGCCGCCAATCCGATGGCACCTGGCGCTACGTCATCGACCACGCAGCGGGCGCCGCCCTGCCACGCGTCATCTAAGTGGAAGGGCGCTATCATGGTCGGATCGCGACTTGAACCGAATCCGAAGCTCATGCTGTCGCGATTTTGCGGCTCGCCGCTTCGCTCACGGCACGGGGCATTGACATCCATAGAACTAGATTTATAGTTACATTATGGCAAGCCGGAAGGACATGATCGAACAAGGAGCGGCGGACGCACTTGCTGCGCTCGGCAACCGCACGCGGCTGCGGATTTTCAAGCTTCTCGTGCGCGCCGGACACGATGGGACCAATATCGGAACCATCCAGCGGGTGCTGGGAGTTCCGGCGACCACATTGGCGCATCACCTCGGCACGCTCGCCGAAGCCGGACTTGTCGATCAGGAGCGGCGCGGGCGCGAGGTCATCTGCACGGCAAACTTCAAGGCGGTCAACGATCTACTCGCCTACGTGAAGGCCGAATGCTGCGCCGGTCTCGATATTACCGACACCGAGGCAGCCTGAAAATTTTTTGCGCCGAAACATCTATAAAACTAGAGGAGTAGAGCAAAATGTCGACGCAGGAGCCCTCCATCGAAATCCGCCGATGGACCGCCCCACAGCTTGATCCCGCATGGATTGTGCTCTCCGCAATCCTCGTAACGCTTGCGGTCGTCGCGCCACATCAGGCGACGACCTCGATAGCCTTTACGGCAAAGGCCGTATGGGGCGTGCTGCCCTTCTTCGCTCTATCGATTGCGCTTTCGGCCTACGCCAAGGCGAGCGGCGCGGAAAATCTGATTGCCAAGGCGTTCACTGGCCGGATCGGCCTTATGATTCTCTTCGCGAGCCTGATGGGCGCGCTGTCGCCATTCTGCTCGTGTGGCGTGATCCCGGTGATCGCGGCTTTGCTCACGAGCGGTGTACCGCTCGCGCCGGTGATGGCATTCTGGCTTTCGTCGCCGCTGATGGACCCGTCGATGTTTGTCCTCACGGCAGGCGTGCTCGGCTTCCAGTTCGCGGTGGCCAAGACTCTCGCGGCAATTGGCGTTGGCCTCCTCGGCGGTTACGGCATCCTCGCTCTTCAACGCGTCGGGCTGCTCGCCGGTCCGCCATTGCGCGACGGCGTCGGCAATGGCGGCTGCGCCGGGTCCAAGATTCGTAACCCAAAAGCAGTCGAGTGGCGGTTCTGGAATGAACCCGCCCGTCGCGAAGCATTCGCAAATACCGCGCGCAACAACACGCTATTCCTCGGCAAGTGGCTGCTGCTTGCCTTCACGCTCGAGAGCCTCATGGTGGCCTACGTCCCAAGAGATTTCATCGGATCCGTTGCCGGGGAGGGCGGCTTTCTGTCGATCGCGGCGGCTACGCTTGTCGGGATTCCAAGCTATATGAACGGTAATGCCGCATTGCCCCTCGTCGCCGGCCTTGTCGAGAAAGGGATGGCGCCCGGAGCCGCGATGGCGTTCCTGATCGGCGGTGGAGTCACGTCCATTCCCGCAGCACTCGCCGTGTGGGCGATCACGCCAAGAAAGCTGTTTGCTGCCTATCTCGCGTTTGCCACGTTGGGCGCGCTCGCAGCGGGAGTCGTATTCCAAGCGGCAGTTGGTTGATGCACAGCGATAACGGCCGCAAGCGCGGCACGCGCTCGCAGGCCTCCGCCGTCAATCTCACTCTACATTAGACCGCGTACCCGAGGGCATATGAGACTTCGCACAGTACCTGATCCCGACTTCCTGCCGGCGCTTGACACGCACCATGCACGGCAGAGGCCCGGAGTCGGCCTTGAGAGCGGCCGCTTGCATCCGCCGCGCATCCTGTTGCTCTATGGATCGTTGCGGGAGCGCTCCTATTCCCGTCTCGCCATCGAAGAAGCCGCTCGGCTATTGCGTTTCTTCGGCGCCGAGCCAAGGATCTTCGATCCGTCGGACCTGCCGCTTCCGGATCAGGCCGACAGCGATGATCACCCGGCCATCCGCGAACTTCGCGAGCTTTCACTTTGGTCGGAGGGACAGATCTGGTGCAGTCCCGAGCGCCACGGACAGATCACCGGAGTGATGAAAGCTCAGATAGATCATTTGCCGCTCACAATAGGCGGGATGCGGCCGACCCAGGGCCGAACGCTTGCTGTCATGCAGGTCTGCGGCGGCTCGCAGTCCTTCAATGCCGTCAACACGCTGCGATTGCTGGGGCGCTGGATGCGGATGTTCACCATCCCCAACCAGTCGAGTGTTGCCAAGGCATTTCAGGAGTTTGACGAGGCAGGACGGATGCGGCCGTCGAGTTACTATGAACGGATCGTCGACCTTGTGGAGGAGCTTGTTCGCTTCACAATCCTCCTTCGCCCCCATGTCGATCAACTAACTGATCGTTATTCCGAGCGCAAAGAGGCCGCCGGTCCCCTACGCGATGTAGCCTCGGACCTTTCGGCTATTGCGATCACCTCTCAGTCGAGAGGCGTGGACAGGCGAAGAACCTGAGTACGGCGTCGAGGTGCGTGGGTGGCGGGCGCTTAGGAAGCAGATGGTGCCCCTGGCCGGAATCGAACCAGCACTCCTTGCGGAACTCGATTTTGAGTCGAGCGCGTCTACCAGTTCCGCCACAGGGGCCTTCGGTCGCGGGGCAGAAGCCCGGTGCGGCGAAGCGGGCGGAATATAGCGGGCGGCCTGCGTGGGTCAATCCCGCGCGGATGTGATTGTGGCGCGGCTCGACACGTCGCCAGTGGCGCGATAGGAGGCTGATGCCTATTTTGAGCGTGAATCATGCTCCGGAGAGCGTCCGTGACCTCAGAAGCCGCCCATTCCTTGCCGACGCGTCCTGCGGCCAATCCGGCGGCCGTGGCGGCGCTGGCGATTGCGGCCACAGCGGCGGCGACGCTGGCGGGCGCCTGGTTCTTCGAGCTCGTTCTGGATATCCGCCCCTGTCCGCTCTGCCTTGAACAGCGCTACGCCTATTATCTGGCCGTGCCGCTTGCTCTGGTGGTGGCGTTCGCCGCCGCGCGCGGGGCGCCGCGGCCCGTGCTGCTCGCCGGGTTTGCGGTGCTGCTGCTCGCGGCGCTCGCCAATGTCTGGTTAGGCGGCTACCACGCCGGCGTCGAGTGGCAGTTCTGGCCCGGCCCGACCGATTGCGCCGGCTCCGTCGTCGATCTCGGCAGCGCCGGCACGCTTCTGCAGCGTCTCGACGCCGAGAAGGTGGTCCGCTGCGACGAGGTGCAGTGGCGCTTCCTCGGCCTCTCGCTCGCCGGCTATAACGTGCTGATCTCGCTGGCGATGGCGCTGATGGCCGTGTGGGGCATCGTGGCGGCGAAGCGGGCCGCGTAGGCCGCCAACCTGTAGCGTGGGCAAAGGAGCGCAAGCGACGTGCCCACCATCCATTACCGAGTAAGTTTGCTTGGTGGTGGGCACACTGTCGCTTTTGCCCACCCTACGACATCTGTGACTGCACGACGGGCAAATCACTTCTGATTTCCAGAAATCGTGTCAATATCCCGAAGCAAAAATATTCCGCTTTCGTTCTCACCCAAATCAGCGGCATAACTGCGTCCGTCTCGCCGCAAGATGAGGGGCGCTCGCGAACGTCACGAACGCGCGGTGAGATGCGATGGACGAAGATGGCGCGAGAGACGTTGCGCGCCGGAAGCGTACGGCGAAGTCGTGTGGTTCGAATGTCGCGGTGCTGGCATGAAGCCGTCGAGAAGCGAAAGCTTCTCGGGGGCGACGGAGGCAAAAGAGCCGTTCTCCGGGAAGAGCACGAAGTAAGCCGTAAAGCCATTGCGCAGGGAAGGCCGGGATGCTCCCGCCGAACCTGTATGCTCGTGTGCGTTTTCCTTATGCGCAACGGCACACGAGACCGCGGGTGCGGCGCGCACCCGGTCTTCCCTGCGCCCTCTGATCTTCAGAAGGGCAAACGAAGATGCAAACCTCGGGCAGTTCATGTCGCGAGATCGCGAAGTCATATCTGTTGGCAACGTGTACGCACGCCGTCACCGCACGAAAGGTCTGTTCCCTCCCCCCTTGCGGGGGAGGGCTAGGGAGAGGGGTGCCGGCATCGGCCGTGCTCGTTGCATGAAAATCGTGGGGCGCCGTGTCGGCAATCCGCACTGTCAGTGCTTGCGGAGAGAACCCCTCTCCCCAGCCCTCCCCCGCAAGGGGGGAGGGAGCCCACCGTCCGTTAGGCGACGGCATGTCATCGACACGCAGGGTGACGCAGCAATCCACCTAGTCGTCCACATCCTCCTGCGGACGGCCGAACAGGTGGATGATTCCCGGCGTCGTGATCGAGACGAACACGAAGCGCGAGAGGTGATGCGCCCCGACGAAGATCGGATCGATATGCAGCGTGAGCGCCAGCGCCAGCATGGCGTCCATCGCGCCCGGCGCAAAGGCGACCACGACGTCGGCGAAGCGCACATGGGTGGCGAGCACGATCACCGTGACGAAAATGGCCGAGATGACGATCGCAACGGCAAACGAGCCGAGCCCGGCATTGATATGGCTGACGAGCGTCGCCTTGCTGATCCGCGCAAAGCGCGTGCCGATCACGGCGCCGATGCCGATCAGCGCTATGTTGCGCATCCAGGGCGGCAGGCCGCCCTCGATCAGGCCGGTGCCGTGCAGGACGGCGGAGGCGATCATCGCGCCGAACATCCAGCTCGCCGGAAATTTGGCGAGCCGCAGCAGAAGCGCGACGGCAACCGCAGCCGCTGCCATCACAGCGAGGCCGAGCGGCGAGGCGACGGCGATATTCATCAGCTCCACTGGCGCGCTCGGCGTCACGCCCGTGAAGGCGAGCAACAGCGGCAGCGCCGCGGTCAGGATGATCACGCGCATGGTCTGCACCACCGCGATCGCCGCGACATCCGCGCCCTTCTCGGCGGCGAGCATCGTGATCTGCGACAGCGCGCCGGGGCTGCCGGCGAGCAGCGCCGAGGTCTGGTCCCAGCCGTGCACGCGCTGCAGGTAGAAGCTCGAGCCGAAGGTCGAGCAGAAGGTCGCGAGCGCCAGAAGCCCGATGGTGAGCGGATAGGCGCTCATGTGCTGGATCAATTGCCGCGACACCAGCGAGCCCAGCGTAATGCCGAGCAGCACCAGTACGGTCTGCGTCAGGATCGCCGGCATGGTGACTGGACGCCCGGCGAGCGCAGCGATGCCGACGGTGGCCATCGCGCCGGAAATCAGCCCGCCAGGCAGGTTGAGCCACAGAAACGCGAGGCCGCCGGCGACGCCGATGACGAGCGTTTCCAGCGTGCCAAGAATTTTGGCGCGATCGGCCATGGCGGCGGAAATCGAAGAGGGGATCATGCTCACGCCGCCTTATGGCAAATCCGTCCGCGCGGGACAAATGCGTCACGCGATTGCAGCAATGCAGCGCTAGCGTCTGCACAATGCCTGCACAGACATCCCGCCGCGTTGGCTGAACGCAGGCTGAATGCAATGGCAGATGACGCATTTTCGCGGCAGAAAAATTTTTATCGGAGAGATCGTTCGGTGCGTTGTCGCAAGCTGGGGTTGCGTTAGGATAGTGCCCGCAGATGACTATCCCCAAGGAGACCAGGGATGACTATTCAAGCAAGACTGCTAGGCGCGATTGCAGTGTCGGGTTTGGCTGCGCTGGCGATGACTGCGCAGGCGAATGCCCTGACGGCGCAGGAATGCAGCGCCAAATACCAGGCGGCGAAAGCCGCCGGCACGCTCGGCGATCAGAAGTGGAACGACTTCCGCAAGGCGCAGTGCGGCGCCGATGCCGCGCCCGCCGCAGCGGCACCGGCCGCGGAGCCGAAGGAAGCCGCCAAGAAAACTTCGAAGCAGGAAGCCAAGGAGGCCGCGGCGCCCGCCGCGCCGGCAGGCCCTGCGGTCTATCCGAACGCGGTCGATGCGAAATATGCGAAGGAGAAGCCCGCGAAGCAGCGCATGCAGACCTGCCTCGATCAGTACAATGCCAACAAAGCCAGCAACGCCAATGGCGGCATGAAGTGGATCCAGAAGGGCGGTGGCTACTACAGCGAATGCAACAAGAAGCTGAAGGGCTCGGCCTAACCGGCGATCAACAAAGGCGCGGCCGGACGCTTCGGCCGCGCCTACATCTCGCGGAGCAACGTCTCCGCCGATTTCGCCACCAGCTGCGCACGCCTGCGGTGGCCCCGTTCGAGAAACAAGAGGCTCTGGCCGAACACGAAGCAGTAGAACAGGAACGCCTGGGCGTCGGCTTCCTCGGCGGCCAAGCCGGTTGCGCGATAGAGCTGCCCGACATTCTTCAGCCGCGCGGCATCCACGCTGGCTACAGCGTTGGCGGCAAGCTCGTCGGAGCGCGCCCATTGCCGGATCGCCAGCTCGACCGCCATGCCTTCGGTATTCATGCGCTCGGAATAGAGCGCGATCAGCGCCTTCAGCCGTTCGCGGGCGGTGGCGCCATCAAGGCTGGTCTGCTTTTCGATCGCGGCGATGCGGCCCTCGCTCCATTGCTGCAGCATGGCTTCGAGCAGCGCCGCGCGATCGCGGAAGCGGCGGTAGAAGCCGCCCTTGGTGACGCCGAGGTTCTTGGCCAGCACCTCGACCCGCACGCCCTCGACGCCGGTTCGGGCGATTTCCCTGAAGCCGGCCTCGATCCAGCTTTCGCTGCGCACCTCCGCCTTGGCGTCTCCTTTGGCATCCCCCTTGGCGTCGCTCATGGCCCGGTCTCACCAACTATTGATACGGTACCGTATTGCTAACCCGACCGCAGCCTGATACGCTACCGTATCAGCGTCATAACAGGGCGGGAGCGAACGATGGAGACGGACGCGACCTATCGCGGGACGGTCTATCCCTGGCAGTGCGACCATGTCGGGCACATGAATATCATGTGGTATGTCGGCAAGTTCGACGAGGCGAACTGGAATCTGTTCGCGCGGCTCGGTCTGACACCGTCCTACCTGCGCGGCTCCGGCCGCGGCATGGCCGCCGTGCAGCAGAACATCACCTATAAGCGCGAACTGCTCGCCGGCGACATCGTCGAGGTCAAAAGCCGCCTGCTCGAAATCCGCGACAAGTCGATCCGCTTCGTGCACGAGATGCGTAACGCTGAAACCGGCGAGATCGCAGCGACTTGCGAGTTCGTCGGCGTCCACATGGATCGGGAAGCACGCAAGTCGACCGCCTTCGCGCCCGCGATCCGCGAGGCCGCGATGCGGCATCTCGAACGGGCGATGGCGTGAACGACATGAGCCGCTTCCAGCCGAAAAATCCGGACTATCGCGCGGTCTCGATCGAGACGTTCGAGCAGCAGCGCGCAATGAAGACGCTCGGTATTTCGATCGCCCGGCTGGAGCCTGGCGAAGTCGATCTCGCGATGGAATATTCGCGCGATTTCACCCAGCAGCACGGCTTCATCCATGCCGGGGTGATCACGGCCGGTCTCGACAATGCCTGCGGCATTGCCGCCTTCACGCTGATGGCCGCAGGCTCAGGCATCCTCACCGTGGAATTCAAGACCAACCTCTTGGCCCCAGCACGCGGCGAGCGGTTCGCCTTTCGCGCCACCGTGGTCAAACCCGGCCGTACGCTGACGGTGTGCGAGGCGCGCGCCTATGCGGTGCATGACGGCGTCGAGACCTTGATCGCGACCATGAGCGGCACCCTGATGGCCCTGGCGCCCCGCGAGGCTGCCGTCAAGGATAAGGCGCTCGCGCCGGCTTGACCCTGTTGCAGTGCATCCGGGCTGGTGTCGTGGGCGCTGGCCGGGCCGTTCGTAGCGGGCGGCGTCGCCGGCGGATTGGCCGGCACGCGTTCGGCGAGGCATCTCGCCGAGCGCCGCGGCGCGCTCAATATCGTGTTCGCTGTGGTCATTATTGCCGTAGCGATCTATATGCTGGTGCGTAACATATCCCAATCTCATCCGTAGAACGGGGAATGCAGCTCTTCGCGAGACACACATGAAGCGATCGAACAATCCGGCCGGGATCAGCCCCATGCACACACGGCGCCAAGCGTTAGGCCTGCTCAGCGGTGCAGCGCTGCTCAGTGCCACCCCGCGACCGGCGTTCGCGCAGCGCGTCGACGATGTGCTGAACGAAGCAATGGTGCTGCGCGATCCTGATGTGCCCGCAACCGGCAATCCTGACGGTGACGTCAACATCGTCGAATGGTTCGATTACAACTGCCCGTATTGCCGCAAGATCGCGCCCGAGATCCAGCAGGTGGTGCAGGACGACGGCAAGGTCCGCCTGGTGCTGAAGGACTGGCCGATCCTCGGCGAGGTCTCGAAATTCGCGGCGCGGATGGCGCTGGCCGCGAAGTATCAGGACAAATACATGGCCGCGCATGAGGCGATGATCGGCGTCAGTTCGAAACTGACCGAGCCGCGCATCCGCGAACTGCTTGATGGCGCCGGCATCGACATGGATCGCCTCAACCGCGACGCCACGGCGAATGCCAAGGCGATCGATAAAATCCTCGCCCGCAACCACGATCAGGCGGTGGCGTTCGGATTCAAGGGCACGCCGTCCTTCATCGTCGGCAAGTTCCGCGTGCCGGGCATTCTCACGATGGCGCAATTCGAAATGGTGATTGCCGACGCGCGCAAGGCGAAGAAAGCCAACTGACACAACAACACGCCGTCGTTCGAAACGACGGCGTGTGATCGCTATCCTGCCGGTAAACTACTTCGACGAAATCTTCACCCAGTCCTCATGGGCGCGCGTCTTCAGCCTGTCCCAGTCGGCTTTCGCCACATCCCAATTGACGATGGTGCGGTTGGCCTGTGCGACCTGACCGCTCGCGACGCTCGACGTCTGCATGGAATCGTAGACATAAACGCCGCCGACAAGCAGCAGCGCACCCAAAATCATCCCGACAAACGTCTGCATAACAGTTCCTCCGTGAACCCGACCATCAACGCAGATGTCGAGGCATGGTTCCGCGGATTACGACCGCACCTTGGCCGGCGCGGCGCGGGGAGCGGTTGCAGACGGCGTTGCCGCCGCAGCCGTCACAAGGTTGAGCGACTTCAATTCATCGGGCTTGAAAACGAATAGCTTGTCATGCGGCGTCTCCATCGCATGCACCCAGACCTGCAGGTTGACGCCCATGTCGGCCAGATAGCGCTGGCACCGCGCGGAAATGTTCTGCGCCACATTCATGTCGTCACGTGGCAGGCCGACTGCCGAGCCGATCGCCGCCACCTGATGCACGCCGACGGTCGCCTTGTCGCCGAGACGGCGTTCGACGCCGCCGGCAAACACCAGCGGGCAGGAGGACGCACAGTATTTGCCGGCTTCGATCTCAGTCGCGAAATTCCGCTCGCGGATCAATCGCCCCATCGCCAATGCATCGGCAACCGAGCCGCCCGGCGAGTTCAGCACCACCGTTTTGATGTAGTCGCCGCGCTTGGCGACTTCGGCGGCGAACGCTTCGGAAATGCCCGGCGTGATGGTGCCAGTTGCCATCAGTTTGCCGCCGCCGACCAGCTCGAAGGTCATCGGCCCTGCCATTACTCCATCCGCTGGCGGCCGCGGCGTCAGACGTTTGCCGTGGTCGGGCGTCGCGGGCGTTGGAAGCGACGGCAGCGCGCTGGGCAGCTCCAGCGAAGGCGGATCACGCCTTACGTCGGCCGCAGGGTCGGACGTGTCGATCCATCCGTTCATGCCGGCGAGATCGGCCGCAAGCACGATGGCCGTGACAGCGACGACGCTGCGAAAGAGCCAGCGCAGAATGGCCTCGTCGGGATTGCCCGCAAGGAACGCGTGAATGCGCTGCTGAATTGCCGCGGATAGCTGCATGACACGGCCTATTTGGTATGCCGCGCTGTCGACAGCGGGGTGACGTTCTCCTCGGCTTTCGCTGCGGCGTCTGGTGCCGGCTCGTCGGCAGCGGGTTCGCCGGCCTCAGCCGGCGGCTTGCGGCGCGCCTCCTCGACCTCGCGGGCCATCTGCAACGCCGCGACCAGCTCGCTCGCCGTCATGCCGGAGGCACTGAAGGCGGGCATGCCCTCGCGCCGGATCGCGGCGTGCACCACGCACAGGATCAGCACCAGCACCGCCGGCATCAGGTCGATCGAGATCGCACCCGCCCAGCTCGGAATGAAATCGCCGGCGTAGCGCAGCACGGCCTCGGCGGGCGACATGGTCTGGAAGCGCTGCGGCTCGACGCGCGGCAGGGCCAGGATCTTGTCGGCGGCCTCGGCGAGCGACGCTGCCTGCGCCGCGATCGAACTCTCGACCTTACCGACGACGGCGGTCTGCCGGTCCGCAAGATCGGCGGTGCGGCCGCCCGCGGCGGGGGCGATGAAGCCCGACGACAGCGATGCCGCCGCACGCTTGACGGCAGGCGCCACCGAAGTCTGCTGCAGGTTGGTGATTACGCCGCTGAGCGCCAGCGACTCCGTTGCAAACGCGTCGCTGCGTGTCGAGATCGGCCCACGGTCGGAAATCAGTTCGCGCATCTTTGCCAGATGCTTGCCGCCCTGCTCGAACAGCGCCGAGACGCGCTTGCCTGACGCCTGCACCTCCTGGCCAAGGCTGTCGAGCTGCCCCGACATCTGGGTCAGAAGCTGCACGACGGTGCCCGAGCCCGCCGTGCCCGTCAGCGATCCCGCGCGTTCGGCGTCAGCCAATTTCGCAAACCGTGAGGAAGCGAGCTGGATATCCGGCAACAGGCCTTGCGCCGCGATGGCGTTGCTGTTGGCGGTATCGAGATCGCGGGTGTAGTTCTGCACGGTGATGGCGAGATGCTGCTGGATCGCGGCGGCGCCGGCCAGCGCCGAGGCGTTGAGCCAGGACGACATCGCCACGATCATCAGCGAGCCCAGCAGCATGCAGCCGAACATCAGCGCACGCCCGGTGCGGTCAACCACATGCGGCATGAACTGCATGAGGAAGACCCAGAAGGCGTAGATGCCGACCGACACCGCAACCGAATAGATCACGGCCGCGAAAAAGACCGTAGTCGGGCTGCCATTGAGCAGTTCACGGACGCCGAGATAGGTGTAGACACCGGCGGCGAGGGCGAGGATCGCGGTGGTCAGTTTCAGCGTGACTTCGAGGCGAGTGACGCCTTTCGAAAGCAGCAGCGAATTGGAGGCACGCATAGGAGCCGCGGGAGCGGCGAGGCCGGTGTCTGACGGCATGTTGCATCCTGTCGCGGTTCAAATGAACCGTTCTGGTCAACGCCCCCATTTTGTTCGCTAAGTATCTCAACTCGTAGAAATAAATTCCGACGAGATTGTGTCAGCGGCGGCGTCAGGTGTCGCCGCGTAGCCAGGCGAGGATTTCCGCGTTCATTTCGCGCGGGTAGGTGTGGCTGAGGTCGTCGAGCTCGCGGTAGGTGACGTTGGCACCCGCCGCCGACAGCGCTTGGGCGGTCTGCCGCGCCACCTGCACCGGGAACATCCAGTCGAGCCGGCCATGTGAGATGTGAACGGGCAGGCCGCGCAGCCTCTCGGCGTCGGCCATCTGGGCTATCAGCGGATGAAATGCCGCCGCCACTGGCGCGAGGTGGGTGAAGGGCGAGGCGCTATCGAAGCCGGTCACGTAGCAGAAGGTTCCGCCGTCGCTCATGCCGGTCAGCAGCATCCGTTCCGCATCGATGTTCCAGCGTGCGCGCACCGATTCCAGGATGCGCATCAAGTTCGGCGTGTCAGTATCCTCGCCCATCAACGCCCAGGTCGAACCGGTGGCGGTCGGCGCGACCAGGATGGCGCCGCGGCTGCGGGCGTCGCGCAGCCAGCTCCACAGAAAGCTGCGGCCGTTGCCGCTGCCGCCATGCAGCGCCATCACCAGCGGCCAGACGCGCTCGCGCGTGTAGTATTCCGGCACGTAAAGCGAGAAGCCGCCGCGGCTGCCGGGCTCGTTGTTATGATGAAAGACACCGGTGTTCTCGTTTGGTGGCGCGGCCAGCTTGGCCGCGAGGTCGGCATCCTGCCGTAGCGAGGGATCGACGAAGAACTCACTGACCGGCGGCAATCTCTTCGCCAGCGCATAGAGCGCCTCCTGCGCGCGGGGCGCGTAACGCAGCGCACGAAACAGGCTGACGAAATCGCCTCTGCCATTCTGGACTACTCGCAGGCCCGCGAACGCCGCCAGGGCCGCATCGCTCGCCGTCGCCAGCGCGGTCTTGATGTCGGAAAATTCCGCGGGCCACTGCTCGAGTCGCGGCCGAACCGCGCGCAAGTCGTCGTCCGGCTGGCCAGCCGCTTCCATCACACGGTCGAAATCGGGCGGGTTGAGGTAGCGCGCGACGAACCCTAGCGCCTCAAGCGATTGCAGCAGCGGCGGCAGTACGGCCACGATGTCCTCCACCACGGCCTCACTCATCGGGTACTCTCTAAGTTCAACGAACGCCCGGCCTCAATGAAGCCATGCTCAATGAAGCCTTGCTCAATGAAGTCTTGGCGCCTTCAACAGCTTGGCGCGATCGGTCGAGGCCAGCACCACGTCGAAGGTGAGGCCCTCATGATAGACCGTGAGCGGCACGTCGACGCCGGCATTCCCGAGCGACCAGAGCTTGCGATAGAAGCCGGTCTGGCTCGTGATCTTGTCGCCGTTGACGGCGAGGATGACATCACCGGTCTTCAACTCGGCACGCGCCGCCGGCCCCTTGCTGGCGATGCCGACCACCACGACGCGGTTGTCGATTTCGGTGGTGTACATGCCAAGCCACGGCCGCGCCGGCTTGTTGACGCGGCCGAATTTCCTGATGTCGTCGATGACCGGTTTCAACAGGTCGATCGGCACGATCATGTTGACGTGCTCGGCCTTGCCGTCGCGCTCGCGTTCAAGCTGCAGCGAACCGATGCCGATCAGCTCGCCGCGGCTCGAGATCAGCCCGGTGCCGCCCCAATTGGGATGCGCAGGATGGGTAAAGATCGCTTCATCGAGCAGATATTCCCAATAGCCGGCGAATTCCTGCTTTGCCGCGATCTGGCTGGCGACCGAGCGCGTGCGTCCGCCGGCGCCGCCGACCACCACGCGATCGCCGATCGCAGCAGTGGCGGACGAGCCGAGCGGCAGAGGATCGAGTTCGAGATCGCCGAGCGCCTGCACCAGGCCGAAGCCGGATTCGAAATCGAAGCCGAGCGCGTGGCCTTCCACCACGCGGCCGTCAGCGCGATGCAGCCAGACGGTTTCCGCCTCAGTGATGAGGTAGCCGATGGTCAACACCAGCCCGTCGTCGATCAGCACGCCGTTGCCAGCACGTTCGGTGCCGAGCGTCTCGGCGCTGAAGGCATCGGGTGGAATGATCGAATGCAGCCCGACCACCGACGACAGCGTCTTGTCGAGGTCGAACGCGTAATCGCCGGGGCGGGGCTGGTTGGCGGGCGGCACTTTCCATTCGGTCAGGGAAGGCATGGAAGGTCTCCTGGCGAACCGGCGCGCTTCCGGCGGGCGCGGGGGAATTCACGACAATCTATGCTGCAAACGGCCGTCTTGAAAGTGTTCCCCAAAATGAACCGCCGTGTGCGATTCATAAGAGGGCAGATTCACAAATGTTCCGGGGTTGAGGATCATTCTACGTTCGCCCGTATCCGGGTCGGTATGATCCGGAAATCGCGGTTCTCCTTGAGCCAGCTGGCGCGTTCATCGCGCAGCAAGGTACGGCGAACCTTGCCGGAATCGTCGCGCAGGCCGATGTGGACAGCCTCGAAACTCTCGGGGTGTTTGTAGCGGCTGAGCCGGTCGGCCAGGAATGCGGCCATGCCGTCCGCCACGGCTTGCGCATCGGTATTCCGGTCAAGCTCGAGGATGGCATGCACGCGCTGGCCGAATTCCGGGTCGGGCAGACCGACCACGACGCAAGAGCGCACGTCGGGATGCTCGGTCACGGCGGCCTCGACCTCGGCCGGATAAATATTGGCGCCGCCGCGCAAAATCATATCGGCGAGCCGGTCGCCGAGATAGAGATAACCCTCGGCATCTAGACGTCCGATATCGCCGAGCGATTCCCAGCCGTCGGCGCGTCGCTTCGGCTCCGCGCCGAGATAGTGGTAGGTGCAGCCGGGGCCGTCATTGGGCAGGAAATAGATTTCGCCGGTCTCGCCGGGCGCGACATCATTGCCGTCCTCGCCGATGATCCTTAAGCGGCAGGTGTCGCCGATCTTGCCGACCGAGCCCTTATGCGTCAGCCATTCGGCGCCGGAAATGATCGTCGCGCCCTGCCGCTCGGTGCCGCCATAGAGCTCATAGATGCGCTCAGGCCCCAGCCACTCGATCCATTTCTCCTTCAGCCAGGGCGGCATCGGTGCCGCCATGTGAAACACGATGTGCAGGCTGGAAAGATCGTATCGGTTGCGCACCTCGTCCGGCAGAGCCCAGATCCGGTGCATCATGGTCGGCACGAAATTGACCCATTGCACACGGTTCCTCTCGATCAGCCGCAGCGTCTCCTCGGCATCGAACTTGACGAGGCCGGTGACGCGGCCGCCGTTGAATAGCGCCATATGCGACACGATGAATGGTGCATTGTGATAGAGCGGGCCGGGATTGAGCAGCGAGGCATCCTGCGGAATGCCGAGCGGCGAGGGGGCCGTTGTTTCCACCACCGCCGGCATGTGGTCGAGGATCACCTTCGGCCGGCCGGTCGAGCCACCGCTGGTCATGGCTTTCCAATAGCGCGCCACCGGATTGTTCACCGGTTCGTCCGAAAAGCCGTCGGGCATGAAATCGGCCGGCAGCGAATTCGGCGCGTTCCAGTCCACCTGTCCGCCGACCACCAGCGATGGCTTCAGGATGTCGAGGACGGCAGCGGCTTCGCCGCGCGGCAGCCGCCAGGTCAGCGAGGTCGGCGTCGCGCCGCATTTCCACACCGCAAAGGTTGTCTCGAAAAACACGTTGCTGTTCGGAAGACCGATGGCGACGAAATCGCCGGGCTTGACCCCCTTGGCGGCGAAGGCGCGGGCGCGCCGGTTGGCGTTGCGTTCGAGCTGCTCCCAGGTGATGGCATCAGTCCCGTGACTGACCGCGATGGTGTCCTTCGGCTTCCGTTCGGCATACCAGCGTGGCACGTCGGCGATGGGGATGAGCATGGGGCGTTTTCCGTTCGGGCGTTGATGCCGCTCTTGTGGTTCTGATGAGGCGGATGCCCCGAAAACATCGTGGCAGAATTGGAAGGCTGAGTGAAGCCGCTGCTTGCTGCCTCCCGGGCTTGGCTGCCGTCACGTTCGGCCAGGGTCGCCGATGAATTCAATGAAGCGCTACGCCTTCGCCGGTAATAGCCGCGTCTCGGTAATGGCATAGACGGAGATTGCAGCGGCCTGCCATTTCGGCGACGCGCGGCGCAACCGCCCCGTCGCCATCGTCGGTACGGAAATGAGGTGCGGGGCAACAACGATGCCCGCTGGGGATGCGATCGGCAAGGCGGCGGCGGTCCTGCGCTGCAAGGGACGGCATAACAGCGCATGGAGCCCGATCCTGCCGATCATTTTTGCTGGGCCCCTTGCGGCGCAATTCTGATCCACCTAGGTCGCATGATGTAGGTTCCGATCGACCTCATGGAGGATCGCGTGCTGTTAGGCAAAATGAGCAACCGAGAAACAGTATCTTAGGAGCAAGACCATGGCTGCCAAGGAAGTCAAATTTTCGGTCGATGCCCGCGAGAAGATGCTGCGCGGCGTCGACATTCTCGCCAATACGGTGAAAGTCACGCTTGGTCCGAAAGGACGAAACGTCGTAATCGAAAAGTCGTTCGGTGCGCCACGCATCACCAAGGATGGCGTGACCGTCGCGAAGGAGATCGAACTCGAGGACAAGTTCGAGAACATGGGCGCCCAGATGGTACGCGAGGTGGCGTCGAAGACATCAGATCGAGTTGGCGACGGCACCACAACTGCCACGGTGCTTGCCCAGGCGATCGTGAAAGAGGGAGCGAAGGCCGTCGCCGCAGGCGTGAATCCGATGGACCTCAAGCGCGGCATCGACCGCGCTATCGATGCGCTGATCAGCGATATCGAGAAGAACTCTAAGAAGGTCACTTCGAATGACGAGATCGCGCAGGTTGCAACCATTTCGGCAAACGGCGATGCCGAGATCGGCCGCTTCCTGGCTGATGCCATGAAGAAGGTCGGTAACGACGGCGTCATTACCGTGGAAGAGGCCAAGTCGCTGCAGACCGAGCTCGAAGTGGTCGAGGGAATGCAGTTCGATCGTGGCTATATCTCGCCTTACTTCGTTACCAACGCCGAGAAGATGCGCGCCGAACTCGAGGACGCCTACATTCTGATTCACGAAAAGAAGCTGTCGGGACTGCAGCCGCTGCTGCCGTTGCTTGAATCGATCGTGCAGTCAGGCAAGCCGCTGCTCATCATTGCCGAAGACGTGGAGGGCGAGGCGCTTGCCACTCTTGTCGTGAATAGGCTGCGGGGCGGGCTGAAAGTCGCTGCAGTGAAGGCGCCCGGCTTCGGCGATCGCCGCAAGGCGATGCTTCAGGATATTGCCATCCTTACCGGCGGCACGATGATCTCGGAGGATCTCGGCATCAAGCTGGAGAGCGTGACTATCAATATGCTCGGTCAGGCCAAGAAGGTGAGGATCGAGAAGGAGAATACGACGATCGTCGGCGGCGGCGGCAAGAAGGCCGATATCGAGGCTCGCGTTGCCCAGATCAAGGCCGAGATCGAAGAGACCACCTCCGACTATGATCGTGAGAAACTCCAGGAGCGGCTCGCCAAGCTCGCGGGCGGTGTCGCAGTGATCCGCGTCGGCGGCGCCACCGAGGTCGAGGTGAGGGAGCGCAAGGATCGCGTCGATGACGCGCTGCATGCCACCCGCGCCGCGGTCGAGGAAGGCATTTTGCCGGGCGGCGGCGTTCCCCTGCTCCGCGCCGTCAAGGCGCTCGATAGGCTGAAAGCAGCCAACGAGGATGAGCGCTATGGTGTCGACATCGTGAAGAAAGCGCTGTCTTGGCCCACGCGCCAGATCGCCATCAACGCGGGCGAGGATGGTTCGCTCGTGGTCGGCAAGATCCTGGACAACGATACATACGCCTTCGGATTTGACGCCCAGGCCGGCGAGTTCGGTAACCTGATCGCAAAGGGCATTATTGATCCCACCAAGGTGGTGCGCACGGCACTCGAGGACGCCGCTTCAGTGGCGGGCCTATTGGTCACTACGGAGGCGATGGTCGCTGAACTCCCGAAGAAGAAAGCGCCGCCGACAGCTCCGGGCGCCAGCATGGCCGACATGGACTATCAGATCTAAACAAACCGCCCGTGACTGGCAGGCTCGCAATGGGCTCGCCAGTCACCGGAGATTCAATTTTCACGGTGGCGCGCGCCTTCGGAACGCGTTTGATGTCGCTGCGAGCTTGAACCGAAGGCAACTGATGGAAGGCGCGATAAGTGCGCAGGGTCGAAACTTACGGATCGAGTTCGGTGTCCCAGTACAGATAGTCGAGCCAGCTGTCGTGCAGATAGTTCGGCGGGAACAGGCGGCCGTTGCGGTGCAGCTGGTGCACCGTTGGCGCGTAGGGCGTCTGCTTCGGAAACATCTTCGCCTGCTGCGGCGTCAGATTGCCCTTACGCAGATTGCACGGCGAGCAGGCGGCGACGACGTTTTCCCACGTGGTCTGGCCGCCCTTGCTGCGCGGGATGATGTGATCGAAGGTGAGATCGTCATGCGCGTTGCAGTACTGGCAGACGAAGCGGTCGCGCAGGAAGACGTTGAAGCGGGTGAAGGCGGGATGCGTGGTCGGCTTGACGAAGGATTTGAGCGACACCACGCTCGGAAGCTGCATTTCGAAACTCGGGCTGTGTACCGCCCGATCGTAATGCTCGACGATGTTGACGCGGTCGAGGAACACCGCCTTGATCGCGTCTTGCCACGACCAGAGAGACAGCGGGTAGTAGCTCAGCGGCCGGAAGTCTGCGTTCAGCACCAGTACCGGCCAACCGCCCTGCGAGACATGTGCGTTCAAGTAACGCTCCTGACCCCCATGTTAGCTGCGAAGCAGCATGCGCCCTGCATACTACAGGCAGCGTGACGGGATTGTGAAGAGCGTTCCGGGGCTTATCCAGCAGAGGGAACGCGTGTACGGCCACCGCGACCCGGGAAAAGCCTTGGTTCCTCGCCTCGCCGACGCCGGAACGCGTAGTCAATCCATCGTGATAGAGGCCTGCGGCGGGCGGACAGGGCCGCTGATTGCCATTTCACGCTCCCGATGGCGCTCTTCGCGCGGCTCTCTACGGTTTGGCAGCGCTGGTCACGAGCTTCAGGCCAAGGCCGAACATGACGGCGCCGGCTGCGCGATCGACCCACGACTTATACGACAGATATGCGCGTTGCGGCCCGGCCGACGAGAAGAGCAGGGCGACCAGCGCATACCAGGCCGTTTCCACGCAAAACACCGCCGCAAGCAGCGCGGCGGCAAACCCCATGGAAAAGGAAGGTGGAAGAAAGGCAGCGAACACGCTTGCATAGACGATCGCCGTCTTCGGGTTGCTGATCTGCGTCGTGAGACCTAGCCAAAATGCGCGGAAGGGTCGGGCGCCGGCGTGCCCGTCGGCGTCGACGACCATCAGAGGCCGCCGCGCCGATCTGAAGATGAGAAAGCCCAGGTAGCAGAGATAGAGGCCTCCCAACACGCGGAGGCCGGCATAGAGCGCCGGCACAGCCAGCAGCACGCTCTGCAGCCCGAGCAGCGCCGCCGCGCCGAATATGGCGCCGCCTGCGCCCATGCCCAGTGCCGTAGCGAGCCCCCTGATTCTGCTTGATGCGACGGCCACGCGGGCCACCATCACAAAGCTCGGCCCGGGGCTGATCACCCCGATGCTGAGTGCGGCGACGATGCTGGCGAGCGATGCTAGTTCCTGCATTGGCAATTCTCCGGGTCGCTGTGCGCGAGCTTCGTTATTCTGTGTGTGGCGGAGCCTCGATTGCCCAGCTCGGGTCGGCGCCGAACGGATGATCCATGAAGAACACCCAGGTGCCATCGGGCATGCGGCGGTGAACCTCCATGCCGTGGTGATGGACCTCGGTCGGCTTGCCGTTTTTGTCAGTGCCCTTGATCAACCACTGCGACCGCGTCATCGCGAAATCGCCGGAGACCGTCGTGTGATGGGTCACGACATCCATGTGCGGCTTCAGGCCGACATAGGCCGCCATCGTCTTTCGGATGCCGTCGGCACCCCGCGCCACCGTGCTGCCGCCATGAACTTCGTCGACCTGAACGATCGAGGCATCGGGATGGTACATCGCAGCGGCAGCATCGACATCCTGCGCGTTGAAGGCGCGTGCCAGCCAGAGATTGCAAAGTTCGGGTGATGGAGCACCCATGTCTCGGACTCCCATGTTGAAGGTTGATTGATCGTCGCGATGAGGCAGCGGCCTTATGCTTCGATGCAAAGTCGCGTCGGCGTCATCTCAGGTTCCTCATCACTCCACTGCTGGAGATAACGTCTGGCGGAACGGAAAGCACGTTGAAATTGTGCCAGCGTCACTTGCGAAGTTGCAAGTCCTCTATAGCTGTCGAGCCATGGAGGACTGGAACGAGCCCCAACTCGTGTTGGCGGTGCATCGGGCAAGCAGCCTTACCGGCGCCGCTAAAACGCTTGATATCGACCATTCGACCGCGTTCCGGCGCCTGAATGCGCTGGAAGCGCGGCTCGGGGTTCGCCTTTTCGAACGGCTTCCCGGCGGAGCCTATCAGGCGACGCCGGCGGGCGAGCGGATGGCAGCCGCAGCGGAGCGGATGGAGGATGAGGCGCTCGCCATCGACCGCGACATCGCCGGGCGCGACCACCGCCTCTCCGGTCGCTTGCGCGTCACCTCCTCGGAGACTCTCGCTTATCGAAAGCTGACCGGCCATCTCGCAAGGTTCCGGCAGACCCATCCCGGCATCATCGTCGAGCTCGTGATCGATAACCGCGTGCTCAGCCTTTCGCGCCGCGAGGCCGATATTGCGCTTCGCCCGATGCGGCCGAAGGAGGGCGACCTCTGGGGCCGCAAGCTCGCGGACGTCGCATGGACGGTCTATGGCGCTGTGAGCTATCTCGACGAGAGAGGCGGAGCGGTTTCTTCCGCGGAAGATCTCAGCCGCCATGCGCTGATCGGATGGGAGGATACTGCGGCCGGCATCATGGCTGCAGATTGGCTGAATCGAACGGTGTCAGATGATGCCTTCGTTTATCGGACGAACAGCCTCGTCAATCAGTTCATGGCCGCCAAGGCCGGCATCGGCCTTGCGCTGCTTCCCTGCTATCTCGGCGATGAAGAATCCGGCCTCGTCCGCGCGCTGCCGAATCCGGTGCCGGACCTCGCCGGTGAACTATGGATCGTGACACACGCCGACCTGAAGAGGACCGCGCGTGTTCGTGCCTTCTTCGACCTCGTCGGCGAAGGCCTGGCTCGTGAGCACAATTTGTTTCGCGGGCTAGCAAACCGTAATACTCCCGCGTCCCGGACGCGGCGCGGCACGAAGTGACGCTCCGCAGAGCCGGGACCCCATCTCACCGCATGTTGCCTTGGGGCCCCGGCTCAGCAGCGCATCACTGCGTGCTGCGCAGCAGCCGGGGAGCGGAGCGCAGTGATCACCCCGCGAGGGCCACGCTGCAGATCAGGGGGGAAGCCTACAGCTTTTCCAGCTTCTGCAGGCAGCGGCTGACGCTGACCTCCGGCGGCATCGGCGCATCCGGAAAGCTTGTCTTCCAGTCGGTGACGCCGACTTCGCCGATATAGATATCGCCTCTGGAATCCAGCGCGATACCGTGCGGCGCGAGGAATTTGCCGGCCTCTAACCCCGGACCGTTCTCGCCGCCGAGGCGGGCGATGCGGTTGCCTTTTGAATCGACGACCGAAAGCCGCGGGCCGAGGTTGGGCACCTTGCGATTGACCGCCATGCCGGGCCCGAGTTCGCCGACGATGAAGGTGGGATTTTTGCCGCCGCAGCAACACAGCGCGCAGGGCCGGTGCAGAAAATTCCATTGCGTCTCGTATTTGCCGTTGCCGTCGAACACCTGAACGCGATGGTTCTCGCGGTCGGCGACATAGACCCAACCATCCGCATCGGTCGCGATGTTGTGCACGATATTGAACTGGCCGGGGTCGGTGCCGGGCTCGCCCCAGGTCTTCAGGAGCTTTCCATCCGGCGAATATTTGTGGACGCAGGCATTGCCGTAGCCGTCGGAGACATAGATTTCGCCCTTCGGCGACAGCGCTGTGTGAGTGCAGCGGTGGAACGGCTCGCCGCTCATGAACGGCGCCGGCTTGTTCGGGATGCCGATCGTCAGCAGCACCTTGCCGTCAACGCTGCATTTGCGCACGGTGTGGTCGCCGTCATCGGTGCAATAGAGATTATCGTCGGCGTCGATGTGCAAACCGTGCGCACGGTTGAACAGGCCTTCGCCCCAGCTCTTGATGAAATTACCCTCGCGGTCCAGCACCACCATCGGATGGTCGCCGCGGTTGAAGACATAGATGTGGTCCTTGCTGTCGACGGCAACGGAAGCGACATCGGTCAGGCGCCATCCGTCAGGCAGCTTCGCCCAGTTCTCCACCACGCGGTAACGATGTTCACCCGAGCCCAGGATGGTTGGCATGTCTGTTTCCTCAGATTGTTGTTCTTATGCGACGGTCAGGAGCGAAAGAAGCCGCGCCGTGCCTACTGGTCTAGCTTTGCATATCCTCCACCAGGCCGCGCGACAGCGATAAAGCAAACCGCCGCCACCGCCGCGACTCGCAACGTCAGCCGCAGCTTCAAATCGATGGCGCGCAGCGGGCCCGCCATGGCGTGGAGTGCCTGTCGCAAGCTTCCTCCCTCTGCCTCGACTATAAAGGCAAATTTCGCCGGGAAGAAAGCGGCAGGGCAAAATCGGGTATTTCACCCGGCCGATCGAAGGAAAGTTGCCGTATCAGGGTGACGGCGGATCGGGCGACATGGCCTGGCAAACGCCATGTTCGCAGCTTCAAGGTGCTCCATGCGTTACATCGCCTTTCTTCTCGCGTCGGCAATGTTGCTTGGAGGACCCATTGCGGCCGGAACCGTCGAAGTAGCTGGGCGGCCTCCGATCAAACTGGCGGTGTTTCCTTTTGAACTTGAGGATTTCAGCGCCGGTGCCGCCTACGTCCCGCCTGACGAGATCGACCGTGAGCAATTGCGGCTTGCGACGGAAGAGGCGCGACGGCTGATCGCGGAATCCGGACGCTACCAGCTTGTTGACGTCAGCACGGTCAACGACCCTACAGCGAAGGCCGGCAAACTGCGCGACTGCGAGGGCTGCGACGCCAGGATCGCCGCCGGCCTTGGCGCCGATCAGTCGATGATCGGAATCGTTACGCGCATCACCCGGACGGAATATGCGGTGACCTACAGAATCCGCGACGCCCGGTCCGGAGCGCTGATCGACGTCAAACAGACGGATTTGCGCATGGGCGCCAACGTGGCCTGGAGCCGGGGCGCGCGCTGGCTGATCGAGCGCCGTCTGCTGGAGCGGTGAAATAGAAGCGTAGCCGAAAGGAACCATTTGCAATGGAAAAGCTGATGAAACTGCGGGTCTTTGGCCTCGTCTTGACCGCCGCCGCCGTTGTCTGCATGTGGCCGGTTCGACAGGGCCATGCGCAGGGCGGCCCGCCTGTGATTGCGGTCGCCGGAATCGAATATGTCGACACTTCCGGCGAGGTCATCGATCAGCGCGCCGACCACGAGCGGCGCCTGCGCGAATTCGAAGCTTCGCTGCGGACCGATCTCGCGGCGAGCGGAAAGATACGAAGCGTCGTCCTAGATTGTCCGCCTGACGCCTGCTCGGTCGGCGACATCAACGTCGCCCAACTGGCCGGCAAGGCGCAGGCGGCCGGAGCCGGCTTTCTCGTGATCGGCAGCGTTCACAAAATGAGCACGCTCGTGCAATGGGCGAAGTTCAGCATTGTCGACGTGACGTCTCAAAAAGTGGTTTACGATCGCCTCTTCAGCTTCCGCGGCGGCAATGACGAAGCCTGGCGCCGCGCGGAATCGTTCGTCGTCCGGGAAATCATCGAGCGCGAAGCGATGCTCACGCGCTCCGCGGCAGCAGCCCTTCCTCGATCGCCTTGATCTGCAGCGCGAGATGCTTGGAGCCGATGCGGCATTGCGCAAGGCCGCCGGCGATCAGCCAGAGCCCGGGCTGCTTGGTGCGGGTATACATGTTGCGCAGCTCCTGCTCCTCGCCAAAGCCCCAGATCGTGCCGACGCGTTGTTCCACGGCTTCGCCGAACAGCTTTCGCACCAGCTCTTCCTGTCGCCTGTAGCCGGTCGCCAGCACCACGAGATCGGCCTTGATGGTCTCGCCGTCCTTCATCTTGGCGCCATCGGCCGTGAACGTGTCGAGATCGGCGAACTGCTTCAGCGCGATATCACCCTTGATGATCAGGTCGGAGCAGCCGACGTTGAAATAGTAGCCGCCGCCGCGAGTGAGGTATTTGAACTGCCAGCCGGTATTGTCCTCGCCGAAATCGAGCTTGAAGCCGACGCGCTCGAGACCTTCGAGCAACTCCCTGTCGAGCGCCTTGGATTTCTCAGCGGTCAGCGCATGGCTCTTGCGCGCCAGCTTGAGCGGCATCGACACGGCGATCAGATCGTTGTCCTCCAGCGTGCCTTCATTATAGGGCGCATAGACCAGTTGCGCCGACGGCTCGATGCTGACCACCAGCGTGGAGGAGCGCTGGAACAGCGTGACTTCAGCGCCGCTGGAATAGAGGTCCTGTGCAATGTCGTGGCCGCTATTGCCGGTGCCGATCACGATGGCGCGCTTGCCCTTCCAGTTCTCGCCGTCGTCATACTGGCTGGAGTGCACGACCTTGCCGGCAAAATCCTTCAGCCCGGGAATCTCCGGCACGTTCGGGATGCCGCTGACGCCGGTCGCCAGCACCACATGACGCGGATGCATGGTGCGCTTACCGCCGTCGGCGCGACGCAGTGTCACCGTCCATTGGCCTTGTTGCTCGTCATACCTGCCGCCCTCGAATTCGGTCTCGGTCCAGAAGTTCAGCTCCATCGCCTCGACATAGGCCTCGAACCAGTTGGCGAGCTTGTCCTTCGGGATATAGGTCGGCCAGTTCGGCGGGAAGTGCAGGTAAGGAAGGTGGTTGACCTGCACCTGGTTGTGCAGCGTCAGCGCGTGGTAGCGCTTGCGCCAATTGTCTCCGATGCGCTTCTCGCGATCGACGATCAGGGTGTCGACGTTTAGCTGCTTCAGCCGCGCAGCGATGGAGAGACCGGATTGTCCGCCGCCGATGACGAGCACGGTCGGATCGCGGTCGGCATATTCGACCGAGGCTTTGCGCATGTCGAGCCAGTTGGGCCCGCGAAAATCGCGCGAATAGGCGTTGCCGCGCGGCCGGTTGACGCCGAGTTGCTCCTCAAAACCCTTGAGCTCAACGAGCTCGGTCAGCAGCGTCCAGGCTTTCAGGCGATTGCCATCGTCCTCATCTGGTACCAGTCGGATGATGCCGTTGCCGCGCCCGACCTTGGTCTCAAAGTTGAAGATGGCCTCGATCGCGGAGGTGCCGGCGCGCATTACCTTGCGCGGTGCGGCGCGGCCGGGAGCGATGGCGAAACCACTCGGCGCCGTGTTGCGGGCCAGCGACGGCAGCGCTTGCAAGATAGCGTGCCTGCCGTTCAGCGTCTGGATGTTCCAACTCAGCGCCAGCACGTCGCGCCAGTAGCTGTCGGAATGGAACAGCTGCTGCAGCAGGTCGTCGTCGGGTTTTACCAGCGCTTCCTCGAATTGCGCAAGCCAAGTGTCGGCGGCAACCGAACTGTCGTCCGTCCTGTCGAGCATGGGCGCTTCCCATCACCTGCCGTCTTCGCGGCGTTTCCCTTATCCGCGAAGCCTATACCCATTCGCGACGGCGCAGAAAGGGCGTGAGGAGATGCCGCCTATTCCGATAGTGAGAGCATCAGCCCCTGATCCGGCGGGACGCGGCCGTTGAGGGTATCGAGATAGGCTCGCTGAACCGCCGCGGGCCCGCGGTGTTCGCTCACCTTCATCCATTGGTCCAGCTTCGGCGCGAAGCCGGCCCATGCCGCGCCAAACCTCATGTCGAAGCCGCCGGGCCCCCATTCCTTGGCGCGTTTGCGGATATGATCCGGCGCGAAGAAAAACAGCGGTTTAGCGCCCGGCAGCGCCTGCGGCGGTTCATTGGGCGATGACTTGCGATGGGTGAGCCCAATGATTCCGCTATATTTCATTTGCTCCCCGAAGTGCTGGTGCAGCGTCGCACGTAACGGGCTGTTGCCGGCCATGTCGACATAGGCTACGGGCTGCTCTGCCGGCAGCGAACTCACGCGGTCATAGGTCACGACCTCGTCGTAGCATCCGAGCGATTGGACGAAGTCGACATTGCCGGCCGAGGTCAGGCCGATGACCCTGATGCCTCTCGCGTGCACGAGATGCGCGAGACCGTAAGCTGTCTTGCTGGAAGCCGAGGATAGCATCACACTTTTCGCACCAAAAAATTCATTTTCGGCGAGAAAGTCATCGACCAGGAACGATAGCACGAACAGCGGCCGAAGCAGCGCCTGATAGGCTCCCTGCTTGCCCGCAAAAGCCGGATCGCCGCTGACGCGCGCATAGGCGTTATAGACCGGCGCCACTCCTTGCCGATGCGCGGCGGCATCGCGCAGGCCGCGCTTACTGACATCGGCGGCCTCGATAACAAGATGCGTCGACATCGGGAAGTAACCGAACAGGATTTCGCCTTCGGCAATGCCGGGATGCTTTGAGGCGATCACTTCGCCAAGTCCCCACACCGGAACGTTGCCGAAACCTTCGGGCGCCGGAAACAGCTGCCAATACTTCAGATGATCGCCGAGCACGGCATAGGTGATATTGTTGGCGGTGAAGGCAAAGCGCGTAACCTTCACCAGCAGCGCGTCGTCAGGAAGGGCATCGGGCAGTTTCGTTTCGATCACCTTGCATTGCTGCAGATCGTTACGGGCGACGATGAAGTCGGTTGATGGCATGTGTCGATCCCTGCTGCTCACATGCCGCGATCTTTGCGCCCTCCGATGATCGCTTTGCAAGAGCAACAATGTTTTAAACGGCGTTTGCCTTTCCGCCGTGATCATGAGGGTGTGACCTGTCATCGATCGTTCTAAAAGCCCGCAGCCGGAAATTCGCTTTGCGCTCACTTCGGTAAAATTGTATTATTGAAGAATACATCCGTTAGTCGTTTCAGTCTGCCTAAGCTGCACACGCGTTTTGGGGAGAGACGCCATGGATTTCACGCAGTTTTTTCAACTAGTCTTCATCATCATTTTTGCCGGCGTGGCATACCTTGTCCTGGATCAATACAAGTGGTGGAGGGACCGGCGGGTTGAAGGCTGGCGCAAGAAAGGAATTCTGCCGCCACCTGCAGAGATCGAGGAGCCTAACCTAACCAGCAAGGGTGAGCTTTCGACGGCCGCCAAATACGCGATCTGGAACTACATGTTCAGCCTTCTTGCAGTGGGCGGTACGGTCATTGGAATCCTTTCGGGTATCGCGGGTTACATGATCAAGGATCTTGCCACCGAAAAGGCCATCCAGACGGCTCTCAACGAAATGCAAAAGCCGTTATCGAGCCAGATGGATAAGTTTGCGGATGCCAACGCCGCGCTCAAAGTAGCCGTCGAACGTATCAACGATTCAAAAACATTTCCGAAGGCAGTGGCGGACGATTTGGTCGCGCGTTATCCCGACAAGTTGCGCGGTGCTGACGGCAAGAATGGCGCTGACGGTCTCCCCGGCAAGGACGGCCCCTCTGTCGCAGACGTTGTGGCAGCATTGATGAAATCTCATGCGACCGAGCTTCGCGGCAAGGACGGCAGCAACGGCAAGGATGGGGTAGATGGCAAGGACGGGAAGGATGGTCTGCCCGGCAAGGATGGTCCCGGTGTTGCAGAGCTTGTGGCTGCGTTGATGCAGTCTCATGCTGCCGAGCTTCGTGGCAAGGACGGCAGCAATGGTAGGGATGGGGCCAATGGCAAGGACGGAAAGGATGGAAAGGATGGTCTGCCGGGCAAGGACGGCCCCGGGGCTGCGGAGGTAGCGGCCGTATTGGTGCAATCCTATGCGACCGAGCTTCGTGGAAAGGACGGCAGCAACGGCAAGGATGGGGTCAATGGCAAGGACGGAAAGGATGGTTTACCCGGCAAGGATGGCCCTGGTGTTGCAGAGCTTGTGGCTGCGTTGATGCAGTCTCATGCTGCCGATCTTCGCGGCAAGGACGGCAGCAATGGTAGGGATGGGGCCAATGGCAAGGACGGGAAGGATGGTCTGCCGGGCAAGGACGGTCCCGGCGCAGCAGAGGTAGCGGCCGTATTGATGAAATCCTATGCAGCGGAGCTTCGCGGCAAGGATGGCATCAACGGCAAGGACGGGGTCGATGGCAAGGACGGAAAGGATGGTTTACCCGGCAAGGACGGCGTGAATGGCCGGGATGGTGTCAGTCCGGAACTTGGCGAGATCGCGGAGTTGGTCGTGAAGCGGTATGGCGACCAATTGCGCGGACCGCTCGGCAAGGACGGAACAAGTGGTACTAATGGCCAAAGCCCCAACGCTGCGGAAGTCGCGACAGCGCTATGGGAGAGGCATCGCGATGAGATTCGTCAGCGGTGGGGGAACCGAAAGCAATCGCGTTAACGGCAACTCCAAGACAGCTCTCCGATCTGCGCTCACATTGCGGCCCTCAGTTTGCCCTCAGCATACAAATCCCGCAGCTTGCGCTTGAAGATCTTGCCGGTGGCTTCCCGTGGCATTGCGTCCATGAACTGGATGTCCTTCGGCACCTTGAAGTTCGCCAGCTTGCCGCGCAGAAACTCCTGCACGGCGGCTGGCGACAGCGTTGCATCCGCTTCGGGCTCGATGCAGGCGAACAGCCGTTCGCCGAACTCGTCGTCGGGCACACCGAACACCGCGCAGTCGCGCACGCCGTCCATGCCGATCAGCGCGTTCTCGATTTCCGCCGGGTAGACGTTGACGCCGCCTGATATCACCATGTCGCGCTTGCGGTCGCACAGGAACAGATAACCGTCCTCGTCGAGATAGCCGACGTCGCCGACGCTGACGAGGCCGTCGCGCCCGGCCTCCGCGCGCGCCTCGGCCTTGCCGTGATAGTCGAAATCCGGCACCGACATCTGCCGCATGAAGATCTCGCCGGGCTCACCCACGCCACACAGCGAACCGTCGGGGCGGAAGATTTTCACGATGCCGCCCTCGATGGCGCGGCCAACGGTGCCGGGTTTTGCTAGCGCCTCCGCCGCCGAATGCCACACCGGAATGCCGGTTTCGGTCGAGCCGAAGTATTCGTTGATGACAGGCCCCCACCACTCGATCATCGCGCGCTTGACCTCTGGCGGGCAGGGCGCTGCGCCATGCACGATGAAGCGCAGCGACGACAGATCATAACGCCGCTTGATTTCATCCGGCAGCCGCAACAGGCGCACGAACATCGTCGGCACCATATGCATGTGGGTGACGCGGTGTCGCTCGATCAGCTGCAGCATGTCCTCGGGATCGAAGCGCGGCTCGAGCACGATCTTGCAGCCGCTGCGGAACGCCAGCATGCCGTAGGAATTTGGCGCCGAATGGTACATCGGCCCGTTCATCAGGATAACCTGGTTTTCGTTCGGCTTGACGCCATAGGCGATGCCGCCGACGCGCGCGGAGGCCGCCTGCTGTTCCGGCGTCATCGGCTTGCGGCGCACGCCCTTGGGCGCGCCGGTCGTGCCTGATGTATAGAACATCGGCGCGCTGCCGATCGGCGCTTGCTGCGATGGCGCATGCGTGTCGCGCCAGAGGTCCCAATCGGTCATGCCTTCAGGGACCTGTGTCAGCTCCGGCGCAACATTGAATGCGGCGGCTATTTCCGGCGGCGTCGTCACTACGAGCAGCCGCACATCGGCGGGCAGGCCGTCCTTGATCTGCGGCAGCAGGTCGGCGTGGCAGACCAGGATCTTCGCGCCGCTGTCGGCAAGGATATAGGCGACCTCCTCGGCCTTCAGATGCCAGTTGATCGGCACCACCGGGCTGCCCAGCGCCGCCGCGCCGGCCGAGACCTCGAAGAACGCAAAGTCATTGCGCAGCATCATGCCAACAGGCGTTCCGCCGCCGACGCCCAGCGCCTTAAAGCCCGTCGCCGCCCGCGCGATGCGGGCGTGGATGTCTGGATAGCTGATCTGGCGGTCGCCGCCGATAATCGATGTCAAATTGTCCTCCTCGGTCGCGGCCGTATAACCCTAGCGGTCGTCCAGAATGTCACCGAAACCAACCCAGCTCTTGCCGTCGAAGCGGCGCAGCCGCAATTGCTGGAACGGCAGGTAATCCTCGGAATCGGTCGTAACAGTGATGCCCGGCAGCAATAGCGGCAGCGACACCTCGCGCAGCGAGGCCGCCTGCTTCATGATGTTGGCGCGGCTGAAATCGCCGTTGCAGGCGGTCAGCACCTTCACCATCAGGTTCGCATAGTGATAGCCGGCGGCGTAGTTCGAATTGGAGAGGTCGGCATTGGGCATATACTGCTTCATGAAGGCGAAATATTCCTTCACGCCCTCGTCATTGGCCCATTGTGCATCCAGCGTGTCCTTCTGGTTAGAAGACGAGATCAGGCCGACGGCGTTGTCGAGGCCGGCCGGCTCCAGGAACGAGATCGACGAGGCCGAAGTCGGCACGAAGAACAGGTCCGGCTTCCAGTTGATCTCGGCGACGCCCTTGATCATCTGCGAGGTGAACTTGCCGAGCACGACGCCGAACAGCACATTGGCGCCGGAAGCCTTCAGCGTCGCGAGCTGCGAGCTGATGGTCGGCGCTGACGTCTCGTAGCTCGCTTCCGAGACGATCATGCTGGCGGCCTTGTCGCCTAGCCCGCGCTTGAAGCCGGCGACATAGTCGCGGCCAAAATCGTCGTTCTGGGCGAGAATGGCGATCTTCGCGTCCGGCTTGGTTCGCAGGATGTGCTTGGCATAGATCACGCCTTCGGACTGGTAGGTAGCCATGCCGGGCATGGTCCACGGATAATTCTTTGGGTCCGCCCATTTGGTCGCACCGCTCAGCACGAAGAGCTGCGGCACCTTCTTGTTGTTGAGGTAACGGTGCACGGCGTTGTTGGTGGCGGTGCCGAGCGAGCCGAACATCAAGAGCACTTCGTCCTGCTCGACCAGCTTGCGCGTCTGCTCGACCGTCTTGGGCGGCGAGTAGGCATCGTCGAGGCTGATGAACTTGATTTTGCGGCCGTTGATGCCGCCTTCCGCGTTGATCTTCTCGAAATAGGCTTCCTGCGCGCGGCCGATGATGCCGAAGCCGGAAGCGGGGCCGCTATAGGGCAGGGTCTGCCCGATGCGGATTTCGTCCTTCTCTCCCTCGGCGAGCGCTGCGGCGCTGCCGAGAGAAGCAAGCGCAATCGTCAATATGGCCCGTGACAGCCTCATTGGTTTCGTCCCTCTGCTTTGCTTTGTTTTTTGTTGTTGATGATGGCGATCGCGATTACGCGCTCGCCCGCCTGAGAAAGTCGCCGCTGGCGTCGGCGAACTCGGCCTTCAGGCGTTCGACGAGTTCGGCGACAGGAGGCGCGTCCGCGATCTGGCCGATGCCCTGGCCCGAGCCCCAGATGTCGCGCCACGCCTTGGATTTCATGTTGCCGCCGGAGCCGAAGTTCATTTTCGACTTGTCGGCGACCGGCAGGTTGCTGGGATCGAGGCCGGCGGCGGCAATCGACGGTCCCAGATAGTTGCCGTGCACGCCGGTGAACAGGTTGGAATAGACGATGTCGTGCGCGGCATGCCCAATCAGCGCGGCCTTATACGCCGGATCGGCATTGGCTTCAGCAGTGGCAATGAAGCGCGTGCCCATATAGGCGAGGTCGGCGCCAAGCGCGAGCGCGGACGCGATGCTCCAGCCGTCGGAGATCGCGCCCGACAACAGGATCGTGCCTTTGAACCATTGCTTGACCTCGCGCACAAGCGCGAACGGCGACAGCGTGCCAGCATGCCCGCCCGCACCGGCGCATACCAGGATGAGGCCATCGACGCCCTGTTCGGCGGCTTTGCGCGCGTGCTTGACGTTGATGACATCGTGGAACACCACGCCGCCATAGGAATGCGCGGCTTCGACGATTTCCAGGGGTGGGCGCAGCGAGGTGATGATGATCGGGACCTTATGCTTCACGCAGGTCTCCATGTCCCTCATCAGCCGGTCGTTGGAAGAATGGCAGATCTGGTTGACCGCGTAGGGCGCGACCTTCCGATCAGGATTCTGCGCCTTGTACTCGCCGAGCTCGTTCTCGATGCGCGTCAGCCACTCGTCGAGCTTCTCCACCGGGCGCGCGTTCAGCGCCGGGAAGGAGCCGACGATGCCGGCCTTGCACTGAGCGATCACGAGCTCGGGCCCGGAGACGATGAACAGCGGCGATCCCACGACCGGCAGGTCGAGCTTGTCGGCAAGCGAAGCAGGCAACGGCATTCGGTTCCTCCTCTGCAGCGCAAGCCGACAGATCTCCGGAATGCGCGCTTGATGTTTTGATTTGCTGCGCCACGGGCGACGGCCGTGGTTTGTTGGATGCATTATAGGACTGGACGCGGCCCTCGGCCTGTTCAATATTGAACAGATAATGCACCAGGAATGAACACAGCCGATCGATGGACTGGGACCTCTGCAAGACCTTCGTCGCCGTCGCCGAAACCCGCAGCTTCGCGGCGGCGGCGCGACGGCTGCGCTCCAGCCATCCGACGGTCGGGCGCAGGATCACCGAGCTGGAGAGCCAGCTCGGCATTCCCCTGTTCGCGCGCTCAAATGACGGCCTTTCCCTGACCTCGCAGGGCCGCAAGTTTCACGAGCACGTCGAGGCGATGGCCGCGGCAGCCTTGCGCGCCGAAGCCGCGGTCTCCGCCACCGGCGCGCAGGCGAGGGGCGTCGTCAAGCTGTCGATCGGCGCAACGCTCGCCTCGCACTGGCTGATGCCGCGGCTCGGCCCGTTCCTTCGCACGCATGACCATATCCAGCTCGAGATCATCACCCATCCGTTTCCGGCGAGCGTCCGCCGCCGGGAAGCCGATGTGGTGCTGCGCCCCGTCGACAGCGGCGAGGAAAACCTAGTCGGTCGCAAGATCGGCCGCCTCGGCACCGGCTTCTACGCCTCGCGCGACTATGCCGCCGGGCGGCGTCTGCCCGAACGGCGCGACGAATGGAAGGGCCACAGCGTGATCGGCTTTGCCGACCGCGCCTCGAACGAGCGCCTAGCGCGCTGGAGCGATGTCATCACGCGGCAGGGCCAGGTGGTGATGCGCTGCTCATCGCAGGGCGACATGCTGGCCGCGGCCCGCGCCGGCCTCGGCATATCGGCTTTGTCCTGCTTCGTTGCCGCTACCTATCCGGATCTGGTGCGCGTCGCCCCGCAAAAGCTCGTCAGCGTGGCCGATATCTGGCTGCTGGCGCATCCGGACTTGGTCGAACTCCCCGCGGTGCGCGCCGTGATCGATTTCGTCACCGCCTGCGCGCGGGAGGACCGGGTGAGGCTGCGGGGATGAGAGAGGTGAGGCGCTGACGGTCTTCGTTCCCCGGACGCAGCGCAGCACGCGAGTGATGCGTTGCTGAGCCGGGCCCATACGAACCTCGAGCCAAGAGGTGAGATGGGGTCCCGGCACTGCGGAGCAGCGCTTGCGCGCTGCGCCGCGTCCGGGACGCGAGAGCATCACGGCTTGCTTGCCAGCACGCCCTCTCGCTTCTTCAGCATGCGATAATACGCCCACCATAGATGCGCGGCGGCGCCCCGATAAGGCCGCCAGGGTTCGGCCAGCGGCGCCATCTGCTTTGCGGTTGGCCGTGCCTTCAGGCCGAGACCGATCTTGACCGCCTCCTGCACGGCGAGGTCGCCGGCCGGCCAGGCGTCGCCATGGCCGAGGCAGAACAGCAGGTAAATGTCGGCGGTCCATGGGCCGATGCCATGCAGCGCGGTCAGCGCGTGGTGCGCGGCATCCACGTCCTCGTTCGCCAGCACTTCCAGGTTCAGCCGCTCGGCCGCAAGTTCCTTTGCAATGAATTTCAGCGTCTTGATCTTGGCGGCAGACAGCCCGAGCCGCCCGAGCCGGTCGGCGCGCGCTTTGCATATGGCTTCATGGTCGAGTGGATCGAAGGCGGTCGAGAGTCGCGCCCAGATCGCGGCGGCGCTCGCGGTCGAAAGCTGCTGGCCGCAGATGATATGCGCAAGGCCCGCGAAGCCCGGCTCGCGTTGGCGCAGCGCCGGCATGCCCGTCTGCGCCAGGATCGGCTTCAGACGCGGATCTTGCTTCACCAGCACGAGCATGGCGTCTTCAAGGTCGGACTGGTTTTCGAGGCGAACGTGCATTGTCTGTTCTTGCTCAAAGCGTCATACGCGGGCTTGACCCACGAACACGCATCCATCTCATAAGGGAGTCTTGAGATGATGGATTGCCGGGTCAAGCCCGGCAATGACAGTGTTCGCAACCAATGCCGCCACCCGTTTTCCGATTTGCTCCAAGCCCGAACGGCTACCTCCATCTCGGCCACGCCTATTCGGCGCTGCTCAACTTCGACCTCGCGCGTCGCAGCGGCGGCAGGTTCCTGCTGCGGATCGAGGACATCGATGCGACGCGGTGCCGGCCGGAATTCGAGGCGGCGATCTATGAAGACCTCGCCTGGCTCGGAATCTCCTGGGAGATGCCGGTCCGGCGGCAATCGGAACATTTTGCGCGCTATCGGCAGGCGGTCGAACAATTGTCGGGGATGGGTTTGGTCTATCCAAGTTTCGAGAGCCGCGCGGAAATCGCTCGCATGGTCAGGGAACGTGAGGCCAGCGCGCCCTGGCCGCGCGATCCGGACGGGGCGCCGCTCTATCCGGGCGCGGCGAAGTCACTGCCGGCGGAGGAGCGCAGCCGGCTGCTCGAACAGGGGCTGCCTTACGCGTTGCGGCTCGATATGGCCGCAGCTTGCGCGCGGGCGAATCGCCTCATCTGGATCGAGCATGGCGAAGGTCCTGATGGCGAGACCGGCGCGGTGAGCGCGCATCCCGAAGCCTGGGGCGACGTCATTCTGGCGCGCAAGGAGACGCCGACCAGCTACCATCTATCGGTCGTGATCGACGATGCCGTGCAGGGCGTCACCGACGTGGTGCGGGGCAGGGACCTGTTCTGGTCGACCAGCGTACACCTGTTGTTGCAGCGGCTGCTGGGTATCCCGCAACCGGTGTATCGGCACCACCGACTTATCGAAGATGCGTCGGGACAGAAGCTCTCGAAATCGACAAAGGCCACAGGGTTGCGCGAATTGCGTGGGCAAGGTGCCACGCCTGCGGAGATCCGCCGCCTCGTCGGCTTGTTGGACGACTCCCGTAGTTCTACTGGGGGTTGTTGAAAACGTCTCCGTGACACCGGCCGCCATCGCGTGTCATGCTGGTTGCGGCAGAGGAAGGGGAACATGGCGGCGAAGCGGCGTTCACGGCGCATCACACGCCCAATAAAGAAGCGGCGAGCGAAGAAGCGCGTATCCAGCGCCGCGGCAACGGCGCGCGCCGCGCGCAAGTCTGCCGTCTCAGCTCCTGACATGGTCGAGGCCGCGCTGGCGGCCTTTGCGCACGAGGTCCGCACGCCGCTCACAGGCATTCTGGCGATCAGCAATCTCCTGGCGACCTCCGAACTGGACGAGCGTGAACGGCGCTGGGTCGATACCATCAAGGCCGGCGCGGAACATCTGGCGAGCCTGGCGACGCTATTCGTCGATGCGGCGCGCAGTAGCGGTCCGGGACTGAGCGTACGGCAGGACTTCTTCGACCTGCGTACGCTCGCGCGCAATGTCGGTGATTCGCTGACCGGGCGCGCGGCAGCCAAGGGCCTGCAGTCGTCGGTCACGATTTCCGAGAAGCTCCCGGTATTTGCGATCGGCGATCCCGTCCGCCTGCGCGCGGCGATGGAGAACCTGATCGACAACGCCGTGAAATTCACCGAACAGGGCAGCGTCGCGCTGCAGGTCACGCCGGTGCGCGGCCCGAAGGGCAAGATCGCGGTCGCATTCGCGGTCTCCGACAGCGGCATCGGCCTCACGCTGAACGAGATCAAACGCCTGTTCCGGCCGTTCTCGCAGGCCAATGTCTCCATCGCCTCGCGCTTCGGCGGCGCCGGGCTCGGTCTGTCGTCGGTCAGGCAATTGGCGCGTGCCATGGGCGGCGACGTCACCGTGACCCAGCGGCGCGGCGGGGGCACCACTTTTACCCTCAATGTCCTGATGTCTCCCGTACAGGGAGCGGTGGCGGCGGAATCCGGCGCCGACGGCGAAGCCTCGATCGGTTCGCCGCGGCCGCTGCGCCTGCTCAGCGTCGAGGACAATCCGTTCGGCCGCGTCGTGCTCAACGCAATCCTGACCGAACTCGGTCACCAGACCGAATTCATCGGCCAGGGCGAGGCGGCGACCGAGCGGCTCGCCCAGGGCGCGTTCGACGCGGTGCTGATGGATATGGTCCTGCCCGGCATTGATGGCGTCGAGGCGATCAGGCGTATTCGCGCACTGGATGCGCCGCTTGGCGGCATTCCGATCATCGGCATATCCGGCCGCAGCGAGGATGAGGCCGCATCTCGGGCCGCGGGCGCCGATATCTTCCTTGTCAAACCCGTGTCCCCACGCGCCTTAGCGACTGCGCTGCATGAAGCGACATCCCCTTCGGCAGCTGCGACTTCATGATGGCCGCGTTCAGTTCGCCGCCATAAACGAAAATTGCAGAGATGAAATAGAGAAACACCAGCGCGATGATGACAGAGGCAAGCCCCGCATACATCGTCACGTAGTTGCTGGCGAACCGCGCCAGATACTGGCCGAATATGATGCCCGAGATCAGCGACGCCACCATCGTGAAGACGATGCCGGGAAGAATTTGCAGGAAGCTCCGCCGGCCGCAGGGCAGCCAGGCATGCAGCACGAATAGTGCAACCGTCATCGCCGTGATCGTGATGCCGTAACGGGCGAAAAACAGAATTCTTTCGTTGCTCTCGATGAAAAACGGAATGTGGCGGCGCGCGGTCTCAAGGATTAGCGGACCGAGCACGATCAGGAACGCCATCAAGAGCGAGGTGACGGCGGCGACTAGCGTGTATCCGATCGATTCCAGCCGCAGCCAGTACCAGGCCCGCGGCTCGACCACCGAATAGGCACGGTTCAGCGCCACCCGCAGCGCCTCGACGCCGTTGGAGGCGAAATAAACCGCCAGCACCGCGCCAACGGTAAGGATGTCGCCGCGCGTCGTGGTCAGCACATCGTGGATTTCACCTGACAGTGCGTCCGCGACCTGTTGCGGCCAGGTCTGCAGGAGTAGCGCGACGGCGCCGTCGGCGAGTTCCTTGGATCCGAAAAAGCCGGCCAGCGACGTCAGCACGATCAGGAACGGGAAGAGCGCCATCAACGTCGATAGCGCGATATGGCTCGCGATCGCCCAGCCGTCATCGGCGAGGAACGTATAGAACGCCTCCATCACGACGAGATAAACAAAGCGAATGAGCCTCACATCTCACCTCAATCAGGGGGATGGCGGTCCCGGTCCAACGATTGGTCTCAAGACTGGTCTCAAGATGTGGGCTAGCATCTGATATTATTGGCTTAAAAGCCAGATCGTCGAGCAGCTGTGCGAGAGGATGTGAACGTGTGGAAGTCGGCGCTTCCGGGTGTTATGTAGCGCCGATGACATCCTTTCTGAGTTCGATCGTTCTTCCCATCGCGCTTGCGGCGGTGGCCATCGTGCTGGTGCTCGGCCTTGTCAACATGATGCGGGGTGGCTCGCCGAACCGCTCGCAGAACCTGATGCGGCTTCGCGTCTTGCTGCAATTCATTGCCATCGTGATCACCATGGTGGTGGTCTGGGCGATGAGCAGGTAAGCTGGGACAAAGGAAAGCGCCAATGGTCGTGCTCAACCGCATCTATACCAGGACCGGCGATGACGGCACCACGGCGCTCGGCAGCGGCGAGCGCCGGCCGAAATACGATCTGCGCATCGCAGCCTATGGCACCGTCGACGAGACTAACGCCGCCATCGGCGTGGTGCGGCTGCATCTTAACGAGGCGCGCGAGCTCGATGCGATGCTGGGGCGGATCCAGAACGATCTGTTCGATCTCGGGGCCGATCTGGCGGTGCCCCAGCGCGAAGGCAAGGCGGAGCGCTTGCGGATGCTGTCGAGCCAGGTCGAGCGGCTCGAGCGCGATATCGACGCGCTCAACGAGCACCTCGCGCCCCTGACCTCCTTTGTCCTGCCGGGCGGCACCCCGGCTGCCGCATACCTGCATCTCGCCCGAACCATATGCCGCCGGGCGGAACGGAATATGGTGGAGCTCGCGGCGCAGCCGGAGGAGCCGGTCAGCGAGGCCGCCATTCAGTATATGAACCGCCTGTCGGATTTTCTGTTCGTCGCCAGCCGCGCCATGAACGATAATGGGGCTGGAGATGTGTTGTGGGTGCCGGGTCAGAACCGTTAAGGTAGGGCCTTTTCCGGGGCTGATTTTTGGCTTTCGCGCGTTGACCGCCGATAGCGGGACCTTTAGGTTCCGCGCCCAAGCTAATACCCAAGCTAATTAACCCCAGAATTCAAGCGAAAGAGGATCGATGAAGGTTCTTGTGCCGGTAAAGCGGGTAGTCGATTTCAACGTCAAGGTCCGCGTCAAGAGCGACGGAACGGGCGTGGAACTCGCCAACGTGAAGATGTCGATGAATCCGTTCGACGAAATCGCCGTCGAGGAAGCGCTGCGGCTGAAGGAAGCCGGCAAGGCGACCGAGGTCGTGGTGGTTTCGATCGGTCCGGCGCAGGCCTCGGAGACGATCCGCACAGGCCTTGCGATGGGCGCGGACCGCGGCATCCTCGTCAAGGCCGAAGGTCATGTGGAGCCGCTGGCGGTCGCCAAGCTGCTGAAGGCCGTGGCGGAAGCTGAAAAGCCCGGCCTGATCATTCTCGGCAAGCAGGCGATCGACGACGATTCCAACCAGACCGGCCAGATGCTGGCGGCGCTGCTCGGATGGCCGCAGGCGACGTTTGCCTCCAAGCTCGAAGTCGAAGGTTCTGACTTCAAGGTGACGCGCGAGGTCGACGGCGGCCTGCAGACTGTGAAGCTGAAGGGACCGGCGATCGTCACCACCGACCTCCGGCTCAACGAGCCGCGCTATGCGTCGCTGCCTAACATCATGAAGGCGAAGAAAAAGCCGATCGACGACAAGAACGCGTCCGACTACGGCGTCGATCTCACGCCGCATCTTGAAGTGCTCAAGACTGCCGAACCGGCGGGCCGCAAGGCTGGCGTCAAGGTCAAGGACGTCGCCGAGCTGGTATCCAAACTCAAGACCGAAGCCGGGGTGCTCTGATGACGACGCTGCTGATTGCCGAACACGATAACGCGTCGATCAAGGACGCCACCAACAAGGCGCTCACGGCAGCCGCTGCGCTCGGCGCCGACGTGCACGTCTTGGTCGCCGGCGAGAACGCCAAGGCGGCCGCCGATGCTGCGGCCAGGCTTTCCGGCGTCAAGAAGGTGCTGCTCGCCGATAACGCCGCCTACGCGCACGACCTCGCCGAGCCGCTGGCCGCGCTGATCGTGTCGCTCGCTTCCAGCTATGACGCTTTCGTCGCGCCCGCGACTTCGCGCTTCAAGAACGTGATGCCGCGCGTCGCGGCTCTCCTCGACGTGATGCAGGTGTCCGAGATCATCAAGGTGGTTTCATCAGATACGTTCGAGCGGCCGATCTATGCCGGCAACGCGATCCAGACGGTGAAGTCCAAGGACGCCAAGAAGGTCATTACGGTGCGCACCTCGACCTTCGCCGCGACCGGTGAGGGCGGCAGCGCGCCGGTGGAGAACGCCGCCGCTGCGGCCGATCCGGGCCTTTCCAGCTTCCTGGGCGAGGAAGTCGCCAAGAGCGACCGGCCGGAACTGACCTCGGCGAAGATCATCGTCTCCGGCGGCCGCGCCATGCAGAGCCGCGAGAATTTTGCCAAGTATATTGAGCCGCTCGCCGACAAGCTCGGCGCGGGCGTCGGCGCCTCGCGCGCGGCGGTCGATGCTGGCTATGCGCCGAACGACTGGCAGGTCGGCCAGACCGGCAAAGTGGTGGCCCCGGAACTCTATGTTGCCATCGGCATCTCCGGCGCGATCCAGCATCTCGCCGGCATGAAGGATTCCAAGGTGATCGTTGCGATCAACAAGGATGAAGACGCGCCGATCTTCCAGGTTGCCGACTATGGCCTGGTCGCGGATCTCTATCAGGCGGTTCCTGAGCTCACCGAGGCGCTCGGTAAGCTCGGGAAGTAAAAAAGCACCAGATATCGGCCGGACGGCAACGTCCGGCCGATTATTTACCTTAAGCGGTTGCGGGCGAAGTGGATTAAGCTTCGCGTGAAGAATACGTGCCAATGGTGGGACCGAAACCTCGCGTCTGATGATATCGTAGCTGGGGTTTAGAGATGAACAGGCGCGATGTGCGCGCCGTTCCGGTGGATGACAAAATGGCGGTGACAATCAAGAAGGTCGGCGTGATCGGCTCGGGCCAGATGGGCAACGGGATTGCGCATGTGGCGGCGCTCGCCGGCTTCGACGTGATACTCAATGACGTCTCCGACGAAAGGCTGAAATCGGCGATGGCGACGATCAATGGCCATCTGTCGCGCCAGGTTGCCAAGAAGACCATCACCGACGACGCCCGCAAGCAGGCGCTGGAGCGGATCACCTCCACCGAGTCGCTGGACGACCTCGCCAATTGCGATCTCGTGATCGAGACCGCAATCGAGAAGGAAGAAGTCAAGCGCAAGATCTTTCACGAGCTCTGCGCGATCCTGAAGCCGGAGGCGATCGTCGCCACCAACTCGTCGTCGATCTCGATCACGCGGCTCGCCGCTTCGACAGATCGTCCCGAGCGCTTCATCGGCATTCACTTCATGAATCCGGTGCCGGCGATGGAACTGGTCGAACTGATCCGCGGCATCGCCACCGACGACACCACCTTCGATACCGCCAAGGAATTTGTCGGCAAGCTCGGCAAGCAGGTCGCGGTGTCGGAGGATTTCCCGGCCTTCATCGTTAACCGCATCCTGCTGCCGATGATCAACGAGGCGATCTACACCCTCTACGAGGGCGTCGGTAACGTCGAGGCGATCGATGCGGCGATGAAGCTCGGCGCGCATCACCCGATGGGGCCGCTGGAACTGGCCGACTTCATCGGCCTCGACACCTGCCTCTCCATCATGCAGGTGCTGCACGAGGGGCTTGCGGATTCAAAGTACCGGCCGTGCCCGCTGCTGGTGAAATATGTCGAGGCCGGCTGGCTCGGCCGCAAGACGCAGCGCGGCTTCTACGACTATCGCGGCGACAAGCCGGTCCCGACGCGTTGACGGTCGCCTTCCCCGGATGCTGCGCAGCACGAAGTGGTGCGCAGCTGATTCGGGGGCCACAGCCACACACTCCCCTGCAGTCACATGGGTCCCGGCTCAGCGGAGCAGCGTCGCAACGCTGCACCGCGTCCGGGACACGCGATTGGAAATTCGTTAACCGGTGCTCTGGTAGGGTGCGCTCGCGTGTAAGGAGTGTCGCGTATGGATATGATGGCTATGGTTTCAAGCATGCTCGCCATGCAGGCGGCGGGTACGCAGCAGCAGATCCAGACGTCGATCATCAAGCAGAATGCAGATGCGGAGAAGGCGGCGGTTCACACGCTGCTCGGCATCCCCTCAACCGCCAATCTCGCCCCCGGCGTCGGCGGCAATCTGAACGTCACGGCCTGAAAATCCCTGTTCGACCCTCGTGGTGAGGAGGCGCCAACGGGTCCGCGCGTAGCGGGGCCCGATGACAGGCTCGCGCCGTCTCGAACCATGCGGCCCCAGTGGTGCCATTCATCCTTCGAGACGCTGCTGCGCAGCTCCTCAGGATGAGGTCTGACGGCTGAGGTCCGGGTACACGCTCCGGCCCGCTACGACCCCGCCTTCATCGGCTGCATCGCGGCCTTGATCAGCTTGATGGCGTCATCGCTGGCCCATTCGGCGGGGCCGGCGAGATTGGCGATCTCGCAGCCCTGGGCGTCGACCAGCACCGAGGTCGGCATGCCCAATGCCTTGCCTATGTTCTTAAGGTCCTGAAAGACCTTGGCTTTTGCGTCGGTGAAATAGCCGAGCCGGGTCAGATTGGCCTCTTTCAGGAAGTTTTTCGGCTTCTCGGGGTCGCGGGTGTCGATATTGACGGCGACCACTTCAAAATCCTTGCCGCCCAGCTGGGCCTGCAGGCTGTCCAGCGCCGGCATTTCCTTACGGCAAGGCACGCACCAGGTGGCCCAGAGGTTAAGCAGCACGGTCTTGCCGCGCCACTCCGACAGTTTTCGCGGCTTGCCTTGGGCGTCCTCGAAGGCGAGGTCGGGCAGCCGCAGCGGGGTCGTCGCCATGGTCAGCGCGGCCACTTCGCCATGGGCCAGCGGGGCGATCTTGCGGGCGAGTTCGACCGCGCCCGTGCAGGAGGGATCACCGCCCGTGCCGCGTTTGAGGCCGCCGACCGTGTAAAACGCGCCCAATCCGACCACGCCCGCAGCGACCACTGCGCCGATGGCGATCGGGATCCGGCGCGTTGGGGCCGGGCGGGGCGAGGACATTTCGAGCATATCGTTTGTCATCCTGTGTCAGATATGGCTATGCAGGGCTCAAGATTACGGTCGAGTACGGCCGAAACCGGCGCGGCGTTTCGCGCACCTCGACGATATAGATGGCAGGGCTTGGGAAGTCATGAGCAACAAGATGTGGGGCGGCCGGTTCACCGAACGTCCCGATGCGATCATGGAGGAAATCAACGTCTCGATCGACGTCGACCGTCACCTCTATGCCCAGGACATCACCGCGTCCAAGGCCCACGCGGCGATGCTCGCCGCACAAGGCATTATCACCGCGAGTGATGCGAAAAATATCGGCAAGGGTCTAGACACGATTTTGTCAGAAATCGGCAAGGGCTCGTTCGACTTCAAGCGCGCGCTCGAAGACATCCATATGAACGTCGAGAGCCGGCTGTCCGAACTGATCGGGCCGGCCGCAGGAAGGCTGCATACCGCGCGTTCGCGCAACGACCAGGTCGCGACCGATTTCCGGCTCTATGTCCGCGACACGATCGACGCGACCGACGCCGCGCTCGCCGCCTTCCAGCACGCGCTGGCGGCCCGCGCGCTGGAACACGCTGCGACCGTGATGCCGGGCTTCACCCATCTGCAGACCGCCCAGCCCGTCACCTTCGGCCATCATCTGCTTGCTTATGTCGAGATGGCCGCGCGTGACCGTGGCCGGTTTGCCGATGCCCGCAAGCGGCTGAACGAATCGCCGCTGGGTGCCGCGGCGCTGGCCGGAACCTCGTTCCCGATCGACCGTGCGGCGACTGCCAAGGCGCTCGGCTTCGACCGGCCGATGGCCAATTCGCTCGATGCGGTCTCCGACCGCGACTTCGTGCTGGAGACCCTGTCGGCGGCGTCAATTGCGGCCGTGCACATGTCGCGCTTCGCCGAGGAGATCGTGATCTGGACCTCGCCGCTGGTGGGCCTCGTGCGGCTCTCCGACAAGTTCACCACCGGCTCCTCGATCATGCCGCAGAAGCGCAATCCTGATGCCGCCGAGTTGGTGCGCGCCAAAACCGGCCGGGTGATCGGCGCGCTCAACGGCCTCCTGATCGTGATGAAGGGCCTGCCGCTCGCCTATCAAAAGGACATGCAGGAAGACAAGCAGGGCGCGATGGAGGCGTTCGCTGCGCTCTCCCTGGCGATTCGCGCCATGACCGGCATGGTCCTCGATCTCGTGCCCGACGAGAACAGGATGAAGGCGGCGGCCGGCGAGGGCTATGCCACCGCCACCGATCTCGCCGACTGGCTGGTGCGGACGCTGAAAATGCCGTTTCGCGACGCCCATCACGTCACCGGACGGATCGTCGCGCTCGCGTCCAAGCAAGGCGTCGCCCTGCACGAGCTGCCGCTCAAGGCGATGCAGGAGGTCGAGCCCAAGATCACCGCAGATGCTTTGGGCGTGCTGTCGGTCGAAGCGTCGGTGAAAAGCCGGACCAGCTTCGGCGGTACGGCGCCGAAGAACGTGGCCTCGCAGGCCAAAGCCTGGCTGAAGCGGCTCGAAAAAGAGCAAAAATTGGGCTGACCGGAAAAATTCGCTGCGATTTCTTGGGTTTCCGTGGCGCATCGGCACTCGCCAGACCAAGGCAATCTTTGTATGGTGCGCCGCGCATTGGGGATTTCGTCGTGATCAGTAACTACCGCCCGTCATCGTCGGGATGGGCCATCATCCTGCTCAGCGTGACCGCGCTTGCGCTCGGCGGCTGCGGACGCAAGGGCGGGCTCGATTTGCCGCCGAACGCCGCGGCGGCCCAGGCCACGCCGGATACGGAAGCCGAGCGCGCGGCACAGCCCGGCGTTTTCAATCCGACCTACGGCGCCGAGGCCGGCCCCAGCGCCCCCAAGGGTGGCAAGAAGAAATTCGTTCTCGATCCGCTGCTGGACTGAGACTGGGCGCGCCATGAATCACTTCGACTATCGCAACGGCGTGCTTCACGCCGAAGCCGTCAACCTGTCCGATCTCGCTGAAACCGTCGGCACGCCTTTCTATTGCTATTCGACGGCGACGCTGGAGCGTCACTACCGCGTCTTTACCGAGGCCTTTGCCGGCGAGAAGACGCTGGTCTGCTACGCCATGAAGGCGAATTCCAATCAATCGGTGCTGCGTACGCTGGCCAAGCTCGGTGCCGGCGCCGACGTCGTCTCGGGCGGCGAACTCAAGCGCGCGCTGGCGGCAGGGATTCCGCCGAACAAGATCCTGTTTTCCGGCGTCGGCAAAACCGAGGCCGAACTGCGCGCGGCGCTCGCCGCCGACATTCTCTGCATCAATGTCGAATCCGAGCCCGAGCTGGAATTACTGTCGAAGCTCGCGGTCGAGACCGGCCGGACCGCGCGGATTTCGCTGCGCGTCAATCCGGACGTCGATGCCGGCACCCATGCCAAGATCGCCACCGGCAAGTCCGAAAACAAGTTCGGCATTCCGATCTTGCGCGCGCGCGAGGTCTATGCCCGTGCGGCGAGGCTGCCGGGCATCGAGGTGACCGGCACCGACATGCATATCGGCAGCCAGATCACCGATCTCTCGAAGATGGAAACCGCGTTCCGGATTCTCTCCGATTTCGTCCAGACGCTGCGCGCCGACGGCCACAAGATTGAGCACATCGATTTCGGCGGCGGGCTCGGCATTCCCTATCACGCCGACCGCGAAGCGCCGCCGTTGCCGTCGGCCTATGCCGCGATGGTCAAGCGGGTGACGCATAATCTCGGCTGCACGCTGATGTTCGAGCCGGGCCGGATGATCGTCGGTAACGCCGGCATCCTGGTTTCCCGCGTGATCTATGTGAAGCCGGGTGAAGCCAAGAACTTCGTCATCATCGACGCCGCGATGAACGATCTGATCCGCCCGACGCTCTATGAAGCCCATCACGATATCCTCCCCGTGCGGGAGGCGGCCAAGGATGCACGCACGATCACGGCCGACGTGGTCGGCCCCGTCTGCGAAACCGGCGACTATCTCGCGCTCGACCGCAACCTGCCCGAGCCCAAGGCCGGCGATCTCCTCGCCATCATGACCGCCGGCGCCTACGGCGCGGTGCAGTCCGGCTTCTACAATACAAGGCCGCTCGTGCCGGAAGTGCTGGTCAAGGACGATCAGTACGCCGTGGTTCGCCCGCGCATCGAGGTCGATGAATTGATCGCGATGGACAAACCGGCGCCCTGGCTGTGATCCCGCAGGATGGGTGGAGCGAAGCGATACCCATCACGTTTTCTCATCGGGATTGATGGGTATCGCTGCGCTCCACCCATCCTACGCGCTCGCCCGGTTATCAGACAGATGAAACCTGGGTATGGGAAATCTCCATGGGGATAAGAAAACATGCTGCGGCGCCCGCGGCAGCTCTTGCTCTCGGCCTCTCGTTCACACCGCCGGCTGCCATCGCCACGAACGTGATCATGGGCACCGTCGCGCCGCTCATCGCAGTCGCCTTCGGCAATCTCGGTTTCATGTCGCCTGCAGTGGCTGAGCCACTCACGAAAAAACAATCGGACGCGCTCAATGCGTACAACAATTCGAAAAGCCAGTTTGAGCAGGTCCTCGCTCAGCGACGCGCGCAGATCAATTCGAACCAGGGGCTGCCAAATTTGCCGGGACAGGCGCTCTACCTTGCACGCAACAATATGATGAGCGCGTACAAGGACCTGACCGACGCGCTTCCGTCCAGAATTGGCGGGCCCAACAAATATGGAATTCCGCCGGCCTACTTTGATGCAGACAATGAGCCGCTGCTCGATGAGTACCGAAGACTTTTCGACCTAATGCAGGCGCCGCCCGCCAATGCGCAAAAATCAGATACGCCATTCAGGGACGTCGTCGATCTGGGCACGGCCATTGCACGCGCCAGGGGCCTCGATCCGGCCAATGCCGAAGTGGCAGGCCGCATCAGCCTGGGCCTGTTCTTTGCCGAGACGAATGGCAATCAGAACATCGGCAATGCGCGCTCGAACAAATACAAGGGCAGTTTGCAAACCGGCGTATCCGAGGATCAAAACGGGCGAAGGAAATGGGCCGCGATAAAGAAGTCGATCGCGGCCTTTGATCCCGCACTGAACGCCCGCGACGACAAGGAAGAGGCCCGGGCCGGCAATTTGGACCATCGGTACAACCACTGGACCGCCGTGCGGGATGGCCTCATGAACGCACACGCGGATATTTTCCGGCAAGTGCCGGCGATCGTGAAAACACTGCCGGATCCGATCGATCAAATGAAGCTGTTTGAACTGATCCAGATTATCCCGAGCCCGACCAAGTCTGCGCTCGGCTCGCGCAACCTGGTCGACTACAGAATTTCCGACCCAAAGATCATGGCCTATCTGCGAAACAACAGCGTCTTCACCTTCGGACAGGCTGACCGGGCCAAAACATCCGCGACGTACCGCGAAATTCTCGATGCGATGTGGCTGTTCAACGAAAAATTTGAACGAGCACTTTCCAAATTCGACGAAATCAAGAAGCAGTCAAAGGGCTGAAGCCGGCAGGCGGTATTCAGATGCGACGGCACCGTGCCGTCAGAGCGGACCGAGCATGGCCCATCGAGGCTCGCAAAATTGCTTCACCGCCGCCGTGACACCGCTGCTGATGATGTCGCGCCGCTCAGGCGAACTCATCTGGAGCTCTTCGTCCCGGTTGATGATCGAGCCCGCTTCCAGCAGGACGGCAGCCATTTGGGTTTTTCTCAGCACGATGAGCTCATCGTAGCGATAGACGCCGGTCTCCTTGTTCAGCAGCTCGCGCTGGTACCGCCCCATGATGGGTTGGGAATATTGCCTGGCATAGTCGAGACCCTGGGCCTTCATTTCCTTGGCGATCAGTTCGGCGAAGGCGAAACTGGTCTTGAAGTCCGGGTTGCTGCGGGAGACGAAGACGGAGTATCCGCTGAAGCGGTCGCTGAACCGGCTCTTCTTTCCCTCGAACTCCCATTCCTCGAGGAATTTGTTGGGCACGGAATCGTGGTGGATCGACAGCAAGAGATCTGCGCGCAAGTCGTTGGCGGCGGCGACGCGTTTGAAGAGGCTGCGCCTGGCCTTGCCTTCGGTCAGAAGAAGTTTGGTCTCGCTAAAACCCTCGGCCTTCAACTTCTCCTCGATCCGCTTCGCCAGGCGCAGGTTGAAGACAAACTCGGAGACGTTGCGGGCGCTGATCGCGCCTTCCGATTCGGCGGTGTGTCCCACGTCCAGAACGATCCGGAGTTTTGCGGGATCGCACCGGGCCGCGGCCGGTTTCAAGGCGGCAGGGCTCAATTGGACCGGCCCCAGCGCGGCAAGCTTTGTGGCTTGTGGCTTTGGCGAGGCAGCCCGTTTGGCCAAAGCGGCTGGCTTCGGTGACGTGACGTGCTTCGGCGGCTTGCCCTGTCTCGACGATTTGCCTTGTTTCGACGAGCCCTTGAAGAGATCCGACAGCCAGCCTGCGTGGCTGACCTCGATCGGCGGCAGCACGATTGCGGCGATGATGACAATGATGGTGCGGCGGCGCGGCCAACACCCCGAAGCGATACGGCCGAGAACACAAATGAACTCGCTGCGCTTCATGCTCGTCCCCCTTGGCAACCATCATAACAGCAGAGATCGCGATACCGGAAGAGGGTCGGTGGACGTTCATTACGGCCATCGGCGTAGCCGTAGCGAGCGGCGGAGCGGGATTGGTCCTAATCGGACGTGATGGCAACGCCGAGGCGGAAATACCTGTGGCGGCCCGCTTCCTGTTCGTGCGGTCCAATGAAGCGGCATTGGCGGAGGTGGTCCGTGGATCGATGACGCCGCAGCGCTTGACCATCGCTGAGTTTCTGCAACGGAGCGTCCAACACCGGCGGGAAAGTGATCGCGCTGCCGGGCGTATACTAAAAGCTGAAATTAGGCTTGATAGCGACCACGAAGAAGGCGCGCCCCCTCTCCCGCTTGCGGCGAGGGCTGGGGTGGGGGTGTCTCCGCAGGCGATACTGCCCGAGTGGAGAGAACCCACACCCGTCGCTTCGCGCCGACCTCCCCCGCAAGCGGGAGAGGTGAAGCGCGTCTGCGGCCAAATCGATCTCACCAAAAAATTCTCATGCTCTAGAACTGGCTGAACGAAATGGCCGCGCGACGTGCAGACTCACCAGGTCGAAAAGGGCATTCCGAACGGCGAGCGCCAGAATGGCGCGCTGCGGGGGTAGACGTAACGGAATTCGCTTGGTGGACTACGCCGCCGCTTCTTGATGCCGCCTTGCGGCTCGCCGCTGAGCAACACCACGAATTCCGTTCCCTTTCCGGTTTCCGAACTCATCGGCTCGTCCGTGACGATCAGTGAGGATCGTGGCGCAACGATGGTGATGCGGTCCAATGCGTCCTGCGGAATAATGATACGGTCGAGCGCGGCCTTTGCAGCATCCCGATCCGTCAGCACAGGCTCAACATCGCGACTGTTGCTTGCGTGCGCTCGGTCCTGTGGCCGAGCCGTGCCGCTCGGCGCATGTTCGCTGCTGAGCAGCGACACGACGTTCCATCGCAACTTGGTGTCGTCGGTCGTGCGCTCGACAGCGGTGAAGACATGCGTGCCGATTGGACGATCGGGATCTGCGATCGTAACAGGGCTTTCAAAGAGGGGCTCGAATGCTTGGCGGACATAAAGCCGCTGGGTCTTGCGGCTGATCAGCACGGACACCGGCTGCAGTTCGCGTGCGATCTGGCGGGCTGTCTCGGCTGCCTGGAGCCGCGCGGCGTCCGCCGCGGCGGCGGCTTCGCGCGCAGACAGGGCGGCATCGCGCTTCTGTTGCAGATCCGCTTTGGCGGTCTCCCATTGCACCTGTAGCTCCGCGAGCCTGGCCGCTACCTGCGCCTTGGCGGCTTCGGCCTGCTCCCTTTCCTCGGCCGACTTGGCGGAGCCAAGTGCAGTCTCGGCGGCCGCCAGTTGCGCCTCAGCCTTGAGCTTCAGCATTTCTGCCGTGCGCACCGGCGCCGTCGCCAGCGCGACCTCCCGGGCGGCTGGCGCGACGGCGAGCCTCACATTGACCGCTTTCTTCGCCGCCTCTTGCGCCTCCGCGGCGCGGGCGGCGGCCAATGCCGCGGCACCTGGCTTGGGCTGTAACAGCAGCGGGTGCGCAATCTCAACCGGCGCCACGTCGGTTGGCGCCACGATCACCCGCATGCCCATCATAGTCTCGCTGAACAGGCGTTCGGCGAAGTCGAACGGCAGCCGGACACAGCCATGAGATGCCGGACGTCCCGGCAGGACGCCGCCATGAAGTGCGATGCCTGACCAGGTGATGCGCTGCATGTGGGGCATGTAGGCATCATCATAAAGGTTGGAGTAATGCTCCTCCACTTTCTGGATAATGCTGAAGATGCCGGCGGGCGTCTCGCGTCCCTTGGTGCCGCTTGATACCGGCGCCCGCAAGATCCATCCCTTGGCGTCGTAGACGCTGATCCGCTGGTTGCGGAGCGAAACGATGGCCATGACCGGATCGCCGCCGCTGCGCGATTGAACGGTCTCCATCGGGCGTTCGCTCCGGCCGCTTCTGGCGCTTGCATCGCCTCCCGCCGCGATCAGCAAGGCGAAGGCGGCGACGGCAAGATAAGTGGGCTGCAGCCACTCTTGCCTGCACTTCGGGCTTACGCAACGCGACGTCATGCGCGTCCCACTGATCGAGTCAACGCCGGCTCATACTCAACGTAACGCCACTTGGCCACACTTGCCAACTCGGAACTGCGCAAATGCTCAGGCTACTTCGCCGCATGGATGCCTTTCGCGCCACCCACCACGACGCCGGCTGCCCTCTCGATCGGCTTGATCGCCACGGTAAAGTCCGACTCCGCGCCCTCGTCGCGGATGATGACTTCCCAAAGCCGGCCGACCGCCTCGGCGACTTCCATCGATAGCCCCAGCGACTTCATCTCTTCCAGGGCGAGACGCACGTCCTTCACCATCAAGCCGGTGGCGAAGCCGAAGTCGAAGCTGCGCGGCAGGACCGAACGCGGAAATTTGTCGCGGCTCGCCGTGTTGAGTCCCGATCCGGCGTTGATGACGTCGATCATCACGGATGGATCGAGGCCTGCCTTGACGCCCATCACCACGGCTTCTGAGGTCGCGAGCATCGCCGTTGCAGAGAGAAAATTGTTCGCCAGTTTCATCGTCTGCGCCGAGCCCGGCTTCTCGCCGATGAAGAACACTTTTCCGATCACGCCAAGCGCGGGCTTCACTGCCTCGCAGTCGGCGCGCGGGCCGGAGACCATCACCGCGAGAGTTCCCTTCTCGGCGCCGCCGACGCCGCCGCTCACGGGACTGTCGATCTGCACGATATTCCGTTCGGCCAGCAGGCCCTGAATTTTCGAAGCCATCTGCGAGCCGACGGTGGAGAGATCGACGAAGCGCTTGACGCGCTTTCCCTCGATCACCCCGCCTGGGCCCGTCGCAACCTCGAGCGAGGCCTGCAGCGACGGCAGGCTCGCCAGCACGGTCTCGCAGCGATCGGCGACGTCCTTGGGCGATGACGCCGCCTCTGCGCCGAGCGCGACGAGCTTGTCGGCGGCTTCTTTGCGCGTGTCGAACACGGTGAGTTGATGACCGGCCTCGATCAGCCGGCGGGCCATCGGGAAGCCCATGTTCCCGAGACCGATGAATCCGATTTCCATGGTGTCTCCTCGAATTCGTCATTGCGAGCGAAGCGAAGCAATCCACGCCGCAGTACGCGGAGAGATGAATTGCTTCGTCGCTTCGCTCCTCGCAATAACGGGAAAGATGTTGCGAGCCCCGGCCTTACGCCTGATCCAATTCCGCAAACACCTCGCGCGCGATGCGAAAGCTGTCGACGCCGGCGGGAATGCCGGCATAGATCGAAACCTGCATGAAGATCTCGCGGATCTCGTCGCGGGTGACGCCGTTGGTCAGTGCGCCCTTGATATGCGCCTTCAGTTCGTGCGGACGGTTCAGGATCGAGATCATGGCGAGATTGAGCATGCTGCGGGTCTTGCGCGGCAGTTCCTCGCGGCCCCAGATCGCGCCCCAGCAATATTCGGTGACGAGTTCCTGGAAGGGTTTGTTGAAACTGTCGGCGTTTTTCAGCGCGTTATTGACATAGGCCTCGCCGAGTACCGCCTTGCGAATTTCCAGCCCCTTATCGTGTGTCTTCTGGTCCATGTCGTTTCCTCGTATTTTTACGGTTCGGCGCAGAAATTACGGGCTGAAAAGCTCATAGTCACGCCTTCGTGTTATGCGAATTTCCTGGTGTGGGTTACCCCGGGAACGGGTGCCTCATTGCCGCCGTTGTGCTAGGCTGAGTTGTGGGCAACCCGGAGAGATTGTTGAACGGCGCTTCCTCTGACCCCGTAAAATCCCCGCGCGAGCCGGCTTCGGTTGCGCGCCTGCAGCTGTCGCAAGCCCTGCAGCGGGCTCAGTATGCGATCGCCTGGGAACGCGCCTGGCCGGGGCTTGCGCGTCTCCTGAGCGTCATCGGACTGTTTCTGGTGGTGTCCTGGGCCGGACTGTGGCTGACGCTGCCTTTCCTTGCACGCGCGATCGGTATCGGCCTGTTCGTGCTGCTGGCGCTCGCGGCCGCGTTCCCGCTCTTGCGGTTTCGCTGGCCGACCCGCGATGAGAGCTTGAGCCGGCTTGATCGCGGCACCGGCATTCGCCATCGCCCCGCTACCGCGCTCACCGACACGCTGCAATCCAAAGACCCGATCGCGCAGGCGCTGTGGCGGGAGCAGCGCGAGCGCACGCTGGCCTCGATCAAGCGCATCCGCGCCGGCCTGCCGTCGCCGCGCCTTCCGATCCACGATCCCTGGGCGCTGCGCGCGCTAGTCGTGGTGATGCTGGCGGCGGCCTATGTCGCTGCCGGCGACGAGCGCGCGCTGCGCATTGCCGCGGCGTTCGACTGGAACGGCGTGCTGGCGCCGGCTAATGTCCGGGTCGACGCCTGGGTTACCCCGCCGAACTATACCGGCAAGCCGCCGATCATTCTGTCCGCCGCCAACAAGGATGCTTCTTCGCCCGATAGCGGGCCGTTGTCGGTTCCATCAGGCAGCACGCTCCTGGTGCGCTCCAGCGGCGGCACTATCGATGTCGTGGTCGGCGGCGGCGTGACTGAGGTCGCGCCGAGCGAGCAGGCGCCGAAGGGCACCAGCGAACGGCATTTCAAGATCACGGCCGATGGCACCGCGCATGTGCGTGCGCCGTCCGGCCAGCCGCTGTGGCGCTTTGCGGCGATGCCCGACCGGCCGCCGACAATCTCGCTTGCCAAGGATCCCGAGCGCCAGGCCCGCGGTTCGCTGCAGATGTCCTACAAGCTCGAGGACGATTACGGCGTAACCGAAGCGCGCGCGCAATTTGCCGCCCGCGCGCCCGATGCGGCCAAGGAAGGTAACAAGGACGCCAAGAACAAGGACGGCGACAAGGCCGAGCCACGGCCGCTGTTCGAGCCGCCGCAGTTTCCGCTGGTGCTGCCCAATGCACGCACCCGCAATGGCGTCGGCCAGACCGTGAAGGATCTCAGCGAAGATCCGTATGCCGGCGCCGACGTCACGTTGACGCTCACGGCCAAGGACGAGGCCGGCAATGAAGCCAAGAGCGAGCCGCACAATATGCGGCTGCCGGAGCGGCTGTTCACCAAGCCCTTGGCGCGCGCGCTGATCGAGCAGCGCCGCATCCTGGCGCTCGACGCCAACCAGAATTCGCAAGTTTATACCGCGCTCGACGCGCTGATGATCGCGCCGGAACTGTTCACGCCGGAGGCCGGCCATTATCTCGGCCTTTACAGCGTGTCGCGGCGGTTGGAAGCGGCGCGCACCGACGATGCGCTACGCGAGGTCGTCGCCAGCCTTTGGGCGCTTGCCGTCACTATCGAGGACGGCAACATCAGCGATGTCGACAAGGCGCTGCGTGCCGCGCAGGAGGCGCTCAAGCAGGCGCTGGAGCGTGGCGCCAGCGACGAAGAGATCAAGAAGCTCACCGACAATCTGCGGGCCGCGCTGGATAATTATCTGCGTCAGCTCGTCGAACAGTTCCGCAACAATCCGCAGCAGCTCGCCCGCCCGCTCGATCCCAACACCAAGATGCTGAGCCAGCAGGATCTCAAGAGCATGCTCGACCGGATGGAGCGGCTGTCGCGTTCCGGCGACAAGGAAGCCGCCAAGCAGCTCTTGGAGCAGCTGCAGCAGATGCTGGAAGGCTTGCAGATGGCGCAGCCCGGCCAGGGCGACAACGACATGGAGCAGGCGCTCAACGAGCTCGGCGACATGATCCGCAAGCAGCAGCAGTTGCGCGACAAGACTTACAAGCAGGGCCAGGATCAGCGGCGCGATCGCATGCGCGGCAAGCAGGGCGATCAGAGCATGGGCGACCTGCAGCAGGACCAGCAGGGCCTGCGTGACCGGCTGAAGAAGTTGCAGGAAGAGCTCGCCAAGCGCGGCATGGGCCCGGGACAGCGTGGCCAGCAGGGTCAGCGCGGTCAGCAAGGCCAGCGCGGCGACCAGCAGGGCCAGGGCCAACCGGGGCAAGGCCAGCAGGGCCAGGGCGGCGAGCAGGGCGACGGTGAGGATGGGCTTGACCAGGCCGATTCGGCGATGGGCGATGCCACTGGCCGGCTCGGCGAAGGCAATGCCGATGGCGCAGTGGACTCGCAGGGGAGGGCGCTGGACGCGCTACGGAAGGGCGCCCAGAACCTCGCCGAGGCCATGCAGCAGGGCGACGGCGACCAGCCCGGCGACGGCCCCGGCAACCCCAGAGGCCGCCAGCAGGGCGCGGCCAACTCGACCGATCCACTCGGTCGGCCGATGCGCCACAATGAATACACCGACGACTATACGGTGAAGATCCCCGGTGAGATCGACGTGCAGCGGGTGCGCCGCATCCTCGAAGAGCTGCGCCGCCGCCTCGGCGATCCGTCCCGCCCGCAAATCGAGCTCGACTATATCGAGCGCCTGCTGAAGGATTATTGAGCAGCCGCTCTCACCACCGTCATTGCGAGCGCAGCGAAGCAATCCATAGCGCCGCGTAACGGAGAGATGGATTGCTTCGCTGCGCTCGCAATGACGAGTTGAGAGATCGAGCCTTACAGCTACCCCGACTTCTTCGCCGCCAGCGCATCCGCGACCGCGGTGCGGATGTCGTGCACCGAGAACGGTTTCGTCACCACGTCGTGCACGATGGCGTTGAGGCCGGAGGCGCGTTCGCGCTGGTCGGCGAATCCTGTCATCAGCAGAATCTTGAGGTTGGGAAAATCGCGCGCCGCCGTCAGCGCCAGCGCGATGCCATCCATCACCGGCATCTGGATGTCGGTCAAGAGCAGGTCGAACATGCCCTGTTCGCGGGTCAGAATATCGAGTGCCTCGGCGCCGTCCTCGGCGGTGACGGTCTCGTGGCCGTCCATGGCGATGGCGCGCGACACCAGCGAGCGCATGGAATCTTCATCGTCGGCAATCAGCACGCGTGGCATGAAGTCGTATCTCTTAAAGCCTCGGGACGGAGCGGCCAGTCTCAGGCGTGGCCAGCCAGATCCCGCTTGTTGAAAAAGCGTACGTCAATATTGCGGCCTTCGGGCGGCGGCGACGCCAGGCGCGACTTGAAATAGGCGCGCTCGCCAGGCTTGAGCATCGGCTGCTCGAGCACCGCGTTCCAGGCGTAGATTTCCGCCCCTTGCGCGTCGCGGACGGAAAAGCGCAAGCGCGGCAGTTCGACCGCTTTCTTGGTCTCGCCCACGATCACGCCCTCGATGACCAGCACCGGCTTGCCGTCCACGGTCTCGTTGGTGATCTTGATGTCCTTGAATGCCAGCCCGCGCAGGTTCACGTCGAGCCCCACCATCTTGTAGAACGTCGCGGTCTGCGGTAGCAGCCGCACGACATCGGCGCGCCAGATCATCAGCGCCAGGATCAGTGCGCCCATCGCGGCGCAGGCGGTCGGCAGGCCAATGGACGGCACGAACGGAATGCGGGGCAGGGAAGGTAACCGGAACAGACGGGCGAGCCGCTGGCGGTGCGTGGTGATCGGGATCTCCTCATGATCCTCGGCGGCCTGCCGGGCGGCCGACGGCCAGTCGCTGCCGCCGTTCGGTTGCGAACCCTCGCCCTCGGCCGGCCAGCCGGCCGAAATCGAGGGACTGTCGACCACGGGGGTATCCTGCGCCTCTTCCGCGCGCGCCATCGCCTCCCATTCGGCTGCGGCATCATCCGTGGCCGGTCGGCTCGATTGCGCCATAGCCGGCATGGCGGCCGCGAGTTCGATCGCGTCCTCCGGCCGCGCCAGCCAGGTTTCCTTGCAACGGGAGCAGCGGACGGTGCGTCCGGCGGTCCCCAGGGTAGCCGGATTGATGGCGTAAGATGTTGTACAATGGGGACAAACGATATGCATGGAGCCCATCTCACCAGTGTCTTCGTCCCGATGCTACATAGCGACCGTTAACGAATCGGAAACCATAACGGTCGCACAACCGTTTTGTCCGGTTAGCACCCAAGCCAGCGGGCTACAGGCCCGAAGTTCGGGTTCGTGCTCCGGTTCAGGTTCTCGGCCGGAATTTCCGGTCACGGCTCATGTCGAGCGGAGCTGAGCTTTGGTTCGGTTCGAAAATGTCGGTTTGCGGTACGGGCTTGGCCCGGAGATTTTGCGCGACCTCTCTTTTGTGATTCCGGCCCATTCCTTCCAGTTTCTCACCGGTCCCTCGGGCGCGGGCAAGACGTCGCTGCTGCGGCTGTTGTTCCTGTCGCTGCGGCCGACGCGCGGCCTCGTCAATCTGTTCGGTCAGGATGTGTCGCTGCTCGGCAAGGATCAAGTTGCGGACATGCGCCAGAAGATCGGCATCGTGCTGCAGGATTTTCGCCTGCTCGATCACATGACGACCTATGAGAATGTGGCACTGCCGTTCCGCGTGATGGGCCGCGAGGAATCCAGCTACCGCCGCGAGGTGATCGATCTTCTGAAATGGGTCGGCCTCGGCGAGCGCATGGATGCGCTTCCGCCGATCCTGTCGGGCGGTGAGAAGCAGCGCGCCGCGATTGCGCGCGCAGTGATTTCGCGACCTCAATTGCTGCTGGCGGACGAGCCGACCGGCAGCGTCGATCCGACACTCGGCCGGCGCCTGTTGCGGTTGTTCATCGAACTGAACAGGCTCGGCACCGCGGTCATCATCGCGACCCACGACATCACACTGATGGATCAGTATGAGGCGCGGCGGATGGTGCTGCACCAGGGACGGTTGCACATCTATGAGTAGGGTCGGTGACGAGCACGGGCCGCTGGTCGATCTCGGCAACGAACGCCCGCAGGTGCCGGCGCGCGCGCGCAACATGTCGCCGATCGTGCCGCGGGCCTCGATCTCCGGCCGCGCGCTGGTCGCCGTCGTCGCCATCATGACGTTCCTCGCTTCCATCACCACCGGCACGGTGCTGCTGGTCAGCGCGTCGGCTGCGGAATGGCAGTCGGAAGTCGCGAGCGAAATTACCGTTCAGGTGCGTCCGCAAGGAGGTCGCGACCTCGATCGCGACGTGACTGCAGCCGCGGAGGCGATGCGGACGCAGCCCGGCATCGTTCAGGTCAAGCCGTTCAGCAAGGACGATTCGGCAAAACTCCTGGAGCCGTGGCTCGGCAGCGGCCTGTCGATCGAGCAGTTGCCGGTGCCGCGCGTCATTGTCGCGCGCGTCCAGCCCGGCACGACGCTCGATCTTGCGGCCTTGCGCCGCGCTGTGACGCAGGTGGCGCCATCGGCAAGCGTCGACGATCACCGCGCCTGGATCGAGCGCATGCGCTCGATGACCGGGGCGACCGTATTCGCCGGCATTGGAATTCTCGCGCTGGTGATTGTGGCAACGATCATTTCGGTTTCGTTCGCAACGCGCGGCGCGATGGCGGCGAACCGCCCGATCGTCGAGGTGCTGCACTTCGTGGGCGCCGGTGACCGCTATATCGCCAACCATTTCCTGCGGCACTTTCTCCGGCTTGGCCTCGAGGGCGGGGTGATCGGCGGTGGCGCCGCGATGCTGGGTTTCGGCTTCTCCGAATCGATTGCCGGCTGGTTCTCGGGTACTCCGGTCGGCGATCAATTCGCCGCGCTGCTCGGCACGTTTTCACTGCCGCCCTCGGGCTATCTGGCGCTCGCCGCGCAGGCCGTGGCGATCGCGGCCATTACCGCCTGGGCTTCGCGGCGAACGCTGTTCGCCACGCTGGATGACATCGATTGACGCGGGAGCGGTGGCGTTTTGCAGTGAAGTAAGTCACGGACTCGACCCGGGCCCGGGACTCCACTTCGTGTAAAAACCTTCTAGAATTGTGTAGGAATGGGATTGCCGGATCACATGGGCTTGCAGGACGACGACAGCACGCCGAGGGCGCAGGCCACGCCGCCGGGCGGATGGCTGCGCGCGGCCATCGTCGCCATGGCAATCCTGTTTGTCGGCGCGGCCGTGGGCTTCATCGCCTTTCTCTCGCAACTACGCGGCGTCGAGATCAAGCCGGCACGCAATGCCGATGGCATCGTGGTGTTGACCGGCGGCTCGTCACGGGTGTCGGACGCGATGGAATTATTGGCCGCTGGCTATGGCAAGCGGCTGCTGATTTCGGGCGTGCATCCGACCAACGCAGTGAGCGACATTTCGCGCTCGCTGCCTGACAACCACGCGCTGCTCCGCTGCTGCGTCGATCTCGACCGCTCTGCCGCCAACACGCGCGGCAATGCCGCGGAGACGCGGCGCTGGGCGCGCGAGCGCGGCTTCAAGTCGCTGATCGTCGTGACGTCGAACTACCACATGCCGCGCGCCATCCTGGAATTGTCGCATGCGATGCCCGACGTCACGCTGATTCCGTTCGCGGTGATCGGCGAGCGCTGGCGCGACGAGCCGTGGTGGACCAGCGGCGCGACGCTGCGGCTGCTATTGTCGGAATATGCGAAATATGTCGCCGCTGAAGTGCGCGTGCGGCTGGCCGACGTCGGCATCGAGGTGCTGCCGGAAACGTTCGATCCGCCCACACCAGCGCCGGGCCGGCCGGCGACCGCGCAAGCCAACAAGGACGCGCAATAAACCCGCGAATGATGCGTCCGGCTCCATGGACTTTGCCTCCCAAAGCGGAATTTGCGCGGTTCAGACGTTTTCCCTGAGCGCCGCGCGAGCTGGACGATATTTAACGAAACCTCCGCGAATCGCCACGGTTGCTGCCGTAGGCGACTCCGATTTCGCGGCCGCAGAGGCATGTCATGAGCAGGGAACTTATCGCCCACAACAAACCTGTGTTCGATCAGCTTCATCCCAGAATCTACCGCGCGGCGGTCGGCCTGATCGCGTGGTTCGCACTGATGGCCTGGGTCTTGTTCGATCGCTCGAGCGATGTCAGTCTGTCGTTGATGTTCGTGACCGTATTGTTCACCGTCGCGATCGCACTGCCATGGACGCTGTCTCTTGTTTGGAAGAAGTTTCAGATGCCCCATGAGGGGCAAGCGAAGCCAACCTCGTTCCACGATTGGTCAGACGGCGATTTTGCGGTCTGGGGTGCGCGGCTCCGCGCCAGGGATGCGGCAATTGACGTGCTGTTGCCGCTGGTTGCGGTTTCGCTTGGCCTCACCGCGATCGGAGTTGTCTTCGTGATCGTATGGGCGTTTGCCGCCTAGTTGGGGCGACGGCAGCGCAACCTTGGCATCCAGGTGAACCGCTCGTAAGTGGGTCACTGAACCCTCTCGGCAGATGGGGTGATACGCGCTGCCGATGTTGTCGCGGCACTAAAAGCCGAACGGTTTCTGCGTGGAACAATCAGCCTGGCCTTCAAGATTTGAACGACGTCGCCACGTTGGTTTATTGTCCGGCTGACAAGGACAATCGTGCCGCGATCGGGTCGCGAGCGCGATGGCGTAATTTCAAGAACTTCGCTCTCAACGTGGAGAACATCTCCAGGACGCGTCGGCGTCGGCCAGCTCAACTCTGCCCCGGCGCCGACGATGCCGCCGGCGATCGGCGGACCACTCTCCACATTAAGACGCATCGTGATCGCGGCTGTGTGCCAACCGCTCGCCGCCAAGCCGTTGAAGAACGTGCGTTCAGCGGCTTGCGTGTCCGTATGAAAGGGCTGCGGATCGAATTGAACCGCGAACTCCCTGATCTGCGCTTCGTCAACCGTATGTGCCTCGCTCGTAAAGCGCTGTCCGACATGAAGATCGTCAAGATAGAGCTGGTCTGAGAGGGTTCTCATTACAGGTTCGCCGCGCAGTTGAGGCGTGATCATGTCTAAGGAAGCTCCTTCTGGCCGCCGATTGACTCAAGACTCAGTTCGAGACCGCGTTCGCCTTGCGGACGACGACCTCGTCGCCCTTCCGGCTGATTTCGAGCCTAGCTGCTGGCTGGGGTGTTGAGAAAACCACGCTCTGGCCCGGCGCAAGGACAGAGACGATGCGGACTGGTGCCCCCGCCTCGCCCTGCGCGAGGGTCGTTACGACGTGGAAGCCGTCGGGTTCGACGGTATAGTAGGCGATGCCGGACACGTCGCCGAGATCGATGCTTTTGCCCTCGATCGGCCGTAGGTCATTACCTTGAGCGGCCCCTAGCGAAGCCAGGATAAATGCGGCGGCGAAAAGCGCGCTTCGTACAAACATGGCAATCTCCTTTGGTTCGGGCGGCGAGCCCATGCCCGCCGCTCCCTTGCCGCAGAAGATGGTCGGGTTATCATTATCGATCAAACAGATTGGATCGATAATGGATATCGATGCCGTCAATCTAGCTCGTATCGATCTGAATCTCCTGGTTCATTTCGATGCGCTGCTCACGGAACGTAGCGTTACGCGCGCTGCCGCCCGCGTCGGCATTGGCCAGTCGGCAATGAGTCACAACCTCGCGCGTCTGCGGGAACTGTTCGATGACGAGCTTCTGACGCGGGGACCGGACGGCCTGCGCCTCACCCCACGAGCGATGACGTTGGTTGAGCCGGTGCGAACCGCGTTGGCTCAGATCCAGTCGCTCGTGTCGCGAGACAAGGCATTTGATCCAGCGACGGCGGCGCGAACTTTCAGATTCGGACTGCCAGACAGCATGGAAATCCTGGTAATTCCTGCGCTCCTTGCGCGCTTGCGCGAGGTCGCTCCGGGCATCCATCTGCGGCTCTACAATATCGGCTCTTCTCCGCTCCTGGATCGTCTCGACGCCGACGAACTGGATCTCGCAATCGGCTATGACGTGTTCCCGCAGGGCCAGGCCCACCATAAGCGGCGTCGGCTGTTCACCGAGACTTATCTGTGCATGTTCAGCGCCGAAAGGACCGGGATTGTACCGCCAATCTCGCTTGACGACTATGTGCGGCTTCCTCATGTCCTGACTAGCCTGAGACCCGGACGCAGCGCGCGTGGTGTGGTGGACGAAGCTTTGGAAAAGCTTGGACTGCAGCGTTCGGTCGTCTTGACCACGCCACGTTTCCTCACCGTCCCGTCCTTGGTGGCGCGCGCACCCGTTATCGTGACTATGCACGCGCGACTGGCTCGCTTGTTCGCCGCCGAGCTCGGGCTCAGTCTCAGCCCGCCTCCGTTGGAATTGCGCGAGGTAGCGGTTTCATTGCTGTGGCATGCTTCTTACGATCACGATCCGGCTCACATCTGGTTACGGCGATTGGTGATCCAACTCGTTGCGGACCTCTAAGCTCGATTAGTTTGGCGCCGGCGGACTCATGCAGCGCTCCATACACTGTCACACGTTTGTTGGATCACCTCGTGCGCTGTCATAGAGCCGTGGCGCCGCTCATCGCCCCTCGGTTTTTGGCCCGGGCTCAGGAGCACTTGAGAGCAGGTCTGCCCAGGCTCTCGCGACCTTCTGCTCTCCCGAAGAGCCGAAATGGCAATCGTCGTACCGATCCAGGTCGTCAAGCAAGGCGTCTGAATTGACTCCGCTTCTCAGATTGGCGCCGGGATCGGGAAGCGCCAGCTGAGCGCGGGCTACCGCGTTGTCGGCAGAGTGGAAGCGCGTTCCGCCGTTGCTTGCTCCCAAGCATTTGGTCGCGACGGCAACGTATACCGGCGCTGCGACGCTATGAGACCGCAACGAGCTAACCAGCGATACGAAGCGATCGCGGTAGTCCTTCTCGGTCGTTCCCTTGACGTAGTCGATCTCACCTTGGACCCAGAGGACGTGCGTCACGAGATAACCTCGCTGCTTCAGCTGGCTCGCGGTGTTGGTCATGATAGCATTTAGATCCCCGCCCGGCCCCCAACGGGAGACCTCGGAGCCAGTTACGGCCGCGGGAGCCAGTACGACCTGGTCGAACGATCCGCGATCCAGCAGAAGGTTGCCGAGCTGGGTCCAATATTCCCCGCCGATACCGTCAGATCCCAGCAGGGGCGACGCGGCGATATAGCATCGCCCATCGAAGAAATTGACAACCTTCTCTCCGTGTTCCGAGCGGAACCGTTGCCCCCCGTGATTTCCAGCGTTGGACTGCCCGAGCAGAAGCAGCACGGCCGTACGGTCCGTCTGCTGCGGGCAGGCGACCGCTTTCTTTTGATCGCCCGATGCGAGCCGTCCCACTTGATCAAATGTGTAGAGGTCCTCGGGAGCCGTCGCGCGAGTTTTCAGCGCTTGAAGAAGCGGGAAGGGAAATAGTTGATGGCGCGCGCTGTACGCTCCAAACAAATACGTCGCGGTCAATACAAGAATCGCTAACAAAAAGCGCGCGCGCGACACATGCATTCGAGCACCTGCAAACTTGGCCCCCCGCGTTTGGGTTAATTAGCGCAACGATTGATGGCGCGAAAGGGTCTTGGCGAACGGTGCGCTACTCTGACGCCGTGTTCTCATCGTGGTGTTGACCAGCGGCTGCTCTCAGCTCCAGAGCCATCCGCCGAGCATTCGGTTTGGAATGAGCGTGAAGTAGCCCGCCGTAAGCAGAGCGCCGGTGATAAGTCCTCGAACCGTGCCACGATGGCGGGCGATTTGATGGTGCCGCGCAGCGAGGACCAGCAGCGGCACCGACACGATGGTGACTACTGAGAATAAGTGGATGAAGCTCAGCTGCCCTTCATTGATATCCCGTATGCCAAAGGAAGCGACTGCGGTGATGAAGAGCGATACCGACCAGATCCAACCGAGGATGCGGTGAGCGCGGTCGCCGCGCCGGCGTAACAGTTGCACAGGGGTGATCGCCAGCGGAATCATGACCGTGGCGAGATGGCCCCAGATCAGCGGCTCCATGGAGCGCCAATGATCAATCCCGCGAACAAGCGCAGTCATCACCAGCAGCAACAGAATGATGGCGGCGACGGCCAGGATTCTTTCATAGATATCCGGCGCGAGGTCCGGAGCGATATCGGACGAGACCGGCTGTGGTTGGGCCACGGAATCACTTTCTGTGCCGCTTCAGAGAGAATGGGGACAAAGGCGTGCGCCAGCGAAGGCCCTCCTTCCCGGCTACAGGTGACAACACCTCGCAGCGGGCATCGTTCCGGCTGACCGGACGCCGTAATTGAGTGCTCCCGATCCCATGTCGGCTTTGTGGCAATTTCGCCCGCGAGCCACCTATCCTCCTGCTCGGACAAAGATTTGCCCCGCGTCGCACCGATACTTCCCTGCGACGATTGGCGGCGTGAATGGTTGGTAGATTCAAGAATCGCGATCTGACACACTTTATTCGACACGCGCTAACAGGCATTTCAACCGGGACATGGCAATGGCAACTCGATTGGCGACGGCGCAATCCACCGTGGCGATTCGGCGTTGGGGCACTCCCACGATCGTGACGCTCGCGGCGATGGCGCTACTTACGGCGTTGACTGCCGCCGCCGCGGCGCGACAGGCGCGCCCCGCGTCACCAACCGAGGCGACGGCGCCGCGCGATGCAGGCGAGCCGATCATGGCGATCGTGTCGATCAAGAGCCAGCAGGTCACTTTCTACGACGCCGACGGCTGGATCATGCGCGCGCCGGTGTCGACCGGCACCACGGGACGCGAGACGCCGGCCGGCATCTTCGCCATCGTCGAGAAGAATAAGGACCACCGCTCGAACATGTATGACGATGCCGAGATGCCGAACATGCAGCGCATCACCTGGAACGGCATCGCGCTGCACGGCGGGCCGCTGCCCGGCTATGCGGCCTCGCACGGCTGCATTCGGATGCCTTTTGGCTTTGCGGAGAAGCTGTTCGACAAGACTCGGATCGGCATGCGTGTGATCATCTCACCGAACGACGCCGCTCCGGTCGAGATTTCCCACCCGGCACTGTTCATGCCGAAAGCGGAGGCCGTCGCGGCCGCTTCGTCGCGCGCCGAGACGCTGGCCCGCGAGGCCGCAGAGGCCGTCAAGACGGCTGACGAGGCGAAGAAGGTGGCCGCGGCAGCGGCGCGCGAGACAGCATCACTCGCGGCGTCGCTGCGCAGGCTGGAAGGGTTCAAAAGAAGCGCCGACGCCGAGCTTGCGTTCGCCGACAGGGCGTTCGTTGCCGCAAAAACGGACCAGGCCATGGCGCACGCCGAAGAGCGGAAGCAGAAGGCTGCCGCAAAGGCCGCCCAAGCTGCGACTGAGCTCGACACCGCGAAGGCTGACGCGAAGTCGAAGCTCGACGCCGCGGCGGCCGCGAAGGACGCCGCCAAGGCGGCCGATAAGAGGAAGGCTGAGACAGTCAAGGCTGCGAGCGAGGCGAAGCTCGCGCTCGAGCCCGTCTCGATCTACATCAGCCGCGCGACGCAGAAGCTGTACGTGCGGCGTAACACGCACAAGCCGGCGCCGGACGGGGGCGGCGAGGTATTCGATACGTCCATCGAGGTTCCCATCGCGATCCGCGACTCGGCCAAGAAGATCGGCACGCATGTGTTCACGGCGATGGCGCAGAGCGGCGCGGGCCTGCGCTGGAGCGCGGTCACGATCGACAATGGCGACGACGCCAGGAGCGCGCTCGACCGCATCACCATCCCGCAGGATGTGCTCGATCGCATCGCGCCGACCGCATTGCCGCGGTCCTCGATCATCGTCTCGGACGAGCCGCTGAGCAGCGAGACCAACTATCGCACCGAGTTCGTCGCGGTGCTGAGCAACCAGCCCCAGGGCGGCTTCATTACGCGCCAGCCTACGCCCGCTGTCGACATTGCGGATAGCAGCACCTGGGGCGGCGACGGCTTCGGCTTCTTTTCTCAGCCCGGCTGGAATCCCGGGCCCCAAACCAGCAATCCGCGTCAGCGCGGTCAGCCCTATTATCCGTCGCAACGGAGCTATCCGGCGCAACAAGGCTATCCGATGCAACAGGGCTATCCGATGCAGCCGGGCCAGTGGTGAGACGCGGTACGCCGGCCCGCACGGCAGCTCAGGGTCAGACTTGCAATGGAACCGACAATGGCGGCACCAAAATGCCGATGGCTGCGGTGACCCAAATAGAGGCGGCTGTTGTAAGCGCGCGTACCGTTAGACCTGTCGTCACTCAGTCGTCGGCGCTCAGGCTTTAATTAACCGGTTCAAACCTGGCAATCCGCATCGGCCCTTCCCATAGCTCTATCGGCCTGTCTTGGACGAGCTGTTTCGCTCGTTCTTTGGCATCTTCGACGCTCTTGCAATGTAGGTCGATACGGGTAATGGCTTCGTCCGCCGAAGTCAGTTCGAAGGCTTGGTAAGATTTTAGCGGCATTGGCGTTCCTCTATCGGGAAAGCGTTACCGCCTTTGACCTGCCTCCGGCTATATACCGATAGACATAGAATCGGATGCTAGATCAGCAGCTTCGTTGACTCGCCAATTCATCGACAAGGTACTTCCTGCTACTCCTTCGGATGCTCGTCTTGTGCCGGCAGCCGGCGGCGCGAAGTGACTGGAGAGCTTTAAGGGATTTCCAGCCGAGCCAAGCCGGCCAGGTTCAGCGACATGATCGCAAAAATTCAAGCCAAGGTCCGACAGGAATTGACCGCAAACCGCCGGCCGACAACGCATGTCGGCGATCTTTGGGAGTGCCGATGTTGATTGAATACACCGTCCCGCCCGTAGCAGATTGTTTTCGGTTCTGAGCCGACTTTATCGAAAGTGCCGGTGTCGAATGTCGTTACGGAACAAGAGTCGACATCGGCCCCTACACGTCCACTCGCAGTTGTTAGGAGAGACACTGTGAAAAGAGGCCGCAACCGGGGCGGCCTTACTTCTCCTCCAGTCGGCGAAGCTGACTCATTAACTCTGCTTCTAGTTCCCGAAGGTGAGTTGCCGTTGGTTCACTAATGTACTCTTTGGCAAGCTGTCTACAGCGCGCCAACTTTTCATGGATTGCCAATTCTTCTCGCTCGCGATCCATAAACGTAAGATGCGGCAGGGCGAAAAAAGGGTCGACACAAGTGCACCATGAGGAACTTGCCAGACGCACTTAGACGTGCACAACTAGTCATGGTCATCTCGCCGGCAAGTCTATTCAAGCTGGATCTGGGGCTTGCGGTGCGGCACAAAAAGGGGGCATGCTGAGCGTAAGATTGACTTCTAAGTGGGTTGGACACGTCTCGCAGCGCACCAAGACGCAACTGATGGCAGTTAGCTCGCCTTCCCCCTGGAGAATGAGTTTGCGGCAGGTAGCCCAGGCCGCTGGCGCCAGACAATTCAGATTTAGCGTTGGGGTAGCAAGAGAACTACGGCACCGCGCTGAGCCGCTGGGGTCGAGCCCATGTTAGTTGTGTCCGCGAACCAGGGAACATTCACGCGCTGCATCCGACTGGTGATCGCGGATCGACAACCGATCGTTCTGCAGGGGTTAAGGTCGGTATTAGCAGCACAGCGCGACTTCGAGATTGTTGCGTCGTGTAGCACCGGAACAAGCTGCCTGGAAGCCATTCGGAATTTGGCACCCGACGTCGCGCTTCTTGCTAATGCGTTGCCTGATGTGACGATATCCGAGATCCTCGCCATTGCGCAAGCCGAGCATCTTCCCACTCGCCTGGTGCTCTTTACCGAATCCGAAACAGACGACGATCTCACCCTGACAATCGCGGACGGCGCTTGCTGTGCAATTTCAAAGTATGCGGACCCCGACACCATTCTGCGATCCCTGAGGCTGATGACGGAGCGCGTCAGTGCATCACCGGAACGGTCTCAAGACCTCTCGCCAAACGGGAAGGGAATAGACGGCGCCAAAATTGAAAAAATGCTGGGGCTGCTGACGCACCGCGAGAGCCAAGTTGTGCGATTAGTGTCCGAAGGTTTGTCGAACAAGGAGATTGCGCGCCAGCTGAACATTTCGCAAGGCACTGTCAAAGTACACCTCCACAACATATTTCAGAAGCTTGAAATCAGTAATAGGACCGTGCTCGCCACGATCGCATTGTTGCAGCGACCCGCCAGCTTCGGCACGCTCTCGCTCGCGGCCCTGGCGTTCGCAATTTCGGACGACGTCAAGGCGTTGGAAGCGAAAAACACCTTCCTCGATGACGACAGCACCGCTTACAAGGACCCTGAGCGCCCCGCATTTGAGCTCTGGAAGAAGGCGATCCTCCGGCATGTTATCGTGGTGGATCCCGGCGAGACAGTCCCGCTCATCCAGAGAGGCTCCTCCGCCAAGGTGAGCCAAGCCGCGAACCCGGCGGCGAGAATGGAAGAGCTGCACGCGGCTGAGCACGCCGCTCTCTCCAACTTGGCAAGAGGCCACGGCCCGATTGGATCCAGCACGCCCTATCTTTTCGTTTCGCCGCTGCTGCAAGCGATTAACAACAGCCAAGCCGACGGCCCCACCGCGCAGCAGCAGTTCCCGTCGCTGGCATTTGCGTCGAATCCGATAAACAAGCCCGGAGGCTACGGCGCCTTCGCCCTACCGGCCGTTGGCGCGTGGATCTACGCGCTCGACGACTCCCATGCAGCATCGCAGGCGCCCAACCCGGGCGAAACGCTGATCGACACCTCCACAGTCGCCAACCTGGATAGCACCACGCAAGTGGCGACAATCGCCATTCATGGCGCCGGCGGTGTCAACTCCGACGATGACAACCTGGCTCCGGGGCCAGCTGTCCACGACGCCCATCTGCAGCTCGCGTTTGCACCCCCTGCACACGAGAGCGTCACAGGAGGAAATGCGGACCAAATTATCCATGGCGGCGCCGGTGACGACACCCTCAACGGCGGCGCGTTAGCGAATATTATCTATGGAGGCTCAGCCAACGATACTATTAAGAATGACGGTGGACACGACACGATCTACGGAGGATCCAGCAGCGACACCATCAACGGCAACGATGCCATCATCGGCGGATATGGCAGTGACCAGCTGATGGGTGGCAACGGTGATGACATCTTTTTCTATTCGTCAGCGATCGATTCCAACTCGAACCAGTTCGACACCATCGTCGATTTCATATCGGGGGCGGACAAGATCAACCTGGCGGCCTTAGGCGCGCTGGCGTTCCTGCACCTGACATCAACAAGCACGTCCGTGCCTCCTCATACCATTGCCTGGATCTACAACCCTGCGAGCAATGAAACGATCATCTATGTGAATCCGACGGATGACAGCCTTGATATCGGCGATCCGGGCCTGCTGGAAATCCACTTGCAGGGAGTCATATCCGTTGCCGAGTCAGATTTCGTCTACGAGCGGGAAGCGGCGGCTGTCGCGGCGGCTTTGGAGGGAATAGATCCTGCGCTGCTGATGGCAACCGCGAGCGATGGGACCGTTCTGACGACGGACAGCGCCCGGGCTTCCATCGAAGCGGCGACGAGCGATAGCGCGCCCGTGGCTGGTATCTGGACCATGCCTGCCGACGACGGCTTGAGGTTCCATTTCGAGCGGGACCGCATCGGCTCCACCGCTTCGATCAGACTCGCCAGTTTCGGCGAAGATGCGGCTTATGCAACGGAAGAGAGTGACGATGGTGCAGTTACTGCGCCGGCGCACGTATCATCAATCGAGCTTGCTTACAGCCACGCGACGGTCCCGACGGAGGAACATCCCGCATTCAAGAAGGAGCCGGTTCAGGCGAACACCGGCGCTGTGACGAACGGGCAGGGCAAGGCGCACGCAACCGCCGGGCTTGAACTTCCCGAGTTTGGCATGCAAAGCGCCGTAATCTCGGCCCCGGTCTTAGAGAGCGACGAACCTAGCGTCGCAGCGGACAATAGCGGGGGCCACGGTAACTCGAAGCACGCTTCGCAGCCGGCCTCCGCAAAGGCATCAGCAGCCGCCGAGCTGACAGAATCGGGCGTCACGTCCGACCACAGCAATTCGCAGCACCCTCCACACTCGTCCTCCGCAAAGGCATTGGCGGCAGGCGAATTGACCGAACCGGACGTCACACATGGTGTCGGCCGCAGCAACTCGGCGCACGCCTCGAACTCGGCCGCCGCGAAGGCATCATCAGCCGCCGAGCTGGCTGAATCGGGCGTCACATCCGACCACAGCAATTCGCAGCACCCTCCACACTCGGCCTCTGCAAAGGCATTGGCGGCAGGCGAATTGACCGAACCGGACGTCACACATGGTGTCGGCCACAGCAACTCAGCGCACGCCTCGAACTCGGCCGCTGCGAAGGCATCACCAGCCGCCGAGCTGGCTGAATCGGGCGTCACAACAAGCCACGGCAATTCGCAGCACCCTTCGCACTCGGCCTCTGCAAAGGCATTGGGGTCGACCGAGTCGGTCGAAACTGGCGTCGCATTGGGTAAGGGTAGCGGCCATGGCAGCTCGCCGGAGGCTTCGCAATCCGCGGCTGCAAAGGCATTAGCCGCCGCCGAGCCCGCGGGACCGGACCTCACTACGGGTAAAAGTGGCGGCAACGGCAACGGGCAGTACGCTTCGCACTCCGCCGCGGCGAACGGATCAGCGGACGCCCAGCGGGCCGAACCCGCGTCCGTGACCGGAGGCGCCGGCCACGAACCGGCATTCCGCTTCAAGAAGCAGGCTGACGCTTCCACCCCCACCGCGGCCGTTGAGCCGGGAGAACTTAACGATTCGGCCGTTCTCCTCGGTCACGGCGCCGAGCTGGCGGCAATCCTTGAGGTCGGCCCAGCGGCTATGGAGGAACACCCGGCCGGTCACGTCCATCACGGTCACCACTATGCCGTAGTACATTTGCCCCACGATCTGCTCACTTGAAAAGTGCAGATTGCCGACGAATTGGTTCCTGGAACGTACCCCACGTACAAATGTTGGCGCCGATCACCGCCCGGCCTTCGGCATCTATCGGTCATGAGAGCGCCAGTTGCGCTCCCGCCCACTCGATCAGGGAGCGTCGTCATGGCAACTGTCGACGACTACTTTTCCGCACAAGAACGCTGGAAAAGTGCGAACGCATTCGCGGCGAGCACGCGGGCTTCGATCTGAGGAAATCCCAGGTCTGTGACGCTGACGCACCGCTACAGCTCCCGATCATCGCGATGATCGGCGAGCCCGCTCACCACGCGTCGGGTGACCTCCTTCATGTCCATGTCGACGCCGCTGCCGGACTGGCGCTCCAGTCCGTAGACCTCTTCGGGAAAGTTCATCCCAGCCAGGATCGCGTTCATGTCCTCGTGCTTGTCGGGCGGGAAGAGCTGAGCAGGATCGCCGACCGCCGCCCATTTGATCGGGACAAGCGAGTTCGGCGGCAGGACGCTGCGCACGTGCACCACGCCGTCGATGCGAACCTCTGTTCGCCGCCCGATGACCGCGCCTTGATAGATCTTGACGCCCGTCGCCAGGAAGCATTCGTCCTCGACGATGCAGCCCTTGAGGGAAGATTGCGGCCCGATCAGGACATAGTCGCCGATCTCGACGGCGTTCCGGCTCGTGCTGCGGATGTTAAGGTTCTCGCGGACGACGCACTGCGCGCCGATACGCACCGGCGCGCCATGCGCCTCAATCACCGCCCCGAACGAGACATGCGTGCGAGGACCGATCGTCACGTCGCCACAGATCACCGCGGTTGGGGCCACATAGGCGGTTGCATCGATGCTCGGCCGCTTACCCTGGTGCTCAATCAGCATGAGAGGCTCCGTTCGTCTCGACTATGTGACTTACGTGGACAGTCCATGAACGACTGAGGACGTCCGGCAGTTCCGTCGCGATTGATGGCTACTGAGCGGTGAGCCCTCGCCGTCAGTGCAAGGGGCCAGCGTCTGCTTTGGGTCCAAACTCGAAGTCCGACGGTGCAACCCGCAGATCTGCTTTGCCCGCGTTAAGCAAACATCGTGAGATCAGTCGGTCAGGTTCGGTTCGTGAAAGGTCGACATTGAAGCACCCGCGTTTGAAGAATAGCCCTGCTTTGAGGAAGTATCAGGTCAATACTGGTAGTAAGGGAGGCTGCCATACGGGCAGCCTCTCTCCATAACCTGATGCTAACCTCACCCCGCCAACTGCTCATCACAACTTGGAGATGAGGCGACAAGGCTCACTCCCATCCCGAACTCACGTGTGGGCTTTCGATCGGTCTTGAACAACCGTTGTGCTGCCTCGGCTTTCGTGGCGCAGCGCTCCAGCCAGCGAGCCGCGAGAAAATCAACCAACGCGGCAAATCGCAGTTGAGCCGCTGCCAGCACAAGCCTCGCGCCCAAGCTCTGATAGGATGGTCTCTTGACTTCGTTGCGGGCGTTCATCTTGCCCTCCTGCCGGTTCGGCGGAGGGAGCGGCCCTGCGCCGAGAGTTATACTCTTCCTTCGCGGATCAGCCCCGCTTCGAGCTGAAGATTCGGACCCCGTGTCATCACGGACATGCACGACCAATCGGCCAGCCGAATGATCGGCCGGACGCAGGCGGCAGTCTCTGCGATGTGTGTGCGTGCGTTGCGCATTACGGTCCTCAAGAGTGCAGGCAATTTTACCCGCGACGAATGTCATGATTTAAACGCAGAGAAAATTCAGCGCGTCAAATGATTTGTGTTCACGAGGTGCGGAAACTTTTGCGTACTGGCAATTTTCGAACGCCGGCGCGGCCGGCTGGGTTCGAAAATTTCTGTTGCTCAAGCGGCACGGTCGCGGCGCGGTGCTTTTTCGCGACGCGGAACGCAGCCTGTTCGACTTGCCGATGTCCCATCATGATCTTCAGTTCTGCCAGTTAGGCAGACTGAATCAGTGATACATCTGCGTCGCAACAGCCGCCTTTATCAACACAATCGGCCAAAAGCAGACATGCGTCGGCATTGGAAATTAGTCATCGCGACCATAAGCCGAGGCAGGTCCATGCCCTAGTTCGCCCGCGCAGCCGCTTTTACGAGTCGAACAAAATTGCCGACGACGGCAGACGATTCGTTTCGTCGCGACACGAGGCTCAATGTGGACTTGGGGGCATTCGGCCCCTTGAGCGACTTGTAGGTCACGCCATGCATGTTGATGCGCTGGATAGAATCCGGGACAAAGAAAACTCCAAGCCCTGCGGCGACAAGATTCAGCGCCGACGCCAAGCGCGGAGATTCCTGTCCAAATTTGGGGCTAAAGCCTGCAGCCCGGCACGCAATGATCGTGGCCGCGTATAACCCGAAGCCGTCCTTGCGCCCATACACGATGAAGGTCTCTCTTGCGAGAGCCTTTACCGAAATTGCAGGGTCCCCAGCCCGAGCGAGCGGGTGCTCCGAGGGCAGCGCAACAACCAGCGGATCGTCCAGCAAGGGGGAGCTAACCAGTCCATCGGCACGGGGTGTCCACAGGAAGGCGACGTCGACGCGCCGGGTTCGCACCAAATCGAGCAGCTCGCTGCTGAGGCGCTCCTCGATCGTGAAGTTTACATTTGGGAAGGCGCGGCGGAATGCATGCATGACCTGAGGCACGAATGGAACGAAGGGTCCCGTTGGCGTGACGCCCACGCAGATGCGGCCCCTCTCGCCCCGAGCCGTGCTCCTTGTGGTCTCGACAGCATTCTCTACGCTGGCAAGAACCTGAGTCGCCTCGCGATAGAAGGCCAGACCCGCCTCGGTGAGTTCGACGCCGCGCGGCTTGCGGATGAACAACCTTACGTCCAGGTCCTGTTCGATGGCCCTAATCAATCGGCTGAGCGGCGGCTGTTGGATGCCGAGCCGGTCCGCAGCGCGCGTGATATGCCCTTCCTCCGCGACCGCAACGAAATAGCGAAGCTGGCGCAAATCCATGTCATACCTCGATGGGTATGAAATTCGACCTTTTCATATCATAGCTAAGAAGGCGCGCCCCGGATAGCTTATCAAAGGAAGTCGTAAGCTGGGAGGATTCCATGAACCGCCTGCTCGCGCTCTTTTTCGCAAGCCTCGCCCTCCTTCCCGGAGCGGCCCGGGCCGACTATCCGACGAAAGCCATTTCGCTCATCGTGCCCTATGCGGCCGGCGGATCGAACGACACCTTGTCGCGTATCCTGGCCGAGCACATGGCAAAGACGCTCGGCCGGCCCATAGTCGTCGACAACGAGCCCGGTGCTGCAGGCACCACGGCGACGACGCGCGCTGCCCGTGCGGCGCCGGATGGGTATACGATCATCATGGGCAACATGGGGACGCACGGCGCCGCCCCGGCCCAGTATCCCGACCTAAAATACGATCCAATCAATGACTTCGCGCCCGTCGGTCTCGCCGCCGAAGTACCCGCTGTCATCGTGACGCGAAAAGACTTCCCGGCGAACAGCCTGGCCGAGTTCATCGCCTATGTGAGGGCGAACCGCGACAAGGTCAATGAAGCGCATGTCGGCGTCGGAGCTCCTACCCATCTCTTCTGCACGCTGCTCCAATCAATCCTTGGCATTCAAACGGGGCGCGTCCCTTATCGCGGCGGCGCACCGGCGATGAACGACCTGATGAGCGGCCAAGTCGATTTCAGCTGTATTTCGCTGAGTGGCGCCATCTCCCAGATTCAGAGCGGAACCCTGAAAGCAATCGCGATCGCGAGTCCGCACCGCGCCGACGTCATCCCTAACGTTCCGACCACCGTGGAAAGCGGCCTCCCACAATTCGTCGTCTCGACGTGGAACGCGATTTTCGCACCCAAGAATTTGGCGCCTGAAATACAGGCCAAGCTAAGCCACGCCTTGAACAAAGCACTGGACGACGAAGCGACGCGTAAGCGACTTGTCGAGATCGGATTTGTCATCCCCGATGCCACGCGGCGGACACCCGAGGCCCTCCGAGAATTAGTCGCAAGCGAGGTGCCGCGCTGGGGCAAGGTCGCGACTTCATCGCTGGGAAAGCAAAATTAGAGGACGATTCAAGCCTCGAAGCCAACGTCTGCTCGGCCAAATAACGCCATCGGTAAGGGACAGCAGCAGACATTCGCGGGTTAGCCGAAAGGGGAGAATAAGCATCGTCTGCTAGGCGCTCTCCTTTCACGCGATCGCGCGATCACGCCTTCGAGGGGGCGGACTCATTTTCCGCTGTCGCACCCAGCAAAGAACTGCTCGATATCATCGGCTGTCTGCGGCTTTAGCTTTCAGCATTCCCAAGCGTCACTTTACACACCTCTTGTCGAAGGCCATGGTCGACCTACCAGCACAAATCAGATGCTGTTCCTGCGTCTGCCGACATCACTTTCCCAGTGGCGGCTTTTTCGCGAAGATGCTTCTTAGCGGAGGCCCGCAGAGGTCTACACGCGCGGAATTGCCAGCGTCGCCCGAGATATCTCCAAAGGAGATATGCCAGACGGTTTTCGGATAACTGCCGCTGCACACCAAATGGGTCGTATCCGATGCGTAGTTGGCGCAGCGTTTTAGACACTGCTTAGCCAGCGCAGCTTGACGATCGGGGCAGCTCAGGCCAGTTCGTTTGTCTTCGGCCCTGCCGGCATCGTCCTCGAACAAGCAAGCCCGCAACTGCGCACTTCGGGTCAACGCGTTCACGCATTGATTGGTCGCCTCGTCGACCTGTGCTCGGGTTGGATTCATCAGTGGGCAATGCGAGGGGATCTGGCGTGGGGCCACGTAAGTACGCGCTGTGCGCAACGGACGGGCGAGCACCGCGCTTTTTCGGTGCTCGCGCTTAGGGCCAGAGGACCCGGCGGACGGCCTTCGAGAATCATCGGCGCAGGCGATGGGAATACAGCTGGTCCACAGCGGACCCGTGGTCACGCACCGATCGTCCTCTGGTTTGCAGCCGGCGGGGCAACAGGTTCGCGCCAAGGCGGGCGATGATATCAGCGCAGATCCCAAAACTAGGATTACCAGTTTGAGATATCGCATTGCCGTCCTACCACTCCGCTCCGCTCGTGCAGCGTTATGCGGTTGAGGGTTGCTCCCCGAAGGGTTGCAAAGCGCGCAAGCGACGGGGACCCTGTGACGGGTGTTAGCCACCAGACCGATGCAAAAACGGATTCACGGACTCGGCCAGCAGGGTCGCCAACTGGGCGGTGTCAGCGGGTGGCAGCGAACCAACAGAATGGAGCGCCAGTCCAGCACCAGCGGCAATTATCGCAATTGCAGCAAGATATTCGATCCTCATGGCGATGGTTCCTTCATCGTCCCCACGGACAACCGGACACTCTCTGAAATGGTTCCAGAGCGCATTTGATCTTGTGCGGCGCAATCCGAATTGATCGGTAAGGCCGTCCTGTCACCGAGGGAAGCAGGCACCGTCGAGGACGTTTGGCTGGATGAAATCGGGCTTCTGATTAACATCAACGGTTATGAGGGAGGTGCCTCCAATGCCGGATACTCGCTATCGCGGCAGCGAGTTTCATTTCACTCGGCTTGAGTACACCACCAGCTTACCGGTCGCTGCTCTCTGCCGGAAGCGGCCGCGGATGCTGGTCGTGCAGCATTGCCGCCAGCCGGTGCAGCTGCGAATCGCGAAAGCCTTCCGCCTCGATCGCCTTCACGGTGGCGATAACATAGTCGCGGTTGACGCCGGACTGGCCGTGCCCCTGCAGCACGTGGCGCAATTGTTCTGCCAGCGATAGCCGCCCGGCATATTGCACGTGACCGCGATCGACCACGTAGACGAGCGCGCTGACGCGCTGACGCGCCTCGTTCTCCAGCCACACCGACCGCATCACTTCGCGATACACGGACGTGACCTGTTCGCGTTCACGCAAGTATGCGACGGTCGCGGCGCGGTGCTTTTCCGCAACCCGGAACGCAATGCCACGGCAGGCGCCGCCGCGGTCGAGCCCGAGCACGAGGCCGGGCTTTTCCGGCGTGCCGCGGTGGACGAAGGAATAGACGCAGAGCGCGCGGTGTTCGCCGATCAACCGCGCCGGAACCCTTTCCGTGTATTCGAAGCCCGGGCGCCACATCAGGGAGCCGTAACCGAACACCCAGAGGTCGCCAGTGGACAATTCCGTATCGTTGAGGGAAATCGCGGCCATGCTGGCGCACCGCTACCAGAATGGCGCAGCAAAGCGAAGTGATTTCAATACCTTTCGTTGTGGGGAGTGGGTACTTACATTTGCCCAAATCGCTAGCCAAAGGACGCCGCATGCCTGACATGACCCCTGCGCCGCGCCGGCGCCCGCTGTGGCGCCTCTTCATCGTGCCCGCATTGCTCGTCGTCGCCGCCGCTGCATGGAGCGCGTTCTGGTTCTATGCCGCGTCTGAAGTCGGCGTCCGCGCTGACGCGTGGGCCGCGCAGGAGGCACAAGCCGGCCGGGTCTATGCCTGCGGCAAGCGTTCGGTGGCCGGCTTTCCGTTCCGCTTCGAAGTCCGTTGCGAAGACGCCAGCGTGTCGCTGGTTTCGCAAGTTGCGGGCGCGCAGGTGCCGTTCGTGGCGCGGCTCGGCGAGATCATGGTGATCGCGCAGATCTATCAGCCGCAACTTTTGATCGCCGAATTCAAGGCGCCGGCGACGCTCTCCGACCGCGGCCAGCCGCCGATGATGAAGGTGAATTGGAGCTTGGGCCGTAGCAGCGTGAACGGCCTGCCCGGCATTCCGCAGCGCGCTTCCATCGTGTTCGACAATCCTTCGCTCGACCGCGTCAACGGACCGGTCGAGACGCCGCTCGCGAAGGCGCGCCATATCGAGCTGCATGGTCGTCTCGCAGAGGGCTCGACCAGGGATCACCCCGTGATCGAAACCGCGCTGCAGATAAGGGGCGGCAATGTGCAGGAGGTGCATCCGGTGCTTGCGGCGCCGTTCGATGCCGACATCCAGGCCAAGCTGGCCGGCCTGAAGGATTTTTCGCCAAAGCCGTGGCCCGAGCGGTTCAGGGAGCTTCAGGCGGCGGGTGGCCATGTCGAGATCGTGCGCTCGCGGATTCAACAGGGCGATCTGGTCTCGGTGGCGGCCGGGACGTTGCGGCTCAATGAGCAGGGCCGCATCGAGGGCGAGCTGCAGATGACGGTGGCGGGAATCGAGAAGGTGATTCCGCTGCTCGGCATCGAGAAGATGCTGGAAGAGGGCGTGCCGCAGGCCACGCTCGATCGCGTCGCGCCGGGCGTGAAGACGCAGGACCTCAACAATCTCTTCGGCGCACTCGACAAGGCAATCCCCGGCCTCGGCAAGGTCGTCAAGCAGAACGCCGGCGCCGGCGTCGCCGCCGGCATCAACGCGCTCGGCAAGGAGACCGAGCTGGAGGGCAAGAAAGCGCGCGCTTTTCCGCTGCGCTTTGTCGACGGCGCGGTGTTTCTCGGGCCGGTGAAAGTGGGGCAGGTGCCCCCGCTGTTTTAGGGCGTCAGCCAAAAATTCAGAGTAACCGATGGAGGTCCGCTTTGGGTTGCACTCGGGGACTCAAATCGGGCACCGCAACATGTCCTGAAAGTAGCCGCAAACCGACATCCGATCCAATCGACCCGACCACGATCTGCCACAAGTGCCGAACTCGGGAGACCCAATTCGCTGGGGAGGAGGCTGATGCGTTTGGCAGCGTCGGTGTGTTAATCGAACGGCCGCCGTCGGCGAGTGAGGTCATAGCGTTGGCGTCGGCGGCCAACCTGAGTTGGGATTGCGCTATGATGAGGCTAATGTGCCAAGAGAACGGGGCGCGCCGAAGCGTTCTTAAGGATGTGGCGCGTGGCCCCGCCCAGAAGCATCTCGCGCAGGCGGCTGTGTGAATAGGCGCCCATGATCAGCAGGCCGGCTTCATGCTCTGCCCCCGCCGCGAGCAGCGTATCGCCGACCGAGCGCAATTCCGGTGCAACCACCTGCGCGGTCGCAGCGATGCCATGACAGCGCAAATAGGCAAGCACCTCCGCCTGCGAGGCTTGGCTATTGCTGGCATCCCGATCAACGCTTATGACCTGCACTGATTTGGCGAGTTGCATGAACGGTATGGCAGCCGAGACCGCGTGCCAGCATTCCGGGCTCTCGTCCCAGGCGATCATCGCGCTGTCGGTCAGATCACTCTGTGGGCGAGCCGGCGCCAACAGTACGGGGCGACGGGTCTGCAGCAGCGATTGCTCTGCAATGGCCATGAGCGATTCCATCACGGTGGCGCTTGCGGCGACCATTAGGTCGAAGGCAGCGGCCCGTTGCACCGCGATTTGCACATAGGATCCCTCGGCTTCGCGCCAGGATGCTGCGAGCGGGCTGCCGGGCTCGTCGCTCGCCGATAGCATCGGGATGCCGACTACTGCGCAGGCCTGCGCGAAAACCTCACGCGCCTCCCGCGCTGTTCGCTCCCGTTCCTCGGCGTGCCGGTTTGCCAATGCGACGGTCGCCGTTCGTCCCATTTCGGTGGCCGTTAGGCCGCCACGCGTGACCGGCGGCGGCTCACTGATGAAGAGTGCCTGGACGTGAGCCTCCAACGCCTTCGCGGCAGACAGCGCCGTTTCAATTTGACCGGTGTGACTGGCTGAGCCGGGTAGTGGAACCAGGATTCGCTTGATGCTCATGAGAGCCTCCTGCGATGCCGCCGTTTGCGACGACAGACGGCATATGTGTGTGTTGAGCCGAACCCAAAATCGCGCAATCCCGTCTGATTATATAACTCCCCAGAACACCCCAAAGTTCCGGAGCCAGCAGGTGTGCCGGTTGCCGACTTTGGTCGTCGATGTCCGGTGCGGGTCACGAGCGTCGTTTTGAAAGTCGGCCGGGCACTTCCGGTTTACCGCCAATAATCGGACGTCCCTAGTGTCGGCCGCCACTTCGCAAAAGTGTCCAGACGACCGGCGATAGTCGCGTACGGCAAAACCGTGTGGTCCTCGCACCCGTTGCTGGTGTCGAGCCGTCGGTGGCGAAACGCAATGACGACTGCGAGAGCGTATCGCTCACTCCGCCTTCTTCAGCGGCGGATGCGGCCGGCCAAAATCCGGCGCTGCCGAATCCTGGCCGATCTCGACGATACCGCGGCGGATAGCGCGGGTGCGGGTGAAGTGGTCGAACAGCGCCTCGCCGTCGCCGCGGCGGATGGCGCGGGTGAGTTTCGAGAGGTCTTCGTTGAAGGTGCCGAGCATTTCCAGCACGGCCTCCTTGTTGTTCAAGAACACGTCGCGCCACATCGTAGGATCCGACGCGGCAATGCGGGTGAAATCGCGGAAACCGCCGGCGGAAAACTTGATAACTTCTGAGGACGTCACCTGCGCCAGCTCGTCGGCCGTGCCGACGATGGTGTAGGCGATCAGATGCGGCAGGTGGCTCGTGATCGCCAGCACCAGGTCGTGATGATCCGGCGTCATGGTCTCGACCTTGGCGCCCATCGCGGCCCAGAATGCGCGCAGCGCTTCGACCGCCATGGGATCGGTCCCCTCGGGCGGCGTCAGGATGCACCAGCGATTGATGAAGAGTTCGGCGAAGCCGGAATCCGGGCCCGAATGTTCGGTGCCGGCCACCGGGTGCGCCGGAACGAAGTGGACGCTATCAGGCAGATGCGGCGCCATCTCGCGGATGATCGCGCCCTTGACCGAGCCGACGTCGGAGACGATCGCACCCGCTTTCAGGTGTGGCGCAATCTCTTGCGCGACCGCCCCGCAGGCGCCGACCGGAATGCAGAGAATCACGAGATCGGCGTCTTTAACGGCTTCCGCGTTGGTCTCCAGCACGCGGTCGACGATATTGAGTTCGACCACCCGCGCGCGCGTCTTTTCCGAGCGGGCCGTGGTGACGATTTCGCTGGCGAGCCCTTCGGCCCGCGCCGCGCGCGCGATCGAGCCGCCGATCAGGCCGAAGCCGATCAGCGCGACGCGTCGGAAGATCGGTGCCGCGCTCACTTGACTGCTCACTTGGCGGCCATGAAGTCGCGCAAGGCATCGACGACGAGGCGGTTGGCCTCCTCGGTGCCGATGGTCATGCGCAGCGCGTGCGGCAGGCCGTAATTCCTGAGCGCCCGTAGCACCAGGCCGCGCTTGGTCAGGAACGCATCCGCATCCTCCGCGGTCTTGCCCTTCTCCGTGGGGAAGTGGATCAGCACGAAGTTCGCGACGCTCGGCGTCACCTTGAGCCCGAGCTTGCCGATCTCTTCCGTCAGCCAGTTGCGCCACTCCTCGGTGAACGCCTTCGACTTCTGGACATGTGCAGTGTCCTCGATCGCGGCGACCGCCGCCAGCATCGCTGGCGTCGAGACGTTGAATGGGCCGCGGATGCGGTTGACGGCATCGACGATGTGCGCCGGGCCGAACATCCAGCCGACGCGCAACGCCGCCAGCCCGTGAATCTTGGAGAAGGTGTGCGTCATCACGGTGTTTTCCGTGGTCGCCACCAGCTCGAGGCCAAGCTCGTAGTCGTTGCGCGACACGTAGTCGGAATAGGCGGCGTCGAGCACCAGCAGCACATGCGGCGGCAAGCCGGCGCGAAGCCGCTTGACCTCGTCGAACGGCACATAGGTCCCGGTCGGATTGTTCGGATTGGCGAGCCACACCAGTTTTGTGCGCGGCGTGACGCGCGCCAGGATGGCGTCGACGTCGGCGGTGAAATTGGTCTCGGGCGCGATGACGTTCTTGGCGCCGTTCGCCATGGTGGCGATCGGATACACCAAAAAGCCGTGCGTGGTGGAGATCGCCTCATCGCCCTGGCTGAGATAGGTATGCGCCAGCAGATTGAGAATTTCATCCGAGCCGGCGCCGCAGATGATGCGGTTGGGATCGAGCCCGTAGGCGCGGCCGATCGCCTCGCGCAGCACCTTTGAGGTTCCTTCCGGATAATCCTCCAAATGCTCCGCCGCGTCCTTGTACACTTGCATCGCCTTCGGCGACGGTCCGAACGGGGTCTCGTTGGCGGACAGCTTGAACACCTTGCGGCCCGGCTCCGGCACCGGCGTCTTGCCGGGCGTGTAGGGCGCAATATCGAGAATGCCGGGATTCGGCACGGGGCGGTTCATCTTCAACTCCGGAAATGTCGGGGCGGTGATTTAAGGCGTCGCCGACCCGTTCGGGGGCACCGTATAGCGCGTTGCGTGGCTGCCGACGAGAGCCGACGAGCGCACCGAGGCGCCGGCCTGGATCAGGGCAGCCTTGATCTTCTCAAAGCCAGAGCCGGCGTCCGATACCAGAAGCGCCGCGCCATCGAAGGCGGTATCGGGCACAGCCACGATTTCGGCAAGCGGTGCCACCGCGCGGGCGATATCGGCATTCCACCCCGCGACGCGGACGCTCCAGGTCTGCACTTCCGTCACCATGGCATCGTCAGCGACCCGCGAGATCACGAACACTGGCAGCGCTGCCGGATGATCGGCGCGTTCGAGGAACGGCAGGCGGGCGATGATCTTTGGCGCGCCGTCCGCCTCGAGCAGATTCCACCACGGCGTCCGGCTCGAGATCGCCGAGACCAGCGCCAGATCGCCTTTCGATTTCGCCACCGCCTCGACAGCGGCCTGCGCGCTGAAATGGCCCACATAAGGCACGACGAAGCCGAAGTGAAACCGCGCTGAATCCCGCATCGCGGATTCGCCGACGGAGACGTCGGCATGCACCGAGAACGGCGCCTGCACGTAAGTGAACGTCGAGATGATGACGCGCCAGATGCTCTCGATGGTGTCGAGTGGCAGGATGCCGCGATGGCGCTCGACCAGGCTGCGCATCATGCTGGCCTCCCGCGCGGGCCGAAACGCGGAGCCGACTTCCTGGGTCTGCTTCACCTGGATCAGGCGATCGATGATGTCGCCACGCGCCATCAAGAGGCGATGGACCTGCTCGTCGATCGCGTCGATCTCCTTGCGCAATGCCTGCAGCGAGGGCGGAGCCGGGGGAGCTTTGGACATCTTAAGAACCTTCAGCGCCGGATCATCCGAAATTACCGGCAAGCATGACATTGCTTAGAAAAGACGGCCGCTGAAAGCAAAGAGAAACGACGGCGCCTAAAGCGGCTGCAGCCCGGTTAACCATGGGTCTGCCTTGACGAAAAGCCCGCTTACGACTAATTTTAAGCCATTCCGTGGTCATTTGAGCCGGCCGGCTTGCAGCCACGTTAAACAACTCGCTAAACAGGCCGGGGACAGAGTTGATCCCGGCCGAACCTTTGTTCAGGCCGGGTTTTTTTATGGCCTGATTTCTGCGTGTTAAGGGCCTCTGCGAGGAGGCGGGTCGGAAGTAATGACAAACCTGCATTCGATACCCAGTCCGTCGATCCTCAGCGAGGATCGTGCGCACGAGGCCGATCATCCGACGTCGCTGGTGGCGAAGTTCGAGCCGGACCAGCCGCTCAAGCTCGACTGCGGCGTCGATCTCGCCCCGTTTCAGATCGCCTATCAGACCTATGGCGAACTCAACGCCGACCGCACCAATGCCATTCTGATCTGCCACGCGCTGACCCTCGACCAGCATGTCGCCAACGTGCATCCCCTGACCGGCAAGGCTGGCTGGTGGGAAATCATGGTCGGTCCCGGTCGACCGCTCGATACCGAGAAATATTTCATCATCTGTTCGAACGTGATCGGCGGCTGCATGGGATCGACCGGCCCGGCCTCGACGAATCCGGCCACCGGCAAGGTATGGGGGCTGGATTTTCCGCTCATCACCATTCCCGACATGGTCCGCGCGCAGGCCATGCTGCTCGATCGTCTCGGCATCGAAACACTGCTCTGCGTGATCGGCGGCTCGATGGGCGGCATGCAGGTGCTGCAATGGACGGCCGCCTATCCGCATCGCGTGTTCTCGGCGCTGCCGGTCGCCTGCTCGACGCGCCATTCGGCGCAGAACATTGCGTTTCACGAACTGGGCCGGCAGGCCGTGATGGCCGATCCAGACTGGCATCACGGGCGCTATTTCGAACGCAGCACGCAACCGCATCGCGGGCTCGCGGTTGCGCGGATGGCAGGACACATCACCTATCTGTCGGACGCGGCGCTGCATCGCAAGTTCGGCCGGCGCATGCAGGACCGTGACCTGCCGACTTTTTCGTTCGACGCCGATTTCCAGGTCGAGAGCTATCTGCGCTATCAGGGTTCGTCCTTTGTCGAGCGTTTCGACGCCAACAGCTATCTCTATCTGACGCGCGCGATGGATTATTTCGACATCGCCGCCGACCATGGCGGCGTGCTGGCAAAGGCGTTCACCGGCATCAAGACGCGGTTCTGCGTGGTGTCGTTCACCTCGGACTGGCTGTTTCCGACTTCGGAGTCGCGCGCTTTGGTGCATGCGCTGAACGCGTCGAGCGCGCGGGTGTCGTTTGCGGAGATCGAGACCGATCGCGGCCACGACGCCTTCCTGCTCGACGTGCCCGAGTTCTTCGACATCTCGCGCGCCTTCCTGCAATCGGCCGGCAAGGCGCGCGGCCTTAAAAATGGTGGCTGATATGGCGCTTCAGGAACAGACGTTGCCGCTACCGGGCATCGAGCCCGACCGTACCGGCAGCGATCGCACCGATCATCTGCTGGTCGCAAGCATGGTCGAGCGCGGTTCGCGGGTCCTCGACGTCGGCTGCGGCGACGGCGAGCTGCTGCAGCTCCTGGAGAGCCGCGGCATCGACGGCCGCGGCATCGAATTGTCGCGCGAGGGCGTCAACCGCTGCGTCGCCAAGGGCCTTGCGGTGGTGCAGGGCGACGCCGACACCGACCTCGTCAACTATCCCGACGACGCCTTCGACTACGTGATCCTGTCGCAAACGCTGCAGGCGACGCGGCAGCCGAGGGTTGTGCTGGAGAATCTGTTGCGGATCGGCCGGCGCGCCATCGTTTCGTTTCCGAATTTCGGTTTCTGGAAGATGCGGCTGCAGCTTTTGATCGGCGGTCACATGCCGCGCACGGAAAATTTGCCGGCGACCTGGTACGACACCGCCAACATCCACTTCTGCACCATCAAGGATTTCGTCGAGCTCTGCGACGAGATCAACGTCAAGATGGAGCGTGCCGTCGCGCTCGATCTCTACGGCCGCCCGGTGCCGCTGAACCTGCCCTGGTGGGTCTGGAACATGTTCGGCGAGCAGGGCGTGTTTCTGCTGAGCCGCGGCGGGGCGGGGAGGTAAGACCCGAGAATAATGGCCAGCGGCATAAGCGCGCGAAGTAAGGTGAGCACGCAGGTAGGGCTCCCTCCCCCCTTGCGGGGGAGGGTTGGGGAGAGGGGTAAGCCCCGGGCTCCGGCGGAAGAGATACGCGCGCATTTGCAATGGAAGACTTTGGAAGCTTGTTGCTATCCCGTCTAACGACGGAGCAAGCGGCACCCCTCTCCCTAACCCTCTCCCGCAAGGGGAGAGGGAACCCTTCCGCCGGTGCGTCCTCACATGTGCTGGGTGCGCCGAGGCGTTCACTTGCAGAAGCGGTAACGCGAGCCGTAACTCGAAGTGAGGTGAGCACCCTTGTCAGGCTCCCTCCCCCCTTGCGGGGGAGGGTTGGGGAGAGGGGTAAGCCAGGGGCTCCGGCGGAAGAGATACGCGCGCAACGCGGCGCGCACTTGCAATGGAAGATTGCGCGGAGGCCTATTTCCATCCGTCCAACGACGGAGCAAGCGGCACCCCTCTCCCTAACCCTCTCCCGCAAGGGGAGAGGGAACCCATCTGCCGGTGCGTCCCTCACATATCTTCCCCCGCGCCTTGTGCCCGCGGCCTACACCACCGCCGCCACCAGCGACCTCGGATCGCGCACCGGCCATCGGCCAGCTTCGACCAGCGCGATGAAACGCTCCACCATCTCGTTGAACAGCGCCGGCTCTTCGAGATTGAGCACGTGGCCCGACTTCGGAAAGAACGAAAGCCCCGCCGCGGGCAAATGCTTCTTCAGGAACAGGCTCGGTCCGATGCAATTGTCGTCCTCGTCGCCGCAAAGAATCAGCGCCGGCGTCGGCACGCGCCGGATCGCATCGGTCATCGTGTAGATCGACGGCCGCTTGCCCTGAAAGCTGCGCATCGTGTTGGCCGAACCCTTCGCGTCATGACGCGCCAGCGCGGCATAGAAGTCGGCGTGGCCGCGCGGGTCTTTCAACAGGAACGGAATCCGGCTCGGCGCCTCCCGCGTCACCTTGGCGACCTCGACTGAGCCGATCGCCTCATACTGCTCGGCATTGGCGACGCATTGCGCGCGGAAGGCATCGAGATTTTCCAGGTCCGAGCCGGCGCCCACGGCAGCGAGGGTCATCGACAGCGCCCGCGCCGGTGCGTTGAGCGCGACCTGCAGCGAGGAATAGGAGCCCATCGACAGGCCAATGAAGTGCGCTCTTTCGATGCCGAGGTGGTCGAGCACGGCGAGCGCGTCAGTGTAGAAATAGTCGTAGGTGTAGACATCGGCCGATTGCGGCACGTCGGACGGCGGATAGCCGCGCGCCGAATAGGCGATGCAGCGGTGGCCGCGTGAAAAATAGCGCATCTGCGGCTCCCAGTTGGTGTGGTCGGCCGCGAATTCGTGCAGGAAGATGATCGGTGTCCCGCTTCCGGCTTCTTCGAAGTAGAGGCGGACGTCATCCTTGGCGATAGCATGGGGCATTTTACTTCCTCTCGATTTTCTTGTTTTTACGCAACTTCATTACGCGGCGAGCCCTCAAAATCGCAATTAATTCCTGCGGCTGCAATGCGGCGCATTCGTTCCATTTCCGCCATCGAATCTTCGCGGAATCACCCCGAAATTGTTATCCCACCGCCACATGAAATCTTCCTCCCGTCACATCGCCAGACGCAAAACGCCGGCCGCGTTCGTTCGTACGCGAACGCAAAAGGGGAAGGCGGGGGTGTAAAGAGGATCGAGTATGAGTCAGTTGTTTGCGTTTCGCCGGTCGCTTCGTTTCATGGCGCTGGCACTGTGTTCGGCTTCCATCTTCGTATTTGTCTCTCCGGCTTCAGCAAGACCACATCACGGCGCAGGGCGGCACGCTCGCGCCTATCACGCCGGTCATCACGCCAAGCATTATGCATATCGCCACCATCGCCACGTTCGCAGGACGTCGCGCTGGGAGCACGGGGCTGCGCAGATGCAGGCCGGCGGCTTCGCCGAATTCAACCCGAGCTACATACAGGGCGGCCCGCAGATGGCGCCCGCCGGCTTCGGTTCGTCCAACGTCACTGAGGCGCGCGCCGATCGCGGCAGCCGTCGTGCAAGGGCACGGCACGCCGCGCATGAAAAACGCTGGGAGCGTGCGGTCGCACGGATGAATGCGCGCGGGCTGGCCGATGCCAACGCCAGCGTCACGCCCGCTGCAGCCGTCACATCGAATGAAACGGTGACGCCGACCGGCGGCGCCATGGCCACTGGCTACTCCTCGTCGAACATCGTCGCTGAGGCGCGCAAATATCTCGGCGGCAACCCGACGGGACGCGGCAGCCTGTGGTGTGCGCGGTTCATGAACATGGTGCTGCAGCATTCCGGCTATCGCGGCACCGGCTCCGATATGGCGAGCTCGTTCGCGAAATACGGCCAGCGCGTTTCCGGCCCGCAGGTCGGCGCGATTGCGGTGATGACGCGCGGCCGCCGCGGCGGCCATGTCGGCATCATCACCGGCATCGACGCCAAGGGCAATCCGATCATGATCTCCGGCAACAGCGGCAACCGCGTCCGCGAGATGCCGGTCTCGCGCGACCGGATCTACGCCTACGTCATGCCGACGAGCTGAGAGGACATCCAGGCCTCGTAGGGCGGGCAAAGGAGCGCAAGCGACGGGCCCGCCATTCATCCCCGATCGGGCTGCTTGATGGTGGGCACGCGGAGCCGTCATCGGGCGCGCATTCGCGCGACCCCGGTGGCTCGCAATGACGATGATGATAGCCCCGCGCACGCTGCGCTCCCTTCCCCCTTGCGGGGGAGGGCTGGGGAGAGGGGTGGCCGCAACGGCAGTGCGCTGTTTGACTGAGAACGTCGCTGAGCGCCGCCAAATCTCTTCGGTCAGCGCCCGTGGCTTACCCCTCTCCCTAACCCTCTCCCGCAAGGGGAGAGGGAACGCACCTCCCGAAATGGAAAGAGGCCGCCGTGATCAACTATCCACGCGCCGGCTTTAAGCAGCGTCCTTCCCTCACGGCAGCGGCTCGACCTTCGCCGCCATGTCGGGGGCGCGCGTGACGCGGTATGTCGCGTTGCTGCATTTGAGAACCCAGACGACACGGTCCGGCTGGGAGCGCTTTCTGTCCCTCGTGGCGCCGATCGCCTTGTCGCAGGTGAACCCCTGCGTCCGAATCTGAGCCGCCAGCATTGTCTGCGGCGTTTCGGCCGCAACCTGCTGCGCCCGCAGCTGCGGGCTGAAAAGCAAAGCAGCGATAGCCAGGACTAACGATCCCCATGTCTTGCGCATGACCTCATTCCTCCGATCAGACATCCCGCGCCTCTGAGTCACTGAACTATATGGCAAGAACACTGGCGTTGTCTGCTTTGAGAAGTGGTTGAACGTAAAGTCGGTCGCTCCCGCTTCGAGATGGCGGATCGCGTGGCGAGCCTCCAGCGCCCGGATGGCTTCTGGTCCACGTCGCTGCTCGCTCCACCCGACGTAGGCAGCCCGGAATCCAGTTGCACTGGCTTCTTCACCTACGGCCTGGCCGCCGGGGTGAGGATGGGACTTCTCGACGCAAAGCGGTTTAGTCCAGTGATTGAACGAGGCTGGCGAGCTCTGGCATCGGCGACGGTTGACGGCCGGCTCGGCCGCGTGCAGCAGATCGGCGACAGTCCCGACGCCGTTCAGATCACAGACGCCCAGCTCTACGGGTCTGGCGCTCTATTGTTGGCTGCATCTGAACTAGTCCACTAGCCGCAGCGCCAGCGAGCCGCCTCACGCTTTCGCTGCGCCGATCGTGTCGGCCATCTCGGCGTCGCGCGCGCCGAGCGGCTTGTTGCCGCCCTCGGTGGTGTCTTCGGCGGTCTGGTGCTCGATCTCGGCATTCAGTTCGGCGCCCATCAGGATGACGATGGTCGACATCCACATCCACATCATCAGGCCGATTGCTGCGCCGAGCGAGCCGTAGGTCGCATCGTAATGCGCATAATTGGCGAGATAAAAGGAGAGCAGGGCGGAGCCCGCGAGCCAGGCTGCCGTTGCGAACACGCTGCCGACGGTAATCCACTTCCACTGCGGCGCCCGCCGGCTGGGCGCATATCGATAAAGCACGGCAAGCGCCAGCAGCGTCAGAACGACGAGGATCGGCCATCGCCCATAGCGGATGATCGCGTCGGTCACTGCGCTGAGGCCGATCGCCGAGAGAACGAGCGGCAGGGCGACAATCGCGCCGATCGCAACCAGTACCGCGACCAGGCCGCCTACGGTGAAGGCAAGCGAGACCGCGTTGAGCTTGAAGAAGCCGCGTTCCTCCTTTTCCTCATACGCGACGTTGAGCGCGTCGATTACCGCCTTCATACCACCGTTGGCGCTCCATAGCGCCAGCAGGAAGCTGAACGCGAACGCCGCTCCGAGCTTGATGTCGCCCTTGGCCAGCACACGATCGACCTGTTCCTTGACGATATCCATCGCGCCACCCGGCAACAGGGTGCCCAGCGAGGCGAGGTGCTCGTTGACGGTGCTGGCGTTGGCGAACAGGGCGTAGCAAGAGACCAGCGCGGTGATCGCCGGGAAAAGGGCAAGCAGGCCGTAAAACACGACGCCGGCTGCCACCGCGAGAAGCCGGTCTTCGTTCATCTCGTGATAGGTGCGAAGCAGGATGTCCTTCCATCCCTTCCACGGGATCTGCCATGGCGCGACGGCGTGCCGTCCCCGGCTGGCTTGTTCTCCGCGGTCCTCATCATTGTCTTGCTCGGAACGAGTGGCGGTCGCTTCCGGGACGGAAGTATTGCGGGGATCCTGTCGCGGATCGATGTATCCCACATTGGCCATGGCCGACGCTCACCGCAGGATGTCATCCGGTAAATTCCTGCGGCTCACTCCTGTTCCTCGGCGATCAATCTTGTTCGTCCCTGTCCGTATCCGCAAAGCCCTGACGGTATCCGCCTCCAGTCGCTTGGACGCGCCAGGGCGGCCATTGCGCCCGTTGGTCCGCTCGTTCTCGATGAGCAAAGCCAGGCGATAAGAGATGCGCGTCAGCCGGTCGCATTCTGTCAAGCTCGGTTCGCCACGATTGGCGGAGGCTCTGTAGCAGTTCCGTGAAGATGCTTCGTGCCGAATTCGGGATGCAAATACCAGGCGCATCGATGAAGTCATTTCCTGGACCGACGAAGACATCCTGAAACGAACCGATGGTTTAATCGTATCTCAGCCGGAGAACGGGCGGCCTGATCAAGGCCCAGGTGTCTCAAGGCCCAGGTGTCGTCATGTACGAAGATTTTGCTTCATACAGTTTCCTTGCTGTCATTGTCGTAAGTTTGATGGTGGCTTGCACAGCCTTTGTCGCGCTCGGAATCTGAAGTCCAATCGCGAGCGATCTTGAGGCCGCGCAGCGTCAATGCCTGTTGCCATCGAGGCCGACGCAACCGCAAGACCGGCGATGTCCCGCATATCGAATCGTTTCGGCGTGCCAGCGAGCATTGAGTCGATGATCTGCAGATTCCGGGAGCGTCATTGGCGAATTAGAACTTCTCCAAATCGCAATTGCGCGGGACCAGCTTGTTTAGATCCGCGCAGTCTGGAGCAATTCTAGCAATCACCTGTCGAACTCCGAAGATGCCTGCGTTAGAGCGAGGCACCAAAAATCATACCGGCCAAGCCGGCAGGACTCGGGGTAATCGCAGGGTGACACCAACAACGTTCCAACTATCTTCCACTACTCGACTTCAACTCCTGCGAACGATTTGCCTCGGGGCCGTCAGCGGAATCACTCTTCTCCTACCGACAGAAGCTGCACTGGCGCAGTCGGCACTGCCGCCAGTCACTGTGGACGCGCCGCGGGAGCGCGCTCGTCCGGCTGCGGCGCAGCCATCACGCCGCGCTTCGACCACGCGCGGCGTACGCGCCACTCGCGCAGCGCGCGCGCCGCAAGCGGCACCGGTTGCGGCCGAATCAGGTCCCGGCGCCGGCGAACGCGCCAATGGTCCTGTTCGAGGTTTCGTTGCGACCCGCACCGGCACTGCGACCAAGACCGACACGCCAATCATCGAAACCCCACAGTCGATTTCCGTCGTTACCACCGACCAGATCAGGAACCAGGGAGCGGAATCGGTCGGGGCAGCGCTGCGCTACACCGCGGGAGTCAGCGGTGACGTCAATGGAGGCTCCGACACGCGCTTCGGCGGACTGCAGATCCGCGGTTTCGACATGACCATGCCGGGTCTTTATCTTGATGGCCTGCGGGTACCCAGCAGCACCTATGTGCATTTCCTCGGCCTAGAATCGTACGGCGCCGAGCGTCTCGAAGTGTTGAGGGGCCCATCCTCGGTCATGTATGGCGGCAGCGGAACCGGCGGCATTCTCAACTATGTCAGCAAACTGCCGACGGCCAGCCAGTTCGGCGAAGTGTCGGTGTCGGGCGGCAGTTTCAATCGCTATCAGGGCCAATTTGACCTCGGAGGTCCCGCCAATAAGGAGGGCACCGTCTTGTGGCGCCTGACCGGCGTCGTCCGCGACGGCGAAACCCAGGTCGACTTCACAAGGGACAACCGCGTCTTCATCGCGCCGGCGGTGACGATCAAACCGAACGACGCCACCACCATCACGCTGCTGGCCAGTTACCAAAAGGACACTGCGGGCTGGGGCCTGCAATTCCTGCCGGCATCGGGCACGGCGTTTGCCAATAACGGCCGCTTCATCCGCAATACGTTTTTCGGCGGCGAACCCAATTTCAACCGGTTTGATACCGAGCTCGCCACGGCCGGATACCTGCTCTCGCACGACATCAACGAGGCGTTCACCGTCCGTCAGAACCTGCGTTATGCGTGGATGCACAACGAACAGCAGAGCTTCTACGGCACTGGCTATGCCTCGGCGGCCGACGAAGCCGCAGGACTGATGTCGCGCTATGGCGCAGGTGGTGCATCGACCATCAACTCCTTCGCTGTGGACAATCAGCTCCAGGGCAAGTTCGTGACGGGCATCCTGAGTCACACCACGTTGTTTGGCATCGACTACCGCAACACCTCGTTCCGGGACGCCGCTTCAGGGTACAGCACCGGTAAGATCAACGTATTTGCGCCCGTCTACACCAACACCTGGACTAATGACGGCCCTTACGACGATAAGGGCATCAAGCAGTCACAGGTCGGGCTCTACGCTCAGGATCAGATCAAGCTCGGCCGGCTCTCATTCCTGCTGGGTGGCCGACAGGACTTTGCCTCAACCGATCTCGACAATCTTCTCGCCCGATCTTCAGCATCGACGAGCGCTTCGGCGTTCACCAGTCGGGCGGCTGTGATGTACAATTTCGACAACGGGATCGCGCCCTATTTCAGCTATGCCGAATCGTTCCTGCCGGTGCTCAACACCAACGTGGCGGGCGAACTATTGAAGCCGGAAACCGGCGTCCAGTATGAAGTCGGCGTCAAGTATCAGCCGGTCGGGATCAATGCTTTGATTACCCTGGCGGCCTTCGATCTGACACGCTCCAACGTCGTCACCTTCGCGCCTCCGTCGTACTTCGCCGAGCAGACCGGACAGGTGAACTCGCGCGGTATCGAACTCGAGGGCACGGCGACGCTGACAGAAGGCCTCAACGTCCGCGGCGCCTACTCCTACATCGATGCCGTGCTCACGCAGGATCCGGTCAACGTCGGCAAGGCGCCGACCACCGTGCCGCTCAACCGGTTCTCGCTGTGGAGCGACTACACGGTGCAGGGTGGCCCGCTCGCCGGCGTCCAGGTCGGCGGCGGCGTCCGTTATGTCGGCTCGACCTTCGGCGACGATGCCAACACCTTCAAGGTGCCGGCATCGACCGTGGTCGACGCGCTGCTGGCCTACACCAAGGACAACTATCGCCTGGCGCTGAACGTCACCAACATTGGCGACACCCGCTATGTCGCGGCCTGCTACGGCTACACGAGTTGCTTCTATGCCGAGGGCCGCAAGGCGATCGCGAAGCTGACCTATCGATGGTAGCTCGGCCGCGGAATGCGACGCATACATCACCGGCGGTCAATCGACCGGCGGTGATGTTTGCTCATTGGGGCACACAACAGCACGGGCGAAAGCCATGAAATCGATCTTTGGGCGACTGCACCGCTGGGCCGGCCTTCTCACCGCCGGCTTTCTGTTTTTCTCAGGCGTTACCGGCGCGATCATCTCGTGGGATCACGAGATCGACGACTTCCTGAACAAGGACCTGGTCGACGTGACCAGCAGCGGTCCTGCGATTCCCTCCGTCGAGCTTGTCAAGCTGATCGAGCAGCGAGATCCGCGCGCGCGCGTCGTCCACATGTTCATGACCCCGGAAAAAGGCGAATCGCTGTGGTTCTTCGTGCTGCCGCGGATCGATCCCGCCACCGGCAAGCGGTTCAACCTGGATTACAATCAGATTTTCCTCGATCCGAATACGGGGGCGGAGCTCGGACGGCGTTACTGGGGCGCCGTGTGGCCGGTGACACGCGCCAACTTCGTCTCGTTCCTCTACAAGCTTCACTACACCATGCACATTCCGGAATTCTGGGGCAGCGATCGCTGGGGCATGCGCGTGCTTGGTGTCATCGCGATCATCTGGACCATCGATTGCTTCATCGGCTTCTATCTGACCCTGCCGTCCCGTCGCCGCGCCAGGGCGGAGCGGGCACCTGCCGTTGCGCGCGAACTCTCCCGTGGCTTCTGGGCGCGCTGGGCGCCGGCCTGGAAGATCAAGACATCAGGCAGTGCCTATCGGATCAATTTCGATATCCACCGCGCTTTCGGCCTGTGGACCTGGGGACTGCTGTTCGTCATTGCCTTCACGGCATTCTCGCTCAACCTGTATTTCGAGGTGTTCTCGCCGCTGATGAAGACGGTTTCCAACTACACACCGACACCGTATGAGCAGCGTCCGTACCGTCACCTCGACGATCCGATCGAGCCGAAGGTCACGTTTGCGGATATCGCCGCGCGTGCAGCGGCTGACGGCAAGAGCAGGGGATGGACTACGCCTGTCGGCTCGATCAATTACGGTCCGGCCCATGGCGTGTATGCCGCAGCCTTCTTCCATCCCGGCGACGATCATGGTGCCGGCGGCGTCGGCCCCGCGCAGCTCTATTATGACAGCGAAGACGGTCGGCCGATCGGCGAGCGACTGCCGTGGGTCGGCACTGCCGCCGACATCTTCGTGCAGGCACAATTCCCGCTGCATTCCGGCCGTATCCTTGGGCTGCCCGGCCGCATCCTGATCTCGGCGATGGGGCTGGTGGTTGCGGCGCTATCGGTGACCGGTGTCGTGATCTGGTGGCGTAAGCGCCGTGCCCGTGTCCGGGTGCGTGCGACCGCTGCAGCACGCTCGAGCGGCCGCCTCGCACCGGCGGAATAGTTGGCCATCACGATTTGCGATGCGTCGCGACCGTTGCGTCGAACGCTGTCAAGACGAACTTCGCTGCTACCGAATTGATGCGGACCTAAAGCGGTTGCGCGAAAAATCTAATTTGCCGAACAGATTCAATCTGATTTGGGTGGTCCAGTCGTCTTCGCAATAATAAAGAGCTTCCCTTTTCCCCCAAATCAGCGGCATTTTCCGCCCCGTCCCGCCTCGACAAGAGGGGCGTATCGCGATCGTCACGAACGCGAGGCGGGATGCGGTGGACGCAAGGGCGTCGGCGCACAGAGTGGTCGCAGGGTGAGATGAACCTCATGAGCGGCAAACGGTGCGCACGATGACGGCGCCCGATGCGTACGGCAAAACCGTGTGGTCCTGACACCCGTGGCTGGTGCCAAGCTGCCGGTGGTGAACTCAATCCAACCGGATTGATTTGGCCATCAAGCCGGCAGTGACGGAGGCCAGAGGAATTCGGCTCCGGGGAGATCGCGGCATAAGCCGTCAAACCATTGCGCAGGGAATGCCGGAGTGCTTCGGCTGTACCTGTATGCTCGTGTGCGTTTTGCTTTGCGCATATTGCACACGAGACCGCGGGTGCAGCGTGCACCCGGCATTCCCTGCTCCCTCTCGCTGGGGAGACAAGTTTCTTGGCAAAGCTCGGACGCAAGTCGCGTCGCGAGAACGCTGGCACACATTCACCTGTCATCGTCCGCGAAGGCGGACGATCCAGTATTCCAGAGGCGTCAATGATTGAACCGATGAGCCGCGGCGTACTGGATCCCCCGCCTACGCGGGGGATGACGATCGAATGTTGCGTCGCTGTTCCTGCGTCATTGCGAGCGGAGCGAAGCAATCCATCTGTCCCCGAGCCGAGATATGGATTGCTTCGCTGCGCTCGCAATGACGCGGATAGGTCGTTGCGCACCCCGCATGCGCGGAGTAGCCGCCCTACAACAACTCCGGCGCTTCCGCAGCGATCACGTCACCGGTCGCAATCGTGCCGCCCGTGATCACCTCGGCATAGATGCCGCAATCGCCGTGACCGAGCTGGCGCTGCAGCGCCTGGGGGATGGCGAGGTCGCGCTGGGCGGTATCGGGATCGACGTTGACGGCGGCGCAGCGGACGATGCGCTTCACGATCCTGAGCCTGACATCGCCGATCGCCAGCGTCTGATCGAGGAGGTCGAATTCGTGCCAGGCCGGCCAGCCCTCGACATAGAGGTTGCCTCGGAAGCGAAGCGGATGGACCGGTGCGCCGACGATATCCTCGATGGCGCGGACGCTGGCGAGATTGATGATGGACACGACCTTGCGGGCGACGTCCGAAAAGCTGTGGCCGGGGCTCTCCAGCACCTTTGGCGGGCCCTTGATCTGGCCGGCAAAGGCGGTGGCGAAGAAGTTCTCGATCGCGGCGCGACCCTCTGGCGTTGCGAGGTTGCCCTGGGCGGCGATCTCGCCGTTTCGGCGGATGGTCAGGAGGTGGCTCGCATCATCGAAATGAGTGCGCAGGCCGGCCAGCCATTCATCGCGCATCAGCATCAGGAAATGCGGCTTCGCCAGCCATTTCGGCTCGGCAGGATCGAATCCGGACGGGCCGTTCTCGATGGCGTAGCGGCGGTCGGCCAGCAGGGTTTGTCCCGGCTTGAGCTCGGCCCGGGTCAGTTGCTCCGGGGTAAGGCCCTTAACGGGGTAGCGGTAGATTTCGGCGATCTTGGCAGGGAACGTATCAGGCATGCGGCTTCTTAAGGGATTCCCTAACGCTTGGCCACACCTCGAAATTGCGGCCAGGGCCTCTTCCGTTTTGCACGGCAGTTCCCACATTTGCGTCAAGCCTGAAAACAGGGCGACGACCCGCGGCCGCTTGAGGAATGTCAACGCGGTCCGCGTATCCCCCAATGAAGATGCCGCAATCATGCCTCAGGGGTGAGGGCGGTAGGCCGAGGGAAACAAACCGATGAATATTGAAAAATACACCGAGCGCGCGCGTGGCTTCATCCAGTCTGCGCAGTCGCTCGCCATGCGCGACGGACATCAGCAGTTCTCGTCGCTGCATGTGCTGAAAGTGCTGCTTGATGACAGCGAGGGGCTGGCCGCAGGTCTGATCGACCGTGCCGGCGGCAACTCCCGCGCCATCCTCAAGGCGACCGAGGATGCGCTGAAGAAGTTGCCGAAAGTCTCGGGAAGCGGCGCCGGGCAGATCTATCTTGCCCCCGATATGGCGCGCGCCTTCGACGCGGCGGAAAAGGCCGCCGAAAAGGCCGGCGACAGTTTTGTCACGGTCGAGCGGCTGCTTTTGGGGCTGACGCTGGAGAAGAACGGCGAGGCCGGGAACATCCTGAGCAAGGGCGGGGTCACGCCGCAAAACCTCAACGCGGCGATCGAAAGCCTGCGCAAGGGCCGCAGCGCCGATAGCGCCACGGCCGAAAACGCTTATGACGCGCTGAAGAAATATGCGCGCGACCTCACGCAGGCGGCGCGCGATGGCAAGCTCGATCCGGTGATCGGGCGTGACGAGGAAATCCGCCGCACCATCCAGGTGCTCTCCCGCCGCACCAAGAACAATCCGGTGCTGATCGGCGAGCCCGGTGTCGGCAAGACCGCCATCGTCGAGGGCCTGGCGCTGCGCATCCTCAACGGCGACGTGCCGGAGAGCCTGAAGGACAAGAGATTACTGGTCCTCGACATGGGCGCGCTGATCGCGGGTGCCAAATACCGCGGCGAATTCGAGGAGCGGCTGAAGGCCGTCCTGCAGGAGGTTACCTCCGCGGAGGGCTCGATCATTCTGTTCATCGACGAGATGCACACGCTGGTCGGTGCCGGCAAGGCCGACGGCGCGATGGATGCCTCCAACCTGCTGAAGCCCGCGCTGGCGCGCGGCGAGTTGCACTGCATCGGCGCCACCACGCTCGACGAATACCGCAAGCATGTGGAGAAGGACGCCGCGCTGGCGCGCCGGTTCCAGCCGATCTTCGTCTCCGAGCCGACGGTCGAGGATACCATCTCGATCCTGCGCGGACTGAAGGACAAGTACGAGCAGCACCACGGCGTTCGCATCACCGATTCTGCGCTTGTGGCCGCGACCACGCTGTCGAACCGCTACATCACTGATCGCTTCCTGCCCGACAAGGCCATCGACCTTGTGGATGAGGCTGCAGCGCGGCTGAAGATGCAGGTCGATTCCAAGCCGGAAGAACTCGATTCGATGGACCGGGAAATCATCCGGCTCAAGATCGAGCAGGAGGCGCTGAAGAAGGAAACCGATGCCGGTTCGAAAACCCGCCTGCAGGCGCTGGAAAAGGAACTGGCCGACCTCGAGGAGAAATCGGCGGCGCTCACGGCCCGCTGGAGCGCTGAGAAGAGCAAGCTCTCCGATGCGCAGAAGCTGAAGAGCGAACTCGATACCTTGCGCATTGAACTCGCCAACGCCCAGCGCCGCGGCGAATTCCAGCGCGCGGGCGAACTCGCCTATGGCAAGATTCCCGAGCTGGAAAAGCGGCTCGCCGAACTCGAAGCCAAGGAGGACGTCGGCGAGATGATGGAGGAGGCGGTCACCGCCAACCATGTCGCGCAGGTGGTCTCGCGCTGGACCGGCGTGCCCGTCGACAAGATGCTGGAGGGCGAAAAGGACAAGCTCCTGAAAATGGAGAACGCCCTCGGCAAGCGCGTCGTCGGCCAGGCCGAAGCCGTTCGCGCGGTGGCGACCGCGGTACGGCGTTCGCGCGCCGGGCTGCAGGACCCGAACCGGCCGATGGGCTCGTTCATGTTCCTAGGCCCTACCGGCGTCGGCAAGACCGAGCTGACCAAGGCGCTCGCGGAATATCTGTTCAATGACGAGACCGCGATGGTCCGCCTCGACATGTCCGAGTTCATGGAAAAGCACTCGGTGTCGCGGCTGATCGGCGCGCCTCCCGGCTATGTCGGCTATGACGAGGGCGGGGCGCTCACCGAGGCGGTGCGGCGGCGGCCCTACCAGGTCGTGCTGTTCGACGAGATCGAGAAGGCACATCCCGACGTCTTCAACGTGCTGCTGCAGGTACTCGACGACGGCCGCCTGACCGATGGTCAGGGCCGCACCGTCGACTTCCGCAACACGCTGATCATCATGACCTCGAACCTCGGTTCGGAATTCCTGGTGAACCAGCCGGAGGGCGAGGACACCATGGCGGTGCGCGAGCAGGTGATGGGGATGGTGCGGGCGCACTTCCGGCCCGAATTCCTCAACCGCGTCGACGAGATCATCCTGTTCCACCGTTTGCAGAAGAGCGAGATGGGTCGGATCGTCGAAATCCAGTTCGCTCGCCTGCAGCGGCTGTTGGAGGATCGCAAGATCACGCTGACGCTGGATAGCGCAGCGCGCGACTGGCTGGCCGCCAAGGGCTGGGATCCGGCGTACGGCGCCCGGCCCCTGAAGCGGGTGATCCAGCGCAATCTGCAGGACCCGCTCGCCGAGATGATCCTCTCGGGCGATGTCGCCGACGGCGATCGCGTCGTGATCTCCTCGGAAGGCAACGTACTGACTTTCAACGGCAAGGCGGCGCAGACCGCCGAGATCGCCCAGTTCGAGGCGCCGGTGCCGAAGCGTAAGCTGAACTAGGGTGCTGGGCTAACGCGAAAACCCCGAACATGCGCCATGTTCGGGTGTTAGCTGCCCGCCATGATCGCTTCAGTCCGATGGGCCGACGGAAGGACCGACTGCGGGCCCCGGCTCACCGGGATCATCGTCCTCGGGCTCGAGCTCCGTCAGGATGTCCACGAGTTCGCGGACCCGGCCGGTCGCGAGCGGCCTGCCTGAATTCAGCATCGGCTCGTCATTGGCTATCCAGGCTTGAGCCTCCGCTAGCTCATCCACCGTGGCGCCAGTTCCGATGATCTGGGCGATCGTGACCTCATCGGCCCCGCTGACTGCCTTGGTGACGTCCTCCCGGGTAATGCGGCTCATGGCGTTGATCCCCTTCAAGTCAGGCTGATACCGCCCGCCGCTAGAAGCGGCGGGCGGTAAGATGTGCAAGGCCGGTCAACGGCCCGTCGTCAGACGAGGCGGGTGCTGGGACATGAGCCAGAGTTCGATGGCGGCAAGCACGGCCACGGCAGCGCCGATCAGCACGTGCACGGTCATCGCGGTTCCCTGGAACCCCAGGACCCAGGCCGAAACCAGCGCCCACAGGCCAACGATCAGGTTAAGCCATTCCTCCCAGACCGCGAATGCCGCCAGCGCCGCGATCGCGAGTATCGCGATCACGAGGCCGGTGATCACGGCGTTCTGAGAAACCTTCCCGGCGTCGAAGCCGAACATCCAGGGCGATACAAACAAGACCGCGCCTAGGATGAGGTTCGCGACGTCGCACAATTTGGCGTTTGTCCAATTCTCCATGACATCCTCCATTGAAGGCTGCCGTTGCAAGTTAACTGGAGAAAGCCGGCTAGGGTTCCACGGGGACTCCTATCGCCGCTGGTCGCCACCCTGGAGCCCGTCCGGAAAAGGCTTCGGTCAGATAGACCGTATCGCCCGGTCCGGCGGCGAGGCTGCCGATCACGGCAGTGCGGTCGTTTAGCGGCTGACTTGGCGCGTCTGCGGCGTCGTGCCGGTGACTTCGGAAACCCGTGCCGAGTTGCCGCGACTGTTCATCTGGGCATCGAGCCGGTCGCGCTCTTTTTCGAAGTTCGCCAGCATGGCGCCTTCGAGCGAGCGGCCGCGCGGCAGCTTGACCCGCATCGGATCGACGAAGCGGCCGTTGACCAGGATTTCGTAGTGGACGTGGGCGCCGGTCGACATGCCCGTCGATCCGACAAAGCCGATCACCTGGCCTTGGCGCACGCGCTTGCCGGGCTCGAGACCCTTGGCAAAGGCCGACATGTGGCCATAGGCGGTCTCGTAGCCGTTGTTGTGTTTCAGGCGGACATATTTGCCGTAGCCGCCTTCCCAGCCGACCTTCTCGACCACGCCGTTGCCGGAGGCGAAAATCGGCGTGCCATAGGGGGTCGCCCAGTCCACGCCGGTATGCATTTTGGTGAAGCCGAGGATCGGATGGCGGCGGCCGCCGAAACCGGAACGCATGATCGCGTTGTTGACGGGCTTGCGAACCAGGAACTTCTTCGCGCTCTTGCCGGTCTCGTCATAGAAGTCGACGACTGAATCGTCGGGGGTCTGGAAGCGATAGTATTTCTTGGTTTCGCCGCCGACGGTCAGTGAAGCGAACAGCACCTCGGTCTTTTCATTGTTGCTGGTGCCTTCGTCCTCGCCGGCAAAGTACACATCGAAGGAGTCGCCCGGCTGCACCTTGCGCTGGAAGTCGACGTCGTAGGAATAGATGCGAACCATGTCCTCGATGACGGCGGCCGGCACCTTGTTGCGCAATGCGGTCTCGTAGATGCTCTGATAGAGCCGCACGCCGCTGCCATCGTCCTCCTCATCGTCGTCATCGTCCTTGCTGGTGGCGGCCTCGGCAACCGTATTCATGCTCTGCACGTCGACGGCGACATATTTGCCGACATCAGACAGCGCGGCGACGGCTTCGACAGTGGTGTCGTTGGCGACGATCACGCGATAGGGCTGCATCCGGGCGCCAGGGCTCAAACTGGAAGGGGCCATCAGGATGCGAATCTTCTGGCCTTCTTTCAGGCCGCCGTCGCGGCCGCGAGGACCCAAGGTCAACGCAACTGCCCGGGCTTCATCGGGCGTCGCACCGAGGTCACGCAGGATCGAAGTGATCGTGTCGCCCTTCTTTACGATGTGAACGCGTTCGCCGGACGGGTTGCCGCCGGTGATCTGCTCCTTGGTCTTGGGCAGCAGGGTGACGTTTTCCGGCACCACGCGGGTCTCGAAGCCGGCATAGGGGTCGGAGACGTTGCCTTCGGTGGCATAGGCGAGCTTGAGATCGGACTGGACGCCGCTGGCGTCGGCGGCGGCATTGGCGAGCGCGGTGTATCGGACCCCGCCCGAGCCGCGCCAGTTCGCGGCGTCCCGTACCCGCATCAGGACTTCATCGAGTGCGACCACGGCGGCGAGCTTCGCCTTGGGCAGCACCGTGGCGAGATCCTTGGTGACGAAGGAAACCTCGGCGTCGGGTTCGACAGCCTCCGGATTGTTCGGATCCTCCGCGGCAGCCTGAGTCGTGCTGCCGACATCAGTCAGCAGACGCTGGGCATTGTACGGCGGGATCTTGGCACTGAGGTCGCTCGTCGTCATCGACAGGTTGCCGGAGATGCGGGTAAACGGCCGCACCCGCATCACGTCGCGGTTTCCAACGCGGGTGACGGTCGAGACCCGCACCACACTGCGCGAAGCCGTGGATTCGCCAGGCGGCGGCAGGCGGTCGCTCTTGTGCAGGGTGGCGGTGCGGTCGTTGGCGCCGAACGCTCCGCGCAACGCGCCCTCGACGCGCTCCGGCACCTTGGCAAAAGTCATTTCGCCGTCGAGGGAGGCAAAAACGGCGCCGCCGATGAGGGCCGCGCCGCAAAGACCGGTCAGGATAGTCCCGCTAAACCATTGTACGGAGACACGGCGGCGATCGATCACCGCAGCTTCGGAGCCATCGACCGAGAGCGGCGGTTCGTGACCGAGATCGATGATCCCGGTCTCGCGTCCATAGCCGCTCCCGCGTGGCGCCTTCTGGCTCAACCCTGTGTCCCCCCAAATTCCATCGACATCCGAAAGACCTTCGCCCGATCCAGACCCACGTTTCCGCCCTTTTGAAGGAAGGAGCGGTTCCGGAACATGGCGCGCCGCACGCACGGAAATTCGGGAATCAGAGGCCAGAAAGATGACCGGCCGGAATCTCGAACGTCAATGGTGTGCAGATCTCTCGAAAGCTTTTCGGCCGCGTGGGAAAGGCGACGGGTTCATCGAGATCGCCTGTCCCGGGTAGAAAAACCACCGGCAGCCCCCACTAGCATTCGGTGATTCCATGCTTACCTTGTAGTCAGATCGTCGCAGGATTGTGGCTCAAGTGCGGCCAAAGGCCCGAAATATAGGGACTTCTTGGCGTCGCAAAAATCTTCGAGGTGATGCGACAATTTGTTGACGATGGGCGTTGACAAGCACGATCGGGCGGGCCTATAACCCGGCCACTGAGCGCGGCGATGCATTGGCCCCGAGGCCAAGGCATCTATTCGCGCCCCGCAAGCTCCTCATTACGATGAGTGACTCAACAGCCGATGACAGTCGGTTGTCATTTGTCGTCGGATGAGGTCCGCGGGAACCTTCCGCAACTGGAAGGGTGGGGTCCCACAGACCCCGGGCTGTTTGACAAGTGAAGATGAAGAAAGAGAAACGTGGACGGCGGAGTCCTTGCGTGGTCTCGAATACTTGAAAACTTCGGTTTTCATCTTTCGGGGCTAGGACGAAAGACTTCGGCGGTACACGTTTAATAGGTTACACCATCGTCGTCAGCGATGTGAATCGCCGGCGATATAATGGTGGGACCTCGTCAAACGTTGTGATCAGCCGGTTCAAGGTTTCAAGTCCAACTTGAGAGTTTGATCCTGGCTCAGAGCGAACGCTGGCGGCAGGCTTAACACATGCAAGTCGAGCGGGCGTAGCAATACGTCAGCGGCAGACGGGTGAGTAACGCGTGGGAACGTACCTTTTGGTTCGGAACAACCCAGGGAAACTTGGGCTAATACCGGATAAGCCCTTACGGGGAAAGATTTATCGCCGAAAGATCGGCCCGCGTCTGATTAGCTAGTTGGTGAGGTAATGGCTCACCAAGGCGACGATCAGTAGCTGGTCTGAGAGGATGATCAGCCACATTGGGACTGAGACACGGCCCAAACTCCTACGGGAGGCAGCAGTGGGGAATATTGGACAATGGGCGCAAGCCTGATCCAGCCATGCCGCGTGAGTGATGAAGGCCCTAGGGTTGTAAAGCTCTTTTGTGCGGGAAGATAATGACGGTACCGCAAGAATAAGCCCCGGCTAACTTCGTGCCAGCAGCCGCGGTAATACGAAGGGGGCTAGCGTTGCTCGGAATCACTGGGCGTAAAGGGTGCGTAGGCGGGTCTTTAAGTCAGGGGTGAAATCCTGGAGCTCAACTCCAGAACTGCCTTTGATACTGAAGATCTTGAGTTCGGGAGAGGTGAGTGGAACTGCGAGTGTAGAGGTGAAATTCGTAGATATTCGCAAGAACACCAGTGGCGAAGGCGGCTCACTGGCCCGATACTGACGCTGAGGCACGAAAGCGTGGGGAGCAAACAGGATTAGATACCCTGGTAGTCCACGCCGTAAACGATGAATGCCAGCCGTTAGTGGGTTTACTCACTAGTGGCGCAGCTAACGCTTTAAGCATTCCGCCTGGGGAGTACGGTCGCAAGATTAAAACTCAAAGGAATTGACGGGGGCCCGCACAAGCGGTGGAGCATGTGGTTTAATTCGACGCAACGCGCAGAACCTTACCAGCCCTTGACATCCCGGTCGCGGGCCCCAGAGACGGGGTCCTTCAGTTCGGCTGGACCGGAGACAGGTGCTGCATGGCTGTCGTCAGCTCGTGTCGTGAGATGTTGGGTTAAGTCCCGCAACGAGCGCAACCCCCGTCCTTAGTTGCTACCATTCAGTTGAGCACTCTAAGGAGACTGCCGGTGATAAGCCGCGAGGAAGGTGGGGATGACGTCAAGTCCTCATGGCCCTTACGGGCTGGGCTACACACGTGCTACAATGGCGGTGACAATGGGATGCTAAGGGGTGACCCTTCGCAAATCTCCAAAAGCCGTCTCAGTTCGGATTGGGCTCTGCAACTCGAGCCCATGAAGTTGGAATCGCTAGTAATCGTGGATCAGCACGCCACGGTGAATACGTTCCCGGGCCTTGTACACACCGCCCGTCACACCATGGGAGTTGGTTTTACCTGAAGACGGTGCGCTAACCGAAAGGGGGCAGCCGGCCACGGTAGGGTCAGCGACTGGGGTGAAGTCGTAACAAGGTAGCCGTAGGGGAACCTGCGGCTGGATCACCTCCTTTCTAAGGATGATCCTTCAGTTCAGCTCACGCTGACTATCGGATCGTTTTAGAAACATCAGGGGCCAATCGATCGCCAGATCATTGAGCTCCATTGGCGGGATTTCGCCGTCTTCGTTTCTCTTTCTTCGCGGACGAACACGCGCCAGGGGCCACAGCGCTGCGCGATGCATCGGCGCGAGCCGATTGCGCGCGAGCATGCCTCTGATCCTCAACTGAGGACAGCGTTAGGGGCTTGTAGCTCAGTTGGTTAGAGCGCGCGCTTGATAAGCGTGAGGTCGGAAGTTCAAGTCTTCCCAGGCCCACCACTTTGATCGAGTGCGAGGCATTCGTCTTCTGGTTACGGGGCCATAGCTCAGCTGGGAGAGCGCGTGCTTTGCAAGCATGAGGTCGTCGGTTCGATCCCGTCTGGCTCCACCAGATGAAATCGAAGATCGAGAGTGTCTCGAATAATCGTCCGCGAAACATCAATTCGCATGCGTGATCCTCACCAGGATGCGTCATGCGTGTTTTCTGACATCGTAAAGAGGAGATCGATCCGAGTTTGGATCAAGCGAAGCAATTCGCCTGATCCAATCACTATCTCCGGGATCATTTCGGCGCTCGCTTCAGTCGTGAGATTGAATGCGGGTTGTAAATGGTCCTTGTTAGCGAAGCCTGACCGCCTCGCTATCGGTTCGATCTTACGAAGCAAGCTGGTCTTTCTAATCAATGTCCGGCTGCGACAATCGCATTCGTCGAGGGTGCGCGCCTTGAGTGGCAGTTGCGCAGACAACATTCTGCCGAGTGTGTGGACATTGATAATGAGAGCAATCAAGTGCCTTAAGGGTGTTCGGTGGATGCCTTGGCGCTGAGAGGCGATGAAGGACGTGCTACGCTGCGATAAGCCGTGGGGAGCTGCGAAGAAGCTTTGATCCGCGGATTTCCGAATGGGGAAACCCACCTTCGATAGCTGGAACTCCAAGATCTCTTGATCTTGGGGTTCGGACAGCAATGTTTGAGACCAAGCCGCGAGGTTTTGGATTTCCAGTTATCAAGTGAAGGTATGAGACTTCCGAATAAAATAGGAGGTTTTAAGCGAACCCAGGGAACTGAAACATCTAAGTACCTGGAGGAAAGGACATCAATCGAGACTCCGTTAGTAGTGGCGAGCGAACGCGGACCAGGCCAGTGATACATCAAAGACAACCGGAACCTGTCAGGAAAGCAGGGCCTCAGAGGGTGATAGCCCCGTACGGGTAATGCGATGATGTATCCACGAGTAAGGCGGGACACGTGCAATCCTGTCTGAACATGGGGGGACCACCCTCCAAGCCTAAGTACTCCTCAGCGACCGATAGCGAACCAGTACCGTGAGGGAAAGGTGAAAAGCACCCCGACGAGGGGAGTGAAATAGACCTGAAACCGGACACCTACAAACAGACGGAGCCCAAGATACGTTCTGGGTGACGTCGTACCTTTTGTATTATGGGCCAGCGACTTAATTTAACGAGCAAGCTTAAGCCGATAGGCGTATGCGCAGCGAAAGCGAGTCTGAACAGGGCGCTAAGTTCGTTGTATTAGACCCGAAACCTAGTGATCTAGCCATGAGCAGGTTGAAGGTGAGGTAACACTCACTGGAGGACCGAACGGGTGCCTGTTGAAAAAGGCTCCGATGACTTGTGGTTAGGGGTGAAAGGCCAATCAAACTGGGAAATAGCTGGTTCTCCGCGAAAGATATTTAGGTATCGCCTCGCACGAATGCTTCGGGGGGTAGAGCACTGGATGGGCTAGGGG
>NZ_JAGKJK010000005.1:0-155000 GCF_020329435.1 Bradyrhizobium hereditatis | reverse complement strand
AATTCCCAAGGAGCCTACCCATGCGTGAGATCTTTCGTCCCGCCGCCTGCGCCTTGAGCGCTGCCTGTCTCGCGTTCGCATTGTCGGCCATTTTCAGCGGCGAGGTGCTGGCGCAGGCCAAGCAGGCGCCTCCGAAGCAGTCCGCGCCGGCTCAGGCCGCGCCGCCGCCGGCGGCCGAAGTCCCCCAAATCAAGCAAATCGCGCTGACCGAAAAGCAGATCGAGGGCGTGCTCGCGGCGCAGAAGGACGTCGACGCGATCACCGACAAGATCCCTGACAACGCCAAGCCGGATCCGAAGATCGATGCGCAACTCGACGCCGTCGCCAAGAAGAACGGCTTTGCCAGCTATGACGAATACAACACCGTCATCGACAACATCAGCCTGGTGCTCGGCGGCTTCGATCCCGCAACCAAGAAGTTCGTCGGCGCCGAGGCGGTCCTCAAGGCGCAGATCGCGCAGGTCCAGGCTGACAAGAAGATGTCGGCCAAGGACAAGAAGGAGGTGCTCGCCGACCTAAAGGAGGCGCTGAAATCGCCGCCGCCGGCGATCGAGAACAAGGCCAACATTGATCTCGTCGCGAAGTACTACGACAAGCTCGCCGAAGCGCTCGGCGAGGGTGAAGAATAATCCAAAGCGTTTTCGAGCGAAGCATGCCCTCGGACGTGATGCGAGGGTCGACGCCGGTTCGCGTGAAGAAAACGCGCCAAAAATAGAGAGCTGTTCGTCAAACGAAGAAGCCCCGGAGAAATCTCCGGGGCTTTTTTGTCGTCGAGCGCCTTGCCCGCCTCAGGTGCGGGTGCGCATCCGCATCATGAAGCTGTCGTAGCTCAGTTCAGCGACCTGATTCCACGCCAGCGATTCGTTACGGAACGCCGACAGGCTCGTGTACATCTTGTTGAAGTGCGGATTGTTCTTGGCGAGATCTGCGTAGATGCCGTTGGCGGCATTGTAGCAGGCTTCCAGAACTTCCTGCGGGAACGGCCGCAGGATTGCGCCGGCCGCGAGCAGCCGCTTCAGCGCCGGCGGATTGACGTAGTCGTATTTGCCGGTGACCCAGGTGAACGTATCGTAGGACGCGGTCTCGATCGCGGCCTGATAGTGCTTCGGCAGGGCGTTGAACTTCTCGAGGTTCATGATGTTATGGCCCTGGCCGGTGCCCTCCCACCAACCCGGATAATAGTAGTACTTCGCGACCTTCACGAAGCCGAGCTTCTCGTCGTCGTAGGGGCCGACCCACTCGGCCGCATCGATGGTGCCTTTTTCAAGCGCCGGATAGATGTCGCCGCCCGCGATCTGCTGCGGCACGCCGCCGACCTTGGCGATGATGGTGCCCGCGAAACCGCCGACGCGGAATTTCAAGCCTCGGAAATCATCCATCGACTTGATCTCTTTCCGGAACCAGCCGCCCATCTGGGCGCCGGTGGAGCCGGTCGGCTGGCCGATGCAGCCATACTCCTTCAAGAGGTCGTTGAGCATGTCCATGCCGCCGCCGAAGCGCAGCCAGGAAATATGCGAGCGTGTGTTGAGGCCGAACGGCAGCGATGTGCCGAAAGTGAAGGCCGGGTTCTTGCCCCAGTAGTAATAGAGCGCGGTGTTACCCATCTCGACGGTGCCGTTGGAGACGGCGTCGAGCACCTGCAGGCCGGGCACGATTTCACCGGCTGCGAATGGTTGGATCTGGAATTTGTTGTCGGTGATTTCGGCGACGCGCTTGGCGAAATATTCGCAGCCGCCATAGAGCGTATCGAGTGCCTTCGGCCAGCTTGCCGTATACCGCCACTTTATCTCAGGACTGGATTGCGCAATCGCTGGCGCGGCGACCGCACTCGCGGCAAGTCCGACGCCGCCCGCCTTCAAGAAATCACGACGTTTCATTTGTCTCCCCTCTGTTATCGCCGAGGCCGACCAAGGGACAACGATCTCGTGTCGTCTTGTCTGTTTTCCGATGGACGGTGCTGGGCTGTTGTTTAGGAATGTCGGCCCTGAAACCAAGGCTCTTGGTTTTTCAATGCAATCAATTTCCCGGCTTATGGACCTGTTGGGCAGGATGACGAATCAGTGATTGATAATCAAGCGTTCTGGTTCTGCCGCAGGGCGAAGAGCTGCCTGAATATCGGGCGATTGAGTTAATTCATGCAACGAACGACCAAGATGAACAGCGATGCGTTGCATTCGGCGGCAAGCGGATCGGAAATGCCGCATTGCAGTATTTCCGCCGCATGAGCGCGCTCAGCGAGATCGCTGTCTATCTGAATGCACGTGTAGGGCGATCAGATTTATAGCCGCACCCTGATCGCCGACATCGCGCGACTATCGTTCTGCGGAGAAAGCCGCTTCCATCGCCCGGCGCGTCTTGATCGTGTCGCTGTTGGCGTCGATCTCGACATCGCTCCAGCGCACCACCGCGCCATGGACGATGTCGTTCTTCAACTTGACGCGATGCGCAAGTCCGATCGGCAGCGCGCCGGCGGCGAGGCTCGTTGTTGCCGGCATCAGCTTGCCCCACACCGTGTAGCCGCCTTCGCCGTCGAGCATTTCGCCAGCGCGCAGATGACGCTTGGCGACCGCAACGACGTCACCGCGAAAATCATGCGGCTGCCCGGTCGGCTCGTTGCGTAGCGCCGCCGACAGGATCGAGATGTTCAGCTCGAGCCCAATCAGATGATATGGCTTGTACATCGCCGCATATCGGCCCGAGGCGTCGGTCTTCAGGCCATATTGCCTGAAGCAATCGGCGGCGTAATCATTCGGCGCTTCAAGCACGACATAGACGCCCCAGCGCAGATCCCTGAACACAGGACGGCCGTCGCGTTCGAGCGAGGAGACAACCTCCGCGAGGCCAGCTTTCTCCAGCACGCCGCCCTTATCGCGCGGCCGCATCACATGCGGGAGATCATCGACGCCACAGGGCGGAAACAGCAATCCATCTGACGGCACGTCGAGCCCGGTTGCATTGGCGATTGCCGCCATCTCGATCGCGGACTTGGTGCCGTCGAGAAACGAGTTGAACATCTGCGGGTTCATGCCGGCCGATTGCGCTTCGCCGGCCGTCAGTCCGTAATGGCTCCACACCCCATCCGGCGTCACGTCGTGATAGGCGGGCAGGTACTTCGTGCCCTTGCCGGCGGCGACGACGCGGAAGCCGGTCGCGCGCGCCCAGTCCACCATCTCGGCAGTGAGCGCCGGCTGGTCGCCATAGGCCAGCGAGTAAACGACGCCGGCCTTGCGTGCTTCATCCGCCAAGAGCGGACCGGCCAGCACGTCGGCCTCGACATTGACCATGACGACATGCTTGCCCGCCGCAATCGCTGCGCGGGCATGCCTGATGCCGACGGCGGGATTGCCGGTAGCTTCCACGACGACATCCACCGCACTTCCCGCAATCGCGCCCACGCCATCATCAGTGAACGTCGTTCGCGCGATCCGCTCCCGGTCCCAGCCGACGGTACGGCACGCCTCGCGGGCGCGATCGCGGTCGATGTCGATGATGACCGATACTTCGAGCCCCGGCGTGTGCGGCACCTGCGACAAGAACATCGAGCCGAATTTGCCGGCGCCGATCAGCGCAACGCGAACTGGCTTGCCGGCCGCATGACGGGCAGAGAGAAGACGGTGAAGGTTCATGGCAAGTGATCCGAGCTGTCGTGTCCCGGACGCGGTGCAGCGCGCAATGCTGCTCCGCAGAGCCGGGACCCATGGAGAGGCCTGGACGAAGGCCCCGGCTCTGTAGCGCACCGCTCCGCGCTGCGCTATGTCCGGGGCACGAGAGCTTTATTCCGCCGCCTGGCGATGCGCACGCGCGAGCCGCAACAGTGCATCATCCTCCACTGTCTGGATCGGCGTGAAATCGCGATGCGCGATGTAGTCCGGCCGGGTCGGCGTGCGGATGTAGTTCGAGACCGCGTTCAGCGTCAGATAGACGATCTTGCGCGGGTAGGGCGTGATGTTGCCGCTCGATCCATGCACCAGATTGCCGTGGAACATCAGCATGCCGCCGGCCTTTCCGGTGGGCGCAACGATGCCGCCTTCCTTGACGAGCCGCGTGACGGTCTCCTCATCCAGCGTCCACAGTGGATACGAAGTGGTTTCCAGGTCATGCGAAGCCTTGAGGTCGCCGGCATGCTGGCTCTTCGGCACCAGCATCAGCGGCCCGTTGATCGGCATCACCTCGTCGAGGAAGATTGCGATATTCATGGCGCGCGGCTGCGGCATGCCGTCATCGCGCTTCCAGGTGCCGTAATCCTGATGCCATTGCCAGACGTCGCCGGTGAACGCGGCTTTGGCGTTGATCTTGAACTGGTGCATGTAGACCTTCTCGCCGAAGATCTGCTCGATCGGTTCGATCATGCGCGGATGGGCGCCGAGAACGCGGAAGGCTTCGTTATAGAGATGCGCGGCAAACGCGGTGCGCGGCGCGCCACTCTTCTCGCGCCACACCTCGGGACGGTTGGCGTCATAGATGCTGACCGCTTCGCGTGCGAGATAATCCACTTCCTCCTGGCTGAACAGTTCGGGCAGGAACAGCCAGCCTTCGCGATTGAAGAACTCGATCTGCTCTGGCGTCAGTTTCATGGCGTTCTCTCCGGTGGTTTTTGTTTCTATCTCCTCGTGGTGAGGTGGCGCGATTAGCGCCGTCTCGAACCAGATGCTCCCATCTTGTCCGCGGCCCATCCTTCCAGACGCCGCTTCGCGGCTCCTCAGCATGAGGACGTGCAGTTGGTTAAGCGGCCACGTCAGTCGCCCTCAGTCTCTCCTCAGTCATCCGTCCCGCCGTCTGCGCATGCGCGAGCGCCGCGGCTTCCGCTGCCTTTGCATTGCCGGCGAGAATCTCGGCAGCGATCTTTTCGTGCTCGGCCCACGCGCGTTCGCGGTAATCGAGTTCGGCGAGCACGGTCGCCATCGATCGGCGCATATGCGGCCATTGCGGCGTGATCATCTCCTCGATCGCCGGATTGCCCGCGAGCCGGTAGATCGCGCTGTGAAAATCGACGTCGAGCGCGATCAGCCGCGAAAGCGGTGTGTCCTTGTTGATGGCTCGCCCCTCGCGCAGCGCCGCCTCGAGCTGCGCGCGTGCTTTGGCATCAGTCCTGGCGCGTCCGGCCGCAAGCTTTGCTGCCAGCGCGTCGATGGCGCCACGCACTTCGTAGAGTTGGCGGATGCGCTCGGGGTCAAGCCGGGTGACCTCAAAGCCGCGGCGGCCGCTTTCGGCGACGAGCCCCTGCCGGTGCAGCAAATGCAGCGCGTGGGACACGGGCTGCCGCGATACGCCAAGCTTTTCCGCAAGTTCGTTCTGCCGGATGCGATGCCCGGGCGGCAGCGTGCGATCGGTAATCGCCTCGAGGATCCGGGCGTAGACCTGATCGATCAGGTTGGGGAGCGGATCCAGGGGGATCATGCCGTCCATCCAGCTTGGAATACGGAATTCCGAATTCAGAGACTATCGCCTGACGCGGTCCTCGTCAAGCCGGCGGGTCAGGGGTGGCGCGGCAGGTGGCCGGGGATATGCTCCTCCCCGGGGCGCGACCGGAGGTTTGCCATGACCAGCGACGCAGCCGGCTTCACTGGCGATATCCCGCAACATTACGATCAGGGCCTCGGCCCGATCATCTTCGCCGGCTACGCCGCCGATATTGCAAGACGCACAGCCGCCAGCCATCCGATGCGGGTGTTAGAGACCGCGGCCGGCACCGGCATCGTCACCCGGCAATTGCGAGACGTCTTGCCCGATGGCGCGCAGTTGACGGCGACCGATCTCAATCCGCCGATGCTCGATCTCGCGCGCTCAAAATTCCGGCTGGGCGAGCAGGTCAGCTTCGAGCCTGCTGATGCAATGGCGCTTCCGTTTGCCGATCGAAGCTTCGAGGCCGTCGTCTGCCAATTCGGCCTGATGTTCTTTCCCGAGAAGGAAAGATCCTTTGCCGAAGCCTGTCGCGTTCTTGTCCCGGGCGGACGCTATCTGCTGAGCGTCTGGGATTCACATCGCTACAATTCGTTTGGCCGCATCGCGCATGAGGTCGCGGCGCGCTTCTTCCCGAGCGATCCGCCGCAATTTTACAGCGTGCCGTTCTCCTGCCATCAGATCGACCCGGTCAAGGAGCTTCTGATTGCGGCGGGCTTCGGTGATCTCGAGATTGCCGTGATCAGGCACGAGCGAGAGCTGCCTGACGTCGCCCGCTTCGCGCGATCGGCGGTTTTTGGTAATCCGCTGATCGATCAGATCCGGGCGCGGGGCGGCGTCGACCCTGAGCGTGTGGTTGATGCCCTGGAGCGGGAATACCGCCGGGAATTCGGCGATCCCGGCCGCATGCCCATCCAGGCGATCGTGTTCTCTGCAGCAAGGAGATGAATACCGGCTGAGCTATCACGGATGCGGCAAGCGCGACGGGACCCCATGGCTGACCTCATCCCAGACTAGGCTCAATTTTAGCGCGCGGGATCGTGCTTAATTCACCGGCGCGCGCTAAACAAACAAGATCGGCCGGATCGGCCGGGCTTTCGCGCTTGTTACTTCATCCCGTTTCCCGATCATGTCCATAGCTCCAGAATACGAGTCCATGCTGCGACCGACCATCCGCAAGCGCATCCTTGGCATCGCGCTGGGCCTGATCTTTCTGATGGCGATCACTTCGGCCTTGTCGACGGTGATGACGCGAAAGGTCGCGCATCAGCTCGACGAGCTCAGCTCCAGATATGTCGAGGCCTACGGGCATCTGGCGCGAATGAATATCCGCTCGCTGGAGCAGGCGCTGGCGCTGCGTCGAATGGTGATCGCCAAGATGCAAATGCCGCCCGATGAGGCTGGCTTTGTCGAGCGGCAGAAGGCCTATGAAGCCATGGCGCGGGAGATCGAGCAGGAAGCGAAGGCCGCGCGAGCCCTGATCAACGCGATCATCGACGATACATCCACCGAATCCGATAACGCGCGGCTCGGCCGGATCGATAACCGGATCGAGAACGTCACCAGCGATCTCGGTCGCTATCTCGGTGAAGAATATAGGCGGCTGGTGTCGCTGCTCGAAGCGCGTAATTTCTCGGACGCCAGAGCCAGCCTCGCCCGCACCGATGAGCTTCGCGACGACTTTAACCGCAAAGTCGAGGAAATTCGCAGCGACATGCTGGGGCAGGTCCGCGCCGATGCCAAGGTAACGATGCGCGATCAGCAAACGGCCATCGTGATCTCCGTGATCCTGACGGTGCTGGCATCGGTCGCCGGGCTTTTGTTTTCGTTGTTCGTGAGCACCGGCATTATCCGGCCGGTGCGGCGGCTGCTCGAGGGCACCCGCGCCGTCGAGGCCGGCCGGCTTGACGGGTCGATCGATGTCACCACGCGCGATGAGATCGGCCAGCTTACGACCGCTTTCAACAACATGGTTGAGCAATTGCGCCACAAGGAGCGCCTGCGCGAGACGTTCGGCCGCTATGTCGATCCCCGCGTCGTGGAAGGGCTGATCGATCCGAAATCGCTGGCCGCCGGCAGCGGCGAGCGTCGGGTGATGACGGTGCTGTTCTGCGATATGAAGGGATTCACCAGTCTCAGCGAAGGCATGACGCCGCAGGGCCTCGTCAAGGTGATGAACCACTATCTCTCGACGATGTCGGGACCGATCCGCAGCCATCGCGGCATCATCGACAAATATATCGGCGATGCGATCATGGCCTATTGGGGCCCTCCCTTCACCGAGCATGGCGAACAGGCGCGCCTTGCCTGCCTTGCCGCCGTCGAAATGGCGGACCGCGGCACGGCGCTGCGCACCGAGCTACCCGAACTGATCGGCGTGCGCACCGTGCCGAGCGATTGTGAGGTGCGCATCGGCATCGCGACCGGCGAGGTGCTGGTCGGCAGCATCGGCTCGGAATTCATGATGAGTTACACGGTGATGGGAGACGCGGTGAATCTGGCGTCGCGCCTGGAGAACGCCAACAAGATCTACGGCAGTCATTCATTGGCTTCGGAGACGACAATCATCGCGGCCGGCGATGCGATTGAATCGCGCGAGGTCGATCGTGTGGTCGTCGCCGGCCAGACGCATTCCGAGAGAGTGTTCGAAATTATCGGCCGCGCTGGCGAGTTGACCGAGAAGCAGCTCGTACTGCTGGCGCGCTATGCCGAAGGCCTTGCGGCCTATCGGACCCGCCGCTGGGATGACGCGCGCCGGGCGTTTCAGGCGGCGCTTGAAGCTGTACCCGGCGATGGTCCGTCGAAGGCGCTGGCTGAGCGCGTCGAGAATTTTAAGGCCAATCCGCCGCCCGCCGATTGGGATGGTGCGTGGCGGCTCGATCAGAAGTAGGGACGCGTTTACGCCGCGAGAAATTCCAGCACGATTTCGCAAAACTCCTGCGGCGCCTGTTCGAACATCCAGTGGCGCGTGCCCGGGATGATCGCGGTTCTTGCGCCAGGAATATGTTCGGCCAGCACCCGCCAGTTCACCGCCAGCGCGCCCTTGGTGTCGCCGCCGCCGATCAACAGCGTCGGTGTCTTGATCGACTCCGCTTCACGTTTCAAGAACGGCTTGCGGTTTTCGCCGACCTGGCCGAGCAGCGTCTGGATGTTGTCGCGCAGTTGCTGCCGCGGTGCGGCGGACCACTTTGCCCATGAGCCTTCGCCGTCGATCCCGTCGACGAACAGCGCGAGCGCACCGTCGATGTCGCCGTTCTGCACCATCTCGGCCGCGAGCGGGATGCGTGGACCCAGCGGCACCGGGCCAGGCGGCGGTGTAAGCGGCTGCAGTGCCGGCTCGAGATCGCCGCCCGGTTCGGCAAGCACCAGCTTGCGCAACAGATCGGGCCGCGCCTGCGCCACGCGGAAGCCAATATGGCCGCCGCGGGAATGGCCGATCAGATCGACCGGGCCGGCATTCAGCTTTTCGATAAAGCCGATGACATCCTCGACGTGCTGCGACATCAGGTAATCATTTCCGATGCCGTCCCAATGCTCGGGAAAGAACCGCCGCAGGCTCAACGCGATCACGCGATGTCGTTTTGATAGTGGTCCGAGCACCGCGTTCCAGGTACGGAAATCGCCGAGGGTGCCGTGGACGAGGACCAGCGGCGGGCGGTTGCCAGTGCTCTGGCCGACGTCGAGATAGGCGATGTCGTAGCCGTTGACGTTCAGGGTCTCCATCGCGATCAGTCCTCCGCGAGATAGGACAGTACAATCTCGCAATATTTCTGCGGCGCTTGTTCGAACATCGGGTGCGTGGTGCCCGGGATCATCTCGGTGCGCGATCCCCGTACGTTGGACGCCAGGGCCTTCAGCACCTTTGGCAGCGTGCCCTTGGTGTTGGCTCCGCCGATGAACAGCGTCGGTGTCTTAATGGCCTCGGCATCCGCCTTGGAGAACGGTGGACGCTGGTCGCGCATCTGGCCGATCAGGGTCGTCGCATTGTCGCGCAGCAATTGCTTCGGTGTTGCAGGAAGGCGCTTCCAGGCGCCGGGACCTTCCAGCGCATCCAGGAAGATCTGCAGGCCGCCGTCGATATCGCCTTTGGCGATTGCCTCGGCGGAAGCCGCAATCATGCCGGCCAGCGGTGAGGGACCGGGCTTGTAGGCGGGATCGAGGGTCGCGTCGAGCTCACCGCCGGGCTCGGCCAGGATCAGCTTGCGCAACAAGTCCGGCCGCCGCTGCGCGACGCGAAAGCAGATGTGGCCGCCACGGGAATGGCCCATCAGGTCGACAGGCTTCGCATCCAGCTTCTCGATAAAACCGATCACGTCCTCGACATGTTGCGCGATCGAATAGGTGTCGCCGACGCCGTCCCAGTGCTCGGGGAAGAAGTGCCGTAGCGAGGGGGCGATCACGCGGTGGCGGCGCGTCAGCGGCCCCAGCACCGAAGACCAGATTCGGAAATCGCAAAGCGAGCCGTGTATGCAGACCAGCGGCGGACTGCCATCGGCGCTCCGGCCGATATCGAGATAGGCCATGTCATAGCCGTTGACGCTTATGGTTTGCATGGCGGTCTCGTCGTGGATTGAAAAGGAGCGCCATTGAATGGCGTCGGCAGGAGCCCCAGATCAGCGGAAGTTGTTCATGCCGTCAAGTTCCCCCGGGATTCGGGTGGATAGCAATAATCTCCAAGCCTAGATTTGGAACAAGAAGGAAGCTGAGTGGCATTGAACAGGAGACGATGGAGCCAGCCATGACCGGGCACCATTTTGCGATATTCGATACCGCGATCGGCCGCTGCGGCGTCGTATGGGGCGAGCGTGGCATTACCTCGGTGCAATTGCCGATGGGCGACGAGAAGAAGACCCGCACCCGCCTGCAGCAGCGCCATGGCGACCTGATCGAGGCGGAGCCGCCTGCGAACGTGCAGGCTGCAATCGACGGCATGGTCGAATTGCTTGAAGGCAAGCCGAACGATCTCACCGATGTCGTGCTCGACCTCGACGGCGTTCCGGAATTCAACCGCGGCGTCTACGACATCGCGCGCACCATTCCGCCGGGCAAGACCATGACCTATGGCGACATCGCCAAGAAACTCGGCGGCGTCGAGCTGTCGCGCGACGTCGGCCAGGCGCTGGGCCGCAACCCCTGTCCGATCGTGGTGCCGTGTCACCGCGTGCTGGCGGCAGGCAACAAACCCGGCGGCTTCTCCGCCAATGGCGGCGTGGTGACGAAGCTCAAGATGCTGGCGATCGAAGGCGCGCTAGTGAACCACACGCCGAGCCTGTTCGATTGATCGGCGTTAGAGCATGACGATTGTTTGGTTTGGCGCAGACGCGGCTTTACCTCTCCCGCTTGCGGGGGAGGTCGGCGCGAAGCGCCGGGTGGGGGCTCTCTCCACTCGGGTAGTGTCGCCCGCGGAGACACCCCCACCCATAGCCGATGCGCCAAATCGGCGTTCTACTAAAGAACGGCGGCCGTGGGCCGCCTATGCCTCCCCCGCAAGCGGGAGAGGAGAGCGCACCTTCTTTAATTTCATCATGCCTTACCTGCCCTTGAACCTGGGCGTGCGCTTCTCGTTGAAGGCCAGCACGCCCTCGCGGCGATCTTCCGTCGGCACCATGCGATTACAGGCCTCGATCTCGAGCGCGAGGCCATCGCGCAGCGACAGTTGTGGATCGAGCGCGGTATCCTCGAATAGCGGACGAGGTCGCGCCCCATCTGGGTGTTGAGCGCGTTGGAAGCCTCCGGCCGATTGAGCCTGATGATCGCCACATGTTCATCGACCGGCTCTACCGATAGCGTCTCGAAAGTGGACGAGTTCATATCGCCTCGCAGGAGAAGCCGCTTCCCTTGCGCCGGATCTTTCCGACCGAAGGGGAGGGGAAATGCGCGGTGCAGCACAGCGTATCGGTGTCGCAGTAACGCTCCAGGAAGCCGCGCCGCGTCTTTGCCGCCTGCGCCTGATCGACGTCGAACTTCATCGATAGTTCCGGATAATGCGTCTGCAGCGGCGAATGCATCAGGTCGCCGGAGAACACGGCGTCATCCTTGCCGCGGCCGAAGGTGAAGGCGGCGTGGCCCGGCGTATGTCCCGGGGTCGGCAGGATGCGGGTGTGATCGCCAATCGAAAAGTTGCTTCGCACGATCTCGGCCTGTTTCGCCTCGACAATCGGCAGCACGCTGTCGCCAAACGGCGGCACCGGCGTTTTCGCATGCGTTTCGGCCCAGTAGTCGAACTCTGTCTTGTCGAAGACGTAACGGGCCTTGGCGAAGGTCGGCACCCACCGCCCATTGTCGAGCCGCGTGTTCCAGCCGACATGGTCGACATGCAGATGCGTGCACATGACGTAGTCGATGTCGTCGACGGAAAAGCCGGCGGCAGCAAGGCCGCGCATATAGGTGTCGTCGGTCTTCATGTTCCATTTCGGCCGCTGCGGCCGTGGCTTGTCATTGCCAATGCAGCTATCGATCAGGATCGTGTGATGCGGCGTCTTCACCACATACGACTGGAAGCACAGGATCAGCACATCCTTGTCATCGAGCGCGCCGGCCTTTTGCATCCATGCGCGGTTCTCTGCGAGAACCTCCGGCGTCAGGCCGGGCAGCAGCTCCAGCGCCGGCAGGAAGGTGGTCTCCTGCTCGATGATGCGGTGAATGGTGAGGTCGCCGACTGTGAATTTCAGGCTCATGTTTTGTCCCGGCTGGATTTGGCGCGCGTCGTTATTTGTCCCTGATCGAGGGAATGATGAAATTAGCGAGGATGTCTAGCGCCGCCTGGCCCTGGCGTCCGCTGCCATAGAGACCAGACGTGGTCATCACTACAAGATCGAGCTCGGGGACGATGAAGAGGCGCTGACCGCCCAGGCCCATGGCAGCAATCCATTTCACGTCCTTATCGCCGGATAGTGTGCGGCCCATCCACCATTGCTGTCCGTAGTAGAACAGGCCGCCAAAATAGCCGATCGCCTGAAAGCGCGGCGCGACCGATTGCTCGATCCATTTGGCCGAGACAATCTGCTTGTCGGCCCATACGCCCTTGTTGAGCACGAGCTGACCGATCTTGGCGGCATCGCGCGGGCGCAGCCGAAGGCCCACGCCCGAGGCGACATGCTCATTGCGGTACTTCATCCATTCCCAGTCGGAAATGCCAAGCGGCGTGAACAGCGCCTCGCGCGCGAATTCCTCCAGCGATTTGCCTGACACGCGCTCGATGATATTGCCGAGCAGGTCCGTTCCGCCGCCGTTGTAATTCCACACCGTGTCCGGCGGCGCCGTGATCGGCTTCGATAACACATAACGATAGGGATCGGCTTCGCTGCCGAGACGCGGTTCGTCGTTCTCAGGGTCTTTCCAGGCGCGGTTTTCGTCCCATTGAATGCCCGAGGACATGGTCAGGAGATGGCGCAGCGTGATGCTGTCCCAACCCGGCGATTTCACCGCCGCATAATCCGGGAAAAATTTGACCACTGGCTCGTCGGCGCTCTTGATCAACTCGCGATCGATTGCGATGCCGACCAGAAGAGAGATCACGCTCTTCGAAACCGACCGCATGTCGTGCTTGGTCTGGGCATCGAATTCGTGCCGCCCGCCGCCCATTCCCCAAGGCTCGTCGTATCCCGGAAAATACTGCTCGAACACGAGCGTGCCGCGGCGGACGATAACCACGCCATGAACGTTGGCGTTGGTGGCGGCCAGCCGGCCGGCGATGCCGCACAGGCGCTCACCGTCAAGGCCGACGCTTTCCGGTGTCGCGGTGGACCAGCCGTCGCCGATGGCGGCCGGACTGCCGCAGGCGAGATTGCGCTGGTCGGTGGAGAATTGATGGGTCTGCGCGGCGGCAGCGGATGCCGCGAACACGACAGCGGCAGCCAGGCCGAGGCGCCGCAATTGTCTGCCACCCTCGCGCATGCTGCCGCCTCCATGATTGTCAGTTACGCCGGCGGCGGTACCGAGATTTTCACCGACGGCCGCTCCATCATCTTCTGATGGAAAGCATCGAGCTTCGGAAAGGCCTTGCGCCAGCCGCAATCGGCAAAGCGGAAATCGGCATAGCCGAGCACGCAAGTAAGGCCGATCTGCACGATATTGAAGGGTCCTGACAAAACCTCGGGCTTGTTCTCGAACCGCGCCATGCCGGCCCAGGCCCGGCTCCAGTGATCGTCCGACCACGCCTTCCATCGCAGCGGCTCCGGCCGTACCATGCCCTCATAGCGACACAGCAACATGGAATCCAGCATGCCCTGCAGCAGCGAATGATCGCTCTTCACCCTCCATCGCTCGGGACCGGAGGTCGGGATCAGCTTGCCGCCGCCGGCAAGCTCGTCGAGATATTCGACGATGACGTAAGAATCGAGAATGACCTCGCCATTGTCGAGGATCAGCACCGGCAGTTTCTTCAGCGGCGTGATCTTGGAATACTCCTCGTTCGGCTGGGCCGGCGCGACGGTTGCAGGCGTGAGCTCGATCTTGTCGATCAGGCCGGTCTCGATCGCGGCGATGCGAACCTTGCGGGCGAATGGCGAGGCGGGGGAGAAGGTGAGTTTCATGGAAGGAGCCCCTGATAGGCGATGCGCAGTTGGGTCCTCCGTCATTGCGAGCGAAGCGAAGCAATCCATTGCCTCCGAGCGTGGGGAAGGATGGATTGCTTCGTCGCTATCGCTCCTCGCAATGACGCGGTTGGTGCGTGCGCCGGCCTAAGCCGCGATGATTTCCTGGCGCTGCTCGCCCAGCCCTTCGATGCCGAGCGTGACGATGTCGCCGACATTGAGGAAGGTCGGCGGCTTCATGCCGAGGCCGACGCCGGGCGGGGTGCCGGTGGTGATGATATCGCCGGGCAGCAGCGTCATGAACTGCGAGACATAGGAAACGCACTTCGCCATCGAGAAGATCATGGTCGAGGTGTTGCCGGTTTGGCGGCGCTGGCCGTTGACATCGAGCCACATGTCGAGCTTCTGCACGTCAGGGATTTCATCCTTGGTCACCAGCCACGGGCCTAGCGGGCCGAACGTGTCGTGCGACTTGCCCTTGGTCCACTGGCCGCCGCGCTCCTGCTGAAAATTGCGCTCGGAGACGTCGTTGCAGACGCAATAGCCGGCGACGTGGTTCAACGCGTCAGCTTCCGAGACATACTTGGCGCGGGTTCCGATGATGGCGGCGATCTCGACTTCCCAGTCAAGCTTGGTTGAGCCGCGGGGCTTTTCGACGGCATCGTTCGGGCCTGACAGCGAGGTGTTTGCCTTGATGAAGAAGATCGGCTCGGTCGGGATCGGCGATCCGGTCTCCTTGGCGTGGTCGCTGTAGTTCAGGCCGATCGCGACGAATTTCGAGATGCCGGTGACCGGCGCGCCGAACCGCTGCTTGCCCTCGACGGCGGGAAGCTTGGAGGTATCCAGCGCCGCCAGCTTGGCCAAGGAGGCCGGCGAATAGGCCTCGCCGTCGAGATCCCTTACGTGCGCCGAAAGATCGCGCAACTGGCCGGATTTATCGATCAGGCCGGGCTTTTCCGCACCCTTGGCGCCGTAACGAACAAGCTTCATTTGGTTACTCCCTGCGGGGTTATCAGACTTATTGGTGGTATACCTCGGCACGTTTCATGGAGCAGCGGGCCAGGAAATTCAACTGCCGAAAGCGCAAGGTAGGGTGTGCGCGGGCGCCCAACATCACCCCAGCGGAACGAACCGGAAGGCGTCGCCGTCACGCCTGATGTGCCCGGCGCTGAAGTGCCCGCCGATCACCAGCGTCGGCGTGTCGGCAAAGCGCGAAAACAGCTCGCGGCGGGTCTCGGCCGATTGCCTGGCATCGGAATCCGCCGTCGATGACCAGTCGAGATGGGCCATCTGGCAGGGGTGATGGGCAGCGTCCCCCGCGAGCAGGACTTCTTCGCCGCCCGACTTGATATGGACGCTCATATGGCCGGGGCTGTGGCCGGGTGTTGGGATCAGCGTGATTTCGTCCGTCAGCCTTTCGTCGCTGGCGACGAGGTCGGCCTTGCCGGCATCCGCGATCGGCTGCACGGAATCGCTGAACACCGCGCGCTTGTCCGGCGCATCGCTGTGGTCGCGCCAGTACTCGAATTCCCTTCTGCCGAACACGTATCGCGCGTTGGCAAATGTCGGCGCCCATTTGCCGTCGACGAGTTTTGTGTTCCATCCGACATGGTCGACATGGAGATGCGTGCACAGCACGGTGTCGATGCTTTCGGGCGGAAAGCCTGCTGCTGTCAACTTGTCGAGGAACGGATCCTTGCGGTTGTTCCAGGTCGGCACGTTGCGGCCCTGCTTATCGTTGCCCAATCCAGTATCGACGATGATTCTCCGCGAGGGCGTTTCGACGACGAGCGAATGGATCGACATTTTCAGCCGGCCTTCCGCGGTCGCAAAGTGGGGAATGAGCCAGGGCAGCTTCTGGATTTCCTCGTTGGTCGCGAGCGGCAGGATGAAGCGGGTGCTGCCGACAGTTTCGAGTTCGACGATCTCAGTGATCTTGACCCTGCCCACGGTCCAGTGCATTGGCGCATCCTTTGTTGATGTTTCTTGGCCGCGAAGATGCGGGTTTCCGCAGGCCGGCGCAATGGATCGGATGACGCGATGGAACGTTATCGGGACATCAGACCAGGAGCGCGTGATGCCGGAACTCGGGATTTCCACGGAAAAGGTCGGGTTTTTGATTGAAAAGGCCCGGCAATTCGACGTGAAGGAAGCGATCTCCGATCCGGATTCCGGGTCGAATGCCGCCGATGACGATATGATCGATGTGCTGCAGGACAACGGGCAGGACCCCGTCTTCCGTGAGCTCGCCGGCTTCATCAACGCGCTCTCGGAGGACGAGCGCGTTGACCTCGTCGCCTTGATGCGGCTCGGCCGTGGCGACGCCTCGATCGACGAATGGGAAGACTTGCGAGCGGAAGCCGCTGGCCAGCGAGAACGCCGCACTGCGCGTTATCTCCTGGGCGAACCGCTATTGGGAGATTTTCTGGCGCAGGGCCTCGACGAGTTCGGCCTCACCTGGGGTGAAGAGCGAACGACCGCGGATTCCTCCAGCGTCAGCCAGCGGGACGAAGACGAGCGCAATCCACGATGATGGTGCCGAGCTTGTCGCCTTTCTCCACGGCGAGATGCGCCTGCGCGGTGTCGGACAGCGCGAACTGTCCAGCCACATTGTGAATGCGTCGGCCCGCCGCCAGCCACTTCGTGATATCCGCCTGCGCCGCTGCCAATAGCGGACGCGGCAGCGCGAACAGCACGAGCGCGCGTATCGCGATGCATTTTTCCATCAGCTCGCGCGCAGGCACGACCGGCGTGCGGTTGCCATTGGTGGCGTAGAGCGCGATCGTCGAATTCATGCCCATCAGTTTCAACGTGATCTCGATATTGCCGCCGAAATCGACATCGATGACACGGTCGACACCGCGCTGCCCGGTAAAGGCCATCGCCTTGGCGACAACATCCTCCGTCTTGTAGTTGACGACGAGATCGGCGCCGGCCAATCGCGCTTGCTCGGCCTTGGCGGCTGAGCTGACGGTCGCGATCACCTTGGCGCCGCCCCATTTGGCGAGCTGCACCGCGTAGTGCCCGACCGCGCCGGCGCCGCCGGTGACGAGCACCGTCTGTCCGACGATCGGCCCATCGCAATAAAGACAGCACCACGCCGTCATCGCTGGAATGCCGAGCGTTGCGCCTTCGGCAAACGACAGATTGTCCGGCAGCGGCGTCACCAGATGTTCAGCGAGCGCGATATGCTCGGCAGCGGTGCCGAAGGCGCGGCCGTTGTGCTGGCCGTTGAACAGCCAGGCGCGCTGGCCGAGCTTCAAGCGCGTGACGCCGTCGCCGACCTGATCGATGATGCCGGCGCCGTCGCTGTTTGGAATGACGCGTGGATACTCCATCGGCCGGTAGCCGCCGCCGCGGCGGCCGACATCGGCGGGATTGACGCCGGACGCCTCCAGCCGCACGCGCACCTCGCCCGGGCCGGCCACCGGCGTCGGCATCTCGCCATAGACCAGAACTTCGGCCGCTGGCCCCGTTCGCTCGTACCAGACCGCCTTCATCCCGCGCCCCTTATAGCGTGCCCGGGAAAGCGCCGCCGTCGAGGAGGATGTTCTGGCCGGTGATGAAACCGGCCTTGGCGCCGCACAGGAAGGCGCAGGCCAGGCCGAATTCCTCTGGATCGCCGAAGCGGCCGGACGGATTGAGCTTGGCGCGCTCAGCCAGCACCTGGTCCACACTGATGCCGCGCTTCTCGGCTTCCGGCTTGGCGGTGCCGGTCAGGCGATCGGTGACGAACGGCCCCGGCAACAGGCCGTTGATGGTTACGTTGTTGATGACGGTCTTGCGCGACAGCCCCGCGATGAAGCCGGTGAGGCCGGCGCGCGCGCCGTTCGAAAGCCCCAGAATGTCAATCGGCGCCTTCACCGCGGCGGAGGTGATGTTGACGATGCGGCCGAACTTCCGTGCCATCATGCCGTCCACTGTCGCCTTGATCAGCTCGATCGGGGTCAGCATGTTAGCGTCGATCGCCTTGATCCAGTCGTCGCGGGTCCAGTTGCGGAAATCGCCGGGCGGCGGACCGCCGGCATTGTTGATCAGGATGTCAGGCTCAGGACAGGCCTTCAGCACGGCTTCGCGGCCGGCGGGCGTGGTGATGTCGCCGACGATCTCGGTGACGGTGACGCCAGGATTGGCTTTGCGGATTTCGTCCGCCGTCTTCTTCAGCGCCTCCGCGCCGCGCGCGGTCAGCGTGACATGCACGCCTTCATTGGCCAGCGCGATGGCGCAGGCGCGCCCCAGGCCCTTGCTCGATGCACAGACGATGGCGCGGCGGCCTTTGATCCCAAGATCCACTATTTTTCTCCCGTTATGTCCTGTGGTTTTGTTCTAGTCCGATGCAGCCACTCTAGCCAAGACGGATGTGGCTGATAAGGCCGCGGAGGCTGTGATAATGCATAGTCGGATGTCAAATGCATTCCGTTCCATCCCCCGTCATTGCGAGCGAAGCGAAGCAAAGCAATCCATATCACGGTATAACGGATCGATGGGTTGCTTCGCTACGCTCGCAATGACGGACGAGAGAGCGCCAAATCAACCCGCCCGCATCTCCGCTCTTATCATATCAGCGGCCTTCTCCCCGATCATGATCGTCGGCGCATTGGTGTTGCCGCCGATCAGCGTCGGCATGATCGAGGCGTCGACCACGCGCAGCCCTTCAACCCCATACACCTTGAGCTTCGGATCGACTACCGCGAGCCGATCGTTGACGCCCATCTTCGCGGTGCCGACCGGGTGATAGACGGTGTCGACACCTGCGCGCAGCAGGTTGCGGATATCCTCGTCGCTATGCACGCCCTCCGTGAACATCTCTTTCTTCTGCAACGCGCGCAGCGCCGGCGTCTCCATCAGCCGCCGCGTCGTCTTGAATCCCGCAACCATGGTCTCGAGATCCTCTTCCTCGCCGAAGAAGTTCGGATCGATCAGGGGCGGGGCATGCGGATCTGCGCTGAGCAGCGAGACGCTGCCGCGGCTCTTCGGCCGCAGCAGGCAGACGTGGCAGCTAAAGCCGGTGCCACGATGGCGCTTGCGGCCGTGGTCATCCGCCAGCGCCATGCCGAAATGGAGTTGGATGTCGGGAATGTCGAGATCGGGCCGCGTCTTCAGGAACCCGCCGCATTCAGCGAAATTCGAGGTCATTGGTCCCCTGCGTTCGCGGCGATACTGGCGGATCGCCCGCAAGAGGCGCGGCATGGCTTTCAGCGAAATGCCGTTGAAGTGGGGATTGTCCGACATGTAGCCGAACACGAAATCGGGATGATCCTGCAGGTTCTGCCCGACGCCGGGCGAATGATGCACGGTCCTGATGCCGTGCTTGCCGAGCTCGGCGCCGTCGCCGACGCCTGAGAGCATCAACAGCTGCGGCGTCTGGAACGCGCCGGCGGACAAGATTACCTCGCGCCGGGCGCGAATCTGCTTGAGCTGCTTGCCTTGCCGGTATTCGACGCCGACCGCGCGCTTGCCGTCGAACAGGATTCGGGTGGCATGGGCATGGGTCTCGACGCGCAGGTTGGTGCGACTACGCATATGCGGGTGGATATAGGCGCGCGCGGCGCTGCACCGTTCGCCGTTCCGCTGCGTCAGCTGATAGATGCCGAGCCCTTCGTGCTCGTCACAATTGAAGTCCTCGCGCAGGCGGAATTGCGCTTCCTGCGCCGCCTGCAGAAAAATCTGCTGCACCGGATTGCCGGTGCGCGACTTGTTGACAGCGAGTGGGCCGCCTTTGCCGTGATACTCGCCGTCGAAATCGGCATTGTCTTCGGCGCGTTTGAAATAGGGCAGCACGTCGGCGAACGACCAGCCGATATTGCCGAGGGAAGCCCATTGATCGTAATCGGAGCGGTGGCCGCGGATATAGACCATCGCATTGATCGCGGATGAGCCGCCAAGGCCCTTGCCGCGCGGCTGATAGCCGATGCGGCCGTTGAGGCCTTTCTGCGGCACGGTGCTGAAAGCCCAGTTGTTGACGTTGCCGGCGACCATCAGCACGAGCGCGAACGGCGTCGTGACCACCCAATTGTCGTTCCGGCCGCCGGCATCCAATAGCGCCACCGACGTCTTCGGATCCTCCGACAGCCGCCCCGCCACCGTGCAACCGCCGGAGCCGCCGCCCACCACCACGAAATCGAAAATGTCCGTCACGCGTATCCCCCGGCTTTTCATGTTCTGGTGCGCCGCTCTGGCGGCGCTTTCGGGCGCAAAATTCCGCTTTTGCGGCGTTTCTGGCAAGAGCGGTTCCAGAGGGCGGTTTTGGCGCTGCAACCCTTCGTTTTTGCTGTCATAAAATCTGCAAAAGCCGGCCTTTGCCCCTTTCCAAAGCGGGGCGACGTTGATACATACCCCTCGCGCCCGATGGCTTTGCCCGGGTCGCCTTCTCAGGAAGCCTCCGGACGGGATCGATCGGCGCCGTATACGCGTTGGCCGAATTCACGCCGGCTCCGGTTTTTTTCGAAGGCATTGCAACGGTTTAACGCGGGGTGGAGCAGCCCGGTAGCTCGTCAGGCTCATAACCTGAAGGTCGCAAGTTCAAATCTTGCCCCCGCAACCAATCCTTCTTCCACGGCAACGACAAGGAACAGCCCCCCGCTCATCGGCAGGCTGTTCTGATCAAAGATCCTTCTCCGCCAATTCGCGAAACGCGTCGGGCACGGAGCGGGACAGGCCGAGCGCGACAGACCCATAGCCGACTGCGTCCCAGCCGTAGCGATCGCGGATATTGTCGATCGCGCAGTCGGCCGACCAGCGCGCCATCCCTCGTCTGGCGCCGGGCCGGCGCCTTTCGTCCGGCAAAGCGAGCGGCAGTTCGAGCTGAAGGTCCCAGCAGGTTTCCAGATGCGACACGGAGATCGCCAGCAGCGAGATGAACCGCTCGTGCGCATGATCGGCGAGCACACCGCGCACCAGTTCCTCGGCGATCTCGGCCAGGATCGCGGTCGCAGAGATCGGTGCATCGAGCGTGACGGAGCGAGTCACCGATCTGAGATCAGCGAAGCGAACGCGCACCGTCACTGTCCGTCCCGGTCGCACGCTGGCGCGCAGCCGGGTGGCGACGCGGTCGGCGAGATGAAATAGCGCGGGGCGAAACACTTTCTCGTCAGCAGGCTTCTTGCCGAGTGCCGACTGCGCTCCGGCCGAGTGCGCGCGGCGATGCGTCTTGATCTCGCGCGGATCGCGATTCCACGCTAGTTGCGCCAGCTTGTCTCCTGCTGCGCGACCGAGCAACTGCTCGAGCGACCATCCCGGCACTTGCGCCAGCTGGCCGATGGTGCGGACATCGATCTCGGCCAGGCGCGCCCGCGTGACCGGGCCGACGCCCCACATCAACTCGACCGGCAGATCATGGAGGAAGTCGAGTTCGCGATCGGGATCAATCACCACCAGCCCGTCTGGCTTGGCCACTTGCGAGGCGATCTTGGCCAGATGCTTGGTGCGCGCGATCCCGATCGAGATGGGCAGGCCGAGCTCGGTCCGTACACGGCGCCGGATGTGTCCAGCGATCTCGGCGGGCGTGCCGAACAGATGCGTGCAGCCTGCAACGTCGGCAAAGGCCTCGTCGATGGAAATCCGCTCGACCAGCGGCGTGAAATCACCGAGCACAGCAATCGCAGCGTTGCCCAGCCGCTGGTACTCCCTGAAATGTCCGTCGACAAAGATCAGCTGCGGACACAATTCGCGCGCCCGTCGTCCCGGCATGCCGCCGCTGACGCCGAAAGCCTTGGCCTCATATGAGGCGGCAAGCACGACGCCGCCCCCGACCGCGATCGGCTTGCCGCGCAGGGACGGGTCGAGCATCTGCTCGACGGATGCATAGAAGGCATCAAGATCCGCGTGGAGGATGGTGGCTACCGTGTTCATCCCCATTCATCGCGACGGTTAGAGACACTCGTGTGATAAGAACAAAAGGGGAACATTAAGTCAATGACGCTTGCCCGTGTCAAAAATGCGCTACGTCGATCAATCGCGGGATCGGACGTTGCGAGCCTCCTGCAACTAAATGGAGCTCCTGTATCAAGACAGAGATCAAGGCCGTGTCTGCCGGCAAACCTCTGGTGGTCTCTGCGAGCTGCCCGCGGGTCGATTCTTTCCACTCGAGCGGCGGCGACAGGGTACTTCGTCGGAATCCGTTCGTCGCCGTCAAGCTATCGCGGTGCTCTGGCCGATCTGACTCCTTCCGGCCAGACCAGGGGCATGATTTGCGCTCGTGAGGAACTCGCCTAGCCGCGCTATGGGACCATTCCCGTGCTCGGACGTTATTGGCTTGAGACACTGGCGAAGCCGTTTCATGGGGGCACTACCAACTGGAGACGATCATGCCAGAGCGAAGAACAGTGCAGAAGGCCAAGCGGGCCAAACGCGCGGGCAAATCGCCAACCACCCAGGCGGGCGAGTTTGTGCATGAGGAGATTCGCAAGGTCCGCCGCGGCCAACATGGGGCGAGATCGCCACAGCAGGCGATTGCAATCGGCCTGTCCAAGGCAAGGCGTGCGGGCGTTCCGCTCCGTCCGCCGGCAAAAGGCAAGGCCAAGGCAAGGACCCGCAAGAGTGCCGAATACGCGTATGAGGCGGGCCAGGGCAAGCGAAAGACCCGGCGCCGGCCGCGCGTTTCACGTGCTGTGTCGCGGGTCCTCAAGCGTGAACCGCGCGGCACCGCGTCACGCGCAGCGCTGTCGAAACAAGCACGACAAGCCGCCTCGCGTCGCTCCGCCTCGGCCCGCTCAGCGGCGGCTCGCAAGGCCGCAAAAACCAAGGGCCCGGCGCAGCGCTCCGCGGCAGCCAAAAAGGCGGCCCGGACCAGAGCGCGTCGTCGGCGATAGTGCGGCAAATTCGAGCTTGCGGCGGACATCGGTCGCTCGGTGCCTAGTAGTCAAGTCCGCAAGCACCATCGCTCTTCCTTGAAGGCCGCAGCCCTGCGCCGAAGAGCAATCTTGCAGCTACCACAATGGCGAGAAGAACACGGTCACGGAAAAGCAAAGTCGTCGGGACTCGGCTCCCGAGACAGTCCCACAATGCACAAAGGAATTACGAGCGCTACGTAGAGTTGGCTCGCGCCGAGGCGCTGAAAGGCGATCTGATTGCAGCGGAAAATTATCTTCAGCACGCCGAGCACTATTTGCGGTCGATGCACGATGAGGCGCACGGTGGGCGGCTCTCGTCGCAGTCGGAAATTCGGCCCAAGCAGCGGTTGAGACACAGCGGCTGATGGAGCAATCCCTCTACAATCGCGAACCTTAGCGGCGCCGATGAGACCGATGTCGCAAACGCAATGGGCGGCCATTCGCCGTCGCGCGAGTTCGTCCTCGGGGGCGTGACGCGCGGCATTCTCGACACGACGACCGTTCCGTCACCGATGTCGCTTAAAGGCCAATACTGATGGCCGAGACAAGCACTGCCAACAAGCGCCTCGATCGGCGCCGGGTCGTGCCCGAGGGTCGCTTCCGGCAACCGCGGCTATATTTGGTTGGCGAGGCACCTGGTGCCGAAGAAGCTGAGCAGGGCAGGCCTTTTGTCGGGCCGTCCGGCTGCGCGTTACGCGAACTGCTCGAGCAGGCTGGGATCGACCTCAGACAGCTACGTTTGACCAACGCGATTCCATTTCGGCCTATAGAACACACGAGAAAACTCAAGCTGCGCAATCGCGCTCCAACTATCGAGGAAATCAATCATTACGGTGCTGCGGTACTGACGGACATCCACCGCTCCAAGCCGCGCGTAATCGTTGCGCTCGGCAGCACGGCGGCTCGCCTATTCGGGGCGTCGCCTTCGATCCGAGCGTCGCGCAAGGCAAAGCTCCAATTTGATGGCCGTCCCCTGCAAATCACGTTTCATCCGGCCTACGTCCGCCGCTTCGGTGGATCGCACGGCGAGCCTTGGCGCAAGATGGTCGCTGATCTCCGCCGAGCCTGGAAAGCATCGGCAATGTCCTCAAATGGCGCTCGAAGCAGGCAGCGTTCTCGGGCGCAGCGTCGAGGGCAATGAGGAAGTGGTCGCGTTCGTCCAGCTTCTGCCGGGCGCGAATATCGGCGTCGGCGAGCTCGAATCATATGCGGCCGGGCTCCTGACTTCCTACAAGCGGCCGAGCGAAATTCGCATTCTCGACGCATTGCCCGCGGCCTCGACCGGCAAGATCCTCAAACACAAGCTGCGGGAGATCGCAAACGAGAGCATGATCGGGGCGGCCGCAGGCTGAAGCGTCATCAGCCGCGTCCGGTAGGCAGCGAACAGGAGAGCAGCAATGGCCAAGAGAAATGCGACCGCGGCGATCATCGGTGCGGGAGACTATATTGGCGCCGAGATTGCCAAGAAATTCGCCGCCGAGGGGTTTACGATCTTTGCCGGACGCCGCAACGGCGACAAGCTGGCGCCGCTGGTGAATGAAGTTCAGGCCGCCGGCGGCACGATATTCGCGCGTTCGCTCGATGCCCGCAAGGAAGAGGAAATCACCGCTTTCCTCAATGATGCCGACAAGAAAGCGCCGCTCGAGGTCTGCATCTTCAATGTCGGCGCCAACGTCAACTTCCCGATCCTCGAGACCACCGAGCGGGTGTTCCGCAAGGTCTGGGAGATGGCCTGCTATTCAGGCTTTCTGGCGGGACGTGAAGCCGCGCGCCTGATGCTGCCGCGCGGGCAGGGCAACATCTTCTTCACCGGCGCCACCGCGAGCCTGCGCGGCGGGCGCGGCTATGCGGCCTTTGCCAGCGCCAAGTTCGGGCTTCGCGCGGTGGCGCAAGCGATGGCACGCGAACTCGGGCCGAAGAATATCCATGTCGCCCACCTGATCATCGATTCCGGTGTCGATACGGAATGGGTTCGCCAACGGCGGATCGAGGCCCATGGGCCTGACGCGCTGAAGGATCCTGACGCACTGATGCCGCCTGCGTCAGTCGCAAACGCCTATTGGCAACTCTATCAGCAGCCGCGCAGCGCCTGGACATTCGAAATGGAGATACGGCCGTTCAAGGAGCCGTGGTGAAGCGCGGCGCGCATGGAGGAATAACAGGGGGAGAATACAGTGAAGAGAACCGCGATTGCCGCGGCGCTGACGCTTGCGCTGGCGGGTGTGCCGCTGCACGCCGAAACGATCGGCGTCACCGCGACCGAGATCAAGATCGGCGGAATGTTTCCGTTCAGCGGCCCGGCTTCGTCGCGCTAGACGGGAACTTCCTGGGAGCAGTTCGGCGAGGTCTTGAGCGCGGATTAAATCTGGGATGGTGAACTGCTAGCAGGAAGATTTTTCGACGCCTTCGAGAAACCCACATTTCGCTCGAAACAGCAGGGCGGGTTCGTGCGTTGCGTTCTTGCAAGTCATCACCGCGATCCCTGCGACATCGGATTGCAACCTTCCGGATTGTTCCCCTTCCCACACCGTTGCGCCGCCATTGCGTTCGAACTAGCATCGATCGCGAACGGGAAGCGGGCAGGGCAGCAGAAGAAATGACATACGAGGTCTCTCTTTGCAGCTTTCTGCCGTCGATCATTCGGTAGCGAATACGGAACCTGCACACTGGAAAAAGCGTCTTCGCTGCCCCCGCTGTTCGGCGGCGCTGCGGAGTGCGTGGGTGCGGCCGGCCTGTTCGAACCGTGCCTGCGATTATAGCAGGGTCGGGTTTCCCATGGTTGGCGCGCAACCGGTGCTGATCGATTTTGCGGCAAGCATTTTTGAGCGCAGATTGTACGAGGCTGAGAACGGCTCGGCATTGCAGCGAGACATCGGCCGCCGTTCCATCGGTTCGCGTCTGCATCGCATGACGTTCGGTGGCAATCCGGTTGCGGTCTCGAACAGCATGAAGTTCATCGATCTGTTGAAGCGGGAGTCGCGACGGCCGGTCGTGCTCGTGATCGGCGGCGGAACGATCGGCTTGGGCGCGGAAGAACTCTACCGCGACGATTCCATCGAGCTCGTCGGCACCGACGTCTATGCCTCGCCGCACACCGTGCTGGTGGCTGACGCGCATCGGCTGCCGTTTGAAGACGGCGTATTCGACGGCGTTTGGGTGCAAGCGGTGCTGGAACACGTGCTGGAACCCGCAACGGTCGTCGCCGAGCTGCATCGCGTGCTGCGGCAGGAGGGTCTGGTCTATGCCGAGACGCCATTCATGCAGCAGGTGCACGAACAGGCCTATGACTTCTCGCGCTTCACGCAAAGCGGTCACCGCTGGCTGTTCAGGCGATTCTCCGAGATCAGCGCTGGCCCGGTCGGCGGCGCCGGCGTGGCGCTGGCATGGTCGATACGCTATTTCTCGCGCGCGCTCGGCGCTGGCAACAAGCTGTCGCGGCTGATCGTGCTGCCGTTCTTCTGGATCAGATATCTCGACGCGTTCGGGCGCGGCCGGGCCGCCGCGGACGCCGCCAGCGGCTTCTTCTTTCTCGGTCGCCGGTCCGAGGAGTCAATGGATCCGCATGCCATGCCGGAATACTACAATCGGCAAAAATGAAATCCCGGCAAGCGAGCGGGCCTTACGAGAGTCCCTTGATCTTTTTGCACGGCGTCGACGATGTCGACGACATCTGCGCGACATTGGCGACGGAACGGATGGTGAGCCTTTCCTTGCGGGTGATGAAGCGCAGCACGCTACGAGGATAGGCATCGCAGAACTGCGCGAGCGTGGAGGCCGTCGCCGCAACGCTGTCCTGCTTGGGGATCACGGCGACGCCGCCGTCCCTCAGCATATACGCATCCTTCACGTTGGGCATGGCTGATGTCGCGATGCAGATCTTGAACAGGTCGTTATAGGCCTGCGGCGTCAGGGACTGGTCGCCGCCGGGCGTGCCGAGAAGATACTCGCGGCTCTTGCGGCAGTTCTCGCTATCCGCATGCGCGACGCCGGTCGCAAACATCAGCAGCATCCCGGTCGCGGCGATCAGCTTCATGCGGTTAATCCGACCGCGCGGTCTGCGGCTGCCCGCTTGCCAGCATATGGCAGGCCATAGGTTGTCGCTGCGCACCGTTCCCACGAAAGGGCGCCCGCATGGACGGAGGCGCCGGCCGCGAGAATGGCGCGCAGGCCACGATCCGAAGCCAGCTCCGCGATCGCCTGCGAGATGCTTTCCACCGATGGCGAGACGAGAATGCCGGTCTCGTCGGCGAGCACGGCATCGGGCACTCCGCCAACCTCGGTCGCGACGCTTGGCAGGCCGGCGGCCCCGGCCTCGAGATAGACCAGTCCGAATCCCTCGACACGGCCGCTCGTGTCGGGCAGCCCCGTCAAGCAAAAGAAATCCGACGCCGCGTAGATATCGCGGATCTCCTCGTTCGTCTGCGCACCCAGGAAGCGAATGTCGCAGGCCAGTTGAGCGGCAGAGCGTTTGAGTTCGCTGACATAGTCGGCTTCGCCGTCCGGGCCGATCACGAGCCAGGTGATTTGCTTGCGCAGATCATCCGGAAGTTTCGACAGCGCAGCAAGCGTCAGATGATGACCTTTGCGGCGCGTGATGCGCGCAACCGTGATCATCACCACGCGGTCCTCCGCCAGACGATAGGCGAGCCGAACCTCGCGGCGTTTCCTTTGCCCGCTGAACCAGAATCCCGATACGCCGAGATTGATTGCGCTGATCCTGCCCGGGTTGGCGGCAAACCGTTCGCGGAACAGAGTCTCGGTAAAGCGGCTGTTGGCGATGACTTCCGTCCGCGGCCCGAACACGCCGGCGCCGCGTATCGCCATGCGCTTCAGCGCGGTCTGCGTCTCGTTGATCTCGGTGCCGTGCACCGTCATCAAGACACGCGCTTGCGTCTGCCATCTGGAAAGCGCGACCGGAATGAAGAACGGCCAGTCAGCGGCATGGACCACATCGTATCTGCGTGCGCGGACGCCGCGACGCGCCAGCATGATCTTGCGCGGCAGGTCGCGCATGGAATGCAGGCCGCCGGAAAATCGGACGACTTCGAAAGGGAGGGCTCGGTCGCTTTCGTCGGTCTGCTGGGCGTAATCCGGCGCCATCACGGTGACCTCGGCACCGAGCCTGCTCGCAGCCGCGGCTATTTCGCGGGCGTAAGTCCCGATACCTCCCATGGCAGGAGCGAATTCGCTGGTCAGTAGCAGGATGTTCAAGCCGGCGCCCTCAATAGGTCGGCGCCGCAGCGGCAAGTCCGCGCGCATCCTGAATTTCCTGGTGGTAACGATAGACCCGCGCGAGCTGGGTGCTTGGGGTAAATGATCTGATGGTTTCGGCGACGTGTACCGGATTCATCGTCCCCATCTCGATGCCATCCCTGACATCGATGAACCGTTGCACCAGCGCGTCCACCATGTCCTCGCGACTGCCGTTGCGTTCCACCAGATAGCCGCTGACGGCGGGGCGAATGACGGATTCGAGCTGTGGCAGGTGCATGGCGACGACGGGACGGCCGACGGCTAGCGTCTCGAGCACGCAGCGCGGCATGCCTTCGAATTCTGACGTCAGGATGCCGGCGTGCGCGCTGGCCAACGTCTCCGCCATTCCGGCAGCATCCTTGAAGCCGTGGCGAACGGTGATGTCTTCGATGGCGGCGAATTCAGCGAACCGATGCGGATCGCTGGTGCCGATATAGTGAAACCTCACGTCGCCGTTCAATCGCCGCCGTAGACGATCGATGGTGTGGAACATCAGCGGCGGATCCTTAAACTCATCCAGCCTTCCTGCGAACACGACCCGGAACGGGGAAGACTCCAGCGGCCAGACCTGCGGCTTGAAGATATCCGTGTTGACCCACGTCCACAGCGTATCGATCTTGTCCTTGCGGCGCGGATAGGTCTGCTGCAGCCGCTCGGTGATGAACGGATTGACGCACAGGAATTTTTCGCTCATGGCAACGGCAAATCGTTCGCCGGTATTGTGGACGAAGGCGTATTTCCGCAAGAGCGAATCCATCTGCAGTTTCGGCGCACCCTCGCCGTGAAGCATCTGCACGAAGGGAAGCCGCAGGATCGCCGGCAGCCAGGAAAACTCGACCCGACGCAGATCGACCGAACATCGTCTGGCGCGGATCAGCTTTGCGATCGTGCCGAAATGGCGAAGCAGCGCCATGAAGAATTGTCCGGTCAGCGACGAGCGAATCGTGCGCGCCGCTTCGCGCGCCTGCTGGTCCGAATAATGCAGGATGGGAAGAAAGTCGAAGCCGCGGCCGCGGAAGGTCAGGCGATGAAGCTGTCCCAGCTCCAGCTCGCCCGTGGAGTCGACGCCGATGAAGAGAATATCGGTATCGGTAGGATGGAAGGTTATGAAGTCGCGGATGTATGTTTCGAGCCCGCCGACCTTCTCGCCGCGGGGGTCGAAGGGATGGATCAGGCAAATCTGATAACGCGGCTTGATCCGGTTGGCGTTGCGCGCCCGTAGCGCGAGGGTCAAAGTTGAAGTCATGCCGCTTTCCTCATGCGTGCCTGGACGATTTGCGGAATGGTTCGTGCGACGAGACGCGGAACAACCGTCACGCATTTGATATAGCGGGGGCCGAGCCGCCGCGGCTCGCGCAGCATGCGCCACGCCCATTCAAGCCCTGTCTTGCGCGCAATTGACGGCGCGCGGCTTTGTGTGCCGGCGATGAAATCGAGCGCAGCTCCGATGCACAACACGCCTGTTCCATTCAGCTCGTCGAGACATCGTGCCGCGAACAGTTCTTGCCGTGGCGCGCCGAGCGCCACGAAGCAGAGTTTGGCGCCCGAGGCGCGAATCCTTTCGATTGCTGTATCGGCTTCACTGGAATAGGGATCAAACCCGGGTCCAGGCGCAAAGCGTCCTGCGATCTGCAATCCCTTGAATCGCTCCGACAAACGCTGCGCTGTCACTTGCAGGGTGCGATCGTTTGCACCCAACAGAAAGACGGAGAGTCCTTTCTTGCGCGCCTCGGCGCAGACCGGCTCGACGAGATCGGCGCCGGTCGTTCGCTCGATTCGCGTGCCCATGAGGCGACTCAGCACGACGATCGGGAACCCGTCAGCTGTGACAAATCGGGCACGACGATAAGCGGCGCGAAAGTTGGCGTGTTGCTGCAATTGCACGACGTGATCGAGATTGAGCGTGCAGACGCTGAAGTTGTCGCCATGTTGCGCGGCTGACACGATTGACGAGACCGCTTCCGGAAGTGTGGGAACATTGATGGTTATGCCGTCGACTGTGAGGCTTGGTTGCAACTGCGCTTGCGGTTCCGACAAGTCGATCTCCTGATGATGATTTGAAAGAGAGACGCATTCACGTTTGAAGCATCGACGTTGCTCGTCGCTTTGGAACTACGCGCCAAACTTCTCGACCAGCATCGTCACGAAATCGAACTAATGCGTCGCAACGATGGCGATGTCGCATTGCGAATGTCGGCACATGGCGACGAAGCATTCACATGATGGAGATCAGCTATGCAGCAGTGGTCGAGGCGAAGCGCACTCGCTCTCATCGCGGGAGCAAGTGTTGCGCCATGCGAGAACAAGGTGTTCGCCGCGCAGCCAGCGCAGAGTCTCGGCGCGATTGCGGCCCGCAATGGAATCCTGTTCGGCGCGGCGGCGGGGCCTGTTATCGACAAGGACCGCGCCTATCGCGAGCTCTATCAGACGCAGACGCGCATCGTGACCACGGATGTGGCGATGAAAATGGGAACCATCGCGCCGCAGCCGGGGCCGAAACGATTCGAGAGCGCGGATCGTCTGCTGCAATTTTGTGCAGGCAACAAGCTTCCGATGCGCGGCCATTGCCTGATCTGGAACGAATGGGTTCCGCAATGGATCAAGAGCATGAGCAGCGCCGAGCGTGAGCGGTTTTTCGATTCCTATATCGACGAAGTGGCTGCCCGTTATGTCGGCAAGTTGCACTCATGGGATGTTGTCAACGAACCGTTCTGGCCGGGGCACAAGGCGCCCGGCGGTTACCGACTCGGTCCGTGGTACGAGACGTTCGGTACCGGCTATGTGCGCCGCGCGTTCGAGCGGGTGGCGGCGGTCGATCGCACGACCAAATTGGTTCTCAACGAAGCCCAGAGTGAGCGCGACGACGACGTCGGCCTCGCGGTTCGCCGCGGCTTGCTGCAGCTGGTCGATGAACTGAAACATGCCGGCGTGCCGCTGCATGCCGTCGGACTGCAGAGCCACCTGCAGCCGCGCTATCCGCACGACCCCGGACGCTTTGCCGAATTCCTTCACGCGCTCGCCGCACGCGGCGTCGATATCTATCTGACCGAATTCGACGTGCGTGACGACACCTTCCCGGACGACATAGCGACCCGCGATGCCATGATTGCGGAGACGGCCGAGAAATATCTGAAGAACGCGCTGCGCGTTCCCGCGGTCAAGGTGGTGATCGCCTGGGAACTGGCCGACAACTATTCGTTCTATACCGATGCGGCGAAGAAGAAGGATCCTCTGGCGCAGCGCCTGCCACGGCCGCTGCCGTTTGATTCATCGATGCAGAAGAAGCCGCTCTGGTTCGCAATGGCGCGCGCGTTCGAGAATGTCAGGAAGTCCTAGGTGCCAGATCGTGCCAAAGGCGCTCATGCCCCCGAATGCTGGGGGCGTGGGCGGAGCATCCGCACCAGCGTCGGTGCGTAGAGCAGGGCAAGCGCCGCGAAGTATGCGGCGGCGCCTGCGGCGACATGGACCGCCAGGATAGGAATCGTGAGCGCCGACGGAAAGATCCGCAGCAGCGCCGACATCGCGATCGTCGCGATCGCGATGCGAATGAGATGGCCGACGGGAAGGCGCAGGCCGAACCGCGTAAACCCGATCGAAAAGCTGACACTCGCGGCGGCAAGCGCCGCCAGCACCGTGGCACCGGCAACTCCGGCCAGTCCCCAACGCGGCAGGAAGAGCGCGCTCAGCACGACGGTCGCTGCCGCGTCGATCGCCGCAATCGCCATCATCCAGCGCGTGCGGTTCTGCAGGAGAAATACTTGGTCGCCGAAATGGGCGCGCAGGTTGCGGATCGCGCCGGCGAGCGTGGAGAGCGGAAGGATCGCGAGCGTCACCGCTTGAAAGGGTACAGCGATCAACAGATGCACGATCTCCGTCCGCAGCATGACGATGCCGGCAAGGCTAGGCGCCAGGATCGCGACAAGCAGCGCGCTATTGTTGGAGAGTTGGCGCATGCCGGCCTGTTGGCCGTCTTGCTCCATGCTTTTCACCGCCAGTGGAAACGCCGCCGCCGTCACCAGCATGGCCGCGACTGCCGCGGCGCGCTGGCCAAGGCCATAGCCGACCGCGAACAGTCCGGCGGCGGCAACGCCCGAAAGTTCGTTGACGATGAAACGCGACGCATTGAGGCCGACCCAGCCGAGTGCACCGCCGACGATCAGCGGAAGGCCGTAGCGCAGCGCATGGACTACGATCTCCCGATCGACCGGCCAAAGCCTGTAGCCGCAGTGGAGTCGCGGCAGAACGATTAGCACGGCGATCAACTGCGCCATGGCATAGCCGGCGAGTGGCCACTCGGCCGATTGGCCGAATATCCAGATCAACGCGAGGCCTGCGACAAATCCGACCGATGGTCCGAACACCTGCTGGATCGTGTAGACCCGGATCTGCTGCTGCGCGCGGGCGCGCTCACCGATATAAAGGTTGAGGGATCGGGTGATCACATAGGCGACACTGGCAAGCAGAAGACCGGTCCTCGCGTCGGGCGCGATGACCAGAAGAAGAATGCCGATGGCGGCCGCGCTTTGCAGCAAAACCGATGCCAGCAGAACCGCATTCTCGGTGCGATAGAACCGGAGCGCGTCGCTGGCATCCTGATAGCGGCCGAGGAAACGCAGCGCGTACTGCGACCACCAGGCCAGAAAGCCGATCTGCAGCAGTTCGTGCGTGGCGGTGATCAGCGTGATGATGCCGAGCGTGTGCTCATTGACGACATGCGTCCATACGATCATCGCCAGCAGCTGGAACAGCGGTCCGACGAATTGTGCGGGCAGATAGAGCAGGGTGTGCTTCAGCAGCATTTTTAGGCCCCCAACCAGCGGCACAGGCGGGGCGAGGCCAGCTGCCGGACGGCCAGCAGCGCGGCGCCGCTGACAAGCGCGGTCAAACCGAAGGCGATGGCAAAATTGGCAACGCCGCCGAGCTGGCGCAGCCAGGTGTGATCGCGCAACGCCATGATGACAAAGATGTGCCAGAGATAGATGAAATAGCTGCCCGACCCGATCCAACCAAGCAGCGCTGAGCTCGGCTGGAAGGCGAACAGTGAAACGCAGAACAGCGCGGCATAGCAGAAAAACGCCATCGAATCGTAGGTGGCGGCGTCGCCGAGACCTAGAATGCGCACGACAGCATAAAGCAGGTAGGCCGCCAGCATCGCGCCAAGAAGCGCGCGGCGGATGTTCTGATCGGTCAGGTCGGCGAACATCGCAGTCAGCGCGCCAAGCGCGACGAACGAGAACCAGAAGGGAATATCGCGCATACGAACTTCGTCGAGCAGGGCGTCCGAGGCGCCGAACCTGGACATCGCCGGGTCGAGGTAGCTCCCGGCAATCAGGCCGCAGCCGATCGCAAGTATCAGCAGCGTCGCGATACGCTTTCTTGACTCCGGCTCCCTTGTCCCGCCAGCCGCAAACACGAGCCACAGGCCGAGCGTGCAGCAGACATAGACGAAGACATAGTAATAGACAAAAACATATCCGAGGGTGAACCGCGCCAGCGTCGTGCCAATACGGTGATCCATCGCCGGATTATGCAGCGCCATGTAGCCATAGGCGGCGGCGAAGGCAATGAGGTAGGGGATCAACGCCGCCTTTAGCCGTTTCGCAAGCGGTACGCGACCGGAAAGCGCCGTCAGATATCCTGATACGAACAGGAACACCGGCACGCAAGGCCGCAGTACCGCGTCGAGCGATTTCGCCCAGACCGCATCGAGCGGCTGCGGCAGTGAATGGATTCCGATCACCATCAGGATGGCGATGCCGCGCATCGCATCGACGACGCCGTCGCGGCTTCTTGCCGACGCATGCGCAACGCTCAGGGGCGGCGTGCCGGCCGATAGGCGCTCGACGATCGTCATCATGGGCTCTCCTGCCGCGAGATCGCGGGGGCCGGCGCCGGCCTCATAGAGCGGCGGTCGTATGCCTCGGTTAGATATCGCCGCAGCGGTGTTTCGAAGTTGCGCAGTGAAATCACGCTCGCGAAGGCGAGGACGATGACCGCGACCGGCGCAAGGATCAGCCGCTGATTCGGCGACAGGGAAAGCAGGCGCGATCCGAAGGTGATGACCACCGTCGCCACCGGAATATGCAGCATGTAGCAGGAAAAGGTCAGCGGTGCCCAGCGATCGAAGCCGAGCCGCGACAGCTGTGTCTCGCGTCCCGCGCAATCGGCCTGAATGGCAAGCAGTGCGATGGCGTAGATCGCAAGCAGCGCGGCCATTGTCGGCAGTAGCGAGCCGAACACGATAAACGCCGCCAGCGATGCGGCCAGTGCGCCGGGAATCGTAGGCCAGCGCGCGATCCGGTCACGAAACAGATGGCAGGCCATGCCTAGGCTGAAGGCCGGCAGCGCTCTGAAGCCGCCGCCCTGGTTGATCCAGTCGGCCCAAGGCGTCGTTCCTATCGCCCAAGCCCACAGCGAGTTGGCGAGCGCGGTGACGATCACAAGCGCGATGATGGCCTCTTTGCGACGATGCGCGAGAAGCGCAAGAACCGGGAACAGCAGATAGCAGAACATCTCCGCCGAGAGCGACCAGCTCGGGAAGTTGAAGGTCAGGCGCTCCCCGACGAACGCGTGAAGCAGCAGCAATTGCGAAGGGACGTCGGAAAGCGGGTAGCGGGCCGGATTGTCGGTGCGCGCCGCGCCGAAATGAAGCGCGCCGGCTAGCGCCACATAGAAGGCAAGCGTCGCGAGATGCAGCGGATAGATGCGGGCGAGGCGACGCCAGATGAAGCGGCCGATCGATGAAGAACCATTGACGCGGCCGAAATATTGGCGGGCGATGACGAAGCCCGAGACGATAAAGAACAGGTCGACGAACAGGTTGAAATGCCAGGTGTACGCGACCATGAAACGGCCGACGGGCACGTCCTTGAAGTAATCGGAATAGTGAAGGACCACGACAGCGCCAGCGGCAATGATCCGCAAGCCATCCTGATGCCTTGTGGTGCCGGTGTCATGCAAGACGGCGGTACTCCGGGCTCACGCCTTCGCGAGGTTGAGCAAGACGAGCGATCAGGCTGATGACATTCTCGCGGTCGCCGCGCGCCAGCTCGTTCCAGCGCGCCAGATTACGTTCGGCAAGCGCCACATAGCGGGCGCGCCAGTCCTGGTCCGACAGCGCGGCTGCGATGCGCGCGGCCGCGGAAGCGGGATCGGCGGTATCGATGTGGATGCCGGAATCGCCGAGCACCTCGCGGAAGATAGCGGCGTCGGGCGCGATGATCGGGAGGCCGGCATACTGCGCCTCCAAAAGGGGAAGGCCCAGGCCCTCGTCATGGGAGGTGCAGATGAACAGGTCGGCCGCGTCGAGCAACTGATTGACCCGGTCGGCAGACTGGTATCCGTGCAGCGTAACGCCCGGCTGGCCCTCAAGGGCTTGCCAGTCGCCGCCCCAGCCCGGCCTGCCGACGATGTCCAATGTCGCGTCCGGAAATCCCTGCATGCGCAGCGCGGTGAGGATTTTTGCTGCGGCTGCAAAATTCTTGCGCGGCTCGACCGTGCCGAGCGCGATCAGCCGAAGCGGCTGGGGTTGTACGTCCCGCGCGCTCCGTTGCCCGTTGTCAAGGCCAAACACGTTGCGGACCGCGGGCCGATAAAGCGTCACTTCGGCGTCGGACCGGCAATGCGCGGCAAGCTTGCGCCGTGTGTCGCCTGAATTGGCCAGGAACCGCGGGTAGTGGCGCAGCGCCAGCTTGAACGGCCCGGCCATATAGAGCCGCGCCCGCATGTTGAGTTCGGCGCGGCGCGTGATCAGGAAATCATCGTGGATGTAGGGCAGCACCCGTGATGCAAATGGCCGCAGCAGCGGGCTTGGCGGAAAGCCGGGGCACAGCAGGACGGAGGACGAAACCGCCAGCCGCATCGGCAAGCCAAAGGTCTGCGTCGTCAGCATCTGGCGCAGACCGCGCGCCGTCACCGGAACGATGTCGAGCGGCGCCAGCGCCGCGGCTGAGAACAGCTCCAGCGTAATGCGCTCCAGTCCGGTGACGTGACGTCCAAGATGAGTGTTATCGACATAGATAGTCATAGAATGAAATCCCGAGTTAGACCGGAACGGACCGGTAGCTGACAGGCGGGCGGAATTGCGCCGGCGCGGCAACGCGCCGCTGCTCGCGCGGTAGCAGGACCGAAATGAGAATGACGAACTGCGCGAGCTGAATGTTCTTCGATGAGAAGCTCACGGAGCTCGCGGCGATGATAACGATCAGCACCATGATGGCCCATGCCGCGTGGTGGGAGCGGCGCAACAATTCGACGAAGAAGCAGACCAGCCCGATCGTCATCAGGATGGTATGGACGAGGCCGAACTGGACGATGGAGGAGATCCAGAAATTTTCGATGCCGTAGTTGAGACCGAGCTGCGACTGCAGGGCATTCACCCGGACCGGATTGGGGCCAAGGATCAGCTCATGCCAGTCGAAATGCGAGAGCAGGTTGAAGGTGGCGAAGCGCGCCAGCGCGCTGCCCTTGTCGGATGAGAAACGCAGTAGCATCTTGTCGAAAATGCCGAGATCGAGAGCCGCGAAGGTGATGGCGCCGGCGGCAAACAGCACGCAGATGGCGAGGATTACCGCAGGAAGCTGCGTTCGCTTGCCACGCATCAGGCGAAGCGCCTCGAATCCGCCGAGGAGCCCGATCATCGCGAGCACCGTGACCAGCGAGGTGCGGCCGCCAAAGGCCATCAGCGAGGCCAGACAGAACGCGATCAGTGGCAGCCTCACGAGTAGCGGCGGGCAGATTGCCGGGCGAAGCACCAGCGCCAGCACGTAGGCGCCGACGATGCCGGATGCCGTGAGCGGGTGGCCAAGCAACGCCGCGGACCGCCATTCCCCGACCACCACGACGTCACCGAGCGTCAACGGGATCAGCCGATGACCGGAGAAATACTCATAATATCCGAGCACGACGTTCACGAGGATCGTCAGGTGAATGGCCCAGACCAGCGGGCGTTTTTGCGCGGATGACAACTGCCACATCACCATGGCGATCAGGATCGGCAACAGAAACGTGTCGATGATCACCGTGAACGGGCGTTCGAGGACGAACACCTGGATCAGGAGGAACAGCCAGCAGAGCAGGTAAGCGAGCAGCAGCTTCGATTCGGAGAACATCCGATTGAGCTCGCCGACTGGACCGCGGCTGCGCAGCAGCAGCAGAGAGAAGGCGAGCAACGTGAAATAAGTTGCCGGGTGCAGCTTTTCGTAAAAGTTACCGCCCGGCGTCAGGTAATGGATTTTCCAGTTGGTGAGAACGGAAGACGAGAGCGTGAACGTCGCTATGACGGCCAGCAGCATCAGGCCGGTCGCGATCAGTTCGACGAGCGCGTCAGCGTTCGCAACGCGCCCAGAGACGGGGGAAGCCGGCCGCAATGTTGCAGACGCAGTGTGGCGACGCTGCACCTGCGCCATCCCGGCCGATCCATGCGACGGTCCGCGCATTCTCACCGCGCCGCTCCGGCATTCAGGCTCGCTGCGCCATAAGGCTTGAGATAGGCCGAGCTGCGGTAATAGTCATAGAATTGCAGGCGGCTGAGATCGACTCGGGTCAGCACAGTGCCCATGACGCGATCGCTAACCGGAGATAAGAGATCCATGGCATGGGACAGCACTTCGCCCGGTGTCTGGTCCCAGGCCAGCGCCAGAATGATGCGGTCGGCCAGTTCGGCGAGCGCGCGGCCATCGACAAGCGGCACGAGCGGCGGCGAATCGACCACGATCAGTTCGTAGCGGTGGCGGAAGTGATCGAGGACGTCGACGATCCGCTCGGAGAACATCAACTCCGTGATGTATTCGACCTGCTTGATCCTGGTCGAGGGGAGGATCGAAAGTCCCGTGCTCTGGTCGACAAGGATCGCGTGCTCCGGCGCAACGTGACCGATGGCGACTTCCAGCAGCCCGGCATCGGCGCGCGGACAGAGCGCGCGCGTCACTTGCGGATTGCGGAGATCGCCGTCGATGAGCAGCGTCCGGATGCCGAGCGTCGCCAGCGACTGCGCAAGGTTGATGGCAAGCGTGGTTTTGCCCTCGCTGTCGAGCGCAGAGGTGACCTGCACGACCCTTACCGGCTGCGAACGCATCGTCCGTTGCAGCGCCAGGCGAACGGCGCGGATCGCCTCCGCGAAGAACGTGCCGGGCTCGTCGATCGCGTAGCGCGTCAAGGGTGGCTGCAGCGGCGCCGGTAGCAGTTTCGTGGTCTTCGGGTCATAGCGGCCGAGTTCTTTTCGTCCGCGCCGGGCCAGGCCGGCAAGTTCGCGCGTGCTGATCAAGGGAACCGCGGCAAGCGCGGGCACGCCGGTAATGGCTTCGGCCCGATCGAGCGTCTTCACACGGTCGTCGAGATAGTCGGCGAGAAACGCCAGCACGGAGCCGGCGCCGAGGCCGAGCATCACGGCAAGGCCCAGGATCAGCATCGTCTTGGGCGATGACGGCCTGATCGGAACGCTGGCCTTGGTCACGATCCGGGAGTCCGGCATCTCCAGGCTCTCCTGCGCGGTCGTTTCCTTGGAACGCGCCAGGTAGGATTCATACTGCGTGCGGTTGGCTTCGGCCTCGCGCTGCAGCTCGCGCAGGCGCACCTGCGCCTGGCCTGACGAAGTGGAAACGCCCTGGAGCTGGTCGAGGCTTTGCTGCAGCGACGCCTCGCGGGAGCGGGCGACGTCATAGTCGTGCTTCGTGCTCTCCAGTATTCGCCGGATTTCCTCGTTGATCAGCTTTTGGGTGTCGCGCCGCTGCGCCCGGACATTGGCTACGGCCGGGTGACGCGCGCCATACTTGCTTGACAGATCAGCCTCGTTCTTCGCGATATCGGCGTATTGCGTGCGCAGCTTGGTGATCATTTCCGAGGAAATGGCCGCGTTGATGCCGCCTAGGTCGCCGCCCGACTTCGTGATGTCCTGGACCTGCTCATACTTGGCGCGCGCCTCCGCCGTCTGGGCGCGTGCGGCAATTAGCTTGTTGTTGAGATCGGTGATCTGCTGGTCGTTGAGCGTGACGCCCTGCGACACCATCAGATTATTGGCGGAACGAAAATCCTCGACCGCTTTCTCGGAGGCGACGACCTTCGACTTCAGATCCTCGATCTGGCTGTTGAGCCAGTTCGCGGCAATGCGCGTGGCCTCGTATTTGGCGCGGACTTGCTCATCGAAGTATGCGTCCGCGATTGCGTTGGCGATGGTGGCGGCCTTCTGCGGCGATCGCGAGCTGACGGCGATATCGACCAGGAAGGTGGTGCCTTGCCGCGTCACCTTCATCCGCTTCTGAAGGATATCGACCGAGCGCGCCTTGGCCGCATCCTCGGGGCTGGCGCCATCGCTCGGCCCGCTGCTGCGGAACAGGGCCTTGATCGGATCGAGCAGGCCGGGTTTCGGCGTGAACTCCTCGTCTTCGGTCAGCTTCAGCTTGCCGACGACGCGCGTCAGGATCGCGACCGATTGGATCAGCAGCGTCTGGCTTTCGATCGTCGCGTCGTCGGTGCCGAAGTTCGACAGCACGGACTGGTTGGTCTCGACGACATTGGCGCGGCGCGGATCGACCAGCACGGTCGATGTCGCCGTATACAATGTCGTCGCCAACAGCAGGTAGGTTATCGCCAGGCCGAGCAGGACAACAGCCGGCAGCGCCACGAGCTTGTAGCGGCGGCGCAGAATGCGGCCCATCTCGCGCAGATCGACGGTCGGATACTGCCAGCCTTCAGTCGGGCGAGCCGGAGGATCATCGGGGATCACATAGGGCAGGTCAGAATTGCGCTGTAACATTCATTCCTACCAGATGTTTGTCGAAGGTGAAGACCGGCACGTCGCTGTCGCGCTTGGTGTAGCGGTAGTAGGCGGAAACGGCGGAGAATCGATTGACGAGATATTTGACGCGCGTGTCCGACGTGAGCACGTGATCCCTGCGGAACTGGCCGAAGAAGCGGTCGTTCTCGTATCCACCCGCGAGCGACACGATGACGTTGCGGCGCAGCTCGTAGTCAAGGCCGAGCTGAACCGCGTTTGCGAGCACGCCGGTGGCGCTGGTGTCAGACGTCTGCGTGACGAGCTGTTCGGCATTGAAGTGAACGTCGAGAAGGCGCGTCGGCCGCCATGTCAGCCGCGCGCGGTAGGAAGGGCCCTCGACCATTCCTATCGATGGATCGTCGAATCGCTGCTGGACGTAGCCGGCGCCGAATTCGCCGGTGATCAGATTGCTCAAGCCGATGGTGATGCCGGACAGCGCGCGATAGCCTTGTGAGTCCAGAGTGTGGCCGGGGGTTCCCCTGATGTCGCGCTGATTGCCTTCGACGCCGCCGAACCAGCCGAGCGTCGATGAGATCGCATAGTCGATCCGGCTGTGCAGCGAGTAGATCTGCCCGTCGCGGGCGTCCTGGCTGATGACCGTGCCATCCTGCGCGCGCGTCGAGCCATAATCATATGAATCGGTGCGAAAGCCGATCGATGTCGTCAGCCGATTGAATTCCTTGCGCAGCGTGACATCGCCGGACATCAGATTGTACGGCGTCGGCGAGATAGCGTTGGCGGGCGAGGTGAGCGTGCCGACGCCCTCGTTCAGATGCGCGATCTGAAAGCTGCCGAGCAGCATCGTGTCTTTCGTGATATCCAGCCAGCCATTGCCCTTCAGGCTGGCATTGGTCTGGTTCAGGCTGGAGAACTGGCTATAGGCCGTCGATTGGGCATTCAGCTTCAGATCGAGTCCGTGCCGTCCCCACAGCGAATGCGCACGCAAGGTCGGCTCGATCACCGCCGCGATATCGGAGCGCTGCGTGGTGTTCGACGAGAAGACGTTGCTGTCGTAGAATGTGCCGGCGGTGAGCGAGGGGTTGAACATCCACGAGCCGGAGCGAATCCCGATGGGCTCGTAGCCAGGCTGCTGCCTGTTCTTCACCGGCGTGTCCTCAGGCGGAATCTCCTCGCGATTCTCCGGATCGGTTCGGTCCGGCAGCGACGACGGTTCAAAGATTTTCTGCGCGTTCCATGGCGAAGCGAACTCCCCGTTTGTCCAGGGAATGGCTTGCGCGTTTGCTGAGGACCCAAGCCCGAGCAGAATCGCAGCCGCCGGCGCGGGCAAGAAACTTATGCGGCATCGAGCGAACATGCGTCGCGAACGGACTAGGTCTCCGCTTTCCTCCGACAGCGATGCAAGTTCGGACTCGGATCCCATCACCCATCCCTTGCGGGAGCGCGGAGGCGGCGAACACTTACGGGGCGAAGCCCATCGCTCAGAAAATGATCGTCGACTGCGCATAGGAAAGGCAGGCCTCATACTCGGTACGCGGGCGCAAGGAATTGAATTGTAAGATTGAAGTGATGCGCACGCCTGCAACGCGCCTTGCCGGGAAAGTTTCCCCCGCGTTGCAAAATTTTTCGCATCCGCGAAATGCTGTGACGACAGCGCAACACAAACGCCATCATCCGCTTGCGCGCAGCACTCACCTCATCTGCAGTTCCGTGGATAGCTAGAAGTAGCGCTCCGGAATTCGGATGTTGTCGCCCGGATAAACCGGAACGGGAGCATCGAGAGGATAAGTCTCTTCCGTACCGGCGCCTGCGCGGCGCAGAAAGACCTTGTTTTCATTGGCCCGGTACGTAAAGCCGCCGGCGCTCGCGACCGCATCCAGCACCGTCAATCCATGGCGATACGGATACTCGCCACTCTTCTTGACCTCGCCGAGAATGTAATACGGCCGATACTGCGCGATCTCGACGTTCACGCGCGGATCACGCACGATTCCCTTTGCAAGCGCGGATGCGATCGATTTCTCGAGCTGCCGCGTCGTCGCGCCGGCAGCTCTGATGTGGCCCGCGAGCGGGATCGAAACCTGACCGCTATTGCTGATTTCGTATTCGCCGGTGATGTCGGGCTCGCCGTAGACCTTCAGCCTGATTCGGTCGTTCGGGCCGAGGACGTAACTTTCCTCCGACGACGGCGGTGCGGATCGCGGCGTTTGTGCCGAAGCGTGAAGCGAAAGACTCGCGACGATGCCGGCGATCGCGAGGATGAATAGAAGAAAGTGAAGCGTCAGGCCGGCGCTGGACGACCGCTGCTGCATGGCTGCATCTCCGTGAATGCACGTACAGCCGCCGATCTTATCGAAGCAAACACGGCAAAAAAATGTGAGGCAGGAGTTCCATCGCATCGTAAGCGAGTCGCAAACGCGTCATGGTTCACGAGTCGTGTAGACATCAAAGTCGTGTGCACATCTTAAGAGCACATCATAAGAAGAGTATCGTCGATCCCTCGATCGCAATGCAGGTCAAGGTTCCCGTTCGCCACGCGCAGGTGTCGATGTTGATTCGGTTGTGACGAATATCCGGGTGCGGCACCGGTGTATGACCGTGCACGATGAAGCGTTCGTGTGTCCGCGTAGAATCGAGGAACTCGTTGCGAATCCAGATTAGGTCGTTGATATCCTGACGTTCTATCGGAATGTTTGGGCGAATGCCGGCATGCACGAACAGAAAATCGCCGCAACTGAAATGGTTGCGCAGGCATTGCATGACCAATTCGTGTGCACGAGGAAACGCGTCAATAAAGCGGCGATGCAAGGCAGAGGCTGTTTCGGAGTCGTCGCGTAGTTCGATGCCGTAAGATGCAAGCGTCTGCATGCCGCCGAGTTGCAGCCAGTATGGCAGAATGTCGGGATCCTGAAGGAACCCTTCCATCACAGCTTCGTGGTTGCCTCGCAGACACACTGCGTGATGAGCAACCAGCCGGACCGCGAGCAGATCGATCACAGTTTTTGAGTGCGGCCCGCGATCGATGTAGTCGCCGAGATAGACTTCGACCGTATGTGCGATCGGCCTGCGCCTGATGTCGTCATCGATTCGTGCGGTGATCTCGCTCAACAGATCGGCGCGGCCGTGGATGTCGCCGACCGCATAGATGCGCGTGCCGGCCGGCGCTGAAGCGCTTACGGAGCGCGAAGATGCCGCGGGACGGTGCATGATCTGCAATGTCGATCATGGAACCGCACGGCGGTCAATCCACGATGTGTCAACATAGTGGCGCTAGAACAAGATCAGAAGAATCAGAAACACGATCGCCAGCCACGCGATCACATTGCCGATGATGATGCGGTTTCTGAGCTTGCGATCAGGCAACACTTCGCCGTGTCGCACCAGCGCGCGGCTATGCAGACGTTCGGCCATCATGGGCGCCTCCCCGGAAATGTTCCGCGAGGTGGGCGGCTCACGAATCGCGGCCGCCTCTGTTTTTCTTCCGAAAGCTTGCGATCATCGCACGGCGCGTGCGGCTTGATCACACTCTGTTGTCACGTCGTGACGATGCTCTTCGCTTTCGGTGAGCAATCTCTTTCAAACAACGACGTAGCGTCATTTGTTGCGATCTGATGACGATGCATTTGCTCAATTGAATCTCGAGAATCGAACAATGGAATTTGTTCCGTGATTTTCGATTATGCATAGCTGCTTCGAGTCTCGCGCAGCTCATTAACCAGGCACATCGCGACTAAGCATCTCCGAACAAACCGGAATATCGCGTCGCAATATTTTCTTAACGAGTCAGTTCCACGCGTCTGCGGGATCACTTTCGTTTTCGCGCCAAATTTCGCTCAAGATTCTGGAAAGTCTTAGCGACCGCGAAAGCGGACGTTCGCTGCTGCGAAATCGTTACGCTCGGTGTCGAGCAATTTCGACATGCTCTATCACAGTCCGGTTCCAGCGCAGAGGAGAGTCATGGCTTCCATCGTGACAGCCAACTTCGATCGGAACGATAATGTCACGCCGATCAGAAGAGAGCGAACCCAGATATCGGTCCGTCCTGTCGAGTTTGCCGGCGGTAGTACGCATGGTGCGTACAGAGGCCGTCGGCGTTCGCGCCGTGTGGCGCGAAAAGAACCGTCGTCGTCGATCGCAAAGCGCATCTTCGACGTCACGGCGGCCAGCGCCGCGCTGTTGTTTTTTGCCCCGCTGCTGATCGCCATTGCCGTGGCGATCAAGGTGACCTCGCCGGGGCCGGTGCTGTTCTTTCAATATCGCTACGGCTATCGAAACCGCCGCTTCAAGATCTACAAGTTTCGCACCATGCGCAGCGATGCATGCGACGTGCGCGGCGTAACGCAGACGGTGCAGGGCGATGCGCGCGTCACGTCGATCGGAAGAATTCTGCGCAAGACCAGCCTTGATGAAATTCCGCAACTGATCAATGTGATCAAGGGCGACATGTCGCTGGTCGGGCCGCGGCCGCATGTCCCGGGAATGCTGGCGGCCGATCTTCCTTACGAAGATCTCGTGCCCTACTATTTCCAGCGCCACACCGCGCGGCCGGGGCTCACCGGGCTCGCGCAGGTCAATGGCTGCAGGGGAAGCACGGCCGAATCCGGGCCAGCAATCTCGCGGATCGATTACGATCTCCACTACATCGAGCGATGGTCGCTGCGCCTCGACATCATGATCATCATCCGCACCATCCGCAAAGAGTTCCTGTCGGGCAGCGGTTTCTGATCTCGCAACCTCCAAGTATCGAAGGAACCATACAAATGGCGATGATCGAGCCGCGCGGCCGTATCGTACCCGTTCTCCTGTCAGGCGGCGCCGGCTCGCGGCTGTGGCCGCTCTCGCGCGAGACCTATCCCAAGCAGCTGCTCTCGCTGCTCGGCGAGAACACGTTGCTGCAGCAGACGGCGCTGCGGGTCGACGACCCCACGCTATTTTCCGATCCGATGGTGATCGCCAACGCCGAGCACCGCTTTGCAATCGGCGAGCAGCTGCGCGCGGTCGGCATCGATCGGCCAACCATCGTGCTCGAACCGTTCGGAAGAAACACGGCGCCTGCCGTCGCGATCGCAGCCCTGCTCGCCAGTGAGACCGATCCCGATGCCGTGATCCTGGCGATGCCGGTCGACCATTGGGTGCGCGATCTCGCCGCGTTTCGCGCTGCCGTATCGACGGGCATCACGGCGGCGAGGTATGGCCGCTTCGTTCTGTTTGGCGTGCGGCCGTCGTCGGCAGCGACCGGGTTCGGCTACATCCGGATGGGCGACGAGATGGAAGCTGCGTCTCCGATTCGCAGTGTTGCCTGCTTCGTCGAGAAGCCGGATCTTGTAACGGTCGAGCGTCTGCTGGCCTGCGACGAGCATGTCTGGAATAGCGGCATATTCCTGCTGCCCGCGCGCCAGTTCATCGACGAATTGGCGCAGCGTGCGCCGGAAGTGCTCGCCGCCTGCCGCAAGGCGCTCACCGGCGCCACCCGCGATCTCGATTTTCTCCGGCTCGACGCAAGCGCTTTCGAGGCTTGCCCGTCCATCTCGATCGATTACGCGATCATGGAGAAAACCGACAACGCCGTGGTCGTTCCCGCCACCTTCGACTGGAGCGATGTCGGAAGCTGGTCGGCGCTGTGGTCGATGGCGGAAAAGGATCAGTCCGGCAATGTCGTGATTGGCGATGCGGTCGTGGAGGATGCCTCCGGCTGCTATGTCCGGGGCGACGGGCAACTGGTCGCGGCGCTCGGCGTCGAGGATCTCGTGATTGCAACTTCGCCCGACGTCGTGCTGGTGACCAGCCGCAAGCGCGACCAGGACGTCGGGAAGCTTGTCGAGCGGCTGAAGGCCAACGGCCATCGCTCGGCGACCCAGACCCACAGCGTTCATCGACCCTGGGGCTATTATCAGTCGATCCATGCCGGCGAGCGGTTTCAGGTCAAGCGCATCACCGTTAATCCCGGCGCCAAGCTGTCGTTGCAGAAGCACTATCATCGCGCCGAACATTGGGTCGTGGTGAACGGCACCGCGATCGTCACGCGCGACGACGAGGAAATCCTGCTGCGCGAGAACGAATCGATTTTCGTGCCGCTGGGCTGCATGCACCGTCTGGAGAACCCCGGAAAGGTTCCGCTCAACCTGATCGAGGTCCAGTCGGGCAGCTATCTCGGGGAGGACGACATCGTCCGCGTTCAGGATATCTATGACCGCGTCTGAGATGCGCCTGGGGGAGGCAGCATCAGCATCGAGGACGCCGTGCGCCGATGGTCACTTTTGCGTGCGCTACGAAGGGAGGCGGCAATGAACGCAAAGCAACAGGTCAAGGAGCTGGTGAAGGATGCGTTCCCCTCGATATGGCTGCAATGGCATTTCATGCGGCGTCCCAAATCGGCGGAGTGTGAACTCTCCTACCTCGACAAGGTCATTCCCGATGATGCGGTGACGGTCGACGTCGGCGCGAACTGCGGCCTCTACACGCGCCGGCTGGCGCGGCTTTCCCGGCAGGTTCATGCCTTCGAGCCCTCGCAGCAGATGGCACGGTTGTTGCGGCGGACCTCGGCGCGGAATGTGAGCGTCCATGAGATCGCGCTGTCGGATCATGACGGCGATGCCGAATTGTATATCCCACAAGGCGAAGATGGGCTGGTCTATGGTCTCGCCTCGCTGGAGGCGCGAGTCAGTTCATCGGCCAGATCTATCTCTGCCCATGTGCCGATCGCGCGGCTCGATGCGGTGATTGACCAGGATGTGGCGTTCGTGAAGATCGACGTCGAAGGCCACGAGCTCAATGTGCTGAACGGCGCCGTCGAGCTACTGGAACGCTGCCAGCCGGTCTTCCTGGTCGAGGCGGAGGACCGCCATCGCGCCGAGGCGACACGCTCGGTGTTCGAATTCTTCCGGGACAAATCCTATCGGGGATTCTTTCTGAAGAACAATGACGTGATCGCCGTGGAACAGTTCGATTCGCGGCGTCTGCAGAATGCCGATGCCTTGCGACCGGACGGCGGCCGCAAGGACGGGCGGTTCTACGTCAACAACTTCTTCTTCTTTCCCCGCCATCTCGACGGTGAATCGATATTGAGCAGCTAACGCGTCGTTTCACTTCCATTCCCGCCGGCGCGGCGTGCGGCCGCGCGTGGCTTCTTCAGACAGGAACCGTAATGCATATAGCGATGATTGGCGCCGGCTATGTCGGGCTGGTGTCGGGGGCGTGCTTTTCCGATTTTGGGCATCAAGTGGTCTGTATCGACAGCAACGCGGAGAAGGTGGAGGGCCTCAAAAACGGAGAGATGCCGATCCACGAACCCGGGCTTGCCGAACTGGTGGCGCGAAATGTCGGCCAGGGCCGCCTGTCGTTTGCCAGCGACCTGAAATCGGCCGTGAGGGAAGCGGAAGTCGTGTTCATTGCGGTCGGCACGCCGTCGCGCCGCGGTGACGGCCATGCCGACTTGTCTTATGTCTACGCGGCTGCGCGCCAGATCGCGACCGCGCTTCCGGAGAAGGCGGTGGTGGTCACGAAATCCACCGTTCCGGTCGGCACCGGGGATGAGGTCGAGCGCATCATCCGCGAAGAGAATCCCGCCGCCACGGTCGCCGTCGTCTCGAATCCCGAGTTCCTGCGCGAAGGGGCGGCGATCCGCGATTTCAAGCATCCTGATCGGATCGTGATTGGAACGAATGACGCGCGTGCCCGCAGCGTGATGGCCGAAGTGTACCGGCCGCTTCACCTCAACGCGTCGCCGATCCTCTATACCGACCGCCGCACCGCGGAGCTGACGAAATACGCCGCCAACTCCTTCCTTGCCACCAAGATTGCGTTCATCAACGAGATCGCAGATCTTGCCGAAAAGGTCGGCGCCAACGTGCAGGAAGTCGCGCGCGGCATCGGTCTCGACAACCGGATCGGACAGAAGTTCCTGCACGCGGGGCCGGGTTTCGGCGGATCCTGCTTCCCGAAGGATGCGATGGCGCTGATCAAGACCGGCCAGGACAATGAGGCGCCGGTGCGGATCGTGGAAACGGTGGTCGCGGTCAACGATCAGCGCAAGCGGGCTATGGCGCGCAAGGTCGCGAACGCGTTCGGCGGCAATATCAGGGGAAAATCCATTGGCGTGCTCGGCGTCACTTTCAAGCCTGACACCGACGATATGCGGGACGCGCCGTCGATTCCGCTCATCACCGCATTGCAGGACATGGGCGCCCAGGTTCGTATTTTCGATCCTGTCGGTATGGAGCAGGCGAAGAAGGTGTTCGAGAACGTCACGTTCTGCGAAAATGCCTATCGCTGCGCCAAGGGATGCCACGCGCTCGTCATCGTCACCGAATGGGAGCAGTTCCGGGCACTCGATCTCAAGGAGCTGTCCACCATCATGGCTTGTCCCGTCATCGTTGATCTCCGCAACATCTACTCTCCGGAGGAGGTGGAGCGGAACGGCTTTCTTTACTGCGGCGTCGGGCGGCCGAAATCGATGGCGTACTGACATGGACCGTCACGACCTCGGCGGGAGGATGCGCACATGATGCCTGATCAGCCAATTCTGGTAACGGGAGCTGCGGGATTCATCGGATTCCACGTGGCGCAGCGGCTGCTGCAGTCCGGCCATCGCGTCGTTGGGGTGGATAATCTCAATGGCTATTACGATCCGCGGCTGAAGGCGGCACGGCTCGACATTCTCCGCAACGATGAACGCTTTCAGTTCGAGCGGCTTGACGTGGCGGATCGCGTTGCGATGCCGGCGCTATTTGCGCGCTACCGGTTTCCCGTCGTCATCCATCTCGCCGCGCAGGCAGGCGTGCGATACTCGCTAAGGGATCCGCACGCCTATGTTGACGCAAACCTGGTCGGCTTCACCAATATCCTGGAGGGCTGCCGGCACAATGGTTGCCGTCATCTCCTGTTCGCGTCGTCATCGTCCGTTTACGGGGCCAACAGGAAGCTGCCGTTCTCGGTGCATGACAATGTTGATCATCCGATCAGCCTCTATGCAGCCAGCAAGAAGGCGAACGAGCTGATGGCGCATTCCTACAGCCATCTCTATGGCATCCCATGCACTGGCTTGCGGTTCTTTACGGTGTATGGCCCGTGGTACCGGCCCGACATGGCGCTGTTCGTATTTGCGGATGCCATTATCAGCGGCAATCCGGTCAAGCTGTTCAATGGCGGCCGGATGCTTCGCGACTTTACCTACATTGACGACGTGACAGAGGCGCTGGTTCGCCTGATCGATCGCGCGCCGCAAGTCGGACCGCCAGGGCCGGGGCTGGACGGAATTCAGGACCCGGGGTCGAGCATCGCCCCCTGGCGCATTTACAATGTCGGCAACAACAGGCCGCAGGAATTGATGCTCGTGCTCGATATCCTCGAGCGGGCGTTGGGACGCAAGGCTAACAAGGAAATGCTGCCGATGCAGCCGGGCGACGTGCCGACGACCTACGCCGATGTCGATGATCTCGTGCGCGACGTGGGTTTTCGTCCCTCGACCCCGATCGAGGACGGCATTCATCGCTTCGCGAGCTGGTATCGCAGCTATTGTGAGGCTTGATTGATTCCCTGCTCGGGCGCGCTGGTGCGAAAGTCCCGTGGCGTCAGGCCAAATCTGTCTTTAAATGTGCGCGTGGCATGGGCGGCATCGGCGAAGCCGCACTGATGCGCCAGCGCCGCGATCGAAACGTTCGCCGGCGAAGCCTGCCGCAACAGGTCTTTGAATAGTTCGACACGAAGATGAAGAACGTGGCGCTCGAACGTGGTCTCACGGTCGGCGAAGATGCGGTGAAAGGTCCGCTCGGAAATGCTGAATTCGGCGGCGAGCGTCGGTGCCGATCGAACGTTACTGAGGTTTGCTTTGAGATAGCGGTCGATCAGGTGGAACAGGTCCGGGCGGGCGAGCTGATGATCGGCGCCTGCGGCGACGCGCAATAGCGCCGACAGATAGGCGACGATGTCGGGCTCTCCGCGCCTGGCCGGCGCACTCGGCACCGAGATTGCCGCATGTACGAAGGCCGCGACTGCGCGCGCCATCGTGCTCGACAGCGGCACGGGCCTGGCGCAAAGCCGCTCCGCACTCGGTAGGGCGCGCAGCAGCGACACAGCGGGCACGGTTGCGATCAAGACCTCGGCGCGTTGTTCGGGGCCGAACAGGCGGTCCTCGAACGGACGCCGCGCATCGTAGAGCACGCCATATCCCGGATCGATCGTGCCTTCATTGCCGGCCTGCATCATGGCGCTGCGGCCGCGGCGCTGGAAATCGAACATGAACTCGTCCGAGCCGGCCCGGCTCACCAGCCTGGCATCGCGGGTGTAGCATTGCGGGCTGCTGTCGAAGCGCACGAGCTTGGCATCGCCGATCTCGACGAACTCGAAGCGGCCGCTCACCACGGCCGAGCCGATCGGCCTGGTCTCGACATTGGCGAAGGACCGGCAGATCGCCTCGGTCCAGAACGCCTGGCGATCCGTCGGGAGGATCGAGTCAGTGGAGACGCTGATCGGCATGGCCTCAACGAGATCGGGTTGGAGTTCCCCCAGCGTCGCCCAGGACCTGTGGCTCTGGCAAGGGCCGAACCGGCCCGGAGGTGGCAGGCTCATTCAAGACGCGATGCCCCGGGCGGCCGTAGCCTGACGTCAGTTCCCGGAGGAATTCGGTCCGATATGGTGCGCACAAAGCCATCCGCCGGCATCGCGGCCGGCCATCCGCTCGATCCGCTCAGCGAAACCGAAGTCGCGCTGGCGTCTGAAATATTGAAGCAAGCAAAGAGCCTCGGTCCGCACGCGCGATTCACCCACGTGCAGCTCGAAGAGCCGGCCAAACCAGATGTCCTTGGATGGACGCTGACATCGAGACCCCCACGTCGGGCCGCCGTCACTCTGTTCGACTGCAAGTCCGGCGCGACGCACACCGCGACCGTGGATCTCGAAACCAGGACTGTCACGGAATGGCGGGAGTATTCGACCAAGGCCCATCCTTACGGCCAGCCGCCGATCACGATCGAGGAAGTCTTCAAGGTCGGCGACATCGTCAAGGCCGATGCGGACTGGCGACGCGCGATGAAGCGGCGCGGCCTCAGCGACGAAGAGATCGAGCTCGTTCAGGTCGATCCGTTCTCGGCCGGCTACTTCGACCGCGAAGTGGAGAAGGGCCGCAGGCTGGTCAGCGCCGTGTCCTACTGGCGCAAGAATCTCAAGGACAATGGCTATGCGCACCCGATCGAAGGCGTGGTCGCGCTGGTCGACCTGATCGAGAACAGGATCGTCCATCTCGTCGACGAGCCTGAGATCATTCCGATCCCCAAGCAATCGCGCAGCTACGACCGCGCGTCGATCCCGCAAACGCGTAACGACGTGAAGGCGCTGGATATCGTCCAAAAGGACGGCCCGAGTTTCACCGTCGAGGGCTGGAAGGTCTCCTGGCAGAACTGGTCGTTCCGCGTCGGCTGGACCGCACGCGAAGGCCTCGTGCTGCATCAGATCGCATTTCGTGACGGCGCGGACGAGCGGCCGATCATCTATCGGGCCAGCATCACCGATATGATCGTTCCCTATGCCGATCCGACCGCCAACCATTTCTGGAAATGCGCGTTCGATGCCGGGGAATATGGCTTGGGCAAGCTCGCCAACGCCCTCGAACTCGGCTGCGACTGTCTCGGCCATATCCACTATTTCGACGTGCCGGTCGCCGACGACTACGGCCAGCCGACCATCATGAAGAATGCGATCTGCCTGCACGAAGAGGACTACGGCATCCTCTGGAAGCACTACGAATTCCGCAACGAGACCTTCGAGGTGCGGCGGTCGCGCCGTCTCGTCATCTCCTTCTTCACGACGGTCGGAAACTACGATTACGGATTCTTCTGGTACTTCTACCAGGACGGCACCATTCAGCTCGAAGTCAAGCTCACCGGCATCATCCAGACGGCGGCGGTCGCATCCGGCAAATCCTATCCGTGGGGCGGCATGGTCGCCGACAATCTCGGCGGCCCAACGCACCAGCATTTCTTCAATGCGCGCCTGCACATGATGCTGGACGGCGAGGGCAATACCGTCACCGAGCATGAGTTCCGGCCGCGGCCATGGGGCACTGATAATCCTTATGGCAATGTGTTCGACACCACGACGCAGGTGCTGTCGCGCGAGCGTGACGCGGTCCGCGAGGCCGATGGCCGGACCGGGCGGTACTGGAAGATCACCAATCCCAACAGGAAGAACAGCGTCGGCGGCCCGACGGCGTACAAGCTGATCGCGCATAGCGCGCCTGTGATGCTGGCGCAGCCGGGCTGCTACATGACCGAACGCGGCGGCTTTGCGACCAAGCACATCTGGGTGACGCGCTACGCGCCCGATGAACGCTATGCCAGCGGCGAGTTTCCGAACCAGCATGCCGGCGGCGACGGCCTGCCGAAATATGCTGCCAAAAACCGTTCTATCGAAAACCAGGATATTGTAGTCTGGCACAGCTTTGGGGCGACGCATGTCTGCCGTCCCGAGGATTTCCCGGTGATGCCGGTTGAGTATGTCGGCTTCACGCTGAAGCCGAACGGCTTCTTTGCCGAGAATCCAGCGATGGACCTGCCGCCCGACCGCAACAGCGCCAGCCGTGACAATCGCGACACTGGCTCGTGCTGCGGCTGAAGATTGCCGTGGCCGGTATCGTTGGTAAATCGGAGGCTTGAAATTGGATATCCGCACCGGCCGGCCCGTGACGCTGGGGTCACAGGGCATGGTGACGTCGCCGCATTCGCTCGCTTCCGCCGCCGGCCTCGACGTGCTGCGCGCCGGCGGCTCTGCGATCGATGCCGCGATCGCAACCAGCGCCGTGCTCGCGGTGGTCTATCCGCACATGACCGGGCTCGGCGGCGATGCGTTCTGGCTCATCCATGATGGTGCGAGCGGCGAGATCCGCTACCTCAATGGCGGCGGCAAGGCGGCCGAGGGCGCGACGCTTTCCGCGCTCGAAGCGCGCGGACTGAACGGGATTCCGCTGCGCGGCATCGTGCCGGCGACGCTGACGGTGCCCGGTGCAGTGGCGAGCTGGATAGAGGCGCATGGTGTTCATGGACGGTTGCCGCTCAGTCGCGTGCTGGAAAGCGCAATCTTCTATGCGCGCGACGGCTATCCGGTCACCGGCCGCCTTGCGAGCTTCATCGAGATGATGCGCGATGATCTCGCGAGGGATCACGAGACCGCCGCGTTGTTCTTTCCGCAAGGCACGGCCGCGCCGGCAGGAACGAAGCTGACCAACGCAAATCTCGCGCGCACGCTGCAATCGATCGCGGATCATGGATGGGAAGGATTTTACGATGGCCAAGTGGCCGCCGAGATGGCGCGCTTCTCGGAAGAAAACAGCGGCCTGTTCCGGCTCGGTGATTTCCGCCGGCAGAAGGCCGTCTGGGGCGAACCTCTTGTCGGCCACTACCGCGACGTCACGGTCTTCAACACGCCGCCGCCGACGCAGGGCTTTACCGTGCTCGAAATGCTCAACCTCCTCGAGCCGCACGAACTGCATCGCAAGGATTTCCTCGGACCCGACCATGTGCATCTCATGGTGCAGGCCAAGCAGATCGCCTACCACGACCGCGACCAGATGCTCGCCGATCCTGCCTTTGCCGAGGTGCCGGTCGAGCGTCTCATCTCCAAGGAATATGCGGCCGAGCGTGGGCGGCTGATCGACGGGCGATCGGCATTGAGGTGGGATATGGTGCCGTCCTATGGCTGCCTGTCCGGCGATACGGTCTATGTCGCCACGGTCGATCGCGATGGCAATGCTGCATCACTGATCCAAAGCCTTTACGGAGCGTTCGGCTCCTGCGTGGTGGCAGGAAAGACCGGCGTGATCCTGCAAAATCGTGGCGCATATTTCTCGCTCGATCGTCGCCATCCCAATCGCCTCGAGCCCGGCAAGATTCCGCTGCACACGCTGATTGCCTCGATGGCCAAGCGCGATGGCAAACTCTGGAGCGTGCTCGGCTGCATGGGCGCGGACGGGCAGCCGCAAATCCAGCTGCAGCTCTATTCCGCCATGATCGATTTCGGTCTCGACATCCAGGAAGCGATCGAGATGCCGCGGTTCCTGTCCGGACGCTTCGCGCTCGGCGAGGCGCGCGACACCCTGCATATGGAAAGCCGCTTTCCCGCGAGCACGATCGATGCGCTCGCGCAACGCGGCCACCTCATCAATCGCTGGGAAGCCTGGAACGAAATGGCAGGTCACGCGCATGGCATCACGATCAACCGACGAAATGGCATGTTGAGCGGCGGTTCCGACCCGCGCAGCGACGGCGCGGCGATCGGTTACTAACTATTGATCTACGTCGCGCATTGGCTGACCGTGCCATTCTGCGTTACCACTCCGCCAACAGGAGTGATGCCGATGCCGCTATGGACCTGCGAACAATGTGGCGCCCAGTTTCCCGATAGCGCCGAGCCGCCGGCCGCGTGTCTGGTCTGCGAGGATGAGCGGCAGTATGTGAACTGGAAGGGCCAAGCGTGGCTCACCCGCGAGGAACTGGCGAAAAGTCACAAGCTCGTCTGGCGCGACGATCTCGGCATTCCCGGCATCGGCCTCGAACCAGGTTTTGCGATTGGTCAGCGCGCGCTGCTGGTGCGGGAGGCGGACGGCTGCGTGATGTGGGACTGCGTGCCGCTCGCTACTCCCGAAGCTATCGATTACATCCGCTCGCTCGGCGGCCTGAAGGCAATCGCCATTTCACACCCGCATTACTATGGCGCGGTCGCCGACTGGAGCGAGGCGTTCGGCGGTGTGCCGGCCTATCTGCATGCCGATGACAGTGCCTTCGTCACGCGGCCGCATCGGACCATCGTGCCATGGACCGGCGACACTTATCGGATATCCGACGACATTCTTCTGGTGCGGACCGGTGGTCACTTTGCCGGCGCCACCATCCTGCATTGGCGCACCGGTGCGGAGGGTAGGGGCGCGTTGCTCACCGGAGACATTGCGATGGTCGCGATGGACCGTCGCTCACTCTCCTTCATGTACAGCTATCCGAATTACATTCCGCTCAATGCCGCAGCGGTGCGTCGCATCGCCGGTGCGGTCGAGCCACTGGCGTTCGACCGCATCTATGGTGCGTGGTGGGGCCGTAACATCGAAGGCAATGCCAAGGCGGCGTTCGAAATGTCCGTCCGACGGTATATCGCAGCCATCTCGGGCTGAAAGCGCGGCTGGCCGATCCCATCTTTATGGGGCTTCTCCATCCGTTTTGCCGTTGGCAGTATCATTGCCAGACAAGAAACGGGGGGAGCACGATGCCACATTCGCCCTTGATGCTGCTGGGTGCGCCAGGTTCGCCCTATACACGCAAGATGCTGGCGGCCTTGCGCTACCGCCGCATTCCCTATCGTCTCCTGGTCGGCTCGCACCGCACGCCGACCGATCTACCCAGGCCGAAGCCGCAACTGCTGCCGACCTTCTATTTCACGAAGGAGGACGGCTCGATTGAGGCGGTCGTCGATTCGACGCCGCTACTCCGCCGGTTCGAGCGCGACTATCCGGATCGAAAGCTCGTGCCATCGGATCCTGCGATCGCCTTCCTCGACTATCTCCTGGAAGACTTTGCCGACGAGTGGCTCACCAAGGCGATGTTTCACTATCGCTGGCATTTTCCTGCCGATGCAGAGCAGGCCGCGGAAATCCTGCCGCGCTGGTCGGTCAAGCCGATGACCGAAGCTGCGCTCGCGCCGAAGGCCCTTCATCAAGGACCGCCAGATCTCGCGCCTCTATGTCGTCGGCTCCAACGACACCACCGCGCCCCGTCATCGAGGCGAGCTTCCGCCGTTATCTCGGCGCCATGAAACGCCATCTAGAGTATCATCCGTTCCTGATGGGCGCGCGTCCCGGCACGTCGGATTTTGCGGCCTATGGCCAACTGCCCCAATTGGCGCGCTTCGATCTGACGCCGACAGCGATCACACTCAGTGAAGCGCCCCGCCTGTTCGCCTGGACCGAAGTGCTGGAAGACCTCTCCGGCGTCGAGCCGGCAGAGGCAGACTGGATTTCGCGCGACAATATTCCGGCGACGCTGAAGGACCTGTTCGTCGAGATGGGCCGCGTCTATGTCCCCGTGATGCTGGCCAACGCGAAAGCGGTCGCGCAGGGCGCGGCAAAGGTCGAGGCGGAAGTCGACGGCCTGCCCTGGGTGCAGGAGCCATTCCCCTATCAGGCCAAATGTATCAAGTGGATCGGCGAGGAGTACGGCAAGCTGGATACTTCCGCGCGGCACGCAGTGTCGTCAATCATCGCGGGGACGGGCTGCGAGAGGCTGCTGCCTGCCGCGGCGTGATCGCCAAAAGCATAGTGAGGGTAGGCCCAGGCAGCGCGCACGCGCTAGCAGTCCCGTCATCCTGAGGCGCGAGCGAAGCGAGCCTCGAAGGATGTGCGGCCCGGCTGGTGGCCGTCGCCCTTCGAGACGGCAGCTTCGCGGCCTCCTCAGGGTGACGGATCACATTCGCATCCGGGCTTACTTCTCTAGCCCACTGCCCGCTAACGGTTACCCACGCCAACCGCGGCGGCGCCGCGCGGCATCGGCGCCGGCTGCAGCGGGATGGCGCTCTTCGGCTCGTTGAGCCAGCCGGTGAGGCGCGACATCAGGCCGGGCTGTTCGACCGTCCGCGCCTCCTGCACGAATGGGTCGGTGTAGCATCGTGCGCCCGCGGCCTTGGCGATCCGCGCCACCGCATCCGTCATCGCCGGCGCACCGGCGGTATAGACCACATCGTCGGCCGTCAGTTTTGGCAAATGATCAGTCGGCCGGCCGCTGCGGACGGCATGCGAGACCTGCTGCGGCTCCGACACCATCGGGATCAGCGTGACGTTGGGAAACAGCGCCAGCCGGCAGAGGGCGGCATGCATGTAGAGAGAGCGCAGGCTGCGCGCCTGGACAATGAACACCATTTCCCGTTTCGGCTGCTCCATGATCGCGGCGACGGCAACCGACCACATCGGGGCGAAACCGGTGCCGCTCGCGACGAGAACGATGCGGCCTTCATGGCCTTGCCGGAAGAACGCGCGGCCGTACGGCCCCATCAGCTTGACCCGGTGCCCGGGGCGGATGTCGTGGCCGAGCGCCGACGATACCTGACCGTCCGTGACCTTGCGGATGTGAAAATGCAAGAGGTGGTCGTGCGGCGGACCTTCCAGCGGATAGGTCGGGCTGTAGGACCTCGCGGGGAATCCCTGAAACTGCAGCTTGCAATACTGACCGGGAAGGTAGTCGAGCGGCTTCGGCAGTCCGATGTCGACGCCGACCACGTCGGGGGCGAGCTGAACGGTCTGCGCCACTTCCGCCGACAGCGTCACTGGCTCGGGCGCGGCCTCGATCGCAATCTCGAGATCGGAAACGATTCTGGCCTGGCAGGCGTGGATCATCTCGTCGCCCCGGCTGTGGCCGCCAAATACCTTGCCGTCGACCAAGCGCACGCGGCAGGCGCCGCAGATGCCGGAGCGGCAATCGTGTGGCAGATCGACGCCGTTCATCAGCGCCCAATCGAGCAGAAGCTCGCCGCGGTTCGCCAGAAATGGCTCGTTGTTGATTGTGACCTTGCAAATCCTTGACATTTATTCCACCTCGATACGAATGGGCCGGACATGCCGTGTATGTCTGATCTGGCTGTGATCGAATGCGGCAACCCGCATGAACACGCCGCTTCTGATCGGCACGTCAAATTCGCTTGTTGTGTCGAGCCGGCGCTTCACCTCCAGTGCCCAATGGCCGGAAGCCCAGCGGGCTGCAGATCGAACGTCGGCGCGATCGCCTGAAAATTCGCCGCCCAGGATGACACCGGGGATCACGGTACCGGTTGGGATGCGGGCATCTAATTCGGTCGAATAGGGAATTGAATCCTGCTCGGTCATGAACCAGCGTGCGCCGTCGCTTTCGCCGTGATTGGGATCGAGATCGATATCTCCCAATGCATCCGATGTAGCGGTGACGATCTTGGGCAGGCGCAGCGGCGCGACCAGGCGGCTGCGGCGCGGACCGCCGGTAAGGTCGGCCTCGACGGTGAAATTGTCGCGATAGTTCGCCGCTCCCGGATCGGGCGCGAAGCCGCCCTTGTACGGCACGACGTTTGCCGCCTGCATCGGGGTCGGATTGAGCGGCGGTCCGAAATGGGCATCGTCCATCCACCCGGACGCGCCACTGGTCGCCTTCCACTGCCAGACATCGGCATAGCCGGCTGCCGTGTAGTGCAGTCCGCGGCCGCTCATGGTGGCCGGGGCGCCGGCGACCGGCTGCGGCCCAGGATGAAAGGTGCGGCCACCGGCCAGCGTGACATCAGAGGTGGTCAGCAGCACCGAGAACTTGTCTTCATTGTATTGATGCTCGTCGCCGATCTGAAAGCCGGAATGCAGCAGATGCCATCCGTCGGCCTGCTTGATCAGCGGCAGGTGCTTCAGCGAACGCGTCGAATCTTCCCAGGTGAAGAGGAAATACGCGTAGGTGCCGTCATGCACCGCGCGGATTGCGATTCTGGTCTCGCCCTTGCCGTCGAAATTGCCGCCTTCTCCGGTTAGCAGCGAGAACGGCTTGACGCCGCGCCAGGCCCGATCGGAGGTGTCGCCGTCGAGGGTCGGGGCGTCGGCGGGATTGATGCGGCGAATCTGCACGCTGTCCACGGCCAGCCGGTCTGTTGCCACCAGCAGCGAGGCACCAGTGATCGCCGCAGCGGCTGCCACGACGAATGCGTTGGCCTGCAGGGTCGGGTTTCGGGAGTGTGCCGGACCGGCGTTTGGCGGCGTCCGATCCGGCTCCGTCGTCCGCTCCCGCCGCATGTCGGCGCGCGGCTGCAGCGGATGGGATGAGACTTCCGGTGGCGCGCCGTCGGTGTCCGGCAGGCGTGCCGACTGCTCGGCGAGCATCCCCAGCAGTTCGACCGCATCGAGCCGCGGTGGCGGCGCGGGCAAAGGAGCTGGACGAAAGATGCGCAGGAGCTGCGCAACGCCGCCGCTCTTGTACTGGGTCAGGACGTGAAGCACGACGAAGGCGAGGATCACCCAGGTCCCCACCCAGTGCAGCATCGCCACGTCATAGCCGGAGTAGAAGCCGAAATAGAGCGCGCCGCCGCTGACCAGCAGGATCGACATCGTGACAAAGAAGATCCAGTACATCAGGGCGATCACTGCGCTCAATCGCGCCTGCCCGCGGCCGAACAGGCCGCGCAGGCGAACTTTGTCGAGCTGGACGCGGCGTCCAAGACCGGAGCGGAGCATGTAGACGATGTAGCCGATCGCCACGGCGACCAGGACGACGGCCGCCTGCATGTGGGCGATCCATACGCTGTCGCGCGGCAACACGGCATCGAACCAGTTGATCCAGGTGCGGTCGGGGGTTTCCGTCGCGATGCGCAAGCCGGTGACGAGCGCAACGGCAAATGCCGCGACGAACGTCCAGTGTAGAATGATGGTCCCATAGTCCGTCTTACGCTGCCTCACGCATACGCCCCGCTACTTCACTTCCGAAGCAGCAACCGCGCCGATCCCACCAACCGCCGATGTCGCTGCCCTATTGCTGGTGGTCTCTTGTTGCCGAGACCTCGTTTTTTTCGTCCTTGGCAGGCGCAGGCCGACGAAAATGCCTTCATGCGCACGCCGCGTGAGCCGGATCGGCGAACGCGCTTCTCTGATGTATCGGCCTCCAGCGTGCCCGGAAGCATCGGGAACGCCGGAGGTCGTGCCGCGCGCCGCTATCCCCACATGTGATGCAAATGCGCCAATTCGGGCGCCGGTGGAAGATCGTGGTCGACGACCGGCGCGGCAACGTCAGCGGTTGCCAACGTCACCGGCTCGACGCTGATGGCGGGAGCCGCGGCCTGTTGTACGGCCGGCGCCGTCGTCGTTTCGGTGGCCACCGGTGTCCCCAGCACCTCGGCGACCGTCACGCCGTTTGCATTGTAGGTACCTCCGGTCACGGGGACATTGCTATTGCCGAGATCGACCGCATTGCCGTGCATCTGGCCGGCAGCCGCAGTGACCAGGGCCGCACCACCCGTCTGCAATCCCTTGATCATCGCGGCAATCTCGGCGCCGAGCATGCCGCCCTGTGTCGGGTCGAGATCGGTGATGCTCTTCTCGAACGCCCTGAGATCTTCGATCAGCGTGGCGATGGCGCCTGCGTCGTTGCTGCCCACGAGCTCAACGGCCTGCTTTCCAAGCGAATTGGACTGCGCGATGAAATTGGCCACGAACGCCGTCTCAACGGCGTTGTCGAGATGGATCGGATCCGGATTGCCGGCATCCGGCAAGGAGTCGCCGATGCCGCCTTGGGTCGCCATATCCGCCAGCTTGGCATCGCCCTGAATGATCTCGATAATGTCGAGGATGTTATCGCTGCTGGCCTGCGCCGCGGTGGGGCTTATTGAAGGGTCGTTGATATAGACCAGTTCGAGCTGGAGTTGCTGCACGATCTTGTCGGCATGCTCGCCGGTCAGCCCCTCGAACAGTTTCGGATCGGCAGCCATCAGCGCCTGTATGTCCGATATCACGGCATTGATGTCGTCGGTGATCTGCGCGCGGTTGTCGTCGTTGACCCCGCCGAGGATCTGACTGGCCACGTCCTCGAACATCGCGCCGATCTCGGCGAGATTGTGCGGTTTGGCGGCCGGCGCGGCGGGCAGGGGCGCCTCGGGCGCCGGATTCGCCAGCGTGGGATCGGTATTGACGGCATTGATGATGCTGGCGCGAAGCGTTTGCTGTGCGGCCGCCGCGCCGAACGAGCCTGCCGCGTTCACCGTGGCGTTGGCCGCCGAAATAGCGCTGGTGATGTCGGACAAGACCGCCTGAACATGGCCGAGCGCAGCGCCGGAAAACTGGCCTGTATTGAGTTCGGCCAGCAGATTGCTTTGCACTGTGGTCAGATCATTGGTGTGGAGCGCAAGGCTGGCAGGCCCCTGGCCGCCTTGGTCGATAGCGCTTTGCGGCGAAGCATCCGCCGGCGGCCGCGCCATGCCGTTAAAGGTGGCGCTAAGGTCGGAGAAACTCGAACCGACAGGCCGTGCCGCCGTTGGGGTCGCCGGCGGCGTTTCCTCTGACGTTACTGTGGATGGCGAAGAAGGAGCGACCGACGGACTGGCGACTTCATCGATCGGCGGATCGAGATCGACGTCGGACTGATCTCCGTGAGCGAAGCGAGCCATTGTTCGTCCCCTGTTACTTCCTTAGGAGTTCTTGACGTGTGGCGCAGCTATCCGCCGGGGAGCAGGATGTGCGCAGGATGAAGGATCATCGAGCTTCGTGGCGTCATTCGGCCCACACGGCGACCAATGAGCGCCGAAGCAAGGTGATAGACGGACGAATCCGTGACGCGAGCCGCGCCGAAGGATGACGAATGAGGCGCACGCGAAAAACTTGTCGCTACCCGCTATCCGCGCTCCTCGCAGAATCGCAAGAACGCGCCACCGGCTGTGGAATTTCAGGTGGCCGCGCGCGCAACGCGTCGGCGCTGACGAAACGTTTGCCATCGTTCTACCCAAGCGCGAACTTGAAGAATCGGCATCCGTCGCATTCTCGCCGAAAAATGGTCCGCATCACGCGTCAAGGAGACCTGCAGGGAGACTCGGCGGAGGCGCGGGTCGAAGGGCAGTTCAATGAGTATGGCTCAAGGCCAGCCGCAGGCGCGAGCAGTACAAATGTCGCGCGCAATTTCCGGCCTGCGTTCGACGCTGGCTGCCGACGATCCCGTCGCGAACGCGCTGCGGGCGAGCGGGCGTCGCATGATCGGTGTCGCCGTATTCAGCGGCGTCATCAACATCCTGATGCTATCAGGGTCGATCTATATGTTGCAGGTATACGATCGGGTGATTCCGAGCCGTAACCTTGCGACGCTGTTCGGCCTGTCCCTGATGGTGCTGTTCGCCTATCTGGTGCAGGGATATTTCGATGCGATGCGGTCGCGGATGCTGTGCCGGATCGCAACGCTGTTCGACGCCGGCCTGCAGTCCTCGATCCATTGGGCGCTTGCCACCTTGCCGCTGCGCGGGGTCAAGCCGGTCCTGATGCAGCAGCCGCTGCGCGATCTCGACCAGGTGCGCACGTTCATGTCGGGCATGGGGCCGACGGCGTTCCTGGACATGCCGTGGATCCCGATCTTTCTGCTCGGCCTGTTCCTGTTTCATCCGGCGATCGGTTTCACCGCGTTGCTCGGCACGGTGGCCATCGTTGCCATGACCTTGCTGAATGAGCGGATATCGCGCGGTGCGGCCAAGGCGGCGATGGACATGAATGCTCAGCGCCAGGTGCTGGCGGATGCGACGCAGCGCAACGCGGAGATCGTGCGGGCGCTCGGCATGACCGACCGATTGACGGCGCGCTGGTCGCAGGCCAACGAGCGCTACCTGCAGGAGAATATCCGCTCGACCGACGTCCATGCCAATCTGGGCTCGGCTGCGAAGGTGCTGCGCTATGTCCTGCAATCGGGCATGCTGGGCATCGGCGCCTATCTCGTCATTGCCGACAAGGCTTCGGGTGGCATCATGATCGCGTCCTCGATCCTGATGGGACGCGCGCTCGCGCCGGTTGAAATCGCGCTCGGCACCTGGAAACAGCTGGCCGCCGCCCGCCAGGGGCTTGCGCGGTTGCGCGACATCTGCAAGGCGACTGCGCCGCCTCCGCCACCGCCGGTCATGCTGCCGCGTCCGTGCCGCGAATTATCCGTGCAGAATCTCGCGGTCGCCCCGCCGGGCCGCGACATGCCGATCGTCTCAGGTGTCACGTTTTCGCTCAAGGCCGGCTCGGGGCTGGCGCTGCTTGGGGCGAGCGCCTCAGGCAAGACGTCGCTGTCGAAAGCGCTGGTTGGAATCTGGCCGGCGCATCGCGGCGCGGTGCGGCTGGACGGCGCCTCGCTCGATCAATGGCGCAACGAGGATCTCGGCCGTCACATCGGCTATCTGCCGCAGGATGTCGGCCTGTTCGACGGCACCGTTGCCGAGAACATCTGCCGCTTCGACGAGAATGCGAGCTCGGACGCTATCCTCAAGGCCGCGCAGATCGCCGGCGTCCATGACATCATCCTGCGCCTGCCGGAAGGCTACGCAACCCGGATCGGTGCCGGCGGCATTTCGCTGTCGGCGGGCCAGAAGCAGCGCGTGGGGCTGGCGCGCGCCGTGTACGGCGATCCGTTCCTGCTCGTGCTCGATGAGCCCAACGCCAATCTCGATGCCGACGGCGAAAATGCCCTGACGCGCGCCATTGGAATCATGCGCCAGAACAAGTCCATCGTCGTCGTGATCTCGCATCGCCCGAGCGCGCTTTCCGCGCTCGACATGACGATGGTGCTCTACGAAGGCAAGGCGATCGCGTTCGGGCCGAGCGAGGAAGTCTTCGCGCGCGTTCGCAACGCTGGCGGCAAGGGCCCGCCCGCACCGGCGCAGTCCTCACCCCAAGCCAAGGCCGAGCCACGCGCGTCACTTGCCGAGAGTGTTTCGTCATGAAGGGTTTCGATCACGTCCATCGCGACGAAAGGGTGCGGAGCCGGTTCGAAGGAACGGATGCCGAGGCCGCTGCGCCGCAAGGTCAGGCGCTGATTCTCGAACTGCAGCGATTGCGGCAGGCGTTCGAGCAGGACAATCGGCTGGAGCAGCGGCCGCCGCTTCGCCGTCCGCCACAAGATGAACGCACCGCGGCACGGCGTCCGCGACCGGGCCGCCCGAAGCGGCGCAAGAAAGGCAAGATGGGGCGGGTGCTCGATGCGTGGCTTGGCCCCTTCGGATCATCCCAGTCCGATGACGTTGATATCGAGCCTCCGGCGCCGCGCGGCCGACGCGCGCGCGAGCCGGAGTTCGCGTCACCTCCACCAGCGCCGCCACCGCGCGGCCGCGCGCGAGGCGCGGTAGATGACAATGCGTGGCGGAGCGAACGCCAGGCGCGCGGTCCGATCATCGCGCCCGATGATCCATCCCTTTTGAACATGCCGAGGTCGCGGCCGGAGCTATTGCAGATCGACGAAAGACGTGAGCCGCCTCGCATCGAGGCGCCGCAGTTGGCGCCGCCGAGCCCGGCAGGTCCCGTGTCGCCCGATCGCTCAGTGGCACGGATCGTCCGCAATGGCCTGACCGCCGGCGTTGCCTTCCTGGCCAATCGCGATGCTTCGGCGGATGCGGCGACTCCCGGCGAGAGCATCACGCAGCGTGCGGGGCGCGCCTACGAGCACGAGTTGCGTACCGGCTTGCGGGCGCTGCTCATCGTCGGCGGGCTGGCGGGCGGCTGGATGGCGTTCGTGCCGTTGTCTGGCGCCGTCGTGGTGCCGGGCAATCTCGTGGTGCAGTCCAATGTCAAGGCCATCCAGCATCCGACCGGCGGCGTCGTCGCGAAGATCGCGGTCAGTAACGGCATGCGGGTCAAGGCCGGCGATCTCCTGCTGCGGCTGGATTCGACGCAAGCGCAAGCCAGCCTTCAGGTGGTGAGCAAGCAGCTCGACGAAATGCGCGCGAAAATTTCGCGCCTGGTCGCCGAGCGCGACGGTCTGCCCAAGCCGGCCATACCGCCGGAATTGTCGAACCGACTTGACGACAACAATGTCAAGACGCTGCTCGCCTCCGAGGCCTCGCTGTTCAGGGCACGGGTGACGGCGCGCGAGAGCCAGAAGGAATTGCTGCAGAGCAAGGTTGCGCAGCTTGGCGAGGAGATCATCGGCCTTGAAGCGCAGGTCGCGTCCAAGGCCAAGCAACTCGAACTGATCACCGGCGAACTCACCGGCGTTCAGGACCTCTTCGACAAGCGTCTGGTGCCGATCGCGCGGCTCACGGCCTTGCAGCGCGAGAGTGCCAGAATCGAAGGCGAACGCGGCCAGTTGCTCTCCACGATCGCCGAGACCAAGACCAAGATCGACGAGGCGAAGCTTCAGATCGTCAGGCTCGATCAGGATGTCCGCACCGAGGTCGTCAAGGAGCTCGGCGAGGCGCAGGGCAAGGAAGCCGAGCTCTCAGAGCGCGCTGTCGCCGCGCGCGACGTGCTCGAGCGCATCGAGATGCGCGCGCCGACATCGGGCGTGATCCATCAATTGGCCGCCCATACCATCGGCGGCGTCATTCGCGCCGGCGACACCATCATGGAGGTGGTGCCGGACTCTGACGATCTACAGATCGAGGCGCGGCTGCAGCCGAACGATATCGATCAGGTGCGCAAGGGCCAGCAGGCGTTCGTCCGCTTCTCGGCCTTTAACCAGCGGGTCACGCCGCAATTGATCGGGCAGGTTTCGTTCGTCTCGCCCGACACCACCCGCGACCAGCAGACCGGCATGTCCTATTTCACTGTCAGGATCATGCTGCCGGAAGAGGAGCGCCGGCTTCTCGCCGGGTTGCAGCTCGTCTCCGGCATGCCCGCGGAAGTGTTCATGCAGACCGGCAGCCGGACCATGCTGAGCTACCTGTTCAAGCCGATTCTGGATCAGTTCCAGCGCGCCTTCGTCGAGCGGTGAGGGGATAGCATGGGTTTTGACGGGTTCTCGCAAATCTTGCCACTTTAAATGGCAGCGCTATATCAGGGCTTTCCGTCCTGCCTTGCGTCTATTGTGAGATCCGTATGACCACTACCACTGCCCCCGAATCCCAGCCGTTCCAGGCCGAGGTTGCCGAGCTTCTGAACCTGATGGTGCACTCGGTCTATTCGGAGACCGACATCTTCCTGCGCGAGCTGATTTCGAACGCGTCGGACGCCTGCGACAAGCTGCGCTATGAGGCGATCGCGGCCCCCGAGCTGATCGCCGACGGCGCGCCGCCCAAGATCCGCATCTCGCCGAACAAGAAGGCCAATACCCTTGCAGTAGTCGACAGCGGCATCGGCATGGACCGGCAGGAGCTGATCGACAATCTCGGCACTATTGCGCGTTCCGGCACCAAGTCATTTATCTCCCGCCTCACCGAGGCCAAGGACGGCGCCAATCTAATCGGCCAGTTCGGCGTCGGTTTCTATGCGGCGTTCATGGTCGCCGAGCGCATCGTCGTCACCAGCCGCCGCGCCGGCTCCGATCAGGTCTTCGTCTGGTCGTCCTCGGGCGGCAGCGGATTTGAAATCGCGCCGGCCAGCGATGAAGACGCGGCGCGCGTCACCCGCGGCACCGAGATCGTGCTGCACCTGAAAAAGGAAGCGGCGAAGTATCTCGAGACCTATGAGATCGAGCGCATCGTCCGGGCCTGGTCCGACAACATCCAGTTTCCGATCGAACTGGTGCCGGAAGAGGGCGGGCCGCGCCAGATCAATTCAGCCAGCGCGCTCTGGCAGCGGCCGAAATCGGAGCTCAAGCCGGAAGATTACAAGCAGGCCTACCAGCAGGTCGCCGGCGCGTTCGACGAGCCGGCGATGACGCTGCATTACCGCGCCGAGGGCCGGCAGTCCTATGCGGTGCTTTTGTTCGCGCCATCGACCAAGCCGTTCGATTTGTTCGACCAGGCGCGCAAGGGCAAGGTCAAGCTCTATGTCCGCCGCGTCTTCATCGCTGATGATGCCGATCTGTTGCCGGCATACTTGCGCTTCATCCGCGGCGTGATCGACAGCGAGGACCTGCCGCTGAACATCTCGCGCGAGATGCTGCAGAACAATCCGCAGCTCGCGCAGATCCGGAAAGCCGTCACCGGCCGCGTGATATCGGAACTGGAAACTCTCGGCGAGAAGGAGCCGGAGGCGTTCGCCAAGATCTGGGACGCGTTCGGTCCCGTGATCAAGGAAGGCATCTGGGAGGATTACGAGCGGCGCGAGAAGCTGCTGGCGCTGTCGCGCTTCACCACCACGAAGGGCGAGAAGCGTTCGCTGAAGCAATATGTTGATGATATCAGGCCGAACCAGACCGACATCTTTTATCTCACCGGCGAGAGCATCGAGCGGCTGAAGTCGAATCCGAAACTGGAATCTGCAACCGCCCGCGGCATCGAGGTGTTGCTTCTCACCGATCCGGTCGATGCGTTCTGGACCTCGGCGTCGCTCGATTTCGGCGGCAAGCCGCTAAAGTCGCTGAGCCAAGGCGATATCGATTTCGGCCTGATCCCGCTGCTGGACGAAAAGGCCGAGGACAAGAAGGACGAGCCGGGCGCCGATGAAGCCACGACGATTGCGCTGATCAAGGATGCGCTCGGCGAGCGCGTCTCCGACGTGCGCGCCTCGCAGCGGCTGACCTCGAGCGCCTCGTGTCTCGTCGCCGGCGGCGGCGCGCAGGACCGCATGCTCGAGCGGCTGCTCGCGATGCAGAACAGGGGGCCAACCACCAAGCCGATCCTCGAGATCAACCTGCGTCATCCGCTGGTGGTGGCGATCACCGGCGACAAGGATGCGGCCAAGGACCTCTCGTTCCTGCTGCTGGAGCAGGCGCAAATCCTCGATGGCGAATTGCCCGAGGATCCGGCTGCGTTTGCGAACCGGCTCAATCAACTGGTGCTGCGGGGGATCGCGAAGGGGTAGGACGTTTCGCCGCGCGCTGAACCGAAATTCCAATCCGGCCGTATCTGCCACAACGCTGGAATCGGGGTAGCCAGATCGACATGACGACGCCCGACGGCACTGACATTTTCTACGGCGGGATCCCGGTCTTTCGCGGCTTCGGCCGCCTGATGGACCCGGCGATGTATTCGCCGCTGCCGGACGACTGGACCGTCGGCGTCGCCGATATCGTGGAATCGACCAAGGCGATCGCGAACCAGCGTTACAAGGCGGTCAACATGGCGGGTGCCGCGGTCATTGCCGCCGTGACCAATGCGCTCGACGGGCGCGAATTTCCATTCGTGTTCGGCGGCGACGGCGCCAGCTTTGCGGTCGCGTCTAGCGATTTAGCGCGCGCTCGCGAGGCGTTGGCGGCCACAGCCGCATGGGTTCGGCAAGATCTCGATCTGGTGATGCGGGTGGCGCTGGTGCCGATGAAGGACATCCGCGCGCAGGGCCTCGACGTCCGCGTCGCCCGCTTCGGCCCGTCGGACAATCTCTCCTATGCCATGTTTTCTGGCGGAGGGTTGGGCTGGGCGGATGCTGCGATGAAGCGCGGCGAGTTCGCGGTGCCGCCGGCGCCGCCGGGCTCGCAGCCTGATCTCTCCGGCCTGTCGTGCCGGTTCGAGGAAATTCCCTCGGCGCGCGGGCTGATCCTGTCGGTGCTGGTGGTGCCGGCCAAGGGCTCCGATCCGCTCCGCTTTCGCAAGGTGATCGAGGACATCATCAAGCTGGTCGAAGAAACGCCGGATGCCGGGCGGCCGGTGCCGTCAGGCGGCCCACCGCTACGCTGGCCGCCCACTGGCCTGGAGTATGAAGCGCGCGCCGCGCGGGGCGGCCCGCTGTTCAAGCGGCGTACCGTCGTGCTGGCGTTCACGCTGTGGGCCTATGTCGTGATGCGCTTCGGAATCAAGGTCGGCAATTTCGTGCCGAAGAACTATGTGCAGCAGGTGGTGGAGAATTCCGACTTTCGGAAATATGACGACGGCCTGCGGATGATCCTCGACTGCACAACGGAGCTGGAGCGCGCGCTATCAGAGCTTCTGGCCAAGGCCGCGTCGGACAAGATCGTGCGCTATGGCCTGCATCGGCAGGACGCGGCGATGATGACCTGCTTCACGCCATCGGTGATGCGCAGCGATCACGTCCACTTCATCGACGGCGCCCGCGGCGGGTATGCGTCTGCGGCGACCGCGCTGAAGGCGATGGCGGCGTAGATGCCGTAGGTAAATCGCGCCAAACGTCGCCGTTCGAATATGCGACGGCACCCCACCCCAGCCCTCCACCGCAAGCGGGAGAGGCAGCCTTTCGCGTCGCTTGGATGAGCCGTTGCCACGAAGCAGTCGGTTCCCTCTCCCGCTTGCGGGGGAGGGCTAGGGTGGGGGCTGTCTCCGCATCGGCAGTATCAACGTATCGCGCGAACCGTCACCTCCCCACGCGCGTCCAGTTCTCGCCGCCGCAGAGTGCGCCGACGCAGCCTTCGATCCGCAGCGTATCGGGACCCGTCATCGAGATGCTGCTCGCATAGGTGCCACCGTCGTCGGCATTGTAGATCTGGCCCGACCATTTGTTGGCGGCGACAGGCTGCATGCCGTTGAATAGCGGAAGCCCGATCATCGGCCGCGTCTTCAGCGCCGGATTGGGATTCTTGTCATCGACCTGCGGCTTGCCGGTTGACGGATCGATCGGCTCCTTCAGGCCGACGATTACGCCGCAGATACCGCCGCCGCACTTGCTGATCTTCACCCGCGCGTCGCCGGCCTGGGTCTGCCAGACGCCGCCCGGCTCAGCGGCGCCTTGCGCAAGAGCGGACGTGGCCGCCAAAAATGCCGCCGTAACAGCGATGACGAGAGTTTTTGTGCAAGCCATGAATCATTCCTTCGAAAAAGCAGGCTTGCATATCAACAAATCCGATTTTCGCAATGTACGATTGCGTGTGTCGCGTTAGCTGTGGCTTATTTGCTCCAGTCTGTGAGACGAATCGACAGCGCCGTGCCAAGGCCATAGACCACCATGGCAACGCCGACTAGCGCGAACAAGGTCCATGCCGGCGCGCCCATCGAGGCCTGCAGCCATCCGCCGCCACCAACGATCAATAGTCGCGCGGTGCCGGCGATCACGGGGCCACCGACCTTGGCCGCGCCTTGCGACGAGAAGTAAAGGCAGACGCCCATGCCGAAGAAGGCGAACGCCGGTCCTGCCCAGACCAGATAGGAAGAAGCGGCAGCGGTGACGCCGGCGTCGCTGGTGAACATCGAAACCCAGAGCGAAGGCATTACGGCGACGATGAGCCCGATCGCGCCCACCGTGATGGCGGACGCGGCGCCTGCTATCCACGCCACCTGCCGCGCGCGTGACACGAGGCCGGCGCCCATGGCCATGCCGACCATCGGCACCGAGGCGACGCCGAAGGCGAAGGAAATCGGAATGAGCAGAAATTCCAGCCGCGAGCCCATGCCATAGCCGGCCAATGTCTCGGTACCGTAGCCGGCGAGGATCTTGGTGAAGATCAGCACGGTCAGCACGGTCTGCAGCGGCGACAGGCAGGAGACGGCACCGACCCTGAGGATGTCGAAGAACATGTCGCGCTGGAATTTGAAGCCTTTCAGCTTCAGCGTGAGCCGGCTCTGGCCGCTGAGAAGATACCAGGCGAGGAATAGCGCACCCAGCGTGAAAGCAGCGAACTGACCGGCGGCGACGCCGCCCATGCCCAATTTCGGCAGGCCGAACAGACCTAGGCCCAACGCGCCGCCGACCGCGATCTGCACTACGGCGGTGCCGATCAGCGTCACCGACGGAATCCGCATGTCGCCGGTGCCGCGCACCACCGAGGCCAGCGTATTGACCAGCCAGATCGAAATCGCGCCGGCGAACAGCACGTGCGAATATTGCAGGGCCTCGTCGAGCACGCCGCCGCGCCCGCCCATCAGCGTGTAAAACGTGCGGCCGAAGGCCAGCATCATCACCGTGAAGAAAAGGCCCGCGCAGGCGCCGATCATCGCGGCGTGCAGCGCCAGCGTCGCCGCGCGGTCGCGATTGCCCGCGCCGAGCGCACGGCTGATGGCGGAGGAAACGCCGCCGCCCATTGCGCCCGCCGACATCATCTGCGTCAGCATGACGAAGGGAAACACCAGTGCGATCCCGGCGAGCGGCTCGGTGCCGAGCTGGCCGATATAGGAGGTCTCGGCGACGGCCACTAGCGTCGTGCCGACCATGGCGATCGCATTGGGAAGCGCGAGCTTGAGCAGCGTCGGCAGGATCGGGGAGGTGAGGAGCGCGTTGGTCGGCGCGGACGGAATCACGGCAGGACGTATGTCGAGCGGGGCATCAATGGTCATACGTCACCGGTGATCCAAATCAATAGATGATGGGTGACATTTTATCCGGTTATCACGTTACAAGCCACCTGCTGCGAATGCAGGGGCTACCACGGCAGGCCGCATAGGTCGATTATTCCATCGCGCGGCTTGCGCGTGAAATCGAATATGTACGGCGCCATCGCATCGAAGCGAATTTTTCCCTCCGGCTGCTCGGCATAGACCTCGCCATTGAAGCGGTGCCAGCCGCGCGCCTCATAGAAGGCCTCGTTGTGCGGCTCGCAGAACAGGATCGCAAACCGCACAGCTTCGTGATCGCGCAGGGTCCGGACTGCAGCGTTCAGCGCCAGCGTGGCGTAGCCGCGGCCGCGGCAGTCTTCCCGGGTCGAGACCCCGCCGATGCCGCCGATATGGACCTTGCGGCCGTCCCAGGTGACGGTACGGAAGTAAACACCGACATGGCAGGCGAGACCGGGGGAGGGCGAGTCCTCCGGCGCATCGATCAGCACCCGCAGATCGGCATGGGCCCATTTGACGTGACCCCAGGGCAATTTTTCCAGGACATGGCGCGGCCAGACCGCCTGCAGCAGCGGCTCGGCCCGCGGCCATGACGAATCCCCGTTCAGGACGTCGATTTCGATGCTCATGTCATTCCCCTCGTCGCGGCGCCCCTGTCCGTCATACGCTGGACGCGAAGGGGCGTTACGCACTCCCGTCTTGTCAAATTGCGTTGTTTAAGCGCAATGGAACCTTCTATAAGGGTTCCCGTTAGACCAGACCACGTCTCCCATCAGTTCGGACATCACCCATGACCTTCACGCTGCCCAATCTGCCCTATTCCCATGACGCCCTTGCGCCCCACATGTCCAAGGAAACGCTGGAATATCACCACGACAAGCATCACCAGGCTTACGTGACCAACGGAAACAACGCGATCAAGGGGACTGAATTCGAAGGCAAGTCCCTCGAGGAGATCGTCAAGGGTTCGTTCGGCAAGAATCCGGCCGTGTTCAACAATGCCGGCCAGCACTACAACCACCTGCATTTCTGGAACTGGATGAAGCCCAACGGCGGCGGCAGCAAGCTGCCCGGCCGTCTGGAAAAGAAGATCACCGAGGATCTCGGCGGGCTCGAGAAGTTCAAGGCCGATTTCGCCGCCGCCGGCGTCGCCCAGTTCGGCTCCGGCTGGTGCTGGCTGTCGGTCAAAAACGGCAAGCTCGAAATCTCCAAGACCGCCAACGGCGAGAGCCCGCTGGTCTATGGCGCAACCCCGATCCTCGGCTGCGACGTCTGGGAGCACTCCTACTACATCGATTACCGCAACCGCCGTCCCGACTATCTGAAGGCGTTCTGCGATCATCTGATCAACTGGGACTATGTCGACGAGCTGTTCGGCAAGGCCGGCGGTTAAAGGTACAGTCATTCCGGGGCGCGCGTAGCGCGAACTACGGTGCGCGATTGCGCACCATCTCGAGATTCCGGGTTCGATGCTGACGCATCGCCCCGGAATGACATCGGAATAAATTCGTAGGGGCGGTAGCCAGCGGTTGCCGCCTCTTTTTTGTTGCGTTCCGATCCTTGCGCTGATGGTTCGCGTGCGGCACAAGCAGTCCGCCGGGTGACTTCCCTGACGTGGATAGATTGCTGCGATGAGCTATTTGCTGGTCTTTGTCGGTGGCGGCCTCGGCGCAACGTTGCGCCATCTGATCAATCTCACCTGTGCGCGCTGCATCGGCACCGACTTTCCTTGGGGCACTTTCATCATCAACATCACGGGCTCGACCGTGATGGGGCTGATCGCCGGCTATCTAGCCTTCAAGGGCGAGGCATCGCAGCCGTGGCGGCTGTTCCTGATGACCGGCATCCTCGGCGGCTACACAACGTTCTCTGCATACTCGCTCGATGCGGCGCTGCTCTACGAGCGCGGCGAACTCATGCTCGCGGCGCTCTACGTGGTCGGCTCCGTCGTGCTGTCGATCGCAGGCCTGTTCGGCGGCCTTGCACTGGTGCGCCACTTCGCCTGAGCGATATTGCCGCGAGAACACGGACCCGCGTGACATCATCGCATGGGCGTGTCTGAGAAGCGCATGGATACCGTGCGTGCTTCCGTTTGCTTCGCTACAACGGCGGGACTAAGCAGGATGTATCTGCATTACCGGCCAACCCCATCGCCTTGTCCGAACCTCCGCTAAAAGATCCGGCGCCAGCCGATGACACCGAGCCAAAACCCAGGCGCGCCCGCAAGCCGGTCGGCTGGTCGATGATCTTCATTGGCGCGCTCGTTGCCGTCAGCGCTGGGCTGGTATGGCGGCGCGACGGCATCGATGGCGTGCTCGATATCCTCAGCCATGATCTTTGGCTGTTCGGCGAAATCATCCCGCGCGTCTTGGCCGGCTGCCTGCTCGGCGGCTTCATCGCGGAAATTCTGCCGCACGACAAAGTCTCGCGCTCGCTCGGGCCGGAATCGGGTCTCAAGGGCCTTTTGATCGGCACGGCGTTCGGCGCAATCCTCCCGGGTGGCCCCTTTACCGCCTATCCGGTAGCTGCTGCGCTACTGACCGTCGGCGCCGATTTCGGCGCCACCATCGCCATGGTCGTGAGCTGGACCTTGATCGGCTACGGCCGCGCGGTCGCCTGGGAATTGCCGATCCTCGGCACCGATTTCACGCTGTGGCGCATCGTGATCTCGCTGCCGATCCCCGTCCTTGCAGGCTGGCTCGGTCGCATCGTCTTCGTGCGGATCTATCCGAAAGGTGAGCCCGAGTGACGGCATCCGCGTTGATCATCGACATCACGCTGTGGGGCTCGGTCGCGATCCTCGGCTTCATGGCGTGGCGGCGCGGACGCGTCGTGCTGGTGTCGTCGGTGCGCGAAGGTTCGATGGACTTCATCAACATCGTGCCGCGTATTGCGCTCGGCGTGGTCGGCTCGGGCTACATCGCCGCTGTCATCCCGCCGGAAGTGATCACCGGCTGGCTCGGGCCCGACAGCGGCTGGTTCGGCGTATTGACCGCCGTGATTGCCGGCGCCGCGACGCCGGGCGGCCCCGTGGTCGGTTTCTCAATCGGCGCGGTGGCGCTGAAGGTCGGTGGCGGCACACCGCAGGTGATCGCCTATGTCGTCGCCTGGGCGCTGTTCGCATTCCAGCGCATGATCCTCTGGGAAATCCCTTTCATGCCGGCCCGCTTTGTCTGGTTTCGCGCCGCGGTGTCGCTGCCATTTCCGTTTCTGGCGGCAGCGATCGCGATGGTGATCGGCAAGCCGTGAGGGCAGGCGCAAACGGCCTGTCCTGGTGTTGAATCGGACTGAGTCTTGATCCAGTTTAGGTCCATGCAACTTGAATCGACACTGACCTGTCCCTCATGTGGGCACTCGGCCACCGAGACCATGCCGACAGACGCTTGCCAGTTTTTCTATGATTGTCAGCGCTGCGGCACGCGCCTTAAGCCCAAGCCCGGCGATTGCTGCGTTTTCTGCTCGTACGGAACCATGCCGTGCCCGCCGATTCAGATCGACCGCAAGGGAAAGCGTTGAGGCGTGATTGTGTAGCGTGCTCGCCGCGACTATCTTCCGGCTATGGCGGATCATTGCTGCGCGCCACCACCCTTGAACCTCGGACCGCGTCAAGACGTGCGCGCCTTCCGGCGCGTGCTGTGGGCCGTGCTCGGCATCAATGCCGCGATGTTCCTGGTTGAGATCGGCGCTGGCTTGGCTGCCGGCTCTGCCTCACTCCAGGCCGACGCCCTCGATTTTCTTGGCGATGCGGCGAACTACGCGATCAGCCTGTTCGTGGTCGGCATGGCCTTGCGCTATCGGGCCAGCGCTGCGCTCGCCAAGGGCGTCACGATGGGCGTTTTCGGACTGTGGGTTATCGGCGTCACCGGCTGGCATGTCCTGCACGGGACGCTGCCACAGGCCATCACCATGGGCAGTGTCGGCTTTGCTGCGCTCGTCGCCAACGCGCTGTCTTTCCACCTGTTGTGGCGGCACCGCATGGGTGACGCCAACATGCGATCAGCCTGGATTTGCACGCGCAATGATGTGTTGGGCAATCTGGCTGTGTTGCTGGCTGCGCTTGGCGTGTTTGGCACCGGCACCGGTTGGCCTGATACCATCGTTGCTGCGGTTATGGCTGTGCTTGCGCTGCAAGGCGCAGTAACGGTCGTGCGGCACGCTCTGGCTGAGTTGAAGCAGCCCGCTGCAGCTACGGCCTAGGCGATCAGGAAGCCCTGATATCATGCGCAAGCCCGTTGCCGGTCGCGTCACGATCGAACTCTTCACTCGGGCCTGGAAAAAATTGGTGGGACCGTCTGCCTTGCTCTGAAATTCAGACGGTCCCCTGCCAGCCATATTAATTGTCCTGCCCCGTAAGCAGCGGCCATGGCCAGCTAGCGAAACACAAGCAAACCGATTTAAAAATCTTATGACAGAAGCCCTTCGGCTGGTGACCTCTAAAAGGTACCTAACACTGGCGCCAACAGATTATTCCATTTGTCTCCATCTCAGCTCCGCCCGCGCCGCGCCCGTTAACCAGCATCATCTTCGTCAACATCCAGATACCAAGCAGCGCTATACCCCACACATCAGGGTCAGAGGGTGAGACAGGGTGCCAGCGTCCTCCACTTGGCCCATATCCAATATGCCTGGGCCATCCCCGAGCAGAAGGAACGTAAATACCATTCCCGGGACGCTGGCGGCGTCTCCACGCGTAGACTCCCGTAATGTTATATTATAACGTCTCTCGCATGCCGCACTCATATACCCACGATCACTCCCATCACCACCACGGCCACGTCCATTCCCATGGCCCGGCGACGCCGCATCCGGCGCAGGCGGCGCCGTGGTCGATCCTGCGAATGACCGTCGTCGCCCGGCTTGCCGCGGCGCTGGCAGTGTCGGCCGCCCTGTGGGCTGTCGTGCTGGTGGCGATGAGGTGACCATGGGGGTGCAGCTCAAATTCCACAACGTCACGCTCGGTTATGACCGTCATCCGGCGGTGCATCATCTCACCGGCGAGGTTGCCGCCGGCGCGCTGGTGGCGGTGATCGGGCCGAACGGCGCGGGCAAGTCGACGCTGTTCCGCGGGGTGGCCGGGATTCTGAAACCGCTCTCGGGATCGATCGACCTTGGCGGCCTCGATATCCGCGACATCGCCTATCTGCCGCAGAGCGTCGACATCGACCGCAGTTTCCCGATCTCGGTGTTTGATTTCGTCGGCACCGGCCTGTGGCGCTCAATCGGATTTTTCGGCGGCATGGGAAAATCGGTGCGGGACAAGATCACGCGGGCGCTCGCTGCCGTCGGCCTCAACGGATTTGAGGGCCGTTCGATCGGCACGCTGTCCGGGGGGCAGATGCAGCGCCTGCTGTTCGCGCGCGTGCTGCTGCAGGATGCGCGGCTGATCGTGCTGGATGAGCCGTTCAACGCCATCGACACCAAGACCTCGGCCGATCTACTGGCGCTGGTGAAGCGCTGGCATGGCGAGGGCCGAACCGTGCTGGCGGCGCTGCATGACATGGAGTTGGTGCGTGACCATTTTCCGGAAACCCTGCTGCTCGCGCGCGGCCCCGTGGCCTGGGGTGCGACCGCTGAAGTGCTCACGGCAGAAAACCTGATGGTCGCCTTGCGAATGTGCGAGGCGTTCGACGAGAGCGCCGCCGCCTGCTCGGACGACATGCCATCGCAGGCCGCCTGATGCTGTACGACGCGCTGATCGCGCCCTTCACCGAATTCGAATTCATGCGGCGGGCGCTTGCAGCCGTGATCGCGCTGGCGCTCGGCGCGGCTCCAATCGGCGTATTCCTGATGTTGCGACGGATGAGCCTCGTCGGCGACGCCATGGCGCACGCGATCCTGCCGGGCGCTGCGATCGGCTTCCTCGTTTCCGGCCTCAATCTGTTTGCGATGACGACCGGCGGCCTGATCGCTGGCTTCACCGTCGCGCTGCTCGCCGGCCTCGTCGCGCGCAACACCGAGCTGAAGGAGGATGCCTCGCTCGCGACCTTCTATCTGGTCTCGCTCGCGCTCGGCGTCACCATCGTTTCCATCAAGGGCACCAATATCGATCTGTTGCACGTGCTGTTCGGCAACATCCTCGCGATGGACGATCAGACGCTGCTTGTGATCGCCTTCAACGCCACCATCACGCTTGTCGTGATGGCGATCATCTATCGTCCGTTGGTGATCGAATGCGTCGATCCGGTATTCCTGCGCACGGTCAGCCACGCCGGCGCGCCCGCGCATCTGGCGTTCCTGGCGCTCGTTGTCATCAACCTCGTCAACGCCTTTCACGCGCTCGGCACGCTGCTCGGCGTCGGTCTGATGATCCTGCCCGCCGGCATCGCGCGGTTCTGGTCGCGCGACATCACCGGCATGATTTGCATCGCGGTCGCCAGCGCGATTCTTTCGGGTTATGTCGGCATGGTGCTGTCGTTTCAGACCAAAATTCCGTCGGGGCCTGCAATCATCCTGGTTGCCGCCGTGCTCTACGTGGTCTCGCTATTGTTCGGTCCGGTGAGTGGTCTGGTACGCCAGATGTTCCCCGGCCGGCATCTGGAGGCGTAGCCATGATCCGGCTCTGGCTCATCGTTCTCGCCATGTTCGTAGCCGCCAGTCCGGCGCGCGCCGCGGAGCGACTCAATGTCGCCGCCAGCTTCTCGATCATCGGCGATTTCGTTCGCAATGTCGGCCGCGATCGTGTCAGCGTCACGACGCTGGTCGGTCCCGACGGTGACGCACATGTCTATTCCCCGACACCGGCGGATGCCAAGCGCGTCGCGGATGCGAAGCTCGTCTTCGTCAACGGGCTCGGCTTCGAGGGCTGGCTGTCGCGGCTGTTGAAGTCCGCCGGTGGCAAGACGACTGTCGTGACCACGACATCAGGGATAGCGCCGCTCAAGCTCGGCTCAGCGGCCGATCCGCATGCCTGGCAGTCCGTCGCCAATGCGAAGATCTACGTCACCAATATCCGCGACGCGCTGGCTGCGGCGTCGCCCGCGGATGCCGAGGTCTTCAAATCCAATGCCAATGCCTATCTGGCTGAACTCGATGCGCTGGACCGCGAGGTGCGCGAGGCGATTGCAAAAATCCCGGAAGGCCGCCGCAAGGTGATTTCGACCCATGATGCCTTCGGCTATTTCGCCAGTGCCTATGGCGTCGAATTCATCGCGCCGCTCGGCGTCTCGACCGAGTCCGAGGCCAGTGCCCGCGATGTCGCCAAGATCATCACCCAGATCAGGGCGGCGAAAATACCGGCCGTGTTCCTCGAAAATATCACCGATCCACGCCTGATGGGCCGGATCTCGGCCGAGACCGGCGCCAAGGTCGGCGGAACACTCTATTCGGACAGTCTTACCGGCGAAAAGGGCGATTCTCCCACTTACATTGCGATGGTCAGGCACAATATAAAGGCCCTGACCAGCGCGCTGAGCCCATAGGGTAGGGGCCTCCCTGCCTGCCGGCGCGCCTTACAATTTCCGCTCCGGAGCAATTATGTCTGAACTTTCGTCTCAAAAGATTCCAGTGACTGTGCTGACGGGTTATCTCGGCGCCGGCAAGACCACGCTGCTCAACCGCATCCTGTCGGAAAACCACGGCAAGAAATACGCCGTCATCGTCAACGAATTCGGCGAGATCGGCATCGACAACGACCTCATCATCGGCGCCGACGAGGAAGTGTTCGAAATGAACAATGGCTGCGTCTGCTGCACCGTGCGCGGCGATCTCGTGCGCATCATGGACGGCTTGATGAAGCGCAAGGGCAAGTTCGACGCCATCATCGTCGAGACCACGGGCCTCGCCGATCCCGCCCCGGTGGCGCAGACCTTCTTCGTCGACGAGGACGTGCAGAAGAATGCGCGGCTCGATGCGGTCGTCACGGTCGCTGATGCGAAGTGGCTGAGCGACCGTCTGAAGGATGCGCCGGAAGCCAAGAACCAGATCGCGTTCGCCGACGTCATCGTGCTGAACAAGACCGACCTCGTCACCAAGCCGGAGCTCGCCGAAGTCGAGGCCCGCATCCGCGGCATCAACCCTTACGCAAAGCTGCACCGCACCGAGCGCTGCAAGGTGGCGCTCTCAGACGTGCTGGAACGCGGTGCGTTCGATCTCGACCGCATTCTGGAGATCGAGCCGGAATTCCTCGACGCCGGCGACGACCATCATCACGATCATGATCATGATCACAGCCATGGCCATCACCACCACAACGATCACAGCCACAGCCATGGCGGCTTGAAGCACTATCACGACGAGGACATGCAATCGTTGTCGCTGCGCTCGGATAAGCCGCTCGATCCCACCAGGTTCATGCCTTGGCTGCAGAACCTCGTCGCCACCGAGGGACAGAAGATTCTGCGCTCGAAGGGCATTCTTGCCTTCGCGGATGACGACGACCGTTACGTCTTCCAGGGCGTGCACATGATGCTGGAAGGCGATCATCAGCGGAAGTGGAAGGAAGGCGAGCCGCGCGAAAGCCGCGTCGTCTTCATCGGCCGCGAATTGCCTGAAAAGACGATCCGCGAAGGTTTTGAGAGCTGCATTGTCGCTTGAGGCGAAGAAGATCGAATTCATGTCTTCCGAACAGCTCAGCATTGCTTCCATGACCGACCGCGTGAAACCGGTCGCGGTCGGCGCGCCGGTTGCATCAGTGCATTTCCTCGGCGACCGCGCCGCCTTCGTTTGCGCGGAGGAGAAAATTGCGCTCGCCGGTGCCGATGGCGAAGTCTCGCATACCGACGTTCATGGTGGCGCCATCCTCTGCGCGGTGTCCGATGGCGCGCGCGTCGTCACCGGCGGCGATGACGGCAAGGTCGTCGCATTGAACGCAAAGGGCGAGACATCGGTGCTCGCGATCGACGCCAAGCGGCGCTGGATCGATAACGTCGCGCTACATCCCGATGGCGCCGTAGCGTGGTCGGCCGGCAAGACCGCGTTCGTCCGCAGCGGCAAGGGCGAGGAGAAGAGCTTTGATGCGCCGTCGACCGTCGGCGGGCTGGCATTTGCGCCGAAGGGCCTGCGCGTGGCGGTCGCCCATTATGGCGGCGTGACACTGTGGTTTCCCAACATGGCGGCGAAGCCGGAATTTCTGGAATGGGCCGGCTCGCATCTCTCGGTGACTTTCAGCCCGGACAACAAATTCCTCGTCACCGCCATGCACGAGCCGGCGCTGCATGGCTGGCGGCTCGCCGACAACAGGCACATGCGGATGAGCGGCTATCCCGGCCGTGTCCGCTCGATGTCGTGGAGCGCGGGCGGCAAGGGCCTCGCCACCTCGGGCGCCGACAGCGTGATCATCTGGCCGTTCACCAGCAAGGATGGCCCGATGGGCAAGCAGCCGGCGATGCTGGCGCCGCTGCAGGCGCGCGTCTCGGCGGTCGCGTGTCATCCGAAGCAGGAGTTCATGGCGGCAGGCTACAGCGATGGCACCGTGCTGATCGTGCGCTACGAGGATGGCGCGGAAATCCTGGTGCGCCGCAATGGCAGCGAGCCGGTCTCGGCGCTGGCCTGGAACGCCAAGGGCACGCTGCTGGCCTTCGGCACCGAAGACGGCGACGCGGGGATGCTGGAATTTTAATCGATCCGTCGCATTCAGCCGCTATGTGGGGCCATGCGGTTTCTGACGACCTTCCAGATTTATGATTTCATCGACACGCTGGTCAGCCTGGCCACGGCGTTTGTCCTCGGCACCTTGATCGGAGCCGAGCGACAATATCGGCAGCGCACGGCGGGTTTGCGCACCAATGTGCTGGTCGCCGTCGGCGCGGCGGCCTTCGTCGACCTCGCCATGCACCTGACGGGTGCCGACGGCGCGGTGCGCGTGGTTGCCTACGTCGTGTCGGGAATCGGTTTCCTCGGCGCCGGCGTCATCATGAAGCAGGGCATGGACGTGCGTGGTCTCAACACGGCGGCGACGCTATGGGCGTCGGCCGCGGTGGGATCCTGCGCTGGCGCCGACCTGGTAGCCCAAGCGGTGGCGCTCACGATCTTCGTGATTGCCGGCAATACGATGCTGCGTCCACTTGTGAATGCGATAAATCGCATTCCGCTGAACGAGCAGACGTCGGAAGCAACCTATTATTTCAAGCTCGCGGTCACACCTGAGGCGCTGCCCGATCTGCGCGATCGCCTGGTGGAGAAGCTGGAAGCCGCCAACTATCCGGTGGCCGATGTCAATGTGGTTGAGTTCGGCGACGACCTCCTGGAGATCGTGGCGACGCTGGTCAGCACGGCGGTCAATCCCAACGAACTCAATCGCGTTCTGGTCGACCTGAAGCACCAACCCGGCGTGAAGCATGCGACCTGGGAAGTGAGTACGACGGACTAGTTCCGGAGGCGTTTGCCTGGTTAGCGCGCTGTTCCACCGCACGTCATCCACGGAACCAGGCTTCGTCATGATCGTTGGTGTCGCGAACAATTTCGCGGTGACCCACGATGATTCCTGACGACAGGAAACGCGCCTTGAAGAGGGATCTGGCGTTTGCGGCCATGCTAGCCGCGGCGGGCGTGGCGATTTCGGTGCTTTCGCTCGGTCGGATCATGGCCGGAGATCCCCAGCAGATCGCGCAGGCGACGCCGCCGACGCAATCGACGCCGGGCTCGGAAACAAAGCCGCCCGCGCCACCGGAGCCCGGCACGACCGGCCAGAGGCCGCACGAAATTCCGCCGCAACCGGCCCGTCCCGATCCGGAAGCGCAGAAGCGGGGCGCTCAGCCCGCGCTGCCGCCCGCACCGGCGGAGAAAGTCGCGCCGCCGGTCCGCGAGAAATGATCCCACTTTCCCAGCACTGATTGTGCAATCGCAAAATCGTGGCCGCCGAAGGCTGCGGTCGCATGTTCTGCGGCACCGTTGCGCGCCATGACACCTCGTTCGCCCGCATCAATTCGTAGCAGAGGACGCCGACGCCGCCTCCGAACGCCTTGTGTTGGTCCCCAACAAGCGGTTAGGCTTGCCGCAACAATAGTCGGCAGGTCAAACAATCGCCGGCACGCCAGGGAGTGACGCATGCGTGAGTTAACGCCTGATACGATCACGGACGCCGTGCTCGACCAGATGGCGACGACGCCGGACCCGCGCCTGAAGACGATCATGGCGGCAGCGGTCAAACACCTCCATGCCTTCGCCCGCGAGGTCAACCTGACTCCGGCGGAATGGATCAAGGGCATCGAATTCATGACGGCAGCGGGCAAGATGTGCTCGCCGGAGCGGCAGGAATTCATCCTGCTCTCGGATACGCTAGGCCTCTCGGCGCTGATCAATGGCCTGCACGACGCGACGGCCCTCGAGGAAGCCACGCATACCAGCCTGCTCGGCCCGTTCTACCGCGAGGCGGCCCCGACGCTTGCCGCCGGCAGCTCGATCGCCAAAAATCCGAAGCCCGGCACCGAGTGCGTGCTGTATGGCCGCGTCACCGATGCCGCCGGCAAGCCGGTCGCAGGCGCCACGGTTTCGATCTGGCAGACCGGCGCCGATGGCCTCTACGACATCCAGTCCAGCGCGACGTCCGTCGATTACCGCGGCGTGTTCACGACTGATGCAAATGGCCTCTACTTCCTGAAGACCGTCAAGCCGCTCGGCTATTCTATCCCGATGGACGGTCCGGTCGGCGCGATGGTGAAAGCGCAGGCGCGGCATGGCATGCGGCCGGCCCATATTCACTTCCTGGTCGGCGCTGCAGGTTATCGCGAACTGGTCACCGCGCTCTATCTGCGCGACGATCCGCACCTTGACGACGACGTCGTGTTCGGCTCGTCGGGCGATCTCGCGGTCGATGTCGTCGCCAACGATCCGGATTGTCCGATCAAGGGCATGCCGAGCATTCGTTTCGACATGCGGCTGTCGCGCGAAAGCGCCGCCGATAAGACCAGCGGGCGCGTCGGCGCCGATCCATCGGCGATCCTGAAACAAGCTAAAGGCGAACCTGCCCCGGCGGGCGCCGGAGGCTAGCCCGATCCTGACACGGTCCACTTCACCGCAGCCGGGCAAAAGATCCGGCGGATGCAGAACGACAAAGGGGGAATCGATGAAACGCAGAACATTCCTGGGCGGCGCGATGGCTGTCGCGGTAGTTGGGCACGGTTCGAGCGCCTTTGCCCAGCAGCCGCCGATCAAGATCGGCATGTCGATGCCGCAAACCGGCGGTCTTGCCGGCGGCGGCAAGGCGTCGCTGCTTGGCATCGAGATCTGGCGCGACGACGTCAACGCCAAGGGCGGCCTGCTCGGTCGCAAGGTCGAACTCGTCGTCTACGACGACAAGTCGAGCGCCTCGGAGACGCCGGCGATCTACGCCAAGCTGGTCGATGTCGACAAGGTCGATCTGTTGTTCGCGCCCTATGCGACGGTGCCGACAGCGCCGATCATGCCGTTCGTCAAGCAGCGCGGCCTATTGCTGATGGGCAATTTCTCCTTCCAGGTGAACAGCAAGGTCGGCCACGACATGTGGTTCAACAATGCGCCCTGGGGGCCGGCCGATAGCTGGGCGGCCTCGTTCCTCGATCTGGCGCAGAAGGCCGGCGGCAAGAACATGGCGCTGCTGACGGCAGATCAGGAGTTTGCGCAGAACCTCGCGCTGACCGCGCGCGATGTCGCCAAGAAGCGCAACATCCCTGTTGTCTTCGATCAGGTCTATCCACCGAACACGGTGGAATTCTCGTCCATCATTCGCGCGCTCAACGCTGCCAAGCCTGACATCGTCTATGTCGCGTCCTATCCGCCGGATTCCGCGGGCATCCTGCGCGCGGTCAACGAGATCGGCGTCGGCGACAACGTCAAGATTTTCGGCGGGGGCATGGTCGGTCTACAATTTGCCGCCGTGATGTCGAACCTCGGCTCGCTGCTCAACGGCGTGGTGAACTACAACACTTGGCTGCCGGAAAAGAGCATGTATTTCGAAGGCACCAAGGAATTTTTCGACAAGTACACCAAGCGCGCGATAGAAGCCAAGGTCGATCCGCTCGGCTATTATCTGGCGCCATTCGGCTATGCGATGGGCCAGATGATCGAGGCGGCGGTCAATTCCACCAAGTCGCTCGACCAGAAGGGCATCGCGAAATATCTGCGCGAGAACGAGCACAAGACCATCGTCGGCCCGATCGCTTTTGCGGCGGATGGCGAGCGCAAGGAGACCGCGACGCTGCAGGCGCAGTTCCGCGGCGTCAAGGACAAGGACATCGAGCAGTTCCGCTCCCCCGGCAAGCAGGTGATCCTGTTTCCCGAGAAGCTGAAAACCGGCGAACTCATCAGTCCCTTCGAGGCGGCGCGAAAGTAGGCCTCGTGGCTTTTCCGGCTCGGAGCCAAAGGGGGACCTGACGTGTTTTCGATCGACCTGCTGCTTGGGGCAGTGGTGCTCGGGGTGCTGCTCGGCTGCTTCTATGCAGCCGTCAGCGTCGGCTTGTCAGTCTCGTTTGGGCTGCTTGACGTGCCCCACGTCGCGCATCCCGCCTTCCTGGTGCTGGCGTCCTACGGCGTCTACCAGCTCAACGAGAGCTACGACATCGATCCACTGCTGGCGGGGCTTGCGATCACGCCGCTGTTCTTCCTGTTCGGCCTGCTCGCCTACCGCACCTATCACGAGACCTTCGAGAAGCGCGGCAGCGATGCCGCCGTGCGCGGCATCGCGTTCTTCTTCGGCATCGCCTTCATCATCGAGGTCTTGATCATCCTGCAGTTCGGCGTCGACCAGCGCTCGGTCACCGCGACCTATATCGGAAAATCCTGGCGTTTCGGCGAAATGCGGATTCCGATCCGGCAACTGGTCGCGTTCGCGGTGGCCTTGACGCTGACAGCGCTGCTTGCGGTCTACCTGTCAAAAACCTTCATGGGCCGCGCGATCCGCGCGGTCGCGCAGGACGAGGAGGCGTTGCGGCTGATGGGCGCCAATCCGGTCCGCATCAAGCAATATGCCTTCGGCATCGCCACCGCCGTGCTCGGGATCGCCGGCGCGCTTCTGATCATCGTGGCGCCGGTCGAGCCGACGCTCGACCGTGCCTATATCGGACGCACCTTTTGCGTCGTGGTCATGGCCGGGCTCGGCAGCATCAGCGGCACGCTGATCGCCGCGATCATTCTTGGCGTCGCCGAATCGATCGTGCTGACCCTGTTCGGCGCCTCATGGGCGCCGGCGATCTCGTTCGCGATGCTGCTCGGCGTGCTGGCCGTTCGCCCGCAAGGTCTGCTCGGCCGATGACAGGGCATCGCAACAGCATCATCTTCTGGGGCGGGGTGGCCGTCTTCCTCGTCGCCGTGCTGACGATGACGCAAATCGTCCGCAACGAATATCCGTTCTTTGCCGGCTACGTCATCCTGCAGTTCATCGCGCTCGCGGTGGCCTGGAGTATCCTCGGCGGCTATGCCGGTTACGTCAATTTCGGCACAAACGCCTTCTTTGGAGTCGGCGTCTACACAGCGGTCGCGCTGTTCAAGGCGACGGGTGCGCCGCTCGTAGTGCAGATCGCCGCCGCCGCCGTCGTTGGTATGACGCTTGGCTTCGGCGTGGGTCTTCTGACCTTGCGGATGCGCGGCATCTTCTTCTCGATCGCGACGATCGCGCTTGCCATCATCATCGAGACCTTCGTGATGAACTGGCGGTTCGTCGGCGGCGCGGCCGGCATCCAGATCCAGCGACCACCGGTAATGGCGCCATTCGACAGTTACGTTAAGATGCTGTTCTTCGTGCAGGCGATCCTGGCGGTCACAGCGATTTCGATCGCGCGCTACATCCAGAATTCGAAGGTAGGCCGCGGCCTGCAGGCGCTGCGGGACGACGAGCTCGCCGCCGAATGCACCGGTGTGCCGACGCTAAAGCTGAAACTGATCGCCTGCATGATATCGGGCGCGCTGATTTCCGCGGCCGGCGCGCCTGCGGCGATGTATCTGCAATACGCCGATCCGTTCTCGGCGTTCAATCTCACTTATTCCGTTTCGGCGCTTGCCATGGCGTTGATCGGCGGGACCGCGCACTGGATCGGACCGGTACTCGGCGCGATCCTGCTCGGCTCGACGCAACAGTTCCTTGCCGTGACAATCTCGTCCGAGGTCAACGTGCTGGTGCTCGGCATCATGCTAGTGCTGTTCGTGGTCGGCGCACCCAAGGGCATCATCGGGCTGTTGCGGCCGCGCTATCGTCTGCGTGCGGGAGGCAAGCCATGACCACGCCCGCCGCAACTGAGGCGCCGCTGCTGCAGGTCGGGGCCATCACCAAGACGTTTGGCGGCTTTACCGCGCTCGACAATATCAGCGTTGATATCCGACAAGGCGAACGGTTCGGCCTGATCGGGCCGAACGGCTCGGGCAAGACGACGCTGATCAACTGCATTTCCGGCGCGCTGCGCCCGCAGGCCGGCAGCGTGATTTTTCGCGGCGAGGACATCACGCTACTTCCGCCGCACTTGCGCGCCCGCCGCGGCATTGCCCGCAGCTTCCAGATTCCACGGCCGTTCAAGAGCATGACCGTGCTGGAAAACCTCATGGTCGGGCTCGATTTTGCCGCAACCGGTTCGCGCCAGCCGGAGGAAGAGGCCGCGATGTCAATCCTGACGCGGATGGGGCTGGCCGCGAAAGCCGATGCGCCGAGCAATACGCTGAGCCAGGTCGAACTGCGCAAGATGGAGCTCGCCCGCGCCATGGCGGTGCGGCCGAAGCTCCTGATTTCTGACGAGGCGATGGCCGGGCTTTCCTCTTCCGAAGTCGACGAGGTGCTCGATCTCCTGATCAGCCTCGGCGAGGAAGATATCACCATCATCATGATCGAGCATATCATGCAGGCGGTGATGCGCTTCTCGGAACGGGTGATGTGTCTCGACGCCGGCAAGATCATCGCGCTCGGCGCGCCTGATGAAGTGATGGCCAACAAGCGGGTGCAGGAGGCCTATCTTGGCACTTAGCCTTGCCGTCGAAGGCCTCGATGCCGGCTATGGCGCCGTCAAGGCGCTGCGCGGCGTCACGCTCCATGTCGAGGCCGGCGAGACCGTTGCCCTGCTCGGCACCAACGGCAACGGCAAGAGCACGCTGATGAAGTGCGTCATCGGCCTGGTCCGCCCCGATCGCGGCAGGCTCTCGCTCTCGATCGACGGTGTGGCGCACGACCTTACAAAACTCTCGCCGGAGGCGATCGTCGATCTCGGTGTGGCGCTGGTGCCGGAAGGACGGCGGCTGTTTCCCAAGCTGACGGTGACGGAAAACCTGATGCTCGGCGCGTTCCGCAAGGCCGCGCGCACCACGATCGACGGCAACCTCGCGCTCGTCTTCGACACTTTTCCCGTGCTGAAGGAGCGCCGCCATCAGCTCGCCGGCACCATGTCCGGCGGACAGCAGCAGATGCTGGCGATCGCCCGCGCGCTGATGTCGTCGCCGCGACTGCTCCTGATCGACGAGCCGTCTGTCGGGCTGTCGCCGTTACTCGTATCGCAGACCATTGCCAAGATCGGCGAGCTCAAGCAACGCGTCGGCCTGACCGTGTTGATGGCGGAGCAGAATTTCAACCAGGCGATCCGCATCGCCGATCGCGGCTACATCATCGTCCACGGCGAGATCGCGGTCGCCGCCCAATCGGTCGACGAATTGAAGGCCAACGACATCGTCAAGCGGCTCTATCTCGGCGGCGTGGTGTGAGCGATATGACGGCATCGTGACGTTGTGCCGCTTCTTCGGCCTCGCCTGCTGTTATCGTCTGCCTCATAATCTCATTGCGTCAGTTCAGATGACAAATGGGGCAGGCCATGAAGATCGATGACGTCAGGCGAACCGCCTATTCGATGCCGCTGACCAACCCGTCATTCCCGCCGGGGCCGTACCGTTTCTTCAACCGCGAATTTTTCATCATCACCTATCGCACCGATCCCGAGGCGCTCGCTGCCGTGGTGCCTGAGCCACTCGAAGTCGTGGAGTCGCTCGTCAAATACGAATTCATCCGCATGCCTGATTCAACCGGCTTCGGCGATTACACCGAGACCGGCCAGGTGATCCCCGTCCGTTTCAAGGGCGAGGAGGGCGTCTACGTTCATTCGATGTATCTCGATGACGAGGGGCCGATCGCCGGCGGCCGCGAACTCTGGGGCTTTCCGAAGAAGCTGGCGTCGCCGAAGATCGCCGTCGAGAGCGATGTGCTGGTCGGCACGCTGCATTACGGCTCGGTGCTGTGCGCCTCCGCCACCATGGGCTACAAGCACCGCCCGGTCGATCACGATGCGGTGCTCAAGGCGATGAAGGCGCCGAACTTCATGCTCAAGATCATCCCGCATGTCGATGGGAGCCCACGGATTTGCGAGCTGGTGCGCTATTATCTCGAAGACATCACGCTGAAGGAGGCCTGGACCGGCCCCGCGGCGCTCGGCCTGTTTCCGCATGCGCTCGCCGACGTCGCTCGGCTCCCGGTGCGCGAAGTGGTCTCCGCGCTGCATTTCAAGGCCGATCTGACGCTCGGCCTCGGAACGGTGGCGTTCGATTACATGGCGAAGTGAGGGCTCGGGCTCGCGATCAGATCGCGCCCCGGAGCGTGCAGGCGGTCGAGCAGGTCGTGACCACGCCGCGCTCGCAGGCGATGCACACCGCGACGCACTGCTTCTTGTCCTTGGGATTGTACTGGCTGTAGAGCTTGCGCGCGCAATTGTCGATCGAGCCCGTCACCTCGGCATGGCTGCCGCTCTCGGGCGTGCACGCGGCCAATGCCGCGGCTGCCAGGATGATGGCAATGATGACGCGCATATCGGTTGCTCCAACCGGAGCCGTCGCGCGGACCAAGCGGCGACGGCCATGGGCCCTCGCAAAAATTATCCTTCAGGATTGCGCGATTGAGTTAATCGAGGGTTACGGAGAATTGCAGTTCTCGTAGGTAGTTTTACGCCCGGTCGGGGAAGCAGATGTGCGCTGCAGCGAGAACTGCAGCGCACTTCTAGCGGTGTTAGCGCACCAGCACATTCCTGAACTGCCAGGGATCCGACGTGTCGATATCTTCCGGGAATAGCCCCGGACGGTCGGTCAGCGGCGTCCAGTCGGTGTAGTAGCCCTTTACGGGGCCGAGATACGGCATCTGGATTTCGAGGCAGCGGCGGAAATCCATCTCGTCGGCCTCGACGATGCCGGCTTCCGGATTTTCCAGCGCCCACACCATGCCGGCCAGCACGGCCGACGACACCTGCATGCCGGTGGCGTTCTGGTACGGCGCGACGAGGCGGGTCTCCTCGATCGAGAGCTGCGAGCCGTACCAATAGGCGTTCTTGGCGTGGCCGTAGAGGAGCACGCCGAGCTCGTCGATGCCGTCGACGACCTCGTGCTCGTCCAGAATGTGCCAACTCGACTGCATCTTGCCGGTTGCGCCGAACATCTCGTGCAGCGACAGCACGGCGTCGTTGGCCGGGTGGTAGGCGTAGTGGCAGGTCGGGCGATAGGTCAACTTGTCGCCATCGCGCAGCGTGAAATAGTCCGCAATCGAGATCGACTCGTTGTGGGTGACGAGGAAGCCGTATTGCGGCCCCGGCGTCGGGCACCATGAGCGTACGCGGGTGTTGGCGCCCGGCTGCAGCAGATAGATCGCCGCACCGCAGCCTTCGGTGTGCTGGCGGCCGTTCTCCGGCATCCATGTCTCGTGGGTACCCCAGCCAAGCTCTGCCGGCTGCATGCCTTCGGACACGAATCCTTCCACCGACCAGGTGTTGACGAAAACATTCAGCGGCTTCGGATTCCTGGAGCGCTGGGTGTCGCGCTCGGCGATGTGGATGCCTTTGACGCCGAGCTTGTGCGCGAGCTGAGCCCAACCCTCGCGGCTCTTCGGCTCGTTGAAAGGCGTGTTGGTGTCGCGAGCGATATCGAGCAGCGCCTGCTTGACGAACCAGGATACCATGCCGGGATTGGCACCGCAGGTGGAGACGGCGGTCGTGCCGCCCGGGCTCTTGCGCTTGGCGGCGAGCAAGGTCTCGCGCAGGGCGTAGTTGGAGCGCTTTTCGGGGCCGATGTTCTTGTCGAAATAGAAACCCGCCCAAGGCTCCACCACGGTATCTATGTAGAGCGCGCCGATTTCCCGGCACATGGTCATGATGTCGACCGAGGAGGTGTCGACCGAGAGGTTGACGCAGAATCCCTGGCCACCGCCTTCGGTGAGCAGCGGGATCAGGAATTCGCGATAATTGTCGCGGGTCACGGCTTGCTTGATGAAGCGCACGCCGTGTTTCTTGGCGAGCTCGCCATCTTCATGCGGATCGATGATGACGAAGCGCGACTTGTCATAGTCGAAATGGCGCTCGATCAAGGGCAGCGTGCCTTTGCCGATCGAACCGAAGCCGATCATCACGATGGGGCCAGTGACTTTCGCGTGAATTTTCGCGAGTGCGTTCATCAGTTGGTCTCCGGAAACTGAAATTCGTGGGAATGGAGGGATCAGGCGGTGCGGCGTTTGGCGGTCACTTCGATCTCGATTTTCATCTCGGGCTTGTAGAGCCCTGCGACGACCAGGAGGGTAGTGGCCGGGCGTATCTCGCCAAACACTTCGCCGCAGACCGCAAAGAAGGGCTCCGCGTCTGCGATGTCGGTGATGTAGTAGGTCGCGCGGACGATATCGGCCATCGCAAAGCCGCCTTCCTTGAGGGCAGCCTCGATATTCCTAAAGCAGTTACGTGCCTGGCCTGTGACATCGGCCGGTATGACCATCGTGGCGTAGTCGTAGCCGGTGGTGCCGGCGACAAAGGCGAAGTCGCCATCGATAACGGCCCGGCTGTAGCCGGCGGTCTTCTCGAATGGCGAGCCGGTGGAAATCAGGCGGCGGGACATGAGGAACCTCGATCTTGGGCGCGATCTTGGGCCGATCCGGAAGCGGGATGGGCGCGGTTTAAGGGGTTTTTTGCGCGGCGCGCAACCCCTCGCGGGCTAGCGGCGCGACCGCGCATCTCGGGCAAGGCTCGCCGGCATGGTCTTCAGGCCACGCGCGGCACGAGCAAGGCCTTCGCCTTCCTAGCGCGGCTTGCCTTGATTTTCGGCAGCTTCGTGCCGGTGGCAACGATCATGCCCCAGGCGCCGTCGAGCGCACCTTCACGGAGTTCGAGGCCGAGCAGCCGGTCGCGCTCGAACGCCCCCGGCAGCGACAGCTCGCCGGTCTTGGCGGCCGAGAAGCCGAAGCGGGCGTAATAGGGCGCATCGCCCAGCAGGATCACCGCGCTATGGCCACGCGCCTTCGCCGCCGCGAGCGCGCAGGTGATCAGCGCAGCCCCGACCCCGAGCTTGCGGGAGGATGCCTCTACCGCCAGCGGGCCGAGCATGAGTGCCGGCTGGCCGCCGGCGCTGACGTGCCACAACCGCAATGTACCGACCAGGCGGCCCGCTGCCACGGCCGACAGGCTGAGGCCTTCGGCGGGCGCGCGTCCGTCGCGCAGGCGCTGGCAGGTGCGCATGTGGCGGTTGGCGCCAAAGCAGGCATCCAACAGCGTTTCGCGCGCAGCGACATCCGAGGCCCGCTCCGTTCGGATCGCGAACGGAGCGGCATCGGAGATGAGGGCGGCAGTGGTCTTGCGCAAAGCAGTCATGGCACGTCAGTCCCCGCTCGCAACGGCAGGACTGCCGCGCAAAGCGTTGTCTTCGAAAATCGCAAATGACGGGGAGGGAGCCGGCGCACCGGCTCCCGCTATTCGGGCCTCGAAGGGAGGCCGCTTAGATGTGGTAGGTCTTCAGCGGCGGGATGCCGTTGAACGCCACCGACGAGTAGGTCGACGTATAGGCCCCGGTGCCTTCGATCAGCAGCTTGTCGCCGATCTCGAGCGTCACCGGAAGCGGATACGGCATCTTCTCGTACAGCACGTCGGCGCTATCGCAGGTCGGACCTGCGAGCACGCACGGCGTCATGTCCGCGCCGTCATGCGGCGTGCGGATGGCGTAACGGATCGACTCGTCCATCGTCTCGGCGAGACCGCCGAACTTGCCGATGTCGAGATACACCCAGCGCACCTCGTCCTCGTCGCTCTTCTTGGAGATCAGAACGACTTCGGTCTCGATGATCCCAGCATTTCCGACCATGCCGCGACCCGGCTCGATGATCGTCTCCGGGATCTGGTTGCCGAAATGCTTGCGCAGCGCACGGAAGATCGACCGGCCATACTGCACGACCGGAGGAACGTCCTTGAGGTACCTGGTCGGGAAGCCGCCGCCCATGTTGACCATGGACAGGTTGATCCCGCGCTCCGCGCAGTCCCGGAACACCGTCGAGGCCATCGCCAGCGCACGGTCCCACGCCTTCACCTTGCGCTGCTGCGAGCCGACATGGAACGAGATGCCGCACGGCTCCAGGCCCAGACGCTTGGCGAGGTCGAGCACCTCGACTGCCATTTCCGGGTCGCAGCCGAACTTGCGCGACAGCGGCCATTCGGCGCCGGCGCAGTCGTAGAGGATGCGGCAGAACACCTTGGCGCCGGGAGCGGCGCGGGCGATCTTCTCGACCTCGGCGGCGCAGTCGACCGCGAACAGGCGAATGCCGAGCGCGAAGGCGCGCGCGATGTCGCGCTCCTTCTTGATCGTATTGCCATAGGAGATGCGGTCCGGCGTCGCACCCGCGGCCAGCGCCATTTCGATCTCGGCGACGGTGGCGGTGTCGAAGCAGGAGCCCAGCGAGGCCAGCAGCGACAGCACTTCGGGCGCCGGGTTCGCCTTCACGGCGTAGAACACGCGGCTGTCCGGCAGCGCCTTGGCAAAGCTCTGGTAGTTGTCGCGCACGACTTCGAGGTCGACGACGAGGCACGGCTCGGTGTCGAGGCCCTCGCTGCGGCGGTTGCGCAGGAATTCCTGAATACGTTCGGTCATGGCACTCTCCCAAACGGCCCAGCGACGGGCGCGTTCAAACAGTTCTCGGACCTGAGCGTTTTGGCCTTGCCGCACGATGGAGACGCGACAAAGCCTCGAACTCGAGGACCGAATTGTGCTGCCGTGGATTGGTTGGGAGATTTCCCGCCCGCTCACCTGGCAATGAAGGACAAGCCTTTTCAGTAGCCCGCGCCGGCGGTGGAATGCCGGTAGAGACCAAAAAAGCCCGATCCGTCGTTGCTTTAAGTCGCGTCCCCCGTTGAGAGCGAGGTACGCCGGTTCGCCTCCGGCTGCCAGTCACGGTTGCAAGGAGTGGTGAGACCTTCAACGGCATCCCTGGAGAGAGATGCTGGCCGCCTGTTCAGCGACCCTCGGTTCTTCCATCCCTTGGCGGCTGTCCGGCCTCTTGTCCGGATACCTACCGACTGACACACGACCACAGGCACGTGCGAAATTGGGCAAGGCTGGAAATAAGTCTTTTGAATCGGCTTCGCAAGAATTTTTTTAGGGTGGGGAAAAATTTCCCGCGCGCGTGCTTACGAAAGCGTTCGCCGCGCGCGTCGCCGATGAACGAACATGAATGGGCGTTAAGATTTCTTGAGAGACGTGAAGCGCTGCAGCGCCTGCGCTGCAGCGGTTTCTCGAACGCGCGTCAGACGCGCTTGGAGAACGGCTCGATGCGCTGCGCGCCGCGGATGAACGCCACCATGATCAGCACGCCGATCCCGAACAGCACCGCCTGCAAGATGTGCGCGCTGGTGTCGTTGAGACCGAACAGGATCGCGAGCGCCCAGCCGCCGGCAAACGCCGCGCCGAACACTTCGGCGCCGATCAGGATCGCCGCCGAGATCACGGTGATGACGCTCGGCCAGACGATCTCGCGGGAGGATTTCGAAACAGGCTGTTGGCTCATGAAAAAGGTCCTTTTCCGGGGGCGCAATCTCTCCGAAAAGGCCCCATCTATCAAGCGCAAAAGGCCCAAAAATGCCGCATCGCGTGCTATAGATTGCCGCATGTTTCAAAGCGTTTTCAAGCGAAGTGGGTACCGGTTCGCGTGAAGAAAACGCGTCAAAACTAAGAGCCGGAGCCCGGTTCTGATACAATCAGAATCGCCAGGGGTTCCGGGGCGAAAACGGGATTTGTGATGTCAGAGATGCTGCAGCCGGCGGACCTGTCGGAAGCCAGGGCGAACCCGCTCTTGAGGCCTTGGGAGACGCCGTTCGAGACACCGCCTTTTGCCGAGATCGAGCCGGAGCACTTCCTGCCGGCCTTCGAGCAGGCCTTTGCCGACCATGCCGCCGAGATCGCGGCGATCACCCATGATCCCTCGGCTCCGGACTTCGCCAACACCATCACGGCGCTGGAGCGCTCGGGCCGGCTGCTCGCGAAGGTCTCGGCAGTGTTTTACGACCTGGTCTCGGCCCACTCCAATCCGGCGATCCTCGAGATCGACAAGGAAGTCTCCTTGCGGATGGCGCGGCACTGGAACCCGATCATGATGAACGCGGTGCTGTTTGGCCGCATCGCGTTGCTGCACGAGAACCGCGCCACGCTCGGCCTGACGGGTGAGCAGAAGCGGCTCCTGGAGCGCACCTACACCAACTTCTACCGCGCCGGCGCTGGCCTCGACGAAGCTGCCAAGAAGCGTCGCGCCGAGATCAACGAGCGCCTGGCGCAGCTCGGCACCACGTTCAGCCACCATCTGCTCGGCGACGAGCAGGAGTGGTTCATGGAGCTCGGCGAGGACGACCGCGACGGCCTTCCCGACGCCTTCATCGCCGCGGCCAAGGCGGCGGCGGAAGAGCGGGGCATGGAGGGCAAGGCGATCGTGACGCTGTCGCGCTCCTCGGTCGAGCCGTTCCTCAAGAGCTCCTCCCGCCGCGACCTGCGCGAGAAGGTCTACAAGGCCTTCATCGCGCGCGGCGATAATGGCAACGCCAACGACAACAACAGCACCATCGTGGAAATCCTCGCGCTGCGCGAGGAGGCCGCGAAGATCATGGGTTTTTCGACCTACGCCGCCTACCGGCTGGAGGATTCCATGGCCAAGACACCGGAGGCCGTGCGCGGCCTGCTGGAGCGGGTCTGGAAGCCGGCCCGCGCCCAGGCTCTGGCCGACCGCGACGCCCTGCAGGAGTTGATCGCGGAGGAGGGCGGCAATTTCGACCTCGCCCCCTGGGACTGGCGCTACTACGCCGAAAAGCTGCGCCAGCGCCGCGCCGATTTCGACGACGCCGCCATCAAGCCCTATCTGGTGCTCGACCACATGATCGAGGCCGCCTTCGACTGCGCCACCCGCCTGTTCGGGATCACCTTCTCGGAGCGGAAGGATATTCCGGTCTGGCATCCGGACGTCCGGGTCTGGGAGGTCAAGGATGCCGACGGCAAGCACAAGGCGCTGTTCTATGGCGACTACTTCGCGAGGCCCTCAAAGCGCTCCGGCGCCTGGATGACCTCGCTGCGCGACCAGCAGAAGCTCGATGGCGAGATCGCGCCGCTCATCATCAACGTCTGCAACTTTGCCAAGGGAGCCGACGGCCTGCCGTCGCTGCTGTCGCCCGACGACGCCCGCACCCTATTCCACGAATTCGGGCACGGCCTGCACGGCATGCTGTCCAACGTCACCTATCCCTCGCTGTCGGGCACATCCGTGTTCACCGACTTCGTCGAGCTGCCCTCGCAGCTCTATGAGCACTGGCAGGAGCAGCCGCAGGTGCTGCGGCAGTTCGCAAAACACTATCAGACCGGCGAGCCGCTGCCGGATGACCTGCTGCAGCGCTTCCTCGCTGCCCGCAAGTTCAACCAGGGCTTTGCCACCGTGGAGTTCGTCTCCTCGGCGCTGATCGATCTCGAATTCCACACCCAGCCGGCCGAGGCCAGCCGCGATGTCGGCGCGTTCGAGAAGGCCGAGCTGGAAAAGATCGGCATGCCCGCGGAAATCGCGCTGCGGCACCGGCCCACCCAGTTCGGCCACATCTTCTCCGGCGACCACTATGCCGCCGGCTATTACAGCTACATGTGGTCGGAAGTGATGGACGCCGACGCGTTCGGCGCCTTCGAAGAGGCCGGCGACATCTTCGACCCCGCCACCGCCAAGCGCCTGCACGACAACATCTACTCGTCGGGCGGCTCGCGCGAGCCGGAGGAAGCCTATATCGCCTTCCGCGGCCGCGAGCCGGAGGCGGATGCGCTGCTGCGCCGGCGGGGCCTGCTCGAAGCAACGCCGGCGGCCTGAGATGCGGGCTGCCTCCGCGGTCGTCCCTGCGAACGCAGGGACCCATAACTTCTGGTGTTCGTCGTGAAGGGAAAGCTTTTGCCACACTGCCAAAACGAGAAGACACCGCGTATCGGTCCCCGCGCCCCGCGCGCAAATCGCGCATCCGGCGGGCACGGCGCGTTCCGTGTACTGTTCGGATTGTTGGGGTTGATCGTTGCTTGGTCGGCCGGCGCATCGTCCGCCGAGGCCCATCCGCATGTCTGGATCACCGCCAGAAGCGAGGTGGTCTACGGGCCCGACGGCGCGATGACCGGCGTGCGTCACGCCTGGACCTTCGATGACATGTTCTCGACCTATGCGCTGCAGGGCGTCGCGACCAAGACCAAGGGCGTCTACACCCGCGAGGAGCTGGCGCCGCTGGCACAGACCAATGTCGAGTCGCTGAAGGATTTCGCCTACTTCACCTTCGCCAAGACGGACGGCAAGAAGGCGAAGTTCAACGAGCCGACCGACTACTATCTCGAATACAAGGACAGCGCGCTCACCCTGCATTTCGTGCTGCCGCTGAAGGCGCCGGTGGCGTCCAAGCAGTTGGCGCTGGAAGTGTTCGATCCCTCCTACTTCATCGACTTCAAGTTCGAGGACAAGGACCCGATCAAGCTCGTCGGCGCGCCCGCGGCGTGCCAGATGCAGTTTCAGCGGCCGAACGACGAGACCGCCAACACCCAGAGGCTCAATGAGAACAATTTCATGAACGGCGACAATTCCAACTATGGCGCGATGTTCGCCAACAAGATCACGGTGAACTGCCCGTGAGGTTGGTCACGCGAGGCCTCGCGCGGGGCGTGGTGATCACGGCCGCGGTGTTCGCGGCCGTTGTGGTTTTCGACGCCGCCTGGCACGCAGTGCTGGCGCAGAACCCGTTCGGCGGCCCGCGGCCTGCCGCCGAGCCGCAGGTCGGCGGCATCATCGGCTGGATCCTCGCCAAGCAATCCGAATTCTATCGCGAGATGTCGGCAACAATTCGCGCCGCGAAATCCGACGGCAGCGCGGTCTGGACGCTGCTTGCGATTTCGTTCGCGTACGGAATCTTCCACGCTGCCGGCCCCGGCCACGGCAAGGCGGTGATCTCGTCCTATCTCGTCGCCAATGAGGAGACCGCGCGGCGTGGCATCGTGCTGTCGTTTGCCTCCGCGTTCCTGCAGGCGCTGGTGGCGGTCGCCATCGTCGCGGTGTTCGCCTGGCTGCTTTCCTCAACCGCCAAGACGATGTGCTCTGCGGAGAAGGCGATCGAGATCGTCAGCTACGCCCTGATCGCGGCCGTTGGCGCGCGGCTGGTCTGGACCAAGGGCGCCGGTTTTATGCGCGCGCTGCAGGCAAAGCCGCAGGTAGCGATGGCTGTCGCGCACCATCATGATCATGATCATCACGATCATGGCCACCATCATGGTCATGGGCATGATCACCACCACGGCCACGACCACGTGCATGACGAGCATTGCGGCCATTCGCATGGGCCGACGCCGGATCAGCTCGCCGGTCCCGGCGGCTGGCGGCGCGGTTTGGGCACAATCTTTGCGGTCGGCATGCGGCCCTGCTCGGGCGCCATCCTGGTGCTGGTGTTCTCGCTGGCCCAGGGCCTGTTTCTCGCCGGCATCGCCGCAACCTTCGTGATGGGGCTCGGCACCGCGATCACGGTCGCCACCATCGCCATCATCGCCGTCTCGGCAAAGGGCCTCGCCAAGCGCCTGAGCGCCGGGCGCGAGGGAGGCGGCGCTCTGATCATGCGCGGTATCGAGTTCGGCGCCGCCGGTCTGGTGCTGCTGTTCGGCCTCGGCCTGTTGTTCGGCTATCTCGCCGCCGAACGCGCGACGTGTCTATAGAGAACTGTAGCCCGGATGAGCGAAGCGATATCCGGGGGAGCTTGTCCCGCATATCGCTACGCTCATGCGGGCTACAGAAGCGTAGGGCGGATTAGCGATAGCGTAATCCGCCGATTCCTGGGGATACATGGCGGATTACGCCTTGCGGCTAATCCGCCCTACGCATTCTCGATCCGATAGGCTATGCAAACAGCCGAACACGCAAAGCCGAGTACCCCCCATGTCACGCGAGCAATTCTGGTTCTTCCACCCGTTCCGGGTGCGCTATTCCGAGATCGACGGTCAGGGCGTCGTGTTCAACGCGCATTACCTGACCTATTTCGACACCACCATCACGGAATATTTTCGCGCGCTCGGCTACGATCAATATGCCGATGCGCAGAAATCCGGCGTCGATTTCCACGTCGTGAAATCCGTCATCGAATACAAGGCGCCCGTCCGCTTCGACTGGGAACTCGACGTCGGCGCGCGCGTGGCGCGGATCGGCAATTCGAGCATGACCTTCGAGCTTGCGATTTTCCTGAAGGGCGGGAGTGAGGCGCTCGTCACCGGCGAGATCGTCTGGGTCAACACCGATCAAGAGACGCATCGCCCGGTACCGATTTCGAACGACATCCGCGACCTGATCGCGACGCGGGAGAAGCATCTGGCGGCGTGAGATGTGTGTCGTATGAACACGAAGAATGCATCCACCCGTCATTGCGAGCGCAGCAAAGCAATCCATCCATCCACGCACGAGGTGACAATGGATTGCTTCGCTGCGCTCGCAATGACGCGCGGGCCATCCCTACAAGGGCGGGCAAAGGAGCTTTAGCGACGTGCCGCCATCCATCACCGATCGCGCTGCTAACTGATTTGGTTAGTGCGCAAGCGCAATTTGATGCAATCGCCCGCGACAAGGTGGCGATGAGCAAATCACTTCTGATTTTCAGAAATCGTGTCAAGGCCTGAAATCAAAAATATTCCGCTTCCGTTTTCACCCAAATCAGTCGCATAACTCCGGCCGTCTCGCCGCAGATGAGGGGCGCTCGCGAACGTCACGAACGCGCGGTGAGATGCGATGGACGCAGATGGCGCGAGAGACGTTGCGCGCCGGAGGCGTACGGCGAAGTCGTGTGGTCTGGACGCCGCGGTGCTGGCGTTAAGTCCGAAAGGAGCGAAAGCTGCTTACGGGCGATGGTGGCAAAAGAGCCGTTCACCAGAGAGAGCGCGTATAAGCCGTAAAGCCATTGCGCAGGGAAGGCCGGGATGCTCCCGCCGAACCTGTATGCTCGTGTGCGCGCTTTTTGCGCATAATTGCACACGAGACCGCGGGTGCGGCGCGCACCCGGTCTTCCCTGCGCCCTCTGATCGAGAGGGCGGGAAGTTTTCAAGCAAACCTCGGGCAAAACATGTCGCGAGATCGCGAACGCACACCCAGTTGTCGTCGCCCGCGTAGGCGGGCGATCCAGAGACCGTAGTGACTGAGCCGAGAAGCCGCGGCGTACTGGATCCCCCGCATGCGCGGGGGATGACGGTCGTGTGTATGGCGCTATCTCCACGTCCTTGCGAGCGCAGCGACTTGTCCGCCGAAGCCTTGGCGAAGGCGGAAGCAATCCATCTGTCCCCGAGCCGAGCCATGGATTGCTTCGCGGAGCCTGTCATCCGGCGGAGCTACGCGCCGACCGGGTGGCTCGCAATGACGGGGAGGGAGCACAGCATGACGCCCACCCTACGCCGGCAGATACGCCTTCAGTGCCGGCATGAAGAAGATCGCGATGTTGATCGCAAAGCCGAGGCTCCAGAGGATCGAGCGCAGCGTTGGACGGTTGCCGAGATAGGTGAAGACATAGGCGATCCGCACGATCAGGAAGAGAACCGCGAGTTCATCGATCAGGCGCTGCGGGCCCAGCCGAAATTCCGCCAGCAGCACGGCGACCGCAAAAAACGGAAAGGCCTCGATACCGTTCTGATGCGCGCCGAGTGCGCGGGCGCGGATCGGGTCGGCGTAGAAGGCAGGATCACGCGGCTTGGAATTGTCGAACTGGCCGAAGGCGGCCCATTTGACCGATGCGATCGTCAGCAAATAGAGCAGCAGCGTCCCGAAAACACACCATTCGGCGATCGTCATGGTTCCTCCCCGGGCGAACTCGCACGCGCGCCCCGCGGCAATGTTGCAAGCGTAGCGAACCGGCGGTTATCTTGACAAGGATGGCGCAACGCGCGAAGCCGTCGAAATCATGACCGTGGTCGTCCCCTTTGGAAATGCGAAGCCGGCACGGGCGGCCCAGCCGCAACGCATCGGCGTGCTGCTGGTCAATCTCGGCACGCCTGACACCGCCGACGCCCCCGGGGTGCGGGTCTACCTGAAGCAATTCCTCTCCGATCCACGTGTCATCGAGGATCAGGGCCTGCTCTGGAAGCTGATCCTCAACGGCATCATCCTGCGCGTGCGCCCCGCCCGCAAGGCGCGCGACTACCAGAAGATCTGGAATGCCGAGAGAGGCGAATCTCCGCTCAAGACGATCACCCGCTCGCAGGCCGAAAAGCTCACTGAAGCGATCTCAGATCATGACCACGTCGTGATCGACTGGGCGATGCGCTACGGCAATCCGTCGATCCGCTCGCGCATCGACGCGCTGGCCGCGCAGGGCTGCGACCGCCTGCTGGTAGTGCCGCTCTATCCGCAATATTCCGCGGCGACGTCAGCGACCGTCTGCGACGAGGTGTTTCGGGTGCTGGCCGACATGCGGGCGCAGCCGACATTGCGGGTGACGCCGCCTTATTACGATGATCCCGATTACATCGAGGCGCTCGCGGTCTCCATGTCGGCGCATCTGGCGACCTTGCCCTTCGAGCCCGAACTGATCGTGGCATCGTTCCACGGCATGCCGCAGAAATATGTCGACCAGGGCGATCCCTATTACACCCAGTGCATTGCGACAACGGAAAGCCTGCGCAAGCGCATGGGGCTTGATGCCTCCAAACTGATCCTTACGTTTCAGTCACGCTTCGGCAGTGACGAGTGGCTGCAGCCCTATACAGACAAGACCATCGAGAAGCTTGCGAAGGATGGTGTGAGGCGCATTGCCGTCGTGACCCCGGGCTTCGCCGCCGATTGCCTTGAGACACTGGAGGAGATCGCGCAGGAGAATGCCGAGATCTTCCGGCACAATGGCGGCGAGCAGTTTTCCGCCATCCCCTGCCTCAACGACAGCGAGCCCGGCATGGACGTCATCCGCCAGCTCGTTTTGCGTGAACTTCAGGGCTGGATATAGCTGGCTAAAGAACTTGTCGACATGTTGCCGCCGTTCGGACCAGAGAACATCTGGTGGCCGCCCAATCGTTCCCTAGCTATATACCATAACTTGAGAACAGCCGGCCTGAACCGGCGCCGCAGTGACGCTGACTGAGGTATGAGGCGGCGTCCGGCAACGCATCACCTTGCCGTCTCCTGGAGGACTTTATGACTGGTTTCGATATTTTCGCGATCGCGTTTGTACTGCTCGTCATCGTCACGCTGTTTGCAGGGGTCAAGACGGTGCCGCAGGGCTATGACTGGACTATCGAGCGGTTCGGCAAGTACACCAGAACGCTATCGCCAGGGTTGAACCTGATCGTACCCTATTTCGATCGCGTCGGCCGCAAGATGAACATGATGGAGCAGGTGATCAACATCCCCGAGCAGGAGGTGATCACCAAGGACAACGCCACCGTGACGGTGGACGGCGTCGCCTTTTTCCAGGTGTTCGATGCGGCGAAAGCAAGCTACGAGGTCGCCAATCTCGAGCAGGCGATCATCGTCCTGACCATGACCAACATCCGTTCGGTGATGGGCTCGATGGATCTCGACCAGGTGCTGTCGCATCGTGACGAGATCAATGAGCGGCTGCTCCGCGTGGTCGATGCCGCGGTGTCGCCGTGGGGGCTGAAGGTCAACCGCATCGAGATCAAGGACATCGTACCGCCGGCTGATCTGGTCGAGGCAATGGGACGGCAGATGAAGGCCGAGCGCGTCAAGCGCGCCGACATTCTGCAGGCCGAGGGCCAGCGCCAGTCGGAAATCCTGCGCGCGGAAGGCGCCAAGCAGGGACAGATTTTGCAGGCGGAAGGCCGCCGCGAAGCCGCCTTCCGCGACGCCGAGGCGCGCGAGCGGCTCGCGGAAGCCGAAGCCAAGGCGACCCAGATGGTCTCGGAATCGATCGCCAAGGGCGACATTGCCGCGCTGAACTATTTCATCGCCGACAAATACATCAAGGCGTTTGGGCAGTTCGCGGAATCGCCGAACCAGAAGATCCTGATGATCCCGGTGGAAGCGACCAGCGTGCTGTCCTCGCTCGCCGGCATCGGCGAGATCGCCAAGGCGGCGTTCGGCGAGAGCGCAGCCTCCGCGACGGCTGCCGCGCGGCGGACGGGATCGGTGCCGACCACCGGCCCGACGCCGCCGCCGGTCGCGCCGCAGCGGTGAGGTTTGGTTCGAAGGTCACAATGCTTGATGAGAGGTTCGTGTCATGGCCGAAATATTTTCATCTCTCGGCACCTGGAACTGGCTGATCTTCGGCTTCCTCCTGATGGCGCTGGAGCTACTCGCGCCAGGTGTCTTCATGTTCTGGCTCGGGCTCGCGGCGCTGCTGACAGGGCTTGTCTCGTTTGCCGTCAATCCGTCCTGGCAGACGCAACTCCTGATGTTCGCGATATTCGCAATATCAGCCGTGCCGGCGTGGCGATATTTCGCGCGCAGCGCGGGTAGCAGCAACCGGGGCAGCCCGTTCCTCAACAAGCGGACCGAGGCGCTGATCGGCCGCGAATTCACGCTCGAAAAGCCTATCGTCGGCGGCACCGGCACGGTGCGGATCGACGACACGATCTGGCGCGTCGCCGGCCCCGACGCGCCCGCCGGCAGCCGGGTCAGGGTGGTGCAGGCCGACGGCGCCAGCTTGACGGTGGCGATGGCCTAATAGACTCCCTCTCCCCGTCCTTCACGGGGAGAGGGTAGGGGTGAGGGGCTCTTACCGCGAAGTCGGTGCGAGCGGATCGAGCGGGGGCGAGGCTGAAGAGGTCAGCTTCGCCTGCTCCAGCGTTCGGCGAAGCGATGCAGCGGCAGGAAGCTTTCCAGGAGCTCCCTGCCGAGCGGCGTGAGGCGATAGCCGTCGCCGGAAACGAGTTCGACGAGGCCGGCCTCGCGCAGCTCCGACAGCCGGGCCTGCATCACGGTCGGCGAAGCGTCGTCGCAAGCGGTACGGAGCGCGCGCGAGGTCAGGGGGCCGTCGCGCAGTTCCCAGACGATCCGCAAGGTCCAGCGGCGGCCGAGCAGATCGAGCAGGGCCATGATCGGGCGGCCGGTCCTGGAGCCGCGAACGGCGCGTTGCTTGGTCGTGGCGGCCGGTTTCGGCATGGATCCTCTTGCTTAGCGCTACAAATAGTGTAGCATCGTGCTACGTTATTTGTAGCACAGGAGTCGGCCATGTCCCAGACCGCGCCGCGCATCGCGCCGCTCGAGCCGCCCTATGCACCTGATATTGCCGCACAGTTCGACCGCATCATGCGCGGCGCGCCGCCGCTGATGCTGTTTCGCGTCACCGCCGGCAACGCCCGCGCCTGGGAGAAATTCCGCGCCGGCAGCCTGCTGGACCGCGGACCGCTGTCATTGCGAGAGCGCGAGATCGTCATCGACCGCACCTGCGCGCGAACGGGATGCGAGTATGAATGGGGCGTGCATGTTGCGACGTTCGCTGACGCGGCGCAGCTGACGGAAGAACAGGTTCGCGCCACCGTGCTCGGCCCTGCCGACGCGGGATGCTGGTCACCCGCGGAGCAGGCCCTGATCGCCGCCGTCGATGCGCTGCACGAACGCGCCACGCTCAGCGACGCCGAATTTGCTGGCCTCTCGGCGCATTACGACGATGCGCAGATATTCGAGATCATGCTGCTGTGCGGATTCTATCGCACGGTGTCCTATCTCGCGAACGGACTTGCGTTGCCGCTGGAGGAGAAGGCGGCGAGATTTCCGCGATGAAGGCACCGTAGGGTGGGTTAGCCGAAGGCGTAACCCACCATCTATCCCCGCGTATCGGTGGGTTACGCTACGCTAACCCACCTACGAAAGCGACATGCGAAGCCTACGCCACGCCGGCGCGCAGGAAATCGTGCAAATGCACGATGCCGACCGGCTTGTTGGCGTCGGTGACGATCAGCGTCGTGATCTTCGAGGAGTTGAGAATCTCCAGCGCCTCGCCGGCCAGCACGTCGCGGCCGATCGTCTTGGGATTCCGCGTCATCACCTCGTCGACCGTCGCGGTCATCAGGTCGGGGCCCATGTGGCGGCGCAGATCGCCGTCGGTGACGATGCCGGCGAGATGGCCGCGGCTATCTACGATACCGACGCAGCCAAAGCCCTTCGACGTCATCTCGACCAGCGCCTCGGACATTTTGGTGCCGAGCGGCTTCAGCGGTATCGAGTCGCCGGAATGCATGAGATCGCGGGCGTATTTCAGGAGCGCGCCGAGCTTGCCGCCGGGATGCAGCACGCTGAAGTCGGTCGAGGTGAAGCCGCGGCCTTCGAGCAGCGCGATCGCCAGCGCATCGCCGAGCGCCAGCATCATCAGCGAGGAGGTGGTCGGCGCGAGGTTGTGCGGACATGCCTCGCGCGCCTTGGGCAGCGTCAGGGCGATGCTGGCTGCCTTGGCGAGCGAGGATTCCTGCTGCGCCGTCATCGCGATCACGGAGATGCGGAAGCGCTTGGCATAGGTGATCAGATTCTTCATCTCCGGCTGCTCGCCGGACCAGGACAACGCCAGGATGACGTCGTCGGCCGTGATCATGCCGAGGTCGCCATGGCTCGCCTCGGCGGCATGGACGAAGAACGCCGGCGTGCCGGTGGAGGCAAACGTCGCGGCGACCTTGCGTCCGATATGGCCGGACTTGCCGAGCCCCGTGACGATCAGCCGTCCCTTGGCGTTCCGGATCAGGTCGGCGGCGGCGATGAAGGGCGCGCGGAGATCGGATTGCAGCGCCGCCGACAGCGCGGCGATCCCGCTGCCCTCGGCATCGAGCGTGCGCAATGCCGATTGAACGGCGGAGTCAGCGGGGTTGGTGCCGGATGATTCTGTCATCAGCTGATGCGGATTAGCCATGTCTGTCCCAGGGAAGCGGGCGCTTCGCGCCGAAGCCGTCCATAGCATGGCACGTCCGGCGATGCGACGCGCGAACGCCCTCTCAACGACCCATTAACCATAATTGTTTTAACTCCATTAACGACATGTTCCGCGGACGCCCGGATGCATGTCACCTAAGTAGTTGTTTGGGCTGGGGTATATTTCATCGTGGGGGTGGGGCCAGCAACCGGCCGGAACAGCCGCGCGCGCGTCCTTCGCGCGGCCTTGCCGTGCGTTGCGCTGATGGCGCTATCGGGAACCGCGGCGCAGGCGCAAACCGTCACGTCGGAGCTGTTCAGTTCGCGTCGCGCCAGCCAGATGACGCCACCGGATTCGCCGCTACGACGAACCGCGGCCGAGTTAAACGATCCGCTCGCCAGTCCCAAGCTTCCGGAGAATGAGCAACCCGCGCCGCCGCGGACCGGACCGATCCCGAAATACGGTCTGCCGGCTGCGAATGGTGCCGCCGAGACGGGCTATGACTCGCTAAACCGCAAGCGCAAGCAGCCGAAATACTATCCCGGACAGGCGAGGCCGAAGCCGCCGATCGGTCCCGGCAGTCCACCCCGGCCAGCGATCGCATCGAACACGCCGCTGCGGCTTTCGATTCCGCCGTCGCAGTCGGCGCACAAGACGCCGATCCCGCCGGCCATGGCGGGTACGATCGTCGGACAGCCGCCGCGCAAGCGGCTCAAGATCGACGACGATCCGTTCGGCGCGGTCGGCGACTACGCCGGCAGCTTCCTGATCAAATCCGCCGTCGAACTCAGAGGCGGTTACGACACCAATCCCGGGCGAACGTCGGTGCCGAGGGGATCGCCCTTCTATGTAATCGCACCGGAATTTGTCGCGTTCTCCGACTGGGAGCGCCACGCTGTTGTCGCCGACCTCAGGGGTTCCTTCACCGGCTACACCAACACCTTTCCGCCGGTGGCCGGCGTGGCGTCGTCGGCGCCGACGAATCTCGACCGTCCGGATTTCATCGGCCATGTCGATGGTCGTCTCGATGTCACCCACGACACCCGCTTGCTCGGCCAGGCGCGACTGAACGTCGCCACCGATAATCCCGGCAGCCCAAACGTGCAGGCCGGCCTGTCCAGATATCCGGTCTATGCGACGTTCGGTGGCACGCTTGGCGTCGATCAGAACTTCAACCGCTTGCAGCTTTCCGCGGGCGCTGCGCTCGACCGCACCGTCTATCAGTACTCGGAGTTGACTGACGGCACCTCGACCAGCAACGACGACCGCAACTACAATCAGTACGGCGGCCTCGGCCGCGTCAGCTACGATCTGATGCCGGGCTTGAAACCGTTCGGCGAAATTGTGGGCAACATCCGCTCGCACGATCTTCTGGTCGATCGTAACGGCTATCAGCGCAATTCCAGCGGCGGCAATGTCAGGGCCGGCACCAGTTTCGAGTTCTCGCGGATGCTGACCGGCGAAGTCGCGGTCGGCTGGGCGGCGCGCACCTATGAAGATCCGCGGTTGCTACCGTTGCAGGGCCTGCTGACATCGGCCTCGCTGGTATGGGTTGCAACGCCGCTGACCACCGCAAGATTCTTCGCCACGACGTCGATTGACGAGACGACGGTGCCCGGCGTCTCCGGCGTGCTCACGCACACCTACACAGCCGAAGTCGATCACGATTTCCGCCGCTGGTTGACCGTCATCGGCAAATTCACCTGGGGCACCCAGCAATACCAGGGCAACGACCGCTTCGACCGCTTCTATTCGCTCTCCGGCGACCTGATCTACAAGATGAGCCGCGCGCTCTGGCTCCGCGGCACGCTGCGGCGCGACTGGCTGGATTCGAACTTGCCGGGGAATAGTACGGCGTCGACGGTGGTGATGCTGGGCGTGAGGGTGCAGAATTAGGATCGCGCTCGCGCTGCCTCGTCATGCCCCGCGCAGGCGGGGCATCCAATACGCCGCGGCCTCTCCGAATCACCCGCTTCGCGGGTGACGACAGCTCGCGTGATGGCCGACGTTACGTCGAGTAGCGCGCCGCCTACCGCGGCAGCGTCGTCGTCCCCATCAGATACTGGTCGATCGCTCGCGCACAGAGTCGGCCCTCGCGGATTGCCCAGACCACCAGCGACTGGCCGCGGCGCATGTCGCCGGCGGAGAACACGTTGGGCAGCGAGGTCTGGTAGTCCGACGTGTTGGCGCGGACGTTGCCGCGCTGGTCGAGGTCGACGCCGAGCGTCTTCAGCATGCCCTCGTGCACGGGATGCACGAAGCCCATCGCGAGCAGCACGAGCTGCGCCTCAAGCTCGAACTCGGTGCCGGGCAGCGGCTTGAACTTGTCGTCGACCTTGACGCAATGCAGCTTCTGCACCTTGCCGTCGACGCCGGAAAACTTCTGCGTCAGCACGGCGAACTCGCGTTTCGCGCCCTCGGCCTGGCTCGACGAGGTCCGCATCTTCAAGGGCCAGTTCGGCCAGGTCACGCCCTTGTTCTCACGCTCGGGCGGCGCCGGCATGATTTCAAGTTGCGTGACGGATTTCGCGCCCTGCCGGAACGAGGTGCCGATGCAGTCCGAACCGGTGTCTCCGCCGCCAATCACGACGACATGCTTGCCGCCGGCCAGGATATCCTTGGCACCGCCGAGCGGCTCCGAGGAGACGCGGCGATTCTGCTGCGGCAGGAAGTCCATCGCAAAATGGATGCCGTCAAGATCGCGGCCGGGAATCGGCAGGTCGCGGCCGGCTTCAGCGCCACCCGTCAATGCCACCGCGTCATACTGGGCAAGCAACTCGCGCGGATCGATCGCACCTTGCGAGGTGCCGCCGACATGGACGCCGTAATGGAAGGTCACGCCCTCGGCTTCCATCTGGGCCACGCGGCGGTCGATGATGTGCTTTTCCATTTTGAAGTCGGGAATGCCATAGCGAAGCAATCCGCCGGCCTTGGCGTGCTTCTCGTAGACATGGACGTCATGGCCGGCGCGCGCGAGCTGCTGCGCAGCCGCAAGGCCCGCGGGACCGGAGCCGACGATCGCGACCTTCTTGCCGGTCTTGGCCGCAGGGATCTCGGGCTTCAGCCAGCCATTGTCCCAGGCGCGGTCGACGATCGCGCATTCGATGGTCTTGATGGTGACCGGGTTGTCGTCAATGTTGAGCGTGCAGGACGCCTCGCACGGCGCAGGGCAGATGCGGCCGGTGAACTCCGGGAAATTGTTGGTCGAGTGCAGATTGCGCGATGCCTCTTCCCAGTTGCCCTGATAGACCAGATCGTTGAAATCGGGGATCTGGTTGTTGACCGGGCAGCCCGGCGTGCCCGGGGCCACCGAGCCGGTGCCGTGGCAATAGGGGATGCCGCAATTCATGCAGCGCGCGGCCTGGTCGCGGGTGTCCTTCTCGCTCAGCGGAATGACGAATTCGCGGTAATGCTTCAAACGATCGGCGACCGGCGCATACTTGCGTTCGTTACGGTCGATCTCGAGAAAACCTGTGATCTTGCCCATTAAACCTGATGCCCCTGCATCTTACGTTCGTGTGTGTCTCGCCTCCGTCATTGCGAGGAGCGCTGGCGACGAAGCAATCCATGGTTCGGCTGGTGGAGCGATGGATTGCTTCGCTGCGCTCGCAATGACGGGCTTGTGTACCTAAGCCCCGATCGCGATTTTCGGCTCGGCGTCGGCGTTCGCCTTCAATTCCTTCAGCGCGCGGCGGTATTCCACCGGCATCACCTTGCGGAATTTCGGCAGCCAGGCCTTCCAGTTCGCGAGGATCTCGGTGGCCTTTTTCGAGCCGGTCAGCTTGGCGTGACGGGTGATCAGCACGTGTAGCCGCTCGATATCGGTCTCCAGCAGATTGGCGAATACATCAACCCGGCCATGCGCCTCGAGATCGCCGGAGTGATTGTAGGTGCCGGCGTTGATCATCTCTTCCGACAGCACCGGCTCGAGTTCGACCATCGCGAGGTTGCAGAGCTTTTCGAAGTCGCCGGCCTCGTCCAGCACATAGGCGATGCCGCCCGACATGCCGGCCGCGAAGTTGCGCCCGGTCTTGCCGAGCACGACGACGATGCCGCCGGTCATGTATTCGCAGCAGTGATCGCCGGCGCCTTCGACGACGGCGACCGCACCGGAGTTACGCACCGCAAAACGCTCGCCGGCGATGCCGCGGAAATAGCATTCGCCGTCGATCGCGCCGTACATCACGGTATTTCCGACGATAATCGACTCTTCCGGCACGATGCCGGAGTTTTTCGGCGGCCTGACGATGATGCGGCCGCCGGACAGGCCCTTGCCAACATAGTCGTTGCCTTCGCCTTCGAGATCGAAGGTGACGCCCTTGGCAAGCCACGCGCCGAACGCCTGGCCCGCCGTGCCCTTCAGGCTGACGTGAATGGTGTCGAGCGGCAATCCGGCATGGCCGTAGATCTTGGCAACCGCGCCAGAGAGCATCGCGCCGGCCGAGCGATCGGTGTTGTTGATCTCTTCCTCGATTCTAACCGGCGCGCCGCGGTCGAGCGCGGCCTGCGCCTTCTCGATCAGGCGGCGATCAAGCACCTTCTCCAGATGATGGTTCTGGGGCTCGGCATGGTAGATCTTCTGGCCCTTGTCTTCCTTCTGCCGCACGAACAGTTTTGAGAAATCGAGACCCTTGGCCTTCCAGTGCGCGACCAGCTTCGACTGGTCCAGCATCTGGGTCTGGCCGACCATCTCATCGAACGTCTTGTAGCCGAGCGAGGCCATGATCTCGCGGACTTCCTCGGCGACGAAGAAGAAGTAGTTGATGACGTGCTCGGGCTGGCCGGTGAAGCGTTTGCGGAGCACCGGATCCTGGGTCGCGACGCCAACCGGGCAGGTGTTGAGATGGCACTTGCGCATCATGATGCAGCCCGCCGCGATCAGAGGCGCGGTGGCGAAGCCGAATTCGTCGGCCCCGAGCAGTGCCCCGATCACGACGTCGCGCCCGGTGCGGAAGCCGCCGTCGACCTGCACTGCGATGCGGCTGCGCAGCCGCTCGCGCACCAGCGTCTGGTGGGTTTCGGCAAGGCCGATTTCCCACGGGCTGCCGGCATGCTTGATCGAGGTGAGGGGGGACGCACCGGTGCCGCCCTCGAAGCCCGCGATGGTGACGTGGTCGGCGCGCGCTTTGGCGACGCCCGCAGCCACGGTGCCGACGCCGATTTCGGAGACCAGCTTGACCGAGACCGCGCCTTCCGGGTTGACGTTCTTGAGGTCGTAGATGAGCTGCGCCAGATCCTCGATCGAGTAGATGTCGTGATGCGGCGGCGGCGAGATCAGGCCGACGCCGGGCGTCGAATGCCGCACGCGCGCAATCGTCGCGTCGACCTTGTGGCCCGGCAACTGGCCGCCTTCGCCGGGCTTGGCGCCCTGCGCCATCTTGATCTGCATCATGTCGGAGTTGACGAGGTATTCCGTCGTCACGCCGAAGCGGCCCGAGGCGACCTGCTTGATCGCCGAGCGCATCGAATCGCCGTTCGGCATCGGCTTGAAGCGATCGGCTTCCTCGCCACCTTCGCCGGTGTTGGACTTGCCGCCGATCCGGTTCATGGCGATCGCAAGCGTGGTGTGCGCCTCGCGCGAGATCGAGCCGAAGCTCATCGCACCCGTGGAGAAGCGCTTGACGATTTCAGAGGCCGGCTCGACCTGGTCGAGCTTCACCGGCTTACGCTTTTCGTCCTCGGCGGTCTTGATCCGGAACAGGCCGCGCAGCGTGAGTAGCCGCTCGGACTGCTCGTTGAGGATCTTGGCGAACGCGCGGTAGCGCTCCTGCGAGTTGCCGCGTACGGCATGCTGCAGCGAGGAAACGGATTCGGCCGTCCAGGCATGATCCTCGCCGCGGGTGCGGTAGGCATATTCGCCGCCGACATCGAGCGCGGTCTTGTAGACCTGCGCATCTCCGAACGCGTCCGCATGACGGCGCGCGGTCTCCTCGGCGATTTCAGCAAGGCCCACGCCCTCGATACGGGTGTGGGTGCCGGCAAAATACTTGGCGACGAAATCGGCCTTCAGCCCGACCGCGTCGAAGATCTGCGCGCCGCAATAGGACTGGTAGGTCGAGATGCCCATCTTGGACATCACCTTCAAGAGGCCCTTGCCGATCGACTTGATGTAGCGCTTGACGATCTCATGATCGTCGAGTGCGCCCGGCAGGCGATCCTTCATCGCGATGATGGTTTCGAACGCGAGGTACGGATTGATCGCTTCGGCGCCGTAGCCGGCCAGACACGCGAAATGATGCACTTCGCGCGGCTCGCCGGACTCGACGACGATGCCGACCGAGGTGCGCAGGCCGGTGCGGATCAGGTGATGATGCACGGCGGCGCAGGCGAGCAGCGAGGGGATTGGAATCCGGTCGGTGCCCGCCATCCGGTCGGACAGGATGATGATGTTGACGCCCTCGCGCACCGCGCCCTCGGCACGCGCGCAGAGTTCGTCGAGCACCTGTTCCATCCCCGCTGCGCCGAAGCCGGCGTGGAAGGTGGTGTCGAGCGTGCGCGACTTGAAATGGGTATCGGCAACATCCGAGATCGAGCGGATCTTTTCCAGGTCCGCATCGGTCAGGATCGGCTGGCGCACTTCGAGCCGCTTGGTCGAAGCCATGCCCTGCAGGTCGAACAGGTTCGGCCGCGGCCCGATGATCGAGACAAGGCTCATCACGAGCTCTTCGCGGATCGGATCGATCGGCGGATTGGTGACCTGCGCGAAGTTCTGCTTGAAGTAGGTGAAGAGCGCCTTCGGCCGATCAGACAGCGCCGAGATCGGCGTGTCGTTACCCATTGAGCCCGCGGCCTCCTCGCCGGTGGCCGCCATCGGCGTCATCAGGATGTTGATGTCTTCCTGGCTGTAGCCGAACGCCTGCTGCCGGTCGAGCAGCGGCAGGTTCGAGCGCATGCCCTTGACCGGCGCATCAGGCAATTCCTCCAGCACGAGCTGAGTGCGATGCAGCCACTCGCTATAGGGATGGCTCTTGGCCAGCGTGGCCTTGATCTCGTCGTCCGGAATCAGGCGTCCTTGTTCGAGGTCGACCAGCAGCATCTTGCCAGGCTGCAGCCGCCACTTGGTGACGATCTGGTCCTCCGGAATCTTGAGTACGCCCATTTCGGACGCCATCACGATGCGGTCGTCTTTGGTGACGAGATAGCGCGCCGGACGCAGCCCGTTGCGGTCCAGCGTCGCGCCGATCTGGCGGCCGTCGGTGAAGGCGATCGCGGCGGGGCCGTCCCACGGCTCCATCAGCGCGGCATGATATTCGTAGAAGGCGCGGCGCTCTTCATCCATCAGGGGATTACCGGCCCACGCTTCCGGAATCATCATCATCATCGCGTGCGGCAGCGAGTAGCCGCCCTGCACCAGGAATTCGAGCGCGTTGTCGAAGCAGGCGGTGTCGCTCTGGCCTTCGTAGGAGATCGGCCACAGGCGGTTGATGTCCTTGCCGTAGAGCTCCGAATGCACGGAAGCCTGGCGTGCCGCCATCCAGTTGACGTTACCGCGCAGCGTGTTGATTTCGCCGTTGTGCGCGATCATCCGGTAGGGGTGCGCCAGCGACCAGGTCGGGAAGGTGTTGGTCGAGAAGCGCTGATGCACCAGCGCCAGCGCGCTCTCGAAGTCTTCTTCATGAAGGTCGGGATAATACTTGCCGAGCTGGTCGGCGAGGAACATGCCCTTGTAGATCAAGGTGCGGCACGACAGCGAGACCGGATAATAGCCGGCCATGCCGCGGTCGCGGCGCTGGTAGATCGCCTGCGAGATCGACTTGCGCAGGATGTAGAGCCTGCGCTCGAACTCTTCGTCGGTCTTCGCCGTGCCGTTGCGGCCGATGAACACCTGCATGTGGTAGGGCTCCGTCGGCTTCACGGTAGCGCCGAGCGAAGCGTTGTCGGACGGCACGTCGCGCCAGCCGAGCAGCACGAGGCCTTCTTCCTTGATCTGTTCGGCGATGATGCTCTGGATCACCTTTCGCCACGCCGTCTCCTTCGGCATGAACAGCGCGCCGATCGCATATTGCCCGGGTGCTGGCAGTTTGAAGCCGAGCTCGGCAGCCTTGCGGGCGAAGAAGGCGTGCGGGATCTGCACCAGAATGCCGGCGCCGTCGCCGGCGCGCGGATCGGCGCCGACCGCGCCGCGATGCTCGAGATTGCAGAGGATGCTGAGCGCGTCGGAGATGATCTGATGCGACTTCTTGCCCTTGATGTTGGCGATGAAGCCGACGCCGCAGGAATCCTTCTCCAGGCTGAGGTCATACATGCCCTCGGCCGGCGGGCGCCAGTCATGCTCGCGCGTAGTGTCGGCCGGTTTCGAAGCCGCGGTCGCCGACAGTGTTTCTGCCACGATGTTTTCGCGCTCGAATTCCGACCCGCTCATTTCATTCCTCTCAAAAAGGCTAAGGGCCTCACCGCATCGTCGGCGCACCTTGGACGCTTGCGGCACCCACCGGGCCACCGCTCGTCCGCCGCGAGCCGCTATTTCTTAAATTCAGGCTTCCCGTTCAACGTCCCTGAGGAACGGCCTTGCCTGCACTGCCCTGACGCTCGTGGCGCCACGGTTTCGTTGCAATCCCTGTGCCGGGACCACCCCGCAATTGAGACAGTGATACTGTCCTAACTTCGACCATGCCAAATTTTTCTTTATCACACAAGCGCGTGAAAGTCCTCGCCCGCATGCGGATAAGGGGCCTCGCGGGCCGGGAAAAACCACCGATCGGGCTTTGCGGCGGTAGCGCGCCCCGATCCGGCCCAAGGACTGCCGGATTTCGTAATGAAATTCGCCGTGGGGCCGGAAGAGAGAGCCGAATGCTCCCGTCCGGGTCCGGCGGCTAATGGGGCTTACAGGAGCTTTCGATAATGAAGTTGTTCACGGGATCTTTGGCGGCGGGATTGGTCCTTCTGGCAAGTGGCGCGCAGGCGCAGGGGCCTTATGAGGCCGGGCGCTCGCCATACAGGGCAGCATCGGATTTCGACGTTCCATACGCGGTGGCGCCGCCACCTGTTCCAGGGCCGCGCTACGTACCCGGCCCGGACTACCCGCCCGGGCCGCAATACGGATACGCCCCCGGTCCCGGCCTGTTGCCGTCGACAGAAGTCTATTCCGTGCTGCGCGACAATGGATTCTTGCCGCTCGGCATCCCGAGGCTGCGCGGCTTCGTCTATACGATTGCGGTGGTCGACAGGGGCGGTGAGGACGGCCGGTTGGTGATCGATGCGCGCAACGGCCGGATCATCCGTTTCGTGCCGTCCGATCGGATGGGCGACAACTTCTACGAAGAGCAGAGCGCCTTCCGCGGTCCCTCGGCGGCTCCGCTGCCGCATGCGGCGACCCAAGCACCTAGCCAAGCATCCACCCATGGTCAGGCCACGCCGCGGCCATCAAAGCTGGCCTCCCAGGTGGCAAGCCGAACGGTGCCGATGCCGAAGGCCAGTCCGGTTGCTGCAAAGCCCGCGCCGGCCCCGGTCCAACAGGCGGCCGCGCCTGCGCCGAAGCCGACCGCGGCGCAGGCCGCGGCTGCGCCGGCGGCTACGGGATCGATCCCGGACAAGCCGGCACCGCAGATTGCGCCGACCCAAGACATGCCGAACGTGCAGGGGCTGGAGTAACTCCTGGCCTCGGCCTGCATTCCTGACGGCGATAGCAACAAAAACGCCCCGGTGTCGCCGGGGCGTTTTTCGTCGCCGTCAGCTATTTGCGCTGGCCTGCCGCAGCCAGGATCAGATCGGCTACCTTGTCCGGCTGTGAAACCAGCGACAGGTGGCCAGCATCCAGTTCGACCGTCGTCGCATTCATGCGCTTGGCGAGAAACCGTTCGAGATCGGGATTGATCGTGTAGTCCTGCTTCGACACTGCATACCAGCTCGGCTTGCTATGCCATCCGGCAGCGGTGGTGCGGCCGGCGAACAGCGAAGCCGCGGCCGGCTCCTGCACGGCGTAGAGGACTTCCGCCGTCTTTCGATCAACGCCATTGGCGAAGTATCTCAGAAAGGCGTCCTCGGACAGCTTGGTGAAGCCGTCGTGCTCCTGAATGCCGGCGCGCGCCGGACCTGTTGGAAACTTCTGTGAGAGCGCGACGAAATCCTCACCCGCATCGGGCGCTCGCGCCGCGATATAGACCAGCCCCGTGACCTTCGGGTCGTTGCCGACTTCGCTGATGACGGTGCCGCCCCAGGAATGCGCCACCAGCACGGTCGGACCATCCTGCTGCGCCAGTGCGCGGCGTGTGGCGGCGATGGAATCCTCCAGCGAGGTCAGCGGATTCTGGACAGCGGTGACGTGAAGGCCCGCCGCCTGCAGCCGCGGAATGACTTTCGACCAGCTCGATCCGTCGGCCCAGGCGCCGTGCACCAGCACGACATTTTTTGCTTTTGCCGGTGCGGCAGCCTGCGCAGGCGTGGCGAGTGCGCCGAGCGAACCTGCAAATAAACTGGCGGCGAGCGCCGCAACGATCTGTAACTTCGCCATCGATCTCTCCTGATTTTGATAAGTTGATTGAAGGGCCGGGAGCAAACGTGAGTACGTCGCCGAATTGCAAATGTTACGCGTCTCGGCACCACCGGTGCCGGTGCGCGCGGTCAAATAGCCGTCGCAGCAGCGGACATCATTTAAATTCGCTGTTAATGCGTGAAGCCGGATCTAAATTCGCTGTTAATGTGCGGAGGCGGAGCAAGCCGTCTTTGTCATGCGCGCTAAAAAATGCTGGTTTCCTGGCGCACTTTCGCATTCAGCGAATGTCGGCAAACGAGAGACGGACGTGGACAAAATCGATTTCAAGAAGAAACTCTCGAAGCTCTACAGCGCGCCGGCCGACAGCTTTGCCATCGTGGACGTACCGGTCATGCAGTTCGTCAAGATCGACGGCAAAGGCGATCCCAACAGCGAGCCATCTTACAAGCGTGCCATCGAACGGCTCTATGCCGTGAGTTATGCGATCAAGTTTGGCGCCAAGGCCAAGCTGGGCAAGGACTATGTCGTTCCTCCCCTCGAAGGCCTCTGGTGGGCCGACGACCCCGACGACTTTGTCAGGCGGTGGAAGCATCGTTGGCAATGGACGATGATGATCATGGTGCCCGACTTTGTCGATCGAACTCTCTATGACGCCGCCGTGGCAAAATCGCGTGACAAGCTCGGCGAGCCGCCGGAATCGCTACGTCTGGAATCATTGGATGAGGGACGCTGCCTGCAGACCCTGCATATCGGCAGCTACGACGATGAGGGCCCGGTGCTCGCCAGGCTGCACAACGAAATCATGCCCGCGCAGGGGCTGACCTTCGCAGGTCCGCATCACGAAATCTATCTGAGCGATCCGCGCAAAGTGGCGCCCGAAAAACTCAAGACGATCCTGAGGCAGCCGGTCAGGAGGGCCAGTTGAGGCCCGCACTGCATTCTGAAGGCGCAGTGTGCCAATGACAAAAAACGCCCCGGTTTCCCGGGGCGTTTCGCATTCAGCCAATACCGGCTGAAACCTGGTCGCCTTACGCGGCGACGGAAGCGTCGACCACCTGCGGAGCCGGCGCGCCCGAGTTGATCGGGATGCTGCGCGGCTTCTTGGCCTCGGGGATCTCGCGGACGAGATCAACGTGGAGCAGGCCGTTCTCGAGCGAGGCGTTCTTCACCTGCACGAAATCGGCAAGCTGGAAGACGCGCTCGAAGGCACGCGCGGCGATGCCGCGGTAAAGCACTTCGGATTTTTCCTTGCCGTTCTCGTTGGCGGTTTTCTCGCCCTTGATCGTCAGCGTGTTTTCCTTCGCGACGATCGAAAGCTCGCCCTGCGAGAAGCCGGATACCGCAACGCTGATGCGGTAGGCGTTCTCACCGGTACGTTCGATGTTGTAGGGCGGATAACCGGGGCTGCCGTCTGAGGTCACCTGGTCAAGCAGGTTGAAGAAGCGGTCGAAGCCGACGGTGGAACGATAGAACGGGGTGAGATCATAAGTACGCATAGATAGTCCTCCATTGAGCGACTGTTTCAATTACCCGCCCGCCATCGGGCCGGGCTGTAGTCCGTGCAGCCTTGGGTTTGGGAGCCGTAGGTTTTGACGACCTGGGTTTCGGTTCCGAACCACTGGTAGCGGCCTGCACAGAAGTGATATGGGAGGGGTGAAACTGCGTTCAAGAGGGGCGAAACAGGCCCCTTTTTTGCGCCCCGCCCTTGATTTCCAGCCCTTTTGGCCTAGCCGGTTGCCCTCATGACGCTCGTCTCAATCCCCGCCAATCCGGTTCCGGAGGACGTCGTCTCGGGCACCATCAAGACGCCCGATGGCGCGGAACTGCGGTTTGCGCGCTGGGCGCCGCCGGCGGGGCGCAAGGGCACGGTCTGCGTCTTCACCGGCCGCAGCGAGCCGATCGAGAAATACTTCGAGACGGTGCGCGACTTGCGCGACCGCGGTTTTGCGGTGGCGATGATCGACTGGCGCGGCCAGGGGCATTCCTCGCGTCGGCTGCGCGACCCGCGAAAGGGCTATGTCCGCGACTTCTCCGATTACGAGGTCGACGTCGAAACCTTCGTGCAGCAGGTGGTGCTGCCGGATTGCCCACCGCCCTATTTCGCGCTGGCGCATTCGATGGGCGGCGCGGTCATGCTAAGAATCGCGCATGCCGGAAAGCGCTGGTTCGACCGCATGGTGCTGTCGGCGCCGATGATCGACCTGCCGGGGCGCACCACCTCGTTCCCGACCCGCGCGCTGCTTCGCCTCATGCGGTTGATGGGGCAGGGCGGCCGCTACGTGCCCGGCGGCGGCGACAAACTGACCGGAACGGAATCCTTCATCAACAACCCCTTCACCAGCGATCCCGTGCGCTACGCCCGCAACGCCGCAATTTTCGAGGAAGACCCGACGCTCGGCATCGGCTCGCCGACGGTGGCCTGGGCCGACACCGCGTTTCGGGCGATGAATACCTTTCGTGGCATGAACTATCCGTCGGAAATCCGCCAGCCGATCCTGATGCTGGCCGCCAGCAACGACACCATCGTGTCCACTGCCGCGATCGAGGAATTCGCCTATCATCTGCGCGCCGGGTCGCATCTGGTCATCGCCGGCTCCAAGCACGAGATCCTGCAGGAGCAGGACCGTTACCGCTCGCAATTCTGGGCAGCGTTCGATGCTTTCGTGCCGGGCACGCCGTTGTTCAAGTGATGATCACACGCTGTCATTGCCCTGACCCGGCAATCCATCTCTAATGAAGAGGCTTTGTCCGAAGAATGATGGATGCCCGGATCAAGTCCGGGCATGGCGACTGTGGCCTAAGCAGGCTTCGGCAGACGCGCTGTGATGCGCTCAGGTAATCGGCGCTCGACGAACAGCGTCCTGACCTCGGCAACGCTGAGATAGCGCGCCTCGCCTTCGCCCTTGCCGAGGATTTTCAATAGGACCGGCCATTCGCCCTTCATCAGGATCGGGAAGTACCAGCGCGCCGCGTCGCCGTCGCGCTCGATATTGGCCGCCATGAAGGTCTTGATCTCCTTGGCCGTCAGCCCGGTCTCGATGCCGCCGGCGGGATCCTTGCAATCCTTTCCGAATCTCGCGAGCCGTTCGATCTGATCTTCATGAACTTTCGCGTGGGCATCGAGAATGCGCGAACCGCCGCCATGCTTGTCGAGCGGCCCGTTGCGCAATTCGTCGAGCACGGCGCCTGAGGTCGCGCTCTCAAACACGCGGGCCGGCCCGAGGCCGTTTGCGATGACAGCAACTATCCAGGTTGCGATACGCACCTTCTTTTGCGCGGAGCCGGTTTCGCCGCTCGCACATCCGATTATTTCGGTGAGTTGCGAGAGCGGCACGACGTGGCCGTCGACATAGCCGTTGGCGACAAGCGCGCGCAAAAAGGGGCAAGGGTTGTTGGGCGAAACGGGAAGCTGCCCAGCGAGCGCGGTGCCCGGGGCGGCAGCAATCGCATGATCCGACATCGTTCAAATCCTCAAAGGCGCCGAATATGAAAAATGACCCGTCTCGCCGTGGAGCAGATGACGGTTTTGCAAAAGGAAATTCGGCGAGGCGCTACTTCAGGCTGTAGGCCAAGTGTTGGCGGGATTAGGCGCCGTGTCAACCGACCGGCTTACACACGCTCAGGAATCTGCGGCGAGTTTTGGCGAGGTTTCGACGAGGGTCAATCTGCTGAAGGGGAGCCCCGCCTTCACGAGACCGTCGCGGAAGTGTGCGATGTCGGCTGGAAGCCTCCAGTGAAAATTCCGCAAGTAACGTTCGACGGTCAGCGTTGGATAGTTGCTCAGCACAACCGCGGCTGCATTTGCCGCCTCGTCGGATCGTCGCAGTTGGGCGAACGCCGCCGTCCGTATCGTGAGCGCTTGCAGATGATTGGGATTGGCGTACAGGGCCTCACGCGCCCATGACAGCGAAGCGTCATATTGGCCGAGCAGATAATGGCTGAAGGCGTTGAACGCCGCAAATTGGTATCGGGGATCGCTGTTGCCGCGCTGCGCTGCCATCGTAAATAATTCGACGGCGGTCCGATGGTCGCCGTTGTAGAGATGACAGGCGCCAAGCACGCCGCGAGCGCCCATGTCGTAGGGGTTGAGGTTGACGGCGCGATTGGCGGCATCCATGGCCGCCTCGTAATGCCCTTCCAGTGCATGCAGATAGGCGAGAATCTGAAACGCAAAGGACGAACGGGGGTCGAGCCGGACACTGCTCTCGGCGAGGCTCATTGCGCCATCCCAAACTTCGCGCGTGCCCTTGATCCAGCCGAAATGGATGGCCTGGGTCTGGATGGTGGCGAGATAAGCGCGCGCGATCGATAGCGTCGGATCGAGCGCGATCGCCTCCTTGAACAGGTCGATCGCGGTTTCGAAATCTTCCTTGGTCTGCAGGTAATAATGGGACAGCCCCTTGAGAAAGCGGTCCCATGCGGTGAGGTCGTTCGACGGCGAGCGGGGCGGGGCGGAGGCTTCCGCGCGATAGATCTCCGCCGCGATCGCCGCCGAAAGGCTGGTGGTGAGTTCGTCCTGCATGGCGAACAGGTCGCCCATGTCACGGTCGAACCGGCCGGTCCATAGCTGCTCGCCGGTTTCGGGCACGATCAAGTCGGCGGTGACGCGAATCTTGTTCGCTGAGCGGCGCACGGAGCCCTGGATCAGGTATGTGGCGTCGATCTCGCGCGCGATCAGGCGCGTGCTCACATTCTTGCCTTTGAATGAGAAGGTCGCGTTCCGGCTCAGCACCCGATAGAACGACTGCAGTGAAAGCGCGTGGATCAAGTCCTCGGTCAGCCCGTCGGAGAAATACTCGTCGGCGCTTTCGCTCAAATTCGCAAACGGCAGCACGCCCACGATCGCCGTGCGATACTGGGCCGGCAGGCCGGCAGCCGACGTCTCTTTACGCGCCGGGGCGCCGGCATCCGCGCCTTCGGGCCGCCAGGTCCAGACATGAATCGGCTCGTCGATATTCTTGAAGCGGTGCGGCCCGGCATCGACCAGCGTGATGCTGAGGCGCTTGCCGGCCTCGTGACAGGCCTTGCCCGATACCGCCACGCCGCCGGGGGCGGCGACCGATTCGAGACGGACGGCGATGTTGACGTCGTCGCCGAACACCTCGTCCTCGTCGGCCATCACGTCGCCCATGTGGATACCCATGCGGAACTGCATGATGCGGTCGGCGGGCAGGTGTTCGTTTCGCTCCGCCATCACCAACTGCATCGCGACAGCGGCCTCGATGGCGCCGACGATAGAGGGAAATTCCACGAGAAAGCCGTCGCCGGTGTTCTTCACCAGCCGGCCGCCGTGATTGAGAATGATCGGGTAGATCGCGGTGCGATGCGCCTTGAACGTGGCATGCGTTCCCGCCTCGTCGGCCCCCATCATGCGGGAATAGCCGGCGACGTCAGCGCAGACGATGGCTGCCAGGCGTCTTTCCATATCCCCCACTATATCCCCAACGGCGCCGGAATGGGCAGGCTAACCACTACGCGGTCGGCCGACTAAATCCAATGTTTATAAAATATGCGCAATCTGATGGAAGGCCGATTTGCTCATGATAGTACTGCAATCCATCCAGATTTGACACGTGCGTCATAAATCTCAGGCACAGGGAACCACTTAACAATGGCAGAGGCGCTCGGCATCCACCAACTATGGCTGTTTATCCTTTCCGGGCTGCTGCTCAACATCACCCCGGGGCCGGACACCGCCTACATCATCGGCCGCAGCATTCAGTTCGGATGGCGGGGCGGGGCGGCGGCGGCGACCGGAATCAGCGCCGGCTGCCTTGTTCACGTGTTCGGCGCCGCGATCGGCCTGTCGGCGCTGCTGATGGCGTCATCTGCCGCCTTTACTGTCCTGAAATGGGTCGGCGCAGCCTATCTGCTCTTTACTGGCCTCCAGATGCTGCTGTCGCGTTCGCGGCCCCTGGCGGAAGCGGCCGCGGCAGGTAATGGCTTGGCGGGCGGCGAAACGTCGCTTGCACGCGTGTTCTGGCAGGGCGCCCTGACCAACGTGCTCAATCCGAAGGTGGCGCTGTTCTTTCTGGCGTTCCTGCCGCAGTTCGTGGCGGCGGATTCTGCCCACAAGACGCTGGCCTTCCTCGTCCTGGGCCTGATCTTCATCTTCAACGGCACGCTGTGGTGCCTCGGCGTCGCGGCGTTTGCGGCAGGGGCGGCGCGGCGCATCAGGCAATCGGCCAATGTAATGGCCTGGATCAACCGGATGCTCGGCGGGCTGTTCGTGTATCTCGGTATCCGCGTTGCGATGCTGGAAGCGCGCTGATGCGTCAGCCGTGGATTTTCAAGAAAGCGCTGCCGGCGAGATAAAGCCCGAACAGGATCATCGCAATCAGGAACCAGCGGCGGAATACTTCGGGCTGCATCCGGCTCCGCACCGCTTGGCCGATGAACATGCCGGCAAAGGACGCCGCCATAGCTACCGCGCCCGGCAGCGCGGTCGCCGCCGTCAGCAGCCCTGTGACGGTGAGCGTGAAGGCCAGCGCCATCGTTGCCACAGTAAAGAACACGCCGAGCGCCTGCACCAGCTCGTCTTTCTCCATGCCGATTGCCTGCAGATAAGGCACTGACGGGATCACCTGAACACCGGTCGCGGCCGACACCACGCCGGTGATCAGGCCGACGATGCCGCCAATCCATTTCTCGTCGCGCCGCGCGACCTTGAAGTTGAGCTTGCCGAGGCCGAGGATCGCGTAAATCACCAGCAGCGCGCCGAGGACGACAGTGCCGTAGGGCGCATAGGGGCCGGTCAATAGTCCCGCGTTCAGCCAGATGCCGGCGACGGTGCCGAGCATCAGCGGCCACAGCCGCCGCATGATGTCGCGCAAGTAAGGGCCGCCGAAGGTCTGCCAGATGTTGGTGACGATCGCGGGTACGATTACGATCGCGATCGCCTGTCCGGGCGGCATCATCACGGCGAGCAGGCCCATCGATACCGTCGGCAGGCCAAGTCCGAGGACACCCTTGATGAAGCCGGCGAGCAGGAATGCCGAGGCGATGAGAACGAGCATGGGTTCAATCATGCGCCGGACGTTGACCTATCCGCGGATCAGGCACAATCTGGAGGTTACGGAGACAGCCTTCGGGATAAACGAAGGCTGATGGCCGTCTCGTCATTGCGAGGAGCGAAGCGACGAAGAAATCCACCTCTCCACTTGCGGCGCGATGGATTGCTTCCGCCTTCGCTTTCCGAGCTACGGCGGACAAGTTGCTTCGCTCGCAATGAGCCGCTAGGAATTCCCCAATGCGTTTTGACCTGGTCGATCTTCAGCTCTTCATCGCAGTGGCGGAGACCCGCAGCATCACCAATGGGGCGCAGCGCGTCCATCTCGCGCTGGCTTCCGCGAGCGAGCGGATCAAGGGACTCGAAGAGGCGCTCGGCGTTTTGCTGCTGGCGCGCGGCCGCCGCGGCGTCGAGCTGACGCCAGCGGGGGAAACCCTGCTCGATCATGCCAGGATCGTGATCCACAACGTCGAGGCCATGCGCGGCGATCTCCTGAGCTTTGCCCGCGGCGTGAAGGCGACGGTCCGCTTTCTCGCCAATACCTCTGCGCTGTCGGAATATCTGCCGAAGACATTGGCTTCATTTCTGAAGGAACATCCGCACATCTCGATCGACGTGGAGGAGCACGAAAGCGGCGACATCGCCCGCGCCATCGTCACCGGCGCCGCCGATCTGGGGCTCGCGGCCGAACATGCGCTGCCTGACAATATCGAGCGGCTTCCCTTCAGCGAGGATCGCCTGGTCTTGGTCGCTCCCCGTGAGGGCGAGCTTTCGAACCGGCGACAGGTGGAATTCGCAGAAGTGGTAGGGCGAGACTTCATCGGCCTGATCACTTCGAGCGCGCTGCATGCCCATGTCAGCGGACATGCGGCACGGCTCGGCGCGCGGCTACGTTTCCGCGCCCGGCTGAACAATTTCGATTCAATCGGCCAGATGGTGGCCGCCGGCATCGGAATTGCCGTGATGCCGGAGGTCGCAGCAAAAAGATGCGCGCAATCGATGAAGATCAATGTCATCAGGATCAAGGATTCCTGGGCCAACCGGCGGCTGGCGATTTGCGCCCGCAGCTTCCGGTCATTGCCAAAACCCGCGCAGCAATTCGCGGAGCACCTGCGCAAGAGCGCCCCGCGTTGAGATGTGGGGGATTTACTTCGTCGTCGCGACCCCTGCGTCCTTGATCACCTTCGCCCACTTTTTGATTTCGCTATCGATAAAGGCACGGAAATGTTGCGGCGTGTCGCCGACCAGCGTCGCGCCTTGCGCAGCGAGCTTTTCCTTCACGGTTGGATCGGCCATCGCCTCGGTCGTGATCTTGTGCAAGGCCGCCACGATCGCGGGCGGCGTGGCGGCGGGCGCGACCATGCCGTACCAGTTCTCGATGATCATGCCGGGCATTCCGGCCTCGGTTGTCGTCGGCACCTCCATCGCGGTCGGCGCCCGCTCGGCTGCACCGATGGCGATCGGCCGCAGGGCACCTGCCTTGATCTGCGGCAACAGCACCGGCAGGTCGAGGAACGTCATCTGCACCTGTTGTCCCAGCAAATCGTTCACCGCCGGCGCCGCACCACGGTAGGGGACGTGCACGATGTCGATGCCGGCCGTCAGCTTGAACAGTTCGCCGGCCAGATGCGGCAGGCTGCCCGGACCGGACGAGGCGAAGTTCAGCTTCCCGGGCTGCGCCTTGGCGAGCGCAATCAGTTCTTTCATGTCCTTGGCGGGCACGTTGGTCGCAACGACCAGCATCTCGGGCACAGTCGCTACCAGCGTGATCGGCGCGAAATCCTTCAGCGTGTCGTAGGCGACTTTCTCCATGCTCGGGCTGATGGCGAGCGCGCCTGCGCTCGATATCGCGATGGTGTGGCCGTCGGGCGCAGCTTTCGCGACTGCATCGGTGCCGAGCACGCCGCCCTGGCCGCCGCGGTTGTCGATCAAAACCGGCTGCTTTGTTATCTCGGACATGCGCTGACCGATCACCCGCGCAATGATGTCGTTGGGTCCGCCGGCCGGGAAGGGCACGATCAGCTTGATGGGTTTGGTGGGGAAGTCCTGCGCGGAGGCGAGAGCCGGTAACAACAATAGCGTTAGTCCGGCAAGCAGCTTGCTCAGCAATCTCATGGATACTCCCCGAGGGCGCATCTATCGTGCGCGTTGAGGGGCATCGTACGCGACGAGCCGCGCGATGCAAGGTCCTGCCGGTTGCGGTCGCAGCCAAGCCTCGTCAACGCAGGAGTTCGTCGTGCGCACGAGTTTGATTGATCGCCGTATCGCTTCGTCGCTAGCTGTTCAGCAGTTTCATTGCTGCTTCGTGCACGCGGGGGTCGCCGGCGGCGATGATGCGGCCGCCGCTCTGGGCGGGCTTGCCCTCCCAGTTGGTGACGATGCCGCCGGCACCTGTGACGATCGGGATCAATGCCGCGATGTCATAGGGCTTGAGCTCGGTCTCGACCACGAGGTCGAGATGGCCGGCCGCCAGCATGCAGTAGGAATAGCAATCGCCGCCATAGCGCGACAGCTTCACCGCGCTCTCGACCCGACCGAAGATCTCGCGGTCGGCGGCGCTCATCAGCAGCGGACTGGTGGTGAAGGAAGTTGCTTCCTTCAGCGTCGCGCAGCGGCGCACTGTTAGCCGCCGCTCGCCGGACGGACCGGAATAATGCGCCGAGCCGGAATCGCCGGAGAAGCGTTCGCCGATATAGGGCTGGTGCATCATGCCGAACACCGGCGTTCCCTTGTGCAGGAGCGCGATCAGCGTGCCCCAGATCGGGAATCCCGCGATGAAGGATTTTGTGCCGTCGATCGGATCGAGCACCCAGACATATTCGGCATCCTCGCGCTCGTTGCCGAATTCCTCGCCGACAATGCCGTGCTGGGGAAAATTGGCCTTGATCAGGCGCCGCATCACCGCTTCCGCGGCGCGGTCGGCCTCGGTGACCGGGTCGAAATCGCTGGCGCTCTTGTTGTCGATGGAGAGCGAGGTTCTAAAGAACGGCAGGATGGTTTCACCCGAAGCCGTCGCAAGCCGCCCGATAAACGCTGTGAAATCGATGACCGTCACGGCTGTCCCTTAACCGCAATAACAATGCCGTCTCTTGCCTAGCCCAATCCGGGCGGCCGCGCATCGCTAACAGCACGTTATTCCCATCCGGATTGCGCACCAGCTTTCGAATCTGGTTTCGAAACGGCTTTCGTTTAGGCGTGGATTTTTGGTTAGAGCTGATATTACGAAGTCGCGAATTTTTGGCATACCAGCACTGCAAGGAAGCGGGGGCTGGTGCCGTTTTAGCTGTAAGTGTCTGATATTAAATAGCTATTCCGTGTCGCCCTGATATGTTGCCGATCCGCCAGCCTGTTCCACTTTGCACCGGAACCAGCTCAAAAACCCTTGCGTTTTGTGCAGCGCGGTCGCATATTGTTGCGGTGCGGTAGCGCTTCGCGTTACCGCTGCCCTCCTTGGGCGTTTCCTCCCTAGACTTGGGCCGCTTGTCATTCAAGCGGCCCTTTTTTCTTTTCGGCTTTTCTCTTCCAGGATGCGCGAAGCGCAGACCCGGACTCTCGAGATTCCGGATCTTCGCAGCGCGACGTCCGGAATGACCAGTGAGCAACTACTCCGCCGCCGCCTGGAATGGGCCGAGATCTCCGAGCGGCACCCGCGCCAGCCCCTCCGCCAGCGTGGTGAAGTCGGCCATCACCTGCGCAAAGCGCGGGCTGCGCTCGCGCCGCCGCTCATCCATATAGATCGCGCGGTTGAGCTCGAGCTGCACGGTATGCAGCCCGCTGGCGGGGTTGCCGTAATGCTCGGTGATGAAGCCGCCGGCATAGGGCTTGTTGCGCCCGGTCGAATAGCCGAGCTTGCTCATGACTTCCTCGACGACATCGGGCAACACGCTCGCGCAGCTCGTGCCGTAGCGGTCGCCGATCACGATATCAGGCCGCCGGGGCTCATCTCTGGACACGCCGACCGATGGCATCGAGTGGCAATCGACCAGGATCACCGTGCCGAACGCCTGATGGGCCTTGTTGATCAGCCGCCGCAGCGCGCGGTGATAGGGCTTATAAAGTGCCTCGATTCGTCCCAACGCCTCATCAACCGAAAGTCGCTCGCGGTAGATTTCCTGTCCGTCACCGACCACCCGCGGGATGGTGCCGAGGCCGCCGGCCACCCGCATCGAGCGGGTATTAGCAAAGCTCGGCAGGCGTCCGGTGAACATGCGCGGATCGAGCTCATATGGCTCGCGGTTCACATCGACATAGGACCGGGGAAAATTGACCCGGACAGTCGGAAATCCTTGCGCGCTCAGGTCCCCAATCAGTTCGTCCATGAACGAATCCTCGGAGCGGCGCAGCGCAGGGAGATCGATCCGGGAGGCGTTGAGAAATTCGAGCGGGTAGACCGAGCCGGAATGGGGCGAGTTAAAGATGATCGGCGCCCGCCAGCGCTCCGGCTCCACGATCTCGAACGGGGGCGACAGCTCGCCATCAAACTGAGTCATCGTCGGGCGCCGTCCCTTGAATGTCCGCATTCCCTTCGCGGTGATCGATCATGCGACCGATTCTGCCTGCGAGGGACAGGATTTTGTAAGGATGCATTGTCCGTAATCGTAATCATTCTGCCAAGCGAAAAAAGCCGCTATTCGCCTGGAAGCTGTCGCAAACGCCCGAAAAGCGCCGCCTTGTTTGCTCCTGATATGGGCGCTACTGAAAATAGCGCTGCCCCCTGTTGCCGAGACATAATTACCTTTCACCCGAAATTTACCCTCTATCGGGCTTAGTGGGCGGAATGATCCTCCAAGCCGGGCTCGACCACCAACCGCCATGCACAAGATCCTCCTCGCCGAAGACGACAACGACATGCGCCGCTTCCTGGTCAAGGCGCTGGAAAACGCCGGCTTTCAGGTCTCGCCCCACGACAACGGCATGTCGGCCTATCAGCGGCTGCGCGAGGAGCCGTTCGAGATGCTGCTGACCGATATCGTGATGCCGGAAATGGACGGCATCGAGCTGGCGCGCCGCGCCTCGGAACTCGACCCCGACATCAAGATCATGTTCATCACCGGCTTTGCCGCGGTCGCCCTGAATTCCGATTCGGAGGCGCCCAAGAACGCCAAGGTGCTGGCCAAGCCGGTTCACCTGCGCGAACTGGTCAGCGAAGTGAATAAGATGCTGGCGGCCTGATTCGGCCTCCATTTCCGTCAAAATCGCTCCAGAAATTACTTCCTGAGCATCCTTGCCCGGGCGCTTTGGAGCCGATATACGGACCCCACCCGATATGGACTTTTAGGGCACGTAGCTCAGCGGGAGAGCACTACCTTGACATGGTAGGGGTCACAGGTTCGATCCCTGTCGTGCCCACCACGCTTCGCCCTGACGGGCTATGCGTGGCGCAGCCATGCGAAGACCATCAGGGCGAGGCGTGTCCGGCGTAGCTGGAGCGTAGCGGAAGGTAGACGGACTGTGCCCAAAAGAATGATCCGGCTTCGCAAGCTACGGCTAGGCAAGCCACACTCCCCACTATCGTAGCGATAGCAGCGAAGGCTGCCGCGCCGAAGCCTTGGCGAAGGCGGGCCGTCGGCCAACGAGCTGCGGTCCAGGCAGGCTACATTCTCCCGATCGCAGGATCGACGTTCAGGCCGGCAATCCAGCCTTGAGCAGACCAGCCTCATGACGCGCGCGGTCAACCGCCTGCTTGTAGTGCTGGGTGGCGAGATAGCCCGCGACTGAAAAAGCCGGTTCGAGCTTCACGACCTCGGCCGCATGGGCGGCTGCGGCGACACTGTCGCCCATCTGCGCGAAGGTGGCTGCGAGAAAGGCGTGATGGGTATGGTCAGGCCGCGTGATCCGGGCGAAGGCTTCGGCGGCTTCCGCATATTTCTCGGCGCAGTAGAGGGCGCGGCCAAGATGGTTCCAGAAGCGCTCGGGGTGATAGGGATTGAGGCGCATCGCCTTCCTGATCCACTCGATGCCTTCTTCGGGCCGTCCCAGCCAGGTCAGAAGCTCGCCCTGCTGCACCACGACAATATCGTAGTTCGGATTTAGCGCGATCGCCCGTTCCTGATGATAGGCCGCCTTGTCATGATCGTCGCGCGTCAGATTGACCGCAGCCAGGATGCGATGAACGTCGCTGTCATTGTCATCCAGCGCTAGCGCAATCTCCAGCTCGTCAGCAACCTGCCGGAAGGTGGCGTCGCGATCCGCACACCAGCCATACACCCAGGTCTGACCCAGTACGCAGGCTTTCCACGCATGAGCGTGCGCATAGTTGGGATCGAGCGCGATGGCACGATCAAGCAGAAGCTGCGCCTGCGCATTGTCTTCCCGGCGCGAGCGGTGGTGCAGCACCTTGGCGGCGAGGACGCACTCATAGGCGGCCATATTGTCGGTCGGCTTGCGCTTGACGCGTTCCTGCGTGGCCGCCTCGACGCGGCCGGGAAGCGTTGCAACGATCGCGCCAGTCACTTCGTCCTGGATGGCGAAAATGTCTTCGAGCTTGCGGTCATAGCGCTCGGCCCAGACGTGCCGATCGGTTTGCGCGTCGATCAATTGCACGGTGACACGCACGCGATCGCCGACCTTGCGCACGCTGCCCTCGAGCACATATTCGACGTCCAGCTCACGCGCGACCTCCTGCACCTTTACCGCCTTACCCTTGTGCACGAAGGTCGAATTGCGTGAGATGACGAGAAGGTCACGGAAGCGCGACAGCTCGGTGATGATGTCCTCGGTGAGGCCATCGGCAAAGAACTCCTGCTCCGGATCGCCGCTCATATTGACCAGCGGCAGCACCGCGATGGAGGGCTTTCTGGCAATGGGTGTCGCAGAAGCTTCCCTGCCACTTTCGAGCGCTACCATGGTAGTTGCGTCAAGCCGCACCCGAAACACATGGATCGGGCGGGTGATATTCTTGACGCTCTGCTCACCGAGATCCTCGAAAGCGATCTCGTCGAGCCGATCGCCGAGTTGATCGCGCACCGCGCCGGAGATGCAAATGCCACCGGGTTCGGCAAGCACCTGGAGGCGCGCCGCGACATTGACTCCGTCGCCAAAAATATCGTTCTCATCGATGATGACGTCGCCGAGATTGACGCCAATGCGGAACTGGATCCATCGCGCTGGCGAAACGTCAGCATTGCGCCGCGCCATCCGGCGCTGCACCTCGGCCGCGCACAGCACCGCATCGGTAACACTCTGGAACTCGACCAGCAGGCCGTCGCCGGTGGTCTTGATGATGCGACCGCGGTTCTTGGCGATGGAGGGGTCGATCAGTTCGAGCCGGTGGGTCTTGAGGCGTGCAAGTGTTCCCGCCTCGTCGACCTCCATCAGCCGGCTGTAACCGACCATGTCGGCCGCAAGGACTGCAGCGAGTCTTCGCTCCGGTCCAGGCGCTTGCATTTCCGCCTCTCCTGCGACCAGTCTAGCAGAATTAGCGAATTGGCCAAGGTTGCGTGCCGGATGACGGAATGCGGCGGCTCAATCTGAAGCGGTGGGATGCTCGCTGTTGCAAAATGTCTGATGCGGCAGAGCGATCAGATTGGTCAGCACGGCCGGCGAATTGAGCACTGCGAATTTTTCTCGCGGAGTGAGAAAGCCTGCTGCCTCCTCGAACCTTTCAGCATCCTCGATCTTTGCGCGCGCGATCGCGAGATGCGGATCGACCTCGCCGCGCTTTCGCGGCCGTTGTCCGGAAAGATTGTTAAGATGCGCTTCGCGCAAGCCGGCGTCGTGGCGCAATTCGTGGAGCGGGCAGGCGAGCGGTGAATGCGGCGTGCTCGCCAGTTCATTGGCCCTAACCAGCACCGGCGGCGGCGCAGCCTGCTCCGGGGTTTGGAATAGTCGGGACCTGCGGTTCGGGTCCACCGATGACGATAGCATCGCCATCGGAATCGAAAGCAGCAGGCCGAGAATCACCGGCGTCATCCAGAGCAGCAAAGGCACCGAGACGGCATAGGCCGCCACCGCCATGGCGATTCCGACCAATGTCGGAACCGAATAGGTGCTTAACATGTCTCGGTGCGAGACCGCGCCATCGTCGCGGCGCTGCACTTGCCATCCGGCATCGCGTCCGAACAGGATTTCGCCGACGGCGGACGACTGGAAAATCATCATCACAGGCGCGGTCAGGCCGGAGAGGATCGTCTCGGCAAAAATGCCCGCCAATACCAGCGGGCCGCCGCCGAATTTCTTCCGGGTGTCGCGATCGAAGGCGAGCGCGACGAAAGCCCACAGCTTCGGCACGATCAGCATTCCCAGCGTGCCCGCGAACACCCATGCGGCGAGTACCGGATCCTGTGCTGGCCATTGAGGGAACAGGGAAGCTCCCTTCGGAAAATATTCGGGCCTGACGAACTGCGCCTGCAACGAGACCAGGATCCCGGACACGAGAAAGATCAGCCAGAGCGGCGCCGTGAGATACGATCCAATTCCGGTCAGCAGATGAAGCCGCGAGACCCAGTGAAATCCGCGGGTCGGCAGCAGCGCCAGGTGCTGCAGATTGCCCTGGCACCAGCGCCGGTCACGAGCGACGAAATCCGCAAGCGTCGGCGGGGATTCCTCGTAAGAGCCGCGAAGCGTCGGCACCATGTGAATGGCCCAGCCGCCGCGCCGCATCAATGCCGCCTCGATGAAATCGTGGCTCATGATATGCCCGCCGAACGGTTTACGTCCCCTGAGTTCGGGCAGCCCCGCATACTGCGCAAAGGCTCTGATACGGATGATGGCGTTGTGTCCCCAGTAATTGCCTTCGGAGCCGTGCCACCACGCGATGCCCGCCGCCAGCATCGGTCCGTACAATCGCCCGGCGAATTGCTGCCAGCGTGCGAACAGGGATCGCGCATTGACGATGATCGGCAGCGTCTGAATCAGCGCCGCCTTCGGGTGCGCCTCCATGGCGGCCACGAGGCGCACGATGCAGTCGCCGGTCATCAGGCTGTCGGCGTCGAGAATCAGCATGCACTCGTAATTGGCGCCGAACCGCCGGACCCATTCCTCGATATTGCCGGACTTGCGCGCGGTGTTCTCGGGACGATGGCGATAGAACAGTGCGGCCTTGCTGCCGATATCCTGTCGAAGCTTCAGGAAGCATTTCTCCTCGGCAATCCAGATCGCCGGATCGGTGGTGTCGCTCAGTACGAACCAGTCGAACTGCGCGCTATGTCCGGTCGCCTCGACTGATTCATAGATCGCGCGCAATCGCGCCAGCAGGTGATGCGGATCCTCATTATAGGTCGGCAGCAGCATCGCGGTGCGGCTGTGGATCGCGGGTAGGGGCGTGCTGGCGTCGATGCCGAGTTCGTCCTTCTTCCCGGTGAGCAGCACGAAGAAACCGGCAAGCGACGACATGAAGGAGAAGGCGATCCATGCAAACAGCAGAACGAACAGCGCGAGGATGATCGACTCCAGCACCGTGATGCCGCCGACCTGAAGCACCCGGTACATCTCGTAGCAGCCCGCCGCGGTCAGGATCGCGGTGCCGGTCAGGACGAAGCCGCGCCGGAACCACATCGGCGCAAAGTCGGGCGCGGGTGCCGGCTCGAACCGTCGCAACGCCTGCACCGCCATATCAGTTGGCGATTCCGGAGGGAGGAAATCGTTCAGCGGGATATGGCCGGCCCCGTTGGCTCCGCGGGGTTTCGCTACGGTGTCCATCGATAGACCCAGACCTCCGATACCGGCTCATTGCCCTGCATGAGCGATGCGCGGAGTTCGACGGGGGTTTTTTCCTTCAACAGCTCGAAACTCAAGCGCCAGCCGCCGGTCGCCGGGTTTGGCAGGGTGACGATATTCTGGATTTTCGCTTTCTCAGCCGTCACGACGCCGCGCAGGACTTTCGGATCGACCGATTTCAGCCGCTCGCCGGTTGCCTCGAGCACGAAGATCGTGGCGTTATCGCCGCGCGCGCCGATGCCGGTCCGGGAGAATCGTGCGAGCGAGGTCGATTTCGGCGCATCCGGCCCCCAGTGCAGACGATAGGTGTAGGTGTGCTCGCCCTTGGCGGCGAGGGAGGTCTTGGGGAGCCAGAACGCGGCGATGTTGTCGTGAATCTCTTCCTTGGTCGGAATTTCGAGGAGCTTCACCACGCCTTCGCCCCAATCGCCGATCGGTTCCGCCCACAGGCTCGGCCGGCGCTCGAAATTCGATTCGAGATCCTGGTAAGCAGCAAAATCTTTCTGACGCTGCATCAGGCCGAATCCGCGCGGGTTGAGGTCACCGAAGGAGGAGACTTGCAGATCGCGTGGATTATGTAGCGGCCGCCAAAGCTCTTCGCCCCGGCCGTTGAAGATCGCAAGCCCGTCGGAATCGTGAACGGAGGGGCGGAAGTCTTCGACGTCCTTGCGGTCGTTCGGTCCGAAGAAGAACATGCTGGTCATCGGCGCGAGGCCGGCATGAGTGAGATCCACACGCGGATAGATCGCCAATTCCACATCGAACACGGTGGTGTCGCCGGGGCGGATGGTGAAGCGATACGCAGCGGATGCGCTCTCGCTGTCGAGCAGCGCATGCACGACGATAGAATTGGCGTCGGCTGCCGGTTTCTCGATCCAGAATGTCTTGAAGAACGGAAATTCCTCGCCCTTGGCTTCGCCGGTGTTGATCGAGAGCCCGCGTGCCGAAAGGCCATATAGCTGGCCTTTGGCCACCGCCCGGAAATAGCTCGCGCCAAGGAAGACGCAGACCTCGTCGTAATAATCGGGCTTGTTGATCGGCGCATGAAGGCGGAAGCCCGCAAAGCCGAGATCCACGGCCGCGCCGGGTGGCGTCAACTCGCCAAACGAAAACAGGTCGGGCTGGTATGGGATGACCGACGCCTGGCCGTTCTTCACTTCGAAGATGTCGACCCGGTTCTTGTAGAAGAACCCGCGATGAAAGAACTGCACCTCGAACGGTAGTTTTTCGCCGCGCCAGAGCGCGCGCTCCGGCAAGAAGCGGATCGCCCGATAACGATCGTAGTTGAGGTTGGCGAGATTGTCGGGCAGCTTCTCGCTCGGCGCCTTGTAGGGCTTGCTTGCGAGATCGCGCGCCAGTTGTCGGACGATCGACCGGTCGAATGGCGCGGGCTGGGCATGGGCTGCAGACAGAAGTCCGGGCGCTACGCCGGTCACCAACGGCAACGCAGAAGCAGCAAGGAAATCCCTGCGATTCACGAAACAACCCCGCAGCTACTAACAACGATCCTCGGCAACGCAGTGCACATCGGACAGTTCCTGATTTCGAAACTGAAATGCTAGTTTTTCCCGATCTGCCTAGTTTTTGGTCGGAGGCGCGTTAGCTTCGCAGCGTGCGACTTATCCGTGTGACCACGCCGTCCCAATGACGTTTTTCCGCGGCGGGATAATTGATCAGCACGCAGTTCATGGCGCCGTTGCCGCGGTTGCAGCGATTGTACCAGATCCGGTCGTCGCGAATGCTGGACACCACAAAGAAATCGGACGTGACGCGCTTGTAGATGATGCCGTCGGGCGGCCGCATCTTGGTCAGGAAGATGGCAGGAGAATCGTTTCCGGGATTGGGAATGGACTGCACCGTCATGTCAGCGCGGCGGTCTTCCGTGAAAAACCGCCGCCCGGTTCCGCCTTCGGGCGCTCCGCCATCGCTAGTGAAGATCGAGACCGGCATATCGACGCTGGTCCCGGTGCTCGGGACTACATATCGGCGCCATTCGGTATTTGCGGCAACTGCCAGCGTTGGAATCAGGGCAAGAATAAAGCCTGTGAACAGCCGCGGCGCGCACATGAATCGGTCTCCGGATTCGACCGAAACACAATCGGGTCGACTGACGTTCGTTCCATCGTGCGCGCCTGTTACGGCGAATTTTCGCCGGCGAGATGTTTCCCCGCGATGTAGCCGAATGTCAGCGCCGGTCCCAGCGTGATGCCGGCGCCGGGGTAGTTGCCGCCCATAATGCTCGCCATGTCGTTGCCGGCGGCATAGAGGCCCGGGATCGGCTGACCGTGTTCATCCAGCGCGCGGGCGTGCGCATCGGTCTTGATGCCGGCGTAGGTGCCGAGATCGCCGACCACCAGCTTGATCGCATAAAACGGTCCGTCCTTGATCGGTGCGACGCAGGGGTTTGGGCCGTGCAGCGCATCGCCCTGGTAGCGGTTGTAGGCACGCGATCCCTTGCCGAAGGCGGGGTCGCGTCCTTCCGCGGCTGACGCGTTGAACTCCTCGATCGTCGCCGTGAGCCCTTGCGGATCGATGCCGGTGCGGTCGGCGAGCTCGGCAAGCGTGCTGCCGCGCTTGAGATAGCCGGTCGCGAGATGGTGGCGCAGCGGCATCGGGAAGGGCGGCACGCATCCAAGGCCGTACTTTCGGAGCGCGCGGTGATCGCAGACAAGGAACGCCGTGATCTCTTCGCCGGGCTTTGCCGCCTTCACCATCGCCTGCACGAAATCGTGGTAGGAATTGCCTTCGTTGGCAAAGCGCTTGCCGTCACGCATTACGGCAATGACGCCGGGCTTCGCGCGGTCGATGAAATGCGGCATCACACCCTTGGAGCCGTCCTTGCGCTCGGTGATCGAGACCGGCACCCAGGCCGCCGCATGCGGCAGCGTGTCCTCGATGCGGCCGCCCGCGGTTTCCGCCAGGCGCAGGCCGTCGCCGGTGTTGCCGACAGGACCCGGCGAAAAATGCTCGGCGCCGCTGGGCGCGTGCGGGAACATCGCCTTGCGCCTTACGATATCATGCGGGAAGCCGCCGCAGGCGAGCACGACGCCGCGCTTGGCATTGACGCGGATCAGCTTGCCATGGCGTTCGACGTTCGCGCCTCGAACCGCGCCATCCTCGACGATCAGCTCAAGCACAGGTGAGGACAGCCACAGCGGTATCTTCAGGTCGAAGGCCGATTTTGCCAGACGCCCCGCGAGCGCATTGCCGTTGGTCAGCGTCATGCCGCGGCCGTGGCGCAAGACATCCATCGCATGCTTCGACAGGCGTTTTGCAACATAAACCGCCGACGTGAGCGACTTGGTCGCGCGCATGAAATGGACGATGTCCTTGCCCGAGCCCAGCATCATGCCGAACACGGTGAGCTCGGGCAGGGGACTGCCGAGATCCTTGATGTGCGCGCCGAGTTCACGGCCATCGAACGGCCGTGTCACCATCGAGCGGCCGCCCTGCGCGCCGCCCGGAGCTTCGGCATGATAATCCGGGAACGTCAGCGGCATGTCGAACTGCACCGCCGTCTTGGTGGTGAAGAAATCGACCGCCTTCGGCCCTTCGCGCAGGAATGCATCGACGCGCGCCGCATCAAAATTGTTGCCGGCTTCGTGCCGGAGATAGGTCTTGGCCTGTCCCTCGCTTTCCTCTATGCCCCACGCTTTTGCCAGCGACGTGCCGGGAATCCATAGCCAACCGCCGGAGCGGGCCGTGGTGCCGCCGAAGCGCGGCTCCTTCTCGGCGATCAGGACATTGAGGCCGTGATGCCCGGCGGTGACCGCCGCCGACAGTCCGCCGCAACCCGAGCCAACCACCAGCACGTCGCATTCGTAGGTTTCTTGTTCGTTGCCCGCCACGCGCTCCGCCTCGCTTCCTTGTTCTCGGGGCGGACATTTGGGTTGGGATCGACTGGCCTGTCAATCGCGCTGGAGCTCCCTTCTCCCCTTGCGGGAGAAGGTGGCGCGAAGCGCCGGATGAGGGGTTCTCTCCGCGGAGACAGACCCTCATTCGTGTCAACCGCGCTATGTGCGGTTGCTCAACGCGCCGTGCATCCAGGGCAGGGCGGTCCCGCTAGAGAAGCGCTTGCGCCGTCACGGCATCAGCGGCACAGTTGCGAGCGCGGCACCAAGACCGCCACGAAACAGCAGTCCGAGGAACCTCCATGGCGGCCACGCGGATCGACTGCGATATTCATCCCGCCGTGGGCGGCACCCGCACCACGCTGCTGCCCTATCTCAGCGATCATTGGAAAGAGCAGGTCGTCAGCCGCGCGATCGACGGTCTCGACCTCAATTCCTATCCGCCGAACATGCCGTTTGCCGGCCGTGCCGACTGGCGGCCGGCCAACGGTAAGCCCGGTAGCGATCTCAATATGGTGCAGCGCGGCGCGTTCGATCAGCTCGGCTCGAGCCACGCGATCTGCAACGTGATCTATGGCGCGCAGGCGGTGTTTGATTCCTATATGGCGGCCGACTTCTGCAAAGCGATCAACGACTGGATCGCGGCCGAATGGCTGTCCAGGGATCCGCGGCTGAGCGCTTCCATCGTGGTGCCGATGCAGGCGCCGGATCTGGCGGTGGAGGAAATCGAGCGGCGCGCAGCGGACAACCGTTTCGTTTCCGTGCTCGTGCTGGCGCAAGGCGAGACGCTGCTCGGACGGCGGCATTACTGGCCGGTGTGGCAGGCGGCCGCGAAGCACAAGCTGCCGGTCGCGATCCATGCCGGCAGCGCTTATCGCACCGCGCCGAGTTCGATCGGCTGGCCGTCCTATCGCTACGAATATTATCTCGCGGAAGCACAGGCGTTTCAGGCCCAGCTCCTGAGCCTGATCTATGAGGGCGTGTTCGGCAAATTCCCCGATCTCAAAGTCGTGCTCATGGAGTCAGGCGTAAGCTGGCTGCCCGCGTTCATGTGGCGCGCCAACAAGACCTGGCGCGGCGTACGCGTCGAGGTGCCCTGGGTCGAACGCGAGCCGGCCTCGATTATCCGCGATCATGTCCGTGTCACCATGCAGCCGTTCGACGGCCCGCCGGATGCCACAGGCGTCGCAGATGTCATCGAGCAGATCGGCTCCGACAAGATGTTCCTGTTCGCGTCGGATTATCCGCATTGGCAGTTCGATGGCGACGATCCGATGCCGCCATATCTGCCTGATAGCATCGTCTCGCGGATGTGCGTCGATAATCCGCTCGAGACCTTTCCGCGGCTGAAGCTCGCCGCATGAGTTTGAAGGAGGATCGCATGAGTGACGTCATCGACCGCCCCATCCTCGCCGAGGAAGAAGCCGCGAAGAGCCGGCTGCGCATCATCGATTGCGACGTGCATCCGAGCATTCATGCCCATGCCGATATCGAACAGTTCATGCCGAAGCGCTGGCAGGAGCATTTGCGCACCTATGGCAGCCATCTGCGCACGCCCTATATCGGCACCACGCCCTATCCCCGCTCCTCGCCGCTGATCGCGCGTCGCGATGCCTGGCCGCCGACCGGCGGACCGCCGGGCTCCGATCTCGATTTCATGCGCAAGCAGCACCTCGATCCGCTCGACATCGAGTACGGCATTTTGCAGGTGCTCGACCTCTTCATCTTCTCGCAGCAGAACCTTGAATTTGGCGCTGCGATCCAGCGCGCCATCAACGACTGGCAGCTCGCCTTCTGGTCCGACCGCGATCCGCGGCTGAAGGCGTCGATCCTTGCCGGCCAGGACGATACGCAGTTTGCCATTGCCGAGATCGAGCGTTGCGCCAAGATCGGCCGTTATGTGCAGATCAATGTCTGCCCGCGTGCCAACGAGCCGCTCGGCCGCCGCCGCTATTGGCCGATCTATGCCCGCGCACAGGAGCTCGGTCTGCCGCTCGGCATCCATGTCGGCGGTTATGGCGGGCATGCGCCGACCGGCAGCGGCTGGCCGTCTTACTATGTCGAGGAGCACCAGTCGAACGCGCACACCATGGCCGCGCAACTCACCAGCCTCGTGCTCGAAGGCGTGCCCGAACGCTTCCCGAACCTCAAGATCGTGTTCATCGAAGGCGGTTTTGGCTGGATTCCCTCGGCCACCTGGCGGATGGACCGCCACTTCGAGGCGTTCCGCAGCGAGGTGCCGCATCTGAAGCGCCGCCCGTCCGAATATGTGAAGGAGCACTTCTGGTTCACGACGCAGCCGATCGACGAGCCCGATGAGGGCAAACATCTGCGCTCGCTGATCGAATGGGTCGGCGCCGACCGGCTCTTGTTCTCGTCGGATTACCCGCACTGGGATTTCGGCGATCCGCGCTACGCCTTTAAGACGCCGCTGACGGAGACCGAGCGCCGGAAGATCTTCAACAGCAATGCGCGTGCACTCTACAAACTCTGAGCGGCGACAAGGACAACATGGCCCGTCATATCGTCGCCCGCACCTCAGACATCCCGCCCGGCGGCAACAAGGTCTTCGGCATTGAAGGCCGCGACATCGTCGTGTTCCACGTCAACGGCGAGTTCTTCGCGCTGCTCAATCGCTGCCCGCACGAGGGCGCACCGCTGGAAAAGGCTGCCTGCGTCGCGCGGCTGACTTCGCCAGAGCCCGGCGTCTACCAGCGCTCGCGCGTCGGCGAGCTCCTGCGCTGCCCGTGGCACGGCTGGGAGTTCGACATGCGCAACGGCCAGTCCTGGTTCGATCCAAAGCGAGTGAAGGTCCGCTCCTATCCGGTCGCGGTAGAAAGCGGCGAGGAGTTGCAGAAGGGGCCGTACGTCGCCGAGACGTTTCCGGTGCACGTCGAGGACAGCTACGTCATCATTGAGACCTAGTCCGCTTTCGCCGTCAGCCCGTCCACCATTGCGCGCACGATCGCCGCGATCTCCTCGCGCAATGCCTCGACCGGCACCGCAATCAGTTTCTGCTCGAGCCCGAGCAGCACCATGCCGTGCACCGCTGAGAATAGACTGCGCGCCGTCACGCCGAGTTCGTCCGGTGTGCGCTTTGGAAAGAGTTCGGCAAGCGGCCGGTAGATGTGGCGGAACAGATCCATCTGCTCGCTGATCGCCCATTCCGGCACCGGTTTGCCCGGCGCCATCCTGTGCTCGAACAGCGCGCGCCACAGTTCGAGATTCTCGGCAGCGAAATCGCAATAGGCGACGGCGATGCGCACCAGCGTCTCGCGAGGAGAGGCGGGTCCGTCGGCTTCGGCTGATGTCAGCGCGGCATCGAGCCGCGCCAGCGTGCGCGATCCCACCCGCAGGATCAGTTCGTCGACGTCGTCGACGAGGTTGTAGACCGCGCCGTTGGCGATGCTGATGTCCCGCGCCAGATCGCGGGTTTTCAGGCCGGCGAGTCCCCCTGCGGCAATCCGTCGCTCCGCCGCTTCGACTAACGATTCCCGAAGTTTAGCTCGTCTTTCCAATACCTTAGACATCAATCCCCAATCTTGAGCGACGCTCAAAATAATTCTTGAGCAATGCTCACGCTGCTGCTACAAACAATCCATGAGCGAAGCTCATAACACAGGGAGCTGCAAATGTTCAAAACTGTTTTAACGCTTTTCCGGGGCAGCGTGGCCGTCGCGGGGGAGGAACTGGAAGACCGCGCGGCGCTGCTCATTCTCGACCAGCAGATGCGCGATGCCGCCGCGGCCGTGGAGCGTTCAAAGCGCTCGCTGGCGTTGGCGATCGCCGGCGACCAGCAGGAGGGCCGCCGCCTCGAAGCCACCAATGCCCGCATCGCCGATCTCGAGGTCCGCGCCACCGCGGCGCTCGATGGCGGCCGGGAAGATCTCGCCCGCGAGGCGGCGCAGGCGATCGCCAATCTCGAGGCCGACCGCGACGCGGCGATGACCGCGCGCACGCTGTTTGCAACCGAGATCGCCCGCATGAAGCGCCAGGTCGCCAGTGCCGAGGCGCGGATCACCGAGCTCGATCGCGGCCGTCGCATCGCCCGCGCCTCCGAAGCGGTTCGTGCCCTGCGCCGGGGCGGCATCGAAGCGGCGCGTCCGTACGAATCCACGCTGCCGGAAGCGGAGAACACGCTGAAGAGGCTGCGTGAGCGGCAGATCGAGGCCCAGGCCGCGGCCGACGCCTTGGTCGAGCTCGATGCCGCCAGCGGTCCGCTGGCGACCGCCGAAAAGCTCGCCGAGCAGGGCTTCGGTCCCCGGCTGAAATCAACCGCTGACGACGTGCTCGCGCGGCTGAACGCCAAACGCACGCAAGCTGCCTGAAACTGAACTCAATCGATCAACCCATATCAACAGGAGATTATCATGAACCAGAACGTCCAACCTCACAGCGGTGCCTGGGTTACCTTCACCTATATTTCTTTTGCCTCCTCCGCCTTCATGGTCGCCGTCGGCGTGTTCTTCCTGCCGCTAGATCTCTGGATCAAGGGCTATCTCGCAATGGGCATCGTGATGCTGGTGCAGTCCTGCGTCACCCTGACCAAGACCGTGCGCGACATGCACGAGAGCGGCAAGCTGGTGAACCGCATCGAGGACGCCAAGGCCGAGCGGCTGCTGATGGAAGTTTCCAAGGCTGCGTAGTTTCAAAGCAGTTGATTGCAAGGGCCGCGTAGCCTGTGGCGCGGTGCTGGCGAGGGGGCGGCGGGTGTCTCAGCACCCGCCGTCCGTCGCCGGGATCAGTTTCACGTCGGCAGGCAAGGGATGACTTCGATGAAAAGAGCGTTCGTATTTTTGGTGCTGGCTCCGGTAACGGTGTTCTTCGCGGCGTTGATGATATGGGTCGCTACCGCTGGCCCGCGAGACCTTGACTTCGCATGCGTCGTGGCCGTGGTGCTATCTATCCTCACCTTGCCGATGTCGGCGATCAGCTGGATATCAGATGAATTTCTGGTTCGCGCCTTTCCGATCTCTCTGCGCGTGTACCTGATCGCGATGGTCGGAGCGACGGCTGCCACGGCAGAGATCCTCGCTGTGTTCAGCAGTCTGTTTCCGCCATCAATCGTGATGGCGTTGGCCACCGGCGGCGCCATTGTCATGGCGGCATGTTCGTTGTTGTCACATGACTATAGCGGCGGGCAACGACGTTGCCTTGAGCCGGCCAGGGCGTGAAGACGGCCCACCTTGCCAGCGGCGCCGCAGGAAGGCTTGATCAGCCCAGTATCCGACGGCCCGGCGCCATCGTTCCTGTCATGGATCATTTGATACTGCCGTTCAATGTATCGTTTACCGTGCGACAACCTTAGGATGCTTGAGTCATCGCTCATTAACTGGGGCGGGCGCAGAAAGCTGGGACGGACGCGATAGCGGAATCCCGGAGCAAAACGCCAACCCCGTCCGAACGGCCTTTCATCGAAATTCATATCAGCAGGATGGCGCCATGAATCAGAATGTCCAGCATCACAGCAACGCCTGGGTTACCTTCACCTACGCTTCGTTCGGCGCCTCGGCCTTCCTGGTCGCCGTCGGCGTCTACTTTCTGCCGGTTGATCTCTGGATCAAGGGCTATCTGGCGATGGGCATCGTGATGCTGATTCAGTCCTGCGTCACGCTGACCAAGACCGTGCGTGACATGCATGAGAGCAGCCGGCTGGTGAACCGTATCGAGGATGCGAAGGCCGAGCGGCTGCTGATGGAAGTTACCAAGGCCGCTTAGTTTCAAGGCTGATTGATTTCCAATGCCGCGTAACCTGTGACGCGGTGCTGGCGAAGGCGGGCGGCGGATGCTTCGGCATTCGCCGTTTGCCTGTCCTGCAGCAGGTTTGACCTCACCAACATATCGTTTACCCTGCGGTCAATCCCAACATGTCGCGCTCATCGCTCGTTAAGAGGGCCGGGCGCACCAATCCCGTCCAGGTGCGGGCAGGTGGCATGGCGTCTTTCTGGAGCGGCAATTCAGCAATCCATCATGGCCTGCAGCAGGTCCGCTCTGCGGCCGGCCGCCTCGGCAGCTATGCCGCCTTCTGGCTGAAGGCATTTCAACAGCCTGCCATCGATCTCACCTTGCGCACGCACACCGGTCTGACGACGCGGATCGTCGAAAGTCCGGGGCTATCGCTTTCGCAAGCCGAACTCGACGAACTGGTCTCTCAATTGCGCACCATCGCCGGCAAGACGCTGCCGGCCGGTGATCTCACCTATGGCATCTTCTCCGGCGAGCGCGAGCGGCTGTCGCGCGCCATCGTCACGCTGATCTCGGAGGAGGCGACGGGGCGGCCGATCGCCTTTAATGCGCTATCGGTGATGTCGGTCGAGCTTGATGGTGAGCCGGAGCAGGTCACCCATCTCGGTCTCGTGATGGTCGACCCTGATGTGCAGGGACAGGGGCTGTCCTGGGTTCTGTACGGCCTGACCACGCTGGTGCTGTTCGCGCGCGATGGCCTGCGCCCAAAATGGATTTCGAATGTAACGCAGGTGCCAGCAGTGTTCGGCATGGTCTGCGACACCTTCTCGGACGTGTTTCCATCGCCGGACGTCGCGGCGCGCCGCAGCTTTGCGCATCTGCAACTGGCGCGGGGGATCATGCGCGAACATCGCGCGGTGTTCGGCGTCGGCGACGAGGCCGGGTTCGACGAGGACCGCTTCGTCATCACCAATGCCTATACCGGCGGGTCGGACGCTTTGAAGAAATCCTTCGACATCGCGCCAAAACATCGTGACGAGCAATATAACGCCTGGTGCGCGCGTGAGCTCGATTACTTAAGGGGCGACGACGTTCTCCAGCTTGGCCGCATCGATCTTGCCGGCGCCCGGCGCTACATCCAACGCGATGTGCCGGCAGGATCTCTGCCGGCACTGTTCGCTGCCTCCGCCGTGCTGGCGTTGCAGCGGCTGATCCTGCCCGTGATTTATTGGTTGGACGATACGCGGCCGTTCGACAGCTTGCGGCCGCGGATACCCGGAAACGGAAGTGGCAAATGACGCCGGGCATGATCGCCGATTCCATCGTCAATCTTTGCGGCGCGATCGGGCTCGCCGTCACTATGCTCACGCTGCACCGGCGTGATCCCAAGGGGCCGCTGACCCGGCGCCTCCTGATCGCGCTTGGCATCATCGCATCGCTGTTTCTGGTGCGCGGCACGGCGTGGTGGAGCGGTAGCGTGCTGCTCAACAATCTGTCGGCGATTCCAGCGGCGCTGGTCCCGCTCGGCGCCTTGATCGTCACCGAGGGCATCCTGCGGCGCCATGCCCCGCGCGCCGCGAAGATCGCCATTCTGGCCGGCGGCATCGTGATCGGCCTCGCAGGGGCGCTTGGGTTTGAGCCGCTGGTGACGCCCACTGCCGTCCTGCTTGCTTTGTTCCAGCTCGCCGGCTTTGCCATCTGCGCCTGGCTATTGGCAACGCGCGACCCGGCCACGCTGATGGCATCGGAGAATCGCAGCATCGGCCGCCTCGCCGTCGGCGCCATTCTCGTCATTCCTTTCGTCCTCACCGATTTCAGGGTGCTGATACCGAATATCCCGGTCAGGCTCGGGGCATTGGGGGCACTGCTCGTGGTTACCGCGATCCTAATCGCGGAACGCGGCGCAGAGACGCAGCGTCAGGCGCTGCTGCTGACCGTGTTGCGCGTCGCAAGTTCGGCGTTGCTCGGTGCCGCCGCGGCGTTCGTTGCGCCAGATGTCGACGCAGCGCAGGTCGTGCGATTCTGCGCCATTGCAATCGCAGGCGTTCTCACCATCGGACTGATGGTGGACGCGCTGCGCGCCCACTTCGAATCGCAGGTGCCCGGCATTCTCAATTCCGTCGCGGCATCGCCGGCCCAAACGCGCGATGCGCTGATCGCGGAACTGGCGCGTCATCCAATCTTCGAGAGCGCCCGGCGCTATCGCGAAAGCGAGCTTTTGGCTTACGATCCCGCGCTGCTGCGCGACTTCCTGTCGACCCGGCGGGTGCTGCGCCGCCCCGACGCGCCGTGGGCCCTCGCCGCATCCGATCCCGCCGTCGAGCGCGTCGTATCGTTGATGAAGGCCAACAGCGCGACCCATCTCGTTGTCCTCTCACATGACCCGATCGACGTCATCGCGCTCGCGGTTCCCGTGATTTCGGCCGATCCGGCCACGGAAACCGCGCTTGCCCTGGTGCGCCGGCTGCTCGCGCTCACGCCGGAGACGACGTGACACTTAGTCGTGCGATTTTCACGACCGACCTACGAAATGTGCTGTGGCTGTGATAACACCCCGCCGCAGCGGGTTATTGCAGGGCAGGCCGATGTCAAAGCAAGCAATGCGCGAGGAGGCCGAGCGGCTGATCCGCGAGACGATGGAAAAGAAAGCGATCGTCATAAAACAAGGACAGACTAGAATCGAAGCGGTCTGCGGCAAATGCGGCGCGCCGAACCGCGTCCAGGCCGAGAAGGGCGCTACGCGTGTCAAATACGTCTGCAAGCAATGCGGCGACAAGCAGGTGACGCTGTAGGGGTGACTGTATTGTTGCGTGTAGGGTGGGCAAAGGAGCGTAGCGACGTGCCCACCATCTATTGCCAGGTACACTGACGCTGCGTTAGCGATGGTGGGGCACGCTTCGCTTTGCCTAGCCTACGAATTTAGACATCTTTGCACCCTGTCGCCCTGGGGCTCGGTGTTCGCCAGGCCGAATTGCAGGTCCGAGATGGACCGAATAGAGAACATGCTGCAGATATATGAAACCACGCGATTTGACCCTTTTCTGAAGTGCTGCGAGGGCGCGACGCGGCTCGCAATTGATGAAGAAGCAGAGGTCTGTGGCGGCCTCCAGCTTAGGGCCGTGGCTCATTGCGGGACATCAACCTCGTGGGTGTGATCTTCATGGGCATGTGGCTCGAGGCCCGGCATGGGCGCGCCCATGAAATAACCTAGAGCGCCAGGATGCAGCGGGATGCGCGAGTCGGGCGGCTCGGAGGACGAACCGCTCGGCAGCAGCAATTCGGGAAGGGCGCTGCGGCTCTTATCCAACGCTTCGGCGATCAACCAGGCATGGCGTGCTGCAAAGTCGTCGCGGCAGACGAACAAATACTCTCCGATGCCGACGACAGTGAACAGCTTGACTGGTCCGTGCTCGGCGAAGGGGGGCCTCCCTTGTCGAAGGGCTGCCGCATCGTCGCGCCGCATCAGCGCGACGTCCAACTGCTGCGAGCTGATCAGGCTGGCGATGCGCTCCTTGTGCGGCGCCCTGCTCACCTGAGCCTTGCTGCTCGGCAAGCGATCCGCGAGGACCTCAGCTACCCGCTTGCCGAGCTCGAACGAGGGAGGATCGGCGCGGGAAGTCAGGATGAGCAGGTGGCGCCGGCGGTAGACACCCCACTGGCCATAGGGTGCGTGGCCACAAAGGAACATGGCTGCGGCGCCGGCTCCCGCGGTTCGGAGGAATTCCCGGCGGCTCGGCCTCCCGCCAACCTCAGAATCTTCGGTCTCATGCCACACGCTACTTCTCGCGGAATATGGTGGTCGGCAGGATGGCCGAGACTGCGTAGTTCGGCACGTCGACGACGTTGCCGATACGCAGGTCGGCGGCCACGCTCGCCACGACATATGCCTGCTCCGGCGTGAGGCCCTTCTCGCCAACCATCCAGTCGATCAGCTCGATCAGGGCGTTGCGCGCCGCCAGCATCAGATCCTCCGAGAGGTTCTCGAGCGGGCCGATTTTCTGGCTGTCGAGGTAGGTATGGTAAGGCGGGATCTGTCCCTTGGCTTTCAGCGGGAAGCCGGTGGTGGCGTAGAACTCGGTCGGCGCCAACCGGATGAGCTGATCGCCGCCTTCGAAGTGCGGGACTTTGACCTTCGCGGCTTGCGCCTTGCGGATCTCGGTGACCAGCGTGACCGTCGCCCCCATCTCGATTGCCGTGCCGGAGACCTCGCCATCGCCTTGCGCGAAATGGACGTCGCCGACGAACAACCCGCACCCGTCCACGAAGCAGGGCAGCAGCAGCGTCGTGCCCACCACCATCTGCTTGATGTCCATGTTGCCACCGTTCTCGCGCGGCGGAATGGTGCGCAGGCACTCATTCTTGCTGCTTCCGTTCTGACCGCAGACATCGCTCGGCAGCGCACCGAGCGGCTGCGGAGTCAGGACGACGCCGCCCGCGCTCTGCAGCGCCGCCTCGCGCGTGAGGATCGTGGCCACCTCGGGCTGGCCCGGCAGCACCCCGACCGTGCCCATAAATCCGTTAAAGGGGATGACGACGCCTGGGATCTGGTCGGAGACCGCCTCCTTGCGGTTGAGTTTCCAATTGGCGATGAACGGCTTGGTGAAGCGATCGCGCAGGAAACCGAAGCCCGGGACGATCACGGTGTAACCGTAGTCGTCCGGCTGTACGTCGAGGAGTGTCACCGCCAGTACGTCGCCGCGCTGGGCACCCTCGATGAAGACCGGGCCGGTCAGCGGATGGACGAGATTGAGATCGGCCGCCAACACATCCTCGGGCTTGGAGCCGAGGTTGAAGTCGGAGTCGAAGGCGTCACGCGTCTCAAAGACGATATGCTGACCCGGGTTGGCGCGACTCACCGGCTTGATGGCCGGGTGCATGCGGTTCATGCAGTTCTTGTCGTCGACGCAGTGCGCGCCGGTCTTCGCGACGCGCACAACCTGCCACGCCTTAACGGACGTCGTATCCGCATGCGCTGCGGTTGCGCTGAGCAGCAATGTCGCGGCCGCAGTGATGATCCAGAATTGTCCGGATTGCATCATTCGCTCCTCCCTCAGCAGAATCGTGACCCTGGTCGGGACGACGATCGGCAACGCCTTGGGCGCCCGGCGGCACGATGAGGAGATCAAGATCTCGTCCTGACGACCGTTCGGCAAAGCTACTCCCCTTTGGGGTAAGTGCCAACCACCATGGGTCGAAAGTGCGGAAAAACAACGGCCTCTTACCGCCATGGCGTTCTTGTCGGTCCAGCATTTCCTCGTCCTCATGGGGCGCGCCCGGCGCCTCTGGTCGAGTGTGAACGCATGAAGCCACGGGCGCCAACTCATAGCGACGTCCGCTTCTGGGCCCCTTTTCGGACTTGAGGCAGCGTCCGATTTGAGTCTGCAGTTCGCCGAACAGCGGACATGGGTCGATCCGAGCTCACAAACCTCGATTTGTGTCCACGCCCTAGCTATTCTCCCTTCACAAACCTCCCGAACGCCTCCGCATAATCCGGATGCCAGCGCGACAGCGCGGGACGGTTCTCGACGATGTCGCCGATCGCCCACAGCATGCGCCGCTCGTCGAGCTGCCGCGGCACGTCGTTATCAGGGCAGAGAATGTAGAAATCACCGGCCTCGATCCGCGCGATCATGAAGTCGACGGTTTGCTCCGGCGTCCAGGCGCCCGGCGGCTTTTCGGTGCGGCCGCGCGCGGTCAGTGCGGTGAAGACATGGCCGGGGATCATCAGATGCGCATTGATCTGGCATCCCGGCAAGTTCCGCAATTCGTGTTGCAGCGCCTCGGTCTGCGCTTTCACGCCGGCCTTTGAGACGTTATAGGCGGGATTGCCTGGTGGCGTCGTGATGCCCTGTTTGGAGCCGGTGTTGATCACGAGGCCGGGGCGTCCGCGCTCGACCATGTGAGGCACAAAGGCCTGCGTGCCGTGAATTACGCCCCACAGGTTCACTGCGAGAATGCGCTGCCAGTTTTCCAGCGGGCCAAAGCTGTTGCTATCGGGGCCGATACCGGCATTGTTCATCAGAATGTCGGTGCCACCGAACCGCTTTTGCACCGCGGTTTCGAGGCCCGCGACGTCATCGAAGCGGCTGACGTCAACGGATGCGGTCATGATATCGGCCGCGCCGCCCTTCGCGACCGATGCCAGTTTGGCGGCAGCCTCGGCGAGCCGCTCGGCGCCCAAATCGGCGATGCAGACTCTCATGCCGAGACCCGCGAAACGCATCGCGGCAGCGAGCCCGATGCCGGAAGCGCCTCCAGTGATCACGGCAACATGATTAGGCGACATCGCGGGATGGGGCATCGTCATTCTCCGGACAGATATGAGGCGTGTATTCGCAAGGCTATACCTCCTAGACTACCATGATCGAACGGGCATGGGAGGTCTTCGCCCCGGCCGCTTTCTCCCGTCGTTCGGCCGCGCTACGATTTCATGTCAACGTTATAGATAACAAAATATAACGTTCCGGAATTCCAACTAACTTCAAGGGAGTGCAAACATGGCTGTCACCCAGGCGATTCCGATCACACGCCATCCCTATGCGGATGGCTCCTACAAGAAAATGCTGATCGACGGCCAGTGGATCGACGCCGCCTCCGGCAAGCGGTTCGAGACGCATAACCCGGCGACCGGCGAGCTGTTGGCAACCGTTGCCGAGGGCGATGCGGAGGACATCAACCGCGCCGTGGCCGCGGCCCGCCGTGCATTCGAAGGGCCATGGAGCAAGGTCAAGCCATATGAGCGGCAAGGCCTGCTCTTGAAGCTTGCCGATCTCGTCGAGAAGAATTTCGAGGAGCTGTCGCAACTCGACACGCTTGATATGGGCGCGCCGATCAGCCGTACCCGCGGCAACAGGCTGCGCGTGCTCGGCATGCTCCGCTATTACGCCGGGCAGGCGACGGCGCTGCACGGCGAAACCATCGAGAATTCGCTGCCTGGCGAAATTTTCTCCTATACGCTCAAGGAGCCGGTCGGCGTGGTCGGGGCGATCATCCCCTGGAACGGGCCACTCGCTGCGACAGTCTGGAAGATCGGGCCGGCGATTGCCACCGGCTGTACCGTGGTGCTGAAGCCTGCCGAGGAAGCGCCGCTGACCTCGCTGCGGCTCGCCGAACTCTGCATGGAGGCCGGTGTTCCGCCCGGCGTCGTCAACGTCGTGCCCGGTTATGGTGAGACCGCCGGCGCGGCGCTGGCGTCGCATCCTGATGTCGACAAGGTCGCCTTCACCGGCTCGCACATTACGGGACAATCGATCATCCGCGCCTCCGCCGGCAACCTCAAGCGCGTGTCGCTCGAGCTTGGCGGCAAGTCGCCCGACATCGTGTTCGCCGATGCCGATCTCGATGCGGCGGTACCAGGCGCTGCGATGGCGGTGTTCGCCAATTCCGGGCAGATCTGCAGCGCCGGCACGCGGCTGTTCGTCGAGCAGAAGGTCTATGACGAGTTCGTCGGCCGCGTCGCCGAATTCGGCAAGAAGCTGCAAGTCGGTAACGGGATTGATCCGAATACGCAGATCGGGCCGCTGGTGTCGAAGGACCAGCTTGAGCGCGTCACCGGCTATCTCGACATCGGCCAGAAGGAAGGCGCCAGGGCGGTGGTCGGCGGCGGCCGCCTGACCGAGGGCGCGCTGGCGAAGGGTTATTTCGTGCAGCCGACGGTGTTCGCCAATGTGCAGGACAATATGCGCATCGCGCAGGAGGAAATCTTCGGTCCGGTGATCTCGGCGATCTCCTTTGAAGATACCGACGAGCTGGTCAAGCGCGCCAACGCCACCACGTTCGGCCTTGGCAGCGGCGTCTGGACCACCAACGTCAGCAAGGCGCACCAGGTCGCAAAGGCGCTGCGCGCCGGCTCGGTCTGGGTCAACTGCTACCAGGCGATGGACCCTGCCGTGCCGTTCGGCGGCTACAAGATGAGCGGCTATGGCCGCGAGTCCGGCAAGCAGCACGTCGAGGAATATCTCAACGTCAAGGCGGTCTGGATCAAGACGGCCTGAGAACCGTCAGATCGATCGATGCGATGGCGGCGGCTTCGGCCGCCGTTGTCTTGTGCTTGCGGGCCTAACGGCTGGCGGCTTTCTTCGGCCGCCCGATCTCTTTGTGCAGCGCCTCGAGCTCCTTGCGCGCGGCGCTGGCAGCATCGCGTTCGATCTTGCGATAGCGCGCAACCAGCGAGAGGCCGAACGGCGTCAGCACCGCGCCGCCGCCATTCTTGCCGCCAGTCTGCCGCTCCACGGCGGCTTGGCGGCAGACGCGGTTGATGTCGTCGACCAGATCCCATGCCCGCTTGTAGGACATGTCCATGGCGCGGCCGGCGGCCGAGATCGAGCCGCTTCGATGGATCGTCTCGAGCAACTGGATTTTGCCCGGTCCGATCCGCCCCGCGGCGTCGATGTCGATGCGAACGCTGAGCGAAGGAAGCGTCTTGCCGTTCGGTTTTTGCATGGAAGATGTGCTCCCTCGCGTCGAGGCTACACGTTGCGTCCCGCATCTTTTACGAACAAGCTGAAGCGGTTACATATCCGTATCAACACGGGGTTTCGAAATAGGCATGAAGTATCCATCGTTGTTTTCGCCGCTCAAGATCGGTCCATACCAGCTCACGCATCGTCTCGCGCTGGCGCCGTTGACGCGGATGCGGGCGGCAAAACCCTCGCTGGCGCCGCGGCCGCTCAACGCGGAATATTATGCGCAGCGGGCAACGCCGGGCGGATTGCTGATCGCCGAGGCATCGCCGGTGACGGAAACGGCATTCGGCAGCCCTGGTGTGCCCGGCATCTATACTGATGAGCAGATCGAGGGCTGGCGCAAGGTGGTGGATGCGGTCCATGCCAAGGGCGGCGTCATCTTCCTGCAGCTCTGGCATGTCGGGCGCGTCTCGCATTCGTCGTTTCAGCCGGGCGGCGTATTGCCGGTTGCGCCATCGGCGGTGCCGATCGCGGATTTGAAGACGGGGACGGCAGACGGAAAGGCGGTGCCTTACGAGACGCCGCGTGCGCTCGAGACGTCGGAAATTCCTGGTGTTATTGATGCTTACAGGCAGGCCGCGAAGAACGCGCTTGCCGCCGGGTTCGACGGGGTCGAGGTGCACGGCGCCAACGGCTATCTGATCGAGCAGTTCCTGCAGTCGCACACCAATTTGCGCACCGATCAATACGGCGGCTCAATTCCGAACCGCGTGCGTTTCCTGTTGGAAGTGACGAAGGCCGTCGTCGAGGTCTGGGGCGCCGATCGCGTCGGCGTGCGGCTGTCGCCCTATGGCGTCGCCAATGGCAGCGGCGAGCCCGACCCGATGCCGCTCTACACCTACGCCGTTGAGCAGCTCAACCCGCTCGGCCTTGCTTACCTTCATTTCATCGAGCCGCGCTCCTCCGGCGCCGGCCGCGCCGAGGTCAACCATCAGAACGTGCCGTCGGCGATGGTGCTGTTCCGCCCGATCTGGAAGGGTGTCTTGATCGCAGCCGGCGGATTCACGGGCGAGACCGCGGACGCCGCGATCCGGGACGGGCATGCGGACGCGGTCGCGTTCGGCCGCATCTTCATCTCGAATCCCGACCTGCCGCGCCGGTTGCAGCGCGGCTTCCCGCTGACGCCATATAACCGCGCGACGTTCTATGGTGGCGATGCGGCGGGATATACGGACTATCCGGAGCATGGCGAGCTGGAGCAGGCGTGAGGCGATCGTAGCCCGGATGAGCGAAGCGACATCCGGGGCCGGTCTCGCCAGCGTCCCCGGATGTCGCTACGCTTATCCGGGCTACAAGGCTTCCGTCATTGCGAGCGCAGCGACTTGTCCGCCGTAGCCTTGGCGAAGGCGGAAGCAATCCACATCGCAACTTGCGGCGCTATGGATTGCTTCGTCGCTTTGCTCCCTTGCACAAACGCTTCGCGTTTGTTGCAGGCAATGACGGAGTGTGAGAGCAGGACCCGAAAATGTTTCCTGAACCGGAGCTGGAAGAGAAAAAGAAGACCAAGGCCGTATCTCTCGGCAAGCCCGCCGCCGGCCAATGCCTGTGCGGCAAGGTCGCCTTCGAGATCGACGTGCCGGCGCGCTGGGCCTGGCACGATCATTCGCCGGCCAGTCGCCGCGCGCATGGCGCGGCCTACGCGACCTATGTCGGAAGCTGGCGCAAGCGCTTTCGTATCATCAGAGGCAAGGATAGCCTCACGCGGTATGAAGACGAGGCCACCAAGACCGTGCGCAGCTTCTGCTCGCATTGCGGCACGCCTGTAACCTATGAGCGCCCGCGCTCGCCGCATATGGTCAATATCCCCCGCGCGCTGTTTTCCGGCCGCACCGGGCGGCAGCCGCTCTATCATATCGCGATCGAGGAATTGCAGGAGTGGGCTTATACCGGTGAACCGCTGGTGCCGCTGAAGGGATATCCCGGCGTGGTCTGGCAGCGGTCGAAAAAGAAGAAGCGCGCGGATCGTGAGGGGATGTTCTAGAGCGTGGACCCACTACGCGCAGCCAGCCATAGCCGGATGGATGCGAGCTGGACGGAGGCGATAAGGGGCTTGAATCACGGCAAGGCAGTCCAGCTCAATGTGGCCCGCCAAGGAGCGGGTCGGACGCTATGCACCCGAAAGCGGACCTATTATGCTCACCCTGAGCTTTGTCGTTTCTTGACCGATCTCCGACATCACCCTCCGGCCTCTAGCCACGCGCATGCCCTGAGTTCGCCCTAGGCGGTTCGTCGTCACAGCCGTCCAACAAACTGCTAGGCTGCTTAGGCGTATTTCCAACTATCTTGAGGCTGGACGAGTCACCTGCGGAATAGTCCGCCCACCACACCCCCCACAACGCCGTGCACCGCGCCGCCGATCGCGCCGATTGGACCGCCGACACCACGCGAATGGCGAGTACGGGTCCCAGCGCGACGACGGTCTTGACGGCCAGATTTGCTAGCCTCTGCCGCGGCGTCCGTTAATACCCTGTGCTGAGCGGCGTTGAGGAAGCCAGTCGTAGGGTAGCCGTGCTCCTCCTGCCAGCGCGCGATGACGGCGCGAGTCGATTCGTCGAACTTCCCATTGACCTTGGTCTTGAACCCGAGGTTGGTTAGCCCACGTTGCACTCCACGACGCTTTGCCTTGGTGAGGCCGATCTGTTCCTCGGTCTCCTGAGTCGCTTCGTCGGTAGCTATTGTCGTTTCGGCGGGTGCCAACGTTTCGCGAGGCGTGCTGCTCAGACCAGCCTTAGCAAAGTGCGCGCTGTCGACGATCGCTAGGATACACAATGCTAGGATCAAGGCGCGCATGACCTTTCCTTCGCCCTCAAGTCTGCCGATCGTTCGGTCTAGAAAGTAAAGATACACCGCGCCGTCCTGAACTATCAACGTCCGACGGCGCCACTCCGCTTCGTCGCGGGGGTAACTGTTGCCCGCGGCACACGGTTCCCTAGCCTCGCGCCGATTGTTACGCCGCATTGCACGCGGGGGCATGGGATCGGCGTATCGCCCTTTGAGCTTAGAGAGGTCTAGAGCCAGCGCCGCCGAGGTCAGCTTCTGGCCCCTTTGAGACCTGCCGACCGGCTCTGAAGATGTCCGTTCACCGGGTTAGACCGGAAGTCACCGTAGGCGAGTTAAATCGGCGCAAATGATCCATTGCGGACCAGGGTGATGCCGGATCGAAATGGTGGAGCGACGGCCGGTTTTGCGTCACAAGCGGCACAGTGCAGCCGATCATCTGCCCGCTATGGCTTACTGACTCCGAGAGGCCGCATGGGTCAGTGAAACTTCTCGCCACGATCCAGTTTCGCAACAATTTGCTCGATCCGTCTAGCGCGCGTCTCGGGCTTCTTTGCTGTATGAAGGCGATAGTAGATTGAATAGAGATTTCTGCGATCGAGCGTCGCGAAGAAAGCTTTCGCCGCGGGCATGTCCACCAAGGCGTCGAGAAAGTCTTGCGGGACAGTCATGTCCGCTGAGCCCGCGTATGCGGTGTCCCATCGTCCATCCGACTTGGCCGCTTCGACCTGAGCCGATCCAGCGGGAAGCATCCGCCCTTCAGCGATCAGGGTTGTTGCATGACGGCAGTTCTTTGCCGACCAATTGGAATTCACCTTCCTCGGGGTAAGTCGTTGCAAGTACGACATGTCGTCAAGAGGTTTCATCTGGCCATCGATCCAACCGACGCGGATGGACTCAATAACGCAATCGTTCCACGTCACCGACGGCACGCCCGTGTCTGATTTGAAGATCCGCACCCAGAGTTCGGTCGCAGTGCCATGGTGCTTCTCAAGCCAGTCACCAAGTTTGGATGCGTTCTTAAATGCCAACGGAGCTTGCTGCTTTTTGCGAACCATAGACAACTCTACCACGTTGGCAGCAAAGCCTCCATCTGCGGACAACAAGCCCAGTGGCAAGCACTCTTGGCTGAGGTCTGTTGTAGGCCATTAGCCGAAGACGGCTCAGATCTTCACCATGTCGTTCGTCAGCAGTAGAGCGGACATCGGTCCGCGTACATCCTCGCGGCCGCTTTGACCCATCTCGGAAGTCGGGCGGCCAAGTTTGCTGCGCTGTGATAAAGTCACTTCCGGTAAGCTGGCCTCACCGGCTCCAAAGGAGATATGTCCATCATGCTGGACCGCATTCTCGATGCAGCAACCGACAATCTCAGGTTCGCGAAGATTCTGATCCAAATGGGTCTCGATCCGAACAACGTGACCTGGGACGCCCTCTTCAACCGCCTGCTGGAAATCTTTCTGCACAACATCACGCTTGCCAATATGTTCGCCCTGGTCGGCGCGATCTTCTTTGTCGCTACATTGCTGACGCATACGATGGTGCCGCTGCGGGTCGCGAACATGATCGGTTGCGCATTCTTCGCCATCTTCGGTGCGCTCACCGGAGCCGTCACGATCTTTCTTCTTTATCTCCTGATGATTCCCATCAATGCCTACCGTCTCCGTCAAATGCTCGCGCTGGTGAAGAAGGCGCGCACCGCAACACAGGGCGACATATCGATGGAGTGGCTCAAGCCGTTCATGACCGACCGCAAGTATCGCAAGGGCGATATCTTGATGAAGAAGGGTGACGCAGCCAACGAAATGCTGCTGACCGTTACCGGCAAATTCCGGGTCATCGAAATCAACGTCGAACTTCCGCCGGGGCGTTTGATGGGCGAGCTTGGTTTCCTCACGCTCGGCAACCGCCGGACCGCGACGATCGAATGTATCGAGGATGGCCGCGTCCTGACTATCAGCTATGAAAAGCTGCTCGAGATCTACTTCCAAAACCCGCAGTTCGGCTATTACTTCCTTGTCTTGACCAGCCAGCGCCTGCTGGAAAATCTCGCGCGGGCCGAAGCCATCATCGCGCAGAACAAGATCGCGCCGCAGACGCCTTCCGCCAACTGACAGCGGTCCGAGGAAATTGATCCCGGCCGTCGCCTGCTCCGCCGCCGTCCTAATTCCCACTGGCTTCGCGCGCACGGCGCAGAACTCGAATTCGGGGATCTTTCCAAATGGATCGAGCGCCAGATTGGTGAGCAGATTGGCAACAGTTCCTCCCGCTCGTCCTTCGCTTGGCAGGGCTTGAAGTACCGATCATTGCACGCTGCCTGCGGCCATCGCCTCTAAAGCGAAGCCGAAACAAGAGCGTCTTGCTGCAGTGCCTGAGTCCGCTTGTGGCCCAGGCTGTGTGAAAACGCTCTGTTTGCTGTGATTCGCGCGATAAGATTCCCTGCGATTTGCGGGGCATCCGATGAAACGCTTTGTTGAAGGGTTAGATCGCGGGCAGAGCACCCTGTTTCCGGCGTCGCTCGATGACTATGTGACCAAGGATAATCCGGTGCGAGCGGTCGACGTGTTCGTCGACAGTCTTGATCTCGACAAGCTGGGGTTCATCGGTGTTCAGCCACTCGACACTGGCCGCCCCAGCTATCACCCCCGCACTATGCTCAAGCTCTACATCTACGGCTATCTTA
>NZ_JAGKJK010000040.1 GCF_020329435.1 Bradyrhizobium hereditatis | reverse complement strand
TCCCGGACACGACCCCGATGGCATGCGAAACGTAGTTTCCGTTTTTGTCGGTGTTCCAGACAGAATACTTGTCCTGGCCAGCGAACTTCCAGGCAACCAGATATCCGTTTGCCGTCTGCTCCACGCCGATCGCCGCCCAACCGGTTTTGTCGGCCACCCATGCAGTGCCGTCCATCTTTAAGACGAGATTGGTCCCGCCAGAGCTATTGAGCTGGTAGCTATCTCCAACTTGAGCAAGGCTGGTCGATCCGGCCGACTCGATTGTCTTTGTGATGGAGCCCACTGTCCCGTCGCCATTAAAGTCCTGCTGGAAGCTGGTTTCAAACGATGTCAAGGTGGAACTATTCCCGGACACGACGCCGATGGCATGTGAAATGTAGTTTCCGTTCTTATCGGTATTCCAAACAGAGTACTGATCCTCGCTGGCGAACTTCCAGGCGATCAGATATCCGTTTGCGGTCTGCTCCGCGCCGATGGCCTTCCAGCCTGTTTGATCTGCTACCCAGGACACGCCCGCTATTTTCAAGATAGGGCCGTTTCCACCGCTGCTGCTGTTGAGATAATAACTGTTGCCATTCTGAACGAGACTTGTCACACCAGCCGTTTCGATCGTCGTAGCTTGCGCTGGCGTCCCGCTGATCACGCTGCTCACCGACTGCGATGCGGCGCTGATATTGCCTGCCGCGTCGGCAGCCTTGGTCGTCAGCGTATGGGTGCCGGTCGACAACGCGTTCGACGTGATGCTCCAGGCCCCGGTCGAGTTCGCCGTCCCCGTTCCGACCACCGTGGTCCCGTCGTAGACTGTGACCGTGCTGTTAGCCTCAGCTGTCCCGGACAGCCTGATCTGATTGGTATTGACGATGGAGTTGCTGCTCAGAACCGGGGCAGTCGGCGCCACCGTATCCACCGTCACGGTCACCGCGCCGGACGCGGCACTGGTCTGCCCGCTCGAATTGGTCGCAGTCGCGGTCAGCACATGCTTAGCGTTGGTCAGGACCGAGGTGATATAATCCCAGCTCCCCGTGGAGGTGGCGGTCGTTGTACCAATCTGGGTCGAGCCATCGTAGATCTTGATGGTGCTGTTGGCGGCTGCGGTGCCCTTGAGCTGGAGGGTGTTGTCGTTGGTGATGCCGTCGCCGGCCACGCCAGTATCGTTCGAGAACGACGCGATCGTCGGTGCGGACGGCGCGGTAGGCGTCGAAGGCGGGGGCGGCGCCGAGGTTGGGTAAGGCGTCGCGTCGGTGTTGTTGTTCCATTGGACATTGTTGCGGATAATCGGGGTCGAATTCACGACGTTGAAGTAACCGTAAATCCCGCGGTCAACGTAGTTGTTTTCGACCGTGACGTTGGTGATGGGGTGCGTCGTGGATTCCACATAGAGCGTGAACGACGGGTCGCCGGACATCAGGTTATTTCTAACCTGAACACCGTCAATGGCACCGAACTCGGTCTTGATGAAGACGGCGGCAGTGCCGCCGGCGCCGGTGGGCATGGAGATCGTATTGTGCTCGATCACCGAACCGTTTTGGCCACCAAACAAGGTGATGCCATCGAAGTGACGGTCATCCGGGTTGCTCGACGTGTCAGCCAAGTCGTGGATATAGTTGTCCTTGACCTCGGCGCGGCCGAACAGCTGGATGCCGATCACCATGCCTTTGATATCGCAGCCGATGATCGCAGAGTTGGTGCCGCCCCCGATACCGAGACCAGATGTGCGGGTTGAGCCGCTGCCATCGATGTCGCAGTACTCCACACGGGTGTTGTCCGCATTGTCCGATAGGATGCCCCAGTTGTCGAAATTCTGAATGACGCAGTTCTTGATCGTGACGTTGTCTGCCGCAATCGTAAGCGTCCCGTTGATGATCTTGTTCTCGATCACCGCTCCCGCCGTTGTGATGGTCATCGGGCCGGTATAGTTCGTCAGCGTCACGCCAGCCTGTACGCCAGCAGTCGTCGCGTCCGGCATGCCAAAGAGAGCAGGGTTAATGATACCAGTCATGGATATTTTTCCCCATTGTGTGTGGCGGTACCCGGAGCCGCCGTCCGCCTTCCGCCTCGCATGAGCGCAATTTGCCCCCGCTCTGCCAACAGGCTCAGGCTGGTGTATCCACGTATTGGTCGTACGGAGACGGCTTTTTTGGGACCATATTGCGCCGATGACGTGAGCCTAGCTGGGGTCATTTTCGCTCGCTTGGATCGTCCGCTTGACGGTCTTGATGTACCGAGATTCTCGCGGATTCTCCCGGCTTAATAAAGCTGATAATCTTGAGGCTTGCAGCACTCGCCGATGGCAACCGCCGATCTGGCACGGTGCACCATAAAGCGACCACTTTAAGAATTGCTTTTCGGATTATTGCTCATTTTATCTCATCGATAGATCCGAGAAATCGAGATGAATATCATTTAAATTCCGGATTTAATGAATGAAGCGGCCCTCGAAGCCATCTCACGTCGCACAACCGATTAAGGAAACACGCAGGGTAATCCGAAACGGGCCACATGAAGCAACTCGCCGCTGGAGAGCAATGATGTTGACGCCCGGCTCATATCGGCGGACCGCACCAGCAGTCGACGCACTACCTGGGTCTGCCCACTCTCGCAGCACGGTGCGTTGGCCTTCTGGCGACGAGCAGTGCAGCCAAATTCGCTCAACCCGGATTTGAAGCCACGGAAAAGTGTGAGCGTGAGACGCAGCCCTATGCGGAGGGGCTCAAGCGCTGACCTGTCGACTTAGAGCAACCTCAGCTTAATAGCGGTCGGTTACTTGTATTATTTTGTATTTCTGCATGTTATTTATATTAAATGCATGACATTATGTTCGATCTATTCAACCGACTGCTGCCGCGGCCGGGTTCAAGGGCATGATATCGATCATCGCCCCAGCCATAATGAAAGGTTGGGCGGCCGCGTGCACGCGCCGGGCGGTTGGAAAGAGCTGCCGGCCCCGGTGAACGGTGGCGCTTGGTACTGATCCTTCACAAGTTTAGTCCCACTGCCCTGAAATCGGTGGCGGGGCTTTTTTGCGTGTTGAGCGCCAGCAAAAGTGGACGGTCGATAATCGCATAGAGTCCTACTACTGGGACAGATGCAGGAGCCGATGAGCAACACTGCGCCTGTCCAGCTACAAGCCAGCAACTGCTATGATCTTCTTGACTGCAATGCTTCGCACGAGTGATCTCGACAGAAACAATAGCTGGCATCGCATCCCGCTCAGCCGGCCGTCGCGCCACGTGGACGATTGGCTCGTAGACAACCCGTTGCGCCACGCCGTCAGCGACACTAATCGTGGCCCCGCCATACCTCTCGGCGACAATCCGCTGTTTTTTCTTCCAGTGCCCAAAGGCGTGAGCGCCGTCGAGACAAATTTCCGGCCGGAAAAACGTCGAAATAGGCGTATGGTCAGTCATAGGCCTATGTCTTCATCCTCCACCAGATGGCAAGGCGGTTCTCACCGGAGGGATACAAATGAATAGCAGGTGGGTGAGTAGATCGAATAGGAGGCGCTCAATGGAAGACACCCACGGCGTCATGATCCAGATAGAGAAGCCGCGGCGATCGCACGTTGTATCTGGACGGCGGCCGCAAGTATTGCACGCCCAAGGACAGGCCCGAAGGATCGTTGCGTCGCCCGCCGAAGGCGGCGTTGCCGAATGAAGCTGGGTGTTGAGAACTGTCCTTGTGGACAGCGATAAGTGGGTTGCCCAATTCGAACGGCTTGAAGTGGTGGAGACCGGTCGGCGGCGCTGCTGGTCCGAGGATGAGAAGGTCAAGATCGTCCTGGAGAGCTTACGGGCGCCGCGCCAGGTTGCGGCGACGACGCGGCGATACGGCGTTTCTTGCTCATTGCTGCTGCGATGCGGCGGTTATTTCGCCTTGAGCGGAAGGATGCCTCCGGCAGGCGGCGTGCAAGACATTGGGTACAAATCGGACGCTCATCGTCACGGCCGGGAAACAGCAATGGCTCCGGTCGAGCGAGCCACCAATAGTTAGTTGCGTAAAATCCTCAGGAGCATGACGTAGCGGTCTTGCCACCAGGCAAGAGGCTCGGAGGCTAAGATGTGAATTTCGGAGCCAGATCGCCGGGATCTGGAAAATTTCTGGTCGGGCGGATAGCCACCTCCCGCGGATGATCGAGCAGATCACTTGCCTCATCCTCATCAAGCGTCTTGAAATGCAGGAACCAGAAGAGAGCGTAAGACAACCACGCTCGACAAGCCGATCGAGAGCAAGGATCACCGAGGTGAGACCTACGCCAATCTACGCCGGTCACGGTCCACGCATTTTACCGGGCCGGACCTGTTCCGCATCGTCGACAAGAACGTACTTCCCTTCCTCCGCGCGCGCGCTCAACGGCAGGGGCTCGGCGGATGCGCGGCACATGCGCCGTCCAGCGCGCGTTCAGAAGCTCGCAGGAGCCCCACCCGCCAAGCCCTCGGCGGGCGCATCCCACCAGAGGCTCATCGTGCCCTCTCAGGTGCAAATTTAAGAGAAGCTGTTGCTATGATCGTGACTACATGTTTAATTTGGCTGCATCAATTTAATCTGGCTGTATTAATTTAATATCGCTGCATCAATTTAATCTTGTTGCATCAAGTGCAACGCCAGCAGCCGAGAGAGAGAGGAGCAACACGAGCTGTGCATCAGAGGGTTACAGACCGCGTGCTAATTATAAAGGCGAAGGGAGGCCTCGGCAACCGCATCCTCTCGGCTGTGACCGGGCTTGTACTCGCCGACCTGACGCACCGAACGCCCTTCATTGATTGGCGGGACGGCACTTATGCCCCCGAGGGAGTGGATTCCTATCCACTGCTTTTCGAATCCCCTCTGGCCACCGACTGTTCCGCCTACGACATGGCAGAGGACGTCTACCCGGCCATCTGGAAGGGCAAAGTCCAGCTGCACCCCACCCACATCGTTGAGCGATTCTTTCCCGGACATCACTCAGATCCGTTCATCTACCGCAGGACCGCTGCAAGCCTTGGCCAGCTGGACTTTGACACTCCGGTCGCCGTCTTCTGGTCCTATCTGCCCAAGCTTGCGCGTTTGAGACGTCATCTGGCGCGGGACATCCGCTTCAGCCGCGAGACACAGAGCGAGACGTTCAACCGATATCTGCATACCTATTTCCAGCCGGTCGCGGATGTGAAGATGCGCGCCGAAGCTCTTCTCGCGGGCCTTCCGCGGCCGATCATCGGCGTTCATGTACGTCACACCGATCTCAAGACGCCGCTCGATCCAATCCGTAACGCTATTCGGAGGCAGCTTCGGTCAGCGCCCGAGGCTTCCATCTTTCTCGCCACCGACAATTTACATGTCGAGCGCCAGTTGCGCAAAGAGTTCTCGCATATCGTGTCGCACCCCAAGCTGCTGCCGGAATCGGGCGAGGCACTGTTCCTCCATTCGTTAGGCGTTGTTGAGGAAGCGAAGAATGCTCTCACGGACATTTGGACCCTCGCGCAATGCGACTGGCTGATCCACGCCGCCCGTTCTACCTTTTCGAGAACTGGCGCACTGATGGGCGGCATTCCCGAGAGCCGCCAGATCGACGTCGACCGGTACAATCCGAAGATTCGCGCCAAGCTTCTGTTCCAGCGTTACGCCTGAGGTATTATACTCTCCGCAGCGCTGACGGCTGAGGTCGGCGACCAGCTGCTTCAGCTTACGGTTCTCGTTCTCGGGCTGCTTGGGCCGCCTCAGGTCGCGTGCCGAGCTCTCGCTCCTCGCAACAGCCAAGAGACCAAACAACGGACTATTCTGTCGTGTGTTTGGATTCAACACCACGGGATCATACCTCGCCAACTGCGCGGATGATATTAGCGAGATGATCAGGGTCGACCTCGCTTCCGGCAGTTAGCACGACTTCACCAATGACAATTTCCACTAGCGCGCAGCTCACCGCCGTAAAGCGCGCTCAAACCTCGTCGGCCGATCGGCTTCTACTCCTTCGTTCCTGATCGCAGCCCTCGCCGGCCACGCTTGGCGTCGCCAACCAACTGCGACGGCAGCCATTCGGGTACGACGGACAACCGTCGAACATTGGCGCCCGAAAATTTCTTCTCCACAAGCCGGGCCATCCCCTCGGCACACCAGCCGCGCGAGCCCGAACAGGCCGTGCCTCCAGATGCTCGATCACCTGACAATTTCCATCACCAGGCATCGGCGTACTAATAGAAATTCCAACATCAGATCTCCGGCTTCACCAATGCCGGAGACTCTCAGATCTCAATCAACCGCGCCATGTGCGGTCTCCTTGGCGCTTACCACCATCATCGATCCGCACATCCAGCAGCCATACCCCGCTGCCAAGAAGAAATATAAACCAAAGATAAGCCGTTCCCCAGTAGTGGACCGTCCAGCCCACTAGGAAGAATGCCATCATCACAATCAGATAAGCAGTTCGATAGGCGACCAGCCGCTCGTCCAGCCCCTTTCTGAAGCTCACGCCGAGAAACACCGCGAAGAAGGACAATGCCAGCAGAAGGCCACCCGGGATACCGAACCTCATAGTAATTAGGAGCCAAAACATGTCGACACTCGTCGACATCCAGCTAGATCGCGCCCAGTCGCCAAATCCGATGCCAAAAAGCGGATGATTCAGGACCGAAGCAGAGCCGAATTCCCAAATCAGCAGGCGATGCCAGCCCGTATGCGGGTCGAAAGTAAAGTGTGAAATGTAGAACTGGATCGGGGTCTGATTTGAGCCGAATGCGATGGCAAGATAAGTTGCCAAGAACAGGCACCAGAGAAATCTCCAGCAGTAGGGGCTCTTCCTAAAGAGCGCGCCCCACATCATTAACGCCGCCTGCACGGCGACGGCCGCGATTGGGGCCGATGACAATGACAGCAAAGCCGTTGCTCCAACGAGCCCGGTCTTCAGCCACCGCTGAAACAAGGGAATGCGGTATCCCACGACCAGATGGGTCAGGGCGAGAGCGCTAGCGGCGCAGATGCCGAACAGGATCGCATGCTCGAAAACAACCTGGGCTCGCCGAAGACCCGCACGCATATCGTTGCCGGCATCCGGATAGGACGGAAGAATGGCTGCGAAAAATTCCAGGAGAACATTGCGTCCGGTCATTGCCTCTAGGAGCGCGAACGGAAAGAGAAGCGCCACGATCCAGAACAGCATGCGTGCCATGTTGAAGAAGTCATCGGCGTTCCGGATGTAGCATCTGGCCACAAGATAGGCGCCCATCGTTTCAACAAACAGGATGCCGGCTGGTTGCACGGCGTCTATCGGGCCTTGGACCACGACTAGGCTCAGTGCGCTCCAGAGGCAGAACAGCAGCATGGCTAGGTCGGAGACCCGTATTCGTCCAGACGCGCCGCTGATCCACTTGACCAGGCAGGGAAGGACCATCACGAGTAGGATCACACGGGAGATGGACAGCGAGACAGGACCGACTGTCACAATCCAAGGGAGGACCAAGGAGGCCAAGAAAAGACGAACGGGCCAAGCTAGTTTCTTCTTGCCCGACCGCTCCGCACCGATGGCGTGTCGCCGGGGAGCACGGGGAATCGCTCCCTCCAGATCCCGGTAACGCCGTGACCCGGTGTAGACCCCATCAATGCCCATCTATTATTTCGTTCCTACCTTGTCGTCTGGAAAAACGCATTTAGAGATTAACCTTCTGTTAATGTTTGTATTTTCGACCAACTACTCATTTTCGAAGAAGTTTGCAAGGCTGAGGAGCATACCCTCTCTTGCAGGGAGGTGTCGATTGCCCAATTCAATCCAGGCTGCGCGAGCACTAAACGGCGGGATGCGCATGAATCGGAGTCTTTTTTTGGTCGCTATGGCCTGCCTAGCCGCTGGGTTTTCAAGCGTGTGCTTCGCGCAGGATCACGCGACAGGTGATTCAAACAAGCTGTCGCCGGAGGAATGGCAATCTCGCGTCAACGCCACTCGTGAACGGCTGCAACAGCGGCGGGAAGAACTGCGGCTTGAACGTGAGAAACGACTTGGACCTAAGCGGGAAGAACTGCGACTCGAACGTGAGAAGCGACTTGGACCAAAGCAGGAGGAGCTAAGGCTCAATCGCGAGGAGCGAATTGAGCCAAAGCGGGACGAGTTGCGGCGTGAGCGCGAAAACAAGGGCAGCGACGTCCGGCCACCGCCCCAGGTGGGAAGTACCATTGATCCAGCTCGCTTCAGCATGCCTACTGCGGATACGGCGGGCGTACAGGCTGGCGTGACGCTCACCGTCTACAAGGGGCCGATGACCATCACGACGCCGGGAGTGGTGATCGAGAACGTCATCATCAATGGAACGCTTACGATTGCGGCAGACAACGTCACGATCAAGAACTGCGTCATTCAGAATTTCGACACCTGGGGCATCCTATCGGACAATGCGGACAACACCCGTGTGGAGTACTGCGACATCGATGGCAGCGGCTCAACCCGCACATCTGGTCTCGGTATCGGGGGCGGCACCAACTCTGCGATCATCGGCTGCGATATCAAAGGCATGGTGATCGGCATCCAGCTGTTCGGCCGCGCCGAGGTCAAGGACAACTATATCCACGACTTGGCTGACACGTCGAGCAACCCGGATGCCCGTCACT
>NZ_JAGKJK010000039.1 GCF_020329435.1 Bradyrhizobium hereditatis | reverse complement strand
CAGCAGCCTTCTCGCGGTAAGAAACCGTTCAACGGCGCATCGGGTGCCTTGCAATGACGCGGAGGCAAATGCTTGCGACAAAAACCTTCCTGAAACGCCGCCCCCCCAATCAAGCGGCGCTGAACCCATCAGGTCGAGGGCTTCCTTTAGCCCTCGTACGTGACGGCGGGCTGTGGGTCGGGCGTACTTAGCCGAGATGAGCCAAGTGGCGAAATCTTCCAACAAGGTGCCATTGGACGATCCCGAGTAACACGCGTGAACCTTCGGGAATAAGTGTTCGAGCATGGTTGCCCCCTTTGGATGGTTGGGAGAACCACGCTACCGCTGTCAGTTATGTTGAGTAGGAACGGTCGAGGCGGCTGTTAATAGCGGGGAGATCGATATCGCTCCACATCACTGCGGGCTGCACATAAGTCGAGTCACGTTGAGCTCAACGTGACTCGACGACTGCGGCCTCGAGCCGCTCGACGCCGGAGCCCGTCACAATCTCTGGAAATTAAGATCGCTATGGCCGCCGCTCCACCATCGTCACCAGCCAGCTCCCAGTGGAGCAATGCCATGCGCCGCTTATTGGCGATCCCACCTATGCCGATGCCGTGCTGGATCGTCTCGTTCACAACGTCCACCGCTTCGATTTCCCCGACGAGAGCCTTCGTCGAAGTCGATCGCAGCAAAGCCGCAAGGACTGAGAGTCGTCGCCCTGTGGACATACCGTTGCGCTTGGAGAACGCAAACGCGTGCCCCACATGCACACAGCAACAGCAGCAGAACACAACAGGTCTGGCTGCAATCCCAATTGACCCGGCGGCTTGCTCACTGCCAGAAAACAAACGCCAGAACGCCTCCACACCCGGACGAGATCATCCTGGAATGGTGGGCGGGATCATCTCGGACTTCCGGGCGGCATCATCTAGGTACACCCGGGCGAGATCGTCGGTATCCGCACGCGCCTTCCCTGCGATCTGCGCGGGCTTGCAGTGTAATCGTTATCCCAGCTGGTGCGCTGCTCGAATTTCGGATTGTTGTTAGCGGTCATCTGCTGATCCCTCAAGAATTGAGCGAGTTGGGGAGGAGCGACCACTTGAGGCAGGCAGCACCAAGCATTCACGTCGCTCGGGACGAGCGATTGCCCACGCGGCTCTTCAAGCCGCCGGTTAGGCTGGTTAGAAAGAGTTACAGCGATCTCAAGCGCGATCACGTGCGCACCTCTGGGATGCCTCAGGACACAAACACCAACAGGTGGTCGACCCGTTATGCAGCGCCGAACGACGCACCATATCGAAGATGTTGCTGTTTGTTGCCGAGCGTGAACCACATATCCTGCTAAACCAGTTTCGCGCTTATCCGAAAATGGTCCTCCCTGGAAAATCTTTGTCAGTAAAAGGGCAGATCATCAGGCTGCCGCGCGTGTTCTCGATGCCTGATTGCCGCAGATCTTTTTTGAACGACTCGGATGATCTCTTGCGACTTGCCCAGCCAGGATGGGCGGTGAGGCGCAGAGTTGACACGCGTCTTCCAATCTGTTGAAGGCGCTTAGCTAATCATAACAGTCCAAATTGCGCGAAAAGAAAGCGTAACGCGGGCAGCTCGCGCTTGGGGGTCATCTGGCTGGATAAGCGGCTTTCAACGCTTCCATTGAAATGAGCGAAGGGTCTTTTCAGGCCGATGCGATGGCTGGCACCACTGCGGCTGGCTAAGCTGGTTGCATTTACGCCTCGGGAGATCGGCTTGCGCGGTCTTCAGAGTCCGTCAGACAGAGCTCGGCACAATAAATCATTCGCTGCTCTCGATAGAGGCTTTGCGGAAGCGGCCGGCCTGGCAGAGGGCGCTGGGGGGCATGGATCGACAGGTTGTCCTGCACGACACGGATGCAGGCGGCCCATGATCGAATCCTCGCGAAATCTTATTGCAGCAGTCGTCCCATTAGACAGGCGAGCGCGCTCGCGGATTCGCAATCCTCGGGTATCGAGGCTCAGCCGAAAGTTGGCGACCGCCGTAGCTACGCGTTCTGTCTCTCGTTAAAGTTGAATCGAGCCGCTCCGTACTCTGCTACTATCCACTTGTTCATTGTGACCGCGCGCCGCATCTCGTTTTGAGTGGCCACACGAGTTGCTTCGAGGCGCGCTTCCGCTATGGTCAAATGTTCAAAGGTACCAACGAGATTCGTGTTTGGTAAGCGGTACCACACCTTGTTCGAGCTAAGAATCCAAAGCGTCTGGCCATTGGTTTCTCCTTGGAGACCAGCCTGAATGGGTTTCCAATAGTTCGCGGCCAGGAGATGAGCGAGGCCTGCAGAAATACCGTTTTGCCGATCCCCCGGCAAGGAGGAAGCCCACAACGCGCGCTGCGCATGCGCTGCGTGGCGTGACGAGCTTGGCCTCCGCCTCATCGAACGAGCCGTAAGCTATGATTGTGTTTATCTCCGGGCATTGCGAGGCGCGCAGCCGCACCGTTCAAGTCTATGGTGCCCGACCGCCGGGGCGCTTCGATGACATAGGTGGGGAAGCGTGCTCCGGTTTCGATGTTGTAGATTCGACGCGTTCGTTGATCAGGAACCCTGCCACGCCCAGCAGCGCGCCACAATTGATTTCGAGCCTTCAGAGTGCAGATCGACTTCGGTCACTTAAGGCACGATCGATTCTGCCCTTCATGAACGTAATTTGCATTCCTCACCTAAGCTGAATTTTGCGCAAGATTAAACGCTGGTCGATTCTCCTCAGGTGAGTCCAGATATGATGCCGAGGCGGTTCAGCAAGTTCGCGTCGCGGTCGGTTTGCGGGTTCTTAGTGGTCAGCAGCACATCGCCGATGAAGATGTGAATTTGCACGGCCAAAGAGCACAGCGCTTGCAGCTCGTCTATCATATACTGCCGTCCCGCCGACAACCGCACAACAATTCCCCCGCTGCAGACTTTGGATGCCAGCATCGCGCATAGCCAAGTGTGTCGATACGATCCGGCAAGGTGCACGTTGTGATGATTTTGCTATAGAATTCCGGCGAGGAGTCGACACATTGTGACTATAAAAGTCGAGTCCGGCGTCAGCGAGCCTCGCAGCCTGCTTCGGCCTAAGCATGCCGAGCGTGACGCACGTCTCTATGCCAATACCCTTAACCGCACCGACCATGTCGCAGATCTGACCGAGATCGCGGTCTTTTGGACAGCGCCAGGCCGCGGCCATGCAGACGCGGGTCGCGCCGGCATCCACAGTGCGCTGCGCGGTGGCAGCAACATCGGCGCAATCCGTCAGATGGGTGGCTTTGAGGCTGGTGGCGTAATGCGCGCTCTGCGAACAGTAGCCGCAGTCTTCCGGACAGCCGCCAGTCTTGATGATGAGCAAGCTTACGGTCTCGACGCAGCTTGGATCGAAGTTGTGACGATGCGCGCTCTGCGCCTGGAACATCAGATCGGCAAATGGCAAGGTATCAAGGTATAAAGCGCTTCGGCTTCAGCACGATTCCGGTTGTTACGAACGGGCGCGCTGCTCAAGCTGCCGTTTCGCCCCACTTCCACATCAGCAGACATTAAGACTGGCTTCCACGTTCACGAAAAGATCATAGATATTGTCGGTAATTATCCATAACCCTGAGGAGATGACGGTTGTTGAACGTCCAAGGAGATTGGGGAGACTAGTCAGAGTGCTCACGAAGAAAGGTACAAGCCTTTCGAATCTAAAAACCGCATAAAGCAGCGCAGGACTGCAGAAATTCTGCAGAAGAGGATCTCTCTTGCGATTTCGACGTGGAGCTGTTGCCTCGGCCGATCACCTGAATGGCCCCAACGATAGATAATCTACGATGACCGACCAAAATACGACGATTGCGCCGCGCATTGCGGAGCAAATCATCAGCGGCGTGCTGCAGCCAGACGCTCCACTCAGGCAAGATCACATCGCGCGCGAACTCAATTCTAGCCACGTCCCGGTACGCGAAGCCTTTCGGCAACGGAGGCCCAATATCTCGTCGTCGCTTTGCTTCGCCGAGGTGTGCGGGTTGCTCCCCTTGATATGAAGTCAGTGAGGAAGTCGCCGAGATGCGAGCAGCGCTTGAAGTGGTGGCGGTGCGCAATGCGGCCTCAACCCTTACACCGGCCCATTTGGCACGAATCGAGCTCGCCTTAATTGAGGGAGAGAATGCCGTGACGATTGAGGATTTCAAGCTGGCCAACCGCGCCTTTCACCATGCGCTGTGCGGTCCAATCAGGACCACCGCATGATCCTGCAAGCACTGAGCGCGTAACGTCGATCAAGCCTGTAACTTGCTCGCGCGCCACATTCACACCATTGAGCGCCTTGCCCTTCCCTCCTCCTGACCAGCACACACACACACACACACACACACAAAAACCGTCTGGTGCGTTCCGCTCTTGATCGCCCGCGATCCAAACTGTGTCACGGCTGACCGGCGATCCTGCAGCCGTTGCAGCAGACTCGATCCCCAAATAGGTATGCGACCTCCTTGCGTCATCACCCCACCGGCATCCATGATTCGTCACATCGTCTTGTTCACCGCCAGGGATACAACCAATATCGATCAAATCGTTAAGGGCTTATCTCTTCTCACCGCAATCTCACATGCTCGCCGGCTTGAGGTAGCTCGCAATTGCAAGAGCGACCAGCTCGGCAACGATATCGACGTCGTGGTCTATGGTGAATTCGATAACGAGACAGAACTCGCCGCTTATAAGGCGCATCATCTATACCAAGAATCGATCAGGCGGGTATGACCACTCAGGGAGCTGCGGTTCGCGGCCGATTACGACGTATCAACGGATGCGCGTTTCGCCTCAATGACAGACAGAAACCAAGCTACTGTTTGCAATCCTACGACTGGCGGGATTAGCCATTCAGTGACTGACCGCCCAATGCACGTCCGCGAATTGCAGTAGATTACGCCTGTGACAGCGATGCGATTTCTCGTAAATCAAGCGGATCTTACGTTCCTCGATAGCGCTGCAAGATTGGCTGGGGCGCTACTCATATCTGACCTGCGACCCCTTCAGTACCTACCGGTCGCGGACGGTCAGGCTAGTTGGAATGGAGAGGCTCTTGAGGCGATTCATGGGAAGCACTTCGCACACTTATCAGCAAGTATAAGCAGGAGCATCGCCCGGGTCTGCCCCTTCCAGGGAGGCGCGGCCGGTTTCCTTGCTTACGATCTAAACAGGTAACTAGAACGATTGCCACGGCCGGCGCTTCCCCGATCAACGTTTGCCCGAATCCGTTCTTCATTTCTATGACGTGGTCGTTAGCTTCGACATCGTGATCATAGATGCTGGATTGTGTCTACCGGATGGCCAGAGCAGGATCCTCCGCGACGGACTGAGCGCGCACGCCGTCGAGCCGATGAATTTTGCGGCTCTCCTTGACAATCCAAATCCGCAGCCGAATGGATCATGCGGCACAGCGGGCCCGCGGCATTCAAATTTCAGCCGTGAGGGCTACATTGCCGCGTTACGGCATGTCATCGACTTGATTCTGGCTGGGGATGTGTTCCAAGCCAATATTGCGCAGCGCTTGACCGCCAGGCTGTCGACCTCATTTGATCCGCTTGCCTTCTACTGGCGGCTACGATCATTGAAACCGACACCATTTGCTGCCCTCCTGCGCTACGGCAAGGCGCCCATCGCATCGAGCTCGCCGGAACGATTTCTAAAACTTGACGGATGACGGGTCGAAACGCGGCGCATCAAGGGCACGATCGCGCGTTCGGCTGATTGCAAGGAAGATGAGCGCCGGGGCAACAACTCTCCTTGCGTCCGAAAAGGACCGTGCCGAGACCACCGTGATTGTCGACCTCCTGCGTAACGATTTGTCACGCGTTTGCACTTCGCATTCGGTCGAGGTTACTGCGCTGTGCGAACTGGAATCCTGCGCCTCAGTGCACCACCTCGTGTCGGCGGTTAGGGTGAACTTGAATAAGACCAGGACGCTGTCAGCCTGCTTGGAGCTTGCTTTCCCGGCGGCTCGTGCGATCGATGGAAATTATTGTGGACATCGAGCAGGTGAGGCGAGGAGTTTATTGCGGAGCGATTGGCTTCATCGGCTTCAACGGGCACATGGATACGAACATGGCGATCCGCACGGTCACCATCCAGGACCGCCTCGCTGTCCTTCATGCGGGTAGCTGCGATCACCGCCATGTCGGATCCCGCGGCCGAATATGACGAGACGCTCGCCAAGGCGCAGCGAATCTTTGACACCTTTGGTGGTTGAAACATCTGGTGCATTTTGATTGTCATTATCGACAACCGCAAGTTTGGCGAAGCAACGGAAGTTATTCAGAATGACGCGATCAGCGTCAGCGATCTTGTTGGCCTCAAGCCGCGCGCGGTGGTCATCTCGCCCGGTCCCTGCACTCCATTAGAGGCTGGAGTATCCACAGCGATCGTCCGGGAGCTTTCAGGCCATGTCCCAATTCTCGGCATCTGCCCTCGGACACCAATGTGTCTGGAGTGTTTTCGGCGGAGGTGTGGCGCGTGCACGTCACCCTATGCACGGGCGATCCTCGGACATAACGCATGACGGCCGTGGGCTATTTGAAGGACTCCCTTCCCCACTTTGCGTGGGGTGCTACCATTCTCTTGTCGTTGAGCTTGATGAATCATCCGCGCCGCATCTCGCTGAGACAGCACGGTCAGAGGAACGCGAGATCATGGCCCTCGCACATCGGCATCACCAAACGTATGGCGTACAGTTCCATCCAGAATCGATACTTTCACCACAAGGACAGGTGATGCTGATCAACTTCTTGCAATTCGCAAAAACCACTGGAGCATGAGAACGGAAGCGACATCGCGGGCGATCGCTCTGCTTTTGCACTTCCCCGTGAGCAGTTCGCCAAACCTCAGCAAATAATGCAAATTGCTCGAATAATGGCCCCTGCTGCAAATCCGGCAGGGTGCCCAGCGCAGTGAAGAGAGGTGATATGCAATCGATTTCTCACCGGACTTGAGAAGCGTCGATCGGCGCAATTGGCCCGCCCAAATGTCCAGGGATGCAAGCGCTCAGAGATCCTGGCCGCCGAACGGGCCGGCGCCTCAGGGCGGTTAGTTTTGCGCATTTTGATCCGCTAGTCCCTTGGGGGGCTGCGGGCCGGCTGTGCGATACAACCGCACATTCCTCTTCATGTTCTCCTGACGAACCGGATTTACGTCGGACTTGACAGCCAAGGCGTCAAAGATCACGAACGGGATGTTTTCGAGTAGCAAGAACGCAGCACGGAAACAGCCCCCGTGTCTCCTTTGCCCCGCGCACACGCTCCACGCCGATCGCCATGGCGGCGGTGCGGTGGAGGACTTCGTCTCGCTTACTTCTCGCCAATACGCGCTCAAAGGCACGGTCCAAGAGTTGATACTGCCGCCGCATCACCTCGTCCTCTTCCCAGAACAAGCGCTGGAGATCCTGCACCCATTCAAAGTAGCTAACCACCACACCTCCTGAATTGCACAAAATGTCGGGGATGAGGAAGATCTCATCCTGACGCTTCTCTAGAATCCGATCGGCTCCCGGTGTGGTCGGCCCATTGGCGCCCTCGGCAAGGATACGACAGCGCAGATCACCGGCGTTTTTGGCGTCGATCACTCGTTCCACTGCAGCTGGAACAAGTATATCGCAAGGCATTATTAACATCTCTACTGAGTCCAATACGGGTTCGTTGGGGTAGCCGTTTAAGCTTCCTCGCGACGCAGGGGTCACGGACAAACTCCGATATTGAGGAATCAGTCTGATCGAAGGTCTTCAATTCCAATCGAGGCCACAATCCGCCGCTTTCCATAGCGACTACCAGTCGGACGGCCTCTTCCAGCTGAAGGCCGAGCTTTGTCGTCCCATCGGCTCCAAGGGGCATATGATGCCTCCAAGAATGGGTGCTGCCGCCGATACCAGCCAATCGACCTTCTTATCCGAAGGCTTCGGCTCGGTCGGTCATTTTCGTGATGCATCTTTGCCCCGGGTGATTCCGGCCGCGATACCTTGATCACGCATCCGGCGGTACTCGTCCGTAACATGGGATAGCTGATGAGCGTCGAAATGGCTTTGAAGCGAGGTGCGGAAACCTTGGATTTCCGCCACTCGCTTGAGCGAACGCTTGACAAGCTTGACCGCGAATGGATAACCAGCGGCGGCTTTTTCGGCCAGTTCGGTTGTCTCCGCCTCTAGCCGGTCTCGCGGTACGACGCGGTTGATCATGCCGATGCGATATGCCTCTTCGGCGGATAGGCGCCGTCCGGTTAACAAGAACTCATGCGCCATGCGCAAGCCCATCACCCAGGGGTGGACGAGCACCTCGACGGCCGCCGTGGCGAGGCTCTGACAGACCGGATCGGCAAAGAACGCATCGTTCGAAGCCACAACCATATCGCACATGTTGTGCGACCATGAAGCCGCCGGCCACGCAAGCGCCCTGAACCGAGGCAATCGTTGGCTTAGGGCAATCCCAAATCCGAAGCGCATACTCGAAATAGCGCTTTTCTTCGTAGGAGTAGCGTTCCTCGACAGTAAAATTTGCCCGGCTTGCCTGCGCCTCCTTCAGATCGTGGCCGGCGGAACAGTGGTCACCCTTGCCTGCGAATACGATGGCGCAGATCTCGTCGTCCGCTAGCGCCTCTGTCAGCGCAAAATCCATCTCATCCAGAAGCTGGCGGCTTTCCGCATTCCGAACTTGTGGCCGGTTGTGAAAGATCCAGGCGGTCTTCCCGCGCCTTTCAACTATGACAGTCTCAAACTGCATACCGGTTCACCTACACGAATTTGCAATACGATTGGCCCGGCCGGAGCTATGCCGGTGCCGCGAAATCATCCCGACGACCTGGGCTGCCGTGCATGGGCGCCATCTATGGAAGTGTAGGGTTGGTTGCGTCAAGCACTTAGCGGTTCAATGAGGTCACCGCGTGTGGCTAGGAAACGGTCAAAGACCGATGAGATGAGATCAATGTCCGCATTTCTCATCGGGGTCGAAAGGCACCCCGACGTATTATTTGTAATATTGATTCCTTGCTCAGCGAACGTCCGAGCGAGTTCCAGCAGGACGTGAGCCTCCTCTGGCGTTGCCAGCGCTTCGCGGAATTCCCGCGGCAGGACAGGCTTCGCATGGATTCTGAACAGAGACGCCGCTCCCGACACCGAGAAGGGAGCTCCATGCCGAGTGATCGCAGCGCGCAATTGATCACGCAGCCTGTCACCGAGTTTCTCGAGGTGAGAGAATGCAGCCTGATCAAGAGCATTCATTGAAGCGAGGCCGGCCGTCATCGATAGAGGATTTGCGGAAAACGTTCCGCCTTGCGGGACAATCGGCCTGCCTTTCGAGGCGTCAAAGACGAACATCACGTCGCGCCTGCCGCCGATTGCTCCGATCGGGAGACTACCACCGATGATCTTGCCGAACGTGAAGATGTCCTGCGAGTCCAAAACGGGCTGCAGACCCTTGATAGCCCAGGCGGAAATTCAGCACCTCGTCCGCGATGATCAGGATTCAATGCTCCTCGCTGCCTGTTGAACCGCGTCGAGGAACTCTGGTGTGGGAGTAATGTAGCCAGAGCGGCCAGGCATCATATCGATGAGGATGGCTCCCAGCTTGGAAGCGTTCGCGTCAATCAACTGCTCCGCCAGGCTCGGTTGATTGAAGCGTAGCGGAATGACATCGCCCAAGACCAAGAGCGGCGCGCCACGATAGGATGAAACGGCTGAAGTGGACCCTATGCTGAGGACCACTGGGTCCGGTTTCTTAAGTGGAGCTGCTGCCGTTCCTTCTTCCCAATAGCTCTACGCTACTCTTGCTTGCTGCTGTTGTGGCTGTGGGGATGTGGGCAACGCGCAGCGTTGTCCAAGCTTCTCGCTAGTCACGTGAATCTAAAGTTCACCACATAAAGTCTGCTGGGCTTTGTGACAGAAGCGTTTGACTGAAGCCAAAATCTGGTCAGCAGACTTGGTCCATTTGAAGGGCTTCGGGTTTTTGTTGTGCAGGTCGATGAAGGTACGGATGTCGGCTTCGAGCTGTCTGACGGAGGTGTGGACACCTCGCTGGATCTGCTTTCTGGTGAGTTCGGCGAACCAGCGTTCGACCTGATTAATCCATGACGCGGATGTCGGCGTGAAGTGGACATGATAATGCGGGCGGCGGGCGAGCCACGCCTTGATCTTGGGTGTCTTGTGGGTGGCGTAGTTATCCATGACGATATGAACATCGAGCCCTTCAGGGACTTGATCGTCGATCTCTTTGAGGAATTTCAAGAACTCGACTGCCCGGTGGCGCTTGTAGCATTTGCCGATGACAAACCCTGACGCAACGTCAAGTGCTGCAAACAGCGTGGTCGTACCATGCCGCACATAGCTGTGCGTGCGACGTTCCGGCACGCCAGGCATCATCGGCAAGACGGGCTGCTCGCGATCGAGTGCCTGGATCTGGCTTTTCTCCTCGATGCTGAGGACGAGGGCTCGGTTCGGCGGGGACAGGTAAAGCCCGA
>NZ_JAGKJK010000038.1 GCF_020329435.1 Bradyrhizobium hereditatis | reverse complement strand
ACGCGGTGACGAATTTTCTGGCGACCATGGCGGAGCAGCCGGGCATGACGGCCACGGATCGCGTGCTCGGCCTGACCTCGCTGTCGTTCGACATCGCGGTGCTGGAGCTGTGGCTGCCGCTGACACTGGGCGCGCAGGTGGTGCTGGCGGATCGCGCGGCCGCGCATGATCCATCCCGGCTCAAGGCGATGGTCGCCAAGCAGGGCGTGACGCTGGTCCAGGCCACACCGTCGACCTGGCGGATGCTGCTCGACCATGACGGCCCGTCGCTGCCACCAAGTTGCCGGGTGCTCTGCGGCGGCGAGGCGCTGCCGCCGGATCTGGCGCGGCGGCTGGTGGCGCAGGCCGGCGAGGTCTGGAACCTGTACGGCCCGACCGAGACCACGGTGTGGTCGGCCCGTCACCGGCTCGATGCCGAGAATGATCGCCCGCTCTTGGGAGGCCCGATCGGCAACACCACGCTGCACATTCTGGATAGCGACCTCAACCTCGCGCCGGTTGGCGTCGCCGGCGAGCTCTATATCGGCGGTGAAGGTTTGGCGCGCGGCTATTGGCGGCGCGGCGCGCTGACCGCGGAGCGCTTCATCCCCGATCCGTTTGGCCCGCCGGGGGCTCGGCTCTATCGCACCGGCGACGTGGCGCGGTGGCGGTCCGACGGCGTGCTCGACTATCTCGGCCGCGCCGACCACCAGGTGAAGATCCGCGGTTTCCGGATCGAGCTCGGCGAGATCGAGACGCGGCTGCTCGACCAGGACGGCGTGCGTGCGGCGGTGGTGGTGGCGCGCGAGGCTGGCGCTACCCGCCAGCTCGTCGGCTATGTCAGTGGCGAAGCGGCGCTGGATGGATCGGCACTGAAGGTAGCGCTGTCGTCGCTGCTACCAGATTACATGGTGCCAGCGCGGATCGTGGTGCTGGACCGGCTGCCGCTGACGCCGAACGGCAAGATCGACCGCAAGGGGTTGCCGGCGCCGGATCAGCTCGCGGCGCTGACCGAGCATGTCGCGCCGCGCACGCCGGCCGAGGCCAAGCTCGCCGCGATCTGGGCCGACCTGCTGCGTCAGCCAAAAGTCGGCGTCACCGACAACTTCTTCGAGCTCGGCGGCGACTCCCTCATTGCCGTCCAACTCGTCAGCCGCATCAAACGCGATCTCGGCCACGACCTGCCGCTGAATCGGCTGTTTGAAATAACGACCGTCGAAACCATGGCGGCGGCGCTCGCCCCGGAGATCGAGGTCGACAAGCGCAGCGACGACATCGCCGCGATGCTCGACATGTTGAAGGAAGTCGAATTTTCCGATGAGTGATACCGCCACCACGCAGAAGCAGCAGCTTCGCGACATCTCGCAGCGCTTGATGCGGCTTGATGCGAACAGGCAGCATGCGTTCCTGACGCAGCTCGCGGCGAAGGGCGTCAATCTCGCCATGCTGCCGATTGTGCGCCAGCAGCTGACGCGGGCGCCGCTGTCCTTTGCGCAATCGCGTCTCTGGTTCTTGTGGCGGATGGATCCGGATAGCGCCGCCTACAATCTCTCGGCGACCGTGCGGGTACGCGGAAAGCTTCAACTGCACGCGCTGCAACAGGCCTTCGATGCGCTCATCGCCCGCCATAGCGCGCTTCGCACGGTGTTTCGGCAAGAGGGCAAGGAAGCCGAACAGATCGTACTCGATCCGCAACCGGTCATCCTGCGGCAGGTGACGCTTAATGGCGATGATCGCGAAGGACAGGCGCTTCTGCTGGCGCGACAGGAAGCGTCACGGCCATTTGATCTCGAGGCTGGCCCGCTGATGCGCGCCACATTGCTGACACTGGTGGAGGGCGATCATCTTCTCGTCGTCAGCCTACACCATATCGTGGCCGACGGCTGGTCGATGGGGGTGCTAGTCGACGAATTCTGGAAATTGTACGCGGGGGCGACCTCTGGCGAGGCACCGGCGCTGCCGGAACCTGACATCGAATACGCCGACTATGCCGAATGGCAACGGCTTTGGATGAGCGCAGTCGATGGCGAGCGGCAGGTCAGCTACTGGAGCAGCCGGCTCAAGGACCCGGCCGTGCTCCAGCTTCCGATCGATCGGGCACGGCCGGCCGTTCCTGATCTCGCCGGATCAGCGCTTCGTCTCGCGCTCGATCCGGCGCTTGCCGATGGCTTGCGCGCGCTGGCGCGCCGGCAGCAGACGACGCTGTTCGTCGTTCTACTGGCGAGCTTCAAACTGCTGCTTTATCGCTACACCGGCCAGTCCGACATCAGCATTGGGATTCCCGTCGCCAACCGCCACCGCGATGAGACCCGCGGTGTCATCGGGCTCTTCGTCAACACGCAGGTGCTTCGCACTGGCATCGACGGGCGCGCGACGATCGCTGACTTCATCGCATCCGTTCATTTGGCCACAATGGAGGCGCAGGAGAACCAGGATCTTCCGTTCGAGCGTCTGCTGGAAATCCTGCAATCCAAGCGCAGCCTGAGCCAAAATCCGCTCTTCCAGGTCCTCTACAATCACCAGCGCCGGCGGATGTCGGGTAATCCGTCCGACGGGACCGGCCTGCAGATCCAAAAGATCGAGCCTGAAGTCGAGACGGTCAAGTTCGACCTCGCGCTCGATAGCGAAGAGGGGCCGTCGGGCGAAATCCGCGCGATCTTCACTTATGCGACTGCGCTGTTCAAGGCGGCGACGATCGAACGCCTTGCATCGCACTGGGTCACGATCCTCAAGACGATGGTCGAGGACGATGCGAAGTCGATCGCCGGCATGGCAGTGCTTTCCGAACAGGAATGGGCCAGGCTACGCCAATGGAACGGCGCGGCTGCTGGAACTGCCACGCCGTTCGCGCCGGTGCATCAAACGGTTGCCCGCTTTGCACGTGAAACGCCCGATGCTCCGGCGCTGATCTTCGGCGACGAGGTGATCTCCTATGTCGAACTCAACCGTCGCGCCAATCGGCTTGCGCATCGCCTGATCCGCCTGGGCGTTGAGCGCTCTGGTCTCGTCGGCATCTCCGCACAGCGCTCGCCGGCTCTTATCGTGGGCTTGCTGGCCATCCTGAAGACGGGCGCGGCTTATTTGCCGCTCGATCCCGAACATCCGGCGAAGCGGCAGGTCAGCACCATGCGCGACGCCGGCGTGCGCTTTGTGCTGGTTGATGCGGAAGGCACGGCGCTGACGTCGCAGTCGGCCGGGATCGAGGTTGTCCCGCTCGATGCGACCGATCTCAACAACGAGGCTGAGAGCGATCCTGATATCGCAGTGGCAGCAACGAGTCTTGCCTATGTGATCTACACCTCGGGCTCTACCGGCATTCCGAAGGGCGTCGCCGTCGAGCACGGGCCATTCGCGATGCATTGCGAGGTGACTGCCGGGCTCTACGATATGGACCGGCACTCGCGCGAGCTGCATTTCCTGTCCTTTACCTTCGACGGCGCCCATGAGCGGCTCTGGACCGCGCTGACCTGCGGCGCTGCGGTCATAATGCGCGATGCTGATCTGTGGTCGGCCGAGCAGACGCTCGACGTTCTGCGCCGGCAGCGCGTCACCAACGCCGGCTTTCCACCTGCCTATCTGCAGCAGCTCGCGGACTTCGCAGCGTGGCGTGGCGATCCGCCGCCGGTCGAGCTTTACTCGTTCGGCGGCGAGGCCATGCCGAAAGCAGGCTTCGACAAGGTCAAGCGCGCGCTCAAGCCGCGGACATTGATCAACGGCTACGGCCCGACCGAAACAGTGGTCACGCCACTGGTCTGGAAGGTCGATGCCAGCGAAGAGATCGATGGCAATTATGCGCCAATCGGCCGTCCAGTGGGGCGCCGCTCGGCCTACATTCTGGACGGTGATCTCAACGTCGTGCCGGTCGGCGTAACCGGCGAATTGTTTATCGGCGGCGAAGGACTGGCGCGCGGCTATTGGCGGCGCGCCGAACTGACGGCCGAGCGATTCATTCCCGATCCCTTCGGCGCGCCCGGCTCCCGGCTATATCGCACCGGCGATCTCGCGCGATGGCGTGCGGATGGCGTGATCGAATATGTCGGCCGCTCCGATCATCAGGTGAAAATCCGCGGCTTCCGGATCGAGCTCGGCGAAATCGAGGCGTGGCTGATGCGCCAGCCCGGCGTACGGTCGGCGGTGGTGGTTGCCCGCGAAGCCGGCGTCACCCGCCAATTGGTCGGCTATGTCGCTGCCGAAGGCGCGTTCGACGAAGCGGCAATGCGCGCTGCACTTGCGGACGATCTGCCCGACTACATGGTGCCGGCCCGCATCGTGAAGCTGGAGCGGCTGCCGCTCACCGCGCATGGCAAGGTTGATCGCGAAGCGTTGCCGGTGCCCGATATGCAAGTTGCGACGGCCGCTCATGTCGCGCCGCGCACCCTGACCGAGACGACACTTGCCACGATCTGGGCCGAGCTGCTTGGCCAGCCCGTCATCGGCGTTGACGACAATTTCTTCGAGCTTGGCGGCGATTCCATCATCTCGCTGCAACTGGTCGGGCGGGCCCGCCAGGCGGGCCTCTTGATTGAGCCGCGCGACGTTTTCCGACACCAGACATTGCAGGAGCTGGCGCGGGCGGCACGCATCGAACGGACGGTGGAAGACGCTGTTCCCGAGAAAGATCTCGAAGGGAGCGAGCATCCGCTGTTGCCGATCCAGGCGCGGTTCTTCAGCGAGGATGCTGGCGAACGTCACCACTGGAATCAGGCCGTCCTGTTGATGCCAAAGGCGCGGCTCGATTGGGGAATCGTGGAACGCGCGGTTGCCGCCATCGTCGCGCATCACGCGGCCTTGCGTCTCCGCTTCGAGAAGATCGATGGCGCCTGGCGCGCGACCTATGGCACCGCGCCGGCAATTTCGGAGCTGTTGTGGATTCGAAGTGTCCGCGATGCTGCTGGGGTGACGGAGCTGGCGTCTGTAGCCCAGACCAGCCTGTCGCTGGCGGGGCAGCTGGTGCGGGTGGTCGGCATGGATCTCGCCGACGGCAGCCAGCGGCTTCTCGTCGTCGTGCATCATCTCGTTATCGACGGTGTGTCGTGGCGCGTGCTGCTCGAAGATTTCGCGGCGGCATACGGACAGATGCAGCAAGGCGCGACGTCGGTCGTGCTGGCGAGGAGCCAATCCTACGCTTCCTGGGGCGCGCGATTGCAGGCCTATGGCGGCACCGAAGAAGTGGCTTCCGAGTTGCCTTATTGGCTGGAGCGGGGATCGCGCGGTGACCTGCCGTGCGATGACGATCACGATGGCGTCGATCGGGTTGCCGAGGGCGAAGAAATTTCGCTGGCTTTCGATGCGGAGCTGACGACGCGGCTGCTCAGGGAAGCGCCGTCGGCGTACCGCACGCAGGTCAATGATCTGCTGCTGGCGGCACTGGCGCGCGCGGTATCGCGCTGGAGTGGGCTTGACGATGTTGTTGTCGAGCTCGAAGGACATGGCCGCGAGGACATCTTTTCGGGCGTTGACATCTCCCGCACAGTCGGCTGGTTCACCACCGCCTTCCCCGTGCGCTTGCCGGGCAGCTCCGGCAACGACGCTTCACTGATCAAATCGGTCAAGGAAGAGCTTCGGGCGATTCCCGCCCGCGGTCTGGGTTACGGCGTATTGCGCTATCTCGGCACTGAGGCGCAGCGTGGCGCGCTGGCTGCGCTTCCCGAGCCGCGCATCGTCTTCAACTATCTCGGCCAGTTCGATACCAGCGTTGGTGAGGGCGCGTCGTTCAAGCTTGCGCCCGAGAGCGCTGGGCCGGGGCGCAGCGACAGTGCGCCGCTTGGCCGCTGGCTAAGCATCAACGGCCAGATGCGCGAAGGGCGGTTGCGGCTGTCGTTCAGCTACGGCCGCAAGCGGTACCGGCGGGCGACGATCGAACGCCTGGTGGAGCACTACGCCGCGGCCTTGCGCGAGCTCGTCGACCATTGCACCGGCGGTGCCCGTGGCGTGACGCCTTCGGACTTCGCACTGTCGGGCTTGAGTCAGGCCGATCTCGATACTCTCAGTGCAACGATCGACTGCCGCGAGATCGAGGATATCTATCCGTTGTCGCCGATGCAGCAGGGTATGCTGTTCCATGCGCTGCGCGATGGCGAGAGCGGCAACTACGTCAACCAGGTCGGCCTGGAAGTGCGGGGCCTCGATGCCGGCAGGCTGCGCGCCGCCTGGCATGAGGTCAGCGCGCGACACGCGGTGCTGCGAACCGGCTTTGCCTGGCGCGAACTGTCGGGCGCGGCGCAGCAGGTGGTCTATCGCAATGTGACGCTGCCATTTGCAGAAGAAGACTGGTGCGCGCAGGCCGCCGCCATGAAGCATGAAGAACTCCAGGCCGCGCTGGCGCGCGCGGCGCAGGCCGAGCGTGCCAAGGGATTCGACCTGTCGCAAGCGCCTTTGCAGCGCGTGAAGCTGATCCGGCTTGATGAAGACCGCCACTGGCTGATCTGGACGCACCACCATATCCTGCTCGACGGCTGGAGCTCGGCGCGACTGGTGGCCGAGATATTGCAGCACGAACGCGGCGAGCGCTTGCGCCCAGTGCTGGGCCGCTACCGCGATTACATCGATTGGCTGAAAAAGCAGGACCGCGATGCAGCGGCGACATTCTGGCGTACGGCATTGGCGGAACTGGACGAACCCAGTTTCCTGGCGGATACGCTGGGAGGGCCCGCGACGACAGGCGCGTCCGGTCATGCCTCGCTCGACCTGCTTCTCTCCGCGGCACTGACGGCAAGATTGCAGGCGTTTGCCAAGCGTGAGCGCGTTACGCTGAACACGCTTCTGCAGGGCGGGTGGACGCAATTGTTGCGCCGTCATACCGGCCAGCGGGTGGTCTGCTTCGGCGCGACGGTGTCGGGCAGGCCGGCAGAGATCAGCGGCTCCGAGGATATCGTGGGCCTGTTCATCAACACCCTCCCGGTCGTGGATCAGGCAAGCCCGCAAACCGATGTAGGGACATGGCTCCGCGATCTGCAGGAGCGCAACATCGATTTGCGCGATCATGGCTGGATGCCGCTCTATGAAATCCAGCGCCTCGCCGGCCGATCCGGCCGCGCGCTGTTCGACAACATCCTGGTGTTCGAGAACTACCCGATCGACCAGGCACTGCGCGGCGAGAACGAAAGCGGCCGCCGCTTTGGGCGGGTCGAGCAGGTATCGATCACCAACTATGCGCTGACGGTGGCGGTGTTCGCCAAGAGCGACGGCATCAATCTCGGCTTCCGCTATGACCGCGGCCGCTTCGATGACGGCCAAATAAAGTATCTGCAGGCCTGCCTGTCGCGCCTGCTGGCCGAAATCGTGGCCGATGCCTCCAGGCCGCTCGGTGCACTCAGCGGCCTCGATGCAGATCAGACGCGGAAGGTGCTCGACTGGAGCGGCAGCTTTGCGGGGGCACCAAACTTTGGCAACAGCATCATCGCTCAGATCGAAGCACGTGCCGCTGCTTCGCCGTCTTCCATCGCCTTGGTATTTGGCGACCAGAAGATCAGCTATGGCGACCTGAATGCGCGCGCCAATCATTTGGCGCGGCGATTGCGGGACTACGGCATCCGTCGTGACCGGTTGGTTGGGCTTGCGCTGGAGCGCAGCATCGAGCTGATCGTCGGTGTCCTTGCCGTGCTGAAGGCAGGTGGCGCCTATCTGCCGCTCGATCCGGATTATCCGTCGGACCGGCTACGGCACATGCTGCGCGACAGCGGGACCAGGCTGGTGCTGACGCAAAGTCGCCTGCTGGAGAGCCTCGCGCCCGTGATCGCGGGAGCGGATGCTGAGGCCTGGGCCATCGAAGGAGAGGGCGAAGCCCGCATAGGAGCGCCCGATCGCAATCTCGGCCTGGCGCCGCACCCAGATAGCCTCGCTTACGTGATGTACACCTCGGGATCGACCGGCGTGCCAAAGGGCGTGGCCTGCTCGCATCGCGCGCTCGCTGCGCGGCTCGCCTGGATGCAGGCGGAGTATCGCCTCGATGCCGGCGAAACCCTGCTGCAGAAAACGCCGTTCAGCTTCGACGTCTCGGTCTGGGAAATCCTGTGGCCGCTCGTAAGCGGCGCACGGCTGGCGATTGCGGCGCCCGGCGCGCATCGCGAACCGCGGCTTCTTATCGAGGCCATTATCGCCCACGATGTGACGACGCTGCACTTCGTACCGCAGATGCTCGAGCATTTTATTGCCGAGCCGCAAGCGGAGCGTTGCGTGTCGCTCAAGCGCCTGTTCGCCGGCGGCGAAGTTCTCTCGGTGGAATTGAAGACACGTGTTCTCGCAGTCTTTCCATATGTGCGCTTTGACAATCGCTACGGTCCGACCGAAGCCCTGATCAATGCGACGTTCTGGAATTGTCGCGACGAAGGTGCGGCGCGCGTGCCGATCGGACGGCCGATTCCCGGTACAATAATTCGCATCCTCGATACCGACCTGAACATGGTTCCATCAGGTATAACGGGCGAGTTGTTCATCGGCGGGGAAGGGCTCGCGCGCGGCTACTGGCAGCGCGAGAAACTGACAGCTGAAAGTTTCATTCCCGATCCCTTTGGTGGGCCCGGCGAGCGGCTCTATCGATCGGGAGATCTGGCGCGCTGGCGCGCCGATGGCGCGATCGAATATGTCGGCCGCTCTGATCATCAGATCAAGATTCGCGGCTTCCGCATCGAGCTTGGCGAGATCGAAGCCCGGCTGCTCGATCAATCCGGCGTGCGCTCCGCCGTCGTCGTCGCACGTGAGGTCGGCGTCGGCCGACCGCTTGTCGGTTACGTCAGCGGCGCGGGCGAATTGGAGGAGGCAGCCCTGCGGACGGCGCTGTCGTCCGTTCTGCCCGATTATATGGTGCCGTCACGGATCGTGGTGCTGGACCGGCTGCCGCTGGCGCCGAACGGCAAGATCGATCGTCAGGCGTTACCCGCGCCGGACGTGGCGTCTATGAGCGCGGAGTACCGAGCGCCGCGCACGCCGACTGAGGTGGCGCTCGCGGCGATCTGGGCCGAACTGCTCGGCCGACCTGCGGTGGGCCTCAGCGATAATTTCTTCGAGCTCGGCGGCGACTCGATCATCTCGCTGCAGATGGTGAGCCGGGCTCGCCGCGCCGGTTACCTGATTGAGCCGCGCGACGTGTTTCAGCATCAGACGCTCGAAGCTTTGGCACTTGCGGCGCGCACCGAGCAGCGGGGGAAAACGCTGGCAGATCAGGGTCAGCTTAGTGGCCCGCATTCGTTGCTGCCCATCCAGGCTCGCTTCTTTGCGGAGGATATAGGAAAGCGCGATCACTGGAATCAGGCAGTGCTGCTGCAGCCGAGGGACCGGCTAGATTGGAACGTTCTGCGGCGCGCGATCGCAGCCGTGGTCGACCATCACGATGCGCTGCGGCTTCGCTTCGAAGACGATGGGGAAGCCTGCCGCGCGCAATACGGCGCTGCGCCGGCTGCCGCGGATTTGCTTTGGGTCCGAAGCGCAGCCGATGGAGAGGCCGTGACGGTGCTGGCGTCGTCGGCGCAGGCGAGCCTGTCGATATCCAGCGGGCCGCTATTACGTACGGTGGGCATCGATGTCGCCGACGGTAGCCAGCGTTTGCTGACCGTGATCCATCACTTGGTCGTCGACGGCGTGTCATGGCGAATTCTGCTCGAGGACATTGCCGCTGCCTACACGCAGCTTGCGCGAGGCGACGCGACCGTTGCCCTTCCGCCGAAGAGCCACGCTTACGCGGTGTGGGGTGAGCGGCTGCATGCGTATGCCGGGTCGCCTGCACTGGCGGCGGAGCTTTCCTATTGGGTCGATCGCCGCACGGGTGTGGATATTCCTTGCGACGACGATCATGGCGGCGTCGACCATGTCGCCGATGCCGATGAAGTGCTGCTCGCATTCGAGCGGGAGTGGACGCAGCGCCTGCTGACGGATGCGCCGTCCGCCTACCGGACGCAGATCAACGACCTTCTTCTCGCCGGCCTCGCGCGCGCTGTCTGGCAATGGAGCGGGCAGGATGATGTGCTGATCGAGCTGGAAGGTCATGGCCGCGAGGACCTGTTCGGCGATCTCGATGCTTCGCGCACGGTCGGCTGGTTCACGACCGCGTTTCCCGTGCGGCTGGCCGGCGGGTCGCAAGGGCCGTCCGCATTGATCAGGTCGGTGAAGGAGGAACTGCGCGGCATTCCCGGCCGCGGGTTGGGCTATGGCGTATTGCGCTATCTCGGCTCTGAAGAACAGCGCGCGGCGCTGTCTGACGTTGCCGAGCCAAAAATTGCCTTCAACTATCTCGGCCAGGTTGATGGCGGTACCGGCGATGCGGCACTGTTCGCCATGGCGGCGGAAAGCGCGGGGCCATCGCGCGATGCATCGAGCCCGTTGCGGCGCTGGCTAAGCGTGAACGGCACAGTACGCGACGGCCGGTTGCGGCTGTCGTTCGGCTTCGGTCGCAAGCGCTATCGGCGCCAGACGGTTCAACGATTGGCCGCGTTGTACGAGGCAGCGCTGCGCGAGCTGGTCGATCACTGCACGAGCGGTGCCTGCGGTCTGACGCCATCGGATGTGGCGTTGTCGGGGCTTGGCCAGGCCGAGCTCGACAGGCTCGCGCTCGATTGGCGTGAGATCGAGGATATCTATCCGTTGTCGCCGATGCAGCAGGGCATGCTGTTCCATGCGATGCACGACGGCGAAAGCGGACTTTATGTCAACCAGGTTGCCGCGGAAGTGCACGGCCTCGATGCCGCAAAGCTGCGCCGCGCCTGGCAGGCGGTCAGCGACCGGCATGCGGTGCTGAGAACCGGCTTCGTCTGGCGCGATCTATCCGGCTCGCCGCAACAGATCGTCTATCGCAGTGCCGAAGTGCCGTTTACCGAGGAAGACTGGCGCGCACGGGCTTCGGCATGGGACCAGTCCCAACTGGACGCTGCGCTCGCCGATGTTTCCCGGCAGGAACAGGCCGCAGGGTTTGACCTGTCGCGGCCGCCTCTGCAGCGGGTGCGGCTGATCCGGCTCGGAGAAGATCGGCATTGGCTGATCTGGACGCATCATCACATCCTGCTTGATGGATGGAGCTCGGCGCGGCTGATCGCCGAAGTGATGCAGCATAATGGCGAAGGCCGATTGCCTCCATTGCAACACCGCTATCGCGACTACATCGCCTGGCTAAGGAACCGGGACAGCAACGCATCGGCAGCGTTCTGGCGCACTGCGATGGCCAGGCTGGATGAGCCCAGTTTCCTGGCTGAGCAGACGGACGCGGAATCGGCCGGTCACGGCATGCTCGCACTGGAGCTCGATGTTGACCTGACGGGGCGGCTGCAACAATTTGCTGCGCGCGAGCGCGTGACGATGAACACGCTGGTGCAGGCCGCGTGGGCGCAGTTGCTGCGGCGATATACCGGACAGAGCACGGTCTGCTTCGGCGTTACGGTGTCGGGCAGGCCGCCGGAGCTCGCAGGCGCCGAAGACATGGTTGGCCTCTTCATCAACACGCTGCCGGTTGTCGACGATGTCGGTCCGCAGGTGAAGGTCGGCGCATGGCTGCGTGAATTGCAGGATCGCAATCTGAGCCTGCGGGAATATGGCTGGACGCCGCTCTATGAAATCCAGCGTCTGGCGGGACGTCCCGGACGACCGCTGTTCGACAGCATCCTGGTGTTCGAGAATTATCCTGTTGACCACGCGCTGATGCAGAAGGACCGCCAGATCCGCGTCGGCGAGACCAGGATCGTCGAGACCAGCAATTATCCGTTGTTCGCAAGCGTCGGTCTCGATGAGCGGCTGCGGCTGGTCTTTAACTATCAGCGCAGGCATTTCGATGAGCCGCAGATCGCTCGGTTGCAGCGCGCCTTAGTGCTGATGATGGAGGCGTTGAGCGTCGATGCCGATCGGCCGCTCGGCGTCATTGCGGCCCGCGATTCAGCGGATGATGCGCTGCTCGCCCGAGTAAATAGCAGGCGGCGAGATGAACCGCGCCAAGGAATTGTGGCGCAGTTCGAATCGCAGGCCCGCCAATCGCCCGACGCGACCGCGCTGGTGTTTGGCGATGCGGAGCTGAGCTACGCCGCGTTGAATGCGCGGGCCAACCGGCTGGCGCGGCGGCTGCGGGAGCGCGGAGTCGGAGCCGATGTCGTCGTCGGGCTGGCGCTCGACCGCGGCGTCGAGATGATGGTCGCGCTATTGGCGGTGCTGAAGGCCGGCGGCGCCTATCTGCCGCTCGATCCGGAGTATCCGCGGGAACGGCTGGCGCACATGCTGCGCGACAGCGGCGCGGCGCTGGTGCTGACGCAGCAGGCGCTGCTCGATCAGTTCTCGCCGGCGCTGAAGGAGA
>NZ_JAGKJK010000037.1 GCF_020329435.1 Bradyrhizobium hereditatis | reverse complement strand
AGTGACGGGCATCCGGGTTGCTCGACGTGTCAGCCAAGTCGTGGATATAGTTGTCCTTGACCTCGGCGCGGCCGAACAGCTGGATGCCGATCACCATGCCTTTGATATCGCAGCCGATGATCGCAGAGTTGGTGCCGCCCCCGATACCGAGACCAGATGTGCGGGTTGAGCCGCTGCCATCGATGTCGCAGTACTCCACACGGGTGTTGTCCGCATTGTCCGATAGGATGCCCCAGGTGTCGAAATTCTGAATGACGCAGTTCTTGATCGTGACGTTGTCTGCCGCAATCGTAAGCGTCCCGTTGATGATCTTGTTCTCGATTACCGCTCCCGCCGTCGTGATGGTCATCGGGCCGGTATAGTTCGTCAGCGTCACGCCAGCCTGTACGCCAGCAGTCGCCGCGTCCGGCATGCCAAAGAGAGCAGGATCAATGGTACCAGTCATGTGCTTACTCGCGGGTTGATGTTGATGAAGACGGTGTGGTCTTCCGCGGGCGACATTTTTGCGACGACATCACGGCTTGGCTGAGGTCATTTCTCGCAGACCAGTCGATAATTGAATGCCGGAAGGAAGATTTACCGTCTCGCTTAAATGCCACCACTTCAGCCTGGACTGGAACTCCACTTCAGCCCCATTCAGCGGTTCAAGACCAGACGCGACACACGACACCTCAGCCCATCCATCTAGCGGCTGCCGCTCTTTCCAATCTCGCGTTCAAAACAACCTCTACATTGCGGAAACGACCTGAATGCAGCTCCGGAGATGACCAGCTCACCGCGTCTCTGTCCGGCAACATCCGATTCTGCGGGCACAGACAACTCTGTTGCCGAAACTCTCGCGCCTGTATTACAGGTCCATCGCTAAAATCGCCGGGGCGCATGGAGCGCCTTGCGGAGAAGTTTCGGTGCAGTTCGGTATCCAAATTTGTGGACGCCCATTTTGGACAGGCAGCTCGAAGCCAGAATTAACTTCAGCGATAGACGTCAGCTTAATACGTGACTCCAGTTGCGGCCGCTCTGATAGACGCTAGTATGGCTGCAAGTCGCGCGTATTTGCGAACATTGCGCCAAGCTCTATTCATTGCAAAATTGGCGCCTTTACCCGACGAGACCGCAATGCGGTCCGCGGCGGCAACTTACCGGTAGCTCTTGATATGGGGCAACATGGCCAATTTATTGTACTGGCTGCTGATCGCAATCTGTTTCTGTTCGGGCTTTTTCGGTTACCCAGTTTGGACGATCTTGTTACTGGGAGTGGTTGCAGCAGTCACCTACCTCATCGATCGGCAAGGCGCATTTGAAATCGGAATGAAGGAGTGGGGCGCTGCCTATCCGCTTATGATAGTCGCAGCAAGCGCGCTGCCAGCGGGCATTTTGTTCGCAATTGGCTGGCTTGCTAGTCGAGCACTCTCGCAAATCTTAGAGTGAGCCGGCTCGTCAATTGCCACTTGGACTTTCCTGGCTTTCGAGCTTAGCGACCGCAACTGCTATTGCCATGGTGACGTCGCCTCGGACCCTTGATACGAAGAGACTTGTTTGTTGTTGTTCTCCCTGGCAACGACAAACTTGGCGGATCGATTTGTCTGAGCTCAAGAGTTAACGCGACAAATACGACGCTTTCCAAGCCGGCGTCGTTCTCGTCTCCGACTATTTTTAGGTTCATCCGCTATCCTTCGCGTGAGAGATGCTGTGTCCAAAGTCGAAGTCAGGAAACCTTGTGACTAGCGCAGTCTTCAAGAACTGGATATGCCTGATAGTCGCTTCTAGTTCGTTTAAGCGCCTCTGCCCTTCTGCTATCTCGCGGCCGAGCAAATTCTGATAATGGCTATCCTCCGGATCTCGCGTTAGATACTCATCGGAATCATTGCCCAAGGTTACCGCCGATCGCGCCAGCGCGTCATCGATACGTGCTTTGAGGCCAGCCTGCTCAGCTCTCGCGCCCTCCAGCGCGTCCTCTATCGACCGAAAAATGGATGTAGCGCGGGCGCGGTCAGTTTCGGTATCTCGGCTGGCCGATCGCGCCTTGAAATTGACAACGGTGCGCGCCTTTAGAAATCGCTGAAACATCTTCGAGCTTCTCCAGGATGGTTGGGTCGAGATAGACGCTGAGTCGTCACAGCCAAGTTATCACGAAATGCGAACGTTCGGCGCAAGATCGCTTTCGTGCGAATGATGCGGTCTATGGGCAGGGTCGAGGCTCCCAGTTGATCATTCAAGCAACCGCCCGCGCACGGGGCAGCCCATCGCTGCCCGATTGGAACTGCGCTGATGCCGCACCGATGCCGATCTCTGATCAGCTCCGAAACTACGCAAACGAGATCAGACGTGAAACGAGTTGTGCTCGCCGGAATGAAATCTGAAAGGCCACCAATCTTCTGAGCCCGCAAAAGCTTCGCGCCTAAGTCATCCTCGAAGCAATCTGCCTCGGGGCCCTCTCAACAAGATCGACTCGAGATACCTATCTTCCCGCTTCCTGCAGGTTTTGGGCATGTCCGCCCCAAGTTGACCGTCGCCAATAAATGGCTAATACTATTTAATTGTATTATTAAAAAAATAACGCAGATAATTTCAGAAGGAGGCTTTGGGAGGGTACGCGGACTGGGGGCAAAGGCTCATACCATTAGTCGCCAGTAAGGCCGGAGGGCATCCGGTCTAGTTCGATCATGGATCGCGTTTGGCCGCGCGCATCTGTCGCCATCGGAGATAGCGAGGAGAATTTGCGCGCCTCGAACTGATTGCGTGGAGGAAGTCATGGTTGAAATGCACCCTGTAAGGCTTGGCTCAATCAGCTTCGGCCGTTCGAAAACTATTTGCACAATTCGTAGTATTTCTGCTTACGGCGCCGCGCTTGATGTGGCGGCCGATGAGCAAGTCCCTGATGAGTTTGCGCTGACCGTCATCCCCGACGGTGACCGGCGGCGGTGCGCGGTCGTTTGGCGCAAAGAGAAACGCATCGCTGTCGCGTTCTATTGACTTGCCCACAAAGGGAAATTCTGCAGGGCGGCGCTCCGGGAGCGATGCGCCGCCGCCTGGTATTGTCTTTTCAGCCTGTTGGTGATCCTTGAAAACTCAGCCTGTGAGCGATCCTTGAAAACGCCACACGCGATGAGAGCGACCGACGCTAGATAAAAAGTTCATCATTATTAATTTGATTTAATTTTGAAAATAATATAAATCCGCATTGAGCTTGGGACCTATTTGCGAATTGAATTGTGAAGTGACCCCGTAGACCTGTTTAAAAAGGCGTCACATTTGCGCCAGCCCATTGAAACTGCTCCGAGGGACGGAAAGGAAATTTGGGTCGAGGATGATCAATCGGCTTACGATGTCGCGCATTGGTCGTCTGAGACAAAAGAATGGGTCTGGAAGAACGGCAAACCAATCAGGATCACGCCGACACATTGGTCTCCAATAGCCGAGCCTCAGTATCAGGAAGACGATCAGTCGAACGGCCCGCTTTGGAACGATCGCGTGCGTCGATGGTTTCGGACTTCCTTGATCATTGCAACTCTGACTACGGCTGCGTTGATTAGCGTGTACTTCCGCACGGAGGTGGTCGCCTTTGCAACGCGATACCTTGATTTGCGAGACATTACCGATTTCGATAGCAATGTGGAGTCGTCGAGCAAACCGGACGACGAAACTGCACGGCTCCACCAAGCGGACGTCATGGTGGAGAAACTGCGGCGGTCCCTTCAACAGGAACAGGCCGCCGCCAACGCACTCGCAGACGAGCTTTTGGAAGTTCGCCGCGAGATCGAAACGCAAGCCATACAACTGCAGAAAGCCGTCGATGAAGCTCGGCAGCAGAAGCAGACGGCAGAGGCAGCCACTTCCCAATTACACCAATTACAAGAATCCCTGCGGCAGGAGCAAAAGAAGACCGCCGCTCTCACCCAGGAAATCGACATAACGCGCCAGGCGATGACGGCAGGCGCAGAGCAGCAACGCCACGCGCTCGAGGGGGCAGAGGCTCGCGCCGCGACACTTGCGAATGAGCTTGCCGGAACGCGGCGCGAGGTCGAAACGCAGGCCGCACAGTCGCAAAAGGCCGTCGATGAAGCCACACTGCGGGCGCAGGCGGCGGAGGCCATCAATGCCGAACTGCGAGAAACGCTGCGGCAGGAGCAAAAGAAAACTGCCACTCTTACCCAGGAGCTCGACGCTGCGCAGGCGATGAAGGCAACCGCCGAACAACAACGCCGCGCGCTCGACGAGGCACAGCTGCGTGCCGCAACGCTCTGGAGCGAGCTTGCTGGCGCGCAGCACGATATCGAAACGCAGGCCGCACAGTCGCGAAAGCTTATTGATGAAGCCGTGCTTCAGAAGCAGACGGCGGATGCCAGCGCTGCCGAATTGCGAGAATCTTTACGGCAGGAGCAACGGAGAACTGCCGCTCTCACCCAGGAGGTCGACGCAGCGCGGCAGGCAATGAAGGCAACCGCCGAACAACAACGCCGCGCGCTGGACGAGGCACGAGCGCGTGCCGCAACGCTCTGGAGCGAGCTTGCCGGAGCGCAGCGCGATATCGAAACGCAGGCCGTACAGTCGCAAAGAGCTATTGATGAAGCCGTGCAGCAGAAGCAGGCGGCGGATGCTAACGCCGCCGAATTGCGAGAATCTTTGCAGCAGGAACAACAGAGAACTGCCGCTCTCACTCAGGAGGTCGAAGCTGCGCGCCAGGCATTGACATCAGCCGCCGAGCAACAACGCGGCGCGCTCGAGGACACTCAGGCGCGCGCTGCGACACTGGTGAGCGAGCTCGCCGAAACGCGTCGCGAGATCGAGATACGGGTGGTGCAGTCGCAAGTGGCGGAGGGTGAGGACACGCAACAAAGACAGATGGCGGAAGCAACTATCACCGAACTAAGAGAATCCCTTCGGCGGGAGCAAGAGAAGACCGCTGCGCTTATCCAGGAGTTCGACGCTGCACGCCAGGCGATGACGGCAGCCACCGAACAACAACGCCGCGCGCTCGAGGAGGCACAGGCGCGCGCTGCGGCACTCGTGAGCGAGCTCGCTGAAACCCGTCGCGAGATCGAGACACGGCTCGTGCAGTCGCACGTGGCGGAGGGTGAGGATACGCAGCAAAAACAGATGTCGGAAATAGCTATCACCGAACTGAGAGAATCCCTACGGCGGGAGCAAGAGAAGACTGCTGCGCTTACCCAGGAGTCCGATGCTGCGCGCCAGGTGATGACGGCAGCCGCCGAACAGCAACGCCGCGCGCTCGAGGAGACAGAGGCGCGTGCCGCAGCGCTCACGAGCGAACTTGCTGGAACGCGTCGGGAGATCGAGATGCAGGCCGAACAATCACAAAGAGCGATCAATGAAATCTTGCAGCAGAAGCAGAAGGCGGAGGCTGCCGCTGCCAGATTGCAAGACTCGCTGCAGCAGGAGCAAAGGAAGATCGCCGCCCTCGCTCAAGAGGTCGACGCGGTGCGACAGGCGATGGCGGCGAGCGCCGAGCAGCAACGTCGAGCGCTCAACGAGGCGCAGGAGCGTGCCGCAACACTCGCGAGCGAGCTTGCTGGAACCCGCCGCGAGATAAAGGCGCAATCTACGCGGTCGAAGACGGCGGACGATGCGGCCATACGACAAAGGCAAGCGGCGGAGCGCACCATCGCGGAACTGCGGCAATCGCTGCAGAAGGAGCGCGACAAGATCGGAGCGATGGCACGCGATCTTACCCCGGCACGGCGCCCTGCGGACCAGCGCGAGCCGCTCGGGCGCGCACAGGATAGTCCGATCGTCCAGACGGCGCGGACCGCAGGCGCGGGCGCAACGAAACAGCCGATGACCTCTGACACACAGAGTAAGACAGAGGCATCACGATTGATCGCGCGCGCTGGTGCGCTTCTCAGTCAAGGCAATATCGGTGCGGCGCGAATTGTACTCGAGCGCGCCGTCGAGAGCGGCGACGCCCGTGCGAGTTTCATGCTCGCAGAGACATATGATCCGGTCATTCTGTCCGCATGGGGTACCTATGGAACGCGTGGCGAGTCGGCGAAAGCACGTGAACTCTACGCGAAGGCGCACAGCGGCGGCATTCCGGAGGCAAAGGATCGGATCGACGCATTGCGTGAGTGAGGGATCAGGGACCGCATTCACGACGGGCAAGTGGAGACGGAGATGAACACGCTGCCGAAACCATGGTCGTTTTTGCTGCTCGCGGCGATGACGCCTGTTATCTTGATGCTTCAGTCTGCGGACGTATACGCGCAGCCCGCCAAGAGCGAGCGGGCCGTCAGCCGCGCCTCAGCGCACGACCAAAGGGAAAGGATCAACGCCTGGACCGTCGGCCTCGCCGGCGGCTTACTGGAGGGCGCACCTATTCGCCTGGCGACAGAGATGGCCCGCATCGTCGATGACGGTCCGAATCTACATGTCCTGCCGATCGTCACTCGAGGAGCAACCGAGAACGTGAATTCGCTACTCTACCTGCGTGGCGTCGATACCGCGATCATCAATTCCGACGCGCTCGAAGAGTACAAGATTCAGATACCGGAGATCCGGAGCCGCATAACCTATCTTCTCAATCTATTCCCGTCGGAGCTCCACATTTTCGTACGACCCGAAATCAAGACTTTGCAAGACCTCGCTGGCAAGAAAGTGAATTTCAACACCCAGGGTACGGCCGCCGCTTATTCAGGGCCGCTGATCTTCAGCCGGCTAGGCATCAGCGTCGAAAAGACCTTCATTCCACACCAGGTGGCTCTGGAGCAGATGCGCAAAGGGGAGATTGCTGCGGTCCTGTTCATCACCTCGAAGCCCGTCGACGCTTTCGTGCGCGGACGCTGGGACGAAGGCTACAAGTTCCTTTCAGTTAATTTCGATAGCAAGTTCGAGGATTACTATCTGCCGGCAACGCTTGAGGCCAGTGAGTATCCCAACTTAATCAAGCCGGGTGAACGCATCTCAACGATCGCGGTGCCGACCGCTTTGGTAGCGTTCAACTGGTCACCGCGATCGAAGCGTTATCCCCGTGTTGCCCGTTTCGTGGATTATCTGTTCTCGCGGATCGATCGGCTGCAGGCCCCGGGATTCGATCCAAAATGGAAGTCGATCAATCTCGCCGCGACCGTCCCCGGGCTCGACCGCTTCTCGGCGGCGCAGGAATGGCTGGATCGCAAGGCGCGCAGCGCACAGGCACGGCCATGAAGAAAGCAGCGTTCCCGCTCGCTGTGCTGTTGGATGCAGCTTACAGCATGGCTTTCGCGCAAAGTCCCAGCGAAGTCATGGCGCATCTTCGCGCGTGCTCCAGGGAGCTTGCTGTGAGGACGGAATGCTTGGAAACCATGCCGCGCAATATCGCGCATGCGGCCGCGGCAGGCAGCGACAACTGGCTTGTCAGCGAGACCACCTCGCCCGTGGACTATTCGCCGGTCGTTGTGGCGACTACGTTGTCTCGCGGCGACTCCGACGGCGCCACGATGCAGCTTTCGATCCACTGCCGCGGCGGCCGCACCGAACTCGTGGTCACGGGGCCTGCAGTCTCGCGCAGCGCCGAGGAGTACCTGATCTCCTACCGCGTTAATGACAATCTCCCAGTGCAGCTTCCCGCTGCCCGCCCATCATTCGGAGCTGGCGCTGCGCTAAGGGGCGACGTGGTGCGCCTGTTGCAGTCGCTGCCCGACGAGGGGCCGTTCGCTGTGCGTCTTTCCGCGCGAACAGGTGTGGCTTCAGAAGGACATTTCTTGCTTGGCGGCCTGAAGACCGTACGCGAGAAGCTGGCGACCGCGTGCAAATGGCCACATGCCGTTGCCAGGCCAGGTAACTAACGGTCATCGGACAGGAGGGCATTCACATGACGAGACTTGGAAGAATGGCTGGAGCCGCAGCGGCAATTGCGGCATTGCTCTTGGTCGCGCCGTCGTCGGAAGCGCAGGTGAACAAAAAGCAGTCTGCGCAGGCGACCAAGCTTACGGCGGTTACCAAGACGATACCCACCCAGGATGCCACCAAGCCGCACCGTCTTATTCTGCAGGTAAACAGTAACGAGCCAGCGATGATGAATCTCGCCCTTAACAATGCGGCCAACGTAGCCCAGTATTATCAAGACCTCGGCGAGAAGGTGAGTATCGATATCGTCACCTTCGGGCCCGGCCTGCATATGCTGCGCGACGATACTTCGCCGGTGAAAGCCAGGATCAAGGCACTCTCGGAAAAGCAGCCTTCGATTTCCTTCGAAGCCTGCGGCAACACCCGCGAAAACATGAGCAGGGCCGAGGGCAAGGAGATTCCGCTGATGTCGGAAGCAAAGGTCGTAAAGTCCGGCGTGGTACGTGTGATGGAGCTGCAGGAGCAGGGCTGGGCCTACGTCAAACCGTGACGCTCGACCCACGCGAGAGCCCGCGACATGGCGCGGGCGATTGATAATCCTGGGAAGGCGGAAATCGCGGCGACTTCGCAGGGAGGTTGAGACATAATCGAGGGTGAAGGCGATGACGTTCAACATCGACGCGGACCCGCGCCGAGCTATTCGCCTGACTCGGCGATAGGACGCCTAAGCATGGTCGTTAGCCTGGCAGGTGATGGCCACAACCTCCACTCTGTCTACCTTAATCAGCATAACAAACGTGAAATCGTCTGCAGCCGGCGCCAATCCAACACCACGCTCGAACGCTGCTACTTCTTTCTTCGTCGCCGGCCGAAGTCCGAACACAGAATCCACTGGGCAAATGGGGACGCCGTCCGAGGTGATCTCATACAAATCCAAACGGAAGTCTGGCACCGCGCATATACCGCGTGCAAACTCGATGTCTGGCGCCTGAAGCGCAAGCGTCGGCCTTCCGTTGATATCGAGCGTGAAGATCTTGCGGCCCGGCTGCTCCAATTTTCTATGCCTTTTCGAGAGATAGTTTAGTAAAAAAGCGAGAACTTTGCTTCGCGATCACGAATGGTCAATCTTGATCGGCAATTGGATGCAGCGTCAACGGGAAATTACCATCAGGATGCAGCACAGCCGCCGAGGCGTACCCGGCAGTATTCAAACGCCTGCAACTCGATAAATCTTCAGCGCGCCCCTTGTAAGGGCTGAGGTTCAGGATATGCCCAGGCCTCTTTCAACAGGGCGTCGGTGGATTCTTTCAAGACAGCCGCGTCATTGCCCGGCAAGTAACACGCTTCTAGATTGAACATAATGATGGTTAGCCCCAGCGCGCGCGGCCAATCCCCTGCATCCGATAACTGATGTATAGTTTTTGAAGCGTGCTTCAAAACCTGCTTTCGTTCTACGCTAGAGCCGCTCGCGTAACGCCTGCTTAGAAACTCGAAACTCGACTTCACAACACCAAAGCACGCCGATTTTGCAGCTGGATCTGCCGCATCAATTTGTGGCCTCAAGTTTTCGTATCGCCTGCGGAGGACATTGGCTCGCGCTTCGTGCCAGAGGTTCGGAAATTTCATTCCCCCTCCCGATCAGCTTCCCTGATTAACAACCAGTTAGAAACGCGGAAAATGCGGCGGCCATGCGGCGGAAAACCCCGGGATCGTCCGGGGAATTGTCCTGGTCTCGCGCGGCAAAAGCCAGCCGGCGCCCGTGAACTGTCCCTGCCCCCTGTTGAATAGAATTGTCTCGTTAGAGGCTGAAGCGCGATGCTTTGCCGTACACTTGCATTGAAGCGCTAACAAACGCCGTTCCAACTCGACAAGGCAATTCAAAGAGCCGGCCTCGGTGCTCAGACAGGTCCCGGCTCCGCACTGCCGGCGGCCCCTTCAAAGATCGCCAAGGCCTCGATGGCCGACTCTTCTTCCAAGAGACGACTTTCAATAAACCGGCGCTCGGCGTCCGTCAGCATCGTCTTCAGCAATTGCCGGTAGCGATGCACGTTATTGCGATGCGTTCGCAATCGAACAAAACTCTCCTCAATCATAGGTCGCTACTCTCAACCAATGTGTCAACAATAGATATGTCAATGTACTTGGTTTAAAAAGGAACTTGGCGGCCCAAGGTTATCGTCGGCCACTAGGCTGTCAATAACAAACGGAGCTATGGGTTAAGCGGCGACGTCCTGGCTAGGATCTCGCAATTTGATGCCCGTGCGGACGTCAAAGTCGAGTTCACGAAATTCTGGCACTACCAGCTTGGCCACCGTGCCGCCGGGTGCCTGTCCAACCGCCCCCGTTCGCCCTCCCCGACCCCGCAATTTGTGTTAACCGCCTTAGGCCGACTGTATCGGCCGGATCAGAGCACGTTCCCTGCCGTCAGCGCGCCGGCTCGCGGGTATTTTGCAGACCAACGATACCGCGGGATTTTCTCTCCTTCGCCGAACTTGCCCTGATTGAATGCAAACCGAGCAGCGACACACCTGCTAGCCATAGCGGGCCAGCGTGCCGTCAGCTTACCGAGAATGCTCTCAATTCGAACCAGACAAGTGCTGACCAAGCTGTTCGCGATACATTCGTTGGTTAACTGTATCAGCGGTTTGATTGCGGACTGATTCAATTGAATCCCGCGGCCGGACCGCATCAGGAGTACGCGCCGATACAACCGAACGGAATGGCAGCGTTTGGGTTCGCACCTGGCGCTGCTCAAGTGCATCCCTCAAAACTGCGGTTACCTTACGATCTATGAGCTCGAGGCGGTCGGCAGTTGCATTGGTTTGAAGACGAAGCTCCAGCAGTTCATCCCCAATGAGCCGCCTGATCGTTACTTCCACAAGCACAGAGAACACATAGCAAATAAATAGCGCGACCAAGATGCTACTTATGATTGTTCGGTATTCAGGAAATACGTTCCAGACCGCAGCACCCAGAATTGCGGCCGTAGCCCAGCCAACGACTTTGAAGAATGTCTCCATTTTCAATACTCCTACAAAGAATGTCGAAGCTTCGTATCAAACTAGTTGTACGCTCCTGATTGCGGCGCTGGATTTCAGTTAAACGGATCGGGCTTACGGAATTACGACCGTAATGAGTCGATGCCGTGGGCTACGAAAATTCCGATACCTAGAACCAACAGAAATGCGATTACGGCATCAAACATGGCAATAAGCGAAGGCCGCTTCTTGTGATCAGTCAAAAAGATTCGACTTCACAACAGGCGGTTTTGCCTGACTGGTGCATGAAGGCCACAATGAAGCCGGCCAAATTCAGGCTACCTTGCCCGTCCGTCTCGACGGCCAACCTCGAAATTTTAGGCATCTGAGCAGATCACCCTTGGCGCAGGTGTGGCAAAAGCCAGGACGCTCCAAACCCGGTTGCCTAGCCTGATGCTGGAGTCTAACGCGCGGCATGCGGCAATATCCCAAGACATGTAACGCGATTGGCAGGTCGCTCGTTTGGAACCTCCACCAGTCCAGCCCCGACGTAACAAGAACTGGCTGCGCTATGCGAATGCCTTCCTTTTCTCTGCTATTTGGTTGGTCGCTGCGGTCGCTAGGTTAGTAGGTGGCTCAAGACGCTGAAGTGTTCCGTCAAGCATTCAGGTAAGCTTTCAATGCAAGACGCGTAGTCGGTGCAAGCCTGGGCTCGATCTCGGTAAGCTTCATCGGTTCTACGATAAGAAGAGATCCTTCGGTGACGGACAGCGCCTCCGCTGGAATATCGCGCACGACGAAAAGATGTCCGTGGATCGTTCCTCCCTTGCTGTCGATGTCCTCACCGTGAAAGCTTCCAAGATGCTCAAAATGATCCGCCGGGACAAAATATCCGATCTCCTCGTGTAGCTCGCGAACTATGCACTCCAAGAACGTTTCGTCGCCCTCGCGGTGACCACCAAATAGCCCAATCTTGCCCGGGCTGGTGATGCCCACAGCATTGTCGCGCAACTGAAACAGGTAACGCCCAAACGTATCAATAATGATTGCAGCGGTAGTTTCGCGGTGCCGCAACTGCTTATCCTTCACACAGCATATCCCTCATTTCGCATCCCTCTGCCACCACAGCTTTCTGATCTCCTCCGATTTGCGCGCCTCCCCTAAGGCGGCATCTCCCCGGGGCAATCAAATCATTCTGCTCGATGTCGTCGCCTGCCCCGCCCTTGCATCGCCGTTCGTCGAGACTGAAAGTGGTGATGGTCTCACAGTTCCTATGTCTTACGATGGCTCCTTCGCAAACAGCAACTCTGCGATGACGCGATCATCAAGGATGAGCATCAAATTGAGCTCTTGCGAATCATCAGCCGAGCCGATCACGTGGCTGCCAATCGACTGCAATGTGCAGGGTCATTCAGTGAACTTCTCGGAACTGCTGACATGCGGGGTGCGAGGCAATATCGATGGGCACGATGTCGCAGCTAAGCCGGCCACAACCGAGAACTGCGTGTTAAGCTTGATGCGAATATCCCGGTCGATCCTGGAATCCATACCAGCGTTCGATGGGGCGAGTTGGTGTCGTTACTGCCAACATCGGGCTAAGCCCTCGCCCGCATTCACTTCTGCACCGATTGTAATGGAGACGATCGGCGGTCTGCCGATCGGGCGTCGAGCCGAAGCACCTATCTCATCTCATTCATTGCTACCGATCCTCAGCCGACCCTCATCCCAATTGCAGGCGCGATCTCGCTCGCTCACTTCGCTCGATCACATGGGACGCACGCGCCCCGGTTCGAGAGTTGCATTTCATCGAAGCTTCGAGCTTCGATTTAATCTTTCGAGCAATTGTATCACCTCGGAGCTCAACTCAATTGCGTCTGCTGTCGGCAATTGCTTCTGGGAGGGACGCGGCGCCTGCTTTCCCTGCGCGAACGATGCAGCTTGCGCCAACGCGAGAGCTGATGCCTTCCTCTCTGCGACAGCTAGAAGTATGAGGCCGATAGCCATAGGAAATAGGCCGATGAACTCCCAGTCGTCGATCGCAAAACATAGTACGAGACCGAGGATAAGAAGAGTTGCCCCAGCAATACGCATCTCACACCAATAAAATCACTCAAAAAGCGTTCATTTTTAATGGCTTTGTCGCGCCTCCACAAGTTAGGGCGGGCATCTGCAAGCAATTGAAAAACGGCTCAGCCGTCTGAAAGCGACCGCGATCTCTTTTTCATCGCCACTGCGATTGCATGAACAATCTGCCATTGGGCGTCCGGCGCGCCGTCGCCTCTTCGGCTCTTTGGACAGCTTCTCGCAGCTCAAGCAATTCGGCCATCTGAACGGCGAGACTGCGTGTAATATCAGCAGCAGCTCTCAGTTTCTCTAATGATTGACGCAATTCTTCTGCCATCGGAACATTCCTCGGGAAAATCAGAGCCTTACAGAATTGGCAAACGATGCGTCCATTGGGTATTAGCTTTAACCCTACCGATGAACCTTGATTTAGTGGCACCGCTGCGTGATCGGCCCCTCGCGGACACTGTAGATCCTGCAGGAGCTCGCTGACCGAGGCCTTGAGGTGGCGGGGTTTCTATGCCCATCGTGGTATTTGTATACCACAAACTCTGCGCACCAAACGTGCGGAAAATCGTAGCCGCACATTTAAATTGTCGTCTCCCCGATTATAATTTAACATGCCCTAAATTAATTGAGTGGGAATTGCGTCATGTCCAACGATATCGAGATCGAAGATCGCCGTAAGTTTCTGATTTCGTGCGGAAGATTCGCCGCTGTAACCCCGCCAGCTATGACATTACTTCTCTCCACTTCGCTGACATCAACGGCGATTGCTCGATCAGGTAGCCGTGGGAACGACGGTGGGCCGGGACGCTCCTTTTTCGACAATGATCCCGATCCGCCCAAGGAAAAGCAGGTCTCCGACGATCGTCGCTCGCGAAAGGACGAAGCGAGCCAGGGAGACGGTAATCACGCCTCGGTTGGCGGTGGCGGAGGTGGTGGGGGT
>NZ_JAGKJK010000036.1 GCF_020329435.1 Bradyrhizobium hereditatis | reverse complement strand
GCGCCTTGCGCCGCCAGGCAAACACCTGCGATGGATCAAGCCCGTGAGCCCGCGCGATCGCCGACACGTTCGCCCCCGGCGCGAACGTTTCCCCGACAATCCGCTCCTTCGCCTCCCGCGACCAGCTGCGATGCCTTCGCCCCGGACTGACCGGAAGTCGCTCGGGTGTCGCCGTGATAACTTCGAAGTTCTTAGTGTCAGACCTATGTTCGCTCATATGATCTCCTGGGAACAAATCACCGGGAGATTCTCTGACAATCAAACACCGCCCGCTATGCGGGGCGATCTACACGCTAACGCAACAGCCTGGCATTCGTCGCCTGGAAGGATCGCAAGGCGATCCTGCCTGCCATCAAGGCCATCTACCGGGCGGAGAATGCCGACAACGCGCCGGTCCGGCTCGAGGAGTTCGAGGACGAATGGGGCAAGCGCTATCCGGCGATCGGCCAGGCCTGGCGCCGCGCCTGGGAACAGGTCGTGCCATTCTTCGCGTTCGCTCCTGGCATCCGCAAGATGATCTACACCACCGACGCGGTCGAGGCGCTGCACCGTAGCCTGCGCAAGATCATCAAGACCCGCGGCAGCTTTCCCAACGACGACGCGGCGTTGAAGCTGCTCTATCTCGCCATCAAGAACGCCGGATTGAGGTGGCGGCGAGGCGTCGAGTGGAGTGCCGCCATGGGCCAGTTCGCCATTCAGTTCGGCTCGCGTTTTCCGGGGTCGGCGCGATGACCAAAGTGTCGATCAGCCGTCCTATCCGGCGGCCCGAGTTTGGCCGATCAGCAAGCTCTGTAAAGGCGGGCCTGCGGCCCCCGCCTGCGGCGGCTGCGGCCTTGACAGAGCTTGTTGCCCGTCCACTGTTAGCCACCATGGGATCGATGACAATGCCCGGCTGATGCAAGAAACGACTGCGATTCGACCTTCACAGGGGCCTCTTACACAAAATATCTGACACTTCCGATCGTGCCGGCAGCTTCGAGCCGCAGCTGATCGCCAAAGGGCAGACGCATTTTACAGATTTCGACGACAAGGTCTTGAGCCTGTACGACCGAGGCATGACGGTGCGGGAGATCCAGGGCCACCCGGCCGAACTGTATGGCACCGAGGTCTCGCCCGACCTGATCAGCCGGGTCACCGACCCTCGCCATCGAGCCCCTGATCGGCCACCTGAAGGCGGAAGGCCACCTCGGCCGCTGTTATCTCAAGCGCCGCGCTGGCGATGCTACCAACCTCATCCTCTCCCCATCGGCCACAATTTCCGCCGCATCTTCGCTTGGCTGAGGAATCTGTTGCGCCTTCTAAGTCACCACTGTCCGGCTTATCAAGTGACGACTGCGAAACATTGCTCAGTGGTCTTACTATTGCTGCTGGCTCGGTAGGTATCCGTGATGCGCACGTGCACTAGCTTGCTTCACCAAGCATAAAGCAATCTCTCAATCTTGTCGATCTGCCGCGCTCTCTGCCAGCAGCCAGTCCCGAAATGCGACAAGGGGAGGATAGGCCGATCGCTCAGGCGGCCACACCAAATAGTATCGCTCGGCGCTTTCCATAGGCAGGTCGAGGGCGCGCACGAGCCGGCCGCTCGCCAGCTCGTCCTGGATCAGAAAACTTGGTAGCAGCGCAACGCCGACGCCGACCATTGCAGCCTGGGAAACGGTGGCAAATTGATCGAAGTACATCGTCTGCCCGGATCCGCCCGCTATGTTCTGGGTTAAGAACCACTGGTCCCAAGCATTAGGTCGCGTTGAGATGCTGAGCAGCGGCGCTCTCTTGAGCTCATCAGCTGAGCGAAAGTCATACTCTTTCTTCAGCTCGGGACTGCAGGCCGGCACGACCTGTTCAGACCGCAACAAAGCCATCTCGACACCAGGCCAGTCACGCGGTCCGAAATGGATGGCAGCATCCAGTGCTTCGCTTCGGAAATCGAAATAGGTCAGGCGCGTAGCAAGATTGATAGTAATGCCCGGATTCAGGGCCAAAAACCGGGGAAGTCGCGGCGCAAGCCAACGCGTCCCGAACGTCGGCAAGATGGCGAGATTGAGGGTGCCGCCCCTGGGATTGGCGCGGAGGTTGAACGAGGCTGTGCTGATCTTACGTAGCGCCTCACGAATTTCGCGCGCATAGGCTTCACCTGCGGCTGTCAGGCAGATGGACTGGCGTTCACGCGAAAAGAGATCGACCTCGAGCTGCTCCTCGAGAAGCTTGATCTGTCGGCTGACCGCACTCTGGGTGAGACTGAGTTCTCTAGCCGCCGAGGTGACGCTACCTGTTCGGGCTGCGGCCTCGAACGCCGCGAGCAGCGAGGTCGACGGCAAGAATCGCCGGGGCGTCTGCATGTTCATTCCAGTTGAGAATGATCTCTTGATAAAGGATCGTTTGATTACCCCGGAAATGCAACGATAATTTCTGAACTAACAGACCAAATTAGTATGGCCCCGCGAACCCTAAAGGGTTGTGGAGCAATGGAGCTATGATGGCTTATCGGTACGCTCATCCTGATGACATACGCGACCTTTTCTCGCGCGCCATGTCCGACATGTATCGCGCGGAAGTCCCGCAATATGGGAAGCTCTTGGAACTCGTCGGTGATGTCAACGCAGAGACGCTGCGCGCCGATCCTGCTTTGCGTACAAGGCTAGAGCAAAGTGGGGAAATCGAAAGGCTGGGTGTCGAGCGGCATGGTGCCATTCGACTCGGCGCTGCGAACGAGCTGTTTGATATTCGCCGCGTTTTCGCTGTCATGGGTATGCACCCGGTCGGTTACTATGATTTGTCTGTGGCTGGCGTGCCGGTTCATTCCACCGCCTTCCGCCCGATTGCGGAGGAAGCCCTTCGCCGCAATCCCTTCCGGGTATTTACATCTTTGCTTCGGCTCGACTTGATTGAAGATCTTGCACTACGTAACGAGGCCGCTAGGATCGTTTCCCTTCGTCGGGTTTTTACGCCACGTGTGCTCGAACTCGTCGGTGTATTTGAGGCCCGCGGCAGGCTGACGCTATCCGAGGCGCAAGAGTTTGTTCGTGAGGCGCTGAAAACATTCCGTTGGCAAAGTGATGCCACTGTTGATCTTGCTACTTACCGAAGGCTTCATGGCGCGCACCGTCTGATAGCAGATATCGTCAGCTTCAAGGGCCCACACATCAATCACCTCACGCCGCGGACTCTGGATATCGATGCCGTTCAGGCCGGCATGCCGCGAGGCGGCATTGCGCCCAAAGCAGTTATCGAAGGGCCTCCCCCTCGCACCTGCCCGATCCTATTGCGGCAGACCAGCTTCAAGGCTCTGGAAGAACCGATCGTCTTCAAGGAAAAGATGGGCCAGGCTACAGCTGGAACGCACACCGCCCGCTTTGGTGAGATCGAGCAACGAGGCGTCGCGCTGACTGCGAAGGGCCGCAGGCTTTATGATGAATTGCTCGCGTCCGCCCGCAATGTTCAGGTCGGCGCCCTGGGTTCGAAGGCGTTCAGTTACGAAGCCGAACTATCAGAGCAATTCAGATCGTTTCCGGACGATTGGATTGAGCTCCGCTCCCGAGGGCTTGCCTTCTTCCGTTACTCGGCAAATGCGACCGGGCGCGGCGAGCTACCCTCGACAGTCGACCAACTAATTGCGCACGGCTTTATACAATTTGATCCGATCGTGTACGAGGACTTTCTGCCCGTCAGCGCCGCCGGCATATTCCAATCCAACCTCGGTACCGACGAGCAGAAAAACTATTCTGCCCGATCCAATCAGGCTGAGTTCGAAGCAGCTCTAGGCGCCTCGGTTTACGACGAATTGGAGCTGTACGCGGAGGCACAAGAAGCCTCATTGGCGCGCGCCCTCAAGCAGCTTGGATTTCTCAAGTCGCCTTCGCAGGCGCATGGATTAGCCGCGAGTCGCTTGTAGCAAGCCCCAATGATTGAAAACCGACACGCGAATTCGAGAAGGCCTTCATGTCCGTTACGCCCAGAATGCAGCCACAGCTCCAGAAGGGGAATCTCCTCGACGAAGTTAATTCGTTACTCGCTAAGATCGAGGTGAGTCCTTCGCGGTACAAAGATGGCACCTTTAAGGTGCGTACTCCGATCACCGGGGAAACCATCGGTAATGTCCAGCAAACAAGCGAAAGCGAGGCAGTCGCTGCGATCGAGGCGGCGCACACGGCATTTCGTGAATGGAAACTAGTGCCCGCGCCGAGGCGCGGAGAGCTTCTGCGGCTGCTCGGCGACGAGTTGCGCGCCAATAAGGAGGCGTTGGCCAAGCTGGTCTCGATCGAGGTCGGTAAGATCGTCTCGGAGGGCCTCGGCGAGGTCCAGGAGATGATCGACATTTGCGATTTTGCTGTCGGTTTGTCGCGCCAACTCTACGGCCTTACCATCGTGGCTGAACGCGCCGAGCATCGAATGATGGAAACCTGGCATCCGCTCGGCGTCACTGGAATTATTTCGGCCTTCAATTTTCCGGTCGCAGTGTGGGCATGGAACGCCGCATTGGCGCTGGTGTGTGGCAATAGTGTTGTGTGGAAGCCATCCGAGAAGACACCATTGACGGCGCTGGCAACGCAAGCGCTACTCGAACGCGCAATTGAGCGTTTTCAGCGGGACGGCGGAAAGGCTCCGAATGGGTTATCGGCGGTGCTAGTTGGTGGTCGTCAGATCGGCGAAACCCTCGTTGATCACCCAAAGGTCGCACTAATATCAGCGACCGGCTCGACTGAGATGGGCCGCAAGGTTGGACCACGACTCGCAAAACGGTTCGCACGTGCAATCCTGGAACTCGGCGGCAATAACGCAACGATCGTTGCGTGCACGGCGGACCTTGACTTGGCGCTGCGTGGAGTTGCCTTTGCGGCGATGGGCACGGCCGGTCAGCGCTGCACGACGCTGCGCCGTCTATTCGTTCATGAAGCCGTCTATGATGTTTTTGTTCCGCGCCTGAAGCGGGCCTATGCTTCCGTCACGATCGGCAACCCGCTCGATACTGCGACTCTGGTCGGTCCATTGATCGATGAGGCCGCATATCGCGGCATGGAACGTGCAATCGACGCTGCAAGAGCCGCCGGTGGCGTCGTGTATCGCGGTGAACGTCTAGTGATAGACGGAGCTACTAACGCGTATTATGTGCGTCCGGCCCTGGTCGAGATCGCGACGCAGAGTGGACCGGTCGAACAGGAAACCTTTGCTCCGATCCTCTATGTGATGAAGTACACCGATTTCGACCACGTCGTCGAATTGCACAACGCGGTTGCGCACGGGCTTTCGTCCTCCATCTTCACCAATGACGTGCGAGAGGCTGAAGCATTTCTCTCGGCGCGTGGCTCCGATTGTGGCATTGCCAATGTAAACATGGGGCCCTCCGGTGCGGAGATCGGAGGGGCGTTCGGGGGTGAAAAGGAGACAGGCGGGGGGCGCGAGTCCGGATCCGACTCATGGAAAGCGTATATGCGCCGGGCAACCAACACCATCAACTACGGGCGGACCTTGCCGCTCGCCCAGGGCGTCAGGTTCGACGTGGTCTGATGGAGGAGCAGGCGTGAACGCTTCCGTTCAAGAACGATCGGCAGAGTTTCGGCCGGCGAGCCGACTTGGGCCGATCGGTGTTTCCAAGATACTGAAGATAACTAGCCTTGCGAGCGATCTTAAGCGACACGGCAGGAATATCATTATTCTCGGTACAGGCGAGCCAGATTTCGACACGCCGGAGCACATCAAGGACGCGGCAATGCGTGCGATGGTGGCCGGCGCTACAAAATACACTGCACTTGACGGAACACCTGAATTGAAAGCCGCGATAAGAGCCAAGTTTAAGCGCGACAACGGCCTGGAGTTCGCACAAGACGAGATTTCGGTATCGGCCGGGGCTAAGCAGATACTTTTCAACGCTATGATGGCGACACTCGAACCCGGCGATGAGGTCATTATCCCGACCCCGTATTGGGTGACCTATGCCGACATCGTGCTGATCATGGGCGCCAAGCCTGTGATGGTGCCATCTCAGGAACACAACGGATTTCGGCTGGTAGCGGAGGATCTCGCACGAGCGATCACGCCGCGTACACGTTGGGTGATCCTGAATTCTCCGTCCAATCCAACGGGGGCTGCCTACTCAGAGGCACATTATCGGCCCATTCTAAATGTGCTGCTCGCGCATCCGCATGTCTGGCTCATGGTGGATGACATCTATGAGCACATTATCTATGACAACCTTCAATTTGTAACTCCCGCAGCAATCGAGCCGTCGCTTCGCGATCGTACCCTCACGATAAATGGGGTTTCCAAAGCTTATGCCATGACGGGCTGGCGGATTGGCTACGCGGGCGGTCCGAGCGCGCTCATTCGCGCAATGGCCGTGGTTCAGAGCCAATCGACGTCCTGCCCGTCGTCAATCAGCCAGGCCGCAGCAGTCGAGGCGCTCAATGGCCCAGCGGAGATTATTGGTGAACGCTGCCAATCCTTCCAAAAGCGGCGTGATTACGTCGTGGCGGCCTTAAACAAGATAGACGGCATTACATGCCGAATGCCCGAAGGCGCCTTCTACACGTTCGCTGGTTGCACCGGATTGATCGGTCGAACAACGCCGGATAGTCAGTGCATCACCACCGACACCGATTTCGCCGAATACCTCCTGCGCAGCGTTGGTGTTGCAGTCGTTCCGGGCTCGGCGTTCGGCCTTAGTCCATATTTCAGGATCTCCTACGCCACATCGATGTCCGAATTGGAGGAAGCGTGCCATCGTATTGCGCTTGCAACGGCTGGGTTGTCTTAAAATAGAAGATTTCCTTCAATGTGACCCCTCCGGGCAGTTGAACCGCAGTTTCGAACTTTCCTGGATTGATCCGTTACTGAACCAATCTCCTGAACGCGATCGTTCTGCTGTCCCTCCCGAAACGGACCGACGAGTAGGTACCCTCCGTGGGCGGTCATTTTTCCATTTCCCCCTCAATAGCCTCATGCCCAAGGGGGTGTGATTGTGAACAGATCAATCTATGACGGTCTGTCTTCGAACTGGCCAGGCAGCAATTTGAGCCGGTCGCCGACTATCTCAAAATCTCCGAAATGGACAGAGACCGACTACTTTATCCGAAACGCACGATCGCCTTGTCATGCCCAATTCACAGGGATGATGGTCGCACGGAAGTCTTTCAGCGCGACCGCGTCCAACACCACCTTACTCTCGGCCAACCAAGGGCGAAGAATCTTGTGCGCTTTCACCACGCGAGCTCGAGGCGCTTTCCCGACGCTACATGCAGGAGATGATTCCTTTTGTGGGCCCCTCACCGACGTCATGGCTCCTGACATGGGCACTAACGAGCAGGTCATGGCCTGGTTCATGGACACGTATTCCATGTATCAGGGGCAGGCGGCTAATGAAATCGTCACCGGAAAGCCGATATTTGGCAGGAGGCACACTTGGCCGCCGTGAAGCGAGGGGCGCGGAGTAGCCTATCTGGTCTTTCGCGCGCTAGAGCACCTTGGGCTCAGCTTCGGCAGCGCGACAGCCATTGTTTAGGGCTTCGGCAACGTTGGATCTGTTGCAGCATATTTCCTCGCCGAACGATGTGTTAAAATCATAGGCGTGAGTGATCACACCGGCGCATAGTACGGCCCAGCCGGTTTCGATCTTGTCGAGTTGCAACGCCACATGGCGAAACGTGGTCAACTTGCTGGGTTCTCTGCTCAAAGCCTTATCAAACCCTCAGAACTGTTGATCCGAAAGTGCGATGTCCTGGTACCGGCCGCCATCGATCAGGTTATCAAGGGAAATAATGCCGCCAAGCTCAAATGTCGTATTCTGGCCGAGGGCGCCAAGGCAGCAGGCATTTCATGCTCGAGTCATTCCAGGGAGCCAGCCATTTCATTTCAGCTCGGGGATCCTGTCGGTATTTTCTAAGGCCTCACCGCGCCCGTTCTCTAATTCGTGCAGATTGCATCGGCGAGCTCCGCAATCGTTGTCGGCCGAGACAGCAGTAAGATCTCCATTGGGCCAGGTCGTCCAATTCAGACGGTGATGCACACGGTACATTTCCATTAACCCGACGTTAGGGACCATCAGGTGAGCACCGGATTCTGGCGCGACGGTGAACAGGCGGGCTGTCGGCATTCCTTGGACTGCGTCGGGCGCAGAAATCTTCGGAACAAATCGGTCATAGTTATTCTAGTTCCGAATGACATTATACCGAATAATCGTTTGCGCTGCCGGTATATGGGCGGCAGGGTTGGAGCTCATTGTTTTCTCTCTCTGATTCGCGAAATGAGTTGGCACCCAGAATGATTTGGTACGTCGGAGACTCTAGAGACGCTACTCAGCCTACCACACTCCGTCATTAGGGGGGGCAAACGAAGTTGGGGAGCAAACGAACATGCGCACTAAATCTCATCCAGACAAAGAGACAAAGGTTGCGGTCATCGGCGCCGGGATCGTAGGGCTGATGACTGCGCTGGAAATTCAGCGGACGGGCCGGCAAGTGGTCGTCATTGACCCAGGTGAGCCCGGGGGCAGGCAGGCCGCATCGTACGGTAACGCCGGATGGATCAGTACATCAAACATCATGCCGCTTTCAGTGCCAGGACTTTGGCGCGACGTGATAGGATACTTGCTGGACAAATCGGGGCCGTTCGTGATCCGGTGGGCATATTTGCCTCGCCTTTTGCCCTGGCTTATCAGATTTGTCTGGGCTGGTCGAAATTGGAAAAAGGTTAATGATTGCGCAAAAGTGCGCTTCGAGCTCTGCCGGCACAGCGCGGAAGATCATAAGAATGTCGCGGCCGAGGCGGGCGTCGGCCATCTGATTGAGCAGAAGGGTCAGCTGTACATCTACCGGGACAAATCACAATTCCTTGCTGCCGCGTCGGGTTGGGACATGCGCCGGCGGTTTGGAATCAAAGTTACCGAGCTTGGGAAGGATGATCTTCGAAAACTCGAGCCAAATATTTCTGCGCGCTACACGTGTGGCGTGCTGCTCGACGACGGCTGCCACTGTACGGACGTCAAGGCGTACTGTGAGGCGATTGCCGAACTGATCCGAAAGCGGGGTGGTAAGTTTATCCGAGCGCGAGCAACGGGTTTTCAGATCTCAGATGGCCGCCTAAGGGCGGTAAAGATCGGCGAGGCTTCTATTGAATGCGAGCAAGCTGTCGTCACGGCAGGGATTGGGTCGAAAGAATTGGCGGCCGCCGCCGGCGATCGTGTCTCGCTTGAGTCGGAGCGTGGGTACCACGTGATGATTGCAGACGGAGGGCGCACCGCCACCCGCCCGATAATGCCAGCTGATGGAAAGATCGGCATTACGCCGATGCGGCAAGGATTGCGTATCGCGGGCCAGATAGAGTTGGCAAGTTTCAAAGCTGCTCCTGATTGGCGGAGAGCCGACATTTTGCATCAGTTCGCATCACGTGTCTTTGAAGCACCTTTCGAATCCGACAAGGTGATCGATCGCTGGATGGGCCATCGTCCCGCTACGCCTGACGGCCTGCCATGCATCGGCCCCACTCGGTCCTGCGGCGGCTTGTTCTATGGATTCGGCCATGGCGGCTCTGGCCTGGCGCAAGCGCCGGCAACGGCTAAGCTGCTTGCGGCACTTGTCGCTGGACAGCGACCTCGACTGGATGTTTCCCCGATGTCGGTCCGCAGATTCTGAACGCGCCGTTGATGAAGAGATTGTTACCGATGTCCTCTGAGCTGCTTTACCTATCGATTGCCGATGTCGAAAGCCTGAAGATTTCGCCCCGCGACGCGCGTGAGGCGGTTCTTGCCGTTGCTCGGGGGTGTAGGACGGGCCGCGATGTCAGCTTGCCTACATCCAGCATCAGGATCGGTCCCGGTCACGCGTTCATGTCGATGATGGCGGGATCCGAGACCCACGGCATCGCAGCAGTGAAATGGGTAGCGGCGGCTCCAGTTGGACTGAACGACGTAAGAGCCGGCATCAACGGCCTTATTTGTGTGAGTGATTACAAGACCGGAGAGCCCATTGCGGTACTCGACGGCAATACGATCACGCTGATCCGGACAGCAGCACTGTCAGCGGCGGCCGCCGTCTATCTCGCGCCCGAGGCGCCGACTACAATCGGGTTTGTCGGCTGCGGCCAGCAGGCGCTCAGCCACCTCGAGGCGTTTGTTGACCTCTTTCCCTCGCTGCGCAAGATCCATCTCTTGAGCCGGAGCCTCGCTTCCGCCGAGAGGGTCGCGGTTGCGGCCTCCCGGAAAGGACTGCAACCGATCATTGCAAATGACCCAGAAAAATTGCTGAATCAGAGCGAAATCGTGGTCTCAATGGTTCCGATTTCGCCCGGATTGAAGCCCTTCCTGGACGCTCGAGTGCTCCCGTCGTCCTCATTCGTCACGGCCGTGGACAGGGGCTGCAGTTGGCTGCCGGAAACGTTCACCGCTTTCAACACGCTGGTCACGCATAGTTTGAGGCAATCCACAGCGCCGTGGGATGCATCGGGCCGAGCGGTGGAGTCAGTCAAATTCCATGATGACCTCGAGCATCTCGCTTCGGGTTCGTCGCGGCCGAGCGCGCCGATGAAGGCGTTCTTCGGTTTCGGGGGGTACGCAATCGCGGACTTAGCTCTGGCGGAATTGGCACTTCGAATGGCTCGCGCATCCGGGATCGGAACGCATCTGCCGCGATAAGACTGATACTGGCAGGGTTGCGCGCCATCGACGCTCGGATTTGAGGAGCCGTGCCATGAATTCACTCTTGGCATCGTACGGCGGATCATCGCGACGATATTGCGTTTTCCTACATTCAATGATCACGGGTATCCGACTAGCGCAACGCTCCTGGACCTGCTCGGCTTTCGGCCGTTTCAGGAAAGCGAAAATAAACCAGCAGGACCTACCAGACACGCGTGCGGACCCTTACCCTGCTATGCGTCGCGTTCTGTGTCGGTCAAAGTGTGAACACCTGGGAGCTTATCCCAGAGCGTGGCTGTCGTTCTTCGTGCCGCCGGGACATGTCCACTAATCCCGATGGTTGCCCATCCACTTGCGATCACGACGGCGTTCGACTGGGTATGTGCCGCGCAGAGGGGCCGAACGGCGCAAACATCAGCCCTCCAAGGTCAGCGTCAAACCGAACTTCCGTCCGGGCCTCCACTTTGCCCTATTCGAAACTTAGATAGATCATTAGGACGGGGTCGCATCCCTCTCGCGTTCTGCGCGTCTTGCCAGACGGCTATCGTGCGAGCCCGCTCGGTAGCGAGCCCCTCCCGATACCCTCCACGGCAATTTCAAGGTTAGCCATCTCGCCCTCCTCCTACAAAGGGGGCTTATGCAGTGCGTCTATGTAGACTTGCCGGTAAATCCTTGAGTGTCGCAAGATACCAGAGATCGCAGGCGTGACGCCCTGCAGATTCCTCGCGCTGGTCGGTAACCAACCTCCAAAAATGGGGACTTCGTTGCGCTCGGCGATGCTGTCCATCTCCAAACTGTCGAGGTGCTGAAAGCTTGCTTCGGAGGGAGTCGTTGCACCCGCTTTGACGCCCGAAACGTTGTTATTAACGATGAGGCACACGACGATCTGCTCTGGCCACGATCTTCGCCAAGCATAGCTCTTACCAAGAAATTCATCCGGTTTCAGTCGGTGAACCCGATGTTTATTAATGCGCCTCTCAAATCGTCAGAGTGCCCTTCAAGCGCTGGATAAACTAGTAGCTGCCTCAGGAAGACGTGCCCGCGAGGTGATATCGATGTGGTTCTGACCTTGCCCCAAGTTTTATCCAATCCTGAGTTCGCTCCGGCTATTGGATTTGCCCGGTTGGGCGGTGGTAGCGACGGGAGCTGGCGCGGAGCCCTCGGCATAGCGTAGCGCCAGATCCCGGCGCGGATGGCAGGTGATGGCGAAGTCGGATGGCGTCTTCCCTCCGAGCCGCGAGTGTGGGCGTGCATCGTTGTAATCGGCCCGCCAGCATCCGAGCGCGACGCGAGCCTGGGCCAGCGAGGTAAACAGCGTCTCGTTCAGCAATTCGTCGCGCAGCCGACCGTTGAAGCTCTCGATGAAGGCTTAGCCGGTCCAGCTCCCGCGCCACGCGGGTGCCGGAGAGCGAAGTATCGGCGACCAGCGCCAGGCACTCGCGGATGCAATCATCGACAACGGTGAGGATACGGAAGCGACGGCCATCGGTGAGCTGATCCGACACGAAGTCGAGCGACCAGCGGTCGTTCGGCGCCATCGCCACCATCATCGGCGCCCGGGTCCCGATCGCCCGGTTGCGGCCGCCACGGCGGCGCACCGCGAGCCTCTCTTCCCGGTACAGACGGAAGAGCTTCTTGTGGTTGACCAGATAGCCCTCCGCTTGAGCAGCACGTGCAGGCGCCGATAGCCGAAACGACGACGTTCCTGGGCAATTGCACGCATGCGCGGGCGAAGGCCGGCTTCGTCCGCCCGGGTCGTCTGGTATCTCATGGTCATGCGGCAGCAGCCGATGACTTTACACGCCCGACGTTCGCTCATCCCGGAGGCGCCTCGGAGATGGGCGACAGCTTTCCGCTTGGCCGCGGGCGTCACCATTTCTTTCCCACGAGGTCTTTCAAGGCCGCGTTGTCCAGCATGGCATCGGCCAAGAGCCGCTTCAGCCGTGTGTTCTCGTCCTCCAGCGGTCTTCAGCCGCTTGGCCTCCGACACTTCCATTCCACCGAACTTCGCCTTCCATTTGTAGATGCTGGCCTCGCTGATGCCATGCTTGCGGCACAGATTGGCGACCGACACGCCGGCCTCATGCTCCTTCAAAATTCCGATGATCTGCTCTTCCGAAAATCGGCTGCGCTTCATGCTCTGGTCCTTGTCCTGGGCCAGAACGAACTCCAAACTGGATTATATCCAAGGGGCAAGGTCAGCGGCTATGCGAGCGGGCGAACGGGAAGCAGATGGCACTGCAGCCGGGTCATGCATGTGGAATGCGTCCTCCTCATTCGAGTGAAGAATGATCTCTTGACAAAAAATCGTTTGCTGGCGTTGAAAGAGCAAGAAATACTCTTGGTCCTAAACTTGGGAGAGGAAGTTATGCGTTCACACTCGAAGTTCGCGTTGTTTGTCCTGCTTGGAGTGTTGACCTATTCTTATCCGGCATTGACACAAGACGGGGACCCTCTTCTCGCCTCAATCCATAAGGCCGGCGAACTGAAAGTTGCGATCGGATCGGTCCCCCCTTGGATCTACTTGTCTCCGAACGGAGAGGCGAAGGGCTTTCAAGCTGATGTCATGAACCTGGTGGTCAAAGGCATGGGGCTGCCGCCAATCACGCCGCGGCTCATAGGTTGGGGCGGCCAAATTCCCGCGCTGCTCGCTCATCAGGTCGACATGATAGCCCCCAGCCTTGCGATCACCGAAGACCGCTGCAAAGTGGTAGCCTTTTCAGACGTCATTGCCGTAAGACAGAACGCGCTATTTGTGCGCCCCGGAAACCCGAAGCATCTGACCGGGTACTCGCAAATTGCGCACCGTCCCGAGATCAAGTTGGCTGTGGTCACAGGGTCGGTGCAGGACGCCTACGCGGCCGCGCTGGGAATCAAGGCCGAGCAACTCGTGCGCGTCCCTGATAATCAGGCTGGCGTTGCGACGGTCACAGGCGGTCGGGCTGACGCCGTTGCACTTAGCTCAAGCGCTATCCCCAACCCGGAGCAGAAAGGAGTAGAGTCAGTCGTTGACCCACAGGCACCAGTAAATGGGTTTGCCGTCTTGTTCCGCAAGGAGGATCTACGTTTCCGCGACGCATTCAACAAACAGCTCGACGCATTGCGCAGTAACGGCATGCTGAAGGATTTGGTGGTAAACGCCGGGGCGGCCTCCGGTCTCTCCGAAGCAGAGAGGGCTGTCAGCTGGGATCTTCTTTCTAAGTACCGCAAGCCAAGTGACCTTGTGCCGGGCTGCGGATAAGGCGCAACCCGTGGAAGCGATATTGGAGTACCGGCTGTACTCGCACAGGGCGCGTGGGTCACCATCTGGATCTCGCTGTCCATCATTCCCGGTGCGGCACTCGGCGCGGTCATCTTTGGCGCGATGAGATTATCCGAGGCGCCCGCAGTACGAATTCCCTCGATTGTCTTGATCGAGCTTATTCGCGGGCCCTCGGCATTGGTTTTGCTGTTCTGGGTTTTTTATGCGCTACCGTTGATACCGGGAATGCCGCGCTTCAGCCCCGTTGCGGCGGCGATCCTCGTGCTGACGCTCGATGGAGCCGTTTACGGCGCGGAGATCGTCCGCGCTGGC
>NZ_JAGKJK010000035.1 GCF_020329435.1 Bradyrhizobium hereditatis | reverse complement strand
TAGATGTAGAGCTTGAGCATAGTGCGGGGGTGATAGCTGGGGCGGCCAGTGTCGAGTGGCTGAACACCGATGAACCCCAGCTTGTCGAGATCAAGACTGTCGACGAACACGTCGACCGCTCGCACCGGATTATCCTTGGTCACATAGTCATCGAGCGACGCCGGAAACAGGGTGCTCTGCCCGCGATCTAACCCTTCAACAAAGCGTTTCATCGGATGCCCCGCAAATCGCAGGGAATCTTATCGCGCGAATCACAGCAAACAGAGCGTTTTCACACAGCCTGGGCCCCAAGCCGACCAACTTCGTCGCTTGTGGCTGGTCTGATATTGAGGGCAGTCCGGACTTCGCATCAGCGATCCTTCGACCGCCGCTTGTGACCCATCGCCCAACTCGCCCTTAGCGTCGCTATTGGCTTACGTTGTGTCATCCGCCTCTAGTCGGCTGCGCTCGATCTAGTGCTGATGTTTTGAATATTGGCGCGAAGTTCGGCGAGGCTAGAAAATTGCGGTGCCAGTGCACTCAACTGATGTGTCCGCTGCTGTCGACGACGATTACCCGGTCCCTCGCCCTTGCGGCTCCAGGCGAGGTTGCGCGCCAGCGATACTTGCCGAACGCGGCGCCAACTTCCTGCTGCCTTCGCAGCCGGATCATCAAGCGAAGTGCCTGCTCCACCGTCTGCTTCTTGGTTTGCTGTCCGGAGGCTTTCTGCGCTTCCGCCATCAGCGCGTCGTCGATCTCGATATTGGTGCGCATGGGCAGCGCGCCGTATGTCCGTATGTGATGTGTATGGATCAATACTACTATACACGTCCGTACGCCACGATAGGCGGCGCGGAATTATGGCGATGGGTTCGCTTCCGCCTTTGCTCGTTGAGCTACTGCGGATGGGGACGCTCTACCCATCCTGCGAAGCCGTGTCTACGAAATCGGCTTCAGCCCCGCCTCGATCGCTGCCCTTCGCGACTCGAGGAACGGCGGCAGCGCTAGTTTCTCGCCGAGTGTCTCCATCGGCTCATCCGTCGCAAACCCCGGGCCGTCGGTGGCGATTTCGAACAGGATGCCGTTGGGCTCGCGGAAATAGAGGCTGTGGAAATAGAAGCGGTCGATCTCGCCGCTGTTGGGAATCCGAAGCTCGTTCAGGCGCTGCGTCCAGGCGTGATACTGCGCCTCGTCGGGCGTGCGGAACGCGACGTGGTGTACGCCACCGGCGCCCTGCCGCGCGGGCGGTGAATTCTTGTCCTCGATCACGTGAAGTTCGGCGGCAAGCCCGCCCTCGCCCATCTCGAAGACATGGATGTGCGCCCCATGCGCTGCATAATCACGCACGCGGCGCATGTTCATGACGTCAGTCAGCACGAACGCGGTGCGCGACAGGTCGTGCACGGTCAGCACGATCGGGCCGAGCCCGCGGATCTGGTGCTCTGAGGGCACCGGGCTGCGCTCCCAGGGTGAGGCCACGCCTCGGCCGCCGTCGTCGATCAGCACCAGCCGCTGCCCCTCGCCATCCTCGAACGGCAGCGTGAGCCGGCCGTCGACCTCGACGACGTCGCGTGCTTCCACGCCGGCATTTCTCAGGCGATCGCGCCAGTAGCCCAAGGTCTTCTCGCCGTTCACGCGCAGGCCGGTGCGCGAGATCGAATTGGTTCCGCGTCGCTCCGGGGCAACAGGGAAATCGAAGAAGGTGAGATCGGTGCCGGGATTGGCTTTGCCGTCCGCATAGAACAGGTGATAGGCGCTGACGTCGTCCTGGTTGACCGTCTTCTTGACCAGCCGCATGCCGAGCAGGCCGGTGTAAAAGGCCAAATTCTCCCGCGGCTTCGCGGAGATCGCGGTCAGGTGATGAATTCCGCCTAGCTGCATTGCGTTATCCTCAAAAGTCACATCCCTTAGACAATTACCTGGGATAGTTGGGCCTCTTGCCGGATCATGTAGGATGTGGCCGGATGATTGACCAGCGGCACTTCGCCGCCTGCTTCTAGCTCCACCGTCATTGCGAGCGCAGCGAAGCAACCCATCGCTCGGCTTGCGGCACCATGGATTGCTTCGCTTCGCTCGCAATGACGGGGTAAATATCAGGCCACCACCCACCAATGTCGAAATCCATGAAAGTTCTCTTCCGTCCTATCCTTGCATTGGCGATCATGGCGGCCCTCACCGCGCCACCCCGCGCGCAAACGCCGGCGCCGGTCGACCTGCGCATCCTCGCGATCAACGATTTTCATGGCTACCTTCGCCCGCCCCCGGGCGGCATCACGATCACCGATCCCGAGGACAAGACGAAGAAAATTACTGTCCAAGCCGGTGGCGCCGAACATATGGCGACGCTGGTGCGCGAGCTTCGCGACGGACAGAAGAACACGATCTTCGTCGCAGCCGGCGACCTGATCGGCGCCAGCCCGTTTCTGTCGGCGCTGTTTCATGACGAGCCGACAATCGAAGCGCTATCGATGATGGGCCTGAATATTTCCTCCGTCGGCAACCACGAATTCGACGAAGGCAAGGACGAGCTGTTGCGGATGCAGAATGGCGGTTGCCATCCTCTCGACAAATGCCAGGGGCCGCAGCCGTTCACCGGTGCAAAGTTTCGCTATCTTGCCGCCAGCACATTCGAGAAGTCGACCGGCAAGACGGTGTTTCCCGCCTATGACATCAGGGAGTTCGACGGCATCCCCGTCGCCTTTATCGGCCTGACGCTGAAGGGCACTCCTGGCCTGGTCTCGCCGGTCGGCGTTGCGACCCTCGAATTCCGTGACGAGGCCGAGACGGTCAACGCGCTGATCCCGGAATTGAAGGCGCGCGGCGTCGAGGCGATTGTCGTGCTGATACACGAAGGCGGCTTGCCGACCGGTGATTACAACGAATGTCCCGGAATATCCGGGCCGATCGTCGACATCGTCAAAAAATTCGACAAGGCGGTCGACCTCGTGGTCTCCGGCCACACCCATCGCGCCTATGTCTGTGAGATCGATGGAAGGCTCGTCACCTCAGGCGACAAATACGGCACGCTGGTCACAGCGATCGACCTCAAGCTCGATCCCGCCACGCGCGACATCATCAGCGCGAAGGCCAATAACAACATTGTCCGCACCGCCGTGCTGGCAAAAGACCCGCAACAGACTGCACTACTGGAAGCCTATGACCGGGTCGCCGCGCCGATCGCCAACCGCCCCGCGGGATCGGTGACGGCGACGCTGTCGCGCATGCCGAATGCCGCTGGCGAAAGCCCGCTCGGCGACATCATAGCCGATGCGCAGCTCGCTGCGACCAGCGCCGAGGATAAAGGCGGCGCGGTGATCGCCTTCACCAATCCCGGCGGCGTGCGCACCGATATTACGCGCAAGGAAGACGGCGCCGTGACCTATGCCGATCTCTTCGCCAGCCAGCCGTTCCGCAATCAGCTGGTGACGCTGACGCTGACCGGCAAGCAGATCAAGGACATGCTGGAGCAGCAATGGCTCGATCCGAAGCGGCCGAGGATCCTGCAGGTATCCAGGGGTTTCTCCTACGCGTGGGACAACGGCAAACCTGACGGCGAACGCGTGCTGGCCGAGCGGATGTCCCTGAACGGACAACCGATCGATCCCGCCGCGAGCTATCGCGTCACCGTCAACAATTTCCTGTTCGTCGGCGGCGACGGCTTTACCGTGCTCACCGGGGGAACCTCTCCGCTGATTGGCGTTTACGACGTCGACGCGCTGCACGCCTATTTCCAGGCCAACAGCCCGATTGGCCCGACCGCCGCCGATCGCATCGTCCGGATCAACTAGCGCAACGCATCGTTGCGCTAGTCGGATGCTGCGCAGCGCGCCTATTGCGGCGTGATTCGCTGCTGATCGGGGTCCACACGTTACTGGATCCCGGCTCTGCAGTGCATCGTCACCGGACGATGCTTCGCATCGCCGGGGAGACGCTGCACTGCGTCCGGGACGCGGAAACCTCGCAGAAAAGCCGTCATTGCCTTGAGCTCTGCGGTGGGCCTTTCGGAGCGGCCCCTAACCGCCTAGATTAGCCGCTTCTTGCCGGCGGGCTTTTACGCCAGGATTTCGCATGACGCTGCTTCTGACTCATACCGCCTGTCTCGACCATGTCACGCCTCCGGGGCATCCGGAACGTCCCGACCGGCTGCGTGCCGTGGCCGAAGCGCTGGGCGAAGAACGCTTCAAGCCGCTCGTGCGGGGCGAAGCGCCGGAAGGCAGCCTCGATTCGGTCACGCTGTGCCACGGCGAGCATTATATCGGCGAGCTCCGCCACATCGCGCCGCAGAGCGGGATGATCTATATCGACGGCGACACCTCGATGTCGCCGGGCACCTGGGAAGCGGTGATGCGCGGCGTCGGCGGCGCGGTAGCGGCGACCGATGCGGTGATGTCTGGCGCCCACCAGAATGCGTTCGTCGCGGTGCGCCCGCCCGGTCACCATGCCGAGGTCTCGAAGCCAATGGGTTTCTGCTTCTTCGACAATGTCGCCATCGCCGCGCGCCACGCCCAGCGCCAATACGGCATCGGCCGCGCCGCAATCATCGATTTCGACGTCCACCACGGCAACGGCACGCAGGACATCTTCTGGCACGATCCGACGGTAATGTATTGCTCGACGCACCAAATGCCGCTGTTCCCGGGCACCGGTGCCAGCGGCGAGCGCGGCGAGCACGACACCATCGTCAACGCGCCGCTGGCTTCCGAAGACGGCAGCGCCAAGTTTCGCGCCGCGTTCGAAAACCTGATCCTGCCGCAATTGCAGAAATTCTCGCCTGAACTGGTGATCATCTCCGCCGGCTTCGACGCGCATTATCGCGACCCCCTCGCCTCGATCAACCTGAAGGCGGACGATTTCGGCTGGGTCACGCGCAAGCTGATGGATGTGGCCGAGACCAGCGCGCAAGGGCGGGTTGTCTCGGTGCTGGAGGGCGGCTACGACCTGCAAGGGCTCAAAGAGTCGGTTGCAGCCCATGTCACCGCGTTGATGGGCGCCTAATCCTCGCCACAGCGCAAAATCTTGCTTGCTTTGCTCTCGACCGGGGGCATATCCGGGAACTCGATATGGCCGAAAACAACCAAGTGGACGTCAAAAAACTCTCCTTCGAGCGCGCGATGGAGGAGCTTGAATCCATTGTGAAACGGCTCGAGGACGGCAAGGTGCCTCTGGAGGAATCGGTCGCGATCTACGAGCGCGGCGAGGCGCTCAAGCGACGCTGCGAAGAACTGCTGCGGCAGGCCGAGGCCCGCGTCGACAAGATCACCACCGATGCCAGCGGCCAGGTCACCGGGACCGAGCCGCTCGACGTGCAGTGATGCCGAAGCGGCGGAAGGCCGCCCCGTGCGGGGCTCGTCTGGCGTAATCGAGGCAACATCGGGCCGATTCGGCGCTCGCCTTCCGTGAAAGGCGCGATAGCCAGTCGATTTGGTTGGCCGATTTAGTTCCCGATTTAGTTCTTGGCCCCCTGCCCGGCCTGTTATAGTCACCCATCACCCCGGGGACAGTACGTGCGCGTCCAGCACCGCCATATCATCTATATTCAGGGTTACGATCCGCGCGGGCTGGCGCAATATTACCGCATGTTCCGGACCGAACTGCGCAAGTTCGGCCGGCTTTATCAGCTCCAGGCCACCATCAGCCGGCCCAAGGTCGCCCCTGACGACGAGATCGCATCCTGGACCATCGATACCAAGGCGGAGGATTGGCAAACCCGCACCTCCTACGATTTCCTCCGGTTTGAGGATTTCATCCAGCAGGACCTCGCCTCGCCGATCTGGCGCACGGTGTTAAGCGCGGTATGGATCTACTGGCGCCTCGTCTTCGCCGGCACCATCGCCCGCTTCGGCAAGGCGAACTGGCGATTCGCGACCTTCATCACCTATCCGCATCTGATGCTGCTGCTGGAGGCCGTCGGCGCCGCGGGCATTGCATTCGTGTTCGAGAAAGGCCTGAACGCCATCGGCATTCCCGACATGTTCAGCATCGCAATCGCGATTCCCATCTTTGTGGCGCTGCTCGGGGCCATGCTGAAATATACCGAGAACGCCACTTACGTGCTCTATCTCCTGTGCGACACGATCTGGACCTGGGAATTCTCGCATCGCGAGCGGCCGGAATGGGATGAGCGCATCGACCGCTTCGCGCAGCATCTCGTCAAGACAGCAAAAAGCACCGACGCCGATGAAATCGTCATCGTCGGCCATAGCTCGGGCTCGTTCCTGAGCACGGAAATGCTGGCGCGCGCGCTGAAGCTGGATCCCGCGCTCGGCCGTCACGGTCCGCGGATCGTGCTTCTGACCATCGGCGGTAATTTCCCGATCGTCGGCTATCACGCGGTGTCGAAGCAGTTCCGCGACCATCTGCGGCAGCTCGCCATCGAGCCGTCGATCGACTGGATCGACTGCCAGGCCCGCAAAGACGTGATGAACTTCTACCAGTTCGATCCAATCACGAGCCACGGCATCGATGTCGGCGCCTTAAGGCGCAATCCGAAGATCGTGCCGGTCCGCTTCCGCGACATCATCCGGCCCGAGCACTACCACAAGTTTCGCTGGCAGTTCTTCCGGGTGCATTTCCAGTTCGTGATGGCCAACGAACTGCCCAATGCCTACGACTTCTTCATGATCGTGTGCGGCCCGGTCCCGCTCAGCGCCCGCATGGCCCTCCCCGACGCCGCCCTGGAGGTCGCAACCGGCGATTCCGCCGTGCGGGATCGGGCCTGGCAGCGTATCGAAACCGCCACAATGGCGGGCGAAAGTGCTGCCGATTTGAGCAAACGGGAACCATCCGTCCGCCGCAGCGGTTGAAGAACTTGGCTTTTTCCGGCCCCGCCCCGGAACCGAATCGGCGCTCCGGGTTGGCTTTGGCGGCGGCTTTGGTGTAAAGCTTGGGGTTCTATGGGCTGGGGAGAGCAGCTTGGGGCCGGTTTCGTACGGCGGCAAGCACTTCAAATAGCTGAAGAAATGAACCGGGAAGGGTCAGAAGCTACTAACGTGATGCATATCACAGGGGTCGAACTGTAATGCATCTAAGCTTTCAAACCAGGTACCGGCCTGCCGGGGTGGCAGCCGGGTCTGGATTCTCACGGCGCGGTTAACGCGCATCCCATCTCGCCGTCGGGCCGATCGCCTTGACATGCAAAATTGGAATATCGCTGTGACCACATTTAGTAAAACGCCGCTTCTGGACACCATTCGCACGCCCGACGACCTTCGCAAGCTCAAGATCGAGCAGGTGCGGCAAGTCGCCGATGAGCTCCGCCAGGAAACCATCGACGCCGTGTCGGTGACCGGCGGCCACTTCGGCGCCGGCCTCGGCGTCGTGGAACTGACCACCGCGATTCATTATATTTTTGACACGCCCCGCGACCGCCTGATCTGGGACGTCGGCCACCAGGCCTATCCGCACAAGATCCTGACCGGCCGGCGCGACCGCATCCGCACGCTGCGCACCGGCGGCGGCCTCTCCGGTTTCACCAAGCGTAGCGAGAGCGACTACGATCCGTTCGGGGCCGCGCACTCCTCGACCTCGATTTCGGCCGGCCTCGGCATGGCCGTGGCGCGTGACCTGTCCGGCGGCAAGAACAACGTGATCGCCGTGATCGGCGACGGTGCGATGTCTGCCGGCATGGCCTATGAGGCCATGAACAACGCCGGTGCGATGAATTCGCGCCTGATCGTCATCCTCAATGACAACGACATGTCGATCGCCCCGCCAGTCGGTGCGATGAGCGCGTATCTGTCGCGGCTCTATTCCGGCAAGACCTACCGCACGCTGCGCGAGGCGGCCAAGCAGATCAACAAGCGGCTGCCGAAGATCCTCGCCAACCGCGCCAACCGCGTCGAGGAATACTCCCGCGGCTTCATGATGGACGGCGGCACGCTGTTCGAGGAACTCGGCTTCTATTATGTCGGACCGATCGACGGCCATAACCTCGATCACCTCCTGCCCGTTCTGAAGAACGTCCGCGACATGGAGACCGGACCGATCCTGGTCCACGTCGTGACGCAGAAGGGCAAGGGCTACGGTCCGGCGGAAGCTTCCGCCGATAAGTACCATGCAGTGGTCAAATTCGACGTCGCCACCGGCGCCCAGGCCAAGGCAAAGCCGAACGCGCCGGCCTATCAGAACGTGTTCGGCCAGAGCCTCGTCAAGGAAGCCGAGAAGGACGACAAGATCGTCGCCATTACCGCGGCGATGCCCTCGGGCACCGGCGTCGACATCTTCAACAAGGCGTTCCCCGACCGCACCTTCGACGTCGGCATCGCCGAGCAGCATGCAGTGACGTTTGCCGCGGGCCTGGCCACCGAAGGCTACAAGCCGTTCTGTGCGATCTATTCGACCTTCCTGCAGCGTGGCTACGACCAGGTGGTCCATGACGTCGCGATCCAGAGCCTCCCGGTGCGCTTCGCCATCGACCGCGCCGGCCTGGTCGGCGCCGACGGCGCGACCCATGCCGGCTCCTTCGACAATGCCTATCTCGGCTGTCTGCCCAACATGGTGATCATGGCGGCTTCCGATGAGGCCGAATTGGTGCACATGGTCGCGACGCAAGTGGCGATCAACGACCGGCCGAGCGCGGTGCGTTATCCGCGCGGTGAAGGCCGCGGCGTCGAAATGCCCGAGGTCGGCATTCCCCTCGAGATCGGCAAGGGCCGCATCATCCGCCAGGGCAACAAGGTGGCCCTGTTCTCCTTCGGCACGCGTCTGGCCGAATGCGAGAAGGCCGCGGACGAACTCGCCGCCCACGGCCTCTCCACCACCATCGCCGACGCCCGCTTCATGAAGCCGCTCGACGTCGATCTCTTGCTGAAGCTGGCGCGCGACCATGAGGTCCTGCTCACCATCGAGGAAGGCTCGATCGGCGGCTTCGGTTCGCATGTCATGCAGACGCTGTCCGACCACGGCATGCTTGACGGCGGCCTGCGCATGCGCGCCATGATCCTGCCCGACGAGTTCATCGACCACGATACGCCGACCGCGATGTATGCCCGCGCCGGCTTAGATGCCAAGGGTATCGTTGCCAAAGTGTTCGATGCGCTCGGCAAGGACTACAAGACCGAGTCGGTCAAGCTGGCCTGATATATCCTCCCCTTCGGTTCTGAGCCGATCGGAACCGAAGGTTTGGCGCTTTCGCCGGTACTCCCATGAAGATCTATCTGGCAGGTCCCGACGTGTTCCTGCCGGACGCCGTCGAGATCGGGCGCCGGAAGGCCGCGATCTGCGCCCGTTATGGGCTGGTCGGGCTTTATCCGCTCGACAACGCAATCGACCTCGCGGCCGCCGACGCCTCGCTCGCCATCTTCAAGGGCAACGAAGCGATGATGGAAGCGGCGGACGCGATCATCGCCAACCTGACGCCATTTCGCGGCCCCAGTGCCGACGCCGGCACCGTCTATGAACTCGGCTACATGGCCGGCCGCGGCAAGCTCTGCTTCGCCTACAGCAACGATCCCGACCTCTACACCGAGCGGGTCGCGCGATCCTTTGCGGTGACCAAGGCCGCCGGTGGCCATCTGGTCGACGATGATGGACTGACGGTCGAGGATTTCGGCCTGCCGGATAATCTCATGATGATCCACACGCTCGACCTGCATGGTGCTAGACTGGTGACGCCGCGGCAGCGGCCTCAAGATATCTGGCACGATCTCGCCTCGTTCGAGGCCTGCGTCGCGCTCGCGGCGGATCGCGCCACCGGCACATCGGACTGAGATTGGCTGACAAGAACGACAGCGAGATTTCTGCCCGCAAGCGCGTGGACGTGCTCTTGGTCGAGCGCGGCCTGTTCGAAAGCCGCGCCCGTGCCCGCGCCGCGATCGACGCCGGCGGCGTGACGGCCGACGGCCGGCCCGTGTCGAAGGCCTCCGAGATGGTTGCCGCCAATGCCGAATTGTCCGCGCAACCCGCGCACCCCTACGTCTCCCGCGGCGGCATCAAGCTCGCTGGCGCGCTGGAGCAATATCCGATCGATATCGAGGGGCACATCTGCCTCGACGTCGGCGCTTCCACCGGCGGCTTTACCGAGGTGCTGCTGGCGAACGGTGCGAATCTCGTCTTCGCCATCGATGTCGGCCACGGCCAGTTGCATCCTTCGCTGCGCATCCATCCCCGCGTCGTGTCGATGGAAGAGACCGACATCCGCAAACTGGAGGGAACGCGGCTGCCGGCGCGTCCCGATGTCGTCGTCATCGACGTCAGTTTCATTTCCTTGAAGGCGGTGCTGCCGGTAGCGCTCTCACTTGCGGCGGCCCCCACGCAGCTGCTCGCGCTGATCAAGCCGCAATTCGAGGCGGAGCGGAAGCATTCCAAGCACGGCATCATCCGCAACGCGATGGTGCATCAGGAAATCTGCGACGACATCTCGGCTTTCGCCGCCTCGCTCGGCTGCACCAATATCGAGGTGTTTCCGTCGTCGATCACCGGTGGCGATGGCAATATCGAATTCTTCATGGGCGCGCGGCGTGGGTGACGGCGAGCGCCTCGTTATCGACCATGTCGGCCATCACGGCGACGGCGTCGCCATTATCAGCGGCGGCAACATCTATGTGCCCTATACGCTGGGCGGCGAAACCATCGAAGCCGGCCCGGCGCCTGGCCACCATCCCGACCGCCGAAGACTGCTCAAGGTCGAGGTCGCGAGCCCGGCGCGGATCGCGCCGTTCTGTCCGCATTTCGGCGTTTGCGGCGGCTGCGCGATCCAGCACTGGGATGCCGAGCCTTATCGTGCCTGGAAGCGCGAGCTCGTGGTGACCACGCTGGCACAGGCGGGAATCGAATGCGATGTAGCGCCGCTGGTCGATGCGCATGGCGCGGGCCGCCGGCGCATCACCCTGCACGCGCGGATGGGAACGCATGACGTGCTTAAGGTCGGCTATGCGGCGGCCGGCTCACACGACATCATTCCGATCGACCGCTGCCCGATCCTCGACCCGCAATTGAGCGGCGCAATCGAGGCGGCCTGGGCCATCGCCGAGCCGCTGATCGTAATGGGCAAGCCGCTCGACATTCAGATCACGGCGACCGATAGCGGGCTCGATATCGATGTGCGCGGCTCAGGGCCATTGTCGACTGCGATGATCACGCACCTGTCGCGGATCGCCGGACAGCACCGCCTGGCGCGGCTGACGCGCCACGGCGAACTGGTCCTGATGCGAAAGCCGCCGATCGTCGCCATGGGCGCCGCGAAGGTCGTGCTGCCGCCCGGTTCGTTCCTGCAGGCCACAGTAGCAGGCGAGGAGGCGCTGGCCGCGCTGGTCTCAGACCATTGCAAGCGCAGCAAGAATATCGCCGATCTGTTTTGCGGTGTCGGCCCTTTCGCGCTGCGCCTGGCCTCGAGGGCGAAGGTCGCCGCCTTCGACAACGACGCCGGCGCGGTCACAGCCTTGCAAAAGGCCGCAACATCTACCCCCGGACTGAAGCCCATCAAGGCCGAGACGCGTGACCTGTTCCGGCGCCCCTTGATGCCGCAGGAATTGCGCGACTACGACACCGTCATGTTCGATCCTCCGCGACAGGGCGCGCAGGCGCAAGCGACACAGCTCGCCGCGAGCAAGGTACCGACGGTGGTCGCTGTGTCCTGCAATGCTGCGACCTTCGCGCGGGATGCCAAGATTCTGGTTGGCGGTGGCTATAAGATCGACGGCGTCACGCCGGTCGACCAGTTCCGCCACACGCCCCATGTGGAATTGGTGGCGCGGTTCAGGCGCTGAGGCCCGGCAATACGGCTATCGCGAGGCGCAACGCCGTTCGATATAGTAGCCGCCGGTCCCTTGCAGTTCGTCATGTCACCCGATCCGCTCCTCACGCGCATCACTCCCCTTCTCGCCGATGTCCCCGGCATTGCCGCCATCGTGCTCGGCGGATCGCGGGCGCGCGGAACCGGGCACGACGCATCCGACTATGACATCGGCCTCTACTATGCTGACGGCGCCAGTTTGGATACCGATCGCCTCCACGAGGTGGTGAAAGCCATCGTCGACGAGCCGGGTGCCACCCGCGTGACACCCGTCGGCGAATGGGGGCCATGGATCGTCGGCGGCGCGTGGCTCGTGATCGGCGGACGCAAGGTCGACCTGCTCTACCGGAGCATCGATAAAGTCACGGAGACGATCGAAGCGTGCCGGAGCGGCGACATCGGCATGTATTACCAGCCCGGCCATCCGCATGGCTTTTGCTCCGCGATATGGATGGGCGAGGTCGCGCAGTGCCGTCCGCTGCACGATCCTGATGGTGTGATTGCGGCATTGAAGGTGAGCACTTCTCCCTACCCGCGCGCGATGCGCGATGCCCTGATCCGGCGCTTTCAGTGGGAAATTTTGTTCAGCATCGAGAATGCCGAGACGGCCCTGCCGCGTGGTGACAGCACCCATATTGCCGGCTGCGCCTACCGTGCACTGGCTTGCCTTGGACAGGTTCTGTTTGCCCTCAACGGGCAATATCTCATCAACGAGAAAGGCGCGTTGGCTGCGGCTGCCAGTTTTCCCGTGACGATTCAGAGCTTGACGAGCCGGGTCGCCGATCTCTGGCGATCGATCGGATCCGGACAGCACGAGGCGGCAATACACACATTGCGTTCGTTGGAGCATGACATCGGGGAGATGTCGGCATCTAACCTCGCCTGAAGTCCCTCACCTCCCCCACCTATCCTGCCAGATCTTCTCGCCGATCATGCAGTTGACGCGCGGCTCCTTGCCGGCAGCCGGCACGACGGGGCGTTCGGGCGTGCGGCCGGCGACTTCCAGCAGCAGCTTGGTGCGGATCGCTTCCTTGAACTTGTCGCGGTCCTTGATCGTCACGACGAACGCGCCGGGGCCGCCGATGACGCAATCCTCGTAATAGTAGTCGAGATTGTCGATATCCATGGTGGAGTAAGACGGCTCCTTCACCATGATCGGCAGGCCGTTGATGATGATACCTTTTTCCACCGCAGCATCGCGCGCGAGCGTCACCGGCATGCCATTGTTGTTGGGACCGTCGCCGGAAATATCGATCACGCGCCGCAGACCGCGATGCGGGCTCTCGTCGAAGAGCGGCAGCGCGAAGTTGATCGCCCCCGAGATCGATGTGCGCGACGCCCGGCGGATCGGTGTTTTGACGATTTCGTTGGCGACGGCATCCGCCGTCTCGGGCCCGTCGATCAGGCGCCACGGTATGATGATCTTCTGGTCGGTGGAAGCCGCCCATTCGAAATAGGTAATCGCGATCCTGCCATTCGGGCCGCTCTTCAGCGCCTGCAGGAACTCCTTGGAGACGATGGCCTGCGCGTAGCCTTCCCGCTGCAACGCAAGTTCATCCATGTCCATGGAATAGGAGACGTCGACGGCCAGGACGAGTTCGACGTCGACCGTTGGATTTCCGTCCTTATCGGCCAATTGGCGGCTCTCGGCGCCGGGCTGGTGGGCCGCCCGGTTCGGCGCGGCAAAACCCGGCACGTCGCCGGCAAGTACGCCGGCTAGAAGAACGACCCCGATCGAGACATACCAGCGCATTGCGGCCCTCCCGTCGAACGACAGTGATGGTGACATGCAAAATGTCGGACGCAAAGCGCTGAAATCATTTGTCCTTCACATTCGGGTTAGGATCGCTTGTCGCCCACAGCCGGTTCCCACCACGGATTTGTTCGCCTGTCCGACGCTGCAGTCCGGCACCGCGCAGCCTGAAGCGGCACGGCCGGATGCGGAACTGGATGAACCCGGCGCGATGAGGGCCCTGATCGAGCTGAACCTGTCGGCAAACGCCCAGTTTCAGGACCCGCCCGGAGCCTGTAAACTGATCGAGACGGCCGTCAGCCCGGGCGACCAGGGCATGGCGGAGCGTCTGGCGGCGTGCCGCAAGAACTGACGGCAGCCGCCGACCGGGGTTCGTTCGCTGCGAGGCTCTACCGGACATGGCCGATACCGTCGTCACGCCAAAAACCAAGGTCAAGACCAAGACCGAGCGGCCGCGCCTGCACAAGGTGATCCTGCTCAATGACGACTACACGCCGCGCGAATTTGTCGTCACCGTGCTCAAAGCCGAGTTCCGCATGAGCGAGGACGAGGCGCACAAGGTGATGATCACCGCGCACCGGCGCGGCGTCTGCGTCGTCGCCGTGTTCACCAAGGACGTCGCGGAGACCAAGGCGACACGCGCTACCGACGCGGGCCGCGCCAAAGGCTATCCGCTGCTGTTCACGACCGAGCCGGAGGAATGAGTTTCCAGTGCTCGGCTCCGGTTCATCCGAACGCGGCTCTACTAGAGCATGAGATCAGGTACGGCCTGATGCTTCGTTGAACGCCCAAACAAAATATCGAAAACAACCCCATGCAAAGTAGCCGGCAACGGCCGGCGTAGCCCGCCGATTTCCGAAGCAATTTGACGCGTCTTGCAAATCATCGGCACGATGGGATCATTGCCGCGGCTGGGTTTGCTAGGACGTGGACTCATTAACGCGCAGCCACGGCCTGTTTGATGCAAGTTGGACGAACGCGAGATAGCTGACGGCTCCTGATGTGCCCGAAAGCGGACGCATTATGCTCACTTTGAGCTTTGTCGAGTTTGACCCAACTCAGACCTCCAGCGATTTCCGGCTCAAACCGTGTTGAAGAGGCGGAGCGCTGCCATCGAGAAGCATCTCGCTGAGGGGGCGGCTCGCTCGGTGGGCATCGACCGCGCTTAGCACTTCCATTCCTGGATATTTGTATTGCCAGTCGCGCGCTGCATCGGGCGTGGCAAAGAAGCGGCCCGGATTGCAGAAGGCGGTGCGGATCGAGCTCATCTGTTCCGGCGTGACAATCGAGACGACCGCAGTGGACGGGTCGAGCGCGCTGACGCCGGCCGTCGGATCGACTGTAAGTCTTATGGGAGTGCCGGTAGCCGCGCAGGGAGATTCGATACGGGCCGGACGACCAATAACGGCGGGGAAGAACAGGGTGTCCAGGGCACACCACGTATACAACTGTTTCCCGTCGACGTTGAACCTGTGCGGAGTGGGACGCAGGGTGAGGCCCCAGCCAATAATCCGACCTTGCTGGTCGTACTCGGTATCGTTCCAGCTAGCCACAGCGCGTTGGACGTCATCGGAGGCGTGTTCTGCGGCCGCCGCGAGATCGGCGATGGTGACAGGCTCTCCATGGGAGAGGAGCCGCAGCAGTGCTCGGTAAAGCCCGGGCGTGGTGCGCGCGCTTGCGGCTTGTGCGACGCTGGCGACCAGCCGATCGGAGAGATTTGCAGATGCGGGATTGGTGCGCATTGATGTGCTCCTTTTCGCAAATGAGATGCTGGAGCGAGGCTGGCCGGCGTATCAGGACAGCTTCGTCCAGCGTGATTCACTTACCCTCCGCAGCAACCAGCCGCGCCGGACCCGCCTGAGCGCTCGGCCTGGATGGGCGGACACGGCACAGAGCCGTAGGAGCAGAACACGCAACAATCGCCTGCTTTCGGCCGCAGCCTCTCCCCGCAACCGGTGCATTCATAAAAGAACTGGCAGGCATCGGTCGGCATGGTCTCCGATTTCGCAGTGGCGCAGTGCGGGCAGGTGATGACGGATCCCAGGATCATGGCGTTTCCTAAAGCATGTAGCCGATATCTGAGGCTCCGGTAGGATAACCGAAGATCGTCGATTTGAGGTCACGGACGCTGAGATCGTGCCGAATCGCAAGAGCGAACAGATTTATGACTTCGTCGGCATACGGTCCGACGAGATGCGCGCCAATAATGCGCCCGCTATCCTCATCGACGAGCGTCTTGTACCCGTAAACGGGCTCGGCAACGCGGCGGGCCGTGTACCAGTAGGGCACCCGCGCGGACTTTATCCGCAACTTCAAGGTTTGCGCACGGGCGGCGCTTTCGGAAAGCCCCACGGCTGCGGCCGGCGGCAATGTGAAGGCAACGCTTGGCACTCCACGATAGTCCGGCTTATGGCGATTGCCTTCCAAGATATTGCCAGCGGCGACTTTGGCATCATGGCTCGACACTGGCGTCAGCGGCGGCCCCTTCGCCGCGGCGTCTCCCGCTGCATAGACGATCGGGTTCGAGACGCTCTGCAGAAAATCGTTTAGTTGAAGTCTCCCGCCCGCGACGGCAACATTCGCGGCTGACAGATCTAGCTCGGTGATGTCCGGTACACGGCCTGCGGCATGCACCACGAGATCGCCGGTCACGATCGCTTCGCCGTCTGGCGTCTGCACATGCACGCGGTACTCATCGCTACTCCGTTCGATCGCAGTCACCGCATTTCCAGTGCGTACGTCCACGCCGATTTCGGCAAACTTCTCCATCAGCCAACCAACCACGTCGGCGTCGAAAGCCAGCAGCATCCGGGCCGCGCGCTGCAGCACGGTGACTTGGGCCCCGGCGCGCGTCGCCAAATGCGAGAATTCGGCGGCAATGTAACCACCGCCCACCATCACGATGCGACCGGGCAGCCGCTCAAGCTCCATGAAGGTGTCGCTGGTGATAAGGTGTCCTGCGCCGGGGAAACCGAGAACAGCAGGTCGTGCTCCGGTTGCAATCAGCACGTGACGGCCTCGGAGAATGTGATCACCCGCTGCGACGCGATCGGGGCCGATGAAGCGGGCCAAGCCGTGAAAGGCATCGATGCCATGCTTGGCAAAATCTTCCTCGCGCCTTCTCGGCACCGGATCAGTGAAGCTCCGTTTGAAGGAGATCAGGTCTTTCCAATCGATGTGCAGGTCCCCGCTCACGCCGTGACTTCGCATGCGGCGCGCGAGGTCGATAGCCTCGGCCCCGCTGACTAGCATCTTCTTGGGATCACAGCCGCGTAGGGCGCAGGTGCCGCCGAATGGGCGATGGTCGATGACCGCCACGGAGCGCCCTGCCTTGCGGATGACGCTCGCGGCCACCTGAGCCGCGGTTCCGGTACCAATCACGATGAGATCATACGTATCCATGCGTCACCTCCGCACAGGCCTGCGCCGGTGATCATCCCGTGCGGTCTTTTGGATCGCCGCGCTAACCTTTGGGAGCGGAGGGATAGACCGCGTTAGTGCTGGCGGTGGTCAGCGCATCCACGCCAGTTTTCGCATCATCGAAAGTTACAATTGCCGTCTTGTCCTTGTAGGACACGGCGACTTTGGTCACGCCCGGCACCGCTTCAAGGCTTGCTTTCACCGTATGAGGACACGCCGCGCAATACATGTTCTGCACGGCAAGTGTAATGGTCTTCTCGGCGGCCAACGCGGCGGAAGACGCAAACAAGCCAAGCGCGAATGCAGTGGAAATCATGAGCTTGTTCATGGAGACTCTTCCATTCAGGAGTTGAGAAACACTGGTGCCAAGACATCAAAACCGAGGGCAGCAACTACCAGGACTGTCGCCACGACAAGCACGATCTTGACCAGCCGGTTAGGCAAAGGGCGGGTGCAGGCCTCTCCCCCGATGCAGGCACGTTTCGAAGCGCGATGGACCAGCCAATAGCCGGTTCCGAGAAAGACCGCGGTCGCCGCGAGAAAGTACGGTTGGTAGGGCGCGAGCTGGGTGAAATTGCCGATCCAGGCGCCGCTGATCCCGAGGCTGAACAGAACCACGGGCAGGATGCAGCACGACGAGGCAGCAAGTGCGCCCAATAGGCCGCCGGCGGCCATCATCATCGTTCCCTGCCCAGAATCGCCGACGATAGGGTCTTGCTTGATTGTCATGCCGGTGAGGCTAAATCCTGTAGCGGCTACAGGATCAAGGAGTTTTCCATGGATGCGATCACGGCTACGCGAGCGGACCGGCTCACTATCGGCAAGCTGTCACAACTTACCGGAGTGAACATCGAGACCATTCGCTACTATGAAAAAATCAAGGTACTGCCCGTCCCCTCGCGCGCTGAGAACGGCCGTCGCGTGTACGGTCCAATGGAACGGCGCATCCTCGCCTTCGTGCGGCGCGCGCGCGAATTGGGGTTTTCGCTGGACGAGGTTCGCGCCTTGCTGCGGCTCGGCGGCCCTGAAAAGGCCTCTTGCCGCGAAGTCCGGGAGATTGCCGTGCACCACCTCGATGACATCCGCGCCAAGATCAATGACCTCCGCAAGCTCGAACGCTTGCTGACGAAAACCGTCGCCCAATGCACCGGCACTACGGCGCCGGAGTGCCCGGTCTTGGATATCCTCGATGCCCAGCGCTCCAAGTAGATGTTGAGCCGATGCACCAACACTGGATTTGGCCGGGTCTAAGCGTAGCCTTAGCGGAGGAAGAAGAGTGTGACGGACTTCCGCGTCTGGCCCGAAAGCGAAGTCCGGTGTGGACCTTTGAACGTCGGCTTATCGGGGTAAACCGGAAGCAGCCGAACGACCTTCCGATCGGCGCCTTTTGACCCCAAGCGGACATTGGCTGGTGCATCATGGTCAACTAGGATCAAGGTAGCTGCAACAACTTGGGTGCCTTCTCAATGACCGGACGCGGCTTCACACGACTCTTTTGCGTCGCCTGCGCAGCTTCATTCCTTTTCATGCTGGATGCGCTCACACTGAATCCGCATCGAGCCTTCGCGCAAGCCGCACCGGCGTCACAAGCCGCTGGCCCCCGCTTTCGTGCGGACGGGCCGAATGCGGACGAATTCGGCCAGAAGGAAGGATATCCGAGTTGCAAGGGAATTGACTATGTTGACCAAATGCGCTGCCGCGTCGGTGCGCTGAGCCGCTACGACACGCTGTTTCCTGCGCACACCATTACTGCCCCAAAACAATCGGTCCCGCTGGCGCGCGCAGCGAGCGAGCCCGTCATTCGCTATGGCCTCGCCGGGCTCGAGCTGACACTGGACGACTACCTCAATCGTCAGCCGGTCACGGGCCTCCTGATCGCGAAAGACAACACGATTCTGGTCGAGCGTTACCAATACGGTCGCACCGATACGGATCGCCTGGCATCCTTCTCGATGGCGAAGACCGTGCTTTCGCTGCTAATCGGGATCGCCGTGAAGGAGGGCGCTATCCAGTCGGTCGACGACCTCGCGGAAAGCTATGTCCCCGGCCTGAAGGACACCGAATATGGCCGCACGCCCATCAAGGCCCTGCTGCTGATGACGTCAGGCGTCGCCTTCTCGGAAGAATACGGCGACCGATCCAGCGATATCAACAAGCTGGCCCGTCTGACGATTGAGCCGGGCTCTCCCGGCAGCCTCGCTGCGCTGAAGCAGTTCAACACCCGTCGCAGCGCGCCCGGCGTGCGCTTCTCCTATTCGTCGGCTGAATCGCTGGTGCTCGGCCTTGTACTTGCGGCCGCCACCAAGCGAACGGTGTCCGGCTATGCCACCGAGAAGCTCTGGCAACCGCTGGGGGCGGAAGCCGATGCGACATGGATAATCGATGCGACGGGGCAGGAAATCACGTTTGCCTATGTCAATGCGGTGCTGCGCGACTGGGCGCGGCTGGGCCTGATGCTGGCCAATCGCGGCAACTGGCAGGGCAAGACCGTCGTGCCCGAGGACTGGCTCACAGCGTCGGCCGCGGATGCGGTTCCGACCGACTCACCGCTGCAGAAGTACGGCTATCAAATCTGGTATTCCGCAGATACCAGACGTTTTGCGCTGCGAGGCCTTCGCGGACAATTTGTCTTTGTCGATCCGGACCTGAAGCTTGTTCTCGTGCAGACCGCGCTCGGCGGTGGCCAGCCCGAGACCGCTGAGCTGTTTGCTCTATGGACCGCGCTGAGAGCACAAGTTAAGTAGGCCCCGGTGGCTGGCCGCGCCCATCATCGGTGCGTAAAGTCGGCTTCTGGCCCATCGCGTCATTTCGCTGCGCTCCGGTGTTTGGTCGGTATCGGGGCAAAGCGGACATCGAGTAAGCCGCACCAATCAAATTCGATTTATGAGACGCGCTCTAGATATTCGGCGCATCGCGGCGAGCGCATTGCCTTGCGGCGATCGATTGGGATTGTCCGGATCGCGCGGCTTAGTCGCCCTAGCGATGGCGCGCTCAACGATGTCCCACTGCTCGCCATAGGAATGAATGTCATGTCCCGAAAAGGCGACCGATCGCCATCCGCCAATTCCGGCATATGCTCTAGCTCGCCGACGCCAACCGACAGCCGCGATAGCTCGTCCTCGGTTATTCCGGTCAGCGCGATCTCGAAGCCGCCCTCCACGAGGTCGGCCAATTCGAGCCGCAGCATCTCGTCATCCCAATCGCTCGCATCGGTGAGCCGATTATCGGCGATGACGTAGACACGCTTTTGCTGATTCGTCCATCCGCGCGCCACGATGACCGGAACATCAGTCATTCCGAGCAATTTACCGGCCGCCAATCGGCCGTGACCGGCTAAAACTATGCCGTCGTCGGCCGCCAATATAGGCATTGTCCTACCCCATTGCCGGATCGACGCCGCGATCTGCTCGATTTGCTCGGACGAGTGCCGGCGCGAATTGCGCTCATAGGGCCGTAAACGGTCCACCGGCCATGTTTCCACGGCCGGCTTGCTCGCCAGTGCATCCATGATTTGCCACCTGTAGGGTCGTTTACGGGCTCGGTGTCCGAATGTCTGGTGTTCGAAGCGAAGCAGAAATCATATGCTCCTTCCGAGCCTTACCGGTTGTGACCCGTCTCGGAAGTCGGGCGGCCAAGTTTGCTGCGTGCGATAAAGCGTCTTCCGGTAAGCTGCCCTCACCGGCTCCAAAGGAGATATGTCCATCATGCTGGACCGCATTCTCGATGCAGCAACCGAAAACCTCAGGTTCGCGAAGATTCTGGTCCAAATGGGTCTCGATCCGAACAACGTGACCTGGGACGCCATCTTCAACCGCCTGCTGGAAATCTTTCTGCACAACATCACGCTTCCCAATATGTTCGCCCTGGTCGGCGCGATCTTCTTTGTCGCCACATTGCTGACGCACACGATGGTGCCGCTGCGGGTCGCGAACATGATCGGTTGCGCATTCTTCGCCATCTTCGGTGCGCTCACCGGAGCCGTCACGATCTTTCTTCTTTATCTCCTGATGATTCCCATCAATGCCTACCGTCTCCGTCAAATGCTCGCGCTCGTGAAGAAGGCGCGCACCGCAACACAGGGCGACATGTCAATGGAGTGGCTCAAGCCGTTCATGACCGACCGAAAGTATCGCAAGGGCGATATCTTGATGAAGAAGGGTGACGCAGCCAACGAAATGCTGCTGACCGTTACCGGCAAATTCCGGGTCATCGAAATCAACGTCGAACTTCCGCCGGGGCGTTTGATGGGCGAGCTTGGTTTCCTCACGCCCGACAACCGCCGGACCGCGACGATCGAATGTATCGAGGATGGCCGCGTCCTGACTATCAGCTATGAAAAGCTGCTCGAGATCTACTTCCAAAACCCGCAGTTTGGCTATTACTTCCTTGTCTTGACCAGCCAGCGCCTGCTGGAAAATCTCGCGCGCGCCGAAGCCATCATCGCGCAGAACAAGATCGCGCCGCAGGCGCCTTTCGCCAACTGACACGGTCCGAGGAGATTGATCCCGGCCGTCGCCTGCTCCGCCGCCGTCCTAATTCCCACTGGCTTCGCGCGCACGGCGCAGAACTTGAATTCGGGGATCCTTCCAAACGGATCGAGCGCCAGATTGGTGAGCAGATTGGCAACAGTCCTCCCACTCATCCTTCTTGGCAGGGCTTGAAGTGCCGATCATTGCACGCCGCCTGCGGCGGCCATCGCCTCTAAAGCGAAGCCGAAAAAAGAACGTCCTGCTGCAGTGCATGAGTCCGTTGTTGGCCCGAAAGCGAAGTCCGATCTGGCTCTGCGATTGTCGGCTTGTCGGGGCAAACCGGAAGCCGTCGAACGATCTTCCGAACGGCGCCTTTTGACCCGGAACAGACGTGCTGCCTGCGGAGCTAACGATGCCCGTATTGCGCCACGACCGCATACCACAAGGCCACGACTTCGGGCGATTTCGGATCCCCGACCGGCCACTTACGCATCGCCGTATGCACCATGATCAGCTTCGACTCGGGATCAACGAAGAGATCCTGACGTGCCCGACGACGAACGACTATCGCCCGGAGTCGCCCAATCGGCCCTGGCTTTCGAGCCACCACACGGCCAGTTCCCCCGAGCGCAGAATATGGTGTGTCATCACCTTGCGCGCCTCGATCGCATCATGTCGGCTGATCGCGCTCAGGATCGCCTCATGCTGAGACACATTTTCGCGCATGCGCCGTCCGTCCATCGTCAGGGCCGAGAGCATGATGTTTCTGGTGAAACCAAGATGCAAATCCTGGATCACCTGTTTCAGCCGTCTATTTCCGCTGGCCTCAATGACGACACCATGGAATTCATCGTTCGATTCGACCCAGTTCGGAACGTCTTTAAGATGAGTTTTCGCGTTTGACTTCCGGGCCGCGATCAGCTTGTCCACGATTTCGGCAAATCGTTTCTGAGCGCGGCGCATGCGCTCAATCTGTTCGTCCGTAATCCATTCGACCGCCAACGATATGGCGAGCCCTTCGAGTTCGGCCCGAACTTGATAGGCATCTCGGATGTCCCGCGCATTCGGTGCGAGCACGATTGCGCCCTGGTTCGGCCGGTGTTGAATCACACCCTTCACCTCAAGCTGCCGCAACGCTTCGCGGATGGGGGTGCGGCTGACCGAAAATTCCTCGGCGAGCGCTTCCTGACGCAAGCGGCTTCCCGGCGGATACTCGCCCGCGACAATCTTTGCGGAAATACGGTCGGCGAGACTGCCGACGAGTTGTTCTGCTGATGTGGCCATGGACGCCGACAAGGTTGCGACTGACAGCAAATTTGTACCGTCTGGCTCTTGGGCACTCAAGTTTCGGATCCTCCTCGTGTTCTCTTGCATCGATATTTAGGTTGGGATTTCAATATTAAATCCAAAATGATATTGATTGTATCCAATATGGATGATATAGGATACTTCGACGGTCGCGGCACCACAAGGGCAGCGACGTCCGGTGCCGGGGCCTTTTTAAAAGGAGAGTCCCATGCTCAAGCAGTCTCTGCTCGTCAGTTCGGTGATAGTCGCGTTACTCGGCGGCTTTGCCCATGCACAGCAAGCGCCAGTACAGCCATCGCCAGTACAGCCATCGCCAGTCAAACGGACGCCGCTCGGGAAGGTAGATGTGCCGGATTCAAACTATGAAGTTGTGTTCGGCATCACCGAATTGGCTGGCGGCTTCAAGTCGGGACGACATTCTCATCCAGGCCCGTTGCTCGCCTACGTGACAGAAGGCGAATTCTGGTATCTCGTCGATGGCCAGCCGGAGAAGATTTACAAGGTCGGCGAGTCGTTCCAACTGCCTCATAGCGCGATCCACAACGAGGGCTCGGCGGGCAGCAATCCGGTCAAGGTGATGGTTGTCTTTGTTGTCGAGAAGGGCAAGCCCTTGGTGCAGCCGGCACAGTAGGAGCATGGGCCGCGGCAGACGGGTCCCCCGTCTGCCTGTGCGACCGCGTCATAGATGGCGAGCGGCAGCACGCCTCATTCGAAAGCCGATTGTGGGCAAAGGGATACGCTTGTCAGCTGTTGGCCCAGGCTGTGTGATAACCCTTTTGTCGAGTGGCAGGTCGAGAGGTCTGGGACCGGATCTGGAGTTGGCTCCAGTGCAAAATCCTTTACGTCTGCATCGCTTCCAGCAGTGTTCGGCAGCCCAGAATGGCTATTACACGTTTTAGATTGTAGGCGAGCACATTGAGCGCCATCTCGGTCGCAACCTTGTGCTGTCTTCGCATCAGGAAGTGCGTCGCCCCCATCCAGGCCTTTATGGTCCCGAACGGATGCTCCGCCGTTTGACGGCGTAAGGTCATCTTGTTGGGCTCTTGGT
>NZ_JAGKJK010000034.1 GCF_020329435.1 Bradyrhizobium hereditatis | reverse complement strand
TGCGCGAGGGACGTGTCTTGTCGCGCAGCAGGCCCTCGAAACCCCTCCTGCATGAAACGTTCCTGCCAGCGCCAGACGCAGGTCTTGGACTTGCCGGTCCGCTGCATGCCGAACCCGTCCACGCTCAACAAGACAATCTCGGCCCGCCAGACCTGCTTCTGCGGCGCGTTGCGATCCCGCACCAGCGCCTCCAGCCGGCCGGAGGCGATCGGGCGGTGTAACGATGATGGAAATACCGGTGCGCATGCGCAAGAATCGCATGCAATCGGCGTCAACGGAATCCCTTCCGGGATTCAAACGTCAGATTTGATCCACTAGTCATTCGTTTCCCCGGCTGGTGCTGTCTTAAACGCTGTGAAACCCGCGGTGTTGCCCGTGGGCATCGCCCTCCGTGTCACGCGACGCGCGTGAAGTAGGACTTCTTCGCCCCCGACTGGTTCTCGTAGATCGAGCCCTGCCGCTTCGCCGGCGGAAGTGGCATTCGCACCGGCACCTCGCTGAGCCGCGGCGTAATTACTGATGGTCCCGCGAGCAAGCGGCGGTCGAACGAGGCAAAATCCTTGACGCCCATCAGTGGCCAGGCGTCGCTCGCCGCAACCTCGTAGAGCAGGAGGTTGCGCGGCTTGTTCGAGGTGTTGGTCGCGGAGCCATGCAGGGCTCGGACATGGTGAAATGACATGCTGCCGGCTTTTCCAACGCAGGGCACCGCACGCTTGATCTCGTCCTGAATCAGGTTCGGATCGATCAATCCCGCGAAACAACCGTCATCGCCGTGATGGTTCCAAACTTCCTTACCCATATGTGAACGCGGCGTTACCAGCAACGGACCGTTATCCAGATCGCAGTCATCCAGCAGCACGCCGATCGCCAGCAAGTCGTCATTAGTATGGGGATAGAACGCCCAGTCCTGATGCCATTCGACCGGCGAACCATATTGCGCGCTCTTCATGTTGAGCTTGGAGCCATGCAGGCGCAGGCCCGGGCCGATCAGCTTGGTAAGAATCTCGATCACGGCCGGGCTGCGGACGATCTCGTCGAAGATCGGGTGCACGTTGTGCGGATCCTTGATGCGGCGGACACGCGGGTTGGCCGGGGTGTGCCCCGGTTCAAGGTCGTAAACATCAGTGTGCTCTGTCACTTTGGCCGCACCCGCAATGAGCTCGGCCAACGCTGTCCGCACCCTGTGAAGCGTGTTCTGGTCGAGCACCTCGGGGACCACGATCACCCCGTCGCGTTTGTAAGCCTCAACCAAGCAATCCGAAATCATGCCCTTTCTCCTTTCTGAGCTAGATTGGAGACCTCAAAGGAAATGATACCTCTGTCATTGTGACTGGGCACGGGTGCAGACCGCCGCCTGCGGAACCGCTGAGAACTTCCGAGGCCGTACCGGCCACTTAATCTTGGCGCGAGGTTAACCTATATTTCTGTTTGTTTTCATGCGATTTTGGGGGTGAACGTACAGCATTGCCGCATCATGTTCGCACAACGTGCTGAAAAGCGGCGAGCGGCAAATTTGACTGGTTAAGAGCGCAGCGGGCGGCTCAAATTGCTGAGAGAGTCCCGCCTACCGGTCTCGCTAAGGCATCCGCCACATGGTCTCCAGATTCGCACGGGCCTGCTCTTTGGGCGAACTCAAGTCGGCCACCGACCGTGCGCGTGGTAGCCAGCGAGCATGCCCTAAGGATCGCGGTGCATTTTGCTGCAAGCGAGAATATTTCGCCGCACTTCGCCTTGACGGTTGTATCTCGCGACGCCATCGCGTTGGTCTCCTTGAGTACTGCGAAATTCTCGCAACCGAGCATCGTCGCCCCGACGGGGCATTCAAAAGAAAAAAGCGGTGCATACCCAACAACCGATCAGCCCCACGCCCGATCAAAAGCTTGCTCTCGAACGGCAGGCCAAGCGAGTGCCAAGCTACCTCGGCGGATCATCGGGCTAGGATCTTGCCTCGATTGAGCAGATTGTGCGGATCGAGCGCGGCTTTGATGCGACGCATGAGCGCAAGCTCCTCTGCGCCCCTTGAGAGTGGAAGCCATTCACGCTTGCTGAGTCCGATCCCATGCTCCGCCGAAACAGATCCGCCCAACACCGCTAGCGGACGGTAGACCATCTCCTGGACGCGACGCTTAGCCTCGTCGCTCCAGGGCCGCGGGCTGACGAGCAGATGGAGGTTGTTGTCGCCGACATGACCATACACAGTCATAAGCGCGTCCTCTCCAAACTCGGTGCGAAGCGAATTCTGAAGCTCCCGAACATACTCCTGCATCTGCACGATCGGCAGGCTGACGTCGAAGTCGGTTGCGGGATCCATCATTATTATTTCGCCCTCGACATCTTCACGAATCGCCCAAATGGCATCGCGCTGCGATTTGGAAGCGGCGACGACTGCATCTGCAGCGATGCCCTTCTCCAATGCAACAGTGAGAACGTCCTGGAATATGGCCTCGTCGCGTTCGATGTCAGTTCCGGCCACTTCCACGATCACGTAAACCTCGTGACCGGCAGCGAGGGGTGGTCGGTGACGTCCACTTCTGACTCCGATGATCTCATAAAAGTTATTCCACATAACTTCAAACGAACGAATCATGCCGCCAAGACGACTCCCAGCAAGCAAAAGGAATTGCGTAAGCTTTTCGAAGCTATCGAACGCGACAATGGCAGTCGCTTCGCTGATTGGTGCGGGATGAAGCCGCAAAACCGCGCGTGTGACTAATCCCAGTGTACCTTCGCTGCCGATGAATAGTTGCTTGAGATCGTATCCCGTATTGTTCTTGAGAAGCGAGCTCATCGAGGACACAACGGTGCCATCGGCTAAGACCGCCTCGAGTCCAAGAACGTTCTCCCGGGTCATTCCGTATCGGATCACAGTGTTCCCGCCAGCATTGGTCGAGATATTGCCACCGATCGTACATGACCCGCGCGCGCTTAGGTCCACGCCGTAAAGCAGCCCGTGTTCGGCTGCGGCCTCCTGCACGGCCTGAAGGGGGACGCCAGCCTCCACGATCATCGTGCGGCCCACCGGATCGATCGACTGGATATTGCGCATTCGCTCAAACGAGAGCTGCAGCTCGTTTGCGTCGACGGCGTGACCGCGAACAAGGCCCGTAAGACCACCCGCGGGCACCACAGGTTGTCGCGCCGCGTAGCACAGCTTCATCACCTCGGAGAATTCGGCGGTTGTGCGCGGACGAACCACCGCCCAGGCGGAACAGGAAGTGCGGCCCCGCCAGTCGCCAGGGCGGATCGCCACCTCCTCGCCGGTTATGAGTCCGGCGTCGCCCACAACAGCGCGGATCTGATTGAGAAGCTCCATGCTCGTTCACTCCTCGGAGGCTATGTTCGAGCCAAGTCTCTTGTGGCGGCCCGATTGAAAATTAGCGGCTGCCGTCTGATCGCCTTGGATGAGGGTGCCCGAGAGGACGGCTGCGACAAGCACAGTGGTCTCGATGCGTTTGCGTGCAGTTGCCAGTCCCTATAGATCGGCGAGCCCATTTCCGTAGGAAGCTCCGACCGATCGATGCCTTGATCGGCATTGCACACTCGCGGAGTGCACCCCTCCTTCGAGGCGCGTGGGCTGCTCATGCGACAAACCAAGGCTCCAACAGTTTTCCTGTGCGCTTCGATTTCCGAGACCGCCTGAGAGAGTGCAGCTTCCGAAGTCGGTTCGCCATTGTCGACGCGACGTTTGAGGTCGGAAAGCAAGATCATGACGATGCTGCCCATTGTGCCTACGGGCGACATCTTAGGCGTACGCAATGATCGATAGCCGCAAAAGAGCCCCGAAAGTGCGGAAATCCCGCGAAATGTTCCATTTTAGGCTCCTGATATGCATCAACTTCGGGCGAGATGGTGAAAAACCAGCGCGCCACAGGAAAAGAGTTTGTCCCTTGATCAGAACGGCGGCCCAAGCAAGCGCGCTCCGCCTATCATGTCCTAGCCTAACCTGCTCTAGCCGCGAGCCGGATCTCCCTCTGTTTCGCGATGTCGAGCGCAGCCAGCCTTGTCTTTTCCTGGATGAGATGCTCAACGGCCAGTGCCTGGAGGACGCGTACCCAAAGTAGCTCGGCGCTCTGATCGCGTGTAGCCGGCGGATAGCCCTCGCACGGCAGTAGGTCGACTGTTGAGGACCGGTCAGCCGTGCGTTCCGCGGCACAAGCCCTCGAGAACATGCGGGCCGCCGGTGGGAAGATAATCTCTTTCGATGGCCTTCCCACTCATAATGTCATAGGCCGGAGAGAGTGGCGGCCTGCGCGCAACTCCGAATTTTCAGCTCAGCGCAAACAGGCTTTTGGCGAGAGCCAGCGAGGACAACATTGCCAGTGCCGCGCACGACCGATGCACCTCTGATTGAGCATCTCCGGCCGGCATCAACCGTTGCGATCTGGCATCTCGAGCAGACTCCTGTCCAATTCAGTAATGTCCTTGCAACCACTCAGCGCCATTGCAATGTCGAGTTCGCGCCTCAAGATTCCGATCATTTGCTTAGCGCCAGACATTCCGCCGACGGCTGTGCCATACAACGGACTTCGGCCAATCATGACGGCTTGGCCCAGACAGCAAGGAGCTTCAGAATATGGCTGCCTCGCCGCACGCCGCTGTCCGCAATTACGGTTATCTGCTTGCCGGCCGCGTCGACGATCTCCGCCAAAACCTCGATCGGCGCCACGGCGCTGTCCAGGTTACTTGAGACGACGATGCCGTCGGCGTCCACCTTTGCCGCGAGAATTGCATCTTCGGTCCGAAGAATGCCCTTTAAGATGAGGTTGCCCTGCCAGAGATCGCGCAGCCGACGGATGTCGTCCCAGCCGAGATCCGACTCATGGCGCACGGGAAGGGCCGCCCCCTTTCCCAATATGCTGCCGCGATCATCAGCCGGATAATTCGTGAACGCTGGGACCTTGCCTGTCGCAAGATAGCGTACAAAGACGCCGATTGCCCAGCGCGGATGCAGTGCAACATCGCACACGTTCCGCACGGAGTATCTGAAAGGCATGCCGAAGCCGTTGCGGAGTTGAACTCCCGATTGGCGGATATAAGCGTATCGACCGTCACCACCAAGGTTCGTACACCGCTGTTCCACGCTCGTTCAATTAGGTCCCGCCAGAGCTCTTGTCTGTCCCAGCTTGAAACCAGATCGGTGCACTGCTGCTGCCGCGATTTCCTCGACAGCGGTTATTGCTTCCGCCGCAGCACAGAATGGTACGCCGCGTGAGGCGGCGGCTCTAGCCAACTCGATCTCTCCTCGAAACCTCACGAGGCCGGCGAAGGCCGTTGGGGCTATGATGATTGGCGCAGCTTGGTTTTCGTTGAACAAGGACACAGCTTGGGTCCGAACGCCGCCCCCTGTCAGCACCCGAGTTTTGATTCGAACTGCGTCCAGGGCACACCGATTCCGTTGGAGCGCATTCTCGTCCTCACTACCCCGATCTATGTACTTGATCGAACTGTGCTCTATATCGATAGTTCGTTTCGCGAGAGATCGATGGGGCCACCATCGCGGGCGACGCTCCGCGCGGGCGAGAGATAGTCGGCATCGGTTAGCGGCCATGCCAGCGCCGGCGTCGGTCTGACGGAGCGTAAGACCCATGCGGTATTCGTGCGTCTTAACTATTGCGTCTTAACTATTATGGGAGCAATCGTGCAGAAATTCCGCGATTTCCCCGAATGTCGCGCTTTATGGAAAATCACTACGTCTCCGAGTCGACCGGGAACCGAATTTCCAACAGCCGACCTGTCATCCTGAAGAGGCCTGCAGCAAATCTAGAAATATGTGTGCGGTTCATTGTTCCCGAGTTGCTCTCATGTAGACACGCCCATCACTATGAAAGATGTGCGGTCCCAACTCGTCGAAGGCATAGAGCGCCTCAAAGCTCGTGACCGACGGAATGATTCGTCGGGCAGGTCCTTGTCGTCCCAGAATCAGCGGGAGCAGCCAATCGTCATGGATAGCGTCGAACATCATGCGACCGATCGGCAGGACGAAGGCGAACAGGAAAGCCGGCTGGCGACAAGGACGAAAGCCTTCAGCTTCCGCGGGCACTCGGCTCGCTTCAGCCTGATCCGCTGCGTCACGCCATGGCGCTGCGCGGCGATTTGGTCAGCCATCTCTTTACCGAATCTTCTCTGAATTGGTCCGTTAGAGACGGTGAGGAGAACGGAAGTCCTCCTCACAGTTGCTTTCTTGGTCCTATGTGCTTTTTTTGGCGTTACTTCGCGAGCTACGCGGTGAAGCGCTGGCGCTGGTCGTCGCCCTTGTCGCTCCAGAAGTGAGCGTCAAGCAGCAGTGCAATTCGCATGTTATCCGGGGCGGTCGGCAGGTGAAGCAGGATCGCCGGATCGACATGCGCGACGGCGTCCTTGTTGGCTGGCCCGTAGGAGATGTAGCGGGTCTGGTCGGCCTGGACTGCTGCGGAGGCGGCGAAGGCAATCAACTTGTAGGTGTCGTCTGTGCGTGGAGTACCCTTGGGAATAACCCATACATCAATCCCCAGCGCCTTGTAATCCCACACGATCTGGAAATTCTTGCCGGAGTTCTTAATCGATCATAGATCCGGCCGTTCCAGGCCGTGGTCATCACAACCTGACCGTCGGCAAGGAGCTGCGGCGCCTGGGCCCCGGTCTGCCACCAAATGACGTCCTTCTTGATTGTCTCCAACTTCTTGACGGCGCGCTCAACACCGGCGGGCGTCCCTGTCCTTGATGGCGTCAGCGATCAGCGCCCATTCGAGACTGACCACGGGACTTCTATACAGTCCGCGCTTGCCGGGGAATTTCTGCGTGTCGAATAGGTCCGCGAGGGTTTTCGGCCCGTTCGGCAGCTTATCCTTGTCATAGGCGAGGACAGTGGCAAAAAAACCCGCCGGTACGGCGCAGTCATGCTGATCACTCTCCATGAACCTCGCCCGGTCGAGACCCAGCTTTTTCCAGCTCACATCTAGAGCCGCCACAAACGACGCCATTGAGTAACGAGATCTCAAAATACTCTTGGTAACGGCTTCTGCTCGGGCTTGCTCGCCCGGGCGCCGCGACGTTTACTTCTTCCGGCAGCGAAGCGCTCAGCCTTGCGCCACGCCCCATATCTCCACGGTGGTGTTCGGGCTGTGCATCATTGGCTTCGGCACAAGCGTCATGGGTGGAAGCGCGCCACCCACGCAATCGGCGAGAGTCTTGGCAAAAGCGATCGTCTCGGCCTCTGTACCAGTCGACGTGAAGTAGCAAACCATGAGCTTCAGGTCCGCGGGCGCGCGGCCGAAAGGGCGCAGGAGATCCTCGATATAGCTCATGGTGAAGCGGGTCTGCGGCAGGAGCTGACCCTCCATGACTGAGCGTCCCTTGTTGCTGTAGGGTTGTGCAGGCACCTGGCCGCCGAGCCACACCATATCGCGCAGCCGGATGGCTTGACGGTACGGTGTAGCGTAAGTCCAGTCCCATACGCGGGCGGGCCAATGGTCCTCACGCGGGATGTACTTGTCGTATCCGTTCCGCAGCTCGCGCATCGCCATGACCTCAACCTTGGTCAGCGCTTCCTTTGGAGTGAGGCGATGGCAGGGAACGACTGTTGCGACCGGTCCCGGCTCCCGAAAGTGGCTCGCCCGCGCCTTGGAGAGAGGCGCCCATTGTTCGCGCGTGTTGCCGAAGTAGTAGCCCTCCAGCTTGACGCTGTCCTGGAGGGAGGCGCCGAGCGCTGCCAGCGTCTCCGTGTGTCTCTCCATAATGAAGTGGCTCTGAGCCACGCCGTCGTCGGGATGGTTCACGAGGTCTTCGGCGTCCTCGGCCGTGCGATTGGCTACGGCGATGAACTCGCCTGCGCGCAATCCCCCCGTAACAACCCGCCCGCCGAAGAGCGACTGTCTCCGCGGCGGCACTGGGCGCGGTGCCACTCGCATATCGGAATGCGTACGCCAGCCGCGTTGCGCAATGGCCTGAATTTGGATTGTCTGGCCGGAGAAAGGTTGCATAGGCTCCGGCATCGTGCTGATTGCGGGCATGGGATCCACCTTGAAGAAACGGGCGAGCGCCGCGATTACTTCCCAGTCGTCGCAGTCGGCGGTGTAATGCGCCTTGAGCCGCACAACATCGTCGAGCGTGCAAGCTTCGGGGGCAAGCGCCTCCGCCAAGTTCGCCATCGCACCCGCGATCTGCCGGTCGAGGTCGCCCGGATTGCAAATCCGTCCCGTTGCGTCGAAGTCACCGGCGCCGCCGACAAAGCTCAGAACGCCTGCGCTGGCTGAAACATGATGGGTATGCGCAATTGGCAGATGCCAAGCGGTCGGCGCACTGGTGTCCATGTATTCCCCTTTTCATTGCTTGAGAATTTTGATGAGGTCCGCACAGGTGAAAGTTTATCTTCGACGCCATCGTTGAAAAGACGTTTTCTTGAAGTCCGTAACTCATTGAAAGCGATGTTGGTGTTTTATAAATCGAACATCGCACTCATTCGCAGACACCTTAACGGATGCCCTGGATACGCAAGCGGACGAATGCGAGGTCAGCCAACGTCCGCGGGCACGGGCCGAACAGCTGATCACGGCAAAAGGATGCGTCGCGAGCGAACGTCGAGAGCTCACTCCTATCCTCCGTCCGAGGCTGTTGACGGATAGGTCTTCGGCTATGACGTGCGCGTATCCGCCAGTATCGAACTAGGGGAGAGGCCTTCTCGAACTAGGGGAGAGGCCTTCGCGCATGGACCTTCACCCCGAGATCCTCATTATTCCGGACACGATGACTGCGTAGCCTTCCACGCATAAGCCCGCCTCGCGAGGACACCGACCGACTCGCACAACCACCCGCGGGCTAGATCCCCCGATGCTTCGCAACATGAACTTCATGTCGACTGCTTCGCGAAGTAGGAAGCGCTTCTTTGGATATCCCGCTCGGGCTTTAGCTTGGCCAGTTCGCGCTTGAGGTGCGTGATCTCCAACTGCTGCGGCCTCATCTGACCATGGCCCGGGAAACCGCCAATGAAAACGGACACTAACGACCGAATGTAACGTCACAATGCGCAAGAACTTGGTTAACTTAAGTGATGTTGCACACTAAATCCTCGCTGAAGCGGGCATGCCGCCCCTTGCACGCCGATCAACGACGGATGTGCACGCGAGGGGCCGTGTCGTTGCTCACTTTCCTATCGCCGCTGCCTACCGCCGCTCCGATAGCGGCGAGGACTACCACCAGCAGGATCGAGGACTACCACCAGCAGGATAGTGACGAAGAAATCCACAACCCAGCGAAGGCGACTGTGGCTCACGAGAAACCCCAAAAGCTACAAACTTCGACGGCAGTCGCTCTTGAGTGGCTAGTTCCACATCGGTATGGCCACGAGCTTCGAGCGAGTACTGGCGTTTTGGGCATTGATGCAAATGTTGAGGCTCGACTTCTCACAATCGGGAAAGCCAATCGGCAACACTGTCAGTCAAGCCAATCAATGGGAACTTTCGAAGCGCGCGCGACGCGAACTGGCTTCGCAGCCCCGAGAAGGGATCGAGGCTGGTCATAGGGGCAACAGCGTCGACCGCAAAGGTCGTTCGGCGTTAAACTGGCCGAATGGGCTTCCTGGGCTGGCTGACCGGTTAAGGAGGTAATCATCTAGGGACCGTTCAGGGCTTGCATAAGTCTGCAACCCCTGAACAAAGCAACTCGGCCACTGCGTTGCAAATCTAGTCTAGTAACCCAAATCCAGACTAACTTCCCGCGTGAGTGGCTTTCCCGTTGCAAACTCCAGCAAGTTCTGAGTGCCCCACTGAATGTTTCGTTGCAGAACATCATCGGCATTTGCAGCTTGATCATCGGAACCAATCACATTCGGAAGCTTGTGAACCGCCATGCGTGAACCCGAACCGGCTGGAAAGGCCCTCCCAAATCCATAGGTCCACCAGACGTCTGCTGCGTAGCCACGCAAACGACCCGACGTAAGTGCCTCATAAAGAGGTTTCTCTTGGATCACACTTCCGCGCGAAATGTTGACCAGAAAGGCAGACGATTTCATGGCCGCAATTTCGGCCTTGCCGATCAACTGGTTGGTCTCCACTGTGTTGGGAGTCGCTACGACTACATAGTCACATTTCGCCAGCACTGAACGTAGCTCGTCGACTCCATGGACCGCGTCTACGTATTCTAATGGCTTGCCCTTGTCTCGGCGAACCCCGAGAACATGCATGTCGAACCCCTTTGCATGCTTAGCAATGCGACCACCGATTTGTCCAAGGCCGATGATCCCGATCGTACGACCATGCAACATGCCCGATCGATACTCATCCGCATACACTGGAAAAGGCTTTTGTCGTTCCAGCAGCGCCTGATGCTTGAGCAGCGTTTTCTTCGCAAGGGCAAGCACGAACATCATCGCCTGCTCTGCAACCGCAACCGCATTGGCGCCGCGAATGTTCGCAAGTTTCACACCACGTTGTTTAAAGAGAGAGAGCGCTCCCATTTGACGCAGGTCATCAACACCAGAATGCAGCCAAGAAAACACCTTGAGTTTCTTTGCAATTTCCAGCGCGCCTTCCGGGACGCTTAAGGCGATGATAGCGTCCGCGTCGGGGGCGAGGTACTTCACATCAGAGTAAGCGCAATCAAAGCGAGAAAGATAGTCCCCTTCCGGTGCTACAACCTCTGTACCAGTCGGCATTGCTTTTCTTATGCTATTGATCTCGTCCTGTGTTGCGTACCACAAGCAAAGTACCTTCATCGTGCCATTTCCCCCTAGCTAGGTTTCCTACGTGTCTGAAGGCAACGAACATGTGCTCGGGTCCTTCAGTGAATTTCACTGTACGCCCCATCGGCGACTGTTTACCGCGCAATTGGCGTCGGATAGAGCGAATTCCTGCAAGAGAAGTCGCCTTCCTGCGGGAACATGCCCGTTCGACCTCCGGGAAACATGCCCTAAGAAGCCTTCGATCGACGACATGGGCTGGGCTTGCAGAAGGCACCCATTCACTTTCAGGAAATCAGCCGGAGAGAATGTGCCTGGCAGCGAGCACATTGTCGGGGGCAGCGGAAGCGTGGCGCGCTACCGCGGCCGGTGGATAGCCTGCATGTGTCCCTGCAGGCTACCAAATTTTCCGGATGCCTAAATCGGGTCAAGTTCGAAGAGCTCGCGCGGCAGCTTTGAGAAGGTTTCGGCACCAGTGTCGGTAACCCGGAATGTTTCGCTAATGACGTAGCCGAGATCTTGATCAATCCAGTTACCGAGCATCAGATGAAAGGTCATATTCGGTTTCAGGACGGTCCGGTCACCCTCCTTGAGGCTCGCCGTAGGTTCTGTCCAGTCGATACCGATTGCATAGCCGCACCGCGATTTCTTCTCAAACCCATGCTTTTTCAGTGTGGCGTTGAAAGCCGCGGCGACATCGCCACAGACGGCGCCAGGTTTAACCACGGCAAGCGCGGCCTCCAAACCGGCCACTTCACCTTCGTGGACTCGACGCAGCTGGTCTGAAGGTTTGCCGATTGAGAATGTTCGCATCAGGGCAGAGGTATAGCCATGACGCACACCGCCAACCTCGAGATTAATCTGGGAACCCTGCCGGAAAACATCCTCGCTCCAGCGGATATGGGCCGTGGCCGAACGGGGAGAGGCACACAGATAAAAGCCCGACAAGTCGGTGCTCGGCTTGCCATTGACCCCGCGCACCAGCGCCGCGATGATCTCTGCGGCCGCATCAGCCTCCCTCGCACCCGGATGAATCACTTCCTTCGCGCGCATCATTCCAGCATCGGCATTTGCGGCGGCCTCGCGCATCAGCGCAATTTCGAGGTCGGACTTGATTCCTCGGATCCAGTGAATGCCGGCACCGAAATCAACCACCCTGGCTTTCGGCATTCTCGTCTTGAATTTTTCGACTGTTTGAGCCGAAACGAACTTCGCCTCCAGCCCTACTCCCGAGCTGGCAAAACCTTTGTCATGCAGGAAATCGATCACAGCATCAAATCCGTCCATGTCGGGATTGGCGATAAGCTCTTCCGGATAGCCAATGACCCGACCGCTATCGATGAACATTTGATGCATCGCCGCTGGCCCGTCCATATGCCGTGTAAAGAAGGTTGGCTCTTCCTCCTTTAGGGAAACGACCAGGCCCTGCGGCACATAACCCGATTTGCTGGTATAACCAGAAAGATAGGTTATGTTGGCGGGACTTGTGACCATCAGCACGCCGATCTCGCGCCGTTTCATTTCTGCCTTGACCGCCGAGAGCCTTCGCAGATATTCAGTCCGCGGAAACACCTGTGGTCCTTTTGGCATTGACATGACTTTAGCTCCTTCTGTTGGATATTGAGTCGTTAAATTACCAGGGCAATGACGGGACGCCTGGAAGGTTGTGACACGATCTCCGCAATTTCAGCCGGCTTTGCGCTGTCTGTGTTCGCCGTTGGCTCCTGGAACGCCGCACATTTCCGGAAGTATCTTCGTAAGCATAGGCGGCATTGAGAGGATGTGATTGGTGATGCGCATGCTTGCATCCTGAGTCTCGTCCAGTATGCGACATGTAACTTAGGGTTAAACGACGATTGCGGTGGGCGGCAGCGCATCCCGGTATTTCGAGCCCATTAGCGCACTAGGGCCAAACAAGTGCCCAAACCCACCAATGGGCCGATGATAACCAGCAAGCGAAGCGCATCCCAAGCCATTGCCTGAGAGCTGCTGATCACTGGAACTCCGATCTCCCTTTCTAAACTGTCGATGTAGATGTGGCGGTGCAGGAAACAAAGTGCGCGTCCGGCGATTTCGGGTGAATTAGCGCCTTAGCCGCCTTAGCCGCCTTAACAATGCTTTCGTGACGCAACTCACCGATTTCCGCGTCAGTTGACGTCCCGAAAGTACCGTCAGGCGTAACTTCGAATCCGTTCTCACGGAAGAAGGTTAGAAACGAACAGTGGACGCCGAACCCGTAGGGAGTAAGGAGCGCTATTCTCTTTGCTTCCATCCGCTGAAGCGCTGCAATGCCGGCCACTGCTGGGGAAGCGTACTTGGCGCCGGGTCTTGCTTTCGCAAGCTGCGACAGCAGACTGTTCATACTCATCGCCACGCTGCCACTTGTGCAACTGAAAACCAGCACATCGATTCGTCCAGCGGGCGGAAGCGTTCCGCAATTTCCGCGAACGACGTTGCCAACGAAAACCACCACCGCTATGACCGTAGGCCATCCTTGTTGTGAAGACCGCCGCCTCGCTCTTGGGCATGATGGAGGTAAAGGCATCACCTCCCACCTCATCGGTGGAGAGCAGAATGAGCCGATACGAACGACGGCCACCGACGGACTAGTAAGCCCTTCGAGGAGTCTTGTAGAACCTTGCTCGTCCATACTCTCGTCTCAAGTGGCTTCGAGGTTGAGCAAGTCGGCTGCCTTCTTCCCGAATTTACGGTCTGCGCCGGACCGGTTAAGCAATGTCCGAAATCCCAACGATCGGGTCCATAGCGTTCTCTACCGCACTTCGACGCCGGCGTTGGACGCTAAGTTCAGAATACCCGTCTCGCAAGCATGTTTACGTCGCATTTGCCCAACGGCACGATGATTTTCTGCATTCTTAAAGTTCATTTTGTGCATGAATGCTTCCGGCGCGCCGCAGAACAAACGTGATCTCTTTGCATGATCGCATGAAATCTTCTTTGCTCTGCCCACTTCGATTTGCAACAGAAGCGCCCGTCGTCGGCTCTCCGCTCACGGAGGTTCGGAACTCGTGGACGCCACCGCGAACCAACACCGCACGCCCTGACCGCGACGTCCCGCTTGATGATAACCCATGTGCGCGGCATTGGCTCTGTCGCGGAGCTCAAGCGCGAGAGCGTCGCGTTCTCAAAAGTTCAAATCATAATAGAACACTTTGCATTTTGCCGAGACGGTGCAGAATTCCGGCTACGCAATGCTCCACAACAAAGAATCCCGTTCCGGCAGCTTGGTGTGCTCTCTCACAACAATTGCTATGTGCATTAACAAAAGTCACCACGGGAGCAAGGAGCATGTTCACGTCACGTCGCGAATTTCTGAAAAGTGCCGCTTCAGTCGCCGCTGTTGGTACTGGCGTCTCGGTGGCAGGCGTCGGAGAGACCCGTGCCGCTGAGACACTCACTGCGGTTGAATGGGGCGGCAACTACTTCGACAGCATAAAGAAGCTTGCGGCGAGGACAAGCTGATACTCAGATCAATTGGCAACTCCATGCCGGCGGTGCGGTTGCTATTCTCCCAAAATTCAAGGCCGGCTGGCCGAAGCCTGGCATAGATTTGCTCACCGGATGGGATCTCTCGTGGCAGACGATTGCACGGGAGGGTTGGGCAGAACCAATTACGCGCGAGAAGGTTCCGAATATCGCAGACATTCCGCAAAAGCTGCTGGTCAAGGACGGCGCTGGCAACGTCATCAATATTCCCCGCACCATATCAGCACTCATTTGGTGGTATCGCGAAGATCTTGTCCCGTTCGAGATCACGAAGCTCGAGGATCTGCTGGATCCCCGCTTCAAAGGCAAAATTTGTTGGCCGGTACCGACGCTGAGCTCCAATCTCCAGGCGGTCACGCTAGCGCTGCATAAAGGCGGCGATGAGCGAAACATGGAGCCGGCTTGGGACTTTTTGAAACAATTGGCGCGCAGCGGAAATATCGGACGTATCGCAAACGCGGACACCGATATCACGACCTCGATTACCTCCGGCGAGACTTGCATAACCTTTGGTGGCGGCACAGGCGTCGCGAGACTGAAACGTGACTTCAAAATCAAGACAAAGCACCTGAGCAAGATGCCTGCTCAATCAGGGTTCAAAACGTTTGTCTTTCACGAGGGTTGGTGTGTGCTCAAAAACGGGCGCACTGATGCAGCCTACAAGTTCGCGAACTTTGCAATTAGTCCCGAGAGCAATGAACAATTCAACCGGGACATAAGCGGCATACCGACAAACGTTAAGGCGAAGGCGCCCGAGGATGTCAACTACATGGCCTTTAACAACGAGGAGATGGAACGGCACGTCTACATCCCGGACTGGGAACATCTTTCCAAACAGGTTAACGCCTGGAACAAGCGTTGGGAGCAGGAAATCCAGCCTCTGCTCTAGTTGCAGAATGCGAATCCAAAAATCTCGGATAGGTATATGGCTGGAGTGCGAATGAAGTCTGGCGGATCACAAGTCTTGCCCCATCTGCCAGAAGCGGCGGCGAACGCGCCAATCGTAAAGTCTGCACAAAAGCGTATCGTTGGAGCGCGAGTGAGGGCTGTCAAATCCCAAGTACTGCTACTGCTTCCGGCAGTTGCAGTATTCGTCCTCTTCCTTGGACTGCCGATGTTGACGGTCCTCAATGAGAGTTTCCGTACATTCGAGCCTGGCCGAATTGGATCCGTAGAGGGCGCTCCTCTCACGATCGAAAACTACGCAGAGCTCTTTCTGCCGGTCTATATGCGGTACTTCTCGCAGACCTACTTCCTGGCGTTCTGCGCATCGCTCATTGCCGTCCTAATTGCTTTTCCGATTGCCTATTTCATCGCGAGATATGCATCCTCAACGATGCGCAAGGCCGCGATGACCCTCCTCATCGGGTTAACGTTCCTGAGCGCGCTCGTTCGGGTCTATGCGCTTCAGCTGGCCTTTGGCTCCGTCGGAATATTTGCACCGATCATGTCCGCTCTTGGAGTCAACATGAACGGATCGCTCTACATAAATTGCGTCATTGTCGTTGGATTGCTTCATTATTCGATACCCATGTCGATCCTGATATTGATCGGAGCGGTACAACAACTCAATCCGCGGCTAACCGAAGCGGCTCAATCGCTCGGCGCCTCGGCGCTCTCTTCTCATCTCACTGTGACGATACCATTGTGCATTCGCGGACTGGTCTCCGCATTCTTAGTCTCGATGACACTTGGCATAAGCGCCTTCATCATACCGTGGATCCTCGGACGGGGTCGTGTGATGTTTATTTCAAACCTTATCTACAGCCGGTTTAGCGAGATCACGAACTACCCGAGTGGCGCCGCGATATCGATCGTCATGATGGCCCTGTCCCTGCTGTTGATCTTCATCATGTCCAGGCTTTTTACCCTACTCGATCGGACGTGAGAAAAAGGATGCGTAGCAAGAGAAATGCCGATGTCATACTTGCCGTGAGCGTGACGGCGATCATCGCGGTGACAGTAGTGTTCCTGCTGTTCCCGGTCATCGTCACCGCATTCATGGCGTTCGATGCGCGCGAGTTCATCGGACCATTCCCCCCGACGGATCTATCGACGCAATGGTTCGTCAAGTTCTGGAATAGTGGCTATCTGTGGTCGGGGTTCAAGAATAGCGTGCAGCTGGCGGTCGCTGTGACCGTAGTGGCGACTGCAATGGGTGCATCAGCCGGACTGGCGATCAGCCGCATGTCTCCGCGGTGGCGCGACCTTACCACGACAGCGTTCTTGTCGCCGCTCGTTCTGCCGGGAGTCATCATTGGCTTTGCGCTGCTCATGTTCCTATCAGTCTTTAACGTGCTGCCGGTCTTTCCGAGACTGCTTTGCGGCCACCTGATCGTCACGATACCCTACACGATCAGAATGACGTTGGTTGGGCTTACCGGCATAAGCGCAACACTCGTTGAGGCGGCGTCGAGTCTTGGCGCGAACGAGCGTCAGGCATTCTTCACGATCACTCTACCACTCGCCAAGAACGGCATTGCCGCCGGCGCCATTTTTGCTTTCGCCTTCTCCATGGACGATGTGACGATCAGCCTTTTCCTGAGCGACTACGACACGTACACCTTTCCCGTCGCCCTCGTCGGTCTGATCCGGTCGCATTTTGAACTCACGATCGCGGCGGCCGCGGTCGCCCTGATGGGCCTTACAGTCGTTCTTCTGCTCGCGCTGGACCGCGTCCTTGGCCTCGAACGTGTAATCGGCCAGGGCGTCTATAGGACATGACTAGATGAGTGTACTCAATCTGAAAGACATCACCAAAAAATACGGGGAACTCGCCGCTGTCGATGGCATCTCCCTCGATATGGAGAGAGGAAAGGTACTCTCTCTTTTGGGGCCAAGCGGCTGCGGCAAGACGACGACGTTGCGCATCATTGCGGGCTTTACCTCGCCTGACACAGGGACCGTCGAAATTGCCGGCAAGGACGTCGGCCATCTGCGGCCCTACGAGCGCAATGTCGGACTCCTCTTCCAGGATTACGCGCTCTTTCCTCACATGACGGTGGCCGAGAATGTCGCCTATGGCATGCGGCACCGCGGAACCCCGACCTCAGAAATAACCACTCGCGTTTTGCGAATGCTATCGCTCGTGCAACTTACCGGCATGGAGGCCCGACGCCCCCATCAGCTGAGCGGCGGACAACAGCAGCGTGTGGCACTTGCGCGTGCTCTGGCAATCGATCCCCAGATCTTGCTCCTTGACGAGCCTTTGTCAGCGCTCGATGCGAAGCTTCGTCTAGAGTTGCGGCTCGAGTTGAAGGAGATCCTCAGATCTGTCGGCGCCACGACCATCGTAGTGACACACGATCAGGAAGAAGCTCTCACCCTTGGCGACGAAGTAGTCGTCATGAATGCCGGAAAAATCGCTCAGCGGGGAACCCCGACGCAAATTTACGAGGCGCCTGCCGACAAATTCGTCGCGGAGTTTGTTGGCAGATCGAACTGGTTCCATGCATCGAAACGTAGCCAATCAACCGACGGATTGACTTCGTACGTCGCCGACGACGGTCTTGAGATCCGCACGAGAGCGAGCCGCCCGGACAGTGAAGGTGGCGTCGATTTGTGCGTGCGGCCGGAAGATATCGAGCTCGTGGATGGCACCGCGCCCGAGTCGGCTCCAAGCCCAGAGCACAACGTCTTGGCGGGTGTCGTGCTCGATGTGGCGCCTCTTGGCGCCGATGTGCATGTGGTCATCGAACTTCCGGGTAAAAGCCGGTTGCTCGCAATCCGCAAGAATGTCGGGCGGGGTTCGGAGATTCTACCCGGACAATCCGTCCGCGCTCTTTTTTCCGCGTCGGATGTCCTCGTATTCCAACGTTGAAATGTGCACGTGCGGCAGACAATAAAAAGTCTGCAACGGCTAGTGCCGAGGACCCGAATAATGCTTTTTGGGCGACGCCTCCGTGCCGCGTTTGGACGACCAACGATTGATGCACAGGCATGCCGGTCTTCTCAAAAGCTCACTATATCGCGGGCCGAATTGTCCGGTTGAAATAAGAAGGATCTGACCCGAGAGAGTGCCGGGCTCGGCATTGTCGCGGTGGCGCTGGCATGCCTAATTGCTGCGAGTACAATCGTAGTGGCTCTTCCAAAAGGATACAAAGCGTACAAAGCACTGGGTCAGAAGGAGGACTAGGCCGCCGCAGGCCAGAGCAATAAGGGTCTACAACAGGTTCGCTAGTTGGCTTTCCATGCTCGCGATCGAGCGAGGTGCCACGAATACTCGCGGCACTCCCTCGGCGGCGGTGACTGTGCGTCACTTTAGCGTCGCCAACAGTCCCGCCATCAACCTGCCACGTTCGGCAAGGCTGTTGACGTCAATATGCTCGTCGAGCGGTGCGCGTAAGCACCGCGCACGCCGAGGCCGTCGAGAGTTGGGATCCCAAGAGCGCCCGTGAAATTTCCGTCGGAGCCGCCGCCGGCGCTGACGTGCGGAAGTTCGGCGCCAAGGGACTTTGCAATGGCGCGCGCTCTCATACAGCGCCATGGTGCCAGCGTCGGGCTCCCACACCGGACGCGTGACCCCGCGGGTCACCTTGAAGATAACATCGTTGGTCTTGCCTGACAGCGCCAGCATCATCTCGACACCGCGGTCGAGATCTGCCTGGCGCTTGGCCATGCTGAGCGCCTCGCCCGTGCAGGGCGTGGCAACGCAATTGACCCACTGGTCGCCCTGCACGATACCAACCGAAAAGGTGCAATCATCCGTCGTCATCGCATCTCGCAAGAACTTGCCGCGCCATTTCCGGAATTGCAGAACGCCCCGAGGAGAGCGTCGCGCCGGCATGGCTCGGCCGCCCTGTGGCTTCCAGATTGAACCGCGCGATCGCATACCGTCCGGTGACGACGCCGTTGTCAGCCGGACCAGGCTCGGGCACTAGCACATATTTGTTGCGCCTCGCTTCCGCCTCGATGATCTCGCGGGTCGATGGCGTGCCGACTTCCTCGTTCGGCGTGAGCATCACGGTAATCGGCAATGGTGTGGTGAAGGAGGCGCGGCCCAGTTGCCTGATTGCTTCGAGCGAGAGATAGTTGCCCCCTTCATGTCGAAGATGCCGGGGCCGTTGTTGCCTTCCCCGCGCCACTTCAGCTTCTCGATCGTCCCGACTGGATGCACCGTATCCATATGGCCGGCGATGAGGATGCCCGGCTCGCCTTGTTTGGGATGCGAAAAGCGAGCGCGAATGACGCCGCCGAAACTATCGCGGCCCGCAATACGCTCGATCTTCGCTCCCATGACGGCCATCTCGCGCGCCGCGAGATCCAGCATGCGGTTCAGGCGTCTGCGTCCGAGGTCGGGCTTTCGCATTCCACCCACGTGCGCAGTCCTTGCACGGCGTCGAAGGGGAGATTGGCTGGATTCATTGAACTCTCTCATGCATTCGAGCGTACGCGTCGTGCCGCGAACGAGAATGCGGTGAACGTCGCGCCCACCCCTTTGGATTAAGTGAAATAGCCGAACCGCGGTCAACGAAAGCGCCGTCTCGAACCATGCAGCCCTTTTCTCCGGCCAAATAAGTCATTGATTTTACTGAATCGGCGAAGAATATTTGCGCGATCCGCAACATCCCTAACACTGGCCGCCGCTTGATACGGATGCAATGTGGGCTGAGGTGCTCAGTAGCGGAATCCGAAAATGGTCCGTCGAGAGCTATCAACACTCACTCGATCCTCCGTACTGACCAGCACATTGGCCGCGCATCCCTCCATGACGGTTGCGCTACACCGGCCCCGCCTTCTGTGCATAGGCCCAGGAAGCTTACGCGAGCGGATCGAATGACGGGTTTAGCTTTGGCATTGGCCATGCCCTCGCGGATGCCGTCTGCAAAACTTTCGGTGATGCCGGCGACATGGAAGAGATTGTACGAAAAAATACCAATTCAAATTTCGAAAATTTAGCGCCGATACAGTTGCAGTAGATCTGCGCTGCCTCGTCCATCATTGGGATGTTGAGCGGCTCAAAATCAGCCCCCTGCAGCCCCGGCATGGTCCACTGCATCAACAGATCGGTGAAATGGCTCATGGGATCACCGAGCGTCGACAACTCCCAGTCGAGCACGCCAGCACTAGCGGCTCTGTGGCGTGGAAGATCATGTTGTCGAGGCCATAGTCCCCATGCACGATGGACACGCGCTGCTGCTCGGGCAGCGTGCGCGGCAGCCACTCGATCAGTATTTCGAGTTCCGCGATATATTGCGTCTCGGAGGCCCGATATTGCTTGGCGCGCAAAATAATTGCCGTGTTTCCCAATCGGCGAGACCGCCCTTTTCGGGATCGTACATGTGAATCTTCGCGAGCGTCTTGATTTGCTCCCGAAGATCACTGGCCGGACTTCGGCGACGGTTTGGCAGCGCCAGAACACCCGCCCCTCTTCTATCGATATAAAGTTCAAGGCTGCGCCGACGATGTCGTCGTCGGTGCATAGCGCATAGGCTCGCGCGAGCGGGTAGCCGTGTTTACCGAGCGCCGAGATTACGCGGAACTCTCGCTCGAACAGGATGAGCCAGTGGCGAGAGATTGCCGGAAGCGCATCACGTACGAGCAGCGTGGGGTGTCGAGCCGGCGGGTGGGGTTCGACTGCCCACCCTTGAATTGGAGCACGGCCAGACGCCGACCTAACCCTCAGTATGCTCGCGGCATCCAGGCATGGAGATTAGCCTCATTCAAACTATGCCGCTCCTTAATGGGCCTCGTGCCTGAAAACTCCTCGTCCCCTCTTGATACCTTCAGCCAAGTGGCGCCCCTGAACTCTTCTTTGGAGCGCCAGGGGTGCTCTCTCTTCTTCACTGTAGAGTTGCGTATTCTCGAATTTTCGAGTCTGGCGATCGCGCGGCAGTGCACCTCGTCTGCGCCATCGGCCAAACGTATGGTGCGCGGGGTGCATAATCGTGCGCAAGGCGAGCCTCGCCGGACACACCGGCGCAGCCTGATCGATAACCTTGAGTTGCCACGCGGGGAGCCGCTACCTTGATCGTCGCGACTTAGAGCTGAGCGGTCTTGCAGTTTTCAAGCACAAGAGCCGGTCATCTCGATATCAATGTGCGCCTCCGCGGCGCTGCTCGCGTGCGGAATGCGCAACGATCTTCTTGACGAAAGCGATGCGCGAATTGAGACGCTTGATCATTTTCGAGCGGCTCTTCCGCCTTGCCGATGGTGCGCATGCGGGGAGGAATGCGCTCCCGACTGAGCCGGCCTTCGTCAATCTCGCCCCCTGCCCTCACCAAACAATCGATTGCTCGCGACGCAAAAAACTGTGGTGCTCTTCGCGATGGCTGATGCATGTCAATCCAAGTTCGCGTGGAAAAATGCGCCATGGAAAGACGCGGCGCTCCGCAGCGTGTGTCAGCATGCGAATCAACTCGACGGGGTCCTAACGTGCAGACCACCAGAGGCACAAGGCAGCATGCCTCGGCGCTCCGTGCATGCCGACTGATGTCAGGAATTCAGCAGATCGAGAATGTATCTAACGGTGAGCACAGTTGTCGGGATAATGAGTTCATCGGAGGCTCCGAATGTCGGCGTATGCACAAACGACTCGTTGCCGGGAGCGCGGCTACCGAACCAGAAATAGATCGAGGGCACGCATGCCGCGTAGAAGCCAAAGTCGTCGCTCCCTGCTACCGATCTCCTGTCGCTGAAGAAGGCGTCGCGGCCGGCCATATCGTGAACGAGCTGCCGGAATCGCTTCACCATTTCGGCATCGTTGACAACAGCCGGCTCGCCCGTGCGAATGATGCATTCGGCGCGACCGCGGTGCATGGCTGCGACGCCGTCGGCTACTTCGCGCACGCGCTGGGACAGCAACGCCCTGCGCTCCGAGCTAGCTGTCCTGATTGTTCCCTCCATGACGACAGTCGGGCAGATGATGTTGGTCGCCTCGCCGCCATGGATGGTGCCGATCGTGACGACCGCACCATCGTCTACCGGCATTTCGCGCGACACCAGCTTCTGCACCTCGTTGACGAACGCTGCGGCGATAGTGATCGCGTCGATGCCGTTATGAGGCGAGGCGCCATGCGCCATCTTGCCAGTGATGGTGAGCTTAAATTGATCGGCGGACTTGGTTACCGCGCCCTCCTGTGCGCCGAACATGCCGGCGGGAATTCCAGGACTGACGTGGAAGCCGACGGCCCGGTCGAAGCCGTCCAGCAGCTTTTCGTCTTGAACCGTGCGCCCACCGAGCGGCTCTGCCTCCTCGGCTGGCTGGAAGAACACGCGAACCTTACCGGCGAAGTTGTCCCGCAGCCGATGCAAGGCGAGAGCCGTGCCGAGCGCGATCGAGCTGTGCATGTCGTGACCGCAAGCATGCATGACACCGTTGATTTGGGAGCGATAGGGCAGATCGTCCCGCACCTCCTGGATCGGCAGTGCATCGATGTCGCCGCGCACCGCGACCGCTCGCTTCGGGCCGGAGGCGCGACCTTCGATGTCGACATAGAGGCCAGTGTTGTGGAACGTATTAGCACCCTCAAGGCCAAAGCGCTGCAAGACGCCCCGGATCCGCTCCTGCGTTTTCCACTCCGCGTTCGAGAGTTCAGGCTCACGATGCATGACGTGCCGCAGCTCGATTACAGCGTCGCGCTCGGCATCCGACAGAAAGCTGTTGCTGCGTGTGCTCACCGAATTGACCCTTTGATCCGCGCCGTTCGCCGGGCGCTATCTACGCATAAGACTAACACCGTCATGAAAACGAAAATCGGCCAACTTCTGCCTCTGGCGGGCATACATCCGACCCAGTTTCCTGGTTTGGCGCAGGAATTCTTCGCGGAAAAAGCCGCAGCTAGCCCAACAGGCTGCAGTGCGCGCGCGATCGGCCGCTATTGGGCCAACTCGGTGAGATCGTTAGTGCTTGCACCTCGAAGCCTGCGCTAACTGATCTCGGCTGGCTGGGCGGACACGAGGACTCTCGCGACTTCCATTGCCGCCGCGATGATCAATGTTTGTCGGCATCCGGGCTATAACACCTTTGATGGAATCCACTCGCGTTCTGCGGTCGTGACTTACGCTTCTGCCGCCGTACATAGGCAACAACTCGGGGCTAGGCCCGGTTTGCAAGACCAAATTTATAGGAGATTAACCGCCTTATCGAAACCATCGATATCGCCAATGAGATGTTCTCGACGCCGATTGGCTTTTGACGCTCCGGGAATGACTTCTGCCGGCGCATCCTGGCGACTGACGGTCAACGGCTCGCCCTCGCGAGTCAAAATCACGAGTGGCGATGCAAAGCTGAGATTCTTGCCAGCTGCATTGATCACAGCGCATTACTCAAGGCACGATCAAAAGAGATGCAAAGGCGCCCGGCCGGCGCCGTGCCGGACTGCGAGTGCTCCTTCTAATATTCATCAGTATTGATGTGATGCGCGAAATCCGCGTTGACTTTCCGAGTCAGGGGTGGTCGCGGCGGGAATTTCATCGGCATGATGGACCGCAACTCGGGGACCTTCAGCCATTCAGGGCAGCAGGCAAAGAGAGCCGGCAGGCTATGCGATTGGCTTCCGCCTCACGCGCTTGATCGTGGCAGAGAAGGTGAACAGGGTTCCGCTCGTCGGCCGTTAGCTGGCCTCGCGCGATGATTAGTGAGTGAGCCACCAGCGCGGGTTACTTCGCCAGCACCCACGATGAGGTCGTCATCCCCGTGCCGCATCCAAGAACTGGCAGGCGAAATCGATTTTTATGCTCCCCCTGAAGCACCAGCACGGAGATTGCAAAGAGGCAGTAGTCGGCGAAGATCATGAAGCAGCCGCCATGGACGTTGCTAGAGGAGTTCAGGTACTTCTTCTGAACCTGAAGGCTTCAGCGAATTCTGCCGTTAGCCTCCTGCCGATGCAAGAAGGGGCCGCTATGCATTTCAAAGACGTCGTCGCTCCAGGTTCGCCAACCCACATTCGTCTTTCAGTGTCGACGTTTAGATCAGGGGAACGAGTATCCATCGTTTTGGCCCCGTCCTGCAAGGATGTATGCCTTCAGCTATTGGCATCTCCCTCAGGCTCGATCCGGTCCGCTGCTTTACCTCATTTGTGGAAATTCCTCGCATACGCATACCGACCGGTCGAACGGCGTCAGCCACCAGCATGCTAGTCATCTGGAACGCAAGTTCGTCACATTTTATGATAGCTCGAATCTCTCGATAGAGGAGAGCGCTTGTGACGAATGCGGGTGCGAGAGGCCGGCCCATGGCGCCGTTGGTGCTGAGTGCGCAGGAGCGAGCGTACTTAGAGAGGCAAGTTCGTCGTCATCGTGTTGCCCGGTCGCTATCTGAGCGGTGCCGCGCGATCCTGCGGTGTGCGGATGGCTTGCCAAGCAAGTCCGTGGCTGCCGAACTCGGCATCCATGAACACACCGTTGGCAAGTGGCGCCGCCGATTTCTGAAGGATCGCTGTGACGGCCTGCTTGATGAAGCCCGCCCTGGCCGCCCTCGCACTATCAACGACGATCAGGTTGCTGCTGTGATCGAGCCGACGTTGCGCACCACGCCGGCCGATGCGACGCACTGGTCGATCCGCTCAATGGCTGCGGAAACCGGCTTTTCCCACACCACGATCCGCCGAATGTGGATGGCGTTCGGCCTGCAGCCGCACCGGAGCCAGACATTCAAGCTGTCGAGCGATCCGCTGTTCGTCGACAAGGTGCGCGATATCGTCGGGCTTTACCTGTCCCCGCCGAACCGAGCCCTCGTCCTCAGCATCGAGGAGAAAAGCCAGATCCAGGCACTCGATCGCGAGCAGCCCGTCTTGCCGATGATGCCTGGCGTGCCGGAACGTCGCACGCACAGCTATGTGCGGCATGGTACGACCACGCTGTTTGCAGCACTTGACGTTGCGTCAGGGTTTGTCATCGGCAAATGCTACAAGCGCCACCGGGCAGTCGAGTTCTTGAAATTCCTCAAAGAGATCGACGATCAAGTCCCTGAAGGGCTCGATGTTCAT
>NZ_JAGKJK010000033.1 GCF_020329435.1 Bradyrhizobium hereditatis | reverse complement strand
AAGAGCCCAACAAGATGACCTTACGCCGTCAAACGGCGGAGCATCCGTTCGGGACCATAAAGGCCTGGATGGGGGCGACGCACTTCCTGATGCGAAGACAGCACAAGGTTGCGACCGAGATGGCGCTCAATGTGCTCGCCTACAATCTAAAACGTGTAATAGCCATTCTGGGCTGCCGAACACTGCTGGAAGCGATGCAGACGTAAAGGATTTTGCACTGGAGCCAACTCCAGATCCGGTCCCAGACCTCTCGACCTGCCACTCGACAAAAGGGTTATCACACAGCCTGGGCCAATAGGCGACATCGCCCTTCCACGATCTCAGGAATAGGAATAGGCTATTCGCGCCCGTTCGCATCGGATTACCGCCGCGGAGGGACTGCAATGAAACTTCCCCACCGAAGGCAGTTTCTGCATTTGGCTGCGGCCACTGCCGCGCTACCGGCGCTCTCGACCATCGCGCGAGCGCAAGCCTATCCGACGCGGCCGGTGCGCATCATCGTCGGCTTTCCCGCTGGCGGCTCGGCGGACTTTCACGCTCGTCTAATGGGTCAGTGGTTATCGGAGCGGCTCGGCCAGCAATTCGTCGTCGAGAACCGGCCGGGTGCCGGCGGCAATATTGGCACAGAGGCAGTCGTCCGTGCACCGGCCGACGGCTATACGCTCCTGCTGGTCGTAACACCGAACGCAATCAACGCAACGCTCTACGACAGGCTTAACTTTGACTTCATCCGGGACATTGCACCGGTCGCCGGGATCGTGCATGGCGCCCAAGTCATGGTGATGCATCCTGCTCATTCCACCAGAACCGTTCCGGACTTCATCGCCTACGCCAAGGCCAATCCTGGCAAGATCAACATGGCGTCGGGCGGCGTCGGGACGCCGGGCCATCTGGCCGGCGAGCTGTTCAAGATCATGACTGGCGTTAACCTCGTTCACGTACCCTATCGCGGCGAGGGACCTGCGCTCACCGACGCAATCAGCGGTCAATTCCAACTCATGTTCGTTAGTGTGAGCCCGTCGCTTGAATTTATCAGGGCGGGAAAGCTTCGTGCGCTGGCGGTGACCACCACCGCGCGGTCACCCGCAATGCCGGACGTGCCGACCATTGCCGAAACGGTCCCCGGATACGAGGTGAACGGGTGGGTAGGGATGGGTGCGCCGAAGGGCACACCGTCCGAGATCATCCAGAAGCTCAACGATCATATCAATGCCGGACTAGCAAGTCCCGGTATAAAGGCGCGATACGCGGATCTGGGCCTTACGCCTCTTGTTCTCTCGCCCTCTGAATTCGGACAATTCGTCGCTGACGAGACGCAAAGATGGGCGAAGGTGATCCGCGCGGCAAACATCAAGCCGGAGTAACGCGAACGCCGATCGCTCGATGACCGGTTAGGGTCATGAGCGCCGTTTTTGGCGGCCAAGCCGCCGCTTCCGGTCTACCCTGAGCAGCAGACGTTGTGACGGGCTGTTGGCAGGTCTCTGAAGGGCCACTTACGGACTCATGCGCCAAGGCAAACGACGAGTGCAAATGGTACTTTGTTCAATATCTCGTCGGCGCGCACCTACCTATCCGGGTCCGTTCGGCAACCGTATGTGGTCACCATAAGCGTGATGCCAGCGAGTGGAGCAAGCCGCTAGGGATATGGCGCCGCCTGGCGGAATCGTCTACCCGAAACCGCTCGCCGGCCACGCGATGACTGCGTCATCTGCTTGATAACGACCCCCGGCGTCGATGGGGCGGTGTGCAGTGGGGCGTATTCCTCTCGCACGATGAAGAGGTCTTAATCGCTGGAAGGCCGACGCTATGATCATCGCTACCTAGATCACCGCGCTGAACGCGACACGATTGGTCCGTTGTGAGAAAATGGTCAGTCTCACAAGTTGAGCAGTGCTGCGCCGCCCCCTTAGAGCGACGCAGCATTTGGTCTTATGCCCAGCCTCGATGGTGCAACTCATTCGGCTTTACGTCCAGCAAGTCGATGGTGTCGTTGCCGACTTGCATCAGCGTTCCGCCGTGGTCGGAGGATACTTTGACGAAATCGTCGTTCAAAAGCTGGAGCTTGTCGACCTTGGGACCGAATTCAGTGATGGTTGCGGTGTTCTGCTTACCCTTGAGATGGTCAAGGTTGAACACAAAGGTGTCGGCACCGTCACAGCCGGTCGCTTCAGTCGAGCCGTCTGCCAAAATCGTCCGATCCGAAAATTGCAGGCGTTCGATATTCTGCAGCGTGTCCGTGCCGTCGGCACCGACATTGTCGGTGACCGTGATTGACCCGTCGGCATTATGAGTGATCGTGTAGTTCTTTGCCTTACCCGAGAACAGGGCCGTGTCCGTGTCCTGGAGCGGCTCGCCGAACGGATTGCCGTTATCACCGATCAGGTGGTCGTCGCCCTGTCCTCCCTTCATCCAGTCATCGCCCTCGTTCCCCAGCAGTTCGTCGTTGCCGGCGCCTCCAAAGATCTGGTCATTGTCGAGGCCCCCGAAGACTTCGTCGTCGCCATCACCGGCCTCGATGCGGTCGCGGCCCTCCAGGCCGACGAGCAGATCGGAGCCTGCGCCGCCCGATATCTTGTCGTTTCCGGCGGCGCCGTTGACGAAGTCATCGCCGTCGCCGCCCGTCAGGCCGTCGTCGCCGTCGCCACCGATCACCGCATCGTTGCCGAGGGCGCCGTCGAGGACATCGTCGCCACCGTCGCCCCAGAGCGTATCGTCCCCGGCGCCGGACTGAATCCTGTCCGTCCGGTCGGTGCCGCCGATCACGACGTGATCGTCGCCAAGAAACCCTAGCCTGCCTCCGTGGTTGGTCATCACCAATGGATTTCCGGCAGCGTCGACCGGATAGGTTGACGGGTCGCCGGCTTCGATCGTGTGGGTGGGCGCGGCGAAGACGTCGAAGGGAAGATGCGTGGTATCAGTGTTGCGCATCACCAGCTCGGAGAATGAGGTGCCCTCGAGCTGATTTAGGAAATTCGTACCATCCAACCGCGACAGGTAGTAAAAGCGGTCACCATTCTGCAAATTTTCCATCTGAGTCTCGAACACGAAGTTGAAGGTCGAGCCCAGCAGCCCGCCCGACGCTAGCGGCTTCTCCGCCAGACCCCCTATCCACAGATCAACGTCATTTAGACCAGTCTCGACACCGGCGAAGGCTCCTGTGCCGTTGAGAAAATCAGTATCCGGGCCAACGCTCTCGTCTGCCTCCGTGGTCGGGTCATCCGCCGTCCCGTAGACGAGCGTGGCGGCAGCGACACGTTTATCCGCCACCGTGGCAGCATCAGCGAGCAACGGATGAACGCCGTATGCTGCAATGAAGTTGACGAGAGACTCCGGGTGCTTGATGCCGTCCCCGAATTCCGCCCAGCTCGCATATGGCTTGAGATCGGGATCTCCGGTTGCTCCGTAGAACTGCTCGCGGACACTGTTGAGCGGTGCCACGCCGGTGTCACGGCCGCGCGCGAGGTTTATGGTCGCAAGATCCAGAGGCAAACCGAGAAGATTGTTGCGCAGCGCACCGGTAACGAATTCGTCGACGCTGTTGGCGACCTCGCGCGTTGCTCCGCGCACAATTTCCGCTGCAGCATCGCCGTCGGCGCCACGTTCCGCATAGGCGAGCGGGTTGAGGAAGGCGTCAATCAGGCTGAGCTGCTGATCGCCCGCAACCTCGGCATTGGCGTCGACCACGTTGCCGTCGGCATCCAGACGGTCAACAGTCTCGCGCAGCAGCGAGTGCCCGAACCGATAGACCGTGTGTGCGAACTCGGCCACGATTGCAGGATCGATGGAGACGTCGTGTGCCTCGAATTCATCGATGTTCGGCTGGATGCTGCGTGCAAAGTCCTCGAATACAAGATGCTGGTATTGCATCTCGGTCGCAAATCTGCCGGCCTGGAACAGGTACTCGCCATTCCAGTCACTGTCCTGGATGCCGTCGGACATATCCGCTCCCGGCTTCAGCCACTGGCTCACGAATGCTGGATCATTGTCCACTTCGGCCAGGATCACCTCCTTCAGGTGCCCGATCAGCCGGTTGTGTTCCGCGTGGAAAACGTGATGAACGGCGGTCAAGCCGATATTCTCATTCCCGCGTCCGTCGCCGGTGATGTAGTGGGCATCGAGCAGCTCATTGTCGTAGTTGCCGCTCGTATCCGATCCGTCAAGGTTCGAGAGGCTGACCTCCGTGTCGCCGTCCGCGACCTTCCCGGTCGGAACGGCATCATGGGCAATGTCGTTCAGAAAGGCGTGTCCGGTGCGGACCGCCCCGGTGGTGCTGATGGGATTGGCGGGGTTGCCTTCTATCAGGATATCGTCGGGCGTCCCCGCAACGCCATCAGGGCCGGGCATCACGATTTGGGCGTATCCATGAGCGCCGGCCAGGAAGCGCCCGTAAGGGTCGGTTGCCAGCAAGGGAATGTTGGTCACATCGGCATCGGTCAGGTCGATGCCGAGCAGCTCCCGCGCTTGCGCCTTGACGTCAGCCCATGTTGCCAGGCCGCCATCGAGGCCTTCGAGCAGACGCCCGGTTGCCACCGGCTTGCCGTTGACGTCAAGCGTGTACTCGCGCAAGAAAACCTGGTGTGACGGATGCGATGTGTACGTCTGGTTCTGATCGATGAACGGCGTCGTCTGGTTCGTGTGCTCGTGGATATCGTCCGAAGTCCCAACCCTCCCGTCTGCCCCGGCCAGGTTGGTCGCACGCGTCAACACCATGAAGTTGGTCGGGCTGCCTTCAACATAGAGAGGGTCGTCCGGCTGCAGTGGGATAAACACTGTCCCGCTGTCGCCCTTGTTCACCAGATCCAGGCCATGGTCGAAAAACTGGCCGAAGAATGTGAACCACTGATTGAACGGCGCCGCGCCCTCGGAGCCCACGTGCGGAATAACTCCGTCGCCATCGCTGTCGACCGCGGCGGCCGCCGGGTTGCTGTTCCCGTTCTGGTCGGCAATCAGATTGCTGATGATCCGCGGTTGGGGATCGATCACTGTACCGGCAGTCTGGGAGTAGGACGTCCCGAGGTCCGCTTCGCGGAACATAGGATCGGTCATCCGCGGGAACACCCGATCCGCGGCGCCGAAGTCCGATTGGCGGGGCACCACGTTGTTGTTCGTGCCGTCAACCGTCCGCAGCCCAAATGGAAGAGAAGGGTCCTCCAAAGGTGCGCCGGTTTCGGCGAAGCGAATTTGCGCGAGAATGAAATCGAGGTCTGATCGAATGAGTTGCATGTCCGTCTCCCTGAGTTCCGAGCGATGGAATTCCGGACGTCTCTGCGAAGGCATGCAGGCTGGAGATCGGGAGCCCACTCTGTGGCGCTTTAGAGATGAGAATGCGAAAGGATGAAAGCTTTATCGCGCGCAGGCAGTCACATATTTGGCAGCAACGACGCCGGGGCGGTCCGCAACATTTCACAGAAGTCGCACCGTCATAGCCGCACTCGCAGGCTTCTTCCGATAGCGCCTGGGACATCGCGTCGATGGCTTCAGGCTCGATGCGGCGTTATCACCGGGATAGGTCCGCATCTGCGATCGCGTGTTGATATCGTAGACCGTGACCGACCAGAACTGATTTCCGTTGACTGAAAAAATGTAGGCGAACTTCAGTGGTGGGTCGCGACAATTGAAGGTCCGCCTATAGCGGCGCGGAAAGCGGACATCGCGGGAGGTCCGAGTCGGGCCAGCAGGCGACGTCAATCTATCGTATTCGACCACCTCACCGGACCGGCGCCTTGCTTGTGCATCACAAGCCCGCGTCCGGCTTCGGTGGCGCTCCGGCGCCGCTTTCAAGGAGCGGTCTAAGAAATGACCGATCATGTCTTAGGAAGCATTTAGTCTCCCGGTAATATGCAATCGCCCTCTGGCAATCAGGATCTCTGGCCGCCTTGGAGCGGTAGGCTTCGTAGTCGGCAAGCGAAGGAAATGAAAACAATGCGATCGCGACGTAGTCCCCGCCTTCATGCGGCAGGAAATAGCCGTGATGCGTGCCGCCGAATTTTTCAACCAGTGGCAGCCACATCTTGGCGTAGGTCTCGAATTCTTTCGCTTTGAAGGGCTCGATCTCATAGCGGAGGTAGCAGGTTATCATTCTCAGTCTCCTCGTGACGGATCGATTGGATGCCCACCGTCCCATCACACAATCAGAAGTCTGACCCGTACATTCCTTGGCCGCATGCCGCAACCCCAGCCGACGTCCGGTCGGGGTCAAAACCGGAAGTCCCGACCTGCCCTACCCCATGTCGGCTCTGCTCCCGAGACCAGGCCTTGCAGGCGCAGGTTGTCAATGTCGCTCAGGGTCAAAACCGGCGATACTCTGGTTGAGCAGAGAATTTCTGCTTAGACCCCCAAAGCCGACATTTGCGCCGTTATGAGGACATGCCTAGTACAACCACGGCCCCGGCGGACGCAGGAGCCGTGAGTTCAAGTTCATTTGGAGTCGATGTGATTAAAGTGTGCCGCTCTCGCTTTCGGCACAGACGCGCAACACACTCACAGCAGGATCGTTCCTAGGCTCGCCTCCTAAGCGTCCTAACCGACGGCGCAGCCTTACGAAATTTAATTGCAGTCGGTGCCAAGTAGTGATTGAGTTGGAACACTTAACTATTCCAAGCGAGGTGTGTCATGCTCGCGGAAAAGTTCATTCTGGTCCTGGAGGCGCTACTCAAGAGCAATCAGTATCGCGATGGAGATGTCAGGGTAAAAACCTCCTCACCCCACGTTCCAGTAGAATTACCGGTTAAGAAATAAGGCGCCTCCTGAAGCTGGGGCTCTTGGTGCTAGGACGGTTGCTCAATGACGGGGTCGGCTAGGGCGCGTGCTCGCCAGTATCAGTTGACCCAGGGGTGCATTTGCGCAGCTCTTCCAAGGCAAGGCGGGCGTGGTGCGCAGCCTCGAGATTGCCAGTTTTCCCGATGTACTCCAGTGCCCACATCAAGTATTGCATAGCGATGACACCGGGAGGGTCAGGGCGAATGGTCATTTGAGGTTGCCCTGCCACTCAGCACAACGATCAGCTAACTTATCGTATTCCTCAGCGACTCGCAGCATTCGACGCATTTCGCGGGGGTCGTAGCGCAATTGCTTCGCTTTCGCGGGGGTCGCCTTTGCGCGATCACGCCAATACTTCGGCTGTTTGATCGGGTCATGCATGCCGCATGTAGAGCAACTTTCAAAACATTGCTCCCAAACATCTGTGAGGAACGCGGTTCGCGCCGTTCACGAACGAGTGTGAGGATGAGCCGAACGTCGAAGCGCAAGCGAACGGCGGCTAGGACGCGGCGCTACCGGGATCTGATGCGCTGCACATCGAATTGAGCCAGGCCATCCGGCGTCACCTGGCCGTCGAGCTGCAGACCTCAGGGCGGGATCATTTGCCAGCAAATCTTCTATCTTCCACTTTATTCATCGTAATAATCGTAAGGCCTGGGACCGTAGTAGGGCCTTGGACCGTAGTACGGCCTTGGTCCGTAGTCCCTGTCGTAAGGGCTTGGCCCATAATCTCGATCGTAACGCCGCGGTCCATAATCTCGATCGTAGCGCCTTTGCCCGTATTCGCGATCCTCGCCACGTGAGGGCGCATCGCCTTGTGCAAAAACCACACGGCATCGCTCGCTGAGTTGCGGAGTATTTCGCCGGAGGCAAGCCACGATCCTGTCCACATCGGGGATTTGCGCGCCGCATAGCCGCCAAACGTCGGGCGTGCAGGCCCTCTGTTGTTCCCACGTTCCCCGATACTCTTGCGAGAACGCGGTGCTCTGAAGGGTGATGCCGCAGCCGATCGCTAATGCAAAGCTCAAGACAATTCGATGCGCTCGCATGTCTATCTTTCTTTGGAACGCGCGAAGTGCCGCACGGAAAGTGCTTCGCCTCCATATAAATGCGAGAAGGTGCGCGTCGCACAACAACGAAAAGCGTGTCGGTCTGTTCCTACATCAGCAAGAGCTCGATAAGACGACATGCCCGACTGCATGAGGAAGCGCCGGGTCGCGGCAAAGCTCCCCAAGCGTGGTCTCGCCGTCAACAGTTTAGTAGGCAGCAGGACAGCGGCCTCTGCGAAAGGGAGACGGCTCTGCGTGAGCAGTAGAGCCGTCTCCCGCTCACTTCGGACGAACCGTCGTGAGCCGCGCCGCCGCTAACGGGAGATTGCCGACGCCGCGAATGCGGCATCACGCGGTCGTCAGCAGACAATGACTCTGAAGCCGGCTTCGTAAAAGTGAGTCGCTCTGACCTAGTAAACATGCGCCGCAGATCAGGGCATGCAGTGAGGTCCGCTGTACCCCTGACAGCGGCGCGATAGCGGATCTCAACAAAGGTCGGAGTTGGGCCAGAAGCTGACTTTGGGCAAAGCGCCTCTTGGTCCTAAGGCCAAATCGGTCGTTTCCTGATCCTGCTCGATCACCCCGTCGGCGCGGCGAAGCACGCCGCCAGGTTCTTGGTTGGATCCAATCCGCCGATTTTGGGTTGACCTGTCAACCTAACCACAGGGCCCCGTTCTATGCCCGAGCTGGCTCCGGCGTCACCACGAACACCGGCCGTTCAAACCACATCCTCCCCCATGCTCACAGCTGGCGGCATCGTCCTGGCCATCGGAGGCCTCTATCTTGGCCGAGAAATCTTCGTTCCCTTTGCCCTTGCCATCCTGCTGGGCTTCGTCCTCACACCCTTGGTCAATTGGCTGAGACGTTGGAGAGTGCCCCGCATTGCGGCGGTGCTAATCGCCGTTTCCATCGCCTTCATCGTAGTCGCAGGTATCGCCTTAGTCGTTGGGAGCCAGCTGGTCCAACTTGCTACCAACCTCCCCAATTACCAGGCCACCATCACCGAGAAGATCCACTCCTTGCAGAAGTCTGCCCCAGGCGGTGGCGTCCTTGATAAGGTTACAACGACAATAGAGGATCTCGGCAAAGAGATCTCGGGCGATGAGAGGAAGTCCGATGCAGCGCAGTCCCGCCTTGGCGCCGGTGTCCAAACTCAAGAGCCCGTCACCGTGCGGATGGAGCCGCCGCAGCCGAAGCCTCTGGAGCTTATTCGCTCCGTCATAGGTCCGTTGCTTGCACCGCTCGCTACTTCCGGGCTGGTCGTCATCTTTGTGATCTTTGTGCTTCTCGAGCGGGAGGACCTGCGCGATCGCTTCATTAAACTTGTAGGAGCCGGTGACCTTCAGAAGAGTACCCAGGCCATCAACGACGCCGCCGCCCGGGTCAGCCGCTATCTGCTGATGCAGCTCATGGTTAATCTAACCTACGGGGTGCCGATCGGTATTGCGCTCTACTTCGTGGGTGTGCCTAACGCGATTTTGTGGGGACTGCTCGCAGCGGTGCTCCGGTTCATTCCGTATCTCGGTCCTTTTCTGGCCGCGATATTTCCTGCTGCGCTTGCCATCGCCGTCGATCCAGGCTGGACGATGTTGTTCTGGGTCGTCGGTCTGTTTCTCGTGGCTGAACTCGTTAGCAACAATGTCATTGAGCCTTGGCTTTACGGCTCCAGCACGGGGCTGTCATCTCTCGCAATCATCATCGCTGCGATCTTCTGGACGATGCTGTGGGGGCCCGTCGGGCTGTTCCTGGCGACGCCCTTGACCGTCTGCCTCGTCGTCATCGGGCGCTACGTCCCGCAGCTGGAGTTCTTGGGCGTTCTTCTTGGCAGCGACCCGGTGCTCGCGCCGGAGGAGCAGCTGTATCAGCGACTATTGGCCGGTAACTTGGAGGAGGCGGTGGAGATCGCCGAGAACTATGTCGACGAATGTTCCTCGCGCGAGTTTTACGATAACGTGGGTATTCCCGCGCTGCGTCTTGCGGAGAATGATCGGCAGCGCAGCAGCACCGATACCAATTACCGGCGGCTTGTCGCCGAAACGGCTATCTCAGTTGTGCGGGAGCTTGAGGATCACGTCCGCGAAAAAGCCTCCTCAGTAAACGACGAAGATCGCACGGCTGAACGGCGGCCATGCGTTCTCTGTCTCGCAGGACGCACGGAGCTTGATCACGCGGTGGCCGAGATGATCGCGCAGGTTCTTCAGGAGCGCAGCATTGGCGCGAAAGTCTTGCCCCCGATCGTGGTCAGTCATGCAGCACTAGGTCAACTTGATCTGCACGGGGTTGACGTGGTGTGCCTGTCCTATTTCCACCCGCAGCCGCAGGTCTATGCCCGTTATGTCTTTCGTCGTCTACGCCGCCGAGCTCCTCATGTGAAGCTCATCGTCTGCTGCTGGAATTTAATGACCGGAACGGAACAAGCGGAAGAGCATAAGAAGCAAATGGCGGCCGATGCAGTATTCGCCTCCCTCCAGGCCTGCATCGACCAGGTTGAGATATGGGTATTCCACGCGGCAGCTCGAGGCGGCGCCCCCTCGGTCCTGGCTGACACTGAGTCGTCGCAAATTGCGGCGCTGCACAGTGTCGGTCTGGGCGTCTCGAAACGTCTGGAGTTGGATGAGGCTTCCAAAAAGGTCGCGCAGGCGTTCAACGTCCCGATCGCGCTCGTGTCGTTGCTCGATAATGCTCTGTCGACCGTAGCGAACAGCCCCAGCCAAGAAGCTCACCCTGGTCTGCACGACACTCTCGACGCACATGTGGTTGCGGCGAACCATGTGCTCGTTTCCGAGAATGTCACCGAGGATCCGCGCTTCGCCGACGATCCGCGTGTACTGGAGCGAGGCATTCGCTTCTACGCAGGAGCCCCGCTACGAACCTCAAGTGGGCACGTTGTTGGCTGCCTTTGTGTCATCGATACTCAGCCGCGGGAGTTCGCCGACCACGATCGTCACCGCCTGCAGACTATGGCGAACGAATTGATGGCTGATATTCAGAGCCGTACCGAGGCGAGTGCAGAAAGCGATCGGGATAAGAGAAGCAGTACATCAGGCTCTTAGGGTAGAAAACAAGTGCGGAAGTTGCGAGGCGCCTGCAATGTTCGGCTCTGGGTCATTTGCCTCGTTATCCCTAGGGGGCAGCCAACTTCCGGTCTGCCCCGAAGAGCGAACTGCTTCAGAGCGCGTCGGCATGTCTCAAACGTGCCGATTTTGCTGTAACAGTCGGGAGCAACGGATTGGGTTCGTTGCGCGCTCGGCACGAGCCGGAGCTTTGACGCGCTGCCCCTGACGCCTTTACGTACAATTACGCACCAGATTCTATATTGACCAAAACTTCCCCGGCGATGATTTCGGGATCTCCAAGATTAAGGTCAAGCAGGCTCGCTTTAACAAACTCCAGTACCTTACCGTTCGCCGCACTGGCGCTTTCGCGGTCCTCGAATATCATCACAGCGACACCGACGCCTTCGCCCCCATCCAGTACATAATAAGACCTGAATCCGTGCGATTCCCTTAGGATCTGACCGATGCCGCTTTTGGCGCGGCGGGCAGCATCCGCAACCGAACGAACCTTGGTGTACTTTCGAATGAACATGTACATGAGGCCACCCATACGTCTGAGTTCGAGCCCCAAGGCATCAAAGCACATTGGGCCGCTGCTGGACTAGGGCCTATTTACGCGATGGGTCAAACTCGGCCTTCCGATCCATCGAATTGACCTAAGTACGTCTCCACCCGCTCAATATTGGGAAGTTCCAATCCTTCGTCGTCAGGGGCGAGATCGTCACCGTCTCTCAAGTCAAAATAGTAGCGTCGCATAGGCACCGCCTTCCCACCGAATGCAGAACCCGAAAACTCAGAAGTTTTTCGGATGCGGAATCAGTGGGGCCTCGTGACCTAAAGGCCAAATAAACCAGTAGGAACTAAGTCCGTTTCTTTGAATTTGAGTCCGCGCTCAATAAGGCGCGTACCATGAACACCCCGGACCAGGACATCGTATTGCAGGCTATGGAGGATGCCAGGCGCATCCTCCGGGAATACATCGCGCCCGGCCCGGGCGATGCCACGAGAACGGTGCACCGGCTAATAGCCGTTCTCGATCGAGACGAAGTTGTCCACGCCATGGATCGAATGAAGCGGCGCCGCACAATTCGGCTTGTGGAGTAGGAACTTACGAATCCGACCACGCCGATCACTCTCCGAAGCACGAACCGAAGCTTGCCGGCTCTTCGTGGCTATCATGCAGCTTGGTAAGGGTTACGCTACTTCCGGCGGCGGCGTGACTTCTTCGCCGCGCTACCGGTCCCCATTTTGCGTAGCCGCCTTGCGTTGGCCGTCACGCGCCTCTGGTATTGATTGACTATCTGCTCTGCTGAAGCGCCCTCCGTCAGGCTCGCGATCGCCTTGGCCGCGGCATCAATCTTTTCGCTCACCATTAAACGGGCCGCTCGCCGCGCCGCCCGTTTTCCGCCCAGCATGAGTTTTGTCATGCGCAGCGCAATGACGCCGCTCGCCTCGACCGCCAACCTTGTCATGGAATCCAATGGCGCGAGTATTGTCCCGTGCTGCCAGTGCAACGGTTGCCGATTTGCTTTTTTAGGCCGGAGCGAGTTCGATCTCGATCTGCTCTGCCCGCTTTGCTTCCGCATCGTAAACCTTGATCTGAAGGTTGGGAAAACGCGTCTTCAAGTCTTTGGCTGCTTGGATAGCAGAATCTTGGGTTTTGAACTCTCGCTTCGCGTGGCCATCCACGATGAGGGCGTAACCACTCGTCGGAAGGTCGGTCGGCGCCCTGATCGTTGTCGCTGGCGCCGCCACAGGCGATCGTTGCGTGCGCTGTTGTCGCATGGAAAGCTCCGCGTTGGGGGATTGCTCTTACAACGTTCGTGCAGGGCCAGGGTTCCTAGAACTACAGCACCGGAGGCGGAGCGCCGTCCGGTTGATCGTAGTCGATGCACATGAGCCGAAGCCCACACAATGAACGGGCTCAACGTGAGAGAAATCGGTACGCGACAATAGCCCCAGGGATGATCAATTTAGCCGCCACCATCGCAGCAATGTAAATCCATTCCCGCATCGTGCGCCGACGATACAAACAATAATTGCCGATTGCCAAGCGAATGAAAAGACTGCAGGGGGTCTTAGGAACGGTCTCTCCCAGATCTGGTTCTTCCCAAGGAGCTGGGCAAGTCATAACCTGCAAATCAGCGGAGAACAAAGATGGCAAATCCACGCCAGGAGGACAAATCTACGCAAGGCATGGAAGACGCAGCCCGCCGCGCCGGCGAGAGGGCTGCTGAGCAGACCACCCGTGTCGGACAAGCTGCAGCCGATCAGACATCGCGTATCGGGCAAGCTGCGGCTGAAGCCGGTGAACAAGTGGCTCGCGCAAGTGCGGACCTGCTCAAGCAAAACGTCGAGACGTTGCAGGACGCATGGCGTTTTGGCCTGGAAACCGCGACCTCGGCCGTAGGACGGTCTACCGAGCAACTTGGTCGCACGCTCGGCGTATCAGGAGAAGGGGTGCAACAGGCAACCGAAGCAACGCAACGATCGGCGCGCAACACGCAAACGCTGCTTTACAGCGGTACCGCTGCTGCAAGAGTGATGGGTGGAATGTCCCGAGAGTACCTCCAGATGGTTCGGCACCAGATCGAGAAGACCATGGACCACATGAACGAGCTGTGGACTTGCCGAACTCCTCAGGACTTCGCAGCTATACAAAGTGACATGGTGCGAGAGACCGTCGAAACCGCCATGGAGAGCAGCCGTAAGATAGCCGATATGTCGCTCAAAATGGTCGACGATGCCGGAAAGCAGATCAAACAAAGTATGGAAGAGATCCGGCGCAGCGCCTAACCCGGCCGTACAGGTCGCTAAAAAGAGCGGCTGCTCTCAGCCCGCCCTTGCTATCCTGAGCGGTGAGATCTCTATCCGGGCCAACGAAAGCTGATCAGGCGCTTTGCCACGAGGCCCCGCCGGTCGAGCTGCACCGGCGGCGGTATCGTTCAGGCGGAGGCGGAGCGCCGTCCGATGCAAGCTCGATTAGGGTCCTGGTCCGTCTATCGGAGGAGAGAGACGCTTTACCACTCGCGCGCCGCACCGAAGCTCCGCCGGCCGCTGATCCATTAGCTGCTTCGTCCACTCGATGGCTTGTTCGTCCGTATAGCACGAAAACGCGCGATGGCTCGTGAAATGCCCGTCCGAACCTACAAAGTACGCTTGATACTTGACCACCAAATACTCCCTACTTGGCAGGCTGAAGTCGTGGCGAGCGAAGCAGCTCGCAAACGTGAGTGGCAGCCTCGTTCTGTTGGATTCTTTGCATGATGTGCTCCCTCGCGGCACTGTCCGGCAGCACCTTAGCTTGCTCAACGAGTTGCGCTGTATCTTGGGCAAGACGTTCCTCAAGGGAATGAGTTTGCTTGAAACGACGACGTTTGATGACCATGAACTGCTCTCTGTTGGAAGAAGGGCTTGGAGCGCTTACTGCGCGTTCTCATCACCGCTGGTCCGATGGGCGGCAATATGCACTTTGCACCGAGCGTGCCCCGAACAATTGTTAGGTTATTTCAAAAACTTAAGCCGTTATATACGTGCCGCTATGTCGGCTATCGGGCCGACACGCAGCATGAGGCCCTCGGTTCATACACTTTGCCACGAGCCGCCGCCCGGCCGCGGTATCTATTTGCGCTCCGGCTCTCGCTCCTCCGGCTCCGGTCGATCGTAATGGATGCACATCAGGCCGAACGCGTCGGCGCCGTGCGAACTCCAAGGTGCGAGCGCGGATGATCTCAGCGCCGGTGATGCGCTTGCCGGCCATGATGCGGGCCTCGAACTCTCGGCGCTGTGCCTCTGATGTTGCCGAGGAAGCCAACTCCACAAAACCCGCCAGCCAACTTTGCGGAAAATCTCCGGCCGTTCGCCATACCGCCGCGAGATCCGCATCATCTCGGCGAGCTCCAGAGAATCGAAGGTCAAACTGCTCACGAACTGCGCGCCCGAAGCGCCTTTCTATTTGGCTTCACAGGTGCGGGGGTGCGAATTCGCTGTGAAGTGCAGGAATGATCGCAGCAGCTATCCCGTAGCGCTGCGGCACGATACCCCTGTTTAATTTCGCCTGGCGTTGCGCCGCTGCGATATCCACGCGGTCGAAGACTTCGAACCATCGCAAGCCGGCGTCGGCCCATGACGTCTGAGATTGCATGGAGCGCGAATTTGTCAATGCGGGCGCGGTGGTTTCCGTCTCAGTGAAGGTCCGCAACAGTTGGATGACGTGACCCTCGCCATGATCCCTGAGGATTCGCTGCAGGGTCGACTGCGCTGTCGTCTGCCCCTCTCGCACCGTTGCCGTGGTCGGCAGGATCTCGACACCCACGTCAGCACAAGTTGCCGAAGCGTCCTCATTGCCAATCATCCTCGATAGAGAGTGCAGCTTAGCCGCGCGTTCGTCCGGCGTCGGCTAGGCTGTTGAGCGCAGGCCCGGCAAGACTGGACGCTCGATCCTTGAGATAGGTTGTGCGCAACGCGGTCTCAGCGATCCGGGGATACCGCTTGATCCAGTTATGGCCCCCTAGTGAGCAGGCGCACGTCATTACCGTCGCGGGTGACCTTGGGGCGAAAGCCGTCGTGCTTCACCTCGTGAACCACTCGGCGGCTGACGGTACATTGGTGCCTTTCTTGGGAAGCGCAAATTGGTAGGGCGGCCTCATGGTCCCGCATTTAGGAATTCATGCCACCGGGTCGCAATAATTTGCAATTCCGGGGCAGAAAAGTCGCAGGAACCAGCTCCGCAGCGTCCTGATTGACTTGTCAAGAGATGGAGCAAATCCATGCGATACGTTTTGATCGCGCTCCTGGCAGCAAGCGCGCTAGCAGTTCTCCCGGCCAGGTCGGACGAAACCGAGCCCGCAACCAGTCTCGCCTCACTCGAACGAAATCTCACAACGGGTTCTAGCCGAGCCGCCATTTATCCTGACAGCGAACGCAACACGGCGAAGATCAAAGAGGATGAATTCGAGACGCCTGAGACGATTGCGATTATTGAAAAAAATCGCGAAGATCGCGAACGGACCGTTGTGATGGACCGGTAGATTTCGACGATGAGCGAACTGCAGCTGAGCCCACGCGAGAAGCAGCTCTAAGGCGCTTTGCCGCCGGGAAAACGGACGCCCAAATCGCCGGGCACTTTGGCAGCGATGCCGCGCAAGTTTCACAACAGCGCGCCCGCTTGCTCCGAAAGCTCGCGATCAGTACGCCGGGCTGAAATCGCTGACGCTGCGGCGCGGTTGGCGCACCAGCCCCGCTATAGAGGCGTCACATGACTTGTTCAACATCATGCCGACACGCCCACGAAGCGAAGGGCCATTAACTTTTTGTTGTGGCGAGCGACGGCTCTCCGGTGCTGCGATTTCAGCGCGGCCTTTGTGCTAGTCACACGCAAGGCTTGCCTCCACGTCCCTCAGCCCCACCGGAGCTGGGTGGTGCAGAGACATCACGGCCCCTCAGGCCAAGTTCGTCGTAGGTCAGAGCGGCTCACTTTTACGGAGCCGGCGTCGGAGTCATGGTCTGCCGCCGACCGCGACATAGATGCCGCACTCGCGGCGTCGGAGGCCTCCAGTTAGCGGTGGCGCGCTCACCGACGGCCGCCCCGTGGTGAGCGGGAGACGGCTCCACTCACTCGGGGCCGTCTCCATTCAAACAAGCACGGCCCCCCGGGGCCGAGGGGCCGTGAGTTCCAAGTTCGTTTGGAGTCGATGTGATTAAGCCGTGCCGCTCTCACTTCGGCACAGACGTACAACACCTTCAGGGCGGGACCTTTCCTACCACCCTTGCCTTCCGTACCAGTCGTTGATCTCCCTTTGCGCTTGGTCCTTACCGTAGCCGTAGCGCTGCTGCAGATGGCCCTCGAGCTGTTCCCGCTTACCGTTGATGACGTCAAGGTCGTCGTCCGTGAGCTTGCCCCACTGCTCCTTGACCTTGCCTTTCATCTGCTTCCAGTTACCTTCGACGCGATTCCAGTCCATGATGACGCCTCCAATTTGAATTGGCTGTTAACGTCTTGAACGGGCCTCGCGTTCCTCGACGACCGCGCCCCTCGCAGCCCGCGAGAGTACTCAATTCGCTTTCCGCTGCTTCTGCATCTTGACGATCAGATCAATGATAACGAATGGCAGCCGCTCAGGTATTGAGCCGGCGGGCGCGGCGGGGCTGAACGGCTTGAGTCATCGTCTTGTGAGTGCAGCCATTTCTGTCGATTGCTTTCCCAACATGTCGGCCCGCCTTTTTGTAAATTCTACAATCACGTCGACAAATTGGAATGGCGACCTGATCGTTGCAAGTTTCTGGCTGAACTCAAAAGCTAATCGCATGTTGGCTTGTGTCATTTCCAGAAGCTTCGCTTGATAAGCCACCATGTTTCCCGTCGCTGAAGCAAAATCAAACGCTCGCATCTGACTGGAGCCGTCTTGCACCGGATTCGCAGCGATGGGAGCCTCCTGTTTCTCAACCTTGGGAGCTTCTTCTTTTGGATCGTCATGAAACTCAAGTGGCGACTCAATCGGCCCAGCGGCAACAGAGCGCAATAGATTATCTCTCGCGCTTTTAACAATAGCCTGCTTCTTCCCATGGGCCCGCGTGGCTATGGCGGGGCTGCGGGCGCGCTTTGACGACTTGGCTGGTTTACGCTTACTCATCTGAGGCTCCAAAGGTCGCAGATCTTTGAAAAGACAACAGACCCTGCGATCTAGCGTTCCAAACGCGAGATTATGGGAGACGCAAGGAAAGCCTTTGCGCACGATGCGGGTTTTCCTCCAGCAGTTTGGGCGCACCTTTCGGCTAAGCCTTAATGGCACCGCGGTTGGTGGTTCGACGGTGGTTTGGTCGGCTTGGGGTCGAAGCTCTAACTAAGATCGGGCTTAAAGCCCGCAGGCATGGCGGGCACGTCGTCCGGATCTGTGGCATCGACCTTGTTGCAGGCCGGGCAAGGTCCGCCAGCGCCGCCGCAACCGCAGGCCCTTTCACCCTCGCGGCCTGCGAGGTAAACCATGACGGCGCATGCCAGCGTGAGCAGCAGAAAAGCGGCATAAATGTCCCATCCTCGCCGCAGCGAACGCCTGATCACGCCGCCCCAGCCCTCGCGTCGACGAGCCTTACTTCGAAGGGGGATTCGACCATGCATATGGTTGCTCCGTCCGGCGTGCGAACACGCGCTCAACGAAGCAGGCCGAGAGTCGCGCGTGGGAACGTTTTTGCGTTTTAAACTACCGTTCTGCTCCAGAGGTGTGTTGGTGCCGATCGGACTCGTTGACCGTGTCGATGCTGCCGGATAATTGGGGCTTCACCGGTCGAAGAGGACCCAATTGCAGCCTCACCACTCGGCAGTACGCGCGGCTGTTGTCCGGTTGGCTTGTCGATATAGGGCTGGATCCACACCTGTTCGGAACGCATTCACTGCGCCGAACAAAGCCGACCCTTATCTACCGGCGCACAGGCAACTTGCGGGCGGTGCAACTGCTTCTGGGGCACACCAAAATCGAGAGCACTGTTCGGTACCTGGGAATCGAGGTAGACGACGCGCTCGCAATAGCAGAACAAGTTGACGTCTGAACCTACTGGGCAGAGCAGACATGCCCTGCCCATCCATTTTGGGCAGCTTGGGGGCCATAACCGGAAGTGCTCGCCACATTCAATCATCTTGTAGACACGGCGCGCTCTATATCGGATCACTCACGGACGGGCTTGTAAGGGCTTAAGCAGCCAAGACCCGAAGCGGACGTACAGCGCGTGAGCAGAGAGCTCGCTTACTTAGTAAGAAATAGCTAGCAGATCGCCCCTCAGGTAATGAAACTTATTTCCGGCGCAGCGATCTCGGCGACATCCCTCCTGTAAGACGGAGTAATCAATCGGCCTCCGCAATCTCCTCATGCTGATCGCCAGGCCTAAAACGGCTTTAGCGCGTCGACGCCGAACACCACGACTGCCGCTAAGCACCGCAGTGCACCGACGGCGCGACTGAACCATTCCGCGCCCGCGCCCGTTTCTCTGCGATGACATAGGTGGCAATGACCGCGATTCGAAAAGAGGTTCATAACACCCGCGACGAACAGCGGCGCCATAAACACCCAGCAGCAGCCGACGCAAAAAGCGCCATGGCGCAAGCCCTCGCGCGTCGCCATTGTCGCGCTCGAGGGATTGAGCACTGTACCCCATGGCGAACGACAGCGGACAAGACAGGCGTGCTTCAATGGCGTGAACTGGAAGAGGCCAGCGACCGCCAGCACAGCGGCACTCAAGGGCACGCTTGCGCTCTCCATCATCGTTGAGACGAGGGCTCGCCTCGAGCAGTGCCCAGTGCGCGAGAGTCGCCGCGACGCTGAATCCAGCCCAGGCCACAAGGTATCCTGCGATGAACCCAGCGGCGCGCGGGGCGCCGCCGATGCGGATCAGGACCAGGATCACCGGCAGGAGCGATGGCAGCATCATCGCCGCCGTCATCGCCGCCCACATCAGTAGCACGAGCCCGAGAGCGTTCTTTCGTGCCATCAAACGAAGGAACGCTCAGGCTTCTGCCAAACCATCATTTGCGTCCGACGCTCTTGCCGATTTCCGCTCGGAGAGAGGATAGTTATCGAGGCAAGACTGAACGCCACGGCGATGGCTGATATTCTGGTCTTGGGTGTACTTCCTCGGACCGCTTTTGATCCGTCTCCGTTCGGTGTGTGTGGCGAACCGGTCAAGATTGCCGGAGGGTCGAATCGCCGCCGGATCATGGCGCACATCAATCATCCGCGCCCATCCGAACGCCTGCCAGCGAGCGCGGCGAGATGCGCTCGCCGCAATTCGTGCAGCGCGCGCGGGGACGTCGACAAATTCAACGGCTCACGCTGTGAACTAGGCCGCCATCGGTAGGGCACGCCTGTGGGGTTACGCCGCGATCGAATCCGCCAGTACGTCCGCCCGGACCACGCGATTTCGCCCTCGATGTTTAGCCGCATTGAGCGCCTGATCGGCCATGCGCATGACCTTAGCCAGCTGCGCTTCACTCAGGCATGTGGCCAGGCCGATACTGATCGTTACATTGGCCGAGGCACCTTCGCCCAGGACTGCCTCACCGGCCCAGGCCTGCCGCAGCTCTTCGGCGTATTGGGCAGCGCGCTCCTTCGATACCCCTGTCATGAGAATGGCAAATTCCTCGCCGCCGTGCCTTGCCCCTAGCATCTGCCTTCGCTCGGCGAAGGAGCGCAATAGCTTCGCGATGAGCACCTTGTCTCCGAACTCATGCCCGAACTGGTCGTTGATCGCCTTGGAGCGGTTGATTTCACACATCAGCACGGTGGTTGGCAGGTTCGGGTCGCGCGCCTTGGTCAAGGCCGATTCGGCCGGTTGGTCGAAGCCCCGTCAGTTGAGCAGCCCAGTCAACTGATCGATGCCGGAAATACGCTGCAGATGGGCGCGCGTCAGCGCCAGCTCCCGCATCATCTGAGCGGACCGATAGCTCAAGGGCTGCAGTCAGCAGCCCCGAAATCATCATGCTGATCAGGATGGACGATTTGGTCACTAAGCCGGTGCGCACCAAAGCATCCGGATCAGGTCCGAACTGCAAGAGGCACGAGGACAACGTCAAGACGACGGTCAGGCCTGCGCTCCAAGGCGGAGCGGCCCGCGGTGTGGCGCAGCACATCCCTGTGCGTAATGATATCCGGGGCCATGACTCGGCCGTTGTAAAACGACCAGCACAGCCTCTTCGCCTTCACGGCAGCTTAAGGCGAGCTTTGGTCCGGAGACGCGGTTAACGACGCCATAATGGCCCAGCTCGAATTGCGGTGGTTCGAGACCAAGCGCCCGCCTAGGAGGCGTTTGCCGTCTGCCGCTGTCTGTTCGGTCGCCGGCGACGCCGTCGCCTCAATCAGCAGATCGCTGGACCGCGGCGAAGGAGATTTCCTGTGGGGAGCGCCAGCAAACTCCACTGGCCGGTATCAAGCAGCCATTCGCCGCGCGGTTTCGAACCGCGCGGCTGGCCCGATTGGTGCATTACGGAGCGGTCAGCACGCGCAATCAGATTGCTGCCTGTTCGCAAGCACCTCTTCTCGCCTCGCAACATTGCTTCTGATTGATGGCGATCCCCTGGACTGCTGCACCCTCGTTCAAAGGGGGAGACCTCCTGGGTTTTGTAATATGCCTTGATCCTAGCTCAGGTAGCAGGTGCCGGCAGCGCGGCAAGGACCTGTCGATCGAGATGGGTGACCAGCTCAGCCGGCAGCTTCAGCCGATGCGCCAGCGCCTCGAGATACGCTTTCTCAGCTGCCTGGTCCGGATCGATCGCAAGACGCGAGGCGAGATAGAGCTCGGCTGCCTGTTCCTGGCTCTGTGCGGCGGCTGCGATTTCCGCCATGTCGATCGGCTTGGCCAAGGCATCAAAGACAAAGGCTTTCGCCTCGGCATCGAGATCCAGCTTGTCGACCTGCTCAAACAGGAGCTTCTGTTCCGTCCCGTCGACATGACCATCGGCTTTGGCGGCGCCGATCATCGCGCACACCAGCGCGAGTTCGAACGGTTGGCCGTTGGCGGCAGGTCTGGCCGCTGGCAGAAACGCGGGATCCGCCTGCTGGATGTCGGAAGGGGTCGCGACAGGCGCCGATGCGGCGTTCTGGCCCTGCCTCCAGTTCTCGTAGGCTTTGTAAGCGAGCGCACCCAGCGCGGCAGCACCGCCGTAGCCAACGATCCCGCCAGCCATTTTGCGCGCCTTCTTGTTGCCGAGCAGCAGCGTCAGCAGGCCGCCGGCCGCTGCGCCGCCAGCAAGCCCACCGAGACCGCCCATTCGGTCCATTATCTGCCCAGCCTTGCTGCCGGTCTGCTGCAGCATTCCCTGTGCATTGTCGCCGAGGAATTGTTCGAGTAGTTTGGTCGGGTCCATTCTCTGATCCTCTGTTGTGATCCGTTGACGATGTAAGAAATAGGACATTCGGCTTCGACGCGCTCAGCGTGGTCTTCACAGCAATGAAATGCGCGAGTCTGAAACGCGAGCGGCCCAGCTTGAAAGAATCGAGGGAGGTGGTCCGGATCATCTCCTCAATGAGCCATTCCATTTTGCGACAAGCGTGGGCGCTTGCCGATTTCATGAGCCTGCAAGTGCCAGGTCAATCAGGACCACCTGGAGCAGTATCGTCAGCGCATCGGCTGTGATGATGAAACCAGTCATGACAGAGATCCGGGATCCAGCAAGTACGGCAGCGATTACTCGCTTCTCGGTGATCCACGAGAGGAACTCATGACTCCGACTTCGGAAGGGACATCGTGACGAGCCGAATGAGCCTGATTGCCTGCAGCTCGTGCGAATGCATGTAACGATCCGCTGCGGCCACTCGCTCTGCAATCTCGATGACGTCGGGTGCGAGAGACAGTCCCGAGACGGGCCGAAGCACGTCGATAGCAAAGTCTGCAAAGTCTAGCTGCTCGAGGCGGCGTGCGCGCTCGTCGAACAAACTGTCGATACAGGACGGTGCGATCGTGGGGACAAGCTGCCGATCATTGATGTAGCGTACAACTTCTTCGCGCTCAATCGTGTCTACATGTCTGTCGGCAATGGCAACCAGAGCTGCCGCTGTCACGAGGGCGGCGGCTGCCTGTTGATCGCATTCGGTGGGTTCGATGATCTCGTGTCGGATGTTAGCGCGTGGTTCCGTGCTCGGCATCGTATTGCTCCTCAAACTGACCGCTACCTGCGCGCCGGAGCTCCGAATCGCCTGATCAGGGAGATGACATCTGTAGGCCCTGTGGTCGGCCGATCCATCGCGTCTGGCACGGGATTGGTGATCCGACATCACGAGGTTGGCCGATTTGATTCGACGTCCTCGTCAGAGGGGCCCGGATTCGATTGTTATGGCTACAGCTAGAAGGCAGCTAGTTGAAATCAAGACGATGGAAGATATCTGCGACCACCTGTCGCGCAAACGTCGCAGGGCTGCACTCGTCCGCGGTTACTTGAAAAGCAGAAGCTGCGGCGATTCGCCACAAATTGAAGCGTCCGTCCGACTTGGCGCCCGACGTCAGCGGCTTAGGCGGAGTTACCGTGATGCCGGCCTCGTGGCAGGCGAGGATCTCCGGGCCGTTGAAGTAGCGATAAGATAAATCTGGGCCATTCAGAATTTCGTTTTAAAACATCGCACGTCGGTCAGGCAAACCGCCGGTTGTTGTTGTAGCGTCTCCGGTGGGCATCCTCCAGTGTTCGGCATTCAGACCTCAGTAGGCGGCGATTGTTGCCCAGAGTGCGCGCGCATCTAATTACCTGCGGACGTGACGGCATCCGCAAGCCACAACGAAAGACGGCCGCAGCGCGGATGACACGCTGCGGCCGCAAGTTTAGGGAGGAAGCGCCCATCGAGGGCAGCGACAGTTGGGCCATCGGATGGCGCCACAATAACGCTGCCCATACACTCTAGTCGGGACCAGCCAATCTGGATGCAACTTCACTTAAACTTTTCCGATTAGGCTGGCTGTCTGCTCACTGGAGAGCTGACTGCATGGGTCACAGCAGCTCCTTACATCATCGGAGCCGACTTCCATGGCGGAAAAACCGGACCTCGATGGGCTGATCGAAAGTTCGATAATGGCGGGAACTCCCTGAGGCGCGAGAGCCACTTTTGGTAATAAGCGGCTCACCGCCCAACGAGCGTTTGCTTGATACGAGGTGCGTCAGGCTGGTGAAGGAGACTTTGTGACATCCAATCAGCTCTGTCGGAAGCTCCATGACGATCGCGCAGGCTAGGTAAAGGGCGTCAGCCAAGAAAAGACCGCCACCGTTGTCGAGCGTCTCGGCCGCGCTTTATGCCGACAGCTGACTTTCACTCGAGCAATCGGCTCATCACGCAGACGTTTTTGTCGTTATACGCGCTATGCGACTGGTGCGATTATTTCTTTGTGACACTAACAAGAGCGTTTGCACTGATAATCGATGATCGGTAGCGGCGCAGATATCGAACTCGCACTTCCTTAGTTACGCCCGACGCTTGGCCTAAACCTCCGCGCGTTCAAAATTCGTGAATTGACTTGGCCGCTGACCGGATCAGATTTCGCCCTCGCGTAACGTTTGACGTCCGGCTAATGGAAGCTAGGTTACCTCGGCGGAGCTACTCGGTGCGCTCGACATGAAATGGTTTGAGCCGAGCTGACACGGTTCCAAAGTTGTCCAGTTAGCCCTACCCTTCATCTTTTCGCGACGCGACAGCGCTCTGCCTAAATCCCCTTGCCGCCGCGGGTGCGATCGTCTCAATGAGCGACCATCGAAGTTTCGGGAGCGGATTGCAGCTATCAACGTCGTTCGCGAAATATTTCAATTCTCAGTTTTCTGCGGCCTCGCTGCTGCTAACCCAGACGCGCAGGACCCAGTCTGCACTCGAAAGGCTTTCGCTCAAGCTGAATAGCGCCTGGTCAAACGAGCGTTTCAGCACGCGGCGACATTGCTTCTAGACGCCTTGACTACACCTTCACGCCATCCGGCGAGCTGACGTTTCATGGCGCCTGTTGTGAAATTTTGGGGTAGATTGAAGATCCTGGTGCTCCGCCGAGGAATTAGACCAGGAGGCACCCATGAACGTTGCGGCTTGGCTGCACGGTCTGGGGCTTGGGGCCGTATGAGAAGGCGTTCCGCGAGAACGACATTGACGCCGATGTCCTTGCCCACCTGACGACCGACGACCTGATCGGGATTGGCGTCACCTCGGTCGCTCGCTGTCGAAAGGCGACCACGCGACGCGTTACGTGACATGTGGACAACACTTGGGTTAGGCATCGCGAGACAACCACCGCCGTGCATCGCCCTCGATTGGACTAACCAGCAAGTCCTTTTTTACTTGCGCTTTGAGTCGGGCGGGCAATCCGGGCGGACTTCCATCGGCTTTCCGGCGCTCTGCACCGTGGGGGCGGCTGAACTGGCCTCTCCCCCTGTGTCCGGGAGCACTGCGCTCTTCTCCACCGCCATCGAGTCCGCTTTCTTTTCGCCGGCGCTTCCCGTCGTAACCGACGGAGTCGTGCAGTTCGTCTCCGGCTTCAAGTTCGGCGATGACGTCGACTGCGCGTTGGCAGGCCCCGCAATCAAAGCTACACTGAGCACAGCTACTTCAATACGCATTGCCTTCTCCCTAACCAAACCGTTCACGGTCTCCGGGCAAAACGTCCCCTCATGCCGATAGTTCCATTGGCGCAGTACACACACCCCGTCAAATTATGCAGAAGCTGTACAGCGTAATACGTTGCGGGCCGCGTTCTCTCGCGACGCGGCTGCCGCATCACGCATGACGCCGGGCACGGTGCTGTATGCCACCACCACCCAGGCGGACTTCGCCGCTGGCGTCCAAGCCCCTTTCATGCCTGCTCCAGTAAATGGATCAAACTCAAAGGTCCGGAGGTGCAACGACGAGGTCTGCTTTGCCCGCTGAAGCAGACCTCGTCAGCTGCTCGTGAAGAGCCGGCATCGACGCCCGCGGTCGCGGAAGAGCCTTGGTTTGCGAATGCATCACATCAAGATTGTGGTCTGCAATGGAGTAAGGTGCTGCTGCCATGCTTACCCGCCGACTGCCCAGTCATGGGGACTCATCCCAACGTGGAGATGAAGCGACAAGGGTCCGCCCATCCCGACCTCACGCGTCTGGGCTTCCGATCGTTCTTGAACTCGTTGTGCGGCCTCGACGTTCGTGGCGCAGCGCTCGAGCCACAGAGCCACGAGAAAATCAACTTGCGCGGCAAATCGCAGTCGAGCCGCTGCCAGCACAAGCCTCGCATTTAAGCTCCGATCGGATGGTCTCTTGACGTCGTTGCGTGCGCTCATCTTGCCCTCCTGCCGGTTCGGCGGAGGGAGCGAGCCTGCGCCGAGAGTTACACTCTTGCTTTGCGGATCAGCTCCGCTTCGAGCTGAAAATTCGGATTTGTCGATCTTCGAGAGATCAGGCGGGACCTGGGGCCATTCTACAGCAGCATCGGCCGGCCTTCGGTCGATCCCGAACTGATGATCCGGATGCTCCTGATCGGTTACTGCTTCGGCATTCGGTCGGAGCGGCGCCTGTGCGATGAGGTTCACCTCAATTTGGCCTACCGATGGTTCTGTCGGCTCGGTCTGGATGGGACGGTGCCGGATCACTCGACGTTTTCCAAGAACAGGCATGGCCGCTTCCGGCAGAGCGATCTCTTCCGTCGCGTGTTTGAGAGCGTCTTGCGCCGCTGCATCACGGAGCGGCTGGTCGGTGGTGAAGGATTCGCAGTCGATGCGAGCCTGATCAAGGCCGATGCCAACCGACAGAGGGGGATCGAAGGCGACAAGGGACTTCCACCGGAGGCTGCCGGCCGAGCGATCGATGAGCATCTGGCTGTCCTAGATGATGCCGCCTTCGGAGCGGCGACCGAGGTCACGCCGAAGTTCGTGTCGCCCTCGGACCCGGCGGCGCGCTGGACGGGGGCGCACGGCGGCCAAGCCTTCTTCGCCTACTCGACGAACTACCTGGTCGATGTCGAGAATGCGATCATCGTTGATGTCGAGGCGACCACAGCAATCCGGCAGGCAGAGGTGTTGGCCGCCAAGCGCATGATTGAGCGCTCGCTGAAGCGGTTTGATTTATATCCGAGCAGGCTTCTCGGCGACAGCGGTTATGGCTCAGCCGAGATGCTCGGTTGGTTGGTCTATGAGCATGGCATCGAGCCACATGTTACAGTATTTGATAAATCGGCACGCACAGACGGGATCTTCTCGCGCGAAGACTTCACCTATGATCATGCAAGCGACGTCTACCACTGTCCTGACGGCAAGATCCTCACTACGACCGGAGCGCTGGTGAACGATGGAGCCACGATGCTTTACCTCGCTAGCAAGCGCGATTGCGATCGATGCGCATTGAAGTCCCAGTGCTGCCCTAAGCAGGCTTCACGGAGGGTGCCGCGCTCGATCTACGAGGGCGCTCGCGACATGGCGCGCCAGATCGCAAGGCGGGGCGCACTTCGCGTCGGCTCCGCAAAAAGGCCGAGATGCTGTTCGCGCACCTCCAGCTCAAGCTCGACCGTTTACGGTTACGAGGCCCAAACGGTGCGCGTGACGAGTTCACCCTCGCAGCCACCGCTCAGAACCTTCGCAACCTGGCCAAGCTGATCCCGATGCAATGCCTCAAGCCGGCATAAGGGCCAGCAACGTCGTTTGGCCACATGGGCCCTGGCGCCAATACATCGGATTACTGCCGCCTTTTTCAACGGAATCGGCCATAAGCAGAAGACTAATTCTCGCGGGACGGCCCAAGTGCGGATTGGGTCAGTGATACTGATGAAGCACCGCGTGGCCGAATCCCCGCGTGATGAGCCAGCGGTTTAGGGGGAATGCCGCGATTCCAGCGACGATTAGCGAGAATGCCAAGCTTCCCCAGAATAGCGGCGAAGCAAGACCAGCATCCATGGCGCCTGGAATGATGAGCATGATCGCGTTATCGACGATTTCCATAAGCGCGATGGAGGCGGTGTCTGCGGCGAAAGCCAGGCCGAGAGCCGTCCTGAATGCGATGTTCGCCCGAACAAGCGGAATGAGGGTAAATGCGTAGCCAAAAACAAACGCAAGAAGCACCGCGATGATAATGGTGTTGAAGTTGCTCAAGCCCAGCGCCGTACCGATGACCATGCCGAGCACCTCGCCGATGGCGCACCCCGTGAGACAATGAATGGTGGCCTGGAACGCAATCCGGTTGAGGGATTGAGCGGCCGCATCGGGCGGACCGCTCGGATGAGCGTGGTGGGGGTGAGGCTCTTGCGCCATTCTTGGCGACTTTCCAATAGCCTGCCCACGCCGTAACAATGGGTGAACGCTTAAGCGGTTCCTCCGTGCTTGGGCTTCATCAGGATGCCCGTCTCGCGTCATTCGCGTCGATTTCACAGCGTCTCGGCAATGGCGGGTTTACCCCTGATAGCCGACATGTCGATAATCACTGGGGTTGGTCATGATGGGCCACAAACGGACCTGGTACCCATTTCGTCGATTACCTTGTTGTAGTAAGTATTGAAGCCAACGCTTGCGAAACCGCGAAACCACGGGGCGGCAGAGGATGTGCTGGCCGACAGGGCCAACTGCAACTAGCCTCTGGACGTCGATCCCAATTCAGGAGCTAGGCATGCCAAAAATCCAGCGCATCATCGTTCCCGACATCCCAAAGCCAGTCAGCCACTATTGCCACGTCACCCGCGCAGGCCCCCACGTCTGGGTCGCTGGCGTCGTTGGCCAGGCGCAGGACGGCAGCATACCGTCCGACGTTGTTGCCCAATTCGACATCGCCATCGCCGTGATGGACAAGTGCCTGAAGGCGGCTGGCGCCGGGCCCGAGCATGTCGTCAAGGTGCAAGTTTTCATGACAGACGTCACGGAACGACCGAAAATCAACCCGCGCCGCGTAGCGTATTTCGGCGAAAATCTGCCGGCCTCCACGCTCGTCGAGGTGAAGGGATTGGTCGATTCGCGATTGAAGGTCGAGATCGAGTGCCAGGCTTACGTTGACTAGGAACGACGCGTGCCGCCGGCGCGCCGATTCCCGCTCTGGGTCAAAAGCGGCGGTAAGGATTGCGCGGGCCGATGTCCGGTCTACTGCTGACAACCGACGTGGTGAAGATCTGAGCCATGTTCGGCTAAGGGCCCAGGCTGTGTGAAAACGCTCTGTTTGCTGTGATTCGCGCGATAAGATTCCCTGCGATTTGCGGGGCATCCGATGAAACGCTTTGTTGAAGGGTTAGATCGCGGGCAGAGCACCCTGTTTCCGGCGTCGCTCGATGACTATGTGACCAAGGATAATCCGGTGCGAGCGGTCGACGTGTTCGTCGACAGTCTTGATCTCGACAAGCTGGGGTTCATCGGTGTTCAGCCACTCGACACTGGCCGCCCCAGCTATCACCCCCGCACTATGCTCAAGCTCTACATCTACGGCTATCTT
>NZ_JAGKJK010000032.1 GCF_020329435.1 Bradyrhizobium hereditatis | reverse complement strand
GCCAGCGCGGACGATCTCCGCGCCGTAAACGGCTCCATCGAGCGTCAGCACGAGGATCGCCGCCGCAACGGGGCTGAAGCGCGGCATTCCCGGTATCAACGGTAGCGCATAAAAAACCCAGAACAGCAAAACCAATGCCGAGGGCCCGCGAATAAGCTCGATCAAGACAATCGAGGGAATTCGTACTGCGGGCGCCTCGGATAATCTCATCGCGCCAAAGATGACCGCGCCGAGTGCCGCACCGGGAATGATGGACAGCGAGATCCAGATGGTGACCCACGCGCCCTGTGCGAGTACAAGCCGGTACTCCAATATCGCTTCCACGGGTTGCGCCTTATTCGCATTCCGGCACAAGGTCACTGGCCCTGTGCATGCTGGAGACGACATCCCACTTAGGGACCTTGTACTTCATCGCGTCCAACTCCCACATAGTACCATTGCTGCGCAATGCGTCGAGCTGTTTGTTGAATTCGTCGCGCAAACGCACGTCTTCCTTCCGGAATACCACGCCGTACCCAATCGCTGGCCCTTCTTGGTCGACGACCATTTCGAGATCTCTCTGCTCCGGAATGGGGATGGTGAATTGAGCAAGTGCAAACGCGTTCGCCCCGTCCGCCAGAGTTCGTTGCAACGCCCGCCTGAATATCAGGGACGCGCACGAGTTGCTCGGTGTTGATCCCCGGCGCCAGCGCATACGCCTCTTGGGAGGACCCTGTAACCACAGCCAGACCGATTTCGGGATTTTGTGCAACCTGCGCATAACCGGTCAAATGCTCCAGGTTTCCGGATGGGACATATAGCCCGCCGGAACAGCGAAAGTGGAAAACACCGCCACCTCGCAGCAGTTTTCGGTGATCTGCAGGCCGGAAGCTACGAGGTCGCCCCGGTGGGCCAGCAACAACGGAAGCTGGGCATCCCACGCCGTGAGCACCGGCGTGACAGCTGGCGCACCCTTTCTTCTGACCGAGAGCTTGACGATGTCGACGGTATATCCCTTCAACTCTCCGCTCGGCGAGACAACCACCAAAGGTGGCGCCAAGCCGAACGCCACCTTCACCTCACCGCCTTTGCGCATGGAGTCGAGCAGGCTGCTTTCCGGTTGTGGAAAGCTCGGAAACGAGTAGCACGATGTTACGAGTAGCGAGAACTTCGGGATACCGAAATGGATGTGGGTCTCATTTGAAGTTGTGACGATCCACTGAAACCGTGGGTGGACACGCCCGTCGATAAGGCAAATGCCAATGCCATTCTGCGGCCAATCGAATGCAATCCGAATTACGCAGTGATCGAGCAGCTTCAATGCAACACTTCGCCTCGCAGCCGTAGACGCTGCTTAGAATGATCCGGAACTTCGCTCATCGCGAGGAAATGAGCTCCGCTGAGGATGCGGAGCTCTAACGAGTATATAAGGCGAGAGCGATCTTCCGCTCCCTACCAAAAATGGTCGGCGGACTCGTCTTCTTTTTCCTTTATTCTTGACCACCGATCTCGCCGTTCTGCGGCGGCGCTTCAAAACTTGACCGAACATGAGATGCGGTCGCACTCGGCAGTGTAAAGACTGATGGTAGCAAGGTCATTTTCTGAGAAACGCGCTCGCTACACGATCCGGCGATTAGTTTCACTATTCAACGGCAATAAAGATCGAGGCTGCACGCGACCCGAACGATCAGCAGTGCGTGCTTGTCGAAAGAGTTGCCAGAATGCGTTCGATTACCATTCGGCGGCTCGTCGATGGCGTGTTTGCATAACAATGACCCTAATGGCATCGGCAAGGCCGGACCTTAGTGAGTCGAGGAAAGCCACCGATCAATCATGTGTTTAAGGCCGAACACTCTCTGAGCGTCTTCTGTACCCACAAACATCGGGTTTCCTCCGCTCGCGCTGGACATGAACATGACCGATGACGCTGTTTCAAGCTTTCATGAAAGGCAGTTCGCTGAGGACATTCATTCTCTGGCCGATAGCGAGCGGCGGAAGCAACTCCTGAGCATTCTTGATCTGCTTCGCTATGCCGAGGCGGAGGTAAGAGAGTTGGATCTCGAAACATCTGCCGTCCTATTGGCAGCGACGATCACCGATGTTGCTCAGAATCTAGAGTAGTGAGCCGCCGGACCATAGCTGGTCCTGCACAAACTTGATCAACTGAATCGGTGCGATCATGGCCAGAACACTTGGTAATCGCTGCCCGATTCAGCCGTTATCGTCGCAGCACTCGTGCAAAATGAGCCTGGGCGGAGTCGCTAAGGAACCCTTCTATAAGAATATCTTTCGCGCTCGGCACCAACTCCCGCAAGCCCGCGATAAACGAACGATTCACAAACTCCTTCGTCCGCCGATAGGTAATTTCCGCATAAGTACCAAGGGTGGCAGCTCGGGAAATAGCGCTCTCGACGATATCCTTCGGCTCGGCCATCTCATTGAACAATTTGTGTTCTGTGGCCCATCCAACCGGTATGACGTCGCAGCCGAAGATAATGTCTGACATTGCCGCGCGCCCAAGCGATTTCTCCAGCATGTAGGCGCCGATCGGGCAAGCCAGACCATGCTTGAGTTCCCAGCCGAGAGCCTTAGTTGTTGAAGTGCCCACACGCCAATCGCAGCAAAGCGCCATCTCGAGGCCGGCACCTATTGCATATCCGTCAATTCCCGCGACGGTAGGTTTTGGCACGCTTAGGATCGTAACATAAAGCGCTATTATCCGGTCTATGAAGTGCTCCACATCGGACAACGTCTTTACTTCGCTTGCTTCATTTAAATCGTCACCGACGCAGAAGGAGCGGTGCACGCCACCAGTCAGAACCATTGCGTTCACGGCGGGGTCGTCCTGGACCAAGTGACAAGTTTCAACGATGGCTTCTTCAAGCTCTCGATTGAGAGGGTTTACCGGCTTTTCGCGATCGAATTGCGCCACAAGGACGGTCCCTCTTCTGTAAAGGTTTAGTGCTGTCACGCACATCTCCAGTCACTTGCGACACGAAACGGGTTCTATAGAACTAAGATTTGGGTATCCGGCAGAAACTCGTACCAGCCTTGCTGGCCGTGGCTCCTCTTCTCGACAGCCTTACCATTTCTTTGGCTTAAGACCAACGAAATTCTTACCATAGATGTTTTTTGCTTCCGTGTTCTCACTATAGATGTATGATTTGACTTAGCTAGATCGACACGATCGCTCGAGCAAACGACATAAAAAAGGCGCCAGAGCCACCTACTTTCTAACATGCGATCCTGCGGAGTCTTTCGGCTCCGCGAGGCCCAAGGTCGCCTAACTTCACTTGGACGAGAGAAGCGTGATCAGCGGGACTGTTCGCAGCTATTACCAATTTTGATCGAGGTACAAATGAACGGAATGGATCAACACAGTGGCCACGACTCCTTGGCCCGCACGGTCGCGAAGGATCTTTATGAAATAGGAGAAATTCCTCCGTTGGGTCATGTACCGAAGCACATGCATGCTTGGGTGATACGCCGGGAGCGGCATGGGGATCCAGAGATTGCCATGAAGGTAGAGGTGGTCGACACGCCTACCCTAGGACCAGAGGACGCCCTCGTCATGATTATGGCGGCCGGGGTCGGTTACAACGGCATTTGGGCTTCTCTCGGGCAGCCAGTCTCGCCCTTTGATTTACATCAACACTCTCATCACATCGCCGGGTCCGATGCGGCGGGAATTATTTGGGCGATCGGAGATCGCGTGAAGAAATGGAAGGTGGGTGACGAGGTGACTGTGCATTCCCATCAGGACGACGGCGATGATGTCGAGTGCAATGGTGGCGATCCCATGCTTTCGTCTTCTCAGAGAATTTGGGGATATGAAACTCCGGACGGATCGTTTGCGCAATTCGCGCGCGTTCAATCGCGTCAGTTGCTACCTCGGCCAACGCACCTAAGCTGGGAGGAGAGCGCCTGCTATGCGGGCACACTGGGGACTGCATATAGGATGTTGTTTGGTCATCGCCCACACGTCGTCCGACCGGGTCAAAACGTCTTAGTGTGGGGTGCGGCTGGCGGACTTGGTTCGATGGCAGTCCAATTGGTAGCCATAACGGGAGCCAACGCGATCGGCATCGTTTCTGACGTTTCGAAGCGGGACTATGTGATGTCACTGGGCGCCAAAGGCGTGATAAACCGCAAGGAGTTCGACTGTTGGGGTCGACTTCCTGATCTCAACGATGCCGCAATGTACAATAATTACATGAAGGAGGTGCGCCGCTTTGGAAAAGCCATCTGGGAGATTACAGGAAAAGGTAATGACGTGGACCTTGTCTTCGAGCACCCGGGAGAAATGACATTTCCAGTCAGTTGCTACATCGTGAGACGAGGCGGAATGGTTGTCTTGTGTGGTGGGACTTCAGGTTACAACCTTACGATGGACGCGCGCTTTATCTGGATGCGACAGAAAAGAGTTCAGGGGAGCCATTTCGCGAATCCATATCAAGTCTGGGAAGCAAATCGGCTTATCATTGAACGGCGCATAGATCCCTGCCTGTCCGAAGTCTTCAAGTGGGCCGAAATTCCGCGCGCACACCACAAGATGTGGAGAAATCAACACCCGCCCGGAAACATGGCAGTCCTTGTGCAAGCACGTGCGGCGCGCACCCACTGATGAACGATACTAAAATGGCAATAGCGAAGGTAATGTAGTGCGGAGAATATTCCGTCGATGCATTGGGATCCGAATCATCAACGGCATCTCTACTACAGATGACTTCGGCTATGATTCGCGGCTTCACCGCACAGAACAGCGTCCACTATATGTTTGCTCCTGGATGCGACCTCACGATTGGGCCGTCGATCATCTGGAGCTTGCCGAATGAACTTTGGTAATTTTGGCGATCAGCCAGTTCCTGATGCCAGTACTGCACAATTCAAAAAAGCGATTGTAGGCGTCCATGTAGGACACACTTTCACACGGCTATCTCGGCACGCAAGAAATGCCATCACGCCCCGTTGATTATTTGCCGAGGTCCGCGGCTTGGCTGCGGCACCACGGGCTCGATGACGTTCCACTCCAATAGTGAGGTCGTAACGGCACTATCAAGGTAAGCGTTCGCCCAAGGCCGCGGAGCCTAGCTTCCCGGCGATGATGTGTGGATGGCTTGTTTTCCACGGTTGCTGCCGGGTTCGAGCGATGGCCTCGTTGCTCTCATCGAGCGAGGGCATGCGGATCGAAGATCAGCTTCGCGATCGGTTTTGAAGAAGGTGGAGGCGCTGTATTTCGGCGCAGCCACGGAGGGAGAACGCGAGCCGCTGAAGGTGCAGCAGAGCGGGCGAAGGCCAAGCTCGAGGAGTCGGTTGTTGCGATCCCCCATCAAGATAAAATTCAGCTTGCCAGACCAATGGTCGATCAGGCTGTTCATCGCCTTGTGCAGGCGTTATGGCATTCGGAGGTTCCGGTATCCGCGGGAGCGGGCGACGACGATTATCTTTGAGGCGTCCCGACGCTTTTTCGATGCCGTGGTGTAGCGGCAGTTTTCCGACCTGCACACGGTTCGAGCAGACCACAGAACGGCTGATCCGGGAGGCAATCCACGCCGATACTGCTGACGCCGAGACGACGGTCGAACCTGCAAGCTGCGATAACGCGCATCCTGTCTCGCTCGCTTACAGCTCTCCAATTGCACACCAGAAGCTGGCGCAGCCCTTCGATGATCGTTTTGGCAGGATAGCGATCAGGCCGCGTGAGCGATTGTGGACGCCGCGCACTTGCATTCGCAAGGCAGCAGCTCGTGAAGCCGGTTTTGCGGAATGACGGTGATGCGAGCGAGCACGTCAGCGAGCCAGGCCAGCGGATTGATGTCCTTGGGCTTGGCCGTATATGCCGACTGCGGAACTATGCCGAATGGTTTTGGGAAGAGTTCGCCATTTGCACGGACTTGGCGCTGATCGAGTAGTCGTCATCTCGGTCCCATTCCGCATAGTCTGGCGTGTTACAGCGCCTGAAGGAAGGCGAGCAGGCCATCACATCTCCCCGCGATCCACAAGCCAAAACTGTCAGCTGACCGACCGTCGGACGCCAGGTTGCCTGAGGATTGCACCAGGCAATTCCGGACAGCGAAGGCTCTTGTTGATGCAGCTACTTTTCATGATGATCCTCCCTTAGCGTCAATCTTGGGACACGGGAGCTTCTCAAGCTGCGAATGGCTTGAGGCAGGCTGTTTTGCCATGGAAGCGGAAGCGGCCCGAAGGCTCTCGGCTGATCAGGATGCTCTCTCGTTCGAGCTGAACATGGATCCGCTTGGTGCGAATACTGAGACGGTTTGCCAATTGGGTCACTGTCAGATGGTCTACGACCACCGCCCAGCGTGTTTGCCGATGTTGTACCTTTGAGGCGGCGTTTAAGACGAATGCACTGGACTTTGATCAGCAGGACTTTGTCCGCCTCCCATGGTGAGTGGCCCTTCCTGATCAGAATGCGAGCGATCTCATCGTCATGCATGCCCTCACGAGTTAGCGTGCATAATGCGCTCCACCATCTCCTGCTGCTTGTCCAAGGCGGTCACGGCATTAATCGGTAGCATGACGAGGAGTTCAGTAGTCGCGCCACCGCGCCACACGATGCGCATCTCGGCGTTGTCGCGGGCGCAACGGTACGAGACGACCTTTTCGATCAGACAGCGCAAGAGCGCCTTACGATGACCTGCCGGATTTTCCCACAGCGCCGGGAGGCGATCTCTAAGCGCGATCACTTTGGCGTGTAAATCGTGAGGAATGCCAAGATCGCGCCGATCCCGACAACCGGCTGGTGCCGGTCCAGCACCGCCATAACCTGCGCCAGCACGGCCGCATCGACGCTATTATTGACGATCACCCGATGTCCGCGCATCCAGCACGATCTTGATCCGACCCGGTACCACCGGCGCACATGCCTGAGGTGACAGCCTCCGATCCGCAGCTTCAGCTGTTCCGGCGATACAACCTATCGATGCAAATGTCGTCCCCCGACCCGACCGACGCCAATAAACAGCTGGCTCGCAGACAGCGCGTTTCTTCGCGCTGTCGCCGCCACCTTCCGCGGCGCGGCGTAACTCTCGGCCTCGATCCGTTGCTTCTCGTCCACGTGCAACGCTGCCGCGCGCCAGACGAAATTCCGTCGAGCCGCGCGACCTTCGACATGGCCAGTCATACGCCTATGTTTTCACCGTACGGTCACGTCAGACAAGGCGGCCCACGCCGTAGAAATACTCATCGGCTCGCCAGTGGTGGACTTCAATTGCTACCCGCGTGAGATGTATCTTATTTTAGATGTACTTGTTTATTGAGCAATTCTTGCGATGGGTGTATCGTAATATTTGTCCAGACTTCTACGTCAGGGCACTAAGTTCCGCACCACCACCGTTCATATGTAAGCGACTGATGGAGACACAATGGCAATTCTAGAAACGGAAACTCGAGGTGCGGTTCTGGTCGCGCGGTTCAATCACGCCAACCATCTTAATCCGATGAGTCTCGACCTCGAGAGTGCCATCCGCTCGATATGCCGCGAGGTGGACGAAAATCCTGCGATACGGGCTTTAGTATTGACAGGAGGGAATGACCGATCTTTTTGCGCCGGTGGCGATTTCAACGAGGTGGCCCAGTTTTCGGGACGCGCGGCGGTGGAGGCATACATCGATAGGGTGATTGATTTCTATTCTACAATACTAAGAGTTACGAAACCGACTGTTGCCGCAGTCGGCGGCTACGCAATAGGTCTGGGCTTTCAGCTCGCGCTATGCTGCGATTGGCGCGTCGGATCGCCTGGAACCAAGCTGCTTATGTGGGAAGTGAAGCACGGAATCGCCTGTATAGTCGGCAGCTATATGCTTGAGAGTCTCGTCGGTCGAGCGGCAACGGCTGATATTGTCTATGGGTGCGAGGCCGTTCCGATTTCTTGGGCGGTGGGCCACAAATTGATTCACGAGGAGGCTGATTCGGGTAATCTCGTGGAGTTGGCCGTTGCGCGAGCGCAAATTCTCAGTGAATTTCCGGAAATCACGTTTCGGCGAACAAAGGAGTCGGTAAACCGGCGATTCATTGCCGGTTTGCACAACATCGGACAGGAGGCGAAGGAAGCGCATGTTGCTGGTGTTGCGAACAGGGCGTCCGAACAACACTTGAAGCGAGTGCTAAAGCACTAGAGCGGTAGCCCATCTGACTGAATCGTCGGGGATTCACAAATCAGCGTTTTAGTGATTCAAGCTGGTCGCCGGGACTGGAGGCCGGCGGGGCATGGCGAAACCGCTGTTGGATCTTCGCGAACGTGTGCTTGCCTGTATTGGAAGCGGCGTTTCCGGCCGGCAGGCCGCCGAGCGATTTGGCGTCAGCGCGGCAAGCGTAAGTCCGCTGGCGAACGCGCGAGCGAGAGCAAGGCGATGCTCAGCCGAGAGCTCAGGGCCGGGATCGCAAGTCTCACCGGATTGAAGCCCATCAGGCGGCGATCATGGCTCTGCTCGAGGCGTCGCCTGATATCACCATCGAGGAATTGCGTGAAAGCTTGAGCAAACAAGGCCTGTCCTTTGGTTATGGCACGATCCGCCGCTTCTTCGAGCGCCACAAGATCACGTGTAAAAAAAACCGCCCATGCCACAGAGCAGGATCGCCCGGACGTCTTGAAGCGACGTGAGGCCTGGCGCGAGAGCCAGGGCAAGCTCGATCGGGATCGGCTCGTCTTCATTGACGAGACCTGGGCTTCGACCAACATGGCGCGAACGCATGGCCGCTGCCAACGCGGTGAACGCCTGCGGGCCAGCGTTCCCCACGGCCACTGGAAAACAACAACCTGCGTAGCCGCTCTAACCACACGCGGCATCATCGCACCATGGGTGCTCGATGGTCCCATCAACCGCGGTGCCTTTGAAACCTATGTTGAAAAGGTGCTCGTCCCTGAGCTTCTAAACCACGCCATTGTCATCACGGACAACCTCTCCAGCCACAAAGGGCCGCGCATACGTGAGATGATCGAGGCGGCCGGCGCTACGCTCCTCTATCTTCCGCCCTACAGCCCCGACTTCAATCCAATCGAAAACGCCTATGCCAAACTCAAAGCAAATTTGCGAAAGGCCGCCGAACGCACCGTCGGCGGCCTTTGGGATGCTGTCAGGCGCATCATCGACACCTACACCCCCGCAGAATCAACAAACTACTTCGCCGCCGCAGGCTACTTGCAACCTGATCGGCTAACGCTCTAGCCAAAGCTGCGACATGTCTGGACGCATGTTGGTACCCTCCGGGTGGCGAAGCTGGTCGCAACTCTACCGCCTAGCTTTTGATTTCGAGAATTTTGCGACTAACGAAACAATGTCCGCTCGAGCATCCTCGTCTTTGATCTTTATGAAAACCGTGACGAGCTCAAGAACCTGCTTTGCCAACTTACTTTTTTGCGCGCCCATTATCGCAGAGACATCGGAGAGTGGCCCTCCCCGTCGCAGCGATTCGCGTTCATCGACTTCGTAGAAATGTGAAATGGGCGTGTTCAGTGCCCTGGCAATTTTATAAAGCCGGCTGGCCGGCACTCTACTTGTGCCATTCTCGTGCTTTTGGAGTTGCTGAAAAACTATATCCAGCCGACTCGCGAGTTCCTTCTGACTGAGGCCGATTCGCTTTCGCTGGATTCGAATGCGCTCGCCAATTCTCGTGTCAAGATCGCTGTATGTCACGAGTCCGACCTCTTGTTCTTTGTATATCAGAAAGTTGGAATCATAACATTTCCAAATAGTTCTTCAAGCTTGACGGTTTGTGAGGCCGCAGACCGAAGCCTACGGCGGGCTGTGCCATTGAGCCGACTTCAAAGCAGCTGGGATTGGGGCTGGAAGGCCCGAGCGAGGGCCAGGATTCGAGGCCGATTGTCGTCTACGAGCGTGGCGCAAAACGGATGCGTCATCCGTGAAGAACTCTGATTTCAGCCTGAGGCGACCTGCGGTCGAGCGATGAGTTGGAGTAGGATTTGGCGCAGCAAGAGCGCCAGCCATCGGATGAGGCGGCCGAAGTTGTAGCCGGCGGCGGCGAGTACGGCGTTCACGGCGTCGCCCTGGCGGTGCCAGAGATAGTTGCGGCCCATTCGATGCTCGGATTTGAGATGGCCGATGACCGGTTCGACGGCCGAGCGGCGGCGCAGCTCGCGCTTGATCTTTGGGGTTACCCGCCGCTTCTGGCCTGAGATGAAGACCCTGAACTTGTACTCGGGCGGCGCATTGTGGCCGCGATAGCCTTTGTCGAGAATGAGGCGCTCGATGATGTTGCCGATCAAGGCCTCCATGTCCGGGATCACGGTCTTGAGCGTATGGCCGTCATAGGGATTGCCGGGCAGCGCCTTCACATGGGTGACGAACTGACCGCCGCAGGCTGACGCCAGCGTGGTGGCGACGGAGACCTTGACCCCGATCTATGGACCACGCCCGCGTTGCAAGAGGATCGACAAACGGATGAAGCGGTTTGCGCCAATCTATCCGGCTTCAATTTGGGGCTGTTGCCCCGAGCCATTATGGATATCGGCCCACTTCTGTCCTCAATAACTCGCCGGCCTCAAGAAGGGCCATGGAGTCGAACCAGGCTTCAGAAGTGTCGGTGGAACCGTTTCTCCATTCGTCCTTTCCGTCTCGCAAACCTCGGCGGGTTGTTGTGCCTTCTAATCCGACCTTGAATCTTCCTTTCCGGCCCTGTTTCTTATGCGGTGCGGCCTAGTACCTCAGCACAGAGGTTTTGACTCTTTGCTTTTTCGTTGGCTTGGCCGGGACCTTTGGATAGGCGCGGGCCAATTTGGCCCGCGCGTTCTCGGTTGTGAACATCCAATTGATTCGGGCACGCTCGGCGTTGCGGCGTTTTTCCCAGGCGGTGGTCTCGCTGACTAGACGGGCATAGCTGTCGATCCGCCGGTCGAGGCACTGCTGTGAGAGGACGCCGATTTCGATCTCGACCATGTTGAGCCAGCTGGCGTGTTTTGGCGTGTGACGGAACTCGATGCGGCGCAGCACGCGGCGGGCTTCGTCGGGTGGGAATGCTTGATAAAGGGCGCCGGCCTTGTGGGTAGACAGATTGTCGAGCACGACGCGAATGCATTGGGCTTTGGGATAGTGCACGTCGACAAGCTCGCGCATGCATTCTGCGAAGTCCTTCGCGGTGCGTTGCTCCGTCACCTTCACCTTGCGCCAGGGTCGGTTCACGTCGATGAGCACGAACAGGTTGGCCGTGCCGTTGCGTCGGTACTCGTAATCGTAACGCTCGATCCGGCGCGGCTTGGCGGGGATCGGCTGACGGATCTCGCCGATGAGCTGGACCGGGCTCTCGTTGAAGCAGACCACTGGCCGCTGCGGATCGGCCGCTTCGGCGTACAGATCGAGCACATCCTCCATGTGCGCGACATACTCCGCGTCGACCTTTGGGATGCACCGCATGCTTTTGCGCCATGGCTTGATATGGTTCTCGGCCAGGCGCCGTCGCACCGTTTCTCGCGACAGGCTCTCGTGAGACGTCAATCTGACCATCTCGTCGGCCAGGAGCTCCAGCGTCCAGCGCGCGCGGCCGGTCGGCGGGCTCGCGCAGGCGGTGGCCACCAGCAGCGCCTCCTCTTTCTCGGTGAGCTTGCGTTCCGCCCCACGACGGGGCTCTTCGCTCAAGGCCGCAGCCAGATTGCCTTCGACGAAGCGCCGCCGGGTCCGGTACACCGTCGAGCCGCCGACGCCGCATCAGCGGCTGCCAGCCGACCCACGGACCTCCGATGCGGTTCGGATCCGACTGCAGGAAATCTGCGTCAGCTTGGACCCGGTCGCGTTGCTGCGCGACATTCGGTCTGCACAGCAACGTCTGGCCGGTCTTTCCGACCTGAAGTCGGCGGGCGATTCGATTGCTGCGGCCCCGCCGATCGATTTGTTCCTCGCCAGCTTGCGAACGGCTTGGAAAGAGGGCGCATCTCGACCGACGGACCGGCCGATCGTCAAGGTGAAGCGAGGTCGTCGTCGCCCTGATCCGCTCGTTCAGGCGACCCCACAGCTGCAGGAGTGGTTCAAAGCCGAACCGTGGCGAACCGGCGCCGAACTCCTGACGAGGTTACAGGCGGAATATCCGGGCGCGTACCCGGATAAGCTGCTGCGAACGCTTCAGCGCCGCCTCAAATCCTGGCGCAGCGAGCAGGCAAGCGCGCTGCTGTTTGGATCGGCGGCTCATGCGACCCGGATCGACACACCGCCTGCGCCATGACAGCGCCCGCTTCCGGTACGGGGAAGGCCGGTCGTTGCGCAACCCCGACCAGCTCCACGACCGGCCTTCCCCGTACCCGACCGTCCGTCTTCTTGGGAGCAAAATAAATGAGGCAACGATCGTGTCCTCGGGAGCATTCCTCCATGAGGCAATACGCACTGTCACCCTGATTGCCGCGCGGTATCGCGGCCAGGGCGACGACCAAGACATTGGAGTGGAGCCGCTTGGACGCTGCTTCCAACCACGCTGCGAAGCCATGCCGAGGCCAACTCTGACGCTGCAGAAGTACGGCTCTGGCACCTTGAATGAACAGCGTTCGCAGGTACCGATTGCCGCGCCTCGATATGCGGCCGAGAATGGTTCGATCGCCGGTCGAGATTTGCTTCGGTACCAGACCAAGCCATGCTGCAAAGTCGCGGCCTTTATGGAAGGCATCACCGGTTCCGATGGCGGCGACCATCGCGCTTGAGATAATCGGCCCGACGCCGGGCGCACTCATTAGGCGGCGACAATGTGGATCTTGATCAGCGAGTTCGTCGATCTCTTTCGTCATTGACGCGATCCGTCGGTCGAGATAGCGCCAGTCCTCGGACAAGTCTTGAATGAGCTGGATCACTCGAGGCGATAAGTTGTCGTTTGGCGCTGAGAGAATCTGAGGAAGTGCCAGTCGGAGTGCTGCCGCTCCCTGGCGCACTGGTAGCCCTCGCTCAAGCAAAAAGCCCCGGATTTGATTGATGACCGCCGTTCTCTGCGTCACCAGTCGACTGCGAACTCTGTGGAGCGCCTGTAAATCAAGTTGTTCGGCTGACTTCACCGGGACGAACCGCATTGTCGGCCGCTGAGCGGCCTCGGCGATCGCTTCAGCGTCCCGAAAGTCATTCTTGTGACCCTTGAGGTATGGTTTGACGTATTGTGCCGGCAAGAGCCGTACTTGATGACCCAATTTCTCGAGCTTGCGCCCTAGATGATGTGCGCCTGCACACGCCTCCATTCCGATCAGACAACGCGGAACATTGCCGAGCGACTGGTCAAGCTGATTTCTCGACCGCTTCTTGCGTAGCGTGATTGCTCCTTTGGCATCGAGACCGACGACATGGAATGTGTTCTTCCCGAGATCGATGCCGATTGTGACAATGCTTGTATTCGACATGGCTTGCGCTCCTGCTGCTGTCCCCGCCCGGGTTCCACGTTGCCGCTGAGAGCGGGCGTGGTCCATGCCATTAACTCGTAAGGCGGTGCGCCTTGCCCTTGCCGATGCACTCCACCTCTGGCGCGTGCAGGGAATAGACCTTCGGTCGGCGCTGGTGCTGCTTCTGGTCAAGCACCCGTCGGGCCAGCGCCAGCATGCGTCCGAGAACAATCTCGCCGAGCAAATCGGTGCGGCCTTCGATCTTGCGGGCAGTGTCGCGGATGATGCGACCGAGATAGGTTCTGAGCGTCCTCAAGGCCCGGTTGGCGCGCTTGAACTGCTTGGCGTGGGCATAGCGTTGATGCTTGATCAGGGCGAACTTACCCACCCGTGCTAGGATTGGCGCAGCTTGACGCCATGCCGCTTTGCCAGCCGATCTCGCGGGCGCGGTTGAGAAGCCTGGCATCGGTCGGGAACATCACGTTCTTGGGCTGCACCGTGGTGTCGACGATGACGCGGTTGAGGTCGCTTGGCTTGATCGCCTCGGTCCTGGTAGCGACCGAAAGGCTCTCTTGCAGCAGCGCCTGCAGCTTCTCCTCGCCCATCCGCTGGCGCCAGCGCGTCAGAGAAGAGCGGTCGAACACCAGGCGGTGCTGAAAGAACTCCTCGCCGCAGAAGAACTGGTAATAGGGGTTCTCCAGCCAGCGTTCGCACAAGACCTCATCGGAGAGATCGTAGGTGTGCTTGAGGATAGCGAGTGCCGCCATCAGCCGGGTCGGCAACGGCGGCCGGCCAGGCTTATCCTCGTAGACCGTGCCGAACTTCTGTTCGAGGAACGACCAGTCGATCGTCCGCGCCAGCTTCACCAGCGCATGGTTCATATCGATGATCGCGTCCAGCCGAGAGCGCAGAAGATCGGTCTGTCCGCCGTCCCGTCGTTCCTTGGGTCGCATCGTCCCCTCCGATGCGACCACGGAATCACGCCCCTCGATTCGAGGGAATCCAAAAGATGAAATTGCAAGCTTTTGGGGCCTCAACGCCCAAAACCCGGCAATCTCAAATGCCGTTGTGACCAGAAAATCGAATCCCGCTCAAGGACTTGGGAGATTCTTCACGGCCGACGGATGCACAATCGGCGGTATGGCACGGACGTGGGTAAATCGGAAACAGGTTGTTGTCCGCATGTGTTGCCACGCGCTAGCGGCGGCAAAAGGATCACCCGGGACATGGTTCGGGCCGCCATGATTGTTCCGGTTTAACTGGTCTGTCCTGTTCTTGCCGGCGCTCGGTCTGCTCGCAGTCTTCCTGCCGAAGATTCGACCGGCAAGTGGCGAATAGCGATCGAAGTAGCCCGCCGGTCGAGGCGGCAGTAAAGGTCATCTCGCTCTGTCATCAACTTTAACGTCTTTGCAGCGGCTTCGTTCGCTTTGGAAAGCGAGATAGCAACATCTAGGCTCCTGAAACCGCCAAAGCTTACAATCTTAAATGCCCCTCGTGCTCGGAACCGACTCCCACTCAAGATCCTGGGAGATTTTCCAGGGCCATCCTATTAGACTACACTTGGACGAGTAGCTCGTACCGTGGGTTGGTTGTCAGAGCCTTGCACCCTCATGAAATTCCGGTCGATGGGCGTGAATCCGCCAACGCTGAGCGTAGGCCTTTCTGGGCCGCAACTCGATTTTTAGTCAGATGATATCATCTTAGCGATCGAGGTCGCCTTCTGAAAGCATCGCCGTGCCGATAATGCGCTCTTGTGCCAATTGCGCGATTTCGGCGTCCGAAAGACCCAGGAGCCCTGAGAGGATCTCTCGATTGTGCTGTCCAAGCGTCGGCGCTGCTGTACGGATCGGATAGGGGCCAGCACCTTCGCGAATCGGCATCGAGGGCTGCGGATGCAAGCCAATGAAAGGGCGTTCGACTTCCTGCAGAAATGCGCGTGACCTGAGATGGCTATCATTGAGCAGATCAATTGGCAGGCGGGCCACGCCCGCGGCAACCTTTACGGCTTGCAACTCGGACATGGCCTCGTCCGGATCGCGGCTGAGCGCCCAGACTGCGATGTCCGTCTCGATGGCTTCCTCAACCGCCCGGCGACCTTCCACAGATTTCAGCGATGCGTCCACGGCCCAGTCAGGCCGACCAATAAGAAGTGCAAGCCTCTCCCACATATCCGCATTGGTTGCCGCTATCACGATCCAGTTGTCCTCGCCAGCACACCGGAAGCAGCCGTGCGGCACAAATTGCGGGTGTCGATTGCCATACCTTGGCGGCGGCATACTTCCGATCGAGTGGACGGTGATCCATGGCGCCGCAAACGGCATCATGCATTCGATCTGCGCTAGATCAATGAACTGTCCCTGCCCGGTGTTGCGGGCGTGAATGAGGGCGGTCAGAACTGCAGCGCAGCCATTCAACCCGCCGACGGCATCCCCGAACGCGGTGTGGCTCATCACGGGGGGCCCGTCGGAGTTTCCGATCACGCTCGGCAGTCCTGAGCCCTGCTCGAGTGTCGAGCCGTAGGCCCGGCAATCGCGATGGACGCTGTTGGCACCAAAGGCTGACATCGTCATCACGACGAGCCGAGGATTGAGCGTTCTGAGCACGTCGTAACCAAGCCCGAGCTTCGGCAGCACATCGACTGAAAAATTGTTGACGACGATATTGGCTCCGGCCAGGAGCCGTTTGGCAAGAGCGAGACCTTGCGGACGCGTCAGGTCGAGCGTGATGCCGCGCTTGTTGCGGTTCATGATGCAGAAGCACCCCGTTTTCTCATACATCTGACCGTCTACGTAAGCAGAACGTCGATCGACACCACGCCACCAATCCGGATGTTGGATGGCCTCGATCTTGATAACGTCCGCGCCAAGATCAGCCAGTGTACGCGTACACAACGGGCCGGCCCATCCCATCGAGAAGTCGATGATGCGAATTCCCTGCAACGGCTGCCGGTCGGCCTCGATGCAGCCGAAAGAGGCCGACGCGGTGCCGGCCAAGTGTCGGGTATTAAGGAAAGACTGCTGCTCGCCAGGCGCCGGAACATTTCCGCCGCGACGTGGAGGTGTCAATGTGAGGCGCTGCATCGCGCCAGCCGTCAGGCCCTTTTCTTCGCCAAGGAAGACGGGCACGATTGCGCCGCGCGCCTTCTTCTCCTCGTCCTGGAGCAGATCGGATATTTCGGGCACCGGCACTATCGGGATCTTCCGTTTCAATCCCTCCGCAAACCACTCCTGCGCTGTCCGCGTTTTCAGCCTTGGTATGAACTGCCGTTCGAGCAGCTCCCTCTGTTCCAGACGATCGGCGCCGAGAACTAGGGCCGGATCGTCACGCAATTCGGACAGGTCGAGCATATCACAGAACGCGCGCCATTGTGCCGGCGTCACCGTCGTAACGCCGAGCCAACCGTCTTTGGTTTCGTAAATGCCGATCGGAAAGCCTGGCCAGAAGCGGTTTATGCCGATGCGGCGCATTACGTCGCCTCGGGTAAACGCCTCAAACATGAGAAACTCGCTGACAGAGAGACTTGATTCAAAAATGCTGAGCGACCATGACCGCCCTGCTCCGCCCTGCATTCGCGCAACCGCCGAAGAAGCTGCAGCAATGAAGCCCCACAGACCCGCGAGGATACCCGTCTGGAAATCCGGTGAGTGCAACGGCGGCCCCTCGGCCGGTCCGACCAGCTTCACGAGGCCGGCGAGCGCCCGGACGGTCGAATCGGTTGCGGCAAATTCAGCATAGGGGCCCTCTCGGCCAAACCAATTTGCTTCGAGGTAGATCAACCCTGGACGTCGCTGACGGATCGCGGCGATATCAACGGTTGGACAATCCGCGTAATCGACGTCGCGGCCATCGACCAGAATGTCACAATTCTCTATCAGCGCGGTCAGGCGTGTAATCGCGCCAGGGTCAGCGCGATCAATGATCATGCTTGATTTGTTGAAGTTGAGGAATGCAAACCACGCGCTCTGGCCCGCCGGTGTCAGTGGCGCGCTCCGGCGAAGTGGGTCGCCGGCTGGCGGCTCGACCTTTTGCACATCGGCCCCGAAATCCGCAAACAACCGCGCACAATAGCTCGTTGCGGCCGAGCTGCCGATCTCGATGACCCGCAGATGTGATAGCACTCCCATTGAGGACTCCTTACGCTGGTCTTAGCGAAAATCATTCGCTACGTGATGCGAGCCTGTGGTCACCACGAGCGGGTACGGATCAGTAGGTATCGAACATAGGTGTTTGTGACTGGCGCGAGCTGTCACACTGGAATCGAGCGGAGAGTCGGCTTGATCCGAGGCCGCGTCTCGGCGGGATCGATAGACTAGTGTTATTCGCGCTCGGGAGAAGCGATGATGGCCTCGGTCTGCTTGCGGAAGCCAAGCCGCGCGTCTGTCTCCAGCTCCTATGCGGCCGACTCCGCTGATCCGCCGGGCCGGTAGAGAGAGGAAGTGTAGAAACCGAACACCGGGAGGATGCCGCCGGTTGGCATATCCGGTCGCACACATCCTCTTCCTGATTACAAGCTGCGTGGTCTGTCCGCTTGGTCCGTGGACCGAATATTTCGCAAATCCGCTAATGCCTGCTTTGCGCCGGCCGGCGACCGCCGACCGCCGATAGCAGCTGCGCTCAAACAAGATCGAGCAGCGCGACCACAAAACACGGATCAGTACAAAACCACCGGGCGGAGGGCTAGGCCTGGTTGCTGGCGGATGGGCAAGTAGCACAACATCAGATATAGCGACAAGTCTTTCGATGAAGATCGCTATTAAGAACGCCGGTGACAAGGTCGATGGCGACAACCACCAACGCCGTTGCGAACACCACGGCGGCACCATCCATAATCGCGATAAATCGCGGTATTCGCGACACACGGCCATGCGCAGAATTGCTGACGCTGCTTCCATGACATCGGTTGCCGTCTGTCTCGTATGTGCTTCTCTGCCGTTGCGCATCGATGTACGCGCGCCCTATTGACTGCTCTTCGTAACGATAGCAAAGACCGTGCCAGCTTGGACTGGAATGGAAAATTAGGCGCGGAGGGAAATTATCGCGCACTCGGGTCACCAGAACGTTTGTCACAAAGCTCGCCCTCACATCGCATCTACAGCTGTGTGCGCCTGGGTCTGTTGGAAACAGTACGCGACCCCTACGGAGCGCGCCGGCTCGCAGTCGCGGCTTTTCCTTAGCGATGCGGAGTCCGCCGCTAGCCCGAAGGGTGCCCGCGACGCTATTGGGTCACAGAAGACTCGGTGAACGCTGTTTCATACCGGCCACCCGTGCTCGCAACATTGGCTTACCGCAACTCCCCTGTCTGGCGTCAAACCAGGATGATGAGCCTCGTCAAGATCGGAGTCGCGCAGCTCGCCACCTGCAACACGATGAAGATTGCGCGTGACCAATAGCATGATTGCCAGCTGACGCACGGATCTCAATTGTGCTCGCTCCGAGGTCACGATAAAGCTCGTCATCCGCAAGGCAGAAGTTAAGCTCGGCACGAAAAGGCGTTCGGCATCATCTTCGTCCATCTATATGGAGCGAGCGATGGCTGATTGAATACCGCCAGCGTCAGAAATCCGACAAACACGAGTCGGCTGTCCGCGGCGGGTCGGCAGACACACCTTTGGATCTCGCCGGCGCCGCGCCGACGTTGTAGTCGGCGGGCTCGGCGCCCCATCCGCATCGCCCCGAAATTCTGCTCCCCCACACGGGCAAAGTTGTCCAAATTCGTCAGGATTGCATCGCCAACATCACCCTATCGTCACTAGCGACGTCGCTCCTCGCGCCGTTTTCGAGCCAAGCATTGTGAGTGAGGGCACCTTCCTGATCACGCGGCAGAGCGTCCAGTCGAGGCGGATGTCTCGGCCGGCGGACAACACTGACGCCGAGCAGATCCAATGGAAAGCTCTAGCAGCTCAGCCCTTTTTGAGGTGATCGGCCCCGTGGTTGCGATTATCTGGCGTAACGGAATGAGACGCCCCAGCACATCATTACCAAAGTCCCACCAGTTGGCCGACGAATCTCCGGATCGACCGGCAAGGCACCGGTGGCTCCAGAATCACAAATGGGGCGGACCTGCTCCAGATGAGAACGTAGCATTCGGCGCGAGTGATATCACGGTCGATTGCGCGGCAACAGCATTGGAGACGGGCGTCATCCCAACCGTGAGCACATTAAGCAAGCAGTTGCGCGCCCGTTCCAAGTTACGGGATCCGATTGCCGCGATCTTCTTGCCAGACGCCCGCTGATCCAGAGCTGTCTGTAAATAGCGGTGCATTTCGGGAGAAGCTCGACGGCACCAGATCCGGCGAGCGAGCATTGCGAGGCTCGGCTGGCCAAGCTTGAGATTGGCGACTCGAAGCGTCTGCACCGCTGCTGCAAAATGCGTCGGGTTTTCACCGACCCTCAACATATCCGCATGGAGAACTTGAACGGTGGAAATCGGAAATGCTACAAGGCCGCGTTGCTCCATGAACTCCTCTGCTGACCTACCATCATGATACCTCAGGTGACGGCCGGTCTTATAGGGCCGTCTGCAGTTGTGTTGACGACTCGTTCCAAGATGCAGTCGCACAGCCGCTCTATATCGCAGACCTCATGATCGGCCGTAATGCACACCCGAATGCCCGCGCTTCCTTGCGCCACGGTCGGGAAGAACGTCACCAAGCTGTAGAAGCCCGCGTTGAGAAGATCTCTTGCGATAGCTATCGCCTCCGCTTCCGATCCGATCGCGATCATTCTAATCGGAAGTGAATTGCCTTGCTCGGCGGTTGCGACACGACGATCAAAAACCTCGATCCGCTGCGCCAACCGCCTCTGCCGTTCGCCAAGTTCTGGTGAGCGGTGAATCCTACACGAGCCAAGCGCCGCGCCAACCGCCGCCAGATTCGGCGACACCGAAAACGCATAAGGAATTGAATACCGTCGAAACAGAGCCTCCTGGTCGGCCGTTCCGAGCATCAACATGCCGCCAGATGCGCCGAATCCCTTAGCCATCGAGGCTGCTATAATCGTGCGGTCACCTAATGCTCGCGGAAACTGAGAGCGAGCAAATCCTTCGCCTTGGCGCCCGAACAGCGATATACCGTGAGCATCGTCGATATAGAGAAAGAGCCCATAACGTTCCTGGAGCTGATGCAGTTCCTTGACAGGCGAATTCCCTCCCATGGAGTAAACACCATCGCACACGTACGCGACGACTGGATGTTCACGACATAAGCGTTCGAGAGCGTCAATGTCGTTGTGCGCAATCGTTTCCACCCGCGTTTCATCAGCGATCGCTGGCTTGTGATAGGCGAGTGAGATGTGCGCGCTGCGATCGAAAACGACAAGAGGTTTTCTTCCGCCTGTCAATTGGCCCGATGCAAGGAGGGGCATCGCCCCGAGATTAGCAAGCATGACAGTAGAAAAGGCGATCACGCGCGCGCAGAAAATCTCGGACAAGATTGCTTCAAGCTGTTCCAGAAAATCGAAATTGAGTCGCGTTCGTGCGCAGGACCAGTGCAATGACCGATGCGCCTCGATGGCGTCGATTGCGCCAGCGACGATCATCGGGTGGTTGTCGAGGCCCAGGTAGGAGCATCGCACGAAATCGACCACCTCCGCGCGAGTGTCAAGCGGGCCGGTGCCTAAAGCAACGGCGCGTCCGCTCGTGGAACGTCCGTGGACGGCCATGAGACCCGCCGCGTGGGCCGCATCGAAATACGGCCTGCTTTCGTTGATCATGTAGGCGGTGTTCCGGAAATGTCCGGTCGGACGATGACCATCAGATGGGGTGATCCCCTGTGGCATTTCATTCTCCATTCTGACGTGCCAAGAAACGCACCCGATGCCTCAAATGAATGGGCACGACACCGCGGTTTGGTGACATCGGGCTGAACTGGAGGTTCTGTACAACTCTCACGGGTAGCTCGATCGATCCCGTGGTCAAAGTCAGTAAACCACTGGTTCCATCGCTCGGGCAGCTACCAGATCAGATAGGACTTCAGCAGGACGTGATGGTAGCAGCGCCCCTGAAGGCACTGGCTACGAAGTAGATGTCCGGCGCCGCCCTGTTCACCTCAGATACGTCGCCGTGAGGACAGCGGCCAAACATCGATTCGATCGCTGGAGACATGTTTAGCGACCTACCGCATTGGTGCGTGCGCGATCGACTGCCCCGGTCGGTCGCGATGTCAGCTGCTACACTGAAGCACTCGGTCTTGTCGAGGGGTACCTTCTCATCAGCGTAGCTCTTGATGCGATCCGGGCACGCATTGGCGCTCCGTGGCGACCGAATGCGCGGTGACAGCATGATCCACGCGAGGAGACCACCAATTTTGGAATCGACATGGGTCGCTTGTCGGGGGAAATTTTAGCACGCGGTTGATCTCACTGACGAAGTGGCTGTGGCGCTCAAGAACCGGCGAGAACGGGTCCGGTGCTGGTTCTGTGAAGAGCAGTTTTCTCGCCATGAGAAACCATTCAACGGCGCATCGGGTGCCTTGCACTGACGCAGAGGCAAACGCTTGTGACAAGAACGTCCCTGAAACGCCGGGATCGCAGTCGCGCGGAGACAACATGCGTATCCAAGCTTTCCCGACTGCCGCTGCTGTCAATCTGAATCGGTTGGCTGCAGCACTCTTCGCCATTTTGCTCGTGTTCGCTCCCCACGTTAATGATCGGATCCGTTTTCAAAGGATAGCCTCAACCTGAGGCCCGATCAGCCGCGCGCCTGCATCTGGCAAGGACGCGAATCAATCCAAAGAACGGGCTTATTCAACGCCCCCATCGTGCACCTGATCCGCAACAGCCTGGCTTTCGTGTCCTGGAAGGACAAGGCGATCCTGCCGGCGATCAAGGCGATCTACCGGGCCGAGAATGCGACATGGCGCTCGCCCGGCTCGAGGAGTTCGAGGCCGAATGGGGCAAGCGCCATCCGGCGCTCGGAGCCGCCTGGCGCAGAGCCTGGGACTAGGTCGTGCCGTTCTTCGCTTTCGCGCCGGGCATCCGCAAGATAATCTACAGCACCAATTCCCTGACCTCCTCCGCAATGGTCGAAATGACTGCTATGCTGCAGTGGCGCTTCTTGCCGCGCAGCGAACCGAGAGAAGCCCGCATCAGCAACTCGGTTTCGAGTCAGTCGGTTTTGGCGCGGCGATGTTCGCATGATGATGCGGCCTCATTTCGGCTGGGTGCGCCCGACGACAGGCTGCCGTCACGTACGAGCGCGCTCTAAGAGAAGATCCCAGCCGGACGAGTTTAGGCCGAGTTGATTGATGGCGCGAGCGAGACCGTGCCAAGTCTTGGCTTCGCCATGCACCCGCTCAACTCGCCAACGATGACGCCGATAGAAATGGTGTTCATGGTTTCCCCCACTGAGCCTCTTGCGCCGCGCTCGAAGCAACGACGGGTGGATAATATTGAATACGACCACACGCGCATGGCGGGAGGGGCTCACGCAACGTGGCCGCAGAGGACAGGCCCGACAGTCTTCGCGACTCGCATGGAAGTTGAAGAGAGCCCCGTTGCAGCTTGCCCTTGGGCCGTAGGATCTTGCCAGTTGGACAGCGCACCATGTTGTGCTTGGCGTCAAGCCTAAAGCGCCGCGTCGCTATGACCTTGCCAGGTTGCCGCTCGGCCTTGGCCAGTACGATGGCATCGATCTGGCGGTCTGCCAACGCCCGAAGAACTTTAGCATAGGCGTAGCCTGCATCCATGGTCGCCATCTTAATAGCGACACCGATTGTCATGGCGATGGCATCGAGCTGAGCTTCTACGGCCATCCCTTCGTTCTCTTCGCCGGTCGTAACCTTGACGTCGACAACGGACGCCCTTCACATCATCGACAGCCGTATGTTGCTTGTAGGAGGGTTCGAGACAGCGGTTACGACCGTTCGTCGCCATAGTCGCGTCGGGGTCGGTCGTGCAGATCTTCTTGTATTTGCCGCTCTGACGGTTTTCCAATTCAAATTCGGATGGATTGGCCGCCTCTACGTCGGCAACATGGCGCACTGCCAAAGCGTCCCAGCTCACATTCGCACGGATCAGCGATGCATCGATATGGAAGATCTCGCCGGTCGCAATCCTGGCCTGCGATGCACGCCTTCACAGTGCCCTTGAAGATGTTGCCAAAGCGCTCGGCACCCCACAGCGCTGGAGAATGCGCGTCAGCGACGAGTGGTCGGGCAGCACCTCGTGCAAACCGTAGCCCACGAATCAACGGATCGCGAGATTGACCTGCGCTTCGCGCAGCAGCCGTCGGTGATGGATGATTCCCAGCAGAAAGCCGGCAAGCATAAGCCGAACAGCCACTTCCGAGTCGATCCCGGGCGTCCGTTATCTGTGCAGTAGAGATCGGCGACCTCGTCACGCAGCCACGAGAGATCCAACACGCGATCGACGCGAGCGAGGATGTGGTCGTCTGGAACGAGCTGTCGCAACGAACCGCTGATAAACAGCTCCAGCTGATCGCGCTCTTTCCGACCCAGAATCCTGCCCACGTCGCGAATCAAAGAGAACCGGCGGGATCAATGAATCGACAACCGCAGACGTTTTCAATGCCCCCACGATGTAAGTTTGCACGATGCTGTGCGGGAACGCCGAGGTGATCGCCTCGGGAAAGCCTTTGAGCCCGTCGATCACGGCGATCAGGATGTCGTTGACGCCGCGCGCCTTGAGCTCGTTGACGACCCTGAGCCAGAACTTGGCCCCTTCGGTGCTCGATCGTATCAATCCGGCGAGGACCGCGGGTGTGCCCGAACTTGCAGAACTCCGGTGTTTAAGGTGGATGGAGCAATCCGTCGGATTTTAGCGTGTCAATCGCTTCGGAGAGGGTGAGGCCGCGATGCAGGCAGAACCATTCTCCGGTGTGACGGTGCCACTGGATGTCGAAGCGATTGCGGCTGATCCAGTCGAGGCGTGCGAACGGAGCGTCGAACTCTTCGCCGAGATTCTCCGGGAAGCCGGAGCGGTAGCGTTGAATGAAGCGATATTTGGTGCCGTGCCACTTTCCCAGGATATCGACCGGGTAGTTGAACTGTGTCGGCCGGATAGTGGGCAGGAAGCGGGGCTTCAGGAAGCCGTCGATCAGCTGCTGGCAGACGGCCGTCACCGCCGATTTGTCTGCCGCGGATAGACCGCTCGCTCTCATGTGCCCTCCTCACGCCGCCTCGAGATGGCTCGGCACGAGCTTGCGCCAGTTCCAGGGCAGAAGCTCATCCAGCCTCTTGATAGCATGATCGTTGATGCGCGCGAGCACGTCGGCGAGCCAAGCCTGCGGATCGACGTCGTTGAGCTTGGCGCTGGCAACAAGGGTGTAAATGGCAGCCGAACGCCGGCCGCCCTCATCGGAGCCGGCGAAGGTCCAGTTTCTTCTTCCTACAGCGACGGCCCGTAGCTCGCGTTCGGCGGCATTGTTCGACATGCACAGGCGCCCATCATCGAGGAAGCGGGTGAATGCATCCCAGCGGCTGAGGCAATAATTGATCGCCTTGGTCGTGTCGTTATTTTTGGAGAGCTTGGCGCGCTGCTCACGCAGCCACGCCTCCAGCTCAACGATCAGGGGGCGACTGCGCTCCTGGCGTACACGCAGACGCTCTTGCGGCGCCAGACCGTTGATCTCGCGCTCGATGGCGAACAGGACATCGATGCGCTTGACCGCCTCGGCTGCAATCGGTGCCTTGGTGAGCCGGGCGAGGTCGTAGAACTTGCGCCTACCGTGCGCCCAGCACGCGGCCTCGATGATCGGGCCTGCTTTGCGATTGGCCTCGTAGAGCTTGCCAAAACCGGCGTAGGCGTCGGCCTGCATCAGTCCGGCATAGCCCGCCAGATGCTGCTCGGGATGCTCACCGCCACGATCTGGCGAATAGAAGAATACGGCCGCCGGGGGATCCGGGCCGGCAAACGGGCGGTCGTCGCGCACGTAGGTCCAGAGCCGGCCGGTCCGGGTCTTGCCCTTGGCCAGCACCGGCACCGTGGTGTCGTCCGCATGGATGCGCTCGGCCGCGAAGACGTGGCGCCGGATCGCATCGACCAGCGGCATCAGGGTTGCTGCGGAAGCGCCCACCCAGTCGGCGAGCGTCGAGACATCGAGGTCGATGCCTTCGCGCCGGTAGACGTCGCTCTGACGATGGAGCGGCAGGTGCAGTCCGTACTTGGCGAACAGGACGTGGGCGAGGAGCTTGGGCCCGGCGCGCCCACGCGCGATTGGATGCGAGGGCGCCGGAGGTTGGGTGATCGCTTCGCAGGCCCGGCAGACGAACTTCTCGCGCACGTGCTGGATCACCTTCCACTGCCGCGGAATGAGCTCCAGCGTCTCGGTCACGTCCTCGCCGATCTTGCGCAACCGGCTGTCGCCGCAGCATGGGCAGGTGGCAGGTACTGGATAGACAATGCGCTCCCGCGGCAGATGCTCCGGCAGCGGCCGGCGCGCCGGCTTGCGGCGCTCGAATGATGGCACCGCAATCTTGTCGGCAGCGGCCATCTGTGCCGCGGTCTCGGCTTGCGCGGCGTTCTCCTCGAGATCGGCAAGCTGCAACTCGAGTTGGTCCAGCAATGCTCCGCGCTCGGAGGATTGTCCAAACTGCTCGTGACGCAGCTTCCTGATCGTGAGTTTGAGCTTCTCGATCAGCAAGGTCCGCGCCTGCGCCTCTGCTTCAGCGGCCACGCGAGCTGCTCGCTCGGCGCGCAGCATCGCCTTCAGCGTGGTCACATCGTCGGGGAGAGAATCGGCGCCCATCGCCGACTAGAGAATCACAATACGCCGTCGCTGTCCGAACTGCCGATCGCATGATCGATTCAAATCCCGGCGATCAGCCGGCCGCCTGCGGACGCCAGGTGCGTTGCGGCATGCGCCAGTCAATGCCCTCAAGCAAGTAGCCGAGCTGGGCCGGGGTGATGGTCACCACGCCATCGGCCGACGACGGCCACAGGAAACGGCCGCGCTCCAGCCGCTTGGCGTAGAGCGACATGCCCAGCCCATCATGCCAAAGGATCTTGACCAGCTTGCCGCTCTTGCCACGGAACACGTAGAGGTCGCCACCGTGCGGGTCGCGGTGCAAGGCCTCCTGCACCAGCAAGGCCAGCGAGTTCATGCCGCGCCGCATGTCGGTGTGCCCGGTCGCAAGCCACACCCGCACGCCCGACGCGATAGGGATCATCGCGGCCGCCCGTCGGCCAGCGCCGCGATGGCGGCCTTCAGCGTCGCGGCATCGACCGCGCCGGTGATCCGCATCCGCGCCCCAGCCGCAAACTCGATCTCGATCGCGCCGCCACTGGCCGGCCCGATTGGACCTGGCGCCGCCCCGGAATCCGGGACCACCCGCGCCGGTACAAAGGCTGTTTGCAGCGCCGCGGCTTGCCTCAGCTCGGGGCGAAACAGCTGTCGCCATCGGAGCAGCAAGGAGCGCGAGATGCCGTATTGCCGCGCCGTCGCCGCGACCTGGCGTGGAGCCTGCAAGCTCTCCAGAACGATCTTGAGCTTCTCATCCTCGGACCAGCGCCGCCGCCGACCGGTCTCCACCACTTCAAGCCGTTCGACTTGGGCATTGCGCTTATCACTGTCCATAAGGACAGTTCTCAACACCGCGCCTCACTCCGCAAGGTGGCCCTCACCGGCTTTCAATTACCCACAAATTCTACTCCGACCATGGCGCCCAGCGCGATGTCAGTGAGGCGTGACAGCCCGCGCCACATGACGGTATTGCCAGGCGGCGGATCGCTGGCGCGGGCGAGATAACCGCCGAGCCGGGCGATCTTGATCAGATAGTGCGAGAGCGTTTTCTGTCTTGCTTTTGGTTTGTCGTTGACGAGGCGATCGAGCACGCCGATTTCGGTCGCAGTCAACGCGAGGGTTGGCGGCGCGTCTGGGGCGGAACGGTTGAGCATCGTCATCCACAAGACCCGCCAGCTCAGGATGCAAAAGAGCGAGATCAGATTGGTCAGACGCTGGGCGGTCCTGAGCTTCGACTCCTCAGCTTTGCAGCCCGATTTGAGGATCTTGTGGAACACCTCGATCTTCCATCTCAAAGCATACCATTCGAGCTTCTCAATGGCGTCGGTGCGGGAACCAACAGGCAGGTCGGTGATCAGCTTCCAATCGATCTTCTTTCTGTTTTTCGGCGTCCCGCGCTCTTCGGCATGGATCACCGTCAGGGTCAGAGCGGGATAGCGCTTCTGCTTTCCGATCGGCGGCAGGACGCGAATCTTGCGATACCTGATCTCAAGAACGGCCTGGTCGGGATCGCCGTTGCTATCTCTGACTTCGATGCGATGGAGCCCTTTGACGGCGACCTCGTCCATTTCGTCGGCGATCGTGTGATCCCCGTCTCCAGCCAAGCGGTCGACGCAGGTCCTGATCAGGAAATGAGTTCCGATCTCCTGTGCTGCGCAGAAAAGCTCGTAAATGTCACTCTCGCGATCACCAATATGGATGCATCGTCCCGGATGATCCAACAGCTGCGTAGACTGCTTGAGATTTTCCAACCACCGGACGCTTTCCTTTTTCTCGATGGGAATCCGGGTCGGATTGATCTTCTTTTTAAGCGCTGCCGTCCCCTTGAATTTCTTCCGGGTCCAGAACTTAACGGCCGCCAACCCCAGCGGCACCCCCTCGATTGTAACCGCGAGGCTCGAATGCATCAGGATGCCGCAAACCGTGTGCGATCTGAGGCGACCCGCCTTATCCCGTCCACTGTTTATGCTCTTGGTGATGCCGATCGCTTCTGACTTCTCGCGTTGATAGCTGAACTCGGTTGTATCGTGCAGCACAAGAACGAGACCTTCAGTGGCGGCGGCACGATCACGTGTCGATTGGAAATGGCCGGCCAGAATGTCCGCTTCGCTGACCCGGTCATTAGAGAAGAAGCGGTAGGCTGCCTTGGTATTCGCCCAATCCTGGCAGACGAGCGGAATGCTTTGTCCCATGGCGCTTCCAATCTGCGTGAGCAGTTTGCGGAATCCGTCGCCGAGCCGCGCGTCCCTAAACTCGCATCCACTACTCTCTCGATCAATCCAACACTCACCTTCCAAGGACCGCAAACAGCCTTTTGCCGATCGATCCCTTAATGCCAGCCCCATAGAGCACCCCCTCGCGAATCAGGTGCTCAGCAAGGAATCACAAGTGATTCTTTCGATTCAAGATTTCGCCGATCAGCGGATCAGCCCGAGCCGTCAAAGTTATGGGTAATTGAAAGCCTCACCGGATGCGTACGCTCGATCCACAGCCCGAGCAGTCCTTCTCGTCGTCCACATTGAGCGCCAAGTAGACGGCCTTGTTCTTGACCAGGCCTTCGTCGCGGATTTTGACCCGCAGCGCGTCGCAGAACACCACGGGGTAGACCGCCTCGAGCGGCCGGTTCTGCCATTCCCGCACGAGGACGGTATTGGTGACCCGGCTGATCAGGTCGGGCGAGACCTCGGTGCCATACAGTTTCGGGGCCAGGTGGCCCTGGATCTCCCGCACCGTCATGCCGCGGGCGTACAGGCTCAAAATCTTATCGTCGAAAACGGTAAAATGCCTCTGCCGTTGGCGATCAGCTGCGGCTCGAAGCTGCCGGCACGATCGCGCGGCACCGCAATCTCGATCTCACCGTCATCCGTGAGGATCGTCTTTGAGCTCATCCCGTTGCCGCTGTTACCGGTGCCGCGCCCAGCCCGGTCGCCCTTCTCGTAACCCAGATGCGAGCGGCGCCCAGCGCCCGCTCGATCAAGGCCCTCTTCAGTTGTTTGAATAGCCCGTTCTCTCCCGTCAGGTCCTCGGGTGTCTCGTACTTGGCAAGCAGTCGGTCGAGCAGTTCAGGAGGTGATCGTCGAATCGCCATGTGAGTCTCCTTAAAAGTAAACTCACAGAAACCTACTTACACATCCTTCTTGACACCCTCCGGATGCGCGATGAACCGCTCGACGAAACCTTCTTCTACGAACTTGATGACGTCCGCAAAATCGCCAACTGGGTCGCCGACTACAATATCCGGCGGCCTCACTGATCGCTGAAATACCTCTCCCCCACGGCCTATGCTGCCCACCTCACCGCAACGGACGATCGGGCTACGAACCCCCGATCAGCTTCGCCGATCGTCCATTGGTCCTCCCGCGCCACTTGGCGTACAAACCCCGAGACTCTAATTGCCGCTAGATGAAAGTTCGGTGGCAGGTCAGCGTTCATGACCGTGATAGCGTCAATAGACGAACTGATTCTCAAATGCGGACGTCGCAAGTTGCTGAGTTGTGGGATTGCAGCTTGGAAAATCGGCCTGAACATGGAAGATAGCCATGATGTTCCCGTACTGTTTCCGTTGCCAGATTAGCCATGACCGGAAGCGCTAGTATGCTGCCCGAGGCTCAACCGTCGGAAGTCGAGAAGCTTTGGATCTCGTCGATGGGAACCCTCGCCCTCGCTGTGGTGCCGAACCTGCGCCTGGGCCAATCTGCGACCGATTCCCGTGATCCAAAACGGCAGCTCCCCGCGCGTCACCCAGCGGTTAGGTCGGCAACGTAGTCCGTCGCCTCCTTCGCTCGCACGCCCGATCTTCACGTGGCAAGTAGGCACAATAGCGGACAGAATAAGAGCATCGTCCATTCTGCAAAATTCCAGGCTGCTGTAATGCAATCGTATCTAGCCGCGTCCGGCCACCGGGATCAACGCGCCAGTGACGGCACTAGCGGCATCGCTGACCAAAAACAGGATCAACTCAGCAACCTCTCGCGGCTGAACCCATTTGGCGAAATCCGCCCCCGGCATGCTGGTGCGATTGACGGCCGTGTCGATGACTGACGGTAGCACGGCGTTGACGGTGATTTGTCCTTTGCACTCGGCGGCAAGAGCTTCCGTGAACCGATGCACACTCGATTTGGAGGCGGCGTAGGGCCCCATGCCGCCGCCCGCCGTTACCGCCGCGATCGACCCCACGTTGACGATGCGGCCAGCGGTGGATCTCGCCAGATATGGCAGCGCCACGCGCGAAGCGTTGATTGCCGTCAGCACGTTCATCGCGTACATGCGTTGCCAGGTCTTGCTGTCACCCTCAACGAGCGTTTCGAATACGAAACCGCCAGCAAGATTGAGCAGCGCGTCAAGCTTGCCGAAGTGTGCAGCCGCCTTATCGATGGCCATCTTCGCTTGCCCTGGATCTGTGAGATCGACACCGCAAATCTCCAGCCGGCCCGGTGTTTGGAGAGACTTTGATGGTAATAAATCAATGGCAGCGATGCGCGCGCCGCGGGTCATGGCTATCTCGGCGACCTCCTTACCGAGCGCGCCCAAAGCACCACTGATAACCAGTACTTTTCCGTTCATTGATTGTCTCCGTGAGCTCAGCCGCCAAGCGTAGCAGGCCGCGAATGTCAGATAATTCCGACCGAATTTGCTGAATCAGTTCAAGCTTCGGAGGCGGAGTAGCGTCGCCTCACTTGCACTGTTCGATAAAGTAGTCCTTCGTGTCGTGCGGCCCATCAGGAAAGATATAGGTCACCTCCTTGATGAATTTTGCACGAATAGCGTTGAAGTTACTTCCCGCTACTTCAATGCCGAACTTCTCGATAATGGTCCTCGTCCCTTCCTCCGAAGTGGTCGTGACCTTGTAATTAACCTTCATTCTTAGAACGGCAGTTCGGCGCCGCCTCCTCTACAGCCAAGTCTACTCCGAGCGTGGGGAACGTCCGCAATCCCAAGAATAGACATAGACACATGTGCGCTCGTACTCCCCCCTGAGAGCAGCTTGCAGCCCCCCCCGCGTCAATCCTGAGTCAGGACAGACTGCTGGGCACCTCGCACAAGCTTGCCCGGTCGGGCGCCGGTCGGCTTGCCATTGCGCTGCGTCAACACGCCCGAGACGATGGTTGCGTCATAGCCATCGACCTGCTGTACCAAGCGCCGTCCGCCCATGGGAAGGTCGTAATGCACCTCTGGCGGATGCAGATGCAGCCTCTCATAATCGATGACATTAATGTCTGCCTTGTAGCCACGCGCTATCAGTCCGCGATCTTCGAGGCCGACCGAGAGCGCGGTCCTGCGCGCTTGCGCCGCCACCACAAATGGTATCGAGAGCTTGTCACCCCGCTTGCGGTCGCGCGTCCAGTGAGTGAGCAAGTAGGTCGGGAAGCTCGCGTCACAAATGACGCCGCAATGCGCACCGCCGTCGCTCAAACCAGGCACGGCGCATGGGTCGCTCAGCATTTCCCGGACGCAGTCGAGATTGCCATCAGCATAATTCCTGGCGGGGACATAGAGCATGCCACGACCGTCGTTCGAAAGCATGGCATCATAGGCCAGCTCCTCCGGCCGCTTACCGAGCTTCTTTGCCTGCGCACCAAGCGCATTCTCCGGCGGCTGCTCGTAATCGGGCGGATCGCCGAGCAGATACACGGCATCGTAGTTCGGACGGAAGAACAGCGGGTCATCATCGTCGGTGACGCTTTCGCTCAAGATCGCGTTGCGCACCTCTGGCTGCCGCAATCGTGTCAGCCGCTCGGGAAGCGGCAAGTGTGCAATCGCCCTGTAGCTCGGACGGGGCTGGAACGGATGGCGCGATAGCTCGAGGCCAAGCAGGACACCGATCGGCCGAGCAGCGACCTGGGCGGTCACCGACAGCCCCCGCGCGGCCGCAGCATTAAATTCGTCAAGTGTCTCGCGCCAGATCCGCGGCGCCTGGTTGTACTGCGCCACCGAGTGCGTAATGTGGCATCCCGTCTTCTCGGCGATCCGCAACATCATCGGCAAGTCTTCGTGAATGGTGGAGAGATCACCCACGTATTGCAGCACACTGCGGCCCTGCTTGCGCATCGCGGATGCGATCGCAATTAATTCGTCCTCGCCTGCCTTCAATGTCGGGGTGTAATCGCCGGTCGAGGTCCGATGCGCAAGCGTACGCGAAGTGGAGAAGCCGAGCGCGCCGGCGCGCACTGCCTCGGCGGCGAGCTTTGCCATGGCAGCATTGTCTTCGGCAGTCGAAGGATCGCGGTGAGCTCCGCGGTCGCCCATTACATAGACACGCAAAGCGGCATGCGCCAACTGGGCACCGATGTCGATATCAAAGTCGCGCTTGGCCAGCCACTCCATATAATCGGGGAAGCTTTCCCATTCCCAGGGAATCCCGTCGCCCAGCACGGGCTCGGGGATATCCTCGACCCCCGCCATCAGCTCGATCAGCCGCTGATGATCATCAGGCCGGCACGGCGCAAATCCGACGCCGCAATTACCCATGATCGCGGTAGTTACACCGTTTTGGGAGGATGGTGTAAGATCATGGCTCCAGGTGACTTGGCCGTCATAATGGGTGTGAGCGTCGACAAACCCGGGTGCGATCAGCTTTCCCCGTGCATCGATCTCCTCGCGCCCCTTGCCCAAAACCTTTCCAACCTCATTGATGCGGCCGTCCTTGATTGCGATATCGGCATCGAACAGTTCAGCGCCGCGGCCGTCGGCGATTGTGCCGCCGCGGATCACAAGGTCCATATTGTTGCTCGTCATGGCGTCTTTATCCTTACTTGTCTAGAACTGAATGAGGCTTCGGAGAACGATTGATGGTCGTAGTTGAGCTTTCAACGCCAACAAACGATCTTTGCTCAACAGATCCCGCTCCGTCGAATGATTGGTGAGGGGACTTGGCTCCCACTACATGTCCACTTCGATCAAGTGCGGCCCCGGCTCGCGCACGGCTTCCACGAGCGTCTTGTTGAGATCGTCCGCTGTCGTGACCGTACGCCCCGGAACCCCCATCCCCTTGGCGAGAGCGACGAAATCGAGTGCTGGACGGTCGAGCGTGAGCATATCCTGCGCGCGCTTACCCGGCTCGCCAGCCCTGACGCTCTCGAACTCGCTGCGAAGGATCTGATAGCTCTTGTTGGCGAATACGACGGTGACCACATCGAGCCCCTCACGCGCCTGGGTCCATAAGGACTGTATGGTGTACATGGCGCTGCCATCGCCGACCATGCACATCACCTTGCGATCTGGGCAAGCGACCGCGGCACCCGTCGCAACAGGCATGGAAAAGCCGATCGATCCACCCATATTCTGCAACCAATCATGCGGCGCAGCCGCCGCGGTCAGAGGGAAGAATCCGCGGCCACTGGTGATAGATTCATCCACCACAACTGCATTTTCCGGGATTGCACAGGCGATCGCCTGCGCAATCGATGTTAAGGTCAACGCGCCGGTTGGCTTAATCAGCTCCGCGAACTCTTCCCGCTCGCTGTCGCGCGGCTTGGCTTGGAGTGCGTGCGTCAGCGCCTCCAACGCTGCGACCGAGTTCTCGCCCCAGTCGGTCATGCGATGAAGCTGGCAGCCCTGGGGCTTCAGCAGGCTCGGCTTGTTCGGATAGGCAAAGAAGGCGACGGGATCGCTGGCTTCGACCAGGATGATGTGGCGAAAATCCTTCAGCAGGAGAAGCGCTTGGTCAATCACATAAGGGATGCGGTCGATGGAGAAGCGCCCGCGGCCCCGCGCCATGCGCGGGTGGAACGTGGGAGCCATGACCCGACACCCCGTCTTTCCGGCAATCCGCTGCGCCAGCACCAATCCGTGCTCGCTCAGCGCCCCGCCGCCCATCAGGAGCAGCGCTCGACTGCCGTCGCCGCGCAGAATCTTGGCAGCAACGTCGACCGCCTGTGGCGAGTAGGACGGGCACAGCTTCGCCGCCGGCACCTCGGCAATGCCATCAGCCTCGTTCCAAGCGGCATCCGCGGGAAGGATGAGGGTCGCAATTTGCGCCGGCGAACTCTTGGCCGCAGCGATCGCCGCGGCCCCGTCGGCAGCGACCGACCTGGCGTCCGGCGAGGTGCGCACCCAAGTCGACACCGGCCGCGCCAGACCCTCGATGTCTGAGGTCAGCGGCGCGTTGTAGCTGATGTGGTAGCCGGCGTGCTGGCCGACGATATTGACGATGCCGGAATGCGCCTTCTTGGCGTTGTGCAGATTGGCAAGACCATTCGCGAGGCCAGGACCGAGATGCAGAAGCGTCGAGGCAGGCTGCCCCCTCATGCGGAAATAGCCGTCGGCCGCCCCCGTCGCCACCCCCTCAAACAAGCCGAGCACACAGCGCATGCCCGGCAACCGGTCGAGCGCCGCGACAAAATGCATCTCGGAGGTGCCTGGATTGGCGAAACAGACGTCAATCCCGCCCGTCAACAGGGTTCTAACCAGACTTTCCGCACCGTTCATTCGCCCCGCCCCCGATCAGATCTAAGCAGCCCCTCGAGGAACAAGCCCGATCGCCGCGCCAAAGGGCACCAGTATCGCAGCCAACATGCGCGAGGCGTCGCCGCACGGCCAATCGCCTCCGAGCGGGACCGCGCCGCCTCAGCTGAAGTCGCCACAGCATTTTGCAAAGTGGCTCCTACGGAAAACCCACCCACCCCCCTCAAGTAGCAATCAATCTCCATCGCGTTCCTATCGACTCGGCAGCCCGCGCGCATATCGCCTTGCGCTAATTCTTTCCGTTGGCAGCGCTTGGCTGTGAAGGTGTACATTGAGTAAAGCGACACGCTCTTCGAGAGTCCTACGCCAGCCTGAGCAGCGAGTGTAGTGACACTTGGGTCTCATTTGATGCAATGACATGCTCGAACGAGCCAAAATCCTGCGCTACGGCCGCCACTCTCGATGAAATTCATCCGAGCGATGGGCGCGCGACCATCTGATTTCCGACTCGCTTTACGACGCAGCCGACCGCAGACAATCACACTGGCCGAGCTGAAGAGTTTGCTTACCTGTCGAAAGCGCAAGAACACAATAATTCTCGTTGTTGACGCCGGCTACCCCACGCGCGCTGCAGATCAATGTGTGAGTGCAGCCCCTGTGTACCGGCAATTGAGCAGCTTGAGCGGCGCGCTGTCCGCTAATGGGGGCCAAGCTACAATTCAGTCTCGATAGCTCACGAATCCTGAACGCGCTGCTCTCGTCAGGACGAGGATCATGGCCGGCACGCGTATCCGCGCGCCATGCACGTCCGCGAGCCACACTGGATTGAGCCTGCCACAGCGATGCCATGTCGCGCATCGACGGCACCTTACATTTCTCGATAGTCGCCTCCAAGCATGAATTGGTCAGAGGCTATCATATCTGGCTTGTGTCCCTGTTTAGTCCCGGCATTTGCTGGAGCGGATTGGGTTTGAATCGTTCTTGCTGGGAAGTCCAGCATTTGCAGATGTATTCGTAAGGTGTGAGGCCCTTCAGGATTTCAGCCGCCGACCGTAGTTGTAGGCGTTGATGAAGTTGGCAAGGTGAGCTTCGAGCTGATCGTGTCGATCGTAATAGTAACGTTGGACGGTCGCTTCCTTGATCGTGCGGTTCATGCGCTCGACTTGGCCATTGGTCCAGGGATGTTTGATCTTGGTTAGTCGATGTTCGATCCCGTTTTCTTGGCAGCGCAGATCGAACATATGCGTCACATATCTTGCCATCGGGCCGTCCGGATAGCGGCGGGAAGGTGAACTGGATCCCATTGTCGGTGAGAACGTGTGGATCTTGTAGGGGACTGCCGCGACCAGGACTTCGAGGAACGCCGCGGCGGAGGTCCTTCCCGTCTTCTTGACCAGTTGCACGAAGGCGAACTTGCTGGTGCGATCGATGGCGACGTAGAGGCAGAGCTTCCCTTCAGCGGTCTGGAGCTCGGCAATGTCGATGTGGAAATAGCCGATAGTATAAGCCTTGAACTTTTTCTTCGAACGCTTGCCACCTTCGACCTCCGGCAAACCGGCTGATGCCGTAGCGCTGAAGTCAGCGATGCAGAGATGATCGCGTCAGATGCGGGATGGTTGGCTGCAGCGCATAGAGGCAATCGTCGAGTGGCAGCAGCGTATGTCGCCGGAAAGCGACGATGATCGCCTCCTCCTTGATGGAAAGGACAGTCGACTTGCCTTCCTTGGGGCCTGTCGAACGATCGGCGACGGTCTCGCGCTGCTTCCACTTCGCACCAGTCTTCTGGTTGATCCCGTAGCGCTTGGCGAGTGCTCTCAGGCTCTCTTGACTATTTCGTATTGCTCGACGGACTGCCTCCATCGTGGTGGCGCAGCCGTATAAAACTTGTCCCATAGCGCATCCTTATCGTGCACTAAGAATGCACCATCAAGCTTGGGACTAGACACCTAGCGCGTTGAGCACGCCGATCTCTGAAAGCCTTCCATTTCGATACTGGATCAGATGTCTTAAGAGCGGCAAGAGGAGCTCAGAGACGGCCTTCATGGCCATAGCTAGCGTCAATGGTTCAGGACGGACTGCAGGAATGAGCGCGTGCGCTCAGATTCGGGATGGCTGAAGATCTTGTCAGGAGAGCCCTGCTCGATGATGCGGCCGGCATCGAAGACGACAATGCGGTCACAGACCTCGCGTGCGAAGCGCATCTCGTGGGTGACAATCAGAAGTGTCACCTTCGTCTCGTGGGCTACACCTCGGACCACGTCGAGAACTTCTCCAGCGAGTTCAGGGTCGAGCGCCGAGGTGATTTCGTCGAGCAGGAGTATCTCAGGTTTCAGGATTAGTGCCCGTG
>NZ_JAGKJK010000031.1 GCF_020329435.1 Bradyrhizobium hereditatis | reverse complement strand
AGCTCACGTTCTCATTGGCGAGAAATCGGCCGTATCGGACTATCTTGGCCCGATCGCCATCCGCCGCTCGACGCAGGCACGAGCTCGCGCGCGTGACCATCCCTTCGAGCAGGGCCGCCCCCCTTTATCGAGACGACCATCCCCGAACCGCCCAAGCCTGAATTGTTCATTCAACATCTTGGCACCTCAATGGAATCGAAGTGCCAGATACAGAATCACAGCAGCCCGTCGCCGCGGAAGGCCAAATCAAAACACCGAGTCATTCCGTCGCAGCCGCAATCTGTGCATCTGCTAGCGCTTTTCGCGGGGACGACGGAGAGATATCACTCCGCCGCGGTCACCGCGCCCTCGGGGGTTTTGTTGCCCTTGCCATAGCGCTGGTCGATGTAATCGATCACCAGTGCCTTGAAGTCGGCGGCAATCGTCGGCCCGCGCAGCGTGCGGAACTTCTTGCCGTCGACGAACACGGGCGCTGCCGGTGCTTCGCCGGTGCCAGGCAGCGAGATGCCGATATTGGCGTGCTTTGATTCGCCGGGGCCGTTGACGATGCAGCCCATCACGGCGACGTTGAGCTGCTCGACGCCGGGATACTGCGTCTTCCAGGTCGGCATCTCGTCGCGGATGAAATCCTGGATCGAGCGTGCCAGCTCCTGGAACGTGGTCGAAGTCGTGCGGCCGCAGCCCGGGCACGCCGCAACCAGCGGCACGAAGGTGCGGAAGCCCATGGTCTGCAGGAGCTCCTGCGCGACCTGCACCTCAAGGGTACGATCGCCGCCGGGTTCGGGCGTCAGCGAAATGCGGATGGTGTCGCCAATGCCGTCCTGCAAGAGGATACCGAGCGCGGCAGAGGAAGCGACAATGCCCTTCGATCCCATGCCGGCTTCGGTGAGGCCAAGATGGATCGCATAGTCCGAGCGGCGGGCCAGCTCCTGATAGACCGCGATCAGGTCCTGCACAGCGGAAACCTTGGCCGAGAGGATCATGCGGTTCTTGGGCATGCCGAGCTCTTGGGCGCGCGCGGCCGACAAAAGCGCGGACTGCACCATGGCCTCGCGGGTCACCGCGCGGGCGTCGCGCGGATTCGGCGAGGCCGTATTCTCGTCCATCAGCTTGGTCAGCAGCTCCTGATCGAGCGAGCCCCAATTGGCGCCGATGCGGACCGGCTTATTGTTCTTGTTGGCGATCTCGATGATGTCGGCAAATTGCGTGTCGCGCTTGTTCTTGAAGCCCACATTGCCAGGATTGATGCGGTACTTGTCGAGCGCCTCGGCGCAGGCCGGATACTCGGCGAGCAGCTTGTGGCCGATATAATGGAAATCACCGATCAGCGGCGTAGTGATGCCGCGCTTGCGCAGGCCGTCGCGGATGTGCGGAACGGCGGCAGCCGCCTCCTCGCGGTCGACGGTGATGCGCACCATTTCCGATCCGGCGCGGGTCAGCGCCGCGACCTGCGCGATCGTACCTTCGACGTCGGCGGTGTCGGTGTTGGTCATCGACTGCACGACGATTGGAGCACCGCCACCGACGGCAACATTGCCGACCATGACCTGGGTGGTTTTGTGCCGGGCCTTCGGGCCGGCGACGTCATCTTGCGGGATAATTTCGGGCTTGTTCATGGGGCCTCGAATATCAGGTTTTGGTGACAATCACCAAGGGGGCGGCGAAGGCACAGTGCGCCTCGTCACACATGTTTTTTCGTTTGCATATTCAATAGCTTAGGCCATGCATCGCGGCCAAAAGCAGGGCGAAAGACCTCAGTCTTTCGTTAACCGCTATATTGGACAGGAATCGCCGAATTGAAAGGGTAAGCATGCAAAGGTGCATCTTTTCATGACCCGATGCGGGTTTTAGCATTGCTGAAACATAAATAATGGGAGGCGGGCGTGCCGGCGCGAAACGATCTGATCACGACGGCGGAACTCGCCGACATCCTCGGCCAGCCTGCTCTGCGCCTGTTCGATTGCACGACCTATCTCGAGCCTGCCCCTGACGGCTCCAGCCAACCCTATCTCACCGTGCCCGGGCGACACACGTTCGAAGCCGGACATATTCCCGGCGCGGATTTTCTCGATCTGCAGGGTGAATTCTCTGATGCCAGCACCGAGCTGCGCTTCATGATGCCTGATGTCGCGCAGCTCGAGCGCGCGTTCGGCGCTCACGGCGTCTCCAACGAAAGCCGGGTCGTGCTGTACAGCATCGGCACACCGATGTGGGCCACGCGGTTCTGGTGGATGCTGAAAGCGCTCGGTTTCGAGAACGCCGCTGTGCTCGATGGCGGTCTCGACAAATGGAAGCTCGAGGGGCGCCCACTCGAAACCGGACCGGCGAAGGGATACAAGCCGGCAACCTTCATAGCCAAACCGAAGCCGGGATTCTTCGTCGACAAGCATCAGACGCTCGCCGCCACGACCGAGCACGGCACCATCATCGTCAACGCGCTCGGCCCGCAATTCCACAAGGGCCTGGAGCCCAGCCGCTACGGCCGGCCCGGCCGCGTGCCCGGCAGTTGCAACGTCTCGGCGGCCACACTGCTCGACCCCAAGACCAAGGCCTTCGTCCCGCTCGGCGAGGCGGAGGCGAAATTCAAGGCGCAGGGCATCACCAAGGACAAGCGCGTCCTCGCCTATTGCGGCGGCGGCATCTCGGCGACGGTCGATCTATTCCTGCTACACCGCCTCGGCTACGACAACCTCACCCTCTACGATGGCTCGATGGGCGAATGGGCCAGGGACTGGTCGCTGCCGATCGAGACGGGTTAACTGCGTCCCTTCGGGTTCGTTCATGGAACGTTTAGCAGGCGGTTGACAACGGTTCTTGTCAGGCCAATCTAAGGCTTAGAGGTGAAAAATGAGCCCTGCCTTGGTACTAACGACGGTTAATGCACCTCATAGCAAGCAGCTAGATGCGCAGGAGCTTGCCTTTTGTCTTCTCCATCCCGAAGCGGCACAGGCAGTACCCGGGCACATGTCTGCGTTTTTTGGTGAAGTCAGTCCAAAGCTGCAAATCGAGTTTGCCAGCTCTTGCAATATTTCCGAGCAACAGCTCGCGGCGGCAGCCAAGGCGTTCGCCATCTATTCCGGCGAATCATATCCACACATCTCGTGAGCGCTCCGAAACCTTTGCCTGATTGGGCGCGGTTATTCCGCATAGCTCGCCGCCTTGAGTAAATTGAACCCGGACTTCGTGAATGGCGCGATTGCGGACCTGGCAATCAAGACCCCCTACAAGTCGATAGCCAAAGCAGCGATCGAGCGGACAACAACGATTCTCCGCGCAGTCTAACCAATCAATCCGAGATGGCTTTGGGCGCAGAACGGGTGTGTTGTGGCAGATCACGCCGGCACGTTCGGATCCGGCACAACCTTCGGATCCGGCTTGTTCACGAGATAAAGCCCCGCGATGACCAGCAGCGCCGCGACACCGAAGGCAATCGTCAGCGTGTCGTGCAGGATAAAATAGGCCGCGACGACGCCGAACAATGGCGTGAAGAAGGTAAACGACGAGAGCTTGCTCGCCGAGTAGGTCTTCACCAGAGCGAACCACAGCACGAAGGTGCAGCCCACTACCCAGATCGCCTGATAGGCCAGAAGCGAGATCGACAGCGCGCTTGGCATGTGGGTGATCTTCTCGCCGAACAGCAGGGATGCGCAGCCCAGGATCGGGATCGACACGGCGACCTGGTAGCTCAGCGCCTTCTCCGGCGCTGCGTTGCGAAGTTTCGTAGCCTTGACGATGAGCGTAGTCGCGCCCCACAGCGCTCCTCCGCCGACCACCAGCAGATCGCCCAGCAAGACTTTTGCGTCGACATTTGCCTGCGGCACGCCGATTGCCAGCGCCACACCTGCAAAGCTCAGGCCCAGCCCGCTCCATTGCAGCAGGCTGAGGCGCTCGCCGAGAAACTGATAGGAGCCGAGCGCGACGAAGAATGGCGCGGTGTAGAGAAACACGGCCGCGCGCGATGCCGAGGTGAACACCAGCCCCGTGAAAATCAGCACGAACTCGATTCCGAATAACATGCCGGCCAAGAGGCCGGGCCACAGCGAACCGTCGCGCTCGAAGAATTTCACGCCGCGCAGCCACCCTGCGAACAGCATGACCGGCAACGCGCCGGCGGAGCGGATCAACGCCTGTAGCATCGGCGGGACGTCGGGCAGCGCGAGCTTGACCGCGATCTGGTTGAACCCCCAGCTCAGGCACAACATCAGCACCAAGGCGATGGCGCCCGGTGTTAGCGCACGCCCGGCGGAAGGTGCTATTTGCTTGGAAGACATCTCTCCTCGTGGCCGGCCTGGCGCCGCTTCTTGTTATTTCTGGCAATGAGCGCAGGTGCCGGCGATCTCGACGACGGAGAGCTTTGGCGCGAAACCCGATGCCCGCGCTGCTGCATTAAGGCTTTGCGCGACAGGGGCTGCGGGAATTTCGCCGACGGAACCACAGAGCTCGCAGATCAGGAACGCCACCATCGAGGTCTCGTCATGATCATGCGCGCAGGCGAGAAAGGCGTTGCGGCTTTCGATGCGGTGAACGAGGCCGTTTTCCATCAGAAAATCGAGCGCGCGGTACACCGTGATCGGCGCCGGCCGCGGCATCGATTTGGCGAGTTCGTCGATCACCTCGTAGGCGCCGAGCGGACGGTGGCTCGACAGCAGCGCGCCGAGCACCTGACGCCGGATCGGGGTGAATTTCTGCGAACGCCGTGCGCACACCGCCTCGGCATGTGCGATCGCTTCCGCAGTGCAGCGGCCGTGGTCGTGACCAGGCGCGGGAAATGTAGGCTTTGTCAGGCTCATATCAGCCTTTTGTAGCAGTTTGAGAGCCAATCCCAAAGCCCGGCCGGCTGGATGGTTCCCAGCCATGTGCTGGAAGCGGATCAGGCCGCTGTAAACTCAGCATGCGCAATTCATAAGCAAGCTTAATATATCGCTAGCTTAGGGAGGCTGAGGGCATGCGCAGTTCCGTGGATATGAATTTCCTGTTCACGCTCGGCGAGGTGCAGCGGATGGTGCGCGCCTATGCCGACCGGCAGGCGGCACGCTATGGCATCACCCGCGCGCAATGGGCGGTTCTGGCCAAGGTCGAGCGCGCCGAAGGCCTGAAGCAATCCGAACTCGCCGAGCAGATGGAGATGCAGCCGATCACGCTGACGCGGCTGATCGACAAGCTTTGCGACAATGGCTGGATCGAACGCCGCGGCGACGAGAACGACCGCCGCGTCAACCGCCTCTATCTGCGCAAGGCCGCGCGGCCGCTGCTCGGCAAGCTCGCCGGGCTTCGCTCCGAGCTGACGGCGACCGCGCTCGATGGCATCAACCCGGCTGATGCGCATCGCCTGCTCGACCAACTCGACCTGATCAAGGAAAACGTTCGCAACGCGATCCAGATTCCGGCGAACGAGGCTCCACGAAAGGAGCAGCGTTATGGCTGATCCCGTACTCAAATTCCCGCCCGAGCAGAAGGGTGCGCCTGCGTCGCGGCCGAAACTCGCGGCCGAGCCGCGCCGCCGGCTGATGGCCGGCTTGCGTCGCTACCGCCGCTTTCTGCTGCTCGTGGTGCTGCCGCTGGTCGCGCTGGTGGCCGGCGTGACCTTCTATCTCAATGGCGGCCGCTACGTCACCACTGACGATGCCTATGTCGGCGCGCAGAAGGTCCTGATCACGCCCGACATCTCCGGCAAGATCGAGAAGGTGGTGGTGAAGGAAGGTCAGCAGGTCAATCCGGGCGACGTGCTGTTCGAGATTGATCCCGTCCCGTTCCGCCTCGCGCTGGCGCAGGCCAAGGCCAACCTCGCGCAGGCAAAGGTCACCTATGACAATCTGATCGCCGACCTCAAGATCTACGGCCAGATGAGCGAGCTGTCGCAGCAGGGCATGGAGTTGAAGCGGCGCGACGTCGAACGCAAATCTTCGCTGGTGAAGAACAATTTCGGCTCGCAGCTCGATCTCGACAATGCCTCCACCGCTCTCGTCACTGCGAGTGCGCAGTTCCAGTTGCTACAGCAGAAGATCGCCACCGCCAAGGCGCAACTGCTCGGCAATCCCGATCTGCCGCTCGAGGAATTCCCGCCTTACGCGCAGGCAAAAGCCGCGCTCGACCAGGCCCAGCGCAACCTCGACCACACGGTGATGCGCGCGCCGATGGCCGGCATCGCCACGCAGGTCGAACAGATTCAGCTCGGTCGCTTCGTCACTGCCGGCACGCCGGTGTTCAGCATCATCGACACCGCTAATCCCTGGGTCGACGCCAACCCGAAGGAATCCGACTTTACTTATGTCGCGGTCGGCCAGTCCGTCACGCTAGAGGTCGACGCCTTCCCCAATCACCCGTTCAAGGGCACGGTCGGCTCACTTTCGCCCGGCACCGGCGCACAATTCGCGATCCTGCCGCCGCAGAACGCGTCGGGCAATTTCGTCAAGGTGGTGCAGCGCGTACCGGTGCGGATCTATTTCGACAAGAACGACAAGTTCGTCCGCAAGCTCAAGGCCGGCATGAGCGTTTACGCCACCATCGATACCCAGCATAGCCGTTCGCTGTCGGCGCTGCTCGGCCTGTCGCCGGCAGCAGCGAACCAGGATCACGAATAGCGCGATGGCAACGCCGGGGCAGCCATCGGCATCCGTTCCCGGCCTGCGCCGGAACATGGTGACGATCTGCGCCATGACGGCGACCATCATGCAGGCGCTCGACACGACCATCGCCAACGTCGCGCTGCCCTACATGCAGGGCTCGCTGTCGGCTTCTCAGGACCAGATCAACTGGGTGCTGACCTCCTATATCGTCGCGGCGGCGATCATGACCGCGCCGGTCGGCTGGATCGCCAACCGTTTTGGCCGCAAGAATATCTTCGTCATCTGCTCCGCCGGCTTCACCATCGCTTCCGTGATGTGCGGGCTGGCGCAGGACATCACCCAGATGGTGGTGTTCCGTCTGCTGCAGGGTGTGTTTGGCGCGGCGCTGGTGCCGCTGTCGCAGGCCGTGATGCTCGATTCCTACGCGCTGCACGAACGCGCCAAGGCGATGGCGATCTGGGGCATGGGCGTGATGATGGGGCCGATCATGGGCCCGTCACTCGGCGCCTGGCTGACCGAGACCTATTCCTGGCACTGGGTGTTCTTCGTCAATCTGCCGTTCGGCGTCATCACCGTGCTCGGCCTTTTGATCTTTATGGATGAGACCAAGAAGGATCTCGACCTGCGCTTCGACTGGTTCGGCTTCACCGCGCTGGCAATCGCGATCGGTGCGTTGCAGCTTGCACTCGACCGCGGCGAGCAGCTCGGCTGGCTGGAATCCAACGAGATCATCGCCGAGTTTATCATCGCCGTGATCGGCTTCTATTACTTCCTCGCCCATTCGCTGACGACGCAACATCCGTTCATCCAGTTCGCGCTGTTCAAGGACAAGAATTTCGTCGCCGGCTGCGTGTTCATGGCCGTGATGGGGCTGGTGCTGTTTTCCACCATGGCCCTCTCCTCACCGTTCCTGCAGAACGTGATCGGCTATCCGATCATCACCGCCGGGCTTCTGCTGGCGAGCCGCGGCTGCGGCACGTTCGTGGCGATGATGCTGGTCGGCCGCATGATGAACCATATCGAGGCGCGGACGCTGATCGTTGCAGGCCTCGGTATCACCTGTCTGTCGCTGTTCTACATGACGGGCTGGACCGACCAGACCGGCGTGACCGAGATCGTGATCATCAGCGTGGTGCAGGGCTTTGGCTTTGGCCTGGTGTTCGTGCCGCTTTCCACCGTGGCATTCCTGACGCTGCCCAATCATCTGCGCACCGACGGCACCTCGATGCTGACATTGATGCGCAATGTGGCCAGCTCGATCGGGATCTCGCTCGTGATCTCGCAACTGACGCAGGGCACGCGCTACACCTACGCGGTGCTGTCGGAACACGTCAATCCGTTCAATCACGCCCTGCAGATGCCCGGGGTGCGCGATATGATCGATCTCGCCACCGACAAGGGCCGCGCCATGGCCGACATGATGGTCAAGGTGCAGGCGCAGATCATCGCATTCTCGTACGACTACCAGCTCGTGATGATCTTCACCGCCTGCGCCATACCGCTCGCCATCATGATCGGTTCGACCAAGGCGACGCTGCGCAAGCAGTCGATCGCGCCGGATCATGCGGTGATGGAGTAGGCCGCCGGCTCGCGGTTACGGCCGCGTCGGTACAGAAAGTGCGTCAAGCCGCGCGTAACTCGCTTCCATTCCATCTTCCATGCCGGTCGCCAGCATCGCAGCGCGCGTCGCGGCATCTGGCAAGGTCATCCGCATGGTCATCAATGTACCGGTGCCGTCGGGTGCGAAATTCGTTTCGACATGATTGTCCGGCGTTGGATCGGGCATATGCATCCGTTCAACGTGAACGAGCCGGCTGAACGGCACCACCTCGATAAACTCCCCAGTCAGGTAGAACCCACCTCCCTTGCCGTCGCTCCATTCGTAACGGATCTTGCCGCCCGGTCGCGCCTCATTGATGCAGACCGGCATCGTCCAGCCTTCCGGACCAAGCAGCCATTTCTGGATCAACGCGGGTTCGGTGTGCGCGCGATACACCGCCTCGGGCGGAGCGGCGAAATGCCTGGTAACAACGACGTGGGTGTCGCCTTCGGTCTTCAGCGTCAACTTGCCCATCGGAATGCCTTTCATTCTTCGGTTTTCATGGCGGCCAGAACGTCGTCCAGCCGGTTGTAGTTCGCGGTCAGGGTCTGCCGCAGCATCCCGAGCCATTGGTCGATCTCGGCAATGGCCGTCGGCGCCAGTCGGCACGGGCGCTTCGTGCCTTCGACCCGCCGGAGGATGAGACCTGCGCCCTCAAGCACCTTGAGGTGTCGGGAGATGGCGGGCTGCGTCATCTCGAATGGCTCGGCCAGCTCCATGACGGTGGCTTCGCCCAACGCGAGACGCGCCAGGATCGCGCGACGAGTTGGGTCAGCCAGCGCGGAAAAGGCTGCATCGAGGTTCGACATCGACCATCTCAGATCAGTTATATAAAAGATATGTTATATAATAGGTCGGTTATTGTCAAGCTCATGCAAAAGGGACGACGCCGAAGGAAACGGCTATGCGCATCGCGCGCGAAAGATGCCACGAGATCGACCGAGCCGATGTTGCTTTAGGGTGGTGATCCGCTCTGCTTGGCCTGCAGGCTCAGCCACATGCCGCCGAGCGACAGCGCGCCGCCGATCAGATGGATCATGGTCGGCGCCTCCCCGAGAAACAGGATCGACAGCAGCGCGCTGACGATCGGCCCGAGGTAGAGGCTCAGCGACGTCGACACCGCGCCGAACTTCGCGCCGAGATAGGCATAGGCCGAATAGGCAAACAGCCCAGGAACAAGGCCGGCGAACAGATAGGCCAGCGCCGCACGCCCGCTGAACGCGGCTGAAGGCGCCGACCACATTTCATGGACAGCGAAGGGTAGCGAGAATAGCGCGCCCGCGGCCGCGAACAGGCCGATCCGCGCCAAAAAGCTTATCCCGCTGCCGACGCGGTTCTGTAGCAGGGTGTATCCTGCCCAGCCCAGCATCGCCATCAGTGCGAGCAGGTCCCCGGTCACCACGCCTGCCCCGATGGCGTGCTGCCCTTTGGTAATGATCAAGGCAGCGCCCGCCAGCGACAGCAGCATGCCGATGATCTGATTTCGACGGATCGATTCCTGGCCGGATACAAAAGAGAACAGCAGGACTGCGAGCGGCGACAGCGCCATGATCAGCGCCAGGTTGATCGCCGAGGTCGTGACGCCAGCGAGATAGACCGGACCGCCGCACACGAACATGCCGAGAAATCCGGCCGCCACGATCCCGAACGTCTGTCCCTGCAACAGGCCGGGCTTTTCCCGCAACGCCATCACGATGGCGGGAAGCAAGCCGAGCGCGACGATGCTCCAGCGGAAGAAGGCAATCGAGAACGGCGGAACGGTTCCGGCCACGCCGCGCGCCAGGATCATGTTGGAGACCTGGGCGGTTGCAACCAGCAGGAAGCCGAGCAGGCCCAGCACTTCACGCGCTTTGCTGGCGGCTTCCTTGGGTTCGACCATGCCGGATCCATTATCTGCGAAACCGAGGCGACATTCTTCACGCCGAAGAGTATCTGCTTGCCATCACGGCGTCGAACGCGTTCTGGATTACGTCGACCGGCGGCTTCAATCCAGTAAACAATTCAAACGCTTCCGCGGCCTGATAGATGGCAAGCTCGCGCCCCGTCATGAGTCTGGCGCCTCTTGCCCTTGCTGCGGTTAGCAGCGGCGTCCATAGCGGCGTATAGACCGCATCGGCCACCCACAAACCGCGATTCAACAGCGCTTCCGGCACAGCCATGCCGCGATCCGGCAACATGCCGACCGGCGTTGCGTTGACCACGCCCACAACACCCTGCAGCGCGTCCGCGATGTCATCGGCAACCCGCGTTTCCAGACGGTCGCGCAATTGCATCGCCAGCCGTTCGGCCTTGCCGCGATCGACATCGAAGGTACTGATTCCGACAACGCCAAGACTCGCGAGCGCAAATGCGATCGCCTTGCCGACTCCGCCGGCGCCGATTAGCGCGACCGCTCCACGATTGGAAGCAGCGACCAGATCGGCAATAGCCCGCTCGAAGCCTGTGGTGTCTGTGTTATGTCCGATCAGCCGTCCATCGCGCACGACGACGGTGTTCACCGCGCCGATGTCACGCGCCCGTGCCGACATTTCATCGAGTAATTGGACGACGGCTTCTTTGTATGGAAACGTGACGTTCACGCCGGCAAAGCCAAGGCGTCTGACACCCTCGAGCAACGCTCGCAAGCCGGCTGCATTGGCGCCCGCGACCTCGATCAGTTGATAGTGGCAGCGAACGCCCAACGCGTCGCCGGCCTGTTCATGCATTGCCGGCGCTGCAGACTGCGCGATCGGCGCACCGATCAACCCGGTCAAAAATCTTTCACGGGCCGAGCTTGGAGTTTGAGCCATCAGCGCCATGTCCTGCGGCAATTGAAGACATCAGCGCAAGCTTCCGCGCCAACGCCGATTATACGTCGAAAAATACCGTCTCTTTGTCGCCCTGCAAATGAATGTCGAAACGATAGACCGGATTGCCGTTGCCCGGCTGTCGCGTTGCGATCAGCGTCGAACGACGATCGGCCGGCACCAGCGCAAGCACAGGATCGGCGGCGTTGGCGGCCTCGCCGTCGAAATAGATCCTGGAATAGAGGTGCAGCAGCATGCCGCGTGCATACACCGCAAGCACGATATGCGGCGCCTGCGGCTTGCCGTCGGGATCGGGCACAACGCCTGGCTTGATGGTGCCGAAGGCGTAAGCCCCCTTTGCGTCCGTGCCGATGCGGCCGAAGCCCTTGAACGATGAGTTCGGCAATGCCCGCTTGTCCTGCGGATCGGAGAAGCGCCCCTGCGCGTCCGCCTGCCAGATCTCCAGCATGCAATCGACAACAGGCACGCCGTCGCCGTCGAACACCGTTCCCTCGACGCGGATACGTTCGCCCGATGTATCCGGCGTGACGAGGTTGTTGTTGAACGCGTCGTTCCAGTCGTATTTGCCGCTCGGCGTCAGGCCATAGGCGAAATAGGGACCGACGGTTTGCGACGGGGTGACCCCGTCAGGTTTGGCCTGCGACACTTACTTGTTCTCCATCGGCGTGGCGTTGCGCCCACGCAGCACAATGTTGAAGCGATAGCACAGCGCCCAATCCGGCTTGGTGTTCTCCAGATCAAACGAGGAGATCATCCGGTTGCGCGCCTTCTCGTCGGGGACCGAATTGAAGATCGGATCGAATGGGAACAGCGGATCGCCGGGGAAATACATCTGCGTCACCAGACGCGAGACGAAGGAGTGGCCGAACACCGAGAAGTGGATGTGGGCGGGACGCCAGGCGTTGTGATGATTGCCCCAAGGATAGGCGCCGGGCTTGATGGTGATGAAGCGGTAATAGCCTTCCGCGTCGGTTTGCGCGCGGCCGGCGCCGGTGAAGTTCGGATCGAGCGGCGCGGGATGCTGATCGACGACGTGGACGTAGCGCCCGCAGGAATTGGCCTGCCACAGTTCGACCAGCGTGTTCGGTACGCCGCGGCCATCCTCATCGAGCACATGGCCGTGCACGATGATGCGCTCGCCGATCGGCTCGCCCTTGCCGTGGATGGTGAGGTCGTGATCGCCCTCGCGCACCGTCTCGTGGCCATAGACCGGCCCGGTCAATTCCGACAGCGTATGCCGCATCGGGATCAGCGGCTTGGTAGGCGAGCGCTTGACCGTGCTCTTGTAGGCGGGAGATAGCCGCGGCGGATGTGCCGCGAGACTTTGCACTGGATAGACCAATGTCATGACCAACTCCTCCCTCGCATCGCGCTATCAGCGCAAAATTGTCTTGGCAATTTTGTCGCGGAGCGGCGCCCGCCAGATCATTATATGACATAACTAATTTGGGAAAGCGTTGTTTTTCGCCCTCCCAAACAGCTGTTTCAATTGACCTTTTCGATCGCCACCGCGACGCCCTGGCCGACGCCTACGCACATGGTTGCCAAGGCAAGCTTCCCGCCCCGCTTCTCCATGCCGTGCACTGCCGTTAGCGCCAGCCGCGCGCCGCTCATGCCGAGCGGATGACCGAGCGCGATCGCGCCGCCATGCGGATTGACGAAGTCCGCATCGTCCTTGACGCCCAGTTGCCGCAGGCAGGCTATGCCTTGCGAGGCGAAGGCTTCATTGAGCTCGATCAAATCGAAGTCAGAGATCTTGATCCCGAGCCGCTCCATCAGCTTCTTGGTCGCCGGCACCGGGCCGATTCCCATGATGCGCGGCGGCACGGCGGCCGAAGCTAGGCCGAGGATGCGCGCCCGCGGCGTCAGCCCGTGCTTCTTCACCGCAGCTTCCGAGGCGAGGATCATCGCGGCGGCGCCGTCATTGACGCCGGATGCATTGCCGGCGGTGACCGTGCCGGGATTGCGCACGATCGGCTTCAACTTCGCGAGCCCCTCCAGCGTGGTTTCGGGACGCGGATGTTCGTCCTTGTCGACCGTGATGGGACCAGCCTTGCCACCGGGCACCTGGATCGGCGTGATTTCTTCGGCGAAATAGCCGGCCGCGATTGCCGCGCCCGCACGCTGCTGCGAGCGGATCGCCATCGCGTCCTGATCGGCACGCGACACCTGGAATTCCTCGGCGACGTTCTCGCCGGTCTCCGGCATCGCATCAACGCCATACTGCGCCTTCAGCAAGGGATTGATGAAGCGCCAGCCAATGGTGGTGTCGTAGATCTCGGCCGAGCGGGCGAAGGCTTCCGGCGCCTTGCCCATCACGAACGGCGCGCGCGTCATCGATTCGACGCCGCCGGCAATCGCGAAATCGATCTCGCCGGCACGGATCGCCCGCCCCGCCGCGCCAACCGCATCGAGGCCTGACGCACAGAGGCGGTTCAGCGTCTGGCCGGGAACCGATTCCGGCATGCCCGCCAGCAACAGCGCCATGCGCGCGACGTTGCGGTTGTCCTCGCCGGCCTGGTTGGCGCAGCCGAAAAACACCTCATCCACTTGCGACCAGTCGAGATTGGGATGCTTCGCCATCAGCGCCTTGATCGGCGCGGCGGCCAGATCATCGGCGCGGACCTTGGCGAGCGAGCCGCCGAAACGACCGATCGGGGTCCGGACGGCATCGCAAATGAATACATCACGCATAGAATCTCTCCCTGAATGCCGTGCTTTAGGCGTTTGATCCAGAATTGATGGCGAGTTTTAGGAGCGTGCCCGCGACAGGTCAATTGACGCACCCCTGTCCCGCGGCGCTTTCGCGGCGGGGCCGTCATGCCCAGAGCGTATGATCGTCGAGCCGCCAGGCGTGGAAAACTCTGACAACACAGGTATGGGAATAGGACCGGGCTGTGAAATTTTGTAGCTTGCCGCCCTGGAGCCTTGGCGGCTCCAGCTTCTCGTTTGGACGCGTTTTCTTCACGCGAACCGGTACCCACTTCACTTGAAAACGCTCTGATGACGATCCAGCAATCCATTCCCGCCCCCGCAGCTCCCGAGGTCACGCCGGCATCCGACACGCCTTCGCGGGTGACGCCGATGATGGAACAATACCTGGAGATCAAGGCCGCCCATCCCGGCCTCCTGCTGTTCTACCGGATGGGCGACTTCTACGAGCTGTTCTTCGAGGACGCCGAGATCGCCTCGAAAGCGCTCGGCATCGTGCTCACCAAGCGCGGCAAGCATCAGGGCATGGATATCCCGATGTGCGGCGTGCCGGTGGAGCGCTCCGAGGATTATCTGCACCGGCTGATCAATGCCGGCCACCGCGTCGCCGTCTGCGAGCAGACCGAGAATCCCGCCGCGGCACGCGCCCGCGGCAACAAGAGCGTGGTCGCCCGCGGCGTGGTGCGGCTAGTGACGCCGGGCACGCTGACCGAAGACACGCTGCTCGACGCCCGCACCAACAATTACCTGCTCGCCATCGCGCGCGCCCGCGCCTCTTCCGGCGGTGACCGCATCGGACTTGCCTGGATCGACATTTCGACGTCCGAGTTCATGGTCACGGAATGCTCGACCACGGAACTCGCCGCTACGCTGGCGCGGATCAATCCGAACGAGGCCATCGTCACCGACGCGCTCTATGGCGATGCGGACCTCGGGCCGATGCTGCGCGAGCTACCCTCGGTGACGCCGTTGACCCGCGATGTCTTCGACAGCGCCACCGCCGAGCGGCGGCTGTGCGATTATTTCGCGGTAGCCACCATGGACGGTCTCTCCGCGATGTCGCGGCTGGAAGCAACCGCGGCGGCGGCCGCCGTTACCTATATCGACCGCACGCAGGTCGGAAAACGTCCACCGCTGTCGCCGCCTTCGCGCGAAGCGGCCGGCACCACTATGGCGATCGACCCCGCCACCCGCGCCAATCTCGAATTGACGCGGACGCTCGCCGGCGAGCGGCGCGGCTCGCTGCTCGATGCGATCGATTGCACGGTGACTGCCGCCGGCTCGCGGCTGTTGGCGCAACGCCTCGCAGCTCCGCTCACCGACAGCGCGGCGATCGCGCGGCGGCTGGATGCGATTGCGACATTCGTTGCCGACAGCGCCGCGCGCGACGATATCAGAACCACGCTGCGCGCCGCCCCCGACATGTCGCGCGCGCTGGCGCGCCTATCGGTTGGACGTGGCGGCCCGCGCGACCTTGCAGCTTTGCGCGACGGCATCCTCGCCGCAGACCAGGCGCTGGCGCGGCTCGCGCAGCTCGAAGCGCCGCCAACTGAAATCATCGCCGTGATGGAGGCGCTGCGCCGCCCCTCGCGCGACCTCGCGCGCGAATTCGAGCGCGCGCTCGGCGAGCAACTGCCGCTGATCAAGCGCGACGGCGGCTTCATCCGCGAAGGCTATGAGGCTGCGCTCGACGAGAGCCGTAATTTGCGCGATGCCTCCCGCCTCGTCGTCGCCGCGATGCAGGCGCGCTACGCCGAGGACACCGGCATCAAGGCGCTCAAGATTCGCCACAACAACGTGCTCGGCTATTTCGTCGAGGTCACCGCGCAACATGGCGAGAAGCTGATGGCGCCGCCCCTCAACGCGACCTTCATCCATCGCCAGACGCTGGCGGGACAGGTTCGCTTCACCACAGCCGAGCTCGGCGAGACCGAAGCCAAGATCGCCAATGCTGGCGACCGCGCGCTCAACCTGGAGCTGGAAATCTTCGAGCGGCTTTCTGCGATGGCCCTTGCCGCCAGCGACGATCTACGCGCCGCGGCGCATGCGTTTGCAATGCTTGATGTCGCAACGGCGCTGGCGAAGCTCGCCGTCGATGACAACTATGTGCGGCCTGAGGTCGATAACTCGCTCGGCTTCGCGGTCGAAGGCGGCCGGCATCCCGTGGTTGAACAGGCGCTGAAGCGCGACGGCCAGCCGTTCATTGCCAATGCCTGTGATCTCTCGCCGGGACCTGCGCAGAAGTCCGGGCAGATCTGGCTGATCACTGGTCCGAACATGGCGGGCAAGTCGACCTTCCTGCGTCAGAACGCATTGATCGCGCTGATGGCGCAGATCGGCTCCTATGTGCCCGCGTCGCGGGCGCGGGTCGGCGTCGTAGACCGCTTATTCTCGCGCGTCGGCGCGGCGGATGATCTCGCGCGGGGACGCTCCACCTTCATGGTCGAGATGGTCGAGACTGCCGTGATCCTCAACCAGGCCAGCGAGCGCTCGCTCGTAATCCTCGACGAAATCGGCCGCGGCACCGCGACCTTCGACGGCCTATCGATCGCATGGGCTGCGATCGAGCATCTGCACGAGGCCAACCGCTGCCGCGCGCTGTTCGCCACGCATTATCACGAACTGACCGCGCTGTCGGCCAAGCTGCCGCGGATGTTCAACGCGACGGTGCGGGTGAAGGAGTGGCAGGGCGATGTCGTGTTCCTGCACGAGGTGCTGCCGGGCTCGGCCGACCGATCCTACGGCATCCAGGTCGCTAAACTCGCTGGCCTGCCGCCGGCCGTGATCGCGCGCGCCAAATCGGTGCTGGCGAAACTCGAGGCGCAGGACCGCGGCCAGACCGCCCGCGCGCTCGTCGACGATCTTCCGCTGTTCGCCGTCCCCTCCCGCGCCGCCGCGGAGCCGACGCCGCCGAGCGAGGCGGAGCTGTTGGTCGAAGCCGTGAAGGCGCTGCACCCCGACGAGATGTCGCCGCGCGAGGCGCTGGAGGCGCTGTATGCACTGAAGGCGAAGCTGCCGAAGGGGTGAGGCTCTCACCCCGTCATTGTTAGCGAGGCGAAGCAATCCATCTCTCCGTGCGTGCGGAACGATGGATTGCTTCGTCGCTTGCGCTCCTCGCAATGACGGTCTAGCCAGTGGCCTTCTTCCTTCGCCCCAGCCACCACAGGCCGAGATTCCATCCGACACATGTCGCGAGCGCCAGGCTCAGCCCGATCGCCGAGCCGAACTGCAATGCCGCGACATGCAGGACCGCAATCGCAATGCCCAGCCCGATCAAGCCCCAGGCGCTGTTGGCAAGCACGGCGGCCGTCGGCGGGCCGCCGATGCGTGGATGCAGGATCAGCATCATCGAAGTGAACACGATCGGAAACAGCGCGATCATGCCGCTCACCTTGGGGCCGACCCAGCTTGATGTCGTGACCACGGTCGCGACGAGCGTTGCGACCAGCGATGCTCGCAATGGAATGTCGTACCAGCGGCGCCGGATCGGCGGCATCTTGGCGTGGCGATAGCGCGCGAGCAGCGGCACGCAGATGCCGAATGCGATCGCGTTCACGATGAGTCCGCCTGCGAGCGACCATTGCACCGAGCGGATGATCGCGGCGAGCACGAGCCATACGGCAACGGCCGCGAGGCAGCTCACTAGCGCGCCGTGGCGCTGCGCCAGCACGACATAGGTCAGCCCGAGGAAGATGGTCGCGGCATTGATCGGTAGGCTCGCCAGCGCGCCCTCGGCGATGAAGGCGGCGTCGTGATCGAGTGCGAGGAATACGTAGGACGGCCCGGCCGAGATCGGCAGCGTCGCGATTAGCGCGCCGATCACCGGTCCCGACCGCTCGGTGATGATCGAGGCCGTCACCACGAACGCCGCGGTGATTGCCATGCGCAGGCCGAGCGTGAGGATGAAGGCGAGTTCGGGGGACATGCTCTATCCGTCGTCCCTGCGAACGCAGGGACCCATACGTCGCGGCGTCTCGATTTTGGACAGTGCGGATCGATACTACCCGCACCCATTGGCGTCGGTGGTTATGGGTCCCTGCGTTCGCAGGGACGACGCCGAGCTAGACCCGCTTCATCGATACCGCCACTTTCGGGCCGTTCTTGATGGTCTGATAGACCACGCAATACCGCTCGGTCAGCTTTTGCAGCAGGTCGAGCTTGTCCTGCGGCGCGTCGGTGCCGATTTCGAAGCGCAGGCGAATCTCCTGGAAGCCGACCGGGGCTTCCTTGTCGACGCCGAGCGTGCCGCGAAAATCGAGATCGCCCTCGGCGATGACGATGCCGCTCTTGAGCGGTACTTCGACGGCGGTAGCGACCGACTTCAATGTCACGCCGGCGCAGGCAACCAGGGCTTCCAGCAGCATATCGCCGGAACAGAGCTCAAGCCCGGAGCCGCCGGTGGCGGGATGGAGCCCCGCAACCGCCAGCGCGCGACCGGTCTCGACCTTGCAGGCGATGCCTTCATTGTCGATCGAGCCTTTGGCTTTGAGGGTGATAACGGCGGCGGAGGGATCGGACTTGTAGCGCTCCTTGATCGGGGCCTGCATCGCGCGAAGTTCGGCGGCGTCCATGTTGTTCTCCCGACGTTGTTTGTGCACCGGATATAGAGGGCTATCGACGCGCTGTCATCTCGGGGCCATGGGCCATCCACACGCCGCGTCGGAAATCCACGTTTTCCCAACAGCTTATGGCTGGCATTCGGGTCGGCGACAGCATAGCTTTGATCTGACCGTACAATCCTCCGTGACAGCTTTTGTGCCGTCCGTTATCGGGTAGCCATGGACAGCATCGTGATTGAGGCCCCCTCGGGGGAAGATGATCGTTTCGATACCGCGCGGATCACCGCGGCGGTCGATGCCCTCGCCGAGAAGCATGCCGGCCGCGAGGACGTGTTTCGCTCGGCGCTGGCGCAATTGCTCAAGGCCGAGATGATCGCGGCGCGCGCCACCGCGCAGGCCATTCTGCTCAGGGATCGCCACGGCCGCCGCTGCGCCGAGCGGCTCTGCTTCATGCAGGACGAAATCATCCGCATCCTCTATTCCGCCGCCACCCGGCATCTCTATCGCTCGCATGTCCCCTCCGGCGCCGAGCGCATGGCCGTGGTCGCCACCGGCGGTTATGGCCGCGGCCTGATGGCGCCGGAATCCGACATCGATCTCTTGTTCATCCTGCCCTACAAGCAGACCGCCTGGGGCGAGCAGGTCGCGGAAGCCATTCTCTATTGCCTGTGGGACATGGGGCTGAAGGTCGGCCACGCGACGCGCTCGGTCGACGAATGCATCCGCCAGGCCCGCGGCGACATGACGATCCGCACGGCGATCCTGGAGACGCGCTTTCTGACCGGCGACCGGCCGCTCTATGACGAACTCGTCGCGCGCTTCGACAGGGACGTGGTGCAGGGCACGGCTTCCGAATTCGTCACCGCCAAGCTCGCCGAGCGCGAGGAGCGGCATCGCCGCGCCGGGCAATCGCGCTATCTGGTCGAGCCCAACGTCAAGGACGGCAAGGGCGGCCTGCGCGACCTGCATACGCTGTTCTGGATCGCCAAATACGTCTACCGCGTGCGCGAGACCGGCGAATTGGTCGAGCGCGGCGTGTTCGACGCGCAGGAATACCGGACCTTCCGCCGCTGCGCCGATTTCCTGTGGTCGGTGCGCTGCAACCTGCATTTCGTTTCGGGCCGCGCCGAAGAGCGGCTGTCGTTCGACATGCAGCGCGAGATCGCGGTCCGCCTCGGCTACACCTCGCATCCCGGCCTGCAGGATGTCGAACGCTTCATGAAGCACTACTTCCTGATCGCCAAGGACGTCGGCGACCTGACCGCGATCCTGTGCGCCAAGCTGGAGGACGAGCAGGCCAAGCCCGCGCCGGTCCTGAGCCGGATGGTGGCGCGGCTGCGGCCGGGCGCCAAGCGGCGGCGGGTGCCCGACAGCGATGACTTCATCATCGACAATAACCGCATCAATCTCACCGCGGCCGACGTCTTCAAGCACGATCCGGTCAACCTGATCCGGATCTTCCGCCTGGCGCAGAAGAACAACCTCGCCTTCCATCCCGATGCGATGCGCACGGTGACGCGCTCGCTGAAGCTGGTGAACACCCAGCTTCGCGAGAATCCGGAAGCCAACCGTCTCTTCATGGAGATCCTGACCTCCGAGAACGCCGAGATCGTGCTGCGGCGGATGAACGAGACCGGCGTGCTCGGTCACTTCATTCGCGCCTTCGGCAAGATCGTCTCGATGATGCAGTTCAACATGTACCACCATTACACGGTGGACGAGCATCTGATCCGCTGCATCGGCTTCCTGCAGGAGATCGAGCGCGGCGGCAATGACGAGTTCACGGTCGCGAGCGACTTGTTCCGCAAGATCCAGCCCGAGCATCGGCCGGTGGTCTACATCGCTACGCTCCTGCACGACGTCGCCAAGGGCCGCCCCGAGGACCATTCGATTGCGGGCGCGAGGGTGGCGCGACGATTGTGCCCGCGGCTCGGCTTCAGCGCTGGCGACACCGAGCTCGTGGCATGGCTGATCGAGGAGCATCTGACGATGTCCACGGTGGCGCAGTCTCGCGACCTCTCCGACCGCAAGACGATCGAGAATTTTGCCGCCGTGGTGCAATCGGTCGAGCAGATGAAGCTTTTGACCATCCTGACCACCGCCGACATCAGGGGCGTCGGTCCCGGCGTGTGGAACGGCTGGAAGGCGCAACTTTTGCGCACGCTCTATTACGAGACCGAGCCGGTGCTGACCGGCGGCTTCTCGGAAGTGAACCGCGCGCAGCGCATTGCACTGGCCCAATCCGAATTTCGCGCCGCCTTCAACGAGTGGCCGGAGGCCGAGCTCAACGCCTATATCGCGCGGCACTATCCCGCCTACTGGCTCAAGGTCGATCTGCCGCGAAAAATCCGCCAGGCGCGCTTCATCCGCGCCAGCGAGCAGGCTGGCCATCAGCTCGCGATCAATGTCGGCTTCGACGAAGCGCGCGGCGTCACCGAGCTGACGATCCTGGCAACCGACCATCCGTGGCTGCTCTCGATCATTGCGGGCGCCTGCGCATCCGCCGGCGCCAATATCGTCGATGCGCAGATCTACACGACCACCGACGGCCGCGCGCTCGACACCATCTCGATCTCCCGGGAGTATGACCGCGACGAGGACGAGGGACGGCGCGCGACTCGGATCGGTGAGATGATCGAGCAGGTGCTCGAGGGCAAATTGCGGCTGCCGGAAGTGGTGGCGCGCAAGGCGGCGAACCGCGGCAAGGTCCGCGCCTTCGTGGTCGAGCCCGAGGTCACGATCAACAATCAGTGGTCGGACCGCTACACCGTGATCGAAGTCTCCGGCCTCGACCGGCCGGGCCTGTTGTATCAGCTCACGACCGCGATCTCGAAGCTCAACCTCAACATCGCCTCCGCCCATGTCGCGACCTTCGGCGAACGCGCCCGCGACGTGTTCTACGTCACCGACCTGCTCGGCGCCCAGATCACCGCACCGACCCGCCAGGCCGCGATCAAGAGCGCGCTGCTTCATTTGCTCTCCGCCGAGGACAAGGTCGCGCAGCCGGCAGCGTAGCTTCTTGGTGGCTTTGTTCCCAATCACTGCTCGTCACCCACAAAGGTGCGTTCCCTCTCCCCTTGCGGGAGAGGGCTAGGGAGAGGGGTGGCGGCAACGGCGGTGCGCGTGGCTTACCCCTCTCCCCAACCCTCCCCCGCAAGGGGGGAGGGAGCGCAGCTTGCGTGCGGCGACAGCGTGGTACGTCATTGCGAGCGCAGCGAAGCAATCCATCCTTCCGCGTATGAGCTGACAATGGATTGCTTCGCAGAGCCTGTCATCGGGCGCGCATTCGCGCGACCCGTTGGCTCGCAATACGTGGAGATCGCGCCATACATACGACCGTCATCCCCGCGCATGCGGGAGATCCAGTACGCCGCGGCTTATCGGTTTGGTCACTGACGTCTCTGGAATACTGGGGTCACCCGCCTTCGCGGCTGACGACAACTGAATGTGCGTTCGCGATCTCGCGACATGAACTGCCCGAGGTTTGCATCGTCTTGCCCTCACCGAATTCAGAGGGCGCAGGGAAGACCGGGTGCGCGCCGCACCCGCGGTCTCGTGTGCTGCTTGCGCATAAAGAAAACGCACACGAGCATACAGGTTCGGCGGGAGCATCCCGGCCTTCCCTGCGCAATGGCTTTACGGCTTATACGCGCTCTCTCTGGTGAACGGCTCTTTTGCCACCATCGCCCGTAAGCAGCTTTCGCTCCTTAAGGACTTAACGCCAGCACCGCGGCGTCCAGACCACACGACTTCGCCGTACGCCTCCGGCGCGCAACGTCTCTCGCGCCATCCGCGTCCATCGCATCTCACCGCGCGTTCGTGACGTTCGCGAGCGCCCCTCATCTTGCGGTGAGACGGGCGCAGTTATGCCGCTGATTTGGGTGAGAACGGAAGCGGAATATTTTTGACGCTTATCGATTTTTGGCTTGACACGATTTCTGAAAATCAGAATTGATTTGCCCGTCGTGCCAGCTTGTCGCAGTCCGTCACATGAGATTGCGCTTGCGCCGGAGGCAAATCAGTTGGCCCAGGCGCGACTCTGCTCAAGCTGTTCGGGATCACTCCAACGGTGGACCTCGATGGTTGCCAGGCTCGCCGCGACGAAGGCGGCATAGTTTGCTTCGGCAACGAGGATGGCCAGATCAAACAGACCGATCAAGCCTTCCCACGGGTTTTCTCGCTCTGCGGCAATTGCCCGTTTGCCTCCATCTATAATCGATAGCTGGAAGCGGCGTTGACGCCGCCGAACCCTCGCTTGAGGTTCGATCTTATCGGAGCAATGGATCAAGTGCAGGCGCGCTTTCGACATCTTCGACCCCGGAAAAAGTTACGGTTCGGCAATCTCCACTGCAGTTACTCCAAAACGTAATTGGCTCGGATGGAACCGACCATTGAACGGAGGTTGATCCGGACGTTACCATGGGTTGGCGGGATCATACCGAGGTTTAGGGTCGCCCCGGCCTCCGCCCGCTGTGGCCGCCCGGCGGCTGAGTGCCGCGGCAGGGGTGCTGCATTTTATACGTACGGCACGGAAAAACTGCTAGCATCCAGCCTGTTAGGGGGTGACGTCGTTGCTGCTGATGATGCCAGTCACCTAGCGACGCGGCGCGACCCGGCTTGCGATGTATTCTGTGCTGCCGATGATGCGTTATCCGACCATCAGTTCCTCGCGCTTGGCCGAGCAGTGGCTGCTCGGCGGCATGGCGCTGGCATTGGCGGCGGCGGCCGGCATTTGGCTCCTGCTTGGTCCGGCCCCGACGGCTCCCGCCTATTTCATTGCCGTCGCGCTGCTTGTCCTCTCCCTTGTCGCCTCGTTGATCATGATGCGCCTGGTGGGCAGCGCCCACAGGCAGATGGAGGCCGTACTGCGCGGCCGAACCAAGGCCGAAGAGCGCGCGATCGAGGCGCTCCGCAAGAGCGAGGCGCAGTGGAAGGAGGTGTTCGAGCACAATCCGGTCATGTACTTCATGGTCGATGCAGCCGGCACCGTGCTCTCCGTCAATACATTCGGCGCCGCGCAACTCGGCTATTCCGTTCAGGAATTGCTTGGACAATCCGTTCTGAAGGTGTTTCCCGCCGAGGAGCGACAGATGGCACAGAGCAACGTTGCCGTGTGCCTGGAAAACATCGGCCGCACCCACACTTGGGAAATCTGCAAGGTCCGCAAAGACGGTTCGACGCTATGGGTTCGTGAAAATGCCAAGGCCGTGCGTCTGCTGGATGATCAACCGATCGTCCTGATTGCCTGCGAGGACATCACCGAGCGCAAAAAGGCTGAGAACGCGCTGCGCCAGAGTGAAATGTATCTGGCCGAAGCCCAGCGATTGAGCCACACCGGCAGCTTTGGCTGGCGCGCCGGCAGCGACGAAATCATCTGGTCGGAAGAAACCTTCAGAATCTTTGGATTCGACAAGGCGCCTTCAATCAAGCGGGCCACCGTGATTCAACGCATCCATCCCGATGATCGCGAGCGCGTTCTGCGGATCACCGGGCGTGCGTTGAGCGATTCGAAGGATTTCGAGCATGGCTATCGGCTGCTGATGCCTGACGGCTCAGTCAAGCATGTCCACGCCAGGGCCCATGCGGTGAAGGATACATCGAGCGGCATCGATTTTGTCGGGGCAGTTTCGGACGTTACCGCCCGCAAGCAAGCCGAGGCCGATTTGCATCAAGCGCAGGCGAATCTCGCGCATGTCACGCGTGTAATGGCGCTCGGCGAGCTGGCCGCGTCAATCGCCCACGAAGTGAACCAACCCCTCGCTGCCGTCGTTACCAATGCCAATGCTTGCCAACGCTGGCTCAAGCGCGAACCGCCAGATCTGAACGAAGTGCGCGAAATACTGCAAACGATCATCAAGGACGGCAATCGGGCAGGCGAAGTGATCCAGCGCGTCCGGGCGCTGGTGAACAAGACCAGCGACCAGAAAGTGCCGCTGGATATCAACGAAGTCGTCAACGACGTCGTCAGCCTGGTGCAGCATGAGCTGCTCAGTCACCGCGTCCTGTTGCGGCTGGAACTCGCGTCCGCTCTCCCGCCGGTGCTTGCCGACCGGATCCAGCTGCAGCAGGTCGTGCTTAACCTTGTCATCAACGCCATTGAAGCCATGCAGCCGGTCGCCGATCGTCCGCGGGAACTGATGATCCGAACGAGCCGTGACGACGCCGGGCAGATCGCGGTCGCCGTGAAGGACTGCGGTGTGGGACTGGCTGCCGAGAACGCCGACCGAATGTTTGATGCGTTCTTCACCACAAAATCTAGTGGCATGGGAATGGGACTGTCGATCTGCCGCTCGATCGTCGGCGCCCACGGAGGGCGGCTGTCGGCTTCTGATAATGCTGCCGGCCCCGGCGCGACATTCCAGTTCACTCTGCCGTTGCATCAGGAGGAAAGTCCATCGTGACCGGGCGCTCCGTACCGCCGCCAGATTCCGTTGCAAGCGCCGAGGAGGCAGTCGTTTTCGTCATCGACGACGACGAATCGGTACGTCAGGCGCTGCGAAACCTTTTCCGATCGATTGGCTTGCGAGTCGAGGTGTTCGGCTCGGCTCATGAATTTCTGCAGCACAAGCTTCCGAATGTCCCGAGTTGCCTGATCCTTGACATCAGATTGCCCCGCTTGAGCGGCCTCGACTTCCAGGCCGAGTTGGCAAAAGCCGACATTCATATTCCCATCATTTTCATGACGGGTCATGGCGATATTCCAATGACGGTCAGGGCGATGAAGGCCGGGGCTGTCGATTTCCTGACCAAGCCATTCCGCGATCAAGACATGCTGGACGCCGTAGCAGCGGCGATCGAACGCGACCGGGCCAGACGCGACGAAGCAAAGGTCCTTTCGGAGCTGCAAGCCCTTTTCGCGACCCTGACCCCGCGGGAGCGGCAGGTGATGAAGCTCGTCACGGCTGGGCGCATGAACAAACAAATCGCAGCCGAAATTGGAATCGCCGAAATCACCGTGAAGATACATCGCGGGCACATCATGCGGAAAATGGGGGCGAAGTCGTTGCCCGATCTGGTGAGGATGGCCGAGCTGCTCGGGGTTGGACCCGCATCCGAGGGGCCGCAAACCTAAGTATGATTCTCCAGCCGCAATTTGCGGCGCAATCTCCCGTTAGTGCGGTTCGCCAAAGGACAACCTCGAGCCGTCTCCAGGAAAATACTTTCTTGTCCAACCCACCAGTCATATCGATCATCGACGATGATGGCTCGGTTCGGGCCGCCACTGGAAATCTGGTCAGGTCGCTTGGCTACGTCGTCCATACATTTGCCTCGGCCGAAGATTTCCTGCGATCTCTCCACTTCCGCAACACATCCTGCGTGATAACCGATGTCAGAATGCCGGGTATGAGCGGGCTCGATCTGCAAGCCCACCTGCTCGCCAAAGGTCAGACCCTTCCTTTCATCTTCGTCACGGCGTTTTCCGTCGACAGCGATCGCGATCGGGCGCTGAAAGCGGGAGCAGCCTGCTTCCTGAGCAAACCATTCGACGGTGAGACCCTGATCGAATGCCTCGAAACCGCGCTGGCGCAGCGGGGCCGGGCGGCGAGCAAATGAGCCAGTCCGGCGGCGCGCGAGGCGTCTATACGCAAGGATGATCTCGCCAAACATCTAGACAAGTTGAGGAAAAACGGAGATGGCGCGAGACTTCGCAGCGTCCGCCCTCGATATACGACGGCGACCGCAAAGCATCACATTGTTAATCGGCAAGTGGCAGTTCCTTAAGAGGAGGTCGCCATGCGTTTAGAACCGCGTTGCTTACATTGCGACGGTGAAGACCCGAAGATCATCTCTCTGCGAAATCCCACACGTGAACGCTACTGCGGACGTTTCTGTCTGAACAAAGGTCATGAAGAGTTCATTCGCTGGATACGGCGTGCAAATGCGGAGATCACGTCATGAACAATTGTTGCGGCAATCCGGAATGCAAGCGCCCCTTCGGTCTCGTCCGGCGCAGCTGGTACTTCGAGCAGTTTTGTTCGGTGAAGTGCCGCGAGATGTACAAGCGTCAGGTCCAACGCAACCGTGCCTACTGGAAATGGCTCTACCAGATTCCAGAACCTGCGACCCAAAGAGAACTTTGATCCGAGAGGCCCATGCGGAGAAGCCACCATGGCGACGGTAAACGCGATGCTGGTCGGCGCAATCCTCGCGTGGGCTCCCATGCTGATCGTCCTGCTCTATATCCTGCGCGATCTGCGAAACGCCCCTCGCGATCGGGATTAACTTAGAAGCGGCGGTCCGGGCGTCTTTTGCCGGCCGCCCCGCCATTCCGCCGCTCACATTCCCGGCCGCTCAAATCGCCACGCCCTCGTGCCTGAGCAGCCAGCGCTTGCGCTCCAGCCCGCCGCCGTATTTCACCAGCGAGCCATCGGCGCCGATCAGGCGGTGACAGGGCAGGACGACGCTGATGGGATTGGAGCCGTTGGCATGGCCGAGCGCGCGAACTGCGCGCGGCATCCGAAGCTGAGCCGCGAGCGCGCCGTAGCTCAGCGTCGTGCCGGCAGGAATTCCGGGCAGCGCATTCCAGACCTTCTGCTGGAACGGCGTGCCGGCGACGCGCCATTTGACCGCAGTGAGACGGTCGAGGTCGCCTTTGAAATAGCCGGTCAATGCCGCACGCAGATCGCGCGGCGCGCGCGCATCTGTCAAGTCGACCGCGCCGTAGTGCAGGCGCAGCAATTGCCGCATGCGCAGCTCGTAATCTTCCCAGTCGAGCGCGCGAAGCAGGCCATCGGCATCGGTGACCAGCAGCGCTGTCCCGATGGGCGTTGCCAGGCGATCAAGGTTAAAACTCTCCGGCATCGTCATTCCCTGAGAATACCAGTCCATATCAGGCATTTTCACCCCACTGCCCGCCAGCATCCACCCGAATTCCGTGGCCAGCTGGGGGACCGCACCAGCTTGCATTGGCAAAACCGTTCCGCCACACTCCCTGCCAACGATGACGGCCGGCCATCCTGTGACCGGAGGGATCATCGACTGACATTAGGGAGATATCGACATGAGAAGCGGCAGTTTCCATCTGGTCGCCGGCGCGGCGCTCGCGCTTGCGCTATCGGCTTCGTCGGCTTACGCGCAGAAGAAATACGACCCAGGCGCGTCGGATACCGAGATCAAGATTGGGCAGACCGTGCCGTTCTCGGGCGCCTATTCCGTCTATGCCAATATCGGCAAGACGCAGGCCGCCTATATGAGAATGATCAACGAGCAGGGCGGTATCAACGGCCGCAAGATCAACCTGATCCAGTATGACGATGCCTATTCGCCGCCAAAGACGGTTGAGCAGGTGCGCAAGCTGGTGGAAGGCGATGAAGTCCTTCTCACATTCCAGCTCATCGGCACCGCAGCCAACGCCGCCGTGCAGAAGTATCTCAACAGCAAGAAGGTGCCGCAGCTGTTTGCCGCCACCGGAGCTTCGAAGTTCACTGACCCCAAGAACTTCCCCTGGACCATGGGCTACAACCCGAACTACTTCGTCGAGGGCAAGATCTATGGCCAGTACATTCTGAAGGAGCATCCGAACGCCAAGATCGGCATCCTCTACCAAAATGACGATCTGGGTAAGGACTATATCAACGGCCTGAAGGCTGGCCTTGGCGACAAGGCGGCGAAGATGATTGTCGCGGAGGCTTCCTACGAAGTCGCCGACCCGACCATCGATTCACAAGTGCTCAAGATCAAGGACGCGGGCGCAGATCTGTTCTACAGCGCCTCGACGCCGAAGCAGGCGGCGCAAGCGATCCGGAAAATCCACGAGCTCAATTGGAAACCGGTGCACATCCTCGACATCAACGCGAGCCCTGTCAGCGCGACGCTGAAACCGGCAGGCCTGGAAGCATCAAAGGGCGTGATCAGCGTCAATTATGGCAAGGATCCCGCAGACCCAACCTGGAAGGATGACCCCGGCCTGAAGAAGTATCTCGACTTCATGGACAAATATTTCCCGGAAGGCGACAAGATGAACACGGTCAACACCTACGGCTATTCGACCGCGCAGCTTCTGGTCCAGGTGCTCAAGCAGTGCGGCGACAATCTCACGCGTGAGAACGTGATGAAGCAGGCCGCCAACTTGAAGGATGTCGTGCTCGACCTCGGCCTGCCCGGCATGAAGATCAACACCAGCCCGACCGACTATCGCGTCAACAAGCAGCTTCAGATGATGCGGTTCAACGGCGAGCGCTGGGAACTGTTCGGCCCGATTCTCGAGGACGCCGGACCATCCGGTTAGGCCTGACCACTTAATCGATCGGCGGATCGCCGCCGGTGTCGTGGCCCTGCCCGACACCGGCGGTTTGTTTTTCGCGCGGCTCGATCGCGAACTTCTGCATCATTGTGCGGCGAACGAGCGCTACTGGATTCATTTTATCAGATGGAACTTACTACCTGCGTCGCCGCGCGACGCGTCTTGCAATGCAATATCGCTTCCGCCACTATTGTGGCAGCGATGGCATCCGGCCGGGTTGAAACTCCGGACAAGATCATCGGCTCAATCATAAACAGATGAGGAATTCAGCATTATGAGGAAGGGTATTTTCCATCTGGCCACCGGCACGGCGCTCGCGCTTGCGCTGTCGGTCTCGACGGCCTCCGCGCAGAAGAAATACGACACCGGCGCGAGCGACACCGAGATCAAGATCGGCCAGACGGTGCCATTCTCGGGACCAGCGTCGGCCTACGCCACGCTCGGCAAGGGACAGGCCGCCTATTTCAGGATGATCAATGAGCAGGAAGGCGGCGTGAACGGCCGCAAGATCAATCTGATCCAATACGACGACGCCTATTCGCCGCCGAAGGCGGTGGAGCAGGTGCGCAAGCTGGTCGAAAGCGACGAGGTGCTGCTCACCTTCCAGATCATCGGCACGCCCTCGAACGCCGCCGTGCAGAAGTACCTCAATTCGAAGAAGGTGCCGCAGCTGTTCGCGGCGACCGGCGCATCGAAGTTCACCGACCCGAAGAATTTTCCGTGGACGCTCGGCTTCAACCCCAACTACTTCGTCGAGGGCCGCATCTACGGCCAGTACATTCTGAAAGAACATCCGAACGCCAAGATCGGCGTGCTCTACCAGAATGACGATCTCGGCAAGGACTATCTGAACGGCCTCAAGGCCGGCCTTGGCGACAAGGCGGCGAAGATGATCGTGGCGGAAGCCTCCTATGAGGTCTCCGACCCGACGATCGATTCACAGGTCCTCAAAATCAGGGATGCCGGCGCGGATCTGTTCTTCTCGGCGACGACGCCCAAGCAGGCGGCGCAGGCGATCAAGAAAAACTTCGAGATCGGCTGGAAGCCGGTGCACATCCTCGACATCAACGCGACCTCGGTGAACGCGGTGATGCTGCCGGCGGGCGCGGAAGCTTCCAAGGGCGTGATCAGCGTCAACTATGGCAAGGATCCGATGGACCCGACCTGGAAGGACGATCCGGGCATGAAGAAGTACTTTGCCTTCATGGAGAAGTATTATCCGGAAGGCGACAAGTACTCCAGCTTCAACGCCTACGCCTATTCGACCGCGCAGCTGATGGTCCACGTGCTCAAGCAGTGCGGCGACAACCTGACCCGCGAGAACGTCATGAAGCAGGCCACCAATCTGAAGAACGTCGTGCTCGACCTCGCGCTGCCCGGCATCGTCGGCAACACCACGCCGAACGATTACCGCGTCAACAAGCAGTTGCAGATGATGCGCTTCAACGGCGAGCGCTGGGAACTGTTCGGCCCCATTATCGAGGACAAGGGCGCGGCGGGCTAGGCCCGTCGAGTCACAGGGAACGATCGGCGGAAAGAGGCGATCGGCGGCCCTTCGGGGCCGCCGATTTTTTTCGGCTGGTCATGGCCAGGCTTGACCCGGCAATGACGAAGCAACCCCCTACTCCGGAATCTCCCCGAACGTCTTGCCGACCGGCAGCACGGCGTGGCGGATCAGGCGGGAGTCCTCGACGGCGGCCTGACGGTGTTTGACCGCCTCGCGGTAGACGGGATCGCGGATCATCTCGGCGAAGGCGGCCACGCTCGGGTACTCGGCGATGAAGCAGTGATCCCAGCGCTCCTCCTGCGGTCCGATCAGCATCAGTTCGAACCGGCCTTGCCAGACGATGCGGCCGCCGAGCCGTTCGAACACCGGGCCGCTTTCGCGGCCATAGGCAGCATAGGCTTCCGCCCCCGTCACCTTCCGACCATCGGGGTAAGCGGCCATCGCGCGCAGCCGCACCAGATTAAGCATGTGGATCGGACCCGGCCGATCATTGGCGCGGAACTGCGCGAATACTTCTTTGGTCGGATCGATGTGGCCCATTTTAAAGTTTCCTCCAAGAACACCGTGGCTTGCGCTGATGCTAGCACGCCGTGCCGCACCTCCTAATCCCGCATTAACCTTTCCGTAACCGACCCTTAAACAGCCGCCGCTAGCCTGCGGCAGGGCGGGTATGAGCGGCGTTTGTCATGGCGTGGGGACGGAAAAAGAGCGGCGCACGCAAGGAGCCGCTATTCGGGCTTCCGGCCGCGCTCGCCGACCTGCGCCTCTCGCCCGCCGATCGCATCCCTGACGCCACGGACGACGACGAGAAACCGAAGAAACCAGTGGCCAAGCGCAAGATCGAAGAAGAGGACGACGAGCCGCCGCCGCGCGAGCGCAAGCCGCGTGGGACCAAAAGCGGCGCCAAGCGACGCGACAAATCGCGCGGCCGTATTCGGATCGGCCGGCTGGTCTATTGGGGTGCTGTGCTCGGCCTGTGGGCGGTGATCGCGGTCATCGGTGTCGTGGTCTGGGTCGGCGCGCATCTGCCGGCGATCCAGTCGCTGGAAATCCCCAAACGTCCGCCGACCATTCAGATTGTCGGCCTCGATGGCAGCGTGCTGGCCTCGCGCGGCGAAGCGCCCGGCACCAATGTCGCGCTGAAAGATCTGCCGCCTTATTTGCCGAAGGCCTTCATCGCCATCGAAGACCGCCGCTTCTATTCGCATTACGGCATCGACCCCGTCGGCATCGCGCGTGCAGCCGTCGCCAACATCCTGCATCGTGGGGTCTCGCAGGGCGGCTCGACGCTGACGCAGCAGCTCGCCAAGAACCTGTTCCTGACCCAGGAACGGACGATGACGCGCAAGCTGCAGGAGGTGGAGCTCGCGCTGTGGCTGGAGCGCAAGCATACCAAAAACGAAATTCTCGAGCTTTATCTGAACCGCGTCTATTTCGGCTCCGGCGCCTATGGCGTCGAGGCCGCTTCTCAGCGTTATTTCGGCAAGTCGGCGAAGAACGTCACGGTCGCGGAAGCGGCGATGCTGGCGGGCCTCGTCAAATCGCCGTCACGCCTGGCGCCGAACCGCAATCCCGAAGGCGCGGAAGCGCGCGCCCAGATCGTGCTGGCGGCGATGGCGGAAGCCAAATTCATCAGCGATGCGCAAGCCAAGGCCTCGATCGGCCATCCCTCCTACAAGGTGAAGCCGGCCGGCGCCGGCACCGTCAACTACGTCGCCGACTGGATCGGCGAGGTGCTGGACGATCTCGTCGGCCAGATCGACCAGAGCATCGTGGTGGAGACCACGATCGATCCGAAGCTGCAGAGTGTCGCTGAAGCCGCCATTATCGACGAACTGGCGGCCAAGAGTGTGAAATTCAACGTCACGCAAGGCGCGCTGGTGGCGATGACGCCCGACGGCGCGGTGCGCGCGATGGTCGGCGGGCGGAACTATGCCGAGAGCCAGTTTAACCGTGCGGTCACAGCCAAACGCCAGCCCGGCTCGGCGTTCAAGCCATTCATCTATCTGACCGCGATCGAGGGCGGCCTGACGCCGGAGACGATCCGCCAGGACGCGCCGCTCGATCTCAAGGGCTGGCGTCCGGAGAACTACACCCACGAATATTTCGGCGCGGTAACGCTGACGCAGGCGCTGGCGATGTCGCTCAACACGGTCGCGGTGCGGCTCGGGCTCGAGGTGGGGCCGAAGAACGTGGTGCGGACCGCGCACCGGCTCGGGATCTCGTCGAAGCTTGACGCCAATCCCTCGATCGCGCTCGGCACCTCGGAAGTCTCGGTCATCGAGCTGGTCGGGGCCTATGCGCCCTTTGCCAATGGCGGGCTCGGCGTCTCCCCCCATGTCGTCACCAAGATCCGCACCAGTGAAGGCAAGCTGCTCTACGCGCGCCAGCCCGACCGGCTCGGCCAGGTGATCGAGCCGCGCCATGTCGCGATGATGAATACGATGATGCAGGAAACACTGGTCTCGGGTACAGCGCGTAAGGCGGAGATTCCAGGTTGGATGGCCGCCGGCAAGACCGGCACCAGCCAGGATTTTCGCGATGCCTGGTTCATCGGCTATACCGCCAGCCTCGTCACCGGGGTCTGGCTCGGCAATGACGACAACTCACCGACCAAGAAGGCAACCGGCGGCGGGTTGCCGGTGGAGGTATGGAGCCGCTTCATGCGCACGGCGCATCAGGGCGTGGCGGTGGCGGCGTTGCCGAACTCGCAGCGCGGCGGGTTCATGTCGAACCTGTTCCAGACCTCGCAGGTGACGCCGAGCCCAGCGGCGCCGGCTCCGTCAGGCAGTTCGTACCGACCGCCGCCCGCGCGAAGCGCCGCACCGCCGCCGCCCAATCCAAATGTACGCCCGGAAGCTGCGGCGGGACTGGATGGCTGGCTGGTGGACCGGCTGTTTGGGCGATAAGCGAGATCTCACGACTACCTCAGGCCGTCATACCCCGCGAAAGCGGGGTATCCAGTACGCTGCGGCATCTCGATTGATAACCACTATCTCTGGAATACTGGCTCGCCCGGTCAAGCCGGGCGATGACAGTGGTCTGTGTGGCAACCGCTAATCCTGAATCCCGTAACGGTGCAAATCGTTGCCGTAGGTATCAAGCCAGCGCTTGGCGCGTTCTACATGGTCGCAGATGCGGTCGACCACGCGCCAGAACCGCGGCGAGTGGTTCATCTCGACGAGATGGGCGACCTCATGGGCGGCGAGGTAGTCGAGCACATAGGGCGGCGCGAGGATCAGCCGCCAGGAATAGGACAATGAGCCCGCCGAGGTGCACGAGCCCCAGCGGCTCGATTGGTCGCGGATCGACACCCGCCTCACCCGCACGCCGAGTTCCGCCGCATAGGCGAGTGAAGCCTTGTGCAGATCCTTGCGTGCTTCACGCTTGAGGAAGTCATGGACGCGGCGATCCATGTGCTCATACCCGCCGGCGACGCACAGAATCTTCTCGCCGCTGTCGCGGGTCTCGGTCCACACCGTGCCGCGCTCGCCGGCGCGATGCACCAGGCGGTGCGGCACACCGCGCAGCGGCACGATGGTGCCGGGTTGAAAGGGCGCGGCCTTCGGCAACCGGCCGAGACGCGCGGCGATCCAGCCGCCGTGAAGCTGCGCAAAGTCCTTCGCTTCCGCGATCGTGCCGCGTGGCGGCATGGTCAGGATGGCTTCGCGATCGGTCGGATGAATGCGAAGCGTGTATCGACGCGCGCGGCGATGCCGGCGCATCCTGATCGCAAAGACTTGCGAGCCGTGTTTGACCAAAATAGTCGCGGGTTCGGCGGGCCGCCGATAAAGGAGGGCACGAGTAGCCATATCTTGGAGTCCGGGGAGTAAGAGTTCGCCCGGATTCTGCCATATCCGCCGCCAGGGAAATCGCATCTAAATTGCTCGGCGCAAAAACAAATCATTTGCCCAATATACAGGGGGTTTCGGCCAAACGGCCCCTAGGGGATGGGCCTGGAACCCAAAATTTCGGCTGGAACCTGACGTGAAAAGCGGCCTCAAGGAGTGAGTCTGAACTCACCCCTTGATTCGACCGGAATCTGGAATGTTTGAATCTTCTCAGCAACTTATTGGCGGCCCGGAATCGGCCCCGCCATCGCTGTTATTCGGCTGCACGGACCAATGTCGGCTTCGTAGTAGCCGCTGACACCATGGGATTGGCTGCCGACACCATGAAATCGGAGATGCGCGGCACGATTTCGGAACGGAATCGCGATCCGTTGAACACGCCGTAGTGCCCGACGCCCTTCTGCACGTAATGCACGCGGCGATGATCGGGAATATGCGGGCACAATGCGTGCGTCGCTTCGGTCTGACCGAGCCCGGAGATGTCGTCGTTCTCACCTTCCACCGTCATCAGCGCCACGCGGTGGATCTTCGACGGATCGACCGGCTTGCCGCGATGGGTCATCTCGCCCTTGGGCAGCGCGTGCTTGACGAAGACGACGTCGACCGTCTGCAAATAATACTCCGCAGTCAGGTCCATCACCGCGAGGTATTCGTCATAGAATTCGCGGTGCTTGTCGACCATGTCGCCGTCGCCCTTCACCAGATTGTTGAACAGCGCCTTGTGTGCGTCGGTATGGCGATCGAGATTCATGCTGATAAAGCCCGAGAGCTGCAAGAAGCCCGGATAGACGTCGCGCATCACGCCGGGATGCGGGAACGGCACCTTGGTGATGACGTGGTTGCGGAACCATTCGATGCCGCGCTGTTCGGCGAGGTTGTTCACGGCGGTCGGGTTGCGGCGGGTATCGATCGGGCCGCCCATCAGCGTCATCGACAGCGGCACGAAGGGGTCGCGCGCAGCCTCCATCACGGAGACAGCCGCCACCACCGGCACCGAGGGCTGGCACACCGCGATCACGTGCATGTTGCCGCCGAGCACGTGCAGCATCTCGATGATGTAATCGATGTAGTCGTCGAGGTCGAAACGGCCCTCGCTGAGCGGAACCATGCGCGCGTCCGACCAGTCGGTGATGTAGACCTCATGGGTCGGCAGGAAGGCCTCGACCGTGCCGCGCAGCAGCGTCGCGTAATGGCCCGACATCGGCGCCACGATCAGGACGCGCGGATGCGGCGCGCGCAGCGGCCGGGTCAATTTGCGATCGAAATGCAGGAGGCGGCAGAACGGCTTTTCCCAGATCGAGCGGACCTCGACCGGCGTCTGGATGCCGTTGACCTCTGTGAAGTCGAGCCCCCATTCGGGCTTGCCGTAGCGGCGCGTGGTGCGCTCGAACAATTCGCAGGCAGCGGCGATCGATTTGCCGAACTGCGTGTGCGAGAAGGGATTGAGCGGGTTTTGAAACAGGATCTTGGCGGCATCGGTCACGGCGCGTGCCGGATTGAGCGACGCGTGGGCCATTTCATACATCCAGTACATCGGCGTCGTGAGCGCCGGACTGCCTTCGGCCACCAGCGGCGGTGCGCCGCCAAACTCACCAATCGGCATTTTATTTCTGACCTTCTGTTTGCGCCGCAGCATAGTGCAGAATGCGTAATATTGCGTCAATGCACCGATCGGCCCCATGCAACCGCTAACGTGCCTAAAAACCCCGGGGATCCACGGGAATCTGTGACTTATTCGCCACCCCCGAGCAAAGAACCGTGATGTTTGGCACTGCGCAAAAGCGCAAGGAAGATCGCAAAGGAGGCAGCGAACAGCACCGCGTTGATGGCGAGGGACCAGACCATCAGGTCGCTCCTGAAGACGTGATCGATCAGAAGCGCGCGCATGCCTTCGAACACATAGGTCGGCGGCAGCAGCCAGGCAATGCTTTGCAGCCAGGCGGGCAACACCGCGACCGGATAGTAGACGCAGGCGAGCGGCATCAGGCCGAACATCAGCGTCCAGACAATGCTCTCGGCGCCCAGCCCATTGCGCAGCACCAGGCCCGAGACGAAAATCCCGATCGACCAGCTCGTGAAGATCAGGTTGCAGAAGAAGGCGATCAGCGGCAGGCCGATCGCGAAGAAATTGAAATCGAAGAAGAACAGCGCCAGCAGCGTCATCGGAATCACGCCGATCGCAAGCCGGATCAGGCTCATGATCATCAGCGCGATCAGAAACTCGATCGGCTTGAGCGGGCTCATCATGAGGTTGCCGAGATTGCGCGCCCACATTTCCTCGAGGAAGGAGATCGAAAAGCCGAGCTGGCCGCGGAACAAGATGTCCCACAGAATCACCGCGCCGATCAGCGAGCCGCCGGCACGGGCGAAGAAATTGTCGTGCTGCGCGATGTAGTTCTGCAGAAAGCCCCAGGTGATGATCTGCAGCGCCGGCCAGTAGATCAGCTCGAGCAGCCGTGGCCAGGACGACATCAGAAGATACCAGTAGCGCAGCACCATAGCCTGGATGCGATGCGAGGAGATGGCGGGACGGGTGACGATCTCGCTCATGGCGATGTCCCCTCCGCCACCCGGCCGCGCGCAACATCGAGGAATACGTCCTCCAGCGTGGTGCGATTGTAGCGCGCCATGATCTGGTCCGGGCTGTCGTCATCCTCGATGCGGCCGCGCTTCATGATGATGATGCGGTCGCACAGCCGCTCCACTTCCAGCATGTTATGCGACGCCAGCAGGATGGTGGCGTCATGGGTCTTGCGATAGGTCTGCAGATGCTGGCGTACCCAGTCCGCTGTGTCGGGATCGAGTGAGGCGGTCGGCTCGTCGAGCAGCAACAGCTCCGGCTCGTTGATCAGCGCCTTCGCCAGCGCGACGCGGGTCTTCTGTCCCGCCGAGAGCTTGCCATTGGCGCGATCGAGAAAATCCTTCAGATCAAGGTCGGACGCGAGCTGCTCGATGCGCTCGCGCAAATCCTTCACCGCATAGAGCCGGCCGAAGATGGTGAGGTTTTGCCGCACCGTGAGCCGCATCGGCATGTCGACATAGGGACTCTCGAAATTCATCCGGCCGAGCACGTCGGCGCTCTCCTCCGGCATCGCGTGTCCGAGCACCCGGACGCGGCCCGAGGTCGGCAGCACCAGCCCCATGATCATCGCAATTGTCGTGGTTTTGCCGGCGCCGTTGCCGCCGAGCAGCCCGGTGACGCTGCCGCGCGCGATCCGGAACGAGACATCGTCGACCGCTCGCGTGGTCTTGTAGAGTTTTATTAGATGCACGACGTCGATCGCGGCGGGGCCTTCCGGCCCGGCCGCGGGCGATGGCGCTGGCGTGGCGTCGCTGTTGACCATTTCGGCCTGTTCATTGAGCCATCATGGCTGCTAGCGCAAGGGTTGGAGCTGCCCGGCGACGCACGGGCGGTCGCCTGCGTTTGTGATCATCCGCCCGCGCGGCTAAACTCCTGAAATGTCCGACGTTGCCGCCTCTGATTTTCGTCTTCCGTATCGCTATGTCAGTCTCGATACGATCCTGCGGCTGCGCTGGCTGGCGGCGCTCGGCCAGATCACCGCGATCTTCATCGTCGGGCATGGCCTGGAATTCGACTTTCCGATCATCGCCTGCGTTGCCGTTGTCGGCGTCTCGGCGCTGCTCAATCTCGCGCTGCAGGTGGCGTTCAACCCGATGCAGCGGCTGGAACCGGTCCATGCCGCTGCGTTGCTCGCGCTCAACATTGTCGAACTGGCTGCGCTCCTGTTTCTGACCGGCGGCTTGCAGAATCCGTTTTCGTTTCTGTTCCTGGGGCCGGTGTTGATCTCGGCGACCGTACTGCCGGTCCGGCTGACCATGGGGCTCGGCCTTCTCGCGGTCGCCTGCGCGTCTGCGCTCGTGTTTTTTCATCTGCCGCTACCCTGGGATAGCGATGACCCGCTGGTACTGCCGCCGATTTATCTGTTCGGCGTCTGGCTCTCGATCGTGCTCGCGATCGGCGTCACCAGTCTCTACGCATTCCAAGCGACGGAAGAGGCGCGAAAGCTTTCCGATGCGCTGGCCGCGACCGAACTGGTGCTGACGCGTGAGCAGCATCTGACGCAGCTCGATGGGCTGGCGGCGGCCGCCGCGCATGAACTCGGCACGCCGCTCTCGACGATCTTCCTGATTTCACGGGAACTGGAAAAGACCGTCGACGGTAATGAGCAATTGGCCTCCGACCTGAAGACCCTGCGCGAGCAGGCACAGCGCTGCCGCGACATTCTGGCCAAGCTGACCCAGCTCTCTTCCTCCGGCGCGCCGTTCGACCGCATGCCGCTCTCGACGCTGATCGAGGAGGCAGTCGCGCCGCATCGCGATTTCGGCGTCGCGATCAAGGTGCGGCTAGCTGTCGCAGCCACCCGAGAGCCGGTCGGCGCGCGGAACCCGGCGATCCTCTATGGCGTCGGCAACATCCTGGAGAATGCCGTCGATTTCGCACGAACGACCGTCGAGGTTAACGCCTGGTGGAATGCCGATACCGTCGAAATCGTCATCTCAGACGACGGCCCGGGCATCGCGCCCGACATCCTGAAACGCATCGGGGAACCTTATTTATCGCGGCGGCGCACCGCGGATGACCCCCAAAGCACGCGCGCGGGGCTCGGCCTTGGCGTGTTCATCGCCCGCACGCTGCTGGAGCGCACCGGCGCCAAGGTTTCCTTCTCGAACCGGACGTTCCCCGATCACGGTGCCGTGGTCCAGATCGTCTGGCCGCGCGCCCGTTTCGAGGCGGAGGAAAGTGCTGTCGGACCAGCGGATTAGAACTGCCCCAAAGGGATGGGAAAGGTAACCAATCCGGCCAGGAGGGTCTTGGCACTGCAAACGGCCGCGCCATATGCTTTATTTCATGCTCAACATCCGCAACTCGGGGGATACCCTGCCTTGAACGCCATCGCCGAACTGAACGATGTCACCGACCGCTCGCTGCTGATCGTCGAGGACGACAAGCCGTTTCTGGAGCGCCTGTCGCGTGCCATGGAAACCCGCGGCTTCGCGGTGACCTCCTGCGACACCGTGTCCGACGGGCTGGCGCAGATCAACAAGGCCGCACCGGCCTTTGCCGTGGTGGACCTCAGGCTCGGCGACGGCAATGGGCTCGACGTGGTCTCGGCGCTGAAGCGCAAGCGGCCTGATGCACGCACCATCGTGCTGACCGGCTACGGCAACATCGCCACCGCCGTCACCGCGGTGAAGATGGGCGCGGTCGACTATCTCTCAAAGCCTGCCGACGCCGACGACGTGGTCGCCGCACTGCTTGCCAGCGGCACCGAGAAATCCGAGCTGCCGTCGAATCCAATGTCGGCGGATCGCGTGCGCTGGGAGCACATCCAGCGCATCTATGAAATGTGCAACCGCAACGTCTCCGAAACCGCGCGGCGTCTCAACATGCATCGCCGCACCCTGCAGCGGATTCTGGCGAAGCGCGCGCCGCGGTAGTTCGCTGCGCTGTAGCCCGGATCAGCGAAGCGACATCCGGGAAAGGTGCTCGTCAAACCCCGGATGTCGCTTCGCGCATCCGGGCTACAATTCCTTCCTAAAACTCTCCGTGTCCTCGCGGATCGATCAGACGGTTGATCCGTGGTGCAGCAGCTATGGCTGCGCACCGTCATCAGCTTGCGGGGCGTGGGCAGGCATCGGCTAAAATCCACCGGTATCTTGACGGAAAATCTCGCAAGGCACGGTATGCGTGAAGGCAAAGACCGGTGGCAACGGCGTGCGAGCCCGGCTAGCGAGCCCGACCGGGTTTGGGAGTGACCGGCAATGAAGCATTTGGTGCGCTGGCTGCCAGGTCTCGACACCTTCCGTCGATATGAAGCGGCGTGGCTCGGGCACGATATCCTTGCTGGGCTCGTGCTGGCCGCCATGCTGGTTCCGGTTGGCATTGCCTATGCGGAGGCCTCGGGCTTGCCCGGCATCTACGGTCTATACGCAACGATCGTACCGCTCCTTGCCTACGCGTTGTTCGGGCCAAGCCGGATACTTGTCCTCGGACCGGATTCGGCGCTTGCAGCTATCATTCTTGGCGTTGTCGTTCCGCAGTCGGGTGGCGATCCCGTCCGCGCCGCAACCTTGGCTGCCGCGATGGCAATCGTGTCGGGGACGATATGCGTTCTGGCAGGCGTCGCGCGCCTGGGCTTTGTGACCGAGCTTCTTTCCAAGCCGATACGCTACGGCTACATGAACGTAATTGCACTGACCGTACTGATCAGCCCATTTGCCAAAACTGTTCGGCTTCTCGATCGAGAGCGACGGACCTTTGCGGAGCTTATGGGCGATCGCCGGTGCCATCCTTGATGGAAAGACCAACTGGGTAGCTTTCGCGATTGGGCTCGGCACGCTGACCGTTATCCTGCTGCTTCAGGGATACAAGCGGCTGCCGGTCATCCTGATAGCCGTCGTCGGGGCAACGGCGGCCGTCGCTGCGTTCGATCTAGCGGCACGTTACGGCGTGACAGTTCTGGGTCCCCTGGCGCAGGGCTTGCCCGGCTTCACCATTCCCTGGATCGGCCCTGCCGACATAGTCCCGGTGCTGATCGGCGGGTGTGCGATCGCGATGATATCATTTGCCGATACCAGCGTGCTTTCGCGGGCCTATGCCGCACGATTGGGCGATCATGTCGATGCCAACCAGGAGATGGTGGGACTCGGCGCCGCCAATCTGGCAACCGGATTTTTTCAGGGTTTTCCAATCAGCAGCAGCGGTTCGCGGACGCCTATTGCCGAAGCCGCCGGCGCCCGCACCCAGCTGACCAGTGTCGTTGGCGCGCTCGCGATCGCCTTCCTTCTGCTGGCGGCACCAAACCTCCTTCAGCATTTGCCCAACGCTGCATTAGCCGCCGTCGTCATCGCTGCTGCGATCGGCTTGATTGAGATCACCGACCTGAAGCGGATCTACCGCATTCAGCGGTGGGAGTTCTGGCTTTCAATCGTCTGCTTTGTCGGCGTCGCCGTGCTCGGCGTGATTCCAGGAATAGGTCTGGCAATCGTTATCGCCATTATCGAGTTTCTATGGGACGGCTGGCGTCCTCACTCCGCCGTATTGGGCCGCGCCGACGGCGTGAAAGGCTATCACGACATCACGAGATACCCGAATGCGCGCCAAATTCCGGGACTGGTCCTGTTTCGGTGGGATGCGCCTTTGTTCTTCGCCAACGCCGAGTTTTTCAAAGAGCGCGCACTGGATGCGGTAGCGAAATCGCCGACGCCCGTACGCTGGCTGGTCGTTGCGGCGGAACCGGTCACCAGCGTGGACGTCACGGCCGGCGACACGCTCGCTGAATTGGATGAGGCGTTGCACGCACTGGGTATTGAGCTTTGCTTTGCCGAACTCAAGGATCCCGTGAAGGACAAGCTGAAGAAATTCGGATTGTTGGCGCAGCTTGGCGAGAATTGCTTTTTCCCAACCGTCGGCGCAGCCGTTTCCGGCTACCTCGACGTCCATGATGTAGAATGGACGGACTGGGAAGACCAAGTCAAACATTAAGCGGGCCTGAACCCGCCCGCCAGCTTTGCCAGCTGAATTTGGCAGACGCTCTCTCGAACTGCGGATGTCAGCCGGAGTGCCGGCTTCGCGGTCTAAAATTCCGCGTGCCCCTGCGGATCGACCAGACGGTTGATCCGCTGCGCTGCGGCCATCGCAAAACGCACCATCATCGATTTGCGCGTCGCGGCGGGCAGGCGATGCTCGGGCGCCTCGCAATGCAAATGCGCGCCATAGGCGTCGGCGATGATCAGGCCGGTATCTTCAGGAAAGATCTCGCAGGGCAAATCCTGCGTGAAGGCGAAGAACAGCCGGTCGCAATGCATCCGGTAGTCCTGCCATTTCTGGTCGGCGCGCAGATCTTCCACCGACGACTTGATCTCAACGATCCAGATCTCGCCGCGCTCGTTCAGCGCCACAAGGTCAGCGCGCCGGCCCGACGGCAGCGGCAGCTCGCTGATGCAGGAGAAGCCCAGCGAGCGTAACAACCGCGCCGTGCCGCGCGCAATCGCGAGCGCCGTGTCTGACTGACGGCGGTCGGGCGGAGGCACGAGGCTGATCTGGCGGGCGGGTGATTCCATGGTGCTCGAACCATAACCGATTTCGCAGCGTCCAACAGGCGGCACCAGCGCAACGTCAGCCGTAATTTTGACCCCCGCCCGCCTTGTTTTCGGCCCACCGGCCCAAGGTGAAGCCGGCGGAACTTGGGTTCCGAGGGGACGAAACATCTGGGGGAGACTTTATGAAGTCACGCATCACGCTTCGCTCGCTCGTACTCGCGCTCGCCGCCCTTCCGCTCGCCGCCGGCCTGTCACAAGCCAACGCCAAGCCCGCCGTTGAAGTCGCCTTCGTACTGGATACCACCGGCGCGGATGTCTCCGCCGGCCGCAGCAGCATTTCTGCGATCAAGGAGGAAGAGCTGCCGGACAATTTGCGCACCATGAAGCCGGAGCAGCGGATCGAGGAAATCAACAAGCAGATGACCCAGCGCAAGGCGCTCGATGAGAAGCTGGCGGCGCTGGTGGCCAAGCGCGACAAATACGTCGCCGAGCAACGCGCCAAGGCCCCACCGAAAGCCTCCTCGTTCGACCGCGTCGTCGAGGATACGCTGAAGGCGCAGATCAAGCGGTGATGTGACGATGGATTCCCCACGAGTCGTCCCCGCGAACGCGCTAGCAGATGCACAGATTGCGGCTGCGACGGAATGACTCGGTGTTTTGATTTGGCCTTCCGCGGCGACGGGCTGCTGTGATTCTGTATCTGGCACTTCGATTCCATTGAGGTGCCAAGATGTTGAATGAACAATTCAGGCTTGGGCGGTTCGGGGATGGTCGTCTCGATAAAGGGGGGCGGCCCTGCTCGAAGGGATGGTCACGCGCGCGAGCTCGTGCCTGCGTCGAGCGGCGGATGGCGATCGGGCCAAGATAGTCCGATACGGCCGATTTCTCGCCAATGAGAACGTGAGCT
>NZ_JAGKJK010000004.1 GCF_020329435.1 Bradyrhizobium hereditatis | reverse complement strand
GGTGATCGACGTCGGCCACTTCCTGCCGATGGCGTTTGCCGACTGGTTCTCGCGCAAGGAGATGCGGGCCTCCTCGACCGCGCAATCGGTGCTGTTGGTCGACGATAGCGCGTTCTTCCGCAACATGCTGGCACCGGTGCTGAAGGCCGCCGGCTACAAGGTGCGGGTCGCGGTCAACGCCCAGGAGGGGCTCGCCGCGCTGCGCTCGGGCCACAGCTTTGACGTGGTGCTGACCGACATCGAGATGCCGGACATGAACGGCTTCGAGTTTGCCGAAGTCATCCGCTCCGACCACAATCTGAACCAGCTGCCGATCATCGCGCTGTCCTCGCTGGTGTCGCCGGCGGCGATCGAGCGCGGCCGGCAGGCCGGCTTCCACGACTACGTCGCCAAGTTCGACCGTCCCGGCCTGATCGCGGCGCTGAAGGAACAGACCGCCGAGACCCGGCGCGCGGCCTAAGGAACCAAGCAGATGACCACCAAGACCGAGACCATCGAGGGCACCGTCGCCGAATACGTCACCGCCGTGATCGGCGGGCAATTGTTCGGCCTGCCGATCTCGCGGGTGCAGGACGTGTTCATGCCGGAGCGGCTGACGCGGGTGCCGCTGGCGTCGAGCGAGATCGCCGGCGTGCTCAATCTGCGCGGCCGCATCGTCACCGTGGTCGACATGCGCGCCCGGCTCGGCCTGCCGAAGAACGACGACGGCAAGCCGCCGATGGCGGTCGGCGTCGACCTCCGCGGCGAGTCCTACGGCCTTCTGATCGACCAGATCGGCGAAGTGCTGCGCCTGCCGGAAGCGAGCTGCGAGGAAAACCCGGTCAACCTCGACCCGCGCATGGCGAAACTCGCCGGCGGCGTGCACCGCCTCGACGGCCAGCTCATGGTCGTCCTCGACGTCGATCGCGTTCTCGAACTTATGCCGAAAGCGGCCCTCGCAGCGTAGCGCCGCGCATCAAGCAAGGAGGCAAAAATGAAAACCTGTCTTGTCGTCGATGACTCCACTGTCGTGCGGAAGATCGCGCGACGAATCCTGGAAGAGATGGACTTCCAGATCACCGAGGCCGAGGACGGCGAACAGGCGCTGGAAGCCTGCAAGAATGCCATGCCGACGGCAGTGCTGCTCGACTGGAACATGCCGGTCATGGACGGCTACGAGTTCCTCGGCCATCTGCGCCGTCTGCCCGGCGGCGACGTGCCCAAAGTGGTGTTCTGCACCACCGAAAACGGCATGGATCACATCTCACGCGCGCTCCATGCCGGCGCCAATGAGTACATCATGAAGCCGTTCGACAAGGACATCGTTGCGGCAAAATTCCAGGAAGTCGGTCTGGTCGCACTCAGCGAAGAGAGTCCGATCTAAACCTATCCGCTTGCCCTTGAGAGGCTTCCGTGACTCCGCCAGACTATGAGTACCTGCGTAAGATCCTGAAGGACCATTCCGGTCTCGACCTGTCCGCAGACAAGCAGTATCTGATCGAAAGCCGCCTGCTTCCGTTGTCGCGCAAGTGCGGCCTGCCGGGCATCGGCGAACTCGTGCAGAAGATGAAGGGCGGATCGTCGTCGATCATTGCCCAGGTGGTCGAAGCCATGACCACCAACGAGACCTTCTTCTTCCGCGACAAGGTGCCGTTCGAACATTTCCGCGATACGATCATACCGGAGATGTTGAAGGCGCGCGCCGCCCGCAAGAGCATCAGGATATGGTGCGCCGCCGGCTCGACCGGCCAGGAACCATATTCGCTCGCCATGTCGCTGAAGGAAATGGGCGCGACGCTTGCGGGGTGGCGCGTCGAGATCATCGCGACCGACCTGTCGACGGAAGTCCTCGAGAAATCGAAGTCGGGCGTCTACAGCCAGTTCGAGGTTCAGCGCGGCCTTCCGATTCAACTGCTCGTCAAATATTTCAAACAGAATGGTGAGTTGTGGCAGATCAATCCGGAGCTGCGGGCCATGGTGCAGCACCGGCAGCTCAACCTGCTACACGATTTTTCCCAGCTCGGCACCTTCGACGTTATCTTCTGCCGGAACGTCCTGATCTATTTCGATCAGGAAACCAAGATCAACATCTTCGGCCGCCTCGCCAGGGCGATGGAAGGCGATGGCTTCCTGGTGCTGGGCGCGGCGGAAACCGTCGTCGGTTTGACTGATGTGTTCAAGCCATTTCCGGACAAGCGCGGTCTTTATCGGCCGAGCGGCGCGCGTGCAGCATCTGCGCAGGGCGGCGCGGCGATGCCAAAAATCGCGGCGATGGCAGGACGGTGAGCGATGGCTGAGGACGGCAAGGGCGCGGAGCGGGTTACGTTCAGCAGAGGCTATGATGTCTGCATCATGGCGATCGACGGAACCTGGCGCAGGGATTGTCAGCTCAACGCGATCTCGGACACCGACGCCACGCTGACCGTGGAAGGCTCCATTCAAGGTCTCAATCTGAAGGAGTTCTTCTTGCTGCTGTCGTCGACCGGCCTCGCCTATCGCCGGTGCGAACTCGTCCGCGTCAACGGCACCGAAATGGATATTCGTTTCCTGAGAGGCAAGCACGGCAAGAAAAAATCGGGTGCCTCGTCAAAGGCCGAAGAGGCGACGCACTGAGGCGGCCGTGCTGCCGAATTAGACAGCTTCGGCGCAGCGCAGACGATCTTGGCGATCGTACGGCCCGAACACGCAAGTGGCCTTGGCTCACATTGTTGAGCGACGCATCGAGCTTTTCCATCGTGCTGGCGGCATCCGCCTGCGGCGGTGCATCAGTGGCATGCCGGACACCAGGCAGCGATTGCAGGAGGCGGGGCGCGAAAAAATCTGGATGCGCATTTGCGGCGGAGCGACCTCGTTATGCCCCGATGACCGAAAGGGCCGGCCCGCTCGCGGCGGAACAATCGCTGTTGTTGGAGTCCAGCAGGGAACGCACGGCAATTCCGAGAGTGACGTCGCAGGCCTGCAACGCGGCGGCGGCATTCATGTAGCGCGGCGACACATCATCGAGCACGATGACGTTGGTGGAACTCTCGAGGCTGTCGGTCGATGTTTCGCTCGCGATCGTCTGTTCGATCAGCTGCAGGCTGTTCTGGACGTGCTCGATGAGGCCGACAAGGTCCGAAACCAAGGCATGATTGACATTGTTGTAGTCTTCCGCTTGTGCAACGCCATCGGCCGATGCATCCCGCATGAGTGCACTCCTCGATTACTTTTTAGGTGTGCGTCGCTACTTGTGCGTTAAGCAGAGGTCCCGTACAAATACGGTTCGGTATGGTGTTGAATACCGTTATCCGAGTGTGCGTCACATTCAACCACGCATGGACGATGGAACATGGCTGAAAAGGCCCCCTCCCGCGGGGAGATTTTCGTGGTCGATGACGACCCTGCCGTTCGCGATACGCTTTCGATGGTCCTGTCTGCAGCGGGCTATCAGGTCATCTGTTTCGCCGACGGCGCCGCTTTGCTGGCGATTGCACGAACCCGGACGCCGGCCTGCATCCTGCTCGATGTGCATATCCCCGGTAAGTCCGGTCTCGATATTCTGAAAGAGCTTCATGGCGAGGACTACCCTGCGCCGATCTTCATGGTCTCGGGGCAGGGCGATATCGCCATGGCGGTCAGCGCGATCAAGAATGGCGCGCTAGACTTCATCGAAAAGCCGTTCCGCGGCAGCGAAATCGTGGCAAGGCTCGAAGAGGCGATCGAAGCCTACGCGCGTCGGCAGGCGCAGAATGCGCCGTCGCGTATCGCGACGCTGCATTTCCCGGGGCGCGAGCCGCTCACGCGACGCGAACGCGAAGTGCTGGAGCAATTCACTGCCGGCGCTTCCAACAAGGAGGCCGGGCGACATCTCGGCATCAGCCCGCGCACGATTGAGGATCACCGCGCCAATATCATGAAGAAACTTGGCGCGCGGAATGCCGCCGATCTGGTCCGGATCGTGATGACCCAGCAGCGACAAGGCCAGGTCTGATTGCAGGCCGTGCTGGTTATAGATGAGCCGCTGCAACCGGCGCTGCAGTGGCGCTGGGTGCGCGCGCTGCCGCGGAATTCAATCGGCGAGCGCCTTGCGGATCATGATTGCCATGTCCGATTTCCGATAGGGCTTGGCAAGCAGCAAGACTCCCTCGTCGAGCCGGCCGTGATGAATGATGGCATTCTCGGTGTAGCCCGAGGTGAACAGCACCTTTAGCCGGGGTCTGACTTTCATTATCTCGTCGGCAAGCTGGCGCCCGTTCATGCCGGGCATGATCACGTCGGTGAACAGCAGGTCGAAGGCGTGGCCGGTGTGGACGAGCGCAAGGGCTTCCGTCGCATTCGCCGCATCCAGCGTCACGTAGCCGAGCGAACGCAACTGCGCCAGCACATAATCGCGCACCAGCTTGTCGTCCTCCACGACCAGAATCGTCTCATGGCCGCCCTCGACGGCCGGCGCCAGCGCCGGTTCGGTCGCAGGCAACGCGCCAATGGCCGGCGGCAGATACATCTTGATCGTGGTGCCATGACCTTCCTCGCTATAGATCATGACGTGGCCGGCCGACTGCTTGATGAAACCGTACACCATGCTGAGCCCAAGGCCGGTGCCCTTGCCGGGACCTTTCGACGTGAAGAAGGGGTTGAACACTTTATCGAGAATCGCGGCCGGGATGCCGGTCCCGGTATCGCTTACCGCGATCATGGCATAGCGTCCGGGCCGGACGTCGCTGTGCATTCTCGCATAATTATCATCGAGCATGACGAAGCCTGTTTCGATGATCAGCTTGCCGCCGTCGGGCATGGCGTCGCGTGCGTTGAGGGCGAGGTTGAGGATTGCGGTGGCGAGTTGATTGGGATCGACGATCGCTGGACAGGTCTCGTCCTCGAACACGGATTCGATCTCGACATGCTCGCCGAGCGTTCGCTGCAGCAGCTTCGCGGTGTCGATGATCAGCATGTTGACGTCGGTTACCTTCGGATCCAGCGGTTGCTTGCGCGCGAATGCAAGCAGGTGCTGGGTGAGGTCGGCGCCGCGCGAGGCTGCCTCGTCGATCATTCGGGTGATCGCGGCGAGCTGCGGCTCGCCCTTGACGGCGTCGGCGAGGATCTCGATCGTTCCCGTGATCACCGTCAGGATGTTGTTGAAATCGTGCGCGATGCCGCCGGTGAGCTGTCCCATCGCCTCCATCTTCTCGGCCTGCCGGATCCTGTCCTCGGCTGCTATCTTATCGGTGAGATCGCGGACGAATGCGTTGAACACGAAGCCGCCGCGCGTCCTCAGCGCGGCGATGCTCAGCTCCACCATGATCTCCTTTCCATCCCGCCGCCTGATCGGGAGTTCGCGGCGCGGCTGGCGGACCACCTCGTTGCCGGAAAGCAGGAAGGCTTGCAGGGCCTGCCTGAGAGGTCCGTCCGGCCGGCCCATCAGATCGAACACATTCCTGCCGAGGGCTTCGTCGCGCGGCCAGCCAAAGATGTTCTCCGCCTGCGCATTCCAGTCGCGGATAAGGCCCTTCTCGTCGATCTGGACGAAGGCGTCGAGCGCGGTGTCGATGATGCCGCGCGCGAGCTGCTCGCTTTCCCGCAACGTCTCCTGCGCCAGCCGGCTCTCGGTCATGTCACGGCCGACGAAGAAGAAGCGTTTGACCGGCTCGGACCATGTCCCGAGCCATGACAGCCACACCTCTCGTCCGTCCTTGTGAATGCAGCGCGTGTCGGAAATCTTCGGATGCTGTCCGCGCCGTGCTGCGCGCATTTCCTCGCGGGAGGTCTCGAGATGATCGGGATGAATGAAGTCGACGCCGCTGCGACCGATCATTTCCTCCGGCCGGTAGCCTAGGATGGTCTCGCAACTCGGACTGATCTGAACGAGAAATCCGCGGGAATCCATCACCATGATCAGATCCTGCGAGGTCTCGAAGATGCGGCGAAGCTCCTCGGTCTGTTGCCGCAGCACCTGTTGGGTCTTGTTGGCTTCGGTGATGTCGCGCGCCACCTTCGAAATGCCGATGATCGCTCCCGAAGGCGACTTGATCGGCGAGATGCTGAGCGAGACCTCGACCCGCCGGCCATCCTGTCGCAGACGGACGGTTTCATTGTGCTCGATGCTTTCGCCGCAGCCGATTCGGCGCAGCGTGTCGTGAACCTCCGGTAACCGGTCCACGGGAACGAGCAGCGAAATATTCTTTCCTGCGGCTTCCGCAGCTGTGTAGCCGTACAGTCGCTCCGCCGCCGAGTTCCAGCCGGTAATCGTGCCGTCGAGCGACGTCGTGATGATGGCGTCGTTGGAGGACTCGACGGCTGCGCTGAACAGTCGCTCCCGCTCGGCGTGATGGTCGCGCGCCGCCACGGTGCGGCGATGCTCCTGGACTTCCTGCTGGAGCGCCGCGGTCTTTGCATTGATCTCCTCGATGGCTCGAGCGAATGCGCGCGCAAGCACGCCCGTCTCGCCGCGCGCCTCGACGGGAATGGTGACCTTTCCTTTGCCGGCCACACCTTGAACGGCTTCGGTCAATCGGACGATCGGCCGCGTCAACGACCTCGCGATCAGGAGCGCCAGCACAGCCGCGCACAACACCGCGATCCCTCCGACCAGCAGTGACGTATTCCTGATGCTCGCGGCCGGCGCCATGATCACGGCGTTGGGGGTTGTTTCGATGACCGCAACCCATTCAGAGCCGGCCAGGATAGCAGGCGCAAATGCTACTCCATTGGATAGGCCCGCTTGGTCAGGGACGATATCGGCACTGCCTTGCTTCGCCCCGGCCTGCGAGGCCAGATGCGGGAAATCGGCCTTCCAGTCGTTAGCGGTGCCGAGCAACCAGCCGAATTCGCGCGAACGATCGGGATGAATGAGATAATCGCCCTGCCGATTGACGACGTAGATCGTTTCGCCCGGCCATACCGACGACCTGATGCGGTCGAACGCGCGCCGCATGTCGACATTGATCATGAAAATGCCAAACGGCTTGCCGTCCTCCGTGAAGATCGGCGTCGCAACGCGAATGGTCGGCCGATGCACCTCCTCGATCAGCCCGTTGAAGCGGCCCAGATCGAGCGGCGAGACGTAGAGCTGGGTGGGTCCCAGCCTGATGGTTTCCTGGAAGTAGCCACGATCTCCTCGCTTCTGCAGGCCAGACTCCGGCACGATCCTGACCGCGCCGTTCGGGCCATTGCGGTCCACGCGGACCAGTTCGCGGCCACCATCATCGAGGCCGATGATCCGAAACATTGCATAGGTTGGCTTGGCTTCGAGCTCGGCCGCAAAACGCTTTGCAATCCGTTCACGCCAGGTTTTTTCAGACACACCATCAATCGGGTCGATGCCGCCCGCTGTGCGGGCGCGAACCAGTCCGTGCAGCGCAACTGCCGAGCGAAAGCCCGCGACATCTCCGGTCGCGCCGGCCGCGTAATACTCGAGATCGGTCGCGAGCTGCCGCGAGTGCGTCTCGATGCGGTCACGGGCGCGCTGCAGCAGCGCCTGTTCCAGATTGCGATAGCTCAGCCATCCAACCGCGGTGACCGCGATCGCAACCAGCGCAATCATCGCGATGGCTAGCCTGGTCGTGAGCGTCATGTCGGTATTCGCCCGCCCTCTGCCTCGGGCCCGGCAAGCCGCCGGACCAATCGGATGCTATGGCGCATCACGGGGAGGAAGCAACACCGCCGGCAGCACGCGGCGAGCCGCGCTGGGCGGCTTCCAGGCAGCTGGTGACGGCGGCGGGTCGGCCGGCCGGAACGGTTTCTGCAGACTGGAGACAGCGCCGCCATGCGCATATTGCTGGGCAGACAAATACCAATGCCGCGCATGCGGGTGCGATTCGGCCAGGCGCAGGCCGCATGCCAGGACCAGGAACGGATCAGTTGCTGAGATATTCCGGATAACGCGACCGAATTCGCGCAAGTTCGCTGAGCGTGCCTGACAGATGGGTGCGCAGATGCTTCTGCGCCTCCTCCACCTCACCGGCATCGATTGCTTTCGTGATCAACTTGTGATGCCGCACGATATCCTGGGCCTTGCCGGGCGAGGGCAGGTGCATGCGGCGCAGCCGGTCGATATGTCCGCTGCGGCTGCGGACCAGCGACCAGATGTCCTGCTTGTCGGCAGCCGTGTAGAGCTGGCTGTGGAACTCGTTGTCGGCGGCCATGAACTTCTCGAAGTCGCCGGCCTTTGCATATTGCTGCTGGCGGGCGATCGTGGCGTGAAGCTCGATGAGGAGCGCTTCATCGTGCTGGAGCGCCAGCCCGCGCACGATTTCAAGTTCCACTGCCTGCCGCAGGAAATGGGCCTGCTGCGCCAGCCGCACGTCGACCCGGCTGACCACCGTGGCGTATTGGGGAAAGACGTCGACGAGGCCTTCCTCCTCGAGCCGCATCAGCGCATCGCGGATCGGCGTCGAACTCACGCCAAACTGGGCGGCAAGCGCCGCGCGCGACAGCGGAGATCCCGGCGGCAGCTCCAGCGAAATGATCATGCCGCGGAGGCGCTCGAACACCTGCGGCGCAGCCTGGCGATCGCGATCCAGCCGGCCGACGGATCGCGGAGCAGCGCGGCGGGAAACGATTTGCGGGGGAGCCATCGGACGGCCGGCCGTTTCAGAAAGGGACTTGCTTCAGATGCACTAATACATTAGTGCATCTGCGTCGAAGCGTCAATGAGGCCGGAGGAGATGCACAATGAAAAACAGGGTATGGAGCGCCTGCGCGGGCGCCATTGCGATGCTGATGATGCTGCCGGGCTCGCCGGCGTCGGCCCAGCAGAAATCAGAGATCACGCTGTCGCGGCAGCCGGGCATCTTCTACATGCCTTCCCACATCATGGAAAAGAACAAGCTGATCGAGAAGCATGCAGCGGCTCTCGGCGTCCCCGGCGTCACCACCAAATGGGTGAACTTGAGCGGCGGCGGCGCGCAGACCGACGCGCTGCTGGCCGGCAGCGTCGATATCCTCAACACCGGAACCGGCAATCTTCTATTGCTTTGGGATCGCACGCGCGGCGGCGTCAAGGGCATCGTCGCCACCTCGGCGCAGCCGATGACGCTGATCAGCCGCGACCCGAATATCAAGTCGATCAAGGATTTTGGCCCGAACGACAAGATCGCCGTGCCCACCGTGAAGGTCTCGACGCAGGCGATCGTGCTGCAGATCGCGGCCAGTGAGGCTTTCGGTGCCGACCAGTGGTCGAAGCTCGACGCCAACACCGTGCAGCTAGGCCATCCCGACGCCTATGTGGCGATGACCAACGCCCAGCACGAAGTGCGCAATCACTTTGCAATTCCGCCCTTCACCTTCCTCGAAATGAAGAACGTGCCCGGCGCGCATGTCGTGCTGTTCTCGCCTGACGTGATGGGCGGACCGCTCAGCCAGGCACAGTTCTTCACCACGACCAAATTCGCCGACGCCAATCCCAAGATCGTGCAGGCCGTGCGCGACGCCACCAAGGAAGCCCACGACCTGATCCGCGGCGATACCAAGACCGCCGTCGAGATCTACAAGGAAGTCACCGGCGACAAGACCAGCGTCGAGGATCTGCTGGCATGGCTCAAGGAGCCCGGCATGATGGAATGGAACCTGCAGCCGCAGGGCACCATGAAATTCGCCGCCCATCTGCACAAGGTCGGCACGCTCAAGACCATGCCCAAGGCTTTCACCGACTATTATCTGCCGGTCGCGCATGACCTGAAGGGCAATTGATCGACATGGCCGCGCTTCTCGATGTCAGTGACGTAACGCTGCGCTACAAGACTTCGAGCGCGGTCGTGACCGCGACCGAGCGGGTCAGCTTCACCGTCGATCGCTCCGATCGCTTCGTGCTGCTTGGCCCCTCCGGTTGCGGCAAGTCGACGCTGCTAAAGGCCGTCGGCGGCTATATGAAGCCGAGCGAAGGCAAGATGCGAATCTCGGGCCGGGAGATATCGGAGCCCGGCGCCGACCGCATGATGATCTTCCAGGAGTTCGACCAGCTTCTGCCGTGGAAGACCGTGCTGGAGAACGTGATGTTTCCGCTTCTAATGACGCGGAAGCTGCCGCGCAAGGACGCCGAGATGCGGGCGCGGGCCTATATCGAGAAGGTCAGCCTCACGCGCGTCGTCGATGCCTATCCGCACACGCTATCCGGCGGCATGAAGCAGCGGGTTGCGATCGCGCGCGGTATGGCGATGGAGCCGGATATTCTGCTGATGGACGAGCCGTTCGCTGCGCTCGATGCACTGACGCGGCGCACCTGCCAGGACGAATTGCTGCAGCTCTGGGCGGAGACCAAGTTCACCGTCCTGTTCGTCACCCATTCGATCGCGGAAGCGATCAAGATCGGCAACCGCATCCTGCTGCTGTCACCGCATCCCGGCCGGGTTAAGGCTGAGGTGGTCGATGTCGACAAGGTCTCCGGCGAGGATGGCAGTGCGGCGCGGCTGGAAAAGCAGATCCACGATCTCTTGTTCGCTGACGCTGTTACGGCACGCTGAGGGAGCGCGCGATGGGCGAGGCCAGAATTCTGCTGCGCGATGCCACTGAGCTGAAGGCCGCGGTGCCAGCCGAGGTGGAGCGCAAGCTGACGGTACCCGAGCTGTTGTGGAACGATGGCTTCGTCCGCAAAGCCGTGATCATCATTTTCCTCGCCGCAGCGTGGGAGATTTACGGCACCGTCCTCAACAATCCGCTGCTGTTTCCGACGTTTCACGACACCATCGTCACCATGTTCGACAAGGTGCGCGACGGCACCATTCCCTTGCGCGCCTGGGCATCATTGAAAGTGTTGTTCATGGGCTACGCTGCCGGCATCGCGCTCGCTGCCATCTTCACCATCCTCGCCATCTCGACCCGGATCGGCACCGATTTCCTCGAAACAATCACCGCGATGTTCAATCCCTTGCCGGCGATCGCCCTATTGCCGCTGGCGCTGATCTGGTTCGGTCTCGGCAATGGCAGCCTTGTCTTCGTGCTGATCCATTCGGTGCTGTGGCCGGTCGCGCTCAACACCCATTCCGGCTTCAAGAGCGTGTCGAACACGCTGCGCATGGTCGGCCGCAATTACGGCCTGCGCGGCCTGCCTTACGTGTTCCGCATCCTGATCCCTGCGGCCTTCGCCTCGATCTTGACCGGCCTGAAGATCGGCTGGGCGTTCGCCTGGCGTACGCTGATCGCCGCCGAGCTCGTGTTCGGCGTGTCGTCGGGGCAAGGCGGTCTCGGCTGGTTCATCTTCGAGAACCGCAATTTGCTGGATATCCCTGCAGTGTTCGCCGGCCTGTTGACGGTGATCGTGATCGGCTTGATTGTCGAGAACCTGATCTTCCGCACGATCGAGCGCAACACCGTTCAGAAATGGGGCACACAATCATGAGCAGCAAGAAGAACCCCGCCGATCTTCGCAGTGCGCGCTGGTTCGCCCCCGACGATCTCCGTGCCTTCGGTCACCGCTCGCGCGCGATGCAGATGGGCTACGCGCCGGAAGAGTGGAAGGGCCGGCCTGTCATTGCGATCCTCAACACCTGGTCGGACGCGCAGCCCTGCCACATGCACTTCAAGAGCCGCGTCGACGACGTCAAGCGCGGCATCCTGATGGCGGGCGGTTTTCCGATGGAACTGCCGGCGCTGTCGCTCTCGGAGTCGTTTCTGAAGCCGACCACCATGCTCTATCGCAACATGCTGGCGATGGATGCCGAGGAATTGCTGCGCGGCCATCCCGTCGATGGCGTCGTGCTGATGGGCGGCTGCGATAAGACCACGCCGGGCCTGCTGCTCGGGGCCACCAGCATGAATCTACCAGCCATCTATCTGCCGGCCGGGCCGATGCTGCGCGGCAACTGGAAGGGCAAGACGCTAGGCTCCGGCTCCGACGCCTGGAAATACTGGGACGAGCGGCGCGCGGGGAAGATTTCCGACAAGGACTGGGTTGACGTCGAGGCCGGCATTGCCCGCAGCTACGGTACCTGCATGACCATGGGCACGGCCTCCACCATGACGGCGATCGCGGAATCGATCGGCATGACGCTGCCGGGCGCCTCCTCGATCCCCGCCGCTGATGCCGGCCACATCCGCATGGCCTCGGAATGCGGTCGCCGCATTGTCGAGATGGTCTGGGAAGACCTGACGCCGAACAAGATCCAGACACGAAGAGCCTTCGAGAACGCGATCACGGTTGCAATGGCGATGGGCTGCTCGACCAATGCAATCATCCATCTGATCGCGCAGGCCCGTCGCGCCGGCCAGGACATCGGGCTCGACGATTTCGAGAAGGCGAGCCGCAAGGTACCTGTCATCGCCAATGTGCGACCGAGCGGCGACAAATACCTGATGGAAGATTTCTTCTATGCCGGCGGCTTGCCCGGCCTGATGAGCCGGATCAAGGAGCATCTGCATCTCGACGTCATGACCGTCACCGGCCAGTCGCTCGGCGACAACATCGCACGCGCCGAAGTCTATAATGACGACGTCATCCGCACCGTGGACAATCCGATCTACAAGGAGGGCGCGCTCGCCGTGCTCAAGGGCAATCTTGCCCCCGATGGCTGCGTCATCAAGCCGAGCGCCTGCGAGCCGCGTTTCCTCAAGCATACCGGGCCGGCGCTGGTGTTCGATAATTATCCTTCCATGAAGAAGGCGATCGACGACCCCAACCTCGACGTCACGGCCGATCACGTGCTGATCCTGCGCAACGCCGGTCCACAGGGCGGCCCCGGCATGCCGGAATGGGGCATGCTGCCGATCCCGACCAAACTGGTAAAGCAGGGCGTGCGCGACATGGTGCGCCTGTCGGACGCGCGCATGAGCGGCACCAGCTATGGCGCCTGCATCCTGCACGTCGCGCCGGAATCCTATATCGGCGGCCCGCTGGCGCTGGTACGCACCGGCGACAAGATCACGCTCGATGTTGCCGCTCGCACCATCAACCTCGATGTGCCCGCAGCCGAACTGGAAAAGCGCCGCGCCGAATGGAAGCAGCCGGAGCCACGTTACGAGCGCGGCTATGGCTGGATGTTCACCCGCCACATCAAGCAGGCCAATGAAGGCTGCGATTTCGATTTTCTGGAGACCGGATTCGGCGCGCCGGTCAGCGAGCCGCCGATTTATTAGCCCTCCGTCATTGCGAGCGAAGCGAAGCAATCCATCTCACGGCACAAGGAAAGAATGGATTGCTTCGTCGCTTCGCTCCTCGCAATGACGGTCTACGAGCCGACAGCAAACAAAAGCATCACAGGGGGAGCACGACCAATGACCATGACCCGACGCAACCTGCTCGCAGGAGCCGGTGCCGCCGCTGCTTCGACACTTCTTTCCCGCAGCGTCGGCGCGCAATCCTTCCCGTTCACGCCGAACCAGCGCTATCCCGATCCGGCTGTGCAGATTCTCGATCCGAGTTTTACAAAATACCGGATCTACTCCTCGACGGTCGAACAGGTCGCGACCGGCATGCGCTGGGCCGAAGGGCCGGCATATTTTCCGATGGCGGCTATCTCCTGTTCTCCGACATTCCCAACAACCGCATCATGAAGTTCGACGAAAAGACCGGCCAGACATCGGTTTTCCGTGCCAATGCCAACTACGCCAACGGCAACGCGCGCGACCGCCAGGGCCGCCTCGTCACCTGCGAGCATTCCGTCACCCGCCGCGTCACCCGCACCGAAAAGGACGGCAAGATCACGGTGCTGGCCGACAAGTTCGAGGGCAAGCGGCTGAACGCGCCGAACGATATCGTGGTGAAGTCCGACGATACTATCTGGTTCACCGATCCTCTGTTCGGCATCAATGGCGAGTGGGAAGGCAAGAAGGAAAAGCCCGAGCAGGCGACTACCAACGTCTACCGCCTCGCCAAGGACGGCAAGCTCACCGCCGTCATCACCGATATCTTCAATCCGAACGGGCTCGCCTTCTCGCCGGACAAGAAGAAGCTCTATGTCGTGGAATGGAAGGGCACGCCAAACCGCAGCATCTGGAGCTTTGATATCAATGAGGACGGCACCGTCGGCAACAAGACCAAGCTGATCGACGCCGCGGATCAGGGTGCGCTCGATGGCTTCCGCGTCGATCGCGACGGCAATCTGTGGTGCGGCTGGGGCTCCAACGGCGCGCTGCAGTCCGAACCGACCGAGGTTGGCGGCCGCAAGGTCTATCAGCTCAAGGGCAAGCCGGAGGATCTCGACGGCGTGATGGTGTTCAGCCCGACAGGCAAGCCGCTCGCCCACATCCGCCTGCCGGAGCGCTGCGCCAACCTCACCTTCGGCGGTCCGAAGAACAACCGCCTCTATATGACGAGCTGCCACTCGGTCTATGCGCTCTATGTGGAAGCGCATGGAGCGGTGTGAGCTTGTTCAACCGTCATTCCGGGGCGCACGAAGTGCGAGCCCGGAATCTCGAGATTCCGGGTCTGGTCCTTCGGACCATCCCGGAATGACGACCAGAAAGCGAGAACACAATGACCAAACTGAGCGACGCCACCCGCAACAAGCTGAAGACCGTCTCCACCGCCACCGTCGCCACCGCGCTGTTCAAGCGCGGCTTCCGCATCCAGATGATTCAGGACGTGCACCCGGTCGGTCGCAACCAGCCGACGCTGGTCGGCGAGGCCTTCACTTTGCGCTACATGCCGGCACGCGAGGACCTCAACAAGATCGACGTGTTCCGCGACCGCGCCCATCCGCAGCGCAAGGCGGTCGAGGACTGCCCGCCCGGCGCGGTGCTCGTGATGGACAGCCGCAAGGATGCACGTGCCGCCTCCGCCGGCGCCATTCTGGTGACGCGGCTGATGCAGCGCGGCTGTGCCGGCGTGATCACCGATGGCGGCTTTCGCGATTCCGCTGAGATTGCGGCCCTCGGCTTTCCCGGCTATCACCACCGCCCGAGCGCGCCGACCAATCTGACGCTGCATCAGGCGATCGAGATCAACGTGCCGATCGGCTGCGGCGACGCGCCGGTGTTTCCCGGCGACATCATCCTCGGCGATGCCGACGGCGTCATCGTGATCCCCGCGCATCTCGCCGACGAGATCGCCGATGAGGCCGTTGAGATGACCGCGTTCGAGGATTTCGTCACCGAGCAGGTCCGCGGCGGCCGCAGCATTTTGGGACTTTATCCGGCAACGGACCCGCAAACGCTGAGCGATTTCGCCGAGTGGCGGAAGAAGAACGGGCGGTAAGTTTCTCTTACCTCTCGCGCTTGCGGGCAGAGGTCGCCGCGCTCTTCGCGCGGCGGGTGAGGGGGTACAGGTCTCACGGCGCTTACAGCTCGCGGATAGAGCCCCTCACCCCAGCCCTCTCCCCGTGAAGAACGGGGAGAGGGAGGAAGCTCACACCTCGCCCTTCTCCGCCAGTCCGACCGCCCACAGCGCGAATGCATAGGCGATCGCGACCTCATCCAGTCGGTTGAACCGCCCGGACGCGCCGCCGTGGCCGGCGCCCATGTTGGTGCGTAGCAGCACCGGGCCGCCGCCGCTCATCGTGGCGCGCAACCGCGCGATCCATTTCGCCGGCTCCCAATAGGTGACGCGCGGATCGGTCAGCCCGCCCATCGCCAGGATCGCCGGATAGTCCTTCGCCGCGAGATTGTCGTAGGGCGAATAGGACAGGATGGTGCGGAAATCCTTTTCACTCTCGATCGGGTTACCCCACTCCGGCCATTCCGGCGGCGTCAGCGGCAGCGTGTCATCGAGCATGGTGTTGAGCACGTCGACGAACGGCACCTCGGCGACGATGCCGGCGAACAATTCGCCGGCGCGGTTGGCGACCGCGCCCATCAGCATGCCGCCGGCGCTGCCGCCATGGCCGACGATACGCTTCCTGCTCGTATACTTGGCCTCGATCAGCGCGCGGGCAGACGCTGCAAAGTCGTCGAACGTGTTGGTCTTCTTTTCCCGCTTGCCATCGAGATACCAGCCCCAACCCTTGTCCGCGCCGCCGCGGATATGCGCGATAGCATAGACAAAACCACGGTCGACCAGTGACAGGCGGTTGGCGGCAAAGGAAGCCGGCATCGCCATGCCGTAGGAGCCATAGCCGTAGAGCAATAGCGGCGCCTTGCCGTCGCGCACCAGATCCTTGCGGTGCAGGATCGAGACCGGCACCTGCGCGCCGTCATGTGATGTCGCCATGATGCGCGTGGTGACGTAGTCGGCAGGATTATGCCCCGACGGAATCTCCTGCCGCTTGCGCAGGACCCGCGCGCGCGTCGCCATGTCGTAGTCATAGACCTCGGCCGGGGTCGTCATCGACGAGTAAGAGAACCGCAAATTCGTGGTTTCGAACTCGTAGCCGCCCATGGTGTCGAGTGAGTACGCGGCCTCATCGAACGCGATGGCGTGCTCTTCGCCTGTCTTGAGATCGCGGATGATGATGGCCGGCAGCGCGTTGGCGCGCTCCAGCCGCACCATGTGGCCGGCATAGAGTTCGACATCCAGAACATAGACGCCTTCGCGATAGGGAATGAGGTCGCGCCAGTTGGCGCGCTCGGGCGCGGCAAGCGGGGCGGTGACGACCTTGAAGTCGATGGCGCCGTCCGCATTGGTGAGGATGAAGAGTTCATCGCCGCGGTCGGCGATCGAATATTGCACGCCTTCCTGGCGCGCCGCGATCAGCCGCGGCGGCGCGTCGGGATTGGCGAGGTCGATCAGCCGCTGTTCGGATGTCTCGTGGTCACCGCCGGCGATCACGCAGAAGCGGCCGGATGAGCTCTCATGCAGATGGGTGAACCAGCCGGAATCCTTCTCTTCATAGACCAGCGTGTCCTCGGTCTGCTTCGTGCCGAGCTTATGGCGCCAGACCTGCATCGGGCGATGGTTATCGTCGAGCTTCACATAGAAGAAGCTCGCGCAATCCTTGCTCCAGACGATGCCGCCGTCGGTCTCCTCGACGAGATCGTCGCGATCGACGCCGGTCTGCCAATCGCGTACGCGGATCGAGAAGTATTCCGAGCCCTTGGTATCCGCGCTCCACGCATGCAGCTTATGGTCGGGCGAATGCCGCGCGCCGCCGAATTTGAAATATTCGTGGCTTGCGGCCAGCGCGTCGCCGTCGAGCACGATCTGCACGTCGCCACCATCGCGCGGCGTGCGACCGAACTGTTCATGCTGTCCGCCCTCGCGGAATTTCCGCAAATAGGCAAACGGGCCATCTGGCGCGGGCACGCTGGAATCGTCCTCCTTGATCCGGCCGCGCATCTCCGCCACCAGTTTTCTCTGCAAGGGAGCGGTGTGGCCAAGCAGGCCCTCGGTGTAGTCGTTTTCCGCCTCGAGATAGGTTCTGATATCCGGATCCAGGATCGAGGGATCGCGCAGCACTTCTTGCCAGCGGGGGTCCTTCAGCCAGGCGTAATCGTCCGTCATTGTGATGCCGTGCCGCGTGAAAGTGTGCGGGCGCTTCGGCGCTGATGGTGCGGGCAGGGCAGGCTTCCTGGTTGCGGCTTGGGTCACGCAGTCCTCGTATGGCTCAATGATCGAGCCTTATATCGGGGTGAATGTGGCGGATTACCAGATGCAACGATCCGTAGGGTGGGCAAAGCGAAGCGTGCCCATACCAGTCCTTGCGGGTTATTAATGGTGGATACGCGCCGCTTTGCCCACCCTGCGATTCTCTAACTATTCCGCAACCTCGCCCCGGCGCCGCCGAACATCGGGATCCGGTTCACCGCCAGCACCACCGCAAAGGTAATCACCAGCATGGCGATGCCGAGCACCGCAATGGCGGCGAGGTCACCGCTTTCGTTGAGGTCGTAGATCAGGACCGACAATACCTTGGTCTGCGATGTGAACAGCACGATCGCCGCGGAGAGCTCCCGCATCACGCCAATGAAGATGAAGCACCAGGTGGCAATCACGCCAGTGCGGAGTAGCGGCGCGGTGATCCGGCGCAGCGATTGCAACCGCGTTGCGCCAAGGATGCGGCTGGCGTCTTCCAGCTCGGGGTGAATGGTCGCGAAAGCCGCCTGCAATTGCTGATAGGCCGAGGGCAGATTGATGGTGAGGAACGCCAAGAGCAGGATCCACAGCGTACCGTAAAGCACGATGGGCGGTCGCGTGTAGCTTAAGAACAATCCGACGCCGAGCACGATTCCGGGCACTGCGACCGGGGCAGTGGCGAGAAAGCCGAGCATGCGATGGCTCGCGATCACGCGGCGGGTCGTGACATAGGCGACGACGAGCGCGAGAATCGTGCCGATCGTCGCCGTCGATGCGCCAAGGATCACCGTGTTCTTCAGTGCGAGCTGGGTCGACGACAATTCGGTGAACACAAACACGATATTGTGCAGCGTCGCGGTCGATGGCGTCACCAGCGTGGTCCCGTTCGGTGAGAACGCTGCGTTGAGCAGCGCGAAATAGGGCAGGAACACGGGGTTGAGCAGCACGATCAGGCAGAACGCCAGCGCCGCCCAGCGCCATCCGCCCATCTCGATCGAACGCGGCGGGCCATACTTGCCGCCAACCACCGAGAAGCCGCGGCGGCCGAGCAGAAATTTCTGGCCCTGCAGCAACAGGATCGTCAGCAGCAACAGCGGCACGGCGGCGGCCGCAGCCAATTCCAGTTTCGGCGGATACTGGAATAGACTCCAGATTTTCGTCGTCATGGTGTGGAAGCCGGCCGGCAGCGCCAGGATCGCGGGCGATCCGAACAATGTCATGGCCTGCAGGAACGCGATCAGCGCGCCGGCAACAAGCGCCGGCAGTGCGAGCGGAATCGTAACACGCCGCGCCGTGGTCCAGGCCTTGCCGCCGAGAATGGCGGAAGCGTCTTCCAGCTCGCCCGGCATGTTGTCGAGCGCATTGGCGACCAGCACGAAGACGAAGGGAAAGGTGTAGCAGGAGATCACGAAGATCAGCCCGGTCAGCGAATAGATGTCGAACAGTGGATCTTCGGCACCGGTGAGGTAGCGATAGAGCTGGTTCAGCATGCCGCTGTTCGGCGCCGCCAGCAGTTCCCAGGCCACCGCGCCAAGAAAGGGCGGCGTGACAAAGGACGCCGTCACCAGCGCGCGAATGATCTGCCGCCCCGGCATGTCGGTGCGCGATACCAGCCAGCTTATGGGAGCTGCGACGATGCAGCACATGACCGCCGAAGTGGTCGCGATAATCGCCGTCGTCAGCAGCGGATCGAGGAACGCGGGGTCGGTGAACAGGGTAACGAAATTCTGCAGCGTCGGATGGCGCGCCTTGTCGGTGAATGCGAACAGCACCAGCCACGACAACGGCAGCACGATCAGCACGATCATGAACGCCGCGAACAGCCACAGGATCAGGCGGGTGAAGTCGAGGCGGGATTTGGGGGCGTCGGTGGTGGTGATGGCGGTCATGTTATCCACGAGTCAGATACTTCCCTCATCCTGAGGAGCCGCTTTAGCGGCGTCTCGAAGGATGAATGGCACCAGCAGGGCCTCATGGTTCGAGACGGCGCTTGCGCGCCTCCTCACCATGAGGGTCTAAACCCTGAACAGCCGCGCGTAGCGCGTCTTGATCTCTTCGGCCATTTTCTCCACGCTCTCCACGTCTTCCTTCATCAGCTTGATGTCGGAATCTTCCGTCCTCCTGTTCTTGCCGCTGCTTTACCGGCTCAGCGCCCGGCAGCGTTCGGGCGGCAACGTCAACCAGACCTCGCTGCCCTTGGGCACGTTGGTTTCGGTCGGCGTCGTAGCGCGCAGACTGGTGCCATCGGCGATCTCGACCATGTAATCGCGCGACGCGCCGAGATAGACCTGCCGCGTGACGACCGCCTTAATAGCGTTTTCGGATGACGCCGGTGCCTGCATGGATAGCCCGATATCGTGCTGGCGGATTGCAACCACGGCGCCCTGGCCTGCGGTGAGCTGCGCGCCGACAACCTTCAATGTTGCGCCCGCAAAGGAAACATGATCGGCGTCGCGCGCGGTGCCCTTGATCACGTTGCTCGCGCCGATGAAGCGGGCGACGAATTCCGATTCCGGCCGGGCGTAGATGTCCTCGGGTGTGCCGAGCTGATCGATCCTGCCGCCGTTCATGACCGCGATCAGATCCGCCGTGGTCATGGCCTCCGACTGGTCATGCGTGACATAGACGGTGGTGTAGCGATATTCGTCATGGAGGCGGCGGATTTCGAACCGCATCTCCTCGCGCAAATTGGCGTCGAGATTGGAGAGCGGCTCGTCGAGCAACAGCGTCTCCGGCTCGACGATCAGCGCGCGCGCCAGCGCCACGCGCTGCTGCTGCCCGCCGGAGAGTTCGCCCGGATAGCGCTGCGCCAGCGCTTCGAGTTTGGTCGTGCCGAGAATCGCCGCAAGCTTCTTCGCGATGATGTTGCGATCGAGTTTACGCAGGCGCAAGCCATAGACGATATTTTCGGTCACCGTCATGTGCGGCCACAGCGCGTAGCTCTGGAAGATCATCGACATGTTGCGCTGTTCGGGCGGCAGCGTGCGCGCTTTCGACGACACCAGGCGGTCGCCGACATGGATCTCGCCGTCGGAAGGTTCGAGAAAACCCGCGATCAGCCGCAGCGTCGTCGTCTTGCCGCAGCCGGATGGCCCGAGCAGGCAGACCAGTTGCCCGTGGTCGATCTTCAGCGAGACGTTATCGACCACCGCAAGCGCCCCAAATCGTTTGGTCAGGCCGCGCAAATCAACGGACGCCAATCGCCTCACTCCCGCTCTTGTTCTTGCACGGATCCGCGCCCGGCTTGGTATGCCAGTATACGAACAAAAAGGGGTTGGGAAAGAGAGACAGCGCGGCGGCGGGAAACGATTGACGACAGTGTCGTCCTGCGAACGCAGGGCCTATCACCATAATTTCACACTGTGAGAGATGCTGTCTCGCAGCGTGCCACTTCCGCGGGCCGCGGCGTATGGGTCCCTGCTTTCGCAGGGACGACCCACTATGACCGGCGATAGTACGCCTAAGCCCCGACGCTCTCGCCGAGATATTCGATTGCGGCTTCGGTTCCGCCCTTGCCATGTGGGATGCCGAGCGCATTGAGCCCGACCTCGACGACGCCGAGCGTACCCAAAATCATCGGCGCATTGACATGGCCCATATGGGCGATGCGAAACGCCTGGCCGGAAAGGTCGCCGATGCCGGTCCCGAGCACCACGCCGCATTTCTCCTTGCAGTAGCGCTGCAGCGCGACGGGATCGTGGCCGTTCATCGTCACGGTCGTCACGGTGTTGGAGCGCTCATTGGCTTCCGCGATATTGAAACCAATCACCTGGCCCTCGCTCCAGACCGCCACCGCGCGGCGCACCGCTTCGCCAAGCAGGCGGTGGCGCTCAAAGGCGTTTTCGAGTCCTTCCTCATGCAGCATGTCGATCGCCTTGCGCAGAGCGAACAGCAGGTGCACCGGCGCGGTGCCGGCATATTTGCGGTAGTGCTCGGTGCCCTCGCGCTCGGTCCAGTCCCAATAGGGCGTGCGCAGATCGGCCTTCTTGTGGACCGCCAGCGCGCGCTCGTTGGCGGCGACGAAGCCGAGGCCGGGCGGCGTCATGAGCCCCTTCTGCGAACCGGACATCGCGACATCGATACCCCATTTATCCATCTCGAACGGCATGCAGCCGAGTGAGGCAACGGTATCGACCATGAACAAGGCAGGATGGCCGGCCGTCTTGATCGCCTTGCCGATCGCTTCGATGTCGTTATAGGCACCGGACGCGGTATCGACCTGCACCGCGACGATTGCCTTGATCGTGTGATCCTTGTCCCGCCTCAGCCGCGCCTCGACCTCAGCGGGACGGATCGCGCGGCGCCAGTCGCCCTTGAGCACCTCGACCTCGGCGCCCATCGCTGCCGCCGCTTGGCCCCAGCCGATCGCAAAGCGTCCGCTTTCCAGCACCAGCACTTTATCGCCGCGAGACAGCACGTTGGAAAGCGTCGCCTCCCACGCGCCATGGCCGTTGGCGACGTAGATGTAGGATTTGCCCTTGGTCGCGAACAGTTTTGACAGATCAGCGAGCAGGCTTTCGGTCAATTCCACCATTTGGCTGGAATAGATGTCGAGCGCCGGGCGATGCATCGCCTGCAGCACCTCGTCGGGCATGGTGGTGGGCCCCGGGATGGCCAGAAATTCCCGGCCCGCGCGAACGGTCATTTGTTGGTTTTCCTTATGGGCAAGCACGCGGAATCGAAGCGTGAGGTTTGGCCGGGATAATATTCGATCAGAACCGGCATTGCGAGCGCAGCGAAGCTGCAAAAAAGGGTCAAATTGCTCTCATTGCTCTTCACAATGACGGCAACGGCGCATCCTATTTCCCCACCGCATTGGCGATAGCGCGCCAGATCTGATCCTTCAATTCGGTCGCTGGCGGGCTCGGGATTGTCACCGCGGGCTCCTCGCGCTTCTTGCAGGCTTCGACCAGCCGCAGCACCCAGATTTCGCCGTCCGTGTAATAGAGATCGCCGCCGCCGTTTCGTCCCGCGAGCGTTGGCCCGATGCCGGTGACCTGGTATTTCGCTTCCACCATGCCGGCATTTTCCAGGTCGGCCGCGAGCAGTGCGCGCTCGGCATCGAGATCGGGCGAGATGTGGTGCGTGACGGCGGCGGTGTAGCGGCTGACGCCGACGCCGCGATCTTCCGTCGCTGCACCGAGCCAGACCGGACGCTTCTCCGCGCCGCTTTCCAGCACCTTCCAGAACCGCACGTGGTTGCGGCGGTCGGCACTGGTCCCGATCGGCTTTTCATAGGCGAGATCCTCGCGGCGGCCGAGATAATAGAGATTGCTCACCGGCGCCTCTTTGTAGGGCCGGTCGAGCAGCACGCTGCCGATGATCTCCATCGAGGATTTCAGCGTGATCCGGTCGGCCGGATACCAGCCGGCCGCATGCATCGCGCAGACCACATCGCCGGCGTCGCCGATCAGCCCGACATTTAAGGGATCGCCGGGAATACCTTGCGCGGTGCGCGTCACCATCGGCATCTCGGCAAGCCCGCGCTGATGCTCGTAATGCGTCCAGAAACCGGGCAGCAAGAGATAGGCGAGCAAGCCGTATCCGCCGAGGATGACGAGCGAGAGCATTGCGGCGCGACGCCATCCGGCACGCCGCTGTCGCCGCAATGGTCGTTCAATGCGCTGCTCGGACAACACTCCCTCTCCCCGCTCGTCGCGGGGAGAGGGTTGGGGTGAGGGGCTCTCTCCGCGAGTTGTGATGCCATCCGCCGAGCAAGAGCGCGGCGAGCTCTCTCCCCGCAAGCGAGGAGAAGTTGGAAGCCATTACCGCCTCGTCTCTCTGCAGCCGGCGGCTTCGGCTTCCTCGACCGAGCAGAACCAGCGCGTGCCTTTGGATATCTTCATCTCGATCTTCGCATACCAGCGGCTGGTGGGCTGATGATAGATGCATTCGCCGGAGCGATTGACGTTGCCCTTGATGGTGCAATCGGGTGAAGGCGCGACCGGTCCGGATGCCGATGCCAGCAGGACGGCCCTCGCATTCTCCGGCGGCGTGATCGCGCCGAGAATGGTGGTCTTCTTGTTGCGGATGCGCCAGTCCCATGGCGCGATGAACGCGCCCTGCCACATCCCGGCCTTGGCCTCGCGCGCGGCCTTCTCGTCAGCTTCGTAGTCGCGTGAGATGCGCGTGAGCGCCAGCGCCCAGCCGTTCGACACCAGCCATTTCTGGATGTCCTCGCCGTCGGCCTCGCAGCGCGCCACGGTGCGGCCGCGGCGATCGGCAACGAGGCGGGTACGACAGGTCCAGCTCTTGCCTCCGAAGCGCGTTATCAGTTCGTCGCGCGCGGCGGCGCCGCACGTCCAGCGCTCGCCCTTGGTGTTGAGGCAGAGCTGATCGACCGACGGCGCATCGATGCCGCCGAGACGGATGCGGTGGTGGCCGATCTGGATGTAGTCGCCTTCGCGGATTTTCGGAACGCCGGTGATGTCCGCCGCTTGTGCGACGGCGGGAAGTAACAACAGCAAAACAGCGGACAGGAATTTCCTAAAATTCATCGGCGGTCTCAGCGAATGATGCGCACCAATCCGGCGGATTGTGCGGACAAAGCGCCTGCCGTGCCAGTGCAACACCGTCGCATCGCTTTCAACTTCCTGTCATCTAACGGGCGAATGGAGAATGGCGAATGGAAGGCTACTCGCCGTTTGCTATTCGCCACTCGCCAATCTTCTCCTCGCCAGCGCAAGGCCCATCAGCACGAACGCCGACGTCACCTCGGGACCGCCGACCAGGATTCGCGTCGGCGTCTTCATCTTGTTCCACTCATAGGCCTTGTACGGCCCATGCCTGCCGCCCTCGCCGAGCCTTTCCGTGATGCAGGCGAGCGCCGGCGCGAAGGTCGAGACGTCGGCGCCAAGATGCGCCAGCGCCATCAGCGCCAGCGCCGCATCGAACGGGTTCATCTCGCGCGCGATCAGTTCGCCCTCGACATAGCCGAGCACACGACCGCGGATGAATTCGAACGTGCCGTCCGGATCAATTACCTGCCGCGCCGCCGAAGGTAACGCCATGAACGCCGCATGGCAGCGGCCGAAATAGGCGGAGTAGAGTTCCGGCAGGTAATAGATGTGCGAGCGCGGATTGGCGAAGGCGCCGCTTTCGGCGAGCCGCCGCTGGAAGCCGATGATGCGATGCACCGTCTCCAGCCGCGACGGTGTTTCGAGGATTTTCCAGCGCCTCAGGTTGCGGAAGGAGACTTCGAGAATGTCGAGATTGAGCGTCGGATCGAGGTCGTTGCCGTACGGACGGTCGCCGGCGAGATTGTCGATCCAGGTGACGACACCGCCATCGTAATTGATGTTGTCGTTGAGTGGGACGGTGACGCGCGGCTCGTTGGCGCCTTCGCGTACCTGGTAGCCGCGGTAGAAATCGAGCAACGGCTGGTCGAGGATCGGATCGGTCGCGCCGGCCTGTGTCGCCGCCGAGAACGAGCATGCGGTGGTGTCGCAATCCGGCACGTAGATGCCGAAGCCGAGATCCTGCTTGATCTGGGCGAAGAAACGCGAGAAGCGCGGATGCGGCAGCGGCGCGAGCGCGGTGACGACGCGCACCGTCGATCCGTCATGCGACGGCACTTCCTCGCCTGAGGTCTTTAGGCAGAAATCCACCATCTCGGCGATCGCGCGCCGCGAGGCCGCGGCTTCATCGGAGGATGCCAGCCCGGTCTCGATGTAGCTCAGCAGCGCTTCGGTGAAGAAAGCGTCGTAATAGGCCGAGCGGTGGCGGATCTGCACCGGCTCCCACATGGGCTCGGCGATCCCGGTCCAGGGCGGGTTGATCAGCGAACGCGCCGGCGAATGCGCGATGAAGATGCGCGCCAGGTTGAACAGCAGCGTCGAGTTCTTGTAGCCGCGCGAGTTCAGTCCGGTCAGCGCCATCAGCATCTCGCGCCCACCCATGTCGGGGTCGCCAATCAGGTTGAAGGCGGCATAGGTCGGGATGAAGCCGTTCTTGGCAAACGACCGCAGCAGATGCGCGCCGCAGCGGCGGATCACCCGGTCGATCTCGCTCCCGCCAGGGGGCCGGCCGGGTGCGGCCGCCGGGGCGGGAGCGGGATGGCGCACGTTGATATCGGCCATCAGCTCAGCGACCGGGGCGCCGACCGCCGCCCAGTCCGGCTCGGCGTCGTCGCGCGCCCGCACCAGCGCCTCGCGCAAGGTTGCGAGCCGCTTCTCGTCGCGCAGGGCCGGATGCCCGGTGCGGCGGAGCAGGGAGCGCAGCGCCGGGTTGCCGAGCGCGGTCCGATAGAACTTGCCGAGATGGGGGTCGCCGCCGCGGTATTTCAGCAGCACGGGGTCGCAGACGTCGTACAGGGACGGGCCATCTTTCCGGGCGGTCAGCGCCCGGAATGTGGCGCCGGCAATGCTGTGAAAGCCCATGCAGTCTCTTTCCGCCGGAACGGTGAAGGGAGGGTCGCGTTAAGCATGGCAAATAGCTCAAGGCGGCCACCCGCCGGCCGGATGGGCCCGCAAGCCTTTGAAAACTATACATATCCGTCAAAAAATACAAATGTGATGTAGGTCACTTAAGTAGTATTAACCTTCCACCAGTATCGGCGACGGCTGGCGCCATGCGCCAAAGGAGGTTGTTCGGAATGGCGGGGCAGGCTAAAAGCCAGTTGTTGCGGCGCCGCAAATTGAGCGCAATTGGGCGGCACACACCCGGCAACCCCTTCAAACCTGAACGGTCCTCACGCGACTAACCGGCGCGGACTTGCTTGGCGCCCTCGGACAAACTTGGGAATGGTAACGCGATGAACCTCGGTCAGCTCCACATCTCCCGCCGCACCGCCACCATTGCCGTGGCCTTTGCCGGCCTGGTGTCGCTGGCGATCGGCGCCCATGCGGCGCTGAACAAGCGTTCCCTTGACGCCGCCAAGGCGATCGGCACCGAGCAGACCGGCTCGATCGGTACCGGCGCCAATCGCGTCGCGCTCGTCATCGGCAATGGCCATTATCCGGACGCATCGGCACCGCTGGCGCAGCCCATCAACGATGCCCGCGGCCTCACCGCCGCACTGCGGGCTAAGGGGTTTGACGTCGACGTGGTCGAGGACGCCACCAAGGACGACATGGCCCGCGCCGTCGCCCGCCTGAAGACCAAGATCAAGCCTGATACGGTGGCAATGCTGTTCTTCGGCGGCTACGGCGTTCAGGTCGGCCGCGAGAGCTTCATGATCCCGGTCGACGCCGCGATCTGGAAGGAATCCGATGTCCGCCGCGACGGCGTCTCGATCGAGCAGGTGCTGGATGCGATGACCGAGAAGGGCGCCAAGGCCAAGCTCGTTGTCGTCGACGCTTCCCGCCGCAACCCCTATGAGCGCCGCTTCCGTTCCTATTCGCACGGACTTGCCCCGATCTCGACGCCGGAGAACGCGCTGATCCTGACCTCGGCGACGCCGGGCAAGGTCGCCGACGATGGCAAGGGCCAGTACAGCGTGCTGGTGACCGAGCTGCTCAACAATCTGGACTCGCAGGCCGGCGCTGCCAGCGCCTTCAACAAGACCCGCATCTCCGTCTCCCGCGCCTCCGACGGCGAGCAGGTGCCGCAGGTCTCCTCATCGCTGCTCGAAGACATCAGCCTCGGCGGCTGAGGGCCGCGCGCATCTTCCGCATCAAAGCGCCTTCACGTAACCGCAGCGCCGCCGCGTTGGCAGCGCGCCCCCTCTCCCGCTTGCGGGGGAGGGTCGGGGTGGGGGTGTCTCCGCATCGGCGCTCGTAGTTATCTTGCGCAGATCATGTGAATTGCAGCGCGCATCCATCGTCGCTTGTTCGCGCCGCAAACTCGCCCGCCTGAAGGAGAGGTCAGAGCAAAGCGCCGTACTCACATCGTTCCGAATTCGCGGAGGCACCCCCACCCCAGCCCTCCCCCGCAAGCGGGAGAGGGAGCGCACCTCCGTCGCGGGCGCGATAAGAAACTCTAAGCTGGGTCCGCCTCTACTTCGCGTCCGCGCTCGCCATCACCGGCCGCACCGGATCGCCCTCGCGAAGCAGCGCGCCGGCGCGGGCCACCACGATGTCGCCTTCCTGCAGCCCGGAGGTGATTTCGACCTGGCCCGCGGACATCAGCCCGGTCTCCACCCGCCGCGTTTCGACGCGCGCACGCCGCACCACCTGCACCACGGTGCCGGCGGTGCCGTAAAGGATCGCGGTCAGCGGCACCGCGACGCCGCAGCTCTGCCCGGTCCTGATCTGCGCGCGGCCGGACGAATTGACCAGCAGGCGGCGATTGGTGGTGACGCCGACGAACACCTGCGCGAGCTGGCTGTTCGGCTCCACGGTGGTCGACAGACGCCGCACCTTGCCGTCGACTTCGCCGGCGCCGATCACCTTGATCCGTGCGCTCTGGTTCACTTGCAGTTTTGCAATATCCCGCGTCGGCACCATGCCGACCAGATCGAACTCGCCGCGCGCGATAATCGAGAACAGCGCCTCGCCCTTGGCCGAAGCCATCGCGCCGACTGAAGCCGTCGAGGCCGAGATCACCCCGCCGACCGGCGCCTGCACCGAGATCTGCCCGCCCTCGGGCAGGTTCAGCTTCGCCAGCACCTGGCCCGCGGCGACGCTGTCGCCCGCATCCACCATCACCTCGGCGACCTTCAGCCCCATCCGCTCGGGCCGCACCTGCGTCTCCTCGCGCGCAATGATGGTGCCGGTGACTTCGACGATATTGGCGAAGCAGGATTTCGCGGCTTTGAGGACAGTGACCGCGGCGCCCTTGGGGGCAGTGGGATCGGTGTCGTCGGCGCGCGCAAGCGACGTCGAAAGGCAGAAAAGGCCCGCGGCGAAGAGGGCGGTGAGCTTCGGCGTAAGGTCGCGCGCGGCGGGGGTAGGCATCGGTAATTCCTTCTCAAATTCAGGGCCTTCGATACCAGAAAGGGCACGTTGGAGCCAAGCGGGATGAGGCCTCCGCCAGCGGCGATTTTCCGCAGGCTTGTGGCGCTCTCTGATTTTGTTCTGGCGCGCGGGGAAATGTTCAACCCGTCACCTAAGGCGCGAGCGAAGCGAGCCTTGAAGGATGAATCGGCCACAGTCGGGCTGTCACCCCAAGCTACTTTGCATGGGGTTGTTTTCCATATTTCAGCTGGAGAGTTGCGACAGCTCTGCGCTGGAGGGGCGCGATGGGCGGCTACTGCATCTTCTTGCGACGCGCCGCCGCTGCGGCGGCATCCACCACGTTGTCCACTTCTGCCCGCCAGCCGGTGATTTCGGCGGCGAGGATCGGATGATTGAAACCCTTCAGGTTCAGATCGTCGATCGGCCGGCCCTCGACCCATTGTTCGACCATGCCGTAGACGCGCCTGCTCACGACGATCTGGTTGGCCTTGGCTTCGTCGCAGAGGCGCGAGGCCAGATTGGTCACGCTGCCAATCGCGGCGTATTCCAGGCGCTGCTCAAAACCGATCTGGCCTAGCGTGGCATAGCCCAGAGCGATGCCGATGCCGAAGCCGAGATTGTGGCCGCGGTTGCGCCATTTCTCGGTGAGCGCGCCGATGGTGTCGCGCATCTCCACCGCCATCTTGACCGCACGCGCGGTGTGATCCGCAAACTGGATCGGCGCGTTGAAAAGGATCATCACGCCGTCGCCGGCATAGCGATCGAGCGTACCTTCATACTTGAAAATGAGTTCGCCGAGCGCGGCGTGATACTCGCGCAGCACGTTCATCGCCTCTTCCGGCTCGGTGGTCTCAGTGAAGGCGGTGAAACCGCGCAGATCGCAAAACACCACCGTCACTTCGCGGCGATGGCTGTCGAGCAGGCCTTCATGGCCGTCGGAGGAGGCGATCAGTTGCGCGACCTGCGGCGCCAGGAAACGTTCGAGACGTCGGATACGCTCGATCTCGCCAAGCTGCGTCTCCACGCGCTCTTCCAGCGAGCGGTTCCAGTCGCGAAGCTGGTCCGTCTGTTCCTGCAGCTTGCTGGCCTGCTGACGCACGATATCGTTGGCGGCGAGCAACTCGCGGCTCTTGTGGTCCACTTCGGTGAACAGCCGCGCGTTGCGCATCGCCAGCACCGCCTGGTGCGCGAAGGTCTTCATCAGCCCGATCAGGTTATCGGAGAATTCGCCTTCGTTCCGCCGCAGCACCACCAGCGATCCCAAAATGCCGGTCTGGTCGACCAGTGGCACCACCAGCACCGAGTGGAAGCCGGCTTCGATCGCCACATCGCGCAGCGGATGTTCGGGCGCCGTACCAAGCTGGGGAATCGCGATCGGTTCACCGCTTGTGGCAGCTTCGCCGAGCGGGGAGTGGTCGGCGTCAATGGCGCGGTGTCTACCCTCGGCCGCTTTGTCGATGCCGATGGATTCGGTGAGCGAGAACTGGTGATTGCCCGCATCATAGCCGTAGATCAGCACGGCGTCGGCATGAGTGATTTCGAGCGCGCGCGCGGCGACCGTGGGCAGCACCGCGTTGAGATCGAGCGAGGAGGCGACCGCGCGGCCGACTTCCTCGAGCACCTTGAGCTCGTTGATCGATTGCGCCAGATCCCGCGTCCGCTCTTTCACCTTGGCTTCGAGGTTCGAATACGTCTCGGCGAGCTGGCCCGCCATGCCGTTGAACTGGTCGGCAAGTTCCTCCAGCTCGTCTGAGGTATTCACCTTGATGCGGTGGCCGAAATCGCCGGCGCCAAGCCGCCGCGCGCCGGCCTGCAGCGCGGTGATCGGCACCAGCATGCGCCGCGCCATGATGGTGCCGGCGATGATCGCGACCACGAGCCCGAGTGCGATCAAGAGCGCAATGCGCACCAGTTGATCCCTGATCGGCGTCAGCGCCTGCGCCGTCGGCTGTTCGAAGAACACGTGCCAGCCGAGTTTCGGCACCACGCTCGATGTCGTCAGCACCGCATCGCCATGGACATCGGTGCCCGACGCGGGCGCGACGCCGCCGGGTTTGCTGACGGCCGCCACCTGCGGCAACATCAACAGATTCCTGCCGACCTCGGGCCCCTTCGAGGAAGTCGCCAGCACTTCGCCCCTGGAGTCCGTGACATAGGCATATGCCACCCGGCCGATCTGGGCGTCGATCAGGAACTCCGAGAGGAAATCGAGATCGATCTCGGCCAACGTGATGCTGCCGTCGGCATGCGACAGTGCGATCGACATGAACGGCTGCTGGTCGCGCGTGTAGGCCGGCGCAAAGCTGGTGCCGCGCAAGACCGTCTCGGTGAAGCGGGCGTCGCGGGAGAAATCGGCGTTGCTGCCGAGCGTGACAGTCTGCCGCGTCAGGCGAAGCTGCTCGCGGCCGCTGCTGCTCAGCAGTGAAAGCTGGCTGACCTGCGGCACCTGACGCAGCAACTGGGTGTAGTCGGCACGGCGCTCCTCGATCGTCTTGGCAGAAGCCCGCGTCACCCAGGAGATCTGCCGCTCGAGTTCGGACATCGACTGCTGGATCCGCTTGGCGGTTGCCTGCGCCTTTTCCGACATGCCGTCATGAAGCGAGCTCTTGATGCCGCGATAGGTGATCCAGATTTCCATCGCGCCGTTGACGGCCAGCACGAACACGACGAGCCCGACCAGCGCGACGACGTATTTGGCAAACAGGCCTTCGCGCAGGAACCGGGTTCTGTCTTTGACCTCGCTCATCCGGACCCTCGGCGCCGCTTCGGGCGCGCATTGGTTACTCGCGAGGCCGGCCTCGCTCCCGAGCCCCGCGTGAGAGGTCTATTTAGCACGAATTGGCGGGAGAGACGGGGGCGTCCACCAGCATGGTTAGCCCTGATTTTAGGCAGGAATCGCGCCGTATTCGTCATACCGGGTCCAGCCCCGGCCACGACGGCTTCGATCGAATCGAATTGCTCGGCGTCAGCGATTAAACAATTGCCGCAACACCTCGTTCATCGGCTGGCTCTCCTGCTGCGCGGTCGTATCACTCGGCGGTACGGGAGCTGCCGGTTCGGACGGCGCAGCTTGCGCCGGTGCCTCGGCGGGCGCGTTCGGACTGAGGCTGCGTTGGCCACCCGGGCGCGCACCGCCCTGCCCGAGACTTTGGCCGCCGCCCTGTCCGAATCCGCTCAAGCCTTGCTGCAGGAGATTGCCGATGGTCTCGCCAAGCTGTCCGCCGAGCGGGTTGTTGCCCTGCGGCTGTCCGCCTGTCGCGCCCTGTCCGCCGGCGGTGCCCGGCTGTCCGCCGAGCAGGTTGCCGATCGCGGCGCCAAGCCCGGCGCCGTTCTGGCCGAACAATCCCTTGCCCATTTCTTTCAGCTTGGCGTAGGCGGCCTCTGGATTGTCGAGGATGCCCTGCATCTCCGGATAGATCCGCGGCGCGCCCCATGGGCCCTCGATCATCACGGGGATGCCGAGCCCGACCGGATCGGTGACGCGGCCCTGGCCTTCGGTAGTCAAGACAAGCTTCGGCTCGACACGAAATCCGATCTGCTTGGTGTCGAGCGCGATCGTGCCGACGCCGGTCATCTTGACCAGCGGACCGACGAGATTGAGATCGGTGGTCTGCGCCTGGCCCTTGTCGATCCTGAACGATGCCGACAATTGCGAGAGGTCGGTCGCCTTTTCCTCGCTCTCCTGCCAGCCCGACAGCGTGCTTGCCGTCAACGAGCGGATCATCTGCGCGACGTTGAGCCCCCTGATCGCGCCGTCCTGGAACACGACGAAGGCGGTGCCCGCCATGTTCGACATGATCGCGCGCTGGCTGGTGCCGGAGGAGCGTACGTTGATCTTCGCCTGCATCCTGCCGTCGAGCCTGTCGAAGTCGGCAAGGCTGTGCAGCAGCGGCAACGCGCGCACGCCGGTAAGGTCGGCCCGCATCGCATAGGCGGGATTGGCGCTGGAGACGTCGATCGTCAGATCGCCATTGGCGTTGCCTTCATAGGCGCCAAGATTGGCAACCTGCGCCTTCAGGACACCGCTTGCGAGCGTGGTGTCGATCGCGGCGGGCGCGAAACGCGCGCCGCCGAGACTGAACTCGGCCGCGGAAATGCGCGCCTGTACGTCGATATAATTGAGGCCATTGATGTCGATCGTCGCGTTGCTCCAGGGCTGGCCTGCGGAATTGCCTGTGCTGCGCGACATCGCGATTGCAAGTTTCTGGAAATCGAGGTCGAGCTTGACCAGCGGTTTGCTTGACAGATCGACCGAGGCCCAGCCGTTGAATGCGCCGTCGCCGAGCGCGCCGGTCACGCCGTTGATCATCACGACCGGGCCATTGAGGCGGGCTTCGGCCTTGGCCGTGAGCTGGCCATTCAGCAGGGCGGGCGCATCGATCTTGATTTCGGCCGGGATATTCTGCCGCTCGACCGGCGGCGCAGGCAGCGCCGCCTTGAGCTCGAATTTCAGCGGATTGCCGTTGCTGCGCGCATTGCCCGTCAGGGTGACCTTGCGGTCGGCATCGATGACGATGTCGGCATTGACGGTCTCGATCCTGTTCTCGACCCGGTCTCGCAAATTGGAGAAGATGATGGTGCCGCCGCTGACGCTGACATGCTTGATCGTAAAGGACTCGGCCGTCTTGCCGCCGGCGGGTTTCGAGGGGGTGCTGGCTTCCCTTACGCGCTCGCGCCGCAGCGGCAGATTCACCACCGGGCGGATGATGACGATCTCGGTAATCTCTGGTTTGCCTGCCCACAGGCTCGCAAGCGTGACCTCCGCCTCGATGATCGCGGCGGTGAAGCGATGGTTGATGTCGCGGTCCTTCGGATCCTGCAGCGTGACGTCATTCAGCTTGATGCTGAGCGTTGACCCCAAGCCGATGCTGGCGCCGCCATTGATCGCGAGCTTGTAGCCGGTCTCGCGCTCGACCCGCTCCTTGATCTCGGTCGTCAGGAAGCCGGCGGGGATGCCGACCACCAGCAAAAGCGCCACGACGACGATCACGGCAACGATAGCAGCGCCGGCAATTTTCAGTGCTTTCATCTCGACATTCCAGACCGCGCAAACGGCATCTATTTCGGTGGCGCGACCTGCGGGCGCAACCGGTCAGGCAAGTTTATCCCGGAAAGGGGGTGGGACCCAGCGCCCAAAAATATTCCGAGGGTACTGCAAAGTTATGTGACTTATGACACACTCGGTAGCGGGAAAAACCTGCTAACGGCGCATTCGGGGGACGGTAGAGCCGATCTGGAAGGCAATACGATGAGCAAACAGGCCGAATTTGCGGTCATTTTGAAAATGAACCCGATGTTCGCCGATTTGGGCGCTGACGAATTGCAGCGCATCTCCGGCCTTTGCCACACCCAGCAGCTCGGCGTTGGCGAAATGTTGTTCCAGAAGGGCGATCCCGGCGACGCCCTCTACGGAGTGCGGCGCGGCCAGATCCGGATCGAGACCGGCGCCTCAGACGGTAGTCGCCTGACGCTCAATTTCATGGGTCCTGGTGACCTTTTCGGCGAAGTCGCCGTGCTCGACGGCCAGAACCGCACGGCGGATGCCACCGCCGGCGAGCCCTCGGAACTGTTCGTGCTGCGGCGCGAGGATTTTCTGGCCTTCCTCGAGCGCGAGCCGAAAGTCGCAATCAAGATCATCATGCTGCTGTGCCAGCGTATCCGCTGGCAGAGCGAGCGGATGGAGGAATCGGTGCTGCAGCCGCTGCCGGTGCGCCTCGCGCGAAGGCTCTGCGCGCTCGCCTCGGACTTCGGTTCCGAAGTGCACATCTCGCAGGAACAGCTCGGCGTCTTCGTCGGCGCCGCCCGCGAAAGCGTCAACCGTCAACTGCAGCTCTGGCGCAAGGATGGGATCCTTGACCTGCAGCGCGGACGCATCCTGCTGCAGAACATGACCAAGCTGACGGCGGTGGCAAGGAACGAGTAGGGTAACGAGTAGGGTTATGCGATCGGCAGCCTTCGTCGCCTGACACGATCCCTGTCCACGACAATGATGCTCTGCGCAATGTCTTCTGCGGTCAGGCTGGACAAGATACTTGCAAGTCTGTTTCGCACCGCAATTTCGGTCCAGTCGCCGTTGCGGAAAGGATCAAGCTCGGCTCGAGGGAGCGAGCAACTGCAAGCAAGCGCGGATAATCAAGATCAGCTGTGATTATCGTCCGGGCCTCGTGCTTCGCTCGGGCGACTATCTCGCTATCAGGGGCAAGATGCAGACCCAGATCGGTCGCGTGCACCGCGTCGTGTCCCTGATCGACAAGCCACGCCGCTAAGGCCGGCGAAAGAGGCATGTTGACCAAAAATCTCACTTGGCGGGAACGGGGCGGAGCAGCTCGACCGTCTCGTCTTCAGCGAGGAAGGCCGCGTATCGCAAGGCTTCATCGATATCGCCGGTTTCGATGTAGGGGTAATCCTTGAGGATTGCCTCGCGCGTTTCACCGGCGGCCAACAACCCGAGCAGGCGTGCCACCGGAAATCTCAGCCCCCGTATGCAAGGCTTGCCGGTGCAGACCGCAGGGTCGATGGTGATACGTGTAAAGACCATGCCCCTAAAATAGCGTGCCTTGTGGCATCTTGCCAGTGTGTGGCACGCCGGAGCCCGGCGATGATGACACGCCGGGCGGGTTCTGTGGCGGATCCTCGTGACGTCGGATTCGTGGCAGGAGAATTTTGCCTGACGTCTTGAACGTCACGTCACTCGACGGACCGAAAATTTTCGCCTCACTCCGCCGCGGGCGACATTGCCGGCGGTACGCCGGGTGGGCCCTTGGCCGGCGGCTCGCTGCGATGATCCGGCCCGTGGCCTGCGCCGGATTCCGTCTCCGCGCTGGAGACGATCAGCCGTCTACCCAAGCGCCAGCACAGCGCGCCGAAATCGTCCATCACCATGAACATCGCCGGCACGAACACCAGCGACAGGATAGTGGAGAAGATCAGGCCGCCGATCACGGCAAGCGCCATCGGTGAGCGGAATTCGCCGCCGGCGCCAAACGCCAGCGCTGACGGCATCATGCCCGCCGCCATCGCAATCGTCGTCATCACGATCGGGCGCGCGCGCTTCATGCCGGCGTCGATCATGGCCTCTTCGCGCTTCTTGCCCTCGCGGATCGCCGTGGTCGCGAATTCGACCAGCATGATGGCGTTCTTGGTGACGATGCCCATCAGCATTAAGATGCCGATCCAGACCGGCGTGGTGAGCTGCTTGCCGGTCAGCAGCAATGCTGCGATCGCGCCGCCGATCGACAGCGGCAGCGAGAACAGGATGGTGATCGGCTGCAGGAAGGTGCCGAACAGCAGCACCAGCACCGCATAGACCATCATCAGGCCGGCAGTGATGGCGGTGGCAAAGCCCTCCGACAATTCGTTGAGGCTTTCGGCATCGCCCGACGGACTTACCTTGACGCCCTTCGGCAGGCTCTTCATCACCGGAAGGTCGTAGATCAACTTGGTAGCGTCGCCGAGGGCTGCGGTGCCAACGAGGTCGGCGGCGACCGTCGCCTGCCGCTCGCGGTCGTAACGGTTGATGCTGGTCGGCCCTTGATCGAGCTGGATGTCGGCGACCACCGACAGCGGCACGCCGCCGCGCTCACCGCGCTGACCGAGCGGCACCCGCAATTGCTGCAGCATCTGCAGGTCGCTGCGCGCGCTGTCCTCGAGCTGGACGCGGATCGGCACCTGGCGGTCGCCGGCGTCGAATTTCGCCAAAGCCGGACCGACGTCGCCGATGGTGGCCACGCGGATAGTTTGCGACAGGCTTTCGGTTGAGACGCCGAGCCGTGCCGCCAACTCGGCGCGCGGGCGGATGCGAAGTTCGGGCCGGTCGAGGGCGGTTTCCGAAATCACGTTGGCGATGATCGGAATCCGCTTCATCTGCGTCGCAAGCTCGCTCGCGACGTTGTTGACGATGTTGCTGTCGGCGCCGGTCACAACAAGCGAAATCGCACGCAGGCCGTTTTCGTCGAGGAACCAGAAGCGGATATCGGGAACGTTCTCCAGTTCCTGGCCGATCTCGAGTTCGAGCTGCCGCTGGGTGATCTTGCGATCAGCCTTCGGCGTGTAATTGATGATCAGCGCCGCGCGCCGCACTTCCTGCGTTCCCGGCGGCACCCTGCCGCCGTCGACGAAGATGCTCTTCACCTCCGGGCGCTTGCGCAGCCGGGCGACGATTTCTTCCGTCACCTTCTCGGTGTAGGCGAGCTGCGAGCCCGGCGGCAATTCCATCGCAAGCAGCGAGCGCGCGGTGTCTTGCGCCGGCAGGAAGCCTTGCGGCAGTAGCGTGATGCTCCAGATCGAGGCGGCGAACACGCCGAGACCTATCAGAACGGTGATGAAATAGTGCTTCACCGACCAGGTCACCAGTTTGGCGTAGGTCTGCAGGGTGCGCCCGGGCGGCGGCTCGTCGTGCGGATGATCTTTCAGGAAATAGGCGGCCAGCACCGGCGTCACGAAGCGCGCGGCGAGCAGCGAGAAGAACACCTGCACCGACACGGTGATGCCGAACTGCTTGAAGAACTGCCCGGCGATGCCGGACATAAAGCTGGCGGGCGCAAAGATCGCGATGATGGTCAGTGAAATCGCGATCACCGCAAGGCCGATTTCGTCGGCGGCTTCGAGCGCCGCGCGATAGGGCGATTTGCCCATGCGCATGTGGCGCACGATGTTTTCGATCTCGACGATGGCGTCGTCGACCAGAATACCCGTCGACAGCGTGATGGCGAGGAAGGAGACCAGGTTCAGCGAGAAGCCGAGCAGGTCCATCGCCCAGAACGCCGGGAAGATCGACAGCGGCAGCGAGATCGCGGCGATGATGGTGGCTCTGATATCGCGCAGGAACAACAGCACGACGATCACAGCAAGGATCGCGCCCTCGAACAGGGTCGAGATCGCCGCATCGTAATTGCCCTTGGTGAAATCGACAGAGGTGTCGATCAGCTTCAGGTCGACGTCGGGATGGGCGACCTTCAGTGCGTCGATGCGCTTCTGCACGGCGGCCGCTACCACCACGTCGCTGGCGCCCTTGGAGCGCTTGATGCCGAGCGCTACCACCGGCTCGCCGTTGAAGCGGGCAAAGGTCCGGCGATCGGCAATGGTGTCGGTGACGGTGCCGAGATCGTCGAGCCGCACTTCGCCGCCGCCGAACAGCGGGATCATGGTGCCGGCGAGCTCGTTCAGCGTCTTGGCGCCGGCCAGCGTGCGGATCGCCTGGTCATTCTTGCCGATTTCGGCGCGACCGCCGGCGAGGTCGACATTGGTCCCGCGCAGGATCTGGCTGACATTGACGGCCGTCAGCCCCGCCGCCTGCAGCCGGTCGGGATCGAGCGAGACCAGAATCTCGCGCTCGACACCGCCGATGCGCTCGACCTGGGCGACGCCACGCACGCCCTGCAATGCGCGTTTGACGACGTCGTCGACGAAATAGGAAAGCTGCTCCGGCGTCTTGCCGGGTGAGATCGCCGCATAGGTGACGATCGGCAGACCGATCACGTCGACGCGCTGGATCAGCGGCTCGTTTACGTTTTGCGGCAGGTTGGCGCGGACGCGCGTGACTGCGTCCTTGACGTCGTTGAGCGCGCGGTCGGTGTTGGTCTCAAGCGCGAACTGGATCGTCGTCACCGACAGGCCGTCGGTGATCGAGGACGAAATATGCCGCACGCCCTCGACGCCGGAGACGCCGTCCTCGATGGTCTTGGTAACCTGCGCTTCCAATTCGGCGGGAGCTGCGCCGAATTGCGCGACTGCGACCGAAATCACGGGGATGTCGGCGCTCGGCAGCCGCGTCACCGCAAGCTTGGTGAAGCTGACCCAGCCCAGTACCAGGAGAATGATTGAAAAGACGACCGACGGAAGCGGATTCCGGATCGACCAAGCCGAGATATTCAAAGCCATTAGCGTGCCCGCGTGCGTTCGAGTTCGTCGGCGAACATGGTCTTGACCTGGTCGCCGTCGTGCAGCGAGGTACCAGCATCAGCCACGACGATTTCGCCGACGTCGAGGCCTTCAAGAATTTCGGTTGAGGTTTCGGAGGTAAGGCCGACGCGCACCTTGCGTGTCTCGATCGTGTTGCCTTTGACCACCTGCAGCGTCAAGCGGTCGATCGCGGTGCGGGGAACCGCGACGCCACAGGATCGCTTGGCGTCGATGTTGGCGCGGGCAAACATGCCGACCTTGAGCGAGGGATTGTTGTTCAGTGAAATCCTGACCTTGCCGAGCTGGGTGTTGCGATCGATCTGCGGCGAGATCTGCCGGACCTTGCCGACGACATCGGGTGCGTCGTCACGGCTGATGCGCACCGTGGCGCCGGGATTGAGCTTCAGCAGATGAACGCTCGGCACTTCGGCCTCTAACTCGATTTCATTGTTGACGGAAATACGGAACATCGGGCCTGCCTGCGGCGAGGCCGGCGCGCCGACCGCGGTCCTCACTTCGGTGACAAGACCGGCCGCCGGCGCACGGAGCGAGACCGGCCCGCTGGGCCTGCCGCCGGGCGCGCCCGGAATTTGCGGCGGCGGGGTGAGGCGCGCCAGCTCCTGATTTTCGGTGACCGTATCACCTTCCTTGACGAAGAGATCGGTGACCCTGGAGCCTTCCTGGTCGACGCCGATCTGGGCCTCGCGGCGCGGCACGATGAAGCCGGTGACCCGCACCATGTCGGAGAAGCATGCATTGGTGGATTTGGTCACGATCACCAGCGCCTGGCCGGGCGTTTCCTTTTCTTCGGCGCGAGGACGGTGCTCGAACCAGTAATAGCCTACGGCCAGAACGACAACGAAAGCCGTTCCAAGCGCAGGTTTGAGGTATTCGGAGAATTTCATCGCCGGATCAATCCAGACTGGAAGTCAAAATCAAACGGGTGGATCTGGCTGGCCGAAGGCCTGCGATCGTACCCAAAACGAATACGTCCCGCACGGGCGCTGCGGGACGTATTGTAGCCGCAAACTATTGGTCGGCGCCACGCCCCCTTACTTGGACGCGTTCGCCGCCGTGGCCTTGTTTTCCATGTTGACGACCTGCACACGGCGGTTCACTTCCGCCAGCGGCTGGCTCGGATCCTTGAGCTTGCTCTTGCCATATCCGACGGTGACGAGGTCGGTGCCGTTGATGCCGTATTTGTCGACGAGATAGCGCTTGATCGCGTCGGCGCGGCGCTCGGAGAGATCCTGGTTATAGGCTTCGCCGCCGGCCGCATCGGTATGGCCCGCGACCACGAAGGTCGAGCCCTTGAGGTCATTGTTGGTGAGCGCACGGCCGAGCGCCTGAACCGACGGCAGCGATTTTGCGCTGATGTCGGCGGAGTTGTAATCGAAATTGATCTCCAGATCGATCTTCGGCTTGTCCTTGACGATGGTGGCGATCTCCTCGCGCTCGGCCATCGAAAGCGAGCGCGTGGAGCGACCGCGGTATTTCTGAACGAGTTTACCCTCGGCGGCTGCTGGGGTCGGGTCGACGGTCTGTTGCGGGCCGACCGAAAGGCCGCGGGTCAGTGGCTTCTTCTCAGGCACCAGCGCGCGGATGATCTGGTCCTCGGTGACGTTCTGGGCCACTGCGCTCCCCGCGAAGGAAACGGCCGCGCCGAGTGCTGCAACCGAAACGATTGCGGTAAGGGTTTTCGTTGCCGAGAAATTTGCCATTGCCTGTCCCCTCCTTGCGGGCTTCCCACGCAGTTCCAATGTCATCCAAATGAGCTGCCGGACCTTAGCGGTCACACCGGCTGCTGTTCCTTAGTCTGGATACCCGCCACAGGGTTCGAGGCGCCCGCCAGCCTTTGTCGAAAAAAGTTAATGCACCTAAAGTTACTGGACCCCGTAATCGGCGAATTCCTTCACGATATTGGGATCCATCGCCTTCGCATTGTTGATATCGAGGTCGCCTTCCGCAATCGAGCCGTTGCGCTTCTTGGCAAGGCCGCGGCCATACAATGACGACGTCAATCTCGGGTTGATCTTTAGGGCCGCATCGAAATCAGCAATTGCATTCTTATTCTGGCCGTTCTTCAGATTGAGGAGTCCGCGGCTGTCGAGCGCGTCGACGAAATTCGGCCGCAGCCGCAGCGCCTCGTTGCAATCCTTCAGCGCCGCCTGCAGGTCGCCGATCACCGTGCGCGCCCAGCAGCGGTTGTTATAGGCTTCCACGTCCTTCGGGTTCAGCCGCAGCGAATTGTTGAAGTCCTTGATCGCGAGCTCGTAGGCGCCCTTGCTGGCATAGACCTGCCCGCGCCGGTACAGCGCGGCCACATCGTCCGGATTGTCGTTGATCTTGGCGGTCAAGGTCTTGATCGTTGGATCGTCGGCAAGTGCGACCGCCGTCGGACTCGGGGTTTCGACCGGCTTGGCTGGCGGTGCAGGCGGCGGGATAGCGGCTTCAACCGGTTTCGGCGGTGCAGGAGGTGGCGGGGGCGGCGGCGCGGGCGCGGCCACCTGGGGCGCGGCAGGTGCAGGGGCAGGTGCGGGCGGGGGAGCCGGGGCTGGCGCGGGTGCGGGCACCGCGGCTACCGGAGCTGGCGGCGGGCTCGCCGGTCGCGGCCCGGCGCCGCTCGGGATAAAGGAGAAATCCTCGGCCAGGGACGAGGAAATCCACGGCACCTGCTCGCTGCGCGAGGCGCGGGTGACGCCGACGCGGGTCCGGTTCAGCGTTTCCTCTGCCGTCAGGTCGGGGGTGCGGATTTCCTTCAGCAGTTCACGCACGAACAAGCTGCGGTCGCTGCCATTGTCCGAAATGACTGACGAGAGGGCGGCCGAATACATCACCAGCGTGCCGTTCGGCGCAATCACCGGCGCAAGCCCCGCGGAAAAGCTACGGAACCGGCGCTCGAACGGATTGCGCCTGGAAGCATCGATCAGCGCGATCTTGACGCCGGCGCCGCGGCTGTTGATCTCGCCCAGTACGGTCTCGAGGCTGAAACCGTCGCGGCGGACGTCGGCCTCGGTCCAGATCTGCGCATCGACGGGGATCATGTAGCTCTGGCGGCTCGACTGCACGCCAAAGCCCGAGAAGAACAGCAGCGCGACCGATCCGGGCTTGATCTTGCCATAGAGGCGCTCGAAGGCCCGGCGCATCTGCTCGCCGGTCAGGTTCTCGCCGATGTCGACATTGAAGCCGTCGCGCTTGAGCTCGTCGGCGATGTCGCGTGCGTCGTTGATCGGCTCCTTCAGGGGCGCGTCGGCATCAGGATATTTCGCGTTGCCGATCACCAGCGCATAGCGTTCACCAGCGGCGAAAGACGGCGCAACCGAGGCGAGCGCAAAAAGCAATGTGAGGAGCAATGCAGGGCGGATTTTCATAATAATGGTAGTCCAGATCACGGCAACCCAGCCATAATAGCGCCGATGCCAGCTCGCGCGGCGGGCGACCTTACTCTACGGTATCGGCATTATCAAACCGGCTCTGCACCCCCGTCAACTGATTGCGATCTCGTCATTAATTGCGACAATTCATCGCGACGGGCCGCGGCGGAGGAGGGAATAAAAGCGCCCACCGTGGCAGCGCTGCAACGTCGGTCCCGTTCGTACAAACCGGTTCCCAATCGGACCGAAAGCTCCTTTTGGCGCAAACGGCCGTTCTTGTCTCGACATGGCGGGCAGGCGCCGTCGGCTCGATGCTGCCAACCCGCAAATCACTACTAACTACCATGGCGAGTTAGATGTGATTTTTCTCACAGAAGGTGCATTCCTGCTGTTGTGTCACGCGGCTGCCATTCGCTGGCGGGGTTTGACCTTTGCGGATGACAATGGCTTGTTGCCGGTGTCGGCCTGCGTCCAACCAAGAAAAAAGTGACACCGATGGGAAACGTCTACGAAATCTATGCGCTGCGCTACGCGACCATGTCGCCCCGTACCCCTCATCTGAACTTTCTGGTTCCCGATCCGCACGAAACCACCGCCCAGGACCTCGATTATTTCGTTTGGCTGGTCCGGGCTGGCGGCCGCGACATCCTGGTCGACACCGGCTTCAATGCCGACGAGGCGAAAGCGCGCTCGCGCAAGCTCACGCTCAATCCGGTCGACGCGCTGAAAGATTTCGGCGTGGCTGCCGAGACCATCGGCGACGTGATCGTCACCCATCTGCACTATGACCACGCCGGCAATCTGGATCGCTTCCCCAATGCGCGGTTTCATCTGCAGGAGCGCGAGATGAGCTACGCGACCGGGCGCTGCATGTGCAACGGCCTGTTGCGGCACCCATTCTCGGTCGAGCACGTCACCACGATGGTGCGTCATGTCTACGGCGACCGCGTCACCTTCCATTCCGGCGACGGCGAGATCGCGCCCGGCGTCACCGTGCATCGCGTCGGCGGCCATTCCGATGGGCTGCAGGTGGTGCGGGTGGAAACGGCGCGTGGGCCGGTGGTGCTGGCGTCGGACGCGGCGCATTACTACGCCAATTTGCACAAGCGCAGCCCGTTTCCGATCGTCTACAATGTCGGCGACATGGCGCAGGGCTGGGAAACCGTCGAGCGGCTGGCCGGCCATCCCGACCGTTTCATCCCCGGCCACGATCCGATCGTGAGCGAGATCTATCCGCGCGCCAGCGACAAGGTCGATGCGTTCGCGCTGCATTTGGCGCCGTCGCGCTCCTTCGCGAAATAGGCTCAGCTAGATATGCCGGAATACAAGACCATCGGCTTCATCGGCCTTGGCGTGATGGGCGAGCCGATCTGCCGCAATCTCGTGAAGAAGAGCGGCAAGCGGGTCCTCGCCTTTGATCTGTCGCCGGAGCCGTTGGCGCGGCTGCGCGCCGACGGAGCCGACGCCGCGGCCTCCGTTGCCGATGTCATCAAGCAGAGCGAACTCGTCTTCCTGTGCCTGCCCAGCGCCAGGCATGTGCGCGCGGTGTTCGAGGGCGACGGCATTCTGGAAAATATCAGGACCGGCCAGGTGGTCGTCGATCTCGGGACGTCCTCGGTGAGCCAGACCCGCGACTTTGCCCGGCGGTTGCAGGCCAAGGGCGCAGCCTGGGCCGATGCGCCGATCGCGCGCACGCGACAGGCGGCGCAGGACGGCACGCTCAGCGTCATGGTCGGCGCGACATCAGCGCTTTACGCCGACATCGAGCCGTTGATCCGCTGCTTTGCGACCGACGTCACGCATTGCGGCGATGTCGGCGCGGGACAGGTCACAAAAATTCTCAACAACATGGTGCTGTTCGAAACCGTCAACGCGCTCGCCGAAGCGGTTGCAGTCGCCAAGCACAATGGCGTCGATCCCAAGCTGCTGCTCGACACGCTTTCCAAGGGCTCGGCTGACAGTTTTGCTCTGCGCAATCACGGCATGAAGGCGATCGTACCGGGGGTTTTTCCGGAGCGCGCATTCTCGACCGAATATGCGCTGAAGGATCTGTCTTACGCACTGGAGCTCGCGGCCGATGCCGGATTGAAAATCCGCGGCGCGGAGCTGGTCGGCACCATCCTGCAGGAGGCGATCGATGCCGGATCGGGAGACAATTATTTCCCTGTGATCGCAAAGCATATTGGCCGCTAACCGGAGATTCCCATGATCACCCGCTTTCCCGGGCTCACGCCGACCCGCAGCCGTGCGGTCGCGCACGACGATCTTGTTTTCACGGTGGCGGTTGCTCCCGATCCGGTCAGTCCGTCAATGTATGAGCAGAGCGTAAAGGCACTCGCCCGTATCGACGAAAGCCTCGCGCTGTGCGGCACCGACAAGAGCAAAATCCTCTCGGCCATCGTCTATATCACAGACATCAAGCAGAAGGCCGAGATGAATCGGGCCTGGGACGAATGGGTTGATCGCAAAAACCCGCCGATGCGCGCCTGTATCGGCGTCGATCTCGAACCGCCGCACATTGTGGAGATCGTGGTGACGGCGGTGAAGTAAGCCGGCCAGTAAGCTTCCGTCGTCGGCCTCTTCGCTGGTCTGTACCAGGCCGACGCAAATTTTCCCTGTCATCGCGAAGCGTATAGGCCGCGCGCAGCGACGCTATTTCGAAGGTGGCTCGCTTTGGAAAGCTTTGCGCCGGAAGCCGGCCGCTGCTGCTGCGGGCTGACGATGCGGTAGCTTCCCGCGATAGATCCGGCGGGACGCGGCGTCGACGTGTGCACTCAAGATCAGTTTTTCTACGGTTGGGATCGCAAAGGCGGGCATCGGCTCGACCTGGCTTGCGAAAAAATCGCCATGTGTGAAGTGGCCCACACACGAAACAACTAGTACGCGAGAGGATGCTCCAACGGTTGCCGGCGTTCAATTTCATCACGAGACGTTTGAAGCCAGGGAGGCATCGATGGGACCGTTCATTGCCATTGCTGCAAATTTGTTTCCTCAAATCCTGCAGGCGATCGCAGGAAGCCAGAGTGAGGGTGGAAAGAAAGTCATTGAGACCGTCGAAAAGGTCGTCAAACAGGTGACGGGAACGGAAGACGACCAGGAGGCGGCCCGGAAGATCGCCGAGGATCCGGTTGTAGCGGCAAAGCTCCGCACCGACCTCGCCAACATTGCGCTCGAGGAAACCAGGCTGCGCGTCGCGGCCGAGCAAAAGGAGCGCGACGCCCAGCGCGCCGCCGAGCTGAAGGAGCGCGAAGCCCAGAATGCCGCCGAGCAGCAAAAGCGGGAAGCGGCCTTCGCAGAGCTCAAGCTTCGATTAGAGAATGAGCAGAATCGTTATCTCGAGGATCTCAAAGACACCGCCGGCGCTCGCGATTTTCAGAAAGGCCTGGTTTCGTCCGGCTCCATGGTGGCCTGGGTCGCTCCGGCCCTATCGATAATCGTGACGGTCGGTTTCTTTTTTATCTTGTTAATGTTCATCTTCTTCAAGAGCAGCATCGAGCAGACGGTATGGAGCATTCCGCCGGGCATCGACGTAAGCAAGGTATCGCTGCAGGAGCTCCGTTTACTCGCGCCGCCGCCGTCCGATTATGTGATGCAGATCATCAATATCAGCGTCGGCGCTTTGGCTGCGGCCTTCGCCACCGTCATGAGCTTCTGGCTCGGCTCCTCGCAGAGCTCGCAGAACAAAGATCGCCTGGTGGCATCCCTTTCGACCGAGCGCTCGGAAGACCAGAAAGAGCTCATGAAAACGGTGATCACCGAGCGGCGGTCACCGCCGCCAACCGGCGGGTCCGAGCCCACCGGCGGTGGAGGTCCGCGGTCCGACGGGGGAGGTCCAGCGCCCGATGAGGGAGACGTCGCCGATCCGGTGAAGCCGGCGCCGGCTGGATTACTGGCCGAGATCATGCCGCAACTGATCAAGCCGCATCGTCATTTCGACAATGGCGTGCAGTGGTCCCTGACATCGCGGGGCATCTCGATCGATGGCGCGGCTCCGATGGGGACACCAGGTGAGCCTTCGACCGTCCGAAAGATCTTCAATAACTTCCGTGAGCCCTGTCTCACCTCAGCGCGGCGCTATGGTGTACCGATCGAACTGATCGTCGCGACCATCGCAACGGAAAGCGGCGGCAACCCGAACGACCGCCGCCCTGAACCCCAGATTAACGACGAAAGCGTCGGTTTGATGCAAACGCTGGTCAAGACGGCACGGGCGGCGACCGGCCGGAAATCGCTGCGCGCCAACGATTTGTTGGACCCGGCAACGTCGATCGACGCCGGCACTGCGTACATCGCCAGCCAACGGCCCTCGACCCATTTCGACGCGCCGCTCGTCGCCGCGGCCTACAACGCCGGCTCGATCCGCCGTGACGACCGACCGGCCAACCGGTGGAAGCTGCACTGCTTCCCGCCCGGGACCGGCGCCCATGTCGACCGGTTCGTGGCGTGGTTCGCGGACTGTATGCGCGTGTCGGCGGCGGAGGGTTGGGCGAAGACGAACGACGTCCCGAGTTTTGCCAGCGCGTTTGGTGTTTCGGGCACTGGCGACAAGTCGGGGCCTGATTTTCCCCCGCCGCCCAGCTTTCGGCCACTTGTGAGCACGGAGGACAGGCAGCAGCTGTTCGGCACATTTTCATTCCGGAGCGTTCCGCGGGTGGATAATCCGGAAAACATCGAAATTACCGACGGCTGGGAGGACGAAAACATTGTCACGGTTGAAATCCCGATTCAGGGATTTCCGGGCCATCCAGGGCCGCTCAAGATGCGCTTTCACAAGAAGGCAAAGGATCAGCTTGTCGGGCTTTGGTTGAGCTGGGAAAAGGCTGGCTTGCTGGATCGCATCCTCACCTATGACGGCGCATTCGTTCCGCGCTTCATGCGCGGCAGCAGGACCTCGCTGAGCAATCACGCGTTCGGCACCGCCTTCGACATCAACGCGGCATTCAATCCACTGAAGGCCGAACCTGCCCTGGTCGGGGAAAAAGGTTCGGTACGAGAGATGGTGACGCTGGCCAACAAGTGGGGATTCTTCTGGGGCGGTCACTTCAAGTCCCGCCCGGACGGCATGCATTTCGAAGTCGCTGAAATCAGGTCGGCGCCATCGGTGTAAATGGCGACGCCCTAATACGCTTCCTTCGCGTCCGCTTCTTCACTCGTCTGCACAAGATCGAGGCTCGCCTCGATCTTGCCGAGCAGCCGCGCGAAGTCCTTGCGCTCCTGCATGGACAGGCATGACAGAATCTCCTGCTCCCGGCGCAGCAAACGTGGGATCAGTTCCTCATACAGCGCCGCCCCCTTGAGAGTGAACTGCAGGCGGAATTCGCGGCGGTCGTCCTCGTTCTCGACGCGCTCGATGATCTGTCGCTTCATCAGCGAGGTGACCGCGCGGCTGATGGTGGATTTATGGGTGCGCGTGCAATCGGCGACATACTGGGCGCTACACGGCTCGTGGCGGAAGCCGAGCGTGGCCAGCACACGCCATTCCGGAATGTCGAGCCCGTAACGGGTCGCATACTCAGCCGAGAGCGCGGAACTGACCTCCGCCGCCAGTCGGTTGAGCCGGAACGGCACGAACTTGAAGAGGTCGAGCCGCGCAGCTTTCTTAGGTGCGCTCTCTTCCCGCAGATCGGCAGCCATTTCGCCTGACATCGCTTTTGGCAAGAATCGCCTCGAATTGAGTTGACGCCGGACCCGGCCGGGGGTTTAAGATAGTTGCAGGTGAGACTAATTTAGCAGGGTTGCGGGCCACTAGCTAGAGCGTTTTCGAGCGAAGTGGGTACCGGTTCGCGTGAAGAAAACGCGTCAAAACAAGATCTCTAGTCACAGGGTTGAGCCCACATGGCGCTGACTAAAACCCAATTCGGCTATCGTCGCCACCCCGATCAGGATCGGGCGGGTGCTGACATTGCCGAGCATGCGGTCGTCGTGGTCGGCGCCGGTCCGATCGGGCTTTCGCTGGCTATCGACCTGGCGCAGCGCGGGCAGTCGGTGGTGTTGCTTGACGATGCGGACCGGATCGGCGAGGGCTCGCGCGCGATCTGCTTCTCGAAGCGCTCGCTGGAATTCTGGGACCGGCTCGGCATCGGCCAGCGCATGGTCGACAAGGGCGTGGTGTGGAGCGTCGGCAAGATCTTTCACGGCAACTCTCTGCTCTATCAGTTCAACCTGTTGCCCGAGGAGGGCCACAAGCGGCCGGCCTTCATCAACCTGCAGCAATTCTATGCGGAAGCCTATCTGGTCGACCGCGTCGAGGAATTGCCCGCGATCGACCTGCGCTGGCGCAACAAGGTGACGGGGCTCGAGCCGCACAACGACCATGTGGTGCTGACGGTCCAGACGCCCGATGGTCCCTACCGGCTCGCCGCGCAGTATGTCGTCGCCTGCGATGGTGCGCGATCCTCGCTGCGGGGAATGGTGGGCGCGGAGTTCGCGGGCCAGGTGTTTGAGGACCAGTTTTTGATCGCCGACGTCAAGATGACAGCGGCATTCCCGACCGAGCGTTGGTTCTGGTTCGATCCGCCATTCCACGCCGGACGTTCCGCGCTTCTCCACAAGCAGCCGGACGACATCTGGCGGATCGATCTGCAGCTCAACCGCTTTGCCGATCCCGCGATCGAAAAGCTGCCGGAGAATGTGCGGCCGCGCATCGCGCGCATGCTCGGGCATGACAAGTTCGAATTCGAATGGATCTCGCTCTACAAATTCCAGTGCCGGCGGATGAACAAGTTCGTCCATGGCCGGGTGATTTTCGCCGGCGATGCCGCGCACCAGGTCTCGCCGTTCGGCGCACGCGGCGCCAATTCCGGGCTGGAGGATGCCGAGAACCTGGCGTGGAAGCTCGATCGCGTGCTGCGGGGCACCTCGCCCGAGGCGCTGCTCGAGAGCTACCACATCGAGCGTAGCGCCGCGGCCGACGAGAACATCCGCGAATCCACCCGCTCGACCGACTTCATGGCGCCGAACTCGCAGCAGGAGGCGCGGCTCCGCAAGGCGGTGCTGTCGCTGGCCAAGGAAACCGAGTTCGGCAAGCGCATGGTCAATGGCGGGCGTCTCTCGACGCCGTCGACCTACGAGACGCCGCTCTCGACCGTCGATAGCGATTCCTGGCGCGGCGGCCCGCGTCCCGGTGCCTCGATGCCGGACGCACCCGTGGCGGGGCGGAATGGCGAGCCGATGTATCTCACCGACGCCTTCATCGGCGCCGGAACGGGGTTCACGCTGCTGGCGTTTAGCAATGGCGCCGCGCCGGAATGGCCGGAAGGATTGGGCACGATCCGGATCGGCGGCGAGGGCGGCCTCGTCGATTGTGCAGGCCTTGCCGCCAAACGCTACGATGCCGAACCCGGCACTGCCTATCTGCTGCGTCCCGATGGTTATGTCGCAGCGCGCTTCCGCCATCCGACGCGGGCGGCGCTCGACGCCGCGCTGGCGCGTGCTTGCGGTATCAACTGAGGTTGTCATGGCGCTATCGACCGCTTCGAATTTTGCCAAGCCTGATGATGCGTTCCGCGCCATCGTCGAGGCGCATCGCGGATTGAGCGACGAGCAGAGCGCCGATCTCGACGCGGCGCTGGTCCTCGTGCTTGCCAACCATATCGGCGACATCGCCGTGCTGAACGAGGCGATCGCACTCGCCAAGCGCCGCATGCTGGACGCGAGCCAGCAACAACAACAGCAACAGCAGTAAACGAATTGTAGGATTGAATTGATGACCGAAAGCACTGCAAAGGGTTTTGCGTCCACCACGGATCTGACCGAGAAAAAGATCACCTTCTCCGAGATCGGCTCCGACCTCTACGCATTCACCGCCGAGGGCGACCCGAACTCCGCGATCATCGTCGGTGACGACGGCTGCCTGGTGTTCGACGCGCAAGCGACGCCGGCGATGGCCAACAAGGTGATCGAGCGCGTCCGCACCGTCACTGACAAGCCGATCAAATATGTCGTGTTGTCGCATTATCACGCCGTGCGCGTGCTCGGCGCGTCCGCCTACAAGGCGCAGGGTATTGTGGCATCGGCCGAAACCTACCGGCTGATCGAGGAGCGCGGCCAGCAGGATTGGGACTCGGAGTACGGCCGCTTTCCCCGCCTGTTTCAGGATGCCGACAGCATTCCCGGCCTGACCTGGCCGACGCTGACCTTCGAAGGCGAGATGTCGATCTACTTGGGCAAGCGCGAGGTACGGCTGATGCAGCTCGGTGCCGGGCACACCTCCGGCGACATCGTGGCTTGGGTGCCCGATGCCGAAGTAATGTTCTCCGGCGATCTCATCGAATATCACTCGGCCTGCTATTGCGGTGACGCACATTTGCGCGAATGGCCGGCCACGCTGAATGAAATCCGCGCATTCAATCCGAAGGCGATCGCGCCGGGCCGTGGCGACGCGCTAAAGGGGCTTTCGACCGGGCGCGAGGCGATCGCGATGACGCGCGATTTCGTCACCACGCTCTATGGTGCGGCGGAAAGTTCGGTCGCCAAGGGCCGTTCGCTGAAAGAGACCTTTGCCGCGACGCGCGAGGTGATGGACCCCAAATTTTCCAGCTTCGCCATTTACGAACACTGCCTGCCGTTCAACGTCTCGCGCGCCTTCGACGAAGCATCTGGGATCGACGATCCCGTGATCTGGACCGACAAGCGCGACCGCGAAATGTGGGCGGCCCTGCAAGGAGGAGGATGACCATGAATATCAATACCTCGCCCGACCAGATCGTTCGCAGCACCGCGCAGGTGACGCCGGGCTACATGTCCGGCTTCGGCAACAGCTTTGAAACCGAGGCGCTGCCGGGCGCGCTGCCGATGGGGCGTAACTCGCCGCAGCGCTGCGCCTATGGCCTTTATGCCGAGCAATTGTCCGGCTCGCCCTTCACCGCGCCGCGCGGCAGCAACGAGCGCTCCTGGCTTTATCGCATCCGCCCGTCAGTGAAACATTCCGGCCGTTTCGAAAAGGTCGATGCCGGGCTGTGGCGCACCGCGCCGTGCCATGAATATGAACTGCCGATCGCGCAGCTCCGCTGGGACCCCGCGCCGATCCCGAAGGAGGACATGACCTTCCTGCAGGGCGTGCAAACCATGACGACAGCGGGCGATGCCAACACCCAGGCCGGCATGGCTGCACATGTCTATCTCATCACTAAATCGATGGTCGATCAGCATTTCTATAATGCCGACGGCGAGATGATGTTCGTGGCGCAGCAGTGCAATCTGCGCCTCGTCACCGAGTTCGGCCGTATCGACATCGAGCCGGGTGAGATCGCGGTGATTCCGCGTGGCGTGAAATTCCGCGTCGAAATTCCCTCGGGGCCGGCGCGAGGCTATCTCTGCGAAAATTACGGCGGCGCCTTCACGCTGCCGGAGCGCGGGCCGATCGGCGCCAACTGCCTCGCCAATTCGCGCGACTTCCTGACGCCTGTCGCAAGCTATGAGGACAAGGACACGCCGACCGAGCTCTACGTCAAATGGGGCGGCTCGCTGTTCAAGACCACGCTGCCGCATTCGCCGATCGATGTGGTGGCCTGGCACGGCAATTACGCGCCGTACAAATACGATTTGCGTACCTTCTCACCCGTCGGCGCCATCAGCTTCGACCATCCCGATCCCTCGATCTTCACGGTGCTGACCTCGCCGTCGGAGACCGCCGGCACCGCGAATATCGACTTCGTCATCTTCCCGGAGCGCTGGGCGGTGGCGGAGAATACGTTCCGTCCGCCCTGGTATCACATGAACATCATGAGTGAGTTCATGGGACTGATCTACGGCGTCTACGATGCCAAACCGCAGGGCTTCGTTCCCGGCGGCATCAGCCTGCACAACTGCATGCTGCCACACGGTCCTGACCGCGAGGCATTCGATCACGCCAGCAACGGCGAATTGAAGCCGGTGAAGCTGACCGGCACCATGGCCTTCATGTTCGAAACGCGTTTTCCGCAACGGGTTACCAAGCATGCCGCGACGACCTCGGCCTTGCAGCATGACTACGCCGATTGCTGGAAGGGCCTGGAAAAGCGGTTCGATCCGAACAAGCCGTAGCGCGCAACTCGTCATCGCCGGGCTTGACCCGGCGATCCATCACTCTTGTGAATAGATGGATGCCCGGGTCAAGCCCGGGCATGACTGCTTCCCGATTGGAGAATCAAGTGCCCCACCCCAACGACCCCAAGCTCCGCTCCTTCATCGACGTCGCGCCCGATTCCCATTTTCCGATTCAGAACCTCCCTTACGGCGTGTTCTCTGCCAAGGACGGTCTGGCCCCGCGCATTGGCGTCGCGATCGGCGACTACGTGCTCGATCTCTGGCAGCTCGCGCAGGACTGCCGCTTCGACCTCGTCGAGCCCGCGGTGTTTGCCGCGCCGCAGCTCAACCCGTTCATGGCGCTGGGGCCAAAGGTCTGGTCGAGCACGCGGGCGCGGATCAGCGAGCTGTTGTGGCAGGATCACCCTGAGCTGCGCGATAATGAGAGCCTGCGCAAGCGCGCGCTGGTGCCGATGGCCGATGTGAAGCTGCACCTGCCGTTCGCCGTCTCCGGCTACACTGATTTCTATTCCTCGAAGGAGCACGCCACCAATGTCGGCGTCATGTTCCGCGGCAAGGACAATGCGCTGCAGCCGAACTGGCTGCACATGCCGATCGGCTATAACGGCCGCGCCTCGACCGTCGTCGTCAGCGGCACGCCGGTGCGCCGGCCGCGCGGGCAGTTGAAGCCGCCGACGGCTGACGTGCCGAGCTTCGGGCCGTGCAAGCGGCTCGACTTCGAGCTCGAAATGGGCGTCGTGGTCGGCCAGCCGTCCGTGATGGGCGAGATGCTCACCGAGAAGCAGGCCGAAGAGATGATCTTCGGCTTTGTGATCCTGAACGACTGGAGCGCGCGCGACATTCAGCAGTGGGAATATGTGCCGCTCGGCCCGTTCCAGGCCAAGGTGTTCGCGACCTCGATCAGCCCGTGGGTGGTGACGCGCGAGGCGCTGGAGCCCTTCCGCGTGCACGGCCCCGCGCAGGATCCAAAGCCGCTGCCCTATCTGCAGCAGACGCAGCCGAACAATTACGACATGGCGCTCGAGGTTGCCTTGCGCGCCGCGCCGATGAATGCGCCGAAAAACATCAGCCGCACCAATTTCAAGTACATGTACTGGTCGTCGGTGCAGCAGCTCGTGCACCATGCGGCCTGCGGCTGCGCCATGAATGTCGGCGATCTCCTCGGGTCCGGCACCATCTCCGGCCCCGAGAAGGACCAGCGCGGCAGCCTGTTAGAGATCAGCTGGAACGGCACCGAGCCGGTCGAACTCGCCGAGGGCGTCAAGCGCTCGTTCCTGGAGGACGGCGATTCGCTCATCATGCGCGGCTGGTGCCAGGGCGACGGCTACCGCGTCGGCTTTGGCGAGGTCGAGGGGACGATTCTGGCGGCGGATTGACGCCCTCTCAGCGTCATTGCGAGGAGCGAAAGCGACGAAGCAATCCATAGCGCCACAAGCGGAAACATGGATTGCTTCGCTGCGCTCGCAATGACGCGGTAGATCACCGCTCCTGCGGCGGAATATCCCTTAAGCGCGCGCAGTGCGCGGCAATATCCTGCAGGCTGTACTTCAAATGCACCCGCTTGTCCGACGGCAACTGCTTCGCGACGCACACGCCAGGCCGTCGCTCCGTCGCGGGGCGGATCGGCCGCCGCTCAAATCCGCCGCCGCAGTTCGGGCAGACATTGTGCAGCTTGTTTTCAGCGCAATCGGCGCAGAACGTGCATTCATAGGAGCAGATCCGCGCGTCCGTCGCGTTCGGCGGCAGGTCCTTGTCGCAATATTCGCAATTGGGGCGGAGTTGCAGCGCCATAGCTATCTCGTGAGGTGATTCCGAAAGAGATCATCGCAAATCGGCCGGAAAACGCGAATGACGAATTTCCCTCGAATTGCGCCATCTAGGTCTTCAGCGGCAGCTTTGAACTTTCCTTCAGCCGGTCGAGCACGATCGAGGAGCGGACATGCGCCACGCTCTGGTGCGGCATCAGCACGTTGTTGACGAGATCGGAGAGGTCCTTGAGGTCGCGCAGCACCACCTTCAGCACGTAATCGGCATCACCGGTGAGCGAATAGGCCTCCTGGATGTCGTCGACGCGGCCAACCAGCGCGCGGAATTTCTTGGCGTTGTCGGGCGAGTGCGTCGCCAGCGTAATTTGGACAAAGGCGATCAGGTTGAAGCCGAGCGCCTCGCCGGCGAGGTCGGCGTGATAGCCCGCGATCACCTTTTCCTCCTCCAGCCGCATCCGCCGCCGCGAGCATTGCGAGGCGGACAGCCCGACGAGGTCGGCGAGCTGCTGGTTGGTCAGCCGGCCATCGTCCTGCAGCGCGGCCAGCATTTTGAGATCGAAGCCATCAACGGAGATCATGCGCTAACTGCCGATTTCATGCACGAACTGTGCGGCAGGATAACCGAGCGCGGTCCCATTTGCATGCACTTTGCACCCCTTTCGACCGATATTTGACCCAGATCAATTCTCGGGAGTTTGCCATGGGTCCGTTTCCGCACGACGCGCCGGCCGCCACCATCACATCAGACAATCCGATGGGCACCGACGGGTTCGAATTCGTCGAGTATGCGCATCCGAAGCCGGAAGAGCTGCACGCGCTGTTCCGGCTGATGGGCTATGCGCCCGTCGCCCGCCACAAGACCAAGAAGATCACGGTCTATCGCCAGGGCGACATCAACTATCTCGTCAACGAGGAGCCCGGCACCCACGGCCACGGCTTCGTCGCCGCGCACGGGCCCTGCGCGCCGTCGATGGCGTTCCGCGTGGTCGATGCGAAAAAGGCCTATGAGCGCGCGCTGTCGCTCGGCGCGGAGCCGGCCGATATTCCTTCGGAGCAGAAGACGCTCGACGTTCCCGCGATCAAGGGCATCGGCGGCAGCCTGCTTTATTTCGTCGATCGCTACGGCGCAAAAGGCTCGGCCTATGATCTCGAGTTCGAATGGCTGGGTGCGCGCGATCCGCGTCCCGCCGGCGCAGGCCTCTATTACATCGACCATCTCACCCATAACGTCCATCGTGGCCGCATGGACGTCTGGACCGGCTTCTACGCAAAACTCTTCAACTTCTGCCAGATCCGCTTCTTCGACATCGAGGGCCGCGCCTCCGGTCTATTCTCACGCGCGCTGACCAGCCCCGACGGCAAGATCCGGATTCCGATCAACGAGGACGCCGGCGATTCCGGCCAGATCGAGGAATATCTCAACACCTATCGCGGCGAGGGCATCCAGCACATCGCCTGCGGCGCCCGCGACATCTATCGCACCGTTGAGACGTTGCGCGCCGCCGGCCTGCCGTTCATGCCGTCACCGCCCGATACCTATTTCGAGAAGATCGATACGCGTTTGCCGCAGCATGGCGAGGACGTCGCGCGGCTGCAGAAGAACGGTATCCTGATCGACGGCGAGGGCGTGGTCGACGGCGGCCAGACAAAAGTGCTCTTGCAGATTTTCTCGGCGAATGCCATCGGGCCGATCTTCTTCGAATTCATCCAGCGCAAGGGCGACGACGGATTCGGCGAAGGCAATTTCAAGGCGCTCTTCGAATCGATCGAGGAGGACCAGATTCGGCGCGGCGTGTTGAAGGTGGACGACGCGGCGTAAAGCCGTAGGGTGGATTAGGCGAAGCCGTAACTCACCGGCCGAACCAACCGCGTGTCGAGACTTTGGTGGGTTGCGCCTTCGGCTAACCCACCCTACGATTCAGCGCTTAGCCCACGCGTTAGTCAATTCCGTCAGCTCCGCCTTCTCCGCATCCCTGATCGCCGACGGCGTGCGTGAAAACCGCGGTGCCGGGGCGGGCTGGGTGACGCCGTGACGCTCGACGAACACGTTTCGCGCGGCCATGTGCGGATGCTTCGGCGCTTCCGCCATGGTCAGGATCGGCGCAAAGCAGATGTCGGTGCCTTCCATGATCTTGCACCACTCCTCGCGCGACTTGCTCTTGAACACCTTGGTGAGCTTCTCCTTCAGCGCCGGCCAGGCCTTGCGGTCCATCTGCGCGTCGAAATCGGCGTCGGTGAGGCCGGCATGCTGGCGCAGCAATGCGTAGAACTGCGGCTCGATCGAGCCGATCGAAATGAAGTTGCCGCAGGAGCACTCGTAGACACCATAGAAATGCGCGCCGCCGTCGAGGAAATTCTGCTCGCGGCCTTCGACCCAGCGCCCGATCGCGGTCATATCGAAGAACATTGACATCAATGAGGCCGCGCCGTCGCACATCGCAGCGTCCACCACCTGGCCCTTGCCGGATTTCGACGCCTCCAGCAGGGCTGCGAGCACGCCGACCACGAGATAGAGCGCGCCGCCGCCGAAATCGCCGACGAGGTTGAGCGGCGGCACCGGCTTTTCCTTTGTGCCGATTGCTGCGAGCGCGCCGGTAATGGAGATGTAATTGATGTCGTGGCCGGCGGCATTGGCGAGCGGGCCTTCCTGGCCCCAGCCGGTCATGCGGCCGTAAACCAGCTTGGGGTTGCGCGCGAGTACGACGTCAGGGCCGAGTCCGAGCCGCTCCATCACGCCGGGGCGAAAGCCCTCGATCAGCGCGTCGGCGCCTGCGAGGAGGTCGAGCACCTGCGCAACCGCAGCCTTGTCTTTGAGATCAAGCTCGACGACTTTCCGGCCACGCCCCGCCACCGATTTCAGATTCTTCTTCGCGCCGACGCGATCGAGCGTCACGACCTCCGCGCCCATGTCGGCCAACATCATGCAGGCAAACGGGCCCGGGCCAATGCCGGCGAATTCGACGATGCGGAAGCCGGCGAGCGGGCCGGAGGTGCTGATGGCGGATTGGGTGGCTGGTTTGTCGAGCACTTGTTTTCTCTCCCGGGAAAAGCCTCGCAAGGAGCGCCTTAACTCGCAAGGAGCGCCTTAATTAGTTGATTAGCTAAATTGTCCCGCCGAAGCGAGGCCGTTGCAAGCAAATCTTGGCGCAAAAGCAGTACGGCGCGCATCGCTGCGCGCCGCCTGCATGGCTCAACGAGGGATAGGTCAGCCGGCCGCCTGCACCGCGCGCTGCGCCATCACCTTGATCAAATTGGCGCGGTAGTCGGCGGTGCCATGGATGTCGTTCAACAGACCGTCGGCCGAAATCGTGACGCTGTCGATCGCACTAGCGGACCAGTTCGCCTTTAGTGCCGCCTCGATCGGGCCAACGCGCATGACACCGTTCTGCGATGCGCCGGTGGCGGCGACGCGGACGTCGCCGTCAGGCATTCTCGCCACGAACACGCCGGTCAGCGCAAAGCGTGACGCCGGATGCGGAAACTTGGCGTAGCCCGCCTTGTCGACCACCGGGAAGTCGACCGCGGTGATGATCTCGCCGTCCTCCAGCGCCGTCGAGAACAGGCCCTGGAAGAAATCATCAGCCGCAATCGTGCGCTTGTTGGTCTTGATGGTCGCGTTCAGCGCCAGCACCGCAGCGGGGTAGTCCGCGGCAGGATCGTTGTTGGCGAGCGAGCCGCCGATGGTGCCGCGATGGCGCACCGCCGGATCGCCGATCTGCGAGGCGAGGGCGCAGAGCGCCGGGATCGCCTTGCGCACGGTGGCATCCTGGGACACGTCATAATGCGTGGTCGCCGCCTTGATCTGGATGCCGGAGGTTGTCCCCGAGCAGCCGACCATGTCCTTTATCTTCGCAAGGTCGATCACGTCGGATGGCGAAGCCAGCCGTTGCTTCATGACGGGAAGCAGCGTCTGGCCGCCGGCGAGATATTTCGCTTCCTTGCCCTTTGCGAAGAGCGCGGCGGCCTCGTCGACCGAGGAGGCGCGGTGATAGGTGGTCTCGTACATGGTGCGTCCTCCCTAGTTAACCGTGGATCGCGTGCCAGACACGATCGGGCGTCGCTGGCATTTCCAGCTTGTTGTTGCCGATCGCATCGGTGATGGCGTTGATGACAGCGGCCGAGGCGCCGATCGCGCCGGCCTCGCCACAGCCCTTGACGCCGAGCGGGTTGCTCGGACACAGCGTCGTGGTGTGCTGCACCTGGAACGAGGGCAGGTCGTCGGCGCGCGGCATGGTGTAGTCCATGAACGATGCCGTCACCGGCTGGCCGTTCTCATTGTAGACGGCGTGCTCCAGCAGCGCCTGGCCGATGCCTTGCGCAAGGCCGCCATGCACCTGGCCTTCCACGACCATCGGATTGATCAGACGGCCGAAGTCGTCGGCGGCGACGAAGTTCACGAACGAGGTCTTGCCGGTTGCGGCATCGACTTCGACCTCGCAGATATAGGCGCCGGCCGGGAAGGTGAAGTTGGTCGGGTCATAGAAGGCGGTTTCCTTTAGGCCCGGCTCCATACCGTCGGGCAGATTGTGCGCGGTGTAGGCTGCGAGCGCGACCATCGGCAGCGCGATGGATTTGTCGGTGCCGGTCACCTTGAACTCGCCGTTCTCGATGACGATGTCGTTCTCGCTCGCTTCCAGCGCGTGCGCTGCGATCTTCTTGGCCTTGGATTCGATCTTCTCCATGGCCTTGACGATGGCAGTGCCGCCGACGGCGATCGAACGTGAGCCATAGGTGCCCATGCCGAACTGCACCTTGTCGGTATCGCCGTGCACGATCGAGACCTGGCTGATCGGAACGCCCAGGCGCTCGGCGATCAGCTGGCAGAACGTCGTCTCGTGGCTCTGGCCGTGGCTGTGCGTGCCGGTAAGCACCTCGATGGTGCCGACCGGATTGACGCGGATCTCCGCCGATTCCCACAGGCCGACGCCGGCGCCGAGACTGCCGACCGCCTTCGACGGCGCGATTCCGCAGGCCTCGATGTAGCAGGACACGCCAATGCCGCGCAGCTTGCCTTCGGATTTGGCTTTCGCCTTGCGGGCGGGGAAGCCGGCATAGTCGATCGCCTTCATCGCGGCGTCGATCGAGGCGTTAAAGTCGCCGGCGTCGTAGGTCATGATGACCGGCGTCTGGTACGGGAACGTGGTGATGAAGTTCTTCTTGCGCAGCTCGGCCGGATCGACGTTCAGCTGCCGCGCCGCAGTCTCCATCATGCGCTCGAGCAGGTAGCTCGCCTCGGGCCGCCCGGCGCCGCGATAGGCGTCGACGGGCGTGGTGTTGGTGTAGACCGCCATCACCTCGGCATAGATCGCCGGGATGACGTACTGACCCGACAGCAGGGTCGCGTAGAGATAGGTCGGCACCGCCGAGGAGAACAGCGACATATAGGCGCCGAAATTGGCGTGGGTCTTTACCCGCAAGCCCAGGATCTTGTTGTCCTTGTCGAACGCCATCTCGGCATGGGTGATGTGGTCGCGGCCATGCGCGTCGGTGAGGAAGGATTCGGTGCGGTCGCCGGTCCACTTCACGGGGCGGCCGACTTTCTTGGACGCCCACAGCGCCACCATCTCTTCCGGATAGATATAGATCTTCGAACCGAAGCCGCCGCCGACGTCGGGCGCGATCACGCGCAGCTTATGCTCGGGCGCGACGTTGTAGAATGCCGACAGCACGAGACGGGCGACATGCGGGTTCTGCGAGGTCGTGTAGAGCGTAAAGTGCTCTTCCGCGGCGTCGTAATCGGCGATCGCCGCGCGCGGCTCCATCGCATTCGGCACCAGGCGGTTGTTGGTGAGATCGAGGCTCACTACGTTGGCGGCCTTGGCGAAAGCGGCCTTCACCGCGGCCTCGTCGCCAAGCTGCCAGTCATAGATGATGTTACCAGGAGCTTCCGGGTGCAGTTGCGGCGCGCCCGGCGCGATCGCAGCCTTGACGTCGGCCACTGCGGGCAATTCTTCGTAATTGACGACCACGGCCTCGGCCGCATCGCGCGCCTGGTTCTTGGTTTCGGCGATCACCACCGCCACGGCCTGCCCAACGAAGCGCACCGTCTCCGGCGCCATCGCGGGCCAGGCGCCCATTTTCATCGGCGAGCCGTCCTTCGAAGTAATGGCCCAGCCGCAGATCAGGTTGCCGATCTTGTCGTCGACGATCTGCTGGCCCGTCAGCACCGCGATCACGCCCGGCATCTTCATCGCCTCCGAGCTATCGATGCCCTTGATCTTCGCATGTGCATGCGGGCTGCGGATGAAGTGTGCGTGGGTCATGCCCACCAGCTTGATGTCGTCGACGTAACGGCCCTTGCCGGTGATGAAACGGCGGTCTTCCTTGCGCACCACGCTTGCGCCAATGCCTTCAACGCCCATGTCCTGTCCTCCCAACCGGAGTTATTGGTTTCCGCTATTTCCAAGGAGACTTTCCCAAGAAAACGCGGTGTTGAATTCGAAAATGCTGGCCGGTGGTCGCTATTCCGCGGCCTGCGCGACCTTCATGCGTCCTGCCGCATCGAGCACGGCCTTGACGATGTTGTGGTAGCCGGTGCAGCGGCAGATGTTGCCTTCCAGCTCGTGGCGGACGGTCGCCTCGTCGAGTTGGCCGCTGTGGCGGTGCACAATATCGATCGCCGACATGATCATGCCGGGGGTACAGAAGCCGCACTGCAGGCCGTGATTGTCACGGAACGCCGCCTGCATGGGGTGCAGCTCGTCGCCCTTGGCGATGCCCTCGATGGTGGTGACGCTGGATCCGGCAGCCTGGGCCGCCAGCACGGTGCAGGACTTTACCGCCTGGCCATCGATATGGACCACGCAGGCGCCGCATTGGCTGGTATCGCAGCCGACATGGGTGCCGGTCAGGTTAAGATGATCGCGCAGGAGATGGACGAGAAGGGTTCGGTCTTCGACCTCGGCCGAGACGGCTTTGCCGTTTACGGTCAGCTTGACTGTAGACACGCGTAGTTCCTCCCGATGTTTTGTAATTATTCCAATTAGAAACAGCGGCGCGGGAACTTGCAACTAGGATTTTGGTGGCCGCTGTCATTGTGATGACATTCGCTGGCATGAGCGCGGAGACGCGCGATGCGAATCTTTCACCCTCCCCTGGAGGGGCCCTGGAGGGGGAGGGTCGGCTCGCATGAGCGCAGCGAAATGCGAGACGGGGTGATCCCTCCACTCGGGTACTGTCGGATGCGGAGAGACCATCACCCCACCCCGCCGCGCGCTCCACGCGCGTCGACCCTCCCCTCCAGGGGAGGGTAAGAGACAGTCCCTCTGCCCCCTTGCAGCTTTTGCCCGAATTTACGCACCTTTATCCATTCTGCCTTAACTTTGCGCACCGGATTGGGGGCTGGGCCTCCCGATGCCTGGTTTTCAGAATGAAAACGGGGGGTGACGTGCGATTTCTGAAGCGTAGCGGCTCGTCTTTCAGGCTCCCAACCCTGCGGTTCCGCGCCAAGATCATGCTCGGCTTTGCCGTCGTGCTGGCGATCTCGGCCGTCAGCATGGGCTTTGCCTATCTCGGCTTCGAACGTGTTTCCGGCGTCGTCGATTCCTACCGGCGCGGCGTCCAGGAAGCCGACCTGTCGCGCGACATCGACCGCGAACTGATTTCCTATCGTTCGCTCGCCCGCTATTTCGTGGCGACCGGAAAGGAAGAAGACGGCAAGGCGGCGCTGGAGGCGGAAGCTCGCCTCAAGGACGCGATCATTGCTTCGATGAAGGGGACCACCAATCCGACGCGGCTCGAGCAGGTCGCAAAACTGGAGCGCGAATTCCGCGCCTTCACCAAGATTTTCGCAGATATCCTCAAGGTCAAGGACGAGAGCGCGCGCATCACGCAGAACCAGCTGACGCGCACCGGCAATTCGCTGCGCTACAAGCTCGACGATCTCCCCAGCAATGCCGACGACGACGAGATGCCTGTCATCACGCTCGGCGCGAAGAAGGTGGCCGAGCAGTTCCAGGCGGTCACCGCGCTCGCCAATACGTTCGTGGTCAATGCGGACAAGACGGTGGCAGCGAGTGCGCTGGCGCGCCTGAAATTCGTCGAGAATGCGCTGAAAGCGATCTCGTCGAGCAACGAAAAGATCCGCGAGGGGATCAAGGAAGTCTCGACCATGCTGGGGGAATACCAGCAGTCGCTTACCAAGCTGGTCGACAATGCCAAGGAGATCGACGAGCTGATCCAGGAAATGGCGGAATCAGCGGCGGCCATCAACAAGGGATCGGCCGCGATGAAGTCGGACCTCTTGGCCGAGCAAAAGCGCCTTGAAGCGGCATCGGACGCGACCATCGGCGAGACCGAGCGGCTGATCCTGATCCTCGCCGCCGGCGGTTTCCTGCTCGGCTGTGTGTGGGCGTTCCTGCTTGGTACCGGTATTTCCCGGCCGATGACCGCAATGTGCAACGCCATGCGCAAGCTCGCCGCCGGCGATTTCGAGGTTGTGCTGCCTGGTCTCGGCCGCAAGGACGAACTCGGCGAGATGGCGAGCGCAGTCGAGGAGTTCAAGGTGCAGGCTATCGCCCGCGCCGAGCGCGACGCCGCCACCCAGGAAGCGCAGAACAAGGCGGCGAGCGCTGCGCGTCGCGCCGAACTGATCCGCTTTGCTGATGAATTCGAAGCGGCGGTCGGCGCCATCGTCGCCAACGTTTCATCTTCCGCGGTGCAGCTCGAGGCCGCGGCGGACACGCTGACGCGGACGGCGGAAACCACCCAGAACCTTTCGAGCCAGGTCGCCGGCGCCTCGGAGGAAGCCTCCAGCAACATGCAGTCGGTGGCGTCAGCAACCGAGGAATTGTCGACCTCCGTCGACGAGATCGGCCGGCGCGTCAAGGAATCCAGCCAGATTGCGGAAGCCGCCGTGCGTCAGGCCGAACAGACCGACGGGCGGATCGGCAAGCTGTCGCGGGCCGCGCAGGAGATCGGCGATGTGGTCAAGCTGATCACCGCGATTGCCGAGCAGACCAACCTTTTGGCGCTGAACGCCACCATCGAGGCGGCCCGCGCAGGCGATGCCGGCCGCGGCTTTGCCGTGGTGGCATCCGAAGTCAAATCGCTGGCCAGCCAGACCGCGAAAGCGACTGACGAGATTTCCAATCACATCGCGGGCATGCAGGGCGCGACGCAGGAATCGGTCGCCGCGATCAAGGAGATCGGCGGCACCATCGGCCAGATCTCCGACATCGCCGCGACGATTGCGAGCTCCGTCGAGCAGCAGAGCCTGGCAACGCAGGAGATCGCGCGCAGCGTCCAGAACGTCGCGCAAGGCACACAGGAAGCCGCTGCCAACGTCATGCAGGTCAATCGCGGCGCGACCGAAACGGGATCGGCGTCGGCGGAAGTGCTGAATTCCGCTCGCACGCTGTCGAGCGAAAGCGCGCGCCTGCGCGAAGAGCTCGACCGCTTCATGGCGAATATCCGGGCGGCGTAGTGCGCTCACTCCTTGCCGTTATCATCGAAGTGTCATCAAGCCTACCGCTGTCATCATCCGCGTAGGCGGGTGATCAAGTATTCCAGAGACTGTGATCAATCGAGAAGGCGCGGCGTACTGGATCCCCCGCCTTCGCAGGGGATGACGGTTTGAGTGTTTGGCTCGCTGAGCAGCCTTTCACTCCTTCCCGAACTGATGCTTCAACTCCACCTTCGCGCGCTCCAGCCGCGCGCGCTGCGTTTTCGGCAAGGTCTTGCCGGCGCGATTGATATAAAAGGTCAGCATCGACAGCGCCGAGCGATAGGCGCCCGCCTTGCGGCGCGAACTGTGCTCGGCGGAGCGCTTCAGCGATGCCGCGATCTTCTTCGCGCTGGTCTGCTTGAAGACGCCGCGCTCGAGATCGAGCGCGTCGCTTTCTTGTGTCACGCGTTGCGACCATCGCCTCGGCGATGATTTCTTCGCCCTTGTCGTGCGGCTGCTCTTGCGAGCTGCGGTCTTCCGCGGGCGGGCGGCTTTTCTACGTTCGACCATGTTCGGCTCCATTGCTGCTTTTGCCGAGAACGATGGCCGAATCGTTCGGTTCCTTCCGCTCTTCATGGCATGTTACACTTGGCAGACGTGCTCGCGTTTCCCGGATGGCGGCCGGGTGGGCAAAGGAGCGCCAGCGAAGTGCCCACCATTCCATCGCCGAGCGCGCTGCTTGATGGTGGGCACGCTTTCGCTTTTGCCACCCTACGGACTGTCGCTTGTCCAACCTACTGCTGAATGATTTGCTTTCGCGCACATGCACGATCTCGTGCAGAAACCGAGACCATTGGCATGAGAGGCAAATCACTTCTGATTTTCAGAAATCGTGTCAAGCCCGCGAATCAAAAATATTCCGCTTCCGTTTTCACCCAAATCAGTCGCATAACTCCGCTCGTCTCACCGCAAGATGAGGGGCGGCGGCCACGTCACGAACGCGCGGTGAGATGCGATGGACGCAGATGGCGCGAGAGACGTTGCGCGCCGGAAGCGTACGGCGAAGTCGTGTGGTCTGGACGCCGCGGTGCTGGCGTTAAGTTGCGCGGGAGTCCCTGCGTAGCGATGGTGGCAAAAGAGCCGTTCACCAGGGAGATCACGTATAAGCCGTAAAGCCATTGCGCAGGGAAGGCCGGAGTGTTTCCGCTGTACCTGTATGCTCGTGTGCGTTTTCTATATGCGCAAGCAGCACACGAGACCGCGGGTGCAGCCAGCACCCGGTCTTCCCTGCGCCCTCTGATTGGAGAGGGCGGGTAAAGAAGATACAAACCTCGGGCGCTGAGCGCCGTGAGAGCGCGAAGCTACATCCGCGTCATTGCTAGCGCAGCGAAGCAATCCATCTACCCCGAGTCGAGACGTGGATTGCTTCGCTGCGCTCGCATGATGGAGATGAGCTACTGCCGCATGCGCAGAGCCGCACGGCCACAGCAACCCTACAAGCCATGCAATTTCGCCATCCCGATATCCCCGGAACCCCTATCTCCTCAACGCGTTATCTCAGCAGCGGGCATCAAGTTTGCCGCATTTGAGCGTGACAACCCTGGGGCTGGGGCGTTCCGGGGTGTTTTTCGTTGGTCCAATCCGATGGGTGCGACAGCAGGACGGCACGGTGCGCTAGTGAATGAGAGCGCCTCCAATTCCGCGGCCGTGCAAGAGGAGAACGGTCGCGTCGTCGAGACTAGCATACCGGCACGGCTGGATTGCCTGCGCTGGGGCGGGTTTCACACCCGCGTGGTGGCTGCGCTCGGCATCACCTGGATTCTCGATGGACTCGAAGTCACGCTGGCGGGCGCCTTGTCGGGTGCGCTGAAGGAAAGCCCGACGCTGCAATTTTCGAACTTTGACGTTGGCATCGCCAACAGCGCCTATCTTGCCGGCGCCGTGCTCGGTGCGCTCGGCTTCGGCTGGTTGACGGACCGGATCGGGCGCAAGAAACTGTTCTTTATCACGCTTGCGCTCTATCTCAGCGCCACCGCCGCCACGGCGCTGTCATGGGATGTCGCGAGCTACTCGCTGTTCCGCTTCCTGACCGGTGCCGGCATCGGCGGCGAATATACCGCGATCAATTCGACGATTCAGGAGCTGGTGCCGGCGCGCTATCGCGGCTGGACCGATCTGGTGATCAACGGCAGCTTCTGGATTGGCGCTGCGATCGGTGCGGTCGCCGCCATCGTGCTGCTTGATCCAAATGTGCTCGCCCCCGACATGGGCTGGCGGCTGGCCTATTTCATCGGTGCGGCATTGGGTTTGATCGTTTTCGTGATGCGGATGTGGATTCCGGAAAGTCCGCGCTGGCTGATGATCCATAGCCGCCCCGAGGAGGCGCACGCGATCGTCGACGACATCGAGCGGGGATCGGTACGCCATTCCGACCATGCGGCCGACGAGGTATTCCCGAAGATCCGCTTACGGATGCGCAGCCACACGCCGCTTGGCGAAGTCGCGCAAACGCTGTTCACGACCTATCGGCAGCGTTCGCTTGTCGGATTGGTGCTGATGGCCTCGCAGGCGTTTTTCTATAACGCCATCTTCTTCACCTTCGCGCTGGTGCTGACCGACTTCTTCGGCATCCCGTCGAATGACGTCGGCTGGTACATCCTGCCGTTTGCGGCAGGCAATTTCCTCGGGCCGCTAGTGCTCGGCCGTCTCTTCGATACGCTCGGCCGTCGCGCGATGATCACGACGACCTATGGCGTCTCCGGCCTGCTGCTCGCGCTGTCGGGTTATCTGTTCTCGATCGGCTTACTCAGCGCGCAGACCCAGACGATTGCCTGGATGGTGATCTTCTTCTTTGCCTCGCCCGCGGCGAGCGCCGCCTATCTCACCGTCAGCGAGAACTTTCCGCTGGAGGTGCGCGCGCTCGCGATTGCGCTGTTCTACGCGATCGGAACGGGTATTGGCGGCGTGGCGGGACCGGCGCTGTTCGGCGCGCTGATCGATACCGGATCGCGCAACAGCGTTTTCGCCGGCTACCTGTTCGGGTCGGCATTGATGATCGTGGCTGCCGCCGTCGCGTGGCGGTATGCCGTTGCGGCCGAGCGAAAATCGCTCGAATCTGTCGCACGGCCACTCGCATGTGTGGAGTAGGATGAGATGGACGACATGAATCAGGATCTGGCCGAAATGCCATTGGAAGACGATATCTTACGTGAAGACGACGCCGCGCCGGAAACCGTGCCGGTACCACGCTCGCTGGTGCCGCATTTGAGCCAGTCAGCCATTTTGCTCGATATCGACGGCACCCTGCTCGATCTGATGCCCACTCCGCGCGAGGTCTGGGTGCCGCCCGGGCTGGCCAAGACGTTGAAGCGCCTGCTGAAGCGAACCGACGGCGCGCTGGCGCTGGTCAGCGGCCGCTCGCTCAACGATATCGATCTGATTTTTGCGCCCGACGTGTTTCCTGCTGTCGGCGGCCACGGCGCCGAGATGCGGATCGAGGTGGACAGCGAGGCGGTGGCCGCGCATGCACCGCCGATGGACAAGGAATTGAAGCGGCGCCTGGCGGCGATCGCGAAATTGAGTCCGGGAATATTGCTGGAAGACAAAGGCTATTCACTAGCCCTGCACTATCGCCTCGCGCCGCATGCCGAGAAGGCGATCTATGCCGCGGTGTCGCTGATCCGGGCCGATCTTCCCAATGCGCCGATCGAGGTGCTGCCCGGTAAATGCGTCTGCGAAATCAAGCATTCCGGCTTCACCAAGGCGAGCGGCGTGCGCGAACTGATGACGCGCGAGCCGTTCAAGGGCCGCCGTCCGTTCTTCATCGGCGATGATGTCACCGATGAGAGCGTGTTTGCGATCATGCCCGATCTCGATGGCCTTGCCTTCTCGGTCGGCCGTCGCGCCAAGGGCGTGGCCGGACATTTTGATGCGCCAAGCGACGTCAGGGAATTCCTCGCGCATCTGCTTGACGATGAAAGGGACGCATCGCTGCCATAATGTTTTTCGTGTCGACGAGATTCGAACATAGATTCTCGCCGATGCCGCCGAGGTTCGCGGCAAAGTTTATTTTTCGTGAGTTCCGGTGAGTTCCTGCACGGCATAGCCCGAATTTGGTTTCAATTCGTTGAAAGGGTGATCAGGAACCATATTGATGAACGGCAGTTAAACGCGAGCGTACCAACGGGAGGGGACCTTTGAACCTCGTCGTCGTTTCTAACCGCGTTTCGCGCGGAAAACCCAATGAACCCATGACGGGGGGCCTCGCGGCGGCATTGCTGCCCATCGTCGAGAAATCGGGCGCCATCTGGGTGGGTTCCAGCGGTAGGGTCCGCGACGGGAACCAGAAGGAACCATTCGCCGAAATCGAAGCCCTTGGCGCCGGCGCGCTGGCGATGCTGGACTTGCCGGCGGCGCATTATGGCGGCTATTACGAAGGATTTGCGAATTCCGCGCTGTGGCCGGCGCTGCATTCGCGCGCCGATCTGATTCGCGCCACGCAGGAGGACTATCTCAGCTATCGCGAAGTGAACGCCTTCATGGCGCGTGCCCTGTTGCGCTTCCGAAAATCAGATTCCGCATTCTGGGTTCAGGACTACCATTTCCTCGCGCTCGGCGCCGAACTACGTGATCTCGGCGTCACCGAGCCGATCGGCTTCTTCCTGCATACGCCGTGGCCGGCACGTTCGGTGATATCAGGCGTGCCGCATCATCGCGAGCTGATCGAGGCCATGCTGGCCTACGATCTGATCGGCTTCCAGACCGAGGAGGATTGCGAGAACTTCGTGTCGTACGCGCAGGCCGACCTCGGCCTCGTCGTGCATGGCGGCGTCATCATCTCGCGCTACGGCAGGACTCGCGCCGCGGTATTTCCGATCGGCATCGATCCGAAACAGTTCGCCCAGTTGGCGATGAAGGCATCGACCCATCCTGATGTCTCGCGGCTGCGGCGCAGCCTGAACGGTGAGAAGCTCGCGATCGGCGTCGACCGGCTGGATTATTCCAAGGGCCTGATCAACCGCATCAAGGCATTCGACCGGATGTGGACCATGCATCCGCAGCTGGCGCGCACTGCTTCGCTGTTGCAGATCGCAACGCCCTCGCGCGGCGCGATCGAGGCCTACGGCAACCTGCAGAGCGAGGTCGCCAGGCTCGTCAGCGACGTCAATGGTGTCCATGGCGAGGTCGACTGGACGCCGATCCGCTATCTCAACAAGGGCTATGGCCAGGCCGTGCTCGCCGGCCTCTACCGCACCGCGCAGGTCGGCGTGGTGACGCCGCTGCAGGACGGCATGAATCTCGTCGCCAAGGAATATGTCGCAGCTCAAAACCCGGTCGATCCCGGCGTGCTCGTGCTGTCGAAATTCGCCGGCGCCGCCAATGAGCTCGACACGGCGCTACTGGTGAATCCGCATGATATCGACGGCATGGCGCGCACCATCGCGATTGCGCTGTCGATGCCGCTGACCGAGCGGCGGATGCGCTGGGAGGCGATGATGGCGAAGTTGCGCGGCCATACGATCCAGCAATGGTTCGCCGACTTCACCGAAGCGTTGCATGAGTGTCAGCTCGACAAGGACGCGCTGGCGCCCGTTATCGTCGAGCCCGCGCCATGGCCGCTGCGCTCCGCCACCCATGGCGGCGGCGCGCGGTATCACTAGCCGCTAGTAGCAGTACGAGACGCCGTCGAGCACCGGACAGCGCGCCTTGCTCGGCGCGCTCGGATTTTCCATCGGCACGTAACCACCCTTGCCGTTGCCGGCGAACACGCCGGGGCCGATCACGACCGACGACTTGTTGCCGATGATGACGCTCGGATGCGGCGAGGCCAGCCTCGATTGCGAGCCGTCGGCCCAGACGATGGCGTCGTTAGAGAAGATGCCGCGCCGGCCATCGTCGCAGGTGACGTCCACCCCCTTGCGGGTGCAGGACTGCGCCATTGCCGGAGCCGCGGCGCTGATCGCCAGAGCCGCTGCGAGGACGGATAATTGAAGCATTCGCGTGATCATGATGCCGTCCTCTACCAACAGGGTCGCCACTTATCATCGTCGATGATGGCCGGATTCCGGTTCAAGGCCCGGCGAAGCGCCGAATATTGGCTCTGGGCTGACCCAAATTGCCAAGTAAATTCAACGAATTGAGGAAATTTTAGCCGCCGCGCCCAGCCTCCCTTGCAAAATCAGTTCTGCCCCTTCAAGAGAGGGCCTCCGGAGAGATGGCCGAGTGGCTTAAGGCGCACGCTTGGAAAGCGTGTGTGCGGGAAACCGTACCGTGGGTTCGAATCCCACTCTCTCCGCCACCCGCCTTCGCTTGCGCTTCGGCGCGGCGAGCCCGCGACGGAGTGCAAGCGACGGCGGGTGCCTCGCCATAGCTGCAAAGCAGCGACGGCGGGCTGGCTCCTATCTCTGCTGAATAGCCCTGTCATATGCCTCAATCGTTGCCTTGGCGCGATCGGCGACTTGCGCAGCCGTCATGCCCGGCTTGTAGAGGCTGCTGCCCAGGCCGAATGCCACAATGCCGGCCTTCGTGTAATCCGCAAAGTTAGTATCGGAGACGCCACCCACGGCGGCGATCATGAGGTCAGCGGGGAGAACGGCGCGGATCGCGGTGATGCCGGCGGCGCCGAGCACGCTTGCCGGGAAGAATTTCAGGCTTGAGGCGCCCGCCTTGGCGGCTAGCAGCGCTTCCGTCGGAGTAAAGACGCCGGGCATCGTCACCATGCCGCGGGTCCGCGCGCTCGCAATGATCTCGGAATCGACGTTGGGAGAAACCATGAGGCGGCCGCCGACATCATGCAGCCGCGCGACATCGTCGAGCGTCAATACGGTGCCGGCACCAATCAGGGTCCCGGCGGGCGCCAGCTTGACGGCGATCTCGATCGAGCGGAACGGGTCCGGCGAGTTAAGTGGGATTTCGATCGCCGTCATGCCGCTGTCGAGCAGCGCGGTGACGATACCCTCTGTCTCCTCAGGTCTAACGCCGCGCAGGATCGCGACCAGCGGACGATTCATCGCGGGGAACGGGACAACACTCATGTTCATACGCTCCAAATCGCTGCGGCGGCCATCAAAAGACCACGCCTAGCCGCGTCCTCGGCTTCGATGGATCGGATGGGCACGGCAACCGTGTCAAACGCCAATTGGTAAAGCATCTGAAGCCTCCCTGACGCCACCAGCGTGATGCCGGCTTTCGAAGCTTCGCCCGTGAGTCCTGCTGCCAGTTCGAGGCCGATCAGGGTGCCCGATATTTTTTCGCGCGCCGAAGATGGTGTGCCGCCATGAAGGAGCTGTCCCGATCGCACCTGGAACAGCAGGTTAGCTGCGAAGGCAGGTCGCTCGAACGCAGCCACGACCGCCGCCTTGAAGGCATCGACGTCTTCCGCCTCGTCGGCGCCGGCTACTGCGTGCGACAGAATCGTTTCGCGCGATATCACGCCGAACAACTCGCCGGTCATGAAGGTGGCGAAGCGTTCGACAGTCCCGCCATGCACACTGACCCACTTCGAATGCGTCCCCGGCATGCAGACGAGCGCATCGCCAGCCGCGTTAAGGCCCAAAGCGCCCAGCAACTGGGTCTCCTCGCCGCGCATGACATCGGGCGCCTCGCGGTCCCGTTGCGCGATTCCCGGGAGGATGCGGATGTCACGGTCCTGTCCCGGCACCGCGACGGCCCGCTGCAGGATTGAGGCGAGCGGCGCCGGCGTGTCGACATAGCCGGCTTCAATCCACCCCTGTCTCGCCCCGGCCATGCCACAGATGATCACGGGCAGGGTAGGCGCGGCGCCGACGGCCTCGAGATGCGATTGCAGCACGGCCGCAAAGCCAACCTTGCCGGCCGCCATCATCCCTTCGTGGCTGCGCCGCTCCCCCAACACGTTGCCGGCGCGGTCGACGAGCCAAAGCCGGAAGCTGCTCGTGCCCCAGTCGACCGCGACATATGCCGCCTCGCTCATCCCAAATCCATGTCGATTCTATTCGCTCCCTAGGGTCATCGTACCACGCCGCTCTGCCGGCGAGCTACGCTCGCTTTCCATTTGATTTGCAGAGGCGCAATCAGCATGATCTGACGTCATGTGGAGCCGCGTCGCTTGCTGCGGGATGGCTTCGCCAACGAGCGCACGTCCGCGACAACGCGGCATGACAGCAAAAAGGAACACAAAAAAGGAAGATATGGGAGGACGCCATGGTGAACAATTTCCCCCTTAGAAGTGCGCTCATGGGCCTTGGCCTCCTGTTAGCAGCGCTGTCGGCGCCGGCCCATGCGCAATCGACCGCGAAGACGGTGACGCTGGTTGTGCCCTTTGCAGCCGGCGGTGGCACAGATACTGTCGCGCGTCTGATCGGTGAGCGGATGTCGCGCACGCTCGGCCAGACCGTCATTATCGAGAACGTGGTTGGCGGCGGCAGCACGCTGGCCAATGATCGAGTTGCGCGGTCGGCGCCTGACGGTTCGACAATCCTGATCAATCACGTTGCGCTGCTCGCCGCGCCCAGCCTGTTCACTAATCTCCGTTACGATACGAAAACGGCGTTCGAGCCGGTCGGCCTCGTCAACAATGCGCCGATGGTCCTGATTGGCCGCAAATCGATTCCTGGCGAGGGACCGAGGGACCATGTGGCCTGGATCAAGTCGCAGCGCGACAAGGCGAACTTCGCGCATGGCGGTCTCGGGACCAACAGCCATCTGTGCGCGGTGATGATGGGAAATGTTCTTGGCTTCAAGCCGACGGTCGTGGCCTATCGCGGATCAGCCCCGGCGATCGCCGATCTGCTGGCCGGGCAGATCGATCTGTTGTGGGATCAGGTGACCAACGCGCTGCCGCAGATCCAGGCCGGAGCGCTGCACGGCATCGCCATTACATCGCCGCAGCGGCTCGAACAGCTAAAGGACGTGCCGACCACAGCCGAGCTCGGCATGCCCGAGGTCAGCTACTCGATGTGGCACGGGCTCTATGTGGCGAAGGGCACGCCCAGGGAGACCATCAATGCCCTGAACGCGGCGCTCCGCGCGGCCCTGGCCGAGCCCGAGCTTCTGGAGAAGCTCAAGCAGCTCGGAACTTTGCCGTTCCCGAACAATGAACTGACGCCCGAAGCGCACGCACGCCTGTTCGCGGCCGACCTGCTGCGCGTGGCAAAGCTCATTGAAAGCTCGGGCATCAAGGCGAGCGAAGCGAAGTAGGGCCCTTGCGGAATGCGGAGCGGCTGCGCCGAAGCCGGTGTAGCTCCGTCACACGTTGAGATCGTGCGGCGCGTGGGTGGTGACAGCGTTGCCCGTCTGGTTCCAAATGAAACCGTCGGGCGATTGTGCAGACAGTTCGATCATTTGGGCTGCCTCTGTAGTCGCCGGCGGCGCATTGGCTCCAAGATCGTCTTCGGGGGAGCTGATCGGCGCCGAGCTATCCTCTGCAAGGTCGATGACGTTGACGTCAGACATCTTGTCCTTGAAGTAGAACGCGTCGTTGGTGCCGTTGATGGTGATTGTCACTACCTGTGCGGTGCCGTCGATGGTAGCCACGGTGAAGCAGTCGGTCAGCGTGTCGCAGTCGTTGAGCGCCTGCACGTCGCAATTTGTGTTGTCGAGCTCGTAGGTCCAGACGCCATCCTTCGTCATCGTGAAGCTGCCATAGCCGCCGTCGCTGACTGTCGGGCAGCTGACCGCTGTGAACGTATTGGGCGTGTTGTCGACGTCAGTATCGGTGAGTGTGCCGGTTGCGATCGGCGTACCATCTGTGCAAGCGCCAGCTTCGGTTACTGAACCGGTTGTGGCGCCGCAGATGACGGCGGCGTCGTTGGCGCCGTTGATGGTGATCGTCACCACCTGCGGGGTGCCATCGATGGTGGTCACCGTAAAGCAGTCGGTCAGCGTGTCGCAGACATTGAGTGCCTGCACCGTGCAGTTGGTATTGTCGAGCGTGTAGGTCCAGACGCCATCCGTCGTCATCGTGAAAGTGCCATAGCCGCCATCGCTCGGCTTCGGCGAATCGATCGCCCTAAAGGTGTTGGGAGCGTTGTCGACATCAGTGTCGGTGAGCGTGCCGGTCGCGGTTGGTTTGCAAGATACCGAATTGGCCACGCCGCCAGCCTCGATGACCGAGCCTTGCTTGGTTCCGCCAATGATGGCGGCGTCATTGGTACCGTTTATGGTAACCGTCACCAGCTGCTCGGTGCCATCCACGGCGGTCACCTTGAAAGTGTCGGTCAGCGTGTCGCCGACATTAAGGGCCTGCACCGCGCAGTTGCTATCGTCGAGCGTGTAGGTCCACACGCCGTCCGCCGTCATCGTGAAGGTGCCATAGCCGGCGTCGCTGGCCGTCGGGCAATTGACGGCCGTAAAACCGGACGCGTTGTCGACGTCGGTAGCCGTGAGCGTGCCGGTCGCGATCGGTGGATCGCAGTTGGTGCCACCGTCCTCGGTCACGGAGCCGGTCGTGGCGCCGGAAATGACTGCTGCGTCGTTGGTGCCCTTGATGGTGACTGTCACGACCTGGGGGGTGCCGTCGATCGTGGTCACCGTAAAGGAGTCGGTCAGTTTATCGCCGACATTGAGTGCCTGCACTGCGCTGTTGGAGTCGTTGACCGTGTAAGTCCATATGCCGGCCGCTGTCATCGTGAAGGTGCCAAAGCCCTGCGCGCTCGCCGTCGGAGTGTCAACCGTCGTAAAAGTGTTGGGCGCGTCATCGACGTCGGCGCTGGTGAGCGTCCCGGTGGCGCTCAGCGTGGCGAGCGCGACGTTGGCGAGACTGCTGGCCTCGATCGCAGTGCCATTGGTGTCGCCGGAGATGATGGCCGCGTCGTTGCTGCCGTTGATGGCGATCGTAAAGGTTTGATCCGCCGAGAGCGTGCCGTCGGATACGGTGACCTTGAAGTCCGTGGTGGTGGGTTCGGTCAGCGCATTGATCGCGTTATTGTCCGGAACGAACGTATAGGCGCCGGTCCTGCTATCGACATAAAGCGTACCGTAGGGACCAGCCTTCGATACATCGTAAGTTACTCCGTCGATTGCGGTGCTGCCGACGGTTCCCCCGCTGATGCCGAAGGTCAGTACAGCGTTGCTGTTGGGACTGCTGGCAAGGAAAGTGCCGCTTGTCGCAGTGAAGAGGTCAAAGACGGTGGTGTCGATTTCGGTCGGCCCAATCACCGCATTCAACGTTGGAGGGGTTGGCGGTGGAGGCGGTATTTGCCCGAAAATGATCTCCGGAGCTGATGCCAAGGTCACCGTAGGCGCAGCAGGGACTTCCAGCTCCGGGGCAGAACCATCGGTCTGGATGAAATTGATTGGTTGGACCGGCAGCTTCTCGAGGGGAGGAGGCGTGCTCGATCCCGTCGACCCCAGCCCCTGCTCTTGGGTGGCGAGCGCCTCCTGCTGGGCCGCCTGCAATTCGGCCATTCGCGCAGCGGAGTTTGTGCTCTGACTTACGATGACCGAGGACCCTTGCGAACGCAGGATGATGGTCTGTCCAGGATCGTCAACGACGATGTGTCGAGGGATCGCCTCCTTGGTGACCAGCTCGAATGAGCCATGTTCGAGGTCTTTGTATGCGATGTTGCCGTCGTCCAGGAACGTGACGTCAGGATCGGCGGCCTGGGCCTGCTTGCCGAGCGCAAAGGTGAGTGCCGTGAGCCACAGCATGCCGAACCTGCCGGCATGAGCCCGGCTTCGAGTAGCGCCGGCTGGGACTTGGGTGGCAGCGCAGGTCGTCCGCCCAACCAGACCGGACCGGGCCGCGATCTGAAGCGGGGCCGCAACGGCCTTGACTTCGTCCCCCGTCTCGGCGTGGGACCCGACGAGCATGAACTTAACCCCCGTCTGCCACTTACCCCGTGCAATTGTTCATGGCCTGGCTTGCCCGGCCCATGAGGAAAGTATCTGAAGCAAAAAATACGTGACGCAAAAACATCCCGTCGCGGCCAGCACCTGGGACCGGCCGCTGAAATTTCCTGATTTCAACTTAGCCCAACCCCTGGGCATTAGCTTTAGGCTCAAAAGGAGTAATACTTTCGAGAGGCGGAGAGATGATGCCTTCCCCGGAAATCGGGTCTAATGTCCGTGATTCAAAGCTCTCCTGAGCGCCCTCTCGGACAAGATCATCTCGGGAAAGGGGGGATCATGTGCACGCGTATAATTGCCGCATTGGCGACAGGCTTCGCTCTGGCGACAGCCGGATTTGTCGCCGGGCCGGCCCACGCGCAAATTCAAGCTCAAGTTAGGCCCGCCGTTCAGGAGCTGACGTCCAAGCCAATCGGCAAAGTTGTTGTCGCCACGGGGTCGGTTACCATTGAACGTGCGACTGCGGTGGTGGTGCAGGCGAGCACCTCAGGTCAAGCCGGCCAGGCGAAGGTCGGTGACCTCGTCTATCAGGGCGATGTCGTTGCAACTGGCGCCGACGGCAAGGTCGGCATCAACTTCACCGACGGCACCTCGTTCAATCTGTCGAACAATGCGCGCATGGCTTTGAACGAGTTCGTGTACGATCCAAATAGCCTATCCAATTCGACGCTGTTCAGCCTGACCAAGGGAACCTTCACCTTTGTCGCGGGCAAAGTTGCAAAAACCGGCGATATGAAGGTCGATACTCCTGTTGCGACCATGGGCGTTCGCGGCACCACGCCGCGCGTCGAGATTTCGGATGACGGGACAGTCAGATTTTCCACGCTCATTGAACAAGGCAAAGGCAGGGCGCTGCGGAATCCGGGAGCGCCAGCGGCGCAGCAACCGGATCAAAAGCCGTATCCAAAATCAAATCTGAACATCTGTAGGGGATGCTAGGCACGTTCGCGGCGTGAGACTCGTCGGTGAGCAAGATTCGGGAGTTCAAGTCGACAACTGCCGCTTCGCAGGTGCCGGGATCGGAGACCCTTTCATGAAATGCAGTGCAAGCGGGCGCGTCACTCGGGGGCTTGCGTCTGTTGCTGCCTTGCTATTGTTCGGATCGCAGGCTGCCGCGCAGAATGCGAAGAAGAGCGACTATCTCGAGAACATTGCATTGTGCAACGGTTCGGATCGCGCCTCGCTTGCCGTTCGGATTAATGGTTGCACGGCGTTCATCGATTCCGGTCAGGGAACGACGACGGCCCTTGCGATTGCCTATAACAATCGGGGCAATGCCCATACCGCAAAGGGAGACCTTGACCGCGCCCTTCAGGATTTCGACCAATCAATCAAGCTCGATCCGTCTTCCGCCAAAACCTTCAACAACCGCGGCGCGGCTTATTTGCGGAAGGGCGAATACGATCTCGCGATCCAAGCCCTGGACCAAGCGATCAAGCTCAACCCGAACTACGCCAGAGCCTTCGTCAACCGGGCCGCGGTCTACCTGAAAAAGAACGAGTACGACCGCGCGGCGCGAGACTACGACGAGGCCATTCGTCTTCAGCCCAACCTGGAAGCTGCGTTGAGCGGGCGCTGCTGGACCCGGGCCATTCTCGGCTCATTGCAAACGGCGCTTCAAACGGCACTTGAGGATTGCAACAAGGTGCTTCAGTCGTGGCCGAACGATGCCGCTACCTATGACTCGCGCGCCTTGATTCACCTGAAGATGGGACGCGAGGCTGCGGCGATCGAAGATTTCAGTGCCGCGTTGCGCTTCGATCCGAAGCTGGCGAGTGCGCTCTATGGGCGCGGGCTCGCCAGGCTCAAGCGCGGCGACAAGACCGGCGGCGATGCCGACATCTCGGCGGCAAAGATGATCCAGGCGGGAATTGATGACGACTTCGCGCGCTATGGCGTACGCGCCGCCAACTGATCAGCAGGCTTGGCGCGGCACGCTCGCCAAAGCAAGGCGCCGCGCCTAGCGTACCAGATCAGTCGAGCTTCACGTTCGCCTCGGTCACGACCTTGCGCCAGCGTTCAACTTCCGAGGACACCATTTTCGCGAAGGCCGGCCCCGTAACATCGGGCACATCGGAGCCGTTGCGTTCCCAGGCCTCCTTGATGGCCGGCGTCTGCATCGCCTTCTTCAACTCCTTGGTCATCTGCTCGACGATCGCCGGCGGCGTATTCTTGGGTGCGAACACGCCATACCAGGTCGACACTTCATAGCCGGCCAGGCCCGCTTCGGCAGCGGTCGGAAGATCGGGGAATGCCGGCACGCGTTTCGGCGCAGCGACGGCGAGTGCGCGCAATTGTCCGGCCCTGACGGGGGCTGCCGACGAGCCGAGCCCGTCGAACACGACGGGCACATGGCCGGCGATGAGGTCCTGCATGGCGGGGCCAGCGCCGCGATAGGGCACGTGCTGAATGTTGGTCTTGGTCAGGATCTTGAACAACTCGCCGGCGAGATGGTGCGTGGTGCCGGCGCCGGCCGAGCCATAGTTCAGCTTGCCCGGATTGGCCTTGGCGTAGGCGATGAACTCGGCCAGCGTCTTGGCGGCAACCTTGTCCGGATTGACGACGACCACCTGCGGCGGCCGCGCGATCAGCGCCACCGCGATGAAGTCCTTCTCGATGTTGTAGTCGAGGTTGGGATAGAGCGAGGGGGCGATGGCATGATGCGCCGCGCCAACGAAGAAGGTGTAGCCGTCGGGCGCGGCCTTGGACGCCGCGGAAGCGCCGACCGTGCCGCCCGCGCCGGCGCGGTTTTCGATCAGCACGCGCTTGCCCAGCTGCGTATCGAGTTGGGCTGCAAGCGGGCGGGCAAAGGCATCGGTGCCGCCGCCGGCCGCGAACGGCACGATGAAGGTGATCGCCTTGTCAGGCCAGGTCTGGGCTTGGGCTGCAGTTGGGGCCTGGCCGACCACGGCGGACACGAGCGCCAGAAGTGGAAGCAGGGCACACCGAATAACTCTTGGCTTCACAGGATCTTCCTCCGGAAGTTGTAAATTGGCATCCGCCACTGGCGGCGCGATTGTGTTTTTTTGAGGCCCCGGTTCCACCACGCGTGCGGTCAGGGCGACGGACCCCACCGTATGCAAGATGCCAAGCGTGTCCATTAAAAATAAGTATGCAGTCGCGGCAAACGCCGGGGCGTTTGGTCGCTGCACCACGGGCAGCGGCGTGATCGTTCCGGCGCGGGCTGCCCTGTACGCCGCGCTATCGCGCGTATTCCGGCGCCGAAACCTCGGGACGAAGCAGAAGCACGATTAACAGCACGGGAAGCAGCGGGGCGACCCTGGCCACGGGAAACATCAGGGGCGGGCTCACCAAAGGCAGCAGCCAGACCATGAACGCCAAGGTCCAGCACCATAGCGGCAGTGGAGCGCGCCGTGCCATCAACCAGAACGCCGCGGCGATTACCAGCAGCGTCCCGTCATAAGGGCCGGAATGCGGGGCGGCCAGGACGGTCGCGGCGAGAAAGACCGCCGTCTTCTCCCGCGTCCCCAACCGCGATCGGAAAGCGATGATGACGGATATAGCCGCACCAAGCGTGGCGAGCAGCTGAATCCACGACGCCAATCGCGCCGGCGCGCCGAGCAGAACCGCGCAGGTATAGACGCTGTGGCCCCACATGCGGCCGTACTCGATCCACTTCTCGCTCGGGCTGACGAGATTCTCAAAAATGACAGGAAACCAGCGCAACCAGAGGTCCCATCCGAAAATCAATCCGCTCGCGATCATCAAGGCGAGCGCGGATAGCCCCGACGCCAGAAGCGCGCGCCATTGCCCCGCCGCGACGAGCGCGATCGGGACCAGGATGCAGAATTGAGGTTTGAACGTCAGCAGCCCCAGCACCAATCCGCCGAGATAGGGGCGCTGCTCGAGAAGTCCGAAGCCGCCGACGATCAGCGCGGCGACCAGGAAGACGGCCTGGCCGTTGATCGTGTTGATGGCCGATGCCGGGCAGATCAGCACGGCAGCCAGCAGAGCGCCCGATGCCAGGGCAGCTCCCACGCTCGCGCGCAGCGCCACTGCCAAGAGGGCGGCGGTCACGACCTGAAACGCCACGTAGGAGCCGAAGAATCCCAATGGCGCGAACGGCAGCAGAAGCACCAGGAAGCTCGGCGGATACGCCCACGGGCGGAATTCCAGCGGCTTGGAGAGCCAGCCTGCGAACGCCGTATTGAGGAAATCGGTGAAACGATCGCCATCGAAGATCAACGGCGCATTGCCGTCGAGCACCGAACGGATCGCGCCGTAGAAGACCATCCAGTCAGTGCCTAGCGTGTTGTAGTCGAGCCCGATCTTGCCCGGATACGGAATGGTCGTGACCAGGATAAGCCAGACATAGAGCGACATCACGAGGCTGGGGATCAGCACCACCGCGGGCGGATGCAGCGCGCCCCTCTGCTCGAAGCTACCTGCGCCGTGAGCCAAATCCATGTGTTGTCCCTGCCAAGCGCCCACCTTGCTGCGGTCGAGCGAATCGGTGCCGATCTTACGACGATCGAGGCGATGTGCCGAATGGACTCCGGTTGCAAACCTAAATATGCTCGCTCTGGGAATGTGGGGGAATCTTATGAAGTGCCGTGCCGCCGCGATCGCAGTCCTGCTGTGCTCGATTCTTGCCGGTTCAAATGCGAATGCGCGCGGACCTTATGGTTCGATCAGCGTCGGCAATTGGAAAGGCGGGGCCTACACCAACGATCAGACCGGATCCTTCTCGCATTGTGCAGCAGGCGCCCAGTACGCCAGCGGTGTCTATTTTGTCGTGATGATCGACGGCAATGGCGGGTGGAGTCTCGGCTTCATGCGTGAGCAATGGAGGCTGAGGACCGGGGAAGCCTTTCCGCTGACCCTGACATTCGACGGCCAGCAGCCCTTCAACGTTCATGGCATCCCGATCGCCGACAAGCTGGTTCGCGTCCCGATGCCGAGCAATTCCTCGCTCATCAGCCAGTTTCGGCGGGCAAAGGCCATGACTGCCTATACGCAGGGGCAGCTCTTCCAGTTCAATCTCGATCAGACCGGGCAGCTATTGCCGGTGCTGGCGAACTGTGTCGCCAAGATCAAGCAGTCGGGATTGGCAAGCGCCGGTGACTTTTCGGTCCTGCCCGCCGCCAAACCGGTCGCGGCGGCAACGGCGCCGGACTCCGCACCAGCCAAGCCTGACAGGCTGTTCGATCAGACCGGTACCGGTTTTCTGGTGAGTACGAACGGGCATCTCGTCACCAACGCGCATGTCGTGCAGGGCTGCGTCGGCGACATTCAGGGTAGCCTGTCAGGCGAGGCATCCACCAAGCTGCGCCTGGTGTCCAGCGACGAGACCAACGATCTTGCGCTTCTGCAGGCGACGGGCTCGTTCAAGGAGGTCGCCAAAATCAGGGACAAGGCGATCCAGTCCGGCGACAGCGTGGTGGCGATCGGCTATCCCTTCCATGGGCTGCTGACGTCGGATTTCACGGTGACCACCGGCATTGTGAGCTCGCTGAGCGGTCTTCTGAACGACACGCGCTTCCTGCAGATCAGTGCGGCCGTTCAACCCGGCAATAGCGGAGGGCCGCTACTTGCCTCCAGCGGCGACGTGGTCGGCGTGGTTGCGGCAAAGCTCAATGCCATCAAGTTCGCGCGGGCAACCGGCAACATCCCCGAGAACATCAACTTCGCCATCAAGACCGGAGCGTTGCGAGATTTTCTCGATAATAGCGTGGTGCCGTATCAGATCTCCGACGCCAAGGCTGAATTGAAGACCGCAGACATCGCCCGCAATGCCAGGGCGTTTACGTTCCTGATCTCCTGCAAAGCCAAGGCGAAGGAAAAAGAGACGGCACGAAATCAGTGACGGCGGCGCGCCAACGGCCGCTAGGTCAGCTGAAATCCAGGCGGGAGAACCGCCGGGCGTGGCCGCGGCGGTCAGCCTGATGGAAGCCTACCGCGAACTACTGCCGCGGCCATGCGCGGTCTGGGCGTTCCAGGTGCCCCAGCTGATGCTGGCAAGGCTTCGTTGGTCCGTCGCAAGCGGCCGTCGGGTCTGCCGCTCGTAGGCGCCGATGATGTGCTGCGACTGCCGGATTTTCTGCTCGAGCTCGGCAATCGTCTTCTGGGTCTTGCCGGTCCTGCTTGACTGCGCGGACTCGCCCACCGTGAACCTGGCGGCCTCGATATTCCTCAAGGTCTCGCGGAGCTTCTTGAGCTGGGCCCGGTGCCACGCAATGGCGCTGTCACTGTCTACAGGCATGCAAACCCTCCTGATTCGCAGCCGAATCTAGCACGCATGGGGCAAGTTGGGCCAAGGGGAGGCGCCAGCGCGGCGCCGGGCCCACCGGTTTCACGCCGCGGGGCCCCCGCAGCTTCCCGATTTCGGCCCTTTTTTGCCATCGAAGCGACCGCGGGCGAGCGTTCAAACAACAAACTTGCATGGCGAGCTGTGCTCAGCGCGGTCCCATTTATCGTCCTGGCGGCAGAATGCCGGGAGCCATGGAGCGTGCGATGAGCGAAGCTGAATTCGATCGGGTTGTGGATGCTGTGCGGAAGGAAATCGCGCTTGCACCGGCGGTGCAGTCGTTGACGGGGCTGCGGGCCTTCGACTGGCGGGCGAAGGCGCCCGGCAAGGCAGCGTCCCGGCGTCACGCCCCGATTGCGAGAATTCGCCGCGTCGGCGAGGGGCGCAAACGGTACAGGTGAAACGGATACAGGAGACCCAATGGAGCGATCAGTATTCGAAGTCGTCAAAGCGCCGCTGGGCTGGTCGGTATTCGCCGACAACATCAAGATCGGTGGCGTCTACGATTCGCGGGGCGCCGCCCTCGAAGCCGCCGCGCTGGCCGCCTCCTATACCGTCAGCGATGGTGGCGGAGTGCAAATCAACGTGCCCGGCGCGGAGGAAGAAAAGCCGAGATGGGCCGTCGCATTTGAGATTGCGAGCTCCATCCTGCCAACGAAGGCTGCGCGCGCGCGAAGCGGGTCGCGGTAAATCGCCGGCGGCCTTTCATTTCACATCATCGAACGGCGACACCGCGGGGCTGCCGACGCGCATCCGCTTAATGCGACGTACCGCCATCGGCGCGCCGTCGGACTGATACTTAAGCTCGTATTTCTTGCCGTTCTTGTCGACGGCGACGCAGGAGATAGAGGAAAGCTCCAGCGTCACGAAATTGCCGACCTGCGTGCAGAGGCCGGCGGTCGATTCGACTGACGGCACCGGGAGGCCATCGGCCTTGGGTCTGTCCTTGGATTTCAGGAGCATCCGGTCGATCGGCAATTCATACAGGTTGGCATCCGGCCTGCGCCCGTTGTCGCCGGAAAACGTGATGGTGTGGCTATCGTCGCTGGGGTCGTCGAGCGCGACGGTAAAATTCGCTCTGCCTTCCTCGGTCTGGAAGAAGGCGACGGCCCGACAAGAGAAATCCCGCCCCGCGACCTTGAGCGTGTTGCACTTGCCGGACATCATCGCGAAGATGATGGTATCGGGCTCTTGCCGATGAAGTTCGTCCGAGGCACGCGCCGGCATCGCCATGAAAATAGCGGCGAGGGCGAAAGCAAGCCGGAAAAACTGCATGGTCATATCGGGTTGATAGGACATCGGGCGCTGGCTGGCCAGCGTCTCGCTAGGTTCCGGGAAACAGGTCCGGTCTTGCGACGCCCTGCGCGGTCAAAAATCGAGCGGAGCATTATCGACCACCTCTTTCATAACGAAGAAGGTGCGGGTCTGGCGGACGCCCGGCAGTGCGATCAATTGCTCGCCATGGATGCGGTTGAAATCCTCCATATCGCCGACCCGGATCTTGAGGAAATAGTCAAAATCGCCGGCCACCAGATGGCAGTCCAGCACGAATTTGAGCTGCGCGATCGCCCGCTCGAAGGCGGCGAAGCTTTCCGGCGTGGAGCGGTCGAGCACGACGCCGACCATGACGAGCGCGCCTTTGCCGACCTTGCGCGGCGCCACCATGGCCCTGACCTGGGGGACATAGCCCTCGTCGAACAGGCGCTGGGTCCGACGATGACAGGTCGCGGGGCTGACACCCGCCGTTTCGGCCAGCTCGGCGTTGGTTAGCCGGCCGTTATTCTGCAGCAAACGCAATATCTTGAGGTCGATGCGGTCGAGCCTGCCGGCCATGAAAGGAGCTCTCGTCAGAACGCTGGTCTATGGAAAAAAGAGTAATCCAGCTTCGTCATTGTGCAATCTTTCTGCAGCCGATCCGTCAACTTTGAAAACACCTTTCCAAGGCTTGGTGATACGGCGTTTCCCAGATCAGACCATCAACGGGGACGACGATGCTGGAGAAATTCGAACGCTATCCGCTCACCTTCGGGCCTACCCATATCGAAAAGCTGGAGCGGCTGTCGCAGCATCTTGGCGGCAAGGTCGAGATCTACGCCAAGCGGGAAGATTGTAATTCGGGGCTTGCCTTTGGCGGCAACAAGCTGCGCAAGCTCGAATACATCATTCCCGATGCGATCGCCTCCAATGCCGATACGCTGGTCTCGATCGGCGGCGTGCAGTCCAACCACACCCGCATGGTTGCAGCGGTTGCGGCCAAGATCGGCATGAAGTGCCGCCTGGTGCAGGAAAGCTGGGTGCCGCATGAGGACGCGGTCTATGACCGTGTCGGTAACATCCTGCTCAGCCGCGTCATGGGCGCGGATGTGCGTCTGGTCGACGAAGGGTTCGATATTGGCATCCGCCAAAGCTGGGAAGATGCGATCGCAGATGTGAAGGCCAAGGGCGGCAAGCCCTATGCCATCCCCGCCGGCGCCTCCGTGCACAAATATGGCGGGCTTGGCTATGTCGGCTTTGCCGAAGAGGTCAGGGCGCAGGAGAAACAGCTCGGCTTTGCCTTCGACTACATCGTCGTCTGCACCGTCACCGGCTCGACCCATGCCGGTATGCTGGTGGGATTTGCCAAGGACGGCCGCGAGCGCAAGGTGATCGGCATCGACGCGTCCTTCACGCCTGATCAGACCAAGGCGCAGGTGCTCGACATCGCCCGCAACACGGCCGCACTCGTCGAACTCGGCCGCGAGATTGTCGAGGACGATGTTGTGCTGATCGAGGACTACGCCTATCCCGCCTATGGTGTCCCGTCGGAAGAAACCAAGGAAGCCATCCGGCTCTGCGCCCGCCTCGAAGGCATGATCACCGATCCGGTCTATGAGGGCAAATCCATGCAGGGCATGATCGACCTCGTGAACAAGGGCTATTTCCCGAAGGGATCGAAGATCCTCTACGCCCATCTCGGCGGCGCGCCGGCGATCAACGGCTACGCTTACACCTTCCGCAATGGATGAGGCTGTCGTGTGCGGCCCTTATGCGTCGGTAGCACGCACCAACGCGAGCAGTTCGTCGCCGTAATGTTCGAGCTTCTTGTCGCCGATGCCGGGGACGTTCCGGAGCTCGTTCAGCGTCGACGGCCGCGCGGCGGCGATGCCGTCGAGGGTAGAATCGTGCAGCACGACATAGGCCGGCACGCCTCGTTGCCGCGCGATCTCCGAGCGCCAGGCCCGCAGTGCCGCCTGCAGGCCGGCATCGGCGGGCCTCGTCTCGGCGCGCGGCGCCAGATCGCCGCGTCGCGATTTGGCGCGGCTGGCACGGATGCGCGTACCGGGTGGCATCTCGCGCAGCATCACTTCGGTCTCGCCTTTCAGGACGCCGCGTGAACTCTCCGTGAGCTTCAGCGCATTGAAGGCCTCGCTGTCGGTGCGCAGATGACCCATGGCGACCAGTTGCCGGATCACGGTGCGCCATTGCTTCTCGTTGAGGTCGCGCCCGATGCCGAACACGGACAACTTGTCATGGCCGAATTGCGTGACGCGCTCGGTCAGCCGGCCGACTAATACGTCGATCAGGTGCATGGCGCCGAAACGTTGCCCGGTGCGGTAGACGCAGGACAACAGCTTTTGCGCTGGTATCTTGCCGTCGCGAAGCTGTGGCGGTGACAGGCAGTTGTCGCAATTGCCGCAATTCTCTGATGTGACGGCTTCACCGAAATAGCCAAGCAGGCGGCTGCGCCGGCAGCCCGCAGTTTCCGCCAGCCCGACCAGTGCGTCGAGCTTGCCGATCGAGACACGCTTGAACGTATCCGAGCCGGTGGACTCGTCGATCATGCGGCGCTGCTGCACGATATCGGTCAGGCCATAGGCCATCCAGGCGCTGGAAGGCTTGCCGTCGCGCCCGGCGCGCCCGGTTTCCTGGTAATAGGCCTCGATGCTCTTCGGCAGATCGAGATGCGCCACGAAGCGTACGTCCGGCTTGTCGATGCCCATGCCGAACGCGATGGTGGCGACGATCACGATGCCATCCTCGTTGATGAAGCGATCCTGGTTGCGGGCGCGAACGCTGGCGTCCAAGCCGGCGTGATAGGGCAGAGCCGGGATGCCGGCATCGGTCAGCGCTTGAGCGATGTCCTCCACCTTGGCGCGCGACAGGCAGTAGACGATGCCGGCCTCTCCGGCGTGGCCCTCGCTGATGAAAGTCTTGAGCTGGGCGGGCGCATTCTGCTTCTCGACGATTTCGTAGCGGATGTTCGGGCGGTCGAAGCTCGAGATGAAGCTCGGCGCACCCGCCAGTCCAAGCCGGATCACGATCTCCTTGCGCGTCATCGCGTCGGCAGTCGCGGTCAGCGCGATGCGCGGCACGTTCGGGAAGCGTTCCGCGATCACGGACAGGCCGATATATTCGGGGCGGAAATCGTGTCCCCATTGCGACACGCAGTGGGCCTCGTCGATCGCAAACAGCGCGATATTGCACTGGCTGAGCAGGTTAAGGCAGCGCGGTGTGAGCAAGCGCTCGGGCGCGACGTAGAGCAGGTCGAGGTCGCCGGCGAGCAGCCGCCGCTCGACTTCCGAGGCCTCGTCGAACGAGAGCGTCGAGTTCAGCACCGCGGCATTGACGCCGGCCTCGATCAGCCCCGCGACCTGGTCGCGCATCAGCGCGATCAGCGGCGACACCACGATGCCGCAGCCGTCGCGCAGCAGGGACGGCAACTGGTAACACAGCGACTTGCCGCCGCCGGTCGGCATCAGCACCAGGCAGTTGCCGCCCTCCGTGACGTGGCGGACGATCTCTTCCTGCGCGCCGCGAAAGCTCGGCAGGCCGAATACGTGATTTAGTACGGAAAGCGCGTCCCGAGCGGTTCCCGAGTATCGATTGGGGGCTGTGTTCGCTTCCATGCCGGCTTCAAGGGGTCAACAGGCGGTGATCGATGCCGTCTCGGGCGAACGAGGTCGGGATATCCGTGTTTAAAGCACGGTCGAACAACAAATTCAAATCAATGAACATGACAAGATCGTCCCGGCTCATCGCAAGCGGTATCGCTGTCGTGCTGATCGCCGGCGCGGCGATGGCTTTTGCGATCGTTTGGCGGCCAGTCATTCCGGCGATCGATCCCCCGGCGCCACACGCGTTCGATCCCGCCCTGATCAAGCGCGGCCGCGATCTTGCGGCGATCGGCAATTGCAACGAGTGCCACACCGTGCGCGGAGGCAAGAACTTTGCCGGTGGCCTGCCGGTACCGACGCCGTTCGGGACGATCTACTCCTCCAACATCACACCGGATGCCGAGACCGGGATTGGCCAATGGTCGGAAGCAGCGTTCCGCCGCGCGATGCGCGACGGGGTCAACCGCAAGGGCGAGCACCTCTATCCGACCTTTCCCTACGATCATTTCACCCATGTTTCCGATGAGGACGACCGGGCACTCTATGCCTTTCTGATGACGCGACAACCGGTCCATGCACCCTCGCGCGAAAACCAGATTTCGTTTCCGCTTAATCAGCGGCCGGTCATCGCCGGTTGGAAACTGTTGTTCCTTCGCCGCGATAGCTATCAGCCTGACGCGACAAAAAGTGCCGAATGGAATCGCGGTGCCTATCTGGTCGAAGGGTTGGCGCATTGCGGCGCCTGCCACACGCCACGCAATGTGCTGGGTGCTGAACGCAAGAGCGCCCAGTTTGCCGGCGGCGACGTCGACAATTGGCTCGCCTATGCCCTGAACGACCGCTCGCATGCGCCGGTGCCATGGGATGCCGACGCCCTCTACATGTACTTGCGCAGCGGCTGGCATCCCGCTCACGGCACGGCGCGTGGGCCGATGGCACAAGTGGTCAGCAATCTTTCGTCGGTGTCGGATAGCGATGTCCGCGCCATCGCAGTCTATATGGCCGACATATCAGGCGCACCGACGCCAGAGCGCAAACAGGAGGGCGAGGCCGCGCTCGCGCAAGCCAGATCACCGTCTCAGGCCTCGCAGACCGACACGGTTGGCGCGACGATCTATGTCGGCGCCTGTGCATCCTGCCATGAGACGAGCCGGCCGCTACCTTATGGCGGCGTCAATCTTGCGCTCAGCACGGCAGTCTCTAGCCCCGATCCGCGTAATCTCGCCAACGTCGTGCTGTCGGGTGTCTCGGCCGTCGAAGGCGAACGCAGCCCGATCATGCCGGGCTTCGCCGATAGTATGGACGACGCACAGATGGCAGCCCTGCTGAATTATCTGCGCGCTCGCTTCAGCAAGCAGCCGGCGTGGATCGGCGTTGAAAAAACCGTCGCGGAAGCGCGCCGCGCCGTGACGATCTACCACGAGACATCGGCTGGGCCGCGTAATGCTCCGGCCGATCCGACGCAGCGAGACAAGCCATGATGACATTGAAGGTCAATGGTCGGGAACATCAGGTCGGCGCCGATCCGGATACGCCGCTGCTTTATGTGCTGCGCGATGACCTCAAGCTCAACGCCGCTAAATTCGGCTGCGGGCTTGGCCAATGCGGCTCATGTGCCGTGATCGTCGACGGCAAGGCCGTTCTCTCCTGCATAACGCCGATGGTCTTGCTGGAAGGCAAGCAGGTGACGACGCTCGAAGGCCTTGGCTCGGTGTCCGAGCCGGCGCCGATCCAGCGTGCCTTCATCGAAGAGCAGGCGGCACAATGCGGCTACTGCATTCCCGGCATGATGATGCGAGCGCAGGCACTGTTGCTGAAGAATTCCAAGCCGACCGATGCAGAAATTCGCGCTGCGCTCGAGCAGCATCTATGCCGTTGCGGTACGCATATGCGCATCCTGCGCGCGGTACGCCGTGCGGCGCGACTGATGGAGACAACCGATGCGTCTTCGACAGCCAACAGGAGCGCGCAATGAACGCCCCGCTCATTCTCAATCGTCGCCGCGTGCTTGCGGGCGGCGGTGCGCTGATCGTCAGCTTCTCGCTCACGAACGCTTTCGCGCAAGACCAGGCTCCGGCGGCGACTCCACCACTGAGGCGTCCCGGCAGTCTCGCGACCACGCCATATTTGGATTCCTGGATCCGCATCGATGCCGATGGCAGCATTACGGTCTTCACCGGCAAGGCCGAACTCGGCCAGGGATTTAGGACCGCGTTCCAGCAGATCACTGCGGAAGAACTCGATCTGCCCTTCGAATCCCTAGAGGTCATTACCGCCGACACGAAACTTACAGCGAACGAGGGCTACACGGCGGGAAGCCGCTCGATGCAGGATAGCGGTGCCGCGATCCAGAACGCGGCGGCGCAGGTGCGTGAATTGCTGGTCGCGGAGGCCGCGAAGCGCCTTGATCTGCCGGCGGAAAATCTCCGAACCGAAAATGGCGCGGTGATCTCGCCGGATGGCCGGCGGCTGTCTTATGGCGAATTGGTCGCCGCCGATATGTTGCATGTGCAGGCGCAGCCGAAATCACGGCTCAAGGACCCCGCCACGCTCAAGGTGATGGGCCAGTCGGTACCACGCGTCGATATCCCGGCAAAAGTCACGGGAGGCGCGGCCTATGTGCAGGACATGCGGCTGCCAGGCATGGTGCATGCCCGTGTCGTGCGGCCACCGAGTTATGGCGCGCAACTGACGGAGTGCGATAGTTCGGCAGTCGAAAAATTGCCCGGCGTTGTGAAAGTCGTACGCGATGGCAATTTCCTGGCTGTGGTCGCCGAGAAGGAGTTTCAGGCGATCAAGGCGATGAACGCGCTGTCACTAGCGGCGAAGTGGAAAGAGAGTGCGAGCCTGCCGAAGCAGGACGATCTCCTGAACGTGCTGACGCATTTGCCGTCGCAGGATTTCACAATCCTCGAGCGCGGCGATCCGTCCGTGCTCAGTAGTAAGTCCATCGAAGCGATCTATACGCGGCCTTATCAGTTACATGGCTCGATCGGGCCGTCCTGCGCGGTAGCGCAATTCGCCGACGAAACCATGACAGTGTGGACGCATACACAAGGCGTCTATCCTGATCGTCAGGCTATCGCTGAAATGTTGCGGATGCCACCGGCTAACGTCCGCCTGATCCATGTCGAAGGCTCCGGCTGCTACGGCCACAATGGCGCCGACGATGCCGCGGCAGATGCGGCGCTGATCGCACGCGCGTTGCCCGGTCGTGCCGTCCGTGTGCAATGGATGCGCGAGCAGGAGCACGCCTGGGAACCGTTCGGCCCGGCGATGGTGACGAAACTGAACGCATCACTCGACAGCAACGGCAAGATCGCCGCCTGGCATTTCGAGGTGTTCAGCAACACACATTCGATGCGGCCGGGCGGCGCCGGAGCGCTATTGGCAGCCCAGCACATGACGCAATCCTTTGCCGTGCCGGAGCCAAAGCCGCTCCCGCTGCCGGAAGGCGGCGGCGACCGCAATGCGATTCCGATCCACACTTTGCCCAGCGCGCGCGTGGTCCACCACTTCATCCCGGCAATGCCGCTCAGGATTTCCGCGTTGCGCGCGCTCGGAGCATATCACAACGTGTTCTCGATCGAGAGCTTCATGGACGAACTCGCGGGCCTTGCCGGTGCGGACCCCGTCGAATTCAGATTGAAGCATCTCGATGATGTCCGGGGCCGAGAGGTGATCGAAAAGGCCGCGCAAGGCTTTGGATGGAAGCGCAACGTGAGACCGGCGGATCGCGGCCACGGCTTTGCTTTCGCCCGCTACAAGAATCTCGCGGCCTATTGTGCCGTCGCTTCGGAGCTGGAGGTAAACCGCGAGACTGGCCGGCCGCGCCTGGTGCGCGCAGTAGCCGCCGTCGATGCCGGCCAGGTGGTCAATCCGGACGGGCTGATCAACCAGATCGAAGGCGCGATTTTGCAATCGATGAGTTGGACGCTGTATGAAAGTGTGACCTTCGACGATACCAGGATAACCAGCGTCGACTGGCAGACCTATCCGATCCTGCGTTTCGATGCTGTGCCCGAAAGCGTCGAAGTTCACATCATTAACCGACCTGGCCAGCCGTTCCTCGGCAGCGGCGAAACCGCGCAGGGGCCGGCGGCGGCCTCGATTGCAAACGCCATTGCCAATGCCACGGGAAAGCGGCTGCGCGACCTGCCGTTGACGCGCAAGCGCATCAAGCAGGCGATCGATGCGTGAAGGCGCCTACTGATAGCTCGCCACGATATCCGATACCGCGCGTTCGAGCTGCTTCGCCGTCGCGCATTGGCGGACCACGCTGCAGAACGTCGAATAGCGCGGCATCTCCGAATCCCCCCAGCCCCAGGCCATTCGTCCCTCGGGATTGAGCCAGACCAGCCGCTTCGACCGCTCGGCAATTCGACGGAGGATGTCGGCGCGAGGATCGAGGTTATTGCTGCGGGCGTCGCCGAGCACAATGACTGTGGTCTGCGGCGTGATCGTGCTCATCCATTCGTCCTCAAAATCGGCCAGCGAGCTGCCGTAATCGGACGAGCCGAAGCCGACCTTGGACATGATTTCGGCCATCGCCTCCTCCGGCGATTTGGATTCCAGGATGCCGCTGACTTCGATCAGGTGACCGGAAAATGCAAACGAGCGAACATCGTCCACGACCTCATGCAGGCTGTGGATCAACAGCAGGAAGAAATCGGAGACGCGCGCCACCGAGCCCGAGACGTCGCAGAGCGCCACGATCTTCGGCTTGTCGCGGTGCCGCCGCTTCCACGCGGTGAGGAACGGCACGCCACCCCAGGCGGCGTTGCGCCGGAGCGTACGGCGTACGTCGAGATGCCCGCGGCGCTGGCGCTTGCGCGGCTTCGAGTAGCGCTCGCGCAAACGGCGCGCGATCTGGCGAATCAGATGCCGCATCTGCTCGACCTGCCGCGGCTCGATCCGCGACAGCGGGGCATTGCGCAGGATTTCGTTGCGCAGGTTCTCCGCCTCTTCGCGCCCGTACAGCATCAGCGCCTGCGAGACAGTGTCGCGAACCGTGCCGCGCAGTCCGTCCAGCGCGTTGGTCAGCCGCTCTGCCAGTGCGGGATTGGTGGCGGTGAGATTGTCGAGATCGTCGCGCAGACGCTGAATTCCCATCTGGTCGAGAATGCGGCCGGAGAAGATACCGCGCTGCGTGAAGTAGCGTATATCGGACAGCGAGGCCGCATTCGCTGCGCTGGCGATGGCTGCCGAAATTGCGTTGCGGTCTTGCGCCAAGAGCATCTGCGCGAGCGCGCCGAGCCCCTCAGCCTGCCCGCCGCCACCCGGAGAATCGGAAGCCGTATTGGAGCCTGACGGATCCTGCTCGTCCGCCTTGCCGGCTTCGGGCGGCTGTTCCGGTTCCGGCTGATCGAAGAACAGATCGAAGCAGTCGCCGAGCGCCTTCTTCTCATCCTGAGTCTTGGCGAGCGTCAGCAGAAAGGTGTCACGCAGGATCGCGCGGTCGGTAAAGCCGACCTTGGATACCGCTCGCATCGCATCGATGCTTTCGGCCGGCGAGAGCCGCACGCCTGCGCCCCGCGCCGCACGAAAGAAGCGATGCAGGTTCTCTCTCATGCGCGGTCACCCGAAGACGCCTTGACGCGAGGCCTTGGCGATGAAGGTGGAGACCTGCGGCATGGTGGCCTCGATATCCGCCTCATATTTCAGGAGAACGTTCAGCGTGTCCTTGACCACCTCATGGCCGAGCTCGGGCGCCTGCAGCAGCACCAGCACGCGCGCCCAGTCGATGGTCTCGCTGACCGAAGGCAGCTTCTTCAAGTCCAGCGTGCGGACTTCGTTGATGAATCCCACCATCTGCCGGCGCAGCGTCTGCGAAATGCTGGGCACGCGGCTTTCGACAATGCGCTCCTCCAGTTTCTGCTCGGGGAAGCCGATATGCAGATGCAGGCAGCGGCGCTTCAGCGCATCGCCGAGATCGCGTTCGCTGTTCGAGGTCAGGATCACGGTCGGCGGCGAAACCGCGACCACGGTTCCGAGCTCCGGAATCGTCACCTGGAAATCACTGAGAATTTCCAGCAGCAAGGATTCGAACTCCGCGTCCGATTTGTCGATTTCGTCGACCAGCAGCACGCAGCCGGTCGGCTGCTCCAACGCTTGCAACAGCGGCCGCGGCTCGACGAATTCCTTGGAGAAGAACACATCACCGAAATCGTGCAGCTGGTTCAACGCCGCTTCCAGCGTCGGCGCGCCGCCGAGCACCTCGCCGAGCTTGTCCTTCAGGATCTGCGTATACAGAAGCTGCTTGGCATATTTCCACTCATAGAGTGCCTTGGCCTCATCGAGACCCTCATAGCATTGCAGGCGGATCATCTTCATGCCGCGCCAGGCGGCGATCGCTTTCGCCAGCTCGGTCTTGCCGACGCCGGCCGGGCCCTCGACCAGAATGGGTTTTTCGATCTGCTGCGACAGATAGACCGCCGTCGCGATCTGGCGGCTCGCAATATAGCCTTGCGCCGCAAGGCCGCTTTCCACTGCCTCGATCGAGGCTAACGGCCGATTTTCAGCCACGGGGTTTCAACTCCGAATTCGATAGATTTCGGAATGTTCTGCCTGCGTTCCCGGCAAAGAACAAGCGCCGTTTGGAGATAAGGAGGGCGCAGGTTCCGGTATTTTCCGCCTAGCGCAATGTCAGCCCGGTTGCCGCCTCGAGCTCCGTGATCGCCTGTGCGGCACTGATTACCTTGATCGTAGTCATGCCCATCTCACGCGCCGGCTTTAAGTTGATGCCGAGGTCGTCGAGATAGACGCAGTTCTTGGGATCGACCTTCAGCGTCTCGACCATCATCCGGTAGATGCGCGGGTCAGGTTTGCGCAAGCCGATCTTTGCTGACTCGATGACATGGTCGAACAGCGCCATCACCTCGGCGACGTAGAGCGTGCGTCCACTTTTGCTGCCGATGGCGTTGGCCGGAAGGTTATTGGTGATACAGCCGGTCTTGAACTTCGCCTTCACCCGCTTGAGCGCCTCGACCATTTCGGGCCGCAGATCGCCGGACAATAGTGGCAGCACGTCCTTGCCGCGAACGGCTGCGCCCAGCGCCAGCGACTCGGCCGCAAACAATTCGTCGAACGCCTCGATGTCGACTTCCGCGCGCTCGAACTTGGCCCAGGCGTTTTCCAGGTGATTGGCGGCGTTGGTGCGCCGGATGATGTCGGCCGGCAGCCCGCGCTCGGTCTCGAACCGCGTAAAGGCCTCGAACGGTGAGGTGGTCAGCACCCCGCCGAAATCCCAGATCACCGCCTCGATCATGTTTCCTGCCTGCTCGACACGCGTTTCACGAGCGGCTAACACGGAATGCCCTGCAGAACCAGCCCGATCCGGCGCTTGGCGATATGCGCGCCGCGGGCTATGGCTGCGCCGATGAAGATCCTGCCTCGCATCACCGCCGGCCTCGTGCTGCTACTGTCCGTTCCCGCTCACGCCATTGTCGGCGGCGGCGCGCCGTCGACGGAAGGCGTGGCCCGCTCGATCGTCACCATCGTCGGCTCGCGCGGCAATTTCTGCACCGGGGCGCTGATTGCGCCAAGACTGGTGCTAACCGCGGCGCATTGCGTGCAACCGGGTGCGGACTACAAGATCGTCGAATACGGTGCGGACCGGCAGCCGACGCTACAGGATATCAAGGCCGTCGCCATTCATCCCGGCTTCAACATGCAGGCGATGTCGGGGCATCGCGCGACCGCGGATGTCGCTTTGCTGCAACTGGCAGTATCGCCCAAGGGAAAGACAGCGGCCGCACTCGGATTGCCCAACATACCCATCAATGTCGGCAGCCGCTTCACCATCGCGGGCATCGGCGTGACCGTGCGTGGCGACGGCAAAAGCGGCGGCACCATCCGTGTTGCGGGCCTCGTCGCAACCGGCAAGCCGGGGACGCTGCAGATTCGCCTGGTTGATCCTGTAGGGCAGGGTATGCGCGAGGGCCTCGGCGCCTGCACCGGCGATTCCGGCGCGCCTGTGTTTGAAGACAAGCAAGGTGGTCCCGTGATCGTCGGCGTGGTGAGCTGGTCGACCGGGCCGAATGGAAGCGCAGGCTGCGGCGGGATGACAGGTGTTACGCCGCTAACGCTTTACCGCGACTGGATTCTGCAGACCGCGCAGAAGTGGGGCGCGGGGTTGTAGTACTCAGCCCGTCATTGCCGGGCTTGACCCGGCAATCCATCTCCTCAAAAGGTTCATTCTCGATGGATGCGCGGGTCCCGGCTGCGCCAAGGCTTCGCCGTGGCTTTCTCGCTCTTGGCGCGCCGAAGCTTTAGCGGAGGCGGCAAGCCCGCGCAGGACGAGTGTGCCTAATGCCGCGCCGCCTTGTTCGCCGCAGCATTGTTCAGCACGATCAGGCCGTCGACGGCGACACCGAGCTTGCTGTTGATCAGGAACGGGTTGACGTCGATCGAGGCGATCCGGCCATCGGCATCGGCCATCAGATTGGACAGGCCGACCAGCGCCTTCACGGCGGAAGCTTCGTGCAGTGCCGGCTTGCCGCGATAGCCTTTTATCTTCACGCCTGCCTTGGTCTTGGTGATCAATTGCTTCGCCTCGGCTTCATCCAGCGGCGCACCGGCGAGCGCGACGTCTTTCATCAGCTCGATGTCGACGCCGCCGGTGCCAAACAGCACCACCGGCCCCATCTCGGCATCGAGCGAGGCGCCGACCACGAGTTCGAAGTCGGCCTTGACCTGCTGCGCGATCAAAATGCCCTCTAACCTGGGCTTGCTCTTGATCTTTCTCACCCGCGCCGTGATGTCGTTGAATGCCTTCTTCACTTCGGCTGCGTTGTTGAGGTTCAGCACCACGCCGCCGATATCTGACTTGTGCAGGATTTCGGCGCTGACGACTTTTGCCACGACGGGAAAGCCGATCTTCTTGGCAATCTTCACAGCTTCCGCTGCGGTCTGTGCGATCTCTTCCTTCGAGACCGGAATGCCATATGCCTTGAGCAGCTTCTTCGAGGCGACCTCATCGAGCGCAGCGGCGCCGTTGGCGGCCTTCAGCGTCTTCTCCAGCACTGCGCGCGCCGAGGCCTTCGCGCTCGACACGATGTCGGGCACCTCCTTGCGCAAGGATGCATATTCGATCAGCGATTTGATCGCGCCGACCGCGCGATCGAGCCCCTGCATGACTGCCACATTCGGCAGTGATTTGCGCAGGGCCTTGGTGAATTCGGTGAACCCGATCGACATAGCGCTGATATAGACCACGGGCTTATTGGCAGCGCCCGCCATCTCGTTGACGATGCGCAAATTGCGCTCGCGCAGTTCGTGCGGCGCCTTCGGCAGCTCGGAGTCGATGATGACGATATCGGTGTCGGGATCGTCGATCATGATCTTGATCGACTTCATGTAGACGGAAGGATCGACCACGGCCGCAAAGCCCGCGTCGAGCGGATTGCCGACGATGCTGCCGGGCCCGAGCATCTGCGCCAGTTGCTCAGTCGCATTCGGGCTGAGTGGCGCGAAGTTGAGGCCAGCCGAATAGAATGCGTCGATCAAGAGGCCACGCTTGCCGCCGGACAGCGACACCGCGGCGAGACGGTTGCCCTTCGGCGGATCGGCATGAACGAAGCACTCGGTGGTCTCGATCAGCTCGTCCAGCCCGCGAACGCGGATCACGCCTTCGCGCGTCGAGATCGCATCGAAGGTTTCGATCGAGCCGGCAAGCGCGCCGGTATGCGCCATCGCGGCGGCGCGACCGCCTTCGGAGGCTCCGAGCTTGAGCGCAATCACCGGCTTGCCGGCGGCGCGGGCGGCCTTGCAGGCGTCGCGGAACACTTTCGTGTTCCGAACGCCTTCGAGATAGACCACGATGACGCGGATCGACGGATCGGCGGCGAAGTAGCTCATCAGGTCCGGCGTCTCGAGACCGGTCTCGTTGCCTGTAGTCACCATGTAGCCGACGCCGACGCCGCGGTCTTCCAGCGCCTGGCGGATCGCCATCACGATCGCGCCGGATTGCCCGGCAATCGCCACGGGACCCGCTTCCATGGTGACGATGCGGTCGTCGATATTGGTGAATAGCTTTTCGCCGGCGCTCAGGTTTCCGAGGCAGTTCGGGCCGGTAACGGCGAGGCCGGTTTCCTTCACCGCCTGCTTCAGCTCCACTGCCAGCCGCTGGCTTTCCTCGTCCTGCAATTCGCTGAAGCCTGAGGTGACGATGGTGGCGGAGCGCGCGCCGGCGGCGGCGGCGTCGCGGATCACCTGCACGGCAAAACGCGCCGGCACCAGCACCAGCACGTGATCGGGCTTTTCGGGAAGGCTGGCAAAATCCTTGTAGCAGGGAACGCCCCAGATCGTCTCGCGCTTGGCGTTGACCGGGTAAAGCCCGCCTTCATACTTGTACTTGATCAGGTTGTTCCAGATGCGCTCGGCGTAGTTGCCTGGCTTGTCGGTGGCGCCGACCAGCACGATATTGCACGGGTGCAGCATCGCATGGATGCTCTTGACGATGTCGCTGGCGTCAGGCGAAGGCGACCATTTTTCGGCTTGATGCGATGCGGTGCTGGCCTGAGCGTCCATGGATATCCCTAACTCTGTTGTTTGCATGCCTTGGCGATCGAGAAATGATCGTCTCGTCATGTTTCTTTTGATTGCGCTCTTTTTATTGAGACTTGTCGGAGGTGGCAACACGCGTTGCACGATGAGCCCTATTCGCGCTGCGCAAGATTTCCCGGCTGGCGGAGAATTCAGTCTGAGACGTGCCGCGATCTGATCATGCTTGCATGCACGAGATAGCGCTCCGGCCCCGGCGTCAGCGTGTCGAACGGCCAACAGGTCGACAGCACGAGCCGATATCCATCGTCGAGCGGATCGATGCCGGAGGCATCGAAGCGCACGACCGAAGTGCTATCCACCCGGTAACGGAAGTGTTTGCCGTCGCCTCGCGTCACCTCGATTTCGTCGCCGATGAGGACGTTCTTCAGGAAGGCAAAATGCGTATCGCGGTGCGCCGAGTAAACAGCGATGCCGCGTTCGCCGGCGTGAGGCGTCCGCTCGACATGGCCGGGGCCGAAGGCGAGCGCCTGGCCGCTGCTGCCGGCGAGCACGATCGCGTGGGCACCAAGGCGTTTCACTTCGATGCGCGCGACTGGCCATGTGTCGGCCCACGACCACGGCTTGGTCTCGCGTCCGGTCGCGATGGTCTGTTCAAAGGCCCGCTCCAGCAGGACCTGCGCGAGCAGTGCTTTGGCGTGGATGTAGGCACCCTGGCCGAACAGGCTCAGGCCGATCAGTGCGAAGAGGAGAGGGAGGATGAAGCGCATCGGATGTCTCGTCATTGCGATGAGCGAAAGCGACGAAGCAATCCACACTGTCGGAGCCGCGAGATGGATTGCTTCGCTTCGCTCGCAATGACGGTGGCGATGGAAAGAGCGGCGCGCGCGGCCTTGGGGGACGGGTGGGAGCCGCGCGCGCTCTGGAAGGAGGAGGTCGGGGAGGTCTCCTCCTTTCAGCCGACGTCAACGCAGCGACATCTGACGTCGATTGAACTGACGCCGATTGAACACGAACAGGATCAGGCTCACCGTGAGCAGGATCACACCCGCAATCATCTTCAGTTCGGCGTCGGTGGCTGTCTTGGGCAACGCGACCGTGGTGGCGGCCTGGGTAGCGACAGGCTGCACCGGCTTGAGCGCTGCGACCTGCACCTGTGCCTCCCCGCTATCCGCGCGCCGTTCCGCTGGCGCCGCCGGAGCGCGCGGGCGGACCCCGCAGTTCGTTCGGCATATAGCCATCCATTCGCTTTCGCTCCCCAGCACTCACCGGCGGTTTCTGCTGGTCGAAGATGGTGTTGACGGTTTTCTCGACCAGTTCGCCTAACGCAAAGGCAAAGCTGTTGCTCTTGAGGCCGAGATATTCGGGAACCGCGACCGTGCGCGCCAGCATGTCCGCCGCTTGCGCTGGGTCGGTGCCGATATGCGAGATCGGAACGTTCTCAACCTTGAGGATCGCTTCGCCGGCTTCGTTCTTTGTCCACCAGTCCTTGTTGTTGAAATCGTAGAAGGCCTCGCTCGTCACCGGCGGGCGATGACATTCCTGACAATGGGTCTTGTAGAGTTCGGCGCCCTTGTCTGCGAGCTTCGGATCGATCGGCGGCAGGATCTCGGCTGGCCATTTCGGAGATTGGAGCCCTGAGAATTTGTCCTTGGCGTTCGGCGGCTTGTCGCCCTTGATCATCTGCTCCATTGCATCGAGCGACTTCAGATCGACGCTGGTTTTATAGATGCCTTTTAAGGGATCGGTCAGGTTGAGCTCCGCCGATACGCCAAGCGCTTCGCCGGCGTTGCGCACCATCGGTTGCATGATCGAGCCGTTATACTGCACCCAATCGAACCAAGGTGTGTTCCATATCCGCGGGAAATGTACCGGCGCCGAGGACCCGGCGTAGTTTTCTGGCTTCTTGAGGTCGATTGAAAAAACCTGATTGCCGATCCGGTTGAGCGCGTCGAGCCGTCCGTAACCTTCCACAATGCTCCAGGGGGCGACGCGCTCTTCCAGGTCCTTGACCTGCTTGTACTGTTTCAGAACCTGGTCAAGCTGGTTCTTCAGCGCCTCGCGCTCCTCGGCGGTGGATTCGGATCCCAGAATGCTCTCGGCAAAGCGGCTGAAGCGGCCGGGCCAATATCGCGTCAGCAGCAGCGAGATGCCCATGCCCTGTTTCATTGCGAAAAGATTGGTGAGCGCCGGCCCGCCATCGACGACGACTGCGGTGCCATTGTAGGTGAAGCTGCCGGTGTGGCAGGCCGCGCAGGTCAGGCCGATGCCGGTCATATCCTGTTTGCTGCGGGGGTTGCGCCACGGCGCTCCCGTCTGATCGAGCATCGGACCGCCCTGCGCGAAGCCGATCGGAAGCGCCTCCTTACCGGGGATGATGGTATCGGCAATGAAGCCGTAGCGATCGAGATAAGCGGTATCGCTGAAGCGGCCTGGCGAGGTGAACAACAGCCACGGTATCGTCGGCTGCTCGAGCGCCATGAACCACTCATAGGGAAAGCCGAAGGTCCGCGTCCCCTGATCGGCGTGATAGAACCAGCTCAGCTTTTCTTTGCTGATACCTTGGTCGAGCCAGACGGTTTTCTTCGGCGTGGGATGCTCGACGATCCTGACGTGAAAATCGTTCCAGAGCTGGGCGATATCGTCTTTGACCGCGTAACCGATGGCGACGATCGCCAGCACGCCCACAATTTTCGCAATTCTCCCGACCCGCATGGCCTGCCCCTTCCCCAAAACCGCGCTGCTCGCGCGCAATATTCGTCTGCTACCAAAAAACGCCGGAAGGCGAATCACCCTCGGCGTGCGGCTGAATATGATGCCACCCTATAGTCGCACCATGGCGCTGTCCATTAATCCACTGTCGGCTGGTTCATCTTGCGCCGGGCTTTCGAGTATAGAGTCTCCATCCCGCAGCAAAGTGTCAGGCAGATCACATGAAAGCAAAAGCAGCGGAACGTCTGCGAATTGAGATCGGCCCCGGTGAGGCGGTATCCGGGCTAGTCGTGCAGCCGCCGCAGGCGCGCGCCTGCTACGTGTTCGCGCACGGGGCCGGCGCCGGCATGACCCATTCGTCGATGGAGGTGATCGCGACCAGCCTCGCCGAGCGCGGCATTGCGTCGCTGCGCTATCAGTTTCCCTATATGGAGAAGGGCAGCAAGCGGCCCGATCCGCCGGCGGTCGCGCACGCCACGGTGCGGGCGGCGGTTAAGGAAGCGGCGCGTTGCTGTCCGGCGCTGCCGCTGGTCGCCGGCGGCAAATCGTTTGGCGGCCGGATGACCTCGCAGGCGCAGGCATCGGCAGCGCTACCGGGCGTTCGCGGCCTCGCGTTCCTGGGCTTTCCCTTGCATCCGGCTGGAAAGCCCTCGAGCGATCGGGCCAAGCATCTCGGCGAGGTCAAGATACCGATGCTGTTCCTGCAGGGGACACGCGACGCGCTGGCGGAATTGAAGCTACTGGAAGCCGTCGTGGAAGGGCTGGGATCGCGGGTAACACTGCATTTGCTCAACGCCGCCGATCATTCCTTCCATGTACTGAAGAGCTCGGGGCGGAATGACCGCGAGGTGATGGACGAGGCGCTGGACGCGTTTGCCGCGTGGGTTGACGGGATCATTGCCTAAACCTCCTTCTGTCGTCCCTTGCGAACGCAGGGACCCATAACCACAGGAGCGCGTGGTTGAAAGAAGCCGTCTCCCCTTGTGCCTATTCCGCAGGCCGCGGCGTATGGGTCCCGGCTCGCGCTCGCTTTGCTCGCTTGGCCGGGACGACGGGAGAGAGAGTTGCACTGTGCTCGATACCCACTACGATACGCCCATGACAAAAATCCTGATCGTCAATCCGAACACAACGGCGTCGATGACCGAAACGATCGGCGCCGCCGCGCGTGCCGTTGCTGCGCCCGGCACCGAAATATCCGCTGTTACCTCATCAATGGGGCCGGTCTCGATCGAAGGCTATTACGACGAGGCGTTCGCCGTGCCCGGCCTGATCCAGGAGCTGATCAATGCGCCAGACGCGGATGCGGCGATCGTCGCCTGTTTCGACGACACCGGGCTCGACGCTGCCCGCACCGCCGCGCCTTTCCCTGTGGTAGGCATCTGCGAGGCGGCGCTGGTAACGGCCGGCCAGATTGCAAAACGCATCGCCGTCGTCACCACGCTGCCGCGCTCGATCGTGCCGCTGCAGGAGCTGGTGCGCCGCTATGGCTTTGCGGAGCGGGTGCAGGTCACGGCCTGCGACGTCGCGGTGCTCGACCTTGAAAAGCCCGGCTCGGGCGCGGAGGCGAAACTGGAAGCCGAAATTGCCCGCGCGCTGGACAAGGGCGCGGAGGCGATCGTGCTCGGCTGTGCGGGCATGGCCGATCTCGCGCAGAAACTGTCGCGAAAATTCGGCGTGCCGGTCGTCGACGGCGTGGCTGCAGCGGTGAAGCAGGCCGAGGCGCTGGCCGGGCTGAAGCTCACGACGTCAAGGCGTGGCTCGTATGCCTCGCCGGGGGTGAAGAATTACACGGGGCTCCTGGAGCAATTCGCGCCGCCTGATCCGTCATTGCGAGCGAAGCGAAGCAATCCATAGCGCCGCAAGCGGAGACATGGATTGCTTCGTCGCTTCGCTCCTCGCAACGACCGTGATTACGCGGGGGCCGGCGCGCCGTAGATCTTGTCGCGCAGCCGGCGCATGCCGGCGAGCCAGCGGTCGCGGTTGGAGGCCTTGCGCAGCATGTATTCGGCGACTTGCGGGTGCGACAGAATGAGGAAGCGTTCCTCCGCCATCGCCTCGATCACCATGCGCGCGACTTCCGGCGGCTGCAGCACGCCGTCGATCCTGGCGGCGCTTGGGCCCGGCGTCGTCATGCCGGTCTGCACGGATTGCGGGCAGAGCACGGAGACGCGAATGCCGCGGTCGCCATATTGAATGGCGAGATGCTCGGCGAGCGCCACCGCCGCATTCTTGGTGACGCCGTAGGGCATCGAGTTCAGCGACGCGAGCAGGCCTGCCGCGGAAGCGGTGTTGAGGAGATAGCCGGAGCCGCGCGCGAGCATGCCTGGCACCAGCGCACGCGCCGCGAACACATGGCTCATGACATGTACCCGCCAGCTCACGTCCCAGTCGGCGTCCGAGGCTGTCTCCTGTCCCTTGCGCGAGAGGCCGGCATTGGAAAAGAACACATCGACCGGACCATATTTGTCCTCGGCCGCGGCGATCAGCGCCTTGATGTCTTCCTCCAGCCCGACATCGGCGGTGATCGGCAGCCCGTCGATATCGCCGGCGACCTTCGCCAGCTTGTCGCGCGATGTTTTCAGGTCCGCGAGCACGACGCCGCGAGCGCCGGCTTCCGCATAAGCGCGCGCCACGGCTTCACCGATACCGCTCGCAGCTCCCGTGACGACACAGACTTTGCCTTTGACGTGCATGCTCGGTTCCCCGCCTGTTTCTTCTTCTTGGGCCTGCACAAGAGTGATACGGCCGCCACTATGCGGTCAATGTCCGATTGCATCTGCGATCAACTTTCTGCAGACGACGCGCAGCGGCGCTGGTGCCGGCCGCGTCATCGTGCGATGACGAACGGATGCAATGCAGTCTGGAGAATTGAAGGATGCTCGAAGTACGGGATGAGACGTTGACCGCGACGGTACCCCCTGCTGGTTCAGCGGCTTGGTCGCGAGAGGCCGCCTGGTCGCTCTACAAGTTGCCGTTCAACGATCTCCTGTTCAGGGCGCAGTCCGTTCATCGGCAGAATTTCGATCCCAATCGCGTGCAACTGAGCAAGCTCCTCAACATCAAGACTGGCGGCTGCCCGGAGGATTGTGGCTATTGCAGCCAGTCCTCACATCATTCGACCGGGCTTGCCGCCTCGAAGCTGATGGACGTCGAAAAGGTCATCGCCGAAGCGCGCGGGGCCAAGGACGGTGGTGCGACGCGCTACTGCATGGGTGCCGCGTGGCGGAATCCAAAGCCGAGAGACATGGACGCCATCGTTGAAATCATTGGCGCGGTGAAGGCGCTCGGGCTCGAGACCTGCATGACGCTGGGAATGCTTGACCGTGCGCAGTCGGACCGCCTCAGTGCGGCAGGTCTCGACTACTACAACCACAATATCGATACGTCGGAGCGCTATTACCCGCAGGTGACTTCAACGCGCACGTTTGCGGATCGCCTCGACACACTGGAAAACGTTCGGCAATCCGGCATGAAAGTATGCTGCGGCGGCATCCTCGGCATGGGCGAGCAGGAAGCCGACCGCGTCGACATGCTGGTGACGCTTGCAAATCTGCCTGAGCCACCGGAAAGCGTTCCGATCAACATGCTGATTCCGATCGCCGGCACGCCGCTTGCGGAATCAGCGCCGATCGAGCCGATCGAATTTGTCCGGATCGTTGCCCTCGCGCGCATCATGATGCCGACATCGTATGTCCGCCTATCGGCGGGCCGTTCGGCGATGAGCGACGAGATGCAGGCGCTTTGCTTCTTTGCGGGCGCAAACTCGATCTTCGTCGGCGACACCCTGCTTACAGCAGGCAATCCGGAACACGAGGCTGACCGAAAGCTGTTTCAGCGGCTGGGGTTGCAGGCCATCTGATCTGCGCCGCAGATCGGTCAGGCTTGATAAAGCCCCTTGCCACGCGCCTGCCGAATGGCAAGCGCGCCCATCATGTCGAGCATCGGTGTCGAAAGTCCGGCGGCGCGCGCAAACGCAGCGGGCGCGCGGACCAGCACGTCGATCTCCATGGCGCGGCCGAGCTCATAGTCCTGCAGGATCGACGGCTTGTGATCCGGCGCCGGGCCCGAGCGCGTCACGCGCTTGACGGCGGGAAAGCAGCTCTGCGCCACGCTGTTGGCTTCCTCGAGCAGGCGCGGCACGATATCGGCGAGATCGGGATCGTCGCGCAAGGCGCGTGCAGTCTGCCCGGTCAGAAGGCACAGTACCGACATCGACATGTTGGTCAGGAGCTTCGACCAGATCGTCTCCCTGATGTGCGTGACCTCGGGCGATTCGATCAAAGCTTCGTTCAACGCCGCGCGCAGCTTCGCGACCCGCTCGCTGGCGCGGTCGTCGCATTCGCCGATCAGGAGCCGGTTGCGCTCGGGCGAAAGGTTCGCAACCACGCCGGGCGCGATGACTTCATTGGACGAAAAAACCACGCCGCCGACAATACGCTCTTTCGGGATCGCGGCGCGCAAGCGACCGCCCGGATCGAGAAAGGAAAGATCCGGCACCGGCGGATGCGTGGGCGAAAGCCCGATATCGTACCACCAGGGAATGCCGTTCTGCGCGAACACCACGGCGGTATCCTCGCCGAGCAGCAGCTCTACTCCGTCGGCGAGGCTCGGAAGGCCCGTTGCCTTCAGCGTGCAGATGACGGCGTCCTGCGGGCCCAGCGTGGCGGGATCGCTCGATGCGCGCACCTTCGCCTTGAACTCGCCATCTCCGACCCGCAGCGTCAGCCCGCTGGCTTTCACGGCAACCAGATGTGCACCTCGCATCACGCAGGACACGTCATGTCCTGCCAATGCGAGCCGCACCGCAAAATGGCTGCCGACGGCGCCTGCACCGAAAACGCAAATCCGCATGGGCTGAAAAGTCCTGCTGCGAGGGAATGGCGTTGCTAGTTCTCACAAGCCTTGGCCGGGTGCAACCGGTGCGCCGCACAGAGCAGGTTGCAGAAGGTGCGGCCGGCCGCGCGGGAACCTCGCCGTTCAGTCGGCGTTCATCCCCGTGCCGTCACGCTTGCGACCTAGCGACAATGGACGTGCGACGATGAGGGGACGTGCCATGTCAAAGATCGCAGTGGGAATTGCCGCGATTGTCTTCGCAGCGGCGCTGACGGTAGCGGACTTTGCGATCGCGAAAGGCGGTCATGGTGGCGGCCACGGCGGTGGTCGTGGCGGCGGCCATCGTGGCGGAGGTCATGGTCACCATTTCGGCGGCCGGCATCATGGTGGCGGCCATTTTCATGCCAGATCGGCACACCGTTTTCATGCCAGATCCGCGCACCGTTCGTTTTCCGCACATCGCATGAACTTTACCGGTGGCGGCCGTGGGCTGAACTCGCGCGCGCTCGCCCGCAGCTATCGCCACGCCGCTGCCCTGCATAGTCCCGCCATGCGCGCCAGCGTCACCGCTGGCGCGGCGCTGGCAGGCTGGCAATACGGACGCGGCAGAGGCGGCGGATGGTGGCGGCACGGCAATGGTGGATATGGCTGGGTCGGGCCGCTGTTCTGGCCGTTCGCGTATTTTGACATCTATGATTATGCGCTCTGGGGCCCGCGCGTCGGCGCGCCGTTCTGGTATTACGGCTATGACGACATTTATGCCGGCCTGTTCGGGCCCTATGACTATCAGGGCCTTTCGGGTTACCTGCCGCCGCGCGGTTCGTCCGGCGGGCGGGACCGGCTGGCGCTGTTGTGCGGCGAGGACAGCCGCGAAATCGCAGGGCTGCCGATCGACCTGATCGCGCAAACGATCGAACCGACCGAGACGCAGCGCGCAGCGCTGGACGATCTCGCCAATGCGTCTATGACGGCGGCACAGAAGATCAAGGCGGCGTGCCCGGCCACGATTGCCCTGACGGCGTCCGGCCGGCTTGCCTCGATGCAGCAACGCATCGAGGCGATGATATCGGGCGTTGCGACCGTGCAGCCGCCGCTGGAGAAATTCTACGGCCTTTTGAACGACGAGCAGAAAGCGCGGCTGAACGCGGTCGCCGAAGACCAGGAAAGGAAGAGCGAGCGGCGGCGCAACAGATCGTTGGCGCGGCCGTGTGATGTCACGCAATCCTCAAGCCTGCGATGGCCAACTGAGGAAATCCAGGCGAGATTGCACCCGACGGATGCCCAGCGCGCCAAGCTGACGACGCTGCAGGACGCAAGCGCCAAGGCGGCCGATATGCTGGCCACGTCGTGCCGTCCTGAGGATGCCGCGACGCCGACGGCACGGCTCGCAGCGACCGGCAAGCGGCTGGACGTCATGCTGCAGGCGGTCAAGCAGGTGCGCACGGCGCTCGACGGCTTCTATGCGACGCTGAACGACGAGCAGAAAGCTCAGTTTGAGGCGATCGGCCCGCGGCGGACTTCGGTCGGGGACAGGGCAGACATGATGCAGCGGTACGGCCGAAGGTAATTCGGCGGCCGTGACAGGGCCTGCGATCCCGGCCTATTGTTCGGCATAACAAGAATGCCGAACAAAGGGACCGCCGAATGACTGCCAATCCTGTCTTGTGGAATCTCGATGCGCGCGGTGTCGCAACCGTCACGCTCAACCGCCCCGAGGTGAACAATGCCTATGACGGTGGGCTGATTGGCGGCGTGCTCGCGGCGATGGATGAGCTCGGCAAGAAGCCGAACCTTCGCGTCGTCGTGCTCAGGGGCAATGGCAAGCATTTCCAGGCCGGCGCCGACCTGAAATGGATCAACGGCGTGCGGCCGAAATCGGCTGAAGAGAACGAGGCCGTGTCGCGCGCAACGTTCGAGGCCGTGCAGCGGCTGAACACGCTGCCGATCCCGACGGTGGCGCTGGTGCAGGGCGGCTGCTTCGGCGGCGGTACCGGCGTGATCTCGGCCTGCGACGTCGTGATCGCCGCCGACAATGCGATGTTTTCGATTACCGAAGTGCGCTGGGGACTGACGGCCGCGATCATCATTCCGCAACTCTGTGACGCCATCGGCGTCCGCCAGGTGCGCCGCTATGCGCTGACTGGCGAACGGTTCGGCGCGGAGGAAGCGCGGCGCATCGGCCTGGTGCATGAGGTGGTGCCGCTGGCCGATCTTGAGGGGGCGGGTGCGAAAGTCGTCGAGCAACTGCTCGCCAACGGCCCCGAAGCGCTGGCCGAGACCAAGCGGCTTGCGATGGAAAGCTCGTTCGGCGGCATGGGCGTTGACGACGCGGCCTATGCGCGGTTGGTGAAGATGCATTCGGCGCGGCGGCAGACGAAAGAGGCGTCGGAGGGGCTGGCATCGTTTGCGGAGAAGCGGGCGGCGAATTGGTGGAAGGGCGCATAAGCGTTTCGTTCCGGGGTGCTGTGTGAGGTCCGTTGCAGGAGTATCGGGTTTGCCAACGAAGCGCATCGCTATAGCCGGGCTGGGCGAGATCGGCCGAACCGTGGCGCGCAAGCTGGCGCAGGGTTTGCCGGGCCTCTCGCTGGCGGCGATCGCGACCAGGGATCGGGCCAAGGCGCAGGCGTGGCTCGATCGCGAGGGCATCACTTCTTCGCTGGTTTCGCTCGATGAGTTGCCGGATCATGCCGACCTTGTCGTCGAATGCGCGCCGGCTGAAATCCTCGATCAGATTTGCCGGCCGATGCTGCGCGCCGGCAAGCAGGTGATGGTACTGAGCGCGGGCGCGCTCTTGCCGCGTCCCGATCTGGTCGACCTCGCCCGGGCGCATGGCGGCAAGATCATCGTGCCGACCGGCGCGCTGATCGGCTTCGATGCGGTCTTGGCTGCTGCCGAGGGCACTATCCATTCGGTGCAGATGGTGACGCGCAAGCCGCCTCGAGGTCTCGCAGGCGCGCCCTATCTTGTAGAGAACGGGATCTCCATGGAAGGCCTGACATCCGCGCTTTGCGTGTTCAAGGGCTCGGCACGCGATGCCGCCGCGGCCTTTCCCGCCAATGTCAATGTCGTCGCGGCTCTATCGCTCGCCGGCATCGGGCCCGACCGCACGACGATAGAAATCTGGGCCGATCCGGCGGTGACGCGGAACTGTCACGAGATCAGGGTCGAATCCGACTCGGCCTCGTTTTCGATGTCGATCGAGAATGTGCCATCGGAAAATCCGAGAACAGGGCGCATCACTGCGCTCTCGGTGATCGCCGCGCTACGCAAGCTTACCTCGCCGCTGCAGGTCGGAACTTGAGCCGTCCCGCGCGCCGCGCTAGCTAGATGCTGTGCCCGAGGCATTAGCCTTCAGCCATTGATCCGGGAATTTGCGCTTGCCTGTCAAAACCATCACCGAACCCGCCCGCGAAGTCCCGCTTTATGGCGAATATGAAGTTGCCGTTCTCGGCGGCGGTCCGGCGGGCATTGCTGCTGCCGTTGCCGCCGCGCGCGCCGGCCGCCGTACGCTGCTGATCGAGCGATACGGTTTTCTCGGCGGCATGGGCACGGCCGCGGGCGTCACGAACTTTTGCGGGCTGCATGCCAACGTTCATGGCGAGATGCATCGGGTGGTGCAGGGCATCGCCTCCGATCTGCTCGCTCGGATCGACCGGCTTGATGGGCTCAACGCGCCGCATCTGATCCTCGGCAAGATCTTTGCGCAGGCCTACGACACCGCGGCCTACAAGATCGCCGCGGATGATCTGCTTGCCGCGCACAAGGTCGACATCCTCTTTCACGCGCTGGGCGCCGGCGTGGTGATGGATGACGCGCGGCGCATCGATGCGCTGATGGTGGAGACCAAGGCGGGGCGTCAGGCGGTGCGCGCCGGCATCTTCATCGATTGCTCCGGTGACGGCGACCTCGCGGCCTGGGCGGGCGCGCCCTTCGAGGTCGGCGACAATGCCGGCGGCATGATGTACCCGTCGATGATGTTTCGCCTCAACGGCATCGACCCTGACAAAGCGGGCGATGCCTGGCGGACCATCCCGGCGCTGATGGAAAAGGCGGAAGCCGCGGGCACGCATCGCTTTCCGCGCAAGACCGTGATCGTGCGGCCGCAGCGGTCGGCCATCGAATGGCGGGTCAACTTCACCCAGCTCGCGCGCGAGGACGGCACGGCGGTGAGCGGGATCGATCCCGACCAGATGACGCGCGGCGAAATCGAGGGGCGGCGGCAGGCGATCGAGGCATTCGAATTCCTACGCACCGTGCCCGGCTTCGAAAAATCCTACATCGTCGATTTGCCGCCGCAGCTCGGCATCCGCGAGACGCGGCGCGTGATCGGCGGCTACATGCTGTCGGGCGAGGATGTGCTCGGTTGCGCCTCGTTCGACGATTCCATCGGCGTCAATGGCTGGCCGATGGAGCAGCATGTCGCCGGCGACGTCGTCTTCAAGTTCCCGCCGATCCCGGAATCGCGCGGCTTCAACGAATTGCCCTATCGCATGCTGGTGCCCGAGGGCATCGATAATCTGCTGATGGCTGGGCGCTGCGCCTCGATGACCCATGAGGGGCAGTCGGCGGCGCGGGTTTCCGGCGCCTGCTTTGCGATGGGCGAGGCGGCCGGCTCGGCCGCGGCGCTGGCGCTGTCCGGAAACACGATTCCCCGCGACATTGCGGTTGAAAAATTGCAACAGATGCTAAAACAACAGGGCGCGTTTATCGGGCGGGATCAGCGCGTGCCCGAGGGGTTATAGATTGGTGAATTCCGAAATATGCTACGTCGTCCCTGCGAACGCAGGGACCCATACGCCGCGGCCCTTCTCGTGGCACTTGGGTAGACGGCTTTAGCGATTACAAGGTCCTGTGGTTATGGGTCCCTGCGTTCGCAGCGACGACCCAAGTGGATAACCTGCGAAAACAAGGGACGGAGGAGACCGGATGAGGAAGTTTGCGCGGCTCGCGCTGGCGGGCCTGTTGGCAGTTGCGGCGGGCGGGATCGCGCGGGCCGATGATGCGCTGAAGGCCAAGATCGGCGTGCTCCGGCTGTCGTCCTCGGCGCCGGTCTTCATTGCGCAGGACAAGGGCTATTTCCGCGAGGCCGGACTCGATATCGAACTGAAATTCTTCGATGCGGCGCAGCCGATCGCGGTGGCGACGACCTCAGGCGATGTCGATTTCGGCATCACCGCGTTCACCGCCGGCCTCTACAATCTCGCCGGCAAGGGCACGTTGAAGATCATCGGCGGCATGAGCCGCGAGAAAGCGGGCTATCCCCTGATCGGCTATTTCGCCAGCAACAGTGCCTATGCGGCCGGACTGAAGACGCCGAAGGATCTTGCGGGCAAGCGCATCGCAGTAACGCAGGTCGGCTCCAGCTTCCATTATTCGCTCGGCTTGCTCGCCGACAAATACGGCTTCAAGCTTGCGGACGTGAAGATCATGCCGCTGCAGTCGCTGTCGAATGCCGCGGCAGCGCTGAAGGGCGAGACCGTCGACGCCGCCTTGCTGCCGATCTCGACCGCGCGGGCGCTGGTGGATTCCGGCGGCGCCAAATTCCTCGGCTGGGTCGGCGACGAGACGCCCTGGCAACTCGGCGCGGTGTTTGCCGCGCCGAAGACGCTGACGAACAAGCCGCTGGTGACCAAGCTTCTGGCCTCGCTGGCGCGCGCCGACCGCGAATATCATGACGTGATTCTGGCTTCCGTGAAGGACGGGAAGGCTGACATCAACGACAAGACAAAGCCGCTGCTCGAGATCATCGCGAAATACACCAATCTGCCAGTGGAGCAGGTGGTCGGGAACTGCGCGTATATCGATCCCGAGGGCAAGCTCGATGTGAAGAATGTCGCCAACCAGATCAGCTGGCTGCAGGAGCAGGGCTTTGTCGACAAGGGCTTTGACGCAGATGCGATCATCGCGAAGGAATATGTGAAGGCGGATTGATGTTCATGCCAAACCCGTCATCCTGAGGAGGCCGCGAAGCGGCCGTCTCGAAGGACGACGGCCACCAGCGGGGCCGCGCATCCTTCGAGACGCGCGCAAGAGCGCGCTCCTCAGGATGACGGATCACGAGAAGAGCACCACATGGACCTGATCGCCGACCAAATCAGCCATCGCTTCGACGGCCTCGACGTGCTCGACCGCGTGTCGTTCACCGTCGCCTCCGGCGAAGTGGTCGCGATCGTCGGGCCGTCCGGCTGTGGCAAGAGCACGCTCTTGTCGATCCTCGGCGGGCTGCTACGGCCGAGCGAGGGGGCCGCCGAGCTGCGCGGTGCGCCGCCGGCCGACAGTCTCAATCCGCTGACTTTTGTGTTCCAGGATTTTGCGCTTCTGCCATGGTGCACGGTGGAGGCCAACATCGAATTCCCGCTAGTTCATACCGTGCTCGATCCCGCCGCGCGCAAGGCAGTGGTTGATGATGCGCTGCGCCGCACCGGCCTGTCCGATTTTCGCGGCGCCTATCCAAAGCAATTGTCAGGCGGCATGCGCCAGCGTGTCGGCATTGCGCGGGCGCTCGCGGTACGGCCGGCGATCCTCTTGATGGATGAGCCGCTGTCGGCGCTGGATTCGCAGACGCGCGAACTCTTGATGGAGGATTTCATCCGCCTGCTCGCCGACGGCACGATGGGCGCGGTCTACGTCACGCATAATCTGGAGGAGGCGGTGCGGCTCGCCGATCGCATCGTGGTGCTGTCGCGCCGTCCTGGCCGCATTCGTGAGATCGTGACCATTCCGATGACGCGGGCCGAGCGCGGCGGCATCGATGCGCGTGGTAAATTGCTCAGCCTGCAGAACCAGCTGTGGTCACTGATCCGCGAGGAGGCGATCGACGCCGAGCGCGAGGTGCAGCATGCTTGACCGCGCGCCGCAGGAAACCATCGGAGCTGAGAGCCAGCCGCGGCCGGTTATCTTCCGCGGCGCGGGTTTTACGCCCAGCGCCGGACGCGCGTCGGGCTGGATCGCGCTGGGGCTTGTCATCGCATTCTGGCAACTCGCCGGCAGCGCCGGCTGGGTCAATCCGCTGTTCCTGCCGGCGCCTTCGGCGATTGCGGTGGCGATCTACAAGCTCGCGCTATCAGGCGCGCTCTGGCAGCACGTTTCGGCCTCCGTCGTTCGTATCGGCTCGGGCTGGCTGATCGGCACGGTGCTGGGTGTGATCGTCGGCTTCGGCATTGGGCTGTCGACGCTGGCGCGCGGCGTCGGCATCACCTTTATCTCGGCGCTGTTTCCGATTCCGAAAATCGCGCTGTTGCCGCTTTTGATCCTCTGGCTCGGGATCGGCGAGGAGCCGAAGATCGCGACCATTGCGCTCGGGGTGTTCTTCTCCACCGCGATCTCGGTCTATAGCGGCGTCGACGCGGTGCCGCGCAATCTGATCCGGATGGCGCAGAGTTTCAACGTGCCGTTCCATGCGATCGTGCTGCGCGTGATCTGGCCCGGCGCGCTGCCCTCGATTCTCGCGGGTTTTCGCATCACCGCTTCGGTGGCGCTGCTCCTGGTGGTGAGCGCGGAGATGATCGGCGCCCAGTTCGGCATCGGCGCCTTCGTGCTGCAGGCCGGCAATCTCATGCAGACCGACCAGCTACTCGCCGGCGTCGTGATCCTGTCGCTGTTCGGGCTGGCGGTGGGAAAGGCGATCAACGTGCTGGAAGCGCGGTTGCTGCACTGGCGGTAGGCGTCAACGCTCCTTTTGCCCACCTACGATTCTGGCGGTGAGGTGGGGGAGTTGCATCCATCGTCATTGCGAGGAGCGATAGCGACGAAGCAATCCATATCTCTGCTTGCGGCGCGATGGATTGCCGCGCTTCGCTCGCAATGACGCCGGAGTGAGTGTCAGTTCGCCTCACGCATTCCCGCGATCTTCGCGGAACAAATCAAGCTTCTGCTGCACCGGGCGGTCGGAGAAGGAGAACAGCACCGAGTCGGTGTCGGCCTCGTGGGTGACCCAGTGCCAGCTCGGCACCACGAATAGGTCGCGCGCGCCCCACTCGAAGGTCTGCTCGCCGATCCGTGTACGGCCCTTGCCCTCGATCGCCGCGAACACGGTGGCATCCGTTGAACGATAACGCGCGGTCTTGAAACCCTTCGGCAGCAATTGGATGAAGGTGCCGATCGTCGGCATCGCGAAATCCCCGGTCTCGGGATTGGAGAATTTCAGCTTCAGCCCGTGGCAGGCGTCCCATTCGTCGCGCAGCTTGGCCTGCTCCAGCGCTTCGCGCGTGTAGCTATAGGGATAGTTGAAGATCGGCGAGGTCTTGGATCTGCGCTTCTCGTCGACCGGCAGCAGATTGTGGCCATAGCGCGCAAAGCTGTCGCCGGCGGGTTTAATGATCTTCTGCTGATCCTCGTTCGATCCTTCGGCAAAGGAGGCGTCGAAGAACTGCACCATCGGAATGTCGAGGCCGTCGAGCCAGAACATCGGCTCGGAAGTTTCGTTGGAATGGTCGTGCCAGGTCATCGATGGCGTGATGATGAAATCGCCGGGCTCCATCGCGGTGCGCTCGCCGTCGACAGTGGTGTGGGCACCCTTGCCTTCGAGCACGAAGCGCAGCGCCGACTGGCTGTGGCGATGGGCAGGGGCGACGTCACCCGGAACCACCATCTGCACGCCGGCAAACAGCGACGTCGTGACCTTGGACTGGCCGCGCAGGCCAGGGTTCTCCAGAACCAGCACGCGCCGCTCGGCTTCCTTGGCGGTGATCAGCTTGCCCGCTTCTGTCATGTAGTCGCGGATCGAATCGAACTTCCAGAGATGCGGCCGGCAGGCGCTTCGCGGCTCCGGCGTGACGAGGTCGCCTAGCACGGTCCATAGCGCGGAGAGATTGTCGCCGTCGATCTTCTTGTAGAACGCCTCGCGTTCCGGCGTCTTCTGCACGGCTTCCATGGCAAGCCTCCCGTCATTCTTATGTGTCTAGATTGACAGTATACTGACAATATGGGTAGCGTCAATGTGGTAAACCCCGGAGGGTCAGAAGAATCAGGGGAGGTTTCCGATGAAGCTGCACGGCTATTTCCGCAGCAGCGCGGCATACCGGGTCAGGATCGCGTTCAACCTGAAGGGACTTACGGCAGAGCATCTGCCGCATCATCTTCGCAAAGGCGAGCAGAGCGCGCCCGACTATCTCGCGATCAACCCGCAGGGGCTCGTACCGACGCTGGAGGACGATGCCGGCGCGGTGCTGACCCAATCGCTCGCCATCATCGAATGGCTGGACGAGACCCATCCTAACCCGCCGCTCTTGCCGAATGACCCGCTTCGCCGTGCCAAGGTGCGCGCCTTCGCGCTGGCGATCGCCTGCGACATCCACCCGGTGCAGAACTTGAAGGTGCTCGCCCGGTTGCGCCAGCTTGGCCTGCCGGAAGAGAAGGTGACGGAATGGGCGGCCTGGGCCAATCGCGAAGGCCTCGCCGCCTGCGAAGCTCTCATCAAGGGCGAGCAGGGGCCGTTCTGTTTCGGCGACAAGCCCACGATGGCCGATATCTGCCTGGTGCCGCAGCTTGCGAACGCGCGGCGCTTCGGCGTCGACGTATCAGGCTTTGCCCGCCTGCTCGAGGCTGAAGCGGCGGCCAAGGCCATGAAGGCGTTTGCGGACGCCGCACCGGACAGGCAGCCCGATGCAGAGTAAACCATCACCCATCACCATGGACGCGGTCTATACCGCGCCGGGATATCTGTTCCGCCGGATGCAGCAGATCGCGGTCTCGATCTTCGTCGAGGAATGCAGCGCGTTCGATCTCACGCCGGTGCAATATGCGGCGCTGGTGGCGATCCATACCCATCCCGGCATCGACGCCACACGGCTGTCGGCGGTGATCGCCTTCGACCGCTCCACGCTCGGCAATGTGATCGAGCGTCTTGAGAGCAAGGCGCTGATCGAGCGCAAGCCCTCGCGCGAGGACAAGCGCGTCAAGCTGCTCTATCTCAGCAAGGCGGGCGCTACCGTGCTGCGCGACATCATGCCCTCGGTCGAACGCGCGCAGGTGCGAATGCTGCAGCCCTTGAAGCCGGCCGATCGCAAGACCCTGCTGGCGCTGTTGACGCAGCTCGTCGATCTCAACAACGAAGCCTCGCGTGTGCCGCTGCGCGCCGAAGATGCGCTGGAGCATCTAGGGAAGGCGGGGTGAGGAGCCCGCCGTCATTGCGAGCGCAGCGAAGCAATCCATTCCTCCGCTTGTGGCGCTATGGATTGCTTCGCTGCGCTCGCAATGACGGGGTCAACTACATCTTCATCAACGCCTGGCGATCGATCTTCCCGGTTCCGGTCTTCGGCAATTCCGCGATGAACCTGATCTCGCGCGGATATTTGTAGGGCAACAGCTTCGCCTTGACGTAATCCTGCAGCTTCTTCGTCGCGTCACCCTCGTCGAACTCGTTCCTGTTCATCACCACCACCGCCTTCAGCGTCATGCGTCTGTCAGGCAGTTCGGCGGCGTACACCGCGCATTCCCTGATGTCGGGGTGCTCGGCAAGGCAGAGCTCGACTTCCAGCGGGTAGACCCACTGGCCCGAAATCTTGATCAGGTCGTCAGCCCGGCCGCGGAAGAAATGGAAGCCATCAGCGTCGCGCATGAAGCGGTCGCCGGTGTAGATCCACCCTTCCTCGCGAATGGTCTCCGCCGATTTGTCGGGCCGGTTCCAGTACAGCGGCGTGTTGGAATCGCCGCGCACCCACAAAATGCCTTCCTCGTTGTCGCCGACCTCGCGGCCGTCCTTGTCCCTGAGGAGAATTTCGTAGCCGGGAACGCGCAAGCCAGCAGCGCCGAGCTTTTTCTTCTCAGGCCTGTTGGAGAGATAGATGTGCAGCACTTCGGTCGAGCCGAGGCCTTCGATGATCTCGAGCCCCGTCAGCGTCTTCCAGCCGTTGAAGACTTCCGCCGACAGCACCTCGGCGGCTGACAGCGCCATCCGCAGCGAGGAGAAGTCGGTGGCTTCAGCGCCTTCGGCCTTGGTCAGCGAGGTGTAAAGCGTCGGCAACCCGTAGAACACCGACGGCCGGTATTTTTCGATCGCCTCGAAGATCGTTGCCGGCTTCGGCTGTCCCGGCAGCAACAGCGTAGCCGCACCGACCGAGAATGGGAAGGTGATGGCGTTGCCAAAGCCGTAGGCGAAGAAAATCTTTGGCACCGAGAAGCAGATGTCGTCAGCCGTCAGTTTGAGCACGCTGCGCGCAAATGCCTGCTCGCTATAGGCCATGTCGTGCTGCAGATGGACGATGCCCTTGGGACGTCCGGTCGAGCCGGATGAATACATCCAGAACGCCATGTCGTCGCGCTTGGTGTCGGCTTCCGTCAGATCGGTCGAAAATTCTCGCAGCCATTGCGACGCGATTAGGGTTGTCGGCACGGCGTGTTCGCCGGCTGCGCCATTGACCACGATCAGCGTTTTGAGCGGCGTATCCTTGCAAGCCTCCGCATTGAACCGTGACGTGAACTCGGCCTCGGCGACAGCTACCGCAGCATCAGCGTCCGACAGATAGAACTGCAGCAGGTCCGGCGGCGTCAGCGTGTTGATCAATAGCGGCACGAAGCCGGAGCGCACTGCGCCGAAGAAGGCCGCGGGGTAGGCCGGCGTATCGTCGAGGAACATCAGGATGCGGTCGCCGCGCTTCAGGCCGAGCGACTGGAAGCCATGGCCCCATTGCGCGGCCTCGGCGCAGAGCTCTGCATAGGTGCGCGTGCCGCCGGGGCCGGTCAGCGCCAGCCGGCTGCCGCGCCCGGCCGCGAGATTGTCGAACAGGATACGGCTTGCGTTGTAGCTTTCCGGAATCGAAAAGCCGATCTCGCGGCTGCCCGGATTGTCGCGGGGGACCAAATCGGAAATTACTGACGTCATGCCTGGCTCCCGATTTTCTTCGCCGCCTCGTAGCGGGCCATGAATTCCGGCGACATCGCGCGCAGCCGGGCGTCGGCGATCCGACCGGAACGGGTGATGTAGCTATAGGCAAAATCCATGAGGTCGAGCTCCATGTGCTCGGGGAAGCGTTCATACCAGTCGGCGCTGGTGCGCGCGGCCGTCACCAGCTTCTGCACGATCGGCTTGCGTTCGGCCTGGTAGCGGGCGAGGCCTGCGGAAATTTCCGTCTCCGCCTCCAGCGCCTTGGTCAGCGCGATCGCGTCTTCGATCGCAAGCCGCGTGCCCGAGCCGATCGAAAAATGCGCGGTGTGGAGCGCATCGCCGATCAGCACCATGTTGCCGTGCGACCAGTTCTCGTTCCAGATCCAGGGAAAATTGCGCCACACCGATTTGTTGGAGACCAGCGAATGCCCATCGAGGGTATCTGCAAAGATTTCCTCGCAGATCGCCTGCGACTGCTCGATCGTCTTGTGCTCGAAGCCGTAGGCCTGCCAGGTCGCGGCGTCGCATTCGACCAGGAAGGTGCTCATCGAGGGCGAGTAGCGGTAGTGATGCGCGTTGAAGAAACCCAGATCGGTCTTCACAAACGTCTGCGACAGCGTGGCAAAGCGTTTGCTGGTGCCATACCAGGCGAACTTGTTGGTCGAGTGCGAAACCGTGGCGCCGAATTCCTTCTCAAAAGCGCGGCGCACCAGCGAGTTCAGCCCGTCTGCGGCGACGATCAGGTCGTATCCTCTGAGGTCGTCGATCGACTTGATTGTGGTGTCATAGCGCGCGGCGACGCCTGCGGCGCGCACGCGCTGCTGCAGGATGGTCAACAGTTCGAGCCGGCCGATGGAGGAGAAACCGACGCCGTCGATCTCGACGCTTTGCCCATGCAGGTTGAGCGTGATGTTCTTCCAGCTCTCCATCCGCGGCGTGATGGCATCGACCGTCTCCGGATCGTCGGCGCGCAGAAATTCCAGCGCCTGTTCGGAGAACACCACGCCAAACCCCCAGGTCGCGCCCTCGGGGTTCTGCTCGAACAAGTCGACATGCGCGTCCGGATGACGCCGCTTCCAGAGATAGGCGAAATAGAGGCCGCCGGGACCTCCGCCGATGACGGCGATGCGCACGTCTTTCCTCCCAGATCGACAGTATACTTACTAATTTGAGGTGGAGACTAATCCGCGCCGGAAATTTGCGCCACAGAAAAAATTGCCGAGAGGCGAAATTTGCGCCCGGTCCTGGCCGCATCAGGGACGGACGTTCCGCAGCCGGATTGAGCGCGCCGGTTCTATTCGCGAACCGTTGTCCGCTCTGCGGCAGTCCGGCTTGATCAATCCTCTGACGGAATTCCCGGGCTCAGGTGCAACGGCGAACCTTGGCGCCGTTCACCCACACGGTCCGGCACACCACGGCCGGCTTGCGGACAACGACCGCGCCGCGGGGGCCGGCGCAGCCGGCACGGTAGACGCCCTTGGCGCATACAGCGGCGTTAGCTTCGGTAGTCTCAAAAGTCATGGTCGCGGAAAAGGACAGCACGGCGGCTGCAATCAGCAGGAACGAACGCATGTTGGTCTCCCGGACTGTACTGGTTGAAACTCAGGTTTTGAAAGTTTCTTCTTGAAAGTCTTTCGGAAGGTTCTCCGGATGCGTGTTGCGGCGCGCTCTCACGCCGATCTCGTTTCGGCTGCGGACGGCATGAACGCTGTTCGGCGTCACCTCCTGCTGCTGAACTTCGTCGACGGGCTCTACAAGCTCGCCAAGGTCAATTGGCATATCGCGTACCAAATCATGATGACGATCATCTATATCGCACTCTCGGTAAGGCTCATTCAGCTCATCCTCGCTTTCGCGGCGGCGAGTGACCGGCGATCGCCGGCTCAGTCAGGGATCGCCGCGGGCGCGTGATTATCGCGCGGCGAACTGCGACAGAACATCCTTGCAGGCCGGCGAAAGCTGCGCAGCGTTGGTCGCAAGGCACTGCACGATCCGGCCACCGCCGGCGGGAACACCGCCGCAGATGGTGCGGACGTCAGCACCGCAGGCCGAGCGCAGCACGAACAGTTCTTCACGCGGGCGCATTGGCCGCAACACGATTACGGTCGGCGCCGCTGCCGGCGCAGCAGTCGCCGCAGCGCCAGCCGCCGGAGCTGCGCCGCCTGCCGCGGGTGCTGCCGCTGCAGTGCCGCCGCCGCTCGCATCTGAAACGGCTTTCTCGCAAGGGGCCGAGAGTCTTGCCTTGTTCTTCTCCAGGCATTGCAGGGCCGGGGCGCCGCCGGTCGGCACGCCTGGGCAGAACTTCTGATAGTCGGAGCGGCACGCGCTGCGGATCGTAGAAATTTGTGCGCTGGTCGGCTGTCCGACGGCCGCGCCAGCTGCAGTTTTTGGTTCGCCGGATTTTGACGGCGCTGCCGTTGCAGCAGCCGGTGCTGCGGTCTCGGCCGGCTTGGCTGGCGCCGCCGCTGCCGGCGCTGCTGCGGCGCGCACGGCGCTCTGACAGCTGGATGAAAGGCTCGACATATTCTTCTGCAGGCATTGCAGCGATGCCTCGCCGCCCGGCGGTACGCTGGAGCAATGCGCCATGTAGTCGTTGCGGCACTGGGATTTGATGGCGTCGCGTTGCGCCTGGGTCGGCGCTTGCGCGAGCGCAGGTGCTGCAGTTACGAATATCGCGGCCGCCAGCAGCGGACCAAGCTTGCTCGTGCGCGTCAATCTGTTGATCATTTGAATAATCCTTTTGTCGTCGCCGGAAGCCGCCGCTCCAACCAAAGCGAAATCTGGAATGCGCCTTAGAAAAAATCGGGCTGCATCATTTTCGCTTTCCGGTTCCGCCGCAAGCGGATTGTTGCTATTTTCATGGGGTGGCGGAAAGCCAGCTTTTGAATAAAGCCTCTTCCAGAACAAAATCTATGGGGGCACTAAAAATGAAGGCTTCGCGTTCGCCTGCACGGTTTAGAGCATATGGCGCCGCCGCACAAAGAGGCGCGGCCGCCTGCCGCGCAGCTTTCGCCATCGCAGCGATGGGTATCTTAAGTGCCTGCGAAAAAAATACTTTCGTCCCGCCTCCGCCGCCGAAGGTCGAAGTTGCGGCGCCGGTGCAACGGCCTTTCACACGTTATCTGGAAGCAACCGGCAATACCGCAGCCTTCAAGAATGTCGATCTGGTCGCGCGAGTGCAGGGCTTTCTGCAATCGATCAACTATAGGGACGGCGCCTTCGTGAAGGAGGGCACGTCGCTGTTCACGATCGAGCCTGAGACTTACAAGCTGAAGCTCGAACAGGCGCAGGCGGCGGAAACCGGCGCGCAGGCATCGCTGAAGCAGGCCGAGGCGGACTTCAAGCGCCAGCAGGAATTGGTCCAGCGACAAGCCGTTTCGCAGGCCACGCTGGATACTTCCACCGCTAACCGCGACAACGCGCAGGCGAACCTGCTGCAGGCGCAGGTCAATACCAAGATTGCGGCGGTCAATTACGGCTATACCAATGTGACTGCGCCGTTTGACGGTGTCGTCAGCGCCCATCTCGTCTCGATCGGCGAACTCGTCGGCGCGTCGTCGCCGACGCAGCTCGCCACCATCGTGGCGCTCGATCCGATCTATGTGAATTTCAACGTCAATGAACAGGATGTGCTGCGGATCCGGGAGGAAGCCCGCCGGCGCGGGATCACGCCTGATGATCTCAGGCAATTGCCGGTCGAGGTCGGGTTGCAGACCGAAACCGGCTTTCCGCACAAGGGCAAGCTTGATTACGCGGCCGCGACGCTCAACCAGTCGACGGGCACGCTTCCCGTGCGCGGCGTGCTGCCCAATGCGGACCGTGCCCTGCTGCCGGGATTCTTCGTCCGGGTTCGCGTGCCGCTGGATCAGGTGCAGAACGCGTTGTTCGTGCCTGACGTCGCCCTCGGCGCCGATCAGGCTGGACGTTACGTGCTGGTCGTGAACGGCGAAAATGTCGTCGAGCAGCGCAGGGTGCGGATCGGACCGCTGGACAACGGACTGCGCGTTATTGAGGAAGGTTTGAAGGCCAACGATCGCGTGATTACCACCGGGCTATTGCGGGCGATCCCCGGCCAGAAGGTCGATCCGCAACTGAAAACGGTCGAAGCGCAGCCGGCGTCGGCCAAGTAGGAGCCGGCCATGATTTCAAAATTCTTTATCGAGCGGCCCGTTCTTTCGAACGTGATCGCGATCCTGATGATTCTGATCGGCGGCGTCAGCCTGTTCCGGCTCGCGGTCGCGCAATATCCCGATGTCGTGCCGCCCACGGTGCAGGTCACCACCCGCTACCCCGGCGCTAGCGCGAAAACCGTGATCGATACGGTGGCGCTGCCGATAGAGCAGCAGGTCAACGGCGTCGAGGACATGCTCTACATGCAGTCCTACAGCGGCGCCGATGGCTCCTATTCGCTGACGGTTACATTCAAGATCGGCACCGACCTCAACTTCGCGCAGGTGCTGGTGCAGAACCGGGTGTCGAGCGCGCTGTCGCAGTTGCCGCAATCTGTGCAGAGCCAGGGCGTCACCGTGCAGAAGAGATCGACGGCGATCCTCCTGTTCGTGACGCTGACCTCGCCGAAATCGACCTATGACAGCCTGTTCCTGAGCAATTACGCCACGATCAATATCCGCGACGAGCTGTCGCGTTTGCCCGGCGTCGGCAACGTCACGGTGTTCGGCGCCGGCCAGTATTCGATGCGAGTCTGGCTCGATCCGAACAAGCTGTATGCGCGCAACCTGATGCCGCAGGACGTCATTTCGGCGATCCAGCAGCAGAGCCAGCAGGTCACCGCCGGTCAGGTCGGCGCGCCGCCAGCCCCTGCAGGGCAGGCGTTTCAATATACGCTGAACGTCGCGGGGCGGCTCGACGATGTCAGCGAGTTCGAGAACGTGATCGTCAAGACCGGCAATAGCGGCGACGTCACGCGCGTGCGTGACGTCGGCTGGGTCGAGCTCGGCGCCCAGACCTACAGCCAGATGTTCTCGCTGAACAATAAGCCGGCTACCGGCATCGCCGTGTTCCAGTCGCCTGGCGCCAACGCGCTGGAGGTCGAGGAGGCCGTCAAGAAGAAGATGGAGGTGCTGGCGAAGTCGTTCCCGCAGGATGTGGTCTACGACACACCGTTCGACACCACCAAGTTCGTCAAGGAGTCGATCAATGAGGTCTACAAGACGCTGATCGAGGCGGGCCTGCTCGTGCTCGTGGTGATCCTGATCTTCCTGCAAGACTGGCGCGCGATGCTGGTGCCGGCGACCACAGTGCCGGTGACCATCATCGGCGCGTTCGCAGCGATGGCGGCGCTCGGCTTCACCGTCAATATCTCGACGCTGTTTGCGATCGTGCTGGCGATCGGCATTGTGGTTGACGACGCCATCGTCGTGGTCGAAGGCGCCGCCCACAATATCGAGAAGGGGATGTCCGGCCATGATGCGGCGATCAGCGCGATGGACGCGCTGTTCGCGCCGATCGTCGGCATCACGCTGGTGTTGGTTTCGGTGTTCCTGCCGTCAGCGTTCCTGCCGGGATTGACGGGGCGGATGTATGCCCAGTTCGCGCTGGTCATCGCCGCAACCGCGCTGCTCAGCGCTATCAACGCGGCGACACTGAAGCCGACGCAGTGCGCCTTGTGGCTGCGCCCGCCTGCGCCGCCGGAACAGCGCAACTTCTTCTACCGCGGTTTCAACGCGGTCTATAGCCGCTTGGAGGCCTGGTATGGCAGGCTGATCGGCCGGCTGGTCGCGCACAGCAATATCTCCGTCGTCTGCGCGCTGATCCTGATCGCGATCGGCGGCTATGGCCTGTCGCGGGTGCCGACCGGCTTCATCCCGATCGAGGATCAGGGCTATCTCCTGGTGGCCGTGCAATTGCCCGACGGCGCGTCGCTGGATCGGACCCAGAACGTGCTGACACGGGTCAGCGATATCACCGGCAAATCGCCTGGAGTCGATCAGGTCATTACCATCGCCGGCATTTCCGCGCTCGACAATTCCTCCAGCCTCGCCAATGCGGGCGTGGCCTATCTGATCCTCAAAGAGTGGAGCGCGCGCGGGCAGGGCGAGGATCTGCGGTCGCTGTTCGTCGGATTGAACGAGAAGCTGTCCGTGATCGAGGAAGCGCAGATCCTGGTGGTGCCGCCGCCGCCGATTCAAGGCATCGGCAATGCTGCAGGCTTTGCGATGCAGGTGCAGCTCCGGGACGGCAATTCCGACTTCAGCAAGCTGCAGGCGATCACCGGCACGATGGTGTCGAACGCGGCCTCGCAGAGCGCGCTGCAGCGGGTCAGCTCGCCGTTCCGCTCGATGGTGCCGCAGTTCGATGTCGAGGTGGATAGGATCAAGGCGCAGACCATGCATGTCACGACCGACCAGGTCTTCTCGACGCTGTCGTCCTATATGGGCTCGAGCTACGTCAACCAGTTCAACAAGTTCGGCCGCACCTTCCAGGTCTATGCGCAGGGCGATGCGCAATTCCGTCTGACGGCGCGCGACATCGAGCGGCTGACGGTGCGCAACAGCCAGGGCGACATGATCCCGCTCGGCGCGGTGGCGAAGATCACGCCTGCGGTTGGGCCGTCGCTGATCAGCCTGTATAACCTCTATCCGTCGGCAACCATCATCGGCCTGCCGGCCACCGGCTACAGCTCCGGCCAGTCGATGAATCTGATGGAGGAGATCGCCGCCAAGACGCTGCCGCAGGGCACGGGGTTCGAATGGACGGCGATGTCGTATCAGGAGAAGGTCGTCGGTGGCCAGATCTACTGGGCGTTCGGCCTTGCCTTGCTGCTGGTCTACCTCGTGCTGGCCGGCCAGTATGAAAGCTGGTACGCGCCGATCTCGGTGATCCTCGCGGTGCCGCTGTCGCTGCTGGGACCGATGGCGGTGCTGACAGGTCTTAGGATCGAGAACAATCTCTACACCCAGATCGGCATCATCCTCTTGATCGCGCTGTCGGCCAAGAACGCGATCCTGATCGTCGAAGTGGCGCTGGAGCTGCACGTGCGTGACCGCAAGCCGCTACTGGAATCCGCTATCAACGCGGCGCGCGCCCGTTTCCGGCCGATCCTGATGACGTCGTTCGCCTTCATCCTCGGCGTCGTGCCGCTGGTGCTCGCCACCGGCGCCGGCGCCAATGCCCGGAAATCGATCGGCATCACGGTGTTCTCGGGCATGCTGGCCTCGACGTGTCTCGCCGTGCTGTTCGTGCCGACGTTCTTTGTCGTGATCCAGCGGTTCGAGAACTGGCTGAAGGAGCGGAAGGCGAAGAAGGCCGCGATGAAAGCAGCGCCGCAGGCGCCGGCGGCGCATTAAGCACGCCGCCGAATCTCCCTCTCCCCGCTCTTCGCGGGGAGAGGGTCGGGGTGAGGGGCTCTCTCCGCGAGTCAGATGTCGATGATAGACCTGTACCCCCTCACCCGGATCGCAAGAGCGATCCGACCTCTCCCCGCAAGCGGGGAGAGGTTAGAATCCGCCTCTACACCTTCACCATGCGCTTGCCGCGGTTCTCGCCGGCGAGCAGACCGATCAGCGCTCTTGGCGTGTTCTCAAAACCGTCGATCACATCTTCCTGCACCTTCAGTTTGCCCGAGGCGACCCAGGACTGCAGGTCCTTCAATGCCGCGGCGCTCTGGTCCATGTAGTCCATGACGATGAAGCCCTGCATGATGAGGCGCTTCACCACGATCAGGCCGGGGACGCCGCGCGGTCCGTGGGCTGACGGCACGCCGTCATATTGCGAGATCGCGCCGCAGCAGGCGATGCGGCCGCGGTTGTTCATCAGCGACAGGCAGGCTTCGAGAATATCGCCGCCGACATTGTCGAAATAGACGTCGATGCCCTTGGGCGCTGCGGCGCGCAGCGCCTTGAAGGTGGCGCCGTCCTTGTAATCGACCGCGGCGTCGAAGCCGAGCTCGGAGGTGAGCCACTGGCACTTGTCCTTGCCGCCGGCAATGCCAATGACGTTGCAGCCCTTGATCTTTGCGATCTGGCCGACGATCGACCCGACGGAGCCGGCGGCCGCCGACACCACCACCGTCTCGCCCTCCTTCGGCTTGCCGACATGCAGCAGGCCGAAATAGGCGGTGAGACCGGCGACGCCGTAGACGCTGAGCAGATGGGTCATCGGCTCCATCCTGGGCATCTTGTGAGGTGCTTGGCCGGCACGGCGGCATAATCCTGCCAGCCGGTGTCGCCGAACACGATATCGCCAGGCGCAAGGGCAGGGCTCTTCGAGGCGACGACCTCCGCGATGCTGCCGCCCGCCATCACGGTGTTGGCCTCGACGGCGGCGCGATAGGTCGCGCCGTGCATCCAGGCCCGGTTGGCGGCATCGAGCGAGATATAGCGCGTCCGCACCAAGGCCTCGCCGTCCTTCGGCTCGGGCACCGCGCCCGTGACCAGCTTGAAATGCTCTTGCCCGAGCTTGCCGGTCGGCTTCTCGACCAGCAGGATCTGTCGATTGACGGTGTCGCTCATGACGCTTTCTCCCCTCGGTGTCGTTCTATTCTGACGTTTCCGGCCGCGGTCGGCCGTTCGATTGGGCGGATTGTGCGCCACGTTCAGAAAAACTCCAAATCCTCCGCGCGCCCACCCTTTGCGACGGTTGCGTATTCGATCGCCAGGAACAGCCCGCCCGCCACATATATCCTTCGCTTCTCCGCCCGAGCCATCTCCTGCGAGAGCCGCACGGCATCCGCCATCGTCGCGGCGACATGAACATTCGCCTTGGAATTGCCGAGCTGCGCTACGGCAGCGATGGCTTGCGGCTCGGCGCCCTTGTGATGCGCCGCCGTGCAGATGATGATGTCGAAGGAGGGTGCCAGCGCGCCGACGATCTCCTCGGCCTTCTTGTCGCGCGACGCGCCGGTGACGAGAATCCAGTCCCCCGCGCCGTGGATAGCCATCAGGCTCGCGAGCGATTGACGGATGCCATCCGGCGTGTGGCCGACATCAATTACCGTGAGCGGCTCCTGCTGGATGACTTCCAGACGGCCGGGCCAACGTACATCGTGGAGGCCTGCGCGTATCGCGGCCTCGATCCGGTCAGCGGCGCTCGCCGGGTGAGCGTCCTGCAGCCATAGCAGGAACAGGGTGATTGCGCCGGCGGCGTTGCTGAGCTGAAAGGCGCCAGGCAGGTTGAGGTCGATGCGCTGAAACCGGTGATCGCCGAACTGGTAATCAAAATGTTGCATAGATGCGGAACGTGTCTCGTTGCTGACGCCGATCTCGTCGCGAACGAACAGCGAGGCGCGCGCCGGTCCGCGATTATATTCGGTGAGATGCCGCCGCAAGGATCGGCAGTTCTCGCCATAGATGATGGTGCCCCCGGCGGCGCAGGCGTCGCTTTTGTCGGAGGCGATCAGTTCGAGCGAATGTCCGAGCAGCTCGACATGCTCGTAATCGACCGAGGTGACGCAGGTCGCGCGCGCGCCGACCATGCGGACCGGATCGTAGCGGCCGCCGATGCCGGCCTCGAACACCGCGAAATCGCAATTGCTGTCCTGGAAGTGCAGACAAGCCAGCGCAAACAGCGCTTCGAACGCACCGAAATTTTCGCCGCGGCGCTTCGAGACGTCGGCGATCGCAGCTTCAACCAGTCCTTTGAGCCGGGCGAAGGTCTCGTCATCGATTTCGATGCCATCGATCTGAATCCGCTCGTTGAAGCGAAAGAGGTGAGGGGACGTGAAGAGCCCGGTGCGCAGGCCATAGGCGCGGCCGATGGCGGCACACATCGCCGCCGTGCTGCCCTTGCCGTTCGAGCCAGTCACCACGACCGAGCGGCGCTGCAGCGCTGCACGATCGAGGGAAAGTGCGTCCAGGAGCGCTGCCATGCGCGCGAGGCAAATTCCGTTGCCAAATTTCGGCAGGTCGAACATCACAGCAGACCCGCGGCGGAGAAGGTGTGATGCCAAATTTTCAGAATGAGGTCGCCGCGATTGGAGTCTTCCAGCAGCCGGATCGACGGATTGGAATTGACCTCGATGATTTCGATTGCATCCGGGTTGCCGCCGATATCGTCGAACATGTCGATGGCCGCGACGCGAAGTCCGATCGCACGGGCGGCCTGCCGCGCCAATGTGATGGTCTTCTCGGACGGCGCCTCCGCCAGCACCATCGTGCCGCCCGCGCTCAGGTTCATCCGCCCGGGAATCTCGCGGCGCTCGCCCTTTGCCGGAACGCCGTCCAGCGATAGATCGTTGGCCGGCAGCGAAGCGGGCGAGAGGCCGCGGGCGCGCAGGGCGTCGTTGTGGGCGGTGAGCAGTTCACGAAGGGTATGCACACCGTCGCCGGTGATGTAGGGCGGGTATTTTCGCGCGCAGAAGAGCACGTCGTCGTCGAGCAGGAAAACGCGATATTCGGTTCCATCGACGATCGGCTGGATCAGGACCGCGTCGTAATATTTCATCACCTCGTCGAGATAGCGAACGAGCGCCGCTTCGTCGTGAATGGCTTGTGCGAAATCGCCGCGCGATCCCGTCAGCGGTTTGACGAAGACAGATCCCAATGCCCTGAGATATTCGAGCGCGTCGCTGCGCTCATGGCCTGCGGGGCGATGCGCGCGATGGCGGTCGTGCAGGAAGAAGTATTCGCCGCCGAGCGCCGGCACGCCAGCCTCTCGCAGGATCCTGCTCGCAAAATGCTTGTCGGATGCCAGCGTCGAGGCGGTCGCATTGTTCTGCGGATACCAGGAGCACCGACCAGCGCCAAAATGAAGCAGCTTGCCGCGCGAGGCGATGCTGAAGATCAATCCAGAACCGTCGTCGAGATCGCGAAATTCCAAACCGAATTCGGCACAGGCGAATTCCGCATAGATGGTCTGGTCCGGATAGAAGCCCGGTTTTCCCTTTCGAAACTCAGTGGGGCTTCGCATGCGATCTCTTTTGAAACGTTCTTAATTCGGCGTAGTCATTTATTGCCAGATCGGCGCCGAATTCAGCAAGTTAATTGCGTGAAGGTGGCGTTAACGACGCCAATCGAACCTTTTTGCAAATTAGCCCGACTGCCATTCCGAGTTCTCAATTGTGCTGTGGGTCATATTGACTATGTGTGTCCCGTGCGCAAATGAAGCGCCAAATCGCCAATGATTTCGCTGATTTTTGGCGCTTCGAGGCCTGAAGACCGAAACGTTCTACACTGAGACGTCAGGAAAAACGAAAACACATGAGCGCGTTCTATAGAGAGAAGGTTCTTTCCGTTCGCCACTGGACCGATACGCTTTTCAGCTTCCGAGCCACCCGCGATTCAGGCTTCCGCTTCCAGAATGGACAGTTTGCGATGATCGGCCTCGAGGTCGAGGGCCGGCCGCTTCTGCGCGCCTACAGCATGGCGAGCGCCAATCACGAGGAAGAGCTTGAATTCTTCTCCATCAAGGTGCCGGACGGTCCGCTGACCTCCAAGCTGCAGAAGATCCGCGAGGGCGACGAGATCCTGGTCGGCCGCAAGGCGACCGGCACGCTGATCACCGATAATCTGATTCCGGGCAAGCGTCTGCTCCTGCTGTCGACCGGCACCGGCCTTGCGCCGTTTGCCAGCCTGATCAAGGACCCCGACGTCTACGATCGCTACGAGACCATCGTGCTGGTGCATGGCTGCCGTCAGGTTTCCGAACTCGCCTATGGCGAGGAGCTGGTCGCCAAGCTGCGCGACGACGAACTGTTCGGACCGCTGCTGTCGGAGAAACTGCTCTATTATCCGACGGTAACTCGCGAGCCGTTCCGCAACCGCGGCCGCATCACCGATCTGATCTCGTCCGAGCAGCTCTTCAACGACATCCACCAGCCGCCGCTCGATATCGAGACCGATCGCATCATGATGTGCGGCAGCCCGGCGATGCTGGAAGAGCTCAAGCAGATGTTCGAATCCGGCGGCTTCATCGAGGGCAGCGGCAACACGCCCGGCCATTTCGTGATCGAAAAGGCGTTCGTCGAGCGCTGAGGCGATCGCAGCTTTATCCTTTGTCGTCCCGGCCTTGAGCCGGGATCCATAACCACCGATGCATGTTGTTAACCGCGCTGGGGCCGCCGCCTGACGCAACGATTGTCAGTTGTGGTTACGGGTCCCTGCGTTCGAGGGACGACGTCGCGATAGATCGTTGCTCGCGGCCCAGTAGCCCACTCCCTTTCCCCGCTGCTATAAACCTTTCCGAACGCCGCGCGACTCTTTACCGACGCGGCGATTGAGGGAGCGTGTGCGTGCCGGTGCGTGACGAACTGGGGCCAGGAAAGACCGCGTTCGTGTTCGCGGGCGGCGGCAGCTTCGGTGCCATCCAGGTCGGCATGCTGCATTCGCTGGCGGCGCACGGCGTCACCGCCGACATGGTGGTCGGTTGCAGCGTCGGCGCCTTGAACGGCGCCTTCTACGCTGGCGATCCCACGCCCGACGGCGTGCAGCGGCTCGCCGCCATCTGGCGCGCCCTGCAGCGGCATGATGTCTTTCCGATCACCTGGCGGACGGTCCTGAGCTTCCTGTGGCGCCGCGATTTCCTCATTCCCCATGACGGCATCCGCAAGCTGATCGACGACCATATCCCCTACCGCAATCTCGAAGAGGCGAAGCTGCCGGTGCACATCGTCGCGACCGACATCGTCTCCGGCGACAGCGTGGTGCTATCGGAGGGCTCGACCGCGGAAGCGATCGTCGCATCCACCGCGATCCCCGGCGCGTTCTCGCCGATCCGCTACCGGGACTACTATCTCGCCGACGGCGCGATCTCCTCCAACACGCCGATCCAGGTCGCCGTGAAGAAGGGAGCGAAACGGCTGATCGTTCTGCCGACCGGGCACGCCTGCGCTAATCAGGCCCCGCCGGTCGGCGCCGTCGCCAACGCGCTGCACGCGCTGACGCTGTTGATCGCGCGGCAACTGGTCAGCGAGCTCGAAACGCTCGGGCCCGACATCGAGTATTTTGTGGTTCCGCCGCTATGCCCGCTGGTAGGCTCTCCTTACGATTTCTCGCGAACCAACGACCACATCGACCGCGCCATTCTCTCGACCGACGCGTGGCTGAACCAGCATGGCTTGCAGCAGGGCAAGATCCCGCACGAGATGCGGTTGCACAGCCACTAGATTCGATCAGCGCGCTGGGTCGCTACGCTGCACTGCAAAAGGCGGCTGATTTATTCGGCTCCGTGACGCCCAGCAAATTTTATTCAAGCCGCCGTCACGTTGCCGTATGCCGCTCCGTATATCCGTGTAGCGCTTGCTCCGGCGATTGGACTAAGCTGTTGCTGGCGACGCGACAATCCATCTGAGGGGCTCCATGGAAACGCTGCTGCTTCCGTTCTCGCCACGCTACATCGTGCTGACGGTCTGCGCCGTGGTGACGGCATTGCTGATCAGTATCGGGATCTTCGACAATAATATAAAAGTGTGGGAATTGCTGGCGGTTCCGATCGCGATCTTCGGTGCTCTCACATTGCTCGGGGTTCGCGATCTCCTGCAAAAGAACCATGCGGTCTTACGCAACTACCCGATCTCGGCGCATATCCGTTTCCTGCTCGAGGAAATCCGTCCCGAGATACGGCAGTACTTCTTCGAGAGCGAGAAGGACGGCATGCCGTTCTCCCGCGATACCCGTGCTCTGGTCTATCAGCGCGCAAAGATGCAGCTCGACAAGCGGCCGTTCGGCACCCAGCAGGACGTCTATCGCGATGGTTATGAATGGATGCACCATTCGATGGCGCCGAAGTCTCCTGCCGTCGAGCAGTTTCGCGTCAGCATCGGGGGGCCGGATTGCACCAAGCCGTACTCGGCCTCGGTCTTCAACATCTCTGCGATGAGTTTTGGGGCGCTCAGCCCCAACGCCGTGCGGGCGCTAAATGCCGGTGCGAAGAAGGGCAGCTTTGCGCATGATACCGGCGAGGGCGGCGTCAGTCCTTACCACCGCGAACACGGCGGTGACATCATCTGGGAAATCGGCTCGGGCTATTTCGGCTGCCGCAACCGCGACGGCTCGTTCAACCCGGAGGAATTTGCCCGCATCGCCAGCGACGATCAGATCAAGATGGTCGAACTCAAGATCAGCCAGGGCGCCAAGCCTGGACATGGCGGGGTGCTTCCGGCGGCCAAGGTTTCTGAGGAGATCTCCAAAATTCGCGGTGTCCCCATGGGCGAGGATTGCATTTCGCCGGCCACGCACCGCGCGTTCTCGACGCCGCTGGAAATGATGGTCTTCATCGGCGAGATGCGCCGACTGTCCGGCGGCAAGCCCGCCGGATTCAAGCTGTGCATTGGTCATCCCTGGGAATTCCTGGCGATCTGCAAGGCGATGCTTCAGACTGGGATATATCCCGATTTCATTGTGGTCGACGGCAATGAAGGCGGCACCGGTGCTGCGCCGCTGGAATTCATGGACCATCTGGGCATGCCGATGCGCGAAGGCGTCAACTTCGTCCATAATGCACTGATCGGCATCAATGCGCGCGACCGGATCAAGATCGGTGCCGCCGGCAAGATCGCGACTGCATTCGACATGGCGCGCGCGATGGCGATCGGCGCCGATTGGTGCAACTCGGCGCGCGGCTTCATGTTTGCTCTCGGCTGCATCCAGTCGTTGAGCTGCCATACCGATCGATGCCCAACTGGCGTGAGCACCCAGGATCCGCTCCGCGCCCGCGCGCTGGTGGTGCCGGACAAGATCGCGCGGGTCTACAATTATCACCACGCGACCCTTCACGCCCTGTCCGAACTTATCGCCGCCGCCGGCCTCGACCACCCGCGGCAATTGCGGCCGATCCATTTCTCGCAGCGATCCTCCACGAACGACACATTGTCATTTGCCAAACTTTATCCATCGCTGCGTCCGGGCGAGCTGATCGAAGGCACCCAGGATCCGCGCTTCCGCGATGCCTGGGCGATGGCACGCGCAGATTCGTTCCAGCCGGTGGGATAAAAATCTCAACGGATTCCCACGCGCTGTTGAATCTTGCCGGGGTTGCTTTCTGGTAAGATTTCCGCAGGCGATTTGGAGTGGAACCCGCAAGAAACGATAATGCTCTACCTCGAACTCGGGATCGTGACGGTCCTGATCGTCACCAATGGCTTGCTCTCAATGTCCGAGCTCGCCATCATCTCGTCGCGGCCGGCACGATTGGCGGCGCTGGTGGAGAAGAACGTCAAAGGCTCGCGCCGGGCGCTCGCGCTGGCATCCGATCCCGGAAAATTCCTTTCAACGGTCCAGATCGGCATCACGTTGATCGGCGTGCTGTCAGGCGCGTTTTCCGGAGCGACGCTCGGCCAGCGTCTGAGTGATCTGCTGGTCGGAGTCGGATGGTCGCAAGGGCTGGCCGATACGATCGGCGTCGGCACCGTGGTGACCGTGATCACCTATGCGTCGCTCATCATCGGGGAGCTGGTGCCGAAGCAAATTGCCTTGCGCGACCCGGAATCGGTTGCTGTGCGGGTGGCGCCTTACATGATGCTGCTTGCGAAGATCTCGTTGCCGGCTGTCTGGCTTCTCGATCGCTCCGGCAAGGTACTGCTATGGCTATTGGGCCATCGCGGCGAGGCAAGCGACAAAGTCAGCGAGGATGAAATCCGCACCCTCGTCGTTGAAGCCGAGAACGCCGGCGTACTCGAGCCAGGCGAAAAGGAAATGATCGCTGGGGTCATGCGCCTCGGCGATCTTCCGGTCGGTGCCATCATGACGCCGCGACGCGAGGTCAGCATGATCCATGTCGCGGACAGCCAGGAAGCTATCCAATCCGCGCTCGCTACCAACAGCCATTCAAGACTTGTGGTGTTCGATCAGGCGGCAAACGCCGCGGTCGGAATCGTCAAGACCAGGGACATGCTGGACCGGCTTCTGGCGGGGCAGACGCTCGATATCGAGAAGTTGGTCCGCCCTGCGCCGGTCATTCCGGAATTTCTCGACGCGCGGGACGTCGTCACCATCCTGCGGGATTCCCCCGTTCACATGGGGCTGGTCCATGACGAATACGGCGCGTTTCAAGGCGTGGTGACTAGCGCCGACATTCTGGAATCGATCGTCGGCGGCTTTCACACCGAAGAGGGGCCGCCGGAAGTGGCGGCTATCAAACGCGACGACGGTTCATATTTGATCTCGGGATGGATGTCCGCCGTCGAGTTTGCATCGCTGCTCGGGTTCGAGCTGCCTGCATCACGCCAATACCAGACGGTGGCAGGCTTCCTGCTCAACCAGTTCGGCCGGATACCCAATGTCGACGATCACATCGAGGTGGGAGGTTGGCGCTTCGAGATCGTCGATCTTGATGGCCGACGTATCGACAAGGTGTTGGCCGTCAGGATTGCCGATGCTTCGGCTCAGACAGACGCGTGAGAAACTGCATAGCCCGGGTGAGCGTGCGCATCGCCTGATGTCGTCCCTGCCTAGTGCGCAATTGCGCACGGTCGCAGGGTGGCAGACGCCGTTGCAAAACAATTTTGGCCGGTGGCTATGGGTCCCTGCGTTCGCAGGGACGACGAAGAAGCTTAGAACTCGCCGTGGAAACGGCCGGTGAAGATGTGGACCGGGCCGCGGTCGGCGTTATAGGCCGGATTGTTGATCAACTGGTAATCGGCGGTGAGCGTGAAGTTCTTGTCGATCGCGTAGGCGTAGTAGGTTTCGAGAATTCGTTCGTTGCTGTAGTTGAGACGGCCGTCGCCGATCAGCAGGCCGAGACCGCCGGCCGCCAGGAAATCGCGGTGTGCCCCGGAAAGTCCGTTGATCGCGCCGCCCAGACCGAATGTATCGCTCGGCCGTCCCCAATAGCTGCCCTTGACCGACAAGCCTGCCGAGACGCTGCGGTCGATGTCGGTAAACGACAGGATTTCGCTGCGGCCGTCGTTCCAGCTCGCGCGGGCGAACAGGCCGACATCCTTCATGATCTGTTGCTCGGCGTTAACGTAGAATCCGTATTTGAGATTTTGGCGCCGGATGTCTGTCATGACGTTGTTGATATCGAGCGCCGGGTCTGCGGCGCTGATCGCCAGCGCATTGCGGTAGTTGCCGGTATTGCCGCGATTGGCGAAGATACCTAGTCGTAACTTGCCGGGCTGGTCGAACACGGTGTGACGTTCTTCGAATTCGATCACCGCGCCGCCGGTCTTGAAGGTGAGGACATCGCTGTTGGGAGCAGAGGGCACCTGAAACAGCCCCGCTCGGACGGCCCAATCCTTGCGGTTGAGTTCGACGACGGCGCCGCGGGTAAATCCGGGGAGGTCGGCCGGAAAGTCATAGGCCGCCGAAGCCCACATTGACCAGTTCATGAAATCCACACGCGGGTCTTTTGCGTAGGAATTGCCGTCAAAGATATCGCCGACGGCGAATCGCCCGACTGTCACCGTGACCCGGTCGATGTCGCGCTTGCCCGGCAACTGATTGGCCGCATCGGCCACTTCTTCCTGTTCGCCTCCCAGCCCGAACGTCTGCCGGAAGAAATAGCGTTGTGCGCGGAACCTCGGATACTCGGCGCCGCCTTTTTGCGCTTCGCCGTTGGAAAAACCACCGAGGCCTAATGTGCCGCCGATCCCGAAACCCTGTGCCAGCTCCGGACCAAAATAGAGCTCTCCGCCATCCCACAAACGCCACCCGAGGAAGGCTCCGACCGTCCAGGTCTCTCTGACGCGTCCGGCGCCGGGCAGACTGTTCGTGCCTTGATACGGCGAGCGGAAGCTCGGATAGCGCTGAGATATGAAAGTTGTCTGGGCGTGGACGTTCCAGTCCTTGGATGCAGGAGGGGTGGGTGGCTTGATGGCGTAATCGCCTGACGTCGCCGAAGCCGGCCCGTCCCAGATCTTGTAGTTCACTCCGAGCTTGAGGGTGTGGATCTTCGGGTCAACTGCGACGTCCGGCAGCGGTACGTCCGCAAGCCCGTAGGTTCGGGCACCCAGATCGATGTAGCCGTATTCGAGTTTTGCGCTCCAGTTGGCGTCGGCGGCATATTCGACGCCGGCGCCTGCGGTCCAGCCGAGAGGCGCATGCCCGCGCTCGGCTAACACGCTGCCGTCTACATCGTTGATGTCGACGTGGGTCCGGGCCCAGGCGATGCCGCCGGTCACATAGGGGAGCAGCGTTCCGAATGCATATCCGACACGGCCCCGGGCCGTGGCAATGTAGTCGAAGGTGGTGTTGAAAGGGGCCGGCACAAGCCGTGGACGATCAAGCGTGCTGAGAAATGAAACATCGACCTCAGCGCCCAAGATCAGATTGTTCGGGAGTTGAAAGTTATATCCGGCCTGATAGCCGCCGATCAGGCCCGTGATGCTGTGGGGAAAGAATACGCCTTGCAGCGGCAGCGGATTGGTGCCGGGGCCGAAGCCGCCGCCGCCATAACCGGCATGGCCGCCGAGATAGAAACCGGTCCAGCTATGGACGGCTCTTACGGCCGGGGCCTTTAGGGACATGTCGGCGGCGCTGGCAACGCCATCCAATGCGAGCAAGCTGAAGCCCAGGCCAGCCAACAAATAATATCGGTATTGGCTGCGGCGGGTCATCGTGGGGGCATTCTCGGCGCAAACATTCCGGCGGTGGCTCTTATCACTGCAGATTTGCCGGCGCGCTACCATCAAAGAGATCGCCTGAAATCATCGGCCCAACCTCTTTTTGTGGATTAGCGGCTGTTTCCGGCCGAAAGCTGGATCGCAATCCGCTTTGCGAGCTTTGTTGGGAACAATTCGCAATTGCAAGAAGGATTGAGCCATTTCGTCTAAATGACATCGTCGCGTGACGTGCGCGCAACATACCGGCCTGGCCAGGGCGATTGTCCGCAAAAAAGGTGACCCGCCCGGGGGGACCACCGGGCGGGTCGGGTACGGCACGGGGTGGATGAGGCGCCCGTGCCGGACGCAGATCCACGAGAGGCGTTTTCAGTCCTGAAGTGGTTGGCTTGACGAAGACGCTTCTCAAACAGCAACCAAGTCAGCCGCAGAAATCAGTAAGCGCAGGTACGGACGCGGCCGATGTAATTGCCGAAAACGTCGTACTGGCGAACCCAGCCGCAGCGGCGATAGCCGTCATAGTAGTAACCGTCATGGCTGGCGGCGATGGCGCTGCCGACGATGGCGGCACCGACGAGGCCGGCGCCAACCCCCCAGCCCCAACCGACGGGCTTGGCCTGCGCCTGCGTAGCGGAAGCGATAGTGCCGGTGACGGCAAGGGTAGCAAGGGCGAGCGCGGCGAACTTGGTCTTAACAGTCATTTCAATCTCCATCCCGTGGTGAGCGGCCGTTGTGGTCCGCATGCCAAGTTGGACGGAGCGCCATAGAAAGCGGTTCGAAAAGAGGCCTGGAAATATGGTTTCGTCAATTATTTCCTAGACATTGCAGATACTTAGACTATCGCTTGGGCTCGCGACGAAACATTTCGACGTCGAATGTGTCGACATCCTCGAGCAACTCGCAGAACGCGCGCGCGCCGTGATCGAGCAATTGCTCGCCTTTCTCTGCGGAAGCCTTGGTGGCATCGCCGACCGCGCCGCTTTCATGGAGGTCCTGCGCCTGCCATGCGAAAGGCACCGGCCGATGCGCAGAGAGCCAGCGAAATTTTCTCTCCATCGCGATGCTGGCGGGACGAAAATCGGCGATCGCTTCTGTCCGCACGGTCTGCGGATAGCGCGCCAGCATGATCGACGTCTCGACCGCGCCGCCGTGAATGCCGTGACGCAGCTCTTCCGCGGAAAACAATCCATCGGGCGCGCCGAAGCGCGACCAGCTCGTGGTGACGACGAGAAGTTTGTGATGCGCGCGCAGGTCCTGCGCGACCAGCGACATCGCCGCGCTATTGCCGCCATGGCTCGTCACCATCACGAGCTTGCGGATACCTGCTTGCGCGACGCTCTCGCCGATCGCCGTCCACGCCTTCAGCGCGACGTCGGTCGGCAGCGTCTTCGTGCCGGGATAATCGATGTGCTCGGTGGAGATGCCGACCGGCTGCAGCGGCAGGAAGATGACCGGCAGCGCAACGGGCAACAGTTCGCGCACCCGCGCCAGATAGGCCTCGCCGATCAGTACGTCGGTTTCCAGCGGCAGATGCGGGCCGTGCTGCTCGGTCGCCGCCAGCGGGAGCACCGCGATCCAGCGCGCGGCATCGGCTTTGGCGATGTCGGGCCAGTGGATCTTGGTCCAGTCACGGGGCGGAACGGTTGTGGCCATCGAGCGAAGCGTTTCTTTGAACGAATTTGCAGGGTAGTTTGTTAGGTGTTCCGGGGATAGGTCCGATCTCCGGATCAAACCTTGATAAATTCCTTTGGAACGTGGTCAACGTCCCTAAGCTCCCATCATGGGCCAGAACGATCGACGGAGTCCAACCATGAACCCGGCCTTTTTGCCGCGAGCGTTAACCGCGGCTCTTTTGGCACTGGCTGCCGCGATGATGCCGGCGCGTGCGCAAACCCTCGACAAGGTATCGTTCGGAACCAACTGGGTCGCGGAGGCCGAACATGGCGGCTTCTTTCAGGCAGTCGCCGACGGCACCTATAAGAAATACGGCCTTGACGTCACCATCGTGCCGGGCGGGCCCAACACCAACAACCGTATCCTTTTGACCGCGGGCAAGCTCGATTTTTTCATGAGCGCGAATACGCTGCAATCGTTCGACGCAGTTGCCAACGACGTGCCGCTGATTGCGGTCGCTGCGATCTTCCAGAAGGATCCGCAGGTGTTCCTGACCCACCCCGAGAGCAAGGTCACCAAGCTCGAAGAGCTCAAGCCCCTGACGCTTTTTGTTTCCAAGGAAGGCGTCGCGAGCTATTTCCAGTGGCTGAAATCCGAATACGGGTTCAGCGAGAGCAAGGTGAAGCCCTATACCTTCAACTCGCAGCCCTTCATCGTGAACAAGCAGAGCGCGATGCAGGGTTACGTGACATCAGAGCCTTATGCCGTCGAGAAGGCGGCGGGCTTCAAGCCTGGCGTGATCCTGCTCGCCGATCACGGCTTCAACGCCTATTCGACGCTGATCGAGACCCGCCGCGAGATCGTCGACAAGAAGCCTGATCTCGTGCAGCGCTTCGTCGATGCCTCTGCCGTCGGGTGGTACAATTATCTCTACGGCGACAATTCGGCCGGCAACGCCATGATCAAGCAGATGAACCCGGAAATGACTGACGAACTGCTCAGCTATTCGGTCGTCAAGATGAAGGAATACGGCATCGTCGATTCCGGCGACACGTTGCGCGACGGCATCGGCGCGATGAACGACACGCGCATGGCGAGCTTCTTCGACAAGATGGTGCGGGCGGGCGTCGTTCGCCGCGATATCGATTACCGCCAGGCCTACACGCTGCGCTTCGTCAACAAGGGCGTCGGTCTCGATCTGCGGCCGAAGAACTGACCGAGAATGGCCGAGCCGGCTTTGTCCAAGACGGATTTCGGTGCCGCGGGCCTTGCCGTGCGCCTGCGCGCCGTTACCAAGATCTATGACAACGGCGTGACCGCGCTCGGACCGCTTGATCTCGAGGTCGCAAAAGGCGAATTCGTCTCGCTGCTCGGGCCTTCCGGCTGCGGCAAATCCACCGCGCTGCGGCTGATTGCGGGGCTCGCAGCGCCGAGCGCGGGCACGGTGGAGGTTTCCCATCGCGCCAGCAAGGCGGATGGGCGTCATCCCATAGGCTTCGTGTTTCAGGAGCCTACCTTGATGCCATGGGCGAGCGTGCGCGAGAACGTTCGCCTGCCGCTGAAGCTGGCGCACGCGACGACGGCCGAGGCCGACCGGCGCATTGATGACGCGCTGGCGCAGGTCGGGCTTGCCGAATTTGCTGGCGCATACCCGCGCGAATTATCCGGCGGAATGAAGATGCGAGTCTCGCTGGCGCGCGCGCTCGTAACCGACCCGGATATTCTCCTATTGGACGAGCCGTTCGCGGCGCTTGACGAGATCACGCGCTTTCGTCTCAACAACGATCTGCTTGATCTCTGGCGCACGCTGAACAAGACCGTCATCTTCGTCACCCATTCGGTGTTCGAATCGGTCTACCTGTCGCAGCGGGTGATCGTGATGACGGCGCGGCCGGGCCGCCTGGCACGCGAGTTTCGCATCACGGCGCCGGAGCCGCGTGGGGAGGAGTTTCGCACTTCGGCGGAGTACGCGGCGCACTGCCGCGAGGTCTCCGCTGCCCTCGCGCCTTCCTATTTCGGGCAGCGCGGCGCATGAGCTCTTTCCAGAACATCGGCCGCATGCTGCTACCCATCGCCGTGCTCGCGGCGGGACTCGCGCTGTGGGAACTCGTGGTGCGCATCAACGACATCCCGCCCTATGTGCTGCCTAGTCCCTATGTCGTGTTACAGACACTTGTGGCGGACTGGCCGGTGCTGTCGGAGTCGCTTGGCGTCACGCTGCTCACCACGCTGGAAGGCTTTATTGCGGCTGCCATCGGCGGTATTGCGCTGGCGCTGCTGTTCAACCAGTCGAAATGGCTGGAACATTCGTTGTTTCCCTACGCCGTAATTCTGCAGGTCACGCCGGTGATCGCAATTGCGCCGCTGTTGCTGATCTACCTGCCGCAGCAGACCGCGGTGATCGTCTGCGCCTGGATCGTCGGTTTCTTTCCGGTGCTGTCCAACACCACGCTCGGGTTGAATTCGGTGGACCGCAATCTGGCCGGCTTGTTTCAGCTCTATGGCGCGTCGCGTCTGCAGACGCTGCGGTACCTGAAATTGCCGGCGGCGCTGCCCTATATTCTCGGGGGCCTGCGGATCGCGGGCGGCCTGTCGCTGATCGGCGCCGTGGTTGCGGAAATCGCGGCGGGCACCGCCGGCGCCGGCTCCGGCCTTGCCTTCCGGATCGCCGAGTCAGGCTATCGCCTCAACATTCCCCGAATGTTCGCGGCGCTATTGTTGCTGTCGGTGGCCGGGATTGTCATCTATGCCCTGCTGGCGCTAGTTTCGCATCTGGTACTACGGCGCTGGCACGAAAGCGCGCTTGGAAAGGAAAATTGATGGCTGCCGCTAATGTTTCGTCCGAGAAGATCGATCTCCTGATCTACGGCCCGGTCCGGCCGATCCTGGAAAACGGCTTTTCGGATCAGTACGTCCTGCATATGGCGGAGAGCCGCGCCGACCTCGAACGCTTGACGCCCGATGTCGTCGGAAAGATCCGCGGCATGGCGGTGACCTATCACATGGTGCCGGCAGACGCGAAGGCGCTGTCACAATTTCCAAAGCTCGAGATCGTCGCAAGCTTCGGCGTCGGCTACGACCACGTTGATTCCGCTTACGCGCGCGAGCACAACATCGTCGTCACCAACACGCCTGACGTGCTGACGGAAGAAGTCGCCGACGTCGCGATGGGGCTTCTGATTGCGACCGTGCGCGAGTTCGTCAAAGCGGACCGCTATCTGCGCTCCGGCCTGTGGCAGGCGCAAAACTATCCGTTGAGCGTCGGTTCGCTGCGCGACCGCAAGGTCGGAATCGTCGGCATGGGCCGTATCGGTCAAGCGATCGGACGCCGGCTGGAGGCCTCGCGCGTGCCGGTGTGCTATCACTCGCGAAGGCCCTCCTCGGCCGTATCTTACAAGCACTATCCTGATCTCTTGGAGATGGCGAAGGAAGTGGACACGCTGGTCGTGATCGTGCCCGGCGGCGCTTCAACCGCCAAGATGATCAATGCCGATGTGCTCCAGGCGCTCGGTCCGCGCGGCGTCCTGATCAACGTCGCGCGCGGCTCGGTCGTTGACGAGCCGGCGTTGGTGGCCGCCTTGAAATCCGGCACCATCCTTGCGGCCGGGCTCGATGTTTTCGCCAACGAGCCGAACGTGCCGGACGAGCTGAAGGCCATGCAAAATGTCGTGCTGTTGCCACATATCGGCTCGGCTTCCGTGGTAACGCGCAATGCCATGGACCAACTCGTCGTCGATAACCTGAAGAACTGGTTTGCCGGCAAGGCGCCGCTGACGCCGGTGCCGGAAACCCCGGTGAAGGGACGCTGATGTCGCATATGCATTCGGGTATCGCAGCAGCAGCGCTGACCGCGCTGCTTGCGCTTGCGCCGCCATCGGCGGCGCAGGATGCCGCGAGCCTGAAGAAGGAGATGATCGGGCAGTGGGAGCTCGCCACCACTGAGCGCAGCAAGACCTGCGTCGTCACGTTGAAGGGTGACACCACGCCGCAGGGGCTCAAGCTCGAGCTTGAGCCGGGCTGCGCCAAGGCGCTGCCGTTCACCAAGGACATCACGGCCTGGAACATCAGGGGGCTGGATATCGTTCGGCTGCAGGATGCCGCCGGACAGCCGGTGATCGATTTCACCGAAGTCGAAAGCGGCATCTTCGAGGGCTTGCGCAGCGGTGAGGGGGTCTACATCCTGCAGAACCTCGCCGCCGCACGCTCGCTCGCCAAATCGATGGACCAGATGATCGGCGACTGGTCGATGGTCCGCGGCAACGGCCGGCCGGTCTGCGGCCTGACGCTGACCAATACGGAGGCGTCAGGCGATAATTTCCAGGTGTTCCTGAAGCCGAAATGCGATCCGGTAGTCGCCGCCTTTGCGCCGACCGAGTGGCGGCTGGAGCGCGGGCAGATGATCCTGATGTCGAAGTCCGGCGAGACCTGGCAGTTCGAGGCCGACGACAATGCGCAGTGGCGGAAAGTGCCCGATACCGCCGATCCCCTGATCATGCTGCGGGGACAATAGCGTCCAGTTCTCAGTGAACCAGGGCGTGTACTCATTCTGCGGAACAAATCAACGTGCTCGTGCGTCGCGATGGTGACACAACGCCGTTGTTTATCATGCCTGCCCTTTAGGAGAACGAGGAGCCGATCGATGAAAGCCGAAGACGCCGCCGACATGATGGATCAGGAGAAGGCGAACGACCGCTTCAAGCAGCGCGCGGCGGTCGGCATCGCCATTCTGGCGATGCTGCTGGCCATCACCGGGCTTGGCGGCGCCAACGCCGGCAAGGAGGCGACCAACAACAACATCTATGCCGCGAACCACTATGCCTTCTACCAGGCCAAGAACATCCGCCAGACCGACTATAACCTCGCGGCCGACGCGATCGAACTGGCGTTCCTGCAGGACGGAAGCCTCAACGCCGAGGCCAGGGCGGCCCTGAAGGCAAAAGCGGAGGCCTATCGCAAGACGGCGGCACGCTACGAGTCCGAGCCCGAGACGCAGGAGGGCAAGAAGGAATTGATGGTGCGGGCCAAGGACTATGAGAGCAGGCGCGACCATGCGCTGAAGCAGGATCCCTACTTCGACTATGCCGAAGCTCTTCTGCAGATCGCCATCGTGCTGATCTCGGTCTCGATCGTCGCGACGCTGCCCTGGCTTGCGATCGTCGGCGGCATCGTCGGTGCCGCGGGTGGCCTGCTGATGGTCAACGGCTATACACTGGCGATCGAGATACCGTTTCTGGCAGCATAGAGGTCCGCACGCGGATGGTAGTGCAGGTGCTGTTTGGCAAGGATGAGGGGAGCGACGACAATGTGACGCAGGCCGCGCATTCCTCGGTGTTGGCTCTTAGCCAACATGTTGGTCGCGTAGCCAATGTCCGCTTCTGACTCTCAGCAGGGAGGCTGACTTCGTGTAGCGCGCAAAATCAAATGCCATCCGCGCAAGATCATTTGTCACCCTCGGATTTTGGCCGGAAACGCCGGTAACGGCCAAGGCGGGGCCCTACGCTCGCTGCGGTCTCAGCGAGCGTACTTTTCGGCCGTCCAGGTTTGGTGATGGCGCCATTTGGCCCTCAGCCGAATTGGGCCGGCCGGTCCGCGGGAAGCCGGGCAAAATTAATTCGGGGGCGCTGTCGATCCGGCGTCCTTCCGTTCGTCGTCTCCTATAGCGAGACAGTTTCGTGGCGATTGCCGCCGCGGCTCGCCTCAACGGGAGTCCTCGATGCGCTTCATGTATGTCGTTACCTCACCCCAGCCCGACAAAGGCCCGACCCCTGCCCTGATGGAAGCGATGGGCAAGCTCGCCGAGCGTGAAATTAAGGCCGGCCGCATGCTCGATACCGGCGGGCTGATGCCGATTGCCATGGCCGGTGCGCAGGTCAGGATCACGGATGGCAAGCTCGGCGTGATCGATGGCCCGTTCGTCGAGAGCAAGGAACTAATCGGCGGCTACGCGATCTTCGACCTCCGTGACATGGAAGAGGCGGTGGCGGCAGCCAAGGAATTCATGCAGTTGCACCTCGAGCACATGCCGGGCTGGGAAGGCACCTGCGAGGTTCGCGTGATGGCGACACCGGGCGTGGACGGCGCTTGCGAGGTCGGCATACGCGCCCACGCCTGATGCGAATGTTTGTCAGGCGCAGTCGGCGGCGATGACGGCCGCCGACATCCATCGCACCATCCTGGCGGTCTGGCGCATTGAGCAGCCGCGTCTGCTCACCAGCCTGTCCAGGATGTTGCGCGACGTGCCGCTGGCCGAAGACCTGACGCAGGAGGCGCTGCTGGCGGCGCTCGAACACTGGCCCGATAGCGGTGTGCCGGAACGGCCCGGCGCATGGCTGATGGCGACCGCCAAGCGCCGTGCGCTCGATGACCTGCGCCGCCGCAGCATGCTCGCCCGCAAGCACGAGATGCTGATACGGGACCTCGAGCAGGAACAGCAGATAATGCCCGATCCGGACACGGCACTCGACGACGATATCGGCGACGAGTTGCTGCGGCTGATCTTCACCGCCTGCCATCCGCGATTGTCGCGCGAGGCCCGCGCGGCGCTGGCGCTGCGGATGATCTGCGGCCTCACCACGGAAGAGATCGCGCGCGCTTTCCTGCAGCCGGAAGCGACGATTGCCCAGCGTATCGTGCGCGCGAAGCGGACGCTGTCGGAGTCCGGGCTCGCCTACGAAACCCCGCGCGGCCAAGAGCTTTCGGAGCGGCTCGCCTCGGTGCTGGAGGTCGTCTACCTCATCTTCAACGAAGGCTATACGGCCGCCCGCGGCGACGAATGGCTGCGGCCGCAGCTCTGCAACGACGCGCTGCGCATGGGCCGCGTGCTGACGCTGGTCGCGCCGCGGGAAGCCGAAGCCCACGGCCTGCTTGCGCTGATGGAATTGAACGCATCGCGTACCGCGGCGCGCACCGATGCGGCCGGCGATCCGATTCTACTGATGGACCAGAACCGCGCACGATGGGACCAGCTTCAGATCCGCCGCGGGCTGACGGCGCTGGCGCGGGCGCACGAACTTGGCGGGGGGCGAGGATTCTATACGTTGCAGGCGGCGATCGTCGCCTGTCACGCCAAAGCGAGTACTCCCGAAGAGACCGAGTGGCCGCGCATAGCGGCGCTCTACACCGAGCTAGCCGCGCTGGTCCCATCGCCGATCATCGAGCTCAACCGCGCGGTCGCCATCGGCATGGCCGAGGGACCGGCAGCCGCGCTCGCAATCGTGGATCGACTGGCGGACGAGCCGGCGCTAAAGAATTATCATCTGCTGGCGAGCGTCCGCGGCGACCTGCTCTGCAAGCTCGGCCGCCACGCCGAAGCGCATGCGGCATTTGAGACTGCCGCGGCGCTTGCCGGCAACCGCCGCGAACAGGAGCTGTTGAAGCGGCGCGCCGCCGCGGCTCGCGGCAGTGCGCCGGATCGCGTTTGACGTCAGATGAAGCGGAACTGCGATCGCTCGCGTTTGGCGAGCTTGGGGATCGCCTGGCCGAGGATGATGTTCTTGAAGTGATCGGTCTGCTGATGCTCGGCAAACGCCGCTTCGCCTGCGAACACTTCGTAGAAGAAGAATTCTCTCGGCTTAGCCATGTTCTGGTGAATCTGGAACTCCTTCACGCCGGGTTCGCGTTGCGCCTGCGGAAGGAAGTCCTTCAGAAGCGCTGCGACCGCGCGTTCCTCTCCGGAATTGACTTCCCAGAACGCGGTGACGATCAGGTGCTGGTTTGCAGTGTCGGTGGTTGCCATGATGCTCTCCTTGCAGAAGCCGACGCTTGATTTCCGGTCGGCGACTGAGATCATTATGCGCGCTTTGGTGACATCGATGTTTCGATGAGTGACGAACTGTCATGTTCATGATGTTGGAACTTCGCCTGACAGCGAAGCGTTAGGCCACCGCTGTTTCCGTTTCGAAAATGGAGCAGGTGCATGGCAAAAAAGACCGTGCTCGCGATCGGCATCGATCCCTCCCTCGTCGACTTCAGCGCTTTCCCGGGGCTTACGGCCGAACTGGTGACGAGCACCCTTCAGGCTCAGATCGAGCAGCTTCGCGCCATGGGGTATGACGCCGATAGCTGTCTGATCGATCTCGGCGACACCGCCGAAGCCGTCGCTGCACTGGCGCTGGGCGCAAAGCACTATGATTGCGTGGTGATCGGCGCCGGCCTGCGTGAGCCGCGAGAGCGGCTGTTATTATTCGAGCGGATCATCAATCTGGTCCACCTCGGCGCGCCGCAGACGCGCATCTGCTTCAACACCACGCCGGCCGATACCGTCGAGGCGGTGCGGCGATGGATCGCGCCGTGAGCGCGCCGGCGCCTACGCCGGGCGGAATGAGCCGAGCAGGCTGTCGATGATCTTCTGACCGCGGGCGCGAAGCTTCTTCGGGTTCTCTGCGGTGGGCAGCAGCAGCGCCATCTCGCAGATCATCGCATCGACCATCCGGCTCAGAAGCTCGATATCCTCGAAATCGAGTTCGCCCTGTCGCTTCAGCGCCGCCAGCGTCGCGGTGAGCAGCGCCATCGGGTGGGCCTCCTCGATCTCCCGGTAGCGCGCATTGCCGAGCACCGCCGGCGCTTCTTGGATGACGATGCGCGCATAGGTCGGCTCGAGGCAGACGTCGAGATAGGCCTCGATGCCCTCGGCCAGACGGTCCCACACCTTCCGTTGCGTCTTCGCACGCGCCTCGATCTTGGCCGCGGCCTCGATCTGCAAGGCGACGACCACGGCGTCGAACAGCGCCTTCTTGTCCTCGAAGTGGTGATAGAAGGCGCCCCGCGTCACCCGCGCTGAGCGCGAGATCGCCTCTATGCCCGCCGCCTGATAGCCCTCGGCCGCGAATGCCTCGCGGCCAGCCGACAACAAGGCCTGCCGCGTGGCTTCCGTGTATTCCTCGCGGCGGGTTCGTTCGCGTCCGGTTTCCTGCATGCCCCCACATACCACTTGACGCACGTGATCCCATCAACATATACCATACATACGGTATGTAAAAAACAAGTCGTATGATTTTACGAGGAGGCACGAGCCTCGTGAGGGAGCAGTTCATGAATAGCGATCGGATGTTTGAACTCGTCCAGGCCTTGGCTGCTGCCAAGAGCCGGCAGGACGTACCGGCGGCGTTGAAGGTCCTGCACCGCGAGATGCTGCTGGAGAACCCGGCGTTCGGGACGAGCGCGCGCGGACTTGCCGAGAACGAGAAGGTGTTAGGCCGGTTCTTTGCGGCGTTCCCGGACTACAACGTCGCTCTCGAAGGCCATGCCGCCAATGACGAGACCCTGGGTTGCTGGGGCCGTGTGCAGATGACCATGACCGGCGACCGCTTTGGCGTGGTCCCCAACGGCAGGCGAGCCGAACTCCCGGTCTTCATTCAGTTTGCCTTCAAGGACGATCTGATCGTCCATGAGCGCTTCTTCTTCGACCTGTCGGAACTGTGCGCTCAATCGGGCGTCTCGACCGATGCGGTCCGGAGCAGGATTTTTGGCGGCTCAGCCGCCCGCTCTGCCGCCGCATGACATCTTGTCAGCAAGGGAAGAGTTTTGGACATGACAGCAGACCCACGCGTCAAACCCGTTGCAGCCATCAGGACGGAGCCGTTGTTCGACATCGTCGTCGATCTCAATCCACGTCTCAACATTGGTGACGGTCCGTTCGGCCGTCGCATTCTGTTCGGTGCGGCCGGCGGTAGCTTCGAGGGTCCGAGGTTGCGCGGCAAGGTTGTGCCCGGCGGCGGCGATTGGGCGCTGTTTCGCGCTGATGGTGCGATGTCGCTGGATGTGCGTCTGACCTTGCGTACCCATGACGATGCGCTGGTGCACATGACCTATGGCGGCCGCTGGATCACGCCGCCCGAATTGCGCGCTGAGATGGCCGATCCGGCGAAACGCTATCAGGTCGATCCTTCGCGTTACTACTTCCGCACCAATCCGCTATTCGAGACCGGCGCGGAGCAATATGCCTGGATGAACGACATCGTCTGCGTCGGATCGGGTTATCTGGTGGAAGGAGGCGTCGCCTATAGTGTTTCCCAGATCGTCTGACGGAAGCACATAGCGCTCGCGCGTTCGTTCACGCTGCCGGAAGAGATCCGCGCTGACGGATGATCGTCCAGATCCAGCCAACAGCGGCTAGCGCCAGGGCGGCGAATAGCACCCAGGCTTGCGGCTCCCCCATAGTCTGTAGCGTCACGCCGCTCATGAGGCACCAGAGAACGGGGATTGGCAGCAGCCATGGCAAAAGCCTGCCGCGGGCGAGGAGCAGAACGCCAAGCGTCGCGATCGCCGTGGGGTCCGGCGTGATGCCAAAGATCTCTGATGCGGCCCAGCCGCGTCCCTGCAGCGGCGCAAGCAATGGCTGTCCGAGAAGTGCGAAGCCGAGGATGAGATATCCGATCCAGTCGGTAGGCCGGCGGCGGTCGAAGGCGAGGGCGTCGAAAAGGAATGCGACAGCAAGCAACACGCCCTCAATGAAGAAGAAGGGTGCGATGTAGACGGCAGCCCAGTTGATGGCCGAATAGCGATTCCACAGAAATGACCAGCCGACGAAGATCCAGAGCATCGCGAGGACGAGGGCGACCCAGCGCGTCAGGTTTTTCGACTGTCGCGCGATGAGCAGCATGATGATGAGGCCGGCGGCGAGCGTCAGAACGTGCAGGGGCCAGAGCGCCGCATTATGCAGCTCGAACATGCGCCAGTAGGCGCGCGGCGAAAACAGCAGGAAATCCTCCGCCCGGTAGGTCCACCACTCCGACATCAAAGGGCCTTCACGTGAGCGGAGATGCGCTGCCGCATGGCAGCGTCCGGCATCGGGCCGGCGGCAGCCGAGAGGTTTTCGCGCACGTGGTCGACGCGCGTGGTGGCGGGAATGGCGACGGTGACGGCCGGGTGAGCGAGGATGAATTTCAGCATGAGCTGCGCCCAGCTCGAGGCGCCGAGTTCGGCGGACCATTCGGGCAGCTTCTCGCGCTTGAGCCGATCGGTCAGCGCGCCCTGCCGGAACGGCCGGTTGACGATGACGGCGATGCCGCGCTCCTGGGCGAGCGGCAGCAGCCGCGCCTCTGCCTCGCGATCGACGACGTTATAGGAGAGCTGCACGAAATCGATCGGCTCGCTCCGCATGATTTGTTCGAGAAGGTCATGACGGCGGCCTTCGGATGTGGTGATCCCGACGTAACGGAGCGCGCCGGCCGTCTTCATCTGGAAGAGCGTTTGCAGATGTGGCTTCCAGGCAAGGAGATTGTGAACCTGAATGAGATCGAATTTCGGCACGCCCCAGAAGCGGCGGGACTGCTCGATCTGGGCCGGACCTGCCGTCGCTGACGAGGTCCAGACCTTTTCGGCCGAGAACAGCGCGGAAGGTCGCCCGAGCTTCTGCAGGCCATAGCCTATCACCGGCTGGGACGAGCCATACATGGGCGAGGAATCGATCATGCGGCCGCCCGCCTCGAAGAAGGCGGCGATGACGTTTGCGCATTCGTTCCTGAGCGCCGGATCGTTGCCGACATTGAAGGTGATCCAGGTTCCCAGTCCGACGATTGGCATCTCTTCGCCGGTCGAGGGAATAGGACGGCGCGCGGGCTGGGTTTGCTGGGCATGCAGTGTGCCTGGCAAGTGCGCAGCAGTGGCCGTCATCAAGGCGGCTTGCAGCAACGTTCGGCGTGTCGTCCGCATCCGATGCTCCAGTATCGCGGCGAGGAAACTCCCATGCAAAGGCAGAGTAACGCAACGCCGCCGCCAGCTTTGCAGCGCAGAATTGCAGATTAAGGCACTGGACTAAATATGCAGCCGCGCGCCGTGCTCAATCTACGATGGACCGCGGATATCACTAGATGAACTTCAGTCCTCTCAAACTTGCGTGACTTGCGCGCGAGACCGCCAAACGCTGCCGCCGCACCGCCGAAATGGGGCGCGGAGTCGATGCGGTTGATCGAATGTCTTCCGACCTCGATGCAGCTAATCATTGAGCTGCATCGCGATCACGGCTGGCGAGCTGTTGCACGAGCCTTGGCGCTTACTCGTCTTCGTCGGGTTCTCTGACGACTGGCGCCTCGTCATCCGGTTCGGTGTCGTCATCTTCGTCGTCGTCATCGTCATCATCATCATCGGGGACTCGCGGCGGCATCGTGTTGCCAATGACGGTGACGAGTCTCCACTCGGCTACGGAATAGTTCTCAGGGATACGCTTAGTCATGGTCAGCTCCTTGTTTGATTCCGCGACATTCATGCGCGGATGTTATGGCGCAAGCGGCCATTGAGTAGGATTTTAGGTTCGCTCGCGCCCAGGGGCGCTTTCGTCGCTTACGAACCGCGTGATCCAGCACGCCGCTGCAGTTCTGAGCGTTACTCAACGCGTACTGAAGGTAAGGCCGGCGCGCTCCGTCAGACGCTTGCGCAACGCCGGGCCCATCAGCGCGCCCGGCGTCCAGATGCCGCCCTCGCCCTGCACGTCGCGCACGAGGCAGAGTGCGCTCTCGGCGATCATCTTGCTGGTCGAACCGTAGCCCGGATCTCGGTTGCCCGTGACGTGCGCCTCGACGCGTCCACCATCCGGCAGCTCGCCCAGGAAAAGGATGTCGTAGTAGCCCTTCTCACGCTCTTCCCGCGTCGGGCCTCCGCCGGGTTTGAGGCCGCCGGTCCCGAGCAAGGAAACCATCGTGGCGAAGGTCTCCGTCACGCGAGCCATTTCGCCAATTTTTGGCGTGGCCATCATCTCGTCGTAAACGAAATCGGTGCCATAGGGGTGACCCAGCAGGAAATTCGTGCGGTGCACGTTCTTGGTGTTGATCGGCGCCATTGGGAACGGCACGAGCAACGTGTTCAGGCTCGGGTCGTATTCGGGAATAAGACCCGACGGCTGAGACGGCCCGACGAACCCCGGCGTCAACGCGAAGGGATCAGTCAGCAGCCGGATCAGGGCCGGGTCGCGTGCGGCGGCGGCCATTGTTGCCTGAGCGCTCGCTGCGGTGCCGCTGGACATGCCGCCCCTCACCTTGCGCAGGCGAGCCCTGACCCGCCGCGCCGGGCGTCCGAATTTCTCGCGCGCCTTCTCCTGCAACGTGAGCACGCCGAGATCGAACGGGATGGAATCGAAGCCGCAGGAGAAGACGATTCGGGCGCCGGTCCGTTTCGCCTCTTCGTGATGGGCGTCAATCATGCGCCGCATCCAGGCCGGTTCGCCGCACAGATCGACATAGCCAGTGCCCGTGGCCGCGCAGGCCGCCACAAGCCCGGGACCGTGGAGCTGGTAAGGCCCGACCGTGGTGATAATCACGGTGGCGCGGTCGCACATCGAACGCAGGCTGGCCGGCTCGGCGGCATCGGCCTTCACCAAAGGCAAATCGCCCGGTGCGCCGATGTCGGCACGTACCTTCTGGAGCTTTTCGGTCGAGCGTCCCGCGAGCGCCCAGGACGGAGCATCATCGCCGCGATAGGACGTCGCCAGATATTCGGCGATCAGACGGCCAGTGTAGCCCGTCGCGCCGTAGACGATGATGTCGAAGTCCCGCTTCACGACGTTGGTCCTCCTCGAGATCCGGAAGAGCTATCTTCAGGCCGTGTGCAATCGCAGGACACGGGGACCCTCAGCACGAGCAGCAAGTGAGGGGCTGCCGTCCCATTGCGTCTGACGGAGGATACCACAGTTCCTGCCTTGGGGGCGCAACGTCGGTTAGGGTCAAAAAGGCGACATCGGACCCGAGACCTCAGCACGAAGCTAGTCGGTTGCTTTGGTGGATCGACTGAGCATAGCAAACGCGATTGCTGGCCAAGAGTTTCCCAAACTAGGGTTGCTTCCGAGACCGCTGCGCTTGACCTCTCAGGGTCTCCGAAGGGCTTTCTCCAAAATGCATGCGGTACGTGACCGAGAACCGGCCCATGTGGGTGAATCCCGTGCTCATGGCGATCTCGGTGACATTCGCTTCCGGATCGGCCCGCAGCAAGGCTTGGCGAGCTTGCCTCAAGCGGGTGTTCCGTAGGTAGCGCATCGGCGAGACGCCCTTGAAATCCCTGAAGTGCATGAAGAGTGTTCGGCCCGCAACCCCGGTCGCCGTAACGAGGTCGGCCACTGTGACTGGCTGATCGAGGTGGGCTTCGATGTAGTCGACCGCGCGCCTTACGTCACGCGGCGCAATCGGCCTCTCGAGGCGCCGCAGCGCATTGCTGTAATTGTGTGGGTGCGACAGCAGCAGTGCGGTAAGGATGAACTCCTCAAATTTGCTCATCGTCATCGGACTCCAGAGCACCGATCCCGCCTGCTCCAGGTCCGCGACGGCCAGCAGTACGTAGCGTGCCAGGCTGCCGCCGTACCCCGCGGCGAGGTCGATGGTGGGCGCAAAGTCGAGGGGAGCGGTTGGTGGCTCGCCGAGTAGGGCGGCAAGCTGACCTGTAAGGCTGGATTTGGTCAAAGACAGTTGGATGCGGCTGCTATCGGCCTCCGATACCAGCCGACATCTCTCGCGCATCGGCGAGATGATCGTGGCAACGTTCGGATTGCAAACGATATTGTCGCGGCCAATGGTGGCTTCAAGTTGCCCGCGAAGCGGCAGGTGGATCCAGGTGTCCGTGCGGGCGGGGCTCGGAGACAGGACCACCGATGCGCCGCCGTATTGCACGTAACCCATGTAGAGGCCCGGCGTGTAAACGCCGTTGAGACGGGCATCGAGCTGGCGCGCATGCCGCTTTGCGATGTCGAAGCGGTAGCCTTTCGCGCGCAGAAATGCACCAGTCTCTTCCACATTGCGGCTGCGGAAGATAGGCATCTGCTCCAGAAGCGGCGCTGTGCCAAGCTGCATGCTCGCCTCCGTATTCATCAAGCATACCACGCCGGGCCTGGGATGTTCCGATCATTCTTGCGGTTTGGGATGACGATCGTGTGGTTCCCGAAGGCGATTTCAACGTTTTACGCGCTTTCCGGATAGGCCTCGCGGCACTCGGATATCTGGCAACCAAATGCGCCAGTTAAGCTTCGCGCCCAACGGGGCGGTGCCTATCGATAGGGGGCTGCCCATCAAGGAGGGAAGCGCCGTGACTGCAGGGCATGTTCACAGAATAGCTCGTCGCCAATTTCTAGGTGAATCGGCTGCAGCGGCTCTGGCCGCTCCTACGTGCGTCTCTTCATTGCGACCGACAAGGGCAGCCGTCCATGCGGTACCGGTCCACAAATCAGGCAGCCTCGAGACTCTGGTCGTAAGCGACGGCCATTTCTTCCTTCCAGCGGGCTTCCTCGTGACGCCCGACTCTCCGCCCGCCGAGCGCGAAGCCGCCCTGAACGCAGCCGGACAAACCGGCGAACGGCTCCAGCTCGTGAACACTGTCGCGGTGATCCGTAGCCAGTCCGATGTGGTCCTGGTCGACACGGGCGCCGGCCCGCGCCACCAGCCCACCGCCGGAAGGCTTGCGGAGAACCTCAAAGCTGCCGGCATCCCACCTGCAGCCGTTACCAAGATCGTCCTGACCCACGGCCACCCTGACCACCTCTGGGGCATCCTCGACGCAAATGACAACCCGATCTATCCGAATGCGAGCTATTTCGTTTCGACCGCCGAATGGAACCTTTGGGCCGACCCGGATGTGATGCGAAGGTTGCCGGCAGTCTTGGTAACCAACGATCGCATCATCAATGGCGCCAAGAACCATTTCTCGCACGTCAAGGACAAGATGAGGATGGTACGGGATGGCGATGAGATCATCAGTGGTGTGCGGGTCATCGATACGCCAGGGCATACGCAGGGCCACATCTCGGTCGAAATCGTCGGTGGGGATGGTCTCGTCGTCGTTGGGGACGCGCTTACGCACGCTGTGATCTCATTCCAGCATCCGTCGTGGCCGGTGCCAGTCGACCATGAACCTGATCGCGGCATCTCGACCCGCCTACGCCTGCTTGATCGACTCGTCATTGAGAAGCGCCGGCTGATCGGCGCTCACCTGCCGTTCCCTGGCACCGGCTTCGTCGAGCGCAAGGATGGCGCCTATCGCTTCGTTCCGACTTGAAGCTCGCGCAAAATCGAGTTGAGCGTCATCGCTTTCGGGAGGCGCAGTGAGATGGCTGACCAATGGCTGTTCAAGAGCGAGACCTATGACAACTGCAATTGCGCGATGAATTGCGGTTGCCAGTTCAATCTGCCGAGCACCCGCGGCTACTGTCAGTCGGCATTCGTCGGGACCATCGTTGAAGGCCACTTCAACGATACGCCGCTCTCAGGCTTGAACTGGGCGGCGCTCTACAAGTGGCCTGGCGAAATCAAGGACGGAAACGGCCGGCGCCAGATCGTTATCGACGAGCGTGCGGATGAAGCTCAACGGATTGCGCTCGAAACCATCATCTCGGGCAGGGCATGCGAACCGTTGAGCAATCTTTTCGCGGTATTCGCCTCCACATGTTCGGAGTTTTGCGAGACGTTGTTCCTGCCGATTGATCTCGATGCAGACCTGGAGCTCAGAACCGCAAGGGTAGAGATACAAGGCATCATGCGGAGCACCGGCAGGCCGAAGATCAACGAGTTTACCGGTCAACCATTCCACATCGCGCTGGCGCGCCCTAGTGGCAGTTTCGAGTTTACCTATGCAGAAATCGGGCTGGGTACCACGTCGGTCACAGGTGACATGGAAATGGCGTTCGAAGATTCATGGGCGCACTTTTGTGTTCACCACTTCAATCAGGATGGCTTGGTCAGGGAAAGATCGAGACTCACGGCATGGCTTGGGCACATGGCCCCGCATTAATGACGTCGCAACGAGTGCGATGAGTGTGCCGACAATGCCATAAATGATTCGCGATTATCGCCGGTCGGAGACGAAACGACGCTCCATTCAGGAGGTCCCTCTAGACCCCTCGTAAGATCGACGCAGCAACGCGAACAGGCTGCCGCCGGTGGCCGCGCCCAGCAGGTAGGCGACGGCGATCAGCAGCGCGAGCGGCACCCGGATATTTGAGCCGAGGAAAGACATCGTCGCGGCCTCGAGGTTCTGCAGCGCGAAGATACTGGTCGCAGCGAGGAACAGAATGATCACGGCGAGGTAGATCCAGCGCATGGGGCGCCTCCTTTTCGTCGATCAAGCGACTGCGCCGCGGCAGTCCGCCAACCACGCCTCAGCGCGCGCGGCGCAAACCGAGGCCGAGTCCGATCCAGCCAGCGCCGGCCATGATAAGGTCGATGCCGAGGAACAGGCCGAGGATATAAAGGCTCGACACTGGCCAGCGCAGCAGGATCAGCACGCCGAGCAAAAGCGTGATCACACCTGATAGCGCCACCCAGATCCAGGGCGTTTCCCGCTTCATGCTGAAGGCCAGCACGATTCGCGTGATGCCCGAGACCACCAGCGCTGCGCCGAGAATGAGAGTCAGGAGCACTGCGGCAAGCAGGGGATTCTGGAACGTCACGAAGCCGGCGAAGATGTAGAGCACGCCGAGCAGGGCCCAGAGCAGGAATTTGCCCCAGCTCTTGATCTGGAAGGCGCTAATCACCTCGGCGACGCCGGCGATGATCATCATCACGCCGACGACGAGAACGCTGACGAAGGTTGCCAGCGCGACGCTGCCGAGCGCGATGAACCCGGCGATCACATAGGTGACGCCGAGCGCGACGATCCAGCCCCACTTGGCGCGTAGCGGCGCCGTATCCGAGCCGGCCTGAGGGGTATTTACCGTGTCTGAAGAGCTGGTCATGACGGTCCTCCGGTGCGAAAACCAATCCGACGTAATCTGTCGGCCCCTCAGCGCGACAGGGCGCGGCGCGGGATATTCGACACCTGGATACTAGCGCAACCGGCCGTTGCGATCACCTGATTTCACCTGATCTTCGTTGTCGGTGGCAATCTGTGCGAGGTCTTGCCGCGCCGCGGTACCTGCTGGTCCGCTGGGAATAGGCGACCATTGAGCGGTAGCGGCAGGCTAGATCAGCTTTAGCCCCTTCAGGCTCGCATGTCCGTTCTTGCCGACGATGATGTGGTCGTGCACGGAAATGCCGAGGGGAGTGGCGATCTGGATGATCGCTTTGGTCATGTGGATGTCGGCCTGCGAGGGCGTCGGATCGCCCGAGGGATGGTTGTGCACCAGGATCAGCGCGGTCGCCGACAGTTCGAGCGCGCGCTTGATCACCTCGCGCGGATAGACCGGGGTGTGGTCGACGGTGCCGGTCTGCTGGATTTCGTCTGATATCAACTGATTGCGCTTGTCGAGGAACAGCAGGCGGAACTGCTCCTTGTCGGCAAACGCCATCCCGGTCCGGCAATAGTCGATCACGTCATTCCAGGACGATAGCGCGATCTTGCGCTTGATCTCGCCCTTGGCGACGCGGTTCGCGGCGGCTGCCAGCAGCTTGATCTGGTTGACCGAGGCCTCGCCGATACCGTCGACCTCGCGCAAGCGCGCCACCGGCGCGTGAATGACTTCGGCGAACGAGCCGAATTTTTTCAGCAGCGCTTTCGCGAGCGGTTTGGTGTCGCGGCGGGGCAGGGCCGGGAAAAGCGCCATCTCCAACAGTTCATAATCGCTCAGCGCCTCCGGCCCGGCCGCATAGAAGCGCTCGCGCAGGCGCTCGCGGTGGCCGTGATAATGCGGCGTCTCGGTGGATTGATCCGGGGAATTGCTGGTCTTGGCAGGCATCGGCCGTAACCATGCCGTGCCTACGAGCTTTTGCAACTCTAAAGTGCGGCAGCATCTGAAGAAAAGGCGTCGCACACAGCGCGGCGCCTTCATTTCAATTCTTGCCTGCGATCAGGCCTTCACGGCCGCGAACGCATAGCCGTTGCCGTCTTTTGTCAACGTGCCGACATTCGGGAAGCCGAAGTGATAGCCGGCGATCATGCCCTTTTCCGCGATCACGCGATCGAAGAAAGCGCGGCGCGTGGCTTCCGCCTTGGGCCCGTCGGCATCGAACGACGAGAACCAGCCGGGATTGCGCACGAACAGCTGGTGCATGCCGGTGACATCGCTCTGGATGAACAGCTGCTGCCCGCCCGAAGCGACCAGGAACGACATGTGGCCGACGGTGTGGCCGGGCGTGGCAATCGCCTTGACGCCGGGCGCGAGGTCGGCGCCGTCATTGTATTGCTTGATGTTCTTCCAGGTCGGGAAAGTTGCCTGGATCCGCTTGACGAGGGGGCGCATGGTCTCGGGCATCTTTTCAACCAGTGCCGGATCGGTCCAGAACTTGTACTCCACCTCCGGCATCAGGATTTCCGCATTCGGGAAAACCTGCGCGTTGGTTTCTTTCACCCACAGCCCTGAAATGTGATCGGGATGGAAGTGCGAGATCACGACCGTGGAGACCGTGGCGGGATCGAGACCCGCCGCTTTCATGTTGTCGGCGAGCTTGCCAACTGTCGCAGGGCCATTGCCGCCAAAACCGGTGTCGAACAGTACGACCTTGCCGCCGGTCCGGATCGCGGTGACGGTAAAGGGATTTTCGAACTTGTCCGGGTTGATGCCGGCAGCCGTCAGCGCCTTCTTGATGTCGTCAAGCGAGGCGTTCTTGATCATTCCCTCAGTGGCGGCGCGCTCGACACTGCCCTCATGCAGGCTGAAGGCCTCGATGTCGCCGACCTTGAATTTGAGGCTGTCGGCGGCGCGTTGCGCATGCGCCGCGCCGATGAACGAAACCGGTCCTTTGAGGCCGAAAACGAGCGCTGCCCCCGTGCTCCCGAGGACCAGATCGCGACGTGAAATTTCGAACATTGCCCTTGCTCCCTTGCTTGATTTTCTTGCCCGCCAGAGTGGTGCGTTCCGAAGGGCTCGCGCTAGATGCTACCCCGCGCCCCCCGGGATATTCCGGTGCCATTGCAGCTCAATGACAAGGCGAGGTACCGCGGTGCGGCAGGACCATCGGGAGACGGATTTTGACCTTTCAGCACACGCGAGGCATTTGCAAACACGGCTCGCGGCCGGGACGGTCAACACGGAACGCCTCGATGAAACGGCCTTCTTTCTGGGTCACGAACACGGTTCTGCCGTCGGGGCCGCCAAAGGTGAGATTGGTCGGCTGCTTTCCCAGTACCAGCACCTGACGCTCCAGCGATCCATCGGGTGCGATTATGGCGATCGTGCCGGCTGAAGGCCGGGCAAGATAAATCCGGCCGTTGACATCGGTCCTCAGGCCGTCGACCTCGAAATCCGCGAACCGCGTGACCAGCCTGGGATCGAGCAATTTGCTGCCGTCGATCCGATAGGCCCAGACCTCTCGCGAATTCGACTCGCTGACGTAAAGCGTCGCGCCGTCCGGACTCAGATCTAGGCCGTTGGTCACGCCGAGACGTCTGGTACTCGACATCACCTCGCCCCGCCCCTTGCCGTCCGCGCTGCGGGTGATCCGCCAGATCTGTCCGCCCGAGGGCGAAGCAAATCGCGGGTCGCTGGCATAGAGCGTGCCGTCCGCCGCGATCGCCAGATCATTCGGCTGGTTGAAGCGATCGGAATGAAAGTAGACCCGCGGCGTGGTGTCGCCGCGTTCGATGACCCAGATGTTGTGCTTCTTGAAATCGGCGATAAACATCCGTCCGTCGCGGTCGAAGCGAATGCCGTTGCCGATGCTGCCTGCAGGAAGCGACGTGAAGAGTTCGGATTGCTGCCCGCCCGACGCAACCTTGCCGGTCGTTCCGCTACGCTGAAAATTTACGACATATAGATTGCCTGACGCGTCGACGGCGGGACCTTCGATGCCGGGCGTATATTCGCCCTCCGGCGTGATCCTCATGCTCGTGAACAGAGGGCCCTCGGCCGAAACGCTCGGGCCTGTGAGAAAAGCGGCGCATGCGATGAGACCGACCGCAACAAGGCCCGCCAGACGGTGGCCTTCTGCCGTCGTCATTGCCAGCTTCCTGCCCGGGGGAGGCGCCGATCGGCTACGTCGTAACGTACGGCTTCTCGCCGTTGCGCTCCGACAGCGTGAATATCTCGACGCCGGTCGCGGTCACGCCGACCGAATGCTCGAACTGCGCCGACAGCGAGCGGTCGCGCGTCACCGCGGTCCAGCCGTCGGACAGGATCTTCACATGCGGCTTGCCGAGATTGATCATCGGCTCGATGGTGAAGAACATGCCGGGCTTGAGCATCACGCCTTCGCCGGGCCGGCCAATATGGATGATGTTGGGCTCATCGTGGAACATGCGCCCGAGGCCGTGGCCGCAGAAATCGCGCACCACGCTCATGCCCTGCAGCTCGACGAAGCTCTGGATGGCATGACCGATGTCGCCGGTGGTGGCGCCGGGCTTCACCGCGGCGATGCCGCGCATCATGGCCTCATAGGTAACTTCGATCAGCCGTTCGGCTTTCCGCGCGATCGGCGCGATCACATACATGCGGCTGGAATCGCCGTACCAGCCGTCCACGATGAGGGTGACGTCGATATTGACGATATCGCCTTCCTTCAGCGCGCGGTCGCCGGGCATGCCGTGGCAGACCACGTGATTGATCGAGGTGCAGGTCGAGTAGCGATAGCCCCGATACATCAGCGTCGCCGGATAGGCGCCATGGCTGAAGGCGAAGTCCCGGACGAATTCGTCGATCCGCGACGTCGGAATGCCCGCGTTGACGACATCGGTGAGCTCATCGAGGCATTTGGCGACCAGCGCGCCCGCCTTGCGCATGCCGGCAAATCCGCTCGCGCCATGCAGCTTGATCTGGCCGGTCTTTCGCAACGAGGTCTCGGTCGCTTCAATATAGCTCATGGGCGGTCATGCTTCGGTGAGAGCGGCAAAGGGTTGATTTGAAGGTCTAATTTAATGATCGAAACGGTCAGTGCAAGCCGAGGTTGGACCGCTGGCTTGCCATAAAAGGCTTGCATCTAGCCGGAAACTTCCACGACGGGCTCGACCGGCAGCGCACCGCGGACACGGATTTCGCGGACCGGATAGGGAACACGGATGCCCTCGCGCTTGAAGGCGTCCCACAGCGCCAGCATCACGTCGCTCTTCACATTGTCCATGCCGTCGGGATCGCCGATCCAGAAGGTCAGCGAAAACTTCATGCCGGCCTCGGCGAATTCGGTGATGATGCAGTTCGGCGGCTTGTTCTTGATGGCACGCGGGGCGGCCGCCGCGACATCGATCGCCAGCTTGCAGACGACGCGCGGATCGGCATCGTAATTGGTGCTGAACAGCACCTTCACCAGCGTGTTCTTGTCGGTATAGGTCCAGTTCACGACCTTCTGGGTCACCAGATCCTCGTTCGGGATCAGGAACTCGCGGCCGTCGCCCGCCGCAACCGAGATATAGCGCGTCTTCATCGCGCTGATTCGCCCTGAATTGTCGCCGATGGTGACGAGGTCGCCGGGTTTCACCGATTTGTCCGCCAGCAGGATGATACCTGAAATGAAGTTGGCGACGATCTTCTGCAGGCCGAGACCAATGCCGACGCCGGCCGCGCCGGTAAAGACCGCCAGCGCCGACAGATTGATGCCGACCGCACCGAGCGCGATGGCGATCGCCACCACCATCAGGCCGATGCGGATAATCTTGACCAGCAGCACCTGAACCGACGGGGTCAGGTCGCTGGCGCGGGTAATCCTGCTTTCGATGAAGTTGGCGGCGATGTTGGTCAGCCACAGCGCCGCGATCAACAATGCGCCAGCCTTGATCAGAAGCAACGGCGTCAGCCGCAAGCCACCGATCTCGATCGCAAACGAGTCGAGCGTTTCCGCTGCCGGCTCGAGCTGGCCAATGATGCTCAGCGCCGCGACGAACCACGCCGTTATCGATACGAGCTTGACGATGAAGGCATTGCGGATCACCGAGGTCACGAGCCGGATCACGAGCCACGCCAGCGCCAGCTTGGCGGCGACCATCAGGAGATAGCTGCGGCTTGGCCACGTCAGGTGATACATCGTGATACGCTCGGCGATCACCAGGACCGCGAACACCGCGGTCGACGCGCTGCCGACCAGCACGCGGACGAAATGCCGAAGCGGCAGCGGCCAACGCATCGCCAGCGACGTCATGTCGACCCGCGCGCGGATCGCCGCATCCGCCGCATAGGCGATGCCGGCGGCGGTCAGGATCAGCCCAAACTGCAGATAGAACCAGGGCGAGGTGACCTCTGCACCGACCGATCGCGCAGTCGATTGCAGAAACTCGATGATTTCCTTCGGGGCCATGTCCATCGGCAAAATCTCGTCGGGCGGAGCGCAGGCAAATTTTATTCGAGCTGTGGGCAGATTTCCACAAACGGGGCGGGCGGACCATCGATACATGGGCCGGCGCTGTCAGTTAAGCCCTCAAAGTAGGGCACATTGCCACCGTCGCAGAAATGGGTTGGCGTTCAACTGTGGCAACGATAAGGATGCAATTGCAAGTATTTGCGACGATTGCGGAGGTTCATGGCTTCTCTCGACTCGGTTAGCATCGCCATCTTCCTGGGCGCCGTTCTGGTGATGGCGGGCATCCTGTCGAGCCTGCTCGCGCTGCGGTTCGGGGCGCCGCTGCTGCTGGTGTTTCTCCTGATCGGCATGCTGGCTGGGGATGCCGGGCCGGGCCAGCTCAGCTTCGATGACGTCCGCACTACCTATCTGGTGGGGTCGGTGGCGTTGGCGCTGATCCTGTTCGATGGCGGCCTACGGACCAGGTTTCAAAGCATTCGTACGGTGCTGGCGCCCTCCATGGTGCTGGCGACGATCGGCGTGCTGCTGACCGCGCTCATCACCGCGCCGGCTGCCAGATACGTCCTCGACCTGAACTGGACCGAGTCCTTGCTGGTCGGCGCCGTCGTGGCATCTACGGACGCGGCGGCGGTATTTCTGCTCGTGCATACGCAGGGCCTGCGGCTGCGGCCCCGGGTTGGGGCAACGCTGGAAGCGGAGTCCGGGACCAACGATCCGTTCGCGATCTTCCTCACGCTGATGCTGGTGGAGTTCATTTCGATCGGCAAAAGCTCACCCGGACATGTCGCATTCGAACTCGCCCGCGAAGGCCTGCTCGGTGCCTTCGTCGGAGTGATCGGTGGCCGGGTGGTGGTGCTGGCGCTGAACCGCATGGCGCTGCCGCAGGGGTTGCATGCGCCCTTTGTCACGACGGCCGCCCTGGTGATTTTCGGCATGGCGCAGATCGCACATGCCTCGGGCTTCCTCGCGGTCTATCTCGCCGGCATCATTGTCGGCAACCGGCCGACCCGCGCGCATAATTCGGTGATCACCTTTCTCGATGCCGCGACCTGGCTGGCGCAGATCGTGATGTTCGTGCTGCTCGGGTTGCTCTCGTCGCCGCAGCGTCTGTTGGACAGCGTGGGGCCGGCGGTGATCGTGGCGCTGGTGCTGATGCTGGCGGCGCGGCCGCTTGCGGTGATCCTGTGCCTCGTGCCGTTCCGCTTCAACTGGCGCGAAAAAATCTTCATCGCCTGGACCGGCCTGCGCGGCGCGGTCGCGATCTTTCTCGCCTCGATCCCGATGCTGATTGGATTGCCGAAGGCCTACCTCTATTTCGACGTCGCCTTTGTCGTCGTCATCATCTCGCTGTTGCTGCAGGGCTGGACACTGGCGCCGGCGGCGCGGTGGCTGCATGTGGCGCTGCCGCGCTCCGACCGCGGTCCGCGACGCGTCGAGCTCGACCTGCCCGGCCAGCTCGAGCAGCAACTGGTCGGTTATCCGGTGCGGCCAAAGAGCCTCTACTTCCGACGCGGTCTGCTGCCGTCCTGGTCAAAGCCGACGCTTGTGATCCGCGACGAGCGAATTCTCTCGCCCGCGGAGGCCGACCCCGTGGCTGCCGGAGACTATCTCTATCTGCTGGCGCCGCCGGAAAAGGCCGAGGCGCTGGATCGCTTCTTCGTCGACATGGCGCCAAGCTCGGCGCCCGATCCGCATCTGCTCGGCGATTTCATGGTGTCAGGCGAGCACACGCTCGGCGAACTGGCTGATATCTACGGCGTTTCCGTCGCGGAAGAGCAGGCGAAGCTGACGCTGGCGGATTATTTCGACATTCACCTCGACCATGCGCCGAAGGAAGGCGCCGAACTGGCGCTGGATCCCATCGTGCTGGTCGCACGCAATATCGGCGGCGGACGGGTCAATGTGGTCGGCCTGCGGTTGCCGGAAGAAGAGGAAGTGGTCGCGCCGCTGACGCGCATGCAGAGGGCGAGGCGCAAGCTGGCTGAGATCTGGGCATCGGTAGCCGGCGTTTGAGCGCGGTCCGTGGCTTACGCCACCGACGCCTGACTCGACGCGGCGCGCTGTGCCGGAATTACTCCTCCAGGGTAAATCCAACCCGCAAGATGACCTGGTAGTGGCGAACCGAGCCGTTTTCGATATCGCCCCTGGTTTGCACGACTTCGAACCATTTCATTTCGCGAATGGTTTTTGATGCGCGGGCGATGGCGTTCTGAATGGCATCCTCGATACTTTTTTCGGAAGACCCTGCGAGATCCAGGATCTTGTACACGTGATCCTTCGTTCCGGCGGTACCTGGCATAGCTAACCTCCGTTGCGGCAATCGGTGCTCAAGTCTGAACGAGTTATCGACCTCCCCAGTTCCATGACTTTCTCCCGACTTGAGCATCCCGGTGGCCGCCGCGCGACCGAAAGGCTCTTCGTGCGATCCATCGCAGCACAGCCGGCATGCACTACGCAGCCGGTCCAGCGCATTTTCTGCTGTTGAGGAAACGGCGAACTGTCATTAGCTTAGCCGAAAGCAGTCGATGACCTCAGGTGGAAACGCAAGGAGAGACACAACAATGTCCGGCCCCTCTGACGAACAGCTCGGCTTTGCGCCCGATTACGATTCTCCCATTCCCTACATGCAGCGGACCCGCGACTATTACGCGGCGATCGGCTACACCACGCCCTACCGCTGGGCGCATTATGTCGATGCGCCGTTCCAACCGCTGAAAAAGCCGCTCGCACAATCGCGCGTCACCATCATCACGACGGCCGCGCAGTATGATCCGACCAAGGGCGATCAGGGCCCGGGTGCGCCGTACAATGGCAGCGCCAAGTTCTACAAGGTCTATGACGGCGATACGTCGAAGCAGCATGATTTGCGGATCTCGCACATCGGCTATGACCGCAAGCACACCACCGCGACCGACAGCGGTACCTGGTTTCCATTGCCGCAGCTTCTGAAGGCCGCGGCCGCGGGGCGGATCGGCGAAGTGGCGCCGCGCTTCTTTGGCGCGCCGACCAACCGTAGCCACCGCGTCACCATCGACATCGACGCGCCCGACATCCTCGCCCGCTGCCTCGCCGACAAGGTCGATGCCGCCGTGATCGTGCCGAACTGCCCTGTCTGTCATCAGACCTCAGCGCTGGTGGCACGCCATCTTGAAGCCAACGGTATTGCTACCGTGGTGATGGGCTGCGCCAAGGATATCGTCGAATATGCCGCCGCGCCGCGCTTTTTGTTCTCGGACTTCCCGCTCGGCAACTCCGCCGGCAAGCCACATGACGTGGAGTCGCAGGCCCTGACGCTGGAGCTGGCGCTGCGTCTATTGGAGTCCGCGCCCGGCGCGCGCACCACGATGCAATCGCCGCTGCGCTGGAGCGAGGATGCGTCCTGGAAGCTCGACTACAACAACATCTCGCAGATGAGCCCGGAAGAGCTGGCGCGGCGCCGTGCCGAGTTCGACAAGCAGAAGGAGATCGCGCGCGGCAACCGGGCGGCGTGACACCACCGCGCGCTCCGCGCACAGGCACGGCAAGTAGAAAAGAGCAGCGATTTCGGAGTATGCCCCTTTGACCCGACCGTTCGAAGGCGTGAAGATTCTCGACTTCACGCAGGTGCTGGCCGGCCCATATGCGAGCTATCAACTCGCGCTGCTCGGGGCTGACGTCATCAAGGTAGAACGGCGTGAGGGCGAGGACATGCGACGTACGCCGCTCAGCCGCGAATGGGCCGAGCGCGGCCTTGCGCCGGGCTGGCAGGCGATCAACGGCAACAAGCGCAGCCTGACGCTCGACCTCTCGAAGCCGGAAGCGATAACCATTGTCAAGCAGCTCGCAGCCCAAGCCGACGTGGTGATGGAGAATTTCCGGCCCGGCGTGATGGATAGGCTCGGCATCGGCTATGCCGCGCTGTCGGCAATCAATCCGCGGCTGATCTATTGCGCCATTTCCGGCTTCGGCCAGACCGGGCCGGGCCGATCGGGCGCCGGCTATGACGGCAAGATCCAGGCATTGTCAGGCATCATGTCGATCACCGGCCATCCCGAGACCGGACCGACCCGGGCGGGCTTTGCGGTTTGCGACGTGCTGTCGGGGGCTACCGCAGCGTTCGGCGTGTCGAGCGCGCTATTCCAGCGCACCCATACCGGCAAGGGCCAGCTGGTTGACGTCTCCATGCTCGAGGCGACGCTGGCGTTCCTGTCCGGACAGGTGGCGGACTATTCGGTGGCCGGCCACCGCCAGCAGCTTTCCGGCAATCAGGCCGTCAGCCGCCGGCCCACCGCCAATCTATTCAAGGCCGGCGACGGTTATCTGCTGCTCGCCGTCAACAGCGAGAAGCAATACCAGGCGCTGATGACGACGCTGGGCCGTGCCGATGTGCTGGAGGACCCGCGCTTCGTCGACTGGTTTGCGCGGCAGGAGAACGAGAAGGCTTTGCGGGCCATCATCGAGGAGGCGCTCTCGAAGAAGGACCCGCGGGAGTGGGAGACTATCCTGGAGGCCGCGGGCGCGCCCTGCGCCAGCATCTGGAAGGTCGAGGAGGTGATCGATCACCCGCAAACATTGGCGCGCGGCGCCATCCAGGAGATCGATACGCCCTATGGTCGGCTGCGCTTTGCCGGCACTGGCTTTCAGCTCGCCCATGGCGGCGGAAGGCTCGACCGCATGGCGCCCGCACTCAGCGCCCACACCGAGGAGGTGCTGGCTTCGCTCGGCTATGACGCAGGCGCGATCGCGGAACTGCGGGCCCGCGAGGTGGTCTAGCGGTAGCTGAGGCAGGTCGTCTGGTTCCTGTCCCGTTTTGAGCAGGCCGGCGCATGGCGACCCTGCGCCAAGAAGCTTTGAGCCGCAGGGCTTACCGTCTAAAAGAACGCCTTTCCCGCTTCCAGAAGGACAGATCATGCCCGCCTACCGTTCCCGCACCACGACCCATGGCCGCAACATGGCGGGCGCCCGCGGCCTCTGGCGCGCCACCGGCATGAAGAACGAGGACTTTGGCAAGCCGATCATTGCGGTGGTCAATTCTTTCACCCAGTTCGTGCCCGGCCACGTGCACCTGAAGGATCTCGGCCAGCTCGTCGCGCGCGAAATCGAGAAGGCGGGCGGCGTCGCCAAGGAGTTCAACACCATCGCCGTCGATGACGGCATCGCGATGGGCCATGACGGCATGCTCTACAGCCTGCCGTCGCGCGAAATCATCGCCGATAGCGTCGAGTACATGGTCAATGCGCATTGCGCCGACGCCATGGTCTGCATCTCCAACTGCGACAAGATCACGCCGGGCATGTTGATGGCGGCGCTACGCATCAACATCCCGACCGTGTTCGTCTCGGGCGGGCCGATGGAATCGGGCAAGGTCAACCTCAAGGGCAAGATCCGCGCGGTCGATCTGATCGACGCCATGGTCGCCGCCGCCGATACCAACGTCAGCGACGCCGATGTGGAGGTGATCGAGCGCTCGGCCTGTCCGACCTGCGGCTCGTGCTCGGGCATGTTCACCGCTAATTCCATGAACTGCCTCACCGAGGCGCTGGGGCTGGCGCTGCCGGGCAACGGCTCGATCCTGGCGACGCATGCCGACCGCAAGGGGCTGTTCGTCGAGGCCGGCCACCTGATCGTCGATCTGGCGCGGCGCTATTACGAGCAGGATGACGAAACCGCGCTGCCGCGCACGATCGCCAGCTTCAAGGCGTTCGAGAATGCCATGACGCTCGATATCGCGATGGGCGGCTCGACCAATACCGTGCTGCATCTCCTGGCCGCTGCCCATGAAGGGCAGGTGCCGTTCACGATGCAGGACATCGACCGCCTGTCGCGCCGGGTGCCTGTGCTCTGCAAGGTGGCGCCGTCGGTGGCGGACGTGCATCTGGAAGACGTCCACCGCGCCGGCGGCGTGATGGCGATCCTCGGCGAGCTCGATCGTGCCGGCCTGCTCAACCGCGGCCTGCCGATGGTTCACTCCAGGACGTTGGAGGACGCGCTTGGCCGTTGGGACATCGTCCGCACCAAGAGCGAAAGCGTCCGCAAATTCTTCATGGCGGCGCCGGGCAATGTGCCGACCCAAGTCGCGTTCAGCCAGGAGCGCCGCTTCGAGGAGCTCGACACCGATCGTGCGACGGGCTGCATCCGCGACGTTGCGCATGCGTTCTCCAAGGATGGCGGCCTTGCTGTGCTGTCCGGCAATCTCGCGCTCGACGGCTGCATCGTGAAGACCGCCGGCGTCGACGAGAGCATTTTGAAGTTCGAGGGCCCGGCGCGGATCTTTGAGAGCCAGGACGCGGCGGTCGAAGGCATTCTGGGCGGCAAGATCAAGGCCGGCGATGTCGTCGTGGTGCGCTACGAGGGTCCGCGCGGCGGCCCCGGCATGCAGGAGATGCTGTACCCGACCAGCTATCTGAAATCGATGGGGCTCGGAAAGGTCTGCGCGCTGATCACCGACGGCCGCTTTTCCGGCGGCTCCTCGGGCCTGTCGATCGGCCACATCTCGCCGGAAGCCGCCGAAGGCGGTCTGATCGGCCTCGTCGAGGACGGCGATCTCATCAAGATCGACATCCCGGCGCGTTCGATCAGCCTCGCGGTCGATGATGGCACGCTGGCGAAGCGCCGCGAGGCCATGCTGGCCCGCGGGGCGGACGCCTGGAAGCCCGCCCAGAAGCGCAAGCGCAACGTGACGACGGCGCTGAAGGCCTATGCGGCGCTGACCACGAGCGCCGCCCGCGGCGCAGTGCGGATCGTGCCGGAGTGAGATTCAAGCCGTCGATCGTAGGATGGGTGGAGCGGTAGCGATACCCATCAATTCCGGTGTCCATGGCGATGGGTATCGCTGCGCTCCACCCATCCTACGAAACTAATCCGATGATGCTTACGTCAGAACCTTGACGCCACCGAGCGCGGTCACCCGGCCGCGCTTGAGCATCACGATCTGCGTCGCGAGCTGGCGTAGCTCGGCGGCGTCGTGGCTGACATAGACCATCGGAATGCCCTCGTCGCGCAGTCGGACCAGATAGGGCAGGATTTCCTCCTTGCGGCCCTCGTCAAGCGATCCCAACGGTTCATCGAGCAGCAGCAGGCGCGGCTTTGATAACAGCGCGCGGCCGAGCGCGACGCGCTGGCGCTCGCCGCCGGAGAGCCGGCCGGGGCGACGATCGAGCAGGCTGCCGATATCGAGCAAATCAGTGATGCGGCTGAACTGCGCGGGGTCCGCCGTGACGCGATTCATCTGCCGGCCGTAATCGAGATTTTGCCGCACGTTGAGATGCGGAAACAATCGCGCATCCTGAAATACGTAGCCGATCCGGCGCCGGTGCGGCGGCACGTGCACGCCTGCCGAGGTGTCGTCGAGCGTTTCATCATCGAGCGCAATGACGCCACGGTCGGGCCGCAGCAGGCCGGCGATCATGTTGATCAGCGAGGTCTTGCCGGCGCCGGACGCACCGAACAGCCCGGTGACGCGGCCCTGGCTTTCGAATTTGGCTTCGAGCGAGAACTCGCCGAGCTGTTTGGTGACGTCGACCCGTAGCACGGTCAGTTTCCGTGCAGGCGTCTGGTGGCGCGCCGCGCGAACCATTCGGAGGCGATCAGCGCGCCCATTGAGATCACGGTGGAAACGACAACCAGCCGCATGGCTGCGGCGTCACCGTCTGGCGTCTGGATCAACGAATAGATCGCGGACGAGATAGTCTGAGTCTCGCCCGGAATGTTGGAGACGAAGGTGATGGTGGCGCCGAACTCGCCGATCGCCTTGGCGAAGCCGAGCACCATGCCGGCGAGAACGCCGGGCAGCGCCAGCGGTAGTGTGACGGTCGCAAATACCTGCCATGGCGCGGCGCCGAGCGTGCTGGAGGCTTGCTCGAGCCGGCGGTCAATTGCCTCGATCGAAAGCCGGATCGGCCGCACCAGTAGCGGAAACGACATCACGCCGCAGGCGAGCGCAGCGCCGGTCCAGCGAAACGCGAACACGATGCCGAGGTTGTCGGCAAGCCACGCGCCGACCAGGCCGCGGCGGCCGAAGGTCAATAGCAGGAGATAGCCGGTCACGACCGGCGGCAGCACCAGCGGCAGGTGCACCAGCGCATCGACAACGGGCTTGCCCCAGAACTCACGCCGCGCCAATAGCCATGCCAACGCGATCCCGAACGGCGTCGCCACCAGCGTTGCAATGACGGCCACCCGCAGCGACAGCAGGATGGCCGTCCATTCGGCGGGCGAGATATCGAGCATCAGGTCGACGGGCTGACGAGAAACTTGAAGCCGTATTTCTCGAGGATGTTCTTCGCAGCGGTCGAGCGGAGGAAGGCGAGATAGTTCGCTGCCTCCGGCTTCGCTGCCATCGTCGCCGCAACCGGATAGATGATGGCGGGATGGGAATCGGCCGGAAAGGTGCCGACGATCTTGACACCGGGTTCGATCCTGGCGTCGGTGGAATAAACGATGCCGAGCGCAGCTTCACCGCGCGCCACCAGCGTCAGCGCTGCGCGCACGCTTTCGGCCATCGCGAATTTCGGCTCGGCGGCCTGCCATGCACCGAGCTTTTCCAGGGCCGCTTTGGCATATTTGCCGACGGGAACGGATTTGACATCACCGGTCGCGATCCGGCCGCCGCCCGCGAGTTTCGCAAGATCAAAGCCAGAGCCGATGCTGACGTTCTCAATCTTGGAGTCCTTCGGCGCGATCAGAACGATGGTGTTGCCGAGCAAGTTGACCCGGCTCGACTCGCTGATGGTCTTCCTGGCGATCGCGTAGTCCATCCAATCGGTATCGGCGGAGATGAACACGTCGGCCGGCGCGCCCTGTTCGATCTGCCGCGCCAGCCCTGAACTCGGACCGTAGCTGACGGTGATCTTGGTGCCGGTCTTCGCGGTGTAGGCGGCATCGATTTCGTCGAGCGCATTCTTCATCGAGGCCGCGGCGAACACGGTCAGGGCCTTGTCCTGCGCGGTCGCGGGGGCCGCTGCAAACAATGCGGCAAAGGTCAGAAAAAGGCCGGCAAGGCGATTCATCGGGCGCTCCATGCGTGTTGCGGGCGACGGATTCCGCGCGCAAAAAACAGGCGTTGGTTGGATGGGGCGACCGTCGGAAGCGCCGTTCCGGTATTCCCCGAAGGACTTGCGGTCGATCGGGTATGTCGCCAGCCCTGACAATAATCAGGTTGGAGAAGGAGGTAAAGTCGGCTGCATCGTCTTGCAAGATGCAGCCGGGTCCCGTCAGTGATGATGGTGACGCTTGTGGCCGCTGCCGTAACCCCGCAATTCCGCATATTTCGTCATCTGCGATGGGGTCAGGATGCCCCCGGTCGATAGGTGATATTTCAAATGGGTTTCGCGCAGCATTCCCTGCGTCACGGCGACGGCCGCGGTGGACGTCTTCAGGCTTTCCGGCGTGACGGTGCGGGTCGCAAATTGCCTGTCCAGTTCGGCCTCCTGCTCGATCAGCTTCGCGCCCAGTGGCATCGCCTCGGCCTTCATGGAATCGAACAGGCGCTGCATGCTGGCGCGTTGATCCGCGGAGAGTTCGAGCTTGTCGGCAAGTTCGAGGACGTGTAGCGGCCCTGGATACCCGTTCAGCTCGGCGGCAAGTGCCAGACCCATGCCGCGGCCGGCGTTCAGGTCCGCGATTTGCTGATCGGAAAGTGCCTTGATCGAGCGCGACTGCATCCCGGCATACGGAGTTTGTGCGTGCACGCTGGTGACGAAAGCGATGGATATAATCAAGGGCCAAATCTTCATCGGTGTTCTCCGGCTGGCTGTTCGTTGCATCATCGGTGTTTCACATCAGGTGCGTTCAGCACCGCTTTGCACGCCGGCGGAAGGTCCGCCATGGTCATCGGCGGCTTCGGCTTGGGCGGCACTTTCGGCGGTTTGGGATGCAGAACGGCATCGCTGAACCAGTAGGCGAGATCGCCGGCGCTGCAGCCTTCACCTTCGTTCGGTTCGGGCTGGCTCTCGCAGTCGCTGGCGCCGGGCGGACATCTGATGCGGATGTGGAAATGATAGTCGTGGCCGTACATCGGCCGCACCTTGTGCAGCCAGTGTCGATCGCCGCGTGCTTCCCGGCACAGCGCCTTCTTGATCGCGGCATTGACGAAGATGCGCTGCACGCTCGGCTCCAGCGCCGCCGCGCGGATCACCGCGAGATGGGTTGGCGTCCAGGTGTGCGGATCGATATCGAGCCGGTCGGCGCGCACCATCATCACCGCCGACATCTCCTCGCGCTCGTTACGCGATAGTTGCCGGTTCGGCATCGGCGTCAGCCAGATGTCGGCATCGAGCCCGACCTGATGGCTGGCATGCCCGGTGAACATCGGCCCGCCGCGCGGCTGCGACATGTCGCCGACCAAGATGCCGGGCCATCCTGCATCCCTGTGCGCCCTGGCGGCCAGCCGTTTGATCAGTGCGACCAGGTCGGGATGACCCCAATAGCGGTTGCGCGACAGCCGCATCACCTGCCAATTGTCGCCGTTGATCGGGAGCCCCTCCGCGCCTGCGATGCAGCCATGGGCATAGAAACCGAATACACGTGTCGGCATCGCCGCCGGCAGCACCTTGCGGCCGAACAACTCCTTGGCGGCGATCTTGGGATCATTGGGGTTGGCGAGCGGCGGCAGCGGCTTAGGGTTGACCGTGCCCTTGTCCTGCGTCCATGCGCTTGCGGCATTGGCGGCGGTCATCAGGGCGATGAGCGGAATCAGAATCAGGCGAGGGTTCATCGGATCACTCTGTTCGCGCAAAACCTAGCATGAAATCGGCAGGAGGGAATAAGCGCTGCACACGCCAATGCCAAGTCCATCCAAGAATCCGCGCAACACGCGAACCATCACCACTCATCCGGCGGTCTATTGCAGCTCGATGTTGGCCGATTTGATCACCGCAGCCCATCGGTCGATTTCCTCGCGCATATAGGCCGACGTCTTGTCGACCGGACCGCCGAAAATCACGGCGGATAATTTCTTGAGCTGATCGCGTATTTCGGGTTGGCGTAACGCCTCGTTTACATCGGCATTGATTTTGTCGACGATGTGTTTCGGCGTCTTGGGCGGCGCCACGATGCCATACCAGGCGACCGCTTCGAAACCCGGCAGCGTTTCGGCGATCGTCGGCACATTCGGCAGCGCCGGGAGCCGCTCGGACGAGGCCACGGCGAGCAATTTCAGCTTGCCCGCTTGCACGAGTGCCAACGAGACGCCGAGATTGTCGAACATGACGTCGACGTCTCCGGCGACTAGCCCCTGCAGGGCAGGCGCCGAGCCGCGATAGGGAACATGCCGCAGCTTCACCTTCGCCATCAGCTGAAACAGCTCCGATGTCAGATGAGAGGTCGTGCCGTTGCCCTGCGTGGCGCCGATGGTCTTGGCGGAATTGGCCTTCAGATACTCGATGAATTCAGGCACGCTCGATGCCTTGATACTGTTCGGATTGACGATCAGCGCGTTGGGTACCTGGGCCATCACGATAACAGGCTCAAACTTCGTCGGATCGAAGCCGAGCCTCGGGTACAGATTGTGATTGATGACGAGCGGCGGCGGAGGCGATGAGAGCAAGGTGTAGCCGTCGGGCGCCGAATGAAACACCTGTTCGGCGCCGATGTTTCCTGCAGCGCCGGTGCGGTTTTCGATCACTACCGGTTGCCTCCATTTGCGGGAGAGCCAGTCCGCGACAATCCGCGGGATAGCATCGGCCGTTCCTCCTGCCGGGAAGGGCACGACGATCTTCACGGTACGGTCCGGATAGTCGGCAGCCACTGCGTGCGCTTGAAAATGCGCGGATAAAGTTAGAATCAGCGGCAGCAGCAGTTTACGGCCGGCGGCAAGTAGAGCTGGCATGGAGCCGTTCATTGAAACTCCTCCCGCTGTCCTCCATCCGGCCAGAGCTATCGGCCGGCACTTGTGTTTGCAGCGATGAAGGATAACTTGAACGAGCAAGCTTCCGAAGCATTTTTCGCGTGGGGGTGATGACGCAGCCGCAGCTTAGTGTTGTAATCGTCGGAGGCGGAATCGGCGGATTGTTTGCCGCAAACGCGCTGATCGCGCACGGCTTCAATGTTTCGGTCTATGAGCAGGCACCTGCGCTTGGCGAGGTCGGGGCAGGGGTATTTCTGACGCCTAACAGCGTGCGGCAATTGCAACGGGTGGGCCTCGGCGATCAGGTGGAAAGATGGGGCGCCAGAGTGGGTACCGCGTCCCACTATTTCCGCCACGATGGTGCGCCCATCGCGCCGGTGCAGGTGACGGATTCGGCGGGCTGGAACGCGACGTTCGGCATGCATCGCGCAGACCTCGTCGAAATTCTGGCCGATGCACTGCCGCCCTCCGTGGTTCGCACGGGCCATCGCGCCACAGGTTTTGAGCAGGCCGACGAGGTTGCGCGCGTCACATTCGCCAACGGCGTCGTCGCCGAGGGCGACGTTGTCATCGCTGCGGATGGCATCCATTCGGAGCTCCGGCGCTTTGCGGCGCCGCCGTCCCGGCCGGTATTTCATGGGTCCGTCGCCTATCGCGGCGTGCTGCCGCATCAGCGCATTCCGCGCTGGCCGACCGACCGCTGGCAGATGTGGCTGGGCAAGGGAAAACATTTCCTCAGCTTTCCGGTTCGATCGGGCGAGCTGATCAATTATGTCGGCTTCGTGCCGGCCGACGCGGAAATGAAGGAATCCTGGTCTGCGCCTGGAGATCCCGACGTGCTTCGCCGCGAATTCGAGGGCTGGGACCCGCGCATCGGCGCGTTGTTGAGCGAAGTCGACAAGACGTTCCGATGGGCCCTGTACGACCGCGAGCCGCTGCCGACCTGGACGCGCGGTCGATTGACGCTGCTTGGCGATGCCGCGCATCCGATGCTGCCGCATCTCGGCCAGGGCGCCAACCAGTCGATCGAGGACGGCATGGCGCTGGCAACAATTCTGTCGCTGATATCGCGCGGCAATGTACCGGCCGCGCTATTGGCTTATGAGCGGCTGCGGCGCGAACGGGTGGCGGCGGTGCAGCGCGGCGCGCGTGAAAATGGCATGCGCTATGACTCATCCTACGCCGATCTCGGCGTTCGCGATGCCGAGATATCAGCCCATGCAGCATTCCGCAGGCGGCTTTACGATCACGATGTTGTACCGGAAGCTCAGGCCGCGGCAGCTTCCCTGCGATTGGCTTAACTGGGCAATAACCCTGCCTGTTATCGATACGTGTTCACACGCATCGCATGGCGTTTCGCGCATTCCTTGTACAGTGATGATGCGTGTCGCCCGCCATTACACAGGCGCGGCGATTCTGCCACGTGAATTTGCGATTTGCGCCGGCCCCTTCAAACAACGACACACGCAGAGCGTGTGGTTGCATTTCTCGCAGATGCACTCGGTCGCGCGAAGGGCCAGTTTCATCGACAAGAGATACTATTTTTTCAGAGACTTATCCGAAAACTTTGCACGCAGAGTGCGAGTAGAGCGGAGCTATGCCGAAGAAGCCAAGAACATTCAGAAAGCCGAAGCAAGCGGCGCCTGTCCGCTTTCCCGGCCGGCCAGCAAAGCCCGCACCGAAACTGTCGGCCAGCGATCAGCAAGCAAGCGGCGAGATCGCGAGCAAGCCCACCGCGCTCGAAGCTGCTCTTGCCGAAGCGCGCAAATCGCACGAGCGCTTGCGGCAGGCGATCGACATTCTACCGCAAGGCATGGTGTTTCTCGATGCCGACGGCCGCTACATTCTCTGGAACAAGAAATACGCTGAGATGTACAGCCGCAGTGCGGATCTGTTCAAGCCGGGCGTGCGGCTGGAGGACACGATCCGCGTCGGCGTTGCGCGCGGCGATTACCCGGAAGCGATCGGCCGCGAGGAGGAATGGATCGCCGCGCGACTCAAGAAGCTGTTTGCACCGGGCGAGCGGCATGAGCAGACGCTGGCCGATGGCCGTGTCATCCTGATCGACGAGCGCCTGACCGAGGATGGCGGCATCATCGGCCTGCGCATCGATATCACCGAGCTGAGGCAGCGCGAGGCGTCGTTCCGCCTGCTGTTCGACAGCAATCCGGTTCCGATGATCGTCTGCGCGCTGGGCGACGAGCGGATTCTCGCCGTCAATGACGCCGCGATCGAGCATTACGGTTACAGCCGCAGCGAATTCGAGAAACTCACGATCCGCAACCTGCAGGCCTTCGACGTCGAGCCGCCATGGGCGGCCGAGTATGCCGGCGAAGAGCGCGCGGCGCGCGCATGGAAGCATGTCAGGGCCGACGGCGCGCTGATTGATCTTGCGATCTATTCACGCCAGCTCGTTTACGGCGATCGACCGGCGGTGCTGCTGGCGCTGATGGACACCACCGAACGCAAACGCGCCGAGGCGCGGCTGACCTTCATGGCCCAGCATGACGCTCTCACCGGATTGCCTAACCGCAACCTGCTGCGCCAGCAGATGGATGACATACTGCTGCGATCGCGCCGCAGCGCGGAGAAGGCGGCGGTTCTGGTGCTCGGTCTCGACCATTTCAAGGCGATCAACGACACGCTCGGCCACGGCGTTGGCGACAAGCTACTGCGCGGCGTCGGCAAGCGATTGCAATCGATGCTGCGCGAAGACGATGCGCTGGCCCGGCTCAATTCCGACCAATTCGCCATCGTCCAAAGCGGGGTGACGCGGCCCGAGGATGCGGTGTTTCTGGCGCGGCGCCTTTTGGATGCGATCGGCGATTCCTATCTTATCGACGGGCATTCCGTCGTGATCGGTGCCAGCATCGGCATTGCGATATCGCCGGGCGACGGCGACGAATCCGAGAAGCTTCTGAAGAACGCTGACCTCGCATTGTCGCGGGCGAAAAACGATTCCCGCGGCACGTTCTCGTTCTTCGAGGCCGGAATGGACGCGCGGGCCCAGACCCGCCGCAAGATCGAAACCGAATTGCGCGAGGCCGTCCGGAGCGACGCGCTGCGCCCATATTACCAGCCGCTGGTCGATCTCTCGAGCGGGCGTATCACCGGCTTCGAGGCGCTGGTGCGCTGGCCGCATCCCGAGCGCGGCATGATCTCACCGGCCGAATTCATCCCCGTTGCGGAGGAGACCGGGCTCATCAATGCCATCGGCGGATTGATGCTGCGCCGCGCCTGCACTGACGCGGCGCAATGGCCCGACGACGTCCGCGTGGCGGTCAATCTGTCACCGCTGCAGTTCCGCGTCGGCAATCTTCTGTCGCTCGTGATAGAGACGCTAAAGCAATCCGGCCTGCCGGCAAAACGCCTCGAGCTTGAGATCACGGAGACGCTGCTGCTGGAGAAGAGCAGCGAGGTGTTGGCGACGCTGCATGCGCTGCGCGCGCTCGGCGTTCGCATCTCGATGGACGATTTCGGCACCGGCTATTCCAGCCTGAGCTACCTGCGCAGTTTCCCATTCGACAAGATCAAGATCGACCAATCCTTTGTGCGCGACCTCGCCGCCAATCCCGACGCACAGGCGATCGTGCGTTCGATCATCAGCCTCGGCAAGGGGCTGGGCGTCACCATCACGGCGGAGGGGGTCGAGACCGAGGCCGAGGTCAACTGCCTGCGCAACGAGGGCTGTCACGAGGGACAGGGATTTCTGTTCAGCCGCGCGCGGCCGAATGCGGAGATCGTGAGCCTGTTGAAGACGCAGGGCAACTGGAGCACGCCGGCGGGCGCGGCGCTGGTGGCGTGAGGTTGCGCCACTTTCGCAGCCGTCATTGCGAGCGCAGCGAAGCAATCCATGCCTCCGCGCATGTGGAGAGATGGATTGCTTCGCGGAGCCTATCGTCCGGCGGCGCTTCGCGCCGACTGGGTGGTTCGCAATGACGGCGGAGGCTATTTACGCCGCTCAGACTTCCGCTTCCTTGCATGATAAGTCAGCGCCAGCGCGATGCAGTGGCGCAGCGCTTTTTCCGGCAACTTCTCGCCGGCGTCGAGCAGGATGCTGCGGTTGCCGCCATAGCGCAGTTCCGGATAGAGCTCGCGAAAGGTCTCGACGAGATCCGTCTGGCAGTGAAAATACACCGCATAGCGGCCGGCTTCCGCCTTCACCTGATCGATCCGTATCGTGCTGCCGCTCTTGCTCTCGCTCGTCAGATAGCTCGGCTGGCCCCACTTCAGCGTCTCTTCCAGGGCGCCGACGCCCGAGGTCGTTTTTGCCGTGTCGAAAATCAGCTTGCGCAGCGCCAGCAGCTTCGCCCTGACCTGACCGGGATAGGCGCCGAAGACCGCGTCGACTGCGGACGCCGGCAGATTTACACGCTTCCCGCCCGGGGCAGCGATCTTTCGTGCTTTTGCCATCGCAACCTGTCGGTGTGGTTCGGTGGAAAGACTAGTGCGTAATCCACCAAAATGCATAAAATGACAAGGTATACTGAAGGCCGCCACCTCAAATGAATTCTTATCCTGAAGCGCCGATGACGCCTACGCCGAAGTACGCCCGGTTTTCGCGCCGCTTTCGCGGAATTGTGCTCGACTGGATGATCCTCATGGCAATCCTCTTCGGTGCGCTGGCGCTGGCGAGCACGGTGCGAGACGACAATTTCTCCCGCGCGCTTGGAATTCTGGTGATAGCGGGGCTCTTGCTGTACGAGCCAGTTCTGGTGTCGTTCACCGGAAGCACGCTCGGGCACTATCTCACCAATCTGCGCGTTGTCGATGAGCGCAGCGGCGGCAATGTCAGTTTCCTCAAGGCCTGTGCCCGTGTCGTGATCAAGGGTGTGCTCGGCCTGTATTCGTTCGTTACTTTGGCGGCGACACACCGCAACCAAGCGGTTCACGATCTCCTGACGAAGTCGACTGTGCAGATTCGGGATCCGGCGAAGGCGTTGCCCGGCCAGTATGTCAACGAGCGCAACGGTACGGCAGACACCAGCCTGCCGTCCCGGTGGCGGCGCGTTGCCACGATCGGCGCGTATCTGGTGCTGATGTTCGTCGCGTACACCGCCGTGCTGATGAGCCTCAACGAAGCCGGCATCATGTCCAGTGCCTGTATGCGCAATGCCAGCCAATGTTCGGCCGGCGAGCGGCTTTTCGACGCTGGGGCGGCCGTCCTGCTTCTGTTGCTGACGGCCCTGATCATCGCGCGTGGCTGGAAGGGCAGATTGTTCGGCGCACGCAAGGCGCGCTAACTGATCCGACCAGGCTCGGTGCCGCGCGGTTATTCATCGCGATTTCAGCGCGTCTTGACACAGGGCCGTTGCCGGCATCCGGGAGCAGAATGCAAGCCGCGGAACAGAAACGAAAGACTACTTCCTACGCGCGGTCTTGCGCGCGCCCGACCGTGACGGCGTCTTGCGGGCGCTGGATCGCGTCGTCTTGCGCGCGCTGGACCTTGCCGCTGCCTTTCGCTTCCGCGTCGCGGCTGCCTTCTTCGCCGAGCGGGATCGCGCCGCCGCCGGCCGGCGTGCCGCCGCCTTGCCGCCGCGCGGGCCGCCGATCCGGCCGCCCTTCTTCGCCGCGACATTGGTGTCCTTCACACCGCGGCCGGAGCCGCTCAAGTTGCCGCCGCCGGTCTCCTTGTTGACGGTCGCCCAGGCGCGCCGCTCGGCTTCCTTCTTGCCGGTGCCGCGCTTCTCGTAGCCTTCTTCGATGTGCTCGGCCTTGCGCCTCTGCTTGTTCGTGTAGCTCGATTTGTCACCGCGAGGCATGTCGTATCTCCCTCGTAGTTGCGGTTGCCGAAAAAGCAACGCACGCCTTGCAACGGGGTTCCGTTTCGGGCCTTTCACGCGGAGCCCGAGGCAATCTCACCGCGCTGTCGGCGGCCCCTCGAGATTGCCTGACAGGATCGCCTTGCCGGCATCTTCGTAGTGCGCGTCGCGGCCCTGGATCTGCTGTGCGATGGCATGCATGTCGCGAAAGCGGCGCTCGAACTTGTTCGCGTTGAACACGGCCGTGGCGCCGGCCATGTGGTAGGCGGCGTCCACCACGGCGGCCGATTGATGGATGGTCCAGGTCGCGGCCAGGCGCAGCGCGATGCGATGGGCTTCGGTGATCTCTGCACCCTGCGATAGATCGCGCCAAACTTCCGCGGCGGCGGAATAGAGATAAGCGCGGGTGGCACACAGTTGGGCCTCGGTGCGGCCGATCAGGCCCTGTACGGCACTATTGTCGCGCATCGCTTTCAGCGCTTGCGGAGTCTTGGCGCGCGCGAGGTCGATGGCCGCATCGAGGGTGGCGCGGGCGACGCCGAGCGAGGTTGCCGCAAAGCCCATGCTGAAGACCATGTTGGTGGACAGCTTGTACAAAGGCCCGTTCTCGCGCCGGGCCTCGGGTTCGTCACGCAGCGCTGCAAATTTCTCTGGTATGAAGAGGTTGTCGACCGAATAGGAATCTGTGCCGGTGCCCCGCAGGCCGATCACGTCCCAGACATCGTAAAGCGTGGCGCTGGTCACTGGAAACAGGATGGTGCGGATTTCCGGCGAACCGTCCGCCTTGCGTCGCGGCGTGCCGTCGGCCTCGACGACGCGGACATGGGCGCCGAGCCAGCTCGCCTGTCGCACACCGGAGGCAAAATCCCAGCGCGCGCTGGCTCTATAGCCACCCGGGACCGCCTGAACTTCATGGTTGATCGCGCCCCAGGCCAAGATGCCGGGCGCGACGTTGAATATCTCGTTGGCGGCGTCGGGATCGAGATAGGCTGCCGTCATGGCGCAAACGCTGCACTGGCCGAGGCACCATGCGGTTGACGCGTCGGCCTTAGCGACTTCCTCCTGCATCTGCATGAAGGTTTCGAGCGGCACTTCGGCACCGCCAAAACGCTTCGGCAGCAGCGCCCGATAAAGCCCATTCTCGATCAGCGCTGATGTCACCGCTGATGTCAGTCGCCGCGTCCGCTCGATTTCGTCGGCCTCGCGCATGATCAGGGGGCTGAGCGCGCGGGCGCGCTCCACGAGATCGACGCCCGGATGCCTGTTCATGCGCTTCCCCGCCTGCTCTTGTTCTTTGCTTTGCCGCGATGGTGACTTATCCGTCATCGTCGATCAAGGTTGCGGCGATGTGCCGCCATTCACGCCGCCGCCCGTCCGAGATCTATCGAGGGCTGCGACGGCCGTTTGGCCGACGGGAAGCTGAACGCCACCGCGACCGCTGCCATGCCGATCGCGAAGGAGCCGATATAGAGCCAGCGATAGGCGTGGAAGGTGTCGAACACCCATCCACCGGCGAGCGGCCCGAGCGCCATGCCGATACTGGCGAAGGCGGAGACGGCGCCGAACACGCTGCCCATGATGCGCACGCCGAAATATTCGCGCACCAGCACGGCATAGAGCGGCATCACGCCGCCATAGGCGAGGCCAAAGATCACCGACAGCGCGTAGAACTCGCCAAGCTGGCCGACCGCGAGAAAGGTTGCGATCGACAACGCCTGCACAAACAGGCCGCCGACCAGAACGTGCTTGGCGCCTAGGCGATCGGCCAGGACGCCGAGCAGCAGCCGGCCTCCGAGACCAGAGAATCCGGCAAGGCTGTAGACGGTTACGGCGGTCAAGGGCGCAATGCCGCAGACCATGGCGTAGCTCACCATGTGGAAGATCGGCCCGGAATGCGCCGCGCAGCAGGCGAAATGGGCCAGCGCCAGCGTGACGAATTGCGGCGTCCTGAGCGCCTGCGCGACCGTCCATTGCCCGTCAGGCGCGTCGGCTCCTTGTGCGGCAGCGGATGATGAGGGCTCCGGCGGCTGTCGCACCAGCAGAGAAGCCGGGATCAATAGCGCCAGCGCGACGATGCCGATCACCAGCATCGCGGTTCGCCAGTCATAGGTCGTGATCAGCCAACTTGCGAACGGGGCCATCGTCAATGGCGAAACGCCCATGCCGGCCGATACCAGCGCAACTGCAAGACTGCGCTGCCGCTCGATCCAGGCGCTCGCAACTGCTATCATCGGCGCGTAGAAGCTGCCGGCCGCAATCCCGATCAACACGCCGAAGGCGAACTGGAACTGCCAGAGGCTCGTGGCCTGGCTCGCCCCGATCAGGCCGGCGCCAAGCAAAAGCGTGCCGGACAGCACGACGATGCGGGTGCCGAAGCGGTCGGAGAGGGCGCCCCAGAAGAATGCAGCGAACCCCATCGCGAGAAAATCGATGGTAGCCGCCGCCGAGATGCCGCTGCGCGACCAACCCATTGCCTCCGAAATCGGCTGCAGGAACACCGCGAGCGACAGCATCGCGCCGAACGCAACGCAGGTCATCAGCGCGCCTATGGCGACCACGACCCAGCCGTAGGAAAATTCGGAGGCCTTGCTCATGCGTTTCCTCGCGCGTGTAGTGTTGTTGGTATGCGCGGGATGATGGTGGCTTATCTGGTGAGAGAGAGCAAGGTGGCCAATGCATCGCAGGGTTGAGCGTTATCGCGCCAAACCGAGTACGACCAGCAGCGCACGATCGAGCTGTTCGGACGTTTCTGAATCGATATGGCCAATGACCTGCCGAATCCTGTCGCGCCGCAGCGCGATCATCTTGTCGGTCATGACTTGCGAGCGAAGCCGCAGTCCGTTGGACGGCTGGACCTCAATAACGGGGCGAAGCGACAATTTTTCCTGAATATCTGATGAAACCGGGCAGACAAAGACGGTCGACAGATCCTTGTTGAACTCGCCGGCTTGCACGATTACGCCGGGCCGTGGTCGTCCCAGTTCACTGGGAACAACCACCAGCACCACGTCGCCGCGCTTCACTTCCAGTCGCTCCAATCGTAGGCGGCCTCATTCCAGGCATCGATAGTGTCGTTCTCCGGATGCCGCGCCATTAGCTTCGCTTGCCGGCGCAAATCGGCCCGAACCTTGGGATTGCGTACATCTGGCACCCAGTGCTGCACCGGCCGCAGTCCCTGCGCGCGCAATCGCGCACGGCGTGCAGCCATGCGCTGCTGCGGGGTACGCGGCTTTGCCTTTTTCGGGGTCGAGGCCATACGTCGTACGTAACATGTTACGTTTGGAAATTCTAGATCTGTAGCGTGGGCAAAACCAACAGGTCGCGCGAACGCGCGCCCGATGACAGGCTCCGCGTGCCCACCATCGAACTTGTACCTGGATGGGATGGTGGGCACTTACGCGTGATGTCGTCGCTGTAGCATTTAGCCTAAGCGAGCTTCAGCCACCTCATGCCCTCCGGCAGGTCGGCTTGGGCAATGATGGCGACATACGACTGATTTGCCCGACGAATCAACAGTTTTCGCAAAAATACGAAAACATGGTGCCGGCGTCACTGCCTACTGTGCATGGGGTTGTTTTCGAGTTTTTGCTTGCTGGTCCCGGAAGCGTTTGGCCGGATCCGACGTCATGCCAAGGGCGGTCCGGAGCGGTCCGCCTCAGCTATCCACCTTCAGCGCGGCAATGAAGGCTTCCTGTGGAATGTCGACCTTGCCGAACTGCCGCATCTTCTTCTTGCCTTCCTTCTGCTTCTCCAGAAGCTTGCGTTTGCGCGTGATGTCGCCGCCATAGCATTTGGCGGTAACGTCCTTGCGCAGCGCGCGGACGGTTTCGCGGGCGATCACCTTGCCGCCGATCGCAGCCTGGATCGGGATCTGGAACATGTGCGGCGGGATCAGCTCCTTCATCTTCTCGACCATGGCGCGGCCGCGCCCTTCCGCGCGGGTCCGGTGCACCAGCATCGACAGTGCATCCACTGGCTCGCCGTTGACGAGGATCTGCATCTTCACGAGGTCCGCCGGCTTATAGTCGGTCAAATGGTAGTCGAAAGAGGCGTAGCCCTTCGAGACCGACTTCAAGCGGTCGTAGAAATCGAACACGACTTCGTTGAGCGGCAGATCGTATTTCACCATCGCGCGGGAGCCGACATAGGTGAGCTCCTTCTGCGAGCCGCGGCGGTCCTGGCAAAGTTTCAGGACGCTGCCGAGATATTCGTCGGGGGTGAGGATCGTCGCCTCGATCCACGGCTCCTCGATATCGGCGATCTTGACGACATCAGGCATGTCGACGGGATTGTGGATCTCGATCTCCTGGCCGTCGGTCAGGTGCATCTTGTAGATCACGCTCGGCGCCGTCGCGATCAGGTTAAGATCGAACTCGCGCGACAACCGCTCCTGAATGATCTCGAGATGCAGAAGGCCGAGGAAGCCGCAGCGGAAGCCGAAGCCGAGGGCGGCGGATGTTTCCATCTCGAAGGAGAAGCTGGCATCGTTCAGCCGCAATTTGCCCATCGCCGCGCGCAGCGTTTCGAAATCGTCGGCATCGACCGGGAACAGGCCGCAGAACACCACCGGAATGGCCGGCTTGAAGCCCGGCAGCATTTCCGAGACCGGCTTCTTGTCATCGGTGATGGTGTCGCCGACGCGGGTATCGGCGACTTCCTTGATTGCGGCAGTGATGAAGCCGATCTCGCCGGGCCCGAGTTCCTCAACCTGCTCCATCTTCGGCGTGAAGAAGCCGACGCGCTCGATGTCATAGGCCGCATTGGTGCCCATCATGCGGATGCGCTGGCCCTTCTTCATCACGCCATCGACAATGCGCACCAGCACGACGACGCCTAGATAGACGTCGTACCAGCTATCGACCAGGAGCGCCTTCAGCGTCGCATCGCGGTCGCCCTTCGGCGACGGCAGGCGGGTGACAATGGCTTCCAGCACATCGGGAACGCCGAGGCCGGTCTTGGCGGAGATCATCACGGCGTCGGAAGCGTCGATGCCGATCACGTCCTCGATCTGCTGCTTGACCTTGTCGGGTTCTGCCGCGGGCAGGTCGACCTTGTTGAGAACGGGCACGATCTCGTGATCGTTGTCGAGCGCCTGATAGACGTTGGCGAGGGTCTGCGCTTCCACGCCCTGGCTAGCGTCGACCACCAGCAACGATCCCTCGCAGGCCGCCAGCGACCGCGAGACTTCGTAGGCGAAGTCGACATGGCCGGGCGTGTCCATCAGGTTGAAGATGTAATCCTTGCCATCCTTGGCGCGGTAATTCAGCCGCACCGTCTGCGCCTTGATGGTGATGCCGCGCTCGCGCTCGATATCCATGTTATCGAGCACCTGCTCCTTGCCCGCCATTTCGCGATCCGACAGCCCGCCCGTCATCTGGATCAGGCGGTCGGCCAGCGTCGATTTGCCATGGTCGATATGGGCGACGATGGAGAAGTTGCGGATGTTGGAAATCGGCGTCCTTGTCATGGGGCGCGGGATAGCATTCGCTTCCCTGTGCGGCAACCATCTTGCTGTATTTCAAGGGGGTTTCTTCACGCCAAGCTGATTCCACTTGTGCCCAAAACACGCTACGGAGTGTGCCATGTCGACTGCATCCATTCCGTCCGCGGCCGCGCGCGGCAAGCGTTTCCTATCGATCCGGCGGCTGACGGCTTGGCTGGCCGCGCAGGCCAGCGGTCCCAAGGCGGCCCCGATGCCTGGCCTGTGGCTGGTGACCGGCTTTGCCGCGGCTCATGCCGTGTTGTGGACCCTGATCCTGATCAATTTGAAGACCGGGCAAGACGTTCACATGGACGTCGCAGAAGCCTACGCCTGGGGCCAGAAGTTCCTGCTCGGTTACGGCAAGCACCCGCCGCTGTCGGGATGGGTCGCCGGCGTCTGGTTCATGCTCTTTCCGGTCGCCGACTGGGCGACCTATGCGCTGGCGATGGCGACGCTGGGTTGCGGTCTCGTGATCTGCTGGCTGCTGGCACTACGCGTCGTCGATCACCGCCGCGCATTCTTCGTCGTGGTGATGCTCGCGCTCTATCCGATCTTCAACTTCAAGGGCTTCAAATATAATCCGGACCTCTTGCAGCTCGTGACGCTGCCGCTGATGGTGCTGGCCTATCTCGACGCCTTCGAGAAGCGCAGTGTCAGATCCGGCGTCTGGCTTGGGCTGGCCGGCGCGCTGGCGCTGATGACCAAATACTGGGCCGTCACGATGATCGGCGCCATTGGTCTTGCGGCGCTGATCCACCCCAACCGGCTGCAGTTCCTGCGCTCGCCAGCGCCATGGGTGGCGATTGCCGTGCTCGCGGTCGCGATGCTCCCGCATGTAACGTGGCTGAAGCAGGTCGATTTCGTCCCTTTTACCTATGCTGGCGATACCTATTCCCTGACCGACCGCGCGATGATCGATGAACTTGCGCTGCGCTATGTCGGGCACAATCTCGCGCTGCTGGCGGCGCCGGTAATCCTCGGAGCGATCGCGCTCATGTGGCGGCCGTTTCGCCTGGCGCCATTTCCGGCGCTGGCACGCGGCGCCAATTCCGGCGTGAACCTCTCGCAGGCGATCAATGTCTGGATCATCCAGGCGGTCGTCGCGGTCGGCCCGCCGCTCGGCGCCTTGCTGTTCCACGTCTACATCAAGACCGACTGGGGCATTCCGCTGTTCTTCCTGGTGCCGCTCGCGCTGATCGCGATTCCCGCCGTGCGGGTCCGTAAAGTCGCGCTGGCGAACCTGACGATGACTTGGCTGGTGATTACGCTCATCGTGCTAGCGGCGTCGCCAAGGATCGTCGCCTATGAGCTCAACGAAAAGCGTACGGCCGGCGCAACCTACCGCGCGCGTTCCGAACTCGCCCGCGGGCTGACGGAAGCCTGGCACACGCGCTTTCATTCGCGCTGGCCTGTGGTTGCCGCCTATACCGATACCGGCCAGCCCGTCACCTTCTATAGCCCCGATCATCCGGCGCCGCTGACGCCGAACGAGCCGTGGTCGTCGGGCCTGACTTCGCTCGAGGAGGCGAAGCGCTCGGGCTTCATCGGCATCTGTGAACCCGGCCACTGGAAGTTCGAAGAATGTGAGGCGTGGATGAAGGCCCATGCCGCAAATGCCGAGCGCATGATGATGACCACGCGGCGATTCTTCCTGGGGATGCCCGGTCCCGCGACGGCCTGGAACATCTACATCGTGCCGCCGGGCAAATAGCAGCGGCAGAAGGAAAAAGGAGGTAGCGCATGGATCTCGACCTCACAGGCAAAACCGCGCTCGTCACCGGCTCGACGCGCGGCATTGGGCTCGCCACGGCGATCGGTCTTGCGCAGATGGGCGCAGAGGTCATCGTCAACGGGCGCGAGACGGCAACGGTCGGCGAGGCAGTAGCGAAAGTCAGTGAGGCTGCGCCGTCGGCCAATGTGCATGCGGCGGCGTTTGACCTCGGCAATGCCGCGGGCTGCGCCGCGCTGATCGCGCAATTCCCTGACGTCGACATCCTCGTCAACAATCTCGGCATCTACGACCCGAAGGGCTTTTTCGAGATCGAGGATGCCGACTGGTCAAGGATGTTCGAAGTCAACGTCATGAGCGGGGTGCGGCTGACGCGGCATTATCTGAAGCGGATGCTCGACACCAAGGACTGGGGCCGCGTCGTGTTCGTCTCCAGCGAATCCGGCGTCTTCATTCCGAAGGAGATGGTGCATTACGGGTTTTCGAAATCGGCGCAGCTTGTGATCGCGCGTGGCGCGGCGGAGACCACCAAAGGCACCAACGTCACCGTCAATTCGGTGATGCCAGGCCCGACCTGGGTCGAGATGGCGCCGGCGCGCCTGGCCGCGCGCGCAAAGACGATGGGAACGAGCGTCGAGGATCTCGTCGCGCGCACCTTCAGCGAACGCCGCCCGGCCTCGCTGCTGCAGCGCTACGCCAAGCCGGAAGAGATCGCCAATCTGATCTGCTACGTCTGCTCAAAGGCCTCCAGCGCCACCAATGGCGCCGCGCTCCGCGCCGACGGCGGGATCGTTACAAATCCGTTTTGACGGTCTGAGGCCTCATCCTGAGGAGGCGCGAAGCGCCGTCTCGAAGGATGAAAGGCTCGAGCGGGGCCTCGTGGTTCGAGACGCCGCTGCGCGGCTCCTTCACCCATGAGGGTTTGAAGTTCGGGCGCTGAGAAATGCCCTCAGCCGTTCACACGCCTTCTTCGTTGAACTTGTCCGCCACCAGCGCGGCGATCGCGTCGACCGCTTGCTGCGCTTCGGGACCAGTGGCGGAGACGGTGACCGTGGTTCCAGGTCCTGCGGCCAGCATCATCAATCCCATGATCGAGGTGCCGCCGACGGTCTCGTTGCCACGGGTCACCCAGACCTCGGCGTTGAACTTTTCGACCATCTGCACGAACTTCGCCGAGGCCCGCGCATGCAGGCCGCGCTTGTTGATGATCAGAAGTTCCCGCGAAATGGCGCCCGCAGGCACGCTCGGCCCGAGTTCCTTTTCGGGCGCGGCCTCGTCGCTCATTTGCCGGCGAGCACGCGGCTGGCGATGGTGACGTATTTGCGACCGGCTTCCTGCGCCATCGCTATGGCGTCGGGAAGCGAGCGCTCTTCGCGCACCTTGGCAAGCTTAACCAGCATGGGAAGATTGATACCTGCGAGCACTTCCACCTTGGGGCGGCTCATGCAGGAAATTGCGAGGTTGGACGGGGTGCCGCCGAACATGTCCGTGAGGATCGCGACACCATCGCCGCTGTCAACGCGATTCACCGCTTCGATGATATCGCTGCGACAGAGATCAGAGTCGTCCTCGGCTCCAATCGTGATGGCTTCGATTTGTTTTTGCGGACCCATGACATGCTCAAGCGCCGCCTTGAACTCGTCGGCAAGGCGCCCATGGGTCACAAGCACTAGACCAATCATTGGAAACTCCTCGCGGGTGCTTTCTTTGGTGCACCGCACGAACGCGCCACTTTGACCATCCAGAGGCCCCGCGCAAGAGGGCATCTTGGCTATTGTTCCGGAATTTGCCGGTAAGAAGTGAGGCTTGCGCCGGATTAATCGGTGGCGATATTGGGGCTTATATGGTTACCAATCTCCTTCGAACAATCATCCAATGGTTGGACGGAACTTGAACCGTCGGTTGTCGTCAGAGCAGCTGCAATCAGGGGAAAGGGGTCATAGCCCGTCCCAATAGGGATTCGCGGTAACAAAACACCGTTTAAGCGAATGGCGAGCGCTTCTGGCGGCGGCAGCCGCTCCGCATCGCTGGCCGCCAGATCGACGATCAATCCCACTACCGCCTCATTGACGAACTCGCAGCGGCGGATTCCGAGCCCCCGAATCTCGATCAGGCCGGCCAGTTCCGGCGCCGGCCGGACCAACAATTGTCCGCTCACTGTGTCTAGATGGACACGGTCATCGCCGACCAGAATGGCCGGCGGAAGCTGTCCGGCGCGTCCGGCGAGAATCAAATTGAAGGCCAGGCTTGACTTGCCGGCGCCTGACGGGCCGCGGATCAGCACGGCGCGCTCGCCCACGCGCACGGCGGAGGCGTGCACGCTCGCGTTCCCGGTCATAGCGCGGGCAGCCGGACCACGAAGCGCGCGCCGGCCACCGTAGGCTTGCCGTCGGCGCCGACCGGACCATGGCGGTTTTCCGCCCAGATCCGCCCGTTATGCGCTTCGATGATCTGTTTGGAGATCGATAGCCCGAGGCCCGAGTTCTGGCCAAAGCCCTGATGCGGTCGGTCGGTGTAGAAGCGCTCGAAGATCCGTTCCAGTGCATCCTCGCCGATGCCCGGTCCGTCGTCATCGACGATGATCTCGATTTCCGACCGCGCGCGGCGGCAGCTCACGCGCACCTTGCCGCCGGGCGTGGAGAAGGATTGCGCGTTGGACAGGAGGTTGGAGATCACCTGTCCCAGCCGGGAATCGTGGCCCGGCACGGAGAAGGTGTCGGTCGCCCCGCGACCGTCGAAGCGAGCCTCGACTGCGACGTCATGCCCCAGCCTCGTTTCGTTAGCGACCGAGGTCAGTGTCGTCAGGAGACGGCGCAGATCGACCGGCGCCATGTCCTGGCGCTGCAGTTCGGCGTCGAGGCGGCTGGCGTCCGAAATATCCGAGATCAGGCGGTCGAGCCGCTTGACGTCGTGCTCGATCACCTCGAGCAGGCGCGCGCGGCTGGTGTCGTTGCGCGCCAGCGGCAGCGTTTCCACCGCCGAGCGCAGCGAGGTCAGCGGGTTCTTCAGTTCATGGGCGACATCGGCCGCGAACATCTCGATCGCCTCGATGCGGCTATAAAGCGCATTGGTCATGTCGCGCAGCGCGCCGGAAAGGTGACCGATCTCGTCGCGGCGGCGGGTGAAGTCGGGAATTTCGACGCGGGTCTGAATGCGGCGGCGGACGCGCTCGGCGCCGTCGGCCAGCCGCCGCACGGGACCGGCGATCGTGCTCGCGAGCAACAGCGACAGCACGATCATGACGGCGGAGGCCACGCCGCCGACCTTCAAGATCGCCAATCGCTCGGCGGTCACCATCTGGTCGATATCGTCGCCCTGTGTCGAGAGCATCAGCGCGCCATGCACGGCGCGGAAACGCTGCACCGGCACCGCGACCGAGACGATCACCTCGCCGCGATCGTTGACGCGCACCATACTGCTTTTGACGCCGTCGAGCGCCTGTACGATCTCCTGATAGCCCTTGCCGTTCTCGGGGCCGAGTTCGCGATAGAGCGGCAGGTCACCGCGATTGAGCCAGGTGCGGATCGAGATTGTGGCGCGCTCGAGAAAGCCCGGCTTTTCGGTGGACGGCGGCGGCAGTTCGAAACGCATGACGTCGCCGCGGCCGTAGAGACTGCGGCTGTCGAGGATCATGCCGCCGTCGCCGCCATAGATGCGCGCGCGCGTCTTGGTCGGCGAGATCAGCCGCCGCAGCACCGGCGCGACGCGTTCCGGATTGATCGGAAAATCCAGCCCCGAGGATTCGTCCGGCGCGCCGTAGCTCTCGCCGGGCTTCAGGTCGAGCAGCCGGTCTGGATCGATGGTGATGGTGTTCGTTTCAACGGTGGCGGATGCGGCAATCGCGCCGGCAATGATTTCGGCCTGCACCAGAAGGCTCTGCGCGCGTGCATCGATCAGGCCGGCGCGGAATTGCGAGAGATAGAGAATGCTCGCCACCAGCGCGACGAGACCCGCCAGATTGAGCGAAACGATGCGGCGCGTGAGACTGGAGAAGGAGAGCGCGAAGAAGAATTGGCCGGCGCGGCGCAGCCAGCCGAGCGGCCGTCGCCAGCCCTTCTCGCCCGCATTTTCCTCGGCAACGCGATCCTGTTCGAGGAGCTCGGACGTATCCTCGTGGTTCAGGGTAGTGTCGGACTGCGTTCGATCTAGCAATGGCTGAGCCGTCGGTTGTGATGCGCCGTTTCTAGTCCACGCTTCTACGCCGAACGGGCGGATGTGTCAGTCGGCACGTCCGCCCGAAAAACGCAGATCAGGCTTCCTTGAAACGATAGCCGACGCCGTACAGCGTCTCGATCATCTCGAAATCGTCGTCGACCACCTTGAACTTCTTGCGCAGCCGCTTGATGTGGCTGTCGATGGTACGGTCGTCGACATAGACCTGATCGTCATAGGCCGCGTCCATCAGCGCGTTGCGGCTCTTCACTACACCGGGCCGCGTGGCCAGCGCCTGCAGGATCAGAAATTCCGTTACCGTCAGCGTCACAGGCTCGTTCTTCCAGGTGCAGGTGTGACGCTCGGGATCCATCCGCAACAGGCCGCGGTCGAGGGCACGTGCATCCGGCTCCTTCGGCACAGCGGTCGGATCCTTCGGCTGCCCGCGGCGGAGCACGGCCTTGACGCGCTCGACCAAGAGGCGCTGCGAAAATGGCTTGCGGATGAAGTCGTCCGCGCCCATCTTGAGGCCGAACAATTCGTCGATCTCTTCATCCTTGGAAGTCAGGAAGATCACCGGCAGATCGGATTTCTGCCGCAGCCGGCGTAGCGTTTCCATGCCGTCCATGCGCGGCATCTTGATATCGAGGATCGCGAGATCCGGCGGCGAGGTGCGGAAGCCGTCCAGCGCCGAGGCACCATCCGTGTAGGTCATGATGCGATAGCCTTCTGCTTCGAGCGCGATCGACACGGAAGTGAGAATGTTGCGGTCATCATCGACCAGGGCGATTGTGGGCATGAGCCTCTGCTTTCGAATTAAGAGTGGCTTAAACGGCGGGCACTTCAGCCAGACGCCGCATAAATGGGCTTCGTACACGGTCAACGAGCAATGCAAGCTGGGCTGAAGTGTGACCGAGTTCCGCAAAACGCCCCCAAGGAAAGGCGCCGTCCCCATATAGCACCCTGTCTGGCGGAGAAAACCCCCTTTTTTGCAATAAGATGGCTCGGAAGGAACCATGCAGCCGACCGCAGATTTTGATGCTTCCAAACTTGCCCGCTCGCTCCTGAGGCGTAGCCGCCAGGGCGCATTGGCCACGCTTATGCCCGAAAGTGGCGACCCCTACTGCTCGCTCGTGAACGTCGCCAGCCATGCCGATGCCGCGCCAATTCTCCTGCTTTCGCGGTTGGCGCTGCATACAAAGAATATTCTCGCCGACAGCAGGGTTTCGCTGATGCTGGATGAGCGCGCCGCCGGTGATCCCCTGGAGGGCGCGCGAATCATGTTGGCGGGCCGAGCCGAAGAGGCAACGGGTGAGGGCGCAAACATCCTGCGCCGGCGCTATCTCAACGCTCATCCGTCTGCGGAAGCCTTCGTGGATTTCAAGGATTTCTCGTTCTTTCGAATCGCGCCCTCCGGCTTGCATCTGGTTGCAGGATTCGGCCGCATCATCGACCTCAAGCCCGAGCAATTTCTGACCGAGATCGGCGATGCTGCAGATCTGCTGGAAGCCGAGCAAGGCGCCATCGAGCATATGAACGAGGATCATCGCGAGGCGATGAACCTCTATGCGACGAGGCTGCTGGGCGCAGAATCCGCCGATTGGCGCTGTACCGGCTGCGACCCCGACGGCATGGACATGCAGGCCGGGAGCGCGACGTTGAGGCTGGATTTCCCGGAGCGCGTCACTGACGCCTCGGGCTTGCGCAAGATGCTGGTGCGGCTGGCGGGCGAGGCGCGGGCCAAGGGCTGACGAGGATTAACGCATGTCGCCGATTGCGGTTTTGAACGGGCGCGGAAGTTGCTGCGACCTAATCAAAGCCCGCTAAGGTGACAGCGAAAGCCCGCATGAAATCCCACAACCGATTGATTTTTTCAGCGTGCCTGGCGCTGTTGTCCGGCACGTGCTTCTCAGCGCCGTCACTGGCGCAAAAAGGCGATGCCGCCGCGCTCAGCGTCAAAATCAGAGATCTTGGCCGCGCCGGAAAATATGCCGAAGCCGTCGCGCTCGCGGAGCGGCAGGTCGAAAGCCTCGAGAAAAAGCATGGTCCGGCGCATCGCGATGTCGGCTCAGCGCTGAGCAATCTGGGCTATGCCTACGCCAATCACGGCAGGGATAGTGAAGCCGAGCCGCTGTACAAGCGCGCGATCGTGATCCTGGAGAGAACGGTTGGAGCCGACTCGCCCGAAGTCGCGGCTACGTTGACCAATCTCGCATCGCTGTATCAACGGCAGCAGCGACATGCCGACGCAGAACCATTGTTCAAGCGCGCGCTGGTCGTCCGCGAAAGATCCCTGCCGTCAGGCCATCCTGATCTCGGGCAATCCCTCAACAATTTGGCGACGCACTACGAGAAGCTCGGCCGCCATGGCGATTCCGAGCCATTGTTCAAACGCGCGCTGGCGATCTACGAGAAGGCGGCAGGCCCGGAGCATCCGGCGGTCGCCACGCTTCTGAACAATCTCGGCCAGGTCGGAAAGGTCCAACGCCGCTATGGTGAAGCCGAGCCGCTGATCAAGCGGTCGCTGGCAATCCGCGAAAAAGTCTTGGGGCGCGAGCATCCCGATGTGGCGCGCTCGTTGAACAATCTCGCCGATCTCTATGAGCGGCAGGGCCGTTATGCCGAAGCGCAGCCGCTGTTCGAGCGAGCGCTGGCGATCCGTCAACACGCCGTTGGCGCCGATCATCCGGACACCGCGAATTCGACCAACAATCTCGCAGCATTTTATCAAGCCTCCGGCCGTCCCGGCGATGCGCTGCCGCTGGTAGAGCGGCTGATCGGAAACGGACGCGCACAACCCCGCGCTGCCCTGCCGGTACTCGCGGACGCCGAGCGCCAGCAATTGATGCCGCGCGAAGAGGCCGTGAACGACATGCTCAACGTGATCCAGCGCGGCACGCAGTCCGCGGCGGCTTCAGCCGTCAACAAGCTGGCGGTGCGGCTCGCCGCGGGAAGCGATCGCCTGGCCGAACTGGTGCGCCGGGATCAGGATCTCGCCAGCGAGGCGGAAGCGCTGGACAAGTCGATCGTATCAGCGGTCTCGAAGGAGCGCTCGAAGCGCGATGCCGCTTCCGAGCAGCGCGCCCGTACGCGCCTCGCCGCGATTTCGACCGAGCGGGCATCGCTGCAAAAGACCTTGTCGGCGGAATTTCCCGGCTACGCTGCGCTGTCCAACCCCTCGCCGATGACGGTGAAGGAAATTCAGTCGCTGCTGTCGGAAAACGAGGCGATGGTGCAGTTCGCGGTGACCGAGGTGGAAAGCTACGTCATTGCGATCACCCGCGACAGCTTTGACTGGAAGCCGATTCCCCGCGGCGCGGAAACATTGTCGCAGAAGATCGCCACCTTCCGTCGTGGGCTCGACCTCGGCAAGGCGAGCGATGCCTCCGGAAAATCCGGGCTGTTCGATCTGGCGCTTGCGCATGAAATGTACGGAATGCTGCTTGCGCCGGTCGAAGCGCTGATCAAGGACAAGCCGTCGCTTCTGGTAGCCAGCTCAGGCGCGCTGACGGCGCTGCCGTTCCATCTGCTGGTGACCGAAAAACCGGCGGCGGCGATTCCGGAAACCTTCGAAGGTTATCGCGATGCGGCCTGGCTGTTGAAACGTCAGGCAGTCTCGATCCTACCGTCGGCCGCGAGCCTGAAAGCGCTGCGGGCATTGGCCGCGCGAAGGGAGCAAAGCACAAAACCGATGACCGGTTTTGGCGATCCTCTTTTCAATCCGGCGGTGAAGCCGGGTGACGGCAATCGTGCGACGCGGACGGCTGCACGCAGCCTCGCGACCGGCGCCTACACCGATTTCTGGCAAGGCGCAGGGGTCGATCGCGCGCGGCTTTCGGATGTCTTGCCGCAATTGCCTGATACCGCCGATGAACTCAACGCGATTGGCAAGAACCTCGGTGTTGCGGCCTCCGATATTCATCTCGGCGAGGACGCCAGCGAAACCACCCTCAAGCGCATCCCACTTGCCGATTACGGCATCGTCTATTTCGCCACCCACGGTCTCGTCGCCGGCGACGTGAAGGGGCTCGCCGAACCGTCGCTGGCGCTCAGCATTCCGAAACAGCCGTCGGAATTCGACGATGGCCTGCTTACCGCAAGCGAAGTCGCGCAGTTGAAGCTCAATGCTGACTGGGTGGTGCTGTCAGCCTGCAACACGATTGCCGGCGATAAGCCCGGCGCCGAAGCGCTGTCCGGCTTGGCGCGCTCATTCTTCTATGCCGGAGCGCGGGCGCTTCTGGTGTCGCATTGGGCGGTTAGCTCGGAGGCGGCCACACGGCTTGCGATCTCGACTTTCGACCGGTTGAACGCCAATCCCAGGCTCGGCCGCGCCGAGGCGCTGCGTCAGGCCATGCTGGCTTACCTCAACGACACGTCCTCGCCGCGCAATGCCTATCCGGCATTCTGGGGGCCGTTTGCACTGATCGGCGAGGGCGCCGCGCGCTGAATTTTTGGTTGTGCGGCGCAACATTCGGTCAGCCATTGTATGCAATGCAAATGGTCGCGCAACCAAAGCGCCAAATCGAGGCAAAGCGGCGCAGCAAGCGATTGATGCAGATCAACCACACGCGCTTGAATAAGCCAAATCGCCGGGATCGGCTTGGCAAGCCGGGCGTTCATCAGTATTAGGTCGCCGGACCGAAGCCGGAAGGCTATATTCAGGGGTCACCGCGACAGAGCGCGTCAAGCGATGTACGCGCGATTCGAGTAACGCGGGTTCGAGGAGGAGTCTTCGTGCAAGAGACGGGTATACGCAACGGCGCCTTCGGCGCCGACAAATTCGGCTTAAAGAATCTCAAGACGGTGCACTGGAATCTCGGCGCACCCCAGCTCTATCAATATTCACTCGCGGCGGGCGAAGCCGTCCTATCAGCAGACGGCGCATTGTGTGCGGATACCGGTGAGTTCACCGGCCGCAGCCCGAAGGACAAGTTCACGGTCCGCGACGCGACCACCGACAAGAACATGTGGTGGGGCGGTAATCAGTCGATCACCTCAGATCAGTTCTCGGCGCTCTACGCCGACTTCCTCAAGCATGCCGAAGGCATGACGCTGTATGCGCAGGACCTCTATGGCGGCGCCGATCCGAATTTCCAGATCAAGACCCGAGTCTTCACCGAGCTCGCCTGGCACTCGCTGTTCATCCGCACGCTCTTGATCCGTCCCGAGGCTTCGGCGCTGCGCGACTTTGTGCCCGAGCTCACCATCATCGACCTGCCGAGTTTCCGCGCCGATCCGAAACGTCACGGCGTGCGCTCGGAGAACGTCGTCGCGATCGATTTCGCCCGCAAGATCGTCCTGATCGGCGGGTCTTATTATGCCGGCGAGATGAAGAAGTCGGTCTTCACCACGCTGAACTACTACCTGCCCGCCAAGGGCGTGCTGCCGATGCACTGCTCGGCCAATGTCGGGCCGAAGGGCGATACCGCGATCTTCTTCGGCCTGTCCGGCACCGGCAAGACCACGCTGTCGGCCGATCCGAACCGCACGCTGATCGGCGACGACGAGCATGGCTGGGGCAATGACGGCGTCTTCAATTTCGAAGGCGGCTGCTATGCCAAGTGCATCAAACTGTCGAAGGAAGCTGAGCCGCAGATCTTCGATGCCAGCAACCGCTTCGGGGCCGTGCTCGAGAACGTCGTGCTCGACGAAGACACCCGCGTGCCTGACTTCGACGACGGTTCGAAGACCGAAAACACCCGTTCGGCCTATCCGCTCGACTTCATTCCGAATGCTTCGCGCACCGGCCGCGCCGGCCAGCCGAAGAACGTCGTGATGCTCGCGGCCGATGCCTTCGGCGTATTGCCGCCGATTGCCAAGCTCTCGCCGGCCCAGGCGATGTATCACTTCCTGTCCGGTTACACCGCCAAGGTCGCCGGCACCGAGCGCGGTCTCGGCAACGAGCCGCAACCGGAATTCTCCACCTGCTTCGGCTCGCCGTTTCTGCCGCTCGATCCTTCCGTCTACGGCAACATGCTGCGTGAGCTGATCGCCAAGCACAATGTCGACTGCTGGCTGGTCAACACCGGCTGGACCGGTGGCAAATACGGCGTCGGCAGCCGTATGCCGATCAAGGTGACGCGCGCGCTGCTCACTGCTGCGCTCGACGGCTCACTGCGCAATGTCGAATTCCGCACCGACAAGTATTTCGGCTTCGCCGTGCCGACCGCGCTGCCGGGCGTGCCGAGCGAGATCCTCAATCCGGTCAACACCTGGAAAGACAAGGCCGAGTTCGACAAGACCGCGCGTAGCCTGGTCGGGATGTTCCAAAAGAACTTCGCCAAGTTCGAAGCCCAGGTCGACGCCGAAGTTCGCGCCGCTGCGCCCGACACCAAGCTTGCGGCGGAGTGACCGCGCGGTCGAACGAGGGACCATTCGAGAACGACGAGGGCGGCCGCAGGGCCGCCCTTTCGTTTCCTCGACCAGCACTAGCTGCCGTTGCCCGGCAACACCGCGTTGCTCGGCGTTCGCCGGTCGGTGATCTGCAGGCCGAACAGGCTGCCGATCAACTCGACGGCAACGCGCGCGGTGCGGCCGCGCTCGTCGAGGAACGGGTTGAGCTCGACGATATCGACCGAGCGCACCAGCCCCGAATCGTGCAAGAGCTCCATGATCAGATGCGCTTCGCGGTAGGTTGCGCCGCCCGGCACCGTCGTGCCGACGCCGGGCGCGACCGTGGGATCGAGAAAGTCGACATCAAAGGAGACGTGCAGCACGCCGCCCCGCGCCCGAACGCGCTCGATGACCTTTCGGATCAGCACGCCGACGCCGAACTCGTCGATGGCGCGCATGTCGGCGATCGCGACGCGGCGTTCGAACACCAGTTTCCTTTCCAGCGGATCGATGGAGCGGATGCCGAACAGATCGAGCTGGTCAGGTCCGATCGAGGCGCGGGGCGCGCCGCCGAGCAGGTTGTCGAGGCCGGGCTCACCGCAGAGGAAAGCGGCCGACATGCCGTGCATGTTGCCGGTCTCCGTGGTCTGTGGCGTGTTGTAGTCGGCATGGGCGTCGACCCAGAGCACGAACAGCGGCCGGCCCTGCTCCTGCCAGTAGCGCGCGACGCCGTTCACCGATCCCATCGAGAGCGAATGATCGCCGCCCATGAAAATCGGCACCGCGCCGGAGCGCGCCAACGCATAGGATCGCTCGCTGAGCGCCCGGATCCAGCCCTTGATCGTGTCGTAGTATTTGGCGTTGGCCGGCGGCGGACCTTCATCGGCGGCTACGCCGGGCTTTGCCATGTTGCCATGGTCCTCCACGGAAAAGCCGAGCTGATTGAGGATGCGGCCGATGCCGGCGGTGCGAAGCGCATCCGGTCCCATCAAGGTGCCGAGTTGCGAGGCGCCGATTTCGATGGGGACGCCGAGCAGGGCGATGCGGGGAGCGTTGGCGTCGGACATGAGCCCACCTTTTGTCAGACCTCATCCTGAGGAGCCGCGCAGCGGCGTCCGGAAGGATGAATGGCACCAGCGGGGCCACATGGTTCGAGACGGCGCTCCGCGCCTCCTCGCCATGAGGGTCCAATGGCCGCAACGGCAGACCCGCTGCTTACGCCTTGAAATAGGCGATTTGCGTCGTGGTTGCGAGCAGGCGTCCCGAGGGCGACCACAATTCACCGTGCTGATCGCCGTAACTTCTGTGGAAAATTCGCGCATCCGCGGCCGCCAGCACATGGGTGATGTCCTCCGCCGCGAGTTCCTCCGACGCCGTGTGAAAATACGTCGTAATCGATACGGTCCCGAACGGCACGAGTTCCCGCCGTGCGAGGAACACCCGACCGAAAAAGGCATCCGACATCGACATCAGTGACAGCATGTCGATCTTTCGCGGCACGCGATCACCGATCCACTGCTTGGAGTACGCGGCGACCGGCGGCACGGCAGGCGAGCCGTAGAAGCTCGGCTCGCCCTCGACGAAGCGGAAATCGTACTGGTGCGTCCAGGTCATCGGCGTGTTCGGGAACGAACGCGCCTGTTCGAACGGTGCTGCCTCTGGAAAGGTCAGCTGCTGGTGCGACCAGGACGGACGGCGCTCGGCGAACACGGCCGTCGCCAGCGTCGCGACCTCGCCGCCGCCCTGCGTCATCTCCACGCACCAGTGCTGGCTCGAGCGGTTGGCCTTGACCAGGCGCACGTCGAGATCGAACGCGCCTTCCGCGACCGGCGCGCAGAAATTCACCGTCATCGACAGTGGATCGCCCGCCCGCTGCGGGTGGTCGATCAACGCGCGCAGGATGGTCGCGGCGGTGCAGCCGCCGAACGGGCCGACAAAGGCCCAGTAATCGGGACTGGTCTTGCCCTGCCAGCGGCTGTCACCTGCGGTGACCCGCGTAGCGTCGTCGAAGAGGTGCGGGGATTTTGTCAGCATGAATATTCTTCGGTTTTTGAGGGCGCGATATGGTTGCCGCAGATTCCGTCATTGCGAGCCAACGGGTCGGGCGAACGCCCAATGACAGGCTCTGCGAAGCAATCCATCGCGCCGCAAGCGGAGAAATGGATTGCTTCGCTTCGCTCGCAAAGACGTGGATGTAGTATCGCGACTGTTCCGCCGAATTCAATGACGTCAGAGGTAATGGCTTTCCGCCCGCCGAAAATTACCGTGTCGCTCCACGAGCGCTGGCTTCCGGTATCGGCGCGGCCGCGCGCACTGGCACGTGCCAGATGTCCTCGGCGTATTCGCGGATGGTGCGGTCGGAGGAGAACCAGGGCATCCGCGCGATGTTGAGGATCGAGGCGCGGGTCCAGGCCGGCACCACCTGCCAGCGCGCATCGATGCCGCGCTGGGCCTCGTAATAGGAATCGAAATCGGCCGAGACCATGTAGTGGTCGAGATAGCGCAGCGCGTGGCCGACGGACGCAAAACGGGCAAGATCGTCAGGCGAGAAAGCGCCGCTCTCGATCGCAGTGATGGCGCGCGCCAGCCGCGGCGAGCGGCTGATCACGTCGGTCGCATCAAGGCCCTGCTTGCGCCGCACCATGACGTCGCCGGCCTCCATGCCGAAGATCGCCATGTTGTCCGCGCCGACCTGGTCGCGGATTTCGATGTTGGCGCCATCGAGCGTGCCGATGGTGAGCGCACCGTTGAGCGCCAGCTTCATATTGCCGGTGCCGGAAGCTTCCATGCCGGCGGTCGAAATCTGCTCGGACAGATCGGCAGCCGGAATGATCACTTCGGCAAGGCTGACATTGTAATCGGCGAGGAAGACGACCTTGAGACGCCCGGCGATGTCGGGGTCGTTGTTGACGACCTCGGCGACGTCGTTGATCAGCTTGATGATCAGCTTGGCGTAGCGATAGCTCGCCGCCGCCTTGCCGGCGAAGATCTTGACGCGCGGCACCCAGCCGCGCTGCGGCTGGTCCTTGATCGCCTGATACAGCGCGACGGTCTCGACGACGTTGAGCAGTTGCCGCTTATATTCGTGAATGCGCTTGATCTGGACATCGAACATCGCTGACGGATCGACCTTGATGCGGAGACGCTCGTTGATCAGCCGCGCCAGCGCGACCTTGTTGTGGTGCTTGACCTCGCGAAAGCGCTGCTGGAACGCGTTGTCGCTGGCGCGCGCCTCGAGACGCTCGAACAGGGAGAAATCGTCGAGCACGGCCTCGCCGCACGTCTCGCGCATGAGGTCCGTCAGCTTTGGATTGGCCAGCATCAGCCAGCGGCGGAAGGTGATGCCGTTGGTCTTGTTGGTGATGCGGCCGGGATAGAGATGATTGAGGTCGTGGAACACGGTCTCCTTCATCAGATCGGAATGCATCACGGAGACGCCGTTGATGCGATGCGAGCCGACGAAGGCGAGCTGCCCCATCCGCACGCGGCGGCCGGATTTCTCGTCTATCAGCGAAACCGAGGCGCGGTACTCGATATCGCCGGGGTAACGCTGTTCCGCCAGCGCCAGGTGTGCGGCATTGATGCGGTAGATGATTTCGAGATGGCGCGGCAACAGCCGCTCGAACAGTTCGACCGGCCACGTCTCCAGCGCTTCCGGCAGCAGCGTGTGGTTGGTGTAGGAGAACGTCGCCACCGTGATCTTCCACGCTTCGTCCCAGCGGAAATTGTGCAGGTCGACCAGGATGCGCATCAGCTCGGTAACGGCGAGGCTCGGATGGGTGTCGTTAAGCTGAACCGCGACCTTGGTGGCGAGGCTGCGCAACTGACCATCGGAAGCGAGGTGGCGCTTGACGAGATCCTGCAGCGAGGCCGAGACGAAGAAATATTCCTGCCGCAGGCGAAGTTCGCGACCTGCCGGGCTCTCGTCATTCGGATAGAGGAATTTGCAGATCGATTCCGCGCGCGCTTCCTCGGCGACGGCGCCAAGATAATCGCCGGTGTTGAAGACGTCGAGCCGCAACGGATCGGGCGCGCGTGCCGACCATAGCCGCAGCGCGTTGACGTGCTGGCCTCGCCAGCCCACGATCGGCGTGTCATAGGCGACGGCCTGCACGGTTTCGGCCGGCCGCCACGTCGCGCGGTCACGCCCGTGCTCGTCGACATGGTCGACATGGCCGCCGAAATGAACGTGATAGACCACCTCCGCCCGTTGGAATTCCCAGGGGTTCCCGAAGCTCAGCCATTCGTCCGGATACTCCTGCTGCCAGCCCTGCGCGATGATCTGGCGGAACAGGCCGAAATCGTAACGGATGCCGTAGCCGATGGCGGGAATGCCCAGCGTCGCCATGCTCTCCATGAAGCACGCCGCGAGCCGTCCGAGACCGCCATTGCCAAGCGCCGCGTCCGGCTCGCATTTGCGCAAGTCGTCAAGCCCGACGCCGAGGTCGCCGAGCGCCGCCTCGAACAGCGGCAGCAGGCCCATATTGTTCAGCGCATCCGTGAACAGGCGGCCGATCAGGAATTCGAGCGAGAGGTAATAGACCCGCTTGCTGCCGGCATCGTAGCTCTCCTTTTCGGCCGTCAGCCAGCGGTGCACGATGCGGTCGCGCAGCGTCAGGGCCGCGGCCTTGTACCAGTCCCGCCTGGTCGCCATGCCGGCGTCCTTGCCAATGGCAAGCCGAAGCTTGGCGAGGATCGCGCCTTTGATCTCGGCCAGCGCCAGCTCGTCGACCGGCTGGCCGGGAGCCGGATAGTTCCCGGGAAATTGTTCCTGCAACACGTCGATCCCTGCAATTGAGACTCACAATCAAGATACGCGCCTTGTCCTGCGATCGAAACCAGCCGGAAGTATGTGGTGCACCGCGCTGGTATGATTTTATGCAAGGACCGGGCCGATTTCGCGGCACTAGCGGTCGGGTTTTGGTTATAATGAGTGTGTCAAAGCCGAGGGATCGCTGGGCTTAGTGGCTGGGTACCGGTCGCGCGCGTGCCGCCAGAACGGGAGGCTTGCCATGAGACTGATGATCGAAATCGCGGCCACCGCGCTATTGATCGTCTGCATCAGTGCAACCAGTGCAGCTTTTGCCGCTGGCCGGGCTGGCAAGGGTGCCGACGCCCTGAGTTGTTCCTTCAGCGTCCCGCAAGGCGCTTCACCGGCCGCGCGCTGTGCCGCGATCAAGCGGCAATGCGGCGGAAAGTTCTACGCGAATTATTGCGGCGACAAGCTGCTGTCGGCGATGTGAGGGGGTGATATCCGCGACAGCTCACATCAGGACGCCGTTCCAGATTTCGCTTTCCTCCGCAAAGCCGGGATAACGGAGATAGAGCTTTTGCAGCAGCTCGAAATGCAGCGCGGCCGATACCTCATCCAGCGGCGCGGACAGCAGGGCTCGATCATCACTGTCGACCGTGGAGACGATCGCGTTCGCACGGTCGATCGCATCCGCTGCTTCCAGCAACAGTGACCGGATTTGGGCCACCTGAGTTTCGTCCATCATTGTCGATCCTTTGCGAGCAAGCCGAAGACAACCCTTGATAGGAAATAATTTGCAGGATCGCTAGAACAAATTAAGAACACTTTAGCAAGTGCTTGATATATCATTGTGATTCGGCGCATCGCCGACACAACATCTATGGCCTATCCGAGTTTGCGAGGACTACATGTCCACCATCGCCTTCGATCAGTTTGCTCTTACCCGCATCGCCGATTTCGCGCGCTCGCTGTCGCGCCTGCACCAGGCCTCGCGCCGCCAGCTCGTCGATGACGACGCGATCGACCGCGAGTTCAACACCGTCTGCATGTCGGTGTGGGGCTACACCACGGACGATTTCAGCGATGAGCTGTTTTCGGTCGAGGACCACGCCTTTCTCGATGGGCTGGATGAAGCGCAGGCGCGCATCTTCGCTGCTGAGCAGGGCTACGACCTCGTCGACGATCAGGGCATGCTGACGGACTGGTGGGGCTATTGCTGGATGATCCTGGCCGAGAAGCGGGGATTGCTGACGCCGGAAAACCGCGCCGCCGCGCGTGCGGCGATCGAGGAAAAATATCTGTCGGCGCCGAATGTGATCGGGGTGATCGTCGGACGTTGAATTAGTCGACGCTAGGCCTCGTACCTTAATTCACTTCCGCGCGTTTCCCGGCTTTCGGCACCGCCGTCTTCGGTATCGAGGCGGTCGGCAGGTCGACGTCGTGTCTTGTTTCCGGCAGCGGCGCGCTGCCGGCAACCATCTCGGCGCTAACAGGCGCGACCTTCATCTCACCGAGCCGGGCGCGTACGTCCGCTGTTAGGCCGGGATAGGACGCAACAGGCGTGAACTCCGCGCTCTGATCGGTACCCAGGCGCACGCCGGTATAGGCGACCAGGCCGTCCGTAGTGGCGATGACGTCGCCGGAGCGCAGCGAGCTATCGAGCGCGAGATCGACCGGCGCCAGTCCGATCGGGCTTCGGCCGTTGCAGGTGCAGTCAGCGCGCAGCGCCTTGCGGTAGGCGTAGGCGTTGTCGCTATCAGCGTAGCGCTCGCCACTGCTTGCAGTGGCGCTGTCGATGCTGCTGCCGTAAAACACCTTGGTAACGCTCGCCGGGCAGAAGGCCTGGCACATCTGAACCGGCGAGGCGTTGCCGCGCACGGTCAGCGGAAAATATTTGCCATCGCAGCTTCGCACACAGAAGGCTGGTCCGGAGCCAGCAACGCGCGGCGCCGGGGCGGATTGGGCCGGCTGATTAATGCCGAACGGATCGGTGAAGAAGTTCGAAGGCGCCTGCCGCGACTGCTGCTTTTGTATGCCGCCGAACAGGAACTCGAACAGGCCCTCCGCTGAGACGCTGGCGGGCGTCAGCGCGAGGGCGCCGGCAAAGGTTGCGGCGGCCGCAAACGTCGCGCGACGTCGCACGCGCGAAAAAGCCAACTCTGTACGCAAACGCCAACTCCACCCAACGCAACAAACGCGCTGAAGCGCTGCACGCTTCAGTCCGGAGTAACCTTAATGGGCGATAGTAAATGAGCTTTTACTCTAAGCGAGAAGCTGGGAAAGAAATGCGGAGAAAGCGTGGCAGGCACTCTGCGTCCTGACCGGGCGGACCTTGGCCATCCAACCGCGGTACGTGGATGCCCGGGGCAGGCGGGCATGACGACGGGGCAAGTGAACTCTCCGATCACCCCTTCAAAAATTCACCCGCCTTGTAGAGCGAACGAAACTCGAGTCCGGCCGCGGCAAACGCTTCGCTCGCACCTTCCTCGCGGTCGACCATGGTGAGCACCAGCGCGATCTCGCCGCCGGCATCGCGCACGGCCTCGACGGCCTTCAGTGCAGAGCCGCCGGTCGTGGTGACGTCCTCGACGATCACGATGCGCTTACCCTGCAGGGTTTCGCCCTTGGCCAGGCCCTCCACCGCGAGGCGCGCGCCATGCTCCTTCGGCTTCTTGCGCACGAAGAACGCAGCGATCGGATGCCCCTTGATCCAGGAGAGCTGCGCGATCGCACCCGCCAGCGGCACTGCGCCCATCTCCAGCCCGCCGATGAAATCGAGCTTGTCGTCCTTCAGCGCCTCATAGGTCAGTTCCGCCAGCAGTGCAGCGCCCTCAGGGTCGAGCATTGTCGGCTTGAGGTTGAAGTAGAAGTCGCTCTTGCGGCCCGAGGCCAGCGTAATCTCGCCGCGGCCGAACGAGCGCTTGCGGATGATCTCGGCGAGACGGGCGCGGGAGGCTGATTTGGACAAGGCGGTTTTCCTCGGGCGTTTCAGGCGGCGCGCAATCTATCGATATGGCTGCGCACATTCCAGCGCCGATCCAGCGCCGTCAACAGGGCACGGTATCATCAGCGAAAGCGGATGAGCCAGTATTCCGCGGCGGCGGTTGTAACCCCCTCAAGTTCCGGGGTACTGGATACCCACTTGTCGCCTTCGCTAGAGCTCCGGCGGACCGATTATCGCTAACCCCGGCGGAGCCTTGGCGGAGACGGGTCGCGGGGTATGACAAAATGACGATCGAACTGCACACCTGGAACACGCCGAATGGCCGCAAAATCTCCGTTGCGCTGGAGGAAATGGGGCTGCCCTACAAGGTGATCCCGGTGAACATCACCAAGGGCGAGCAGATGGCGCCCGCTTTTCTCAAGCTCAGCCCGAACAACAAGATCCCCGCGATCGTCGATCCCGACGGCCCCGGCGGCAAGCCGGTCAGCATCTTCGAATCCGGTGCGATCCTGCTCTATCTCGGCGAAAAAACCGGCAAGTTTCTCCCTAAGTCGCTTGCCGAACGTATTCCCGTCTACGAATGGCTGATGTGGCAGATGGGCGGGTTTGGCCCGATGCCAGGCCAGGTGCACCATTTCATCGCGCTCGAGAATGAAACCGATCGCGCCTATGGCCTGAAGCGCTTCATGGCCGAGACACGGCGGCTCTACGGCGTGCTGGATCGCCGTCTGGAGGGACGCGAATTCGTCGCCGGCGACCTGTCTGTCGCCGACTTCGCCATCCTCGGCTGGGCCTGGCGCCATCCGCGCCACAAGGTGGAGCTGAAGGATTTCCCCAACGTCGAGCGCTGGTACAACACGCTGATGGCCCGCCCGGCGACCAAGCGCGGCATGGAAGCGAAGCTGGATTAGCTTCTCTCTCCGGCCCAATCCTGTCGTCGCCCGGCTTGACCGGGCGACCCAGTATCCCAGAGCACCTAGTTTGATGCGCCGCTCGGGCTACATTGACCACTTCGCTTCATCGGAAACGCCCCGGCGTACTGGATCGCCCGGTCAAGCCGGGCGACGGTCTGGGGCTACGCCCGCTTCGCCTCGAAAGCCATTTTCACCGCAAGGCCCGCCAGCACGGTGCCCATCAGCCAGCGCTGTACGAGCAACCAGGTCGGCCGCGTGCCGAGAAACATCGCGATCGATCCAGCGGCAAGCGCGATCATCGCATTCACGCTGACACTGATCACGATCTGGATTGCGCCGAGCGCCAGCGACTGCGTCAGGACACTGCCGACGGTGGGGTCGATGAACTGCGGCAGCAGCGCCAGATACAGCATTGCGATCTTCGGATTGAGCAGGTTGGTGACGAAGCCCATCGCGAATAGTTTGCGCGGGCCATCGACTTGCAGCTTCTTCACCTGAAACGGCGAGCGCCCGTTGGGCTTCAGCGCCTGCCATGCCAGCCACAGCAAATAGGCGGCCCCTGCAAACCGCAGCGCGTCATAAGCGTAGGGCACCGCGAACAGCAGGGCGGTGATACCGAACGCCGCGCATAGCATGTAGAATACGAAGCCGAGCGCGACGCCGCCGAGCGACACGATCCCCGCCGCCGGCCCTTGCGTGATCGAGCGCGAGATCAGGTAGATCATGTTCGGCCCCGGCGTCAGCACCATACCGAGCGAGACCAGGGCGAAACCGAGCAGTGTGGGAAGGTGGGGCATGGGTGACTCGCAGGAGGATGCACAGGTTTTCTAGCGTGCGTCGGCCCGCGATGTCATTTCGCAAATTGATCCGAGGACATTTCTGTAGGTATTAGAGCGCACACGCGTCTGTCATCGCCCGGCTTGACCGGGCGACCAGTACGCCGCGGCTCTTCCTATGGAGTGCGATGGTCAACTCGGCTACCGATTGAGGTTCACACGTCGTGCTCTGGAATACTGGATCGCCCGGTCAGGCCGGGCGATGACAGCGTGCTAATGTGCCTCTTCCCAATTGTCAGCCGCACGCGCGTCGACATGCAGCGGCACCGATAGCGCAACCGCCGGGAAGGGCGCGTCCTGCATGACGTGCTGCACCACCGGCAAGGTCGCCGCGACCTCATCGTCCGGTACCTCGAAGATCAGTTCGTCGTGCACCTGCAGCAGCATCTGCGCCGATAGTTTCTTCTCCGCCAGCGCGTCCTCCATGCGGACCATGGCGCGGCGGATAATGTCGGCGGCGGTGCCCTGCAGCCGCGCATTGATGGCGGCGCGCTCGTTGAAAGAGCGGATCGAGGCGTTGGAGGCCTTGATGTCGGGGTAGTGGCACTTCCGGCCGAATAGCGTCGTGACATAGCCGTTGGTGCGGCAGAAGTCGCGCGTCTCGTCCATATAGGCGCGGATGCCGGGGAAACGCTCGAAGTACTTCTTGATGTAGGCGGAGGCTTCCTCGCGGGCGATGCCGAGCTGGTTGGCGAGGCCAAAGGCCGAGATGCCGTAGATGATGCCGAAATTGATTGCCTTCGCTCGGCGGCGCACCTCGCCCGGCATATCCTTGATCGGCACGCCGAACATTTCGGAGGCGGTCATGGCATGAATGTCGAGGCCATCGCGGAATGCCTGCTTCAGCACCGGAATATCAGCGATCTCGGCCAGCAGCCGCAACTCAATCTGAGAATAATCCGCCGACACAAGTTTGTGGCCGGGCGTCGCGACGAAGGCGCTCCGGATCTTGCGGCCGTCCTCGGTACGCACGGGAATGTTCTGCAGGTTGGGCTCGTTCGACGAGAGCCGCCCCGTGGTGGTCGCGGCCAGCGCGTAAGTGGTGTGCACGCGGTGGGTCTGCGGATGCACGTAAGTCGGCAGCGCGTCGGTATAGGTCGATTTCAGCTTCGAGACCTGCCGCCATTCCAGGATCTTCTTTGGGAATTCATGGCCCTGCTCGGCGAGGTCGTCGAGGATTTGCGCGGAGGTCGACCACGCTCCGGTCTTGGTCTTGGTGCCGCCGGGCAATCCCATTTTTCCGAAAATGATGTCGCCGATTTGCTTGGGACTGCCGACATTGATCGGTTCGCCCGCGATCTCCTGAAGTTCAGCCTCGACGCGTGCCGCGGTCTGGGCGAAATCGCCCGATAGCCGCGACAACACCTGCCGGTCGATCGAAATGCCGCGCCGCTCCATCCGCGCCAGCACGCTGACCAGCGGCCGCTCTAGCGTCTCATAAACCGTGGTCATATGCTCCGCGGCGAGGCGCGGCTTGAGCACGCGATGCAGCCGCAGGATCACGTCGGCTCTTTCGGCTGAATAAGCAGATGCCTTGTCGATCGCGACCTGGTCGAAGGTCAGCTTGTTCTTGCCATTGCCGATGAGCTCGCTTTCGCCAATCACGGCATGGCCGAACCAGCGTTCGGCCAGCGAGGCCAGCGCATGCGAATTGCGCCCGGCGTCGAGCGCATACGACATCAACTGCGCATCGTCGATGTTGCACAGGGTGATGCCATGTTGCGCCAGCATCACCGCGTTGAACTTGATGTCGAATCCGATCTTGAGAATGCCTGATGATTCCAACAGCGGCTGCAGCGCAGCCAGCGCCTCGGCGGCCGTGATCTGGTCCGACGCGAGGCCGGCGTCGAACAGGCCTGCGCCACCGCCGGACTGTTTGTGGTTGAGGGGAATGTAGCAGGCATCGTTCGGCGCCAGTGCCAGCGCGATGCCGCAGATGTCCGCTCGCATCGGATTGTCGGAACTTGCCTTGGCGTCGATCGCGAACGTGCCGGCGTCATAGGCGCGCGCGACCCAGGCGTTGAGTTCGTCGAGCTTGCGGATGGCCTGGTACTTGGTCCGATCGAACGGCAGTTTTCGCGCTGTTTCCGCGCGAGCCGCAGCCAGCGAGACCGGCGTGCCCTTGTGGCTCGCCGCCTTGTCCTGCTTGTCGCCGCCGGTCTTGCCCGGTGCGGTGCCCGCTTTGCCTGCGGGCGGGCTATCGAACAGCGTCGCGCCTTCATAGCCCTCCGGCTTCTTGCCTGAGGGCGGCACCGCGAAGACGCTGGCGCCGCTCTTGTTGCCGGCATCTGGTTCGATATCGGCGGGGTCGATCTGCGAATATTCGGCGACGCGGCGGGTGAGGGTGGAGAACTCCATCGCCTTGAGGAAGGCGATCAGCTTGCGGGCATCCGGCTCGTGCACGGCGAGGTCGTCGAGCGGCACTTCGAGATCGACCTTGTCGTCGAGCAGCACCAGTTGCCGCGAGATCCGCGCCTTCTCTGCGTTCTCGATCAGGGCCTCGCGCCGTTTCGGCTGCTTGATCTCGCCGGCGCGGTTGAGCAGGCTTTCCAGGTCGCCATATTCGGCGATCAGTTGCGCTGCGGTCTTGACGCCGATGCCGGGCACGCCCGGCACATTGTCGGTGGAGTCGCCGGCCAGCGCCTGCACGTCGACCACCTTTTCCGGCGGCACGCCGAATTTCTCGATCACCTCGGCGATCCCGAGGCGCCGGTCTTTCATGGTATCGTACATGGTGACGCAGTCGGTCACGAGCTGCATCAGATCCTTGTCCGAGGACACGATGGTGGCGGTAGCTCCGCGCTCGCAGGCAATGCGGACATAGGTCGCGATCAGATCGTCGGCCTCGTAGCCGACCTGCTCCAGGCAGGGCAGATCGAACGCGCGCACGGCTTCGCGGATGAGAGCGAATTGCGGGATCAGATCGTCAGGCGCTGGGGGCCGGTGCGCCTTGTAGTCGGGATAGAGCTTGTTGCGGAACGTGATTTCCGACTTGTCGAATACGATGGCCAAATGCGTCGGCCGGTTATCCTCCGGCATTTCGCGGAGCAGCTTCCACAGCATGTTGCAGAAACCGAGCACCGCATTGACCTGCAGTCCATCGGACTTGCGGTTCAAGGGCGGCAGGGCGTGATAGGCGCGGAAAATATACGAGGACCCGTCGACCAGAAACACGTGGTCGCCCTTGCCCGGTTGTTTGGCGGCGGCCTTGGCTGGAACTTTGGTGGGTGCGGGCTTGGCGGCGGTTTTGGGGGCTGTTTTCGGCATGGCCGAAATTTAGGGATTTTTGCGCGGATTGACAGCCTTGGGAGGCCAGTCGGCCACAGATTCTCTATCATGGCCGGGCTTGACCCGGCCATCCATCTTCTTTTGAAGAAAGGGATGGATGCCCGGATCAAGTCCGGGCATGACGGCTTTGCCTCAATCGAGAATCTACTCCGCCGGCTGCAACACGGGCGCGGCCTTCTTCGGCGCGATCCAGAAGGCGTCGGGGCGCTCGAACAGGAAGTCGGCGCGCAGCGCGAGAGCCAGGCGCCAGATCACGACCGCGCCGGCGACACCCGCAACCGTCACGATGAGGGACATCAGGCCGATATCGGCGATGACGCCGGTTTTCAGAAGCAGCGTCCGCGTCACCGCCATCGGCAGGAAGAACGCGAGATAGATGACGATCGAATGCTCGCCGCAATAGCGCAGGAAGTTCAGCCACTGCATCCGCGCCAGTAGCGTGCCCATCACGATGATGGCGCCGGCCCCGGCGAAGCCGAGCACCAGCGAGATGAGCGGCCAATCGCCGTAGTCTGCCTTCACGACGGCGCCATTGATGAGCGCCCATAGCGCCAATCCGATCAGCGCCAGCACGGGCTTCTCACGCGAACGATCCGACAGCGCGAACACGTAGGAAGCAAACAGATAGCCGGAATAGAAGTAGACGAAGCGCGCGCAGAATTCGTCGACCACCGTCCAGCCGGTCGCGACATGCGCCATCTCCAGCGCTGCGGCGGTGAGCCAGATCGCAAGCGAAGGAATGCCGCGTGACAATTTTGTGACGACAAAGAAAATCGGCAGCAGGTAAATGAACCATAGTGTGCCGAACGGCTCGACCAAGGATTCCAGATACAGGAAACCGACATGGCGCCAGCCATGTTCGGCGGCGAAGCCAGGTGCCTTGAAGCCGAACTGGATTGTCATCCACAAGACGTAAAAATATGCGAAGTGCACGACCTTGCGGTCGAGATAGGTGCGCCAGTCGCGGTCGATCACGACGCTGAGGAAAAGCCCCGAAATCAGGAAGAAATCCGGCATCCGGAACGGCTGCGCGAACATGACGAACGCATGCATGAAACCGGTGTCGCCGGCCGCCTTTTCCACACCCAGCACCGAGTGCATCATCACCACCATGACGATGCAGATGCCCTTGGCGTAGTCCACCCAGTCGATGCGGGCGGAACGTTCAGCTGCGGCGGATGTACCGTTTGAGGTCATCGGTGTCCCTTTTCGGCGCGACGTGGCCGCATCTTCGGCCCGAACCGTTGCTTTCTCCTTTATCCATACAAATCACATGCCGAGATCCCCGCGCTTTTTCCGGTTTCCCCTTTGCTGAAAAATGCTCTAAGACGCCTGAAAATTCGGGATTGGCGTTAACCATTCAACACGGGTTGTTTTCATGCGAATCGCCATGATTGGCACGGGCTATGTGGGGCTGGTATCCGGCGCCTGCTTTGCCGATTTCGGCCACTACGTCACCTGCGTGGACAAGGATGCCGGTAAGATCGAAGCCCTGCGCCGCGGCGAGATCCCGATCTTCGAACCTGGCCTCGACGCGCTGGTGGCGTCCAACGTCAAGGCAAAGCGGCTGGATTTCACCACCGATTTGACCGCGCCGGTCGGCGAAGCCGACGCCGTGTTCATTGCGGTCGGCACGCCCTCGCGGCGCGGCGACGGCCACGCCGACCTCACTTACGTCTATAGCGCGGCGCGCGAGATCGCGGCGGCGCTGTCGGGCTTCACGGTGGTGGTGACGAAATCGACCGTGCCGGTCGGCACCGGCGACGAGGTCGAGCGGCTGATCCGCGAGGCCAATCCCTCGGCCGACGTGGTGGTCGCCTCCAATCCGGAATTCTTGCGCGAGGGCGCGGCGATCCGCGACTTCAAATTCCCCGATCGCATCGTGGTCGGCACTTCGGACGAGCGCGGGCGCAAGGTGCTCGGCGACATCTACCGGCCGCTGTCGCTCAATCAGGCGCCGCTGATGTACACGGCGCGACGCACCGCGGAACTGATCAAATACGCCGCGAACGCCTTCCTCGCCACCAAGATCACCTTCATCAACGAGATCGCCGATCTCTCCGAGAAAGTCGGCGCCGACGTGCAGGAAGTGGCGCGCGGCATCGGTCTCGACAACCGCATCGGCACCAAGTTCCTGCATGCCGGCCCGGGCTTCGGCGGTTCCTGCTTTCCAAAGGACACCCGCGCGCTGATCAAGATCGCGCAGGACCATGATGTGCAGCTCCGCATCGTGGAGGCCGTCCTCGGCGTCAACGACAATCGCAAGCGTGCGATGGCGCGCAAGGTCGTGAACCTTGCCGGCGGGTCGCTGCGCGGCAAGACCGTCGCCGTGCTCGGCCTCACCTTCAAGCCGGACACCGACGACATGCGCGAAGCGCCGTCGATTCCGCTGGTGACGGGCCTGCTCGACATGGGCGCCAAGGTGCGCGCGCACGACCCAGTCGGCATCGAGCAGGCGCGCAAGGAATTGCCAGATATCGAATACTGCGAAGACCCCTATGAGTGCGTGAAGGGGGCAGACGCCATGGTGATCGTTACCGAATGGGTGCAATACCGTGCGCTTGATCTGGACCGGATCAAGGGCGCCATGGCACAGCCTGTCATCGTGGACCTGCGCAACATCTACCGCGCCGATGACATGGCGGCCCATGGCTTCATCTATGACGGCGTTGGGCGGGCGGCTGGGCCTCGGAAGTAGCCGCAACCACAGTTGTCATACCCCGCGCAGGCGGGGTATCCAGTACTCGCGCTCTTCGTAATCAGTAACGCCTGCGTTTACTGGATCACCCGGTTGTCGCCTCCGCTAAAGCTCCGGCGGGACCTATTTTCCCAAAACCACGGCGAAGCCTTGGCGGAGACGGGTCGCGGGTGATGACGGATTAGAGATATTGCCTCTTACTTTCGACACGCCCCTTCCGATCGACGCGGTGCTCGATGAGCTCGACCGCACGCTCGCGGCTCATAACACCGCGGTGCTGGTGGCTCCTCCCGGCGCCGGCAAGACCACGCGGGTGCCGCTGGCGCTGCTCGATGCGACCTGGCTGAAGGACAGGAAGATCATCGTGCTGGAGCCGCGGCGGATCGCGGCGCGGGCCAGCGCGGAGCGCATGGCGCGGACACTTGGCGAGCGTGCAGGGGAGACTGTCGGCTATCGCGTCCGTTTCGGCTCGAAGGTTTCGCGCGCGACGCGGGTCGAGGTGGTCACTGAGGGAATCTTCTCGCGGCAGATTCTCGACGATCCCGAATTGTCAGGCGTCGCCGCCGTGTTGTTCGACGAGTTTCACGAGCGCTCGCTGGATGCCGATCTAGGACTTGCGCTGGCGCGCGATGCGCAGACCGGCCTGCGCGAGGATCTGCGCATCCTCGTGATGTCCGCAACGCTTGATGGCGCACGCGTCGGCAAGCTGCTGGGCGACGCGCCTGTCGTTGCCAGCGAAGGCCGCGCCTTTCCGGTGGAGACGCGCTATCTCGGCCGCAAGGCGGATGCGCCGATCGAGCGGCAGATGGCGGACGCGATCGCAACTGCGCTCCGCGCCGATCCCGGCTCGGTGCTGGCATTTCTGCCAGGCGCCGCCGAAATCCGTCGCACGCAGAATTTCCTCAGCGAGCGGGTGCATGATCCGGCCGTCGAGATCGTGCCGCTGTTCGGCGCGCTCGATGCCGCCGTGCAGGACCGCGCCATTGCGCCGGCGCCGAAGGGCCAGCGCAAGGTCGTGCTGGCGACCTCGATCGCCGAGACCTCGCTGACCATCGAGGGCGTGCGCATTGTTGTCGATTCTGGCCTGGCGCGCGTGCCGCGCTACGAGCCCGATATCGGCCTGACGCGGCTCGAGACCGTGCGGGCCTCGCGCGCCGCCGTCGATCAGCGCCGCGGCCGCGCCGGCCGCACCGAGCCCGGCGTGTGTTACCGGCTGTGGGACGAGCCGCAGACCGCGTCGCTTGCCGCCTATACCCAGCCGGAAATTCTGTCGGCCGACCTCTCCTCGCTGGTGCTCGATCTCGCGCAATGGGGCGTGCGCGATCCCGCGACGCTGGCGTTTCTCGATCCTCCGCCTGCGCCTGCGCTGAAGGAAGCCACCAGCCTGCTCCGCGAACTCGGCGCGCTCGAGTCGGATGGCCGCATCACCGCGGAAGGCCACAGCCTGCGTGCGCTGGCGCTGCCGCCACGGCTGGCGCGCATGATCGTGGACTCGCATCGGCTGGGAGCGGGCGAGGAAGCGGCCGAAATCGCTGCTATCCTGACCGAGCGCGGCCTCGGCGGCGACAGCGTCGATCTCGACCACAGGTTAGAGCAGTTCCGCCGCGACCGCTCGCCGCGCGCTGCCAGCGCTCGCAGCCTCGCGCAGCGCTGGGCACAGCAGGTGGCGGCCGAGGAACGAGCTCTCTCGACTCCCTCCCCCCTTGCGGGGGAGGGCCGGGGAGAGGGGGCCACACGGGCAGTCCCTAACGCAGAACTTTCCACCGGCGTCATGCTTGCGCTTGCCTTCCCGGACCGCGTCGCGCGCAACCGTGGCAATGGCAGTTTCGTGCTGGCGAATGGCCGTGGCGCTGCTGTTGAGCAAACCTCCTCGCTGGCGCGTGCGCCTTACATCGCGGTCGGCGAACTCACCGGTACCGCCGCGCAGGGACGCATCCTACTTGCTGCACCGATCGCACAGGCCGATATCGAAACGCGCTTCGCCGATCAGATCGAGGACACCGAAGAGGTTTCGTTCGATCGCGGCGCGATGGCGCTGCGTGCACGCCGCAAGCGGACGCTGCACGCGATCACGTTGTCGGAAGCTCCGGTCGCGCTGTCGCCGTCGGCAGAGACCGCGCGCATTTTCGCTGCCGGTTTGGTTGCCGCCGGGCTCGACAAGCTGCCGTGGTCAAAAGCGCTGAAGCAGTGGCGCGACCGCGTGATGTTCCTGCGCAAGGCAGAAGGCGATAGCTGGCCCGATCTGTCCGATGCGGCACTCGCCACTGAGGCCGAGAACTGGCTGGTGCCTGCGCTGTACGACAAGACCTCCTTGAAGGAGCTTTCCGCTGGCGATCTTTCTGACGCGCTGATGGCGCGGTTGCCGTGGGAATTGCGCGCGCGGCTGGAGCGCGAGGCGCCGACGCATTTCGAGGCGCCGACCGGCACCATGCTGGCGATCGACTACGGGGCCGAGCAGGGCCCGACTATTGCCGTGCGCCTGCAGGAGCTGTTCGGGCTCAACACCCATCCCTCGATCGCCAAGGGCGCGGTGCCGCTAGTGCTGGAATTGCTGTCGCCGGCGCAGCGTCCGGTGCAGGTAACGCGCGACCTGCCGGGCTTCTGGCGCGGCAGCTATGCGGCCGTGCGATCCGACCTGCGCGGCCGCTATCCCCGCCATCCCTGGCCGGAAGACCCCGCCAATGCGCTGCCAACGCGCCGGGTCAAGCCGCGAGGGACGTGAGCTCCCTCTCTTGCCCTTTCGCGGGAAAGGTTGAATGAACCTCTGTTAACACTTCACTCATCCTTTTCGCGAAAATGGTAGCCTCGGCCGTCGCCGTTAAGTCGCCGGTTGGTATGCGGCGTGGTGATATCGGCGGTCTGGCAATCGAGTGTGGCGTAATGCGTAACCTGATGATCCTTGCCGCCATTCTGGTCGGCCTCGGAACCTACATGGCGCAGATGGCGGCCAAGATGTCGCCAGCCCCGGCATCCGCCAAAGCATCCCCGAAAACGGCTCCCGCTCCGACGGTCGCGCAGGCCTCCAGCCGCAGCCTCGACATTCCCCGCGATGCACGCGGCCATTTCCAGACCGACGGGCGCATCGATGGTCAGCGCATCAACTTCCTGGTCGACACCGGCGCCTCGCTGGTGGCGCTCAACGAAAAGTCCGCAGCACGTTTTGGCCTGCGTCCCTCGCGAAGCGACTACAATGCCATGGTCACCACCGCCAACGGCACTATCAAAGCGGCACGGACGCGGCTTGCGATGATCGAGCTCGGCGGCCTCGTGGTGCGCGACGTCGACGCGCTGGTGCTGCCTGATGAGGCATTGTCGGAGAATTTGCTCGGCTTGTCGTTCCTGTCGAAGCTGAAGCGCTTTGAATACGCCAACGGCAAGATGGTGCTGGAACAGTAGGGCTTCCCGCCCGGTTCGTTGCCTCTCCCGGTTAGCCTAACGGCATGCTATAGCTTTCATATGAACAGTACCGAAGCCTTGGAGACCCTGCGACGCTCCGAACACGCCCTGCGCGAGCGCGGCGTGAAGCATGCTGCCTTGTTCGGGTCAGTGGCACGCGGCGAAAATCGTTCCGACAGCGATATCGATATCATGATTGAATTCGATCCGGAGGCTCGTATTACGGTCTTCGACTACGTGGATATCAAGGAATACATCGCGCAGCTTTTTGACGGGCCCGTGGACGTTGTGAACCGCGAAGGGCTCAAACCTTATTTACGACCGGCGGCAATGGCCGACGCGATCTATGCCTTCTGACCCTACGAACCGCGCGCTCCGCGATATCCTCCATCACATCGATTTGGCGGAGAACTTCGTCGAAGGTCTGGACCGCGAAACATTTAAGGCGGATATGCGGGCTTTCTATGCAGTTACTCGTTGCCTGGAGATCATATCTGAAGCTTCGCGGCGCCTACCAAATGAGCTAAAGGCGCGCCACTCAGCAATTTCTTGGAAGCAAATGGCAGACGCCGGAAACGTCTATCGTCACGACTACGAGGATGTTGCGGCCCAATTGGTTTGGGAAACCGTGCAGCAATCCTTGCCGCCGTTGAAGGTTGTCATCGAAGAGGAAATTCGACGATTGGGCGCCTAAGTTTGACTGCCCCGTTTGCCGCGACCGCCAAATTCGCCGCAATTGACCGTCACAAGGCGGCCGCTCGCCTTTCGCCCGGCCCGCCTATTCGCTATGGCTGCGGTGTTCCCTTCTGTTTTTCCTCGACAAGGCCGATCCATGTTTCCAAAGCCCAAATCCATGCTGGTTCCGAATACCTATGACTTCGAATCCGGGCCGATGGTGAAGGCAACCGGCTTTCGGGAGTACGACGCGCGCTGGCTGTTCGAGAAGGAAATCAACCTGATGGGCGTCCAGGCGCTGGGCATGGGGCTCGGCGCGCTGATTGCGGAACTCGGCGTCAAGCAGGAAATCGTGACCGGTCACGATTTCCGCGGCTATTCGGCGTCAATCAAATACGCGTTGATCTCCGGCCTGATGGCGGCGGGCTGCAGGGTGCACGACATCGGGCTGGCGGTGACGCCGATGGCGTATTTCGCGCAGTTCGATCTCGACGTGCCCTGCGTCGCGATGGTGACGGCCTCGCATAACGACAATGGCTGGACCGGCGTGAAGATGGGCGCCAACCGTCCGCTCACCTTCGGCCCCGATGAGATGACGCGGCTGAAGGAGATCGTGCTCAATGCCGAGTTCAAGAACAAGGCCGGCGGCTCCTATCAATTCCATGAGAACTTCCCGGCGCGCTACATCGCCGACCTCACTAGCCGCCCGAAGCTCAAGCGCAAGCTGAAGGTCGTGGCGGCCTGCGGCAACGGGACCGCGGGCGCGTTTGCGCCGCAGGTGCTGGAGGCGATCGGCTGCGAGGTAATCCCGCTCGATACCGAGCTCGATCACACCTTCCCGAAGTACAATCCAAACCCGGAAGACATGGAGATGCTGCACGCGATCCGCGATGCCGTGCTCAAGCACAAGGCCGATGTCGGTCTCGGCTTCGACGGCGATGGCGACCGCTGCGGCGTGGTCGACAATACTGGTGAAGAAATCTTCGCCGACAAGGTCGGCGTGATGCTGGCGCGCGATATGTCGGCGATCCACAAGGATGCGCAGTTTGTGGTCGACGTGAAGTCGACCGGCCTGTTCGTCACCGATCCCGTGCTGCAAAAGCAGGGCGCGAAGACCGTATACTGGAAGACCGGCCATTCCTATATGAAGCGTCACACGAACGAGATGGGCGCGCTGGCGGGCTTTGAAAAATCCGGCCACTTCTTCTTCAACAGGCCGTTCGGCCGCGGCTATGACGACGGCCTGGTCTCGGCGATCGCGATCTGCGAGATGCTCGACCGCGCGCCTGATAAGTCGATGGCGGACCTGAAGAACGCGATACCGAAAACCTGGTCGTCGCCGACGATGTCGCCGCATTGCGCCGACGAGGTGAAATACCGCGTCGCGGACGCCGTGGTGAAGCATTTCGAGGACAAGCAGAAGAAGGGCGAAAAGGTCGCAGGCCAGAACATCCGCGATCTCGTCACCGTGAACGGCGTGCGCGTCACCGTGGAAGATGGCAGCTGGGGCCTGGTGCGTGCCTCATCGAACAAGCCAGAGCTGGTGGTCGTGGTCGAGAGCCCGGTGTCTGAACAGCGCATGCGCGATATGTTCGAGGCGATGGATGGCGTGCTGCGCACGCATCCCGAAGTCGGCGAGTACAATCAGAAGATCTAGAGGACGGTTTCGTCTCGCCAACCGCAGCCACCTGCAACTTCATTTGTCGCCTGGAACGCTTTCGATCTAACTGCGTTACGGGGCCAACCGGCAAAGCTGCAAGGTTGGCTCATGGCTCTCTTAAAGATATCCGCAGTTGTCGTCGTTGCGATCGCCATGGCCTTGGCGCTCGCTCATGCGCTGGAGCTGCCCGGCAAATTGCGGTTGCAGAAGGAGCAATATCTGGCGGTCCAGGCGATCTATTATCCCGGCTTTACGATTGGCGGAGCCGCCGAGCCGATAGGTGTGATGCTGACGGCGTTGCTTGCGTTTTTGACGCCATCAGGGAGCCTGAGTTTCTGCCTGACACTTGGTGCCTGCCTCGCGCTGGTCTTGATGCAGGTCGTCTATTGGGTATTCATCCACCCTGTGAATAATTTCTGGCTGAGGGAGGTCAATCTGCAGGGCGCCGGTGCTGCTTTCTTCGGACTCGGCAGCAGCGGGGTCACGCGCTCAGGACAAGCAGATTGGACCTATCTTCGCGACCGCTGGGAATACTCTCATGTCGCGCGCGCAGGTCTGGCCGTGATCGCGTTAGGCTTGCTCGTGACTGCCCTCATTGATTGAGGGTTTACGTCTTCTACGCCGCGGGCACCGGCAGCGCCGTCACCGACTTGATCTTCTCCATCGCAAAGCGCGAGGTGACGTTCTTCAGCGGCACAGCGCTGATCAGCTTCTTGTAGAACACGTCATAGCTCGCCATATCGGCGACCACGACGCGCAGCATGTAGTCGACGTCGCCGGCCATGCGGTAGAACTCCATCACCTCGGGCATGGCGCTGACGGCGTCGGCGAACTTGCGCAGCCAGGCTTCCGAGTGGTCCGCGCTCTCGACCGAGACGAACACGGAGATGCCGAGCCCGATCTTGTTCTGGTCGACCAGCGCCACCCGGCGCAGGATCACGCCATCGGCCTCGAGCCGCTGGATCCGCTTCCAGCATGGCGTCGACGACAGCCCGACCCGGTCCCCGATTTCGGCGACCGAGAGGGAGGCATCTTCCTGGAGCACCGTCAGGATCTTGCGGTCGATGGCGTCCAGGCGGCGGTTGGCTTCAGGGAGCTGAACGGCTAGATCGGTCATGAGAAGAATGTTCCATAGAGGAGGTCATATCTCCTCATATATAGAAAATTCTTCTATATCAAGCCCCACTAGCGGGCGGCCGAAGTCTGGCCCGCAACCTGTCCGTGGCTCAAAAGCTCTTCAACTTCAGCACGTTGCGGGGCCGCGAAGGCGCCCCCGAAGCGGGTGCATTTCAGCGCCGCGGCGGCCGAGGCGAACCGGAGCGCCTGCCGTAACTCCTGCTTCTCGGTGATGGCTAGCGCGAAGGCGCCGTGGAACACGTCGCCGGCGCCGAGGGTATCCACCGTATGAACCGGGAAGGCCGGAGTCTCCTGGACCTCCCCCTTTTCGTCGAGCCAGATCGTGCCCCGCGGGCCGCGCGTTCCCGCCAGGAAGGACGGGGTTAGTTTGGCGATTTTCTTCAGCGCCTGGGCGTCATCGGTGACATCGGCGGTCTCCTGCAGCGGCTCGCTGGAGAACACCAGGTGCGTGGAGGCAGTGAGCAGGCCCTCGCGCAGCGACATCGCCCGATCGACGTCGACGATCACGGGAATGCCGCGGCGGACCGCTTCGGCGCAAAGCTCGGTGCAGAATTCCGCACAGCGGCTCTCGGTGAGAATGGCGGCGCAATCGTCCAGCAGGATGTCGAAGTCGGGCAATTTCACATGCCACAGCTTCGGATCGCGGAAGGTGACGATGGTGCGCTCGCCGGAAGGATCGATCATGACAGCCGAGATCGGCGTGACCAGCCCCGGCATGTGGATGAGATGTTTGGTCTCGATGCCCTCATGCGCCATCTGATCGAAGATGAAGCGGCTTGATGTTTCCTTGACATCGCCCATCGGCCCGCAGATCGAGGCGCGGCCACCGAGCCGAACGATGCCGATCGCGCCGTTGAGCGCGTTGCCCCCGCAGATTTCGCCGAAGGCGGTCGCGTTCTCCTTGGAACCACGCCCGGGAACGCCCGGCGTATGAAAAGTGAGATCGCGCACCGGCATGCCGATGCAGAGGATGCGCGGCGGCATTTTCGGCGCCTTGTCCTGAAAATTCATGCGTGGACCCGTCATGTCCGTTGAAGTCCCCAGTCAATCGAGCAAGCAGGCATCGGTTCCCCGCTATGCGCGGTTATTGCTGTCGCCATGCAGCCATTGGCCGATCAAATGATGCGCGATGGCGAAGGGGTGCGCGGCAAACAGGCCATCGGGGTGCTGACGCTTGTGCATGAGAGCAAGTTCGGCGCGATCGAACCAGCGCGCATCCTCGAGCTCGGTACGGTCGACGACGATATCCTCATTGATCGCGCGTGCCGTGCAGCCGATCATCAGCGACGACGGGTAGGGCCAGGGCTGCGTCATGTAGTAGTTCACGTCGGTGACGCGGATGCCGGATTCCTCGAAAATCTCGCGGCGTACGGCGTCCTCGATGGTCTCGGCGGCCTCGACGAAACCGGCAAGGCACGAATACATGCCAGGCATGAACTGCTTCTGGCGGCCGAGTAGCGCCTTTTCGCCCGAACTGACGAACATGATGACAACCGGATCGGTGCGCGGGAAATGCTCGGCCTTGCAACTCCCACATTCGCGCTTCCAGCCGCCTTCCTTCATTGAGGTGCGCGCGCCGCAATTGGCGCAGAATCCGTGGCGCTGATGCCAGGTCACCAGCGATTTCGCCATCGCTATAGCCGAGAGTTGATCGAGCGGCAGCACGCCTTGCATCGCCATGCCGCGCAATTCCGTTACCGCGACGTCGTTGCGGCCGATCAGTTTCTCTGCCGCGGCGGGCGAAATGCCCATGCCGAAGATCGGCGCGCCGTCGCGCAGCCCCAGGAAGATCGTCCCGGGATTGGCGCCGTAGTCCAGCGCTTCCTTGATCGATAGCAAGGCGCGGGGGCCGCTCTCCTCCTGTTTCATGACCAGCGAGTCGCGGTAGACCACATAGGCCCGCGCATTGCTCTGGCCTTCCAGCGCAAACAACTTCTCGTCATTGGTGCGCAGATGCGCGGCGCGGTCGAGGACGTGGGTAACAAAGGCCGGCTTACCTAATGGATATCTGTCGAATGCGGACATTTTCTTTCTTCTCAACCCAACCAGATCTTGCGGCGAAGCGCGTTGATGAAAATCTGAACTTCCTCGGCGTCGTGCGCCAGCGGCGGCAATACCCCCCAAACCGGGCGCGGCCATGCCGCATCGCTAGCGCGTCGCGCGATGACATGGACATGCAACTGCGGCACCAGATTGCCGAGCGCCGCGACATTGAGCTTGTCGCATTTGGTGATCTCTTTTAGCGCCCGCGAGACCCGGGCGATTTCGGCCATCAGTTGCGCCTGCTCGACCTCGCCGAGATCGATGATTTCCACCGCACCCTCCCGCCGGGGCACCAGCAATAGCCAGGGGTAATGCGCGTCCTTGATGACCAGCACCTTGCACAGTGGCAGGTCGCCAATATCGATCGTGTCTTTTTTGAGCTGGGAGTGCAGCGACCAAGCGTCAGAGGGCATATGAGTTCTCTATCCTGAATAGGCTTGCAGAGAGTAGCCCGGCAAACAACACCCCGTCATGCCCAGGCAGAGGTGCGAAGCGCGCTTTCGCGCCAAATGAGAACGAGCTGGGCATCCAGGCTTTGCTTGCGGCTGAAGAAGCAAAACGTGGATGGCCGCCGGGTCAAGCCCGGCCATGACGAAACGGAGATGGTTCCTGCGCATGTAACCACCCGATCCCGCTTGCTTTCCGGCCCTTTTGGCCCCAAATAGGGACCGGGAGATTGGCGGTGGACGAGCCACTCGCCAACCGGGTCAGGTCCGGAAGGAAGCAGCCCTAACGAGGTCCGGATCGGGTCGCTCGTCAGTCTCCTACCTGTTTTTTGAGCGAATCGCGCATGAAAGCGGCTGGGTCCGCCGCCATGCGGTTGTCGTTCCTATCCGCAAGCCGGCCCCGAGACACAATCAATTGCGGATCGACTGATGAGTGATGCTGGCGCTCCCCCCGACAAGTCAGAAGGTCAAGGCGGTTTGGATCAAGCCGGGTTCGAGCTAGGTGGCGAGACCGCCACGCCCTACCGGGTGCTGGCGCGCAAATACCGTCCCTCCAATTTTGACGATCTGATCGGCCAGGAGGCCATGGTCCGCACCGTTTCGAATGCGTTCGAAACCGGGCGGATTCCGCAGGCCTGGATCCTGACCGGCGTTCGCGGGGTCGGCAAAACCACCACGGCGCGAATTCTCGCCCGCGCGCTCAACTACGAAAAGCCGGATGGCTCGGTGAAAGGGCCGACCATCCACATGCCCGACCTCGGCGTGCACTGCCAGGCGATCATGGAAAGCAGGCACATGGACGTCCTGGAAATGGACGCCGCCTCCCATACCGGCGTCGACGACGTCCGCCAGATCAATGACAGCGTACGCTATGCGCCTGCCAGCGCCCGCTACAAGGTCTACATCATCGACGAAGTCCACATGCTGTCGACGGCGGCGTTCAACGCCTTCCTGAAGACGCTGGAGGAGCCGCCCGAGCACGCCAAATTCGTGTTCGCCACCACCGAAATCCGCAAAGTCCCGGTTACGGTGCTGTCGCGCTGCCAGCGCTTCGACCTGCGCCGGGTCGAAGCCGACGTGCTGATGGGGCATCTTTCCAACATCGCCAAAAAGGAAGGTGTCGAGGTCGAGCCCGAGGCGCTCGGCATCATCGCGCGCGCCGCCGAAGGCTCGGTGCGCGATTCGCTTTCCCTGTTCGACCAGGCGATTGCCCATGCCGCAGGCACCGTGCGCGCCGATGCGGTGCGCCAGATGCTGGGGCTTGCCGACCGCACCCGCGTGATCGACCTGTTCGAACATCTGGCGCGCGGCGATATCGCCAGTGCGTTCGGCGAATTCCGTTCGCAATATGACGTCGGCGCCGATCCGGTCGTGGTGCTGTCCGACCTCGCCGAATTCGTCAATTTCGTCACCCGCGTGAAGATCGTCCCGGCGACCGCCGACAATGTCGCGTTCGGCGAGACGGAGCGGGTGCGCGCCCGCGAATTTGCCGCCAAGCTGTCGATGCGGGTGCTCTCGCGGATGTGGCAGATGCTGCTCAAGGGCATCACCGAGGTGCAGACCGCGACCCGCCCGGCGGCGGCGGCCGAAATGGTGCTGGTCCGCATCGCCTATGTCGCCGACCTGCCGACCCCGGACGAGGCGATCCGGATGCTCGACCAGAATGGCGGCGGAGCGCCAATCGCCGGCGGCGCGGCGCTATCACGGGCCGCACCGGCCTCGCCGCTTTCTTCAATGTCAGCTTCGCCGATGCGGACATCAGCCTCACCACGCTCCGGCGCGGAAGCCTCCGCGCGCCCGCAAATGGCGCCGCCCTCGGCGCAAACCCAATCCGCGCCTGTCCTGCGGATCAACAGCTTTCCGCAACTCGTGGCGCTCGCCGGCGACAAGCGCGATCTCTTGACCAAGGCGGCGCTGGAAGCCGACATGCGGCTGGTCCGTTTCGAGGACGGGCGACTGGAAGTGGCGCTGGAGCGCAACGCGGCGCGGGGGCTGGTCAACGACCTCTCCCGTAAGCTGGAACTGTGGACGGGGCGGCGCTGGACAGTGGTTGTCTCTAACGAGGCCGGCCAGCCGACGCTCCGCGCGCAGAACGAGCAGGCGCGGAACGAGCACGCCCGCGCCGCGGAAGCCGATCCGCGGGTGCAGGAGGTGCTGGCGCGCTTTCCCGGCGCCAAGGTGATCGAAGTGCGCCGGCTTGCCGCCGAGCCGCCGGAATCCAATATTATCGCTGAGGACTTGAACGAGACTTCCGACGGCGACGACGACTGATCGGACTCTCGAGAGGACGGACGAATGGCTGATTTTCTCGGCATGATGAAGCAGGCAGCGCAATTGCAATCCAAGGTGCAGGCGATGCAGGAGGAGCTCGGCAATCTCGAGGTCGAGGGCATTTCCGGCGGCGGGCTGGTTGCTGTGCGTATGACCGCGAAGATGGAAGTGAAGGGCGTCAAGATCGATCCGTCGCTGATGAAGGCCGAGGAGCGCCAAGTGCTGGAGGATCTCCTGGTAACTGCGCATGGCGACGCGCGGCGCAAGGCGGAAACCGCGGCGATGGAGAAGATGCAGGCGCTGACCGGCGGGCTCGGCCTGCCGCCCGGACTGCTTGGTCTTACCTGAAATGGCTGCCAGCGTTGCCGGACCTGAAATCGAACGCCTGATCCAGCTTCTGGCGCGACTGCCCGGGCTCGGGCCGCGCTCGGCGCGGCGCGCAGCACTGCATCTGATCAAAAAGCGCGAGGCGCTGATGACGCCGCTCGCCGCCGCACTGCAGGTTGCGATCGAGCGCATCCAGGTCTGCAAGACCTGCGGCAATATCGACACGCAAAATCCTTGCACGGTGTGCACCGATCCGCGGCGCGATCCCTCGACCATCGTCGTGGTCGCCGATGTGGCCGATCTCTGGGCACTGGAGCGGGCGAATGCGACGAGCGGCCGCTATCACGTGCTCGGCGCCACATTGTCGCCACTCGATGGCGTCGGTCCGCAGGATCTGACGATCGACGCACTGGTAGCCCGCGCGCACGAATCACAAGTCAGCGAAATCGTTCTCGCGCTCAATGCGACGGTTGATGGTCAAACTACTGCCCACTACATCACCGATCTCCTGCAGGACGCCAACGTCAAGGTGACTCGGCTTGCGCATGGCGTGCCGGTTGGCGGCGAGCTTGATTATCTCGATGAAGGTACGCTATCGGCTGCGATGCGGCAGCGCACGCTGTTCTAAACCCACATATACGGAACTGATCGACATGACGAAACGACGATTCGGCAAACGCTATCGCTTTGCGGTCATCATCGCCGCAGCCCTGGTCGCGCCTGCCGCATGGGCGCAGCAAGGCGAGCCGGCGCCGAAGCCCGGCAAGCCGATCAATACCGGCGACGTGCTGTCAGGCGAACTCAATGCCATGAAGGGCGGCAAGAAGGGCAAGCGCACCGCGACCTATCAGATCACCAGCGAGCCGCGCCGCCTGCCGCCGCCGAACGGGCTCTGCAATCTCGAAACCGGGCCCGAGACGTTTCAGCTCGTCACCACCAGCGAGGCCCAGGCCGCGCAGCTCAAGAATTTCATTGGCAAGGAAATTTCAGTGAAGGTCGACGAAGTCGCCTGCGCGCAGGACGCCGGGCAGATGAGCGAAGCTGTCATCACCAAATGGAGCGTAGTGACCAAGCATTGAGTTGTCGTGGCCGTTGTCACAAACGCCGTCATAGCCCGGCTTGACCGGGCGACCCAGTACGCCGCGGCCTATTGGTTCATCGCAACTGCTTTGGAATACTAGATCCCCACCTTCGCGGGGATGACGACGGGGGAGGTCTACGCCTTCACCGGCCCCACCGCGTCGAAATGGCCGCGTCTCTGCAGCCACGCCAGCAGGATCAGGCTCGGCACCGCGACCGCAACGGAGATCACAAAGAACAACGGCCAGCCTGTCGTCTCCGCCACAAAGCCCGCGCCGGAGGAGAGGTAGGTGCGTCCGACCGCGGCGAGAGCGGTGAGCAGCGCGTACTGGGTCGCAGTGTGCAGCGGGTTCTGGCACAGTGCCGAGAGATACGCGACGAAGATCACGGTGCCGATCGCGCCGGTGAAGTTTTCCGCCGAGATGGCGACGGCCAGCGCCCATTGATCAGTGCCGACAAGGGAGAGCCACGCAAAGACAAGGTTGGAGACGGCCTGCAGCACGCCGCCGATCCAGAGGCTGGCGACCAGCGAATAGCGCCGCGCCACGTATCCGCCGGCAAACCCGCCGATCAGGGTCGCGGCCAGGCCGACGCCCTTGACGATGGCGGCGTAGTCGTTGCGCGTGAAGCCGAGGTCGATCACGAACGGCGCTGTCATGGTGCCGGAAAACGCGTCGGTGAGTTTGTACAGCACGACGAAGGCCAGCGCCGTCAAGGCATGCTTGCGGGCCAAAAATTCGGAGAATGCTCCGATCGCCGCATCCGCCACGCGCGAGAACGCAGTCTCATCGTGGGTCTCTGCTTCCGCGCGCACGGATTTTTCGGGCTCGGTGGCGGCCAGCGCCGTGATCGTGCCGACCAGCACCAATGCGGCCATGGCAACATAGCCCCACATCCACGCCGCGTGTCGCCCAATGCCGGTGCTTTCGAACGCACTGACCAGGAACAGGATGCCGGCAGTCGAGACCAGCATGCCGATCCGGTAGGCCGCGACATAGGAGGCCATGCCGGCGGCCTGCTCGCTCTCGGGCAGGCTTTCGACGCGAAACGCATCGACTACGATGTCCTGCGTGGACGACATCGTCGCGACCAAAAGCGCACCGAGGGCCACGAACAGCGGTGAACGCGCCGGGTCGGTCAGCGCCAGCAGCAAAATCGCGCCGATCAGGAGCAACTGGGAGAACACCAGCCAGCCGCGGCGGCGGCCAAAGACGCGCGTGAAGATCGGCACATGCAGCGCGTCGACCAATGGCGCCCAGGCGAATTTCAACGTGTAGGGCGTGCCGACCAGCGCGAAAAGCCCGATGGTGCCGAGATCGACGCCGGATTCGCGCATCCATACCAGTAGCGTCGATCCCGATAGCGCCAGCGGTAATCCGGACGAAAAGCCAAGCATCAGCACGATCAGCACGCGCGGCTGTAGATACACTGCCCAAGCCTCGCGCCAGGAAGGGGCGGGAGCGGCTGATGCGGGGGAGGCGGCTTCGGGTGCTGTCATGGAGCGGGTGTTAGCAGAGATTCGGCCATAAAAAGACTGTCGTCGCCCGGCTTGACCGGGCGACCCAGTATTCCAGAGGCCTATCCACCGCCCCCGGCAATCTCAGGGTAAAGATCAATCCAGTCCGGATTTTGTTTTTCGATCAGTGCTATCTTCCAGGCCCGTGGCCACTTCTTAAGGCGCTTTTCTCGCCGGATCGCAAATTCGATCTGATCGAAGGCTTCGAAATAGACGAGCCGGGCTACTTCGTACTTCTTGGTGAAACCCTCGGCGATCTTCAACTTGTGCTCGCCGATACGCCGCACCAGATCATTGGTAACGCCAACGTAGAGCGTGCCGCCAATGCGGCTGGCGAGGATGTAGACGTAGTAGCTCCGTGTTCCCAACTACTGCCTCTGGATACTGGGTCGCCCGGTCGAGCCGGGCGATGACAACCTGTTATGCGGCGGAAGCTGCGCGCCAATTCTACTCCCCCGCCTGCAGCTTGCGGGGAACAGGGAACAGTTCGGCCGTTCCGCCCTTGATCACGCGCGGGACTTCCGGTGGCGCGTCCGCCTTGCTGAAATCGAGTTCCTCGATCCGCCCCGCGCGCTTCTCGATCTTGTCGGCTGAAATCAATATCTGCCGGACGTCCTCGTTCACATCGCTGAAATGCTTCTGCAACTTGAGCACGCGCTCGCGCAGACGGCTGAGATCATCGCCGAGGTTGAGCACCTCGGTGCGGATCTGGTCGGCGGCATCGCGCATGCGCGCGTCTTTCAGGATCTGCTGCATCACCTGGATCGCCAGCATCAGAAGCGAGGGCGAGACCAGCACGACGCGGGCGCGGTAGGCCTTCTGGATCACATCGTCAAAACGGTCGTGGATTTCTGCATAGACCGATTCCGACGGCACGAACATCAGAGCGGTATCCTGCGTTTCGCCGGTGATCAAATACTTCTCGGCGATGTCGCTGACATGCTTCATCACGTCGTTGCGCAGGCGCTGGCTGGCGAACTTGCGTTCCTCGTCGGTGCGCGCATCGTGCAGCGCGGTCATCGCCTCCAGAGGGAATTTTGCGTCAATGCAGAGCGGCCGCTGGTCGGGCAGGAACACCACGCAATCCGGCCGCTTGCCGGATGAGAGCGTGTACTGGAACTCGTAGGAGCCTTGCGGCATGCCGTCCTGAACGATCGCCTCCATCCGCGCCTGACCGAACGCGCCGCGCGACTGCTTGTTGGCGAGCACGTCGCGCAGCGTCGTCACCTGAGACGTCAGGTCGGTGAGGTTCTTGTGCGCGTTGTCGATGATGCCGAGCCGCTCGTGCAGGACGCGGAGCGAATCCATGGTGTGCCGCGTCGTCGCTTCCATCGACTGGCCGACGCGGTGAGTCACCGAATCGAGCCGCTCGTTGACCGCGCGTGCCATCTCGGCCTGACGGCCGGTCAGCGCCTGTGCCATCGCATCGACCCGGCCCGTCGATTCGCTCTGCGCGCGCAGCATTTCGCTCAGGCGCTCCTCCAGCTCGTCGGCGCGGATCGCCTGCGCCATCGCGAGTTCCGCGCCGCGACGGCCTGAGTGGGCAATGATGATGGCAATCGCCAGCAGCAGGACCAGCGCGAGCACGCCAAGCCCGACCAGGGCTTCGCCGACGTGAATCGGCAGCTCGCCGACCGTGAAGAGAATTTCGTTCATGTCAGCCTTGTAGCCCGATTCGGGCGTTCGTGCGAACGAAGAGGGAACGTTTGTGGTAAACGGCGGGCTAATTTTCATGGTTAACGGCGCCTTAAAATCATGGTTAAGGCCGCCTTAACGGCTGGCCCGGCGCATTGACCCCGGCAAATCAGCAGCTTAAATCCCGCGCCAGAGAAAAATCATGGCCATCAGAGAAATCATCATCCTGCCGGACAAGCAGTTGCGGCTCGTCTCAAAACCCGTCGAGAAGGTGACGACGGAGATCCGCAAACTCGCCGACGACATGTTCGAGACCATGTACGACGCGCCCGGCATTGGGCTGGCGGCGATCCAGATCGCGCAACCATTGCGCCTGATCACGATGGACCTCGCCAAGAAGGACGAGAACGGCGAGACCAAGCCGAAGCCGCGCGTGTTCATCAATCCGGAGATCATTTCCGCGTCTGAGGAACTGTCGGTCTACGAGGAAGGCTGTCTCTCGATCCCCGAATATTACGAGGAGGTCGAACGCCCGGCTCGGGTGCGCATCCGTTTCACCGATCTCGACGGCAAGGTGCATGAGGAAGACGCCGACGGGCTGTTCGCCACCTGCATCCAGCACGAGATTGATCATCTCAACGGCGTGTTGTTCGTCGACTATTTGTCGAAGCTCAAGCGCGATCGCGTGATGAAGAAGTTTACGAAGGCTGCCAAGCGCGCGGCGGGGTAGGCTGCCTCTCGCTTCGCCGTCATGCCCGGCCATGACGGAGTAAACCAATCGCCGCGGGATTTCCGCTTCATGCCACTCCGCCTGATCTTCATGGGCACGCCTGATTTCGCCGTGCCGACGCTGCTGGAACTCGTCGCTCACGGCCATCAGATCGTGGCAGTCTACACCCGCGCGCCGAAGCCCGGCGGTCGTCGCGGGCTGCAATTGCAGCCCACTCCGGTCGAGCAAGAGGCGCGGCGGCTTGGCATACCCGTGCTGACCCCAACGACGCTGAAGACGCCGGAAGCGCTCGCCGAGTTTCGCGCGCACAATGCAGACGCAGCGGTTGTCGTTGCCTATGGCATGATCCTGCCGCAGGCTATCCTCGACGCGCCGCGCTACGGCTGCTTCAACCTGCATGCCTCGCTGCTGCCGCGCTGGCGCGGCGCTGCGCCGATCAACCGCGCCATCATGGCCGGCGATACCGAGAGCGGCGTGATGGTGATGAAGATGGATGTTGGCCTCGACACCGGCGATGTCGCGATGGCCGAGCGGCTGGCGATCACCGACGCCATGACGGCAGCCGATCTGCACGATGCGCTGGCGCCGCTCGGCGCCGATCTGATGGTGCGCGCGATGGGCGGGCTGGAGCGCGGCGGACTGCAACTCGCCAGGCAAAGCGAAGATGGCGTCACCTACGCCGCCAAGATCGAGAAGGCCGAGGCGCGGATCGACTGGAAGCGGCCCGCGCGCGAGGTGCTGCGGCACATTCACGGCCTGTCGCCGTTTCCGGGCGCCTGGTGCGAGATCGCGACCGATGGCGAGCCGGCGCGGATCAAGATCCTGCGCTGCGAGCCGGCAAAAGGGGCTGGCACGCCCGGCGAGGTGCTCGACGATCATCTGACGGTCGCCTGTGGTGACGGCGCGATCCGGATTCTGGAGTTGCAGCGCGAAGGCAAAGCGCGGATGAAGGCGGCGGACTTTTTGCGCGGTACGCCGTTGAAGGCCGGTGCGCGGTTCGCGTGAGCGGATCCACGTGCTCAAATCGTCATGCGCGGGCTTGACCCGCGTATCCATCTATCTTCACAAGAGTCTTCGCGAAGAGGATGGATTGCCGGGTCAAGCCCGGCAATGACAGCTCAATTGGTCATTGATGCCCCGCTACAAACTCATCATCGAATATGACGGCACGCCGTTCTCCGGCTGGCAGATCCAGGACAACGCACCGACGGTGCAGGGGGCGCTGGAAACCGCAGTAAAGGCGATCAGCGGCGAGGACGTGCGGGTGCATGGCTCCGGCCGCACCGATGCCGGCGTCCACGCGCTGGGGCAGGTCGCGCATTGCGACATCCAAAAGCCGTTTCCGCCGGGCCGCCTGCGCGACGGATTGAACGCGCATCTGCGTCCGCATCCGATCGGCGTGCTCTCGGCGGAAATCGTTCCCGACGATTTCGAGGCGCGCTTCTCCGCCAAACGGCGGCACTATCGCTATCGTATCACCAACACCAGAGCCAACCTCGCGCTCGACATCAAGCGAAGCTGGCGGGTGCCGCGCCATCTCGATACGGATGCGATGGATGCCGCAGCGAAACGTCTGCTCGGCAAGCACGACTTCACCACCTTCCGCGACACCGAATGCCAGGCGAAGTCGCCGGAAAAGACGCTCGACCAACTCGATGTCATCAGGGAGGGCGATGCGGTGTCGATTCTGACCTCGGCGCGCTCGTTCCTGCACAGCCAGGTTCGCTCGATGGTGGGCTCGCTGGTCTGGGTCGGCGAAGGCCGCTGGAGTGCGGATGATCTCTCCGCGGCGCTCGCCGCCCGCAACCGCGCCGCCTGCGGCCCCGTCGCGCCGCCGGAGGGGCTCTATCTGGTGCGGGTGGAGTATTAGCTGAGCTCACGCTTTTCGTAGGATGGGTGGAGCGAAGCGATACCGATCATTGTGCCGCTAGCCTGATGGGTATCGCTGTGCTCCACCCATCCTACGATTCTGTGCGCACGACCGTCAGCGGTGCACTACGCAAAATACTGGATCGTCCGCCTTCGCGGACGATGACCGAGAGAGCTAGGTTTGGACAAAATACCTCTCCAGCACCCCGCGATAGATCCTCGTCAGCTTCTCCAGATCCGCCACCGGCGTGCGTTCGTCGACCTGGTGCATGGTCTGGCCGACAAGGCCGAACTCGATCACCGGGCAATAGCTCGAAATGAAGCGCGCGTCCGATGTGCCGCCGGAAGTGGAGAGCTCTGGCTTCCTCCCTGTCACCTCCTCGATTGCGCTCACCGCGAGATCGGTAAACGCGCCGGGCTTGGTCACGAAGACGTTGGAGTTGGAATATTCCCACACGATGCGGGCGCGGATGCGGTTGCCGCAGGCTTTTGCCAGCCGCTCCTCGACGAGCGCGCGCAGCGTTTCCTGCGTGTGGTTATCGTTGTAGCGGATGTTGAATTTGGCGCGGGCCTGTCCGGGGATCACGTTGCTAGCGGTGTTGTCGACATCGACAGAGGTGAATTCGAGGTTGGAGGCCTGGAACTGCGCGCTGCCCTGATCGAGCGGCTCGTCAGAGAGCGCCACGATCAGCCGCGAAATATCCGGCACCGGGTTGGATGCGCGGTGCGGATAGGCGACATGGCCCTGCACGCCATCGACATAGAGCGTACCGGATTGCGAGCCGCGGCGGCCGATCTTGATGCAGTCGCCGAGCACCTCGACATTCGAGGGCTCGCCAAGCACGCAGTGATCGAATTTCTCGCCGCGCTCGGCGCACCACTTCAGAAGCTTGATGGTGCCGTTGACGGAAATGTCCTCTTCGTCGCCGGTGATAAGGAACGAAATCGAGCCTTTCGGCTTGCCGCCATTGTCCGCGAGGTATTGCAGCACGGCGGCGACGCTGCAGGCGATGCCGCCCTTCATGTCGACCGCGCCGCGGCCATAGAGAAAGCCGTCCTTGATGTCGCCGGAGAATGCACCATGGCTCCAGGCGGCTTCGTCGCCGGCTGGCACCACGTCGGTATGGCCGGCAAATGTGATGTGTGGCGCCTCGGTGCCGATGCGAGCGTAGAGGTTGTCGATGTCGGTGGTGCCAGGTTCGCCGAAGGTGACGCGATGCACCTCGAAGCCGGCGTCCTTTAGGAGCCGCTCAAGAACGCCGAGCGCGCCGGCATCGGCAGGGGTTACGGAAGGGCAGCGGACGAGCTCGCGGGTGATGGAAACGGCGTCATTCATACCCCGGCTTAACACGCCAAACCGGCGGCGGGCCAGCCTTATGGGGCACCATTTCGATCTCGCGCTGCTGCACCCAGCGCGACCGCGTATCGGGCCGTGGCTGCGGTGCGAGCGGATCAGCACCGAAGCGGTTGGTTTTTCGGGAGCCCTTCAGGCAGTACATCTCGACGAAGCCCCAGATGCACAGGATGAACCCGAGCAGACTGAGCAGCAGCGGCAAATAGTAACCGGGCATCCGGTCCGCGAACTCGTTATAGAGGCCAGGCAGAACGAAAAACGGCACCATCCACCACCCACTCTTGTCGCGGTCATGCAGCCGCTTGATCGAGGTGGCGAGATAGACCCACAGCAGCAGCGAGGCGCCGACCAACTTGATGAGCAGCCTGGGGAGGTCGGCTAGCTGTAACGTTCGGTAGACCTCGGGATCCACTAGCCGAAAGAGATCCTTGGTGCCGAGGCTGAACGATGTGGGACCGCCGAACCGGCTTTGTAGCGCCGCGATCACCGCGCCGACAAGCATCATCGAGCCCAACATGACCAACCCCGCCAGCCACAGCTTGGCGCGGTTGATGCGACCGTCGAATCGGAACAGATACCAGGTCCAGTTCATGGCTAACGCTCCGGACGCCGGCGGAATGTCCGCGGTCCGGTACGTTAGTCGCGCGGAAAAGTGCCGGGTTCGATCATAGCGTTTTCGAGCGAAGCGGATACCGGTTCGCGTCAAGAAAACGCGTCAAAACAAGAATCTGGAGCTTCGGTTCTGATTCACTCAGAACCGAAGCTCTAGTCCCGCAGCAGCTCGTTGATGCTGGTCTTCGCGCGGGTGCGCTCGTCGACGCGCTTGACGATCACGGCGCAGGCGGTGGAGGGGCCTACCTGGCCGTTCTTCATGGGCTTGCCGGGCAGCGCGCCGGGCACCACGACCGAATATTCCGGAACCTCACCGATAAATGTCTCGCCGGTCTCGCGGTCGACGATCTTGGTGGAAGCGCCGAGGAAAACGCCCATCGCCAGCACCGCGCCCTTGCGCACGATCACACCTTCCGCCACCTCACTGCGCGCGCCGATGAAGCAGTCGTCCTCGACGATCACAGGCTCGGCCTGCAGCGGCTCCAGCACGCCGCCGATGCCGACGCCGCCGGAAATATGCACGCGCTTGCCGATCTGCGCGCAGCTTCCGACCGTGGACCAGGTGTCGATCATGGTCGATTCATCGACATAGGCGCCGAGATTGACGAAGGATGGCATCAGCACGACGTTGCGGGCGATGAAGGCCGAGCGGCGCACGATGGCGCCGGGCACCGCGCGGAAACCGGCGTCGCGAAAACGGTTCTCGCCCCAGCCCTCGAACTTCGAGGGCACCTTGTCCCACCACGACGCCTCGCCGGGTCCGCCGGGGATCTGGCCCATGTCGTTGAGGCGGAATGACAGCAGCACCGCCTTCTTCAGCCACTGATTGACCTTCCACTTGCCGCTCGCTTCGCGCTCGGCCACCCGAGCCTCGCCCTTGTCGAGCAGTTCGAGCGCATGATCCACGGCCTCGCGCACCTCGCCCTTGGTTGACGTCGAAATGCCGTCACGGGCATCGAAGGCGGAGTTGACGGTGGATTCCAGCGCGGACAGGGACATCGGGATTTCCTCGGGATTTCGGGCGAAGTTGTCGGGCTTTTTCGGGATTTGGACCGGGAGAGTCAAGGCGAGATGTCGTCGTTTAGCTCGGTCGTCTTCACCCGCGAATGCGGGTGATCCACTACTCCGTGAAGTCGGAGGATCGTTCGAAGGCCGCGGCGTACTGGACGCCCCGCTGGAGCCTGTCATCGGGCTCGCCGGAGGCGAGACCCGGTGGCGGACCATGACAGTCGAGATGATGGCAGCCGCGTGCCCTAGCCGCGCGCCAACCTCTCCAAGAACCCCGTCAGATCATCCGTAACATGATCGACGTAAGCCGCGTCCCGTCCTTCCAGCTCCCAATCCTCGCGCACCACTTCCTTGGCGCCGTCGGGCACCACCAGCACCGTGGTCATGCCGAGCTGATGCGGCACCACGAGGTTGCGGGCGAGATCCTCGAACATCGCCGACCTCAGGGGATCCACGCCATGGACGCGCAAGAACCGATCGTAGATCTGCGGCGACGGCTTCGGTTCCAGTTCGGCCGCGATGATGTCGAACACCGCCTCGAAATGCTGGGATATGCCGAGCCGCTCCAGCACTGCGCCGGCGTGGTCGGTCGAGCCATTGGTCAGGATCAGCTTGCGCCCGGGAAGCTTCGCGATCGCAGCGCCCATGGCCGGGTTCGGCTCCAGCGGCGAGTGATCGATCTGGTGCACGTAAGCGAGATAATCGTCGGCGCGCACGCCGTGCTCGGTCATCATGCCGCGCATGCTGGTGCCATAGCGGCGGTAATAATCCTTCTGAATCACGCGGGCTTCTTCCGCGGAGATCTTTAAGTAAGCGGCGATGAACTCGCCGATCCTTGCGTCGACCTGCTGCCAGAGATTGACGTGGTGCGGGTACAGCGTGTTGTCGAGATCGAATACCCAGGTGTCGATATGGCTGAACGCGCGGGGTGTCATAATACACTCCCGTTGTCATGCCCCGCGAAGGCGGGGCATCCAGTACGCCGCGGCGCCTGAGAGAAGCGGCAGAGGCCACGGCGTACTGGATCACCCGCCTTCGCGGGTGATGACGAACAGAGTGTGGGAAGGGAGAGCATGTTCATCACGGCATCGCAAACCGCAGCGTCTTGCCGCCGCTGCTCATGTCGACCGGCGCAAAGCCGATTGCCGTCAGCCCGCGGGTGCCGCAATCGCCCTGTTCCGATATTTCGAACTTGCTCTCACGCGTGCAGAGCTGTTTCGGGCCGCCCCAGTTGAGCGGCTTGTCGCGGTACTTGATGGCGCGGTTTTCGCCATCGACGGCTTCGGCAAAGCTGTAGACCTGTTTGGGCTGGCCGATCACATCGGGATGCAGGCACTTGCCGGGATCGATGCGGTACCAGCCGCGGCTCGTCACCGCCTTCCCGTCGTCGGTGGCGACCGCCGCCATGATCTTGTGCGGTGTGTCGTTGCACCAGGTCAGCCCGGTTGAGGACGGCTTTTGTACTGCCTCTATCATGGTGGCAAAGAAAGTCGGCGACTGCACGATTTCAGCCGACAGCCCACGGCTCTTCAGGAACGCCGAAAGTGCGGCCTGAGTTTTAGGTCCATCGACACCGTCGATCGGGGCAGCGTCATAGCCGGCGATGACGAGCAGCCGCTGGATGCCGGCGAGCCGCGCCTGCTCGTCGTCATATTCGGAATCTTCAGCGAGATAGGCGACCAGATTGCCGTCATCGGTCCGCGTTGGCGTGATCTGGGTGAAGGGCGCGGGCGTCTGGTTGCCGCGGCACTGGCGCGCGGCGGCGATGACGAAATTATCCGGCCCGACGCACAGCGTGTCGCTGCCGTTCTGCGGGATCGGCGAGGCGCCGTAGACGCCGAGCGCGCGCGCGTTTAACAGGATGCGGTCGGCGGTCAGCGCGCCTTGCAGCACCACGCGACAGGTGGCGGGATCGATCCGGAACCAGCCGCGCGTGGCGGTCGCCGCCTTCTCGTCGATCCCGATCGCGGCCTCGACCACATAGCTCATGCGGTTGCAGAGCTTGAGGTCGGCAAAGGCAGGCAGGGAGGAAGCAAGCAAAGAGATCGCCGTGGCGGGCACGAACATCAGGAAACGTGCCAGCGCCGCGCGTCGCTGAGACGTCGTCCTTCGCTCGTCATGCCCGGGCATAGCGGTCTGCTCTGCGCAGACTGCGTAAGCTTGTCTGCGCTCCCGGGCATCCACGTCTTTCCTTCTGCGACCGACAAAGGCGTGAATGGCCGGCAGATCTCCGGCCAAGACGACTTTCTTTTGCCGCTCGTGCATCACTTGTGGATCAGCGTGCCGGTGCCCTGGTTGGTGAAGAGCTCGAGCAACACCGCGTGCTGCATCTTGCCATCGATGATGACGACGCCCTGCACACCCTGTTCAAGCGCATAAATGCAGGTCTCGACCTTCGGGATCATGCCGCCGGAAATCGTGCCGTCGGCGATCAGCTTGCGCGCGTCCTTCACCGACAGTTCCGGAATCAGCTTCTTCGACTTGTCGAGCACGCCTGGAACATCGGTCAGAAGCAACAGCCGCTTGGCTTTGAGCGCGCCGGCGACGGCGCCGGCAAAGGTGTCGGCGTTGACGTTGAGCGTGTGGCCGTCATGGGAGGTCGCAAGCGGCGCCAGCACCGGGATCAGCTCGTAGCCGATCAACTGGTTCAACAGCGTCAGATCAACCTTGTCGGGGTCGCCGACGAAGCCGAGGTCGACCGCCTTTTCGATATTGGAATCCGGATCGACCATGGTGCGCGACGTCTTGGTCGCCTTCACCATGTTGCCGTCCTTGCCGGACAGGCCGACGGCCTTGCCGCCGGCTTCGTTGATGTAGCTGACGAGCTGCTTGTTGACGGAGCCGGCCAGCACCATCTCGACGATCTCAATGGTGGCGGCATCGGTGATGCGCAGGCCCGCGGCGAATTCCGACTGGATGCCGAGCCGCTTCAGCATGGTCGCGATCTGCGGCCCGCCGCCATGCACCACCACCGGATTGATCGCGGTCTGCTCAAGCAGCACGATGTCGCGCGCGAACGCCTTGGCGGTTTCCTCCGCGCCCATGGCATGGCCGCCATATTTGATGACGATGGTTTCCTCGTCATATTGCTGCATGTGCGGCAGCGCTTCCGACAGGATGCGGGCCTGATCGAGAGGGCTGATATTCTGCGCTGAGGTCATGAAGCGGTCTCGCCGTTTGCGGATGTCGCGCCGGGTTCTATCCGATTGGCGGGCACGGCGCAAAGTGGGGGAATTGCAGAGGCTCGTGCCCCGGACGCAGCGCGTCCGGGATACGAGACTAGCGCCGCTTTGGCCAGGCCGCCGCGACTGCCAGAGCGAGCCAGCTTGCGATCAACAGCGTCCCTCCAGTCGGCGCAGCCATCGGGAAGACGCCGTGGCCGGCATAGTGCCGCAGCGTCAGGTCGCCGGCGAACAGGCCTGCGGCGAGAACAAAGCCGAACGCGGCCGCGAGGCCAATCTTTGCGTGAACGATCCCGCGCTCCGCCAATGCGACGGCAGCCAATACCACGCTCGCATGAAACAGCAGCATCGACGAGGCCGAGGCCAGCCGCGATGCGTCCGCGCCATGGGCAGAGGCGGCCGCCAGCATGACGCCGTCTGCGCCCATGATCGCGGCGAGAATGATCAGGATGCGGCTGGCGCGGCTCATCAGCCGCGCTCCTTCAACAGCCGCACCATCGCGGCGCGCAATTCAGGCATGCCCGCGCCGGAGCGCGACGATGTCACCAAAACGTCCGGAAACGCCGCCGGATGCTTGCCAAGCGCCGCGGTGGTTTCGGCAATGCTCTGCTGCAACTCAGCCGCCTTCACCTGATCCGCTTTCGTCAGCACCACCTGGTAGCTGACGGCGGACTTGTCCAGCGTCTTCAAGACGTCCTGGTCGACGTCCTTGATGCCGTGGCGCGCATCGATCAGCACATAGACCCGCGCCAGCGTGGCGCGTCCCATCAGGAATTGGTGGATCAGCTTGGTCCAGGAAGCGACCTTGGCCTTCGGCGCCGAGGCGTAGCCATAGCCGGGCATGTCGACCAGCCGCAGCCCGGCCTTCTCGGGACCTTCGAAGAAGATCAGCTCCTGGGTGCGGCCCGGCGTATGCGAGGTGCGCGCCAGCGCGTTGCGGCCGGTGAGCGCGTTGATCAGGCTGGATTTGCCGACATTGGAGCGGCCGGCAAACGCCACTTCCATGCCCGCCATCGGCGGCAGCGTCTCGATCGAGGGCGAGGCCCAGACGAACTTCCATTCGCCGGCGAAGAGCTTTCGTCCCTCCTCGATCAGCTTCGCATCAGTCTCGGCGGTCATCCGAAGGTTCTTTCCATCCGTCATTGCTCTAGATTGCGAGCGAAGCGGAGCAATCCATAGTTCAGCAGGCGGAAGCATGGATTGCTTCGTCGCTTCGCTCCTCGCAATGACGAGGAGGAGGCATCCCGTTACGTCTTCTCGACGGCCTTCTTCGGCGTGAACGTCGCCTTGATGTTGTCGAACAGCTCCACCTTCACGCCGTTCTTGCGCATGATGTAGCTCTGCTGGATCACCGAGAGCAGGTTGTTCCAGGCCCAGTAGATCACGAGACCTGCCGGGAAGCCTGCCAGCATGAAGGTGAAGATCAGCGGCATCCAGTCGAAGATCATCTTCTGGGTCGGATCCGGTGGCGTCGGGTTAAGCTTCATCTGGATCCACATCGTGATACCCATGATGATCGGCCAGACACCGAGCGCGAGGTAATATCCGATCACCGGTATGTGCGTCGGATCGAAAGGCAGCAAGCCGAACAGATTGAACAAATTGGTCGGATCGTGCGCCGAGAGGTCCTTGATCCAGCCGTAGAACGGCGCATGGCGCATTTCGATCGTGACGAACAGCACCTTGTAAAGCGAGAAGAACACCGGGATCTGCAGGGCGATGGGAAGACAGCCCGCGATCGGGTTGATCTTCTCCTTGCGGTAGATCTCCATCATCTCCTGCTGCTGCTTCTGGCGGTCGTCGGGATACTTGTCCTTCAGCGCCTGCAATTGCGGCTGCACCGACTTCATCTTCGCCATCGACTCGTAGGACTTGTTGGCCAGCGGGAAGAACAAAAGCTTGATCAGCAAGGTCACCAGCAGAATGGAGACGCCGAAATTGCCGAACACGTGGAAGAAATAGTCGAGCGCCAGGAACATCGGCTTGGTGATGAAGTAGAACCAGCCCCAGTCGATCAACAGGTCGAAATGGTTCAGCCCGAGCTGCTTGTTGTAACCGCCATGGCCGAACGGAAAGTTGATGCCGACCACGCCGGCTTCCTTGGCGCCCGCAAACAGCCGCGCATTGGCGCTGCCGGTGCCGCCGATCGCAATGGTCAGCGGATCCTGCAGGTAGTCGGCCTGGTAGCGGACCTTGGGGCCTGGTTCTTCGGCAAGGAAGCGGGCCTTGAGGCGCGCCGAGGTGTCGGGCAGCAGCGCGGCGGCCCAATATTTGTCGGTGATGCCGAGCCAGCCGTTCGTCACGTTGAACTCGAAGCCCCGCGCGCCGTTGCCCAGAACGGGCGCCTCGGCGACCGCCTTGTAGCCGTGCTCCTGCAGGCCCTTGTCACCGAGATAGCCGATCAGGCCTTCATGCAGGATGTAGTAGCCAGACACTTCCGGCGTGCCGTGGCGAGAGATGAGGGCGTATGGATAGAGCGTGACCGGCGCGCTGCCGACGTTGGTGACATCGTCTTTGACGGTGAAGAGATAGCGGTCATCGATCGCAATGGTGCGGCGGAAGGTGAGGCCTTCGCCATTGTCCCATTTCAGCGTCACCGGCTTCTCCGGCGTCAGGTTGCCGGAGCCTTCCTGCTGCCACTCCGTGTCGCGGCCGGGAAGTCGCGCCGTCGAGCCGGAGGCGGCGACCCAGCCGAACTCCGCGTAATAGGGATGCGCCGTGCCTGAGGGCGAGAACAGCACGATCGCGGGGGATTTCGGATCGACGGTGTCGCGGAACTTCTCCAGCGACAGGTCATCGATGCGCGCGCCCTTCAGGGCGATGCTGCCGGAAAGCCGCGGCGTCTCGATCTTGATGCGCGGCGTTGCGGCAATGGCGGTGCTACGGCTGACGACCGGCTGGGCCGGTTGACCGGCGGGCGCGCCGGGGGAGGGCGTCGCGCCCGGCTGGGGTGTGGTCGATCCGGGCGCCGATTTTTGAAGCTCAGCCTGCTGTTGGCTCTGCGCGCGCTGGCGCTCCATCTGCGGCACGTTGTAGAAATACTGCCAGGCGATCAGCACCAGGCCGGACAGAATGACGGCGAGGATGGTGTTGCGATTATCGGTCATCGTTTCGGGGTCTCGCCATTCAATTCGGACTGCGGGCCCTTCCGGTTCCGACTGACGCCGGACCCGAGGCCCTCATATTTCGTTTGGACGCGTTCGCTTCACGCGAACCGGTATCCACTTCGCTCGAAAATGCCTTGCTGCCACCTTGTGGCTTCGGCTGCCGATCGAGGCGATGCAGCGCCGAGCGGAGATCGTCGAGCATGGTTGCGAAGTCGCGGGTGAGCGCGGCCCTGCGGCCTACCAGCACATAATCATGGTGCGGTCGCAGGGAAATGACGTCCAGCCGCTTCACCAACTCGCGAAGCCGGCGCCGGATGCGATTGCGCTCGGTGGCGGTACCGTTCTTCTTGGTAACGGTGAAACCGATCCGGATCGGGCCGTCATCGTCGCGGGCTCGGCTCTGCACGACAAAGGCAGCGCTGTTGGCCCGCGTGCCATTGGCAACGGCGAGAAAATCCGCCCGCTGCCTCAGCCGATCCATGAATGAAATCTCCGGAAGATTCCCGGCTCAGGCGCTCAGACGCTTGCGGCCGCGCGCACGGCGGGCAGCGAGAACCTTGCGGCCGCCGGCGGTGGCGAGACGGGCGCGGAAGCCGTGACGGCGCTTGCGCACCAGTTTGCTGGGTTGATAAGTCCGCTTCACGGGTAGTTCTCCGCTGACCGGGCAATTTGCCTGTTGGATTGAGATATGCGTCCGATGATGCGGGCCGGCCCGAAAAGGGGCCGTTAACGGCCCCAAATGAGCCGCCCCCGGGCGAAACCGGGCCATCGCGGACAATTGGCGCGGCTTATAAGGGAGCGACCTGTTTTCGTCAATGTCAGGGGTTGCCGCAGCGCCTGTTCTTTGAAACGTCGCAATCGGGGTGAATATATCAGTTTTCGCGGGGTTTTTAGGGGCGAGGCGTGGCGTGACCGGCCCATTGGAACCAAGGCACATTAGCGATCGGTAATTTGACCGGTTGGCAGCCCAACCGCATGCTCGGAATCACGGGAACGCGAACCTATATGGGCCGTGCGGCCTGAGTTCGGCGGGCTCCGAAAAGCAGAGATATCAAGGCGGATATTCGTGTCAGCGACCGACCAGCCGACTCCTCAAGCGCCGCGGCCCTCTGCTCCGCGTCGGCTCGGTTTGTCCGGCAAGCTTTTGCTGCTGACCATTCCGCTCGTGATGATCGCCCTCCTTTTGATCTACATACCCTCGATTGCGAATTTCTGGACCAACCGGCTGAACGACCGCCTCGCGGCGGCCAACACTGCTGCCCTAGTGCTGGACGCGGCGCCGCTCGGCATGGTCCCGGATTCGCTGGCGCGACAGATTCTGACCAGCGTCGGTGCGCGGGCGGTCGCGATCAAGATGGGGCAGCAACGCCGGCTGCTCGCCAGCGCCGATCTTCCGGCGGCAATCGATCGCGATATCGACCTGCGGACGCTGACGGTATGGTCGGCAATCGTCGAATCGTTCGAGACCATGCTGGAGCGCGGTAACCAGTCGATCCGCGTGGTTGGGCCGGCGCCCGGGGGCGCACAGTTCATCGAGGTTGTGATCGACGAGTTGCCGCTGAGGCAGGCAATGTATCGCTTCTCCCGCAACCTGCTCCTGGTCTCGCTCGGAATTGCGATGCTGGCCGCCGGGCTGGTCTACCTCGCGCTGCATTACCTGTTCGTCCGTCCGATGCGGCGGCTGACCGCCAATCTCGTCGGCTTCCACGAAAACCCGGAAAGCGCGGCGCGCATCATCGTGCCGAGCCAGCGCGGCGATGAGATCGGCGTCGCCGAGCGCGAATTGTCTGACATGCAGCGCGACCTCGTCTCGATGCTGTCGCAGAAGAGCCGGCTCGCCGCGCTCGGCCTTGCCGTGTCGAAGATCAACCACGACCTGCGCAACCTGCTGGCGTCCTCGCAATTGCTGTCGGACCAGCTTGCCAGCGTGCCGGATCCCAGGGTGCAGCGGTTTGCGCCGAAGCTGATGCGCTCGCTGGAGCGCGCCATCGATTTTTGCCAGTCGACGCTCTCATATGGCCGCGCCCAGGAAGCCGCGCCCGATCGCCGTATGATTCAGGTCGAGCCTGTCGTCACTGAGGTGCGCGAATCCGCGGGGATAGCCGCCGACGCCTCGATCACCTGGATCAGCGCGATCGAACGCGGGCTCTCGATCGATGCCGATCCTGACCAGCTCTTCCGCGTGCTGCTCAACCTGGTTCGCAATGCGGTTCAGGCACTGGACAGCCGCCCGAAGGGGGACGGCTCGCCCTTGCAGATCCGCATCACCGGACGCCGCGAGGGCTCGGTTGCCATCATCGAAGTGTCCGACACCGGCCCCGGCGTGCCGGCGAAGACGCGCGAGCATCTGTTCGAGGCGTTCCAGACCTCCGGCCGCCCCGGCGGCAGCGGGCTGGGGCTCGCGATCGCCGCCGAACTCGTGCGCGCCCATGACGGCGACATCCATCTGGTCGAGGGCACCATCGGCGCCACCTTCCGGATCTCGATCCCCGACCGCCCGGTGGAACTGCAGAGCGTCCGCAACGAGCGGGCGCGGGCGTAGGGGTTTTGTCCGTCATTCCGGGGCATCGCGCAGCGATGGACCCAGAATCCATTGTAATCTCATAGGAATTCTGGATTGATGCCAGCGCCTGCGTGGGACGGCGCGGCCGATTAGCGGCCAGTGCAGATCGCGCGTACCGGACCTTGCAAAGCGAAGCCGGAGCGGGTAGCTAGAGCGCTCTTTCGCGACCGTCCGGACCTTCGGACGCATCCGGGCCCCTGAAGCCCAAATGCCAAAGCGAAAACGCGCCCGTAGCTCAGCTGGATAGAGCACCAGACTACGAATCTGGGGGTCAGAGGTTCGAATCCTTTCGGGCGCGCCAACACTTAGCTGGTAGTCACCGTGCAAAAAGTTACGCCGTTTTACGGCATTTGCAAGGAAGTCCTAGCAGTAAGCCTCATATCCGTTAGCAATCCGCTTCCGCCCGAGTAAGTCGCAGACATCGATCTCGGCCCTCGCAATTGCCCTTTGAAGTGTACCTTTATGAGCAGGTGATCGCCCCTGCCCGGGTGACCTTGAGTTCACTTTGTACTCTCGGCGAGGAACAATGCCGCCTTCAAGGCGTATCCATTCCGGCTGGAGGAGACGGCAGGACACCGGTTGTGAGTAGCAGTTTTCTGATCGAAGCAGCCTCTGCGCTGCTCAAGTTCGCAAGATCGACATCCGATCCGAACGTCGCCGCCGCGCTCCTCGATAAGGCCGCTGAACTCAATGAGAGGATTGCGACCGGGACCGTGTCAACCAGTGACACCAGCCCGAACGCGCCGGACGTAGCGACTTATCAGTCAGCCTAGTGCGTTGAGCCGACGACACCGCCCCCACTGGGGGGAAATCGCGTGGCCTGCATCGATACTCCCGTCTCAAAAGTTCGCCGAATTTTCAGACCGGCCATCACCTTGACACCAAGTTCTCATTTTGTTCTCATGGCTTGTCACCGTGAAAACTCGCCATGGCCCTCGATCACATCCGATCCGAAATAGCATTCATGCGCCTACAGGTTGGGCGGCAGCGAAGGGAAATCCTACTGCTCCAACGAGCGGGCATCTCGACCGCGTCGGCTGATGCCTTATTGCAGCGAATGCTGGACAAGATCGACATCCTCTGCATCGAACGAGACCGGCTGAAGGCCGAACTGCCCAAGCCAAAAGGCCGAGTGTTGGGAGGGCGGAAGTGGTGAAGCACTTCCAAGACGATCCCGACCCGCCGCCCTTCATCAAGGCGCTCGCTCAAATCCGCCAACTAGCAACACGGGAAGGCTATTGTTATCAGCATGTCCAAGCCATCACGGTGGCAATCGACCAGTACGCCGAGAAGGCGCTGGGCAACCGCGATTACTTCCTGAACAAGCCCTACAGCATCGGCGGCACACGGAACAAGGACGCTTCCTAAAATCTGCTACCCGGTGGGAACGGATCGGGCTGTCATCAGGTTTTCAATACGTCCCTAGTAAGAGGACAATGATCTAGCAATCTCTCCAGGCCCGTCGCATCCTGCCCGATGCGGCGGGTCTTTCCTTTATGGGTTCGGGTCGCAGGCCCTGTCCACGGACTTCAGCTTCACCACTTGAGGAAGGCTGCAAGGGAGGAACAGGGCACACCTGACAACGTTCGTTCGTCATGAGCGAGACGACGCAATCCATCTTCGCGAACTCCTTCCAGATCGCTTGGGATTATCTGGAAGCAACGGGTGAACTGGGCAATCCCGATAGGACCGCACAGTACCTGCTCAATACCATTGAAGCCATGATGCGGCAGGGCGAAAGACGACAACTCCTCTTAGCCAACAAAGCGATTATTGCCTATCAGCGGTTCAGAGCGGAGCAGGCGCTGTCCATTGCCTCCTAGAGGAAAGGCGTTCCTGACCTCATGGTATGGTACTGAAGGTGTGGGGTATGGAGCGAGGCGCCCACGCTTTTTGTTACTCACGAACCATATCTAGCAGCCGTTCGGGAGGAAAAGGCTTTTGCAAGAACGCCGTACCGACCGGCATAGGCTTCACGGTTGTGCCGGACATGATGACAATGTTCATGTGCGGGTGTCGGCGGCGGGCATAGTGGGCGAGTTCGGCTCCTGACATCTTGCCCGGCAGGTTGTGGTCAGTAATGAGCGCCTGCAATTCGGTTCCAGTTGACGCGACGATCAACTCACCAGCCTCGCCGGTGGTGCATTCGATCACCTCAAATCCCTCGTCCTTCAGTATGTCGGCCAGCACCTCACGCTGGAACATATCGTCCTCCACTAAGAGAACCACGAAATTCGACATCCGCACCTCCGTTTTACCACGTAATTCGGGTGGTAGGATTTGGTTCAGTGCGGTGGTGGACAGGAAGGATTACGTCCCCTAGATTGTTCGAGTTTCCTGCGAAGTCGGTAAGAATGCTCGCCGTGGCCCTCCAAGCGCGGCGGGCATTTTCATTTGTGAGTTTGCGTTGTGTCGAAGCGTATTTCCATGCCGGGCTTCATCAAGCCACAACTCGCCACGTTGAAGTCTAAGGCACCAAGGGGCGAGCAGTGGCTACATGAGATCAAGTACGACGGCTATCGCATCCAGGTTCACACCATCGGCGGCAAGAACAAAGTCTACACCCGTAATGGACTAGATTGGACGAAGCGGTTCTCGACCATCGCTGGCGCTCTCGACATTCCCGGTGATGCGATCATCGATGGTGAGGTGGTTGTTGTCCACGAAGGACGCACCAGCTTCTCAGAGTTGCAGGCTGAACTTGCTGCCGGGAGGCAGGACCGGCTGGTCTATTACGCCTTCGACCTCTTATGGCGTGACGGTGACCTCCGCAATTTCCCACAGATCGAACGCAAGCAGGCGCTGTTGGACTTGCTCGGTGAGAACGGCATTGAACTGCCCGTCCTGTACTCTGAACATCTCGTCGGCAACGGCCAGCAGATGTTTGAACATGCCGCCAAGCTGAACTGGGAAGGCATCATCTCTAAGCGGGCTGACGCTCCGTACCGTTCTGAGCGAAATGAGAACTGGCTGAAGATCAAGGCTGTTCACAAGGGCAAGTTTCCGGTCGTCGGCTTTATCAAAGACCCAAGCGGCGTGGCCGCGTTGTATCTGGGCAAGCAGCAAGGCAAAGACCTCGTCTACGTGGGCAAGGTCGGGACCGGCTGGTCTCGCACTGTCTCCAGCAAGATCAGGAAGCAATTGGACACCGTGGTTAGCCCGAAATCAAAGCTGACGCGGCCCATCAGGAAGCCGAAAGCGACATGGGTTGAACCGAAATTCTTTGCGGACGTTGAGTACCGCGACATCACGTCGGAGGGCTTATTACGTGCCAGTTCGTTCAAAGGGCTTTCTCGGAATCATAAACTCTGATTGTCCCGTCTGCTTTGGCGTGGGCTGGGTATGCGAGAATCATCCCAAGCGGGCTTGGAGCGAGGATGTCGGGTGTCAGTGCGGAGCAGGAATGCCATGCGAATGCGTCAGTGTTGACGGGCTTGAGGAGCCTGACATAAGCCAAGTCCTCAAAGCCCCATCAACGCTCCATTAGCGCCGACCTCCCTTGGCGGTCTTGCGCCTATTGTACGGCGAGCGATTGGTCGGTTTCAGGGAGATGCCTTCACGCTGCGCTTTGCTGGCTATCGACGCAGGCGGACGCTCCATCTTAAGGCTGATCACGCCAGTGGGCGTGTTGGCCTTCGCAAGCGAACGCAGTTGCTTGACCTCTTTGTCGCTCCACGGCTGACGCGAGCGGCGTTTATACTTCGGGTTTGTTTTGCGCGGTCCCTTTTTGCCGATGGGCGAGCCGGGACGCTTCAATGATGTATGTCTTGCAGCCATGTGATCCTCCTATGTCGGTTAAGGCACGAATCGGCCGACTGGTTCCTTCTTGCCCGACCCGCTATCGCGGCTGCACGGATGGCCTTAGCATCTAGCTATCCACCCGGCTGTGGAGCGCAACTTCGATCATTGACGCTACTCAAAATAGAGTAGGGTGGGTGTAGGTTGTCGTTTTGTGTGGACTGCTCGAAATGCTGCTCGCCGCTGTTAGGCGTTCTCATAAGATCGAGAATCACTGGTCGCGCTTTAGAAGTCACTTAGGAGTTTCGTTATGAATAAACCGCCTGTTCGGCTGTCGCAATTGCGCTTCGGCCAGATCGACGCTCGAAACGAGGTGACCACGCGTGATCCTATCGCGATAGAGCATTTTCGACAGTCTTTCCTGGAACCAAGTGGGATCAGGATTGACGACTTCAAGAAAGGCGTTCGTTACTTTGTGTACGGAATGAAAGGTTCAGGAAAGACGGCGTTCCTGCGCTATCTAAGTATGACCCTCGATGAGGAGCATTGCTTAACCAAGTTCATTTCGTTCGCCACGCAGATTTCTGATCAACAGCGAACCAAACTCGTCCAAGATGCAGGGATCACGGCGTATGAACAGGGCACCGAGGCCGACGAAGACGTGGGTCAAAGCGCCGTCAATGTTTGGCTTCTCTTCATCTTCAAGCAAATCGCAAACTTCATTGACGAAAACCAAACGGCTTTCACTCGCAACAAGGAAATAGATACATTCTGCGATCTGGTAAAGCGCTTCCATGAAGGCGAAACGAAGGGGCTTCTGAACTGGTTGGCTGGCATGGCGAAGCGAGGACGCTACAGCCTCAAATCGCGTCACTTCGATGCCAAAGTCCAAGGCAAAGCGGCCGATATGGACAAAGAGTTCACGACAGACCAAATCGTCGAGCAATGCTTCAACTTGCTCGCAAAGCTATTTTATGAAGGCACTCAAGGAGCCTATATTTTCTTTGATGAACTAAATCTTTCATTCGGATCGCGGAGCCAACATCGACGTGATGCGATACTAATACGCGATCTCATCTTGGCGATTGATCGAGTGAATGGGTTTTTCACCGATCAGAGGATCAACATCTTTATTCTTGCCGCGGCTCGATCAGAAGTGCTGCACGCGCTCAACGTTCCCACTCTAGAGATAAACAAGGTGTTGTCGGACAAGGGCGCGGAGTTGCGCTGGTTTGGTCAGACGGCGAGTGAGACATGGCCAATAACGCGGCTTATTGAGCGAAAAATTCAGGCGTCTGAAAGTCTTCTCAAGCGCAAACCATCGCCCGATGTTTTCGAGCAGTACTTCCAGCGCGGCATATTCAACATGGCGCCGCAAGTGCTGATGGTTGAACTGACATGGTGCAATCCGCGCGACGTTGTCCTCTTACTTGGTAAAGCGGCGGAGGCCTCTGAGGGTGAACTCCGGTTCGGCGAGGCAGTCATAAACCGTGTGTTGGAAAAATTCAGCGAAGACGCTTGGAATGAGCGCGTAGAGGAACTGAACGTCAAATATGCGAAGGTCGAAATCGATTCGGTGAAGCGAATATTGTTGAGTTTCCAACCTTGGTTCAAGGCAGCAGACTTCACCCGTCAAGCCAAAACCAAGGAGGCGGATCCCAATATCAAGAAGCTGATGAAAGGTAAGACTGCTGAACGGATCCTGGAGGACTTGTATCGAATAGGCGTGATTGGCCAGTCCAGCCGAGAACCGGATTTGTCGAGCGGCGGCCTTCGGCAACTGCGCGAACACTGGGCCTATAGAGGAGACCTCAACTTTGATCCGACAGCTTGGATGATAGTTCATCGCGGGCTTTGGCCACAACTGCGTCTGGGACGCATCCAGCCAAATCCAGCAACTCTTAAGCCGATGGAACCGAGGCGATCTAGAATACCACAGCATCCAAGCGGCGATGCGAAGGGGTAACTGATAACTGGCTCCTCCACATTGAGCGGCTCATGCCGCCTGCCGCTTCATTTATGGAGCCTAGCTCCACCTTCGGTCATGTCCAAGTTCGGCTTCGGCACACCACGCCGCGACCGGCCAACGTGCTTTGATGGGGGATTAAGAATGCTTGTGGTTGCGGTTAAGCTCCGAGGGTGGTCCGCCAGGATGTCAGCTTCTTCAGGGTAAGGCGGAAGAACATTCGCTCGCCGGCGCCCGCTTTTTTGACCCGAAGCAGAAGTCGCAGACCTCACTGAGAGACCTTTCTAGGTCAATTCGGTAAGGAGCGCAGCGACTTCCTTGAGGTCGCGTGTATCGAAGCCTTCGGTGAAGGATGCGTAGATCGGTGCCAGCAGCGCGCGGGCGTCGATGCGCTTGGCTTGATCGCGCCAAAGGCGCGCCATGCTGGCAGCGGCACGCAATTCCCAATGCTTCGCACCCTGTTTGCGCGCTGTTTGAAGGGCGCCGCGAAGCCAGCGTTCGGCATCGTTTCGATCTGAGCCGATGATTGATGTTTCGCCCATGAGCCGATACAGCTCTGCCTCGTACCATCGCTCGTCGGTCCGCTCCACCAGCTCAAGAGCTTCATTTAACAGGCTCATCCCGTCCGCGATCCGGTTTGCTCGCCGGTGTGCTTCGGCCAGAAGGCCAAGATAGTAAGGCACCTTGATCTCCGCACCCGTCGCCCGCTTCGCCGCCAGTCCCCACTGCATCCTGCTGATGGTCTCCTTGATTGATCCTCCCATCTCGAGCATGGCCCATGCCCGGAAGCAGGCTCCCGTTCCCACGAAGTGCGGAAAGCCATGCTCGGTCGCGATTTCCACTAGTTCGTCGGCTCGTTGTTGGAGAATAGCCCCGTCGCAGCGAAGTTGGTGGAAAACACAGTTGACGTGCAGCGCAAATGCCAATGTGTAGGGATGTGACAGCTCGCGTGCCCAAGCCAGCGCGCTTCGGCTCTGCTCCAGCGCCTGATCCGATTGTCCGAGCAGCAGATGTACCCAGGCAACGAAGCTCTCGCAGGTGACGCGGACGTCGTGCGGCGTCAGCTTCGGAGGTCGATGCCTGGCCTGGTCATAGAAGTCGATGGACCGTCGCAGGTGGGCAAGTGCGCGGCTGAACTCGGCCCGAAACAGAAGGCTGATACCCACATTACGGTGCGCAATCAGCTTGGTCTCGCTGTCATTTCGGCGCTCAGAAAGCTGAAGCAGTTCGTTTGCCAACTCGTGACTGCCACGGATGTCTGCGCTGTTGTGCAGGTACGAGAGAGCGCCGGCCCAGGCTGTCGCCACCTGCGCTCCATCCGGTGCGTCACGGCACAGCTCGCGGGCGCGGGCATAGGCTTCACCGGCCTCGGGCGACGCCCACCCTTTGGCCGCGGTAAGAGCCCCGGCGAGGGCGAGCTGCAGCGAACGTTCATTGGAGCATTCCTCCGGACTCTTCGGCAGGCTGCCAAGCAACTCGAGTGCCTTGCCAAAGTGCGCGGCGGCCTCGGCCATGGTCGAACGCTGGACGGCCATGCGTCCTGCTTTGTCCCAATACTCAACTGCCTTTTCAACCATGCCGGCACAAGTGCAATGCTGCGCCACAAGCTCGGGCTGTGCCGCTGCAATCTCCGGAAACTTGCGTTCAAGCGTCGCTGCAATACGGCCGTGCAGTTGCTGGCGTCGGCTGCGCAGCAAGGTGCTATAGGCGGCGTCTTGCACCAGCGCGTGTTTGAACGTGTATGTCGCGTCGGGCGGCGTGCCGCGCCGGAACACGAGTTCGGCACGGGTCAATTGCTCCAACGCGTTCTCCAGCCTGGCTGACGGCACGTCGGCGACCGCATTAATCAGCTCGTGGGAAAACTGGCGCCCCAGCGTCGCCGCGATCTGAGCCACTTCTCGCGTAGGCGCCAAGCGGTCGAGTCGAGCGAGAAGCGAGGCTTGGAGTGTGCTCGGGATCGCGAGATGCTCTCCCGCTCCGGTGATGCATCCGCTTTCGATTACAGACTTCGTCAGCTCCTCGATGAACAATGGCACGCCATCCGTGCGATCGATAATCTGATCAGCAATCGCCGTGGGCAATGTCTTTCCCCCGGCTACGTGAACGATCATCTCGGCGCGGTGCCGAGGGGGCAGGCGATTGAGACTGAGCAATGTCACGTGCGGACGGCCGACCCAGGGCGGCGTGAACTCCGGTCGAAAGGTCAGAACCATCAGGAGCCGCAGCGTCGCGGCCCGATCGATCAGCAGATCCAGCGACTCCAGCGTGGTGGGATCGCTCCAGTGGATGTCTTCCCATAGCATCAGCAGCGGCTGCTGTGCCGTAAGCCCCTCGACCTGCGCCACCTGCATCTGAAGTGTTTTCTCCTTGCGCTTCTGCGGCGTGAGATTGAGCGGCGGGTATCGGTCCCCGGTCGGTATCGACAGCAAGTCCGCCAATAAAGGGACAGCTTCGCTCAGCTCTTGGTTGGCCAAAGCCAGCACGGCCACAAGCTTGTCCAAACGGGTCTCGGCCGTGTCCTCGCGTCGAAATCCGGCCGCCTGCTCGAGCTGAGTGATGCTGGGATAAAGCGCACTGTGCTGATGATGTGGCGAGCAGAAATAACGCAACCGCGTGTGCGGCTCGTTGCCCAGCTGCTCCAGTAGGGTTTGTGCGATGCGCGACTTGCCGATGCCCGGCTCGCCGGCTATCAGGACGACCGAACCGTCGCCGGCCTTGGCTCGCTCCCAGCGCCGCGTCAACAATGCGATCTCTTCCTCGCGACCGACCAGCGGCGTGCTGGTGGCGCGCAGCGCCTCGAATCGACTGCCGACCAGGCTTGCGCCCACGACCCGCCAGACCTGCACCGGATGGTCCATGCCCGCGATCGCCAATGGGCCGAGATCGCGATAGTCGAACAGGCCGCCCAGCAGGCGGCGCGTATTGTCCGCAATGACAACCGTGTTCGGCTCTGCAAGCCCCTGGAGCCGGGCGGCGAGATTGGGGGTCTCACCAATGACCGCTTGTTCTTGGGCCGCGCCTTCACCGAGCAGATCGCCAACGACGACAAGGCCGGTGGCGATACCGACACGCACCTGCAGCGAGGACGACCCACCAGCATTGAGCCTGGTCACGGCCTCGATCAGAGCAAGGCCGGTGCGAACAGCCTGTTCGGCATCCTCCTCGTGCGCCTTCGGGTAACCGAAATAGGCCAGCACCCCGTCACCGAGATATTTTGCAACAAAGCCACCCGAGTTGGTGATCACCTCGGCGCACCGGCGGTGATAGGCGCCAATGATGTCGCGCAGCTCCTCAGGGTCAAGCCGCCCGGACAAGGCGGTGGAGCCGACGAGGTCGACGAACATGACCGTCAGCTGGCGGCGTTCCGCAGCGTCGCTCGTTTTCGACGGCACGGAAGCAGCAGCGGGTTCGAATGCGGCCTGCGCCGCGGAAGCGGGCCCTCTGATGGCTGCAAGGATTTTCCGCCGGTGCCCGAGCGGAATACCGATGTCCTTGAGGTCCTGGTCAGTCAGATGGGGGAGTACCGAGACATCAATTTCATTCTCAGCAAAGCGCTGCGCGTATTGCTCGAAACCGAGTGCATGAAGCCAGTGCGCAATCGACTGCATCCCGGCCACCTATTCTTTCGGCGTGGCCTTAAGGCAACCAGCACTATATCCCGATCTTTTCTCGATGACACCTCATCTGTCTCGTCATTGGGCTGTCCTTACGACCCAAATACCGCACATGCGACTTCGACCCATCCCGCGAAATGCCGCGAGGTTACGGCCGGAGACACGTTCACGGCGACAATGGCCGGTATTGGCCCGAAAGCGAAGTCCGGTCAGGCTCTTTGATTGCGGCTTAACGGGATAAACCGGAAGCGGCCGAACGATCTTCCAATCGGCGCCTTTTGACCCCAAAGCCGACGTCAGTGAAAGCATCGCGTAGGGAATGCCGGTGCAAGTGGCGTACCCGTTCCGACCGAAGCTCGTATGTTCTTCATTCTGCGTGCGGGGCGATGGATAGGGCAAAGCGGCTGACATTCCCTGTGCCCTCCTGTTTCGCCGTGAGCGCGCGCACGGTCGCCGTACATTGTTGGCAAGAGTCGAAATCGGAGGATGCTCCCTTCTTCGGCGCCGCGGCGCCAGGTTGGCTCAGTCGGCATCGCTGGCGGCAAGCGAATTCTGGTTGCGGACCATTGTGCCGAATCCTAGTCTCGCGCTGAGGTCGCCAACCACACCACCTCTAATAGCCAATCAAAAGCAATAGCGGCAAAGGAGGACATAATGCGACACAGCAATCCAGACCGTCGAACCATTCTGAAAGCCATGACGTCACTGGCGGCGGCATCATCGATGGCAAAAATCACTGTTGGACGTGCGGAGGCCGCCGCCGCTTCTGAACCGGCCCTGAGCCCCGCGCTTGGGGATATCGATCAGGCGCTGCGGCAGGCCGTCAACGCGAGGACCGTGCCGGGCCTCGTCGCCATCGCGGCAAACGACAAGGGCATCGTCTACGAGGGCGCGTTTGGACCCTCCATAACCGCGGACAGCGTGTTCTGGATCGCTTCGATGACGAAGGCGATCACGGGCGCGGCCTGCATGCAACTGGTCGAGCAGGGCAAGTTGGAGCTCGATCAGCCGATGGGCACGCTGCTTCCGCAACTTGAGCAACCCAAGGTGCTTGAAGGATTCGACGCCAGCGGCGCACCGAAGCTTCGCCCCGCCAAGCGATCGATTACGCTGCGGCACCTCCTCACTCACACTGCAGGTTTCACCTACAGTATCTGGAGTGAGCCGATGATGCAGTTTGAGAAGGTCACGGGAACTCCTTTCATCGGCCAATGCAAGAATGCCGCCTTCAACGCACCTCTGGTATTTGATCCCGGCGATCGCTGGGAATACGGCATCAATATTGACTGGGTCGGCAAGGCGGTTGAGGCCGTGAGTGGCCAGTCATTGGAGGTCTATTTCAAGGAGAAGATCTTTGCGCCGCTCGGCATGACGGATACCGGCTTTCTGATCAGTTCCTCGCAAAAGGCCCGTGTTGCGCCGATGTTCAGCCGCCAACGCGACGGCTCGCTCAAGCCGATGGCCTTCGAAATGCCCCAGCGGCCCGAATTCTTCATGGGCGGCGGTGCGCTCTTCAGCACGCCGCGGAACTACATGGCGTTTCTGCAGATGCTGTTGCACGAAGGCACGTTCAACGGCGCGCAGGTACTGAAGCCCGAGACCGTGGCGCTCATGCGGCAGAACCATATCGGGGATCTCAATGTGGTCACGTTGAAGACAGTGCGACCGGAAAGCTCGAACGATGCGAACCTGTTCCCCGGCATGACCCAGAAATGGGGACTGTCGTTCGACATCAACACCGAACCCGGCCCCGCCGGACGCAGCGCCGGTAGCCTCGCCTGGGCCGGGCTGTTCAACACCTACTTCTGGATTGATCCGAACAAGCGTGTGACCGGCACGATCATGACGCAGCTCCTGCCGTTCGCCGATGATCAGGTCCTGAAGCTGTTCGCCAAATTCGAGAGCGGTCTCTATGCCGCTATCGCCTGACGCATGATCCGGAAAACGGACACGTCCTCCGAAAAGGTTATGCGTCGCAAACAATGAGCCAAAGCGCGCTGTCGATTAGAGCGAACGCGCTTTAGCGCATAATTTGGAAAAGCCTGCCCCGCACTTGGTGACGGGGTGGGCTCCGGTTTCCCCTCGCGACACGGCTGAATATGGAGGCAATGCTCCTAGGGCGTTTTTCGGAAGTGGTGATCCCGATGCGTGATGTGTGCAGTTGGGAGAATACCGGAAGTGGTCGGCCGACGACCAAGATGACGCGATTGACACGCAACGGACATTGGGCGGAAAACCTGTCAAGAGCATTGAGTCGTCTCAGACAGCCACCAGCAGCGTGATGGCCTGAGCATAGCCGGAGTGCTAAGCAGACATCGATAAAGCACACAGGAGAACCAGTTCATGGCGTCGATCACGGCAACTGCCAACGAGTTCTTTGCCGCTTGCGAGACTGGAAAGGGTTGGGAAGTCTGCAAGGCTTACTGTGCTCCAAACGCGACCTTCGCTGCTCAGGCCGAACCGCTTGCAGAGATCAAAGCTCTTGCAGAATACGCGGATTGGATGAAGGGGCTCATGACGATTATGCCGGACGGCAGCTACGAGGTGAAATCCTTCGCCACCGACGCCGAGCGAAACAATGTCGCTGCCTATGCTGTCTTTTCGGGTACTCACACCGGTCCTGGCGGTCCGTGTGAGCCGACCGGCAAGAAGACGACGTCGGACTATGTCTACGTAATGCAATTCTCTGGCGACAAGATCAGCCACATGACGAAGATCTGGCATTCTGGGATTGCTCTGAAGGAACTGGGATGGGTCTGAGCAGCATCCCTCGTTGCTGTGAGCGCGCCTCGCCGCAAACATAAGTGTGTAGATCGGACTTGGGCGACAAAACGCGGAGACGCGGGGTAGATTGGTCAGCGCAGCTGCCCGATACCCGACACCGCGTTGAGGTCTCACGCATGGACCAAAGTCTCCAAGCCCTGGACCGGGAGTTCGTTATAGTTGCTGACCGAGGCAGTGCTTGCGTGTATCCTGACGCACATACATAGCCAAGACGTACGTCGAACTCTGCGAGCGCCGCTATGGCAGAACTTCGCGAGTGGCTTGAGGCGCGAGGACTGGGCCGCTATGCGGACGCGCTGTTGGCTCAGGACATCGAACTCGACATCCTTCTCGAACTGACAGATGCAGACCTGACGGCGGCCGGTCTGCCAGTTGGCGCCCGCAAGCGTCTGCTTCAGGCGATTGAGGGACTGCGCAACATCTCCGACGCAGCGATGCAGTCCGTGGAGGCACCGCGGATCGCTCCGACAGCAGCGCCGGCAGCTGAGGCGGAACGGCGGCAACTGACCGTGCTTTTTTGCGACGTCGTCGGCTCGACCTACCTCGCTGAGACGTTAGACGCGGAAGATCTGCGAAATCTGCTGCTGTCATTTCAGAAAGTATGCGCAGAGGTGGTTCAGCGCCACGAAGGGCAAATCGGCCTTTTCATCGGTGATGGCGTGACCGCCTATTTCGGCTATCCAAGGGCCCACGAGGATTCCGCTCAGAGTGCAGTCCAGGCGGGCCTCGACATCATGGCCGGACTAACGGAGTTTAGGGCGGATGGTCTCGAAGCCCGCTGCGGCGTCCACACCGGTCCGGTTGTTGTCGGTGAACTGGGAGTTGGCGAGAAGCGCCTCTGTGACGGCATCGTTGGCGAAGCGCCAAATATTGCCGCGCGTCTGCAAGCCTTGGCAGCGCCGGGCAGCTTGGTCATGAGCGAGGCGACGCAACGCCTCGTGGAGGGCTTCTTCGAGGTTGAGCCGCTTGGCCCCCAAATGCTCAAGGGCGTCGGTGCACCGATTGCGATCTATCGGGTGCTGCGCCCCAGCGCGGCGCCCAACCGCTTTGAGGCGAGAGGTGGACGCTTTCTGACGCCACTCGTTGGCCGCGAGACCGAACTCGGCTTTCTCACCAAACGGTGGGAGAATGCGATGGAAGGCGAAGGCCAAGCCGTTCTGCTGCAGGGAGAAGCCGGCATCGGCAAGTCCCGCTTACTGCAAACGCTGCGCATGCAGATTCGCGAAACGCCGCATGCCGAGATTGTCTTTTATTGTTCTCCACAACATCAGAGCAGCGCGCTTTGGCCGGTGATCCAACAATTGCATCGGGCGCTGGGTTTTGCCGGCGAAAAGGATGACGTCGCGCGCCGCAATCGCCTCCGGCATTTTCTCGGCGATCTCGAGTTGGAAAGTCCCGATGTGGTCGAACCGCTCGCCACGCTGCTGGGTCTTCCCGCAGATCCGGGGTGGGATACGGGCCCAGCCGATCCGGAGGAGCTTCGCCGAGCTGTGTTCCGTGCTCTGTGCCGGATTACCTCCGCAATGCAGCGCCAAAGCCCGGTGCTCGTGGTTCTCGAGGACGCCCACTGGATTGACCCCTCAACCATAGAACTTGTCGGTCAGATGCTCACTGACATGTCGTCCCAACGGGTTTTCGTTTTGCTGACCGCCCGACCGGAATTTCGGGCGCCATGGTCGAATTCACCCCAGATGGTGACCTTGCCACTGGCGCGGCTCAGCCGCCGCGAGACCGAAGCGATGATCCGTGGCGTCGCACCTGATGATCTGCCGGCAGCCATGATGGCGCAATTGGTCGTAAAGACCGACGGTGTACCACTCTTTATCGAGGAGCTGACCAAGTCGGTCGCCGAGAGTAGAAGTAATTTCGGCTTTGGCGAAGCGATCGAAATACCTGCGACCTTGCAGGCCGCGCTTCACACCCGGTTGGATCGTCTGGCGCCGATCCGGCAAATCATTCAGGTCGCCGCGCTTTTGGGCCGGGTTTTCGATGCCGACCTTCTGATCGCGGTGAGCCACCGGGACGCCGCCGCGGTCAAAAGGGCACTGCACGACTTGATCGAGGCCGAGCTTATTTACCCGCAAAGAAATGCCCAATGCGAAAGCTATCAGTTCAAACACGCACTGATCCAAGACGCGGCCATCGACACCCTGCTTCGCAACCAGCGGGCCCAATTGCACCGCCAGATCGCCGTTGCCCTGGTCGAGCTTCGTGCCGATGCGATCGAGCATAGTCCGGAACTCCTGGCGCACCATCTTCAGGAAGCCGGCGATTGGGATGGCGCGCTCGAATACTGGCAAAAGGCGGGAGCGGCCGCCATGGCCAGGGCTGCCGCCCGGGAAGCCGTGTCGCACTATGCCAACGCGATTGACTGCAGCAAGAAGCTAGACGAGGTGTCCGGCGGCGCCGAGCGCATGGCACATCTCCACCTGGCGATGGCCAATGCCTTGATGCAAACGGAAGGCTTTGGTGCTGAGCGCCTTGGTCAGGCGCTCGAAGATGCACGTCGTGCCGCTGCGGATACCAAATTGGTCGAATTGCAGTGTGAGGTGGTGCTTTCGTCCGGTGTGTATTTTTATGCCACCGGGCGCAATCGCGAATATCTGACGATCGCGGATCAGCAACTGGAAAAACACGTCGATCTGCTACCTCCGGCCTATGTGAGCGGCCTTTGGTTGAACAAGGGCACCGCTCATTTCAACCGGGGCGAATGGCGCTTTGCGCTCGAAGCTTTGCGTAAGGCCCGAGGTCTGATTGATCGTACTGACGCCAGCCGTCGCATCCTGCTGGGCGGCGGGGATCAACTCATCGCGATCCACGACATACTTCAACGGTCACTATTTGTTATGGGGTTCATTGATGAGGCCGTCGAAACGACGGAGCACCTTGTTCAAGCTATTGACCGGATGGAGAAGCCTTTCGATATCGGCTGGGCCCTTAACGTGAAGTGCTACTTGTCCGCGTTGTTCGGCCGGGACGACCTGCTATTGCAGGACGCTGGGAAGATCATCGAGATAAGCGAACGCCATGGATACGCGGCCCGGCGAGGTCTTGGTCTTTCATGGCGCGGCCTGGCGCGCTCGCGATTGGGTGAATTGGACGCCGGCATCGCCGATGCGCGAGAGGGGATGGTGGTTTTGCGCGGTAAGGGGGTCGTATTCCGTGTCCAAGAGAAGGTATGCTGGCTCTGTGATCTTCTGGTGCAGGCGGGCCGCCACGAGGAGGCATCGCACGTGCTGGCTGAGGCCGATGCCATCGCTATCAATACCGACGATGCTTGCTTTCTGGCTGAATGCACCCGGATACGCGGCCAAATCGCCGCTTGCAGAAACGATCCGACCGGAGCTGTTCGCCTGTTTGAAAAAGCGATTGCCATTTCCCAGCGCCAGGAAGCTCGACTGTTCGAACTCTGCGCCACAACACAACTAGCAACAGTTCTCGCAAGACAAGGCCATCCCGAGGAGGGTCAGACGCGCCTGCGCGCGATCATCGACGCATTCGACACCAAGCACGAAATCGTCGATCTTGCCGCTGCTCGAAAAGTGCTGGACACGTTGCACAGATAGGCTCGACCCGCCGCGCGGATGCACGGAATGAGGAAAGCCAACTAAGAACTTAACGATCGCCTAGCGCAGAGCAAATGCGAAGTGCCTGCTGATCTGAACAAGCCGAAAGTGGACAGTCAAGTCAAATTGATTTTGACGAGGGAGAACTGCGCCGGGCGCACTTCTCCATGCGCCGTCGATGTTACGAGCCTGCAAATGACAATCGAGTCCGGAGCATTCCAGAGAGGAGAGTTCTTTCTACGGAGGTCCGCGATGCGCCATGCACTCAAACTGGGCGTGCTTTTGCTGTCCCTTGCATCAGGTGACGTTGCCGCCGAGCCAATAGTCTTCGGCCAAACATTGCCATATAGCGGTCCGACCTCTGGCTGGAGCGCTATAGGAAAAGTACAAGCAGCCTACTTCAAAATGATCAACGCGACCGGGGGCGTGAGGGGGCGTCAGCTTCAGCAGCTATCCCTTGACGATGCGTATACCCCATCAAAAACGGTAGAGCAGACCCGAAGGCTCGTCGAGTCGGACAAGGTGTTGTTCATGTTCGGATCGTTAGGGGACACCAACCAAGCAGCCGTTCAGACGTACCTCAATTCCAAGAGAGTTCCCCAAATCTTTATCTTCGCGGGAGGCACCCGGTGGAATGATCCGGAACACTTTCCGTGGACTATGCAATGGCCGCCGACTTTTAAGACTGAGGCTATATTGTACGCAAAGTACATCCAGCAGAGCGATCCGAACGCGACAATCGCCGTCCTCTATCAGAACAGCGACTTTGGAAAGGACTATGTGAAAGGACTGGAGGCGGGGCTTGGCGCGGAAGCGGGGCGCATGATCGTGGCCCGAGCATCTTACGAGCCGACGAGCCCCACTATCGATTCACAAATGGCCATCCTTGCGTCATCGAGGGCGACCGTTTTTTTCAACGCGACCACACCCAAATTTGCAGCCCAAGCGATCCGAAAGGCGGCCGAACTCAATTGGAGGCCAACGCAGATCTTGGCCCTTCCGTCAGCATCTATCCAAACCGTGCTGGAGCCTGCCGGTGTGGACCATTCGGTCGGCATTGTCTCCAGCACGTACATGAAGGACGTTCAGGATCCGCAATGGGCGAGCGATGCTGGCCTGAAGAAGTACCTCGGTTTTATGAGTAGATACATGCCGGGGGCCAACGCAGCCGACGTTTTCAATGTGTCTGGCTATCTTGCAGCTCAAGCGCTAGTTCATGTTCTGCAAGAGTGCGGCGATGACCTCAGCCGCGAAAATGTGATGAAGCAGGCGACATCCATCTCCAACCTCGAATTGGATATGTTGCTTCCGGGGATAAGACTTAACAATAACGCGAACAACTATTCCCCGATAAGTCAGCTGAGAGTGATGCGGTTCAATGGTACGAGCTGGGAGTTGTTCGGCAACGTGCTCGCGGAATAATGAAGAACATCGCGATTCGAGTCGCAAACCAACGCGCGGGGCGCTCAATCGTTAAACAACGTAGCGAGGACGGAGTATTCGAACGGGCTCCCTACCCTACCGACTTTCTCTTGGTGGCAACGACATGCGGAGTCTCCCTCCGGCGGGGGCCGCCTTGTTGGATTAGTCCAATTGGAGCGTAACAGTGCTTATGGACAGCCATAAGGGCAGTACTCAGCTTGAACGGCTTGAGGTGGTCGAGACTGGTCGCCGGCGGCGCTGGTCGGATGACGAGAAGCTGCGGATCGTCACCGAGAGCTTGCAAGCGCCGCGCGCTATATCGTCGACAGCAAGACGCCACGGCATATCACGTTCGTTGCTGATGACATGGCGGCGCTCGTTCGGCCCCGATCCAGCACGTCCGCGAGAAGTTTACTTGCCGTGATTGTGAGAAGATCAGCCAGGCCCCGGCGCCGTTCCATGTGCTTGCCCGCGGCTGGGCGGGGCCAAGCCTGCTGGCGATGGTGCTGTTCGAGAAGTTTGGTCAACATCAGCCACTGAACCGGCAAGCCGAACGCTATGCCAAAGAAGGCGTGCCGATCAGCCTGTCGACGCTGGCCGATCAGGTCGGCGGCGGTACGGTGGCGCTGACGCCGCTGTTCCAGCGCCTCGAGGCCCATGTGCTGCGCGCCGAGCGACTGCACGGCGACGACACCACGGTCCCGGTTTTAGCCAAGGGCAAGACCAGCACTGGCCGGATCTGGGTCTACGTCCGCGACGACAAGCCGTTCGGCGGGCCCGAGCCGCCAGGGGCAGTGTTTTATTACTCACGCGATCGCGCCGGCGAACATCCTCAAGCGCATCTGGCCAGCTACAGCGGAATCTTCCAGGCCGATGCCTATGGCGGCTATGGGAGGCTTTACGAACCGGGCCGCAACGCAGGTCCGATCCTGGAAGCCGCTTGCTGGGTCCATGCCCGACGGCCGTTCTTCGTGATGGCTGATCTGACAGAGAATGCGCGCCGCAAGGTACAGGGCAAAAAGCCCGCGGTGATCTCGCCCTTGGCACTGGAAGCAGTCCGCCGGATCGACGCCTTGTTCGAGATTGAGCGAGGTATCAACGGCCAGAATCCCGAACGGCGCCGCGCCGTCCGCCAGGACCTCAGTGCGCCGCTGGTTGCGGATTTGGAAGTTTGGATGCGTGAGCAACGCGCCAAGCTCTCACGTCGCAACGACGTCGCCAAGGCGATGGATTACATGCTCAAGCGCTGGAGCGCGTTCACCCGCTTCCTCGACGACGGCCGCATCTGCTTGTCGAACAACGCTGCCGAACGAGCCGTGCGCGGCATTGCCCTGGGCCGGAAGTCGTGGCTGTTCTGTGGCTCCGATCGCGGTGGCGACCGTGCTGCGGTGATGTACAGCCTGATCGTCACGGCCAAAATGAACGACGTGGATCCGCAAGCCTGGCTCGCCGATGTCCTGGCGCGGATCGCTGCGCATCCAGTCCATCGGCTCGATGAACTGCTTCCCTGGAACTGGCGCGCCCCAAACAAGCGAGTCGATCAGGCAGCCTGAATCGACCGCCACGCGGTCGTCACCGGATGCTTACCATGCGGATTGCGCGCGAGTGTTGCTCTGTTCATGGACCAAAGTAGACGAACGCGGAACGGGCGTCCGCGCGGCCCGGCCTTGGCGGCTCCCCGACGGCTCCCCGTCCGCGGGCATGGTCAGTTGATGCAAGCTGATTGAAGGCGCTTGTTGCTTCGACCCTAACCTTCACAGGGTTGGGGTCCGGCGCGCCGGATGCGATCAACCAGACGAAAAAACGTTTGCGATCGGGCTTAAAAGATAAACCAGCGTTTACGTTTGACGGCGCTTCATGAGCGCTTCAAGACGGGAGCATCTTCCGGTCCGTTCTCTATTAGATTGGTGTGACTTCGCCCCCATGTCGGCGACGGTCCGTTCGCACTCAAACGTCGCACCATATCAACGGCGCGTCGGGCATATCGGGAGAGGTTCGATGTAGTGGCGCTTGTTCGACACTACAACTACCTCGCTTTGCAGATGGTGTTAAGCTCAGCCTGAAGGGCCATTCTAGCTCGACCTTCGAGCCCGAAGGAGGCGCTGACCAATTTTCCAATTTCTCCAGCTGCGCGGAGACTAACATCTTGGATGTTGCAATCCGAGCCTCTAACCGTCGCAATTGCGGTGATACGATCTGAAATCCCAGCACGCACAAGAGCAGCCTCGCTCGTCCTACATTGAAGCGTAGCAACTATTTCGACCTTCGACATTGGGCCGTCGGAGCTGTAACAGACACTCTCCAGCTTATGATCGGCTTTGTCGAAGCCGGCTACTCCGAGTGCCGTGCATCCAAGCGAAGATATCGCAGGCCCCAACTGCGCCGATAATTGCTTGCTGATGAACGCGTCGCAGACCGGGGGAGCACATGAAATCTGGAATGCAGTGTACCCACAGCGACCGCCCGATTGGCCGAAAATCTGCCGCTTAACAAATCCAGACTTACATTTGTCTGAAGCCCAGGTTTCGAGCGAGCCGCCACAAGCAATTCTCTCGGTGCCGGCGGGACATCCATTTCCAGGATCGCCAATGCAGACTTGGTAAGATGCAGGACCAGTCGATCTAAATTCCGTCGCCTCCACATATGCCGAAATGAGCGCGAAGGAATCTGCCTGGATGGGCCGCGCAGTTACCTGGAAGCAGATGCGGTCTGGCGTGTGCTCTATCACACTCGCAAAGCTTGCCCCCTGGCCCGAATATTTGTCGGTTTTGGAAGTAATAACGATCCGTGGCGGCTCGACGTCGAACTTCCAACCTGGCTCAGGTGTGAAACAGTTCGTTCTCGTACGATTACCACCAGCGCTCTCTAGTACCAAGTCGGCACTTCTAAGGGTCTTTCTTTCCAAGCTTGCCACAGCCTCGGCAGCATCCGAGGGCGTGGACTTCCCGGGGATCACAATAGTTGCTTCGCCTACCGCCGAGGTAACTAGCAGTGCAGATTCTCCCCTATCTCTGCGAGGTACAGGGAAAGAAGTTGGTTGACCTGATACGAGATCGAAAGCTCTTTGAAACGAGCTATCTCCTATGCTGCGTACAGAAGCCGTAGTTCTGCTTTGCGTTTCCGAATTCCAAACGATTGAGACTGACGCTTCGATGCTGCCTATATCCGACAACCAGGCATGCAGTCCATTGCCCTGTCGGCGCATACACGCATTCCAGTCCCGAAATGTCGCCTGATCGATCGAAGTCAGCAAATTCGTTCTGGCGCTGGCCAAGCCAAAGACAAACGTAAGTTTTCGAGACATTTGACTGCGAGCGTCGGAAAACTCTTCAAAGGTCTTCGCCGTCGCTAGGGGACCCGACAGAACGGCCGATGGTTGTGCGCGCAATCGATCGAACTGCTCCCGTGTAATCAGTTGCAAAGCGCTTCCACTTGCATCCATAGTTGGATTGCGCAGAGCGCTTTCAACGAGGATTTCGTCGCATTCAGCCGAATGACCGAGGCACGGAAAGCCGAGCCAGCCCCAACAAAGAAAGATGGATGCAAAGACTTTACTCTTTGTCATCTTTTTTGCTCCCCGATGCCGTCGAGCAGGCTGCGATTTCGAGAGACATGCTTACCATTCCGTTCCGATTGGCGGCGATCAATTGTGTTCTACCGGCCACTTGTCTCATATCTGGAGGCATCTTCGTTACAAGTTCAACGACCTCGGGTGCACCAGCTTCTTCAGCGGCTCCAATGAGCTTTGCGTCAGCTTTCTGGCCTCCCAGATAGAATTCAGTTATCAATTGCTTGGTATCCACGGAAACAAGATTTTGCCCGCTCAAAACAATCAACGCTGGATCAGCGCACCCTTGAATGCTCGATGGGCTTAGTTCGAACACCACCGGAGCGCGGCGCTGTCGTGCCCGCACAATAGGAGTAGTGACATTATAAGGAGACTGACATTCGCCATTTTGGGCTCGCTGTCCCATAACTCGTATGGGGCGCCAATCATTTCCATTGCGAGTGTTAACTCGGAGGGCGACCTCTTCGTATCCGAGGGGGTTTTTAGCAGAGTTTTTCTGATCCAAAAGGTCCATCAGTTCAAATGTAGCGGCGATTCCCTCCATATCCGGCAACACTGTAATCTGCTTTGCACGCAGGCCTCCAAAGTACACTTCGGTGTTGCGCCAAATGTTGGCGCCATAAATCAAAAACGTCACAGTCTTAGCGCAAGCCGATATGACAGATGGTTCAACGAAGCGAATACTGGTCAGCTCCTGCGTAGCGCCAAACGCTCTCCCTGTAAGGAATTTAGTCAAGCCGTCTAGATCAGCACGATTCAGAGGCAATGGTATTGAAATCAATCCTCTTTGCTTATGTCCAGCGTCGGCCGATGTGCCAATTCCCTGCGCAAACGAAATAGGAGGCAGCACATCGGCGGTGCCGTACCAATTCTTTACCCACGCGGTCTCTAATTGAAAATCTAGGCGGGGCCACCAGCTTGGGACCGAAACATCGGCGGAAACATCGTAAGCTGCCACTCCATGCTCGAACGTAAGGCCGGACGCTCCAATTGTTCGTATACGTGGCCCAAATACCCACCCGAACTGTGGCTCCTGACTAGGTTGCTGGCCATCGATGCGCCTGTCGGAGAAGCCGACCACAAGTGGAATGCGTTCCAAAGCTGCCGCTGTTTGTGCCGCACTGCGAGCCATGTCCGCAGCTGATTTCATTTCAGCTTGCTTTCGGCTTGCTTGAAGGGCGAGCGCAATATCCAACGACGCGGAAGCTCGGGCCGTGGTCGTCAGACGCTGGCCTAACTCAGAGGGAGCTGTGCCTAAGCCGTAAGCCTGACCCTTGGCTTTCGCCCCATTGATTAAAGCGGCAGTGAATGACTTCGGTGCTAAACTGGACGCCTGCCGAGCGGCCTCTGCATTGAGGTTCAGATTAGCCGGTAGCTTTTGCTGAATCTCCTGTGCGCAAGAAAGCCTCGGAACCAGGGACAAGATGTAAGTGGCCGGTGCTTCTAGCCCTCGAACATGATCGCGCATTCGTGCCGCCTGCTGCCCCAGCTGAATATACTTACTCCTCAAGTCCAGAAAGTCGCCTGATCTAACGTTGTCGGCACGCGCCATATCAGAAGACGAATTGCCGGCGGCTATACCATTGAACGCAGCGCCTAGCGTCGACATTGCTTCTAATGCCGTCTTGGCAACCATGATTATCTGTCGAAACTTATCCTGCTTGAGAGGGTCGCGGCAAATTGACTGCTCGAAATAGTCCCGATCGCTGGTGAATTGTTCGAAAAATGTGAGAAGTTGGACATCGCTCCGGTCGCGAAAGAGATCTCGAATTAAAGATCGGTCGCTGGGTCCCACTGCCAATGCCAAATAACTGCAAACTTGAGGAAGCGAAGCATTGAGCTGGTCTTGGTACCTAAGGCAGATGTCCTCCCTTGGGTCCGTCGCCCGCAAATCAATCGTAATTTTCAGAATGTCCGTAAAAGCCGGCGCTATGCCCGTGCTCTGGTATCTTCCGTCCACAACCAGATTGCCTTGCGCATCATAGATATTTAGCCGGGAAGATATATGCCCAAGCCATGTTAAGTAGAGCGTCTCTAAGTCCGCTGCAGAAATGGTCGGCGCAACCAGCGTTAATCGAGTCACACCGTATTTGTTCTTTTGCTTGCCAGGGAATACGGATGCCTTGAACTGTAGTCTGAATAACGCGTTACCAGCGAAATCATGCAGATCGTCAAGGTTGACAGATGCAAGAGCAGCTCGAAGTTCATTCCTATAGGCTTGCCTATCTCTGAATTCTTCATTTGGGGAGTATTGCAATTTGTCCCGTGAAGCCGCTGATCGATCTTGATCGGCCGTGACGGGGCTCGGCATCGGCTTTGGTTCGCCGCTTGGGGCGGTCGGAGTGTTCAGAGCTGCGCTCACCTGGACGCTTGCGGTTGAAAGCGTACTAAGATCTCTTGCCAGCTGAGGTGAGAATTGAATCTTACTCGAATCGATCAGCAAATCAGTCAAGAAGTCGTATTCGCGGCGACGGTCGTTAATGAGCGTCTCTCGCGCGTAAAGGAGAGGATCACTGAGCGTTATGGTCGCGTCGCTTTCCGGAGAGGTTTCATCGATCGCCTCAACAGTCGGAACTTGGCTCCATAGCCGAGCGAAAAATATGGGCCCTAGGACACCAATACCGACAAGAACACAGGCAATGATAATTCGCTTAGTCATGCCTACCCTCCGGCCCTTCTTTAGCCGCGCGTTCGGCAATCTCGTTGTCCGGCTGGCGGATCAGGGTTGCCTACTGTGCCGCTCTCCCTCAAGCTGCATCGTCTCGCAAGTGCCCGTAAGTTGCAAGAAACAATAGTGACCTTTAAGCCGGTCTTACTTTGACCGGATGCTCTAATACCAAGCGCCGACAAGCAGGATCGAACGACGCCTGATCGCGTAAGCCGCGATCGCGACGCTGCGGGGTGGGGGTCCGCGGTGCTGCGTTAACCCTGAGCTAGCCAAGAATGCGCCCTCACGTCGTCCTGGGGGACCCCCTACACCCCAGTGGCTCTCCTATTTCCGCGACAAGAACTTCAAGTGAGCTTGCCCTTAAGAGCCCTTCAGAGGTGATGTCGCGGTACTCGATTTCGGCGACGAAGATGGGCTCGCCCTTGGTTGCCTAATCGGCTTTGGGAGCTTGGATTGGGCTAACCAGGGCGTCGAGCTGTGGCCGGATTTGACTGGAGGCAGTTCCTGCTGCGACGATAGCAGTCGGCTTCTGAACGGAGAGGATCTGCTGACAGAGCAGGTGTCAGATGAGGACGTACGATCCGCCGCGACTACCTAGCTATCTGCGCATTTTTTGCACAACCGAACATTGCAAGGCGCAAATTAGTCTGCCATTATCGTTCGCGGGGGAAGGGAGTATGAGTAATTTCATTTGGAATTTTTTATACGTAGCAAGATTGCTAATATCGGTAACAGCAACGACTCCGATCGATTATTGCCGCCTCACTCCTGCCTTTGCCTGGAGCCGCGTTTCTCATCTCCTTCCATTGGTTTTGATTCCATTGGGGCTTATCGGTTGCGCTCAGGGGGCAGCTGAATTTCAGCTCTATGTCAAGGCGTTCGACGGGCAGTATGAGCAGGCTCAAAGGGTCTTTGATGCCATGGCTCATGCCGAACGCGTTGTTGTGAAGCGTAATCTTGTTTCCAACGAATTCCGGCCGGCTCAGGCCGCGTACTATCTGGACAACGTTGATCCGCCAGTCACATCCTCGATCCGCAATTCGCTCAAATCGCTCAAGAATTACAATGATGCTATGGCGGCCCTGCAGAATGGTGAGGCAGCGAACGCTCTGGTGAATCGCGCAGGGACAATAGCAACCAACGTCGTCGCCGCGATCGCCTCCACGCAAGTGGCGCTCGGTGGTCCGGCCGCGCAGATTGGAGCAACGAAACTCATTGGGGATTCCGACGGTATTCTGAAGACGGTCTTGCCAATACTGCAGCCGCTCGTGACTGCCGCGAGCCGAGAAGCTTTCCGCCAGCAGCTTGTTCTTGCCTACCCTTCGATGAAGGAGCTGGTGATAACGCTAAGGGACAACACGCCGGTCATCTTTGCGCTTTTCAAGCGATCACATCAGAGCATCGAGGAAAGACGACCTTCCAAGGACGCCTTCCTTGCAATGGAGAAGGATCGCGAAATGCTTGCCGGTTGGGTCCTCCTTCTCGACCAAACCCTCATCACCATGGAGGCAGCGGCGGCGGCAGCGATGAGCGATGCGCCATCGAATGAATTGGCCGTTCTGGCGGAAGCGTCGGTCGAGCTTAAAGTGCTGGCTGAAAAGGTCAAAAGCTTGAGATTAAAATAGACATTTGCGGAGCTCTGGGATGGCAGTCACGGATATTTCAGATTTTCAGAATGCCGAACAAGAACTTGAACATCTTTACGAACAAGCTGTACAGACGTTGGAGAAGGCCGAAGCTGCCGGTGATAGCAAGGGAGCAGCGGCGGCCGAGAGCCTGCGTAGACAGATATTCCGGGCCCAAGATGATTTGGTCATCAAAGGACTTCGTGGTCTGGCTCAGAAGCTTCAAGACTTCCGTCTTGAACTCGATTCGCTGACGCGGAGGGCACGAAACTGGCCGTTCCCCTCGAACGAACCCCGCCCGGCTCAACCACGCGATCCAGGACCAAGTACTGAACCAGGTGGCGCTCACGGCATGCCGGATGCGCCTCCGAGTTCAAACTTGGACAGCCCTCAGCCGGCTCCAACAGGCCAGCCCGGACAATTTGTGCAGGCACGCAAGATCGCCGCAAAGACTATCCTCTATGTTGATGCGCAAGGTCGCCAGCTCGCGAAAGAAGGGGGGTCTCGTAGTTGGCGAAACAACAATCCCGGCAACATCCGCAAGGGCAATTTTGCGACGATATCGGGCGCGATTGGAGATGACGGCGCTTTTGCGATCTTTCCTGAATATAAACTTGGATTTGACGCGATTGTCACGCTGCTCAGATCAAATGCCTACGTCAATCTGACTTTAAAGGATGCTGTGTTCCGTTACGCACCTCCGAACGAGAACGATTCGGACCAGTACTTGGCCTTTCTCGTGAGGCAGACCGGTATCTCGGGCGCTACCGTGTTGTCCACGCTCGCCGTTGCCGACATTCGCAAGATTGCAAAATTCGTACAGATCGTTGAGGGATGGCAGGTCGGGATTGAGCGATCCGATGAACCCCCGTCATCGAGCAATGCGGGTGCGCCGATATCTTCGGCTGCTGGCGCCGCGATGGAATGGATGGACATCGCAAAACGTGAAGCAGCCCTTCCAATGCGCGAACGCTCACAATGGGCGGATCCCGGTGAGAATCCCAGGATTCTGGAATACTTTAGAGTCGCTTGCGCCTGGTTCGATCCCGCTGGTGGAGATGAAGTCGATTGGTGTGCTGCATTTGTAAATTATTGCCTGGCGACAGCGGGTTATGCCGGAACTGACCATCCAGGGGCAAGGTCATTCTTCTGGAACAAGAAAAATCAATTTGTTCGATTAGAGCAACCCAGGTATGGCGCGATCGCCGTGCGCCGCTACGAACCCTTTTCAGACCCCAACTGGGCGACAGGTGAAGGACACGTCGGGTTTGTTCACACCTGGACTACAGGCTCAGTGGAGCTCCTCGGCGGGAATCAATCAAACGCCGTGAAGCTCGAAACCTATCCGCTGGTTAGGAAGAATGCGTCGGGCAAGATTACGGCCCAGTTTGTAGCTTTCATGATGCCTGTAATGAACTGATCTGCGCAACACGGAAGGACCACCCGCGCGACATCTTCTTAGGCTAACGCATTGCGAGCACGTGACGTTCTCGACGCGATCGGCGACACCTCCCCAGAGTGCCCTCGCGAGCGTGTATCAACGGAGGATTACGCCATACCCGCATTAGTGACAACATCGTTGGCGCTGTGAGCTGGCTATGGCTTCGCACGCCTTCTCTTGGAATGCACGAGCAGTCGGAAGTGATTATGTATATCGATCCAATGCAAAGCCTCATTGGGCGCTGATCGCCACGAGGAAGCTGTCTTGCGCAAGGAACAACTGGCTGTATAGTAACGAGGCTAATGCTGGAATGGCTTCTGGGGGAGGCCGCTATTTCAATACTCTTTTTTTCTTCTCGACTCATTAAACATAGCCGGAAGAATCTCTTCCGCATTGTGTTGATGTCAAGCGCGGCATTAGTGATGCCGCCAGAGCCTGCTCGAGCGCAGCAAGCAGCATTTGCGTAGACAATTCTTATGTCGCAAACTCGTATCCCGGCTCCATTTTCGTTTCCGAGACTGCACTCACCTATTCATACTCGAACTGCCCCAGGGCGGGTGCGAGGCTCAATCAGCGAGTTCGTCTGCAGGTAGGTCAATCTCTCTACTTCTGGTTCCGCTTACAAGGTGACTGGTCGTACTTAAATTCAGCGCAAAGCTATCAACCGTTCCGTCTGAATTTTTACAGAAACAATGGCGTCGCTCTGGTAGATCAGGGCTCTCTGCTCATGGGCTATCTCGATAGGTCAGCACTCATCCGTGAAACGCAGATTGCTGATGGTCTGTTCGATTGGCGGCTCGGAGCGGAAAAATGGAAATTCAGCATTCCAGGCCTTTACCAAATTACGTTGTCGCAGGGCGACACGCTCGTGAACTGCCCGAGAACTGGCCTATTTTTGGGAGCATCTTGCAGCTGGCAAATTGAGGTAGTTCCTTGAGTGACGACAAATCGACGAGCGACTTCCACCTTTTGAAGGCTGCCGGTTACGTGCGGCAATTAATTGCCCATGTGGCCAACGAAGGAACTGTGCAACTCGATGGAGATGCTATCACTCCTCTTTTGGTGGCAGTGAGCAAAATAGACAATCTCACTCCCGAAGAGGAGACGCAATTCTGGAAAGACTATCAGGCCTTAGTAAAGCAAGCGTTGCCCGCGCGTCCTGATGCTCTATCCTACGCCGATTATCTCGATGCTGAAACGTTCGGCAATACTGCGGATCCCGAGGTTAAGAAAATTGTTCGACAACAAGAATCACTCAAACGAATACGCCGAATTTCAATCGCAGCATTTAGTGTAACCCTGGTGCTTTTCGCTTATCTGTCGATCACAGAAAGTGCGATCTCAAGAAATAATTTAATCTCGGAAGAGTATTCCAACCTTGGAGCCGGAATCACCAAGGGTTCAGCAATTGAGAAGACCTACCAAGCCATCAAGGATGAGCCGACGCGTTCTCCCAACCAAGCCAGCAATCCGAGCTCGGGAGATCGGTCCGCTGCGACGGGAAGTAGTCCACCTCTGCCTAAGCCCGATGGGGGTGGTGGTTCGGCTGAAGGTGCAACACCGAATTTCACGTCGGCCACCAAAGAGCAACGTCAAGATCTTCTCATCGAAAAGCGCCGGAATGAGCTTGAAACACTTGCCGGTTACAATGACTCTATCTTGAGATTTCTTCAGTTCAGATGGCTGACAGGCACAAAGCTGCCCACGCAATTTAGTCCCGTAGATGGCTCCGTCCTTGTAGCTCAACAATCCGTAAACGCACTAATATCGAAGTACTTGCTGCCAGTGTTTGCTGCCCTCCTAGGTGTTACTGTCTACATTCTTCGATCGACCAGTGCCGAGATAAAATCACTTTCTTTCCGGACCTACGAGTCGGGGGTCTACTCAAATCGCCTGGCCTTGGGCGTTGTTGGAGGGATTGCAATCAGCTGGTTTTCAGTTACCGACACCACTGGTATTGTTGGCTCCATTACGCCATCAGCGCTCGCATTTCTCGTCGGGTACTCCGTTGAAGTTCTCTACAATATTTTGGATTCTCTCGTGAAAGCGCTTGGAGCGAACGAGAAAGGCTAGCACATTATCAGGCGAACAACCGAGCTGACCTGGCGACCGTAGCGTCGTCTGTAGCTCGATGACGATGAACTCTCCGGGCCGCGCGCTTCGGAAATCGGTCCTCAGCGAGCCGCTTCTTTCCTGATCTTTTACCGGATGGATTATCGATTGCCGACCGTGGCTAGCCTTCGAGGATTTCCTCTAGCTCCGGCAATTCGGCAATTCGGAATCCCTGCCCTGTGCTACCAGCCGGAACGGAGGGCGGGCCGATCGGAGTCGTCTGGGGCAGGAGCACTTTCGATGTCGATGGTCAAAGAACGGCAGGTCGCGATCCGGGCTCTGAGTGGCTGGGCGATCCCGGTGTTGCAGGAAGCCGGAGCGATGTCTCCTACTGGTCCCGCAGCAGGCGTACCCACCAGGCACGGCTATGTCTGCTGCTGGGGATTCAGCGGTCGTGACCTAGCTGGAAAGGCGGCCGCGCTTGGATGTTAATCCAGCGCCAACGGCTTGCAGCTCTGGGCGACGAGTTATAGCGACACTACTTCCTACCATGGACGTCTTGCATCCCCTGACGCTCCCCCACCGAGGGACTATCGACCTAATCGCATTATGAACCAATCATATTGGGCGCCGAGCCCAACATTGAGAAGGTTGAGGTCCGAGGAGCCTGCTATGAGGCACGGCCGGGCAGACGGAAGGGGCGTGGCTGTTGAAGGCTAGTCCCAGCGTTAGTTTATTAGTTTATGGAGACCGCTAACGGGCGCCAGTCCCTCTCCGCATCGATCACGCCTCGGCCATCTTCGCGAGCACTCGCTGCACGAGCGTGGGATCGCGATAGACGCTGCGTGGCTTTAATAGATGTTGGACCTCAATGGTCAGCTTGTGGACGGCTGGATCTTCGGCGGCGAGCCGGGTCAGGGCGGTACCGAATTTGAGCGTGGTCTCAAAATCCGCCGGACGTTGCCCCCGGGTATCGGGAAACACGAAGTCGAGTAGGGCCACCGACCACGGTGTCTCGATCAACGTCTGCACCTCGGCGAAAAAAGCAGGTCCCAGCGCAGCGATTGGATTGCTGTCTTCGCCTAGTCTCTCGATCAGCCTTTGCAGCAGGCACGCCTCCAGCGCAGCCACGCTCATGCCTTGGCCGTAGACGGGATTGAAGCGGCAGATTGCGTCGCCGATGGGAAGAAGTCCGCGTGGGAGGACGTAGAGCTGCTCGAAATGGCGCCGCACACTCTCCGGGAATCCGTAGCGCGCGACCCCGTCCAGGCGCTTGGCGCGGCTGATCGCGTTGTAGATCGTCGGCGTCCGCAGCGCCTTCGCGTAAGTCAGGAAGCCCTCCGCATCGCCAGGCGGCCCGTCACCATGGCGCCCACCAATGGTCACCATCCAGCGGTTGCCTTCGAGCGGCAACATCAGGCCGCCACGGCTGTTCTGGGGCGCCTGGCCGAAGGTCATGACGCCTTTCCAGTCAGTCGAGGCGTCGTCCGGGATGGCAAAAACGCATGTGGCATAGCCGAGATCGATGCCAATTGTGGTCTCCTCTGGCAGTGGTCGGCCGATCGATTGCAGCAGAGCGAGGGTGAGGGCGCCGCGTCCGGAGGCGTCAACAACCAGATCCGCCGCAATCGTTTCGCTCGCGCCGTCGCCGTTCTCGTAGCGCACGCCGGTGACCGCATCTCCATTTGGCGTCGCCAACACTTCCTGCACCCGGCAGCGCTGGTACAGCGTGGTATTTCCGCGGCTTTCCACCCGCCGTCGCACGGCGTGCTCGATTGTCGGCCGTGACGCCGCGTAACCGAACCAGCCGAGATCGCGTTGCGGAAAGGGATCGTAGCCAGGGCGTTCAACGCGAACATCGAGCCCAGCCCTGAGCGGTACGGCTCCCGCCCGCGTGAGATCCTGTTCGAACCCCGGGAACAGCTCGCTGAGGGCACGCTGGCCGCTGAGCAGCAGCCCATGAACGTGCCGCGCCTGCGGCGTTCCCGCGCGGTGCGCAGGCTCCGAGGACAGAGCGTCGCGCTCTAGCACAACTACCTGATCGAAGCGGTCGGAGAGTGCCCCCGCGGCCGTTAGCCCGGCCATACCGGCGCCGATCACGACCGCCTGTTTGCCAATTACAGTCGACGCCATCGCCACCTCCCAACTGCGTGCTCCGCCGCGATGTACAGGCTCATTGCCTCACATTGTTATCAAGCTCCAGCCACAGTCAAAGAAGGACTAGGCCGGCGATGCAAGCAATGCTTGCCGGGACGACATTCCCTTCGGGCGTATTCATCCTTTTGCCTACCTAGCGGCCATTCTCAAAGCAAACTAACCTGACCGGCTCGACAGAGCTTGTGAGCTGGCTAACAATCTTCGTGCTTTAGCAGCGATCTCATACTTGCAGGTGGTTCGCTCACTGACACGGTCTGCTCTCATGTGGGCTGATCTGGATATAAGTCAGGTCTCTTGCTGACTGGGACGTGTCAGAGTTTCCCACGAAGCGGCACACCACTCCCAAAGAGATCATGGAGGGTCGGGCCGAATAACACGCGATGTCCGCTGTTGAGGGAATGGCGGACCGAGGGCGGGGGTATTCTTCGGCTTCCGCAAATGACCCCGTGCCGGAAGACGGCATCTGCGCCACGAGCCGGCCTGTTCGGGGCCAATTCCGGCCGTCCACCGCCGTCAGATATCGAAATTCATTCGAGGGATCGGATGCCTCGCGGGTCGCTACTTCGGTGCGAGGCGACGTAGTCGATTTCGCTGCGCGTAATACCGATATCCTTTAGCTCCATGTCATTTAAGTCGGACAAGTTGGCTAGTAACCTCCGGCGTTTGCGCCATTCCTGAAATGCATTCCAATATGTTTCGAGAGGACTAGAACTGCCGCCTTGTGGTGGCTGGTCCTAGCTCGGTGGTCCGGTGGATCGTGCTCATTGCGGTGTGTCCGGTCTGGACTGTTCACGAGGCGAAGTTGCCGCAAGATGCTCCAGCGCGCTTAACTGGTGGCTTACATTTCCCTTACCGGCGGCTTATTCTTCGTGTGCTAGGGGTGCTACAGAGGCGTTCCCGAGAAGGAATGGCAGCTTGCGTTATCTTTTCGAGGATTACACATTCGACACCGACCGGCGCGAGCTGCATCGGGAGACCGATGCGGTGTCAATCACACCTCAGGTTTTTGACCTGCTCGATTACCTGATCCGCAACAGGGAGCGAGTTGTCAGCAAGGACGACCTCATCAAAGCCATTTGGAATGGGCGCAGCGTCTCTGACGCGGCGCTGACAACACGCCTGAATGCCGCCCGGGGTGCAATCGGCGATTCCGGCGAGCAACAGCGCTTTATCAAAACACTTCCGCGCAAGGGCTTCCGCTTCGTCGGACAGGTGCGGGAGGCGCGAGACGTTGCGGGCCCAAATCCGGGCGATGCGCCCGAGAGCGCTCCTGCAGTTCCCGACAAGCCCTCCATCGCCGTGCTGCCGTTCGCGAACATGTCTGGCGATCCCGAGCAGGAGTACTTCGCGGATGGGATGGTTGATGAGATCACGACCGCGCTTTCGCGGTTCAAAGGGTTGTTCGTGATCGCGCGCAACTCGAGTTTCACCTTCAAGGGCAAAGCGGTCGACATCAAGGAAGTCGGACGCAGGCTTGGCGTGCGCTATGTCCTCGAGGGGGCGGTGCGCAAGGCGTCGGGGAAAGTTCGCATCACGGGCCGGTTGTTTGAAGCAGCTACGGGCACACACATCTGGGCGGACAGGTTCGAGCGTGATATGACGGACATTTTCGCGCTGCAGGACGACGTCACGCTCGCCGTTGTCTCAGCTATTCGGCCCAAGTTGTTTCAAGCAGAACTTGCACTGGCGTCGCGGCGGCGACCGGAAGACTTCACCGCCTACGATCTTTATCTTCGGGCCATACAGCAGATAGGCCCAGCGACCCGCGAAGGGTTGGCCGAGGGACTCCGACTGGTCCAGCGCGCCCTGGAGCTCGACCCCCGGTTTGCTGCTGCCGCCGCTCTGGCAGGTGCCTGTCACGCGGAAAACGTGGTTAGGAACTACGCCATCGATCCTCGATTCGAACGCAAGGAAGCCGTTCGGCTCATGCGCTTAGCATTGAGCCTCGACGATGGCGATCCAGACAGTTTAGCAACTGCTGCGTTGATCTCGGCACTTATGATCGGCGATTGTGAGACTGAGATCGAGATGTCCGACCGGGCTGTTGCGCTCAACCCAAATTCATATCGCACGTGGAACTGCAGAGGTTGGGTCTATAAGATTGCGGGGCAGCCAGAGGAAGCGATCCGGAGCTTTGAACGTGCCATGCGAATCAGCCCGGTAGACTTGCAACAATTCACAGTCTTAACCGGGATGGGATTTGCCCTTATTGAGCTTCGTCGCTTTGACGAGGCCATCAGTGCAGGGAAGAAAGCCCAGCGTCACAACCCCTGCTATCCAGGACCATACCGCTGCCTCGCGTCTGCTTTCGCCCATCTCGGGCGCGACGCCGAGGCCCGTGAGGCGGCGGCTCGTATGCTTGAGATCGACCCCGCTTTCACAATATCGGCGTGGATCGCCCGGAGCCAGCTATCAAAAACTGCGAAGCTGATGATCAAGGGTTTTCGGAAAGCGGGGTTGCCCGAGTAGCTCTCCAATGTCCACGAGGTGATCGAATAGCGGCACTCTGGCGCATGAGTCCGGTTATGTGACTTTAGCGGCCGTGCCGCATGGGCCGGATGATGTCCGCCTTGGAGAGCAGAGCAGAAGCGCTTTTAAAGCCGAACGATATCGCCTTTTGACCCATATCGGACTCTCGGCGCTTGTCAGCGCAGCTTCTTAGAGGCGCATCGCCAAGTAGTCGGTACCCCAATGATGCGCGCAACCGTCGTGATCCAAATGGCGAGACTAGCTCCGCGAGAAGGGCGAAGAGCTTTCAGTTTGTCAGGCGCGCCCTATCGAGGAAGAGTTGCACCTCCTGGAAAAGCTGGATCCGATTCTTCTCCAGCATGAGGAAATGGGTCCCCTCGCCAAGCATGACGAGCCGCTTGTCGGGGCCGCTCGGCAGCTTGTGGAAAATCGCTTGCGCGCCCTCGGGAGGGGCGAGCCTATCCCACTCCGCGACGATCACCAGCGTGGGGACCTTGATCCGCGCCGGATCATAATATGGCTTGCCTGCCTGCCAATAATTCCTGTTGTCCTGAAATACGCCGGCGGGGCTGCGCAGCACCGGCGGGGTCTGTTTGGAGCCGACGGGATCGGAGGCGACGGCGGCCGCCGCCCACGCCTCGAACCCCGGCATCAAGTCGGCCTTTCGATCATCGGGTGCGCCGGCTTGCAGGCGTTCTCGCGTGGGCGGGGCTGCAACGTACGCGCCCAACGAAGGGGGCGTAGTTTGCGAGGGCGGCGGGGTTTGCAGCCATACAGGCGCAAAGAGCACGAGGTTGTCGACCTTGTCGTTGTGGTCGGCGGTGTAGGCCGCGGTGATGACTGCCCCCCATGACCAGCCCACGAGACTGAGCTTGGAAACGCCTCGTCGCTGAAGGATGAAATCGATGGCGGAGCCGGCATCCCTCACCGCGACATCGGTCGTGACGATGGGAGGATTACTGGCGGCTGGCTGATCCATTTCCGGCGGCCGCGTCGATCGACCGTAACCGCGCGCATCAACCAGATACACATCCCAGCCGCGCTTGGCGATGTAGTCCATCCAGGATAGTCCTTCGATCTGAAAATCGAATGTCGCCTCGCCTGGCAAGGTCGCACCGTGGACAAACAGCACCGTTTTCTGTGCTGTAAATTGTGTCATGCCTTCCGGGTGCTTGTTTCTGACGTACAGCTTTATCCCGGGATCGACAGCGTCGATCATGAAGTGCTCGGTCACCAGCTTTTGCGCTGGATCGGCCGCAAAGGCGGACTTGGGCGCAGTGGTCTCGGCCTTTGCGAATCGCGTGGCCAGTACGACACCGCCGAGGGCGAACGTGCTGCTGCAGAGCGCCTCACGTCTGGTGATCATCATGATCTTCCTCCCTGCTTTGGGGCCGGATGACGGTCCCGGGCCAGCCGGAGGTCGCGCCAGGGAACCCCGGCGACCACACTCTACTCTCTCCGGCGGCTATCAGTGAGGAAGATCGGACCCCGCGACGTTGTGTCCGGTCTTGGGGAATTCATTGCAAGGAACGGGGTGCCCAATCGCAAAGCTCTCAACTTCGAACGAAGAGGAACATCAGATGAAAGGCCGCTTGTGGGACTTCAGAGACCTGCCAACAGCCCGTCACGACGTCTGCTGCTCAGGGCAGACCGGAAGCGGCGGCTTGGTCGCCAAAACGGCGCTCATGACCCAAAGGCGACATAGGCGTCACCAAGTCTAGATCCCTCAACCAGAAGCGCGTCGGTCGATGATGCTAGATCGCAGCCGCGGGCCTGCCTCACATCATGAATCAGAGGGCATGAATCCCGTCTCTAGTACAATCGCTTTCCACCGTGCCGACTCGGTTGCAATCAGTTGGTTAAACGCACCCATCGAGATCGGATCGAGGTCAACCGACAGTTTTGCCATGCCCGATTTTACCTCGTCGGAGTCAAGAGCCTCTTGAATCGCGTTATTAAGCCTCTGAACGATATCCGTCGGCGTCTTGGCTGGAACGAAGAAGCCAAACCAGGTGACATCCTCAAGCGAGGGATAGCCGGCTTCCGCCATGGTCGGCACATCCGGCAGATACGAGCTCCGGCGCCGACCGGTGGTTGCCAGCGCACGGAGATCACCGGATCGGACTAGACCTAGCGAAGTGCCCATCGGCATAATAGCCGATGCGATTTCGCCCTTGAGGAGGTCGTCGATCGCTGCCCTGCCCTGATAGGGAACGTGAAGATATTCGAACTGTGCAGCGCGCCCCAGCATCGCACCGATAAGATGGAGCGTGGTGCCCATGCCCGCGGTGCCGTAGGTGGCAAGTTTAGGATTAGCACGGCACCATGCGATAAAATGGGCAAGGGTTCTTACCTCGCCGGGCACCTTCGGACCCACCGTCAGCAATGTCGGAAATGAGGCGACGGTGGATACTGGCGTAAAATCGTTCGCCTCGTACCTAAGCATCTTGTGCGTGTGCGGAAAGAGCGTGAGAAAACCAAGCGGCGCGAACAAAATGACCGATCCGTCCGCATCGGCAGTCTTCACAGCTCCCGCCGCGATACGGCCGCTGGCGCCCGGCCGGGTCTCCACGACAATGGATGTCGCATAGCTCTTCATATGGTCGACAACCAGCCTCGCGACCGCGTCAGGCAGCCCGGGCGTGAAGCCCGTCAGGACATGCACCGTTTTCGAAAGAGCCTGTGCCAAGCTCCGCGATGCAAAAACGGGATAAGAGACCGCGAGACCAGCAGCTGAGAATTTCAGCATCTCACGACGTGTCGCCATGACCGCTCTCCACTGCATGCTTGAAGACAACCAGTGTGTTCGACGGCAGCAAGAATTGATACAAATGGGGTAGAGGTCGGCGACACATTTGCAGGCCTTGCTGACGCCACGACTGCAACTGTTGGACGTAACCTGTCAATGAGAGTGCTGGAAATAGCAGCACATGTCTAATACGATAATGTGAGGCTTCTATAACTGTTTTGATAAGGAGCAGGGATGCAACCCGTCGAGCGCGCTCGACGCCGTATCAAGTTGCGCGAACTAAACATTCTGCTTGCCGTGGCGCAGCGCGGCAGCATGGCGAAAGCGGCAGCTGACCTGGCAATCTCCCAACCGGCGGTGTCGCGGGCGATCGCGGACCTGGAGCATGCGCTCGGGCTCCGACTTCTCGACCGCAATCGCAATGGCATAGAGCTCACACTCTGCGGCCGCGCGCTGGTCAGGCGCGGCTTGGCGATCTTCGACGAGTTGACGCAAGGTCTTCAGGAGCTCGAATTTCTTTCTGACCCGATGCGCGGCCAACTGCGCATTGGCAGTTCCGAGAGCGTGGCAGCAGGCCTGCTCTTGGCCGCAATCGGTCGGTTTGCGGAACAGCATCCGAACATTCGACTGAACGTCGCGCAGACTGTTCTGAGCTCGACGCACTATCGTGAGCTGCGCGAACGCCGCATCGATCTGTTGCTGGGCTGGATTCCGACGCCATTTGCTGAGGATGATCTGGTTGTTGAGACCATCTTGAATGAGCCTCGGGTGGTGGTTGCGGGACGGCAGAGCAAATGGGCGAAGCGTACGAAGCTAAGCTTGGCTGAGCTCGCGGATGAGGCCTGGATCTTGCCTCCTCCGGATACTTTTCCCGGCACGGCTGCTGCTGATCTGTTTCGAGAAAGTGGATTAGGCATGCCTTGTACCCCTATCACGACGCTATCCATTCATCTTTGCTGCGGATTGGCTGCAAGCGGGCATTTTGTCACCCTGCTTCCAAGCTCGATCATGCACTTCAGCGGTCGCGCTTTTTCGCTGAAGAAATTGCCGGTCGAGCTCCCGAAAACGTCGGCGGTATCGGTTGCGATCGTGAGGTTGAAGGGCCGTACCCTTAGCCCGGCCGCCGACCTCTTCATCGAATGCGTCCGTGAAGCTTCGGAATGCCTGGTGGGCGAGGGGCGAACCCAAAGACCGTGAGCTCCTGATGCGGTCGGCCTTGCCTGCCACGGCTGCCGGTCCACTCATCCGCTATTGGCCCCGAGCTGCCCAATTCGAGGGGCGGAGGTTGTCCGCTCCGCCCGGTAATTCAGACGTCAACCTGTTCTGCTATTGCGAGCGCGTCGTCGACCTCGATCCCGAGGTATCGCACGGTGCTCTCGATCTTGGTGTGCCCCAGCAGGAGTTGGACGGCGCGCAAGTTGCCCGTGCGACGGTAGATCAGCGTCGCCCTGGTTCGCCGGAGCGAATGCGTTCCGAACAAGTGCGGGTCCAAACCGACATTGGCAATCCACTCGGCGAGAAGACGCGCGTATTGCCGAGTCGTGAGGCTGCGGTTTAGGCCGCCGCGACCGGTGAACAGGTAGTCGCCCCGCTTCTTGCCGGTAGCCTTCACATAGTCGTCGACGGCTTGCCGCGTTGCCTCGGTCAGTTCGAATTTGACCGGGCGGCCTGTCTTCCTCTGCCGAACAATAGCCCGGTCAACCGCATAGCCACTCGGTGCAATGTCATCGACCTTGAGTGCCACAACGTCGCAACCGCGAAGCTTGCTGTCGATAGCGAGGTTGAACAGAGCAAGATCGCGGACGCGACCTTCGACCTGGAGCTTTGTCCGGATAGACCAGACATGCTTGGGGCGGAGTGGCGGCTTCGGGCCGATGATCTTGCCCAGGGACACGCCCAGAGGTGGCTGCGGCGATGCTTGAAGCTTCGGTTATGGTGACCTCCTCAGTTAGTGAGGCGGGCCACAGTGTCGTAGGTTGCTGAAACCGCGTCGGCTTTCGGACGATTGGAGATGTAGTTTGCTCCAACTGGATCACCTGGCCGTCGCTCCTGACCCCGAGCCGACATTGGCTAACACATGAGAGTCAATTATGATCTTCCCCAGCCTCATTTGCTTTGGGTGCTCTCTCAATGGCTGGACGAAGCTTCAAACAGCTACTTTGCGTCGCCAGTGCGGTGGCATTTCCCCTCCTTTTGGATGTGCTCACGCTGAGTTCGCATCGCGCCTTCGCCCAAGCAGAACCGGCACCACAAGCTGCCAGTCCCCGCTTTCGTGCGGATGGACCGACTGCAGACGAATTTGGCCAGAAGGACAGATATCCGAGTTGCAAGGGTATCGACTATGTTGACCAAAAGCGCTGCCGGGTAGGCGCGCTAAGCCGCTATGACGCGCTGTTTCCTGCACGCATTATCAGTGCTCCTAAACAGTCAATCCCGCTGGCTCGCGCAGCGCACGAACCCGTCATTCACTATGCCTTCGCCGGACTCAAGCTGACGCTCGACGACTACCTCAATCGCCAACCGGTCACTGGCCTATTGATTGCGAAAGACAATACGATTCTGGTCGAGCGCTATCAATACGGTCGCAATGATACGGATCGCATGACGTCCTTCTCGTTGGCGAAGACGGTAGTTGGCCTTCTGATCGGCATCGCCCTGAAGGAGAGCGCCATCGCGTCCGTGGATGACTTGGCGCAAACCTACGTCCCCGGTTTGAAGGACACCGAATATGGGCGTACGCCGATCAAGGCTTTGCTGCTGATGTCTTCAGGTGTTGCATTCTCGGAGGATTACGGCAGCAGATCCAGCGATATTAACAAGCTGGCCCGTCTGACGATTGAGCCGGGCTCTCCCGGCAGCCTCGCCGCGGTGAAGCAGTTCAATACCCGTCTCTCCCCGCCCGGCGTGCGTTTTTCTTATTCGTCCGCTGAATCGCTGGTACTGGGCCTCGTGCTCGCGGCCGCCACCAAGCGAACCGTATCCGACTATGCCGCCGAAAAGCTCTGGCAGCCTATGGGAGCGGAAGCCGATGCGACGTGGATCATCGATGCGACCGGGCAGGAAATCACGTTTGCCTATGTCAACGCGGTGCTGCGCGATTGGGCGCGGCTCGGCCTGATGCTGGCCAATCACGGCAATTGGAATGGAAAGCATGTCGTGCCTGCAGACTGGCTCACGGCATCGGCTGCTGATGCGCTTCCCACAGACTCACCCCTGGCGAAGTACGGTTATCAAGTCTGGTATTCCGCAGATACCAGGCGTTTCGCGCTCCAGGGCCTCCGCGGACAATTTGTCTTTGTCGATCCGGACCTAAAGCTTGTTCTCGTTCAGACCGCGCTCAGCGGTGATCAGCCCGCGACCGCTGAGCTGTTTGCTCTTTGGAATGCGCTGCGAGCGCAGGTTCAGTAGGCCGCGGGTGGCAAGACGCCGTTTCGGCTTGTGGCCTAAGCCGAACAGCGGTCGAGCGGTCACCATGTCGGCTCTGCGAGGTAGGCCAGACGTCCCCGATCGCCTGCCTTGACCGCGGCTGTTGACCGATGCTGTCGAAAAAGGGGCTTGAGGAGCCGAGCGAACAATGATTCCTGCTGAGGAGGCGGCAGGAGAGTCGGCGATGATGGGGCGGCAGGACCGGGATCAGCGGCAGCTCTTTTATGAGTTTTGCCTCGACGAGATGATCCCGAGGGACCACCTGTTGCGACGGATCAATGTGTTTGCGACCGCCGTCTGACCGATTTCACGGCAAAGCACCGGACGAGCTGGACTGGACCGATGCGCAACGTCAGAAGCGTGCGGTGGCCGAGTATCTAGCTGGACTTGAGGCGGAGGCCCAGGACCAGGAAGAAAAGGATAACCGTAGTGGCGGTTCTGGCGGGACGCCGACCGCAAAACCCGATCGCAAGCCGCCGAAGGTGATCTCGCCTTCCGATCCGTCCTCGGCCTGGACGGCCAAGGCTAACAAGCGCGTGCAGTTCGGGTATGGGCTCAACTTCTTATTGACGTCATCACAATACGGTGTCGCAATCAGGGATGGACGAGTGCTGCCTCCGCAGGTACGTTTTTATAGGGCCTCAGGAATACAAAACGGGACGCCACGGAAATCTCTGCGTCAGCTCGGCCATCTTGGCCGATGAGGATTAGTCCCGCTCCGCCATTGGCTACAGTTAATATGACCGGCTCGCCTTCCCATGTATTGATCGGCTCCATTCCGATAATGAGAAATTCACCGATCGGCTGATCTAGGTATTGAAGCCTCAGGTGCGGAGCGATCTCCGCTGCCGCAAGACCAAAACCTAGCTGTTGAGCGCGGGCATAAATTTGCCCCAGCGACGCAGTCTCGGTTTGAAAGCCGAGTTCCGCCGCCGATACCGTAAAGAGCTCCAGGTCTGCTTTCGTGGCGCTGAGGGTAAACGCCGGTCGAGCAAGAATTTCCCCAGCCGAGCCTCCGACACCACAACCTACTGCATACAACGCGTTACGAAGAGCAAACGAATCTGAAAACCTCCCTACTGTAATCTTCTTCCATACCGGAATATCGACGGCAGACCTGACTAGAACCTGCGGCATAATAGGTGAGGCAGTCTTCTTGAGTCTCAGTTGGTTTTGCAAACCATCCCTCGCCGTGCATTGAGCTCTGGCCTCGCTCGGGAATCCGAGGCTGCACGTGCAGAGCAGCATAAGGATAATGGCGCCTTGCCATCCTATCGAATGATGCGGTGTTGTGACATCTCGCCTCGAGCGATTCGAAGTGACGTAGTCGATCTCACCGCGGGGGATACCAATATCCGTTAGCTCCCTTTCGCTCAGGTGGCACAATTGGGTTCGCAGCCTCTCGCGCTTGCGCAACCCCTGAAGTGCATTCCAGAACGCGTCCCAATATCTTTCGAGAGGGCTGTAGACTTGCCGCTTTGCGGTTGCTTGCCCTAGCTCGGCGGACCCGTGGATCGTGCTCATTCGATGTGTCCAGGCTTGGATCGTTTCACCAAGCGAGGATGCTGCGACCGGCGTTGGCGCGCTTAACAGGTGGCTTACATTTTCCTTACCGGCAGCTTATTCTTTGGGCCAGCGGCGCTGGAGGGCCTCCCGAGGACCCGAGGCTACCTGGGAGAATGGCAGCTTGCGTTATCTCTTTGAGGATTACGCATTGGATACTGACCGGCGCGAATTGCACCGCGCAACGGACGTGATCGTTGTCACACCCCAGACGTTCGATCTGCTTGATTACCTGATCCGAAACAGGGAGCGCGTTGTCAGCAAGGACGATCTCATCAGCGCCATCTGGAACGGACGCATCGTCTCTGATGCGGCGCTGACCACCCGCCTGAATGCCGCCAGGATCGCGATCGGCGATTCCGGCGAGAAACAGCGCCTGATCAAAACACTGCCGCGGAAGGGCTTCCGTTTCGTCGGACAAGTGCGGGAGGCGCGAGAAGTTGCGGGTCCAAATCCCGGCGATGCGCCCGAGAGCGCGCTTGCGGTTCCCGACAAACCCTCCATCGCCGTGCTGCCGTTCGCGAACATGAGCGGCGATCCCGAGCAGGAGTATTTTGCCGATGGGATGGTAGAGGAGATCATCACGGCGCTCTCGCGGTTCAAATGGTTGTTCGTGATCGCTCGCAATTCGAGCTTCACCTTTAAAGGCCGAGCCGTAGATATCAAGGAAGTCGGACGCAGGCTTGGCGTGCGCTATGTCCTTGAGGGGGCTGTGCGCAAGGCATCTGGGAAAATTCGCATCACAGGGCAGTTGATTGATGCGGTCACGGGCGCGCACATTTGGGCAGACAGATTCGAGCGTGACCTCACAGACGTTTTCGCTCTCCAGGATGAAGTCACGGTCGCAGTTGTCTCGGCCATTCGGCCAAGGTTGTTTGAATCAGAACTTGCAATGGCGACGCGACGGCGATCCGAGAACCTTACCGCGTATGACCTCCTTCTACGCGCCGCGCAGCAGTTCTATCTGTTGACACGTGAAGGGTTGGCCGAGGCACTTCGACTGCTCCATCGCGCCTTGGAGCTTGACCCCGGGTTCGCCGAGGCCGCTTCCTTGGCGGGTGCCTGTCATATGCGAAACGTCCTTTTTGGCTACTCGCTTGATCCTCAATTCGAGCGCAACGAGGCAATTCGGCTTTCTCGCTTGGCCCTGAGTGCCGACCATGGTGATGCAGAGACGTTAGCAACGGCTGCCGTAGTCTCGGCGTACATGGTCGGCGACAGTGAAAGTGCGATTGCAATGGCTGACCGGGCGGTCGCGCTCAATCCGAATTCATTTGGTGCATGGTTCAACAGAGGGTGGGCTTACAGAATTGCGGGGTTGTGGGAGAAAGCGGTTCGAAGCTTTGAACGCGCCAAGCGCCTGAGCCCGGTAGACCCGATGCTATACTTTGGGATAGGGACGGCCCTTATTGAGCTTCGACGGTTTGACGAGGCCATGATCGCAGGGAAGAAAGCCCTTCGTCACAACCCCTCCTTTTCGGCAGCTTACCGCCTTCTGGCGTCCGCCTTCGCCCATCTCGGACGTAACACGGAGGCGGGTCAGGCGGCGGCGCGGGCGCTTGAGGGCGATCCCGCCTTTACAATATCTGCGTTCATCGCTCGGGGCGGACAATCAAACTCGAAGCTTATGATTGAGGGTCTGCGGAAAGCGGGGTTGCCCGAATGAGCCGGCGCGCACCCGTGCCGACGCGGTGATCGAACAGGTCCTGCTTGCTGCGCTGCATGAGTCCGAATCTGGCCCTTCAGCGAGGTGGCGGTACGCCTCGTTGAGGTCCGTTCAATGGGGCATAGCGGACTGGATTTGCTCAGGTTGAGCTTTTCGCATTTTGACCCATTTCGGACCTTGGGCATAGCCGGACATCGACCCACAATCGTGCTATATAACCATTCGATTTCCCCAGTACGGGGGACCATCTTGAACAGCGAGCACGTAGAGCGACGACTAGCAGCTATTCTGGCGGCGGATGTCGCAGGCTCCTGCCGCTTAATAGGGATAGACGAAGAAGGCACGCTGACGCGACTGAAAGCGCTTAGAAGGACGCTTTTCGATCCCAAAATCGCTGAGCATCGCGGACGCATCGTCAAGAATACCGGGGACGGCGCTCTCGTTGAGTTCGCCAGCGTCGTCGACGCCGTGCGATGCGCCGTCGAAGTTCAGCGCCGCATGGCCGAACAAAATATCGACGTGCCGCAGGACAAGCGTATCGAACTCCGCATCGGCATTCACGTCGGCGATATCATCATTGATGACAACGATATCTTTGGCGATGGCGTCAACATCGCCGTGCGTCTCGAAGGGATCGCAGAACCGGGAGGTATTTGCATTTCCGACGACGCGCAGCGGCAAATCCGGGGCAAGGTCGAGCTTGCCTGTGTCGATATGGGCAGGCAGGCCCTCAAGAATATTGCTGAGCCCATGCGTGCGTGGTGCGTGAGGTTTGACGTGGCTGTGTCGACGTCGATGAGACCATCTGCGGTTACTGCTCAACCTCTCACAGTTCCCGGCAAACCTTCCATTGCTGTTCTGCCATTCATCAACATGAGCGGCGATCCGGAACAGGATTACTTTGCCGACGGCATGGTCGAGGACATCATCACGGCACTGTCTCGCTTCAAGGCGCTGTTCGTCATCGCCCGCAATTCGAGCTTCACCTACAAGGGACGCGCCGTCGACGTGAAGCAGGTCGGACGCGAGCTTGGCGTGCGCTACGTGTTGGAAGGGAGCGTTAGGAAGGCGGCAAACCGGGTGCGCATCACGGGACAGCTCGTCGACACCGCCACTGGGGCACATCTTTGGGCAGAACGGTTTGATGGAGGTCTCGGCGACATCTTCGATCTGCAGGACCAGGTTACTGAGAGCGTTGTCGGGGCGATCGCCCCAGCGGTTGAACAAGCCGAGATCGAGCGCGCCAAGCGCAAGCCGACCGAGAGTCTCGATGTCTATACGCTCTACTTACGCGGTTTGGCCAGGTCTTATCAGTTTGCGAGCCGGCAAGCGAATGACGAGGCATTGCGCCTGTTCAACAGCGCGATCGAGCTCGACCCAGATTTTGCCTCCGCCTATGGTTGTGCAGCCTTTTGCTATGTCATTGCCAAGTTCAATGGCTGGATTTCAGGCACAGCGAACGAGATTGCCGAAGTGACGAGGCTCGCCCAGCGGGCGGTTGAGTTGGGCAAGGATGACGCGATCGCGCTCGCCGCCAGCGGGCAGGCGTTAATGTATGTCGTTCGCGATCTCGAGGCAGGCGCCGCCTTGATCGATCGCGCGCTTGTGCTCAATTCCAATTCGGCGGAGGCATGGTATTGCGGCGGCTGGGCAAAAAACTGGCTCGGCGAGCCAGAAGCTGCGATCGTGCGCTTCGCGCGTGCCATGCGCCTGAGCCCACTTGATCCGCGGATGAGCGGTATGCGGACTGGGACCGCGCTTGCCCATTTCCTCTTGGGCCGCTATGACGAAGCGGCATCGTGGGCGGCAATGGCATTGCAGGACAGGCCGGATTATCAACCTGGATTACGCATCGCCGCCGCAAGCAACGCAATGGCCGGGCGACCGGAGCAGGCAAGTCAGGCAGTGGCTCGGCTGCGGCAAGTGAATCCCGCGTTACGTCTTTCCACTCTCGAGGACGTGCTGCCCCCTTATCGGGCCGAAGACCTCTCGCGATACGAGGAAGGATTGCGGCGAGCCGGGCTGCCCGAATGACCATCGCAGCCAATGTTCGCCCCTGGCGACGAGCTCATCGAATGAGTGCGACTTCCGCTAGTGGCCCCCGAGCCGAACAGCGGTCCAGCCGTCACCATGTCGGCTTTCCGAGCTAGGCCAGACGTCTCCAACCGCCTGTCTTGACCGCGGCTGTTGACCCAAAGCAGTCGAAGGCGCGCCGACGCTGATCTCGGCGTCCGAACGGAATGATCTGGTCCCACAAAGCCTGAACGACGGATCAAAACGACTCCTGCGATAAGGAGCCCTCCGCCGATCAGACGGGAAAGATCGACTGACCTTTGTGCCAGGCCCAGTCAGCCGAAGTGATCGACAGTGATGGATGCGATCATCTGCTTCGTCAGCAGGGGAGTGATCAGCGCCGCAGGCCCGAGATGGTACGCGACACCGATCGAAAGTCCGATGAAGATCGCTCCAAACAGCCCGCCGCTCCAGGTCATCAGAGAATGCGTGCCATGATTTTCCCTGACGGGATCGGCTCACGGGACATTCCTGATCACGCAGTCGCTGAGTTTGCGGTGGAGGGGCGCAAGGCCGCCCAGCGAATTGGCCTATCCAACCTTCGGACAAAGTAACGAGAATCGACGAGGGTCTGGCCGCTGTCGGACTGGTTACCGACGGCTGTCACTGAAAACAAACCATAGTGTCAGTTGCGCAAGCGTTGTTCAGGATTGCGCAAGGCCGACGGCTGCATGGTCAGCAGAATTGAAAATATGCAAGATATTTCACCGGGGGCGTTACCTCGATGTTTACTATATACAACTGCATCGCCTACGAGCATGACCTGCGACTTGTGGTACTGGCAGCCGCCGTATGTGCACTTGCGTCTTTCGCAGCAATCAACTTCTTAAATCACGTCCGCAAGACAACCGGCTATATGCGCGATATCTGGTTGTGCGTCGCAGCCACCGCGAGCGGATTCGGCATCTGGGCGACTCACTTCATCGCTATGCTTGCGTACTCGCCAGGCATTCCAAGCGGATACAACATTATCCTTACCATACTGTCGCTCCTTGCGGCGATCCTGCTCACCGGCGTGGGTCTTTCAATCGCGTCCGGAAATAGAGTGCCTGCCGGGCGCTGGATCGGGGGGGCGACGGTCGGCGGCGGCATCGCGGCGATGCACTACACCGGAATGGCAGCCTTCGAGATCGCCGGACGGATTCAGTGGGACGCCGCTTTCGTTGTCGCTTCTATAGCGCTGGGTGCAGCGATCGGAGCGACGGCGCTGCCCGCCGGCTTGCGCGACGGGTCATTGAAATGGAAGGCCATCGGGGCGATGCTGCTCACGCTGGCAATCTGCAGTCATCATTTCACCGCCATGGGCGCGGTTTCGATCATTCCGGACCCGACAGTCGCGGTGTCGGAAATGGCAATCCCTGCCGGCTGGCTTGCGCTCGGCGTCGCGCTCGCATCGCTGGCGATCCTGTTGCTCGCCTGCGCAGGCCTTGCGCTCGATATCCGTGAACGCCATCGCGCCGAATTGGAAGTCGATCGCATGCGCGGACTTGCCGATGCGTCGGCCGAGGGATTGTTGGTCTGCTATGGCGACAAGATCGTTTCGATCAATTCAAGCCTGACGGAGCTGACGGGCTATGTCCCCGACGATGTAATTGGGAAATCGCTGGCGATCTGCCTGCCCGAGGAGTCTCTCAGGCACAGGCTGGTCACGAGGCCACGGGAGCGTATCGAGGCCGAGTTGCGCGACGTTAACGGCCAGTTCATTCCTGCTGAATTCATCCTTCGCACGATCGATTTCGCCGGTCAGCCGCATCATGCGATCGCCGTCCGAGATCTGCGTGATCGGAAGAAAGCTGAGGAACATATTCATTTCCTGGCGCACCACGACGCACTAACAGGCTTGCCTAACCGAAACAGCTTCAACGCCCGGCTCGACCACGAAATCGAGGTGCACCAAGTCTCGGGTCAATCATTTGCCGTGTTCTGTCTCGACCTTGATCGCTTCAAGGAAGTAAACGATCTGTTCGGTCATGCCGCCGGTGACGCACTTCTGAAGAGGGTTGCGAGATGCGTTACCGCCGTTCTCGATCGGAGCCAGATGATGGCGCGGCTCGGTGGCGATGAATTTGCCATTATCGCAACAAATCTCTCCGGTCCATCGGCGGCGGGCCGCATCGCCGAGAATATTATCGAAGCGCTGCGGATCGAAAACGAATCATCGACTACGGCCTCGTTCGTGTCCACCAGCATTGGCATAGCGATTTTCCCAAACGACTCCCAGGACGGACGGGGCCTTCTCACCCACGCGGATACGGCACTCTATCGCGCCAAAACCGATGGTCGCGGAGTTTATCGCTTCTTTGAAGCCGAGATGGGCATTGAGGTGCGAGATCGGCGCATGCTGGAGCGCGATCTTCGCAGCGCGATTGCACGCCGTGAGTTTGAACTGGCCTATCAGCCGCAAGTCCGGCTCGATACGCGCGAGATCGCGGGCTTCGAAGTCTTGTTGCGGTGGCGTCATCCGCAGCGCGGTCAGGTTCCGCCGTGCTTGTTCATTCCCGTTGCGGAGGAAAGCGGTGCGATACAGCACATTGGCGAATGGGTACTGAGGCAGGCATGCCAAGAAGCCAGCGGCTGGACTAACCCGCTCAGCGTCGCCGTGAACGTCTCCGCGATGCAACTGCACAATCCGCAGTTTACACAACTCCTTCACGAAATCCTTGTTCAAACTGGGCTGAAGCCGGGCCGGCTCGAATTGGAGATCACCGAAACCGCGCTGATCCGCGATTTCAATCGGGCGTTGGCGACTTTGCGTCAGCTCAAGGCGCTTGGGGTCCGGATCGCGATGGACGATTTCGGGACCGGTTACTCGTCGTTGTCGAACTTGCGGGCATTCCCGTTTGACAAGATCAAGATCGATGGCTCGTTCATCAAGTCGGTCGGGGCCAACGAGCAGGCGGCGACCATCGTTCGGGCGGTGCTCGGCATTGGGCGCGGGCTCAAGCTGCCGGTCTTAGCGGAAGGCGTTGAGACGCTCGAGGAACTCGGTTTCTTGGGTGCCGAGCTGTGCGATCAAGTTCAGGGATATTTGGTGGGGAGGCCGGCCGATATAGCTGGCTTCCGCTACCTCACACATGCCGCGGAGAGCGCACGCGATCTCGAGTTTCCCCTACCTCATACCGGAGACGGCGCTGCGCTGAAAGTCGTCAATCGTTAATGGGGGATCGGCGCGGCACACTCTCGCTAGATTTCATTGGGCGGTTTGGTACGACCGACTGCAACGCAGCCAGCAACTGACCCGGAGCAGAAGTGGCAGACCAAGACCCGAACCTCTGTCACGGGCACCAGCCTACGATCCGGAGGTCAGGAGTTCGAATCTCTTCGGGCGGGCCACGCCCGACGATGATGGGCACTACGTCTACGCTATAGCACTCTAATCCAGTCGATTTTTGCCACCTGAATTGCATAGCGCCTCCACCAATATTTGCGGGACGACCGACCACGGAATCTCGCTGACTTAGCCAGGCTCAATAAGGATGGCTTTGCGGTTTCGCATGATCGTTGCCGCAATCTCCACGATTCCATTCCGTGTGTTCGTACGCCGCCGCTAGGTGATAGTGATCTGCATCAGAAGAAAAATCATCAGGGGCGAAGTGTCCAGGTGCAAAGATTTCGGATCAATCAGGTAGCTGGGCTGCACTGCGCACGGTGAGGTCTTGCGCTTCCTTCACGGGAGGAGGCAATCTCATGGGTTATGGAAGAGCCAGCAGCGGCCGATAGTTGGCCCTGTAAAGTCGGCCCGACAGCAGGCGCACGAACACGTCGCGAATCGTCGGAGGAAGACTGCGCAGATGGTCTCGGCGATCGGTCTGTTGCTGCACCCAGCCCACACGCGCCGATCGCCTGCGGACGAACTCGGGGACGACTTCCGATGCGGCGCTCGCGCGCGAAACAATCTCAGCCAGGACCAGTGCATCCTCGAAGGCCATCGCCGCGCCGCACGCCATGTTGGGCGACATCGCATGGGCTGCATCGCCGATCAGCACGACGCGTCCTTGGCCATAGCATGGGTCCGCGACCTCCTCGATGGCCGAGAAATGGATCGGGTCGGCTGGCTCGAGCCGGGCAAGAACCTCGGGAATCGGACTGGCGAAGGCGGCGAAATTTTCACGGAGTCTTTCGATGCTCCTTTGCGCAGGATCATGGATGGGCCGGGCACTGGCCTTGTCCGCGTAGCAGTATGCCAGTTCATTGCCGATTGGCAGCATCAAGAATGCGGACTGCGTGCCGAGAAACACCGTCCAGCCTTCGAGATCCGGCGGCCGCCGAACAATGAAACGCCATCCTACCTGGCCGCGAAACTCGACATCCAAGTCTCCGTACTCCAATTGCCGAATGGACGACCGGATGCCATCCGCGCCCACGACGAGGTCGTAGGTTTCGCAGGAGCCGTCGCTCAGATGAATGCTGCGATCGCTTCGGGGTCGGAACGAACCACGCCTTCACGTTGAATCTTTCCCGTTCGATCAACAATGCAGATCGCTGTTAGCTTCAGGGACACGTCCAGTCCGACATATTGTTCCATTGCAGCTCTCCTGTTTGTGAGGCCCAAGAGGTGAGCCTCATCGATTCCTGGAGAGCTGATTCGCAGCCTCAGTATGGCTCTGGCCCGGAATTACCCCATGTGTAAAAACGCGAAGGATCGAAACGCGACTAGAATTTCATTCTTTAGTTTGTCGTCTAAGTTGATGGTGTTTGCGAGCTTGAGCGCGAGAGCGGTCTTGGACGAATAACCTCTTCTATCGTGCTCGAGCGTCTTGGCGTTTTCACACAGCCAAGACCCATACCGGAAGTCAGCATCGGCGCCACGACGCTTCCCCGATCCTCCACCGCTGCCAGATATCGACATTCATTCGCCGGAAAGGACGCCTCGCGGATTGCACCCTCCTTGGGAAGCGAGGTAGTCGATTTCGCTGCGCGTAATGCCGATATCCATTAGCTCCCTGTCACTGAGGTCGCGCAACTTGGTCAGTAATCTCCGGCGTTTGCGCCACTCCTGAAATGAATTCCAATATGTTTCGAGAGGACTGTAGACCTGCCGCTTTGCGGTTACCGATCCCAGCGCAGTGGTTCCGCGGATAGTGCTCATTAGGGTGTGTCCTGTCTGGAATGTTCACTAGGCCGAAATTGCCGCAAGATGCGCGGGCGCGCTTAACTGGTGGCTTACATTTCTCTTACCGGCGGCTTATTCTCCATGCGCTAGTTCAGAGGCGACCCCGAGAAGGAATGGCAGCTTGCGCTATCTTTTCGAGGAATACGCATTTGACACCGACCGGCGCGAGCTGCATCGGGGGACCGATGCGGTGTCGATCACGCCGCAAGTTTTTGACCTGCTCGATTACCTGATCCGTAACAGGGAGCGGGTTGTCAGCAAGGACGACCTCATCAAATCCATTTGGAATGGGCGCAGCGTATCTGACGCGGCGCTGACAACCCGCCTGAATGCCGCCCGGGGTGCAATCGGCGATTCCGGCGAGGAACAACGCTTTATCAAAACACTACCGCGCAAGGGCTTCCGCTTCGTCGGACAGGTGCGGGAGGTGCGAGAGGTTGCAGATCTAAACTCAGGCGATACGCCCGATAGCGTTCCTGCACTTCCCGACAAGCCCTCCATCGCCGTGCTGCCGTTCGCGAACATGTCTGGCGATCCCGAGCAGGAGTACTTCGCAGACGGGATGGTTGAGGAGATCACTACCGCACTTTCGCGGTTCAAATGGTTGTTCGTGATCGCTCGCAACTCGAGCTTCACCTTCAAGGGCAAAACCGTCGACATCAAAGACGTCGGGCGCCAGCTTGGCGTCCGCTACGTTCTCGAGGGGTCGGTGCGCAAGGCGTCAGGGAAGGTTCGGATCACCGGACAGTTGATTGATGCGGTGACAGGCACGCACATTTGGGCAGACAGGTTCGAGCGTGACCTGACGGATGTTTTTGCACTTCAGGACGAAGTGACGGTCGCCGTTGTCTCAGCTATTCAGCCAAAGTTGCTTCAAACGGAAATTGCCATGGCGACGCGGCGGCGATCAGAGAACCTGTCCGCCTATGATTTTTTTCTCCGAGCCCTGCAACAGTATTACCTACCGACCCGCGAAGGGGTGGCCGAGGCGATAAGGCTGGCTCATCGCGCCCTGGAGTTGGACCCTGGGTTTGGCCTTGTCGCGGCTCTGGAAGGTGCCGGCCACGGGCTCAACGTCCTTCTCGGCTACGCCATCGATCCTCAACGCGACCGCAACGAAGCAGTTCGGCTTCTTCGCTTGGCATTGAGCCTCGACGATAACGATCCAGAAACGTTAGCATGGGCTTGCCTAATCTCGGCGTACCACGTCGGCGACTGTGAAAGCGCGATCGAAATGGCTGACCGGGCGGTCGCGCTCAACTCCAATTCATATTGGGCATGGAACTGCAGAGGCAATGTCTACAGAATTGCGGGGCTGCCGGAGGAAGCGATCCGGAGCTTTGAACACGCCCTTCGCGTGAGCCCGGTAGACCCGCGCCTACACCGAGCGCTTTCTGGGATGGGCGTCTCCTTTATCGAGCTTTGTCGCTTTGACGAGGCAATCGCCGCAGGGAAGAAAGCCCAACGTCAGAACCCCTCCTATTCGCCAGCTTACCGCTGTCTCGCATCCGCCTTCGCCCATCTCGGACGCGACGTTGAGGCCCGTGAGGCGGCGGCGCGTCTGCTTGAGACCGATCCTGCATTTACAATATCTTCGTGGATCGCTCGGGGCGGACAATCAAACGCGAAGCTGATGACTGAGGGCCTTCGGAAAGCGGGGTTGCCCGAGTAGATCTCCACTGTTCACGAGGTGATCGAATAGCGGCACTCTTCTGCGGCGAGTAAGTCCGGAGTTGGCCCTTCAGAGACCTGCCAACAGCCCGTCACAAGGTCTGCTGCTCAGAGTAAACCGGAAGCGGCGGGCTTGGCCGCCAAAACGGCGCTCATGACCCGCAGCCGACATCACCGCTCCGGCACTCCAGCTAGTCTCATCCCTTCACAAAACCGCTCCTGCCCAGCAAGGTACGTCGGATTGTCGCTTGGCTTGGCGGCACGCAAGCGGCGGATGGTAAAGCCAAGGTTGAGCGCAAGTCCCGCCCGCGCAGCCGCTCGCGCCTCATCCAGCGCGCCGATCAGGCCCAAGGCGGCGGCTAACGCAAAATGGGCTGGAGGGAAGTTGTGGTTGGTCTCAATGCTTCGTCGTAGCCATACGACGGCTTCGGCATCCGCACCGAGATGCATCTTGGCTGCGCCCATAAAATGCATCCACCAGTGGGCACCCATATCGCGAGGGGATAGACGTAAAGCTTCGAGTACATGGCCCTCGGTCTCGGCTGCGCGACCCATAAGCGCTTTAGCCCAACCAATAGCGCCGTGAGCCCTGGCTGTATTTCGATCAAGCGCTAATGCGTGCTCGCACTCAGCAATCACTTGAACAGCGCGGTTTGTCAAAATGTAGATGCCACCCAAGGTCATATGCACATATGCATCGTCCGGGACTAACGAAAGCGCTTTGATCGCATTTGTTTCGGCTGCCGAAAGGGCCGCGGTCGGTTCGTCAGTTAGCAGGGAGAACGCCGCTATCAGATCGACGTTTGCCATGCCGAACAGCGCTACGAAACTTCGATGGTCGATCGCCAGGGCACGTTCGAAAAAGCCGCGCGCTTGCGTTACGTATTCAGGGGTCGCACCCTTTTGCAAGCAGGCAATGCCTTGAAAGTTCAGGTCCTTTGCATCGGGATGCGCTAAACGTTCTGCTCGTCGCGCCGCGGCTATGACGAGTTGGACGTGTAACGTGTAGGCAAGCCTTGATACGATTTCATCTTGCATATCGAAGAGGTCAGCGGTGAGCTTCTCGAAGCGCTCGGCCCAAAGATGCTTACCGTTCTCGGCATCGATCAGCTGCACGTTCATCCGAAGCCGATTGCCGTTCCGCTGCACCGAGCCTTCGAGCACGTAGCGGACGTTCAATTCTCGCCCGACTTGCCGTACGTCGATTTCCTTTCCCTTATATTTGAAGGCGCTGTTCCGGCCGATTACAAACAAGTTGCGGGAATGCGACAAGTCCGTGGTCAAACTTTCGGCCACACCATCCACGAAATTGTCGTGCTCCGGATCACCGCTGAGATTGACGAACGGCAGCACAACGATGGAAAGACGAGGCGGAGAAAACGGCCTTTGTGCCGTGCCGTTGTTCTCTGTCGCCGAACTAGCCGAAGCAGTTGCGGGCTTCAGCTCTTCCTGCACTGCGCCAACGAAGCGGAAGCCCTTGCGCGGCAATGTTTTGATTAGGCGCTGCTTGTCACCGTCATCGCCGATTGCGGCCCGAGCGGCATTCAGGCGGGTTGTCAACGCGGCATCTGAGACGATGCGTCCGTTCCAAACCGCGCTGATCACATCGTCTTTGCTGACGACACGCTCCCTGTGCCGGATCAAATAGGCGAGTAGATCGAAGACCTGCGGCGTAATGGAGACTAGGTTTGCCCCCGCGATGTAACTCGCGACGGTCGGTGTCGAATGCGTACTCCTCGAAGAAATAGCGCAACTGACGATCCCTTAGGCGGCCTTCGATCTTCGGGCTCCAGCGCCGCTCGAACGCAAATATTAAGCCGCCGGTAAGGAAAATGTAAGCCGGATGTCAAGCGCGCTGGCGCATCTTGCGGCAACTCCAGACTGGTGAAAAAGACCAGACAGGACACACCGCAATGAGCACGGTCCACGAGATCACCAAATTGCAGCACAGAGCAACTACCGACCGGCCGGTCTATAGTCCGCTCGAAGCATATTGGAAGGCATTTCAGGAGTGGCGCAAACGCCGGAGGCTGCAAAATGAATTGTGCCGCCTGACGGACAGCGAGCTTATGGACATCGGTATTACACGCAGCGAGATCGGCTACGTCACCTCTAACCACCCGATACCACGGGATCCCCTCCGTTGGATGTCTGATATCGGCGCCCTAAGATGACCGCCATTGGCCCCAAGCAGTGCTTGGGAAATGTCTGCAATTCCGCCGCTGTCAGGAGGCAAGCAAACACCCGGCGAAAGGGTCAAAAATAGCGCGAGTGACCCAAGGCGGACGGAAGACTCGGCCTTCAAAAATTGCCGACTGGTAGGTTAGCTTTCGAGGCGACTACTGCGCGCGAGCGGCCAATCCGTCAGCAGACTCGGAGCCTGCGATGCCCCTAGTGGACAAGATATCCTTCGAGACGGCTCTGGGCGAACGCGTCCAGGACATGCTTGACGCTTGCACGCGATGCGGCAAGTGCGTTGAGGTTTGTCCAGGCGTAGTGCCCGCCGGCATCTCGGATACCAAGTCCGAAGACGTCATCAGCGGTATCCTCGATCTCGTCCGCACCGGTAACGGTCCGGAGGCGTCTCGCAAATGGGCGGCCTCTTGCATGCTCAGCGGAGAATGTATCAAGGCGTGCGACTACGGCGTCAATCCACGCTTCCTGCTTGCTATGGCGCGCCTCGGCATCGCGAAGTCCGATAAAGAACTTGCTGAACGACGCCGGAAAGGCGTGGAGATATACCGCGAGGTCAGTCGCAGCGTGACGGTGCTGTCGCAGTTGCAGCTGGATGCGGAGGTCATGGATCGACTGGGTCAAAAGTCGGCGTCAGTGTCCACGTCCGTCGAGATGCCGGACTTCGTGTTTTACACCGGCTGCAATGTCCTGAAGACGCCGCACATTGCCTTGCTTGCTCTCGATATCATGGATGTGCTCGGCGTCAGTTACCGGGTCATGGGCGGCCCCAGCCATTGTTGCGGTATCTCGCAACTCAAGTCCGGCGACGCCGAGATGGCCGGTCGCATGGGCTCGAACACCATGGAGAAGCTGTCGCACTCCAGGTCGGGACAGGTGATCTCTTGGTGCCCGAGCTGCTACGTCCAGTACACGGAAACCATGCTGCCGACGGTGGAGCGACAGCGTGGCTCTCGCCCGTTCGCGATGAACCCGTTCATGCGGTTTCTCGGCGACCGGCTGGCGCAGCTAAAGCCGTACCTGCAGAGCAGGGTCGAGATGCGTGTCGCGCTGCACAAGCATCCTGGCGTAGTCGGCGTTGTGGAAGCCGCCACTGAAATCCTGAAGATGGTCCCCGGCGTTGAACTTGTCGAACTGAACCAGCCGGCGGTAGGTCTGCAGAGCGTGAATGTTGGCGTACTTCCAAAATTCAAGCGCGAATTGCAGCTCAGGGAACTTGAGGCTGCGCGTGACGCGGGTGTTGATGCGCTGGTTGCGGTTTATCATTCCGATCATCGCGAACTGTGCGCGCACGAGCGCGATTGGCCGTTCCGCATCATCAATATCCTTGAAGTGGTTGGTGAAAGCATGGGGCTGCATCGGCACGATCGCTACAAGGAGCTCAAGATCATGCAGGACGCCGACCGGATCGTCGCTGATTGTGGTGACCTGATCGCAAAGCACTCGCTTGATCCCGGCAATGCGCGTGACGTGGTGGTCAAGGTGCTACTTGGCGACCAGCCGCTTCCCCTGAAGGGCGGTGCGCTCCCGGAGCAGCGCGCGGGCGTCGTGGCGCCGTCGTAGCCAACCTAGCGTCGCCTGTTGGCCCTTCAGCCCTTCAGCGAAGTGGCGGCACGCCTCATTGAGGTCCGTTCAATGGGGGGTCAGTGGACGTGGCCCGGCAAACAACAGCTCTATTGGACTACTTAATTGGCACGGCCGCCGAGCCGCTCAGAAGGCAAACAGCGCGATTCCATTTTGACATCCCCCGGCGCTCCCCCACCGCAAGACTGTTGACCCAATCGCGGTAGAATCCAATCATATTCGGTGCTGGGCCCAACCTTGAGAGAGTTAAGCTCTGAGGGTGAAACAGAAGAACGCTCCAGGCGCCGCGGGTCCGCACGTGAGGACGCGCGACATCGCAATGCGGGTCGCTTACCTATTTCCTAAGGGAAATATTTTTCTCACCCATCGGAAGAGGGGGCGCGCTCCGTTTCTGCCCCCAAAGAGTTTGTGTTATTGGAAGGACCCACGAAAAATTTCTCTTGTCTATGGAGCGTTGTCCTTTTTCCTTCCGCCTTTCCAACAATCAAGAGAGATTGGTGAGTGTCGATTGCAGAAAGAAAGTCCGCCTAACTCATTGATCTCCATGGAAAGAGTTCGGATGATGGATCGTAACTGTCACATGGATCTTTAAAAGTTCCATAGCGTGTCACATCCCATAAGTTTTGGGCAAACATCTTGTGACGCTCGCCGCCGTCATTTGTCAGAGCCGGTATTAGGTAACCGAAATTGCTTTTTGCGATGAGGGTCGTAGGTCCAAGCGATGCCAGAAAGCCCGTGTTGAGGTTGTGACACGGATTCATGACCATTCGCGCGGACCCTCCGCTGGGTTCTGGTAACGGCTGGCGCAAATGCAGTTTCCAGGTCGCCTTTTAGCTGCGATATGCTTCTCTTCGCCGATCCCTTGACACCATTGATCCAGCACCAACCGTCATATGCTTCAGTCAACATCCGATCAGTAACGAAATCCTTCCGTTTGCGCGTGACATTCAGACATGTGGTGGCAAATTCGAAGGCGGGACTTTGATCTTTGCGAGCCTGTACCGCCGCGCGCTTCGAAGATGCGCCTCGTGTGAATTTGTTGCCGTTCGCTCGCAGTCGCGATAGGCCCTTGATTGCCAAGTTTGCGATGCCACTCAGCTGTCGAGCCAGTTTGGCGCCGAGTTGTTCGTCCTCGTTGCCAAGGAAACTCTTCTGAAAAGTTAGTATTACTTCGCGAGCAGCAAGGGCGCCGCTGTCGTCGAGAAACTTTGGATGGCGATTTGCTGCCATAACAATACGGGTCGCAAGCCGCACGTTCTCAATGTCTCCGTATTTCTTATTGATGCTAATCGTGTCCTTACCAGTGATACTCTTCAGTCTGTTCAATGCTATGTGATGGTTTTTTGAGTCTGCATCATGTGCATCCGGTATCGTCATTAGACGCTTGCCTTGTGAGCCCTGGAGACCGAATGAGCCGCAAAGCTCATCTATGGTCCGGGATAAGACGTGCACGGGACCACAAAGCAACTCCAGCACAGTCATCACTGTGGATTTTCCGCTTCTAGGTGGTCCAAGCATCACGAGCATCTTCTGAAGGCTCGTATCAGCCGTCAGGAGATAGCCCATGAACTCGTGCAGCGTGTCCTGATCGGACGGGTCGAGCCATTGATCCAAAGCTTTTGCCCAGAGAGGACAGCTCGCGTCGGGGCGGTAATCATAGCTCGGCGTTTCAGTCGCAAAATACCGTCCGTCGTGTGGTGTAAGAATGTTTCGTTTGACATCGTACCGCCCATTGCGAAACAGCATGAGATTTGCCGGACTTGGATCGCCTGGACGAGTGTCTAGCCACTCAAACGGAGCTATATTTGTTGAGCACCTTTGATGTATGGATTGAACCATCTTTTTGACGTGCTGAACGTCCAGGAAGGTGGCGAAGTCGGTGCTGGCGATTTCCGATTCCAGTTGTGCTTCAGGCAGCTCTCTCCACAAACCATCTTCATGAAGAGAATACAGTATGCCTTGGGATGCGATAATCCTCCGAGGATGCCTGTATTTGAGGAACAGCTCTGCGCATTTGGCACCATGCTTATGTTCGTAGGCGATTCGCCTAGGCCAAGGCTGCATCCATGATTTGCTTATTTCTGTGCCTTCAAGCCATTCATCTGGGCTAGGAACAAGCTTGTCGGGCGAAGCAGAGTAGAGGCGGGTATGGCGGTTCATCGTCTCGCCAATGGCAAGTTGATTAGTTCAAATGATAGGGGGGCAGCATTGACGTTAGACGTACCGGTTAACAAGATTGCCATCAAAACCATAAAGCAATCATTAGTAGAAAGTTGCCTTGAGCGTCGATACGGGCATCATATGGAAGAAGTTTCGCTCGACGTGCATTGTCATGGCCGTAATTCTCACGGCCATGATGATGTTAGCACCACTGAAATTCATGGGACATAGACGTTGCTTCGATGAACTCAACGGGCGCTGTTGTGCCACCTCAGGTAGGCGGCGAAGTCAAACGACGCATCGTCGAATAACGCTTCAATCATCGATGGTGGCATGAAGCCCTGTCGTTTGCAGACCCTGCGGAGCAGGACTAATGCATTGGGCTTTGGTGGCCGAAGCTTCGCTGCCTCCCAGATGGTTCTGAACTGCGCTATGTCAGCCGGCGTGATGTAACTCCAGCTCTGTACTGCGCTCAAAAGTAAGCTAAGCGCTTCCGGATTGCCCTCGGTTGCGTCGTGAAGTGCCTTGATGAACGACACTTTTTCTTTCCCCTGAAGGATGTCCGGAAGCACAAGCATGTTGAGCATTACTTCCGCTCTACTGGGATCGAGCAGAGTGCATTTGATGCTGCAAGCCTTAGGCGATCGAAATTGGGGCCAGGGCTTCGTGGTGGATCTCTTGGATTTAGTTGTCATGAGAGTTCCCATTCCAAATGATAAGAGTGATTGACGATTTCAGACAGCCGCGGATGTCTCGTTTGCGTGACGGGCGCTGGTTTCTGTGGGCAGATTGCGGATCCATTCGACGACGACTTGACGCTCATAGCGGACCCACTTGCCCTCGCCCGACCAAGGCGGTCCTTGGCCTCGCGCGCGCATTCCGCACAAATGTTGAGGGGTCACGCCCAGGATCTGGGCGCACTCGCTGCTTCGAATGAAAGGCGAATTGACCGCGTCGGCGCCGAGCTGATCGACAACGGCCTTCGCTATTGTGCGAGCAAGAGCCTCGACCTGTTCCTGCCCATCAAAGGCCGGAAGCGGGAGACTAGTTTTGAACTTCGACATGCGCAGTTCCTTCGGTGTTAACCGAATGGGATGCGCCTGCGTTGTCTAAATGATTGGGAACTGATGAAACAGCGACAGCGACGAGCGCTCCCATTCGAGATGGGTTGCATTCGTCGGATCGCTTGATGGCCTCTGCTATTCCGATGTTCTTCAGCGTACTAGGAGCTCAATGGCTCCGGTAGCTTTACGTCACGGTGCAATTGCTTCCGATATGTTGACCACTGGCCATTAGGATGTGGTCAGCTAACGGAGTAACTTCTTTCCCGGGATCCATCAATGGGAAAATCTGGGTATCGTTAATTTACCGGAAGGAGTTGGGCAGTTCGGCGTGAAACCCTTCGGTCAGCTCGTCGACGATCCGGATCGTTCGCTCCACCCGAAATCCGAAATGACCAGAGGGAAGTTCATCGCCGTTCCGAAGAGCCTTCAGCACCTCAGCTCGCAGCCTCTTGCTGTTCTTCGTCCAGGTCTGGCCGCGTGCAGCCATCCATTCCTCAGCTTGTTTCAGCGAGGTATGAGACGGATTTCCTTTAACTTCGAAAACAATGAAAACGTATCTCCCATCATCCGTAGCGAAGCAGATTTCCCGAAGAGGCGATGGGTTGGCGTCAAGAACCTTTGCAAATTCTTGCGCGGCTTCGCTTCGTGCCTGGAGCTGCGTGCGTCGATGACCAATCCCGGCCGCTAACCGCCGATCGAGTTCATCAATCGCGTCGAGAAGTTTAGAGCAGCTGCGGTTTTGTCGCGACTGCACGACGAGAAACGATTCGAGATTCAAGCGACCGTCTTTCACAACCGGAGTCTGCTTATGCGAAATTTGTGCCTTCGATGCATCCAGGGAGCTCATTGGGTAGTTACCATGTTCTTCGTTATGAAAGCAGAGATCTGCTCCTGAGCGTCACGCAAGGACGCAAACAGCGCAGGCACGTTTGCATAAGCGTCGGTGACATCGTCATCGATGGCATGATTCATCAGGATCTTCAGACGAAGGCGATCGACACCGGCAGCTGCTGCAAGCGTCCGAAATGAGTGCCGCAGCGCATGTCCTGTATGCGACAGCTTCTGCCGGCCCTCTTCCTTGACTTCAGCGACGTGACCTCCAGTCGCCGGGAAGATCCAGATCCTACTCTCCTCGGGGTAGTAGGTCTGGCCGACTACTTTGACCCGCTCCAAGCAGCCTAGCATTGCTGTCGATAGCGGCAGCTCGAACGCTCTCTCCTCGCCGCCTTTTGGGGATGGCAGGCGCAGCGAGGGACGGGCGGCGTCGAAGTTTGCCCAGCGGGCGGTTAAAACGTCGGTGCGACGCAAACCAGAGAGGAGCATAAACAGATGAAGCTCGCGGCGAATGGGATTGGCCAGCGCCTCAAGCTGTTCCCACCACGCCGGCAGCTCGGCAACACCCATACCGGTGCTACGGGCCTTCTCCTTGTGGAACAGCTTTCCTGACCGGAATGGATTGCGCTCCGGAAGGCCCGGCGTCTCGAGTTCGTCCTTGACGTAGTTCCAGACGGCGCGGGCAAAGCGGAGGGTGCCGTTGGCGGCGTACTTGCCGCTTGCGTACTTCTGGCCGGCGCGGGCTTTTCGGGCCCGCTCGGTGATCGCGGCATGCTCCTGGACGACATCCTCGCGCTTGATGCTGGCAAGCGGCTTGTCGTGCCAGTCTTTCAGGTGGCGGTCGAACTTGTCCTGGTAATCGGCAATGGTGCGGATGCTCCGGTCTTGCTTCTCGAGAGCAGCCTTATAGGCGTCCCAGGCGGCCTTGAAGGTGAGGGCTGGGGTAGCGTCCGGGACGGTGGCAAAACCGCGTGGGATCGGCTCGCCGCGGGCGCGGAGCGCCACGATTTCGAGGGCCTTGGCCCGCGCCTCGTCGGCGCTGGCGTGCGGGTGTTCGCCGAGCCATTCCACCTTGGTGGAGCCACGCTGGCCGTCAACCCTGGGGGTTTCGTACTGAAAGCGGTAGGTCTTGGTGGACTTGCCGACCCAGAGATGAAAGCCGGCAATTTTGCTGTCGCGGATGATTTGCGGCTTGGCCGGGGCGAATGGCAGGCCCTTGACGGCCTTGTCAGTCAAAAGAATGCGGGTGGCTTGGGTGGACGGCATGGATCCTCCTGCACGGTTTTGCACGTAGAAAGAGGCCAAGTGCCGCGCATTTTAGTCTGGAGGTCTACGCCGGTTTTGACTAAGCGAGGTTAATTTACGCAGTCAAATCTTACGCTTAGCTCCCGCCCGCCGGTTCTTGCTTAATGACCCTTAACCAGGATTTGGCGCATGGCCAAAACTACGAATCTGGGGGTCAGAGGTTCGAATCCTTTCGGGCGCGCCACTTGCAATTCTACGCCGCAGCACGCTGGCGCATCCAGAGGCGCGCCCGACGCTCCCTGCGATGTTACAGCTCTATTCGATGCTCTTGTCGGAGGCGGATGGGACGTGGCGTTGAAGGTCCATTCTGTCGTGGAGGATGCGCACGATTTCGATCGTGCTGTTCGGCGCGGTCCGGTACATTAGGAAATAATTTCCGCGACGGCCGCGCCGCGCAACGTGGAGCGTGCGACGGCCTGCCATGATCTCGTCCCGGGCCCTGGAGCCCACAACATCGGGACCGTCGGCAAGCTCGCCAATCGCCTGAACAAGGGTGTCCCGATAGACGCGAGATTGTCGCGCGCCAAAATTCTCGATGGTCCATTTGAGGATGTTGGCAAAGTCGACTTCCGCGGCAGCGCCGAGACGAACGCGCCATCTCCGCTCCGCCATGACGGCTCTATTTGGCGGTTCGGGAGATGATCTTCTCCGAGAGGTCATTCAAACAGGTTTGCAGCTCTTCGATGTCTGCGAATGCTTTGAAGTCTCCTCGATCCAATGCCCCCGACACCGGCGCGAGCCGCTGTCCGCAGGGCCTTCAGCTTGCTTGCATCCTCCGCCTCGCGTTGCTCCACGAGCCGCAATCCATCGCGCGACACTTCGCTGGCATTCTGGTAGCGGCCAGACTTGACGCGTGCCTCAAGGAGCTCTTCCTGACGCTCCGTCAGCACGACATTTCTGGTGGGCATTGCATCCTCGATGGTTATTCGAAAGCGAGGTTCCCATTTATGGCATATGGTCATTTGATTGCCTCAACCGAATGTTGGCGCGTACCCTCGGCAACCGCCGCTGCGTTGCGTTCATGCACACTCCAAAAACCAATTGCGAAATAAAATCAGTCGATCTAGCTTTACAACCGCTTGCACAACGCAAGCAGAACCGCGCAGATGTGCCGCGTGAGAAGGAAGTGGTATGGCTAAGCTCGTGTTCGGAATGAATCAGTCCCTGGACGGCTACGTCGACCATATGGCGTTTGCGCCGAGCCCCACGCTCTTCCGCCACTTCATCGAGGAGACCCAGAGGCAGGCGGGCAGTATCTACGGCCGTCAGATGTATGAGATCATGCGTTACTGGGATGACGATCATCCTGAATGGGGTGCGGAGGAACACGCCTTCGCGGCGGCGTGGCGGAACCAGCCGAAATGGATCGTCTCGCGCTCGTTGAGGTCGGTCGGCCCCAACGCCAGGCTTGTTGAGGATGATCTTGAGGGCGCGATCCGCGCGCTGAAGGCCGAGCGCGACGGGGAGATCGAAGTTGCTGGCCCGGACTTGGCGCAAAGCCTCACCGAACTTGGCCTGATCGATGAGTATCGAATCTACCTGCACCCCGTCGTGCTTGGTCGTGGCAAGCCCTATTTCGCCGGACCCCGGCCGCCGCTCCGTCTTATGACTCACGATCGGATTGGCGAGGATGTGATCAGGTTGACCTACGTTCCTGCCTAATCTCGCAACTCGCTGGATGGAAGTCACCGCTGATGTCGCCAGATTTCGTCCTTGTCGCAGGACCGCTGGTCCGCGCATCAAGCTGGGAGCCAACGGCCAAGCATCTGCGCGAAGCCGGATACCGTGTCCAGGTACCTGACATCTTGGCCCATCACGCCTCGCCGCCGGCCTGGCGCGCATGGACTCGAAGTCTTCTCGACCACATCGCGCCCACCAGTCGAATGGTTGTTGTGGGGCATAGTTCGGCAAGCGTGTTGGCTGCTGATCTCGCGATCAAACTACCCGCGTCTGCCGTCATCATCGTGGATGGCGAAGTTCCTCCATCGCAAGGCGAGGCGTCACCCGTCAGGCCCGCGCTTCGCGATCACATCGGAAGCCTTGTCCAAGCCGACGGAAGTCTTCCGGTCTGGTCGAAATGGTTCTCCGGCGATCCGCAGCGCGCTTCTCTCGTCGGCCTTGACATTCTGGCCCGCGATCCTGTGGCTTTCGCGCAGTTCGAAAATGGATTGCCGAAAATGCACGTCGATTGGTTCGACGACACGATCGAACTCGTAAGCTGGGATCACGTCCCGGCCGGTCTCATCCAGACCTCGATCATTTATGATCATGCAGCCGTGGAAGCGCGACGACGCGGCTGGCCGCTGACGAGGCTGCAAGGCACGCATCTCCATCCGACGCTTCGTCCGGCAGAGATGGCGGACGCGATTCTTTCTATGTCGCGTCGGCTCGGGGCGATCTGATCGCTGCAGGATCGGCGCATTTGACCGCAGGCAAAGGACATCTAGGCTGGAGCACCAGGCCTGCCTATTTCGACAGAAGCGGCTGGGGCGCGATACGGTTGAAACTGAAAGGACTCGCAATGGCAAAGAACACGATCTGCCTCTGGTATGATAAGGACGCCGAGCCCGCTGCCCGCTTCTATGCCGAGATATTCCCCGATAGCGCAGTGCATGCCGTCCACCGTGCGCCCAGTGATTATCCAGCCGGCAAGGCGGGCGATGTGCTGACGGTCGAATTCACCGTCGCCGGCGTTCCCTGTCTCGGTCTCAACGGCGGTCCCGCATTTAAACACAACGAAGCCTTTTCGTTCCAGATTGCCACCGACGATCAGGAGGAGACCGACCGTTACTGGAACGCCATCGTCGGCAATGGCGGGCAGGAAAGCGCGTGCGGCTGGTGCAAAGACAAATGGGGGGTCTCCTGGCAAATCACGCCGCGCGTGCTGACGGAGGCGCTGGCCGCCGGCGGTGCTGAAGCAAAGCGCGCATTTGAAGCGATGATGACGATGACGAAGATCGACGTCGCTGCGATCGAGAAGGCCCGGCGCGGCTGACACTGCTGCTTCAGAAATGATGGATGCCCAGCGCCGAGAATGCGCCGTCATGCGGCTCATGGCCGTCCATCGTCGGTTGGCCGAGAAAGCCGAGCTGCAGCGGCATCGGATGTAGCAGCGCCGTCGGGATCGCACCCGCGGTGTCGAGCAGCGCGATGCCGTGCGAGGTGGCGTCCACCGGGCTGGGCGCCGGACCGAGAAGGTCCGCCACCACTGGTTCAAGCACGCCCGTCGACGGTGCGTCATGGCTGGCGCCGGTGATCGTGCCGAGCAGGCCGTCAGTCAGATGGCTCACGCTATCAGATACGGTCGAGGCCAGTTGCGTCACCGTGGCGCTCAGGCTCGCGACTGTGCTCGACACCGTCGCTAGCGTTGTGTCCACGATGCCGGTGACGGTGTCCGTGATCGTGTGAACGGCTGCTCCGAGGTCGAGCGATGTCGAGGCAACGCTGCCAGTGGGCGTGCCGTTCGCACCTGCCGATGTCGAATGGTCTATCGACGCGCTGAAACTCGACGGCGTAGGTGACGGTGTAAGAGCCCCCGTGACGACCACGCCGGCTGATGACGCATTATCGATAGCGACGCTTGCATCCGGCGGCGGGACCACAGCCGTGGCGTCGGCATGGATGGCGGGCGAGAGATCGGCTGTCGGAGCGTCCATCGTGCCGGCATGCTGATCCTCGTGGGCAAGCCCGCCATCGGCGGGGGGCGGCGCAATCGCGGTCTCGGCCGGGTGAACCTGCGGGGCGGCCGGCTCCGCCGCGCGCGCATCGCTTTCGTGCTCGAGGCGATGCAGTACGGCGTCGGAATCGTTGAGCTGGCCGAGCAGCATGGTGGCAAACGCCACCGACTCGGTTGCCGCGAGATGACGGCTGCGTTCGGCGGCGTCGGAGCGGCGGGCGTTCTTGTCGGATTCGGCCATGACCATCTCCTTCTTCAGCGCTCGCGGAACGCGCGGGTGATCTCGTCGCGCAACGGTCCGAGCAGATATTCGAACAGCGTGCGTGGACGCGTCGGCACGATCACTTCGGCCGGCATGCCGGCCTGCAGATCGATGCGCGACTTCTTGACGTCGTTCGGATCAAGCGCGACCTCGACGGCGTAGTATCCCTGGCCCGACTTGTCGTCGATCAGGCGGTCGGCGGAAACGGTGTGCACGGTGCCATAGAGCCGGGGGCGCTCGATATAGTTGATGCCGGTGAGTTGGACCTCGGCGCGGTGACCTACCGCGACATCGTTGATGTCGGATAGTTTCAGCTTCGCGCTAGCGATCAGCGGATTGTCGGTCGGCACGATGTCCATCAGCCGCGCCCCGGGCTGGATCACACCGCCCTCGGTGAAGACGTCGAGGCCGACCACCGAGCCGGTCGCGGGCGCGGTGATGCGGGTGCGCGCCATCACATCCGTGGCGGCGTCGATCTTGGGGGCGAGTTCTGCGAGCTTGTTTTCAGTCGCTCGCAACTGGTCGGTAATCTCGCTCATGCGCGCGCGCTCCACCCGGGCGATTTCGAGATCGTTCTGCGCGATCTGCTGCTGCATCCCGGCGATGCTGGCCTGCTGCGCGCCGATATCGGCCTGCAGTCTGGCGTCCTCGCGTTGCAAAGCGAGGATACGGGTCTTCGGCGTATAACCTTGCGCGAACAGATGCTGCGCGCCGTTCATCTCGTCGATCAGCAGTTCGCGCTGCTTCTCGGTGCCGGCGAGCTGCGCCTGCGTGCCCGCGATCTGCGATTCAAGTTCCTTGATCTTGCCGCGCAGCACCGCCGTCTCGGCCGCGAACTGATGCTTTCGCGCCGCCATCATCGCTGTCTCATTGGCCATCGCCTGTCGCACGGCGGAGAGATCGCTGCGCGCGCGCAGGCTTGCGTCGAAATCCGGCCAATCGCCTTTGTCGCGTTCAGCGACCAGCCGCGCGCGGGCGGCGAGCGCGGCATCGCGGTCGGCGATGAGCACGTCGAGCTTGGCGCGCGGGTCGCTATCGTCGAGCCGGATCAGGAGCTGGCCTTTTTCGACGCGCGCGCCGTCGCGCACGGCGAGCTGGCGCACAACCCCGCCATAAGGATGCTGCACGCTTTGCCGGCGTCCCTCGACCTGGAGATTGCCGCTGGCAATCGCCGCGCCGGAGATCGGCGCCAGCGTTCCCCACATCGTCATCGCCCCCGCGAATGCTGCGACCACGCCGGCACCAAGCAGCGCCGGCCGCGCGGGGCGCGAATAGCGAACACGGTCGCGTAGCGGGGCGTAGCCGTCGTCGATCGCGGTCATGATGCGCGCCCCGCGGCGGCCTGCTGCAAGGCGCGGTAGACCTCACCCGGCGGCCCGAGCATGTCGAGCATGCCGCCCCGCAGCACCATCATGACATCGACGATGTCGAGGATGGTGGTGCGGTGGGTGATCACGATGACGGTCGCGCCTTCGTTCTTGGCCTGCAGCAGCGCGATCTTGAGCGCCTCCTCGCCGGGCGCATCGAGATTGGCGTTGGGCTCGTCGAGCACCAGCAGCGGCGGCCGGCCGAGCAGTGCGCGCGCCAGCGCCAGTCGCTGGCGCTGCCCGCCGGACAGGCCGACGCCGCCGGGACCCAGCCTTGTGTCGTATTGCTTGGGAAGGTCGAGCACCATCTCATGAATGCCGGCGCGCTTGGCGGCGTCGATGATCTCTTCGGTCGAGGCATCGCCGAAGCGGGCGATATTCTCGCGCACGGTGCCGGCGAACAGGCCGACGTCCTGCGGCAGATAGCCGACATGGCGGCCGAACTCGAGCGGATCCCAATGGCTGTAGTCGAGCCCGCCGAAGCGCAGCCGTCCGTCAGCCGGTGCGATCGCCCCAACGAGAAGGCGGGCCAGCGTGCTCTTGCCGGAGCCGCTCGGGCCGACGATGCCGAGCGCCTGGCCGCCGCCAAGCTCGAACGTCAGGTCCTTGATCACCGGCTCCTTGCGCGTCGGCAGCAGGCAGCGCAGGTCACGCACTTCGATCGTATTGCGCGCCCGCGGCACGATGGTGTGCGGCGGCGTCAGGTCGATGGCTGCGAGCAACTCGCGCACCTCCGCATAGGCCTCGCGCGCGCCAATGAACTGCTTCCAGGTGCCGACCGCCTGCTCCACCGGGACCAGCGCCCGGCCCATCACGATGCTAGCGGCGAAGATGGTCGCCGGCGCGATGGCATGGTCGATGGCAAGCCATGCGCCGGTGCCGAGCATCAGCGATTGCAGCAGCAAGCGGAAGAAGCGGATGGAAGAAGTCATCACCGCATTCTTGTCGCTGGCGAGCGCCTGCTGCACCAGCATCGAGGAGCGCTGGCTCTGCCAGTTGCGCTCCACCGCCGGCTGCATGCCCATCGCGCGGATGACATCGGCGTGGCGCAGGATGTTTTCGGTGAACACGTAGGACTGGTTGCCCGAAGCCTCCGCCTGCTTCATCGGCTCGCGGGTCATCATCTCGTTGAGGCCGGCGAGGGCGAGCAGCAGCACCGCGCCGATGGTTGCGACGATGCCGAGCAGCGGATGGATGAAGAACAGCAGCATTAGATAAATCGGTATCCACGGAAAGTCGAACGCGAAATAGATGCCGGGGCCGGTCACGAAAGTGCGGAACTGATCGAGATTGCGTAGTTGCTGCGCTCCGCGCGAGGCGCCGCGCTGCGCCGAGTGCACTACCAGCGCCTCGAATACGCGCGCCGACAATTCCATATCGAGACGGATGCCGCAGCGGATCAGGATGTAGGAGCGTACCGCGTCCAGCGCCGCCATGGTGAGCAGCGCGATTGCGAGGATCAAGGTGAGCAGGACGAGCGTTGAGACGTTCTCGTTGAGCAGTACGCGGTTGTAGACCTGCATCAGATAGAGCGGCGAGCTCAGATAGAGCAGGTTGATGGCGCTGGAGAACAGCCCGGCCCAGAGGAAGTGCGGCCACAGCGCGATCAGCGCCTGGCGAACGTCGTCGATCCGGCGCGCAGGCGCGGCGGAGTCGTCGGAAACGGTCAGCGCGCCCGTAGGCATTCGGCGATCACCGTGGGCAAGATTGACGGGCTTCTGCGCGATCAACTCGTGCAGACGGTCGAGACACGGCGTGGAGATGCGCTCCCCACGCCGCGCACTTTGAAATGTTCTGGACTCAGCTGGAACTAGGCGAGGCCGTGGAGCAGGCCGCCGACTTCGAGATGACCGACATCCGCGCTGGCACCGATCAGGGTCGGTGCGGAAACCGAAGCGTCGACACCGTCGAGCCCGGCGGAGAGATCGATGCTCGGGCTTGTTTCGATGACTGCACCGAGATCGAGGGTGTGCGACAGATCCGCCGTGCCGCTGGCGCTAGCCGAGGCACTGCCGCTGGCACTTGCGCCACCAAGGACACCGGTAGCGGTTCCAAGCAGGCCATCGACGGTGCCAAGCAGGTTTCCGAGAAGAGCAGCCATGTAGTCAACTCCTATGATAGTTGGCTGAAATGCGACGAACGTCGCGCTGCACAAAGCCGCTGGAGTCGGAAAGGTTGCGGACTCACATGCGGCGTTTTGGTGATCATTTGTTGAGAAGGGAACTGGACAAATGCCGCGGCCGATACAGGCCGACGCGGGGCCAGGCCCTCGCCGCTCGTTTTTCGGCGGCTATCGGCCGATCGGCGCAAGGCTCTCAGGGCTGGAGCTGCTTGGGCCGGGACAGTTCCGGACCGAGAGCTGCCTAGACGAAAACTGCCCGGAAAGGGCCGGATAAATTGTCGCGCCGAACAGCTCCAGCCCATGACCTTTCTCCAGTCCCCCAAGGGCTGCGGTCGCGCGGCCGCAGCGGATTTGACTAGCGTGGCTGCGCCAGAGGCTTATCATCTCCTCTTAGCTCAGGGGCGAATCCCGGCTGGCAATCAGGACAGGTAAAATGGGTGACCCAGAACAGGGCTCCGCGTCTGTTTCGCAGCAGGTCAATGATCTATTCGACACGCTCGATATCACACACGCCATCAATTCCCACGAATTCAAGCTGTTCCTCGATCACTTACCGATAGCAGTCGTCATCTCCAAAATCGTCGGCGGAGACCAGCGCATCGTTTTTGCGAATAAATCCTATGAGAGGCTGACGGGACAAACCGCCTCAGAAATCAAGGGAAGAGGCTGGTCGGTTCTGGAGTCATTCACGCTGGAAGGACAGCCCGGTGTCACCTTCACCAAGTCGCTACTCGACTGTGATGATTTTATCGGAACATTTCAACGCGAGCAGCCGACGCATCTCTTGGTAGACGCATTTGCTGGCGTGATCCAAAACGAGGATGGAACGGAGGACTATCGCATTGTCGCGCTGATTGACATCACCGAGCGCGCAAAATCGCAACGTGACGAAATTGAGCGGCAACTGCGCGATAAGGATCTTTTGTTGAAGGAGTTACAGCATCGAGTAAAAAACAATTTGCAATTGATCGCGGCCCTCATTCGTCTCGATATTCGCAATCAAGATAGCGCTGACCGGGCGGCGCTCGATCGTCTGGCCGGACGCATCGAATCGTTGGCCATTCTCTATCGAGAACTCTCCGGCGATGGTCTTGGTCAAACCATCGACCTTGGTCAGTATCTTACACAAATTGCGTCTGCGGTGACGCGTACTCACGGTCTTGATGGCGTCAGACTCGACCTCAAAGCGGACCGAGCTCCGATTTCAATCAATGTGGCGATGCCGGTGGGACTCCTCGTCAATGAACTGCTGACGAACGCATTCAAGTACGCCTTTGATGGGCGAGAATCGGGCAGATTGACTGTCAGATGCCTGCAGGAGCGCGATGATTATTATCGGGTCGAGGTGGCAGACGACGGAAACGGGCTCCCTGAAGGCGCAACGTGGCCTGTGCCTGGAAAGCTTTCAGCGCTGATGCTCAGTACATTGACGGAGAATGCCAAAGCGAATTTCGATGTCGACAGCGCCCCGGGCAAGGGAATGCGCGTGAGCATCGGATTATTCAAAGACCTTGCAAGGACGAAAATGTAAGCTGAACCCCCTCACGCAAACATTGCCGCCTCCCTTGCTCGGGGCGGCCGTTTGATGACATCGTGACGTTGTGACGTTCGCTTCTTGTATGGCAGCGGACCTGAGCACGCGCGGCGCCGGGACGACCATGATGTGAAATCTTCAGGGGCAAGTATCGGGAAAGTGAATGTCGGAAGATAAAGCGGATGTCGTGGTGCTCGGTGCGGGCATTGTCGGCGTGTCGACGGCGTATGCCGCGCGGCTGCGCGGGATGTCGGTCGTTCTGATCGACCGGCGCGAGCCCGGCAGCGAAACCTCATACGGCAATGCCGGCATCATCAGCAGCGGCTCGATCACCCCGCTGAACAACCCCTCGCTGTGGAAGGCGCTGCCGAAGTATCTGACCAATCGCCATGCGGCATTGCGATGGAATCCGCTCTGGGCGATGCGGAACGCAGGCTGGGTCGCACGCTTTCTGGCCGACTCGTCTGCATCGCGTTTCAAGCCACGCGCGACGGCTCTGCACGGATTGATCGGCGCGTCGGCAAAACTGCATCGGGAATGGATCGTGAAGGCGGAAGCGGGCCATCGCATCCGCGAGACCGGCTGGCTGAAGGCGTGGCGCGGCGATGCGCTCGCGTCGGCGAAAGCGGAGCAGGCGCTGCTCGCCGAATATGGCATTGCGAGCGAACTGCTCGACCGCCAGGCCATCTCTGCGCTCGAGCCTGACATCCTACCTGTCTATAAAGTGGGCTTGCTGCACACCGAGACCGCCTCGGTCGACTCGCCGGGCGCAGTGGTCAAGGCCTATGCACGGATGTTCGCTGGCGCTGGCGGCGATGTCAGGCAGGCCGACGTCAAGGCGATCGAGCCTGACGGTGAGGGTTGGCGCGTCGTGCTGGCGAGTGGCGAGATATCGGCGCGCCATGTCGTAGTCGCGCTTGGGCCATGGTCGGCGGAAATCTTGCGTCCGCTCGGCTATCGCGTGCCGCTTGCCTTTGAGCGCGGCTACCACCGCGAATTCAGGTCGAACCCGGCGCGGTCGTTGCGGCGTCCGATCTATGACATCGACGGTGGTTTCATCATGACTCCGATGGAGCAGGGCATCCGCGTCACCTCGGGTGTCGAACTGACGGATCGCGACGCGCCTTCCTCGTTCGCCCAACTCGATCAGGTGGTTCCGCTCGCGCGCGGCGTGATGGAGTTCGGCGATGCCGTCGGAGACCCCTGGCGCGGCTCGCGTCCGACGCTGCCCGACAGCCTGCCGATGATCGGTCCGGCGTCTCGGCACGCCGGCCTGTGGCTTGCGTTCGGCAACCAGCACATCGGCTTCACGACCGGGCCCGCGACCGGCGCCGCGATCGCCGCCATGATCGACGGTGCGCCGCCGCCATATGACGTGACGCCGTTCGCGCCAAGCCGTTACGTTTGAGCTGATCGGAATCCGAACAGGCGCATCCCTTGCCCATAGAGCCGCAAAAACAGGCGCAGGCTTCAAGACTGTGGACAGCGATCGTTGAACGCGGTCCGCGACTGCCGCTATCATCGAGCAAAGCTGTTGAATTCGCTGGAATTTTTCTTGTCGCGAAAGCGTCGCCGCAGCTGGCGGCGGTGGCACGCGCATTGCAACCATCGCAGCCTGCGATTGTCACAGTGCGTAGTCGTTGCAATCGTCAACTCGCTCTTGCATGGGACGATAGTTTGATGACACCGTTGCGCGTGCTTCGCCGACCACGACGCGGGTGCGTCGGCTCTGGAGTTTTGTAGATGTTGCGTCTGATTGCCAGGCGTCTTGCTCTCGGGGTGCTGGTCGCGCTGACGGTCATGACGCTTGCGTTCCTGCTGACACGGCTGTCGGGCGACCTTGCCGTGTCAATCGCAGGCCCGCAGGCGACACAGGCCGACGTCGAAATTGTGCGCAAGGCCTATGGGCTCGATCGCCCGCTCTATGTCCAATTCTTCGCCTGGACAGGTCGCGCCATGGTGGGCGATTTCGGTCAGAGCTATTTCTTCAAGGATAGCGTTGCGAACCTGATCCAGAAGCGCCTGCCGGTCACGCTCACGCTCGGCCTGGTAGGATTAAGCCTTGCCCTGATCGTCTCGTTGCCGCTTGGCATCCTGGCGGCACTCCGCGAGAACAGCTGGATCGATCGCGGCGTCACGCTGTTCACCATGGTGGGGCAGGCGGTTCCGAGTTTCTGGCTGGCCTTGATCCTGATGATCGTGCTCGGCCTGCAGCTCGGCATCCTGCCGATTTCAGGCACCGGCACCTGGCAGCATTTCGTAATGCCCGGCATCGTGCTCGCCTTCACGGCGATCCCGGCGCTGACGCGGCTGACGCGCTCCGGCATGATCGAGGCGATGGCCTCCGATTACATCCGCACCGCGCGCGCCAAAGGGCTGTCTCGCGCCCGCATCATCTTCAAGCACGCGCTGCGTAACGCCGCGATTCCGGTTGTTTCGATCGCGGCGGTCCAGCTCGGGTTCATGCTCGGCGGCTCGATCGTCATCGAGACGGTGTTTGCACTTCACGGTGTTGGCTATCTCGGCTGGGAGAGCATTGCCAAGAACGATTTCCCAGTGGTGCAGGCGGTGGTGCTGGTGCTGGCGGTGTTCTATATCGGCCTCACTTTGCTCGCCGACATCCTCAATGCGCTGCTTGACCCGAGGCTGCGAACGGGATGAGCGAACCGATAGCCATTCAGGCCCCGCAGCCTTCGGGTATCGCCACGTCGCGGATCGGCACGACCGGCTTTGCGATCGGCATCGCCATTGTCGCACTGGTGCTGGCCGCCGCGCTCGTCGGCAATTGGCTGGTGCCGGCGGACCCGTTCACCCAGGATCTCGGCAACCGTCTCAAGCCGCCGTTCTGGATGGAGGGCAGCCAGGCCGGCCACCTCCTCGGCACCGATCAGCTTGGGCGGGACTATCTGGCGCGGCTGGTCTATGGCGCGCGCATCTCGCTCCTGATCGGCATCATGACGGTGATCACGTCGGGTGTGATCGGCACCACGCTCGGCGTGCTCGGTGGTTTCTTCGGCGGCCGCGTCGACGACGTCGTGCTGTTTGCGATCACGACGCGATTGTCGATCCCCGTCGTGCTGGTTGCGCTTGCCGTTGTCGGGCTGATGGGGTCGGGCCTCGGGCTTGTCGTCGCGACGCTAGGGCTGCTGCTGTGGGATCGCTTCGCCGTCGTAGCGCGCGCCACCACCATGCAGGTCCGCAACCACGACTATGTCAGCGCCGCCTGGTGCGCCGGCGCGTCTATGCCGCATATCCTGATCAAGGAAATTTTGCCGAACATTGCGAGCCATCTCGCGGTCGTGGCCACGCTGGAGATGGCGCTCGCGATCCTGCTCGAGGCAGCCCTGTCGTTCCTCGGCCTCGGCGTTCCGCCGCCACTGCCGTCCTGGGGGCTGATGATCGCCGAGGGCAAGGACTACATGTTCTTTTCGCCCTGGGTGATCATGATCCCCGGCGTAGCGCTAGCCGTCCTGGTGCTCGGCATCAATCTGGTCGGCGATGGATTGCGCAACCTCCTCGGCGCGGAGCGGCTGCGATGAGTGCGCTGTTGGAAGTGGAGGAGCTCCAGGTCTCGTTCGGCCGCACCGCGGCAGTGCGCGGCGCCTCGTTCCGGGTGGCGAAGGGCGAGACCCATTGCCTGGTCGGCGAATCCGGCTGCGGCAAGTCGGTCTCGGCGCTGGCGGTCATGAACCTGCTTGCGCGCGGCGGTCAGCGTTCGGCGAAACGCATGAGCTTTGCCGGCACGGACCTCACGTCGCTGTCGGATCGCGAGATGGCGCGGCTGCGCGGCAACCGCATGGCGATGATCTTTCAGGAGCCGATGACGAGCCTCAACCCCGCCTTCACGATCGGCTCGCAGATGGCCGAGGTGCTGACGCGCCACAAGGGAGGCTCGCGTGCAGCGGCGCTCGACCGTGCCGCCGAACTGATGGGCCGCGTCGGCATCACCGCGCCCGGCATGCGGCTCGGCCAATTTCCGCACCAGCTCTCGGGAGGCCTGCGCCAGCGCGTCATGATCGCGATGGCGCTGATGTGCGACCCCGAATTGTTGATCGCCGACGAGCCGACCACTGCGCTCGATGTTACCGTGCAGGCGCAGATCCTGCGGCTGCTCGCGAGCCTCAAGCGCGAGTTCGGCCTCTCGATCCTCTTAATCACCCACGACCTCGGCATCGTGGCGCGCGTCGCCGACCATGTCTCGGTGATGTATGCCGGCGAGGTGGTGGAGCGCGCGCCGACCGCGGAACTGTTCCGCGCGCCGCAGCATCCCTATACGCGTGGGCTTCTGTCCTGCGTGCCGGTGCCGGGCCGCGTGCAGCGCGACAAGCCGCTCGGCTCGATCCCGGGCATCGTGCCGGCGATCGGCGCCGGTTTTGCCGGCTGTGCCTTTCGCTCGCGCTGTGCCCATGCAAACGAGACCTGCACGCGCGCGATTCCGCGGCGGCCGATGGGCGACGCGCACGATTACCTGTGCCGGCTCGAGCCGGGCTGGGCGGAGCTGCAACCTGCATGACCGCTGCGATCGAGGTAAAGAACCTACGATGTGAATTCCGCGTCCGCACCGGACTGATGGCGGCGGAAAAGCGCGTGATTGCGGTCGACGACGTGACCTTCAGCGTGCCCGCCGGCAGCGTGCTCGGCGTGGTCGGCGAGTCCGGCTGCGGCAAGTCCACGCTCGCGCGGATGATCCTGGGGCTGCTCAAGCCAACCGCAGGGACCGTGCTGGTCGACGGCAAACGCCTGTTCGACCTCGATCGCAAGGCGCGCGCCCGGCTGATCCAGCCGGTGTTCCAGGATCCTTTTGCCTCGCTTAACCCGCGCCGGCGCATCAAGGACATCGTGGCGCTGCCGCTGGAAGCCCAGGGCGCATTCTCGCGCGCCGAGATCGATCGTCGGGTCGGCGGCATTCTCGAACGCGTCGGCCTCTCGGCCGCGATGGGCGAGCGCATGCCGGCGCAACTCTCCGGCGGGCAACGGCAGCGCGCGGCGATCGCGCGGGCGCTGGTGCTGGAGCCGCGGATCGTGATCTGCGACGAGCCGACCAGCGCGCTCGACGTCTCGGTACAGGCGCAGATCCTCAATCTGCTCGCCGATCTGCGCCGCGACCTCGGGCTGACCTATCTCTTCATCAGCCACAATCTCGCTGTCGTCGAGCACGTGGCGAGCGAAGTCGCCGTGATGTATCTCGGCCGGATCGTCGAGCGCAATGAGACCGACGCGCTGTTTCGCGCGCCTGCGCATCCCTACACCCAGGCGCTTTTGGAAAGCGTGCTGACGCCGGAACCGGGCCGTGGGGTGCCCGACATCGGGCTTGGCGACATCATGCCGGACCCCTCCAATATTCCGCCGGGCTGCCGGTTCAACCCGCGCTGTCGCATCGCGGTCGAGCGCTGCCGCCATGAGGCACCAGCGCGCATGGTCCGGCCACCCCAGGGAATGGTAGAATGTCATCTGGCATAGGGCGTGCTTCACGCGGTCTGTAATAGAACAATAATGGAGAGCGATATGCGCATGCAAAAGAGGCTCGGCGTTGCAGTTCTGGCAATGGTTCTATCGGGCGCCGGTGCACTGCCGGCAGTCGCGCAAAAATCCGCTGACACGTTGCGCATCGTGATGCGCGACGCGCTGCCCAACATCGATCCCTTCTACAACAACCTGCGCACCGGCGTGGTCATGCATCACCAGGGCTGGGACGGGCTGGTCTACCGCAATCCCGATACGTTCAAGTTGGAGCCGCTGCTCGCCACCGAGTGGAAGCTGCCGGATCCGACCACGATCGAGTTCACGTTGCGCCCCGGCGTCAAGTTCCATGACGGCAGCGAGCTTACCGCCGCTGATGTAGTTTACACGATCAACCTCGTGGCCGATCCGGCGAGCCGGGTGTCGACGCCGGCGAACTACAACTGGATCGACAAGGCCGAGAAGATCGGCGATCTGTCGGTGCGCGTCACGCTGAAGCGGCCGAATCCGGCTGCGCTGGAATATTTCGCGCTGGTGCTGCCGATCTATCCCAAGGCGTATCGCGAGAAGGTCGGTGCGGAAGGCTACGCCAAGGCGCCGGTCGGCGCAGGTCCCTACAAGATCACCAAGGTCGAGCCTGGTGTTTCCATCGACTTCGAGCGTTTCGACGATTACTGGGCCGGCAGTCCCAAGGGCAAGCCTGCGATCAAGAAGATGAGCGTGCGCTTCGTGCCTGATGCCGCGACCGAGATGACCGAATTGCTCGCCGGCCGCGCCGACTGGATCTGGAATATGAATCCGGACCAGCTCGAGTCCGTGAACCGGATGCCGCATCTGCAGGCGGTGCGCAAGGAATCGATGCGGATTGGCTATCTCTCGCTCGACGCCGCCGGCCGCACCGGGGCCGACAATCCCCTGACCAAGCAGAAGGTGCGTCAGGCGATCTGGCATGCGATCGACCGCAAGGCGATCGCCGACAAGCTCGTCACCGGTGGCAGCCGCGTTCCCGCCGCGCCCTGCTTCCCGTCACAGTTCGGCTGCGATGCCGAGGCCGCGGTGGCCTACGACTACAATCCGGCAAAGGCCAAGCAGCTGCTCGCCGAGGCAGGCTATCCCGACGGCTTTGATGTGGAGCTTGCAAGCTACGTGCTGCCGCAATGGGGATCATCCGTTCAGAACTACCTGCATGCGGTCGGCATCCGCGCCAAGCTCAACCAGCTGCAGGTGGCGGCCTTGATCCAGCGCGCCAAGGCAGGCGAACTGCGCGCCTATCTCGGAAGCTGGGGCAGCTACTCTATCAATGACGTCTCGGCCATCATGCCGAATTTCTTCGATGGCGGCGCGGACGACTATGCGCGCGATCCCGAGGTGCAGAAGTTGCTGTTGCAGGGCGGATCAACCATCAATCCGGAGGCACGCAAGGAGGCTTATTCGGCGGCGATCAAGAAGATCACCGAGCAGGCCTACTGGGCGCCGCTGCACACCTATGTGACGACCTACGGCCATTCCAAGCAGCTCGACTTTACGCCATACCCGGACGAACTGCCGCGCTTCTATCTGGCGAAGTGGAAGTAGGCGACAGAGCGAACGGCAGCCGCTCAAACGAGCAGGGGCGCACTGGGAGGTGAGAAGGTGGCTTTGGCCTTCCACTCCCCTGGCGTCGTGGGCTGCCAATGCAACAGCATGGCGCACGACATGACTATCGTCTCAATTCGGCAACGCCCAATTCCACCCATATCCAGTCGAAGCTGTAGCTCGCCATCGCAGGATTGGATTCGCCGGCTTTGGCGGTACGGTTTTCCATCATCTTGAGCCAGTCGACGACCTTGGCGCGCCCGCTTTTGGTTTTGACTGCAGCGCGCGGCGACTTGTTGCCGAGCGCCGGGACTGGCTCATCGAGCGTCTCGCGATAATGCCGGTCCATGGTTTGGTGGATGATGGCGCGGTGCTCCTCCTCCGAAAGATCGAGTTCTTGAGGTGCATGGGCATCGCGCGACGCGAGCATTTGCTCGACGGTTTTGGTCTCGACCGAGGGTTGCCCGAGCCGCTCGCCCAGCATCGCCGAAAGCATTGCGCATCCGCGTTCCGCGCGCTGCCGGGAATTGACCGATAGCACCAGCGTTCTGCCGTCCAACTCAAGATGGCCGAGCGAGAGCGCGCCATCATCGAGCGTCGTCTCCACGGTCAGGGCTTCCGATGACTGGGCCCGAGCGGCCGACGTCTTAGTGTTCTTGCCGACCCAGTTCCACTGCGTCACGGTGCGCGGCCGCAGATCGGCACATGAATCCAGCACCGTCCGGATGTCGTCCTCCGTCGTGCCCGCTGCGAGCGGATAGCAGACCGTGCACATGACAAGTTCATCGCCGTCGAAGTTCCGCAAATCGGGAAGGTCCCGCTCGGCCTGGTCGATCGCGTCAAGGAGCCAGATGTTCGTGAACGTCGGGCTGCTCGCACGCAGCCGTTCGGTCTCCGAAAGCCTGGCAATAACGGCCGCGTCGAACTCCTCTCCGATCGTCTTGGCAAGCGCCTGCTTATCCTTCCTGCTGAGTTTCCCCAATCTGCGAAAACCGTCGATGATATCTTCCGACGACTGATGCTCATACGGCAACAGGGCCCCGCTGATCTGCGTCCGCCCTTCCACCTGCAACACGCGTCCGGCGAAGCGGTCCCATTGTTTGAGGAAGCGGGTTGCCAACCGTTCGCTGATCAGGACCGGCTCCCCGCCGCGCACGAGGTCGCGCGCACGAAACGATTTGTCGAGGACGACATCGCTCACTTCATAGAGGCTCATCGCGGAATCTCGCAAGGCGGCGATATAGGCGCGAACGGATGCTGTTTCCTTCGATCCCCGGTGCGCCAGATAGTCGTCGACGATGTTGCTGCCGTCTTCGAACGTCCGCGTCAGCATATCCTCGAACGCGCAAGCCCAGACCGTGCGCATGAAGTAATCTTCGCCGAGCGTTGAGACGATCTCATCGGGCTCGAGGCCGGTCTCGTCGCAGGTTGGCAACACATGGTCATCGAGGACCTCTTCAAACCGGTCGCGCCATTCCTCGCGCCTTGTCCATTCCATCAGTCCGTCGAGCAAATGCTTGCGCGCCATGTTCCGGCTCCACCACGCTTTTGGTCCGGGGCGTACTCTAGCGTTCCGAAGGCAAGCTGCAATCGCTTGCAGCGAAATCAACAGGTGAGATCAACGCTGGGCCGATTTCTGTTTCGGCGCCGGTGGATCGCTTTCCCGGATTGTCAGCCCATTAGCTTCACACCATTCCCTCAGGGCTTTTTCGGTCGCGTTGTTTTCGAACTCATACCATCGGTCGAGCGCGCTTTTTCGTAGCAGCAGGTCCTTGAAACGCGCATAGGCACGCTTCTTACTGAATATCCGCTGGATTTCACCGTATTCGTCCGGAAGAAATTGCCTGACGAACTCGAAGACCAGCGCCGTGCCGAGATCGAGTTGGTTCTTGTGAGGGATCTGGAGATATCTCTCCCTGTCGTCAGCATCGTCCGCCACTCATCCAGGTTGTCGCCAAATTCGGAATGCAATAGAATTTGCCGGATTCTCGGCAAAGGATTGCCTCGTTTATACCCGGTTGGCCGGAGCTGACGAACTCGAACGCAAGCTCTAAATCATACCAATCGACACGCATCGGTATCGCCTCCGGCGGCATTCCCTCGTCTGTGTCCTAAAGGGCACCTTTGATCCTTGCCCTTCACTCCGCCGTCACATGCACGCGTGGCTTCTGCCCCGCGTTCCACTTGCCGTCGATCGCGCGCTCGATCTGTGCGGCGAGCTGCAGCAGGAGCCCATCATTGGCTTGCTTGGCGATGGCCTGGATGCCGAGCGGCAGGCCGTGCTCGTGGGTGGCGAGCGGCAGCGAGATCGCGGGGATGCCGCAGAGATTGGCGAGCGGCGTAAAGGCGAAATTGCGCCAGAGATTGCCGAACCAGTCGAGCACATCAGGGTTGTCGCTGATCGTGAGAAACTCGGTCGTGCCGACTTTCGGTGTCGGCAGCGCCGTGATTGGCGTCAGGATGATGTCCCAATCCTCGAAGAACGCGCCGAAGCCGCGCGAGGTCGTGTTGAACACCGCCTGCATCCGCGCCCGGTCGGCGTAGCTCGTGTTCCGACCGTGCTGCCAGATCCGGATATTGATCGGCTCGATCAGACCTTCCGGTGGCTGCTCTAACCCGCGCGCCGCCAGCATGTTGCCAATCACGACGGCAAAATTGCTGATGTAGCAGGTGGTCTGCGCCGCGAAGGCTTCGCGATAATCGATATCGGGCAGGGCGTAGTCGACGTGATGGCCGAGACCTTCGAGGAAGCGTCCGGCCTTCTGCAGTTCGGCTGCGATGTGCGGCGTTGCCCGGTAATCGCCCCATTGGTACGATAGCGCGATTTTCAATCGTCCCGGATCGCGCGCGATCATCCGCGTATAGGGCTCCGGCGAACTCCAGAACGGCATGAACTCCCCGGGCGCCGGGCCGCGGCAGGCATCGACGAAGGCTGCGGTATCGCGCACGGTGCGCGACTGACAGCCCTGAATCGAGACCAGCCCGCTGAGATCGGAGAGAAGCGGCGACAACGAGAACACGCCGCGCGAAACCTTCAGCCCAATATTGCCGTTGACGCCGGCAGGAATCCGGATCGAGCCGCCGCCGTCGGTCGCATGCGCGATCGGAACTGCGCCGGCCGCGACCATCGCCGCGCTACCGGCCGACGATCCGCAGGTGGTGTAGTCGGTGTGCCATGGGTTGCGCGTGACATAGACGGCGGGATTTTCCGCTGAGCTGCAGACGCCGAACTCCGGCGTGGTGGTGCGACCGATCAGATTGAGCCCGGCCGCGCGCATCTTCTTGGTCAGGAACGTGTCGGCGGTTGCGCGATTGCCGCGCATATAGAGCGAGCCCATTTCCTGGAGGCGGCCCTTCAAGGTTGGGCCGAGATCCTTCATCAGGAAGGGAAGGCCGGCAAATGGACCGTCGAGCGCGGTGCCGTCGGTCGCGGGGTCGGCGACCGCATCCTCGAATATCTCGACGACGGCCGAAAGCGGCGGATCGACCTTGGCGATCGCGGCAGCGGCCTGCGCCGCCAATTCGGCAGCCGTCAGCTCACCCTTCGCGACACGCGTGGCCAGCGCAACGCCGTCATGTTGCGCCCATTCGTCCCAGCTCATCGGCAAGTTCATTCGATCATCCTCTCGGCACAGCTTTGACCCCGGCGCGGGAGATGCTGTCGCTCATTCGTTGCCGCGCCGTCAAACCTTGATGAGCCGCACCTTGGTGCCCCAGGGGTCAGATGTCTCGATGCCGTTATTGATCGCTGCGGCCGGCGCGCCGGCCTGCAGCAGGCGCTGCTCCTGGGCCTGCACAATGTCCTGCGATGCGATTTCCAGCGAGAACCAGGCGAGGCCGGTGGCTGCATCGTCCCGCCGGCTGGCGCCCGCGCTCTGCCAGACATTGATGCCGAGATGGTGGTGATAGCGGCCGGAGGAGAGGAACGCGGCGCCGGTCCGCTTGCGCGTCGGGTCGAAGCCGATGACGCCGCCATAGAAGCGGCTGGCCTGTTCGAGATCGCCGACGCGCAAATGCATGTGGCCGATGCGAAGGCCCTCAGGCGCTCCGGCATAGTTGGAGATGCGCGGATTCGTCAGCGCCAGCAGATTGTCGAAATCGAGCGGGTCGGTCGCCATCGCCACCGTGCCGCCATCCCATTTCCAGCTTTCCGGCGCGCGGTCGGCATAGACCTCGATGCCATTGCCTTCGGGGTCGTCGAGATAGACGGACTCGCTGACAAGGTGGTCGGCAAAACCGGAGAGCGGCACTTTGTTCGTCGCGGCATGCACCAGCCAGCGCGCGAGATCCTTGCGCGTCGGCATCAGGAAGGCGGTGTGGTAAAGGCCCGCGGCGTTCCGCGCTTCGGCCGCGGCGCCGGCGCGCAAGGTGAGATCGAGCAGCGGCACGCCGCCCGCACCGAGACGGGCACCCGTTGCCGTGCGCTGCATGACGATGAGCCCGATGGTATCGCGATAATAGTCGGCGACGAGATCGAGGTTGCGCACTCGTAAGGTCACCATGCCGACCCGCATCGGCGTTTGGTTGGCGAAGGTCGGCCCCCCGCTGCCCGACGCGCCCTCGGCCCGCGCTGCTGCGGCGGCCGCGGCTGACAGTGAGGAGGCACCGGCGAGGTGAAGCAGGGTGCGGCGGGTCAAGTCGATGGTCATCCGAGTTTCTCTCTTATCGCTCTTCGCTCTTACTCAAGCCAATTCTCTACCTTCAATCCGCGAATGCGTTTGAACTCATCGATGTTGGCAGTCACGATCGTGGCGCCGATCGCACATGCATGTGCGGCGATCAGCAAATCATTTCCCCCAACGGGTTTGCCGGCCACTTCGAGCTCGGCGCGGATCCCCGCCGTATTCAGCGTCCGCCGCCTCGTCGAACGGAAGCACATCGATTTCGCCGAGCAGATCTTCAACTACTTTGAGCAACCGATCTGAACCGCTCTTTGCGCATCCATAGCGCAGCTCTGCTGCGACAATGATGCTTGTACATACGTTGTTCTCTCCTACTTTGACGATCTGTTTTGCTGCTTTGCCTTGCGGATTTTCTGATCAGGTCGGAGAGTATATTTGTATCCAGCATGTAGCGGGTCAAAATACCTTCTCCGGCTTAACCAACGGATCGTCGATCTCGGGGATGCCAGGTTCGATCGGCTTCATTGTCTTGAGTAGGGCGACAAGGCCGCGCTTGCGTAGCGGCTCGATCACCAGCCGATCGCCGTCGCGATGCATGATCGCCTCATTACCCGGAAGTTCGAATTCGACGGGAATGCGGACGGCCTGGTTCCGGCCGTTGCGAAACAGTCTGACATGCCGCTGCTCGGTCATCTGGTACATCTCACTAGATTGGCATATGCTATAGACATCTGCCAAGAAGCCGCCGTCTACAAGGGGGCGCCTGCGACGCCCTCCTTCCGGGCCTGCATTCCAGGCCGAAGTAGCGGCAGCAACTTGACCCGGTCAGGACCGACGCCTCAGCCCCATTCATCCATCGATCATACCTTTCCTCCAAGCAGTTTGACGTTGAGCTTGCCGCTCGCGAAAAGCATGTCATCGAGTGCTTCGCCGAGATCGATGGGCCGGATCGTTGTCCCGCCATCCCGGTCGATACTCGCCTGTGCGGTGCGTCGCATCAATTCCTTGATGAAGGCGGCGCTGACGCCCTTGGTGCGATGCGTTGCCTCGCTGACAAGAGTTTCATCGAGGGCTAGCCCCTTGCCGTAGAGCTGGATCAGCTTCCTGCGGCCGACCTCGTCGGGGAGCGGGATCTCGATTGCCTGGTCGATCCGGCCCGGTCGATTGGCCAGCGCGCCCTCGAGTTGTTCGGGCCGATTGGTGGTGAGGACAAAGAGGATATCGGCATCCTCCTTGAGGCCGTCCATTTCGTTGAGCAGCCTGTTCAGCAAGGTCTCCTCGCAGGGTCCCATCGTCTCGCGATTGCGCGCAATGAGATCCGCGTCTTCGATCACGACCATTGTCGGCTGCAGCAGACGAGCAAGGTTCATGTAGGCTCCGAGCAAGCCGATCTGACCCGCCGTGATGATCAATGTCGTGTGGCCGGCCAAGTTGCTGGCGAGGTAACGGATGGTATGCGTCTTACCGGTGCCGGGCGGCCCATACAGCAAGATGCCTTTGCGGGTGGACTGTCCGAGCCGGCGTAGTTGTGCGCGGCCTTCCACAAAGTTAAGGACGTTGCGGTCAAGCAGCTTCAAGGTCGCCTCCGGCAGGATCACGCTTGCGCGTTCAATGCGCGGCAGCTTGTGGACCATGAGGCCTCGCGATCTTCCGCGGTAACTAGCGTCGGCGTCAAATGAGAGAACCTTGCCGCGATAGCAACGCGCGGTGTCGACCGCTTTCTCGATCTCGGAAAACGAGCGCTTCACAAGCTCGGCGCTTGCCGGTCCGGCAGGAGCGAGGATTTCGATGCGAACGCCTGTTTCTTCTCCGTGCTCGCGATGAGCCGACAGCAGTACCGCGTAGTGCAAATCGCCATCGGTGGCACACAGCCATAATCCATTTTCGAGGCACTTCACTGGCTTGGCCTCGCCGATCTCCACCTCCTGATATTGCGCCGGCGCGATAGCATGCGCCGTTTCACCAAACCTGTTCAGGGACGCGAATGTAAGCGTCTCGTAGCGGTAGCGCTCGTGAATGCCAAAGAAACGGATCGGTGAGGCCGAAAACAGCTTGTCCACCGCAGCTTGAACTTCCGGGCGCATATGCCCGGGAAACTGCCGCGACGTTGCGATCAACTGGTCCCGAGGAATGCCGGCGAAGTGCCACTCGAGGGCCGCACTGGCAAAATTGAACTGCTTTGTTCGCGTGAGTTCACCTATATTGTTCGCAACGGCCAATGTGCAATCGTCACAGATCGGCGCCACGTTGCTCAGCAGGCAGATTTGGTCACCCGCAAAACTCCCGCACAATCTGCATCGGTCAGGTTCTCCGTCCTCGCTAACCTCGGCCGTCATCACCAGCCGGTGGCCCGCTGCCTGAATACGTTCCTGCGAGGCCTGCAAGAGCGCATCAGCAACGGCGCGCGGATACGTTCCGCAAACCGCTTTACCGGTCATTTCAATTGTCGCCATCAGCTCGATCGCATCGCTCAGCGATTGACTGAAGACAGTGCGGAGAAGACTGATGACAAAATCCTGGGGCGTATCCTTATCGTCGTGAATGACAAGCCGAGCATAGCCAATCTGAATGCTGTTCATCGAAAACCTCTGACATTTGACACGAGGTAATCTGCTTGGCGATCTCGAACAAATCAAGAACAAAATTTCGATACTCGCTGAAATTGTGCCAATGCCTATCGGTGACACCGCTCAAGAACCTCCCGACAATGTTAGGTTTCCAGCCATTTCAAGAGCGATCGCTTCCGGCTCGAGCCGCTTGCATGGATGCTCCAGGCGATCCCGGGTCGCTCGTTGCAACTTAAGCGAGAGGGATGGCGCGGACGTGGGCCGCGGCAGCCGCGAGTGCTACATGCGTGATCTTTCCCGCCGCAGGTCGAGAGTGCAGGTCGACGTAGTCGTTGCCCCGTCATGCGCGATGGTTTGCTGCCTCGTCCAAGATTCATCGCGAGGAGAGCCACGCAAGGCGGTGCCTCCAACCCTGAGGTCGATATCGCGCGCCAAACAGCCTTTCAATTTTGCGATAGAAGCCATGTCCACATTCAAATTCCTTGAATTCCGGCCGCGATCTATTCTCCCGCGCAACTCAACTTTAGGAATCGCAGAGGAAACCGAGCCCGATGGCGGAACCAGCAAAATCACGGAGTGAGGCGGCACCCGCGCCGCCGACATGGCCGGACGAGATCTATCGCGTGCTCAAGGACGCCGGCATCCGCCAGGTCGCAATGGTGCCGGACGCCGGCCACAGCCGCCTGATCCGCGCCTTCGAGGCCGATCCGGAAACCCGCGTCGTGACGCTGACGACAGAGGAAGAGGGCGTGGCGATGCTGGCTGGCGCCTGGCTCGGCGGTGAGCGCGGCGTGCTGTTGTTGCAGTCGAGCGGCGTCGGCAACTGCATCAACATGCTTTCGCTGCCGGTGATTTGCCACATGCCCCTACTCATGATCGTCACCATGCGCGGTGACTGGGGCGAGTTCAATCCGTGGCAGATTCCGATGGGGCAGGGCACGCGTCCTTCGCTCGAAGCCATGGGCGTGATCGTCAACAAGGTCGATGAGCCCCACCTCGTCGCCTCGGCCGTGCAGGGCGCGGCCAACCTTGCCTTCAACACCTGGAAACCGGTGGCAGTTCTGATCGGCCAGCGCGTGCTCGGCGCCAAGAACTTCAAGGAGCTCGCCGGCAAATGAACAATCCGAACGCGCTTCTGCATCGCCGCGACGTCGTCAACGAATTGTTGCGCGACCGCGCCGATCTCCTCGTCATCGCCGGGCTCGGCGCGCCGAACTGGGACGTTTCGGCCGCCGGCGATCATCCCAACAATTTTCCGCTCTGGGGCGCCATGGGCGGCGCCTCCATGATAGGCCTTGGGCTGGCACTGGCGCAGCCCAAGCGCAAGGTGCTGGTGATCACCGGCGATGGCGAGATGCTGATGAATGTCGGCTCGCTCGCCACGATCGCGGTGGAGGCGCCGAAGAATCTCGCGATCGCCGTGCTCGACAACGAGCGCTTCGGCGAGACCGGCATGCAGAAAACTCCGACGGCTTCCGGCGTCGATCTTTCCGCCATCGCCACCGCCTGCGGCATCCGCACCTCGCGTATTGTCCGCACGATGGCCGAAGTCACGGAGCTCCGCGAGCTTGCGCATGCGGGACGAGGAACGGTCTTCGCGCAGATCAAGGTCGATCCGGAGGCGCTGGTGTTCGTGATGCCACCGGCCGACGGCGTGATCCTGACGACGCGATTCCGGCAGTCGGTTCTGGGAGACGAGGCGCTGTTCAATTGACGCGCGCCGCCTCACTACGCAGTCATGTTGATCTTCCAGCGCCCTTGCCGGGAGAGCTCCTGAATCTCTGATACGATCAGCGTCGCAATGGTCGTCGTCGCGACCGACGGCGGATGGGCGATCGGCGAGGCCAGGATCAGTTCGCGCGACACCGATGGGCTGACGGCAGCCATCTCCAGGCGTTTCGCAGCGACCTCGGCGCGGATCGCCGACGGCGGTAAGAGCGTATAGCCGAGCCCTTCTTCCATCAGGCTGATCTGGGCGCGATAGGAATCGACCTCGATCATGGCGTCGAGTTTCAGCTTTTCGCGCGCCAATGCCTTCTCCAACAGCGCACGCAAGCCGTGCGAGATGCTAGGCAGGATCAGTTTCTGCTTCACCAGCCACTTCAGATCGACCTGCTTCCTCCGGTTCAGGCCCGATCCCGGCGGCCCGACCGCAACGATATCCTCGCGTCCAATCGACTGGACCTGAAGATGAAGATCGACCGCGGGCCCGTAGATGATCGCGAGATCCATTTCGCCGCGGTGCAGCCATTCGACCAGATGTCCGCCATAGCTCTCCACGAGGCGTAGCGAGATGTCAGGAAATTCGTCAAGGACGCACCGGGCAAACCGCCCGGACAATACTGCGCTCACGGTCGGCACCAGCCCGAGAATGACGCGACCCGACGGATTGCCGTTGGCGGATTTGAGGTCGTCGCTGACCTGCTCGATCTGGCGGATCAGGCCGGTGGTGCGGTCGAGCAGCATGCGCCCCGCGCTGGTTAGCAGCATACCGCGCCCGTTGCGAACGAACAGCTCGGCGCGAAGCTCGTGCTCCAGCAGCTTGATATGCCGGCTGAGCGCGGGCTGCGCGGCACGCAGCCGGTCGGCCGCCTTGCTCAGGCTGCCGAGCTCGGCTACGGCGCGGAAAGTGCGCAATTGTTTGAGGTCCATCGGATGCCCGGCTGCTCGCTTGGTGGCATCATATGCCGTTTCGCGCAGGTCGGTGCAATCGGTTCAATGTTCGACGGCAAGAGAGTTAATGCCTTGCTTGGCGTGACGCGCGTCTAGCGATGCTGTTAAAGGAGGAACAAATCCTCATCTGGAACTCACGCTTCATGACCATCCCGTCCGTAAGTCCTTCGCAAGTCCGCACCGCGCTGCTGCTGCGCGAGGAAATCGCGCTGCTCGATGTCAGGCACGAGGCCGTCTTCGCTACTGGCCATCCGCTGTTTGCCGCCAACATGGCGGCCGATCGCATCGCGCTGGAGGCGAAAGCGCGGCTGCCGCGCAAGGGTGTTCCGATCGTGCTCTATGATGACGGCGAAGGCCTCGTCGCCGCGGCTGCGGACCAGCTGACGGCGCTGGGCTACAGCAATGTTCGCCAGCTCGATGGTGGGCTACAGGGCTGGAAGTTGGCCGGCTATGAACTTTTCCAGGACGTCAATTCCTATGCGAAAGCGTTCGGCGAACTGGTGGAGGCGCGGCGGCACACGCCTTCGCTTGCCGCCGAGGAGGTCAGTGCGCTGATCGCGAGCGGCGCCAATATCCAAATTCTCGACGTCCGCCGCTTCGACGAATACGCAACCATGAATATCCCGGGCTCGATCAGCGTGCCCGGCGCGGAGCTGGTCTTGCGCGCGGGCCGCGCCGCGCCTGATCCGGAAACCACCATCATCGTCAATTGCGCCGGCCGCACCCGTTCGATCATCGGTACGCAGTCGCTGATCAATGCCGGCGTCACCAACAAGGTATGGGCGCTGCGCAATGGGACGATCGGCTGGACGCTAGCCAAACAGAAGCTCGAACATGGCGCCGACAGGCGCGGCGAGATCGGCGTGATCTCCGGCGGCGAAGCCGGTGCGCGCGACGTCGCCTATCGCGCCGGCGTCCGGCACATCGGCCTTACCGAAATGGCAGCGCTGCAGGCACAGGCCGGTCGCACGCTGTACCGCTTCGACGTACGTTCGGAGGAGGAATACACCGCGGGCCATCTTGTCGGCTTCCGCCATTATGCCGGCGGGCAACTGGTGCAGGAGATCGACATGGCCGCGCCGGTGCGCGGCGCGCGCATCGTGCTGACAGATGACAGAAGCGTCCGCGCCGACATGACCGCATCCTGGCTCGCGCAGATGGGGTGGGAGGTTTACGTGCTCGAAGGCGGCTATGACGGCGCGCTGGAGGTCGGGCCGCCGCAGGCGATTCCCAAGCCTGATCCGTCACATCGCTACCGCCGTCCCTACGAAGGCACCGATGTCAAGGAAAGCGCAATGCAGGCCTATCTCGACTGGGAATACGGCCTCGTCGAACAGCTTCGCCGCGACGGCACGCATGGGTTCTTCGTTATTTGATCGGACTTGTCCCGCCGAAGCTCGAAGAGCGAAGGCGGATCATTCGTCGCCGCCCATCATGCTCTCGAGCTTCTCCGCCGAATAATTCTCGCCGATCGACAGCGCACAAATCCGCGAGAGCTGCACATAAGAAAGCCCGGTCTCCTCGGCCCATGCGTTGAACTGCGCCTGCACTTTGGCGAGGTCGCGCTTGGAGGTAACGGTCTCGGCGAGGTCGAGCCCGGCATCGCGCAGGCACAGCACGACGTCTTTGGAGGTGACGAAGCCATCCCAGCCGAGGAAGCGCAGCATCATCTGCCCGGTATTGCCGCCGAGCCGGCTGCCGCGCTTGGCGAGCAGTTCGAGCAGCCCGGCCTCGTCGGACGACGGCCAGTTCGCCAGGAACCTGCCGAAGCTGCCGTGCTCCTTGGCAATGTCGCGGACGAAAGCGGCGTTGGCGCGCACCGACGTGATCTTGGCGCCGTTGCGGACGATGCGCGTGTCCTTCATCAGATCGTCCCAGAATTCGTCCGGCTTCAGCGATAGCGGGCCTGGCTTGAAGCCAAGAAACGCCTTTTCGAAGCCCGGCCATTTGTTCTCGATCACGCTCCAGGCAAAGCCCGCCGAGAACACCCGCTTGGTCATTTCGGCAAGGATGCGGTCGTCGCTGAGCTTGGCGAGCGCCTTCGGGTCGGGCTTGGGCGGCAGCAGTTTGGCGAGCGCCTTGGGGCCGCCCTTGCGCTTCTCGGCGCGGGCGCGAATGGTCTTGAACGCGGTTACGGTGGCGGCCCCTCCGTTGAATTTCCTGAAACCAGTTTAGAAGTGATCGGCTGATCTGCAAAGAATGAGTGGCGTGCGGGATGGATATCGCCTAAAGCATCCCCACCTCACTCACATCCGTCGGGCCGTGCCGCCGCGCTTGTTTGCGCTAGCGTCGAGCCGTTTCGGTTCGGAGCGATATTCACCATTTTTCCGGCTGATACAGCCAACTAAGGTCTGATTTCTCGTGACAATCCTGACCACTTATCCGCCGCTCGCGCGAGCCTTGGCGGAGCGTAATTTCGAACGGCTGACGCCGGTGCAGACGGCGGTGCTGGCCGAGGATGCGGATGGCCGCGACCTCCTGGTTTCGGCGCAGACCGGCTCGGGTAAGACGGTTGCCTACGGTCTGGCTGTCGCCAGTAACCTTTTGGCCGGCACCGAGCGGTTCGAGCGGGCCGCCGCGCCGCTGGCGCTGATTGTCGCGCCGACCCGTGAACTAGCGCTTCAGGTGCACCGCGAACTCGCCTGGCTCTACCGGCATGCGGACGCACGCGTGGTTTCCTGCGTCGGCGGCATGGACCCGCGCCGCGAGCAGCGGGAGCTGGCCATAGGCGCGCACATCGTGGTCGGCACGCCGGGGCGGCTCTGTGATCACCTGCGGCGTGGCCGGCTCGACGTTTCGGAACTGAAGGCGATCGTGCTCGACGAGGCCGACGAAATGCTCGATCTCGGCTTTCGCGAGGACATCGAATTCATCCTTCAGGCGACTCCCGAAAGCCGGCGCACGCTGCTGTTCTCGGCCACTCTGCCGCCCGGCATCGTCGATCTGGCGAAGGAATATCAGGAGCACGCCTTCCGCATCGAAGTCGCGGGCGATGAGGGCGGCCATGCCGACATTGAGTATCGCGCGATCCGCATCGCCGCTGGTGATGCCGAGCACGCCATCGTCAATCTCCTGCGCTTTTTCGATTCTCCTGGCGCGCTGGTATTCTGCAACACGCGCGAGGCGGTGCGGCATCTGCAGGCAACGCTTCTGGAGCGCGGCTTCTCGGTCGTGGCGCTATCGGGCGAACTGACCCAGAACGAGCGGACGCAGGCGCTGCAGGCGCTGCGCGACGGACGAGTCCGGATCTGCGTCGCGACCGACGTCGCCGCGCGCGGCATTGATCTGCCAAAACTCGATCTTGTCATCCACGCCGATCTGCCGAACGATCCGGAAGTCATGCAGCATCGTTCCGGGCGCACCGGGCGAGCAGGCCGCAAGGGTGTCAGCATCTTGCTGGTGCCGTCAGCCCGCCGCCGCCGCGCGGACATGTTGCTCAAGCTCGCCGGCATCGATGCGGCCTGGGGTATCGCGCCGCAGCCCGATGATATCAGAAAACTCGATCAGGAGCGGCTGCTGCGGGACGATATCTTCGCGGCGGAGGCAGCAGCCGACGATCAGGCGCTCGCGCAGGCTCTGCTTGCCGAACGGTCGGCGGAAGAAATTGCCATCGCGCTGGCGCGGCTCTACCGCGCGCGGTTGCCTTCGCCCGAGGACATTGCCGATCCCGGCGAGGACCGCGTCAAGTCGCGTGCTGAACGTGCACGGGAGAGGGCGGATCGCGCGGCCGAACGCGAGTCTAAGCCAAGAAAATCCTCGGCTCGTCATCGCATGGCAGAGGACAGCGTATGGTTCACCGCCGCGATTGGCCGCCGCAAGAACGCCGAAGCACGCTGGCTCTTGCCGATGCTGTGCCGCCGCGGCAGCATCAAGAAGGAAGACGTCGGCACCATCCGCATCCTCGATAGCGTCACCGAGTTCGAGGTTGCCGCGCGCGTTGCCCGGCGCTTTGCCGCGCGCATCCGCCGTCCCGACAAGGAAGACAGCATCCGCATCGAGGCGATGAAGAGCAGCCCGCCGCGCGAGGAGATTCGCGAACGGGTCGAGAACCCGAAGCCACCCTCCGGCAAGAAGAAAAAGAAAAAATCTCGCGGCTGACCGGCCGCCGATTTTCCGTGGCGCGAATGCCTACTACTTAACACAGGATTCCGCAGGCCTGCGCTAGCCTCGCATCGACTTTGAATGGAAGCGAGGAGGGCGCATGGCCAGGACAGTCCTGACGCTGGGAAAGCATTTTGAGACGACGGTGCCGTTTTCGCTCGGCGTAATTTCGTCCGGTCGGCTGTTGCACACCGCCGGGATTACCGCGCGCGACGCGGACGGAAACGTTGTGGGCGACGGCGATATGCGGGCGCAAGTGGCGCAATGTTTTGCCAATCTGGCAGACATTCTCGAACACGCAGAAACCTCGTTCGATAAGCTCGTCAAGTTCACCATCTTCACGACCGACATCGATCGATTTAACCGCGATACGCGCGACATCCGTTTTCCCTATTTCAGCGGCCGGCCGGCAGCAACGCTTGTCGAGGTCAGCAAGCTCATTGATCCGCGGATGCTGGTTGAGATCGAAGCTGTCGTTTGCCTGGATTGACGCACGATGGATCGCGCGACACCGGTCTCGCTGGAAGAGTTCCTCTCGACTGAGGCGCAGGCCATCGTAGCTGCCTGCACAAGATGCGAAGAATGCGTGCGCATCTGTCCAGTCATCCCATACGGCGCCGCCGCGAATGCTCCGGCCGGGCAGACCGTCGGCGGAATCATCGGCTTCCTCGGCGGACAGGCAAAACTCGATCCGGCGTCGGATGCGTGGGCGTCGACCTGTAACGGCTGCGGCCTGTGCATCCCCGTCTGCCCTGAGGAGATCAATCCGCGCAAGATGCTCGCCCTCGCCAACGCGAAATCGGCATCACGCGGCTCGAGAACCCCCGAACTGTTCCGCCGCATGTCCCGCGCCATCAAGATTATGGCCGCCATGCAGCTAATCCCGGAAGAATTCCGGCGGGTGTTCGTGCCGCCGCGGCCAAGACCGGCAGCGATGGTCTTCTATCTCGGCTGCAACGCGCTCCGCACGCCGCATCTGCTGTTCAACTCGATGGCGGTGCTCGACGCGCTGGGAGTGGACTATGAAGTCGTCGGCGGTCCCTCCTCCTGTTGCGGCGTCATCGCCACCAAATGGGAAGGCGAGATGCGGACCGGCGAGCGCGTGACCGCCAATGCCATCGATCGCTTCGAAGGGTTTAGCCCGGAAAGGGTACTGAACTGGTGCCCGACCTGCCAGCTGCACCTTGGCGAAACACTCGAAGGATACCGCAAGACCTCTTACGAGTTCGACCATCTGACCGAATATCTCGTCAGCCGCATCGACGCATTACGGGACAAGTTCGTTATCCCGATTCCACGCCGCGTCATCGTCCATGCGCATGTCGGCCGCGCCGATATCTGCCGCAACGTCGACCTTCTGTTGCGCGCCATTCCCGGACTGAAGATCATCGAAACCGTCTCTGAATCCGGCTATACCTGCGGTGGCTCGGGTTGCAGCAAGGCGCCGGAACTGGCCGCGCGCGAACATGCCGAACTACTTGCTCGCGCGGACGCGACGGGCGCCGACATCCTGGTTACGCTCTACCACGGCTGCCACGCCGCCTTCATAGGCGCCGAAGCCCATGGCAAATTCCGCGTGTTGAATTACACGGACTTACTGGTCCAGGCGCTGGGCGGCGTGCCTCACGCCGATCGGTTGAAGGAGTTTCGCCTGTTGGACGACTGGCAGATGATCGCCGATGAAGGGCGCCCCTATCTCCAGGCAAACGGCCTGGATGTGAACGCGGAATGGCTGAAGCAGCATGGTCCTGCCATCTTCGCCTCGCTGGAATTTAGGGGACAGCTTGACTGTTTCGAGAAAGGAGACGGGCATGCACGCCCTGCCTGACATTCATGCTTCAGACCGAATGCTGTCGCCGAAATGGAGCATTGCGACCGAAGGCTTGAGCGCGGCGCAGCGGCAAATGATCCTGGATCGAATGAAGGCCGTATCCTTCGATCCAAAGGACATCCTGTTCGATCAGGGCGAGCCGAGCGACACGCTGTTGCTCGTCACCGAGGGCCGGGTCCGCCTGTTCCAGACGATCGAGAACGGCGAGGAATTCACCTTTGGCATCTGCCTGCCAGGCACGATCCTGGGTCTCGCGGCGACGGTTACCGGCCAGCCCCGGATATTGTCGGCCGAAGCGCTGGAGGCGGCTACAGCATCGGTCATGACACGCCCTGACTTCCTGCGTTGCCTATCGGAATTTCCGCCGTTTCACTGGAACATCACGCGGCTGCTCGCCATCCTCTCGATCGAAAGCATCGAACGCAGCGGGCCGATGGCGCTGGACCGTGCATCGGTGCGGCTCGGCACGATCCTCAAGTCGCTCGCACGGCCGGAGCAGGGCGATGCGACGCAATCTCTCTCGGTGGTTGGCCTGAGCCAGCAGGAGCTCGCCAGGATGATCGGCGTCAGCCGGAGTTGGGTCGCGATCGCTCTGGCCGAGTTCGAGCGGCTCGGGCTGATCTCCAAGAGCCGCGGCAAGATCGTCATTCGTAATGCGCGACGGCTCGACGGCTTCATCGCCGAGGAGCGAAATCACTAGCGCCGCCTTGCGGTGAGCCCAAGCATAAGTCCAGTACAGGATCGATCATGACGGTTTACATTATTGCCCAGCTGAAATTCACCCGCCGCGAACTCTACGACCGCTACCAGGCGCGCTTCATGGGCGTGTTCAGCAAGTTCAAGGGCAGGCTGCTCGTAGCGGACGAGCATCCGGTCGTGCTGGAGGGCGATTGGCCGCGCGACAAGATCGTGATCATGGAATTCCCGGATGACGCCGCGGCAAAGGAATTTCAGAATTCGGCGGAGTACCGGGAGATATCGGTCGACCGCAAGGCAGGTGCGGATGCCATCGTGCTGACGGCGAGGGGCTTACGGTGACCGGCTCGGTAGGCCGCATCATTCGGGATGAGGAAAAAGCACGGCTCATGCGCCGATGACATCGGCTTTGCGGGTTCCGTTCTCGGCATTGTTGCATGCCGGAATATCAGGGAGATTGGTTTCACCGGGTCGTTCTTGTGCTATTGCTGTTGTCAGGCGCTTCGCTCGCTTGGGTTTGATGGTCTGATCAGGGGCCGAAGTCTGCGAAGCCAGGAGATCCAGCAGCATTGGCCGAAAGAATCATGACCGCAGATCAGCGTAACGTTTCCGCCTTGATTGATCCCGTGAAGCTCGACCGTCTCGCCGAAGTCGCGGTCAAGGTCGGCTTGCGGCTGCAGCCGGGGCAGGACCTGCTGCTCACCGCGCCCTCTGTCGCGCTGCCGCTGGTGCGCCGGATCGCCGAGCACGCCTACAAGGCCGGCGCGGGTCTGGTGACCCCGCTCCTGTCGGACGAGGAGATTACGCTGGCGCGTTATCGCTTCGGCCATAATGAAAGTTTTGATCGGGCCGCCAACTGGCTTTATGAGGGCATGGCAAAGGCGTTCTCGGCCAACACCGCGCGCCTTGCCATCGTCGGCGACAATCCGATGCTGCTGTCGGGCGAGGATCCGACCAAGGTGGCGCGCGCCAGCAAGGCCAATTCGATGGCCTATCAGCCGGCGCTGGAGAAGATCGTCAACTTCGAGACCAACTGGAACATCATCGCCTATCCGAGTCCGTCCTGGGCGAAGCAGGTGTTCCCCGATGTTCCGGAAGACGTTGCGGTGACCCAGCTCGCGGATGCGATCTTTGCGGCGTCCCGCGTCGATCAGGATGGCGCCGTCGCTGCCTGGGAAAAGCATAACGCCGTGCTCCGCGAACGCACCGAATGGCTCAATGGCCAGCGTTTCCATGCACTGAAATATACCGGACCGGGTACCGATCTGGAGATCGGGCTAGCCGACGGTCATGAATGGGAGGGTGGCGCTTCCACCGCCAAGAACGGCATCACCTGCAACGCCAACATCCCGACCGAGGAAGTCTTCACCACGCCGCATTGCCGGCGCGTCACTGGCCACGTCGTCTCCTCCAAGCCGCTGTCCTATCAGGGCACGCTGATCGACGGGATCGCGGTTAAGTTCGAGGAGGGCCGCATCGTAGATGCAAAGGCCTCGCGCGGCGAGGAGGTGCTGAAGAAGGTGCTCGACACCGACGAAGGCGCCGCCCGTCTCGGCGAAGTGGCGCTGGTGCCGCATTCCTCGCCGATCTCCAAGAGCGGGCTGTTGTTCTTCAACACGCTGTTCGACGAGAACGCCGCGTCCCACATCGCGCTCGGGCAGTGCTATTCGAAGTGCTTCGTTAATGGCGACAAGCTGACGCCGGAGCAGATTGCGGCCCAAGGCGGCAACAAGAGCCTCATTCATATCGACTGGATGATCGGCACAGCCGAAACCGATATCGATGGCATTCACGCCGACGGAAGCCGCGTTCCGGTTATGCGCAAGGGCGAGTGGGCGTGATCAATCGAGCTTGAGCCTGTAGAAATCTGTCGCCGTCTTAGAGAACAGCGCCGTCTTCTCCGCCTCGCTGTACTGCGCGGCCAGCCGCTTGAAAGCGTTGAAGATCACCTGATAGCTGCACTGTCCCTTATCGGGAGGAAAATTGCTTTCGAACATGCACCGGTCAGGCCCGAACGCCTCAATGCAGGTTTCGATATAGGGGCGCCACGCGGCAGCGGCCTCTTCCGATGAAGGCGGCTTCGCCCGCAGATGAAAGTCATAACCGAGCAGACACATCGCAAGTCCGCCTAGTTTGATCACGACATTCGGGCAGCGCGCGATTTCCTGGATCGAAGCCTTCCACTCCGGGAAAACTTCTTCGCGCCGTCCCGCAAAGCGGCCGATTCCGATCGGACCGCCGCAATGATCGAGCACGATCCTGGTGTCGGGAAAGGCACGGGCGAGGTCGGTGAGCTCGCCGATCTGCGGATGAAACAGCCAGGCGTCAAAGCTCAGGCCGAGTGGCGCGAGGCAGGCAAACCCCTTGCGGAAGGTATCGTCGAGCAACAAGCCTTTCGGCCGTGTCGCATACATGCCGGCCACATTTGGGTCGGCGTCCCAGGCAGAGGAATGGCGGATGCCGCGGAAGCGGCCGTTGCCAGCGGCGATCTCCGCCTCCAGCACGGCTTGCGCGCCTTCGCCGAGCAGCAGATTGACGTGGCTGACGATGCCGGCGCAGATCGCGGCCTTGCCGTAGCCGCCGCTGGCCGCCATCGCCGCAACCCCGTTCGCGAACTCGACCTCGCCGACCGGGCGGAACGCCTCGGGGCCGTGCGCGCGGTACATCGAACGGCAATCGACATAGACGGTGGCGATGATGTTGTGGCCTGAGGCGATGTCCGAAGACATTTCCTCGATCATGTAGCGCAGGCCGCCGCGGTCCCAGAGATGGTGATGCGGATCGACGATCGGGCGCGCAGGATCGATAATCTCCTCGGTGTGCTGCGCCAGCCAGTGTTCGCGCGGATCGGCATAGAGCCCGCTTCGGGAGGCGGGTGCAGTGCTGGCGGACATCGTTTCGCTCCCTTCATTGTTCTTCGTATCGTTGTTGTCCGTCATTGCGAGCGCAGCGAAGCAATCCATTTCTGCGCTTGCTGCACCATGGATTGGTTCGCTTCGTTCACATTTCGTACCTTGGACCTTATACCCCGTTCCAAGTGCATTCAGCCCGGCAGGCCACGAATGAAATCGATGATCGCGGCGCTGACCTCGCTTGGCCGTTCCTGCTGAGTCCAATGTCCGCAGCCGGGTAGAATTTTCACGTCGCGCACCGTCGGGACAAATTGCCTGAGGTTGGCGATATGCTGGTCCATGCCCGGAGGAGCGGCCATCACCATGTCGTGGTCGCCAGCGATAAAGAGCGCGGGGACCTTTACCGTGACACCCACAAAAGCAGCCAACAATTCCCAATTGCGGTCGACGTTGCGATAGTAATTGAGCGGGCCGCGGAAGCCGGCGCGCCTGAATTCATCGGCATAGAAATCGATATCCGTGTCGGTGAGCCACTCGGGCAATTTCGGCGGCGCCGCCGCTTCCCGCAGCCAACTGCCGTCGCGCGGGACCATGCCGGGAGTTCCCACTTTATCACCGCGGGCGACGGCCGCGCGAAACGCTGCGGCGCCTTCGCCGGACGCGCCATAAAGCAAGTTGAGCGCGGTAAGCCGTGGGTCCCGTTCCATCTCCGCCTCGGCCACGCCAGGCTGCTGGAAGTACAGCTGGTAGAATTGCGCATCCGCTGTCTGCGGCATCACGCTGGTCGGACGCACCGGACCGCGTGGCCGGAGAGGTACGCTGAGGCTTGCCACAGCTCGAAAGCGGTCGGGGCGCAAGCGCGCCGCTTGCCAGGCGACATTCGCGCCCCAGTCGTGGCCGACGAGAACAGCGGTCGGCGCTTCGAGGGCGTCGAGCAGCCCCACCAGGTCACCGACCAGATGGAAGATCGTATATTGATCGATCGCCTCCGGCCGGTCGCTTTTGCCATAGCCTCGCATGTCGGGAGCAACGGCATGGAAGCCTGCCTCCGCAAGTGCAGCGATTTGATGTCGCCAGGAATACCAGGATTCAGGGAAGCCATGGCACAGCAGCACCAATGGTCCATTGCCCTGCTCTGCAATATTGAGATGGATGCCGTTGCTCTCGATCAGTCGCTGCGAAGGTCTGCTCAAGCCTATCTCCTCGATTATCACGGCTGAAAGCGCGGAGCCTCACACCCCATCCAGAATGATCACCGTCGGTGTGCCCGGCAGCGTTTCGCGTGAGATCTTCAGGGTCCGCTCCGTCCGATGGTCGATGGTGAACTGCTGGCCGATCAGGCGCATGAATTCGTCGAGCGGGGTGGCGAAGCGGTGCATCGGCAGCACGACGGAGGAGCGCAGCCGCCGCGTAATCTCGGAGACGCCGTCGAGCGACATCGTGTAGGTGCCGTCGATCGGAACCATGACGATGTCGAGCCGGCCGATCGCGGCGAAGTGAGTCTCATCCAACTTGTGATGCAGATGCCCGAGATGGCCGATGCAGAGGCCTGCGACCTCGAAGATGAAGATCGAGTTGCCGTCCTTGATCATCGCGCCGGAACTCTCGCCATAGTAACGGCGGATGTCGGTGGGCACGTTGCGGATATAAACGTCGCCGACGCGGGTCGAGATCTGCGCCGCCTGTCCATTCTCGCCCCAGCCGTGGAGCACATGCGCAATCTTGGGGTCGGGAAACAGCGTGTAGTGCGTCGAGTGCGCGCGGTTCATGGTGACCACATCAGGCAACCGTCCCGTCCGATAGACGCCGTTGAAGTCTGTCCCGATCCGAACGCCCTCGGGCGTGTCAATATAATAGGTGGAGTGCCCGACATAGGTGATGGCAACTTCCTGCGACTTGGCGGCGATGCGCTGGAAGTTGACCGGTATCGCTCGGGGCGGCGCGTTTGCCATGGCCAGGCACTCGCTGCGCAGTGGCTGCTGCTGGGCGGTTGCCGGGACAATCAGCGAACCGAGGAACGCAAGGGCGACGGCAAGAGATTCGTTAAGCGATCGCAACATGGCATGACCCATCCGCGGTAAAAGCCGTAGCCGATACTGTATCGCCGAATTGCGCGGACGTCATGGTGGTAGTGGCGCACGGCAGCGTGCCGGATTTGCTTCATTGGGGGCAGGCCATGCCATATTGTAGGCAACACCCAAGGAGTTTGCCGTGACCGAAAAGACAGCCCCGTCTCCGCGCGCCCCCTCATCGAAGCGGCTGGAGCCGTTGCGCCAGATCGACGCCGGCGTTCTCAGCATCGCTTATTATGAGGCGGGCCCCGCCGATGGGCCGGCCGTGATGCTGATGCACGGATTCCCTTACGACATCCATTCCTATGTCGATGTCGCGCCGGAACTGGCCGCCCAAGGCTGTCGCGTCATCGTCCCCTATCTGCGCGGCTACGGGCCGACCCGGTTTCGCGATGTGCATGCGCCGCGCTCCGGCGAGCAGGCGGCGGTTGGCGCCGACATGATGGCACTGATGGACGCGCTTGGCATCGAGCGCGCCGTGTTTGCAGGTTATGACTGGGGCGGCCGCGCGGCCTGCGTCGGCGCGGCGCTGTGGCCGGAGCGCTGCATCGGGCTCGTCTGCGTCAACTCCTACCTGATCCAGGATATCGCCAATGCCATGGTGCCGATGCGTCCCGAACGCGAGCTGGCGCTGTGGTACCAGTATTACTTTAACCTCGAGCGCGGCCGCGCCGGGCTCGCCGCCAACCGGCGCGAGATCGCGAGGATCTTGTGGAAACAATGGTCGCCGAGCTGGGCGTTCGACGATGCTTGCTTCGAGCGCACCGCAGTGGCCCACGACAATCCCGATTACGTCGATGTTGTGGTCCACAGCTATCGTCACCGCTTCGGTCTTGCCGAGGGTGATCCGCAATACGCTGGAATCCAGAAGAGGCTGGCGACGCTGCCTCCGATCACCGTGCCGTCAATCACGCTGGATGGCGCCGATGATGGGGTTGCGCCCGCGACCGATGGCGCCGCCAGCGCGCCGAAATTCACCGGACGTCGCGTCCACCGCGTCGTGCCGGGGGCCGGGCACAATCTGCCGCAGGAGGCACCTGAGGCGTTTGCGGCGGCGGTGATGGAGCTGCTTCGCGAATAAGGCGACCTTGCCGCATAGCAAGCTGCATCGAAAGCGATCATCCTCCCTGCCAAGTCCTCAAGGACAAGATCGAGCGGGCGGGATTGGAGAAGCAGTAAGACCTGATCTCGCCACCAGCAGACAAAGTCACGAAGGCGTGGCTATTTACAGCGTGAAGGTTAGGCCGTCGCCAGCCGATCTAGCAGGGCCATCATGACCGGTGCGTCGGGCATTGGGAGCACCGCATCGACCCGTTCGACCAGCCGGGATTGCAGCAGCGCATTGCGCGCCTTGCCGATCGTCCCGAGCGGCCCGCGGAAGCCGTGCTCCTCCCAGGCCAGTTCGAGCAGGCTTTCGCTGACCAGCGCATCGATCAATTCGTCGGCGGTGCGGTCGGTGCTGATCAGCGGATGCGCGGAGAACGCGGTCGGGCGCGGATAGAGGATGACCGGTTTGGAAGGCGCGCTCGCCTCGACCCGTTTCCAGCGGTCGGCGTCCTGCAGCACCCACTCGATCAACTGGTTTTCGTAGCCGACGATCAATGGCTGCGCACCGGCGCCGCCGGCCACGTAATCGTCGAATAACTTGCCCGAGGACGGCGGCTTATAGCCCATCCGGCGGAACACGGTCGCGACGTCGCCGTCGATGCGACCGAGCGAATCCAGCGCGATCACGTCGCCGCTGAGCAGGCTTGCGGCGAGCCCTGCGAACATGAAGCCGGAATTGGACTTGTTGGGGTCGGTCGAGACGACACGCGCGCGCCCGAACAGGCCGCTCACGCCCATCGCCTCCCAGGTCTCGCCGGCAATGACGGCCTTGAGCACCTTCAGCAGGTCGACCGTGTAGCGCGGGCCTCCGGCCGGTTCGGCGAAGCCGCCTTTGACCAGGCCGTCGGCGATGCGATCCCAGGAGTAGAGCACGATCGGCGAATTGAAGATGACCTGATCGCGTGAAATCTTGACGCCGGAGTTGCGCGCCAGTTCGACCAGCACGGACGATGAGGGCCACAGGAACTGCGGCTTCTGGTCGAGCAGCGTGCGCTCCCTCACCATCTCGACCGAGCCGGCGCGCCGAGCGTCGAGGATCAGCCCGAAGCGGCGCTCAAGCAAACTGCGGACACGGGCATTGGCCAAAAATCCTTCCTTCTCGCCGCCGGCGAACCCGGAAAGCCGTTTCGCCTCGCCGAACCGGCCGGCGATCTCGGGGTGTTGACGCAGATAGATATATCCACCCGTGCCGGCCGCGCTGGCAGCGAGCAGTCCAATGCCAAAAGCCCGACGGGAAATGGCCATCAGGCTCTCCTCTTGCTTGGATCAGAAACGGGAAGCTGCGCCGCTCCGAGATCCTCGTCGAGCGAACTTTTCAGGAGCTTGAGTTCGATATCGAGATTGCCGAGATCGGCCTCCTGCAGATTTGTCGCGTAGTGGCTGAAAGCGGTATCGAGCCGTTCGATCAGATCGCCGGTCTCAACCAGCCGCCTCGTGTCGCGATTGCCGCTCTTTTCGAGCACGGCATAGGCCTCGGCGAGGTCGGCGGCACGCGGCAGATAATATGTCAGGAAACGGCGCACCCGATCGACGCGCAGCGGATCTTCCTCAACACCGGCAAAAATCTCGCGGGAAATCCGCGCCAGATTGCGAACACGCTCGGCGACCGCCTGGGTGCGGATCGTGCTCACCGCGACCTCGAGCCGTATCGCCAGCGGCTCGGCACTGGTTAGAAGCTCACGCGCAAATGCGATCTTGCCGCGCGCCGCGCCGCTGGCGTCCAGTCCCTCGAACAATTTGCGTGGCGAGAGCAGGAAAACGAGACCCCCGCCTGTTGCGACGCTGATGATACCGGCAATCCAGAACGGCATCCCGATGCCGATGGCGAGCACGGGCAGCAGGATGGCGGCGACGGCTCCGCCCGCGATCCAGTTCATGCCTGACCATGCCGATGGCATTCAGTTGTACCCTCGCACTGCGCGAAAAGCCTGGGCCAAACTCTTGGTGCCGTCAAACACCCGGCCGCCGGTCAGGGTGGCGAGGTTGTTCAGCTGACTGCGATCGGCATCGTCACCGAATGTGACGCCGAACACTGGCACGCGCCGTCCGTCGGCGCGCCACGCGGTCTCGAATGTCGTCATGAAACCCTGGCTCTTGCCATCGGTCATGATGACGATGGCCGGCAGGTGCTGGCCGGCGTCGAGAGCCGGCTTCATCGCGGCCAGCGCGCGTGCCCCGCAGGTGTAAAAATCGGTGCCGCCTTCTGCGCGCAGTTCGAGCGCCTTGGTCAGGAGGCCGGCCTGGTCGGTGTCTTCCCCGCTCCCGGTTGCTGTCCACAGCACGCGATCGCTAAAGGGCAGCACGATGATCCGGTCTTCCTTTGACCATTGCACCAGCACCTCGCGGGTACGCGCGGGCGTCAGCAGGAATCGCATTGCTTCGAGCAGTTGCGTCTCGCCATGCCCCTTCATGCTCCCAGACACATCGATGCACAGTGCGGTCAGCGAGGGGCGGCGCAGCGCTTCCTGGTAGAGGGCCAGCGCCTTCTGGATGACGGCGGGCTCCGGCGGCCGGACCACGTTAAGCGCGTGGCTCGGGTTGAGATTGGTGGTCGCGTCGGCCTTGATCGGGGCAGCACGGCCGAGTTCGACCCGCCGGCCCGTCGCCGCGATCTGCGCCTGTGTTTCGTCCTTGAGCAGAAAGGCCTGCAGATCGGCGAAAAAGCTCTCGACCTCCTTGCCACGTCCGCGATCGACAAAACCGAGCGGCGAGTCGCCCACCGAGACGCCGTCTTCGGGATAGATCGCGTAGAGCGGCTCCTTCCTGTCGGCGAACAGCTTGTCGTTGGTCTCCTTGATCACGGCCTCGTAGTTCCACATCGCCTCGTAATGCGCACCGGCGCGCGCGTCTTCGCGATAGAGATCGGCGAGCCAGCCGCTCGATCCCGATGAGCGCTCGACGCCGCGCAACAGGCTACGCACGGTGGCGAGCACCTCAGGCTTGTCGAGATCGCCGGATTCGATGAGATCGGGTTTTCCGATCCCAGTCGCCAGCATGGCGAGATAGGCCGAAGCGCCGGAATTCGACTGTGTCGCAGAGGTCATGAGAAATTTTAGCCGGCCACCTTCGACCGCCGTGAGGATATCCTTCGTCGTCACCTTGGCGCTGATCCAGCCCAGCGCCTGCGCCTTGGAGCGCTTGACGCCGAGGATGACAGGCATTTGCGCGATCGACTTCACCGACTTGACGCGCCGAGCAGTGTCGAACATGTCGATCCAGATCGAGGCGGCAGGCCACACCGCGTCGGCCTGCGGGTCGTTACCGGCCTTGAGCGCCAACGCAATGTCCAGTGAGCCCTGGTATTTCACCGTGCAGACAGCGCGGCGCGACTTACAGAATTCCTGGACCATTGGCTCGAGGACGTCGTTCTCCGAGCCCGACAGGATGGTGAACTCCGGGCCCGGTCCCGCGCAGGCGCCGAGGAACGACGCCAGGACCAAGCCGGCAGCTAGCCTTAGCGCAGCGATGTTCATGCCGGAGACTTGGACAGCGCTGATTTCAACTGGTCGGTCAACTGCGCCATCTGCTGCTCGATTTCAGCGCGCTTCCGGCGGCCTTGTTCCTGCACGTTGAGCACGCCCGAAATGGTATCGACCAGGTCGTTGTTGGTCTTTTGCAGCGTCTCGATATCGACGATGCCGCGCTGCGACTGCTTTTCGATCTCGATCGCCTGCGTCTTCATCATCTCGGACGCCTGCTTCATCATTTCGTTGGTGGCGTCGGTCACGGTCTTCTGCAGATCGAGCGCCGATTGCTGCCGGCTGAGGCCAAGCAGTAGAATCATCTTCTGCTTCCAGACCGGTATCGTGAGCTCGGTCGTAGCCTGCAGGTTCTCGATCAGCGTCTCGTCGCCGGACTGAACGATGCGAATCTGCGGCAATTGCTGGATGCCGATCTGCCGCGCCTGCTGCAGGTAGAAGATGCGTTTTTCGAGGCGGTCGAGCGCCTGCGCGGCGTCCTGATAGGTCTGAGCCGCCAGCATCGCGTCACTGCCCGGGCTGGTTGCTTTCGCGGCCTGCTCGAGTTCGGCCAGCTTGCCGCGGCGAAATTCTTCTGCAAACGCCTTGCCGGCGGCGATATGCGAATCGAGGTCAGCGAGTGAGGCCTTGGTCTGTTCGTGCAGCTCATCCAGGACTGCGATGTCGCGTCGCAGCGTCTCTTTGTTGCGATCGAGCTCGACGCAAACGCGGTCGATCTGCGAGGCGACGTCGCCGAACTGTTCGGAGAACCGCCGTAGTCGCGCTTCCATGGAAGAGAACAGGCGCGTCAGAAAGTTGCCGTCCTTGAGCGCGGCGGGGTCAAGACCGCGTGCCTTGGCCAGGATGTCCGACAACAATTTGCCTGTTGTCCCGAGCTCCCGGTTCTGAGTCTGGGCGAGGATGCGATCGGCGAACTCGACGACCGAGCGCTGCGCGCGGTCGCCGAAGGTGACGATGCGTGAGCGGTCGGAGATGTCGATCTCGGATTTGATGCGCGTAACCGCGGAGGCGTCCACCATGACCGCCGGGACATTGATGGTTTCGCTCATCGCGTTCGCTCTCCTCTGAGGTTCCTTGCCGGCAACATGGTGCCGCACTAGAGGTCTGGCAAGATAGGCTTGCGGTTCGAAACAAAAGTCGATGAGGAATGCGCCGTTGTCATTCAACTGTCATTTTATTGTCATGTATGCCGCGGGCTGATCTTCCACGTCGCAGCGAGGATCGCCGCAGTCAACGCGCCGCTGATTATTGCGGCGATCGGAATCGTGACGGCTAACGCTGCCGTCGCGGCCCAACCGATTGAGCAGAAGGCTTCCGCGAAGGTTGCCAGCCGCGAGGAAGTCTGACGCCGGCGGAATTGGCTGCGCTTGGCTTGCACGCGAAACCAGAGCTGTATCGCGGTGGCGGAGACGGTCGCGACGAGAACGCCGAGCGCGGTAACGATCGCCTGCGTCAGGGACGCGAACGCAAGTGCTGCGATCAGTGGCGCGAAGATGGTGCCGATCGATATCAGCACTACCTCGATCTTGGCGCGGATCACGCGTGACGGAGGCAGTGGCGCGGTCGCGACGAGGTCGGCGGCGTCTTCGCCTGAAATCGTCAGCCAGGCGAGGCCGCCGGCGAGTTGGCCTGCCGCCATCACGATGACGGGCGTGATCAGCACGATCGCCGTGGAGCTTTCGGAAAAGCTCCGCCACAGCATCAGGGCCGGCGGCACCAGATACAGGAGCTGCATCAGGCTTTGCGACAACAGCCACGGGTCGCGCCGCAGCAGCAGGAATTCCTTGGCGCGCAGCGCCTGTTGCCGCGAGCCGCCGCGAAACGCGGTCGCGCGCGGTCCGCGGCGGACGGTCCGGGTCGTTGCGGCGACGCTGACGACGGTGTCGGCAAATCTCGGCGAGAAGGTCGCCATCACGATGCCGAGCAGCAGCAGCCCGCCGGCCAATAGCCATGACAGCACCGTGCCGTCGCCGACTGCCGCGCGCGCCGGCCACCATAGCGGACTGCGGCCACTTGAAGCGCGATCACGAAGCCGGCGCCGATGACGGCCGCCACGATTTGTGCGACAAGACGAGTGTGGCTCGGGCCGATCAGCCTGAACAGCAGCACCGTGATTGCAATCGCAACGGCGGCGGCCGAAAGGCCGATGGCGACAACGAGGCCGAACGCAGAGAGCCACCGCACGCCGCCGCCGATCACCAGCACATCGACAAAGGGCGTCGACAGTAGCAGCGCCATTCCGGTGACCGCGAGCGCAATCGCCGCGATACGCACCGAGAATACATTGGCGAGGTTCGCGGGCGAGGACATGATGAGATCGAGATCGGCGCGGGCGTAAAATACCCGCGTCACCGATTCGATGGCCTGCGATAACATCAATGCCCAGGCGAGAAAGATCGTCGCCGTGATCACGATCAATTCAGGCTTACCGAGCGGAAACTGCAGATCGGCGAAGCGGCCGATCACCGCGTAAGCCGGCAAGTGCATGATGGCGGCGAACGCGATGAGTGCGATGATTGCACGCTTTCGCTTGCCGCGGCTGCCGGTCATCATTGCCAGCCATTCGCGCCAGGCGAGGCGAATTTCGTGGCGGGCAAACCAGGAGAGTGCCGCGGCCGAGCTCATGCGGCTGCTGCCGCGTTGGTGTCGACGAGCGCGATGAACATGTCTTCGAGGCTGCTGTCGCCGCGGCCGTTCTGCTGGCGCAGCTCGGTGAGCGTGCCCTCGGCCACCAGCCGGCCCGCCGCGATGACGCCGATCCGGTCGGCCATGCGTTCGGCGACTTCGAGAATATGCGTCGTCATGATCACGGTGCAGCCGGAACGGACACGCTCCTGGAGCAGCCCCTTGACGTGACGTGCCGACAGCGCATCCAGCCCGGTGAGCGGCTCGTCCAGAATGATCAGGCGAGGATCGTGAACCAGCGCGCCCGCCAAAGCCACTTTCTGGCGCATGCCCTTGGAAAATCTCTCGCAGCGTTCATGCAGATGCGGCTCCAGCCCGAGCGACAGCAAAAGCTTGTGTGCGGAAGCAGAGGAAATTGCGGGATCGATACCCCACAGCCCGGCGACGAATTCGAGATATTCCAGCGGCGTCAGCTTGTCGTAGATCATCGGCTCGTCGGAAACCCAGGCCATGATCTGCTTGGCGGCGACGGGGTGGGCGAGCGCATCGATGCCCAGGATAGAGACCGAGCCGGCGTCGGGCTTGAGCAGACCGGCGACCATGCGCAAGGTCGTGGTCTTGCCAGCGCCGTTGGGGCCGAGCAGGGCATAGAACTCGCCGGTGCGGACGGTGAGGTCGAGCGCGTCCACCGCCGGGCGGTCAAAACGCTTCGTTAACCCTCGCACCTCGAGCGCCGATACATCCGCTTTCATGATTTCGGGACGATCCAGTTGTTCATTGCGGACCATGAACCGAAGAACTTTCGGCGCGGTGAATCTTGCACGCCAAATCACAGCGAACCCCGCAACTTCCCGGGGCTGCGGCATTTCTCCGCAATTGTTAACGGCGTCGCACGCAGCGCTTTGTTGACAGGGATCGAGCCTTTAGGCTCAATGCAGCGGGACATGTGCGGCTGCTTCGTGGAATGCCACGCAGCGTGTAGACACAAGATGCGGAAAAGGCGGTCGACAGAATCGCCTGGCATCGGGGAGGGAAATGATGCTGGACTTCGTTCAGCAGCTGGTGAGTGGCATCGCGCTCGGCTGCGTCTATGGCCTGATCGCGCTCGGTTTTGTGCTCATTTACAAGGCAACCGAGGTCGTCAATTTCGCCCAAGGCGATTTGATGATGCTGGGCGGATTCTTCGCCTTCACTTTCATCGGCATGCTCGGTCTTAATTACTGGCTTGGATTCGCCGGCGCGGTCGCGGCGATGGCGCTGTTCGGCATGCTGGCTGAACGTGTGGTGGTGCGTCCGATCCTCGGCTATCCGCAGTTTTCCATCATCATGGCGACGATCGGGCTCGGATACTTCCTGCGGTCCGTGGTCGGAATGATCTGGGGCACCGACGATTTCAAGATCGAGACGCCGTTCAGCGAGGGCGTATTGCGGATCGGCTCGTTGGTGCTGGCATACGACAAGCTCTCGGTGATCGCAGCCACCATCATTCTTTGTGCGCTGCTATACCTGTTCTTCAACCGCACCACGCTCGGCACCGCGATGCGCGCCACTTCGGAGAACATGCTCGCTGCCTACTACATGGGCATTCCGGTCAAGCGCGTGGTCTCGATCGTGTGGGCGATCGCTGCGGCGGTCGCGACCGCAGCCGGCGTGCTGCTGGCGCCGATCACCTTCATTCATTCCAATGTCGGTCTCGTGCTGGGATTGAAGGCGTTTCCTGCCGCGGTCCTTGGCGGTTTCGGCTCCATCCCCGGCGCCGTGGTCGGCGGCGTGCTGATCGGCGTGATCGAGAGCATGGCCGGCTTCTACCTGCCGCAGGGCTGGAAGGATGTCGCGCCCTACATCGTCCTTCTGGTGGTGCTGTTGCTCAAGCCCGAAGGCCTGTTCGGTATTCATATGCGGAAGAAGGTCTAATGCGGTTTCTCTTCAAAACGGATTACGAAGACGACATCAGGCTGTTTCCGCATAGTGGCTACGTCTTCTCCTACGGCATCCTGATCGCGTTTCTTCTTATCGCGCCGTTCGTGCTGTCGAGCTATCTGGTCAGCCAGCTGGTGTTCGTCTGCATTTACGCGACGGTGGGCGTAGGCCTGATGATCCTCACCGGCTTCACCGGGCAGGCCTCGCTCGGCCACGCCGCGTTTCTGGCGATCGGCGCCTACACGGCGGCCTATCTGCAGCAATATGACGTACCCTTTCCGGTCTACTTCCTGGCCGGCGGCCTGCTTACTGGCGTGGTCGGTGCGCTGGTCGGCTTTCCGGCGCTACGGCTAACGGGCATCTACCTCGTCATCGCCACGATCTCCTTTGCTTTCATCGTCGAGGAAGTGCTGGCGCGCTGGGAAAGCGTGACCCACGGCAATGAGGGCATGCGCGTCAAGACGCTGAGCCTGTTTGGCGTCGCCGTGCCGCGCGACGGCCCGACATTCTACTATCTGTGCCTCGCCGTCCTCGTCCTCACCATCGTCGGCACGCTCAACCTGCTGCGCTCGCCGACCGGCCGCGCCTTTGTCGCGATCCGCGACAGCGAGACGGCGGCGCGCAGCATGGGCGTCAACGTCTCGCTCTACAAGGTGAAGTCGTTCGCGATCAGCGCAGCGATCACCGGCCTTGCCGGTGTGCTGTTCGCGCACAAGCTTTCCTTCATCAGCCCGGAAATGTTCACGCTGCAGCTCTCGATCGAGTTCATCATCGTGATCCTGATCGGCGGCACCTTCAGCCTGCACGGCGCGGTGCTGGGCGCGATCTTCCTGGTGATGATCGATCCGTTCCTCACCTATCTGAAGGACGACCTGCCCGGCATCATCGCCGGCATTGCCGCGGCGTTCGGCGCCGACAGCGTTACGGCCGGCAAAGTTCACAGCAACGTCGCCGCCATTGCATCCGCGAACGGCCTGAAGGGCGCGATCTACGGCGTGATCATCGTGCTGTTCGTGCTGTTCGAGCCGCTCGGTCTGTACGGGCGCTGGCTGAAGATAAAGCTCTTCTTCCAGCTCTTCCCGCTCTACAAGCGCGCCACGTTCAAGCGTCAGAAGATCTACGTGAAATCGGAGCGGAACCGATGAGCTATTTCCGTGCGGAAAACCTGTCTTTGCATTTCGGCGGCCTGAAAGCGGTCGATTCCGTCAGCTTCGCGGTGGAGAAGGGCGAGATTCTCTCGATCATCGGTCCGAACGGCGCCGGCAAGAGTTCGATCTTCAACCTGATCTCGCGGATCTATCCGCCGACCTCGGGCAAGATATTTTTCGAGGATCAGGACATCACCGAGCAGCCGGCCTACGACATTGCCGGCCTTGGTATTGCGCGAACCTTCCAGAACATCGAACTGTTCGAGAACGCGACCATGTTGAGCAATCTCCTGGTCGGCCGTCACAGGCACTCGACGACGCAGCTCTGGCAGGAACTCTTGTTCCTGCCGAGCGTCCGCGCCGGAGAAAAGGTCCATCGCCGCCGCGTCGAGCAGGTGATCGAATTCCTCGATCTCGAGGCCTATCGCGACAAGCTGATCTCGGGACTGCCCTACGGCGTTCGCAAGGTGATCGAATTGGCGCGCGCACTGTGCTCGGAGCCCAAGCTGATCCTCTTGGACGAGCCGTCGTCCGGGCTCAACGTCGAAGAGACCGAGGACATGTCGTTCTGGATCCGCGACATGAAGAGCGAGCTCGGCATCACCGTCCTGATGGTCGAGCACGACATGACGCTGGTCAATCGCGTCTCCGACCGCGTGATCGCGCTGAACTACGGTCGCGTGCTCGCGATGGGCTCGCCGTCGGAGGTGCAGCGCCATCCCGACGTCGTCGCCGCCTATCTGGGCGCATGAGGATGATGCCATGAGCACTTCCGATATCATCCTCAAGCTCAGCAATATCGAAAGCTATTACGGGCCGATCATGGCTATCCGCGGCATCAGCCTCGAGGTGCCGCGTGGCCGTATCGTCACGCTGCTCGGCGCCAACGGCGCCGGCAAGACCACGGTGCTCAAGACCATCTCCGGCATTCTCGATCCCCAGAAGGGCTCGATCGAATTCTTGGGCAAGCCGATCCAGCGCATGGAGGCCGACAAGATCGTGCGGCTGGGTCTCAGCCACGTACCCGAGGGACGCGAGGTATTCCCGTTCCTGTCGGTGCGGGAAAACCTGATGATGGGCGCCTATCCGCGCAGCGATCGCGACGGCATCGCCAAGGATCTCGAGCGCGTCTACGGCTATTTTCCGCGGCTGAAAGAGCGCATCAATCAGCCGGCCGGACAGCTTTCCGGCGGCGAGCAGCAAATGCTGGCGATCGGGCGGGCGCTGATGAACCGGCCGACCCTACTACTTTTGGATGAGCCGTCGCTCGGCCTTTCGCCGATCCTGGTGAAGGAAATCTTTACCATCATCAAACGCGTTAACGAGGAGCAGGGCATGTCCATCCTCCTGGTCGAGCAGAACGCTAAAGTGGCGCTGGAGACGGCGCACTATGGTTATGTGCTGGAAATCGGCCGCGTCGTGATGAACGACACCTGCGAGCGGCTGATGAATTCAAAGGACATCCAGGAATTCTATCTCGGCGCCAAGGAAGAGGGGGCCCGCGGCGAGCGGCGCTGGAAAAAGAAGAAAACCTGGCGCTAGAGCATGATCCGGAAAAGTGGGTACCGGTTTTCCGGCAAGATCATGCTCAAATCCAAAAGATGACGCATGTAAGGCCTTGGCGTTACGAACGAATTCGAGCTAAATTCAAGCCCTGCCTTGAGAAAAAGACCGGCTCTCGAGACTGGTAGCTGAGGCAGGCGACAGAGGGAGGAAGGGAGCGCATGGCCAGACCGGCAGTGCTGACAGTCGCCGACACGATCGCGAGAAGTTTTCTGAAGTCCGTGGAGACCCGCGGTGACCGCCCGGCAATCCGCGAAAAGAAGTTCGGCATCTGGCAGGCGACCAGCTGGCGCGAATGGCTGCAGATCTCCAGGGATATCGCCTTCGGCCTGCATGCCTGCGGCTTCCGGCCCGGCGACATCGCCTCGATCATCGCCAACGCGGTGCCGGAATGGGTTTATGCCGACATGGGCATTCTCTGCGCCGGCGGTGTTTCTTCCGGAATCTATCCGACCGACTCTTCGTCGCAGGCCGAATATCTGATCAACGACTCCTCGACCAAGGTGATCTTCGCCGAAGACGAAGAGCAGCTCGACAAGATCCTGACCTGTCGTTCGCGCTGTCCGACGCTGCAGAAGATCGTCGTGTTCGACATGGAAGGCCTTCATGGCTTCAGCGATCCGATGGTGTTGTCGCTCGCCGAGTTCATGGCGCTCGGCCGCAACCACGCGCAGGGCAACGAGGCGCTGTGGGATGAGATGATCGGAAGCCGCTCGGCCGGCGATCTCGCCATCCTCGTCTACACATCGGGCACCACGGGTCCGCCTAAGGGCGCCATGCATTCCAACCGCAGCGTGACGCACCAGATGCGCCACGCCAACGATCTGTTCCCGTCGACCGATTCCGAGGAGCGGCTGGTGTTCCTGCCGCTCTGCCACGTCGCCGAGCGGGTCGGCGGCTACTACGTCTCGCTCGCGCTGGGATCGGTGATGAATTTCGCCGAAAGCCCGGAAACCGTGCCGGACAATCTGCGCGAAGTGCAGCCGACAGCTTTCCTTGCTGTACCCAGGATCTGGGAAAAATTCTATTCGGGAATCACGATCGCGTTGAAGGACGCGACCACATTCCAGAACTGGATGTACCGCAACGCGCTCGCCATCGGCAACCGCATGACCGATTACAAGCTGCAGGGTGATACGCCGCCGCTGTCGCTGCGGATCGCCAACCGTTTCGCCTACTGGCTGGTGTTCCGCAACATCCGCCGCATGCTCGGGCTCGACCGCTGCCGGCTCGCATTCACCGGTGCAGCGCCGATCGCCCCCGATCTGATCCGCTGGTATCTCGCGCTCGGCCTCGACATGCGCGAGGTCTACGGCCAGACCGAGAATTGCGGCGTCGCGACCATCATGCCGCCCGATCGCATCAAGCTCGGTTCGGTCGGCAAGGCCGCACCCTGGGGCGAGGTCGCGATCTCACCGCAGGGCGAGATCCTGATCCGCGGCGATTTCTTGTTCATGGGCTACCTGAACCAACCGGAAAAGACCGCCGAGACCATCGACGCCAAGGGATGGCTGCACACCGGCGATGTCGGCTCGATCGACAATGAAGGCTTCGTCCGGATCACCGACCGGATGAAGGACATCATCATCACGTCGGGCGGCAAGAACATCACGCCGTCGGAGATCGAGAACCAACTAAAGTTCTCGCCTTACGTCTCCGACGCCGTGGTGATCGGCGACAAGCGGCCGTATCTGACCTGCCTGGTCATGATCGACCAGGAGAATGTCGAGAAATATGCGCAAGACCACGACATTCCGTTCACCAACTATGCGAGCCTGTGCCGCGCACAGGAAATCCAGGATCTGATCCAGCGCGAGATCGAGGCGGTCAACGCCAACTTCGCGCGCGTCGAAACCATCAAGAAGTTCTACCTGATCGAACGTCAGCTCACGCCGGAGGACGAGGAGCTGACGCCGACCATGAAGCTGAAGCGCAGCTTCGTGAACAAGCGCTATGCGGCCGAAATCGAGGCGATGTATCGCGAGAAGGCGGTAGCGTAGGTGCCATTTGGCACCAAGTTACTTGAAAACGGCGAAGGATTGAGAAGGCCCCGCCCTTCGCGCAACACGGGCCAAGGAAGAGGAGACTGCAATGTCGAAATCGTTCAAGGTGCTGGGCCTTGCGGTGAGCGCCCTTGCGCTGACCCAATTGCCGGCCGCAGCCCAGACCAAGGTTACCGATCAAGGCATCTCGGCGAGCGAGATCGTCATCGGCACCCATCAGGACTTGTCCGGCCCGATCAAGGTCTGGGGTGTTCCGGTTTCCAACGGCATGAAGATGGCGGTGGAGGAGATCAACGCTGCCGGCGGCATCCATGGCCGCAAGATCAAGTTGATCATTGAGGACAGCGGCTACGATCCGAAGCGCGCCGTGCTGGCGTCGCAGAAGATGGTGGAGCGCGACAAGGTCTTCGCCATGGTCGGCCCGATGGGCTCGCCCACTGTGCTCGCATCGCAGGACATCCTCTTTGATGCAGGCGTGCTGCAGCTCTTTCCGCTGACGGCGGCCGAATTCACCTTCAAGTTCGACCCCGCCAAGCCGCAGGAGCGGCTGAAGTTCAGCAACCTCTTGCCTTACGTCGAGAGCACGCGCGCCGCCGTCAAATACATGATGGAGGCCAAGGGCTTCAAGAAGCCCTGCATCCTGTATCAGGACGACGAGTACGGTAAGAACGTGCTTGACGGCTTCACGCAGCAGGTCAAGGCGATGAAGGTAGAACCGGCCTCGGTCACGAGCTACAAGCGCGGTGCTTCCGACTTCAGCGCACAGGTCGCCAAGATGAAAGCCGACGGCTGCGACATGGTCGTGCTCGGCACGGTCATCCGCGAGACCATCGGTGCGATGAGCGAAGCCAAGAAGCTCGGCTGGGACGTCACCTTCCTCGGCGCTACCCCCACCAACGTGCTGGAAGTGCCGGCGCTCGGTAAGGATGCCGTTGAAGGTCTCTATGCCGCGTCCGGCTTCGAAATTCCCTACGAAGACACGGCGAAGGGCAAGGTCAAGGACTGGCTGACCAACTACAAGAAGATGTTCGGCTCGGATGCGAACACGCAGGCGATCATCGGCTACAACGCCATGATGACCTTTGCGTTCTACGCCGACAAGGCAGGCAAGGACCTGACCGGCCAGAAGATGTTGGCCTCGCTAGAATCAGGCGAGCAGTTCCGCGACATCTTCAACTCGCCGCCGACCAAGTTCTCCAAGACCGACCATCTCGCCAACACCATCACCCAGGTTCAGCAGATCAAGAACGGCCGCTGGGTGCTGGTCAAGGAAGGCCTGATGTTCTGAGGAGGTATCGCCTCTGCCATCAGGGCCTCAACGACAGGGCTGCGCGAGACGATCGCGCAGCCTTTTTTCTTTGTGCCTTTAGCTCGGAGAGCAAACGCCGTCATGGCGAGGCGCGAAGCGACGAAACAATCCATCTCTCCGCTCGTGGCGCTATGGATTGCTTCGCGGAGCCTGTCATCGGGCGCGCATTCGCGCGACCCGGTGGCTCGCAATGACAGAGCAAGCGGCATCGTGAGTCCACCGTTATTGCTGCAGTACCTTCTGCAACTGATCGCCGAGAATAGCCGGCTCCACCGGCGGCAGATAGGTGAGGCCGGCTGCCTTGGCGAGGTCGGCGATGGTGCCTGCCGCCTGTAGATCGGAGAGCGCCTTGTTGACGGCGGCGATGAGAGCCGGATCGCTGGCAAGGCCGACATAGCCGCGGTTAACACCGATCGGATAATAGTAACCGGATGCTGTGAGCTTGGTGTCCGGATGGGTGGCGCGGTGGGCATCGAAACGGCGAAGGTCGAGCAGCGTCGCGTCAAAGTCGCCGCGATTGAGTGCTCCGAGCAGGTCGTCCCGCCCCGGAACCAGATGCGTGATATCGTCGATCAGCCGTCCTTTGTCGAACGTCATCAGGATGGCATCCCCCAGCGTGCCGCTTTCGATCACGATCCGTAGACCGGCGAGGTCGCCGACGCCGGAGATCTTGCGGCCGCGCGCCTTCTCGCCGAGCACGACGGTCAGTGCCGAGTAGACATAAGGCTGGCTCGGTGCCAGCACGCCGACCGGCACGCGACGGCGGCGATCGTCACGGGTGGCGCCCTCGAAGTCCGGCAGCTTTGCCGCCTTGACGCCGGGCACCACGAGCGCGTCCTTGGTGAAGGCATAGCTGCCGACCAGCGCACAGCGGCCATCGGAGAGCAGGGCATTGGCTTCGAGCGCCGGGCTCGAGGTTTCATCGAGCTTGCTTTCAAACCACTGGATCTTGAGCGGACGACCGAGCCGCGCGGCGACAGCCTGTGCGAGCGCGACATCAAACCCGCTGTCGGGCTTTCCACGCTGATGCAGTGATAGGGGAGGCAGATTCTCGTCGAGACAGACCTTCAGCGGGTCTTCAGCCGCGCGCGCAGTCGACGCCAGCGCAAGCAGCGCAGCAGCGGCTGCGAGCCGCCTCTTCATCGATTCCTCCGGCTCGATACAAAGGCCCAGATCTCCGTGATCTCCTGATCACTCAGAATGTCCTTCCACGGCGGCATGTTGTTCTTGCCCTGCTTCACCGTCGTGGTGAAACGCTCGTTATCGTCCGGGAATGCACGCAAGTCGGGTGCGACCGTGCCCGCAGTGACCATGTTGGGACCATGGCAGTGCCCGCATTTCTGCGCATAAGTAGTCCTGCCGGGACCGATCAGCGCCTGATCGATGGCAGCTTGTTGTTGCGCGGTGGCCGGCATCGTCATCCACGTGATGGCTACCACCGCGACGGCGGCAAGAGACGCCGCCGTCCACTTCGACACTTTGTCAATCATTCGCGTCCCGAAATCAGTTCTTTAACGCGAACACCCACAGCGAACCGCCTGTCGGCACTTTCGCAAGCCGTTCATCGCCGGAGAAGATCGAGTAGACGCCGCCATAGCCGCTGGTGACGGCGATGTACTGGACGCCGTCTTGCTGCCAGGTCACCGGTTGTCCCTCGATGCCCGAGCCGGTCTGGAAGCTCCACAGCTTCTTGCCGTCATTGGCGTCAAAAGCGTCAAACTCGCCGGTCAACTGGCCAGAGAACACGACGCCACCCGCTGTCGACAGCACGCCCGAGAAACGCGGAATGTCGCTCGGCACTTCCCATTTTGATTTTCCGGTCATGGGATCGATGGCCTTGAGGTGGCCGCGCGGTCCATCGGGCCACGCCCAGATATCGGTCAGGTCCATGCCGAGATACCATTCGCCCTGTTTGTACACCGCCGGCTCGGCCTTGTAGTTGCCGCCGATATTGAGCGTATTGGCGTAGGCGAGGCCGGTCTGCGGATTGTATGACATCGGCTCCCAGTTCTTGCCGCCGAGGATCGACGGCTGAACCGTGACCTTCTTGCCTTCACGGGCATCCTTGGTGATGTCGGTTTCGATCGGACGGCCGGTCTTCATGTCGATGCCGCTGGCCCAGTTCACCTTCACATAGGGATTGGCCGCGAGCAGTTTCCCGTTCGTCCGGTCAAGGACATAGAAGAAGCCGTTGCGATTGGCATTCATCAGAGCCTTGGTGGGCTTGCCTTCGATGGTCATGTCGGCAAGCACCATTTCGGCCACCGCGTCATAGTCGAACGGATTGTTCGGCGAGAACTGATAGTGCCATTTGATCTTGCCGGTCTTCGGCTCGAGCGCCAGCACCGCGCAGGTGTACAGATTGTCGCCGGGACGGACCGCCGCATTGAACGGTCCGGGGTTACCGACGCCCCAATACACCGTGTTCAGCTCGGGGTCATAGGAGCCGGTGATCCAGGTCGAGCCGCCACCGAGTTTCCAGGTGTCGCCTTTCCAGGTGTCGCCGCCGGGCTCATCGGGACTAGGTATGGTGTGGGTCCGCCACAGGCGCTTGCCCGTCTCCGGATCGTAACCATCGATGAACCCGCGCGTGCCGAACTCCGCGCCGGAAACGCCGGTGATGACGACGCCGTCCGCGACGAGCGGCGCCACGGTCATCGAATAGCCTTCCTTGAAGTCGGCCGCCTTCTGACGCCACAGCTCCTTGCCGGTCTTCATGTCAAGCGCGATGACATGGGCGTCGAGCGTGGTGCGGAAAAGCTTGCCGTTGTAGATCGCGCCACCGCGGTTGATGATGCCGCAACACACGATGCGCGGCGTCTCGGCCGGATACTCGACCTTGGTTTTCCAGATCTGCTTGCCGGTCTTCGCGTCCACCGCCATCGTGGCGTTGTGGCTGGTGACGTAGATGACGCCTTGGTATACCAGCGGCTGCGACTGCGCGCTTCGATCATCGGCGAAGCTGTAGTTCCACACCGGCACCAGGTTCTTTATGTTGTCCTTGTTGATCTGCGTGAGCGAACTGAACCGCTGCAGATTATAGCCCATACCGTAGTTGAGAACGTTGGCTGTATCGGTCGCTCCCTTGACCAATTGCTCGGTCGTCTGAGCGCTAGCGCCGAGCGGCGCAAGAATGACTAGGCTTGCGGCAAACGCAATGCTCTTCATGCGGTCCCTCCCAATGAACTTTATGCGCGCCTATTTTCTGGCGCTGTGGGACAACCATCCCTGAAACGGGAAAAAGCGTCAATACGAAAGTCGAAGACGACGCGCGAGCTCTCAAAGAGGGAGCAAGAAGCTTGTCTCTCCACGCTTTCGGAACGCGGCGGGCGTTGCGGCTGCACCGCACCATTGGCTTCAGAGAAGGAAGATCAGGCAAGGAATGCAGATCGTTGTCGACCGTCGTCGCGCAACATTTGCGTGCCGTCAATTGTCAGTCGGCGGAGTCGAACGACAGGTCCGCTGAGGCGGTTAGAGAACTCGTGGCGAGCGAAGCCGCAGGCTTAAAATCCAATGCGCCGGCGAGCAGGGGAGAATCAGCGTATCGCATCACGCCGTGCTGACCGATCACGAATGTCGGCCGATAGTTTCTGACGTTGGCATCCCAAACCATAGCCATACGGCGATTGTCGAGCATCAACCAACGCCCTTCCAGCCGCGCGGCAGCAACAGCATGGTCTTCGCCTCGTATTATATCGTGCATGATCACGATCCTGAGGTCGTCGGGCGCGATGCCGGCGCGACGCAACGCCACGAATTTAGCAATCGCATAGTCTTCGCAATCGCCGCCGCCCCGCTCGAGCGTGGCGAGCGGAGAGCTCCAGACGTCGATCTGACGGTGTTGGGCGAGGTCGCTCGTAGCCTTGATGGAAAGATTTATCGCGCGGTTGATTTCGCCAAGGCGGGCGCGGCCGTCGCGGAGTCTCGCATTCTCGACGATATCGAGGAACTTGAGCGCCGCCGGTAGCACGCAGCCCTCACGGTCGCCTTCGCAGAGCGCAAGCTGGACCATCTCATCGTCGAGCCGGCGCTGCACGCCAAGCCACTTGTCGTGCAGTCCGCCGCTGGTGAGGGATGAGGTGACAAGCCCGAACGGCTCAGTCGATGGCTGGATCAGTTCGATTGGCGCGGATGGCTCAGGCGTCTCCGCGCGCAGTTCGGCTGACCCCAACCAGGCCAGACCGCACGCGACGATGCCCGCACGCCATGCGTGCGCATAGACTGAGAACCCCATCTGACACCCCTTGTCCGGGCATCGGCGGGCTTGCTCTGCCTGCTCGTGACCGGATCATTTCAGAATGGTCAGGATGGGCAACGGCGCTTTTGATCCGTTTAAAACGAGGGGGAGCCGGTCGGGAGTTTGCGAAACGACGTGAACGCCGCCTTGCCGCTTTGCAGAGGACTTTATCGATCGGCTCGATTCGACGCTCATCAAGGCCGCTCGGCTATCCGGGGGCAGGCTGCGGCATACGGCGCGAAAGTTTACGGTTGCGAAAGGGTCACAGGTCATCCGAATTAACCTTGCTCGCCGAATCGCTCGGTGCGCGATTGCAACCGTTCCGGATGCTTGAAGGGGTGACGGCTTCCCATGAATCCGGCGAACTGGTCAGCCTTGGGCGGATGTCGCATTCCTTAGCACGGGGCAACCGCAGCGCGGCGGCAAAGGTAAGGTATTAAGACTGCTTATCTTTATGTCTTGGGAAGGCTGTGCCTATTTTTTAAGCGGCCCGCGGCAAACGCCGCCTTTTCCTTGCCAAACTGTCGCCCGACAATTTTATCCGGACCTTTTGGGTCTGTTGCCGACTTACCCCATATTGGGGGTATCGCGCCGCATGTGCTTTTGTGTTCCTTACCTGCATGGTATGAAAACTTTGCAGGGAAATTTCATACTTATTAACCATTTAGCTCTGGTGCATCATTGAACTATGCCGGCAAATTCGGATCGGGTGGCCTCGACCCAATTTCCGGCGTGGATGCGGATCTCGGGCCGCTGCTGTCACCGCACGGTCATCTTTCGTCCCCCAGCAAGTTCCACGTCGACAAGGTTTCGACACAGGCGCCTTCCGACGCCATCGTCATTTCTGATGCCCATCTGCTGTTCCATGGCGAGTTCAAGCGGACCGGCGTCGACCTGATCCTCACCAGCCCCGACCGCGAAGTCGTGCTGCGCGATTACTTCAAGGGCGAGAAACGCGCTGCGCTGGCCTCGCCTGATGGCGCCCATCTCACCGGCGACATCGTCAACGCGCTCGCCGGCCACACCCAGCTCGCGCAGGCTGACGGCAGCGCCAGCGTCGCGCCCGCCATCATCGGGCATGTCACCAAGCTGAGCGGGAACGCAACCGCGATCCGCAACGGCGTGGCGATCATCCTGAACCAGGGCGATACCGTTCATAAAGGCGACGTCGTCCAGTCCGGTTCGGATTCGACGCTCGGCATCACTTTCATCGATGGAACCGTGTTCGGCCTCGCCTCGAACGCCAGGATGGTGCTCAACGAAATGGTCTACGACCCCAACGGGTCGGACAACAAGTCGCTGCTCAGCCTGGTGCAGGGCACGATCTCCTTCGTCGCCGGGGCCACCGCCAAGAAAGGCGACATGAAGGTCGACACCCCGGTCGCGACCATGGGTATCCGCGGCACCGCGGTGCTGGTCGAGATCGACTTCGAGGTGCCCGGCTCGGGTATCGCGCCGCCGGCGAAATTCCAGGTGCTGGTCGAGCCCGACGGCACCACCGGCTCCTACATCCTGTTCGACAAGACCACGCTGACGCCGATCGCGACCGTGAACCGGGCCGGCACGCAGACGATCATCAACGGGCAGGGCGCAGTCAGCTTCCAGTCCTCGGTGCAACTGTCGCCCGACGCGCAGAAGATCATCAGCGACGTGTTTTCGCTGAAGTTCAGTGACCTGAACAACCCGAACACCAAGCTCACGACCAATTTCACCGACTCGATCGTCCCGGAAACGGTGTTCCTCAAGCTGGCCAGCAACGAGTTCATCCCGGTCACGCTGCAGTTCGTCAACATCCCGGAGAGAGTTGCGGTTGCTCCGGATCCGGCGCCGGTCGAAAGGCTCCAGCATATTCCGGGCCCGCCGCTGGCGGCCGCGTTCGGCGGCGCCACGACCGAACGCGTCGATGTGACCGCGAGCTCTGCGATCAACAGCATCTCCGGCGTGGTCAACTATCTCGACATCAATGTTGGCGACACCCCGAGCGTCAGTGCGCAGTTTTCTTCCTTTACCTATCAGGACGCGCAGGGCGCCGACGTCACCGCTACGCTGACGACGCAGCAAGAGGCGGCGATCAAGGCCGTCGAGGTGCCGCTGGTCGTGGCGCAGGACCCGAACGGCAAGAACTTCGGCACGGCGACCTGGACCTACAACGTCCCCGATGGCGCGTTCGACTTCCTCGCCGCCGGCGAGACGCTGCAGCTGACCTACATGGCGCGAGTCGATAACAATTATGCGCCGAACAACGAAACGGCGTTCGTGCCGTTTACGATCGTCGTCACCGGCACCAACGACAAGCCAACGCTCTCGGCAACCGGCGGCGCGATCACGGAGCGGATCGGTACCGGCAATACGGCGATCGATACCGTGAGCGGCACCATCACCTTCGCCGATGTCGATCTGACCGACCGTCCCATTGTCAGCGCAGCGATCTCCACGACCGATCCGTTCCGCTACTACGACGCCGAGGGCAATGACATCACCGCGACGCTGACGCCGGAGCAGTTGGCAGCGATCCTGGCCGTCGAAGTACCGCTGAGCGTGGCGCAGGCGTCCGGCAACACCAACACCGGCTCGGCGACCTGGACCTACAGCATCGAGGACAGCAAGTTCGACTTCATCGCCGAAGGCGAGACGCTGACCCTCAACTATGTCGCCCAGGTCGACGACGGCCATGGCGGCGTCGTCTCCACGCCGATCACCGTCACGATCAAGGGCGCGGACGTCGTTGTGGTCGGCACGAACGATGTGCCGACCATCACCACCACCAGCTACGCTTTTGCCGAGCTTTCCAACGTCAACCAGCCGAATCCGACCGGCTCCAACACGCTCCATGTCGCGTCCGGCACCATTAGCTTCACCGACGTTGACCTGACGGACCGGCCGGTGGCGAGCGCCGCTTTTAGCTCGTTCAGCTACCTCAACGCATCCAGCGTCGACATCACTTCACAGCTCACGGCCAAGCAACTCGCGGCGATCGCCGCTGTCGATGAGCCGCTGACGGTGGTGCAGGTTGCCGGCAATACCAACAACGGATCGGCGAGCTGGAGCTATAGTGCAGCCGACGGCGCGTTCGATTTCCTTGCCGACGCCGAGATCCTGACTCTGACCTACACTGCAACGGTCAATGACGGACACGGTGGCGTGGTGACCAAGCCGATCACCGTTACGGTCACCGGCAGCAATGATACGGTCGACATCACCAGCGATCCGCAAGTCGCGATCATTGCGGAAAAGGCCAATACCCACGGTTCGCCCGCGCCGGACACGGCGAGCGGCGCGATCACGTTCATCGATGCCGACCTGACCGATACGCATGAGGTCAACATCGCTGGCGTCAGCGCTTCCGGCGTGACGGCGGGGCTTGCCAATGGCTCGGTCCAACTCAGCTGGCTGTCGCTGGATCCGCTAAGCGACGCCACCGACGGCGTGCAGGGCGTGCAGAACTGGTCGTTCTCGGCGCCGGACAGCTATTTCGACTATCTTGCTGACGGCGAGACGGTCACGCTGACCTATATGGTAGAGATCGACGACCATCATGGCGGTCTCATCTCGCAGGATGTCGTCATTACGATCAATGGCAGCAACGACGCGCCTGAAATTGTCGCCATCGCACAGCAGGGCCTGACCGAGCCGAGCGATACCGCAGCGCTGACGACGACAATTCCGGTCACCTTCACCGACCTCGACCTGTCAGATGTCGGCCACACCGCAACCATCACCGGAGCGGTGGCGTCCGGCGTCACTGCCGGCCTTGCGCTTGACGAGACGGCGCTGATCGCCCTGGTGGCCCCTGGCGCGGTAAGCAAGCCTGCCGGTTCCTCCGACGGCTCGGTCAACCTGTCCTTCTCCGCGGCCTCGACCGCGTTCGACTATCTCGCTAAGAGCGAGGTCCTGACGCTGACCTATACGGTCGCGATCAACGATGGCGATGGCGGGATCACGTCAGAGACTTTCACGATCACCATCATCGGTAGCAACGACGCGCCGGTCCTGACCGCGGCGGCTCCCACGCTGACCACGCTTACCGAGGACGAGACCGTGAATGCCGGCCAGACCGTCGCCTCGTTCCTTGGAGCCAGCATTGCCGACGTCGATCACGGCGCGCTGCAAGGCATCGCAATCACCGCTACGACCCGCGCGCATGGCCACTGGGAATATTCCACCGACGGCAGCACGTTCGTCGCCTTCCCGGCGGTGTCGGTCGGCTCAGCCTTGCTGCTGGCGGCGACCGACATGGTCAGGTTCGTTCCCGACGGTGAACACGGCGGTACGGACACGTTCACGTATGTGGCGTGGGATCAAACGACGGGCATCCATGGCACCATGGCGGACGTCTCGGCATCGGGCGGCTCTACCGGCTTCTCCCTGACGTCGGATACTGCAACGCTGACGGTGATGGCGGTCAACGACGCGCCGACTGCGGCCGCGCCTGCGGCGCACTACGCTACGACTGAACAAACTCCGCTGGTCATCAGCGGCACCGGCTTGCATGTCGCTGATATCGATGGCAATGGCGGCACCGAAACGGTGACCCTCTCCGTCGGCGAAGGCATCCTGGACGTCGATCTGGGTGGAAACGCCGTTTCGATCACCGGCAACGGCACGTCCTCTGTGACGATCACCGGACTGCTCGACGACATCGAAGCGCTGCTCGCCGGGGAAAATTCCGGTACGATCAGCTTCACCGCGAATTCGGACACTCCTAGCGCATCGACCGCGCTGACGCTATCCGTCAGCGACGGTGGCAACAGCGGATCGGGCGGCAGCCAGACCGCAACCGCCACCGCGACCATCGACATCACGCCGGTCAACGACGCGCCGGTCACGACCGACGATGTCGCATCAATTGCGGGCCGTACGGGAAGTATCTCGGGTCACCTGCTCGCCAACGACACCGACGCTGAACACGACACGCTTTCCGTGTCTAACGTCGTCAACGGCGTCGCGGCGTCCGGCTACTTTACGGTTGATGGCACGTATGGCCGGGTTGTCATTGATCAGGCGACCGGCAACTACACTTACACGCTCGGAGTAACGACCGAGCAGGCCGCCGCGGTGGCCGCGCTCGGTCAAGGCCTAACTGCGCACGATGAATTCACCTACACAGCCTCCGACGGCGCGCTGGGGACGAACGGCCATCTCAAGGTCACCGTAACGGGCGTCAATCAGGCTCCCGTGTTGAGCGCCGAAAGCATCTGGGTTGAGGAGAGCGGAGACGCCGCAGTTATCACCACCCTCTTTGACATCAACTTGTCTGATGACGACCAGGCGTCCGATGTGACGATCACGGCAAGCGCTTTGCATGGCACGCTTTCACCGGTAGATGTGGGCAACGTTTCGGAAGTCAATGCCCAGTTTGCCAACGGCATCATTTACACGCCGACGGATTACAACGGCGATACCAAGGTAAACGACATCGTCACGGTGACTGCAACGGACGCAAATGGCCAAAGCGGCATCTTGAATTTCGTGTTCCAGCAATCCGGTTGGGGTGGCGCTACGCTCGATGGGACGTGCGAAAAAGACGTTATCTTCGCAACGGAAGGCAATGATACGCTGACCGGCAACGCCAAAGCCGACCAGTTCGTGTTTGCGCCAGAATCCCAATACGACCCGAGCGCCGATGTCATCACCGACTTCACGCAGGGTGAGGACCATATCGATCTCCGTGCGTTCGCCCACTTCGTGAACGCCGAAAACATCACCGCATGGCTTGCAAATCCAGACCATGTGACGACGAGTGGGGACGACAAGCTGATCATGCTTGAGACTGGCGACACCATCACCTTAAAGGGGCTCCACGCGACTACCTTGCATGCGAGCGACTTCATCGTGTCGCCGTATCACTGAGAATGGCCCTTCGCCGTCCGTGCCAATTCAGGATATCGATGCCATCTTCTGGCTTGTCTGGCGCTCTCAGTTAGCCAACAATCCACGCCATGAAGCTCCGACCCCTACCAAGGTGGTTCAAGCGGCGCATCGGCTATGCCCGGCTGCTCTGCCTTGTGCTCCTGATCGGGTTCGCTGCGCTGCGCGTCGCCGATCCGGCGCCGGTGGAGGAAATCCGTGTCAGGACGTTTGACGCCTTCCAGCGCATTGACCCGCGCAAGAAGACCGTGCGTCCGGTCACCATCGTGGACATCGATGACAAGAGCCTGGAAAAGCTCGGGCAGTGGCCGTGGCCGCGCACGCGGATCGCCGATCTCGTCACCGAACTGACGAGGCTCGGCGCCGTCGTGATCGCCTTCGACGCGGTGTTTTCGGAACCCGACCGGCTCAACCCGGCCGTGGCGGCCGAGACCTTCCCGCAGCTCGATGAGGAAACCCGCGCCAAGCTGCGCACGCTGCCGAGCAACGACCAGATCTTGGCCGATGCGATTCGCAAGTCGCGCGTCGTGCTCGGCGAGTCCGGCCTGCCGGAGGAGATCGCGGCCCTCGACAAGACGCTGCCGGTGACCGGCCTTGCGATGCTCGGCGAAGAGCCGCAGCGCTTCATGTTCGAATTCCCCGGCCTCCTGCGCAACGTGCCGGTGCTGGAACACGCCGCCGCCGGGCGCGGCCTGTTCACGATCAAGCCCGAGCGCGATGGCATCGTGCGGCGGGTGCCGATGATCATGCTGGCGCAGGGCCAGACCATGCCGTCGCTGACCTTCGAGATGCTCCGCGTCGCCACCGGTTCCGGCACCATCCTGATCAAGGCAGAGAAGGGCGGGATCAAGAGTCTGGGCATCGGGAGCGTCCAGATTCCGGTCGACCTTAACGGCCAGCTCTGGGTCCATTACGCCCGCAACGATGCCTCGATCTACGTTCCGGCGGTCAACGTCCTGGAGAAGAACGTCGCGCCCGACATGATATCGGGCAAGCTGGTCGTGATCGGTACCTCGGCGGTCGGCCTCAACGACATCAAGACGACGCCGGTCGCGCGCGCCATGCCGGGCGTGGAGATCCATGCCCAGGTGCTCGAGAGCGCGCTGACCGGCGCGGTGATCTCGCAGCCGATCTACGGCATCGTGCTCGAATTCGCCGCGGCGATGCTGTTCGGGCTGCTGGTGATTGCGTTCGCGCCGCTGTTCGGTCCGGTCTCGCTCGTCGTCGTTGGGAGCGCGTTTGCAAGCGTGCTGGTCGGAACGTCCGTCTATTTCTACACACAGCAGCGGCTGCTGATCGACTTCACCTATCCGCTGATGTCGACCACCTCGATCTATCTCACGCTGATCTTCGCAAGCTTCGTGCGCGAGCAACAGCAGCGGCGGCAGATCCGCTCGCAATTCGCCCAGTACATGTCGCCTGTCCTGGTGGAGCAGCTGGCGCAGCAGCCGGAGCGGCTGGTGCTCGGCGGCGAGGAGCGCGAGATGACGATCATGTTCTCGGACATGCGCGGCTTCACCTCGATCTCGGAGACCTACAAGGACGATCCGCAGGGCCTGACGTCGCTGATGAATCGTTTCCTGACGCCGCTCACCCACGCGATCCTCAACCGCAGGGGATATATCGACAAGTACATGGGCGACGCCATCATGGCGTTCTGGAACGCGCCGCTCGATGACAAGGACCACGAGGTCAACGCCTGCGAGGCGGCGATCGACATGCTGGAGCGCGTCGATGAACTCAACCGGGAGCGCGAGCAGGAAGCGAAGGAGGCGGGGCGTCCGTTCATTCCGCTCAACATCGGCGTCGGCCTCAACACCGGCACCTGCGTGGTCGGCAATATGGGCTCGGACGTCAAGTTCGACTATTCGGTGTTCGGCGACAGCGTCAACCTGGCCTCGCGCCTGGAAGGGCAATCCAAGGAATACGGCTTCCCCATCATTGTCGGCTCGAAGACCGCCCTCGCGGTCAAGGACAGGTTCGCCATCCTCGAGCTCGACTTCATCATGGTGAAGGGCAAGAAGGAGCCGGAGGTAATCTACGCTATCGCCGGCCGCAATGACGTCGCGCAGTCCGGACGCTTCCAGCGCCTGCGCAATCTGACGATCGAGATGCTCGCCTGCTACCGCAGCCGCGATTGGAGCGGCGCACTGGCCGCGATCGAGCGCGGCCGCAAGACCGACGAAGCGAACGCGCTGGAGCTGCTCTACGGATTGTACGAAGCGCGCATCCGCAATTATCTCAAAAATCCGCCGCCGGAGGATTGGAACGGCGCGTTTGCGCTGCTGACGAAGTGACGCGGCAACGCGTCATTGCCGGGCTTGACCCGCGCATCCATCGCTCTTCAGAGGAATTTTGCGAAGGGAGATGGATTGCCGGGTCAAGCCCGGCAATGACAGCGGGCCTACTCCAGCCCAATCTGCGTCAAGTCCTGGAACCAGTGCTGCGCCTGCACGAACTTCTTCACCTTCGGCGACAGCGCATGCGGGTTGGTGTCGTGCACCACCCAGACCAGTGTGGCGTCGTCGACGATCAGCGCATGCGCCTGCGCCAAGAGCTCGTCCTGCTTGGCGACATCAAAAGTCTGCTTGGCCTCGTCGATCAGCGCATCGACCTTCGCACTTCTGTAGCCGCCCCAGTTGACGCCAACAGGGGCGATCTGGCCGGAGTGGAAGAAACGCACGATCGCATAGAGCGGATCTGACGTGACATAGGCGATGTTGTTGGAGGTGATGCCGGCGTTCATTTCATCGGCTGCACCCTTGCGCCAATGCGTATAGAGCGTCTCGAGTTCGACCACCTTGAAGTCGATCTCGATGCCGATCTCCTTGAAACTCTGCTGCAGGAATTCGTTCATCGGCAGCGACAGCATCTGTCCGGTGCCGCCTTGCGCGATGATGAAGGTCGTCTTCAGCGGCTTCTCCTTCGAATAGCCGGCCTCCTCGACAAGCTTCTTTGCCGCCGCGACATCATATTTCAGTTCGAAGGACGGCTTGCCGAACCACGGGCTCGACGGGTCGACCTGACCCTTGGCGGGTTTGGCGAGCCCGTTCATCAGCCCGACCACCGCCTCGCGATCGATCGCAAGATTAAGCGCCTTGCGCAGGCGGATGTCAGTCCAGGGCGAGCCGGGCAGCACGCTTAGGTGATAATTCCAGACATGCGGCGTGACGTTGTCGACGATCTTCATGCCGGCGGATTTGAGCTGCGGCACCGCATCCGGCGCCGGCGTCTCGATCAGATCGACCTGCCCCGCCAACAGCGCATTGGTGCGCGTCAATGCCTCCGGCATTGGGATCAGCACGATCTTGTCGGCCTTCGGAAGTCGCTTCTTGTCCCAGTAATCGCCGTTCTTCGTCAGCTCGGCGAGCTCGCGCGGCACCAGCTTTGTGAGCTTGAATGGCCCGGTGCCGGAGGGCTGGCTCGCGAACTTGTCCCAATCCTTGCCGAGCTTTTCATATTGTGCGGGGCTGGAGACCAGGAACCAGAGCATCTGGTAGGGGAAGAAAGAGTCGATCGCCTTGGTCGTAATCTCGATCGTGTTGTCGTCGATCTTGGCGTAGCTCGCCACCGAAGGCAGGCGTGTCCTGACCTGCGCGCTCTGCCGCTTGTCGAACTGCGGTGCCTTCTCGTTGAGCACCTTGTCGAGATTCCAGATTACGGCGTCGGCGTTGAACTCGCTTCCGTCGTGAAACTTGACGCCCTTGCGCAGGGTGAAGCGCCATTTCTTCTTGTCCTGCTCGTCGACCTTCCATTCGGTCGCAAGCCCCGGCACCAGTTTGCCGGGCCGGTCGGAGACGTCCATTTCCCAGGCGATCAAGGGATCGTAGATCGTATAGGCCGAAAACTGATAAGCGCCGGCGCCGCGGTCGGGCTGGCCGGTGGTCAGCGGAATGTCCGCCATCGATATGCCGTAGCGCACAACGGTCTCCGCTTGCGCTGAAATTGTAGGCAGGCCAAGAGAAAATCCGAGGGCGAATGCTGTGGCAGCAAGAAGCATCGAAATTCGGATGCGCATGATTTAAGCTCCATTGGGCGGGGGTCGGAGCCAAAAAATGCAAGCTTGATGCCAGAGGGAGCATGGAATTACGCTTGCATGCGCCTTCACAGGGTGTTGTGCGGCTAATGGCCCTTGGCGGCGCGCCATCCTTGGCACAGGCGTTGCATACCTTTGCATAAGAATTAGTCACCCAAAGTCGAGAAGGGATTGCTGCATATGCGTAACGACAATTCGAAGAAGACGGCCGCGTGGCTGCTGGCGACGGCGCTGGTGGTCGGACTGCCGCAACTCGCAAGCGCCGAAACGGTGCTGCGGATCGGCATGACCGCCGCCGATATTCCGCGCACGCTCGGCCAGCCCGATCAGGGCTTCGAGGGCAATCGTTTCACCGGCCTCACCATGTATGACGGCCTGACCATGTGGGACCTGTCGTCCCGCGACAAGGCGAGCGTCATGATCCCCGGCCTCGCGACCGAATGGAAGGTCGACGACGCCGACAAGAAGAAATGGGTGTTCAAGCTGCGTCCCGGCGTCAAATTCCATGACGGCAGCGACTTCAATGCCGACGCCGTGGTCTGGAACGTCGAGAAGGTGCTGAAGCAGGATGCGCCGCATTTCGATGCCAGCCAGGTCGGCGTCACCGCCTCGCGCATGCCGACGCTCGCCTCCGCGCGCAAGATCGACGACATGACGGTGGAGTTGACCACCAAGGAGCCGGACAGCTTCCTGCCCATCAACCTGACCAACCTGTTCATGGCGAGCCCTGCGAAGTGGCAGAAGCTCTATGATGCCGCCGAAGGCGCCGACGCCAAGGCGAAGTCGCAGGCTGCCTGGGCGGCGTTCGCCAGGGACGCCTCGGGCACCGGCCCGTGGAAGATGTCGAAGTTTACGCCGCGCGAGCGGCTCGAACTCGTGAAGAACGAAGGTTATTGGGACAAGAACCGCGTGCCCAAGATCGACCGCATGGCGCTGCTGCCGATGCCGGAGGCCAATGCCCGCACCGCGGCGCTGCTCTCCGGGCAGGTCGATTGGGTCGAAGCGCCGGCGCCGGATGCCGTCAAGGAAATCAAGGCGCGCGGCTTCCAGCTGCAGGCGAATGAATCGCCGCATGTCTGGCCGTGGCAGTTCTCGCGCATTGAAGGCTCGCCCTGGAACGACATCCGCGTGCGCAAGGCTGCCAATCTCTGCATTGATCGCGAAGGCCTCAAGGATGGGCTGCTCGCCGGCCTGATGGTGCCGGCCACTGGCACCTTCGAACCCGGCCATCCCTGGCGCGGCAAGCCGACCTTCGAGATCAAGTACGATTTGAAGGCCGCCCAGAAGCTGATGCAGGAGGCGGGCTACGGTCCGAATAAGAAGCTGACGGTGAAGACCCAGACCTCGGCGTCCGGATCGGGCCAGATGCAGCCCTTGCCGATGAACGAATATCTGCAGCAGGCGCTCGCCGAATGCTACTTCGACGTCCAGCTCGACGTCATCGAGTGGAACACGCTGTTCACCAACTGGCGCCGCGGCGCCAAGGATCCGAGCGCCAACGGCGCCAACGCCACCAACGTCACCTATGCGGCGATGGACCCGTTCTTCGCCTTGGTGCGCTTCCTGCAGTCGTCGATGGCGCCGCCGGTCTCGAACAACTGGGGTTACATCAACAATCCCAAGTTCGATGAGCTCGTCACCAAGGCCCGCCAGACCTTCGACCCCGCGGCGCGTGACGCGGCGCTCGCCGAGCTGCACGCCGCCTCGGTGGACGATGCGGCGTTCCTCTACGTCGCCCACGACGTCTCGCCGCGCGCGATGAGCCCGAAGGTCAAGGGCTTCGTGCAGCCGAAGAGCTGGTTCGTCGACTTCTCGCCGGTGTCGATGGCGCCGTGAGGTGAGCACACTGGTAGGGCTCCCCTCCCCCTTGCGGGGAGGGGGTGGGGGAAGGGGTTCACACGGGCAGTGCCGGTGCGGCCACCCCTCTCCCTAACCCTCCCCCGCAAGGGGGGAGGGAACCCTCCTATCGTACGTCCCTTACTGTAGCCTGCGCACCTCATCGTGCAGCATCTCGTTAGGTAAGTCTGTGCTCGTCTACACCCTCAGACGTATCGTCTACGTCATTCCGATCGTGATCAGCGTCGCGCTGGTGTGTTTCCTGCTCGTGCACATCACGCCCGGCGATCCCCTGGTCGCGGTGCTGCCGGCGGATGCCTCGCAGGAACTCGCCGCGCAGATGCGCACCGCTTATGGCTTCGACCGGCCGCTGCCGGTCCAGTTCGGGCTCTGGCTGTGGCGCGCCATCCATGGCGATCTCGGCAGCTCGATCGCGACCGGCCGCCCGGTGCTGACGGAAGTTTTGCGCGCGGTCGGCAATACGGTCACGCTCGCGGTTGCCGCCGCGCTGATCGGCTTCACGCTCGGGCTGTTGTTCGGCCTTATCGCCGGCTATTTCCGCGACACCTGGGTCGACAAGGTCGCAACCTCTTTCGCCATTGCCGGCGTCTCGGTGCCGCACTACTGGCTCGGCATGGTGATGGTCATCATCTTCTCGGTGCAGCTCAACTGGCTGCCCGCGGTCGGCGCCGGTCCCGGCGGCTCAGGCGCGTGGGGCTGGGATTGGGAGCACATGAAATATCTCATCCTGCCGGCGATCACGACGTCGGTGATTCCGATGGGCATCGTCACCCGCACGGTGCGCGCATTGACCGGCGACATCCTTTCGCAGGATTTTGTCGAGGCGCTGCGCGCCAAGGGCCTGCGCGAATGGGAGGTGTTCAAACACGTTGTCAAGAACGCGGCGCCAACCGCGCTTGCAGTGATGGGCCTGCAGCTCGGCTACATGCTCGGCGGCTCGATCCTAATCGAGACGGTGTTCTCCTGGCCCGGCTCCGGCCTCCTGCTCAATTCGGCGATCTTCCAGCGCGACCTGCCGTTGTTGCAGGGCACGATTTTGGTGCTGGCGCTGTTCTTCGTCACCCTCAATCTCCTGGTCGATATCGCGCAGGCCGCGATCGATCCGCGCATCAAGCGGGGCTGATCATGGCCGTAATGTCAGATACCGCGCTGCAGGCTGCCCCCATCACCAAGGCGCGCGGCTATTGGGCCACCGTCGGCCGCCGCATCGTGCGTGACAAGGTCAGCATGGTCTGCGCCTTCGTGCTGGTGCTGATCTTTCTTTCCGCACTGCTTGCGCCGTGGCTCGGCCTTGCCGATCCCTATCAGGGTTCGATGATCCGCCGGCTTCGCCACATCGGCACACCGAACTATCCGCTCGGCACCGACGAGCTCGGCCGCGACATGCTGGCGCGGCTGATCTATGGTGGCCGGCTGTCGCTGATCATCGGTATTCTGCCCGTGATCCTTGCCTTCGTGATCGGCACCTCGCTCGGCCTCGTCGCCGGTTATGTCGGCGGCCGGCTCAACACTGCGATCATGCGCACGGTCGACGTGTTCTACGCTTTCCCGTCGGTGCTGCTGGCGATCGCGATTTCGGGCGCACTGGGCGCAGGCATCGTCAATTCGATCGTCTCGCTGACCATCGTGTTCGTGCCGCAGATCACCCGCGTCGCCGAAAGCGTCACCACCGGCGTGCGCAACATGGATTTCGTCGAAGCCGCGCGCGCCTCCGGCGCCGGTCCCTTCACCATCATGCGCGTGCATATGCTCGGCAATGTGCTCGGCCCGATCTTCGTCTATGCCACCGGGCTGATCTCGGTGTCGATGATCCTCGCTGCCGGCCTCTCGTTCCTTGGTCTCGGCACCAAGCCGCCTGAGCCGGAATGGGGCCTGATGCTCAACACGCTCCGCACCGCGATCTACATTAACCCATGGGTGGCCGCGTTGCCCGGCGTGATGATCTTTGCGGTGTCGATCTGCTTCAATCTCCTCAGCGACGGCATGCGCAGCGCTATGGATATCAGGAACTGACGCGATGAATGAAACGTATCAGTCAGTATTGGAGCAGGTCGAGGACGTCGGAGGCGCGGCGCAGCCGCTGCTGCAGGTCGTCGGCCTGACCAAGCATTTTCCGGTGCGCGGTGATCTCTTCAGCCCGCGCAAGACCGTGCGCGCGGTCGACGATGTTTCCTTCTCCATCGCCAAGGGCGAGACGGTCGGCATCGTCGGCGAATCCGGCTGCGGCAAGTCGACCACGGCGCGGCTGCTGATGCATCTGATGAAGCGCGATGCCGGCGACATCATCTATGACGGCATGCAGGTCGGCCGCGCCTTGTCGCTGCGTGATCTGCGCCGCGGCATGCAGATGGTGTTTCAGGACAGCTACGCCTCGCTCAACCCGCGCCTCACAATCGAGGAATCGATTGCGTTCGGCCCAAAGGTGCACGGCATGGCCGATGCGGCTGCGCGCACCCTGTCCCGCGAACTCCTTGGCAAGGTGGGCCTGAGGCCCGAGACTTTCGCAAACCGTTATCCGCATGAGATTTCCGGCGGCCAGCGCCAGCGCGTCAATATCGCGCGTGCGCTGGCGCTCTCGCCGCGGCTGGTGATCCTTGATGAAGCGGTCTCCGCGCTGGACAAATCGGTCGAAGCGCAGGTGCTCAACCTGCTGGCTGATCTGAAGCGCGAATTCGGCCTGACCTACCTTTTCATCAGCCACGATCTTAACGTCGTTCGCTACATCTCGGACCGCGTGCTGGTGATGTATCTCGGCGAGGTCGTCGAGCTCGGTCCGGTCGACAAGGTCTGGGACGCGCCGGCGCATCCCTATACGCGCGCGCTGCTCGCCGCCATGCCGTCCTCCGACCCTGATAACCGCACCGAAACGCCGCCGATCTCGGGCGATCCGCCCAACCCGATCGACCCGCCGTCCGGCTGCAGGTTTCACACCCGCTGCCCGTTTGCGGAGCCGCTCTGCGCAAATGCGACGCCAAAACTCAGCGATGTCGATACAATGGGCCATCAGGCGGCGTGCTACATGGCCATTGCAGGCTCCGGGCACAGCCGCGCACCGGCCAGCAAGAACGACATGGGAGCAACCGCCGCATGACAAGACCCGATCCCAAACAGGTCAAGGTAATGACCGACGTCGCCGGTGTGCCGCAGGATTCGGAAGTTTCCGCGCGCATCGCCAATTCCATCGGACCTGCGTTCGACGGCTTCGCCCCGGTTGCCGGCACGCTGCCGATGGATCTCGAGCCTGCAACCTTTCTCCTGGTGCAGAACGCCAAGGTGTCAAAATGAGCGGCGAACCGGCCTTGATGTCGCTGGTCGCGGTCGCGAAGGCGATCGCCGGCAAGTCAATTTCCTCCCGCGAAGCGACGCAGTCCTGTTTGGACCGCATCGCGCAATGGCAGCCGCGCGTCAACGCCTTCATGGCGATCGAGACGGAGGAGGCGCTTGCTGCCGCTGATGCCGCCGACGCGGCGCTGGCCAAGGGCGAGATACTCGGGCCCCTGCACGGCGTGCCGATGGCGCACAAGGATATGTATTACGAGGCCGGCAAGGTCGTGACCTGCGGTTCGAAAATCCGGCGCGAGTTCGTCGCGACGACGACCTCAACTGCGTTGCAGCGGCTGAAGGACGCCGGCTTCGTCAGGCTCGGCTCGCTGCAGATGGTCGAGTTCGCCTACGGCCCGACCGGCCACAACGTCCACTACGGCGTGGTTCGCAATCCCTGGAATGTCGATCACATCACCGGGGGCTCGTCATCCGGCTCGGGCTCCGCGGTTGCGGCGCGGCTGACCTTTGCGGCGCTCGGCTCCGATACCGGCGGCTCGATCCGGATGCCCGCGCATTTCTGCGGCGTCACCGGCTTCAAGACCACGGTCGGCCTGATCAGCCGCGCCGGCGCGATGCCATTGTCGCAATCGCTCGACACCGTCGGACCGCTCGCGCAAACCGTGGAAGACTGCGCGCTGCTGGTCGGGCTGATGGCGGGCGCCGATCCCGAGGATCCGACCACGTCGACGCGGCCGGTGCCGAACTACATGGCCGCGACGACGGGCTCGCTCAAGGGTGCGAAGATCGGCGTACCCACCGCCTTCTATGTCGACGACCTCGATTCCGAAGTGGCGCGGGTGCTCGACGAGACCATCGCCACCCTCAAGAATGAGGGCGCCGAAATCGTCAAAGTCGAGCTGCCGGATCAGCGCCAGCTCACCGCTGCCTGCCAGATCGTGCTCGCCACCGAAGCCGCCGCCTTCCACAAGCGCTGGATGATCGAGCGACCGCAGGATTATGGCGGGCAGGTCTTGATGCGGTTGCAGAACGGGCTCGCGATTCCAGCGGTGACCTATCTCGACGCGCTGCGCTGGCGCGGTCCGGCGCTTGCCGCCTACCTCCCGGCGGTCGAAGGCACCGATGCCGTGATCGCACCGGTGGCGCCGATGCCGGCGGCGACCATCGCCGAGAGCGATGTCGGCAACAGCCTCGATGCGGAAGCCGTGATCCAGCGGATCACGCGATTCACGCGGCCCATCAACTATCTCGGCCTGCCATCGCTCTCGATTCCCGCGGGCTTCACCAGCAGCGGCCTACCGGTCGGCATGCAGTTGATCGGCCGCTCCTTCGACGAGGCCACGCTGGTTCGGATCGGCGCAGCCTTCCAGCGCGCGACCGACTATCATCAACAGGTACCCAAATTGGCATGAGCAACCTCGTCGAGATCCGCGACCTCAACATCCGCTTCACCGGCGAGCGGACGGTTCATGCCGTCAACGATATCTCGCTCTCGCTTGGCGAAGGCGAGGTGCTCGGCCTGCTCGGCGAGTCCGGCTCTGGCAAGAGCGTAACGTTGCGCGCGCTGATGCGGCTATTGCCAAAGAAGCGGACGCAGATTTCGGGCACTGTGAAGGTGCTCGGACGCGACGTGCTGGCGATGAACGAGGAGGAGCTTTCGGACTTTCGCGGCCAGACGGTTTCGATGATCTTCCAGGAGCCGGCGCTGGCGCTCGATCCCGTCTACACAATCGGCCGCCAGATCGCGGAGACCGTGATCCGCCACGAAGGCAAAAGCGAAAAGGAGGCGATGGCGCGCGCGCTGGAAATGCTGGAGGTAGTCCGCATTCCCTCCGCCAAGCGGCGCTTGGAGGCCTATCCGCATGAAATGAGCGGTGGCATGCGCCAGCGCGCGATGATCGCGCTAGCGCTTGCATGCAAGCCAAGAATTCTGCTCGCGGACGAGCCGACCACGGCGCTGGACGCTACCGTGCAGATCCAGATCCTCCTGCTGCTGCGCGAGTTGCAGCGCGAGTTCGGCATGTCCGTGATCTTCGTGACCCACGATATCGGTGTCGCCATCGAAATCTGCGACCGCGTTGCCGTGATGTATGCCGGCCAGATCGTGGAGCAGGGCCGCTTGCGCGACATCGTCCGCACGCCGGTACATCCCTATGCCAAGGGGCTATTGGCCTCGACCGTCCACGGCGCCAAACGCGGCCAGCGGCTGGAGACCATCCCGGGTACGCCGCCCTCGCTCGACAGGGCGCCTGTGAGCTGCTCATTCGCGCCGCGTTGTGCGGTCGCGGAGCCGCGCTGCAGCGAGCGCTTGCCGCCCAATGTGCAGGTGTCGTCAGACAGAACAGCGCGTTGTGTGTTGGCGGAGCCGGTAGAAGTTTCCGCGGCAAGCTGAAGCGACGTTCCCCGGATGCTGCGCAACGCGCCGCACTTCGCGGCGTGGTGCGCTGCTTATCCGAGGGCCATGTGTTGCAGCCTGGATCCGGCTCTGCGTCGCATCGCTACCTGACGCGCCGCGTCCGGGACACGAGAGGAGTCAGCCACCCAGCCCGGGATCGGCCCATTGCTCTATCTGTGCCGGTCCCACCACCTGCTTCGGCTGATGGGGATTGAGAGTGCCGGCGCTGGCGGACCAGCCCTTGGCCAGGATTTGCATCGCAAACAGCTTGGCGTCGATTTCAGATTTAAAAGTGCGGGTCGTGCGCGCCGCGCTCTCTGCAGTCTCGTCTGTCCTCTCCGGACCGAAAGTCACATACCAAATATCGTTCTGTTTCATGCCGGCATAACGCGCCTGACATAAAAAAGTTTCACTTCGCAGGCGCAGTCGAAAGCGTGGACGGCTCGTCGTATCGGCCGACCTGAATCCTGGGGGACCTCAAATGGTGATTTCCAACGAAGGCATTCTGGTTATTCTCTTTGTCGGCCTGGTGGCCGGCTGGCTCGCCGGCAAGATCGTGCGCGGCACCGGCTTTGGCATTATCGGCGACATTCTCGTCGGCATCGCCGGCGCGCTGCTGGCGAGCCTGCTGTTTCCAAGGCTCGGCATTCGCCTCGGCACCGGGCTGGTGTCCGAGATCGCCTACTCCACCATCGGCGCTATCATCCTGCTAATGATCGTGCGGCTGCTCCGCACCCGCAGACGGTGGTAACGCGCTATTTCGCCCCGCTCACCGCCTCGACGATCCAGCGCCGCACCGCCGCAATCCGGCGGTCACGCGCCTGTTCGGTGCGCGAGACGAGATAGATCGTCTCGCTATGCGCGGCCTCGAACGAGAAGGGTGCGACCAGTTTCTTGCCGAAGGAGGGCCGCGCCTTGATCAGCGGCGACATCGCGAGCGTGACGCCGAGCCCCTGTTCGGCGGCCTCCAGCATCGCCGGTACGCTGTCGAGCCACAGATGCCCGCGCGGCGTGAGGTGCGCAAGCCCGGCCTCCCGAAGCCAGACCGGCCACGCGCGTGGTTGTGACGTCAGATGTATCAGCACCTGCCGTGACAGATCCTCCGGCTGCTTCAATCCGCCCCTGATCAGCGCGGGCGCACAAACCGGCAAGCCCTTCACGGCGACGAGCGGCTCGAATTTCAGTCCCGTCGAATGTTCGCGGCCATAGCGGATCGCAACATCGACGCGGGAAGCATTGAAATCAGTATATTGATGCGTGGCTTCGATGCGCAGCGTAAGTTGCGGATGACGTCGCTTGAATGCCGGTAGCGCCGGGATTAGCACCGCGGAGGTGAAGAATGGTAGCGAGCTGATCCAGAGTTCGGCGTCCGCATCGCGGCGATTTCGCAGCATGTCGCGGCTTGCGTCGTGCAGCGCCAAGAGCGCCGCCGAGACCTTTGCGAAATAGCGCTCGCCATCGGCCGTCAGCCGCACCGAACGCGCACCGCGCACGAACAGTTTTGTGCCGAACCGCTCTTCCAGCCCGCGGATCTGATGGCTGATCGCCGACGGACTGAGCGAAAGATCGCGCGCCGCGCGGCGAAAGCTCAGTTGCGAAGCGGCGCGCTCGAATGCCAGCAATGCGGTTAATGGCGGGATCGCGCGCAGCGGCGAGGACGGTGCTTCCGAGAGGTGAATAGTATTCATCTGAGATGAGGAAATCCCTTTTGTTATATGCGCTGTCTTCCGCCAGACTAGCTCAACGTGCAATACGCCTCACCCCAGGACATCGCACCATTGGCAATCTTCGAGCCGCTTGGCCCGCATCGCTGGCAGCCAACGCCACTCGCCGCCGGCCCCTTCGCCGGCCTGCAGGGCGGCGCTGTCGCAAGTCTGCTGACGGCGGAGATTGAGGCGCAGGCGCATCAGAGGAATTGGGGCAGGGCCATTGCGACGTCGGCCTGGTTCCTGCGGCCGACCCCGATGACGGAATTGCGAACCGCGCTCTCGGTCGTGACGGAAGGCGGCCGCGTCAGTGTGGTCGACAACACGCTGTGGCCGGCCGGCGAGGAGCAGCCCTGCGCCACCGTCCGGGTGACGCTGTCACGGGAGCGCGCGGTCGACGTGCCCGGATTTGTCGAGCCTGCGCGCGAGGCCGCCGATCCCACGCAGTTTCCGGTCCGCACCAGGCAGGCGGCGCATGGCGGGCCCTGGTTCATGGAGGCGATGGAAGCCGCGAGGGTGATGGCGTCGCCTGGTTTCGCATGAATCAGGCGGTCATCAACGACGCAGGCCCGCTCTCCGCGGTACTCGGCCCGGCCGACTGGACCCATGGCATCGCCCGCCCGTGCCAGAATGTGGTGGCGGATCCGAACCCGAATCTGACGGTCCAGCTGTTCCGCCAGCCGGAGGGCCCCTGGATCGGCATTCGCGCGCAAGCCCGCTGGCGGCCAGCGGGCGGGTTGGGCGCCGGAAGCGGTGTCCTGCTCGACGTCGATGGCGAGATCGGCCGGGTCTCGATGTCCGTGATTCTGGTGCCGTTTCCGCTCCAGGCCAAGGCTCAACCCGCCGAAGGGCTGGCCCGGGCATCAAATTAGCTGCCCCCAAGCGCGCAAACTTCCGTTTTCGCCCTTCATAGGGGTGAACTGGATATAGGTTAACGTGACTTAAAATGGACGGTATCAGAAAACACCGGTAAAACCGCCACGTAGCCCTACCCGCTTGAAGAGATGCGCATAAATGGCAGCCGCTCCCGTCCGGCGTTCCGAGCTCGGTGAAGCGCTGCGCGCTTGCCGCAACGCCTTTATCGGCGTTGGCGTCATGAGCTGCATGATCAATATCCTGTACCTCACCGGCTCCATCTTCATGCTGGAGGTCTACGACCGCGTGCTGCCGAGCCGCAGCGTGCCCACCTTGGTCGGTCTGGTGATTCTCGCCGCCGGCCTCTACATCGCCCAAGGCTGCCTCGACCTGATTCGCGGCCGCATCCTCGGCCGCATCGGAACGGCGCTGGATGAGGCCATCAACACGCGCGTGTTCGAGACCGTGGTTCGCCTGCCGCTGATGGTCGGCAGCCGCAATGAGGGCCTGCAGCCGCTGCGTGATCTCGACAATGTCAGATCATTCCTCGGCAGCATGGGGCCGGGCGCGTTCTTCGATCTGCCCTGGCTGCCGTTCTATCTCGCAATCTGCTTTGCGTTTCACTGGCTGCTCGGCGTCACCGCGCTGGCCGGCGCCATCATCCTGGTGACGCTGACGCTGATCACCGAGTTCCTGTCGCGCGCGCCGGCGAAGGAGGCGATGACGCTGGCAGCGCGGCGCAACGATCTCGCCGCCACCAGCCGTCGTAACGCCGAGGTGCTGGTCGCGATGGGCATGTCCGGACGCCTGAGCAAGCGCTGGAGCGAGGCCAACGAGACCTATCTGGCGGGCAACCAGCGCGCCAGCGATATCGCCGGCGGCCTCGGGGCGGTCGCCAAGGTGTTGCGCATGATGTTGCAATCGGCGGTGCTCGCGGTCGGCGCCTATCTCGTGATCCACCAGGAAGCCACCGGCGGCATCATCATCGCGGGCTCGATCCTGGCCGCCCGCGCCCTGGCCCCCGTTGACCTCGCCATCGCCCATTGGAAAGGTTTTATGGCCGCGCGCCAGAGCTGGCGTCGACTCTCCGGGCTTTTGGAGAAGATGCCGCCGGCGAACGAGCAGACGCTACTGCAAGCGCCGACCAAGCGGCTGTCGGTCGAGGCCGTCAGCATCGTGCCGCCGGGCGATCAGCGCGTCATCGTGCAGGATGTCAACTTCGCCGTCGACGCCGGCACCGGCCTCGGCGTCATTGGCCCGAGCGGGTCCGGCAAGTCGTCGCTGGTCCGCGCGCTGGTCGGCGTCTGGACCCCGGTCCGCGGCAAGGTGCGGCTCGACGGCGCCGCGCTCGACCAGTGGTCGTCGGACGTGCTCGGCCGCTACATCGGCTATCTGCCGCAGGACGTCGAACTGTTCGCCGGCACCGTGGCGCAGAATATCTGCCGCTTCGACCCCGAGGCGAAGTCCGACGCCATCATCGCCGCCGCCAAGGAGGCCGGCGTGCATGAGATGATCATCAAGATGCGCGAGGGTTATGATACGCAGATCGGCGAGCAGGGCGCGGCGCTCTCTGCCGGACAAGCGCAGCGCGTGGCCTTGGCCCGTGCGCTCTACGGCGATCCGTTCCTGATCGTGCTTGACGAGCCGAACTCCAATCTCGACAGTGAGGGCGACGAGGCGCTCACCCGAGCGGTGCGCGCTGCGCGGGCGCGCGGCGCCATTGTGGTCGTGGTAGCGCACCGGCCGATTGGCATCGAGGCAGTTGATCAATTGCTGGTCCTGAAGGAGGGACGCATGCACGCGTTCGGGCCGAAGGAAACCGTGCTCGGTCAGGTGCTGCAGCGCGTGCCGTCACCGCCGCCGCCGATCAAGATCGTGTCCGAAGCGGGAGCCGCGAAAAAATCATGACCGCCGAACTGAAAGGCGCGCGCCGATCAATCCGCTCGCATCTCATCCTGGGCCTTGCGCTGATGCTGGTGGTTGCCGGCGGGTTCGGCGGCTGGGCCTCGACTGTGCAGATTTCGGGCGCGCTGATCGCGCCGGGCTCGGTGGTGGTCGACTCCAACGTCAAGAAGGTGCAGCACCCGACCGGCGGCGTGGTCGGCGAGGTGCGCGCGCGTGATGGCGATGTTGTCAAGGCCGGCGATATCGTGGTGCGGCTCGACGAGACCGTGGTCAAGGCGAGCCTTGCCATCGTCGTGAAGACGCTGAACGGCTTATGGGCGCGTGCGGCGCGGCTGGAAGCTGAGCAGCGCGGCCTCGACCAGATCAAGTTCCCTCCACAGCTCGCCGAGCGCGCCGACGATCCTGACGTTCGCGACGTCATGGCAAGCGAAACAAAGCTGTTCGAGGTTCGCGTGTTCGGGCGCGCCGGGCAGAAATCGCAGTTGCGCGAGCGCGTCGCGCAGCTCAACGAGGAAATCGCCGGCCTAACCGCGCAGGAACAGGCCAAGGATAAGGAAATCGCGCTGGTGGAGAAGGAGCTGGTCGGCGTGCGCCAGCTCTATGAGCAGCGCCTGATTCAGATCTCGCGCCTGACGGTGCTGGAGCGCGATCTCGCCCGCCTGTCGGGCGAGCGCGCGCAATACATCGCCGCCCGTGCGCAGGCCAAAGGCAAGATCACCGAAACCGAGTTGCAGATCATCCAGATCGACAAGGACGTCGTCAGCGAAGTTTCCAAGGACCTGCGCGAGACCAACGACAAGATCGGCGAGTTCGTCGAGCGCAAGGTCACCGCGGAAGACCAACTGCGCCGCATCGACATCCGCGCGCCACAGGACGGCGTGGTGCTGCAGTCGACGGTTCACACCGTCGGCGGCGTCATCACCGCGGGCGATGCCATCATGATGATCGTGCCGAAGGCCGACGATCTCTCCGTCGAGGCCAAGGTCAATCCGCAGGACATCGACAAGCTGCAGGTCGGCCAGAAGACGCTGCTTAGGCTGTCCGCCTTCAACCAGCGCACCACGCCCGAACTGAACGGCGTCGTCACCCGCGTCTCGGCCGACGTCACCACCGACCAACGCACCGGCCAGAGCTACTACACCATCCGCGTCTCGATGCCGCCGGACGAAGTCGCTCGCCTCGGCGAGGTCAAGATCATCCCGGGCATGCCGGTGGAAGCCTTCGTCCAGACCGGCGACCGCACCATGTTCTCGTATTTGATGAAGCCGTTCAGCGACCAGCTCATGCGCTCGTTCCGGGAGAGGTGAGGCTCCTCTTGATCCCCGTTCTCCGCTGTCATCACCCGCCTTGTGCGCAATTGCGCACTGGGGCGGGTGATCCAGTACTCCGGAAACGGCGGTGATGGAACCGAAAGGCCGCGGCGTACTGGATACCCCGCCGGCGCGGGTATGACGGTCGAGGTGCTCGAAAGCGGCGATCCTATCTCCTGTCGTACTCATCCGGCCTCATCGCCCACGCCCAATCCTCATGCCCGGGCGCGTAGGTGCGGTTGGTCTCGGCTGGATTGCGGTTGACCAGCGGCCGCATGAACATCGGATGCGTGGCGCTGCGCACCTCGTGCTCCACCGTGAAGAGGTGCCTACCATCATCGATGTCAACGATATCGCGGAAGCGGTATTGATACTGGTTGTCTTCCTGCGAGATCAGCCCGCGCTCTCGCAGGCGGTGGTAGGGACCGGAAAAGTCCGTGATGTAGATCTGCACGTGATGCCCGTCGTAATCCGGCAGCGCGCGGTCGGTCTCCCGGAATTGCAGGTACTGGTTCTTGCCGGCCTTGACGCGCGCAACGGTGCCGTCGCCGTTCAACAGCTCCGCCTGCATTCCCATGATCGCGGGATAGAACGCGGAGATTGCCTTGGCCGTCCCGACCGGCACATCGAACTCGACATAGGGAAGGCCGAGCGTAATGCGTCCGAAGCGCGCGGCATCCGGCGCGTAGCAGCGGATGCGATTGCCCCAAGGACAGATCGCCTCGACGTGGTCGTTGCGCTCGCTGAATGCAAATGATGTCCCTTCCAGCTTCTTCGCGACCGACGCGAGTCGATCCAGCAGCGCTTCGCGTCCCGCGATGACGATGCCGGTATGGCCGCGCAGCACCTGCGCTGGCCCCTGCGGCAGATGAAACTGGCTTCTGCCGACATTGATCCACATGTTGCTGTCCGAGACCATCAGATAGGGATCGCGGGTCAGCCCGAGGCCGGCGTTGTAGAACAGCGTCGCCAACCGCTGATCGGGAATAGTGACGTTGACGTGCTCGAGATGGATTGAGTTGCCGAGATCCTCTGCGGCGCGGTCGAATGGCTGTTGCATGGGTGCAATCCTCAGTGACAGCTACAGTACCAACTACTAAACCCTCATGGTGAGGAGGCGCCTTAGCGCCGTCTCGAACCATGCGGCCCCGCTGGTGCCACTCATCCTTCGAGACGCGCGTTCCGCGCTCCTAAGGATCAGGTCTGGCAATTCCATGCTGCGCATCAGCGCGACAAAGTCTCCAGCAGCAAATTCAACGCCGTCTTCGCAAACGCCTGCATGTTGGCTTGCCGGTCTGCAATGCCCGTCTCCAGCGTGAACACCGCGCTTTGCGGCCCCGCTACCGCCGTGCAGCAATGGCCGGCCGCGTCGCCATAACGGTTGCCGGTCGGCCCCGTCGCGCCGGTCTCCGAGAGTCCCCAATCCGCTGCAAAGCGCTGGCGCACCTGGCTCGCCAGTAGTTCTGCGTAGGGCTCCGAAGCCGAGCGGAGGCCCTTCATCGCCTCATCAGGAATATCCATCAGCAGCCGCCGTGCGTCCCGCGTGTAGACCACCGCGCCGCCAAGGAAATAGGCCGATGCGCCCGGCACTGACAGCAGCGCCGCCGAGATCAGGCCGCCGGTTGAAGATTCCGCAACCGCAATCGTCTGTTTGCGCGCGACTAATTGAGCGGCGATCTTTTCGGCTATCGTTATGAGTTCTTTCATCTCACCTCCCAAAAATCCCGCCAGTCATGTCCTCCTAGCACAGGAGGTCCACATTTGCCGAGTTGCGGCGCGTGGGGCTCCCTGATTGAATACCTCAAACGACCGCAGCCAAAGCGGCACACGGGGAAACACCATGACGTCGCCGATCACGGGCGGCGTGGATTGCGATCTGCATCCCGCCGTTCCGCATTTGACCAGCCTGTTGCCCTACATGAACGATTATTGGCGCGATCAGGTGACAACGCGCGGCATGACCGACCTGGTCTCGCAATCCTATCCGACCAATTCGCCGATCTCAGCGCGACCCGACTGGCGGCCGGCGCAGGGTAAGCCCGGCGCTGACATTGCCGAAATGCAGAAGCAGGCGCTCGACCGGTTCGCTGTAGCTTACGGCATCTGCAATCCGCTCTACGGCGTCCAGATGGTGTTTTCCGAGGACATGCAGGACGCATTCTGCCGCGCGCTGAACGACTGGCTGGCCAAGGAGTGGCTCGACAGGGAAGCGCGGCTGCGCGGCTCGATCGTGATCCCCTCGCAAAGCGCCGAAAAATCCGTCGCCGAAATCGAGCGTTGCGCAAAGGACAAGCGCTTCGTTCAAGTGCTGATGCTGGTCATGGGCGACATGCCCTTGGGCAAGCGCGCCTACTGGCCGATCTACGCTACCGCCGAACGGCTCGGCCTCACCATCGGCATTCATGCCGGCAGCGCCTATCACAACCCGCCGACCTCGATCGGCTGGGGTTCCTATCACATCGAGGACTATGTCGCGCAAGCGACCGCGTTTCAGACCCAGCTCACCAGCCTGATCGTGGAAGGCGTGTTCGCACGGCATCCGAATCTGAAAATGGTGATGCTGGAGTCCGGCTTCACCTGGCTGCCGGCCTATCTGTGGCGCCTGCACAAGTTCTGGCGCGGCATTCGGATGGAAACGCCGTGGGTCGATCGCGCGCCGCTGGAGATTGTGCGTAGCAACATCCGATTCTCGCTGCAGCCGGTCGATGCGCCGCCCGATCCCGCAACCCTGAACCGCCTGTTTGACCATATGCAGTCGGACGAATTGCTCCTATTCTCGACCGACTATCCGCACTGGCAGTTCGATGGCGACGAGGTGCTGCCGCCGGGATTGTCGAGCGATCTTGTCCGCAAGATCATGATCGACAATCCGCTCGCGACTTACGGCCGGTTGCAGATGGTGAAGGAGACGACGCCATGAACGTCCAGTTCCGCCCAGAGTCTTCCGCTTCCACCAGCGTCAAGACTGCGATTGCCGATTGCGATATCCATCCCGCGCGCGCGACCAGGGACGAACTCTATCCGTTCATGGCCAAGCGCTGGCATTCGCATCTCGAGACCTACGGCATCGGGGCCTATCACGGCATGATGGAAGGGCCGCCCTATCCGAAGGCGCAGCCGAACGCCTCGCGCCGCGATGCCTGGCCGCCGGAAGGCGGACCGCAGGGCTCCTCGCTGTCGTTCATGCAGAAGCAGTTGCTCGATCCCTACAATGTCGCGCTCGGCGTGCTCAATCCGCTCGCCAGCGGGCAGGGCCTGCGCAACCAGGATTTCGCCGGCGCGCTCTGCGCCGCCATCAACGATTGGCAGATCGAGAAATGGACCAGCCAGGACAAGCGCCTGAAGGCGTCGATCGTTGTCGCCAATGAGGACGGCGTGACTGCCGCCGCCGAGATCCGCAAGCGCGCGGGCGATCCGAATTTCGTGCAGGTGCTGCTGCTCTCCCGCAACGTCGAGCCGCTCGGCCAGCGCCGCTACTGGCCGATCTACGAGGCGGCACAGGAGATCGGGCTGCCGGTTGGCGTGCACGCGTTCGGCTTCGGCGGCAACCCGCTCACGCCGTCGGGATGGCCGAGCTTCTACATCGAGGAGATGGTCGGCCATGCGCAGTGCCAGCAGACCGTGCTCGCGAGCCTCGTGCTCGAAGGCGTGTTCGAGCGTTTCCCGAAACTGAAGATGGTGATGATCGAGGCCGGATTCGGCTGGGCGCCGTCGCTCGCCTGGCGGCTCGACAAGCATTTTGAGAAGCTTCACAGCGAGGTGCCGCATCTCAAGCGCAAGCCGTCAGAATATATCCGCGATCACATCTGGTGGACCACGCAGCCGATGGAAGATCCGGAGCGCCGCGATCATCTGTTCCAGGTGATCGAGTGGATCGGCTGGGACAAGCTACTATTCGCGACGGATTATCCGCATTGGGATTTTGACGAGCCGTCGCGCGTGGTGCCGCCCGGCGTCAGCGAGGCCAACCGCGAAGCGTTCTATCTCGGCAACGCCAAGAAGCTGTACGGCATATCCTGATGGTTCGTCACGTCATCGCCCCGGTGCACGAGTTGCCGCCGGGGACGCGAAAATTCCTCGATATCGACGGGCGGCCGATCGCGATCTTCAACATCAAGGGCGAATTCTTCGGCCTGTTGAACCGCTGCCCGCATCAGGGCGCGGCCCTGTGCGAGGGCCCGTTGATTGGCCTCGCGCAATCCTCCAACCCCGGCGAGATCGAGTATACAAAACTCGGCGAAATCATCCGCTGTCCCTGGCACGGCTGGGAATTCGACATCCGCACCGGCCAATCCTACTGCGACCCGAAACGCTTCCGCGCGCGAGCCTATCCCGTCAACGTCGAGCCGGGATCGGCCGTGGTGAAGGGCCCGTATGTGGCAGAGACCATCGCGGTCTCGGTGGAGAGCGATTACGTGGTGGTCGATTTGTAACGGCCGTCCTTCCGGCGCGTCGAAGGCGCGAACCTGGACGTGCAATTGTACGTCCGGAAATCCCAAGATCCTGCTCGGGCTCTTCGAAAACGTCCTGGCTCTTTGCTGATTCCATTGAGTAGATGCCAAGGCATTCAGCAACGGCCAAGGGACCACGTATCCCGGCAGTGGCTAAGGTTCAAACCGTCCTGAGCGAAGTGGCAAGGCAAGGAGCAGTGCGTTAACGGCCCATGGTTGCAATGCACAAGTCGTATGCCGGTCGGCCGCGATCGTCTCGAGCACCTGCAATCCAAGCTCGTGTCACTGATGAGTTCCCCTCTGCGGCGGCGGTTCTTCAGCCGCGGACAATGCTCTGGTCCGCATCTTTCTCGGAGCATTGACCGGCCGTGGAACGGACTTTGCCTTGGCGGAATTTACCCTCGAAAGCAAGCTCAACCTGATTTCATTTGGTTTAAGCATCGGCCTCGGCGGCAAACCATCGTCAGAATGGCCGCCGCAAGAAAAAGACGGGAGGCACGGGGCGGCACGCCGGCACGAAGCCGCAGGGAGGATGTGATGAAAAATTTGGCCGTAATCACGTATGCTGCGCTCGGCCTGTGGGCGCTCGGCTATTCGAATGTTTTGGCTCAGGCACCGAAAACATTCACGCTAAAATTCAATCACGTGCTTGGCCCGAAGGAGCCATACCACGATGGCTTCCTGAAGTGGGCCAAAGCCGTCGAGCAGCGCACCAATGGCGGTCTCAAGATCGATGTCTTCCATTCCGCGCAACTGGGTGTTGAGGAAGACATCATCGAGCAGATCAGGCAGGGAGCCAATATCGGCCAGAACACCGACGCCGCGCGTATGGGAAACTACGTTCCCGGCATCGCCGTGATGAACGGACCATATTTCGTCGAGACGCTGGAAGAAGTTGCCAAGCTGCGCAAAGCGCCGACCGTCGCAAAATGGCAGGAAGAACTTGCGACCAAGTTCGGGCTCAAGGTGGTGTCTTTCAACTGGGTGCAAGGCTATCGACATTTCTTTACCAACAAGCCGATAAAGACGCCGGATGATCTGAAGGGCCTGCGCATCCGCACGCCGCCGGCGCCAATTTGGCAAGAGTCGATACGCGCGCTTGGTGCCGTGCCGGTAGCGATGGCATTCGGCGAGATGTACCCGGGACTGCAGCAGCGGGCGATCGATGGTGTCGAGCTGGTTTACAACAACATTCCGGGGGGCCGCTTCTACGAGGTGCTTAAGGTCGCGAATGAAACAAAGCACATCATGCTGATCAACTTCGAAGTCGTCAGCGGCAAATGGTTCGACAGCCTGCCGAAGGAATATCAGGACGCGTTGGTGGAAGAGGCCGATCGAGCCGGAGAGGAGACATCGCGTCAGATCCTGAGGCTGGAAGCCGAAGTCGAGCAGCAACTGAAGTCTCGCGGCATGACGATCAATAAGGATGTCGATCTCGCCGCTTTCCGGAAGGCCGGCGAAAAGGCGTACGAGGTCCTGAAGATCACCGACGCCAAGAACTCGGTGCATAAGGAAATCGGCAAGTAGGTTCCGCCAAATGCAGAAAATCTACCAGCGTGTATGCGCCGCCGAGGCATGGATCGCCTCCGTGTTTCTCATCGTGATGGTAATCCTTATTTTTCTTGGCGGCGTTATGCGGATGCTGGGCCATCCGATCAACTGGTCGACGGATGTTTCGACCGCCCTGTTCGCCTGGGCCTGCTTTCTGTGCGCCGATATTGCCTGGCGGAAGAATAGCATGATGGCCATCGAAGTTTTCGCCAGTCGCCTGCCGGACAAGCTCCAGACGACCCTCCGTATGGTGAACTACGCATTGATCACCGCGTTTCTGGTTTACCTACTCGTGATGGGCGCCTATTTATCGTGGATCAGTCGGGTACGCAGCTTCCAGGGCATTCCGGAAGTCAGCTACTCCTGGGTCACAATGAGCTTGCCGGTCGGCGCGGCGCTGCTGATCGTGACAACCGCGCTCAAGGTCCGCGGAGAATTCCGGGGCGAGCGCGCCGAATATCGCGCCGTCGACGTCATATGATCCGACGCGCATAGCCATGCTGATCGTAATCATTGCGTTCACGGTACTGATGCTGATCGGAATGCCAGTTGCCTTCGCGATTGGAATTGCCGGCGCGCTTTTCTTCATCCAGCATCCGGAACTGCCGGCAACAATCCCGATACAGGTAACGGTAACCGAGACGCAGAATTTCGCGCTGCTTGCGGTTCCGCTGTTTATCCTCGCCGGCAATTTTCTCAACAACTCCGGCATCACGACCAACCTGCTCAAGCTGGCCACGGTACTGACAGGAAGAATGCACGGCAGTCTGGCGCAGACCTCTATTGCACTCTCAACGCTGATGAGCGGGGTGACGGGATCCTCGATTGCGGACGCCGCCATGAATGCCCGCATCATCGGTTTGCAGATGCTCAAGCGCGGCTATGCCCGCGGCTACGCGGCCGGCGTGATTTCGTACGGTTCTCTGCTGGCGCCAATCATTCCCCCCGGGATTGGTTTCATACTGTATGGCACAGTCGGCCAGGTCTCGATCGGACGGCTGTTTGCCGCCGGTATTATTCCGGGCCTCATGCTGTGGGCAGCTCTCGCCATTGCGATCGCCATCACCGCCCGCCGCCGCGGCTACGGGCCGGAACGCGAGACGCGGGCGACCGGGCGTGAAATCCTGCTGGCGTCGTGGGGTGGCATCTGGGCAATCCTGTTTCCCATCATGCTGTTGGCGGGATTGCGCTACGGCGTCTTCACGCCATCGGAGATTGGAGCCTTCGCGGTCATCTATGCGGTGGCGGTGGGGTTCTTCGCTTACCGGATGCTGACGTTCGCGAGTTTCCGTGAAGCCATCGAGGGCGGCCTGGTCGATGTCGGGGCCGTGATGTTCCTGCTCGCGCTCTCGGCGATCTTTGGTTACGGCATCGTGTTTGAGCGAATACCCGAGGTGATTTCGGATTGGATGCTGGGTGTGACGGAAAACGCGCACGTTGTAATGGTGCTCATCGTGCTCTTCATCCTGATCGCTGGCACCTTCATGGAGGGCTCGGTGCTCATCATCATGCTGACGCCCATCTTCCTTCCGCTGGTGACGAATTACGGCATTGATCCGGTACATTTCGGGCTCGTGTTCATTATTGCTGCGACGATCGGAAACTACACGCCGCCCGTCGGCGCCGCCATGTTCGTCGCCTGCCAGGTGCTGCGTTGTCCTATCAGCGAGTACACCCGGGACTCGACGCCGTTCTTGATCGCCGTCACCGTGGTGACCTTGATACTGATCTTTGTCCCCTCAGTGGTCTTGCTTGTCCCTGATATGATCTTCGGTGCCGATTTGCGATGAGATCGAGCGGACGGTCGCTCCTGGCACATCGCGTCATTTCGCCGGCTGCGGAATTGGTCGCTGTCGGGGAATGGACATCGATCAAGCCGCACCGATCAAGCACGATCAGCGGGTACGCGTCCTAACCCGTCTTACGGATCGCCTCCCTTGCAAACACGCTCGGCGTGCAAAGCTGGCGCTTGCGGGCGCGCCTATTGGCTTCCCCATGCTTCCGCGGAGTGATAGCGTTCCGACCGAACCCGCTCATCTCGGGAATATCTTAAGGAACTGGGCGGGCCTACATTGCTGTTTCCGACCGATCTGACCTCATTCCTCGAGCTCATCCGCCAGCACGGCGATCTGGCCTACAGCCTGATGTTTGCCTATGCGGCCTCGCATAGCCTGCTGCTTGCGCTCTTTGCGGGCTACGCGGCGCACGCGGGTGCGCTGGGTCTTGGAACGCTCATCGTGGTCTGCTGGTTCGGCAGTTTCGCCGGCGACGTCATTCGCTTCTGGATCGGGCGGCGTTACGGCCTCCGCCTGCTGGATCGTTTCCCGCGGTTTGAGCGCCCCGTCCAGACCGCAGTCCGGCTGACAGAGCGCCACTATGTCTGGATGATCCTGTTTCATCGCTTCCCGCACGGTATTCGCGGGATCGCGGGGTTTGCCTACGGAATATCGCGGCTGCCCTGGTCGACCTTCCTTGCGCTCAACTTCGTTGCGGCAGGTCTTTGGTCCGGCGCCGTTGTCTCGGCCGGCTATGCCTTCGGTCAGTTCTCGGAGAAGTCGATCAACAATGCCTCTTCGGGCCTGGGTATCGTGATGTTGGTCGCGTTCCTCGGCCTGTCCTGGTTGCTCAGCAGGAAGCTTGATCAGATCGCAGAGCGGTACTGAAGCAAGGTGCGCTCGCCTGTACTGATGTCGATGGGGCATGCATACCGCCTCAGGCGCCGAGGAATCCTCGTCGCAGCAATCCGGCCAGCGCACCGCGCAGGCTGGCTTCATTGGCGATGTTGCCGTGAGATGTGCTGAAAAGCCGGACCACCAGCTGCCGATATTGTTCGGGGGTAGGTTCAAGGCGCGCCAGCACTGTCTGGCAGGATCGCGAGACCATGGAAATATCGGTCCATCCCAGCCCCTCCAGGTGGATTTGATACCGCCATCCGGCAAGCTCGAGGGCGTTGCCGGCCGGACCCGAAAAGCGCACCGAGCTCGGCGACACCGCAAGTAGGCGGCATGACAAGATTTTGCCTTCGCCTGAAAGCCAGGCGGGCTCATCCGTTTCGAACATGTCACCAGGACGGGGCAGCTCGAAGCAGACGAGAAAGGCGACGAAGGCGATCAGCATTGCGATGCCGGCCCAAAGCAAATTGAAGAAGTCCAGCGAGGAAATCTCGCTGGCTGCATCGGGCGAGACGAACGCCCAGACGATACTGGCGGCTGAGCTTAAGGTGATCAGGCCAAAGATCGCGGCGAGCCTCCAATGCGCGCGGGGCATCGAGCGGTCGCCGCCTTTGTCAGTGATCTTGAACGGCCGGCCGAACGGCTTGGCGATGGCGCTTAGGAGCGTCGCGGTCACCGCAAAGCAGGTGACAGCGTGGGTGGCCTCCATGAATAGCGGCAGCGTCCGCGCCCGCGAGATCCAGCCCATGTAGACGACCTGTCCGAGCAGCGCTGGCACGCCGTAGCGCAGGAAGGTGTGGTAATCGGCTTCGAAGGCGGGCAGGCCGCCGAACCAGTAAATCGTCGGCGCGACCAGCAGCAGCACCATGAATGGTTTGCAAAGCCAGTTCAGCACCCCGTGAAAATAGTGCCAGCGCTGGGTGAAGCTGAAGCCACCTCCGAACAGCGGGCCGTTGCGGAGCAGGGCGACCTGTAGGGTGCCGAGGCACCACCGTGCGCGCTGGGTGATATATTCGGGGATGCCTTCGGCCGAAAGCCCGAAGCTGAGCGGTTCGTTCAGCCACCAGGTACGGTAGCCGTGCGCCAGCATGGTGTAGGTGAGATTGATGTCTTCCGAAATCGCTTCCTGCGGAAAGCCGCCGACTTCGTCGAGCCGGTCGCGGCGCACCACAAAGGAAGTGCCGACACAAAACGCGCAGCCCCAGCCGTCCTTGGCCGGCTGAAAGATGTCGAAAAAGAAGCGCTGGTCGTCGACCCAGCTCTTCTCGGCCAGCAGATTATGCTGGATCGGATCAGCGTTGTAATAGAACTGCGGCGTCTGCACGATCGCTACTTCCGGATCGGACAGCAGCAGGCCGACCGTGCGTCTCAAAAAATCCCGCCGTGGCGCAAAGTCAGCGTCAAGCACCAGAATGACCGGTGCGTTGGTCTCGCGCGCGGTCGCGGCAAGCCCGTTGTTGAGGTTGCCGGCCTTGGCGCCTTTGTTGTCCGGCCGAACCAGATGCTTCGCGCCGACGCGCGCACAATAGTCGCGCAACCAGTCGCGCCTTGTGTCGTCGAGCACCCAGACCGTCGCATTGGGATAATCGAGCGCCAGCGCGCTCAGGATCGACCGCTCCAGGATCTCGAGCGGCTCATCATAGGTGCAGATGAAGATATCGACGGCAGGATAGCCCGCCTTGGCGGATAGATCGCGTTGTGCCGCATCGGCCTGCGCGGTGCGATCAGTGCTCCGGAACAGGATCACGATCGACATCAGCGTGTACAGAATGGCAAGCAACTCGAACGCGATGAACAGCCGTGGCCACAGGCTTTGGGCCGACAGCGCGAACGGCGGCAGCGTATCGTTCCACCGCCAGAGCGCATAGAGAATCAGAAAGACCGAAGCCGTTGCGCCGAACAGGACGCGATCCCAGGCGCGTAGCGGGTCCAGCAGGCGGGTCATGACCAGAAGTCCGATGAGAATTCCGATATCGATGGTCAGGATCGACAGGTCATCGCTGGCGCTCGGGAACATCAGCGCATCCTTTTCCCGGTGAAGGGATTCCAGCCGGTTTCGGCCAGCGCGGCCCACGCCGTCGCGCCGAGGTGAGGGCGGCGGTAGTAGAAAAAGTCGGGCACTGTGCCGGTGGGATCGATCGATAACCCCGTCGTCAGCCGTGCACGCCGAGAGGCGTTGAGCAGACCGGAGCGCGTCTGGTCGGCCTTCAAGCTCGTTAGCAGACGGCTGCTCTGCATCGCATCGCCGGTGATGCGATAGGCCAATGCAGCCTGCGCCGTCCCCTCGACCCACACACCATCCCGGTCGCTGTTGAAGTCGAACCCGCCGTCGACCGCCAGATGCGTTTGCGCAAATCCGAGTGCGCTTCGCCACGCCGCGGGCCCATCGGGCGCGGCCATCCAGGGCCAAAGCTGAACGTCAAGTGCGAAAAGACCTTCATCCGCAAGACTGCCGTCGGGTTTGGTGCCGAGCAGGAAGTGATCCCGGCGAAAGGCGCGATCGATGAGCCGCCGGGCCTGCGCGGCCGCATCCGCGTATCTCGATTCGCCGCTCAGGCGAAACAGCCAGTTCGCGGCGGCGTGGACGTCGGCATTGTGCTCGGTCGACATCCACGTGAGCCTGACCTGTTGCGGATCGAAGCCATGAAAGCCGCCGCAGAAGCCGTCGCCGCAGGCCGTCGTGGCGATGATCCAATCGAGCAGGCGCTTGGCGTCGGCGAGATATTGCGGATCGTGCGTCGCCTGATGCAGCGTCAGCAATGCCAATGCCGCCCATGCGACGTTTCCCGTCGCGGTGCCATCCTGCGCCGAATCCTCCGCCCAGATTTTGGCGCGGTCATCCCACCATCCCGGCAGGTTGGGAGCACCCTTGCCCACCGGACCGGCGCGATAGGCGTTGCGGACACGGCCGTCATTGAAACTGCGGTCGTTGCGCGCCGCCTGGCTCAAGGCGTTGCCGATCGGTTTTGCGACCGGCAGGTTGCCGCAGGCGATTAGCGCGATGACGGCGAGCGCGTTGTCGTAGACGAATGCGGTCGTGGCGATGCCCGACGGCAGGTTCACTTCATCCGTACCGGGTTCATAGCTGCGGATGAAGACCGCGTCGGCGTCTCTGACAAGCGGCGCCACCGCCTTGTTCAGCCCGGCGCAAAACGGGCCGGCGTTCTCAGCCTGCCCGCTCGCAGCGGGCGACGACCCCAGGACAGTGGCACACAACACCATCGCGAGCGCTCGCTTCATCGCGATACCGGCGCGCGGGTTCGGGACGACCAGTTTTGGTCGGGCTGTACTGCCTGCAGCGCCGGGGAACGAGAAGCATCCTGCAGCCGCGCTATGCCGGCGCGGTGGGTTTCCGCGTCAACCGGATGATCCTGCGCGGTCTCGGTTTTATCACCATCGTCATGACTCCAGGACGCCACGAGATTGCCGAGCCGGCGCCAAGTGACCGACATCGAAGGCACGATACCATTGTCGCGCGTGACGGTTACCCATTGCCCGATCGGGCAGGCCGAGGTTTCCGAAGTCTTCGCTTCCTGCACCGGCGCGCCAGGCTCGTTCACCCCATCCGGAGTTATGATCGCATAGAGCTCGCGCCGTTCGGTTTGTGGAAAGGGCACCGCAAACCGCTCGTCGACCTTGTCGCTGGTCTTCGGCAACACCGCGCTGACGATGCCGGTCCGGAACGAACTGCCGTCGATGCGGACACGGGTGCCGGGCATCATGTTCTGGCCCTGCCGATAGGAGAAGATGGCGACCACGAAGGGGTTGTTGCAATCGACGATCGAGCTGATTGTGTCGCCGGCGTTGACATGACGTCCCATTGCTGCGCCGATGGTCAGCACTTTGCCGGGGCCGCGGGAAAGGACGTCGGCTTCTGCAAGGTTCGCCAATCTCTTCTGTTCGGTTTCGATCAGGCGCTCCAGGTCGGCAAGGACGGCAGATTGCTGCTTCTCCTCGATTTCCATGCGCGTGGCGTCGAGGTTGATGTCCCTGCGCTTCTGCGCCAGGTTGTTCAGCGCAACCAGTTCGTCTCCGACATAGATGCCCTTGCTCAAGGCGTCTAATTGCGCGATTTTCTGGTTCAGCTTGGCGCTTTCCGCGTCCGCATTATGTAGCGCCGCGCTAAATTGCTGCGTGGTCGGCCTGAGCATGTCCATGCTTGCGGCATTGCGGGTCACCATGTTGCTTTGCCGGTCCACCAAGGCTTTCTTTTCGCCGCTCTGGGCGTTGGATTGCGCGACGCGGGCGCGCAGCTCCTCGATCTGCGACTGGAATTGGATCTTGAGTTGCTGGGTCTGGCTGGCGAGCTCGGCGTCGAGGGAAGCGACATAGGCGCGGTCGGAATCGCCCTTTGCCCGCGCCGCGTCGAGCTTCTGGCGTGCGTCGGATGATTTTTCTTCCAGCGTGATGAGCGTGCCGCGGTCGACTCTTGGATTGCTGATCTGCGCCAGCCTGTCGCCGTCACGGACGTCGCTGCCGGGAAGCGCCGTCAGTGCGTCGATTTCGCCGCCGATCGGCGCGGTCAGCAGCGTCACCGGCGCATTGACGACAGCGCGATCGGATTGATCGGCGACGATCGGCGGCACCACCGCCGTCACCATCAGCGCAGACAACAACCCGGCCACGCCGATGGCAGAAACTCTCAGGATTGCCGGATGTCGCCGGCCGGAGGATGGATTGTTCATCAGCTCTCTCTCGGTTGGTGGCGCCCGAAAAAGCGCTTCCTCTGGATCGGCTCCGGTTCCGTCTCCGGCTGCCTTTGCGACTTGCACTGCAAACAGTGCGGCGCTCGTTTGGTTCAAGTCATTTTGGGAAAAAGCTGCAGAATTTTTCGGCTGGAACCAGTCGATCAACTTGCGTTGCGCGCGATCACATTCAAGACATCATCAACAAAGATCAGGCTCAACATCATCATGGAGATCTTTCCATGCGTGACCACACGGATGGCTTCGCTTCGTCCGCGATGCCGAAGCACGCTATTCGCATGCCCCCTGCGCCATCGTCTTGCGCTCCATCGCGTAGCGCACCAGCGCAGTGAAGCGGTAGATCCCGTGCACGAACTTGCCATAGGGCATGGTGACGAACAGCGAGAACACCACGCCGAGATGCAGCGCGAGCAGCGGACCCATCGCCGCCGTCTCGCGCAGGATCAAAAGCGCCATGCCGGTCAGGCTGGTGAGGAACAGCATGACAATGAACGCGACATCCATGCCGTAGCGCGCCTCATCGACCAGAACGGTGTCGCGCTTCCATCGTTCGGCCAGCAGGCCGATCGGCCCGATCAAGAGGCCAATGCCGCCGATCGTGCCCAGTATCACCGGCAGATCCCACCACGGATAGGGCGCCTGCCGCGCCAAGAGATAATGATAGAGCGTGGCGACGCAGGTGGAAGCGAAGCACAGCGCAAAGCCGTAGAAGGTGAAATGGTGATAGAGCCTGCGACGGTCAGTCGGGCGATCATCCTCGTTGAAGCAGCCGACGCCGCCGCCGTCGAGATAGCGTAGCTCGCAGGCATCGCGGATCGCCCGGAACAGCGCACCGATATCGGTCTTCATGCCGACGGGCTCGCCGATATCGCGCCAGAACGCGCGTACGCCCATCACCAGCGCCAGAATTGCATAGAGAAATGCCGCGCCGAACAGCGCCGCCATCGCGTTGTGCGGCATCAATTTGTAGAACGCGCCCGGCCCGGTATGGACGCCGAACAGCACCTGTCGGTCATTCAGCGCCGCGAAGCCGAAAATGAATGCGGCAACACTGAGCGCTGCGACAAGGCTGATGACGAGGCCGTTGCGCGTAAATGCGCCTGCGAAAGCGCGGGGCCAGACATAGGCCGCCCAGGATTCGGCGCGCACGATCGCCAGCGTCTTCGGCACATTGACGTTAAACTCATGCGGCGGCGAGAACTGACAATCAGTGTAGCAGGCGCCGCAGGCGTGGCAGAGATTGGCGAGGTAGTTGAGGTCCCCATCGGAGAACGCGCGGCGCATCTCCATCGCCGGAAAGACCGCGCACAGCCCCTCGCAATAGCGGCAGGAGTTGCAGACCGTCATCAGGCGGTCTGCTTCGTTGAGGATTCGCGTTCCGTGCATCCGTTGCTTCCTGCGCTTACGCGATCCCGATCACTTCGTCAGCCCCTTGCTCTCCAGCCACTTCTGGATCAGGCCCGCAACCTCGGCATTGTTCTTGTCCATCATGATCATGTGCGAATTGCCCTTGATACCGGCCTGCGGCAGGTCGACGACATCGACGCTGCCGCCCGCGGCCTTGATGGCGTCTGCGAAGGCAAGGCCGTTGGCGCGGATCTTTGGCCAGCGCGAATCCTTCTCGATATAGTCGCCATAGATGATCAGGGTCGGGATGTTCTTCAGCGCGTCGACCTTGGCGGGATCGCCGACACCCGCCGGCTCGACCGCGATCAGCGCCTTGACCTTGTCCGGCCGGGCCTGCGCCACCTTGAAGCCAAAACTGCCGGCCTGGCTGTGGAACAGGATGATGGAAGGACCCACGCGGTCGATCTCGGCGATATAGGCGGCGATGATGGCATCATCGGTGGTGGTCCAGCGCGGCACGTTCTGCTTGACGAAATTCTCATAGCCCTCGTTGGGAAACTGATTGCCGGGCAAAAGCTTTCGCTTCGCCGGGTCCGGATTGTAGGAGCCGGCGCCGTCGCCGATTCGAAACCGCTCGAACGGATTGGCTGTTGTGAGAAACACCGGCTCGCTCTTGAAGATATCAGGGTATTGTGCCCATCCGGCGCGGCCGCGCTCGACCGCATCAGAATTGTAGACGGCCCAGCCCTTGCGCAGAAAATAGTTCAGCCAGCCTTCGCGGCCGTCCGGCGTCGTCTCATAGGTGACGCCGGTCAGCCCGCCGCCATGCCACATCAGGAGCGGATAGGCGCCTTTCTCGTTCACGGGCAGAAAATACTGCACGTACATCTGCTCGACCTGATAGGTGCCGTTGGGATCGACTTTTGCGGGCACGCCGCCGGGCGTGAAGGTCACCTCCTTGACCGGCTTGCCGGAAATTTCAACCAGCCGCCCGCCGACGTGGAACGAGCCCATGTCGCGTAGAGCGATCGGCTCGGCGGCATTCGCCAGTGTTGCTGACATCAGGACTGCAACAGCAGAAGCAATCACTACGCGCATCGACAAATCCTCCCGTCGTCGTTATTTCCCTCTTCCCGAAGGCGGGGCGAGGTTACCAGTCAATTCCTCGCATTCTTCGCAGCTTCCCGTCCTGCGACGCGTCCGAACACGCTGCCAATGGTCATGCCGATACCGGCCGCATACCCTTTGCCGAGCACATTGCCCGCCATGATCTCGCCGGCCGCGAACATATTGGCGGAAGGCTTGCCGTCCTTCATCACCATCCGCGCCTGCTTGTTCACGCGGGTGCCGAGATAGGTGAAGGTGATGCCGGGCCGCACCGGATAGGCGAGGTAGGGCGGCGTCTCGATCCTGCGTGCCCAATGTGTCTTCGGCGGCGTGATGCCTTCGGTGCGGCAATCATCGAGGATGGTGTGATCGAAGGTGCCGGGCCGAACCGCGGCGTTGAAATCGGCCACGGTTTTTTCCAGCGCGGCCGGCTCGAGGCCGAGCTTGCCGGCGAGTTCTGCAAGCGTTGCGCCCGCAATCGGCGGAAACAGCGTCGGCATGAAGCTGGTGACGACAGTCGAATCGAAAATGATGTAGGCGATCTGGTCCGGCTGCGCCGCCACCAGGCGACCCCAGATCGCATAGCGCTTCGGCCAGATGTCCTCGCCTTCGTCGTAGAAGCGCTGCGCATGCTTGTTGACGACAATGCCGAACACGACTGAGTCATGCCGTGTGATGATGCCTCCGTCGAATTTCGGCGCGCGGGCGTCGATCGCGACCGCATGGCACTGCGTGGGATCGCCGATATCCTGCACGCCCTTGTCGAGCAACATTTTCAGGATCGAGCCGCGGTTATAGGGTGTGCCGCGGATCAGGAAGTTGTCGGCAGCCTCGCCCCAATATTCCTTGAGCCATTCGATGTTGGCTTCAAATCCGCCGGCTGCCGCAACCAGCGTCGAGGCGCGTACTTCGCTGACGCCTTCGATCGGCTGCTTCAGCTTCGCGGACAGGAACATGCCGTCCTCGATCTGGAGATCGACGACTTCTGCGTCGTAGACGATCTCCACACCGAGCTTTTCCGCGGTGAGATAGAGCGCGTTCAGCATCGCCCTTCCGCCGCCCAGGAAGAACGAATTGGTGCGCCCCAGGCTCAGCGTGCCGCCGAGCGAAGGCTGCCAGCGCACACCCTGTTCGACGATCCAGTTCAGGATGTCCTTGGATTCCCGGATCATGAATTTTGCGAGTTCCTCATCGGTCTGCCCGCCGGTCAGGCGGAGCAGATCGTCCCAGAACTCCTCTTCGGTGTAGGGCCCGGTGAGAATGTCAGTCGCCGCATCGTGCGCGCAGCGCATGTTGCGGGTGTGGCGGGTATTGCCGCCGCGATAGAATTTCGGCGCGCCCTCCAGCACCAGCACGGATGCGCCGGCGTGTCGCGCGCTGATCGCGGCGCACAGAGCGGCGTTGCCGCCGCCAATCACCAGCACATCGAACTTCTGATTCAAACCGGCCATGCGCTCTTGTTGTCGTTGTTGGCCTCAAAAATCCAACCGGCACTCGGCCAGGCAAATCCATCCGCCCCAGCGAATGTCTAGCCTGATGCAAAAGCCGCGTCACGCATCTCGTGCGATCGCATGCGTCATCTGCGCGGCTGCATGCGACGATGTCGCATGCCACGCGCGTTGCGGAATATCCTGAAGCTCAGGGATGGTTCTGCACGGAGGCGAGCAGCCATTGCCGGAACGCGGCAAGCTTTGGCGGATCGGCTCGGCCAGCAGGCGAGACGAGATAGAAACCGGCATCAACAGGGAAGGCGATCTTGAACGGAACGACCAGCCGCCCCTTCGCGATGTCCTCCTCCACATATGCCGTGCGGCCCATCGCGACGCCAACGCCGTCGATCGCCGCCTGCACGGTCATGAAGATCATGTCGAACGTGACGCCCGGCTGCTTGGAAAGATCGGCCGGCAGGCCGGCGGCCGTCAGCCACAGCCGCCAGTCGTCGCTATTGGCATTACTGGTGTGCAGCAGCACGTGGTTCTTGAGGTCCTCGGGGCATTTCAGCGGCTTGCTGCCGTTCAGCAAAGCAGGGCTGCATACCGGAAACAATTCGTCCGCCATCAGCCAGTCGGCGCGAACGCCCGGCCATTGGCCGCGGCCGTAACGGATGCCGGCGTCGACCTTGTCGCGCTGGAAATCGACCAGGCTGGTCGAGGTGGTGATGCGCACATCGATTCCGGGATGGGCCTCCTGGAACGTGGTGAGCCGCGGCAGCAGCCATTTGGCGGCAAGCGAGGCGAGCGTCGAAACCGTCAGTACATGGTCGTCGTCCCTGCGCAGCAGGCGGTCGGTCGCAAGGCGCAGATCGTTGAAGGCGGCGCGGATGCCGGGAAGGTAGTCCTGCGCTTCCGCCGTCAGCGTCAGTGAGCGGTTCTGACGGATGAACAGCTGAACGCCGAGCTCTTCCTCCAGCCGCTTGATTTGGTGGCTGATCGCGGTCTGCGTGACGTTCAGTTCGGAGGCCGCCTGCGTGAAGCTCAAATGCCGGGCCGCAGCCTCGAACGCCCGCAATCCATTCAGCGACGGCAGCCTGGCGGTCATTCCGCGATCCCCGATACATGAGTTTATTTCATCCGAAACGGTACAAAGTGTCGTTTGTAGAATGCTCTTTGGAGGCAGATATTAGCGGCAACAGATTAGCTGCAGGAGCCGAAAATGTCCACTTACACCCATGAATCGATGATAAATCATCATGAACCGGGGCTTTTCAGCCAGTTGGCTGACACCCTTTACGTGTGGCGGCAGCGCTACCAGGCCCGCAAGGAACTGGCGAGCTGGTCCGAGCGGGAGCTGCACGATATCGGCCTGTCCTGGAGCGACATCGCCTACGAGACCGAAAAACCGTTCTGGCGGGCCTAAGTAGCAGCCACGCCGGCGTCGCCTCGTTCGAGGGGCGCCGGCCAATTTTTTGAGGACAACGGGAACGCGCGATGACCAGGTTCCGTTTCGACGATCTCAGGCAATATTCCGACGTGCTGCGCTCCCGGCACGGCGAGGCCGTGACCGTGCGCTTCGTCGAGCCGCGCGATGCCGAGGCACTGCAGAATTATTTCCGCTCGCTCTCAACGCGCTCCCGCTACAACCGCTTCCTCGGCGCCACCAGCGAACTGCCGCAGTCCGAACTCGACCGTTTCATCCATGTCGGCGAAGCCGATCGCTTCAGCGTGGTTGCGACCATGCTGGTCGATGGCCGCGAGACCATCGTCGGCGAAGCGCGCTATGCCTTTGACGTCGACACCGCCTCGATTGAATTAGGTCTCTCGATCGACGACCGCTGGCAGGGCCAGGGCATCGGCAAGGCGCTGCTCAAGAATGTCGAATGCCGCGCGGCCTCGTTCGGTGCCGAGCGCCTGTTCGGCGATACGCTGCGCTCCAATGACGCGATGATCGCGCTCGCCCGGAAGGCTGGCTACGCCATCACTAATACGCCAGGCGACTGGAGGCTGACGCGCTTCCAGAAAGCAATTCAGGACAAGGTCCACGTCGGACCGCAGGAAATCCCATGCGCCAGTTGGCGGCTTGCCGCCGTCTCTCCCAGCGCAATGTCCTCGCTTGCGGTTTGACAACTGAGCCCGGTTCCGGCCGCACCAGAACCGGGCTATTTTCTTTAGGCCTCCAGCCGATTGATAAAGCCTCGGACGCGGTCTAGCCTCCGCAGCAAAGGCGTGAGCCATCGCGCTTGCGCGTCCAGGGGCGGGCCGGTCATGGCAGTCGATGCCGGATTCGTGCGGAAGATATTTGCCGGCCTCGAGCGGGGCGACGGCGCAGGCTTCTTTGCCCATGTCGCCGATGACGTCGACTGGACCGTAATGGGCACGCACCCGCTCGCCGGCCACTACAAGTCAAAAGCCGATTTCATCGCGGGCACCTTCGCCAAGCTTGGCAAGATGCTGCCCGATGGCGCGCAGTTGCACGTCGACGATCTGATCGTGGCCGGCGATGTGGCGATCGTTGAGCTGCATTCGGAGGCCACCGCGAAGAACGGCTTTCGTTTCGACAATCATTATTGCTGGATCTGCTATTTCAAGGACGACGTGATTGTGCGAGTGCGCGCGTATCTCGACTCGGTGATGGTGGCGCGACTGTTCACTGAGAATCCGATCTAAGCTCGCACGCTCGTAGCCCGGATGAGCGAAGCGACACCCGGGATCAATCCCACCGCGGCGAGAATTCCCCGGATATCGCTTCGCTCATCCGGGCTACAAGGCGTCCTCAACTTCCCCTGAACACCGGCTTGCGCTTATCGACGAAAGCCTGCACCGCCTCCTTGTGGTCGGCTGTCGTGGTCAGGCGCACGAGACGCTCGGCCTCGTGGTCGCGCGCAGTCGCGAAATCGAATTGCAGCGCTTCGTCGAGATTATCCTTGATGTAGCGGAGCGCCAACGAGGGCCCTTCGGCCATGGATTTGGCAAGCGCGAAGGCCTCGGCCTGCAGCTTCTCATCAGGCACCACGCGGTTAACGAGACCAAGCGTCTCGCATCTGGTGGCATCGACCTTGTCGCCGGTAAACATCAGTTCGCGCGCCCGTGACGTGCCGACCAGCCGCGTCAACAGCCAGGCGATGCCGTAGTCGCCCGAGAGCCCCACACGGACATAGCCAGTGGCGACGAACGCCGATTGCGCTGCGATGCGGATATCGCAGGCCAGCGCGAGCGCGAGGCCCGCGCCAACCGCGGGACCGGGCAGGGCGGCGATCGTGGGCTTGCGTACTGAGACCAGCGCGCCGGTCAGGAGGCGCTGCCGCTCCTGCAGATCGGCAACCTTCTCCTCATGGGACATTTCGAGCTTCTTCTTGTCGCGATGCGCGCCCATGCCCTTGACGTTGCCGCCGGCACAGAACGCGGTGCCCGCCCCGGTCAGCAGCAGCGCGCCGACATCAGGGTTCTCGCCGCACGCCTTGATCATGCTGCGCAGCGCCGGCGTCAGCGTATCCGAGAACGCGTTGCGCGCCTCCGGGCGATTCAGTGTGATGATGGCGACGCGGTCGCGGATCACGCAGAGCAGTTCATCGGTGCCGGTGTCGATCTTGGTCTCGGTGGTCATGGTTTCCCCCTTATTTTCTAGGCGTCATTCCGGGATGGTGCGTCAGCACCAGACCCGGAATTTCGAGATTCCGGGTTCGCTTCGCGCCAAGGAATGACGGCATTGGCTGCTCAAAACTTCTCCACCCAAGGACGCAACTCGATTTCCCACGTCCAGGCGCTGCGCGGCTGCTGCAGCACGTTCCAGTAGCTGAGCGCGACTGCATCAGGGTCGAGCATCGAGTCTGGACGGTCGTCGGGTTCGGTGCGTGTGGTGCTCCGGATGCCCCCATCGATAACGAAATGCGCGACATGAATGCCCTGCGGCGACAATTCGCGCGCCATGCTCTGGGCCAGGCCCCGCAGCGCGAACTTGCCCATCGCAAACGGCGCCGACTGCGCATAGCCCTTGACGCTGGCGGAGGCGCCGGTGAACAGGATCGCGCCATGCTTGTTCGGCAGCATCCGCTGCGCCGCCTGCTGCGCCACCAGGAAGCCGCCGAAGGCCGAGACGGCGATCGAATTGGCGACTTCGGCTGGCACCAGATCGACGAACGCGCCGCGCGCGCGGGCGCTGGCGTTATAGACAACGAGGTCGGGCGTGCCGATCTCGCGCTCGACCATGCCGAACAGACGCTCGACTTCCTCGGCCTCGGTGGCGTTGCAGGCAAAGGCGCGGGCCCCTGTCTCGGCGCAGAGCGCTCCGAGCTTTTCGATCTTGCGCGCGGCGAGCGCGACCTTGATGCCTTCGCGCGCGAACAGCCGCGCCAGCGATGCACTCAACCCCTCGCCGACACCGACGATCAGGGCAATCCTGTATTTTGGCAATTCCATGGGCGCGGTCCTCGGATGGTGGGACTTAGGTATCTAGGAACCCAATTCGGCCTGGCAATCGTCCGCCATGGGCTGGCCTTCCAATTATGCTTGTTGACGGCTCAAGCGCCTGCGCTATCGGTAGTTGACCAATATCGGGCGAAACGAACAAGGGCAAAAAATGCATCCACTCATGCATGACCGCGCGACGGCGTCGGCAAACCAGCCAGGCTTGCTCGCGCCAGACACGACGGGCATGAATTTCTACCGGGCCGATCCGGCACTGACCGATCTGCTTCGGCTGCATCTGCCTGATGCGCTGTTTCGACATATCGAGCCGCATCTCGACCGCCTCGGCGAATTGGCCGGCGGCTATCTCGACGAATGCGCACGGCTCGCCGACCGCCACACGCCGATCCTGCATCAGCGCGACAAGTTCGGCCGCGATACGCAGTATATCGAATATCACCCGGCCTATCGCGAGCTCGAGAAAGCTGCGTTCGGCGAGTTCGGCATCCACGCAATGTCGATCCGCAAAGGCATCATGGGCTGGCCGGACAAATATCCCGTCGTGGCCAAGCACGCCTTTACGTTCCTGTTCAATCAGACCGAGTTCGGCATGGGCTGTCCGATCAACGTCACCGACGGCTGCGCAAAGCTGCTCAACAGTTTCGGCAGCGAGGCACTCAAGGCGAAATATCTCGACGGCCTGACGCAGACCGACATGAGCAAGCTGACGCAAGGCGGCCAGTTCATGACCGAAAAGGAGGGCGGCTCCGACGTCGGCACGCTCACGACAAAGGCCGTGCAGGAGGGCGATCACTGGCGGCTCTATGGCGAGAAGTGGTTCTGCTCCAATGCCGACGCCAAAGTCGTGATGCTGCTGGCGCGGCCGGAAGGCGCGGGACCGGGCACGCGCGGCGTCGGCCTGTTCCTGATGCCGCGTTATCTCGACGACGGCTCGCAGAACCACTACCGGATCGTTCGCCTGAAGGACAAGCTGGGCACCCGTTCGATGGCGTCAGGCGAGATCAAGTTCGAAGGCGCGATCGCCTACGCCGTCGGCAAGCTCGACCGGGGCTTCGTGCAGATGGCGGAGATGGTGAACTCCTCGCGGCTCTCCAACGGCGTCAAGTCCACCGCGCTGATGCGGCGCGCGCATCATGACGCGATGACCGTGGCGAAGAACCGCGTAGTGTTCGGCCGGAGGATCATCGACCTGCCGCTGGCGCGGCGGCAACTGATGAAGATCATGTTGCCGACCGAGCAGGCGCTGTCGATGAGCTTCCTTACCGCCGACGCGCTTGATCGCGCCGAGGCCGGCAGCCAGGATGCGGCGGCGCTGCTACGCATTCTGACCCCGACCCTGAAATTTCGCGCGACGCGAGATGCCCGCAAGGTCTGCGGTGATGCCTTGGAGATGCGCGGCGGCATCGGCTACATCGAGGAATTCGCCACCGCGCGTCTGCTGCGCGACGCCCATCTCGGCTCGATCTGGGAAGGCACCGGCAACATCGTCGCGATCGATGCGTTGACGCGCGCGGTGGGCCGTCACGGCGCCGATGCGGCGCTCGCCGCCGATCTGCACGCCCGGCTCGACGATAGCGCCAACGTGCCGCAGGCCTGGCGCAACACCTTGCGCGAATTGACCGACCGCGCCGTCGGCTTCGCGCGCGAAGTGGCCAGCCGTAGCGACAATGAAGGCGATGCGCGGCGCGCCACCAGCCTGCTCTATCATGTCGCCAGCGCGGTGGCGCTGGCCTGGGAGGGCGGCCGCATTCACGAGATGCGCGGCGACGCAAGAAGGCTGTTGCTCTCGCGCATGGTGATCGACCACCGCGTCGCGGCGGGCGATCCGTTCCGGCTTGCGGAAAATGCCACCCAGCGCGCGATCACCGACCATCTGCTCAGTGATCGCAGCGTCGGCATGGCCGAGGTTGGCGAATTGCTCACCGCAGCGTAGGCTGGCCGTCAGTTCAAATCATAAGAACAGAGCAAAAAGGGGAAACACCGATGAAGGCCGCCGTTCTACATGAAGTCAACAAGCCGCTGGTGATCGAGGAGGTCAGCGTGCCGAATCCCGGCCCGCGCGAAGTCCTGATCCGCACCCGCGTCGCCGGGCTCTGTCATTCTGACCTGCACTTCATGGAGGGCCTCTATCCGCATCCGCTGCCGGCCGTGCTCGGGCATGAATCGGCCGGCGTGGTCGAGAAAGTCGGCTCCGACGTCACCTATGTAAAGCCCGGCGATCACGTTGTGACCTGCCTGTCCGTGTTCTGCGGCACCTGCGATAACTGCACCACCGGCCGCACAGTACTGTGTACCGATACGACGGTGAAGATGCTGCCCGGTCAGTCCAACCGCCTGTCCTGGGCGCGTGAGGAAAAGCTGCACCAGTTCCTCAATCTCTCGTCTTTTGCCGAGCAGATGCTCGTGCACGAGAACGCCATCGTCAAGATCCGCAAGGACATGCCGCTGGAGCTCGCGGCGCTGATCGGCTGCGGCGTCATCACCGGCTATGGCGCGGTGGTGAACACGGCCAAGGTTCAGGCCGGCGAGACGGTGGCGGTGATCGGCTGCGGCGGCGTCGGCATGGCCGCGATCAATGGCGCTGCGATTGCCGGCGCCGGCCGCATCATCGCGATCGACACCAACCCGGTCAAACTGCAGCTTGCGACCAAGTTAGGGGCCACCGACATCGTCGATCCCGCCAAAGGCGACGTCGTGCAGCAGGTGCGCGAGCTCACCGGCGGCGGCGTGCATCATTCCTTCGAGGTGCTGGGCCGCAAGGAAACCGCGGAGCAGGCTTTCGGCATGCTGGCGCCCGGCGGCACCGCGACCATCGTCGGCATGATCCCGTTCGGCCAGAAGATCGAGCTGCATGGCTTCGATTTCCTGCGCGAGCGCAAGATCCAGGGCTCGTCGATGGGCTCCAACCATTTCCGCGTCGACATGCCCCGCCTCGTCGAATTCTACATGCGCGGCAAGCTGCATCTGGAGGATTGGATCTCGGCCAAGCTGAAGCTCTCCGAGATCAACGAGGGCTTTGCCAACATGAAAGCCGGCAAGACGCTGCGCAGCGTGATTGTGTTTGATAGTTAACGGCTATCGTCATGCCCGGGCTTGACCCGGGCATCCATCGATCTTTACAAGAAGCCTTTTCTCAAAGTGGATGGATGGCCGGGTTAAGCCCGGCAATGACAGCTTTCGTCAGCGCGTCACATGCGCTGACACCGCAAGCCATTTTCCATTCTGCTTCGCCCAGCAATCGGTATAGCGACCATGCGCCTGTTGCCCATCCGGCGTGGTGTAGCTCGTCGCCGCGTGGATGATGGCGAAGTCGCCGAAGATACGGATCTTCACGTCTTCCGCGCGCAGGTTCTTGATCGCGACCGGCTTTGCGGTCTGTTGCAGAAACGCGGTGCGATCGACCAGCGACTTGTCGGGATTGGAGCAGTAAAAATCGGCTGCGAGGATTTCGTCAAAGCGCTTGACATCGGAATTCTGCACGGACGCGACATAGTCGCGGTTGAGCTCTGTCAGTTCGGCGAGGTCGCTATTCATGATTTCCTCCGGTTCTTGTTCGTCAATGCAGAGCGGCTATCACGCTGTTCTCGGCGAGCGTTTGATCACGACGCGGGCGAGCGAGCCGAGTATGTAACCCGCGAGCGAGAAGGCGATGGGCGGCAAGAGTACCTTGAGATCAGAGATGGCTCGAGGCAGGAATTGTTCAAGCGCCGGTGGCGCCAGCAGAAAGTCCAGGTTCAGGAAAACAACCGGCGATATCACGAATAGCGCCAAACGGAGCCGGTGTTTGGCAAAGATGCATAGTACTGCAACGACAACGGCCGTGGCGCTGAGCAGGCCATAGGCGATCTCAAAGCCGAGAGCGTGGCGAATGTTGAAACCGCTGGCCAGCAACAGACCCCAAACAAGGCCCGCGATCAGAAGCGCCGTGTCGTCGATGCGCCGGAAAAGCGGCAGACACCCGAGTGCGAGGAATGCCAGGATCGACAGGGTAGGCCAGGCCGCGACAGACGTGCCATGCATCAGCCCCCACAAGTGGAATGTTGGCCAGCCGAGCGCGGCATAGGCATAGCCAAGCGGCCACATCAGCAGGAAGCCGGCAACGACGGCGATGACGCTTCGAATGAAAGTCCGCATGGCGCTTTCAACCGTACCGCTTCACCCTCCCGGCGAGGAGGCGCGCTTGCGCGCAACTCCCCGGCACGAGGGATCTCTAATCGTCAAACATCGGCGGCGGCTTGAAGCCGCCGAATTCGCGCTCGATCAGCTCCGCCAGTTTTAGCGGCGTGCGGTCCTCCAGCCATGGGCCGACGATCTGCACGCCGACCGGCAGTCCGTCCGGCGAAAAGCCGGTCGGGAGCGCGGTGGAGGGCAGGCCGGGCAGGGTGGCGATGCCGGGCCAGGCAAGCTGGTCGGGATAAATGTGATCCTTGCCGTCGATTTTGATGCGCCGCTTTTCCTGATCGTCGGAATGATCGTGCGGATAGGCCGGCGTCGGCATGATCGGGCAGATCACGGCATCGTATGTCTTGAACAGTTCGCGCCACCGTGCGCGCAGATGCGCGCGGGAGATGTCGTCCATCAGCCAGTTGCGGTGGCTGATCGCAATGCCGCGCAGGCGTTCGGCGGCTAGGCTTACATCGCTGGGCGGCAGCGCGGCAGCGGCAGCCTGTGCGCCGGTATATGCTTCCGGCGGGAACGAGGCCGCGAGGAACGACATCAGCATCCGCATGTAGAGGCGAGAGGTCTCCGCAAAGTTCGGCAGCAGCGGGCTGTTGCGATCGATGTTGACGCCGGCTTTTTCGAGATTAGTCGCGAGTTTGTGGATGGTGCCGCGTACTACCTCGTCGGTCGGCATCACCGGATCGGTATCGACCACCAACACGCGAAAATCCCTCAGCGCGCCGTGGCGCGGCGGCGGCAGCGCGAGCTTGTAGCCCTTGCCGGCCTCGAGCGGGTCGGGGCCGGCGATGACGTCCAGCAGCAGCGAGAGATCGGCAGCGCTGCGGGCCATCGGGCCGATCACGGCAAGATCGCGATCGATCAGCAGCGGCTGGAACGGCGGCGGCGTGTGACCGCGTCCCGGGACCAGCGCAAAGGTCGGCTTGTGCGCATAGATGCCGCAGTGAAAGGCGGGCACGCGCAGCGAGCCGCCGATATCGGAGCCAAGCGATAGCGGGCCATAACCGGCGGCGAGCGCGGCCGAGGAGCCGCCGGACGAGCCACCCGGCGTGCGGCCGAGATCATAGGGGTTGTTTGTGGTGCCGTAGATCTCGTTATAGCTCTGCCAGTCGCCGAGCCCGAGCGGCACATTGGTCTTGCCGAGGATGACGCCGCCGGCGTCCTTGACGCGCGAGATCGACAATGCGTCTTCCGTCGGCGTGAAATCCTTCTGCGCCGGGATGCCCCAGGTCGTCGGCAGTCCCGCGATATTGTAGGATTCCTTCACTGTCAGGGGAATGCCGAGCAGCGGCTTCGTCACGCCGCGCGCAAGTTCGGCCTCGGCGACGCGGGCGGCGGCGAGGGCGCGTTCGAAATCGCGAACGCAGATCGCATTGATCTTGGCATCGTGTCGTTCGATGCGGCCGATGGCGTCCTCGGCGAGTTCGACCGCCGAGACTTTCCTGTCAGCGAGCGCAGATGACAACTCGACGGCGGTCTTGAAGCTCCATTGCGATTTGGCCAAGGCATACTCCCCGCGCTGTTCTTCGAATGCGGCGCGGATGATGCTCAGTTTGGGCGCGTGCGGCAAGAGCAATAGCTGTACAGCGGTGAGCTCTCAGTCAGTCATAATCAGAGATAAGCGACTTGCGCTAAGCGTGCTTCACGGCTCACCGCTAAGACGCGCCGATCAATATCCCGACCGCGAGCACGATGGCGCCGCCGAGCACGATCTGAAACACGGCGTGCAGGAACGGCGTGTCCATGTAGCGCGCGCGGATGAAGGCAATCGCCCAGAGTTCGAAGAACACGATGATGCAAGCGATCGCGGTTGCGATCCAGAATGCGTTCGGCCAGGAGTCGGGAACGAGATAGGGCAGGGTATGGCCGATGCCGCCGAGCGTCGTCATTAATCCGCAGGTCAAGCCGCGCAGCCATGGAGAGCCGCGCCCGGTCAGCGAGCCATCGTCGGACAAGGCTTCGGCAAAGCCCATGCTGATGCCGGCGCCGATCGAGGCGGCCATCCCGACCAGAAAGGTCTGCCAGTTCTGATGCGTGGCAAAGGCTGCCGCAAACAGTGGCGCCAGCGTCGAGACCGAGCCGTCCATCAATCCGGCGAGTCCCGGCTGCACATATTGCAGCACGAACATACGCCGCCGCGTCTTGTCCTCTTCCTCGCGGACGTCGGGCTTGAGGATTTCGCCGGTCAGTTTGACCGCGAGCCGCTCGTGGTGCTTCTCCTCCTCGGCGAGATCGCCAAGCAGGCGGCGCACGCCAACATCCTCGGCCTTCTCGCTGGCCTTGGCGTAGAAACGCTCGGCCTCGAGTTCCATCGTCTCGACCTCTTTTCGGATGGTGTCGAGCGGTAGGTTCTTGGTCAGCCAGATCGGCCGGCGTCGCAAGAACCCCTTGACGTCCTCGCGGCGGATCGGCGGCAGATGCGGACCGAAGCGATTTTCATAGAGTTCAAGCAGGCGGTGACGGTGGCCGCGTTCCTCCTCGGCCATCTCCTCGAACACCTTGGCCGAGTCTGGGTAGCGCTTGGCGAGATCTTCCGCGAAGGTCATGTAGATGCGGCTATCCTCCTCCTCGGAGGAGATCGCAACGGCCAGCACTTCCCGCTCGGTCAGATCGGCGAAATTCTTCACGGCATGCGCCTTTTTCTTAATTTAGAATTATTCTAATCTTGGCGCGTGCCACGGTCAATTGTTGGCGGCGTCCTGCCTCGCCTTCGTCCCTCGCAGGAAATTCACCAGCAACCAACTCACCTCGTTAGGCTGCTCCTGTTGCACCCAGTGGCCGGCGCCATCGACGAGGTGGCAGCCGACCATGTTGGTGCAGGCCTTCTTCTGCATCATCTCGTAGACGCCGGGCCGCTGATAGGTGCCCCAGTCCTGCTTGCCCGAGATGAAGGCGGAGGGAACGTCAATGGTGCGGCCGGACCATAACTGCAGCTCCGGCACGAATGCCGCCGAGGTGCCGCAGCGATACCATTGCAGGCCGCCCTGGAATCCGTTGCGCTCATACTCGGCGCTGTAGAAGGCAAGCTCGCTGTCCGGCAGCCATTTGTTGGCGGCGATCTCGGCGGGCGAGGGCATTTCCTCGGCAACCGTAGCGGCCATATCCTTGGCGAGGTCCATCACATAATAGGTCGGCAGCTTGGCGATTTCGTCGGCGGTCCAGGATTTCAATGGATAGGGCTTGTTGTCTTTCCAGTCAGCGCTCTTGTGGTGATAGTAGGCGCGCAGAAAATCGTGCACGCCCTGCGGGGCGCGATGCATGTCGTTATTCGCCTCGCGCGTCGAGTAGTACCACTGGTAATGCTTGCGCGGCCGCGGCAGCGCTGCGAGATCGCGGTGGATGGGATCTTCTGCGGCTGATGTGGCCGGGCCATCGACAGTGTTGAACGGCAGCGAGGGCGGCCCGCCGAACGGCGCGCTCATCATGACGACCGAGCGAAACACGTCGGGGCGGATCAGAGCGCACCAGGCCGCGACCGGCGAGCCGAAATCATGCCCGATGACGGCGTCAACGCTGCGATAGCCGAACGCCGACACCAGCCCCAGCACATCGCGCACCAGGTTGGGGATACGGAAGGAAGCGAGATCGCCATCGTAATCCGGGTCCCATCCGGTGGTGCGGCCATAGCCGCGCTGGTCCGGCGCGATCACATGATAGCCGGCCTCCGCAAGAATCGGCATCACCTTGCGCCAGGAATAGGCAAGTTCGGGAAAGCCGTGCAGCAGCACCACGCAGGGCCGGCCACGCGTCTCGAAGCCGGCTTCGAGCACATGCATGCGTAGCCCGTTGATGCCGTCGACATAGCGGGAGCGGATGGAAGAGGGAAGCGGGATCTCGGGGAGGCTGGGCATGGTACTACCTCGTCACGGCCGCGTTATGCCGGCCATCCACGTCTTTCTTCTGCGAGACTGTAAAGACGTGGATGCCCGGGACAAGTCCCGGCAATGACGGATCATCGTTCGCGACGCGCCGTTACTTATCCTCCCCTGGAGGTGGGGTGACGGTCTTTCGGGCGCTGCCCGTGTTGAGAGATCACCCCACCCCGCCTCACATCTCGCTTCGCTCGCTGTGAGCCGACCCTCCCCTCCAGGGCCCTCCAGGGGAGGGTGATACAGCTACGCCTTCGCCGCCTTCGGCCAATACCGGTCGCGCAGATGACGCTTCACCAGTTTCCCCGTCGGCGTGCGCGGCAATTCGGCCTCGAAGTCGATGCTCTTCGGGCATTTGATCGGCGACAGATGCTTGCGGCAGAACGCGATCAGTTCGGCTTCCAGCTCCTTGCCGGCCTTGGACATGTCGTGCGGCTGCACCACCGCCTTCACCTCCTCGCCCATCTCTTCGTTCGGCACGCCAAACACCGCGACGTCGGAGACGGCGGGGTGGGTGATCAGGACGTCCTCGGTCTCCTGCGGGTAGATGTTCACGCCGCCGGAGATGATCATGTAGCTCTTGCGGTCGGTGAGATAGAGATAGCCTTCGTCGTCGAGGTAGCCGACGTCGCCGAGGGTCGACCAGCCCCTGGCGTTGTAGGCCTTCTTCGTCTTCTCGGGGTCGTTGTGATAAGTGAAAGCCGGCGCGTCGGCGAAATAGACCGTGCCGATCTCGCCGGTCGGCCGCTCCTCGTCATTCTCGTCGAGGATCTTCACCTTGCCGACGACCGCGCGGCCGACTGTGCCGCGATGGGTGAGCCATTGCTGCGAAGTCGATACCGTGACGCCGTTGCCCTCGGAGCCGGCGTAATATTCGATCAGGATCGGCCCCCACCACTCGATCATCTTGGCTTTGACGTCGATGGGACAGAGCGCCGCGGCGTGGATGGCGCCCTTCAGCGATGAGACGTCATAACGCGCGCGCACCTCGTCCGGCAGCTTCAGCATGCGCACGAACATGGTCGGCACCAGCTGCGACTGCGTGACCTTGTGTTTCTCGACCAGTCTCAAGAACTCCTCGGCGTCGAAATGCTCCATGATGATGGAGGTGCCGCCGAGCGTGATCGCCATCATGTTAAAGCGCAGGGGCGCTGCGTGATAGAGCGGCGCCGGCGAGAGATAGATGCTGTCGGATGACATGCCGCACATGTCGGCGCAGAGAATTTTCAAAAGCGGGTTCGGCACGTCGATCGCCTTGCCCTCGAACTCCTTCTTGATGCCCTTGGGCCGGCCGGTAGTGCCGGAGGAATAGAGCATGTCGTAGCCGGCCACTTCATCCGCAATCGGCGTCACCGGCATCGCGATCGCTTCCTTGTCCCAGGAGCGGAAGCCGGGCGCCGGCTCGTCGACCATGAAGAACAGCGGCTCTCCGGGTTCGCCCTTTATCAGGCCTTTGACCTTGTCGGCGCATTGCGGCGTGGTGATGAAGACTTTGGCGCCGCAATCCTTGACGATGTAGGCGATCTCTTCCTCGGTGAGGTAGCGGCTGATGGCGGTGTAATAAAGCCCGCTGCGCTGCGCCGCCCAGCAGATCTCCATGAAGGCGAGGCGATTCTCCATCAGGAGCGCAATGTGGTCACCGGCCTTCAGCCCGAGCGAGCGGAATAGATGCGCGCCCTGGTTCGAGAGTTCATCGAGCTCGCGATAGGTGATCGCCTTGCCGGTGCCGGCCATCTGGTAGGCGATCTTGTTCGGTGTGGTGCGGGCGTGAATCGACGGATGGGTCACAAACGTTTCCTCGGGTGATTATTATTTTGTCGTCCCTGCGAACGCAGGGACCCATAACCACTGATGGCGTTTGTTGAAACAGGCTGGAGCTCCAGCTTTATGTAACCACGCTCACCGGTGGTTATGGGTCCCGGCTCAAGGCCGGGACGACACTGTTTATGCGGACGCTCTTTGCGTCCGATTGCAGGCTTTTACAGTCTTTCAACGATCGTCACATTCGCCATGCCGCCGCCTTCGCACATGGTCTGCAGGCCGTAGCGCTTGCCGCGCTGCTTCAGGGCATTGACCAGCGTCGTCATCAGCTTGGTGCCGGAGCCGCCGAGCGGATGCCCGAGCGCAATCGCGCCGCCATTGACGTTGAGCCGTTCCGGGTCGGCGCTGGTGGTCTTAAGCCACGCCACCGGCACGGCGGCGAAGGCTTCGTTGACCTCGAACAGGTCGATGTCGTTGATCGACATGCCGGCCTTTTCTAATGCCCGCTTGGTAGCGTGTAGCGGCGCGTCCAGCATAATCACGGGATCACCGCCCATCATGGTCATGTGATGGATGCGCGCCATCGGCTTCAGGCCGAGCGATTTAAGGCCCTTTTCATTGACGACCATCACGCCGGAGGCGCCGTCGCAGATCTGGCTGGCGCTGGCGGCGGTGTGCTTGCCGTTCTCGGCGATCAGCTTGACGCCCCTGATACCGTCGAGGCTGGCGTCAAAGCGGATGCCTTCGTCGATATGGTGCGTGTCGGTAGAGCCGTCGGCGCGGGTGATCTGCACCGGAACGATTTCGTCCTTGAACTTGCCGGCCTGGGTCGCGGCAATCGCGCGCTGGTGGCTCCCGTAGGAATATTCGTCGAGCTGATCCTTGGAGAGCCCGTACTTCTCCGCCATCATTTCCGCGCCAGTGAACTGGCTGAATACGATGTTCGGATACTTCTTCTCAATACCCGGGCTCTTGTAGTGACCGAAGCCGTTCTTGGCCGGGAGCTGCGAGGCGAGGCCCATCGGCACCCGCGTCATCGATTCCACGCCGGCGGCGATCACGATATCCATCGAACCGGCCATCACCGCCTGCGCCGCGAAATGCAGCGCCTGCTGTGACGAGCCGCACTGGCGGTCGACCGAGGTCGCTGGCACGCTCTCGGGAAGCTTTGAGGCCATCACCGCGTTGCGGGCGATGTTGTTGGACTGTTCGCCGGCCTGCATCACGCAGCCCATGATCACGTCTTCGATCTGGGCGGGATCAACGCCGGTGCGGTCGACCAGCGAGTCCAGCACGGAGGCGGCGAGGTCGGCCGGATGCCAGCCCGCCAGACGTCCTCCCTTGCGGCCGCCGGCGGTGCGCGCGGCGGCGACGATATAGGCCTCAGCCATGTCTGTTCTCCCTGGTCATTGTTGTCTGTTGGAAAATATGGACCGGATTTAAGGGGCGCGGCGGGATTTAGTCAATCAATCAATTAACTCTTGAGCGCAGCCGCGGCATGCGCTTATGTGCGGGCCGGATTTCCATCCCTCAGGCTATGACGGGACATCAGTTGAATACCAGCGTACCGACCAGGCTTCCGAGCGGCCGAAACGCCACCGCCGAGAAGCTGCTCGTCGCGGCGAGCGAGCTGATGATCGAGCGCGCCTCGATCGAGGTCTCGCTTTCGGACATCGCGCAGAAGTCGGGCGTCAACGCCGCGCTGGTGAAATATCATTTCGGCAACAAGGACGGGCTGCTGCTGGCGCTTCTGGCGCGCGACGCCGCGACCGAGATGTCGCAGCTCGAATATCTGATCAGCCAGCCGATCACGCCGACCGCGAAGCTGCGCCTGCATATCGGGGGCATCATCCGCGCCTATCACCAGTTCCCCTATATGAACCGGCTGATCCACTATCTCCTGCACGAGAGCAGCACGGAGGCCGCGGACGAAGTCTCGCAATTCTTTGTCGCGCCGCTGCTGGACTTTCACCGCCGCCTGCTCGCGGAAGGCGTCAAGGCCGGCGAGTTCCGCGATATCGATCCGGTGCTGTTCTACACCAGCCTGATCGGCGCCTGCGATCACCTGTTCTTCGGCCGTCACGCGATGTCGCGGGCGACCGGGGTCGGTCCGGTCACCGACGAAGTCTGCCGCGACTACATCAAGCATATGGAAGCGCTGATCTTCGGCGGAATGCTGAAGGAGCGAATGGCGAGTAGCGAATAGATCACTATTCGCTACTCCCTATTTGCCAAGTCTAGAAAAGAAACTCTCCAAGGAAAGGTAGCTACAATGCAATTGAAAGACGTTGCCGTACTCATCACCGGCGGTGGCTCCGGCCTCGGGGCGGCGACCGCCCGCGCCATGGCTGCGAAGGGCGCGAAGATCGGCGTGCTCGACCAGAACAAGGAGAATGCCGAAAAGGTCGCGGCCGAGGTGAAGGGCGTAGCTCTTCATGCCGACGTCACCAGCGAGGAGCAGATGAAGGCGGCGATCGCCAAGGCCGAAGCGGCCCACGGCATCGCCCGCGTGCTGATGAACTGCGCCGGCATTGGCGGCTCGCAGCGCGTGGTCGGCAAGGACGGCGTCTACCCGCTGGAAAAATTCGTCCGCATCATCAACGTCAACCTGATCGGCACCTTCAATGCGCTGCGCCTGTTCTCTGAACGGCTTGCCACCGAGGCCCCGATCGGCGAGGAGCGCGGCGTCATCATCAACACCGCGTCCGTCGCGGCCTATGAAGGCCAGATCGGTCAGATCGCCTATTCGGCCTCGAAGGGCGGTATCGTCGGCCTCACTTTGCCGGCGGCGCGCGACCTCGCCAGCCTGAAGATCCGCGTCAATACGATCGCGCCCGGCATCTTCTTCACGCCGCTGCTGATGGGCCTGAACGAGGAAGCCCGCAAGAGCCTCGGCGCGCAGGTGCCGCATCCAGCCCGCCTCGGCGAGCCCGACGAATACGGCGCGCTCGCGGTGCACATCGTCGAGAACGCGATGCTCAACGGCGAGACCATCCGCCTCGACGGCGCCATCCGCATGGCGCCGCGGTAGGGCGAGGTGCTTTTCCTTCTCCCTTGTGGGAGAAGGTGGCTTCGCGAAGCGAAGACGGATGAGGGGTTCTCTCCGGTTGGCAACCCCTCACCACGATGAATGCACAGCACTGCCAGTGTAGCCCTCTCCCACAAGGGGAGAGGGCGCAGCAATAAGCGCCGCAATCCGCGGATGCAGGGAGCGCATCGTGAATCAACCGCTACTGATCGCACATCATGACGGGGTCGATTGGGTCACGCTCAACCGGCCCGACAGCCTCAACGCGCTCGATCCTTCGCTGATCGACGCGCTCAACACCTATTTCGAAGGCCTGCAGCGCAACCGCTCCACCCGCGTCGTAGTCCTGAAGGGGGCCGGCCCCTCGTTCTGCGCCGGACTTGATCTGAAACACGCGATGAAGCGCCGCGCCGGGCAGCAGGAACCACCCGGCGTCACCGAATCCCTGGATTCGCAGCGCCGCATCGCAGATATCGTCATGCTGATGCGGCGCTGCCCGCAGCCGATCATCGCCCTGATCCAGGGCGCGGCGGCCGGCGGCGGATTCGCGCTGGCGCTCGCCGCCGATATCCGCATTGCCACGAAGTCCGCGCGAATGAACTGCGCCTTCATCAAGCTCGGCCTTGGCGGCTGCGACATCGGCACGTCCTATTTCCTGCCGCGGCTGGTCGGCGTCTCCGTTGCTTCCGAACTGATTTTGACCGATCGCTTCATCGGCGCGGAGCGCGCGCTGGCGGTCGGCCTCGTCTCCGAAGTCGTCGAAGAAGGCGGCCTTGATGCAGCAGCTGAGCCTTATGTCGATGCGATGATGACGGCCTCGCCGGTCGGCCTGCGCCTGTCCAAAGAATGCCTCAACATGAGTGTCGATGCCGGCTCGATCGAGGCCGTGATCGCGATGGAAGACCGCAATCAGGTGTTGTGCAGCCGTTCCGAAGATTTCAACGAAGGCATCAGGGCCTTCCTTGAGAAACGAAAGCCTGTCTATATCAGGCGGTAGAAACGAAGAAGACTGAAGAGATCCGCAAAGGACGAATTCCGGGAGACGCAATATGAGTGGGAGTGCCGCCGCCGTGTTGACCAAGCCAGCCTTTCGCAAGATCGAGTGGCTGGCGCGCGACATTGCGGTCGAGCGTCGCCCCGATGGCGTCATCATCCTGAAGTCGCGCATTCCGCTGCAGCCGTACGAGAAGCACATACCGGCTTCGCTCGCGAAATGGGCGAGAGAGGCGCCGGAGCGCATCTGGCTGGCGCAGCGCGCCGGTGCTGACAGGCAATGGCGAAAAGTCTCCTACGGCGAAGCAAAGCGCACCGTCGACGGCCTGACGCAGGGCTTACTAAATCTCGGCCTGGAAGGAGGCCGCCCCGTTACGATCCTCTCGGGCAATTCGATCGAGCATGCGCTGATGACGCAGGCGGCGATGCAAGCGCGTCTGCCGGCAGCGCCGGTGTCGCCGGCCTATTCGCTGATGAGCCAGGATCATCTCAAGCTCAAATACCTGTTCAACCTCATCAAGCCTGCGGTGGTGATGGTGCAGGACGGACCGACCTTCGAGAAAGCACTCAGGGCGATCGACCTCACCGGCATCACGGTCGTTCACGTCGCGCGGCCCTGCGATGGGATCAAGAGCGTGTCCTTTGCCGATCTCGCGGCGACGCAGGTGACGAAGGATGTCGAGGACTCGATCGCGAAGATCACGCCGCAGACCGTCGGCAAGCTCCTGTTCACCTCGGGCTCGACCGGCATGCCGAAGGCCGTCATCAACACGCAGGAGATGATGTGCGCCAACGCGGCGATGATGATGCAGGTTCGCCCGCGTGATCCGAACGGGCCGCTCGCGACCGTGCTGGACTGGATGCCCTGGAATCACACCATGGGCGGCAATGCCGCGTTCCATCCGATCCTGGTCGATGGCGGCACGCTCTATATCGACGATGGCCGGCCAATGCCCGGTCAGTTCGAGGAGACCATTCGCAATCTTCGCGAGGTGTCGCCGACCTATTATGCCAACGTGCCCGCTGGCTATGCGGCGCTCGCGGCAGCCATGGAGAAGGACGACGCGCTGTGCCGCAGCTTCTTCAAGAACCTCTCCGTCATGGCCTATGGCGGCGCGCGGCTGCCGGATGATCTCTATGACCGCATGCAGGCGCTGGCGGTGAAGACCACTGGTGAGCGCATCGTGTTCTATACCGGCTGGGGCTCGACCGAGACTGCGCCGACCTCCACCGGCACCTATTGGGACACCGAGCGCGTTGGCTTGATCGGCCTGCCGTTCCCCGGCGTCGAACTGAAGATGGTGCCGTGCGGCTCGAAATATGAGTTGCGCCTGCGCGGCGTCAACGTCACGCCGGGCTATTTCGGCCAGCCGGACCTCACGAAGAAAATGTTCGATGAGGAAGGTTTTTACTGCATCGGCGATGCCGGCGTGTTTGTCGACGAGAATGATCCGCTGCAGGGCATCATCTTTGCCGGCCGCGTCGTCGAGGACTTCAAGCTCACGACGGGCATCTTTGTCCATGTCGGGTCGCTGCGCACGGATGCCATCGCGGCCGCGACGCCTGTGGTGCACGACGCTTTGGTCGCGGGACAGGACCGTCCGTTCATCGGGCTGCTCGCCTGGCCAAATCTGCACGCCTGCCGGCAGATCATTGGCAATCCCGATGCGACGTTTGAAGATGTCATCCGGCATCCGGAGGTGATCGCCCGCTTCAGGCAAGGGCTGGAAGCGCACAACGCCTCCGCCACCGGCAGCAGCATGCGCATCGCGCGAGCCATGCTGATGGTCGAGCCGCCCTCGATCGATGGCAACGAACTCACCGACAAGGGCTACATCAACCAGCGCGCCGGCCTCGAACGCCGCGCGGCGCTGGTCGAGAAGCTCTACGCCGACAAGCCGGGAGAGGACGTGATTGTGCTGCAATGAGAACGACGCTCTCTCCACTCGCCATTCCGGGATGGTCCGAAGGACCAGACCCGGAATCTCGAGATTCCGGGTTCGATGCCTCGCATCGCCCCGGAATGACAACAGAACGTAGGATGGGTAGAGCGAAGCGAAACCCATCATCCGAAACCAGTTATTGATGGGTATCACTTCGCTCCACCCATCCTACAGAGCCATCACCAACGCGAGTAACACGCCATGAACTTCGATTTCTCCGACGAACAAAAACAGATGCGCGACGAGGCGAGGAAGTTTCTCGCCGAGAAATGTCCGTCGAAGGCCGTGCGGGAGGTGCTCGACGGCAAGGCGCCGTACGACAAGGAGCTGTGGAAGGGGCTCGCCGAAATGGGCTTCCTTGGCGTTGCGATTCCCGAGGAATTCGGCGGTGCGGGTGCCGGCCATCTCGAACTCTGCGTGATCGCGGAGGAAATGGGCCGCGCCAATGCGCCGGTGCCGTTCTCCTCCACCGTCTATCTCGCCGCCGAAGCGCTGCTGCTTGCAGGCTCCGACGCGCAGAAGCGGAAATGGCTGCCGAAGATCGCATCGGGCGAGGCGATCGGCACGCTGGCGCTGTTCGAAGGCAAGGGCAATCCGTCGCCGAAGGCGATCAAGCTGCAGGCCTCAGGCGGCACGCTCTCCGGCGTGAAGAAGCCGGTGCCGGATGGCGCGATCGCCGATTTTGCCGTCGTTGCAGCGCGCACCGGTTCGACCGGGCGCGACGCTGACATTTCGCTGTTTCTCGTCGACCTGAAGGCCGGCGGCGTCGAAGCCAAGCCGTTGACCAACATCGATCCGACGCGCGGGCAGGCCGAACTGACCTTCAAGAACGCCAAGGCGGAGCCGCTTGGAGCTACCGGCGAAGGCTGGAGCATTTTGACCCAGGTGCTCGACCGCGCCGCGGTGTTGCTGGCGTTCGAACAGGTCGGCGGCTCCGATCGCGCGTTGGAGATGGGCCGCGACTATGCGCTTGACCGTATCGCGTTCGGCCGGCCGATCGGCTCCTTCCAGGCGGTCAAGCACATGCTGGCCGACATGTATGTCTCGGCAACGCTGGCGCGCTCGAATTGCTATTACGGCGCCTGGGCGCTCTCGACCAACGCCGCGGAATTGCCGGAAGCCGCCGCTGCCGCACGCATCAGCGCGACGCAGGCGTTCCAGCACTGCTCCAAGAACAATATCCAGGTCCACGGCGGCATGGGTTTCACCTGGGAGTTCGACTGCCACATGTATTACCGCCGCGCCAACGCGACCGCGCTGACGCTCGGCAGCCTATCGTATTGGGAAGACCAGCTGATCGACCGCATGCGCAGGAAGAACGCGGCGTAAGCTTGTGAGAACCGTAGGATGGGTAGAGCGAAGCGAAACCCATCATCACACCGGCCAAGAAGGAGATGGGTATCGCTGCGCTCCACCCATCCTACGAAGCCGGAAACGCGATCGAGGATTGAGACCATGAACTTCGACGACACCCCGCAGGAAGCCGCGTTCCGCGCTGAAGCCAGGGCGTGGATACAAGCCAACGCGCCGAAGCAGTATGAGGAAGAGCTGCGCAAATCCTCGCTCGGCCGCACCGTGCTGAAGGGCGCCAACATTCTCGAGGTCGCCAAGGCCTGGCAGAAGAAGAAGGCCGATGCCGGCTGGGCCTGCCTGCACTGGCCGAAGGAATATGGCGGCCGCGGCGCGTCGCCGATCGAGCGCGTGATCTGGCAGCAGGAGGAGGGCCCGTTCGGCAAGCTTTCCGCCATGTTCATCATCGGCCACGGCATGTGCGGGCCGACCATGATGGCGTTCGCCGGCGAGGAGCAGAAGCGGAAATACCTGCCGCCGCTGGCCTCCGGCGAAAAGATCTGGTGCCAGTTATTCTCAGAGCCGGCCGGCGGCTCCGACGTCGCGGGCCTCCGCACCCGCGCCGAAAGACGCGGCGACGACTGGATCATCAACGGCCAGAAGATCTGGACCTCGGGCGCGCACTATTCCGATTACGGCATTCTCCTCACGCGCACCGATCCGACCGTGCCGAAGCACAAGGGCCTCACCATGTTCTTCCTGGACATGAAGAGCCCGGGCGTCGAGGTGCGGCCGATCAAGCAGGCGAGCGGCCAGTCTGACTTCAACGAGGTCTACTTCACCGACGTCAAGATCCCGGACTCGCAGCGTCTCGGCGCAGTCAACGACGGCTGGAACGTCTCGCTGACCACGCTGATGAACGAGCGCATGTCGATCGGCGCCGGCGTTGCAACTGGTTTCCCCGAACTGTTCGAGTTCTGCAACAGCCTGATGCTGGAGGACGGCCCCGCAATCGAGGACCGCAACGTTCGTTCAAGGCTGGCGAACTACGCGGTGAAGGCGAGCGGGTTGAGATACACCAGCATGCGCGCGATCTCTGCGCTGTCGAAGGGCGAGCGTCCCGGACCGGAAAACTCCATCGGCAAATTGGTCGCGGGATCGATGGTCCAGGAAGTCGCGATGTATGCGCTGGACCTGCAGGGCGCCGCCGGCGTGCTGAGCGGGCCTGAGGATGCCGAGGTCGCCGGCAAATTCCAGGCGATGCTGCTGCGTGCGCCCGGTACCCGCGTCGAGGGCGGCACTGATGAGATCATGCGCAACATCATCGCCGAGCGCGTGCTTGGTTTGCCTGGTGACATCAGGGTCGACAAGGACGTGCCGTTCAACCAGATCCCGACCAAGGGAAGGGGTTAAGAGAATTCGTAGGGTGGGTTAGCGACGCGTAACCCACCATTGCAAGCACGACAATCGATAGAACCGGTGGGTTACGCCTTCGGCTAACCCACCTACGCAAGAAAAAGAGGTCCGCCATGAACTTCGACGATACCCCGCAGGAAGCGGAATTCCGCGCTACTGCCCGCAAATGGATCGATGCCAACGCACCGAAGCAATATGAGGCGGAGCTATCCAAATCCTCGCTCGGCCGCATCCGGCTGGAAAAGGAAGACATCGTCGACGTCGGCAAGGCCTGGCAGAAGAAGAAGGCCGAGAGCGGCTGGGCCTGCCTGCACTGGCCGAAGGAATATGGCGGCCGCGGCGCCAGCCCGATCGAGAAGGTGATCTGGCAGCAGGAAGAGGGCGTCTACGGCAAGCTGACGCAGCCGTTCCAGATCGGCGAGGGCATGTGCGGCCCGACCGTGATGGCGTTCGGCAGCGAGGAGCACAAGCGCCACTATCTGCCGAAGCTCGCTTCCGGCGAACATATCTGGTGTCAGCTGTTCTCCGAGCCGGCCGGCGGCTCCGACGTGGCCGGCCTGCGCACGCGGGCGGAGAAGAAGGGCGACAACTGGATCGTCAACGGCCAAAAGATCTGGACTTCCGGCGCGCACTACTCCGACTACGGCCTCCTGATCACCCGCACCGACCCCAACGTGCCCAAGCACAAGGGGCTGACGATGTTCTTCCTGGACATGAAGAGCAAGGGTGTCGAAGTGCGGCCGATCAAGCAGGCCAACGGCATGCAGGAGTTCAACGAGGTCTATTTCACCGACGTCGTGATCCCCGACAGCCAGCGGCTAGGTGCGGTAGGTGACGGCTGGAATGTCTCGCTCACCACGCTGATGAACGAGCGCATGTCGATCGGCTCGCGGCTCGCCACCGGCTTCCCCGAAATGTTCGAGTTCTGCTCCAATCTGATGACCGACGACGGGCTTGCGATCGATGATCCCGCGACGCGCTCCAAGCTCGCGAGCTGGGCGGTGAAGGCGAGCGGGCTGAAATATACCAGCTACCGCGCCATCTCTTCGCTGTCGAAGGGCGAGCGGCCGGGCCCGGAGAATTCCATTGGCAAGCTGGTGTCCGGCATGATGCTACAGGACATCGCGACCTATGCGATGGATCTGCAGGGCGCGGCGGGCGCGCTCGCCGGCGCCGATGAAGAGCTGGCGCGCGGCCAGTTCCAGCAGATGCTGCTGTCCTCGCCCTCGATGCGCATCGCCGGAGGCACGGATGAAATCCTGCGCAACATCATCGCCGAGCGCGTGCTGGGCCTGCCCGGCGACATCAGGGTCGACAAGGACGTGCCGTTCAACAAAATCCCGACCAAAGGGCGCTGAATAAGGATCGTAGGGTGGGTTAGCGAAGGGTAACCCACCATGCTCCCACACCGATGCGACGGAAGCGGTGGGTTACGTCTTCGGCTAACCCACCCTACGCAGGCAGCAGGAAAGTCCATGGACGTCACCGTGAATCAACAAGACCGCATCGGCGTGCTCGAAGAGCTCCTGAACGAGCGCTATTCCGTGCGCGCCTTCCTGCCGCGGGAAGTGCCGCGTGAAACCATCGAGCATGTCCTGAAAGTCGCGCAACGCACGGCGTCATGGTGCAACAGCCAGCCATGGCAGGTACTAATCGCGAGCGGCGAGGCCAAGGAGAGCTTTCGCAAGGCGATCTATGCCGAGGCCGCCTCCGGTGCCAAGGACGATCATGACTTCACGCCGCCGCGCGAATATCTCGGCGTCTATCTCGAACGCCGCCGCGAGAGCGGCTTTCAGCTCTACAACACGCTCGGCATCGCGCGCGGCGACAAGGCGGCCTACGCCAAGCAGGCGCTGGAGAATTACAATTTCTTCGGCGCGCCGCATGTCGCCATCATCCACACCGACGAGCCGCTCGGCGTCTATGGCGCGGTCGACTGCGGCGCCTATGTCTCCAATTTCATGCTGGCGGCGCAGGCGCTCGGCCTCGGCACGATCCCGCAGGCCGCACTCGCCCGGCATTCCGGGCTGATCCGGCGTCACTTCAGGCTGCCGGACGACCGCCGCGTCGTCTGCGGCATTTCGTTCGGCTATGCCGACCACGCCCACAAGGTCAACAGCTACCGCACCTCGCGGGCGAGCGTCGCCGATACCGTGACGTTCATCGAAGAATAGAGAAGTTCGATCACTCGGCACGGCTCGCGTGAACGCCAAGGTCCTGCAATGCGGCGATCAGGTCAACTGCGTTGAACGGTTTTGGGAGAATCCGCAGGCGCCCCACATTTGCGAAACGAGCTCGGATGCTCGTGTCGGCATAGCCCGTTGCCAATATGATCGGCATGTCCGGGTACAAACTCCTGATCTCGGCGACCAATTCATGGCCAGGTCTATCCGGTAGACCGAGGTCGACGATCGCTCCAACCAGCCCATCCGCATCGGTTCGAATTTTTGTCACGGCTTCCCTGAAATTGCCGGCGACCTCGGCCAAAAGTCCCCATTCTGCAAGCATGTCTGTGACAAACGCATGCAGTAGGGGTTCATCCTCGACGACGAGAATGCGGGAGCCCATGTGCTCATCATCGAGACCGGTATCCAGAAGCTCGCGTACCCGCACCGCAAGCGCAGAAAATGAAAAGGGCTTGTTGAGCAACTCGATACCCGGGTCAAGCCGACCTTCATGGACGAGAGCAGCTGCGGCGTACGCTGTTGTGATGAGAACTCGCAACGACGGATGACTTGACTGAGCTCGGTCACCGAGGGTCTTTCCGTCCATTTCGCCTGGCAGTCCGAGATCGGTCAACAACAAAGCAATACCGGGCTCTCGTTCAAGAATGCCGAGCGCCGAGACTGCATCGGCAGCTTCGTGTACGAGATAGCCAAGTTCGCGTAGGCTGCTCACGGTGTAATTGCGTACGTCGGCCGCGTCTTCCACAACAAGGATCGTCTCGCCCGGCCGGGCGGCGGGAAGCTGCCGCGGCGTCTCCTGTTCGGCTGGTTCAATGTGACATGACGGTGACCGGGATGAGGCGGCCGCCGGCAGGAAGATTTTGACCGTAGTGCCAATATTTGGCCGGCTGAGAACGCTGACAAAGCCGCCACTCTGCCTCACGAAGCCATAGACCTGACTGAGACCAAGGCCGGTTCCACGCCCGTCGGTCTTGGTCGTGAAGAACGGCTCGAATACGTGATTGAGAACCTCGGGCGTCATACCCATCCCGGAATCGGCGACGGAAATGAGCACATGAGGTCCATCCGCGATCTCACTATCGGCGACAGAACGATCCGGAGCCGCCGTCTCAACATTGATCGCTTCCAGAATCAGCTTGCCGCCGCAGGGCATTGCATCTCGCGCGTTGACCGCGAGATTTAGAATGGCGGCTTCCAGCTCGGTCGCGTCGACTTCTATTCCCCAAAGGCCCGCGGCGATTCTAGCTTGAACTTCGATCTTTTCTCCGAGGGTACGTTGAAGCAGATCCGACATCCTTGAAAGGAGGTCTTCAGGACTGATCAGCCGGGGCTCAAGCGGCTTCCGCCGGGCAAACGCGAGTAGTCGTTCGGTCAGCACGGCGGCCTGCTGTGCGCCGCGCGTGGCGTTTTCGAGCGCCCGCTTCAGCAAAGGATCGGCGCTCCTCGAACGTCGCATAGCGCTTTCTAGATTGCCGAGCACCACCGTGAGGTGATTGTTGAAGTCGTGCGCGATACCCGCAGTTAATCTGCCTACTGCCTCCATCTTGGCTGAATGCCTTAGCCGCTCCTCCATCGCCCTCCGGCCCGAAATGTCGCGAAGGCTTGCGAGACGTGCGGGCCGATGATCCCAGACCGTCTCGACGATGCGGATTTCCGCGTCGATTTGATCGCCGCCAGGCCTGTGAATGGCAATTTCCGTCATCTCACCGGCGACAAAGGGAATGCCGATAGGAGAGCCGATTAGCGAGTCGGAAGACCTGCCAAATATTTGCTCGGCGGCAGGATTCGCGAACAGGACGATTCCCATTTCGTCAACCACAATAATTCCATCAGCGTTCTTCTCGATGAGAAACCTGATTTCCCCGTGATCGATGTTCGGTCGGTTTGCAGTATCCGTCATGCTCGTGCCGATCTCAACGCGCCCGGCGGAGTCTCTCGCACCGTCCTGCAGGTCGCTATGTCTTGAATACATTCGGCGCTCTCTTGAATGGATCGCCGAGGTGCATGCCACTGCCATCGATCGCAAACCGGCGAATTTCCTTGGCGTGCTCGCTGCCGCGCATCTTCAGGACCATAAGGCCACGGTTCATTACTTCCTCCTCCTGAATGTAGCGCAGCAAAATGATCGAATCCGTCAGCGTTGAAATATGCTGCTCGCTGACGCTCTCGCCGCCAATCAGGGATTTGCTGGTCGCGGTGCAAAGCCCGGCTATCTCCCGCTTTTTGATGAAGGACGTCAGGCTTATCAAGAACTCGCGGAAGCCGGTGTCCGGTGCGATGCGCTCAAGTGCCGACAGACTGTCCACGGCAATGCGGTTCGGTTTGAATTCGTCAACGAGGCTCTGGATCGTCAGCAGATGATCCGGCAACCCCTGCGCTTCTGGATAGAGACAGATGACCTTAAGCTTCCCGTCGGCTTCCATCCGGGCGAAATCGGTGCCCCAGCCGCTGGCATTGCGGAACAGTTGGCCTTTGCTCTCTTCGTACCCGAACAGGATGGCCCTTTCTCCGGCAGTCACCCCGCCGGCGAGGAAATTCGTCACCAGCAGGGTTTTGCCGGTGCCGGTGGCGCCACTGACCAGCGTCACGCTGTCGCGGAAAAATCCACCCCCGCACATCTCGTCAATTGCCGGATTGCCGCTGGTCACCCGTACGGTGCTCGACTGCTGCTCCAAGCGAAGCGAGGACAGCGGGACGGCTACTACGCCCTGGCTCGCGAGCAGCGTGAATGGTGCTTCGCCTTCGGCGTGATGGCTTCCCCGCATTTTGAGAACCTCTATCGTACGGCGGCGCTTCTCGTAATGCAGGACGTTGCGCAATATCACCACGTTGTCGGCAACGAATTCTTCCAGTCTGTGACGGGTAATCTCGCCATATTCGCTGTTACGCTCTGCGGTCATCAGCACCGTGAGGCCGGATTTTTTCAGGGCGGTGCTGATGTGAAACAGCTCGCGGCGCAGGATCTTGGGATCCCCTATGAAATGGTCGAACAGTTGCGTCAACGAATCCAGGACGACGCGTTTGGCGTTGGCATTCTTTACCGCGTGCTCAATTCGCGAAAGCAAACCGGCGAGATCGAAGTCGCCGATCACGAGTTCATCGGTGGCCGGTGGGCTTGCATCCACGAAGGCTAGCCGGCCCTCCTTGCGCCACTTCGCAAGATCCCAGCCGAATCCGCGCATATTGGCCTCGATGTCAGCCGGCGGTTCCTCAAATGTTACGAGCACGCCATTCTCCCCAAATGTCGTGATTCCGTGGGCGAGAAACTGCGTTGCGAACACGGTCTTTCCGCTTCCGGGTGTGCCGCTGACAACAGTGGTTCGTGCACGCGGAAGGCCGCCCATAACTAGGTCGTCGAAGGCCGCAACGCCGGTCTTGACGCGCTCCAGAACACCGGTCAGATCGACATCATCCTGTGCGGTCATGGATCGTCTCCTGTCTCGATTCCAAGAAATTCAAGAATCCGCTTTTTGTCGCTGAGATCGCCGACGATACGTCTGGGCCTGCCCGAATGCTCGTAGGAGAGAGTAGGCGTGGCAATGATGCGGGCCTGCTCGGCCAGCTCGGGTCTACGCATCACATCGATGATCTCGATGTGCCATGCCTCATTGAGCAAAGTTCTCAGGTCATGAAGATTTTGCTCTGCTCGACGAGAGCCGGCAGAATTTCCGGCGATATACAGTCGGAGCACGAGTTCGGCCACGGAGGCTTCGCCTTTGTAGTAGACCCGTCGCGCGATGCTACGGAGGGCAACATCACTCCGCGGCAGCTCGGGATACGGAAGCCTGATCGGTTAGCGTGATGAGTCGGCAAAGCGAACAATAGACGCCACGCCAGCGCAAGAGAGAGAGAAATACCAACCCTACTAGTAGGCGGTCACCTTCGCCGAAGTTCAGGCGGGACTCGCTTGTGCCTGCTGCCGCCCAAGGCAACCTCGGTAGTAATACCGCGTTCGCGAGCCCAGATGATCGCAGCGCTGCGACGATTGACGCCAATTTTGCGATACAGAGATGCAACGTGATTTCGTACCGTATTCTGCGAAAGCCGGAGCTGTTTGCTCATGTCGATGTCGCTCTTGCCCTCGCATATCAGCCCGAGGACCTCTCGCTCGCGATCGGTCAACAGCTCTATGTCGGTGGAAAGGGGGAGCGGGTGCGCAACCGGGCGCAGACTTTTGAGCTTGTCGATCATGTTGCGCGTAAAGGAGGAAGTATCGGTCAGGACCGACTCGATGGCGGTGATGAGGTCGCGGCCGGAATCCCTGACTTCCTGAATGACGCAAACTGTTGATTGCTCGCCGTTAACCGTCAAATCAACGGACGTTACGAAGCAATCGATCGTGGTCGCGCCGGACTTGCGAATTGGAAGCTCAAGATTCTGCAGGCCGCCATTCACGCGGCGGCGCGTATCGTCGTCTATCCAGACGATCTGACCCCTGGCGTCGGCAATGATCAGTCCGCCACGTAGTGCGGAAGCGAGAGGTTCCCATGGGTCATTATCGCGTGCGTCATCGCTCGCCACCTGGTCCATTGGTGGTCCCCTGTGCTGGTTGAAATCGTGGAATTGCTGGGTTGCCATACCAACGCCGGCACGGAAATCTGGTTCCTTTTTTCTAAGTAACTAGTAGATAGGTACTATTTCGGCTCTGGATTACCCATCGCCAGGTTACCGCCCGCCGTTTCGAAGGATCTTGGAGGAGAAATGACCGCCGCAGCGGCGGAGCGCTTCATGCGTGTCTCGACAGCAGTTCCTCGGTCACTTCGTCGGAGAACCGCTTTTTGACTCCCGCAATCGACACGCATTCCGGATCATCGGGAATCGCCGTTGCGCCCGGCATGCCGTGATCGCGCAGGGCCCGAGCGCAGCCGACCCAGTCGCCGCCTTCGACCGGTTCGTTGCATGAGGCCCATCCGAGCGTGCCGCAGGCATTGTCGCCATGGCCGTGCTGCTCGGTCCATTTGGCGCCATGTTCGAGCAGAAAACGCGTCAGGCCGGCATTGCCGCGGAATACCGCAAGATTGAGCGCGGACGCATCCCAGTCGCCGCCGCGCACGGCGACCGGCCAGCCCAGCCTGACCATCAGCCTGACGGCATCGTCCGCGCCCGCCGCGGCCATGTCAGGCAACAGGCGCAACTGCGCCGGTGAAAGCGAGGCGGGCAAATCGGGCCGCCGGGCTTGAAGCGCGCGTGCCTCGGTCTCGTCGCCGCGCGCACAGGCCGCGACAAAGCGTTCCTCATCGGAAATACCTGGCGCGTCGCTTTGCGTTCGCAGCAGCGCCGCAGTGTCGGAGAGCCCGAATTGCAGCGCCAGCCGATACGGGCTGACGCCCAGGGGAGTTTGCCGTGATGTGTCCGCGCCCGCTTCCAGCAAGGCCTCCACGTGACGGGGCCGCCGGCGGTAGATGGCCCATGCCAGCGGCGAGCCCCAATCGGTGAGCGGCGCATTGCCCGCCGGCTCATTGGGCTCGCCGCCGTGCTGTAGCAGCAGTCTCAGCACGCTGTCGTCATCGAGATCGATCGCGCGGTAGATCGCATTGCTCCCGGCGATGCGCGCGCCGTGCTCCAGCAGCAGGCGCGTGCACACTGGACTCTCCAGGGAGTGGTAGAGCGATTCGCCGTCATTGGGATCCGCGCCAGCTTCAAGCAACAGTCTCGTCAGCACCGGATCATGGTTGCTGCCGGCCGCGCCATAGAGCGTCGAGAGCGGATAGCGCTGGTCCGGCTTCTCGAGCGATCCCGGCGGCCAGCGGCTGAAAATGTACTGGTTGACGTCGGCGCCATCAGCGATCAGCCATTGCGTGCAGCGATGCAGGCGCTCGCGAAACTCCTCTATCTGCAGCAGGCTCGAATGCACGACCGCAAACAGCGGCGGCAATTGCAGTGGGCCGCCGGGCCGGTTGAGCCAGGACGGATCGGCCTGCGTCGCCTTCCGCAACGCGCTTTCGTCGCCAATCGCGCAGGCAAGGTAGGGATCATCAGCGACGAGTCCGCCATCCTCAGCGAGCATCCGCAACGCAACGCGCGGATTGGCGCGGTTGACCGTGCCGCTGACATCGCCGGAATAAAGGAGCTTGGCCCAGTGCAGGACGCGGGCCGAGCGTTCGCTCCGCGCCGCCATCTGCACTTCGACGTAACGCTTCAGGTCAGGCCATGAGGCAAAGCCGTGTTCGCGCGCGATGCAGGATTGCGCGTCGTGCAGGCGAAGTTGCAGCGAGGAAATAGCCTCATCGCTTTGGCCCGCCGCGGCCGGCAGCGCAGCGCGAAATCGCGCCATCGCCGCCGCATCGCTGTCGCGATAGAGGCGGATCAATTCCTTGGCCTGTTTCTTCAGATGATCGAGATTCAATCGATCGGGCGACCGGTCCATCAGACACCTCCGTGCATGACACCGCCGACGGCCCGCAATACCGGCTGCACAAAGGCTCTAGATGTCGCTCGAAAGCTGCAAGTGGGTTCAACCCTTCCCGCGGGCCCGGGAGCGGCTTGCACCGCATGCGCTACCATATGGCGGGTGCAGGCAATGGTCAAATCGGCCGGACAAGGCGCGATTCCAGCGGGAAAAAATCCCGGCCGCTTGTCGCGACCGGGATCTTGATTGCAGAAACCATCGATCAGTAGGCGCAGACGTTCACGGTGCGCAGGCGCATGCCGCGGCGGGTTTCGACCCAGCGCTGCTGCAGACAACCGTTCAGACCAGTGTCGACATAGACGCCGCCAAAGCCGGCGCCGATGGTGGGACCCCAGCCATAGCCCCAATGATGGCCGTGATAAAAGCCACCAGCGGAAGCGGGCGACGCAGCGGCAAGGGTGAGCGAGGTGGCGGCGATCAGTCCGAGGGCAATCCTGCGAAACATCGTTAATTCTCCAGTTACGAGGCACGAGGCCATTGTTGCGTCCCTGCCCATCAGTCGGACCGACCGCAATTCGCGTTCATGCGGGAAGGGGAGAATCGTGTTTCACGAGTGTTTCGTGGGCTGTCGGCTGGATTGTTCGTGTATCTCCGTCATCCTGAGGAGCGCGAAGCGCGGCTCGAAGGATGAACGGCCACCGACCGGGCCGCTCATCCTTCGAGACCGCCGCGTTGCGGCCTCCTCAGGATGACGGATAGAGGGATGCGTCGGGTCAACTTCGCGCCGGTGCGTTCTAAAACCGCGGCGGACGCTTCTCGGCGAACGCGTTGATGCCTTCCTTGATCTCGGCGCTGCGCATGCTTTCGCGATGGCGGCGGTCGGCGGCTTCCTCGTCAAACTTGCCGCGCGCAATTTCGTTGATGGCGCGCTTCATGCCGCGCATCGCAAGCGGCGCGTTGCCGGCGAGGATGTTGGCGAGGCGATCCACTTCGGCATCCAGCGCTTCCACCGGCACCATCGCCGTGAGATAGCCGATCCGCAGCATTTCCGCTGCAGTGATCTTCTCGGCGGTCAGGAACAGCATCTTGGCATTGTCGACGCCGAGCCGCGAGACGTAGCGTTTAATTCCGCTCGGGTAATAGTGCAGGCCGAGCCGCGCTGCCGGCATGAACATTTCCGCAGTGTCTATTCCGATGCGGAAGTCGCAGGCCAGCGCCAGATCGGTCGCGCCGCCATAGACGCCACCATTGAGCCGGCAAATGGTGGGCACGCCGAGATCCTCCAGCCGGTTGACGACGACCTCGAAGGCGGATCCCGCACTCTGCTGCTCCTTCTCGCTGATGGCGCGGTCCGCCACCGAATTGAGATCATAGCCCGCGCTAAAAGCGCGGCCGGTGCCGGTCAGCACCAGCACGCGGATCGCGCCATCGCTCTCGATCCGGTCGAACAGTTTTAGGAGCTCGCCGAGATCCTCGCTCTGCAACCGGTTCAGGTGCTTTGGCCGGTTGAGGCGGATGGTGGCGCGCGGGCCGCTGATTTCGAGAATGGGCGCGCTCGCCGCCTCGGCTGCTTCCCGCATGCTGGTCTCCAATCTTCTTGCTTGTTTGAGCTATTGTTCTCTGGCAGCGCCGCTTGGCCCTGGCATCGATAGTCTCGCCCGGATCGAGATGCTTTTGCTCAGTGGATGCGAAAAGCCGATCAAACGGTCAAGCCGCGGCGTGACAAATGCCGGCAAAGTGCCTGTCTACGTGGAGGCCGTCAACGATGGCCACGTGGCGATTGTGCCCGGCACTGGCCGTCCAGGTAGCACCAATGGCGGGGTAGGAAGCTAATTTTACCCGGAATAGTGAGAATCCCGACAAAACGTCGCCCTTTCCTCGTATACCAAAAGGGCCCTGCGGGCATTACGATAGCGGCACCGCAACAGAATCGCGAATAATTCACCCTAAAGAATTTGGTTGCCTCCAATGGATACGTCTCATCTGGCACAACACGCAGGAACCGCAGGCGCGCTGTTCGCGTCCATCTTCGTGATCGCTACCACCACGATGAAGACCATGATCCCGTTGCGGGTCTTCGGTATTCTCGCAAACGTGGTCCTTATCCTGACGGCGATCCCGACCCGCAATTACCTGGTCATCGTGGTGCAGGTCGCCATGCTGCTGGTCAATTCCTATCGCCTGCACCAGATGCTGCAGCTGGTGCGCGACGTGAAGAAATCCGTCAACAGTGATCTCTCGATGGAATGGCTGAAGCCGTTCATGACCGAGCGCAATTGCGCGGCCGGCGAGATCCTGTTCTACAAGGACGAGAAGGCCGAGGACATGCTCTATATCGTCAGCGGCAAGTTCAAGCTGGTGGAATCGGGCATCGTGCTGCCGGTCGGCGCGATCGTCGGCGAGCTCGGCATGCTGTCGCCGTCAAATACGCGAACGCAGACGCTGGAGTGCGTCGAAGCCGGCCTCATCCTGAGCGTCAGCTACACCAAGGTCGAGGAGCTTTACGTGCAGAACCCTGCCTTCGGTTTCTACTTCCTCCGCCTGGCCAGTGCGCGCCTGTTCCAGAACCTCGAGGCGGTGGAAAAGCGGCTGGCGCAGCAGATGGCAGCCAGCGCCGCCGAACCGAAGCCCGCCTAGGAGCCGGAGCGACAAGGGGTGTCTGACCGCGGTATAGTATCGTCGCTACGTTACCTGTTCGCCGATTTCATCGGGGACGATGACGACGAGCCGCCGTTTCTGCCGGAAGGTTTGCCGGAGCCGGTGATGGCGCTGGCGAGCGAGGCCATCCATCTTCTGATCGATTATCAGGGCCCGAGCTACGCGCGGCTCTATGTCGATCGCCTGCGGCGGTTCGTCGGCAAGCAAGGCGTCAACGACGAGATGCTTGCCGAAATTGCACGCCTGATGGCGGTGCGCATGAGCTATGAGGACCCGATCCGGATCGCCCAACTCAAGCTTGCCGAACTGGCCGACCGCCCCCCTGGATCCGCCGGCTCCGTCGACGTCAGGAAATTCAGCCTTGACGAATTGATCGGCGTGCTGCCGGCGGTGATCGCCGAATACATTCTCGATGCGCTGGAATGGGTGGGCTTGAAGGACAAACGCGTCTCCATCCGCTTCAGCACGAAAAGCCGCTTCGGCATTCGCCGCCTCAAGATAGAAGCGGGGCTGCGGCGATGGCGGCTGCTTTCGGTGCGCTATGCCAAGGAGCGGGTCTGGGTCGAGCGCTGGCTGCACATGATCGACCGCGCCCTGACCAAGCAGCCGCAGGCGGCGCCGGCGATGATCCATACCGCGACCATGATCGTGGGATATGGCGAGGTCTATCGGCAGGGCATGGCGGACTGGCACGCGATCATCGACGGGCTTGCCAAGCCAACCTTCGACGGCGTGCTAGCGCTGTCGGATCTTGCCGGCGCGGTAGCCGAAGCGCGCGCCGCCGCGATGCCTGATCCGCGCCAGTCGGCGCTCAAGCGCAAGATCGCCGAAATTCGCGCGCGGGCGACTGCCGGCGCGTATGTGGGGGTGTCGTCGAGCTGAGAATGTACGGTTGGCAAAGGCGCATTGCGCCGTGGCCCACCATATATCTACGCCGGTGGTCTTGATGGTGGGCACGCTTCGCTTTGCGCACCCCACGGCGGGATCGAATAACTGGACTACGCGCTCTGCGCGGTCTTCACCACCACGACCTTGTCGTCCTGCGCATGATCCTGCGCCACGTGGCGCTTGAGATGTTCGCGGCGCAGGGTGATCTCGTCGCGCACGAATTCATAGCCGAGCTTGAAGGTGTCGAGCCCGTCGCTACTGATAGTGCCGTCGCGCAACCCGATCACAACGCGGCGCAGCACGCGTTCCAGCTCGTCCTGTAGCTCGTCGAGCGCATCGAGCGAGGTGGCATATTCCATGCGCTCGCCGATATCGAGAATGGCGGTGGCGAGCTGGCTCGCCTTTTCCGGCGCGACCCGGGTGACCTTGGCGTAGATGGCGGCAAAGATCGAGCCGATGATGCTGAGCGCGGCCAGCGCGAAATACATCAAATCACTGTAGCGCTCGACGAAGGATTTGGTTTCATCGTTGATGTATTCGGCTGCTCCCGGATGCGCGACGATGAAGGCGTCCTTGTCGGTCGCCGCGGGCTCGATCTTGGAAGCGAAGCCATCGGGCAGCGCGAGTTCGGCCTTGTTTTCGTAGATGATCCGCGCGAGGTCGCCCACGGTCGTGGTCGAAAGCCGGGATTGCGCGACCAGCAGCCACTCGAGTCCGATCGTATCGACGTCTTCCGCAGGGATGGCGGGCGAGGCGGACAGCATTCCCGTGGCCACCGTCTCCTCCGAGATCGCCGGATATTTTCTGGCGATCGCTTTTGCCGAGTCGATCGCATTCAGCGTGAAGCCGCCACGCCGGGCGTATTGCTCGTAGCTCTTGTCCTTCACGATCTGCGAGGCATGCGCGATCTTGATCACGGCGCCGATGCCCGCCGCGAACAACTGGTCGAAGGACGAAAGCGGCGGCGCCATCTGGACCCGCGCTGCCGCCTCCGGATTGTCGGACAGTTCAAGAATATTGCGCACCAGCGCAGCGCCGCTCTCGTTGCCCGCAATAACTGCGATTTTCTTTTTCTTCAGCTCGGCGGTCGATTTGATCTTCTTGCCGTTCGGGCTGATCAAGAGAAGCAGGTCGTGTTCGAGTATCGCAATCGACCGGGCGCGCGGCGGGATGCGGGCGTCGGTCCGCAAGATGGCAAGATTGGCTTCCTTGCGGTCGAATTGCGACAATGCCTTTGCATTGTCGCCATTGGCCACGATCTTCAGCCGCAGCCGCGAGGAATTATTCTTCAGCACCGCCGCCAGCCGGGCCGCAAAGCGCGCCTCGGGACCGCTCTCGTCGCCCACGGCAAACACCAGCGTCTCGGAATTGCGCAGCCAGGTCCGGCCGCCCCACACCACGGCGGCGGTGAGCACCAGTGTCAGGATGGAAAACAGCAGGATCTGGGTCCGGTTGCTTTTGACGGATCGGAGGCGGCGACGCGGCATTTTCGGATGCGGCGTGGGGGCTTCAGCACTCATGGCTCGTAACCGGCGGTGAGGGACGTGGTCGTCGCCGAACGGGCGCCGCAGGCCGTCCGAATGAATTCGTAAATACCTAGAAAAGAACGATAATTTTCCCGCGGGGCCAATGATAGCCCCGTACCATGGGATTGCAAACCGCGCCCGCCGGTAACCTTACCCTGGGGCCGACCGCGCGTGGTTGCCGCAGTATCGCAGTTCCGCCACACCGTGCGATTTTCAGACTACCAAGAGGTGCATTCCGGCGCGGGAGATGTCATAAATAATGCAACGTTCGAATAGTCCGGGTTTGAAAAGAACATTGCGCTGACAGCCTAGGCCCCGGTTTTTCGCCACCTCGTCAGTCCCCAGCCAAAGGGCGTCAGCTTTGTTGTTTCCTTCGATGTCGTCCTCGATCCCGGTAGGTGCGCTGGTAGGATGGATGCTGCTTCTCACGGTGAAGCACGTCATTGCCGACTTCATGCTGCAGACTTCCTGGATGGCGATCGGCAAGGATCAAAAGACCGGCTGGGCGCTTCCGCTCCTCGCGCACTGCCTCGTGCATCTCGCGGTGTCGCTGGTGTTGATCCTGATCGTTGCGCCGCGTTTCTGGTTCGTCGCCTTTGTCGATTTCGCCATCCACATCACGGTCGACCGTCTCAAGGGCATCATCGCGTCCCGGTTCGGCGTGACGCTCGAGAACGAGCATCCGTGGTTCTGGACGCTGATCGGCGTCGATCAGGCGCTGCACCATCTCACCGGCTTTGGCCTCGCGATTTACATGGCGGCGAACTGACCCGCGGCCGGCGGCATCGGTTTCCTTGTTTCAATCGACTTCTGCGATCAGTCGGCGCGCATCCCGCCGCGCGAATCAACTTGCCGATTCTGATTCAGCCGTGACTAGCAAGATCTCCGGAACACTACTGAAGAGCGTGGTTAACCCTTCATTAGAGAATTACGCGGCATCTTCCGGAAAGGGGAGAACCGCAATGTTTTCAAGCCGCGACGCCTTCGAGAATGATTTCTGTCCGGTCCGGGACGAATTGCTTGGCGAGATGTATCGTGCCAATCCGCACGGCCTGTCGCTGCTGGTGGAAAGTGTTTCGCCCGACGTCCGAGCCATGCTGGCGCTGTTCTGCTACCGCCGCAGCCACCTCCATGCGCTGGCGCTAGCGGTTGCCGCAAGCTGCACCGAGCGCGAACTGGTGCATTTCGGTGGCCGGGTCGGCTCCACGCTTTATGCGCTGTCGCGCGAACCCGCCGCACGCTCCGCCTCCTCGTCAGCCAATAACGGCCGCAAGCCGATCACCCTCTCGACCAAGCCGCTCTCGACCTTCAAGCCGATCGACGACGCGATTGATGATGAAGACTTCGCGGAGGCGGTGACGGCTTAACCCAGCTGTCGTCCCTGCGAACGCAGGGACCCATAACCACAAATACTTGTTGTTTTAGAAGGCGTCTGCCTGATCGCCCGATCAATAGATCACGCGGTATGGGTCCCTGCGTCCGCAGGGATGACAGAAAGCACCGGCAATCCATGCCGTTTTCGGGCCATCGCGCATTCGGCATCGCCGGGCATGCAGGTGCGGCACACTTCCGGCCGTATCGCGTAGATCAGGCAGGACGTCGCCTCGCCAACCTTGCCTGACAGTGCCGAGCAGCGATCGCCGTCGCAGCGCATTCCCGACAGTCTGTCGTTGACGAATCTTTCCGGGATCAGGTCGAGCGCCGCGTCGTCCTCGGTGGTGAATCGCGGCCAATTCTGCGAATAGCTGCAGCAGGCGCCGCAGGCCTGGCAGGGGCTTTCATTATCGGCGGCGATTCGATGCATGTTTCAGCGTTTAGCGCCAAATGAAGGCCACGGCCAGCGCACGCGTCAGGTATCTTTCGGCGCTTCCCAGACCAGGCTGCGCCGCCATTTTGCGCGCAGGATGTCGCGGCGCTCTGGATACTTCTCGTCATGATAGACCGCATCGACGACGCGGTCGGTACGGAAGCTGCGGAAATCCTTGCGCAGTTCGCACCACGCCGCGAGGATCCGCACCGCCTCGTGATAGCCGACTGCGATCGGCCAGATCGTGCGCTGGCTGTCGCGGCCATGCTCGTCGCGATAGTTCAGCGTGATCTTCTTGCCCTCGTGGATTTGCGCCCGTGTCCGCACCATGTCGATCCGGTCGGGCTCCCGGTTCCAGGCCCGTCGGGCGCGACTGGCGGGCTCCAGCACGAACGGCCGCAGGCGCTCCGGTACGGTTTCGGCAACCTTGGCCATCAGGTCCTGCGCGGCGCGCGCCAGCGCGGGATCGGCATGGCCGACCACCCATTGCGCGCCGAGCACGCAGGCCTCGATCTCGTCAGGCGTCAGCATCAAGGGCGGCAGGTCGAATCCCTTTTCCAGGATGTAGCCGACGCCGGCCTCTCCGCGGATCGGCACCCGCTGCTCGATCAGCGTCGTTATATCGCGGTAGATGGTTCGCTTCGACGTCTCCAGCTCAGCGGCAATCGCGTCCGCCGTCAGGGGTTTGCGGCTACGCCGGAGCACCTGAATGATCTGGAACAGACGGTCGGCCCGTCGCATGGCTCGTTCTCTTTTCTAAAGGTCATTCGCCCGATGCTGACAGCATGTTGGCAGCAGGGGTTCGGTATATCGGGACAACACCTCAAGTGAAGGGAATTTGTCCATGACGATTTTCAGCGAATTCGGCCCCTTGGGAAGCAGCAAGCCCCTGATAAATGCCCGCGGATTTGCATTGGAACAGCTGGTTTCCATCCACACCGTCACCATGGATCTGCGCTGGGCGATGCTTGAGCTGGCTTGGCGCTCGCTCACCGCATTGTGCGCCTTTGCACACAGGCAGCTCGTCTCTTGGGTGCGCAAGGCCCGCACCCCGCGCGCGGACGAAGCCCACGGCCGGCACTGCTGCTGCTGACACCATGGTGGCAGCAGGGGGCCGCTAGATCAGAGGCCACGTTTCCAGGGAAGATCGGGAGACCGACAATGATTACGCTTTACGGCTTCGGCGCGGGCTTCGGCCTGCCGGAGATCAGCCCCTTTGTGACCAAGACCGAGGTTCAGCTCAAGATGGCCGGCCTTGCCTATCGCAAGGAGAGGGCCAAACCGCCGTCCTCCCCGAAGGGGCAACTCCCCTACATCGTCGACGACGCCGAGACCATCGCCGATTCCACCTTCATCCGCGCGCATCTGGAAGCCAAATACGGCTTCGATTTCGATGCGCCGCTCAGCCTGCAGGCGCGCGCGCAGGCCTGGGCGTTCGAGCGGATGATGGAGCATCATGTCTACTGGGCGCTGGTCGGCGCGCGCTGGGTCGACGGTGACAATTTCGCCAAAGGCCCTTCGCACTTCTTCGACAGCGCGCCGCTGCATCTGCGTGAGAAGATGCGCGAGGACGCCCAGTTTCGCGTCGCCGAGAACTACCTCTTGAGCGGCCTCGGCCGTCACGCGCCCGATGAGGATATCGATCTTGCCATGCGCTCGCTGTTTGCGCTGTCGGTCCAGCTTGGCGACAAGCCGTTCCTGATGGGGGAGACGCCATGCGGCCTGGATGCGACGGCGTTCGGCATGCTCGCGGGAATCCTGACGCCGTTCTTCGAGTCGGTGCTGCGGCAGCGGACCGAGCAGTTCGACAATCTCACCGCCTACGTCGACCGGATGATGCTGTTGTATTACCCGGAATTCGCCTGGTCGCCGGTGCAGCAGGCCGCCTAACTACGGCGCGGGCTGGCCCTTCAGGGCTGCCAGCTCGTGCTCGAGCTCGGCGATACGGGCGTCGCGCACGGCCAGCGCCTGCGCGACATCTGCGGCATCGAACTTCTGCGGGATGTGTTGCGGGCAGTTGGTGTCCCACGCCGAGATCCGGAACAAGATGACCTGCTCGGGCCGCGCCTTGTAACCCCTCGGCATCAGCGCTTCCGTCAAGGCCGGATCGTCTTCGACAACGCGCGCCTCGCCCCAGATCTTCACCCGCCGGCGATGCGCATAGTCCATCACGAAAATATGCGCCTTCGGATTCTCCGAGAGATTGCCTTGCGTGATGTACTGCCGGTTGCCGCTGTAATCGGCAAAGGCGATCGTGTTCTTGTCGATGATGTTGACAAAGCCCTTCGGCCCGCCGCGGTGCTGGATGTAGGGCTGGCCATCGGCCGAGGCAGTTGCAAGATAGAAGCTCGTGGTCTCCGCCAGAAAGCCGGCGAGATTTTCGTCGATTTCGGTGCGCCAGCCGCCGCGCGCTTCGACGCCGGCATAGGCCTCGCGTGAGCCCTTGCGGGCCTGGATCGCCTTCACGGCCGGCGTGAACGCTACATCGCTGGAATAGGTGTGAACGTCAGGCATCTGAGCCTCCGCACGGAGCGCCAAAACGGTCGTCCTTCGGCTTGCAAAATGGGCGTTTCCGTAGCTTAAACAATCATGGGAATTGACACTTCACTGTTGCCATATATGCAATAGTGCCATGGACCGGCTCGATGCCATGGAGGCCTTTGTCGCGGTGGCCGACCTGCGCGGCTTTGCCCCTGCGGCTCGCAAGCTCGGCCTGTCGCCATCAGGCGTTACGCGGCTGATCGCGGCGCTGGAGGAGCGCCTCGGCGCGCGATTATTGCAACGGACCACGCGGCAGGTGACGCTGACGGATGCCGGCGCCCGTTACCTGGAGCGGGCGCGGCGGATTTTGGCCGATGTCGCGGAGGCGGAAGGGGCGGTCGAGGGCGAGCGCACCCGGCCGGAAGGGCAACTCGTCATCTCGGCGCCGGTCGGGTTTGGCCGGCTCCATGTCAGCGAAATCGTGACCGCCTATCTGAAGCGGTATCCCGACGTCGCCGTCGACCTCCGTTTGTCGGACCGCGTGATCAACCTCGTCGAGGACGGCGTCGATCTCGCCGTCAGGATCGGCCATCTGCCCGATTCAACGCTGGTGGCGCGCCATGTCGGCGAGATGCGGCGGATCGTGGTGGCCTCGCCGGGCTATCTCAAGCAGCGCGGCGAGCCGAGGCGGCCGGCGGACATTCCCGCGCACGACACGATCCAGTTCGGCGCCATGACCGCGGCGCTCGACTGGCGCTTCGTCGAGGACAACAGCGAGATCCGCATCGCGAGCACACCACGCTTTGCCACCAACAGTTCGGATGCCGCGATCCAATACGCGGAAGCGGACGGCGGGCTGACGCGCGTGCTGGCCTATCAGGCCGCCGAATCGCTGCGCGCAGGCCGGCTCAAAATCGTGCTGGCTCCGTTTGAGCAGCCGGCATTGCCGATCCACATCGTCTATCCGACCTCGCGGCTGCTCTCGGCGAAAGTGCGCACCTTCATCGATCTCGTCACCGAAATGGCCGACTGGCATTTCGGCTAGTCGACCTGCTCCTTCTTCGGCACCACGCGAAACGTCGCGTTCGCCCGCGCGATCACGACATCGTCGGCCTTGATCAGGCTCTGAGCGAAGCAGATCGTCTTGCCGGTCTTGACCACCTCGCTCTCGACCGCGAGCCACTGTCCGACTTCTGCGGTGCCGACGAAATCGACGGCAAGGCTGATCGTCACCAGCGACGACACCCCGCCCATCACGTGAGCGCAGCTATGGCCCATCGCGTTGTCGGCCAGCGCCGCGATCAGCCCGCCATGGATCAGGCCGCGGCCGTTGGTGTGCGGCTTTGCCAGGCGCAGCCCGATGATGATGGCATTGTCGGTCCGCTTCGAGTAAAGCGGCTCCCAGGGATCAGTCAGCGGGCTTTTGCGGGTGTGAGGCTCGAAACCCGCTGGGATATCGGTGGTTGCCATTTGCAGCTCGCGTCGTAATGTTGTTTTCGCATCATTGAACGCAACGCGCGGTGCGAAGTCACCACCTACAAAGTTTTAAACGGCATTACGACGGCTGTTTGAAATGAGCACACTTGTCGTCACCCGCGAAAGCGGGTGACCCAGTATCCAGAGACGTCAGCGATAAGACGAGGAGCCGCGGCGTACTGGATACCCCGCATTCGCGGGGTATGACGACGAAAGTTGCGAAAGCAACCCGCCGTAGGGTGGGCAAAGCGAGGCGTGTCCACCCTACGGGTCCAACGCCCTAAAACGGCAGCCCCACGTAATTCTCTGACAACGACGCCGACGCCGCCTTCGAACTGACGAGATATTCCAACTCGGCAAGCTGGATGCGCGCGCCGAATTCGCCCTGGTCGGGGAATTTGTGCAACATCGAAGTCATCCACCAGGAAAAGCGCACCGCCTTCCAGACCCGCGCCAGCGCGCGGGCCGAATAGCCGTCGATGCCGGCGGAGGACTTTTCGTCGTAATATTCGCGGAACGCGTGCGAGAGGTAATGCACGTCGCTGGCGGCGAGGTTCAGCCCCTTGGCGCCGGTCGGCGGCACGATGTGGGAGGCATCGCCGGCGAGAAACATCCGGCCAAAGCGCATCGGCTCGGCGACGAAGCTGCGCAAGGGTGCGATGCTCTTTTCGATCGAGGGTCCGGTAATAAGTTCGTCGGCCGCCTTCTGGTCGATCCGGCGCTTGAGTTCATCCCAGAACCGCTCGTCCGGCCACTGCGCGATATCGTCGTCGAGCGAACATTGCACATAATACCGGCTGCGCTTGGTCGAGCGCATGGTGCAGAGCGCAAATCCGCGCGCATGGTTCGAATAGATCAGCTCGGGGCTGACCGGCGGGGTCTCCGAGAGGATGCCGAGCCAGCCGAACGGATAGATCCGCTCATAGGTCTGGATCGCTGACGGTTTGACGCTTGCGCGGCTGACGCCATGAAAGCCGTCGCAGCCGGCGATGAAGTCGCATTCGATTTCGTGGGTGGCGCCGTCCTTGACGTAGCTGACGCGTGGGCGGTCGGTATCGAAGTCCAGCGGTTTGACGTCGGCGGCCTGATAGATGGAGGTGAGGCCGGCGGCCTTGCGGGCGTTCATCAGGTCGAGCGTCACTTCGGTCTGGCCATAGATCATGACGGTCTTGCCGGTGGCGCCATGCATGTCGATGCGGTGGCGCGCGCCGCTAAAGGCGATCTCGACGCCATGGTGGACCAGCCCCTCGCGATGGGCGCGCCCGCCGGCGCCGACCTCGTCGAGCAGCGCTACCGTGCCTTCTTCGAGCAGGCCCGCCCTGATGCGGCCAAGCACATATTCGCCCGTCTGGCGCTCGAGGATGATGTTTTCGATGCCGTAGAGGTGTAATAGTTGCCCAAGCAACAATCCTGCCGGACCTGCACCTATGATTGCTACTTTTGTCCTCAATACCCGCTCCTCCCCGGTATTATAGGTTCCGATCCCGGCGATTGCCGGCGGACTTGAATGATAGTTATATCATATAACGGTTTTGGCAAAGGTCATTCGCGCTGTCAGAACGGGTGTAGTTCGCGACAGTGCACAGACGGACGGAGAACGAGATGCTGCGGTAAGAATGTCCGCCTTGAAAACGCGCACGAGTTAGATAACATGTTAATTAACGAGACCGGGCGATCGAACAGCCCGCGTGCAAAGGGAGAGGATGCCGATGAGGAAAGCATTACTGGCGATGCTGCTGGCCGCCAGCGTGACGCCTGCGCTGGCGCAGGAAAAGACCTTCGATCTTAAGATTTCGCACTGGGTGCCGGCCTCGCATCCCCTGCAGAAGTCGCTGGAAGATTGGGCGGCCGCGGTCGAAAAGGAATCCGGCGGCACCATCAAGTCCAAGGTGTTCCCGGCCCAGCAACTCGGCAAGGCGTTCGACCATTACGACATGGCGCGCGACGGCATCGCCGACGTCACCTACGTCAACCCCGGCTATCAGCCCGGGCGTTTCCCGATCATCGGCGCCGGCGAACTGCCGTTCCTGATGTCGGACGCCAAGGGCGGCTCGATGGCGCTCGACGCCTGGTACCGCAAATATGCCGAGAAGGAGATGAAGGACGTCAAGTTCTGTCTCGCCTTCGTCCATTCGCCCTCGTCGTTCCATTCGCGCACCAAGAAGATCGTCGTGCCCGACGACATCAAGGGCATGAAGATCCGTCCCGCCCACGCCACCATGGCCAATTTCGTCACCCAGCTCGGCGGCACCAACGTGCAATCGTCCGCGCCTGAGGTCCGCGACATCATCGAGCGCGGCGTCGCCGACGCCGTCACCTTCCCGTGGGGCTCGCTGTTGCTGTTCGGCATCGACAAGGTGACGAAGTACGATATGGAGGCGCCGCTTTATGTTACGACCTTTGCCTTCGTCATCAACAAGGACAAGTACAACCAGATGTCCGACAAGCAGAAGAAGGCGATCGACAACAACTGCAACACCGAGACCGCCGGCAAGGTCGGCGAGCACTGGGGCAAGATGGAGGACGCCGGGATCGCGAAGATCAAGGCGGAGCCCAACCACGAGGTTTATCAGCTTACGCCCGAACAGATCGGACTTTGGAAGAAGGCCGCCGAGCCTCTGGTCAAGACCTGGGGCGATGGCGTCAGGAAGAACGGCGGCGACCCGGATGCGGCGCTCGCCGAGCTCAAGGCCTCGCTGACCAAGTACAACGCGCTCGCGCAGTAGAATCGTAAATAACTTCGCGGCGGCAGGAGATTACTGCCGCCGTTACTCCCTGCCATCGCCAGCCGTTCGGAGCGGACATGAATCGCGCGTGGATGGATCGTTTCATCGACACCATCGAATGGATCGCCGCCGGCTTCGTCGGTATCGTGGCGCTCAACATCTTCATCGGCGTCCTCTTGCGAAATACCTTCAACTATTCGATCCCCGACGCCTTCGACATCGGGCGGATGCTGCTCGGCATTCTGATCTTCTGGGGCATTGCCGCCACCAGCTATCGCGGCGGTCACATCACCGTCGATCTGGTCTGGGCCAATGTCGGCCCGAAATATCAGCGCATGATCGACGTGTTCGCGACGCTGGTGCTGCTCTTCGTCGTGACGGTGCAGACCTATACCTTGTTCGACAAGGTGCGCACCACCTATAACGACAACGTCCTCACCTTCGACATGCACATGCCGACCTGGCCGTTCTTCGCGATTGCCTGGGCCGGCGATGGCGCTGCGGTGCTCTTGATCGCGATCCGCACCTACCGGCTGATTTTCCACCCCGAAGACATCCATGACGCCAAGGTCAAGACGGTAGAGTAGGCCCACATGAGTACAGATGCCGTCGCCGTCATCGGATTCGTCGCGCTGTTTGCGCTGATGCTGCTCCGCGTGCCCGTTGGCATGGCGATGGGCCTCGTCGGCGTCTGCGGCTTCGGTTACCTCGTCGGCTTCACCCCGGCGCTGAAACTGGTCGGCCAGACCTCCATGCGCACGGTCACCGACTACACTTTCGGCGTGATCCCGATGTTCCTGTTGATGGGGGCGTTCGTCAGCAATTCTGGCATGAGCCGCGAATTGTTCCGCGCTGCCAACGGATTTGTCGGCCATCTCCGCGGCGGGCTCGGCATTGCAACCGTCGGGGCCTGTGGCGGCTTTGCCGCGATCTGCGGCTCGTCGGTCGCCACCGCCGCCACCTTTTCGGCAGTGGCCTATCCGGAAATGCGGCGCTATGGCTACCCGCAATCCTTTGCCACAGGCGTAATTGCGGCCGGTGGCACGCTAGGCGCCATGCTGCCGCCGTCTACCGTGCTCGCCGTCTACGGGATCATCACCGAACAGGACATCGGCAAGCTGTTCATCGCCGGCATTATCCCCGGCCTGCTCGCTATTGCCATGTACATGCTTACGATTGCGCTGATCGGCTGGTTTCGGCCTGACTTTCTGCCGGCGGGCCCGCACACGAAATGGCGTGAGCGCTTCGCCGGCCTGAAGAACATCTGGGCGCCGGTGCTGCTGTTCATCTTCGTGATCGGCGGGCTGTACGGATTGCCATTTCTGCCGCGTTTTACGCCAACTGAGGCAGGCGGCGTCGGCGCCACCGGCGCGTTCCTGATTGGCGTTCTGACGGGACGGCTGAACAAAGAAAAGATCCTGGCCTCGTTGCTGCAGGCGACACGCACCGCGGCTGCGGTGTTCACGGTACTGATCGGGGCGCTGATCTTCGGTTATTTCCTGACAGTGACGCAGACCCCGCAGAAGGTCACGGAACTTCTCACCGGCACCGGCCTCGGTCCCTACGGCATCCTTGCTCTGATCATGATAATGTATCTGGTGCTCGGTTGTCTGATGGATGCGATGGCCATGATCATCCTGACGGTGCCGATCATCTTTCCGGTCATCATGCATCTCGGCTTCGACCCGATCTGGTTCGGCGTGATCATCGTGATGACGGTCGAGCTCGGCCTCATCTCGCCGCCGATCGGCATGAATGTCTTTGTCATCAAGAGCGTCGTCGAGAACGTGTCATTCGCTACGATCTTCCGCGGCGTAATGCCGTTCGTCGTGACGGACCTGATCCGGCTCGTGATCCTGATCGCATTTCCGATATTGGCGCTGTGGCTGCCGCAGCGCATGGCGGGATAGGATCGCTACGATGAGCCCGCAGCTCGAGACCAGATACGTCTTCACCATCACCGTGCGGATCGGCGAGGTGACGTCAGCGGGCGAGATCGGCACCGGCGTGCGCCGGATCATTCCGATAACTGGCGGCGAGGTGAAAGGCGAAAAGGTCGACGGCAAGGTTCTCCCCTTCGGCGCCGACTTCCAGATCATCCGCCCGAACGAGTTGATCGAACTGGAAGCGAAATACGCCTTCGAGACCGATGACGGCGCGGTGGTCTATGTCGAGAACAAGGGCCTGCGCTTCGGCCCCGTCGAGCTCCTGCAAAAGCTCAAGCGCGGCGAACCCGTCGATCCCAAGCTGATCTATTTCCGCACTGTCCCGAGATTCGAGACCGGCGCTCCCCAATATCGCTGGCTGATGGAAAGCCTCTTCATCGGCTCCGCCGCCCGCCACACCGACCACGTCGTCATCGACGTGCATCAGGTGTTGTGAGCCACCGTTCTCAGCGCGTCATTGCAGCGACGAAGCAACCCATCTATCCCCGCGCCGAGCCATGGATTGCTTCGCTGCGCCCGCAATGACGGGGTGTGCGCGTACTCGAAGCTCCGCCGAAGACTGTCGGGCGCACTTGGCAGGCCCAACAACCACCTTGACTCCCATCTCCAAAAATCGTTATAAAACATAACTATTCTGGACAGGAAGCAATATAAGCCGATGGGAAACGCCTCCACCGCATCAGCGGGTCAATCCGACCTGCTCAAGATCGAGCAGAAAGGCGCGGTGCTGACCGTGGGCCTCAACCGTCCGGCCAAGCGCAATGCGCTGAATGACGGCATCATTCTCGCGATCCAGGATTGCTTCTCCAATCTTCCTGAAGGCATCGGCGCTGTGGTCATCCATGGCATCGGCGACCATTTCTCCTCCGGCCTCGATCTCTCCGAGCTCACCGAGCATGACGCCACGGAGGGCCTGCGCCATTCGCAGATGTGGCACCGCGTGTTCGATCGCATTCAGTATAGCCGCGTCCCCGTGATCGCGGCGCTGAAGGGGGCGGTGATCGGCGGCGGCCTCGAGCTGGCCTGCGCGGCGCATATCCGCGTTGCCGAACCATCAGCCTATTTCGCGCTGCCCGAGGGCCAGCGCGGCATCTTCGTCGGCGGCGGTGGATCGGTACGGCTGCCGCGGCTCATCGGCGTGGCGCGGATGATTGACATGATGCTCACGGGCCGGGTCTATTCGGCTACCGAGGGCGAGTCCTATGGCTTCTCGCAATACCTCACCGAAGCCGGCGGCGCGCTGCCGAAAGCGCTGGAACTCGCCGAGCGCGTCGCGGCCAACGCGCCGCTGACCAATTTTGCCGTGCTGCAGGCGCTGCCGATGATCGCCGAAGCCAATCCGCAAACGGGCCTCCTGATGGAATCGCTGATGGCGACGGTGGCGCAGAGCGACAAGGAAGCAAAACGCCGCATTCGCGCGTTTCTCGATCACAAGACCGCCAAGGTGAAGCCGACCTGACATGAGCGCCGAGCCCAGCACGTCTGCCTCGATCGACGCCGCCGTGCGCGGGGATCATCCGCTGCGCCCGATTTTGTTCGGCACGCCCGCCGTGCATGTCGAGCGCCGCGACGACGGCACCATCTACCTGCGCCCGAAAGCGCAGCTGCGTGATTATCCGGTTCGTATCACCGACCGCCTGCTTCATTGGGCTGCGGCCGCGCCCGAGCGGGTGTTCATGGCGGAGCGCAATGCAGCGCGGGGCTGGCGGCAGATCACCTATGCCGAGCTGCTGGCGTCCTCGCGGCATATCGCATCTGCGCTGCTGGCGCGCGGCCTCTCCGCGGAGAAGCCGGTCGTAATCCTCTCCGGCAACTCCATCGATCATGCGCTGGTCGCGTTCGGCGCGCTCTATGCCGGCATTCCCTTCTGTCCGGTATCGCCGGCCTATTCGCTGGTGTCGCGCGACTACGGCAAGCTCGGCTATTTGATGAAGTTGCTGACACCAGGCCTTGTGTTCGTCGACGACGCCACGAAATTCGCCGATGCGCTCGCCGCCAACGTCTCGTTCGGGACCGAGATTGCCGCCTCCCGCGGCACGGTGCCGGGGCGTGACGTCACGACGCTCGCCGATCTGATGGCGACGCCATTGCATCCGCGCCTCGACGCGGTGCACGAGGCGATCGGCCCGGATACGATCGCAAAATTCCTGCTGACGTCAGGCTCGACCGGCAACCCGAAGGCCGTCATCAATACCCAGCGCATGATCTGCGCCAACCAGGTGATGCTGCGCGAAACTTTGGCGTTCCTGAAAGATGAGCCGCCCGTCATTGTCGACTGGCTGCCATGGAATCACACGTTTGGCGGCAATCACAACATCGGGCTGACGCTGTACAATGGTGGCTCGATGTATCTCGACGAGGGCAAGCCGATGCCCGGCGGCATCGAGGAGACTGTGCGCAATCTCCAGGAGATTTCACCGACGGTCTATTTCAACGTGCCCAAGGGCTATGAATCGCTGTTGCCCTATCTGCGCGACGATGCCGACTTGCGCAAAAAATTCTTTGCCCGCCTGCAGGCGATGTTCTTCTCGGGCGCCGCACTGTCGGCCTTCGTCTGGAACAGCCTCGACGAACTCTCCGTTCGGGAGACCGGCTATCGCGTGCCGATGCTGACCGGGCTCGGCGCCACCGAGACCGCGCCGTTCTTCATGTCGGTCAATCCACATACCAGCCGCTCCGGCCATGTCGGACTGCCGGTTCTCGGCAACGACGCCAAGCTCGTGCCCAACAATGGCAAGCTCGAGGTTCGCGCCAGGGGGCCGAACGTGATGCCGGGCTATTGGCGTCAGCCTGATATCACGGCGAAGTGCTTCGACGAGGAAGGCTTCTACAAGATGGGCGATGCCATCAAGCCCGCCGATCCCGATAATTTCGACGCCGGCTTCGATTTCGACGGCCGCGTCAGTGAGGACTTCAAACTCGCCAGCGGCACCTGGGTCAGCGTCGGCCCGCTACGCGCGCGCTTCGTTGCGGCCTGCGCGCCGCTGGTCCGTGATGTCGTGATTGCCGGCATCAACCGCGACGAAATATCGGCGCTGGTGGTGCTCGATCTCGATGGCTGCCGCCTGATCAATCCGACGCTTCCGCAGGACGACCTCGCTGCGGCGGCATCCGACCCGCTGATCGTCGCGGCCTTCCGCGAGCGCTTTCAGAAGTTTTTCGCTGATGCGACAGGCTCCTCGACCCGGATCACGCGCGCGGTGCTGCTTGATGTGCCGCTGTCGATCGATCGCGGCGAAGTGACGGATAAAGGCTCGATCAACCAGCGCGCGGTGCTGGAGAATCGCGGCGCGCTGATCGAACAAATCTATTCGCCTGCGCCGCCGGCGCAGGTCATCACGCCGTAACCGAAGTAGCAAAGAGTTTTGTCAGGGAGAGCACCATGCAGTTGAAAGACCAGGCCGCCATCGTCACCGGCGGCGCATCGGGATTGGGTGCCGCGACCGCGCGCCGGCTCGCGGCGCAGGGTGCCAAGGTCGCCATCTGCGATCTCAACGCCGAACTCGCGCAGGCAGTCGCGGCCGAGATCGGCGGCGTTGCCGTGATCTGCGACGTATCGGATGCGGCCTCGGCGGAAGCTGCGATCGCAAAAGCCGCGGCGGCGCATGGTCCGGCGCGCGTGCTGGTGAACTGCGCCGGCATCGGCGTCGCCAAGCGCGTGATCGGCAAGGATGGGCCGATGGCGCTTGGTGACTTCGACAAGGTGATCAAGGTCAACCTGATCGGCTCCTTCAACATGCTGCGGCTGGCGACGGCTGCGATGTCGAAGCTCGAGCCGCTTACGACCGGCGAGCGCGGTGTGGTTATTTCGACCGCTTCCGTTGCCGCCTATGAAGGCCAGATCGGTCAGGCTGCCTATTCGGCTTCGAAGGGCGGCATCGTCGCCATGACACTGCCGATCGCGCGCGAGCTGGCGCAGTTCGGCATTCGCGTGCTGACGATCGCGCCCGGCCTCTTCCTCACGCCGCTGCTCGCCAACCTGCCGCAGGAAGCGCAGGATTCGCTTGCCGCCTCGATCCCGTTCCCACGCCGGCTCGGTCAGGCCGAGGAGTTTGCCTCGCTGGCACTGCACATGATCGACAACCCGTATCTCAATGGCGAAGTGGTGCGGCTCGATGCAGCGCTCCGCATGGCGCCGCGCTAGAGCATGCTCCGGAAAAGTGCAATGCGGTTTTCCCTCGCGACAGACGCGGAACGCGTTTGCGCAGAGATCATGCTTGAACGGAGAAATGAGATCATCATGCGACCTATAGAATCGCATGATGATCGGGGATAATTCATGTTCGTCAACAAGCGCGACGTGCAGATCCAGTGGGGCGATTGCGACCCGGCGAACATCGTTTACTACCCGCGATACTTCGCGATGTTCGACGATTCGACCTCGATCATGTTCGAAGTCGCCGGCTTTTCGAAACAGGACCTCGTCCATAAATATGGTCTGGTCGGTATACCCATGGTGGATACGCGGGCGAAATTCTACATCCCCTCAACCTATGGCGACTGGATCAGAATCGAAAGCCGGATCGAGAGCTTCAAGCGATCGAGCTTCGAGGTGGTTCACAACGTATTCAAGGCAGATGCATTGGCGATCGAGGCGTTCGAGACCCGCGTGCTGGTCGGCCGTCACCCGGACGACCCGGCGAAGTTGAAGTCTGCCCCGATGCCGCCGGAGATCATCGAGCGTTTCATGCGGGGCTGACTCGAAATCCCGCATGACCTAAAGAAGGGGCTGAACTGGCCGTCTATCTTTGCTTTACACGATAAAGAGATAATTCAAGGGAGGAATGAATGAAAAAGGCTCTTCTGTCCGCTGTGGCCGTTGTGGCGGCCCTGGCTCTGCCCGGCTTGCCGGCGGTCGCGCAGACCAACGAAATCACGATCGGCATCACCGTTACCACGACCGGACCTGCGGCAGCGCTGGGCATTCCCGAACGCAACTCGCTCGACTTCGTGCCGAAGGAAATCGGCGGTGTGCCGATCAAAATCATCGTGCTCGACGACGGTGGTGATCCGACGACGGCCACCACCAATGCACGGCGGTTTGTGACCGAATCCAAGGCCGACATCATCATGGGCTCCTCGACGACGCCGCCGACGGTCGCCGTCTCCACCGTCGCGAACGAGGCGGGAATTCCGCATTTCGGCCTAGCGCCGCTGCCGATCAACGAAGCGCGCGCGAAGTGGTCGGTGGTGATGCCGCAGCCGATTCCGATCATGGGCAAAGTGCTGTACGAGCACATGAAGGCGCATGGCATCAAGACCGTCGGCTTTATCGGCTACTCCGATTCCTACGGTGATCTCTGGGTCAACGACTTCAAGACCCAGGCCGTCCCGATGGGCCTGACCATGGTGACCGAAGAGCGCTACGCCCGTCCCGATACGTCGGTCGCCGGCCAGGTTCTGAAGCTGGTCGCCGCCAATCCCGACGCCATTCTGGTCGGCGCCTCCGGCACCGCTGCAGCGCTGCCTCAGACCACGCTGCGCGAGCGCGGCTATAAGGGCCTGATCTACCAGACCCACGGCGCTGCCAGCATGGACTTCATCCGCATCGCAGGCGCCGCGGCAGAGGGCGTGATTATGGCCTCGGGCCCGGTGATGTCACCGGAAACGCAGCCCGACAGCGCACTGACCAAGAAGCCGGGCCTTGCACTCAACACTGCCTATGAAGCCAAGTATGGCGCCAACAGCCGCAGCCAGTTCGCCGGCCATTCCTACGACGCCTTCGAAGTGCTCAAGCGCGTGATTCCGGTGGCGTTGAAGACCGCGAAGCCCGGTACGCCGGAATTCCGCGAGGCGATCCGTCTGGCGCTGATCTCGGAGAAGGAGATCGCGGCGAGCCAGGGCGTCTACAACTTCACCGAAAAAGATCGCTACGGCCTCGACGACCGCTCGCGCATCATCCTGACCGTGAAGGACGGGAAGTACGTTCCGGCGAAGTGAACGCCGTCCACTCAGCCGTCATCACCCGCGAAAGCGGGTGATCCAGTGCGCCGCGGCACCCGACGTAAACCTCGATTTCCCGGCGTACTGGATGCCCCGCCGGAGCCTGTCATCGGGCTCGAAGGCGAGACCGTTGGCGGGGCATGACGAATGTGGGATTAAATCCCGCTCGTGCCCTCGTGCTGGAAGCCGAGATAGCTCGCTGCGACCCGCTGGTTGCCGGCGATATCCTTCGCCGATCCCGAAAGGATGAACTCGCCGAGTTCCATGACGTAGGCGCGGTCGGCGATCTGCAGGGCGGCTTGCGCGTTCTGCTCGACCAACAGCACTGAGACGCCGGCGGCGCGCAATTCGCCGATGGTGCGGAAGATATCGGCGACGATGATCGGCGCGAGGCCGAGGCTTGGCTCGTCAAGCATCAACAGTCTTGGAGCGCCCATCAGCGCGCGGCCCATCGCCAGCATCTGCTGCTCGCCGCCGGAAAGCGTGCCCGCAAGTTGCTTGCGCCGCTCCTTCAGCCGCGGAAACAGCGTATAGACCCGCTCGAACGATTTTGCTGCGGTAGCCTTCGGAATACGGAAGGCGCCGAGCTGCAGATTGTCCTCGACATTCATGGTGGCGAACAGCTCGCGATGCTCGGGCACGAGACTTAGGCCCGCCGCAACGCGATCCTCGATGTCGAGCAGGGCCATGTCCGTGCCGGCGAAGGAGGTCGTGCCCTTGAGCGGCAGCACGCCCATGATGGCGTTCAGCAGCGTGGTCTTGCCGGCGCCGTTGGCGCCGATGATGGTGACGATCTCGTTGTCACGAACATCGAGCGAGACCGAACGCACAGCTTCGACCTTGCCGTAGGAAACATGGGCGTCGGAGACCGATAACAGCGCGCTCATGCGGTAGCTCCGAGATAAGCCTTGATCACGTCGGGATTGGTCTTGATCTGGCTCGGCGTGCCCTCGGCGATCTTGGTACCGAAATCGAGCACTACGACGCGGTCGGCGAGGTCCATCACAAACCCCATGTCGTGTTCTACCAGCAGCACCGACATGCCGCCGTCGCGCAACTGGCGGAGCAGGGCGGCGAGCCGCTGCTTCTCCATGTGCCGCAGGCCCGCGGCCGGCTCGTCGAGCAGCAGCAGCAAGGGATCGACGCACAGGGCACGGGCTATCTCGACGATGCGCTGCTGGCCGAGCGAGAGGCTTCCCGCGAGCTGGTCGATCTGGTCGCCGAGACCGACGCGCTCGATCTGGCGCGCGGCTTCCGCCAGCAATTTCGCCTCGTCGGCGCGGTCGAGCCGGAACATGCTGGAGATCGCCCCTGACGAGCCTCGCAGATGTGCGCCGATCGCAACGTTCTCCAGCACGGTCATGTCGGGCACCAGCTTGACGTGCTGGAAAGTGCGCGCGACGCCGAGCTTGACGACTTCCTGCGGCGGCGCGTTGTCGACCTTGCGCCCAAGCACGGAGATGGCGCCGCCGGTGGTCGTCAAGACGCCCGTGATCAGGTTGAACGTCGTGCTCTTGCCGGCGCCGTTGGGGCCGATCAGCGCGACGATCTCGCGCGCTCGAACGTCGAATGAGACATCATTGACGGCGATCACGCCGCCGAACTGCTTGCGCGCCTTCTCGATCTGCAGCAGCACGTCAGACGAAGCCTGCGCGCGCACAGGCGTGGCAAGCGGAAGCGAGCTGACGGGCGTCTTGCGGGCGGGCTTGATCGGCAGTCGCGACATCAGCCATGGCCAGACGCCGGTCGGCGCCAGTTGCAGCAGGACGACCAGCAGGATGCCGAACACGATGGTCTCGAGCTGGCTCTGGCCGCCGAAAATATAGGGCAGATAGCTTTGCAGGATCTCCTTCAGGATCACGACAATCCCGGCGCCGAGCACCGCACCCCAGACATAGCCGGCGCCGCCAACCACGGCGATGAAAAGATATTCGATGCCGGCATGCGCGCCGAACGGGGTCGGGTTGGCCGCGCGCTGGAAATGCGCATAGAGCCAGCCGGAGAGGCCGGCCAGCACCGCCGCATAGACGAACACCAGCAGTTTTGCGCGTGGCGTCTGAACGCCGAACGCTTCGCCGGCAATATGCCCGCGTCGCAGCGCGCGGATCGCGCGGCCGGTGCGGGAGTCCAGGAGGTTCATGGTCAGAAGCGCCGAGACCAGCACTGCGATCCAGATCGCGAAATAGATCGTGCCGGGATCGAGCATCCGGAAGGTGCCGATCGAAAGCGGCGGGATGCCGGAGATGCCGTCATTGCGGCCGAGGAATTCCAGCTTGCTGAACAGATAGAACAGGCCGATGCCCCAGGCGATGGTGCCGAGTGGCAGATAATGGCCTGACAGCCGCACCGTGATGATGCCGAGCAGGACGGCGGCGATGCCGCTGACCAGAAGTGAGAGCGGCAGCGTCAGCCACGGCGACACGTCATAGGCCGTGGTCAGTACCGCCGTGGTATAGGCGCCGAAGCCGCAGAACGCGGCCTGGCCGAACGAGGTGAGGCCGCCGACGCCGGTCAGGAGCACGAGGCCCATCGCCACCAGCGCAGCGAGGCCGATATTGTTGAGCAGCACGATCCAGAACGGCGGGATGCCAGGGATGAACGGGATCACCGCCATCAAAGCTGCGAAGATGATGAGGGGAGTTCGCTGATTCATCGCCTCAGTCCTTCTCTTCCTCGACCTCAGGCGCTGCGAGCGAACGCAGCATCAGCACGGGAAGGATCAGCGTGAAGACAATGACCTCCTTGAAATTGCTGGCATAGAACGAGGAGAAGGCCTCGACGCTGCCGACGAGCAGTGCTGCGACCGCGGTCAGCGGATAGCTCACAAGGCCACCGATGATCGCGGCAATGAAACCCTTCAGGCCGATCAGGAATCCGGTATCATAGTAGAGCGTCGTGATCGGCACGATCAGGATGCCGGAAATCGCGCCGATCAGCGAGGCCAGCAGGAAAGCGATCTGTCCCGACAGCGTGGTACGGATGCCGACGAGACGGGCGCCGAGCCGGTTGACGGCGGTGGCGCGCAGCGCCTTGCCCATCAGCGTGAAGCCGAAGAACAGCCACAGCGCGATAATGAAGGCGACGGTGAGCCCGTAAACCGCAAGGCTCTGCCCGGTGAAGCGGAGCGGGCCGATGGTGAGCGCCGCATTCGACAGCGCCGGACCGCGCAGGCCCTCGGCACCAAAGAATACAAGCCCGAGGCCTTGCAGAGCGAGATGGCAGCCGACAGACGCGATCAGCAGCACCAGCACCGAAGTATGCGCGATCGGCTGGAATGCGAGGCGGTAGAGGTACAGCCCGATCGCCGCAACGATCAGGAGCGACAGCGCGATATTGACCGCGATCGGCGTTTTGGGACCGGCAAGGCGATAGGTGAGAGCCAGGATGGCAGCCGGCATGACCACGTTGAAGACAAGAGAGCGCAAGATGCGCTTCAGCCGTAGCGATCGCCGTGCATCAAACAGATCGAAGCCGAAAGCGGCGATACCCATGGCCATCGCCAGCCAGACCGTGCCGGGCACCTGGCCCGTCGCCAGCATGGCGTAACTCAGCGCGCCGTAGGTGACGAACTCGCCCTGCGGGATCAGGATGACGCGGGTGACGGCAAACACCAGCACCAGCGCGAGCCCGAGCAGCGCATAGATCGCGCCATTGGTAATGCCGTCCTGCACCAGGAACAGCATGATCGTCGTATTCAAGACTGGCGCTCCCCCTAAAAGCGTCGCCGATCCTGACCTCGTGCGGTCCGCCGGCCGTCCCATATCTCGGCAGTTGAAAGATGCCGATATTTGATATATCCGATAACAATTATCGAATATAACATCAAGGCCCGGCCATCGGCCAAGGCTTTTTCTCGGGTGCGAGCCTCACGCCATGACAGTTTCCAAGGCAGCGACCGATCCCGTCAAGTCGCCGCGGAGCAACGGCAAGGACATTGCTGAGGGCACCCCGGACAATGCCGGATTGCAGCTGGGGGAACTGGCCGACCTGCTCGGCTATTCTCTCAAGCGTGCCCAGCTCAGGGTATTTGAGGACTTCCTGCGCTGTGTCGCGCCGCTCCAGCTGACGCCGGCGCAGTTTTCGGTGCTGCTGCTGCTCGACCGTAATCCCGGGCGCAATCAGACGGAAATTGCCAACACGCTCGGCATCCTCAGGCCGAACTTCGTATCGATGCTGGACGCGCTTGAGAGCCGCGGCCTCTGCACCCGGATGCGCTCGACCAACGATCGCCGCTCGCACATCCTGCTTCTGACCGACAAGGGCAGGGCCGTTTTGGCGCGCGCCAAGAAGCTTGTTGCCACCAAGCACGAGGCGCGGCTCAACGAATTGCTGGGCCCTGCCAACCGCGTCGCGCTGCTGGAAATGCTATCGAAGATCGCGGCGGAGTTTTGAAGTAAGTGATGAGTCATTCCGGGGCGCGAGTGAAACGAGCGAACCCGGAATCTCGAGTCTGGTCCTTCGGGACCATCCCGGAATGACGACGTAGCGCGATCAGGCCGCGACGATGCGGCCTTTAACCTTGCGCGGTCCTCGTGCCGACAAAAATTGCCGCTCGATCTCGGCGGCGGGCAGCGGTTTGCTGAATAGAAAGCCCTGCATCTCCGTGCATCCCTCGGACGCGATGCTGTGAAGCTGCTCGGCGGTTTCAACGCCCTCGGCGGTCGCCGTCATGCCCATGCCATTGGCGAGTGCGGCAACCGCCCGCACGATGTTCAGCGAGCTCGAATCCTCGGTGATGTTCTTGACGAACGAGCGGTCGATCTTGATCTTGTCGAACGGAAAGCTCTGCAAATAGGTGAGCGACGAATAGCCGGTGCCGAAATCATCCATGGCAATCCGGATACCGAGCGCGCGCAACTGATGCAGCAGCGCCAGTGTGGCTTCCTTGTTGTGGAGCAGAACGGTTTCGGTGATTTCGATCTCCAGCCGTGTCGGTGCGAGACCGGAGGCGGCAAGCGCGCCGACGATCACCTGCATCAGGCCCGGGCTGCGAAACTGCATCGCTGAAATATTGACGGCGACGTGAAGGGGACTGGGCCATTGCGCGGCCGTAGCGCACGCCTTCCTGATGACCCACTCGCCCATCGGAACGATGAAGCCGATCTCCTCGGCCAGCGGGATGAATGTGGCCGGCGAGATCATTCCCTTGGTCGGATGATTCCAGCGGATCAAGGCTTCGAAGCCGCTGATCTCTTTGCTCGCGAGGTTAACTACCGGCTGGTAATGCAGCTCGAATTCGCCGCCCGGCAGCGCTTTGCGCAGATCCTGCTCCATGACGCGGCGGGTCTGCATCTGCAGGTCCATCGCAGGCTCGAAGAAGCGGAACGTGCCGCGGCCGTCGCTCTTGGCGCGGTAGAGCGCAAGGTCGGCGTTCCGCAGCAACTTATCGGGATTCGATCCGTCGGAGGGTCCAACCGAGATACCGATGCTGACGCCGATCACGGCCTGCTGGCCGTCGATGCCATAGGGCTCGCTGAGCGTATCGATAACGCGCTGCGCCAGCGAGGTGGCCTCAGTAGGGTCCGCGATTGCGGCCTGCACGATCACGAATTCGTCGCCGCCCATCCGCGCGATCGTGTCGGCTTCGGCAACGAGCGAGCGCAGGCGCTCGGCAACGAGCTTGAGCAACTTGTCGCCGAAGGGGTGACCGAACGTATCGTTCACGGCTTTGAACTGATCGAGGTCGAGATGATGGACGGCCACCATTTCAGCATTCTGAATCCTGGCCAAGGCGTGTTCGAGCCGGTCGTTCAACAGCACTCTGTTGGCAAGATCGGTCAAGGCATCGTGGTGCGCCATGTATTCGATCCTTACCTCGGACTGCCGCTGCTCGGTGATGTCCTCGTGGGTCGCGACCCAGCCGCCGCCCGGCATCGGTCGATGACGGATCTTGAAGGTGCGTCCGTTCATCAGCTCGACGATGCTGTCTTTCGGTTCGTTGGAAACCGCAACATTGGTGCGCCAGCGCAGATATTCGTCCCGCGTCATCGCGGGGAAGCTGCCGGCCTCGAAGCGCAGGTCGACGATCTCCATGAGCGACATGCCCGGGCTGACACGGTCGGGCGCGATATCGTACATCGAGACGAAGCGATCGTTGCACACGATCAGGCGATGGTCGGAATCGAAGAAGCAAAGCCCCTGCGACATGTTGTTGATCGCGGTGTCGAACTGAAAGTTCTTGATGCGCAGCGCCTCTTCCTGCTCTCGGCCGAGTTCGTATTGCTTCTTGAGCCGGGCATTGAGCTCTTCGCGCTCGGTAACGTCCTCGTGGGTCGCCATCCCGCCTCCGCCGGGGATTGGGTAAACGGTGTATGCGATGATGCGGCCGTCGGTGAATTCCTGCATGGTAGTGTCGAGCGCGATGTCATGGCCGACGCGCTTGCGGATGTAATCGTCGGGCGAGACCTGCACCTTCAGACCGAGATTGAGCCGGTGCTGGATCAGCTCACGGGTCGCTGTTCCCGGCTTAACCTGTTCGGGTGAGAGCCCGTACATGTCCCGGTAACGTGCGTTGCAGAAGACGACTTCGCGCTTCTCGTCGAAGATGACGATACCGAGCGACAGATGGTTGATCGCCTCTTCGAGGCGCGCGCTCAACTGCGCTGACCGCGCGGCGGTGATCTGGTCGTGATCCGTCATTATAGCGTTTCCCCAGCCGCTATTGGCGGCTCTCCTCCTGTCCCGGAGAGCAGCCATTAGAAGCGCAAGCTGGTGAATCGCAGCTTCGGCCCGGGTAAGCGCGCGCGTGTTCCTGACAACGTGCTCAACAGAGCGTTAATGCCGTCGCGGCCCGCAAGGGATGCCGGCGATCCGCCGCAAAACCTAGCGCATGATGAAATTAGGTTTGATTGCGACCACGAAGAAAGTACGCTCCCTCTCCCGCTTGCGGGGGAGGGCTGGGGTGGGGGTGTCTCCGCGGGCGATACTGCCCGAGTGGAGAGAGCCCCCACCCGGCGCTTCGCGCCGACCTCCCCCGCAAGCGGGAGAGGTTGAGCCGCGTCCGCGGTCAAATCGATCTAACCAAGAATCGTCATGCTCTAGGCGGGGTCCACCAGGATCACCCTGACGTCATTGACGTTGGTGAGCGTCGGACCGGTCAGCAAGAGATCGCCGGTGGCTGAGAAGAATGCGGTCGCATCGTTGTTGGCGAGATGGGCCGCGGGATCGAGGCTGAGCGACTTCATCTTCGCAAACGTCGTCTGATCGATCAAAGCCCCGGCCGGATCGCTCGCGCTGCCGGCGCCGCCATCGGCGCCGTCCGTGTCGGCGGCGAGCGCGACAATGCCTGACGTGTCCTTCAAAATATCCGCCAGCGCCAGCGCATATTCCTGGTTAGGGCCGCCGCGGCCGTTGCCGCGCACGGTCACCGTGAGTTCGCCGCCCGACAGGATGGCGGTGCGTTTGCCCTCGTTGCGGGCCTTCAGCGCCAGTCGCGCATGATCGGCTGCAACATCGCGCGCTTCGCCTTCCAGGTCGGCGCCGAGGTCGATGACTTCGTAACCGGCGTCCTTTGCCACCTTGATCGCCGCATCGAGCGACGCCTTCGGCTTTGCGATCATCTCGAATTGCGCGCGGGCGAACGCGGGATCGCCAGGCTTGCAGCTCTCGTTCCTGGGATCTTCCAGCGCACGCCTAACGGCATCGTCGACCGCGAGATTATACTTTGCCACCAACGCGCGGGCATCTGCGAGCGTCGTCGGATCCGGCACCGTTGGCCCCGATGCGATCGCTGAGGGATCATCGTGCGGCACGTCCGAGATCGCGAGTGTCACGATCTCGGCGGCGCGCTGTCCGGCGCGCGCGAGCCGGCCGCCCTTGATCCGCGACAGATGCTTGCGCACGATATTCATCTCGCCGATCGGCGCGCCCGAACGCAACAGCGCGCGGTTCACCTGCTGCTTCTGTGTGAACGAAACTCCGTCGGCCGGCGCGATCCAGTTGGCGGAGCCGCCGCCGGACAACAGCACCAGCAAGAGATCATCGGCGGTTGCTTCCGCGGCGAGACGCAGAGTTTCGTCGGCGGCTTTCAGCCCGGCTTCGTCGGGCACGGGGTGGCCGGCCTCGATCACGTTGATCCGCCGCGTTGGCACGCCATGCCCATGGCGCGTGGTGGCAAGGCCGGTCAGCCGCGATGGTTCTAACCCCAGCGTATCGAGATAGTGCCGTTCGGCAGCGGCGGCCATCGCGGCGGCTCCCTTGCCGGCGGCAAGGCAGATCACTTTTCCCTTCGGGACTGGGCGCAGATGCGCCGAGAGCACGACGTCCGGATGGGCCGCCGCGACGGCCGCGTCGAAGATTGCACGCAAGAGGGAACGCTGGTCGGTCATGGCCTGCAACGGAGCTGCTAAGGGACGGGAGGTCTGGTTATCCATCCAATCGCTGCAAAAGAAAACCCCCGCGGAACGTCCGCGGGGGCGCGTTGGGCCCGCAAATGGGCCGATCAGGATTCGAAATGACTAGCCGCCGGCGTCGCCGGTAAGGATCTCGCCGAAGCGCTCCCAGGTTTCGCCCTTGAACTTGATCAGTTGCACCGAAGAGATCGGGGCGAAGTCGGTCGGCGACGTGTTGACCTTGATGCCCGGCAAGAGGCCGCCGAGCTCGAGATCCTTGATGCTCGCCGCCTGCTTCATGACGTTCTCACGCGTGAGATTGTCACCGCAGGCCTTCAGCACATGCACGAGACCTTGTGCGACGGTGTAGCCGAACATCACCGACGCATCGGCGCGGTTGGCTTCCGGATAATACTTATCCAGGAACTCGTTCCAGGCCTTCATGCCCGGATCATCCTTCCACTGCGCATCCGTCGGATCCTTCAGATACTGCGAGGAGATGATGTCCTGGGCATTTTCCATGCCGGCCGGCTTGATGACGCTGCCGATCGAGGCCGAAACGTTGTTAAGGAAGTGCAGAGGCTTCCAACCGATCTCGGCGTTCTTCTTGATCGCCTGCGCCGCAAACTTCGGTGTGGTGATGTTGATAAAGACGTCGGCGCCGGACGCTTTCAGCTTGACGATGTGGGAATCGATCGTCGGCTCGGAGACTTCGTAGCTTTCCTCCAGAACGATCATCGACGCGGCCTTGGCGCCCAGGCCGTCCTTGAAGCCCTTCAGGTAGTCCTTACCGTAATCGTCGTTCTGGTAGAGGATTCCGATCTTGGCGTTCGGCTTCTCCTTCAGAATGTACTTTGCATAGATCTGCGTTTCGCTCTGGTAGTTGGGCTGCCAGCCCATCGTCCACGGGAAGTTCTTCGGATCGTTCCACTTGGTGGCGCCGGTCGCGACGAACAGTTGCGGCACCTTCTTCGAGTTCAGGTACTTCTGAATCGCCGTGTTCGGTGGCGTACCGAGCGGGTTGAAGACAAGAAGGACTTCGTCGCTCTCGACCAGCTTACGCGCCTGCTCCACCGTCTTCGGCGGAGAATAGGCGTCGTCATAGCTGATGAAATTGATCTTGCGGCCGTTGATGCCGCCCTCGGCATTGATCTTCCTGAAATAGGCTTCCTCGGTCTTGCCGATCACGCCATAGGCGGAAGCCGGTCCGCTATAGGGCATGATATTGCCGATCTTGATTTCGGTATCGCTTGCGCCGGGATCGTATTTCTTCTGTGCGAAAACGCTGCTCGAAGTTACCGCGAGCAATCCAAACGCGGCCGAAACGACCGCAAGTTTTTTCATTTTGGACATTTCTGTCTCTCCCTTTTCATTTCTTAACGTAACCGTCCGGCCCCTTGACGAGGCTCTTGTGACAGCGTCGTGATTAGCATCTTGCCAGAGGCGTCACAATAAAAAGCCCCTGCAGCAAAAGCCGCAGGGGCTGCATCTTAAGCAGAGCTCGCAGCGGCGCTCAGCCGCCGACGTCGCCCGAGAGAATTTCGCCGAAACGCTCCCAGTTCTCGCCCTTGAACTTTATCAGTTGCAATTGCGAGAGCGGAGCAAAATCGGTCGGCGACGTGTTGACCTTGACCCCGGGCAGCAGGCCGTTGAGTTCGAGGTCCTTGATGCTGGCCGCCTGCTTCATGACGTTTGCGCGGGTCAGGTCATCGCCGCAGGCCTTTAGCACGTGCACCAAGCCTTGCGCGACGATGTAGGCGTACATCACCGACGCATCGGCGCGGTTGGCTTCCGGATAGTACTTGTCCAGGAACTCGTTCCAGGCCTTCATCGCCGCATCGTCCTTCCATTGCGCGTCGGTCGGGTCCTTGAAGTATTGCGACGAGATGATGTCCTGCCCGTTCTCGAAGCCGGCAGGCTTCATCACGCTGCCGATTGAGGCGGAGACGTTGTTGAGGAAGTGCAGGGGTTTCCAGCCGATCTCGGCGTTCTTCTTGATCGCCTGCGCCGCAAACTTCGGGGTCGTGATGTTGAAGAAGACGTCCGCGCCGGACGACTTCAGCTTGACGATGTGGGAGTCGATCGTCGGCTGCGAGACTTCGTAGCTTTCCTCAAGGACAATCATCGATGCGGCCTTGGCGCCGAGCCCGTCCTTGAAGCCCTTCAGATAGTCCTTACCATAGTCGTCGTTCTGATAGAGGATGCCGATCTTGGCGTTGGGATGGTTTTTCAAGATGTACTTGGCGTAGATCTGCGACTCGCTCTGGTAGTTGGGCTGCCAGCCCATGGTCCAGGGGAATTCCTTCGGATCGTTCCACTTGGTGGCGCCGGTCGCGACGAACAGCTGCGGTACCTTCTTGCTGTTTAGGTACTTCTGGATCGCCGTGTTCGGTGGCGTACCGAGCGGATTGAAGATGAGCAGAACCTCGTCGCTCTCCACCAACTTGCGCGCCTGCTCCACCGTCTTCGGCGGAGAGTAGGCGTCGTCATAGCTGATGAAGTTGATCTTGCGGCCGTTGATGCCGCCCTCGGCGTTGATCTTCCTGAAATAGGCTTCTTCCGTTTTGCCGATCACACCATAGGCGGAAGCCGGTCCGCTGTAGGGCATGATGTTGCCGATCTTGATTTCGGTGTCGCTCGCGCCGGTGTCGTATTTCTTTTGAGCAAGTGCGCCGCTGCTGGTCGCGGCAAGCAATGCGAGAGCAGCCGCAAAGGCACCCACTCGCAAGTTGAGAAAGGACATATTGATCTCCCTAGGATCACGATGGATGTGTCATCTTCTTTTTGATTGGAGCACTTGGCGGCTCTTGGGGGATATTGAATACCTTTCGGCCCCGTCCAGCAACAAAAAGCCCCCCGCGACGATGTCGCGGGAGGCGATTTTTAGTCTGATGCCCCGGAAAACTACCGTCCGGCGGAATATTGGTTAATGGCCGACTTCGCCGCTGATGACGTCGCCGAACAGATCCCACTTCTCACCCTTGAAGCGCATCATCTGAAGCTGCTCGATTGGCGCGAAGTCGGTAGCCGACGTGTTGATCTTGACGCCGGGCAGCAGCGTATCGGGCGTGAAGTCCTTCAGGTTCGCGGCCTGCTTCATGATATTTGCGCGGGTCAGGTCGTCGCCGCACATCTCGAGGATCTTGGCGAGCGTCTGGGCGGCGCCATAGCCGTAGACCACCGAGCTGTTGAGCCGGTCGCCTTCCGGATAGTACTTGTCGAGGAAGGCGAAGAACTTCTGCATGCCGGGATCGTTCTGCCATTGCGGGTCGCTGGCGTCCTTGGCATAGGCTGCCGAAAGCAGGCCCTGCGAGTTCTCGAACCCCGCCGGCTTGAGCACGCTGCCGACCGAGGCCGAAACGTTGGCGACGATCTGGAGCGCCTTCCAATCGATCTCGGCCGCCTTCTTGATTGCCTGTGCCGCAAATTTGGGCGTCGTGATGCTGATCAGGACGTCCGCTCCGGTCGCCTTGAGCTTTACGATGTGGCTGTCGATCGTCGGCTCCGAGACCTCGTAGCTTTCCTCGATCAGCGAAGCCTTGCCCTCGAAGCCGTCCTTCAGGCCCTTGAGGTAGTCTTTGCCGAAATCGTCGTTCTGATAGAGCACGGCGATCTTGGCGTCGGGCTTCTCCTTCATCAGGTATTTGGCGTAGATGCGTCCCTCGCTCTGGTAGCTGGGCTGCCATCCGATGGTCCACGGAAAGTGCTTCGGATCGTTCCACTTGGTCGCGCCGGTGGCGACGAAGAGTTGCGGCACTTTCTTGGCATTCAGGTACTTCTGGATCGCGCTGTTGGAGGGGGTGCCGAGCGGATTGAACACCACCAGCACCTCGTCGCTCTCGACGAGCTTGCGCACCTGTTCGACGGCCTTTGGCGGGCTGTAGGCATCGTCATAGGAGACGAAGCTGATCTTCCGGCCGTTGATGCCGCCATTGTCATTGATCATCTTGAAGTAGGCTTCTTCGGTCTTGCCGATGACGCCGTAGGCGGAGGCGGGGCCGCTGTAGGGAACGATGTGACCGATCTTGATTTCCTTGTCGGTCGCACCGGTATCGTATTTCTTCTGCGCGAGGGCGGTGGTGGAAGTGAAAACGAATGCGGCGACCGCCGCCCCGAAGGCGACGGTCCGTCGTGTTGCAGACATAATGTCTCCTGAGTTTGTACTTTCGGTTCTTAGTTCTTCTTGAGTTTACCGAGCATCTGCTGGGCAACTATCGCGACCTGCCTTGCACCGTGCGGCACGAGGAAGATCACGAGGAACAGGAGCACGCCGAAGACGGCGCCCGAGAGGCCCTTGGAGATGCTCTCGGCGATATTCGGCACGAAGATGATGAAGGCGGCGCCGACGAACGAGCCCGGCAACCAGCCCACCCCGCCAACCACCATGCCGAGGAATAGTGCGATGGCCAGGTTGATCGTGTAGCTGTCGGGCGCCACGAACGCCACGACGATGGCGCTGAGCCCGCCGGCGATGCCGGTGATGCCCGCGGATATGCCGAAGGCGAGCGTCTTGTACTGGGCGACGTCGACGCCCATGGCGGATGCCGCGATCTCATTGTCGCGGATCGACATGAAGGCGCGGCCCGAGCGCGAGCGGAGCAGGTTGACCGACCCGATATAGATTGCCAGCGAGATCGCCAGCGTGAAGTAATAGAGCCACTTGTCCTGTCCGAGCGGCAGGCCGAACGGCGCATCGGGCTTCATGACGGTGAGGCCCTGCACGCCGCCGGTCCAATGCTCGAGGAAATGCAGCTTCAGCAGTTGCGGCATGGCGACCGCCAGCGCGAAGGTGGCAAGCGCAAGGTAGATGCCGGAGAGCCGCAATGCGGGTTTGCCGAACAGGTAGCCGGCGCCGAACGAGACAAGCCCCGCAATCGGCAGCGTCAGCGCGTAGTTCACGTTGAAGTTTTCCATCAGGACCGCCGACGTATAGGCGCCGAGCGCGTAGAACGCGCTCTGGCCTAGCGAAAACTGTCCGCTGCCGCCCGTGAGGATGTTGAGTGCCAGCACCGCGATTCCGTAGATCATGACCATCGTCATCTGGAAGACGACGAAGTTCTTCACGAACATTGGCGTGACGAGCAGCGCCGCCAGGATCACCAGCGAGGTGCCGGTGCCCAGCGTCATGGCGCGCTTCGGAACGGCCTCGACGGCGGCGGGGGCTTCTGTGACGGCGTCTTCTGCAGCTGCGCTCATAATCAGACTCGCTTGACGATGGCTCGGCCGAAGAGACCGGCAGGTTTGAAAACCAGGACGGTGATGATCAGCGCAAGCGCGATCGGGAGTTTCAGTTCATTGCCCACGCCGGGGATGTAGGTGCCGGCGAGGTTCTCGAAGACGCCGACCAGGAAGCCGCCGATGACTGCGCCAAGCGGTGAGGAAAGCCCGCCGAGCACGGCGGCGGCGAAGCCGTAGACCAGGACGCCGCCCATCATGTTCGGTTCGAGGAACACGACCGGGGCGATCAGGATGCCGGCGACGGCGCCGATCGCGGAGGCCATGCCCCAGCCGAGCGCGATCATCCAGGAGGTGTTGACGCCGACCAGGCGCGCCGATTCCGGCAACGCCGCCGCTGCGCGCATCGCAAGGCCGATTCGGGTGAACTGGAAGAAGAGGTAGAGCCCGATCAGCATCAAGAGCGTGACGCCGATCATCCCGGCCTGGTGGGTCGAGATCAGCTGGCTGCCGAGGAACGGTGCGGAACCGAACGGGGTTGGATATTGCTTGATGGTGAAGTCCCAGGTCAGGCCGGCCACCGAGTTGACGATCGCAAACAGCGCGATGAAGCCGGCGACGTTGGTCAGCACCGGTGCCTTGGCGAGCGGTTTGAACAAGAGGCGTTCGATCAGGATGCCGCCGGCGAACGAAATGGCCAGCGTGAGCAGGAACGCCGACCAATAGGGTACGCCCCACTGCATCAATTGCCAGGAGATGAAGGTCGAGAACATCGCCATTTCGCCCTGGGCGAAATTCAGATGGTCGATCGCCTGGTAGATCATGACGACCGCGAGCGCCATACAGGCATAGATCGCGCCTGTGGCAATGCCGGCCAGGACTTGGTTGGTAAGTAGTTCCACGGCCGTGCTCCTCAGTAGCCTAGATAGGATTTGCGGACGTCTTCGTTGCTCGCGATTTCCTTCGCGCTGCCCGACATCACGATCTTCCCGGTTTCGATGACATAAGCCTGGTCGGCGAGCTCCAGCGCCAGTTGAGCGTTCTGCTCGACCACCAGGATGGTGACCTTGTCCTCGCGGTTGATCTTGCCGAGAATCTTGAACAGCTCGCGCACGATCAGGGGCGCCAGTCCGAAGGACGGCTCATCCAGCAGCATCAGCCGCGGCCGCAACATCAGCGCCCGCGCGACCGCGAGCATCTGCTGCTCGCCTCCCGACAGGGTGCCGGCCTGCTGCGTGTGGCGCTCCTTGAGCACCGGGAAGTGATCGTACATGCGCTCGATATCGGCGACGATGTTCTTCCTGTCGGTGCGGGTGATGGCTCCAAGCTGCAAATTCTCCTCCACCGTCATGGTGGTGAAGGTGCCGCGGCCCTGCGGCACGTGCGCAATGCCGAGACGGACGACGTTTTCGGTCGACTTGCCAGACAGCGGCTTGCCCTCGAACTCGATCGCACCGGTCGAGCGCACCATATTGCAGATCGCCCGCAGCGTGGTGGTCTTGCCGGCGCCGTTGGCCCCGAGCAGGGTGGTCAGCGAGCCCTCGTTCAGCGCGAAGGACAGGCCGTGAAGCGCCTGGACCTGCCCGTAATAGGCGCGCAGGTCCTTAACGTTGAGCATCGCGGTCATTGGTCCTTGCTCCCCAGATAGGCTTTGATGACATCCGGGTCGGCCTGGACCTGGGCCGGCGTCCCTTCGGCGAGCTTGCGGCCGAAGTTGAGTGCGACGACGTGATCGGCGATTGACATCACCAGACCCATGTGATGCTCGACCAAGAGCACGGTGAGATGACGTTCGTCACGAAGCTTCTTGATGAGGTCGCCGAGCACATGGACTTCCTCGTGATTGAGGCCGCCGGCGGGCTCGTCGAGCAGCAGGATCTTCGGGTCGGCGGCTAGCGCGCGCGCCAGCTCGACACGCTTCTGCGTACCGAACGGCAATCCCGACACGACGGTGTGGCCGACGTCTTCGAGGTCGAGATAGGCGAGGATCTCGTGGGCCTTCTTGTTGACTTCGGCCTCGCTGCGGCGAACCCAGGCGAGCTTCAGGGAGTCCGAGATGATGTCGCTAGAGGTGCGCGAATGGCAGCCGACGCGGACATTGTCGAGCACCGAAAGGTTGGGAAACAGCGCGACGTTCTGGAAGGTGCGGCCGATGCCGATCTCGGCAATCTTGTGCGCCGGGCGCGTCAGGATGCTCACGCCTTCCATCAGGATATCGCCGGAGGACGGCTGATAGAGCCGGGAGAGACAGTTGAACAACGTCGTCTTGCCGGCGCCGTTCGGACCGATCAGGCCGAGGATATTTCCCTTGTGCATATCGAAGGAAACGCCATTCAGCGCGATGATGCCGCCGAACACGACGCTGACGTCGCGAACCGCGAGCAGGGGTGAGTGTCCCTGCGCGAGCTGTGCCTGCGTCATCGCGTCCCGCTCGCCCTGATCACGGAGCGGGAATGACCGTGCGAGATTTTCTGCCGGTCGTGGTGAAGGCTATTCGATCCCCTCGGCCAAACGTGCAACTTTTCCTCCTGCTTTCAACTTCTTGTTCTCTGCTTTTTTGAATTGCGGAGCCGCGCCGCCGAGCGCCGCCTCGATGCTCCTTACCATCGTCACAAGACGAGGTCCAATGTCGTTGATCAAACGATCTTCCGTGAAGCGGAAAGCAGGCGCGCCGCAATTAAAGGCATACGGTCCGGTTCCGTCGTTGAGCTTCAGCGCCACACCCACGGCGTGCACATCTTCCTGCCATTCGCCTGCCGAGATCGTGAATCCGCAACGCGCAACCATTTCACCGGCGCGTTCGATGCCGTCGCGCATCCGCGACCAGCGGCTGCCGTAATGATCGCGCAGTTCGCGCAACAAGGTGGCGCGATCGTCGTCGGGCAGCGCCCAGATATAGGCACGCCCCATCGCGGTGGTCGCGATCGGCACGCGCGAACCGACGTCGAGCTGTATGCCGAGTAGCCCGGTACGGCTCTGGCCGAAATAGATCATGCTGTGACGGTCGCGTCCGCCGACGGCGACCGCGCCGCCGGTCTCGCGCATCAATTGTTCACGGTAAGGTTCGGACAAATGCCGAACACCGAGATTGGCGAGCGCGGCATACCCCAGCGCCATGGCTGATGGCGCGAGCTGATACTTCTCGAAACGCGGAACGGGTGTAAGATAGCCCAGCTTGGTCAGGGTATAGGTCAGCCGGGAAATGGTTGGCTTCGGCAATTTGGTGCGGGCAGCGAGTTCTTGATTGCCCAGCAGTCCGTCGTTGGGTTGGAATGCGCGTAACACTTCAAGACCGCGGGAAAGCGCGACGACGAAGCTGCGATCAGTCGCCACTTTCTTCCCTTGACGCTTCATTGCCCGCTACTGCTGATGAGCTCGTTGACAAGGGACGTGCTTCAAAATAACCCTCCCTGTCAAGATGTGGAATTAAATTTCGCACTGCGAAATTGGTGAAAACGACCCGTAGCCACTCAACGCAAGTTGAGCGGCATCCAAGAACAAGCAATCCAGGGAGAGTCCCGTGAGCGAAGTGGTAAAACTCGAGCGTCAAGACGTCATCGCCATCGTCACGGTCAACAGTCCTCCCGTCAATGCGCTGAGCGCCGCGGTGCGCGGCGGCATCTTCGAATGCATGAAGAGCGCGATTGCCGACGCCGAAGTGAAGGCGATCGTTCTGACCTGCGACGGCCGCACCTTCATCGCCGGCGCCGATATCACCGAATTCGGCAAGCCGCCGAAGCCCCCGGGCCTCGCCGAGGTGCTGGAGCTGATGGAGAACTCGCCGAAGCCGATCGTTGCCGCCATTCACGGCACCGCGCTCGGTGGTGGTCTCGAAGTCGCGCTGGCATGCCACTATCGCGTGGCGGTCAAGGAAGCGAAGCTCGGTCTGCCCGAAGTGAAGCTTGGTCTTCTGCCGGGCGCCGGCGGTACCCAGCGGCTGCCGCGTGCGGTTGGTCCCGAGCTCGCGGTCAAGATGATCGTCGGCGGCGATCCAATCAGCGCGGCGGACGCGCTCAAGAACGGCCTGATCGAGGAGATCGTCGAGGAACCGGCGTCGGGCGGCGAGGCCTTCGCCCGCAGGGTGCTGGCCGAGAAGCGCCCGCTGCGCAAGCTACGCGATGACGATTCCAAGCTCGCAGCGGCCAAGGCTGACATCTCGATCTTCACCAACGCAGTCGCGGCGATGACCAAGAAGGCGAGGGGCCTGGAAGCCCCGTTTGCCGCCGCTGACGCCGTGCGTGCTGCGATCGAGCTGCCTTTCGATGAAGGTCTGAAGAAGGAGCGCGAAGGTTTTCTCAAGCTGGTCGCCAGCGATCAGTCCAAGGCGCAGCGCTACGCCTTCTTTGCCGAGCGCGAGGCCTCCAAGATCGCCGGCGTGCCCGAGGGCACCAAGCCGCGCAAGGTCGACCGCGTCGCCATCATCGGTGCCGGCACCATGGGCGGCGGCATCGCGATGTCCTTTGCCAATGCCGGTATCCCGGTCACGCTGATCGAGACCGGCGAGGAGCAGCTCAAGCGCGGCATGGGCATCATGCAGAAGAACTGGGAAGCCACCGCCGCGCGCGGCGGCATCCCGGCGGATGCGCCGGCCAAGCGCATGGCGCTGATCGACGGCAAGGTGGGCCTGGAGCACGTCAAGGACGCTGACCTGGTGATCGAAGCTGTCTTCGAAACCATGGCGGTGAAGAAGGAGGTGTTCGGCAAGCTCGACCAGTACGCCAAGCCGGGCGCCGTGCTCGCCTCCAACACCTCATATCTCAACATCGACGAGATCGCCAAGGAGACCAAGCGTCCGCAGGACGTGCTCGGCATGCACTTCTTCTCGCCCGCCAACGTCATGAAGCTGTGCGAGATCGTCCGCGCCGAGAAAACCGCGCCGGATGCGCTCACCACCGCGGTGGCGATCTCGCGCAAGATCGCCAAGGTGCCGGCGGTGGTCGGCGTCTGCGACGGCTTTGTCGGCAACCGCATGCTCGCCCAGCGCGGCAAGCAGTCCGAAAAGCTGCTGTTCGAAGGCGCGCTGCCGCAGCAGGTCGACGCTGTCGTGACCAAGTTCGGCATGCCGATGGGGCCGTTCGCGATGAGCGATCTCGCCGGCCTCGACATCGGCTGGCGCTCGCGCAAGGACCGCGGCATCAAGTCGGAGATCGCGGATGCGCTCTGCGAAGCCGGCCGCTTTGGCCAGAAGACCGGCAAGGGCTACTACAAATATGAAGGCGGCTCGCGCGCCCCGCTGCCGGATCCGGAGGTCGAGAAGCTGATCGAGGAGACTTTGCAGAAGCTCGGCAAGAAGCGCCGCGCCATCAGCGACGAGGAAATCCTCGAGCGCATGATGTACCCGATGATCAACGAGGGTGCGCGCATCCTCGAAGAAGGCATCGCGGCGCGTCCGAGCGATATCGACGTGATCTGGCTCTATGGCTATGGCTGGCCGATCTACCGCGGCGGCCCGATGTACTGGGCCGACCAGGTTGGGCTCAAGCACATCGCCGACCGTCTCTCCTATTACGCCAAGGAAACCAACGATCCCTCGCTCGAACCGGCGCCGCTGCTCAAGCGCCTCGCCGCGGAAGGCAAGACGTTTGCGTCACTCGCCGCGCAGTCGAAAGCGGCTTGATCTTGGCGAGTATCGGCACAATCTCTCCGTTCCCTCCCCCCTTGCGAGGGAGGGTTAGGGAGGGGGGTGGCCGCGTCGGGACTGCCCGAGTGGCCCCCCTCCCCCAACCCCTCCCCGCAAGGGGGAGGGGAGCCCATCCGCTCGTGCCTGCCTCACTCGTCACGAGGCATCCATGACCTACCCCGGCGAACAGTTCTATCCGCAAGGCGTCCGCTGGGACGATGTGATCGAACGCGGCACGCTGCCGGATCTGTTGTCGACAGCCGCCGCCGAGTTCGGCTCGCGCCCCGCGATCGAATTCCGGGAACGGCCGATCAGCTACAGCGACCTAGAAGCATTGGTGGAAACCGCCGCCAGCGCCTTCCTGCGCGCCGGCTACGGCAAGGACAGTTCGGTCGCGCTGTTTCTCGGCAATTCGCCCGATCACCCCATTAATTTTTTCGGCGCGCTGAAGGCTGGCGCGCGCGTCGTGCACCTGTCGCCGCTCGACGGCGAGATCGCGCTCTCGCATAAGCTCACCGATTCCGGCGCGCGGGTGCTGGTCACCAGCAATCTCTCGGCGCTGTTGCCGACCGCGCTGAAATTCCTCGATAGGGGCCTGCTCGACCGCCTGATCGTTTGCGAGGACGATCATTGGGGCAAGGTCGGCACGCCACAGACAGCACTGCCCGATAATCCGCAGATCATCACCTACAGGCAGTTCGTCGATAGTGCGGCTAGGCCGGCGCAATGGCCCGCGATCTCGGCAGACGACGTCGCGCTCCTGCAATATACCGGCGGCACCACCGGCCTGCCGAAGGGCGCGATGCTCAGTCACGGCAACCTGACCGCTGCGGTCTCGATCTATGACGTCTGGGGCAGGCCGTCCCGCGCCGAGCGCAACGCGATCGAACGCGTGATCTGCGTGCTGCCGCTATTTCATATCTACGCGCTGACGGTGGTGCTGCTGTCCTCGATCCGGCGCGGCAATCTGATTTCGCTGCATCAGCGCTTCGACGTCGAAGCAGTGATGCGCGATATCGAGGTCAAGCGCGCGACCGCTTTCCCGGGCGTCCCCACCATGTGGATCGCAATCGCGGCACTACCCGATCTCGACAAGCGTGATTTGTCCTCGCTGGTCAGTGTTGGCTCCGGCGGTGCGCCGCTGCCGGTGGAGGTCGCGCGGATTCTCGAGCAGAGGGTCGGCATGAAGCTGAAGAGCGGCTGGGGCATGACCGAGACCTGCTCGCCCGGCACGGCGCACCCGAAGGAAGGGCCGGATAAGCCCGGCTCGATCGGGCTGATGCTGCCGGGCATCGAGATGGACGTGGTGTCGCTGGAAGACCCGACCAAGGTGTTGCCAGTGGGCGAGACCGGCGAAATCCGCATCCGCGGTCCGAATGTGACACAAGGCTACTGGAACCGGCCGAAGGAAACCGCAGAGGCTTTCGTCGGCGACCGTTTCCTTACCGGCGACATCGGCTACATGGACGCCGACGGCTATTTCTATCTGGTTGACCGCAAGAAGGACATGATCATCTCCGGCGGTTTCAACGTCTATCCGCAGATGATCGAGCAGGCGATCTATACGCATCCTTCCGTGCAGGAGGTGATCGTAATCGGCATCCCCGATGACTATCGCGGCGAGGCCGCAAAGGCCTTCATCAAATTGCGCGATGGCGCCAAGCCGTTCACGGTCGATGAGTTGCGCGCATTCCTCACCGGCAAGCTCGGCAAGCACGAGCTTCCGGCCGCGGTCGAATTCGTCCAGGAGCTGCCGCGCACGCCGGTCGGAAAACTATCGCGTCACGAGCTGCGCATGCAGCAACAGCCTTCGCGCACCGCCAACACCAAAAAAGACGTCGCTTAGCCGGAATGTAATTCATTCGCTCACAGGAGGATCCGATGGATCTCGCGTTCAGCAAGGAAGAAATCGCGTTTCGTGAAGAAGTAAGGGCCTTCTTCCGGGACAACGTGCCGCCGGAGACTCGGCGCAAGATGGTCGAGGGCCGTCATCTTTCCAAGGAAGAGATGATCACCTGGTGGCGCATCCTCAACAAGAAGGGGTGGGGCGTTTCGCACTGGCCGAAGGAATATGGCGGAACGGGGTGGACCTCCGTTCAGCACTACATCTTCAACGAAGAGCTGCAGATGCATCCGGCGCCCGCGCCGCTCGCCTTCGGCGTCAGCATGGTCGGTCCCGTCATCTACACCTTCGGCAACGAAGCGCAGAAGAAATACTATCTGCCGCGCATCGCCAATGTCGACGACTGGTGGTGCCAGGGCTTCTCGGAACCGGGCTCCGGATCGGACCTCGCCTCGCTCAAGACCAAGGCCGAGCGCAAGGGCGACAAGTACATCATCAACGGCCAGAAGACCTGGACCACGCTCGCCCAGCACGCCGACATGATCTTCTGCCTCTGCCGCACCGACCCGACCGCGAAGAAGCAGATGGGCATCTCCTTCATCGTCTTCAGCATGAAGTCGAAGGGCGTCACCGTGCGACCGATCGAGACCATCGACGGCGGCCATGAGGTCAATGAGGTCTTCTTCGACGACGTCGAGGTGCCGGTCGAGAACCTGATCGGCGAGGAGAACAAGGGCTGGGACTACGCAAAATTCCTGCTCGGCAATGAGCGCACCGGCATCGCCCGCGTCGGCGTCTCCAAGGAGCGTCTGCGCCGGATCAAGGATCTGGCCTCCAAGGTCGAACAGAATGGCCGGCCTGTCATCGAGGACCCGGGCTTCCGCGAGAAGTTAGCTGCCTGCGAGATCGAGCTGAAGGCGCTCGAACTCACGCAGCTCCGCGTCGTCGCCGACGAAGGCAAGCACGGCAAGGGCAAGCCCAACCCGGCGTCCTCGGTCTTGAAGATCAAGGGCTCGGAAATCCAGCAGACCACCACCGAGCTCTTGATGGAGGTGATCGGTCCATTCGCCGCGCCTTACGACGTGCATGGCGATGACGGCTCCAACGAGACCATGGACTGGACCGCCCAGATCGCGCCGAGCTACTTCAACAACCGCAAGGTCTCGATCTACGGCGGCTCCAACGAGATCCAGCGCAACATCATCACCAAGGCGGTGCTGGGGCTTTGATCCTCTCCCTCTCCCCGCTCTTCGCGGGAGAGGGCAGGGGTGAGGGGCCTCTCTCAGAGCAATGATTGTCGAGAGACCTGTACCCCCTCACCCGGCGCCGCGCCGACCTCTCCCCGCAAGCGGGGCGAGGTTGAAACAGAGTTCGTAGGATGGGTGGAGCGAAGCGATACCCATCAAGGCAAGACCGAACAGTGCGATGGGTTTCGCTTCGCTCTACCCATCCTACGGGTTCGATTTGAGAGAGCAAAAGAACATGGATTTTGATTTGACCGAGGAGCAGCGGCTTCTCAAGGAAAGCATCGACGGTCTGTTGACCGACTCCTACGATTTCGATGCGCGCAAGAAGTACCAGAAGGAGAAGGGCGGCTGGAGCAAGGCCGTCTGGGGCAAGCTCGCCGAGCAGGGCCTCTTGGGCCTGCCGTTCGCCGAAGCCGATGGCGGCTTTGGTGCCGGCGCAGTCGAGACCATGATCGTGATGGAAGCGCTCGGCAAGGCGCTGGTGCTGGAGCCGTATCTGGCGACTGTCGTGATCGGCGGCGGCTTCCTGCGCCATGGCGGCTCGGCCGAGCAGAAGGCCGCGCACATCCCCGGCATCATCGACGGCAGCAAGACCTTTGCTTTCGCGCAGCTCGAGAAGAACTCGCGCTACGACCTCGGCGATGTCACCACCACGGCCAAGAAGAAGGGCGACGGCTGGGTGATCGACGGAGAAAAGTTCGTCGTGCTCAACGGCGAGAACGCCGACACGCTGATCGTCACCGCGCGCACCAAGGGCGGCCGGCACGACAAGACCGGCATCGGCGCATTCATCGTGCCGGCTGACGCCAAGGGCATCACCCGCAAGGGCTATCCGACCCAGGACGGCCTGAATGCCGCGGATATCACCTTCACCGGCGTCGAGGTGGGGGCGGATGCCGCGATCGGCGATCCCGAGAACGCCCTGCCGCTGATCGAGCGCGTGGTGGACGAAGCCCGCACCGCGATGTGCGCCGAAGCGGTCGGCGCGATGGATGAATCGCTGAAGACCACCGTCGAATATCTCAAGACGCGCAAGCAGTTCGGCGTGCCGATCGGCAGCTTCCAGACCCTGCAGCACCGCGCCGCCGATATGTTCGTGGCGCTGGAGCAGGCCCGCAGCATGTCGATGTTCGCGACCATGGCGTCCGATTTCGACAACGCGAAAGAGCGCGCCACCGCGGTCGCCGCCGCCAAGGTGCAGATCGGCAAGTCAGGCAAGTTCATCGGCCAGCAGTCGATTCAGCTTCACGGCGGCATCGGCATGACCCAGGAAGCCAAGATCGGCCATTACTTCAAGCGGCTGACTATGATCGAGAATACGTTTGGTGACACCGACTACCACCTCCGCCGCGTGGCGGAAGGCGGGTTGGTGTAGCGGAACTGTCATTGCCGGGCTTGACCCGGCAATCCATCGCTCTTCGAAAAGATGGATGCCCGGGCCTTCGCCGCGCCGAAGGGGCTTCGGCCCCGCAGGCGGGTCAAGCCCGGGCATGACGAGTCTTTGCGCTCGTCAACAGCAAACTTTAGGGAGCCAACAACAATGAAAAACACCCCGTTCGATCTCACCGGAAAAGTCGCCGTGATCACCGGCTCAAGCCGCGGCATCGGCCGCTCTTCGGCGGAGCTGCTCGCAAAGCTCGGCGCCAAAGTCGTGATCTCCAGCCGCAAGGCGGACGCCTGCCATGAAGTCGCTGACGGCATCAAGAAGGCCGGCGGCGATGCCCATGTGATCCCCTGCAACATCTCGCGCCGCCAGGAAGTCGAGGCGCTGATCGCGGGCACGATGAAGCATTACGGCAAGATCGACATCCTCGTCTGCAACGCCGCGGTGAACCCCTATTACGGTCCGCTGCTCGACATCACGGACGAGGCCTTCGACAAGATCATGGGCTCCAACGTCAAGAGCAACATTTGGCTCTGCGCGCTGGCGATCCCGCAGATGGCCGAGCGCGGCAACGGCTCTGTCGTGATCATCTCCTCGATCGGCGGCCTGCGCGGCTCGACCGTGATCGGCGCCTACGGCATCTCCAAGGCGGCGGATTTCGCGCTGTGCCGCAGCCTGGCCGGCGAATGGGGTCCGAAGGGCGTCCGTGTCAATTGCGTGGCGCCGGGCCTCGTCAAAACCGATTTCGCCCGCGCGCTGTGGGAAGATCCGGAGAATCTGAAGCGCCGCACCGCCGGCACGCCGCTCCGCCGCATCGGCGAGCCCGACGAAATCGCAGGTGCAGTGGCCTATCTCGCTTCCGATGCCTCCACCTTCATGACCGGCCAGACCATCGTGGTGGATGGTGGTGTTACGACGGCGTCGACGTGATTAATCCCTCTCCCGCTTGCGGGGGAGGGTGCCGAGCGAAGCGAGGCGGGTGGGGGACTCTCCACGAACTCGATTTGCATTTGTGGCGCTAATCTCTGACGCCATCATCTGCGGCGGCACCCCCACCCCGACCCTCCCCCGCAAGCGGAAGAGGGGGCGCACCGAACGCGCGGCAAGCTTCTCATATTGACCTTCGCGCCCCAATCGGATTGCCTCTCACCAACCAACAATCCTCCCGGGGAAGCAACGTCATGTCCTTTGTGCTGGCCATCGATCAGGGCACCACGTCCTCGCGCGCCATCGTGTTCCGTAGCGATATTTCCATCGCCGCCACGGCGCAGCAGGAATTCCCGCAGCATTTCCCTGCTTCCGGCTGGGTCGAGCACGAGCCGGAGGATATCTGGACCTCGACGTTACAGGTCTGCCGCGAGGCGCTGGAGAAGGCCGGCCTGAAAGCGAAAGACATCGCCGCGATCGGCATCACCAACCAGCGCGAGACCACGGTGGTGTGGGACCGCGCGACAGGTAAGGCCGTGCACCGCGCCATCGTCTGGCAGGACCGCCGCACCGCCGACATCTGCGCCAAGCTCAAGGCCGAGGGTCACGAGCCCGCGATTTCGGCCAAGACCGGCCTGATCATCGATCCCTATTTCTCCGGCACCAAGGTCGCGTGGATCCTCGACCACGTGCCGGGTGCACGCGAGCGCGCCGGCCGCGGCGAATTGATGTTCGGTACCGTTGATTGCTATCTGTTGTGGCGGCTCACCGGCGGCAAGGTGCACGCCACCGACGCTACCAACGCCTCGCGCACGCTACTGTTCAACATCCACACCGGCGAGTGGGATGAGGATCTCTTGAAGCTGCTACGCGTGCCGCGCTCGATGCTGCCGGAGGTGAAGGATTCCTCCGCCAAGTTCGGCGATAGCGATGCCGGCCTGTTCGGCGGTTCGATCGCGATATCAGGCATCGCCGGCGACCAGCAGGCCGCGACCATCGGCCAGGCCTGCTTTACGCCCGGCATGATCAAGTCGACCTACGGCACCGGCTGCTTCGCGCTGCTCAACACCGGCACGACACCGGTCGCCTCAAAGAACAAGCTGCTCACCACCATCGCCTATCAACTGAACGGCAAACGCACCTACGCGCTCGAAGGCTCGATCTTCGTCGCAGGAAGCGCCGTGCAATGGCTGCGCGACGGGCTCGGCATCATCAATCAGGCCTCCGAGACCGGCCCGCTCGCCGACAAATCCGATTCCATGCAAAGCGTCTATCTGGTGCCGGCTTTCGTCGGCATGGGCGCGCCCTACTGGAATCCGCGCGTGCGTGGCGCGCTGTTCGGCCTCACCCGCAACACCGGCCCCGCCGAGCTGGCGCACGCCGCACTCGAAAGCGTGTGCTACCAGACCTACGATCTCTGGGCCGCGATGCGCGCCGACTGGCCGGATGCGACCGCCGCCAACATCGTGCTCCGCGTCGACGGCGGCATGACCGCCTCCGACTGGACGATGCAGCGCCTCGCCGATCTGCTCGACGCTCCCGTCGATCGCCCGATGATTCAGGAGACCACGGCACTCGGCGCGGCCTATCTCGCCGGGTTGAACGCCGGCGTCTATCCCGAGCCGGCAAAATTCGCCGACAATTGGCGGCTGGAGCACCGTTTCAAGCCGGCGATGAGCAAGGCGACGCGCGAGCGCAAGCTGGCCGGCTGGGCGAGGGCGGTCAGGGGCGTGCTGGCGAGCGACGAGGGGGAGTAGCGTCGGATGATCCTGCCTGACGGTTATTCCGACATCCCCGCCGGCAAGGTCGCCGCCATCGTCACGCATCTGGAGATCACCGCGCGCCCGGCGCCACGTCCCGATCCCGCCAGCGCGTGGACACTACGTCGGGTCGAGACGCCGCCGCTCGACTGGTTTCGCGATCTCTATCGCCGCGTCGGCGAGGAATGGCTGTGGTTTTCGCGAATCAGGATGCCCGATGCCGAGCTTGCGGCTCACCTGCACGCGCCGCAGCTCGAAGTCTATGCGCTGGTTGATGCAGGCCGCGACGAGGGCTTGCTCGAGCTCGATTTTCGCGAGCCCGGCCAATGCGAGATCGTCATGTTCGGCGTCGCCGCAAAACTGGTCGGCACCGGCGCGGGCCGCTGGCTGATGAACCGCGCGCAGGACATCGCCTGGTCGCGTCCGATCGATCGCCTCTGGCTGCACACCTGCACCTTCGATCACCCCGCAGCACTCGCCTTCTACCAGCGCTCGGGCTTTCGCGCGTTCCGACGGCAGATCGAGGTGAGAGACGATCCGCGACTGGACGGCACCGTGCCGCGGGTTGTGGCGCCGCATGTGCCGGTGATTGAGTGAAGCACTGACGCGTCCTCATCAACCGCTGTCATCCCCGCGAAGGCGGGGATCCAGTATTCCATAGACATCTGCGACAGAGCCGAGCCGCCGCGGCGTACTGGATACTCCGCCTTCGCGGAGTATGACGCGGTGTGCTTGGTGCACCCCTCAAAGCGATTTCCCTAAAACACTTCCTGCTTCGCCTTCGCCAGCGAAAACCCGCGACGCTCCGTATTGAAGCACGTCACGCCCGCCTGCTCGGACTTGCACGTAAACCCGCCGCGCTGCCACACCTCGCCGTAAGCGAGCACCGGCAGCGACTTGTCCATCACGGTGTCGCCGTGGCAGATGCGCGCGGCGGGGCCCTTGGCGTTCATCTCGAAGGCGCCGCCGTAGTCGAGTTCGCAATCGGCGGGGCGGCGCGGCTTGGTGTCCATCGCGCTGATGTCGCAGCGGAGCACGTTCTGCTTGTCGTAGTCGAAATACTGGCAGGCGATGTTTTTCGACGGCGACTGGAAGCCGGCGGGGACGGTTTGCGCGTGCGACGTGGCAGCAAGTGTCAGCAAGAACAGCGCAGAGAACATGGATAAGGTGCGCATCAGGACGAACCTAGCGAGTTGCATTATGAAGCAGCGTACTTAGGATGATCCGTAACGCAACCCCGACCCCGCATGTCATGCCCGGACTTGATCCGGGCGTCCATCAATCCTCGAAAGAGTCTTTCGAGGAGGATGGATTGCCGGGTCGAGCCTAGCAATGACGAGTGAGCAACATGATCCTGATCGGCCAATACGACTCCCCCTTCGTCCGCCGCGTCGCGATTGCGATGCGGTTCTATGGCATCGACTTCGAGCACAGGCCGTGGTCGACCTTCGGCGATGCCGACAAGATCGCGGCATATAATCCGCTGCGCCGCGTGCCGACGCTGGTGCTGGATAGCGGCGAAGCGCTGCTCGAGAGCGCGATGATCCTGGACTATCTCGACGATCGCGTCGGCGAGGGGAAGGCGATGATCGCGAAGAGCGGCGAGGCGCGCTGGAAGCATTTGCGGATTTGCGCGCTGGCGACAGGGCTCGGCGACAAGGGCGTCAGCCTCTTGTACGAGCGCGTGCTGCGCAAGGAGCAGCTCGAGCTCTGGGTCGAGCGCTGCAAGTCGCAGATATCAGGCGTGCTGGAGGCGTTGGAGAGGGAGCGCGCTGCGGTGAAGACGCCTTATTGGTACGGCGAGAAGATCGGCCACGCTGACATCGCTGTCGGCTGCGTGCTGCGTTTCGTCGGCGAGGCGCATCCTACGCTGTTCGATGCGCGCTATCCGGCGTTGAAGGCGCATTCCGAACGCTGCGAGGCGCTGCCGCCGTTTCAGGAAATCGTCCAGCCACTATCGCCGCCGAAGGGCGATTGAGCTGGACGGGGTCGCGCCGGGCCACGGCCGCGGAGCCAGGCCCGATCCTACTTTGCATGGGGTTGTTTTCGCGATTTTTTTGGGGCCGGGTGCGGCGCGTCCGGGGAGTCGCGCCGCCGGGTGGCCAGCCTCGCTTTCACACCTTAGGCCGCATCGCTTCCGGCGTGTCCGGCTGCGCTAGCGGATGCGCTTTCGCAAATTCCGGTAGCGCCATTGATGTCTCGAAGATGCGCTTCACGGTCGGATAGGTCTTCAGGTCGATCTGCTGCGTCACCGCCACCGTGACATGGCCGACCATGCAGATATCGGCGAGCGTCGGCGCATCGCCATGGCAGAAGCGACCGGTATCCTTGTGACCGGCGAGATGCCCCTCCAGCGCCGCCAGCGTTTCCACGATCCAGTGGCGCCGCCAGGCCGCCTGCTGCGTGTCGCGCAGATTCAGCTCGTGGTCGAGATAGCGGCGCACCCGCGGCGTTAACAACGGATGGCCCTCGCAGGCGACCATCAGCGCCAGCGCGCGCACCCGGGCGCGGCCGATCGGGTCGGCGGGCAGCAGAGGCGGGGAGGGATATTTCTCGTCGAGATATTCGAGGATGGCGAGCGACTGGAACAGCGTGGTGCCGTCGTCAGTCACCAGCGCGGGTAGCGCCATCTGCGGATTGACCTTGCGGTATTCGGGATCGCGATGCGCGTTGGCGTCGATGTCGACGAAGACCACCTCGGCCGGCAGGTTCTTCAGATTGAGCGCGATGCGAACGCGAAAGCTCGCCAACGATCGCCAGAACGAGAAGAATTTCATGGGGAGCCTCGGGCACTATGTCATGCCCGGACTTGATCCGGGCATCCATCACCTTCGCGAGAGTCTTGTGAAGATGGATCACCGGGTCAAGCCCGGTGATGACGAGTTGTTAGCCCGCCCCGACGGCCTTCTTGCGCCAGGCCAGATGCACGGCGCAGGTGCAGCCGGGCGGGTGCGAGGTGACGTCGTTGGCGGGGATGATCTCCGCCACTGGTGCCGGTGCCGCCTGCTCCTGCGCCGGAATGTAATTCAGCACCGGCGCCAGCCAGCGCTCGGTTTCGGCGACGCTCATGCCCTTGCGTGCGGCGTAGTCCTCGACCTGGTCGCGCTCGATCTTGCCGACGCCGAAATAGAAGCTTTCGGGGTGGCTGAAATAAAGCCCCGAGACCGACGAGCCCGGCCACATCGCAAAGCTTTCGGTCAGCTTCACGCCGGCGGTCTTTTCCGCATCGAGCAGGCGGAACAGCGTTGCCTTCTCGGTGTGATCGGGCTGCGCGGGATAGCCGGGCGCCGGACGGATGCCGGCATATTGCTCCAGGATCAACTGATCGGAAGTCAGCGCCTCATCCGGCGCGTAGCCCCAAAACTCCTTGCGCACGCGCTGGTGCATCCGCTCGGCAAAGGCTTCGGCCAGGCGATCGGCCAGCGCCTTGCACAGGATCGAGGAATAATCGTCGTTGGCGTTCTTGAAGCGGTCGGCGACCGCGTCCTCGCCGATGCCAGCCGTGACAACGAAGCCGCCGATATAATCTGCTACGCCCGAGGATTTGGGCGCGATGAAGTCCGACAGCGCGGCATTGAAGCGGCCTTCGCGCTTCTCGAGCTGCTGGCGCAGCGTATGGAAGGTCGCGATCTTCTTAGTTCGCGTGTCGTCGGCATAAACCGCGATGTCGTCGCCCTCGGCATTGGCCGGCCAGAAGCCGATGCTAGCGCGCGCCGTGAACCATTTCTCCTTGATGATGCGATCGAGCATCTTGCGCGCGTCGTCATAGAGCGAGCGTGCGACCTCGCCGATCTTGGGATCGTCGAGAATGGCCGGGAAGCGCCCGGTCAGTTCCCAGGTCTGGAAGAACGGCGTCCAGTCGATGAATTCCGCGAGCTCCGCCAGATCGTAGGCCTCAAAACTCTTCAGGCCGAGGAAGGACGGCTTTTTCGGCGGCGATTTGGCGAAATCGATCGGGACCGCGTTGGCGCGGGCATCGGCAAGCTTCAACCGCTTCTTGTCGGCCTGGGCGCGCAGATGCGCTGCGGAGATCTTGGCGTATTCGGCGCGGATCTCGGCGGCATAGGCCTCGCGCTTGTCGGGCGAGAGCAGCGAGGACGCAACGCCCACCGCGCGGCTGGCGTCATTGACGTGAACCACCGGCCCACCCGGATAATTCGGGTCGATCTTGACCGCGGTGTGGACGCGGCTCGTGGTGGCGCCGCCGATCAACAGCGGCATCTTCATGCCCTGCCGCTCCATCTCACCGGCGAGAAAACTCATCTCGTCGAGCGAGGGCGTGATCAGGCCGGAGAGCCCGATGATATCGGCGCCTTCCGCCTTCGCGGTCTCGATGATCTTATTGGCGGGCACCATGACGCCGAGGTCGATCACCTCGAAATTGTTACATTGCAAGACGATGCCGACGATGTTCTTGCCGATATCGTGGACGTCGCCCTTGACGGTGGCGAGCACGATCTTGCCGGCGGCGCTGCGGCCTTCGGCGCCCGTGCCGTTGGCAAAGTTGCGCGCCTTCTCCTCTTCCATGAACGGCATCAGATAGGCGACCGCCTGCTTCATCACGCGGGCGGATTTCACTACCTGCGGTAGGAACATCTTGCCGTCGCCGAAGAGATCGCCGACGATGTTCATGCCGGCCATCAGCGGTCCTTCGATCACGCTGAGCGGGCGATCGGCCTTCTGACGGGCGGCCTCGGTATCTTCCTCGATGAATTCGGTGATGCCGTGCACCAGCGCGTGGCTGAGCCGCTTCTCGACCGGCCATGCGCGCCAGGCGAGATCCTGCTCCTTGCTCTGCTTCTCCTTGCCGCGGAATTTCTCCGCCAGCGCCAGCAGCCGCTCGGCCGCGCCGGCATCGCGATTGAGGATGACGTCCTCGCAAGTTTGCCGCAGCTCTGGGTCGATATCGTCATAGACGATCATCTGCCCGGCATTGACGATACCCATGTCCATGCCGGCGTGGATGGCATGATACAGGAACACCGAATGCATCGCCTCGCGCACCGGCTCGTTGCCGCGGAACGAGAAGGAGAGGTTGGAGACGCCGCCGGAGACATGCGCGCCCGGCAGGTTTTGGCGAATCCAGCGCGTCGCCTCGATGAAGTCGACGCCGTAATTGTTGTGCTCTTCGAGGCCCGTCGCGATCGCAAAGATATTCGGATCGAAGATGATGTCCTCAGGCGGAAAGCCGACTTGATTGATCAGAATGTCGTAGGCGCGCTTGCAGATCTCGATCTTGCGATCGAACGTATCGGCCTGGCCGATCTCGTCGAACGCCATCACCACGACGGCGGCGCCATGGCGGCGCGCGATCCGGGCTTCGTGGATGAATTTCTCCACGCCTTCCTTCATCGAGATCGAGTTCACCACCGCCTTGCCCTGAACGCATTTCAGGCCGGCCTCGATCACGTTGAATTTCGAGGAGTCGACCATCACGGGCACGCGCGCAATGTCGGGTTCGGCAGCGACGAGGTTGAGGAATGTCACCATCGCGGCCTCGGAGTCGAGCAGGCCCTCGTCCATGTTGACGTCGATGATCTGCGCGCCGTTCTCGACCTGGTCACGCGCCACCTGCAGCGCCGCGGTGTAATCGCCAGCGGTGATCAGCTTGCGGAATTTCGCAGATCCCGTGACGTTGGTGCGCTCGCCGACATTGACGAAGGGAATTGCCGGCGTCAGTTCGAACGGCTCGAGACCGGAAAGCCGAAGCCGCGGCTCGACAGTCGGGACAACGCGCGGCTTGTGCGGCGCGACTGCGGCGGCAATCGCCGCGATATGGTCCGGCGTGGTGCCGCAGCAGCCGCCGACGATGTTGACGAGGCCGGCTTCCGCGAACTCGCCGATCAGCCGCGCCATGTATTCCGGCGTCTCGTCATACTGGCCGAACTCGTTGGGCAATCCGGCATTCGGATAGGCACAGACCAATGTATCGGCGATACGGCCGATATCGGCGATATGGGCGCGGAGATCTTCGGCGCCGAGCGCGCAGTTGAAGCCGACGGTGATCGGCTTGGCGTGGCGGATCGAATTCCAGAACGCTTCCGGCAATTGCCCCGAGAGCAGGCGGCCGGACTTGTCGGTAATGGTGCCGGAGATCATCACGGGCACGTCGATACCGCGTTCTTCAAGGATTTCGGAGATCGCGTAGAGCGCCGCCTTGGCGTTCAGCGTATCGAAGATGGTCTCGACCATGAGTAGATCGGCGCCACCATCGAGCAGGCCGTTGACCTGTTCACCGTAGGCCTTGCGCAGGTCGTCGAAGGTGACCGCGCGATAGCCGGGATTGGCGACATCAGGCGAGATCGAAGCGGTGCGGTTGGTCGGGCCAAGGGCACCGGCAACGAAGCGCGGCTTGCCATCCTCGGCGCTGACGCGTTCGGCGGCGGCGCGCGCGAGTTTCGCGCCATCGCGGTTCAGCTCATAGGCGAGGTCCGACATGTCGTAGTCGGCCTGAGCGATCGAGGTCGAGGAGAATGTATTGGTCGCAACGATATCGGCCCCAGCGCGCAAATAGGCGGCATGGATGTCCTCGATCGCCTTCGGCTGCGTCAGGATCAAGAGATCGTTGTTGCCCCTGACGTCGCGGTGGAAATCCTTGAAGCGCTCGCCGCGGAATGCAGCCTCGTCGAACTGCAGGCCCTGGATCATGGTGCCCATGGCGCCGTCAAGCACCAGGATGCGCTCGCGGGCGGCGGCAAGCAGGGCAGTTCGCTTCGGTGAAATCGGAACACTCATCGGATCAGGCGGCTTTCTGTGCGCCATTGGGACGAATTCCCAAGAGATGGCTGATCGCGAACACAAGGTCCGCGCGGTTCATGGTGTAGAAGTGGAAGGTATCGACGCCGTGCTTGGCGAGCTTGTGCACCTGGCCGGCCGCCACGGTGGCGGCAACCAGCTTGCGGGTCTCGGCGTCGTCATCGAGGCCTTCGAACTTGTCGGCGAGCCAGTCCGGCACCGTGGTGCCAGCGCGGGTCACGAAGCCGCGCGCCTGCTTGAAATTGTGCATCGGCATGATGCCCGGGACGACCGGAATATCGATGCCGCGGGCGCGGACGCGATCGAGGTAGCGGAAGTAGAGATCGTTATCGAAGAACACTTGTGTGATGGCGCGCGCCGCGCCGGCGTCGACCTTGGCCTTCAGCGTATCGATGTCGGCATCGATGGTCGGGCTCTCCGGATGCTTCTCCGGATAGGCCGACACCGAAATCTCGATATCGGGATAGCGCTTCTTGATGCCTTCGATCAGGTCGGGCGAGCTCTGATAGCCGTCCGGATGCGCGTGATAGGGAGTGCCGATGCCGGTAGTGGGATCACCGCGCAGGGCGACGATGTGGCGGACGCCGATCTCGTGGTAGCGCGCCACCACCTCATCGATCTCGCCCTTCGGCGCGCCGACGCAGGTCAGATGCGCTGCCGGGACCAGCCTCGTCTCTTTGAGGATGCGGGCAATGGTCGAATGGGTCCGCTCCCGGGTCGATCCGCCGGCGCCATAGGTCACCGAAACGAAATTCGGGGCGAGCGGGGCCAGGCGGTTGATGGTCTCCCACAGGCTCCGCTCCATCTCTTCGGTCTTGGGCGGAAAGAACTCGAAGGAAATCTTCGGCGAATGCAGCGCGCGATGGCCGTCGAAAGCGGGGGGCATAATCTCGGTCATGGCACTTCACAAGGCTCCGAAAGGGTGAGCGAACGTCAGGCGTAGCTGTGCGCAGCTAAAATAGGCCAAACGCGACCGACCAAACAGCCCATCGGGGATGGGAAGTGGCCCCAACTGATACGAAACAATAGGGATGATGACGTTGGTGAAATTTCTGGTGGGCCGATCTTAGTTCGTTTGTCATAGCAAAAACAGTACACTATGGAAGGGGACTTTCCCGATATGGCTATATTTCAGGTGGGCCAAGGCGGATACTATCGAATTTGCTGCACTTTGTCCCACCGTCGCTATTGCGATCCGGTGTGCCTTTCCCCAGAAGCGCGGGCCTGATCTGCGCCGACCGGGCCTTTGTCGCTCTCGCTGATAGCACTAGCTTAGGCCGCATGATCCCGCTTTCCGTCCTCGATCTCTCCGTCGTCACCACGGGCACCCGTCCGGCCAACGCGCTGCGTAACAGCATCGATCTGGCGCGTCATGTCGATGGGCTCGGCTATGTCCGCTACTGGCTGGCCGAGCATCACAACCTGGCATCGGTAGCGAGCCCGGCGCCGGATTTGATGATCGGCCAGATCGCGGCGGTGACGAACAACATCCGCGTCGGGTCCGGCGGCGTGATGCTGCCCAACCATGCGCCGCTGGTGGTGGCCGAGCGCTTCAAGATGCTGGAGGCGCTGTTTCCCGGCCGCATCGATCTCGGCCTCGGCCGCGCGCCGGGCACCGATGGCGCGACGGCGCACGCGCTGCGCAGCCGGCTCGACCGCCGCGAGGGCGACGACTTTCTCGAACGGCTCCATGAGCTGACGCTGTGGGAGACCCGCGATTTCCCGCCCGGCCATCCCTACAACCATGTGGTGGCGATGCCTGACGATACGCCGCTGCCGCCGATCTGGCTGCTCGGCTCCTCCGACTACAGTTCGGAATTGGCGGCGCAGGTCGGCATGGGCTTTGCGTTCGCGCATCATTTCGCGTCCTATGACGCGATTGCAGCGATGACCAATTACCGCAGCCATTTCAAGCCGTCCGGCTGGCGCCAGACGCCGCACGGCATTCTGGCGGTCGCCGCAATCGCCGCCGACACCGACGCGGAAGCCGAACAGCTCGCGACCTCGATGGATCTCAACCGACTGCGTCGCGATCGCGGACAATATCTGCCGCTGCCGAGCATCGAGGAAGCGCTGGCCTATCCGTATTCGGATGCCGAGCGAGCCTCGATCGCGCGCAACCGCTCGCGGCTGTTCGTCGGCAGCCCGGCCACCGTCATGGCGAAGCTGCAGCCGATGATCACCGCCAGCCAGCCGGATGAACTGATGATCATCACGGCCCTCTACGACCACGACGCGCGCAAGAAGTCGTATGGTCTATTGGCTGACGCGTTCGGGCTGAGCAAGAAAGCCGCCGCCTAAAGCCAACTACTCTTCTTCGAATTCGTCACACCGCTTTGTCTTGTTTAAGCATGGTCATTTTCGGAAAAGCGATAATCACTCTTCCGAATTCATCCTCCAGTCGTGACGACTTTTCTTTGAATCTCCATCTCATTTTGAATCTCCATCTCATTTTTTGAGCATACCCCGCGCTGGTTTCGGACCTCAGAAGCAACCAAACGTTGTCAAAGGAGTTGTCGAGGTCTCCAACCAGGGAGACAAACCATGGAACTGAAATCCGCTATTGTGGGGTTGGCCGCCCTCGGCGGCGTTTTGCTCACCGCCGGTTCGGCTTCCGCAGCGATGCCGAACGGCCTTCCGCAGGCCAACGAGATTTCACGTCAATCCAACGATGTCGAGCAGGTCCGCTGGGTCTGCAACGCGTGGGGACGCTGCTGGTGGCGTCCGGGTCCGAGATGGTACGGCGCCTATGGCGGTTGGGGCCCGCGCCCCGGGTGGGGTCCGGGATGGCGCGGCGCCTATGCTTGGGGTGGCCCGCCAGTTTGGCGTCCGCGTCCGGTTTGGCGCCCGGGATGGGGCTGGGGCCCGCGCCCAGGATGGGGCTGGCACTACGGTTGGTGATTGGAGAGGCGGCGACGCCGGCCGACAACGCCGCGAGTACCGCTTCCCAATATTCGTATCGGCTGCGGCGCCAAATGACCCGCGCAACCCGCCGTTCGCCGGTAAGCGTTCGGTGGACGTCACGTGTCTGTGCTCTCCACGCCCACCGCAACAGTTCGTCGGTTGACGGCTGTGCAGGCAGTAGGAGCGCGCGCAGAGGCGTGCGCGTCCCCTAATCCAGCTTCTCGCTGAACGTCGCGCGGAATGGATGCGCCGGGTAGACGCCGACGATACGGAATTCGCGCGAGAAGAATTTCAGTTCCTCCAGCGCGAAGGCAAGGCCCTTGTCCTCGGGATGGCCGTCGACGTCGGCATAAAACTGCGTTGCAAAGAAATTGCCGTCGATCATGTAGCTTTCCAGCTTGGTCATGTTGACGCCGTTGGTGGCGAAGCCGCCGAGCGCCTTGTAGAGCGCAGCCGGCAGGTTGCGCACGCGGAAAACAAAAGTGGTGACCAGCGGCCCCGAGCCCTGCTTGGCCCAGTTCGACTCGCGCGCCAGCACCACGAAGCGGGTGGTATTGTGGGCCTCGTCCTCGATGTCCTCGGCGAGAATATCGAGGCTGTAGATCTGCGCCGCCAAACGGGAGGCGATCGCGGCCACGCTTTTGTCCTTGCGCTCGGAGACGTCGCGCGCGCTGCCGGCGGTATCGGCTGCAACGATCGGCTTGATGCCGAGCTGGCGAATGATGCGGCGGCACTGCCCGAGCGCGTGGACGTGGCTTTCCACCGTCTTGATGTCCGAGAGCTTGGTCCCCTTCGGCGCCATCAATTGGTGGCGGATCGGCAGAAACCATTCGCCGACGATGAAGAGGCCCGAGGCCGGCAGCAGATGATGGATGTCGGCGACGCGCCCCGCGACCGAATTCTCGATCGGGATCATGCCGAGATCAGCCTCGCCCGAGGCGATCGCCGACAGTGCGTCCTCGAACGTCGCGCACGGCATCGGCTCGGCTTTGGGATAGGCCTCGAGGATGGCGATATGGGAATTGGCGCCAGGCTCGCCCTGGAATGCGATTTTCAGCTTCTTGGTCATATCTTGCTTCTCCGGCGGCCTTTTAGCAGCCGGTCAGGTCTTGGCTAGTATGTTGCGGGCGGTTTCGAGGTCGGCCGGGGTGTCGACGCCGCGCGGGATGCTGTCGACGATAGTGATGTCGATCCGCATCCCGGCCTCCAGCGCGCGGAGTTGCTCCAGCTTTTCCTGCTGCTCAAGCGGGGATGGGGGCAAGGTTACGAACCGCTCCAGCGCGGCGCGGCGGTAGGCATAGAGCCCGATATGGTGGTAGCGCGGCCCGTCGCCGTAAGGCGCGGTAGCGCGGGTGAAATAGAGCGCGCGCAGCCGGTTCGGCCCGATCGGCGAGCCGATCGCCTTCACCACGCTCGGCGCCTGGTCCTCTTCCTGGGTATGGATCTGCGAGGCCAGGGTAGCGATATCGACCGCGGGATCGTCGAGCGGCGGCAGCGCGGCGCGGATGGTGTCCGGCACGATCGTCGGGAAATCACCCTGCAGATTGACCACGATCTCGGCCTTACCCGCCGGGTCAAGCGCCAGCATGGCCTCATGGATCCGGTCGGAGCCGGAAGCGTGCGAGGCGCGGGTCATCACCGCCTCGCCGCCGGCGGCCCTTACCGCGTCCGCAATCTCGGGGGTATCGGTCGCAACCGCCACCCGGCCGATATTGGCCTCCTCGGCCCGCCGCAGCACATGCACGATCATGGGCAGGCCGGCGATATCAAGGAGCGGCTTGCCCGGTAGTCGGGTTGCCGCCATCCGGGCGGGAATCAGCACCAAAATACGGGAATCGGTCATCGTCTGAGAGCCCGGCCGGACTAGTGGATTTGGTGGGGATGGGGCGAAATTCGGCGCGTTTATACGGGTTGCCAGAGCCCGGGCAAACCGATATCTCAGGCCCTGCTGAGGGTGCGGCGCGAACGGCTGATTCCTCATGCCTATCCGCGGCCGCCTCACCGGCCTTCAGTCGATCTTCCCGGCCTGGAGCCTGATCCGTTATGGACTCCTTTGAACTTAACAAGATTCTCGGTGCCGTCCTCGGCACCTGCCTTTTCGTCCTGGTGACGAGCTTTGCCGCCCATGCGATTTTCGCCCCCGTGAAGCCGGAAAAGCCGGGCTTTGAGATCGCCGTGAAGGAAGACACCCATGGCGCCGGAGCCAAGGAAGCCGCAGCAGCGCCCTCCGAGCCGATCGAGAAGCTCCTGCAGACCGCTTCCGTCGAGAAGGGCGCCGCCGCTGCCAAGAAGTGCGCCGCCTGCCACACCTTCGAAAAGGGCGGCCCCAACCGCGTCGGCCCCAACCTCTACGGCGTCATCAACGAGCCCAAGGGCCAGGGCCGTGGCGGGTTCAATTTCTCGGCTGCCTTGAAGGGCAAAGGCGGCAACTGGACCTTTGACGATCTCAACAAGTTCCTCGCCAATCCCAAGGCTTTCGTGCCGGGCACGGCGATGGGCTTCGCCGGTATCCCGAAGGACAGCGAGCGCGCGGACGTCATCGCCTATCTGAATTCGCTGTCGGAAAAACCGGCACCCTTGCCGACCGCGGCGAAGTAAAATTTCAAGCGTCCGGCATGGACGTTTGGGAATGACATGACGGCCAGGCATTGCCTGGCCGTTTCGCTATGGGGGATCGCATCGTTGCTAGCGGAGTTGTTACCGGGACTATTCGCCGCAGCGGCGGTGTTCCCAAGCTGCTATCATGAGGAAAAAGCAACGTAATTCGTCGAACCCTTGCCTTATATTGGGTCCTCACTAACTCCGCCCCGTGCTCGCGTGGTTCGCGTCTGGGGCCGCCGCGGACTTCGACAGCACGAATACCGGCGTTAGCAACAGGAATTCTGCACTTGGCATTCACCCGACGACATCTTCTCCAGGGCGGCGCGGTTGCCGCTATGGCCCCTGCGCTGGGCCTGAGCCCGGGCATCCCTGCAATTTCGTCCGTGCACGCACAATCCGCCACGGGCGAACCGGCCTTCCGGCATGCGCTGTCGCTGTTCGGCGAAATCAAATACCCGGCAGGCTTCAAGCGCTTCGACTACGTCAATCCGGAGGCGCCCAAGGGCGGCACCGTACGTCAGATTCAGATCGGCACGTTTGACAACTTCAACCTTGTGGTTGCCGGCGTCAAAGGCTCTCTCGCAGGCGGCGTTCAACTGATCTACGAATCGCTCATGACGCAGTCGCTGGATGAGGTTTCGACCGAGTACGGCGAGCTGGCCGAAGCCGTCAGCCATCCCGACGATTTTTCATGGGTCACTTATCGTCTCAGGCGCGAGGCGAAATGGCACGACGGAAACCCTGTTACGCCTGAGGACGTGATCTTCTCGCTGGATGCGTTCAAGAAAAACCATCCGCAGTATTCGGCCTACTATCGCCATGTGGTGAAAGCCGAAAAGGTCGGTGATCGCGACATAAGATTCAGCTTCGATGCGCCCGGCAATCGCGAACTCCCGCTGATCGTCGGACAACTCACGATCCTGCCGAAGCATTGGTGGGAGGGCACCGACAGCGAGGGTCGCAAGCGCGATATCTCGGCCACGACGCTGGAGAAGCCGCTCGGTTCGGGCCCTTACCGCATCAAGGAGTTCGTGCCGGGCAGGACGCTGACGCTGGAGCGCGTCAAGGACCATTGGGGCCGCGACTCCGCCACCAACGTCGGTCGCAACAATTTCGACGAGCTGCGTCTGGAATATTTCCGGGACTCGACTGTCGCGCTCGAAGCCTTCAAGGGCGACCAGGTCGATTGGCGTACCGAAAATAGCGCCAAGAACTGGGCGACGGCTTACGACTTTCCGGCCGTCAACGACAAGCGCGTGCTGCTCGAGGAGTTTCCCAACCGCAGCTCTGGAATCATGCAGGCATTCGCGCTGAACGTCCGGCGTGACCAGTTCAAGGATCCGCGGGTGCGCCGTGCGCTGAATTTTGCGTTCGACTTCGAGGAAATGAACAAGCAGATATTCTTCGGTCAGTACAAGCGCATCAGCAGCTATTTCGACGGCACCGAGCTGGCTTCGAGCGGCCTGCCGCAAGGCACGGAGCTGGAAATACTCGAGACCGTCCGCGCCGAGGTGCCGCCCGAAGTATTCACCAAGCCCTATACCAATCCGGTCGGCGGCAATCCCGAAGCGGTTCGCGAAAATCTTCGTGAGGCGATGCGCCTGCTCAAGGAAGCCGGCTATGAGGTGCGCGAGCGCAAGCTGGTCGACACCAAGACGGGAGCGCAGTTTGCGCTCGAATTGCTCGGTGCAGACCCATCCTTCGAACGGGTCATGCTGTTTTTCAAACCTTCGCTGGAGCGGCTAGGCATCGCTGTCAGCGTGCGCACGATCGATCCGACACAGTATGAAAACCGGCTTCGCAGCTGGGATTTCGATGTCGTCGTCTCGTCGTGGGCGGAATCCTTGTCGCCAGGAAATGAACAGCGCGAATATTGGGGATCGCAGGCGGCGGACATGGCAGGTTCGCGCAACATCATCGGCATCAAGAATCCGGCGGTCGACAAACTGATCGAGCGGCTGATCTATGCCAAGGGCCGCGAAGACCTTGTGGCCGCGACCAGGGCGCTCGACCGCGTGCTGCTCTGGAATCACTATGTCGTGCCGCAGTGGAACTATCCCAAGGTTCGTACCGCGCGGTGGGATCGCTTCGGCCGGCCGTCCGAATTGCCGAAGTATGGCTTGTCTGGCTTCCCATCGCTGTGGTGGTACGACGCGGACAAGGCTGCGCGAAACGGAAGACGCTCTTGAAGGACAGCTTGCGCATGGCGCAGTTCTCTCGCCGGCATGTGCTCGGTCTCGGTGTCGGCGCGCTGGCGGCTGCACGCCTCTCTCCCGCGTTCGCGGACAATGGCGGCAAGAAACTCCACGGTCTTTCGGCATTCGGCGAACTGAAATATCCCGCCGACTTTCGTCGTTTCGACTACGTCAACGCGGATGCGCCGAAAGGCGGGATGTTCTCGCAACTCGTTGGCGCGGGTGGCTCGACCTTCAATTCGCTCAACGCCTTTATCGTAAAGGGCGACAGGGCGAACGGAATGGAGCTCACTTTCGCATCGCTGATGGCGCGGGCGTTCGACGAGCCGGACGCGGTCTATCTCCTGGCGGCGGATGATTTGACCGTCTCCCCCGACGGGCTGGTATTCCGTTTCCAGTTGCGCCCAGGCATTACCTTTCACGACGGCAGCGAGATCACCGCATCGGACGTTGCGTTTTCGCTGACGACGCTGAAGAGCAAGGGACATCCTGCGTACTCTTCCGTGCTGCGCGATCTCGCCGATGCCACCGTCGAAGACAAGCGGACGGTCCAGTTGCGTTTCCAGCCGACCCGCGGCCTCGATGTGCCGGCACTTGCGGCGGCGATGCCGATCTTTTCGGAGAAATATTACTCGACGCGACCGTTCGACGAGACTTCGCTGGAAGCGCCACTCGGATCAGGTCCCTATCGGGTCGCTCGGTTCGAGCAGGGGCGCTTCGTGGAATTCGAGCGCGTGAAGAACTGGTGGGGTGACAACCTTCCGGTTTGTCGCGGCTTGTATAATTTCGATATTCTGCGGGACGAGTATTACCGGGACCGTGAAGCGGGCTTCGAGGCCTTCACCGGTCGCAACTACCTGTTCCGCGAGGAGTTCACCTCGCGAGTCTGGGCCACGCGCTACGATTTTCCTGCGATCCGCGACGGCCGCGTCAAGCGCGACGTGATTCCGGACGAGCGTCCTTCCGGCGCGCAGGGTTGGCTGCTCAACACGCGACGGGACAAGTTCAAGGACAGGCGCGTTCGCGAGGCGTTGACGATCGCCTTCGACTTCGAATGGACCAACAGGAACCTGATGTACGGTTCTTACCAGCGCACTCATTCGGTGTTCCAGAATTCCGATATGATGGCGCGTCGCGAGCCGTCGCCGGAAGAGATCGCGCTGCTGGAGCCGTACCGCGACCGTCTGCTGCCGGAAGTGTTCGGACCGGCATGGATACCTCCGGAGACCGACGGATCCGGGCAGGATCGCAAGCTGTTGCGCAGCGCCGGTGAACTGCTCAATGCCGCGGGCTGGACCGTGAAGGACGGCCGCCGGCTCAACGCCAAGGGCGAACAGCTGTCGGCCGAATTCCTGCTGACCGAGCGTTCGTTCGAGCCGCATCATCAGACTTTCATCAAGAACCTTCGTGTGCTCGGGATCGACGCCAATATTCGGCTGGTTGACCCGGCGCAGGCCGAAGTGCGGCTCAAGGATTTCGACTTCGATATCGCCATCGCGCGATTCATCTTCCCGCAGATTCCGGGAAGCTCGCTGCGCAACTACTTTTCGAGCGATTCCGCCAAGACCAAGGGATCCAACAACCTTGCCGGAATCGCTGATCCGATCGTCGATGCGCTGGTCGAGAAAGCGGTGGGCGCGCAGACGCAGGGCGCACTGAACAACACCTGTCGTGCCCTCGATCGTGTGCTGCGCTCCGGTCGCTACTGGATTCCGCACTGGAACAAGGCTTCGCACTGGATTGCCTATTGGGACCAGTTCGGTTTCCCGCCCACCAAGCCGCGCTATGCCCGCGGCGCGCCGGAAACCTGGTGGTACGAACCGACAAAGGCCGCAAAACTCGAGCAGGCGAAGTAGTCCATGACCGCCTATATTGCCCGCCGCGTTCTCCTGATGCTGCCGACACTGCTCGGCATACTGTTCGTCTCCTTCGTGGTCGTGCAGTTCGCGCCCGGTGGGCCGGTCGAGCGCGTGATCGCGCAGCTCTCGGGTGCAGATACCGGGGCCGCCTCTCGTGTGTCGGGCTCTTCCGGCGGCGACTTCGGTGCGCGGCCGCAGACCGGCGCGGCGGCGGACGCCGTCAATTCAAAATACCGCGGCGCGCAGGGGCTGGATCCGGAGTTCATCAAGAAACTCGAGGCGCAGTTCGGGTTCGACAAGCCGGCGCATGAGCGCTTCCTCCTGATGGTGTGGAATTTCGCGCGCTTCGATTTCGGCAAGAGCTATTTCCGCGACGTCAGCGTGATCCAGTTGATCAAAGAGAAGCTGCCGGTTTCGATGTCGCTCGGCATTTGGATGACGCTCCTGACCTACCTGATCTCGATTCCGCTCGGCATCCGCAAGGCGGTCGCCGACGGGACAAAGTTCGACACCTGGACCTCGGCGGTGATCATCATCGGCTTCGCGATCCCGGGATTCCTGTTCGCGATCCTCCTGATCATCCTGCTCGCCGGCGGCTCGTTCCTCAACATCTTCCCGCTGCGCGGGCTGACATCGGATGGCTGGGCGCAGTTTCCCTGGTACTGGAAGATCATTGACTATTTCTGGCACCTCACCTTGCCGCTTATCTCGATGGCGCTCGGCGCGTTCGCCACCATGACGCTGCTGACCAAGAATTCGTTCCTCGACGAAATTCGCAAGCAGTATGTGATGACGGCGCGCGCCAAGGGCTGCAGCGAACGTCAGGTGCTGTACGGTCACATCTTTCGCAACGCGATGCTGATCGTGATCGCGGGCTTTCCGGGCGCGTTCATCCACGCCTTCTTCTCCGGCTCGCTGCTGATCGAGACCATCTTTTCGCTCGATGGCCTCGGCCTGCTCGGCTTCGAAAGCGTGCTGAACCGCGACTATCCCGTGGTGTTCGGAACGCTGTTCATCTTTTCGCTGGTCGGGCTCGTGATCAACCTGGTCTCGGATCTCACCTATATGTGGATCGATCCGCGGATCGACTTCGAGGCGCGCGAGGTCTGATGACGATCACCGCACCCCAGCCGGTCGAGACTTCAACGCAATCGCCGCTCGGCGCGGCGATTCCGGCCACGCGTCATCCGTTCGAGCCTTCCCCGCTCAATCGCCGCCGCTGGCAGAACTTCAAGGCTAACCGGCGCGGTTATTGGTCGTTCTGGATATTCCTCGCGCTGTTTGTGATCTCGCTGTTCGCCAATTTCATCGCCAACGACAAGCCGCTCGTCATCAGATATGATGGCCGTCTCTATTGGCCCGTTGTGTTCAATTACGCCGAAACCACCTTCGGCGGCGATTTCGAGACCGCCGCCGACTATCGCGATCCGTACCTGCAGAAGCAGATCGCCGAGAAGGGCGGCACAATCATCTGGCCGCCGATCCGCTACTCCTACGATACGCACAATCTCGACCTGCCGACCCCAGCGCCGTCGAAGCCGACCTGGATGCTGACCGAAGAGCAGTGCAAGGAGGTGGTACAGAGAAAGGGACTGAAGAGCTGCCGCGACCTCGAATACAACTGGCTCGGGACCGACGACCAGGGCCGTGACGTGGTAGCGCGCCTGATCTACGGTTTCCGCATTTCGGTGCTGTTCGGGCTGACGCTCACCATCCTCTCCTCGATCATCGGCATCGCCGCCGGCGGCGTGCAGGGCTATTTCGGCGGTTGGATCGACCTCACGTTCCAGCGGCTGATCGAAGTGTGGACCGCGATCCCCTCGCTTTATCTGCTCCTGATCATCTCGGCGGTGCTGCCGCCGGGCTTCTTCATCCTGCTTGGCATTCTCCTGTTATTCTCCTGGGTATCGCTGGTCGGCCTCGTGCGCGCCGAATTCCTGCGCGGACGGAATTTTGAATATATCCAGGCGGCGCGGGCGCTCGGCGTCTCCAATGGCGTCATCATGTTCCGTCACCTCCTGCCGAACGCGATGGTGGCGACCATGACGTTCCTGCCGTTTATCGTGTCATCCTCGGTGATGACGCTGACGGCACTTGATTTCCTTGGCTTCGGCCTGCCGCCAGGTTCGCCGTCGCTCGGCGAATTGCTGGCGCAGGGCAAGGCCAACGTGCAGGCGCCGTGGCTCGGTTTCACCGGCTTCTTCTCGGTGGCGATCATGCTGTCGCTCCTGATCTTCATCGGCGAAGCCGCACGCGACGCCTTCGATCCGCGCAAGACCTTCCGGTGAGGTGACAGCGAATGGATGTCATCAATCAGTCCCTGCTCGATGTCCGCGACCTCTCCGTAGCGTTCGGCAATTCGCTTGCGGTCGATCGGGTCTCGTTCACCATCAAGCGCGGCGAATGCGTAGCGCTGGTCGGCGAGTCCGGTTCCGGAAAATCCGTCAGCGCCTTGTCGATCTTGAAGCTGTTGCCGTATCCCGCCGCCTCGCATCCTTCCGGCAGCATCCGCTTCCGCGGCCGCGAGCTTCTGACCGCGGCGGAAGGCGAGATGCGCGAGATCCGCGGCAACGACATCTCGATCATCTTTCAGGAGCCGATGACCTCCCTCAATCCACTGCATACGATCGAGGCGCAGATTGGCGAGATTCTTTCCCTGCATAGCGGCATGAGCGGGCAGATGGCGCGGGCGCGCACACTGGAGCTCTTGAGGCAGGTCGGCATTCCCGATCCCGAAACCCGGTTGAAGAGCTATCCGCATCAATTGTCCGGCGGCCAGCGCCAGCGTGTCATGATCGCGATGGCGCTCGCCAACGAGCCGGACCTGTTGATCGCGGACGAGCCGACCACCGCACTCGACGTCACGGTACAGGCGCAAATCCTGGCGCTGCTTGCCGAGATCAGGTCGCGGCTCGGCATGAGCATGCTGTTCATCACCCATGACCTCGGCATCGTCCGCCGCATCGCCGACGTCGTCTGCGTGATGAATTCCGGCAAGATCGTCGAACAGGGGCCGGTCGAAGAGGTCTTCACCGCGCCGAAGCACGCCTATACGCGCGCGCTGCTCGCGGCCGAGCCGAAGCCTGATCCGGCGCCGCCGCGGCCGAACGAGCCGGTGGTGATGTCGGCCGACAATCTCAAGGTCTGGTTCCCGATCAAGCGTGGGCTGCTGCGCACCACTGTCGGCCACATCAAGGCGGTGGATGGCGTCAGTGTCGCGATACGCAAGGGCGAGACGCTCGGCGTCGTCGGCGAATCCGGCTCGGGCAAGACCACGCTGGGGCTGGCGCTGCTCCGGCTGATTTCCTCCGATGGTCCGATCGTATTCCTCGGCAACGACATCCAGGGCCTGCGCTTCAAGGCGATGCTGCCGTTCCGCCGCGACATGCAGATCGTGTTTCAGGATCCGTTCGGGTCACTGAGCCCGCGCATGTCGGTCGGCGATATCGTCGCCGAAGGCCTTTCCGTTCATCAGAAGTCGCTGTCGTATGAAGAGCGCGAGGCGCGCGTCGTCAAGGCGCTGCGGGACGTTGGCCTCGATCCCGAGACGCGCTTCCGCTATCCGCATGAATTCTCCGGCGGCCAGCGCCAGCGCATTTCGATCGCGCGCGCGGTGGTGCTGGAGCCGAACTTCGTCGTGCTGGACGAGCCGACCAGCGCGCTCGACATGCTGTTCCAGGCGCAAATGGTCGACCTCCTGCGTGAGCTGCAGCGCAAGCGCGATCTGACCTACATGTTCATCTCGCATGACCTGCGCGTCGTCGCCTCGCTGGCCAGCCACCTGATCGTGATGCGTCACGGCAAGGTGGTGGAGGAGGGCCCGGCCGCCGAGCTGTTCAAGAACCCGAAGAGTGACTACACCCGGGCGCTGTTCGCGGCTGCATTCAGGATCGAGGCGGTGCCGGGCGACGTGGCCGCTACGTGACCGTCATTCCGCGGCACGCGCGATAGCGCGTGAACTATGATGCGCAGTTGCGCATCTGAGAAACTCGCTCAAATTACCTCCGGATTCCGGGTTCGCGCTGCGCGCGCCCCGGAATGACGAGCAAGGCTATAGCCGCTTGATCGCCGTCACTTCGCATCCCGCTGCCTTGATCCGTGCGATGGCTTCGCGCGTGTTCTCCACCACCGTCGCCATGTGATGCGCGTTGGCATGCACGATGGTGTCGGCGTCGCGGACGATCGCGACATGGCCTTTCCAGAAGATCAGGTCGCCGCGCTGCAGCCGCTTTATCTCGTCCGCACTCAAGGCCCGGCCAAGGCTATCCTGCTGCATGTCACTGTCGCGCGGGCAGCCGGTGCCGGCGGCATTGAGCGAGACCTGGACGAGGCCGGAGCAGTCGATGCCGAGCGAACTCTTGCCGCCCCACAGATAGGGCGTACCGACGAAGCGCTCGGCGACCGCGACGAAATCCTGCTCGCTTCCCTCGAGGCTGCCGACATGGTGGCGCGGCAGATAGAGGCCTTCGCACGTCACGGCGAAGGTGCCATCGTCGCGCGTGACCGTAACCTTGGCGCCCATCGGCAGCGTCTCGGCCGGCGGTAGTTTGATTGAGGGGCCGGGGAACGCGAACGTTCGTAGCACGGTGACCTTGTGCGTCGGCGCGGCGCCAGGCGTGGCGAGTGCGGCATCGGGAATCCAGCCGACATAACCGTCGCTGCCGAGTTGCCCCCAGGCAAAGCCTTCGCCGTTCCGATCATAGACCGTGACGCGTTCGCCCTTCAGCGCCTGCGTCGACAGCATGGCGTCTGACGCAGGCTGCTCGCGCAGCGGCGCGATCGCTTCGGTTACGCAAAATTCCTCGCCTTCCACGAAGCGCGCAGCTTGCACCTTGCCTTCGAGATATTTTGCGGCGACTTCGGGCCGTGCAGGTGTCAGGCGCGGATCATGCATAGCGTTCGCTCAAGACTTTGTAGATCGCGCGCGCGGCCTGGCATTCGCCGCCTTCGGGGCGCGCGGGTTTTGCGGACGGCGTCCAGCCGTAGATATCGACATGCAGCCAACTCTTCGCATCGGTGACGAAGCGCTGCAGAAACAGCGCGCAGGTGATCGAGCCGGCAAAGGTGCCGCTTGGCGCGTTGTTGATGTCGGCGACCTTCGAATCCAGCCAGGAATCATAGGGCGGCCACAGCGGCATTCGCCACAACGGATCGTTCTCCCGCTTCGCATGGCTTGCCACGCTTTCGGCCAGCGTCTCATCATGGGTGTAAAAGGGCGGTAAATCCGGCCCCAGCGCCACGCGCGCCGCGCCCGTCAGGGTGCCGAGGTCGATCAGAAGATCCGGCTTCTCCTCGTCCGCCAGCGCCAGCGCATCCGCGAGCACCAGCCGCCCCTCGGCGTCGGTGTTGCCGATCTCGACCGTCGGCCCCTTGCGCGACTTGAAGATGTCGAGGGGGCGGAAGGCGTTGCCGGCGACCGCATTCTCGACCGCGGGGATCAGGACGCGCAGCCGCACTTTCAGCTTCGCGTCCATCACCATCTGCGCGAGCGCCAGCACGTTGGCGGCGCCGCCCATATCCTTCTTCATGATCAGCATGCCGCTGGATGGCTTCAAATCGAGCCCGCCGGTATCGAAGCAGACGCCCTTGCCGACCAAGGTCACTTTGGGATCGGCGGGATCGCCCCAATGGAGGTCGATCAGGCGCGGAGCGCGCGCCGAGGCCATGCCGACGGCGTGGATCAGCGGAAAATTCTGTTTCAGGAGATCGTCGCCGATGATGCAGCTGAAGCTGGCGCCGAAGCGCGCCGCCAGCGCCTCGGCGGCATCCGCCAGCTGCTCCGGTCCCATGTCGTTCGACGGCATGTTGATCAGGTCGCGAGCCAGCGCTGCCGCTTCCGCCATTCGCGCAATATCGCCGACATCGACGCCTTCGGGCGGCGCCAGCCGGACGTCTGATGTCTCCGCCTTGCGATAGCGGCCGAAACGGTAGCTGCCCAGCGCAAAGGCGAGCGTCGCCAGCCGCAGGTCATGCGGCGCATTGGCGAAGCGATAGACGCCGGGCGGCAAGAGCCCGGGCAGCGCGCCAGGCCGGAACAGGTCGCGAGACTTGGCGGTCTCATCCTCCAGCCCGAACACGACCTGCGCAATCTGGCCGTCGGGTGCGGGCAGCGTCAGGCATTTGCCGGGCTTGGCGGTGAAATCATTGGCAGCCGCAAACTGCCGGGCCTGCTCGGGAAGCTCTTTCGCAATCGCGCCCCAGGTCGTCTTGGTCGCGAAGGTGATCGGAATGGCGGGAGCGGTGGCCGCGGCCTCGAACAGGGATGGCATGCTTATCTCGCGAAGGGGACGGGGCAGGGCGGGATGGTGAAGCTGGCATAGCACGGCCGATTAACCGGCCGTTAGGGTTAACAGTCTATTGCTCGCTTGTTCGGTTCCCTCCGTCAGCCATTTTCGGTGAGTTGCCATGCGTCGACCGTCCAGCCATGTCGGGTCCCTTGCCGGATCGCTCGCCCGGTTCCTCACCACCGCGGCCGCAACTGCGATGCTGGCCACTGGCCTTGGCGGCTGCCAGACCATGTCCGACATCACGGGGTCGCTGAACTCGTCATCGTCAAAGGCACAGGCTGTTCCCGAGGATCCGCGCCGTGCGGCGGAAGTTTATGGCGAGCGGTATCGCGCCAATCCCAAGGACGCCGAGGCGGCGCTGGGTTACGGCCAGGCACTCCGCGCCACCGGACAGCGGGAGCAGGCCGCCGCGGTACTCGAACAGGCCACCATCGCCCATCCCAGCAACAAGGCATTGCTTGCCGCTTACGGCCGCGCGCTCGCTGACAATGGCAATTCGCAGGCAGCCTTCGATGTGCTCAGCCGCGCCCATTCGCCGGCCAATCCGGACTGGCGCATCCTTTCGGTGCAGGGCACCACGCTCGACAAGATGGGCAAGCACGAGGAGGCCCGTCGCTATTATGCGAGCGCCCTGAAGATCGTGCCGGAAGAGCCCTCGGTGCTGTCCAATCTCGGCCTCTCCTACATGCTGACGCGGGAATTGCCGCAGGCCGAGGAGACGCTGCGGCGGGCCTATTCCAATCCGCGCGCCGATGCAAGGGTGCGGCAGAACCTGGCGCTCGTCGTCGGCCTGCAGGGCCGCTTCGCGGAAGCAGAAACCATCGCCAAGGGTGATCTGCCGGCCGAGGAGGCCGCTGCCAACGTGGCCTACTTACGAGAAATGCTGAGCCGCAAGGACAAGGACAATTCGCGTCCGCCCGGCCGCAAGGCAGCCGTTCCGGTCGCAGCGCTCGACCGACCCGATTGAGCAGCAAGCTGGTCTCGCAAGCTGCCGAGCCGATTCACCTCGGCGAAGCGATCATGCATGCAATGATTTCGGTGCCCGCCTTCGAACCTGCGGTGTCCGCAGCCGTCGGCATGGGCGCCGATCAAGGTGAAATACGTCGCCGATCCGATCGGTAGCAGGTCGTGGATCTGCCTACGCATCTCAGCAATCGCATCGAAGCTGTCGCGACGGTCCGAAGGCCCCGAACCGCAACGTCGCAAGGGGCGGGACACCCGCGCGCAAGGAACGTCCTGTTCTTGACTCGAAGAGCCGGCGCGGCGCGCGCCGCCCCGGTCGTCTCACGGCATCATCTGGAGCTTGATGTAGGTCGGTCCGAGAATGACAATGAACAGGCACGGCAGGAAGAACAGGATCATCGGCACGGTCAGCTTCGGCGGCAATGCAGCGGCCTTCTTCTCGGCCTCGGTCATGCGCATATCGCGGTTTTCCTGGGCCATCACGCGCAGGCTCTGGCCGAGCGGGGTGCCGTAGCGTTCCGACTGCATCAACGCCAGACAGACCGACTTGACGCCCTCGAGGCCGGTGCGCTTGGCGAGGTTCTCGTAAGCCACCTTGCGGTCCTGCAGGTAGGATAGTTCCGCCGTGGTCAGCGCGAATTCCTCCGACAGCGCGATCGATTGCGAGGCGATTTCGGTCGAGACCTTGCGGAAGGCGACTTCGACGGACATGCCGGATTCGATACAGATCAGCAGCAGGTCGAGCGCGTCGGGAAAAGCGCGCCGGATCGAGAGTTGACGCTTGCTGATGGCGTTCTGAAGGAACAGCATCGGCGCCTGCAGGCCGAGATAGGCGGCGCCAATGCAGATGCCGATCTTGATCGTCAGCGGCTTGTCGAGCGGCGTGATCACGAAGATGTAGAGCGCTGTGGCGAGGAACAGCGCGATCGGTGTCACCGCGCGGGCGAACAGGAACGTGACATAGGGCGCCTGGCCGCGATAGCCGGCCATCACCAGCTTGTCGCGCGCGGCTTCCTGCGCCAGCCACTTGGTCAGGTTGAAGTCTTCCACCACCTTGGAGACGATCTGCTTCGGGGTTTGCCGCAGCGACACCTTCTCCGATTTGTTGAGGCGCTCGCGCTCGCGCTGCCGCAGCCGCTCGCGTTCGCTGGCTACCGCCTTCATGCGCTTGGCAAGACCCTCGCCGGCGAACAGCGGCATGATCAGCGTATAGGCGGTCGCACTCGCCGCAATGGCGGCGAGCAGCATGGTCATGAACCGCGCGTCGTGCATCTTGGTGATCAGAAAATCAATCATGGCCGCACCGTCAGAAATCGAAATTGATCATTTTCTTCATCACCAGGACGCCGATCGTCATCCAGCCGACGCAGCACAGCAGCATGAACTGGCCGAGGGGGGTGGTCCAAAGCAGCGAGATGTAGTCCGGCGTCGAAATCCAGACCAACAGCATCACGGCCGGTGGCAGCGAGCCGATAATGCCCGCGGAGGCCTTGGCTTCCGTCGACATCGCCTGGATCTTTTCCTTCATCTTCTTGCGGTCGCGCAGCACCTTGGAGAGGTTACCCAGCGCTTCCGACAGGTTGCCGCCGGATTTCTGCTGGATCGCGACCACGATGCCGAAGAAGTTTGCCTCCGGCAGCGGCATCCGCTCGTACAGCCGCGCGCAGGCTTCGCCGAGCGGCATGCCGATAGTCTGGGTTTCGATGATGGCGTTGAACTCGCTCCTGAGCGGCTCCGGCGAGTCGGCGGCGACCACCTTGATCGATTCGAACAGCGGCAGACCGGCCTTGATGCCGCGCACGATGACGTCGACGGCGTCGGGCAGCGCCTTCAGAAACGCCGTCTCGCGGCGCTTCTTGAGATAGCTGAGCAGCCAGCGCGGCAGGCCGAGGCCCGCGGCGAAAGCCATCACCACGGCGCCGAGCAGCGAGCCTCCGACGACGAATGCGATGACGAATCCAACCGCGCCGAGAACGCCGGACACCATCCAGAATTTCTGCGTCGTCCAGGATCCGAGACCCGCCTGGGTAAGACGGGTAGAGAGGCTGACGGACTTGTCCTTCTTGTGGCGCGCCTCGAGCTCCTTCAGCGATCCCTCGACCTGCTCGCGGCGGGAACGCTGGGTCTTCTCGGCCTGTCGCGCCGGAGCGTCGTTGCGAGCGATCGAGGCGCGGCGGGATTCCGCCTTCCGCTCGCCTGAGAGCATCGGATAGATGAATACCCACGCCAGGCCGCCGATGGCGGTGGCGGCAAGAAAGGCCAGTGCGAGTGTCTGCATACTCTATCGCCCCTCAACCCTTGTCGGTGACTTCGGCGGCATCGAGCGCGGCGGCAAGCCGCTTCTCCTCGTTGTAATACCGCGCCCGTTCCCAGAACTTCGGACGTCCGATGCCAGTCGAGCGGTGCCGTCCGATGATCTTGCCGTTGGCGTCCTCGCCGACGATGTCGTACAGGAACAGGTCCTGCGTGATGATGGTGTCGCCTTCCATGCCCATCACTTCGGTGATGTGGGTGATGCGGCGTGAACCGTCGCGCAGGCGCGCCGCCTGCACGATGACGTCGATCGAGGCGCAGATCATCTCGCGGATGGTGCGCGATGGCAGCGAGAAGCCGCCCATGGTGATCATGGATTCGCAGCGCGACAGCGCTTCGCGGGGGTTGTTGGCGTGCAGCGTGCCCATCGAGCCGTCGTGGCCGGTATTCATGGCCTGCAGGAGGTCGAACGCCTCGGGTCCGCGGACTTCGCCGACGATGATGCGTTCGGGGCGCATACGCAGGCAGTTGCGGACCAGTTCGCGCATCGTGACCTGGCCTTCGCCTTCGATGTTGGGCGGGCGGGTTTCCAGCCGCACCACGTGGGGCTGCTGCAGTTGAAGTTCGGCGGCGTCCTCGCAGGTGATGACGCGCTCGTCATGCTCGATGTACTGGGTCAGACAGTTGAGCAGCGTGGTCTTGCCGGAGCCGGTGCCGCCAGAGATCAGCACATTGCAGCGAACGCGGCCGATGATCTGCAGGATCTGCGCGCCCTCCGGCGAGATCGCGCCGAACTTGACCAGCTGATCAAGCGTCAGCTTGTCCTTCTTGAACTTACGAATGGTAAGCGCAGGGCCGTCGATCGCCAGCGGGGGAACGATGGCGTTGACACGGCTGCCGTCGGCGAGGCGGGCGTCGCAGATCGGCGAGGATTCGTCGACGCGCCGGCCGACCTGGCTGACGATGCGCTGACAGATGTTGAGGAGCTGCTGGTTGTCGCGGAAGCGGATGCCGGTCTTCTGGATCTTGCCGCCGACTTCGATGAATACCGTGCCGGCGCCGTTGACCATGATGTCGGCGATGTCGTCGCGCGATAGCAGCGGCTCCAAGGGGCCGTAGCCGAGCACGTCGTTACAGATGTCGTCGAGCAGCTCTTCCTGCTCGGCAATCGACATCACGATATTCTTGATCGCGATGATCTCGTTGACGATATCGCGGATTTCCTCGCGCGCCGATTCGCCGTCGAGCTTTGCGAGCTGCGCGAGGTCGATCGCCTCGATCAGCGCGCCGAAGATGGTCGCCTTGACCTGATAGTAATTATCGGACCGTGCCGCTGCGGCAGCAGCGGCGGCCGGCTGCGGCTTGGCGGGGGCGATCGGCGGCGAGGCGACGGTCGGCGCGGCGACCTCGCGCATTGGGGCCGCGGCGGGAGCCGGCTCCGGCGCCTGTAAGGCGGGCTTCAGCGCCCGAATATCATCATTTCCGCTACGCTTACCGAACACGATGGCACTCCACGCGGGCGACCTACTTCTTGGCCCGCAACTTCTCGATCAAAGGCGACAGCAACGAACTTTTCGGCTTCTTGGTTTCGCCGCGGCCGGTGAGCCGCTGCGCAATCTGCAGGAAGATCTCGGTGGTGCGATGGGTTGCGGAAATTTCCGCGATCATCTGGCCGTTGTTGGCGGCCGAACCGAAGATTTGCGGCTCGAACGGGATCGTGGCGATCGGATGATTCTCGATCGCCTTGGCGAACTCGACGGCGGGGATTTCCGGGCGCTTGGGGATGCCGACCTGGTTGAGGCAATAGAGCGGGGCGCGATCGTTCGGCCGCGACGCCTTCAGAAGATCGAAGATGTTCTTGGTATTGCGCAGATTGGCAAGATCCGGCGCGGCGACGATCAGGATGTCGTCGGCCGCAATCAGGGCGCGCTTGGTCCATCCCGACCATTGATGCGGAACGTCAAGCACGATGCAGGGCATCGTGGTGCGCAGCGTATCGAAGATCGAATCGAATGCCTCCGCGCCGAAATCGTAGACCCGGTCCAGCGTCGCCGGCGCCGCCAGCAGGCTGAGATGGTCGGTGCATTTCGACAAAAGGCGATCGAGGAACGCAGTATCGATCCGGTCGGGCGAGAACACCGCATCCGCGATGCCCTGGGCCGGATCCTGGTTGTAGTCGAGGCCAGCGGTGCCGAAGGCGAGGTCGAGATCGGCGACCACCGAATCCAGCGCCAGATCGCGCGCGATCGCCCAGGCGACGTTGTGGGCGACAGTGGAGGCGCCGACACCACCCTTGGCGCCGACGATGGCAATGATGCGGCCGACGGCCTTGGCTTCCGGTGACGAGAACAGGTTGCAGACCGAACGCACGACGTCGATGGCGGTGACCGGGGCGATGACATAGTCGCTGACGCCGCGGCGGACCAACTCGCGATAGAGCATGACGTCGTTGACGCGTCCGATCACGATCACACGGGTGCCGGCGTCGCAGACGGTGGCGAGCTGGTCGAGGCCGGCGAGAATGTCATTGCGGCCTTCGGTCTCCAGGATGATGACGTTCGGGGTCGGGGCCGCGCGATAGGCCTCGATGGCGGCGGCCATGCCGCCCATCTGGATCTTGAGATGAGCCTTGCCGAGGCGGCGGTCTTCGCCTGCCGACTGCACGGCGGCTGCGGTTTCCACGGTCTCGCAGAAGGCCTGCACCGACACCCGCGGCGCCGGCGCGATGTGATCCTCGGTCGACGGCGCCGTGATATCTGGCTGCTGCGGTTCTGTGTTGCGCGAGTAAGTGATCATTTGCCGGTATCGCTAAGTTTGGCCTTGTCGCTCTCGGGATAGGTCGTCGCGGTCGTAGTACCCTTGCGATATTTGTCGAAGGCTATGGTGCGGCGTGGTGTAAAGGCCGGAGTTTCGGCACGCGGCTGCACGAGATCCGACGGGTTGTCGACCATCGAGGCCAGATTGCGCTGATTGGCGCAGCCCAAATTGTAGTACTGCTTATTGTCGAAATAGCTCTTGTTGTTGATCGAGGGGCCGATGTCCTCCGGCCACAGCCCGCACGGGCCGGCCACCGCCGAAATCTTCGGATAGTTGAGGCGGATCGCCGCCATATGCCTGGGATCTTCGGGGCGATACTGGCGGACATTGATCGCGCGCGGCGGCACGCCGGCGGCGGCGAGGGTCGCCTGGATCTCGCGCAACGAATCCTCCGCCGCCCGCGCGTTCGGCGTATTGACGGGAACGTCGATGCTGATGACGCCGGTGCCTTCCCGCATCCAGGTCTGACCCAGATACATCACATCGGCGCGCTGGGGAGCGGTAAGGCCGCCGCGGCCGCGTCCGACGAAAACGACGATCGACTGGTCGGCTTCCTGCACCGCGATCGGATGCCGCAGGCGATAGTCGCCGGGCACGCTCGCCGTCGTCACGACGTCGCTCGAGTGCTTGCAGGCGCCGAGTGCCATGGCAAGGCCGATCAGCGCTCCCGTCAGGCAGAGGGGGCGCCTGATATCGGCGGGCCGCTTTGATTTCATCCAGAGTGTCATCGTCCCCGCCTCAGTCCGTAATAAAGCCGTAGGTGCCGCGATAATTCCGGGCCTTTTCGACCCGGCCCGGAACGCCGTAGATGCGATTGATGCTGCCGAGCAGATCGGATTGCGGATCGGATGCGCTGGCAAAGCCATCATCGGGACGCGACAAATCCTTCTGTGCCACCGCACGCACCACATAGGGCGTGACCAGAACGACCAGTTCGGTCTGGTTGTTGATGAAGTCGCGGCTTCGGAACAGCGTGCCGAGAATCGGCAATTGCGCCAGGCCGGGCAGGCCGTTGATCGCCTGCTTGGTCTGGTCCTGGATCAGGCCGGCCATCGCCATCGCGCCGCCGGACGGAATTTCCAACGTCGTCTCGGCGCGGCGGGTCTTGATCGAGGGAATTGTCGTTCCGCCTGCGCCGCCGGTGAGAGCGTTCTCGGACGAGACTTCCGACACTTCGGTCATGACTCGAAGGCTGATCCGTCCTTCCGTCAGCACGACCGGCGTAAAGTTGAGGGAAATGCCGAATTTCTTGAAGCTGACTGTCTGGACGCATTGTCCGATGCCGCCGGACGCTGTTGTTTGGCAGGTCACGCCGGTCGGTATTGGAAATTCGCCGCCCGATATAAAAGTTGCGGACTCGCCCGAAATGGCCGTGAGGTTAGGTTCGGCAAGGGTCCGCACCACGCCGGCGCTTTCCATCGCGCGCAGCGTCGCCCGCACGGATGGTCCCCCGCCGAAAGTCCCTTGAATGCCATTGCCGGCGACGAGCGGCGCATTGTTGGCGGTAAACGGGTTGTTGTTGACGAACGAAACAACGGATGTGCCGTAAGTCATGCTGGCGGCGAGATCGATGCCCAACTGCTTGATGATTGAACGCTGGACTTCAGCAAGCGTGACTTTCAACATCACCTGGTCACGGCCGCGAACTGCGATCGAATTGACGAGCTTTTCATTGCCGCCCACCAGGCGGGCGGCAATATCGGCGGCCTGCTGCGCTTCGACTGGAGTTGCCGCGGTGCCGGTCAGGACCACGCCGTCGCCAATGCCTTCAACGTTGATGTCCGAATTCGGCAGCGACTGCTTCAGCGCGGCGCGCACGCCGTTGAGGTCGCGCTTGACTGCGATGTCATAGGCCGCGATCTGCGCGCCTGTGGAATCGAAAAAGACGATATTGGTCTGGCCGACCGCTGCGCCGATGATATAGGCGCGCTGGGTCGAGCGGACCACCGCGTTGGCGATCTTCGGGTCGGCGACCAGCACGTCCTTGATCTCCCGCGGCAGGTCGATCACGATCGATTTGCCGATCCCGAGCGAAACGAACCGCGCATTCATCTGACCGTCGGCTGCGATCGGCGCGGCGCGATAATCGCTAGCCAGCACCGGCGTCAGCGCCGGATTGAGCGTGAGAGCAGCTACGGCCGAAAACGACAGGGCGCGGACGATGAACGTTCGCATCATCGGCTGAATTTCCCTGCACTTCATATCGTGCGTCCTTTCGGTCACTTCTGCATCGTCTGCTGGCTGGCAACGCCGTAACGGACGACATTAAGGTTTTCGCCGCGTTTGTTGAGGTGTGTTTCGTCAGGCTCGACTGCGTTGATGTCGGCAATGCTGCGCAGCGCCAGCGTCAGCGAGCCGCTCTGGCGGGAGCGCGCCAGCGTCTCGGCCTGCTCGGGCTTCAGCTCGAGAGTCACGGTCTTGCCGACCAGCGAGCTGGCGCCTTCCTTCTCCTTCGGCGCCTGGTCGATCGCGAGAACGCGGATATTGCTGAGAATGATCTCCGAACTGGAGACATCCGGGCCCCTGCCGTCTGGATTCTTCTCGCGTTTGGTAAGGATGACGTCGACGCGATCGTTCGGCAGGATGAACCCGCCGGCGCCGGTTTCAGGCGAAATTTCGGTGGAAATGGCCCGGTAGCCTGCAGGCAGGATCGCTGCCATGAAGCCGGAGCCGTCGGCCTTCACCAGCTTCTGCTCGCGTATAGGCTCGCCCGCGATGAACGGCGAGCGCGCGATCGAGCCGGTGATCTCCTTGACCGCATCGGCCTTGCTGGCGCGGCTGATGAAATTGCTGCTGGCGGTCGCGGCCGGCCAGGTCTGCCATTGCAGATCGTCCGGCTTGACCGACTGGCCGAGGCCGATATCCGATTTTGCGACGAGAATATCGACGGTCTGCATCTGCACGACCTGTTGGGCCGTTGCAGACTTGTCGTCGGACCCGCTGGCGAGATATGCGGCAATGCCGCCGGCGCCGATGGCGATCGCCAGGACCACGATGCGTGGCTTATTCATACGCTTCACTTTCCACATTACGCCGCGACGCTTCCGTCGCCGTGATGGGAGTTGACCAGCTATTCGTCAAAGCATGGTTAATGAGGCGTGTGTAAATTGCCTTAACGGAAAGTTAGCGACGCTATCAGCGCATGGCGAGATGCGCGAGGTCGACCGCCTTGATCCATTCGGTCTCCGGATAGACGATCAGCGCCCCGAGCGCGAGCGCGATGCCATAGGGGATTCCGCTTTCCTTGTCGTGCAGACGGCTCAGCCAGGCCTGTCTCGTGAGCAGGGCAGGCAGCGGCCATTGCCTGAACTGAATCAGCAAGACTGTCAGCGCTCCGCCGAGCAGCGAGACATAGAGCAGGTAATTGAGCAGATGGTCGAAGCCGAACCAGAGCGCCACGCTGGCTGCGACTTTGGCGTCGCCGCCTCCGATCCACCCCATCGCAAAGCAGGCAAAGGCCACCACCAGGACGGTCGCGCCGGCGCCGAAATGCATCAGGATATCGTGCAGGCCCATGCCGCCTAACACCGCAAGGGCGACGAAGCCGGCGATCAGCGCCAGCGACACCCGGTTCGAAATCGTCATCGTGAACAGGTCGCTTGCGGCCGCGAAAGCCATCAGCGCCGGAAACAGCAGGAGGCGGGCGGTATCGAGGATCATGAATTCACGCTTGCTGCGGTTGACCGGGATCCAGGCTCCGGCCGAGCCTAGCCAGGAGAAATGAACAATCGGGAAACGCCGGAATTCGCTGGTGGTCGCCGCATCCGGCGATGCTTGCCGTATCCGGCGCGGCGGCATTGCAGAAACGAAAAAGGCCCCGGCTTGCCGGGGCCTTTGGCGATTGATCGCAACCGTCGCTTACTTCAGCGAGTTCGAGATCGAAACGAAGTTCGTCGACAGCTTGCCGCCGAGGCCGTTGACGGCGGAGATGATCGCGATCGCGATGCCGGCGGCGATCAGGCCGTATTCGATGGCGGTAGCGCCGGACTCATCCTTCACGAAACGCGAAATGAGATTCTTCATAGATGATAGCTCCTGTGTACACGTGGCTGGTCGAACTTAAGTTTGGTCTTGCCGGCGTTCTCAGCACCGCGACCATGCCGTCACCGTAGGGTGCGACAATTTCGACGCAGTTAATTCGACCGTGCAAAAATGCCAGGAACTTGCTGTTATTGAGCACAGTAAACGTCGCATTAAGGCGTTCGATAAAACGCGAGCGCGACTTCGCCAATCGTTCGTTGCACTCGCGCGCCTTAGCGCTCGACTCCTTTGATTCACGGCTCCTTAAGCGCGAGCAGATACGCCTGAGGTCTCCAATCGAGCGAGGCCGCAATGTCCAGCATGCCAATGGAAGTCATCGAGGTAATCGGCCAGACGATGACGAAGGTCATTCCGGTCACGGTCGTGCTCGCAGTCGTCTTCACGGTACTTTCGCATTTCTGGGCATGCAATCCGGGTAAACCCTGGTGGCGCAAACGCGAGCTCGCTACCGACATCTGCTACTGGTTCTTCGTGCCGGTATTTGCGCGCATCTTGCGCATCGGACTGTTGGTGCTCGGCGCCGCAATCATCTTCAACATTCACGAGCCGGACGAACTAATCGCATTCTACGACAACGGTCATGGACCGCTGGCGCAGCTTCCGCTCTGGGTGCAGGCGATATTGTTTCTCGTCGCGTCCGACTTCATGCTGTACTGGCTGCACCGCATGTTTCACAGCGGCGGCTTCTGGAAATATCACGCGATCCATCACTCCTCCGAGGATCTCGAGTGGATCTCCGCGGCGCGGTTTCATCCCGTCAATCTGTTCATCGGAACGATCCTGGTTGATGTCATCCTGCTGATCGCGGGCATCTCCCCCAACATCATGCTGTGGGTCGGGCCGTTCACCACCTTCCACTCCGCCTTCGTCCACGCCAACCTGAACTGGACGCTCGGACCGTTCAAATATGTGCTTGCCACGCCGGTCTTCCACCGCTGGCATCACACATCGCTCGAAGAGGGCGGCGATACCAATTTCGCGGGCACCTTCCCAATCTGGGACATCCTGTTCGGCACGTTCCGCATGCCTGAGAACCGGCTGCCCGAAAGTTACGGGGTGGACGATCAGGCGATTCCTGCCGAAATCGGTGGCCAATTGGCCTATCCGTTCCGTCAATAATCCGGCTGGCTGTTTCGCATGAGCACCGAAGCCGGCGTGATCCAGCGTGAGAAGGTCTTCAGCCTTGCCGACGTGCCGGCATGGCTCTGGGTCGGCATCGGCGTTTACGCTTCGGTGCTGATCTGCGGACAGGCGCTTCTCAATGATTCCGACACCTACTGGCAGATCGCGGTGGGCCAGTGGATCCTCGATCACCACGCAATGCCGCGCGTCGACATCTATTCCTTCACCAAGGCGGGCGAGCCGTGGACATCATCCTCCTGGCTAGCCCAGGTGCTTTATGCGGTGAGCTACGAGCTGGCGGGGTGGGCCGGACCGGTGGTGCTCGCTTCGATCAGTATTGCCGCGACCTTCGCATTCCTCGTTCATATTCTCGGGCGCCGTATCTCGGCGGCTTATGCGGTTGCCATTGCGATGGTGGTGATGGCGCTTTGTCTGGGGCATTTTCTGGCGCGTCCGCACATCTTGGCGTTGCCGGTCATGCTGGCGTGGGCGCACGGGCTGCTATCGGCGAGCGAGCGCGGCGAGGCGCCGTCGCCATGGCTGCTTCCGTTGATCGCGCTGTGGGCGAACCTGCACGGCGGGTTCGTGTTTGGCCTGGTGCTGGTGGGTGCGTTCGCGCTTGATGCGCTGTGGAATGTCGAGCGCGCACAGCGAAGGCCGCTGATGCTGCGCTGGGCGGCGTTCGGCGTCGGGGCGCTGGTGGCCTGCTGTGCCACGCCATACGGCTGGGGATCGATCCTCGCCGCGCGCAAGATTCTCGATCTCGGCGAACTGCTGCGTCTGATCTATGAATGGATGCCGGCGGACTTCAGCAAATTCAGCACGTTCGAGCTGGTGATCCTGGCGCTGATCGCGGGCGCGCTTTACAGCGGCGTCAAGCTCACGCCGCCGCGGATTGCGCTGGTGCTGGGCCTCTTGCACATGGCGCTGTCGCATGTGCGCAATATCGAGATATTTGCGTTGTTGCTGCCGATCGTCGTGGTCGCGCCTGTTGCATCGCAGTTCGCACTGCGGCCGGCATGGCCGGTTCGCGCCACCGTCCCGGCGGGGGTGATGGCAGCGATTGTGGTCCTGCTCGGCGGCTGGACTTGGCTACTCGCGGTCAACACCCGCTTTGCGCCGCCCGAAAGCCAGTCGCCGGCCGCGGCCGTCGATGTGCTGAAAGCGCACAATCCCAAGCGCGTTCTCAACGATCTGCCGTTCGGCGGCTATCTGATCTGGCGGCAGATCCCCGTATTCGTCGACGGACGCGCCGAGCTCTACGGCGAAGCGTTCGACATGGCCTTTTACCGCGCCATGCAGCTCAAGGACGTCAACGGGCTCCTTGCCATGCTGAAGAAGTGGGACATCGACGCCGTGCTGCTGACGCCGCACACCCCGGCGGTCGGCCTGCTCGACAATATCGGCGGCTGGCGGCGCGCCTACGCCGACGAGAACGCGGTGTTGCACGTTCGCACCGCCAACTGATCCGGCCGGCTTCACGAACTGGCAAGCGAGCCGCGATTCTGCTACGCGGGCTGGATGAACCTGCCGGTCGAAATCATCGAGATGCTGGGCCAGACCTTGGCCAAGGTGGTGCCCGTCACGATCGCGCTGGCGCTGGTGTTCTCGGTGCTGGCGCATTTCTGGGCCTGCAATCCGGGCCCGCCCTGGTGGCGCAAGCGCGAACTCGTCACCGACATCTGCTACTGGTTTCTGGTGCCGCTGTTCGCGCGCGTCTTCCGCATCGGTCTGTTGGTGCTCGGCGCCGCGCTACTGTTCGGGATCCAAGACGCCGACGCGCTGATCGCCTTCTACGACAACGGCCATGGTCCATTATCGCGGCTGCCGCTGTGGCTGCAGGCGATCCTGTTTCTGGTCGCAGCCGATTTCATGATGTACTGGCTGCACCGCATGTTTCACGGCGGCGGCTTCTGGAAGTATCATGCCATCCACCACTCGTCGGAAGATGTGGACTGGATTTCGGCGGCGCGCTTCCACCCCGTCAACCTGCTGCTCGGCACCATCGGGGTCGATGTCGCGCTGCTGCTGGCCGGGATTTCGCCGGGCGTGATGCTCTGGCTCGGGCCGTTCAACATCTTCCATTCGGCCTTCGTGCACGCCAACCTGAACTGGACCCTTGGCCCGTTCAAATACGTCGTGGCGACGCCGGTATTCCACCGCTGGCACCACACCGCCCGCGCGGAGGGCGGCGACACCAATTTTGCCGGCACTTTTCCGCTCTGGGATGTTCTGTTCGGCACGTTCCGAATGCCGCAGGATCGCCTGCCGGACCAGTACGGCCTGGACGACCCATCCACATTCCCCCGCGAAATCCTGGGACAACTGGCCTATCCGTTCCGCAAATAGGGCGAGCCGCGCCAAAACAAGTAGGCACCGCTTCTCCCTTGGGACAAAGGCGAAGCGCTTGCCCGGAGATTCCCTGGTCAGGGGGACGGCGGCCGCGGATTTCTTGTCCCACTCCGGGGCCTATTTGCCCTTTGTTCATGAATTGTCGTCAGATTCACGGCGTCGGGCGCCGGTTCCGCTGCGTATCGCCACTGCCGGCTTGTTGATGCCCCGGGGTAAAGTATGTCGTTCAAGTCCCAGCGTATTGGATTGTGTTCCCTAGTCGCAGGCATCCTGCTGTGGCCGGCTGTCAGCCTGGCCGCGCCCGATCCGGATCGCATCGCCGTCTATGTCGACCAGGCAAAGCTCGTAAAGCTTCCTGCCAAGGTCTCTACCATCGTGGTTGGAAATCCGCTGATTGCGGACGTGACCCTGCAGAGCGGCGGCATCGTCGTCGTGACCGGCAAGGGCTACGGCGCGACCAATTTCATCGCCATGGATCGCAGCGGCGAGGTGCTGGTGGACCGCCAGATTCAGGTCGAAGGCCCGCCCGATCAACTCGTCACCGTGTATCGCGGCGTCGAACGGGAATCCTATAGCTGCATGCCGATCTGCCAGCGCCGCGTTACCCTCGGCGACGGCGACGGCTACTTCAGGACTGCCATCGGTCAAGCCGGTTCGCTCTCCGGCCAGGCCGCGGGAGCCGCGGCGATTGGCGGCAGGTGAACCCTTTGCGGTAGAACCCGCCGGCGCTCTGCCGGCGCGGTTAAGATGCCCTTAATGGCACGGGTCGGTCTGGCTGGATCGCCCGAAACAATTCAACAATCAGTTTCGGATAGGTTTCTGCGGCAAATCCCCTCGCGTTCTGAGGTCTCCTCGATGCCGCCTTCCACCGCTCTCAAGACGAACATGCTGCGCCGGTTTCGTCGCAATCGAAGGGGCTCGGCTGCCGTCGAATTCGCGCTGGTGGCGCCGATTTTCTTCGGCGTGCTGTTTGCGATCATCGAACTCGCATTGGTGTTCTTTGCCAGCCAGATCCTCGAGACCGTGACGCAGGATACGGCGCGTCTGGTCATGACCGGCCAGGCGCAAGGCGCCAGTCTCACCAAAGAGCAGTTCAAGGACGCGGTTTGCGCCAGACTGCAGGTGATGTTCGATTGCGTGAACGGAGTCTATGTCGACGTGCGGAGCTATCCCGCGTTCGCCTCTATCAACATTTCCCCTCCGGTCGATTCTTCCAAGTCCTTCGTCAACGACATGAAATACTGTCCCGGCAAGGACGGCGATGTCGTCGTGGTGCGGCTGTTCTATCAATGGCCAATATTCGTCACCGGGCTGGGCTTCAATCTTACGAACCTCGCCAATAACAAGCGTCTTCTGACCGCCACCGCTGCGTTCCAGAATGAGCCGTTTCCTACCCCCGGTGCCACCTGCTCATGAGCTTTTCAGTGAAAACGAAAATGCCGTCATCGACATGGTTGTTGCGCCTGCGGCACCACGTTGCCGCTCTGCGCAGCAACTGCAGCGGTCTCGCCGCGGTCGAGTTCGCCATGATCATCCCGCTCATGGCAATGATGTTCCTTGGAACGTACGAGTTCTCGGCCGGCGTCGCCATCGACCGCAAGGTAACGATCATGGCGCGAACGCTGTCGGACCTGACGTCGCAGAACACCGAGGTCGATGACGCGAAGTTCACCAACTTCTTCAACGCCAGCGCGGCGATCATGACGCCTTACCCGTCGGCACCGGTGGAGAGCACGATCTCGGAACTCTGGATCAATCCCAGTACGCTGCAGGCGCGGGTGCAATGGAGCAAGGGCGCCTATGCACGATCACCGACCAGCGTTGTCGAGATCCCGGACGCGCTGAAGATCGGCGACACCTACCTGATCTACAGCGAGGTCAAGTACAAATATGTCCCCACCGTCGCCTGGTTCATCAACAAAGTGAGTGGCATTACGCTGAGCGACGTCAGCTTCACCCGCCCGCGCCAAGGGATTTGCGTGATGTACAAAACCACCACCTGCGAAAAGAAGTGAGCGGCTCGCCCAATCGAATCAATGCAAAGAAAAAGGCCGCGCCATGGGCGCGGCCTTTGTTTTATTCGGCTGAATTGTTCAGCAGCAGTCTTCGGGACGTGTCGCGCGTCCCGGAGACCGCTTATCCGGCGGCGCGCAGATTGTCGGCCGAAGATTTGCCAGAACGGCGATCTGCCACGATTTCGTAGGAGATCTTCTGGCCTTCACGCAACGTTCCGAGGCCGGCACGCTCGACAGCGCTGATGTGTACGAACACGTCATTGCCGCCGTCATCCGGCTGGATAAAGCCATAGCCCTTGGTTGCGTTAAACCACTTCACGGTTCCCATGCTCACTGGGGTAGTCCCTTCTCAGATATACAAGTCGTAGCCCACCTCTCGACGGGCTGGTGAGATCGAATTTTTGGAAGGGTCGTCAGCGTCTAAACCGGCTGTACCGGTGGATAGCTAATGTCGTCCGGCCGAAAATCGATGCTTAATATTATTCGATTGCGCCGTTCAAAACAATCCTGACGTGCACAAAAAGTGATTCGGCCGGCCAGCCGTCCGCGTTCGCGCGCGATATGAGCGTATCGGGCGCGCTTTCACTGACGTTAAGGGTTCGTTTACCGACGGCGGAACTGTCCGCCGCGCGGCGGCGCCCCTCGCGGAGCGCCGGCAGTCGGTGGACGCTCATCCTTGTGACGGAAGATCAGGCGTCCTTTCTCCAGATCGTAAGGTGACATTTCAACTGTGACCCGATCGCCTGCGAGCGTCTTGATCCGGTTCTTCTTCATCTTGCCTGCGGTATAGGCAACAATCTCGTGTCCGGCATCGAGCTGCACGCGATAGCGCGCGTCGGGGAGGATTTCGGTCACCAGTCCTTCGAACTGGATCAGCTCTTCTTTAGCCATGATGGTCTCCAGGTCGATCGAGGCTAGCGCTGCGGTCGGTGGCTGCGGTTCGGTTGATTATTCGGACGGCTCTCGCGATGCAAGAAGGCGACGCCTTTAATGCCTTCGCTGTGGCCGGCCTGGCTCTTGCCGCCCTCACGCGCCGGACGCGGCTGCTCGTGCCGGTTCGGCTGCGGCGGCGCATTATTACCACCACCACGGCGGCGTCGGCGAGGGCCTTTTGTCGCCTGTACCTGTTCATTGGAACGGCCGCCATGCGCCCGCGGGCCAGGCCGTCCGTTGCGGTGCTGGACGGGATGTGGCGAGGCGGGAGCCGCGTCGCGCGCTCCGGGTGTCCGACGGTCTTCCCGCGGCAATGCGATGCGAATCAGCCGCTCGATATCACGCAGATAGCCCATCTCCTCGGCTCCTGCGATCAGCGAGATCGCAACGCCCTCTGCGCCGGCGCGCGCGGTGCGGCCGATGCGGTGGACGTAAGTTTCGGGCACGTTGGGCAGGTCGAAATTCACGACATGGCTGATGCCGTCGACGTCGATGCCGCGGGCGGCGATATCGGTAGCAACCAGGGTCCTGATCTCGCCGGAACGGAACGCCGCCAGCACGCGTTCGCGGTGGTTCTGCGATTTGTTGCCGTGGATGGCGTTGGACTCGATGCCGGCCTTGGCCAGCACCTTCACGACCTTGTCGGCGCCGTGCTTGGTGCGGGTGAACACCAGGGCGCGATCGACCGGTTCCTGCTTGAGAAGCTGCGCCAGCACCGCCGGTTTGGCGGCGAAATCGACCTGGATGATGCGCTGGGCGATGCGGTCGGCCGTTGAGGCCACCGGGGTCACCGCCACGCGGGCGGGATCGCGCAGCATTGACTCGGCGAGTTCCGCAATGTCCTTCGGCATGGTGGCCGAGAAGAACAGCGTCTGCCGTCTGATCGGAAGTTTCGCCACGACTTTGCGGATGTCGTTGATGAAGCCCATGTCGAGCATGCGGTCGGCCTCGTCGAGCACAAGGAACTCGACCTGGTTGAGCTTCAGCCCGTTGCTCTGGACGAGATCAAGCAGGCGGCCGGGGGTCGCCACCATCACTTCCACGCCCTGCATCACCGAGCGGACCTGACGGCCCATCGGCACGCCGCCGATCGCCAGCGCCGAGCTCAGTCGAATGTGACGGCCATAGGCGTTGAAACTGTCAAGGATCTGGCCCGACAATTCGCGGGTTGGCGACAGCACCAGCACGCGGCAGCTCTTCGGCTGCGGCCGGATGCGGTTCTCCAGGAGCCGGTGCAGGATCGGCAGCGCGAACGCGGCGGTCTTGCCGGTTCCGGTCTGGGCGATGCCGACGACGTCACGGCCGGTCAGCGCGATGGGAATGGTCTGGGCCTGGATGGGCGTGGGCGTGTGGTAGTTTTCTTCCTTGAGTGCACGCGAAATGGGATCGGCGAGGCCGAAATCCTGAAAGGAGGTCAAAAGAGGGGTTCTTTCCATTAAAAAGCAGGCGCCCGGCCTCAGGCCAAGAGCGCGCGCGGGTGTGTCTTAAGACACCCGCGTGTTTGGGGCGTCGGTTGTGCTAGCTGAAGGGGGCAAGCCAGAAACCGAAAAAACGGGATCAGAACACGCGGCTCGCAAGGACCTGATGATTCTCTAGGTCGCGTCCATCATATGGCGCACGCGGCCGGCGCTTTCAAGGCGAATTCCGTCCCGTGGCGTCCACGCGGTTAAGGAATCCAAACAGGAGACGGGCGGGGCTGCCCGTCATAGAACCGAACGACCAAAATTCGTGCAAGAAATTTAGCCAAATTGTGGCTTTTGCACAAAAATTAGATCGTTTGCCATCAAAGCATACATTTTCGTGGGCTAAAAAACAGGCAGATTTGCCGCCACGGGTTTCCGCCGAATCGAGATTTCTCAGCGATTCGATGGGCTTACCGGGCTTTCGAACCGTGGCATGGTTCTTGCGATTCCGTTAACCGCAGGCGGCCGTGGGGCCGTTTCGGCAGCGTTAAACGTCTGCGTCAGGGAGATGACACCTCATGCTTACTCGATTGACTCACGATATTGCGACGATGAGCCGTCGTCGCTGGCTGGCGGCCACCGCCGGCCTGGTTTTGGGCTTGGCCACCTTCTCCGGCGCCAAGGCGCAGGAGACCATCAAGGTCGGCGTCCTGCATTCGCTTTCCGGCACCATGGCGATCAGCGAAACCACGCTGAAGGACACCATTCTCTTCCTGATCGACGAGCAGAACAAGAAAGGCGGCGTGCTCGGCAAGAAGCTAGAAGCTGTCGTGGTCGACCCCGCCTCGAACTGGCCGCTGTTTGCGGAAAAGGCCCGCGAGCTGATCACCAAGGACAAGGTCTCGGTCGTGTTCGGCTGCTGGACCTCGGTGTCGCGCAAGTCCGTGCTTCCCGTATTCAAGGAGCTGAACTCGATCCTGTTCTACCCCGTGCAGTACGAGGGTGAGGAGAGCGAGCGCAACGTGTTCTACACCGGTGCGGCGCCGAACCAGCAGGCGATCCCCGCCGTCGACTACCTGATGAAGGATGAGAAGGTGAAGCGCTGGGTGCTGGCCGGCACCGACTACGTCTATCCGCGCACCACCAACAAGATCCTCGAAGCCTACTTGAAGTCGAAGGGCGTCAAGCAGGAAGACATCATGATCAACTACACGCCGTTCGGCCATTCCGACTGGCAGACGATCGTGGCCGACATCAAGAAGTTCGGCTCGGCCGGCAAGAAGACCGCCGTTGTCTCCACCATCAACGGCGACGCCAACGTTCCCTTCTACAAGGAGCTCGGCAACCAAGGCATCAAGGCGACCGACATTCCGGTTGTCGCGTTCTCGGTCGGTGAAGAAGAGCTCGCCGGCATCGACACCAAGCCGCTGCTCGGCCATCTCGCCGCCTGGAACTATTTCCAGTCGATCAAGACGCCGGAGAACGAGAAGTTCATCAAGGCGTGGCAGGCCTACACCAAAAATCCGAAGCGCGTGACCAACGATCCGATGGAAGCGCATGTCATCGGCTTCGAGATGTGGGTCAAGGCGGTCGAGAAGGTGAAGTCGACCGATCCGGACAAAGTGATCGACGCGCTGCCCGGCATCGAAGCCAAGAACCTGACCGGGGGCACCTCCAAGATGCTGCCCAACCATCACATCACCAAGCCGGTGTTCATCGGCGAAATCAAAGCCAACGGCCAGTTCGACGTGGTGTGGAAGACCCCGGGTCTCGTTGCTGGCGACGCCTGGTCGAAGGAGCTGGAGGGCTCCAAGGACCTGATCGGCGACTGGGTCGGCAAGAAGTGCGGCAACTACAACACCAAGACCAACAAATGCGGCGGTCAGGGCTCCTAATCCCTGTCTGACCTGCAGCGATAACTTCCAAGAGAACTAAGAACGGAGAGGGCGGCGATGCTGCCGCCTTCTCCTCACACTCCTGCCGGGGTCGTATTGTGTCTGCCAATTTCCTTGACCGCTTTCGAGCGCTCCTGCTCGCTATCCTTTTCGCTGTGACCTTCACGGCGCCAGCGCTGGCGGGGTCGTTCGAGGACGCGGTCGCCAAATTCGCCAATGACGATTTCTCCGATACCGATGAGGCGATCAGCGCGGTCGCGGCGTCGGGCAATCCTCTGGCTTTTCCCATCATCAGTGCGCTGAAGGAAGAGCGGCTGTCGGCCGATCCGGATACGAAGAAGGTTTTCGTGACGGGAACTTATGGCAAGGTCATCGACGCCGCCACCGGCGCGGCCGTGGACAAGCTGCCCGAGAATGCTGCCCCCGTCCGTCTCAACAACCGCCTGCGCCGCGCGGTAGACGCTGCGCTCGGCAGCCTGACGCTGTTGTCGACGGATCCCGCCAAGCGCATTGCCGCCGCGCAATCGGTGTTCAAGAGCCACGAGGAGAGCGCGCTCGCTGTGATCGATGACGCGCTGGCCAAGGAGACCAACAAGGCGGTCAAAGCGGCGTTCGCCGAGGCCCGCGCCGCCATCCTGCTCTACAAGTCTGACGCCACCGAAGTCGAAAAGCTCGAAGCCGTCGCCATCGTCAAGGCGAAGGGCGATCAGGAGGCGATGGCGCTTCTGACCGGGCTGCCCAGCGACCAGCCGCCCAATGTCGCCCGCGCCGTGACCAGCGCGATGGCCTCGATCCAGAGCAATCTTGCGATGTGGTCGATGGTGCAGAACGCCTGGTACGGCCTGTCGCTCGGCTCGGTGCTGCTGCTCGCCGCGATCGGTCTCGCCATCACCTTCGGCGTCATGGGCGTCATCAACATGGCCCATGGCGAGATGGTCATGCTCGGGGCCTACACCACCTTCGTGGTCCAGGAAGTCATTCGCACCCGCTATCCCGGCCTGTTCGACTATTCGCTTCTGATCGCGGTGCCGCTGGCCTTTCTGGTGGCCGGCGCCGTCGGAGTGCTGATCGAGCGCGGCATTATCCGCTTCCTCTACGGCCGTCCGCTGGAGACGCTGCTTGCGACCTGGGGCCTGTCGCTGGTGCTGCAGCAGGCCGTGCGCACCGCGTTCGGCCCGACCAATCGCGAGGTCGGCAATCCCTCCTGGATGAGCGGCGCGTTCGAGCTCGGGCAAATCACCATCACCTACAATCGGCTCTGGATCCTCTGCTTCACGCTCGCGATCTTCGTCATTCTGCTAGCCATGCTGCGCTACACCGCGCTCGGGCTCGAGATGCGCGCGGTGACGCAGAACCGGCGCATGGCGGCCTCGATGGGCATCGCTACCTCGCGCGTCGATGCACTGACCTTCGGCCTCGGCTCCGGCATTGCAGGTATCGCCGGCGTGGCGCTGTCGCAGATCGACAATGTCAGCCCCAATCTCGGCCAGAGCTACATCATCGACAGCTTCATGGTGGTCGTGTTCGGCGGCGTCGGTAATCTCTGGGGCACGCTGGTCGGCGCCTTCACGCTCGGCATCGCCAACAAGTTCCTGGAGCCGGTGGCGGGCGCCGTGCTTGGCAAGATCGCCATCCTGGTGCTGATCATCCTGTTCATCCAGAAGCGTCCGCGCGGCCTGTTCGCGCTCAAGGGACGGGCGGTGGAAGCATGACGCCGCACGTTCTCACCCGCTCGCTCGACCGCTCTGCGACGATCTTCATCCTGATCGTCGCCGGGCTCGGCATTCTCATTCCGCTATCGAATCTGCTCTTGCCAGCCGGTTCGATGTTCCAGGTGCCGACTTACCTCGTGGCGCTATGGGGCAAATATGTCTGCTACGCCATCCTAGCGCTCTCGATCGATCTGATCTGGGGCTATTGCGGCATCCTCTCGCTCGGCCACGGCGCGTTCTTCGCGCTCGGCGGTTACGCCATGGGCATGTACCTGATGCGGCAGATCGGCAGCCGCGGCGTCTACGGCAATCCGGTCCTGCCCGATTTCATGGTGTTCCTGAACTGGCCGGAACTGCCCTGGTACTGGTACGGCTTCGACATGTTCTGGTTCGCCGCGCTGATGGTCTTCGTCGTGCCGGGCCTGCTGGCGTTTCTGTTCGGCTGGTTCGCTTTCCGCTCCCGCGTCACTGGCGTCTATCTCTCGATCATCACGCAGGCGATGACCTATGCGCTGCTGCTCGGCTTCTTCCGCAACGATTTCGGCTTCGGCGGCAATAACGGCCTGACCGACTTCAAGGACATTCTCGGCTTCAACGTGCAGGCCGAGGGCACGCGCTGCGCGCTGTTCTTCCTGAGCTGCGCCGCGCTGATCGGAGCCTTCCTGATCTGCCGCGCGGTCGTCAGCTCCAAGCTCGGCAAGGTGCTGCTCGCAATTCGGGATGCGGAATCGCGCACACGCTTCCTGGGTTATCGCGTCGAATCGTACAAGCTGTTCGTGTTCACGCTGTCGGCCTGCATGGCGGGAGTGGCAGGTGCGCTCTATGTGCCGCAGGTCGGCATCATCAACCCGTCGGAATTCTCGCCGGGCAACTCGATCGAAGCGGTGATCTGGGTCGCGGTCGGCGGCCGCGGCACGCTGGTGGGCGCTGCGCTTGGCGCGGTCGTCGTCAATTACGCCAAGACATTCTTCACCTCGGGTCCGCTGGCGCCGTATTGGCTGTTCATGCTGGGCGCGTTGTTCATCCTGGTGACGCTGCTCCTGCCCAAGGGGATTATCGGCACCTTCAACACATGGTGGGACCAGCGGAAGATCGAGCTCGGCAATGGCGCCGCCGCAAGCGCTGCGCGCGAAGACGGCGCGGCGCCGAAACCCAATCCGGCGGAGTGAGCACATGAACGCCATGGAAACCCGCACGACATCGGCCATCCTCTATCTCGACGGCGTGCACGTCTCGTTCGACGGCTTCCACGCCATCAACAACCTGTCGCTGACGCTCGAGCCCGGCGAGATGCGCGCCATCATCGGCCCGAACGGTGCCGGCAAGACCACGATGATGGACATCATCACCGGCAAGACCAAGCCGGACGAGGGCGTGGTGCTGTTCGACGGCACGACCGACCTGACGCGCCTCGACGAGACCCGCATCGCCGAACTCGGCATCGGCAGAAAATTCCAGAAGCCGACCGTGTTCGAGAGCCAGACCGTGCAGGACAATCTGCTGCTCGCGCTCAACGTCGACCACAGCGTCAGGGGCACGCTGTTCTGGCGCGGCAACAAGGCCGAATCCGAGCGCATCGACAAGGTGCTGGAGACCATTCGCTTGACGGACGCGCGCCATCGCCTCGCCGGAAGCCTGTCGCACGGCCAGAAGCAATGGCTCGAGATCGGAATGCTGCTGGCGCAGGATCCCAAAGTATTGCTGGTCGACGAGCCCGTCGCCGGCATGACCGATGTCGAGACGCATCTGACGGCGGAGCTGCTCAAAGAGATCAACCGCAATCACACCGTCATGGTGGTCGAGCACGATATGACCTTCGTGCGCGAGCTCGGCGTCAAGGTGACGTGCCTGCACGAAGGAACGGTGCTCGCGGAAGGGACGATCGATCAGGTCTCGTCGAACGAGCGGGTGATTGAAGTGTATCTGGGAAGGTGAGGAACATGCTGATGGCTCCTCGTGGAAGCTGTCATCGTCCGCCACCGGGTCGGCCGAATGGCCGCCCGATGACAGGCTCCGGCCGGACGATCCAGTACTCCGAGACGGTGACCTTGACCGCGGAGGCTCGGCGTACTGGATACCCCGCCTTCGCGGGGTATGACGCAATCTCTCAGCCGGAGCGCAGTACCAAATGCTAAAGGTCGACAATATCAGCCTCTACTACGGCGCGGCGCAGGCGCTGCGCGGCGTGTCGCTGACCGCCGAGCCCGGCAAGGTGACCTGCGTGCTCGGCCGCAACGGCGTCGGCAAGACTTCGTTGCTGCGCGCTTTGGTCGGGCAATACCCGATCTCTTCGGGCAGCATCACGTTCGACGGCGAAGACATCAATCCGCTGAAATCCTACGAGCGCGCGCGGCGCGGCATCGGCTTCGTACCGCAGGGCCGCGAGATTTTTCCGCTGCTCACGGTGGAAGAGAATCTCAAGACCGGTTTCGGGCCCTTGAAGCGCGACCAGCGCAACATTCCCGACGACGTGTTCTCGCTGTTTCCCGTGCTGAACACGATGCTGGGCCGGCGCGGCGGCGACCTCTCCGGCGGGCAACAACAGCAATTGGCGATCGGCCGGGCGCTGGTGATGCGACCGAAATTGTTGCTGCTGGACGAGCCGACCGAAGGCATCCAGCCCTCGATCATCAAGGACATCGGCCGCGCCATCTCCTATTTGCGTAACCTCGGCAACATCGCGATCGTGCTGGTCGAACAATATCTCGACTTTGCCTGCGAGCTCGGCGACAATTTCGCTGTCATGGACCGCGGTGCGGTGAAATATGCCTGCGACCGCGCCAATCTCGATCCTGCCGAGATCAGCCGCCAGATGGCGCTGTGAGGCTCGCGGATCGGGCCTAAGTCGTAACGCCGTTGGGGGACGGATGCGGACCGAAATTGCGCGCGCGGCATCAGCCACCTTCGCGGCCAACCGCGCCCAGGGCGCGGTGCGGTTCGCCGTTCACCTGCAGGATGGCGTCACCCGTCGCGGGGACCTGCATGAATCCGGCTCGCTGCGCGTGCGCTTTCCTTCGCCCGAGGAAGAAGGCCTGTCCGGAGTATTCGTCAACACTGCGGGCGGCATTGCCGGCGGCGATCGTTTCGACATTGATATCAGGGCAGGCGAGGGGGCGCGGCTGACGCTGACAACGGCGGCGGCCGAGAAGGTCTATCGCGCGCCCGGTCCCGCCGCGGAGCTCAAGATCGCCCTGAAAGCGGAGAGCGGCGCGCATCTCGCCTGGCTGCCGCAGGAGACCATCCTGTTCGACCGGGCGCGGATTGTCAGGCGCATTGATATTGATCTCGCCGAAGACGCCTCGCTCCTGCTCTGCGAGATCGTGGTGTTCGGTCGCGCAGCCATGGGCGAGAAAATGCAGCACGGCGAATTCGTCGACCGCTGGCGCATGCGCCGCGGCGGCAGGCTGGTGTTTGCCGAGACGATCCGGCTCGACGGCGACATCGGCGCAAAGCTGGCACGGCCGGCGATCGCCAAGGGCGGCGCAGCCATCGCCACGGCGCTTATCGTGCCCGGGGATGAAGGCATCGTGGAGCGGATACGCGAGGCGTCGGAAATGTTCGGTGGCGAGGTCGGCGTCTCCTGTTGGAATGGATTTGCAATGGCACGCTTCTGTGCCCAAGATGCGGCCCGGCTGCGCACGGACATGATGACGGTGCTCGGCCGCGCGTCCCCCGCCGCGTTGCCGCGCCTGTGGCTCAACTGACTGTTCTCAACACCAGAGTGCTCGCATGAATCTTTCCCCCCGCGAAAAGGACAAGCTCTTGATCTCGATGGCCGCGATGGTGGCGCGCCGCCGGCTCGAGCGCGGCGTCAAGCTCAACCATCCGGAGGCTGTCGCTATCATCTCCGATTTCATTGTTGAAGGCGCCCGCGACGGCCGCACCGTGGCCGAGTTGATGCAGGCCGGCGCGCAAGTGCTGACGCGGGCGCAGGTGATGGAGGGCATTCCGGAAATGATCCACGATATCCAGGTCGAGGCGACGTTCCCGGACGGGACGAAGCTCGTGACAGTGCATGAGCCGATCAGGTAACGCGGCGCGCGCGTCATTCCGGGACGGCCGCAAAGCGGCCGAACCCGGAATCCAGAGGTTAATCATTTCGAGATTCCGGGTTCACGCTTCACGTGCCCCGGAACGACAGAGGAGGATACATGATCCCCGGCGAACGCTTCATCAAGGACGGCGAGATCGAACTCAATGTCGGCCGCAAGACCGTGACGCTCACGGTTGCCAACACCGGCGATCGTCCCATTCAAGTGGGCTCGCACTACCACTTCTTCGAAACCAACCCCGCCCTGAAATTCGACCGCAAGAAAGCCCGCGGCATGCGCCTCGACATCGCCGCCGGCACCGCCGTCCGCTTCGAGCCCGGCCAGACCCGCGACGTGCAACTCGTGGCGCTAGCAGGAAAACGCACCATCTACGGCTTCCGCGGCGAGGTGATGGGCAAATTGTGATCCAGGGCGCTTCGACGATGTGCAGTGAGGTGAGCCCGCTGGCAGGGCTCCCTCCCCCCTTGCGGGGGAGGGTTGGGGAGAGCGGTAAGCCGCGGGCGACGGCGCCAGACTCGACGCGATGCTCTATCAACGAAGTCGGTGACACGACTGCTGTCGCTCAGGGTCTCATCCATGTTCGTCAAGCAGCGGAGCAAGCGGCACCCCTCTCTCTAACCCTCTCCCACAAGGGGAGAGGGAACCCTTCCGCCGGTGCGTCCCTTACATGTGCCAGTCACGCGAAGGTGCAACTTGCGGAAGCCGTGACACGGCGTGAGGTGAGCACGCTGCGAAGGCTCCCTCCCCCCTTGCGGGGGAGGGCTGGGGAGAGGGGTATGCCGCGGGTGACGATGGGAGAAGGTGTCCGGCGGTGCCTCAACGAGACAGCAGCACTCGTGGAGAGTCCTGTTCTTGCTGATCGTCACACAGCGGAGCAAGCGGCACCCCTCTCCCTAACCCTCTCCCGCAAGGGGAGAGGGAATCCTTCCGCCGGTGCGTCTCTTACACGCGTAAGTCGTGCGGAGGTGCAGTTTGTAGAAGCTGCGATCTTCCGTGAGATGAGCCCGCTGGTCGGGCTCCCTCCCCCCTTGCGGGGGAGGGTTGGGGAG
>NZ_JAGKJK010000030.1 GCF_020329435.1 Bradyrhizobium hereditatis | reverse complement strand
AACTTGTTCAGGCTCGCGACGGACGCAGCGCTGAACCTGCCAGCAACGCGTTCAACCAAGAGCAGATCAAGTTACTCGCCGCGCTTGCCACCAAATACGAAGGCAGGACCAAACTCCAAAGCAATCCCCATCGCCCGCAAACCTTGGCCTGGGCCTCATGGATCATTGCTCGCCTCGGCGGATGGGATGGATACCCTCGCACCAAACCCGGCCCCATCACCATGAGGCATGGCCTCCAATACTTCTTGGGCGTAGCTTCCGCCTGGGAAACCCTCAAAGACGTGTGAATCAGCTAGCGTAAGAACGGGGAGAGGGAGCAGAACCTGCTTACGCCGTCGCCCGCTTACCTTGCTTCCCCGCCGGCCGCGGCTTCAGCGCGATGTCCTCCGCGCCCAATAGCCGTCCATCCTGCGAATGGAGTTCGAGCTTGCGGACCGGTCGCCCCTTTTCCTTGTCGACCAGGATCGTGGCGATCTCTTCCGGGCGCTCGTCGAATTCCTCGCTCCATTGCCGCAAGGCAACCAGGATCGGGAAGACGCCGCGCCCCTTCGGCGTCAGCAGATATTCCTGATAGGCGCTGCCATCTGAGGCGGGCGCGGTTTTCAGAATGCCTTGATCGACCAGCGCGCGCAGCCGCACGGTGAGGATGTTCTTGGCGAGCCCAAGCTTCTTCTGGAATTCACCGAAGCGGCGCACGCCGAACAACGCTTCGCGGATGATCAGCATCGACCACCAGTCGCCGAGCGCATCCAGCGAGCGCGCGATCGGGCAATCGTCGTGTTCGAAGCTGGTCCGTTTCACCATGGTCGGCTCCTCACGCCCTTGTGTAGTTGCAATATTAAACCGGATGCTCTACCTAGGCAATCTGGTTTAATGATGCAACCATTGGAGATGGCCGTGAGGCTTGCAAACAAGACGGCGTTGATCACAGGGGGCAACAGCGGCATCGGGCTTGCGACCGCAAAACTGTTCGTGGCCGAAGGCGCCAAGGTCGTCATCACCGGACGAAATCAGGCAACGCTCGACGCCGCTGCGAAAGAATTGGGTCCGAACGCGCTCGCTCTCAGTGCTGACGCCACCGACGTCGGAGCTACCGCAGCGGCAATCGGAAAGGGCGCCGAAAAGTTCGGCAAATACGACGTCCTGTTCGCCAACGCAGGCATCGCCGGCGGCACGCCGCTCGGCGCCGCCGAGATCGAAACGTTTCAGAGGGTCATCAGCACCAATCTCACCGGCGTATTTTTCACCGTGCAGTCTGCGCTGCCGCATCTCAACGACAACGCGTCGATCGTTCTGAACGGCTCTGTGATCTCCGTGCTCGGCATTCCCGGCTACTCGGCCTATGGCGCGGCAAAGGCCGGCGTGCGGGCAATGGCCCGGATCATGGCCTCGGAACTGTCGCCGCGCGGCATCCGCGTCAATGTCGTGGCGCCCGGCGCGATCCGCACCCCGATCTGGGGGCCGGCGATCGCCACCCCGGAAGCCGAAAAGGCCTTTGAAAAGCGGATCGCGCTGTCGACGCCGCTCGGCCGCATCGGCGAACCCGACCATGTCGCAAAGACGGTGCTGTTCCTCGCCTCCGACGATTCCGCCCATGTGCAGGGGCAGGAGCTGTTCGTCGACGGCGGCGCCACGGCCTCTCCGAGCGGCGCGCCGATCTATCGGGGGTAGGGCTGACGGCCAAATTGACGCTCAGCCAATCCGCGCGCCCTGCGACGGATTGGCGCTGGGCCGGAAGGGCGCATTGAACGTCAGGGGCCGTTACTGGACACTTGAGAAAAGGAGTCTTTTGACCGGAGAACTGGAGAGCAGTCATGCCGAAAAGGGTCGACGTCTCCTCGTCCGCCTTGCAGGATTCGGACAGCGCTCAATTTGTTTCAGTTGCGCTGTTTTCCGGCGTCGGTCTCTTGATTTCCTTGGTGATCGTCCTCTGCCGCATGAACGGCATTTTCTGATCTGGCTTTCTCGATCATGTGCGAATTGGCCGCCGTCGGGTGTGGCGACGGCAGCCGGAAATCGTGTGTCAGCTCACGCCGCGTGGAGATCGGCTGCGGCCTTCAGCGCGCCCGCCACCGCTTTTTCGCGATGCTCGGGGCCGACCTGGATGCCGTCGGCGGCAATGACTTCCGGATTCCTGATGCCGATGAAGCCGAACACCCAGCGCAAATAAGTCTCGAGATGCTCGCCGGCCGCGGCCGGGGTATCCGCCCCGTAGTAGCCGCCGCGCGAGATTGCGACGATGACGCGCTTGTTGCCAGCCAGTCCTTCGACGCCTTGCGCGCTATACTTGAACGTCTTGCCGGCAACCAGGATGCGGTCGATCCAGGCCTTGAGCTGGCTGGGGATGGTGAAATTGTACATGGGCGCGCCGATCACGATGATGTCGGCGGCCAGAAACTCTTCCAGCACGGCCTGACCGGCGGCGATATCCTCGCGTAGCGAGGCCTCCGGCGTCGCCCCCTGACCGGCGGCGAGGTGTAAGCCGGTGAGGTGGCCCAGCGGCGTCAGAGTGAGATCGCGATAGCTGATATCGAGGCCGGGGGTGGATTGCCGCAAGCGGTCGACGATGGCCGCGGAAACCTGGCGGCTGACGGAGTGGGGGCCGAGAACGCTGGAATCGAGGTGCAGGAGTTTCATGGTAGGGATCACCTTTGGTATAGGTTTGTAACTGGCGCTATATGAGTGACCGTGGCATAACCCCGCAAGAACGCACATTTTTTTCACCCGAGCACACCCATGAGACCCGAACACATCAATGTGCCTGCCCTACCGCCGAGTCCGCATGGCGGGGAAAATTGCCGCGCCGTGGCGTCGGTGCTGGCCCGCGTCGGCGACAAATGGAGCGTCTTCGTGATCATGATGCTGATCGACGGTCCGCAACGCTTCAATGAACTCAAGCGCAAGATCAATGGCATCTCACAGCGGATGCTGACGCTCACGCTACGCGGACTTGAGCGCGACGGTCTGGTGACGCGCACGATCTTTCCGACCATTCCGCCACGGGTCGATTACGAGCTCACCGATCTCGGGCGGGGACTTGCAGAGCCGGTGCAGGCGCTCGGCAAATGGGCGTTCGAGCACCTGCCGGAGATCGAGGGCGCGCGAACCAGTTTCGACGCGCGCAACGGAAAGAGCTAAAGCAGCGACACCAGTCCGCCGCCGTGCCGCTCCAGCCGGCCGGCAAGCTCGAGCTCCAGCAGCACCGTGCGTACCAGCGTGGGCGAGAGGCCCGACATCCGGATCAGATCGTCGAGGCTGACCGGGCTCGGTCCGAGCAGCGCGACGATACGATCACGCTGGTCGGGATCCGTGTCGAAATCGAGCGGCTCGTCACCGCCTTCACGTGCTTCGAATATCAGCGGCCGTTCCATGATTGGCTGAACGGCGTTGATGACATCGCTGGCTTCGGTGACCAGCGCCGCGCCCTGTTTGATGAGATCATTGGTGCCGGCGGCGCGCGGATCGAGCGGCGAGCCCGGCACCGCAAACACTTCCCGGCCCTGTTCGGCCGCCATACGTGCCGTGATCAGCGAGCCCGAGCGATGCGCGGCTTCGACCACGACGACGCCGAGCGATGCGCCGGAGATCAGGCGATTGCGGCGTGGAAAGTCGCGGGCGCGCGGCACATGCCCAAGTGGCATTTCCGAAATCGCGCCGCCGCGTTCGAGCAGGACGGCGAGCAAATCCTCATGCTCCGGCGGATAGATCCGGTCGTGGCCACCCGCCAGCACCGCAACCGTGCCGCTCTCGATCGCTGCGCGATGCGCGGCCTGGTCGATGCCGCGCGCCAGGCCTGAGATCACGACAAAGCCGGCGTCGCCGAGATCGCGCGCGAGCTTCCCGGCGAACTTCAGCCCCGCACCGGAAGCATTGCGTGAGCCGACGATGGCGATTATCGGCCGCGTCAGGGCATCGGGATTGCCGCGTACGCCGAGCAGGGGCGGTGGGTCGTCCAGCGCCGCCAGCCGCGGCGGATAGGCGGCTTCGCCGGGCGCGACGAGCGAGACGCCGATCTTTTTGCTCGCGGCGATCTCAGCCCGCGCTTCCTCATCGCTGCAGATGCGCCCCGAACGCTGAGCTCCACCGCGGCGCGCCAGATCGGGCAGCCGCTCCAGCGCCGCACGCGCATTGCCGAAATGGCTGATGAGCGAGTTGAAGGTGCGCGGGCCGACATTGTCGGACCGGATCAGCCGCAGCCGGTCGATCCGTTCGGCATCGGTGAGGTGAAGCGTGGGGGAGGTACGATCATGCATGCGGGCGCAGCTTTGCCCAACCTGAGATTGCGAGCAAGCTGTTTCAAACCGGATCGTCCGACCAAGTTTGACCAGGCCATCCACGCATTGGCGGCGGCGAGATTTGTCGAGGAGGCGCTGAAGCGGTGATGGATCTGCAGCCGGATATCCTACTTCGCCCCGATCCGCCCTTCAGTCCCGGCCTGCAGCCGCTTGATGTTCTCGCTGTGCTTCCAGAACAGGAGCAGCGTCAGCACGACGAACAGAGATGCCAGCGCGGGGTGGCCGAACCACCACAGGAACAGCGGCGTGACGAAAGCGGCGACCAGTGCCGAGAGCGATGAATAGCGCGACGTGAAGGCGGTCGCCAGCCAGATCAGGCAGAAGATCACCGCGGCCGGCCAGAACAGGCCGATCAAAACGCCGATATAGGTGGCGACGCCTTTGCCGCCCTGGAATTTCAGCCAGATCGGGAAGAGGTGACCGAGGAACGCGCCAAGCGCTGCCAGCATCGCCGCATTGGCGCCGCCGAAATAGCCTGCGATGATGACCGCAACCGTGCCCTTCAGCGCATCGCCGATCAGCGTTGCCGCGGCGAGACCCTTGCGGCCGGTCCGCAGCACGTTGGTGGCGCCGATATTGCCCGACCCGATCGAGCGCAGATCCTGCGTGCCGGCCAGCTTCGTCAGCACCATCCCGAACGGAATCGAGCCGAGCAGATAGCCAATCAGGAAGGCGACGATGAGGAATGCATCAGACATCGACGTTGCTCCTACCGCAGCAGCGTTTGCCGAGCGCTAGACATGCTCATAGACGGTGCGCCCGCCCACGATAGTACGCACCACGCGTCCCGAGAAGCGGGCTTCGTCGAACGGGGTGTTCTTGCATTGCGATTTGAGGTCGGCCGGATCGAGGATCCAGGGCGTATCGGGGTCGATGACGATGACGTCGGCCGGGGAACCGGCCCGCAGCGTGCCGCCGGGTAGCCCGAGCAGTTCGGCCGGGCGGGTCGACATCGCCCGGATCAGCGTCTTGAAGTCCATCTCGCCGCTATGAACCAGCCGCAGCGCCGCCGGCAGCATGGTCTGCAGCCCGACCGCGCCGGAGGCCGCTTCCGCAAACGGCAGCCGCTTGACCTCGACGTCCTGCGGATTGTGATCGGACATGATGACGTCAACCAGGCCGGAGGCGACGGCGGCAACCAGCGCGACGCGATCCTCTTCGGTGCGCAGCGGCGGCGACAGTTTCAGGAAGGTGCGGTAAGGGCCAATGTCGTTTTCGTTCAGCGTGGCGTGGTTGATCGAGACCGAAGCGCTGACGTCGAGGCCGGCGTCGCGCGCGCGCTTGAGGATTTCCAGCGACTCCATCGATGACAGCGAGGCGGCGTGATAGCGCCCGCCGGTCAATGCCACGAGGCGCATGTCGCGCTCGAGCATGACGGCTTCAGCCGCGTTGGGAATGCCGACGAGCCCGAGCCGCGCGGCGAACTCGCCCTCGTTCATCACGCCTTCGCCGACGAGGTCGGGGTCCTCGGTGTGGTGCACAATCAGCGCGTCGAAATCGCGCGCGTAGGTCAGCGCCCGGCGCATCACCTGCGCATTGGTCACGCTCTTGTCGCCATCGGTAAAGGCGACCGCGCCGGCGGCTCTCAACAGCCCGATCTCGGTCATTTCCTCGCCGCGCAGGCCCTTGGTCAAGGCCGCCATCGGGTGGATGTTGACGATCGCGGTGTCGCGGGCGCGGCGCAGCACGAAGTCGACGGTGGCCGAATTGTCGATGACGGGCGAAGTATCCGGCTGGCAGATGATGCTGGTAATGCCGCCGGCCGCAGCCGCCTGACTGGCAGAAGCAAAGGTCTCGCGGTGGCTGGCGCCGGGCTCGCCGACGAAGGCGCGCATATCGATCAGCCCGGGGGCGACGATCCTGCCGGCGCAATTGATGATGTCGGTGCCTTCGGGAACGCCGGTAACGCCGATGCCGCGCTTTGAGTCGCGGATCGTGCCGTCGGCAATCAGCACATCGCCTGGGCCGTCGTAATCCCGGGAAGGATCGACGACGCGGGCATTGGCGAGCAGGATCGGGCGGCGTTCGGTCAGCATGATTTACGCGTTTGGCAGGTTGCGGGAGAGCGCTTCGAGCACCGCCATCCGCACCGCCACTCCCATTTCCACCTGTTCACGGATCACCGATTGCGCGCCGTCGGCCACGATCGAGTCGATCTCCACACCGCGATTCATCGGACCCGGATGCATCACCAGCGCGTCCGGCTTGGCATAGGCAAGCTTCTTCTGATCAAGACCGAAATAGTGAAAATACTCACCCGATGATGGCACGAACGAGCCGTTCATGCGCTCGCGCTGCAGCCGCAGCATCATCACAATATCGGCGCCGTTGAGGCCCTCGCGCATGTCGCGCGCCACTTCGACGCCCATCCGCTCGATGCCGCGCGGCAGGAGCGTAGAAGGAGCCACCACACGGACGCGCGCGCCCATGGTGTTGAGCAGAAGGATATTGGAGCGCGCCACCCGCGAATGCATGACGTCGCCGCAGATCGCGATGACGAGGCCTTCCAATCGGCCCTTGTTGCGGCGGATGGTCAGCGCGTCCAGCAGCGCCTGCGTCGGATGTTCATGGCTGCCGTCGCCGGCATTGATCACGGAACCGTCAACCTTGCGCGCCAGAAGTTCCACAGCGCCGGAGGCGTGATGCCGCACCACCAGGATATCAGGGTGCATGGCGTTCAGCGTGACCGCGGTGTCCATCAGCGTCTCGCCCTTGCGGATCGAGGACGACGACACCGACATGTTCATGACGTCGGCCCCGAGCCGCTTTCCGGCCAGTTCGAACGAGGATTGGGTTCGGGTGGAAGCCTCGAAAAACAGGTTCACTTGGGTGCGACCGCGCAGTGAAGTGCGCTTTTTGTCCACCTGGCGATTGAGCTCGACATATTCCTCGGACAGGTCGAGCAGGCCGGTAATGTCGGCAGCGGAAAGCCCCTCGATTCCCAGCAGATGCCGGTGCCCGAGGACGAAGGTCGATTTCGATATGAGGGTCATTAAAGCCAGAGCTATAGGTGGAGATGCCGGGCAGGGCAAGCTTCAAATCCGCCCCTCGAACTTATCCACTAGCGCTTCCGCGGCAGGGTAAACGAAGTCTGCCGGTGTTCCCCGCGGGTGGTTTCCGCTAGGGTGCGCGCGATGCATCACGCTATGAAGAACGCGCAGCATTTCGTTCAATCCGTCCCGATCACGTTACGGGTACTGGAGATCTCCGGCAGGGGTGCGGGAAGGCGGATGGCGCTCGCAGCAGTATTCGCGGCGAGCTTCTTGGCGAGCGCCACTGCGCAGGCGCAGAAGCTGCCCGCCGGTTTCGTCTATCTGCGCGATATCGATCCGACCATCATCCAGGATATCCGCTACGCCGGCTCGAATAATTTTGTCGGCCGTCCGCTGCGGGGCTATCAGGCGGCCGAATGCGTGGTGAAGCGCGAGGTCGGCCTGCTTCTGAAGAGCGTTCAGGAAGAGCTCGCGCTGGAGAACCTGTCGCTGAAAATGTTCGATTGCTACCGCCCGACGCGCAGTGGCCGACATGGTGGCGTGGTCTCGCGACGGTAAGGAGACGCCGGCGCAAAAGCGCTACAATCCGTCGTTCAGCAAGGCCGAGCTGTTTCGTCTGGGATACATCGCCGAACGCTCCGGCCATTCCACCGGCGCCGCGCTGGACCTCACTTTGGTTAATCTGAAAGCCGATAATTCCGCCACCTTCGATTCCACCAAGGAATACGGCGACTGCACGGCGAACGTGGACCTGCGCGCGCCGGAAGGCAGTGTCGATATGGGCACCGGCTACGATTGTGCGGACGCCAAGTCGCACACGACTGCGAAATCCATCACGGCCGCCCAGCGCCGCTGGCGCGAGAAGCTGGTTCAGGTGATGGCACGGCGAGGATTTGTGAACTATTCGAAGGAGTGGTGGCACTTTTCACTGCCGGGCGCGGGCGGACAGGCCTATGATTTCCCGATCACGCCGCGGAAATGATCAACGGTTCCAGGATCAGTCATGAGCCAGGTAGCATTCGCGACCCACGAGGTCCTCAACCAGTCGCCGCCGTTCGAGGATATCGACCTCTATGCAACCGACCGGCCGCTAGTCGAGGCGGTCGCCGCCAATGGCGGCGCTTCGGCAGAGCAGGAGTTGTCAGAGTTCGGCAGGCATTGGGGCTCAGCGGCGATGGCGGAGCGCGGCCGTGTCGCCAACGAGAATACGCCAAAACTTCGCACCTTCGATTCCAAGGGGAATCGCCGCGACGAGGTCGAGTTTCATCCGGCGTATCACGAGTTGATGGCGCATAGTGCGCATGCCGGCGTGCACAATTCGACTTGGACCTCCGCTGGCAAGCCGGCCGGCGGCGCATCGGAAGTGATACGGGCGGCAAGATTCTATATCGCCGCGCAGGTCGAGACCGGGCATCTTTGCCCGATCACCATGACGCGGGCCTCCGTCGCCGCGCTGGCGGAACAGCCCGAGCTGTTGGCCAGGGTGATGCCGGTGCTTGGCTCGCGATCCTATGACCCGGCCTTTGCGCCCTGGTGGACCAAGCGCGGCATGACGCTCGGCATGGGCATGACCGAGAAGCAGGGCGGCACCGACGTGCGTTCCAACATGACGCGGGCGGAGCGCGATGGAGAGGCCTACCGCATTACCGGGCATAAATGGTTCATGTCGGCGCCAATGTGCGACGCCTTCCTGGTGCTGGCGCAGGCCGCGGATGGCTTGAGCTGCTTTTTCATGCCGCGCTTCACGCCCGACGGCGCGGTCAATGCGATCCGGTTCCAGCGGCTGAAGGACAAGCTTGGCAACCGCTCGAATGCGTCTTCCGAGGTCGAGTTTCATGGCGCCTATGCCGAGCGTGTCGGGGAGGAAGGCAAGGGTATCCGCACCATCATCCAGATGGTGCAGCTCACGCGGCAGGATTGCGCGATTGCTTCCGCCGGTCTGATGCGCTCGGGCCTGGCGCATGCGCTGCATCACGCGCGGCATCGCAGCGTGTTCCAGAAGCATCTCGCCGACCAGCCACTGATGCAGGCGGTGTTGTCGGACATGGCGCTGCATGTCGAAGCTACCGTTGCGCTGGTGATGCGGCTGTGCCGTTCATTCGACCGCGCGCCCGTTGACGCCAAGGAAGCCGCTTATATGCGGCTGTTGACGCCCGCCATCAAATACTGGGTCTGCAAGAGTGCGCCGGGCTTTCTCTATGAAGCCATGGAGTGCCTCGGCGGCAATGGCTACGTGGAGGAGGGCATTCTGGCGCGGCATTATCGGGAATCGCCTGTTAACGCGATCTGGGAGGGCTCGGGCAATGTGATGTGCCTTGACGTGCTGCGCGCGCTGTCGCGCGAGCCGGAAGCGGCGTCCAGTATTGTGCATGAACTGACCGGCGAGACGCTGGGATTGCCCGGCGCCGGTGAGGCAACGGCGTTCATCGGCAGGGCTTTCCATCGACCCGACAGCGAGCGCGTGGCGCGCCTGGCCGTCGAGAAGCTCGCGTTGCTGGCTGCTTCTGCCGCGCTCAATGCGGTGTCGCCTCGTCACGCGGAATTGTTCGCGGCTACGCGCCTTGCCGGCAATCACGCCGGCATGTACGGCGCGGTCGATCTGGCCGCCCAAGATGTTCGCGGCCTGTTGGAGCGTGCGCTGCCTTGAATGCTTGTCATCCGTCATGGCCGGGCTTGGCCCGGCCATCCATGACTTTTGTCTCCGCGCGCAAGCAAGACGTGGATGCCCGGGACAAGCCCGGGCATGACGACACTGAGAAAGTTATTTGATGGACTCCCTTACCCCCGCAAGCCCAGTTGCCGTCCCGCCCGCGATCCCTGATCCGCGACCGCCGCGCGCCTGGAAATTCTGGGGCACCGCGCTGTGGGGTCTGTTCATCTTCGCTGCGATGTTCCTCGGGCAGCTCAGCGTCATCATCTACTTCGTGCTGCGGCAGGGCGGATCGTTCGACGTCGCCGAAGCCATCAGGGTCGTCGGCGGCGGCCTGACCATCTCGCTCTCGGTGATCCTCGGATTGCCCGCGGTGCTGCTTGCGACGTGGATCGCGATCCGTCCGACCCGCATATCCTTTACTGATTATCTCGCCCTGCGCTGGACCTCATGGCGCAATTTCTTCACCAGCCTCGCGGCGTTTGCGATCCTGGTCGGCGGCTGGGACTTGCTGTCGCGGGCGCTGGGGCGCGAGGTGACGCCGGGCTTCATGGGCGAGGTGCTGAAATCCGCGCAGGCCGACGGCGCGCTGTGGCTCCTGGTGATCGCGTTTTCCGTCGCCGCGCCGATGTGGGAAGAGATTTTCGCGCGCGGCTTTCTCTATCGGGGATGGTCGGAATCAAGGCTTTGCGTGACCGGGGCCATCTTCCTGTCGTCGCTGGCGTGGACGTCGCTGCATCTGCAGTACGACTGGTTCTTCTTCGGCGAGGTGTTCACGATCGGCGTATTGCTCGGCTACCTGCGCTATCGCACGGGCTCGACCTGGCTGACGATCGTCCTGCACGGCATCAACAATCTGGCGGCGACGATCCAGACCTTCTGGCTGGCGGGGCACGGCTAACGCTCGCTCCCCGTCATTGCGAGTTGGACGAAGCAATCCATGTCTCCGCAAGTGGAGAGGTGGATTGCTTCGCTTCGCTCGCAATGACGGTTCTAAGCCACCAGCGCGATTGCGATCGGCATCGTCACCGCCGCCAAAATGGTCTGCAACGTAATGATCTGCGCCAATAGCGGTGCGTCGCCGCCCATTTGCCGCGCCAGCACATAGGCGCTTGATGCGGTGGGTACCGCGGAACAAATCGTCACGACGGCGAGGTTGGAATCGGCGAGTCCAAACTGCAACGCCAGTGTGACGGCGATCACCGGCATAAGCACCAGCTTGAGGAACACCGTGACGCTGGCGGCGAGGCTCGGCCTGAACAGGCCTTTGAGATGCAGGCCTGCGCCGGTCACCAAGAGGCCGATGGCGAGGGAGGAACGGCCGAGCGCGTCCGCCACCTCGTGCCAGAGCCTGGGAAGCGGAATGTGGGTGACGTTGATCGCCAGCCCGATCACGCAGGCCCAGATCAGGGGATTGCTCACCACCGTCAGCACAATTGAACCGGTCGAGCGCTTTTCCGGCGAGGCGTAATGGGCAAGCACCGAAACACTGAGTACGTTGACCAGCGGAACGATGGCGATCATCGCGACGGATGCGAGCGCCAGTCCGAGATTGCCGAACAGACTGCTGGAGACGGCGAGCGCGACATAGGTCTGCCAGCGTGTCGCGCCCTGGAACATCGACGTAAACGCGGGACCGTCCACGTTGGCGCGAGCGAGCAGGGGACGCAGCGCAAGACATAGCAGCGACATCGCGAGCGCCGACAACAGCATGGCGCCTCCGACGCCGCCAACCGGCACCATGCTCAGATCGGCCTTGACCAGCGTCTGCACCAGAAAGACCGGGAGCAACACGTAATAGGTCAGCCGCTCCAGCCCGTGCCACTGCGTCTCCAGCCGCATCAGCGTCCGCCTCAGGACGAAGCCGAGCACGATCAGCAAAAATACCGGCATTAGTGCCGCAATGACGACGGCCATGCCTTAAGCGTCCCCGCGCAGCTTCTTCAGCCGGTCGAGCGCACCCTGCAGGATGAAGATCGCCGCATGCTCGTCGATTACCCCGGCGCGGCGGGCGCGGGAGACGTCCATGCCGATCAGTTCGCGCTCGACGGCCGCGGTCGAGAGACGCTCATCCCACAGTCCGATCGCGAGGTCCGTGAGGTTGGAAAGATTTCGGGCGAAGGCGCGGGTCGACTGCGCACGCGGACCCTCGCTGCCGTCCATGTTGATGGGCAGGCCGAGCACAAAGCCGACCGCATTGCGTTCGCCGGATATTGCCAACAGCCGTGCGGCGTCGACCTTGAACGCCTTGCGCTGGATGGTCTCGACGCCGGTCGCGAGCCTGCGGTCGGGATCGGACACGGCGACACCGATCGTCTTGGTGCCGAGATCGAGGCCGATCAGGGCGCCGCGCTCAGGCCAGTGTGTGACGGCGTCGATCAGGGGAAGTATAGGGGCAGGCATGACCTCGCATAACACCGGCGCGGCATGCACGCAAAGCCGATCACGGCGTGGCGTCCATGCGAGAACGCCACACCGTCGTTCGAACTCGCCCTACCGGATCGCGACCGGGTTGATCATGCTCTGCACACCGCCTTTGAAGCGCGGGTGGCCGAGCACAAACAGGAACTCGTAAGCCTTGTCCTTCGCCAGTTCGGCGGTGTCCATATTTTCGAGAATGTAGGTGCCGTTCATCGGCAGCAAGATTTGGTGCACCTCGAAGACGTTCTTGGTCTCGAACGGCACCACTTCGAGGCCCCAGGTATCGGCACCGACCGCGACGACGCCCTTGCCGGTGAGATATTTGGCTCCTTCGACGCCCAGGCCAGGTTCACCCGCGCCGTAGCGCTTGTCGTCCTTGCCGATCAGGCTGAGCCAGCCGGTGTGGAAGATCACGACGTCGCCCTGGCGAATCTCGACGCCCTGCTTTTTTGCGACCTCCTCGATCTCCTTTACGTTGAAGGCGGTGCCTTCCTTGACGATGTCGGTGTTGTAATGGGCCGCCATGTCAAGCAACACACCGCGGGCCACTATCGGGGGGATCTTCTCGACGCCAAGCTTCTTCAGACCGGTCGGATCGCCGAAATCAGCAAGCTTGTTCCCGTTGTAGTAGACGTGCTCGACGCCGATATGGCCAAGCCCGTCGAGCTGGCTGCCGACGCCGACCCAGCCGTCGAGCAAATCGTCGTTGTAGGTGGTCTTGGTCGGACCCAGGCCGGGAATGCCGGCCTGACCGGGCTGAACGACGGTGATCTTGAAGGCGCGCGGTGGGTAGGCGGGGGTCTTGGAGTCGACGGGGATGCCGAGCGCGTAAGTCTTGCCGGTCTTGACCAGACCTGCTGCCTTCACGACGAGTTCGGGCTTCATGTAATTGGCGGCGCCGATTTCATCGTCCGGTCCCCATTTCGATTTCGTCCAGTCTTGAGCGCTTGCCGTTCCGGCCGTACTCAACAAGGCAACGGAACAGCACAACACGAATGCAGTGCGCATCGTAGTCCCTCCCAGATTGACGTTGTGGTTTTTGGTAGCTAGCGCCTCATACTAACGTGGTAGTGCGGGGCGGCCAGAAGTTTTTGAGATCGACACGCGCGTTGCAATCGAACACTGCAGCGCGGAAGACGCGCTGTGCAAACTGCTTTGGTGCAAAAATATGGCGCGGCCGTTTCGCGTGGCGGAATGAATGCGGGATGAGAAGATGGCGATGGATGCGCTCAGCCTGTTCGGCTTGTTCGCGGTGACTGCGATGCTGGTGGCCTACGCGCTGGAAGATCGCAGCCACTGGTTCATCCTCGCCTTCGCCGCCGCCTGCGCGCTCGGCTCGGTCTATGGATTCCTGCAGGGCGCCTGGCCGTTCGGGCTCGTCGAGGCGGTCTGGGCGGGCGTCGCGCTTCGGCGCTGGGATGTCAGGCGGCGATGACCTCGCCATTGCCGTTCAGGCAGGACGCAAAACCCTGCAGGGCGCTGTACTGATGGGCCGTGCGGCGGGTGATGAAGAGCGTCTCGACGCGCGCCTGCGCCGGGCTCAGCGTGTGAACGTTGACGGTGTCGTTACGCCCGACCACGGCGCGCGGCAGCAGCGTCACGCCCATGTCGGCGGCAACGCAGCCGATCATGCCGTCCAGCGTGCCGAGTTCAAACCGCGCGGAAGACGGCCAGCCAAATTCCGAAAACACCTGCTCGAGCCGCTGGCGATACGTGCAGCCGGTGCGGAACACCAGTGCAGTCGGGCCTGACCCTGGCGTGCCCGCGCGCAACGCGCCGAGGCTTTGCCAGCGCCGTGCTGTAACTAGCACCAGTTCTTCGCGGAAGGCGACCGTTGCAGCGAGTTCGGCATGCTCGATCGGGCCGGCAACGAACGCACCGTCGAATGTGCCGTTGAGCACGCCGGCTACGAGTTCGGCTGTTGTCGAGGTACGCAGGCTCAATTGCACCGCCGGGAAGCGGCGATGGAAATCGGCGAGTAGGGCGGGCAGGCGGACAGCAGCCGTCGTCTCCATCGAGCCGATCGCGAGTGGTCCCTTCGGCTCGCCATCGTCGCGCGCGGCGAGCAGCGCCTCACGGGACAGCGCCGCCATCCGGTCGGCATAGGGCAGCAGGCGGCGGCCCGCGCCGGTCAGCGTCATGCCGCGGCTGTGTCGCTCGAACAAAGCGGCGCCGATCTCCGCTTCCAGCGCCTTGACCCGCTGCGTGACGTTGGACTGCACAGTGTTGAGTTCGTCGGCCGCGCGAGTGATGCCGCCAAGCCGCGCGACGGCGGAAAAGGTCTGGAGGTCGCTCAATTCCATGGCGAATACCGTTTCATTCTGGAGATTGGAGCATTCTAAAGTATTCATTTTTACAGAATGATAGATCGGCTTACGATCGCTGTCCAGATTTGCAGAGATTGGACATGCCGATAACAACGCCACTCACCGCCCGTCTGGGCATTCAGCATCCGATCCTGTCGGCGCCGATGGATGTCATCGCCGGCGCGCGCCTCACCGCGGCCGTTAGCGCAGCCGGCGGCTTCGGCATCCTCGGCGGCGGTTACGGCGACAGAGCGTGGCTGGAGCAGGAGACGGCAAAGCTCGCCGATGTCGGTGATCCGTTCGGCATCGGCTTCATCACCTGGAGCCTTGCGAAGCAGCCGGAGCTATTGGACGTCGCGCTCCGCGTCCGTCCGCGCGCGATTATGTTGTCGTTCGGTGATCCCTCGCAGTTTGCGCCGCGCATCAAGGCAGCTGGTGCGCTCCTGATCTGTCAGGTGCAAACTGAAGACATGGCGCGACAGGCGCTCGATGCAGGCGCCGATATTCTGATCGCGCAGGGAACAGAGGCCGGCGGCCATGGCGCCTCGCGCACCACCCTCGATATCGTGCCTGCGATCGTCGATCTCGCGGCGGGTCGCGTGCCGGTCGCGGCTGCAGGCGGCATCGGCGACGGCCGCGGGCTTGCGGCGATGATGATGCTGGGGGCATCAGGCGTGCTGCTCGGAACGCGCTTCTACGCGAGCGTCGAATGCGACGGGGCAGAGGAAGCCAAGCAGCGCATCTGCGCTGCATCGAGCGGTAGCAGCGTCCGCGGCATCATCTTCGATCTCTCGCGCAACAATGTCTGGCCGGCGCCGTTTACTGGCCGCTGCCTGATTAACGATCATGCGCGGCGCTGGATCGGACGCGAAGTCGAACTGATGCAGAACATCAAGGCGGTCGCGGCCGAATATGCGGCGGCGAGGGCCGCTGGCAATTTCGACATCGCCGCGGTCATCGCCGGTGAATCCGTCGGAGTGATTCATGATATTCCGCCGGCGGGTGAAATCGTTGACAGGATCGTCGCCGAAGCCGACCAGATATTGAGCGGACGGCGTAACTTCGTCGCCGCCTGAGCTCTCACACCCCCAGTCCATTCAAGGGAGCACAACCATGTGGCCAGACCGCCGGATCATCGACCTCTTCAAGACCGAATTTCCGATCGTGCTGGCGCCGATGGCCGGCGCGGTCGATGCAGAACTGGTAATCGCGGCGGCGCAGGGCGGGGCGCTGGGCTCGCTGCCGTGTGCCATGCTCACGGCCGAGAAAGCGCGCGAGCAGGTCAACATCATCCGCCAGCGCGTCACGGCGCCGCTTAACATGAACTTCTTCTGCCACAAGGCTGTTGATGCCGATCCTGCGCGCGAGGCCGGCTGGAAGGCGCGGCTCGGCGCTTACTACAAGGAATTGGGCATCGATCCAGCTGCGCCTATCAGCGCCGCCAATCGTGCGCCGTTCGATGAGGCGATGTGCGCGGTGGTGGAAGAATTGAAGCCGGAAGTCGTGAGCTTCCATTTCGGCTTGCCGGATCCCGCGCTGGTCAAGCGCGTCAAGGCGGCCGGCTCCCTCGTGATGTCGTCGGCGACGATCGTGAAGGAAGCGATCTGGCTGGAGGAAAACGGCGCCGATGTTATCATCGCGCAGGGCGCAGAGGCCGGCGGTCACCGCGGCATGTTCCTGACCGACAATATCGCCGAGCAGCCCGGTACCTTTGCGCTGGTGCCGCAGGTGGTCGATGCGGTGAAGGTGCCGGTGATCGCAGCCGGCGGCATCGCCGACGGGCGCGGGATTGCGGCCGCGTTCGCGCTCGGCGCATCCGGCGTGCAGATCGGCAGCGCCTATCTGCGTTGCCCCGAATCCAAGGTGATCGGGCCTGTGCGCGCTGCGCTCGCCCAGGCGCATGACGATTCCACCGTCATTACCAATGTCATGACCGGCCGTCCCGCGCGCGGCGTTGCCAACCGCGTCATGCGCGAGGTCGGGCCGATCTCGCCTGATGCACCGGCGTTCCCGCACGCCGCCACCGCGCTCGGGCCGCTGAGGGCGGCGGCCGAGAAGCTCGGCAAGGTCGACTTCACCAATCTCTGGGCCGGGCAGGCGGTGCGGATGGGCCGCGAAATGCCGGCGGCCGAGCTGACCCGTTCGCTGGCGGGCGCTGCGCTGGCGCGGTTTGGCGCACTGGGCGGCTGATTGACGGCGCTACGTCCCTAATGCGCCGGTTCGTCGCGGCGGACGGCGAGATGCTCGGCGGCCAGCGACCGGTAATGTGCGGCCATTTCCTTGTAATATTGTCTGGAGATCGGATCGGTCGCGCTTTCGGCGCGGCGTTCGAACATTTCCGCCTTTTCCTGCAGGATCTTAGCCTGGGACATGGCTCTCCTCCCGTTCGGTCAGGTTGAGCAGGCGAGGTAGACGATTGCGATGCCAAGGAGGGTCCCGATGGACCAGAGGGCAGGATCCCAACCCTCCGTTCCGGCACTGTCATTTTCGATAGTCGACATGACACGGCCTCCCGATGTTCTGGCCGCGACTACATTCCCCGTCTGTTTCAGGACGACTACGCCCGGGGATAAAAGTGGTTTCGTCGGGGCGCTTTTGCGAGGAAATCCGTGCCCGACACACGAAAACTTGTCCGCGGGGAAAGTCGCTCCGAAACGTCGCAGCCACCTGTTCCCGCGGTTGCGGCGCAAAAGCGGCCTCTGCTATACGGCGGATGCGAATTCCCCGTTCGAGGCCTATGTTAATGTCCGTTGATGCCGCCACCGTTCGCCGCATCGCGCATCTGGCGCGGATTGCGGTCACCGATGCCGAGGTTCCCCATCTGCAGGGCGAGCTGAACGCCATGCTGGCTTTCGTGGAGCAACTTTCGGAGGTGAATATCGACGGCGTCGAGCCGATGACCTCGGTGACCCCGATGGAAATGAAGAAGCGCGCCGATGTGGTCAATGACGGCGAGATCCCCGACGATATCGTAGGGAATGCGCCGGAAACGCAAAACCACTTCTTTCTTGTGCCGAAGGTCGTCGAATAACGTAGCGTTTTCAAGCGAAGTGGGAACCGGTTCGCGTGAAGAAAACGCGTCAAACAAAAGAGAAGCGTTTTCGAGCGAAGCGAGTACCCTTCGCGTGAAGAAAACGCATCAAACAAACGAGAAGCGGGATGTGTCTGCTCTGCGACGATGAAAAGGCCTATCAGGCCTACATGAACTATCTCGACGCGATGGAGCGGCAGGGCAAGGCCGCCGATCCCGACAAGGCTGTCGATGCCGTGCTCGATCAGCTCGAGGCCGCCGACAAGGCGCGCGCCAACGATCCCGCCAACGACAAGACGCTTTCTCCGTTCTTTTGCAGCCCGATCAATAAATGACTGACCTGACATCGATGACGATCGCGGAGGCTAGAGCTGGCCTCGCGAACAAGTCTTTCACCTCGCTTGAACTGACGGATGCGCATCTCGCCGCGATGGAAGCGGCGCGCTCGCTCAATGCATTCGTGCTGGAAACGCCTGATAAGGCTCGGGCCATGGCGCGCGCGGTGGATGCGAAGATTGCCAAGGGCGAAGGCGGACCGCTCGCCGGCATCCCGCTCGGCATCAAGGATCTGTTCGCGACGAAGGATGTGCGCACCACGGCGTGCTCAAAGATCCTCGGCAACTTCATTCCTCCTTACGAATCCACCGTGACCTCGCAGCTCTGGCGCGACGGCGCGGTGATGCTCGGCAAGCTCAACAACGATGAATTCGCGATGGGCTCGTCGAACGAGACCTCGTGCTTCGGCCCGGTGGCCAATCCATGGCGGCGCGAAGGCTCCAACACCACGCTGGTGCCGGGTGGCTCGTCCGGCGGATCGGCGTCCGCCGTGGCGGCATTACTCTGCATGGGCGCGACCGCGACCGATACCGGCGGCTCGATCCGCCAACCCGCCGCCTTCACTGCGACCGTCGGCGTCAAGCCGACCTACGGCCGCTGCTCGCGCTGGGGTATCGTCGCATTCGCGTCCTCCCTCGACCAGGCGGGTCCGATTGCGCGCTCGGTGCGCGATTCCGCGATCCTGATGCGCTCGATGGCCGGCCACGATCCAAAGGACACAACGTCAGTCGATATCGGCGTGCCCGACTACGAAGCCGCGATCGGCAAGTCCGTGAAGGGCATGAAGATCGGCATCCCCAAGGAGTACCGCCTCGACGGCATGCCGGCGGAGATCGAAAAGCTCTGGACCGAAGGCGCGGCGTGGCTGAAGGCCGCCGGCGCCGAGCTGGTCGAGGTGTCGCTGCCGCACACCAAATACGCGCTGCCGGCCTATTACATCGTGGCACCGGCGGAAGCCTCGTCCAACCTCGCGCGCTACGACGGCGTGCGTTACGGCCTGCGCGTGCCCGGCCGCTCGATCGGCGAATTGTACGAGAACACCCGCGCCGAAGGCTTTGGCGACGAAGTGCGCCGCCGCGTCATGATCGGCACCTATGTACTGTCAGCCGGCTATTACGACGCCTATTATCTGCGCGCGCAAAAAGTCCGCACGCTGATCAAGAAGGATTTTGAGGACTGCTTCGCCAAAGGTGTCAACGCGATCCTGACGCCGGCGACGCCGTCGGCCGCCTTCGGTGTCGGCGAGAAGGGCGGCGCCGATCCGGTCGAGATGTATCTCAACGACATCTTCACGGTGACGGTGAACATGGCGGGCCTGCCCGGCATCGCCGTGCCTGCCGGCAAGGACGCGCAGGGCCTGCCGCTTGGTCTGCAACTGATCGGTCGCCCGTTCGACGAAGAGACGCTGTTCTCCCTCGGCGAGATCCTGGAGCAGGCGGCCGGCCGCTTCACGCCGCCGCGCTGGTGGTAGCGATGGCAGATTTTCGCGCCAGCCTTACGGATGCCGCGCCCGCACCGGGCCTGGAGCCGCCGCTGGCTGCATTGTGGTGGGCGGCGAAGGGCGACTGGGATCGGGCGCACAAGATCGTGCAGGATGAAAGCAGTGCCGATGCCGCCTGGGTGCACGCCTACCTGCATCGCGTCGAGGGCGATCTCGGCAATGCCGGCTACTGGTACAGGCAGGCAGGCCAGCCGGTAGCGAAGGATTCTCTGGAAGCCGAATGGGAGCGGATCGTGTCCGCGCTGCTCGGGGGTGGAAAAGCATGAACGCGTCAGTCAGACAGGGAAAACTGATCAAGGGCCAGACCGGCGACTGGGAAGTCGTGATCGGGATGGAGGTGCACGCCCAAGTCACCTCGAAATCAAAGCTGTTCTCCGGTGCCTCCACCGCGTTCGGCGGCGAGCCCAACACTCATGTCTCGCTGGTTGATGCCGCGATGCCGGGCATGCTGCCCGTGATCAACGAAGAATGCGTCAGGCAGGCTGTCCGGACCGGTCTTGGCCTCAACGCAAAGATCAATCTGCGTTCGGTGTTCGACCGCAAGAACTACTTCTATCCGGACTCGCCGCAGGGCTATCAGATCAGCCAGTACAAGTCGCCGATCGTCGGCGAGGGCGAGGTCATCGTCGAGCTCGAGGGCGGCAAGACCGCCGCGATCGGCATCGAGCGGCTGCATCTGGAGCAGGATGCGGCAAAGTTGCTGCACGACCAGTCGCCGTCGATGTCGTTTGTCGATCTCAACCGCTGCGGCGTGGCGTTGATGGAGATTGTCTCGAAACCGGACATCCGCGATTCCGAGCAGGCCAAGGCCTATGTGACCAAGCTGCGCTCGATCCTGCGCTATCTCGGCACCTGCGACGGCGACATGGAGAAGGGCAACCTGCGCGCCGACATCAACGTGTCCGTGCGCAAGCCGGGTGGTCCGCTCGGCACCCGCTGCGAAATCAAGAACATGAACTCGATCAACTTCATCGGCCAGGCGATCGAGTACGAGGCACGGCGCCAGATCGAGATCATCGAGGATGGCGGGCAGATCGAGCAGGAGACGCGCCTGTTCGACCCCAACAAGGGCGAGACGCGCTCGATGCGCTTCAAGGAGGAGGCGCACGACTACCGGTATTTCCCCGATCCCGACCTGCTGCCGCTGGAATTCAGCCAGGCCTACGTCGACGACCTCAGGGCGCATCTGCCGGAGCTGCCGGACCAGAAGAAAGCGCGCTTCATCGCCGACTTTGCCCTGTCCCCTTACGATGCCGGCGTACTGGTCGCCGAGCGCGAGAGCGCCGACTTCTACGAAACCGTGCTGGCGAAGCTTTCCGACAAGAAGCGCGACGGCAAGATGGCGGCGAACTGGGTGATCAACGAGCTGTTCGGCCGCCTTAACAAAGAGGGCCATGGAATTGCGGACTCGCCGGTGTCGGCGGCGCAGCTTGCGGCGATCGTCAGCCTGATCGGCGAGGGCACGATCTCCGGCAAGATCGCCAAGGATCTGTTCGAGATCGTCTGGACCGAAGGCGGCGACCCGCGCGAGCTGGTGGAAAGCCGCGGCATGAAGCAGGTTACCGATCTCGGCGCGATCGAGAAGGTGGTCGACGACATCATCGCCGCCAATCCGGACAAGGTCGCGCAGGCGAAGGCCAAGCCGCAGCTCGCCGGCTGGTTTGTCGGCCAGGTGATGAAGCAGTCCGGCGGCAAGGCCAACCCACAAGCCGTGAACGAGCTCTTGAAGGCGAAGCTCGGCATCTGAATCGTCTCGTAACGGGACGCTCGCAGCGTCTGATGACATCGAGATCGATGCGCGCGTGTGCACATCGATCGTCCATCGCGATCCAAAATTTCACCATGGCGACTGCAAGCGTGCGTCCGAATCGGCGGTCGCGATTCGTCCGGAAAGTTCGTTTTGACGCGCCTCGGCGAGACTCCAGCGCCGTGACCATGAAAATTTTTTTGTTGCCAAACTTCGCGACTCAGAGTCCGTGCACACGGCTTTTTCGCGGCATTACTGAGTCGCTACGACACTGATCGTGCATCGATCATCATCGTCGTGAATTCAAAAAAGCGCTGCAGTAAAGGCGATTCCTGCAATATTGACGAACGCCGACGCGTCTTGTTGCGCCACTTTTTGCGTCAAGGCGCGAGCATGTTGTGAAGTCGCCGACGTCGTCGCTTCGCGCGCTCTCGTCTTGCTGCGTCAACACTTCCTTAAGCGGGACGCTGTTTTTTTGAATGTGTTGGTGTATTCGGGATGTCGTGCATCTCGATTCCCGAATGCACGCAGCAGACTAAAGCCATCTCACTACATTGGAGGGCAACATGGCCAAGAAAGCTAAGAAGGCAAAGAAGGCGAAGAGCGCAGTGAAGAAGACTGCGAAGAAGACCCGCAAGGTCGCCAAGAAGAAGAAGTAAGTTCGCTTCTTTGAGAATTGCCGGCGTCTTGATGCCGGCACGTCACACGAGCCCCGGATGAACGTCTGAAGGCTCTGTCGACGAAAGAGGGTGTCGGCGAGACATCAGGTCAACGGTTGGACCACTTTGCGAAGGAGTTCGCTTCGTCAAAAACGGTCCGGCAGAAGAAACAGGTTTTCTTCGTTCGGTGCGGATATCCTTAACTATCCGCAATTTCACCGGGCCAAGGCCCGGCACGAAATCTGGTCCTGACGTGTTCGCCGACGCCCTCGTTCCCAGGGGCGTACTCGTCCCCGGAACGCCCGCCTTCGCCGGAGCGCTCCGATAGCCCACGCACCCGGCGTCCGGCGCTAAATCTCTCCCACACACATTCTGACCGATTGTTCGCAGGCTCCGATTGCTTCGGTTCCGCCTCTACGCCACGCCTGTCATCGCCTGTCGGTCGGATGCGGGACGCCATGAACTCGCGGGAGGCTGCCCGCCATCGGGTCATCCGCCAGAACCTGTCATCGCGCCCCGCATCGTGCCGCTGCGGAGAGGAACGATGATGATGCCGACATTGCCGCAATGGTTATCGAACCGCGAAATCGCAGGGTAAACCAAACTTCACGATCGCGACTTCTGCCTGCGCCGCAGGCACTTCTGCGATTTAGCCGAAAGCTGCGCGACGCGCGCGTTTACACCCCGTTCATCGCGAACCTTAAACTGCCCTTCAAATTTGATCGGCCATGATCGCCTCAACAACAGACCGAAAGACGGCGTTGGGGAAGACAGCGTTTCAACAGTGGACAGGGGCCGCGCTCGGGGGAGGGCGGCAAGAATAAGGGGAGCTAAGATGTTTCAGGGGCAGATTGATCTCGACACGGCCATTCCGGTGGAGGCGACGGCGATCCCGGACGTGCTGTTCGAGCGCGGCCTTTACTGGGCGAGCGGCCGTTCCGGCGTGGTGAACCTGGTCGCGGCCCACAAATGGTTCAATCTCGCCGCGCTGAAGGGGCGCACCGATGCGATCGCCATGCGCCGCGAGGTCGCCGCGATGATGTCGGAGGCCGAAATCGCCACCGCCCAGCGCGAGGCGCGTGCGTGGATGACCGCGCATTAAAGGCCGAAAGCAGCCGGCGTCAGGCCGGCGGCTCTCCGTTGGCAAGTCAGCAATTCTTGGCCTTCTTACCGCTCCCGCAGGGACACGGATCGTTACGTCCGACGCGGCGCCAGGGATGCCTGACAGGCTCTTTCGGGATGAAATCGATCCAAGGGGCTTCCTCGCCGTCCTCGTCGAAGACGTCTTCGGCGCCGCGCGTCCAAGCCAGCGGCACGAGTACATCCTCGACGTAACCGAGGTTGTCTTGTCGACAAGCGGCAGCAGCTCGCGCAGGCCCAGCAGGGCGATCGAATAGGGCGTCGACATCGTCATCGAACACGCCAGTGACAATATCGGCCAGGCTTTCAATGACGGTAGCCCCGACGAGATCGTCGACGTCGGGGAGCTGCCGATGTCTCGGGCTGGGTGTGTTGGGGCTGGGTGTCTTTGGGGGCTGGGTAATGTGGGATGGCGGAGCCGGAGGGATTCGAACCCTCGATAGGCCTTTACAAGCCTATAACGGTTTAGCAAACCGCCGCCTTCAGCCACTCGGCCACAGCTCCGTAAGCGCGGATATGCCTGACGCGAGGGCCAGCCGCAAGCGGCAGATTCAGATTACGCCGAGGCCATTTGAGGGCGCTGCCGTTTCGCGCATATTTCCTACGCGGCCCGCGTCCCGCGGCGCGCGTTTTTGGGCGCTTCTTCCGGGCTTTTTGTGGTACCGAGATCTCATGTGGTCGGCACCGACCGGCTGGAATGCCGGTTTGGTCCCTGTTGGGCCTCGGCGGGGCGGTGAGGCGCCCGCTTCAGCCTTAATAATTGTTCCGAATTGCCTCCGTCTTGCGTTCCCGGCCGTCCGCGACGCCCGATTAGCTGCGTCGAGTGTCTCTATGCTGCGTCGAGTGTCTCTATAGTGTCTCTATGCTGCGTCGAGTGTCTCTATAATGTGTGCGTGATGGCGTGGTCAGAAATCATCAATAGAAACAATGATTTGCAAAATGTTCCGATCGCAAGCGCGGATTATTTGTACAACACCGTTTGGAACCGGGTGAATTAACGCCCTCGAAGCGGTTGCTTTGTTGCTTGTGCATAAGTCCCGATAATTGTGATCAGGCGACGAGGGGCATCCCGAGGTGGGCCGGCGGAACCGTTGAGGTGTGGCGTCGCCCGGCCGCGACGCGGCGGCAGCGCTATGTAGATCCGTACTGCCGCTATTCGATGCTCGAGCCACGATGCAGGTCGGCTTCGATCTGGAGCTTCGTGCCGCCGCCGAATCGCGCGCGATAGACCTGCATGTTCTCCATGATCCGCTGCACGTAGTTGCGCGTTTCGGAGAACGGGATGAGTTCGACCCAATCGACAGCGTCGACCTTGGGATCGCGCGGATCGCCGTAACGCTCGATCCACTTCTTCACGCTGCCGCGGCCTGCATTGTAGCCGGCGAAGGTCAGGATGTAGGAGCCGCGGTAGTCCTCGAGCAGCCCGCCGAGCTCGGCCGCGCCAAGCATGGCATTGTAGACGGAGTCGGTCTTCATCCGCTGAAGGTCGAAGCTGACGCCCGCGCGCTTGCAGACGTAGCGCCCGGCCTCCGGCGTCACCTGCATCAGCCCATAGGCCTGGGCCGGCGAGACCACGGCCGGATTGAAGGCGCTTTCCTGCCGCGCAATCGAATAGATAACGCTCCGCTCGACCTCAGGGCCGAGCTGCTTGAACGACGGAATGCCGATGACGGGATAGGCGTAGTGCTCGAACGGCAGGCCGCGGTTGAGCGCAGCCTTGCCGAGCAACAGCATCCCGCGGGCATCGTTGTAGCGTGCCGTGAGTTCACCGAGGCCGGCCACCGCATCGGGATCGCCGTTCTCGCCCATGTCGGCGAAAATCGGGATCGCGAGCTCGCGCTCATCGAGCTCATAGAGCAACTGCACGGCGCGGACGATCTCCAGCCGTTCGGCTCCGCGGCCCCGCGGCACGCCGTTCAGTTCGAGCTGCGGCAGGCCGAGCTTGGCGCGCGCGAGCTGGCCGTAGTAACTGGTCGATTGCTCGGCTGCCCGGCCGTAAGCCGCACGGGCTTCCTGCGCGCGGCCCGCAGCTTCCGCCGCGCGGCCTTGCCAATAGCCGGCGCGTGCCAGTGCGGTCGGGTTTGCGCTGCCGACGCCGATGCGGGCGAAGTGCTGGGCGGCGAGGGCCGGATCCTTCAGGAAGCGCAGCGCAATCCAGCCTGCGGTAAATTCCTGTTCGGTCTTGTAGATGTCGCGCGTCGGCAGCGCCGCATCCCGCGCGATGAGGTAGGCGTTGCGATACTCGCCGACATCAATCATCTTGCGCGCCAGGAGCCGCCGCTCGATCCACCATTCGTTGAGATTGTGCAGGCGATTCGGATCTTTCGGCGCGCTCAGCATGAGCTGTGCGGCCTCGTTGAACTTCTCTTCGCGGCGAAGCAGCTGAATCCTTGCGAAGAGATAGCCGGTTTCGCCGTGCAATTCGTGTGGCACCGCCTCAAGCAGGGATCTGAGGTTTGAGGCCTTCTTGTTGGCCGCGATCCGCGCTTTGGCGAGCGCCACATGGCCTGAGCCCAGCCGCTTCGCAGCGCGCATGCCGCCGGCTTCTTGCTCAGTGCTGTAAAGCAGCGATTCCATCCGCGCCTTATGGTCGCCTGCCGTCAGCAGCGCGCCGAACATGTCGAGCGCCGCGCTCTCGGTATCTTCCGACATGCCGTCGTGACGCCAGGCCTCACGGACCAATCGCTCGGCATTGGCGCGATCGCCGCGCGCAAGCATCGCCTTGGCCAGCGCGAACTTACCCTTGGCCGAGATGGGGGATTGATTTTCGAACCACGACCACACGGTTGCGTCGTCGCGGCGGTCGTCCCACAGGGCCGCCTCGATGCGTCGACGCATGAAAATCTGTGACGGCCAGCTCGGATTACCTGAAATGAACGCGCGGTAACGCTCAACGGAGGCGTTGTTGTTGTCACTGCGCAGGATCAGCCATTCCGCGAGCTTGCGGGCAACCGGATCCGAGATCGATGCTTGCACCTGCGTTGCATCGCCAGCCTTCTGCTTGCGCACGAGCTCAATGACGTTTTCCAGCGCGTCCTTGTCGGCCTGCGATGTCGAAGTCGTCGCGGCCACAGCAGCCGGCGCCACTTGCTTGCGCGGCGGCGGCAGCGCGGCATGCTGGCGTGTGGCGGGCGCGAGCACCGGCGGCGCCGGTGCTGCCGTCGGTGTGGGAACGGCGGCCGTCGAAGCAGGGGCAGCCGGCGCGGCAGTTTGTGCCGGGGACTTCGGGATAACGTTGCGGGCGATCGGCCGAGGCTTCGGCAGCGGAACTTTTGTCTTGCCCCAAGCTTCCAAGGGGAATGCGGCCAGTCCGAGCGCCAGCGCGAAGCTCGTGGCCAGTGCAGTCGATCGCAATGCGGCGGCGCGGGCGGGAGGGGTCACGGCTTTCCTCTGCGGCGGCGAATCATTCAATCGCGGGGGGCTTTGATCTATTTCTCGGAATATGTGGACAAAGTGCTAAGAACGTCGTGGGCGACCCTGTTTGCGCCATCACCGCGGCAAAATCGCGGCTATCGACACTGCGAGCAAGGCAGACCCTCGGCCCACGCCAAGAAAGCACGTCGAAACAAAGCGCTAGCACCATACGGTACAGCCCTTTCGCCCGCTCATCAGACCCTATATGAATTGAAATCCAGTTTCGGTCGTGCCGTTTCTTAAGCGTTTGGAGGAAGTCCATGGCAGCCAAGACAAAGTTCCGGGGATCGTTCACCGCTTTGGTCACGCCATTCAAAAACGGCTCGCTCGACGAGGGCGCTTTCCGTGCCTTGGTGAACTGGCAGATCGCCGAAGGCACCCATGGCCTGGTGCCGGTCGGTACTACCGGCGAAAGTCCGACCTTGAGCCATGACGAGCACAAGCGCGTGGTCGAATGGTGCATCGAGGAGGCCAAGGGCCGCGTGCCCGTGATCGCCGGTGCAGGCTCGAACTCCACCAAGGAAGCGATCGAGTTGTCGCAACACGCCGAGAAGGCGGGCGCCGACGCCGTGCTGGTGGTCACGCCCTATTACAACAAGCCCACCCAAGAGGGCATGTATCAGCACTTCAAGGCGATCAACGACGCCATCAACATCCCGATCATCATCTATAATATTCCGCCGCGCTCGGTGATCGACATGTCCGTCGATACCATGAAGCGGCTGTGGGAGTTGAAGAACATCGCCGGCGTCAAGGACGCCACCGCCAGCATGGTACGTGTCTCACAGCAGCGCGCGGCGATGGGCGAGGAGTTCAACCAGCTCTCCGGCGAGGACGCCACCGTCATCGGCTACATGGCCCACGGCGGCCATGGCTGTATCTCGGTCACATCAAACGTCGCGCCAAGGCTGTGCTCGGAGTTTCACGCTGCCTGGCAGAAGGGCGATGTCGCCACCGCTTTGAAGGTGCATGACAAGCTGATGCCGCTCCATATGAACTTGTTCATGGAAACCAGTCCGTCGCCGGTGAAATATGCGCTCTCGCTGCTTGGCAAGATCGATGAGAAGCTACGGCTGCCGATGGTACCGGTGTCCGAGCCGACGCGGGCTGCGGTGCGCAGCGCCATGGTGCATGCCGGCCTGATCAACTAAAGGCGGCACCTCACTTCGCCTGGAGAACGAAGAGGAGAGGCCAACATGCTGAAGGAATTCCGCGAATTCGCAATGAAGGGCAATGTCGTCGATCTCGCGGTCGGCGTCATCATCGGCGCGGCCTTCGGCGCCATCGTGAATTCGCTGGTCGGCGACGTGATCATGCCGATCATTGGCGCGATCACTGGCGGTCTGGATTTCTCCAACTACTTTACACCGCTGTCCAAGGCGGTGACGGCCAACAATTTAGCGGACGCCAAGAAGCAAGGCGCGGTACTGGCTTGGGGCAGCTTTCTCACGCTGACGCTGAATTTTGTCATCATCGCCTTTGTGTTGTTCATCGTGATCCGGATCATGAACCAGTTGAAGCGCAAGGAAGAGGCCGCGCCAGCGACGCCGAAATTGACCAAGCAGGAAGAACTGCTGACCGAGATCCGCGATCTCCTGAAGAAGAGCTAGTAAGAAGAACTAACGTGGCGGACAAGAACGAGTGCCCCATCAAGGTCGTCGCCGAAAACCGCAAGGCCCGGTTCAATTACGCGATCGACGACACCATCGAGGCCGGCATTGCGCTGACCGGCACCGAAGTGAAGTCGATCCGCAACGGCAAGACCAACATTGCGGAATCCTACGCGGATTCCAAGAACGGCGAGATCTGGCTGATCAACGCCAATATTCCGGAATATCTCCAGGCCAACCGCTTCAACCACGAGCCGAAGCGACCGCGGAAGCTGCTCTTGCACCGCAAGCAGATCAACAGGCTGATGGGCGCCGTCGATCGCGAAGGCATGACGTTGATCCCGCTAAAGCTCTATTTCAACGAGCGCGGCCGCGCCAAGCTCTTGCTGGCGATCGCCAAGGGCAAGAAGCTGCACGACAAGCGCGAGAGCGCCAAGAAACGCGACTGGAGCCGCGAAAAAGGCCGCCTGATGCGGGCGAGAGGATAGAAATCGTAGGATGGGTCGCGCGCAGCGAAACCCATCGAAGCGGAATTTGTGGTTGCCTTGCTGATGGGTATCGCTTCGCTCCACCCATCCTACGGCACCGGGGTTTGACGAGGCAGAAGATGAACCAAAAAAATCTGCTCGAAGTCGACTGGAGCAAGATCCCCGCGCCGGCGGACGATGGCGGAGCGGTGCATCTGGTCGGCATGGCGATCCCGCCGGTCACGCTGCTTGCCACCGACGATACTTCGGTGACTCTATCAGAGCTTCCCGGCCGTACCGTGGTCTTCGCCTATCCGCGCACGGGAGAGCCCGGCAAGATCAGCCTGGTCGACGATTGGGATATGATTCCCGGCGCACGCGGCTGCACGCCGCAAACTTGCTCGTTCCGCGATCTCTTTGCCGATCTGAAAGCCGCCGGCGCGAAGCAGGTGTTTGGCTTATCGACGCAGGATAATGCCTATCAGACCGAGATGGCCTCACGGTTGCATTTGCCGTTCCCGGTGCTGTCAGACGAGAAGCTCAAGCTGACCCGCGCGCTGAATTTGCCGACCATGGAAGTCGCCGGGCTTACGCTGATCAAGCGGCTGGCGCTGATCATCGATGACGGCCGCATCCGCCACGTGTTCTATCCAGTATTCCCGCCCGACCGTAATGCCGCAGATGTGCTGGCGTGGCTGCGAGAGAATCGCGCTTAAGTGTAAGTGGGCAAAGCGCAGCGTGCCCACCGGTTGTTTGCGGCGATTCTGATGGTGGGCACGCTGGCGCTTTGCCCCACCCTACAGCTCCTTTCAGAGACCTCATCCTGAGGAGCCGCGCAGCGGCGTCTCGAAGGATGAATGGCACCTGCGGGGCCTCATGGTTCGAGACGGCGCTGTGCGCCTCCTCACCATGAGGGTTTAGGGCTACAACGAATCCAGATCCTTGCGCACGGCCGCAAACACATCACGAAACATCTTTGGCGTTAGCACGCCGGTGTTCGTGTTGTAGCGCGAGCAGTGGTAGCTGTCGTAGAGCTTGATTTTGCCCGTCTTGTGCACGGCCCCGTGCGCAAAGGGGGCGGTGGCACCGCGGAGGCCGAGCGCCTTCAGGGTCGAGTCATGCGCGATCCGGCCGAGCAGCACGATCGCGCGCAGTTTTGGCATGGTCGCAATTGTCGTCGCCAGGAATTGCCGGCAAGTGCTGATCTCGGCGGGTAGCGGCTTGTTCTGCGGCGGCACGCAGCGCACCGCATTGCTGATCCGGCAATCGATGAGTTTCAGTCCATCATCCGGCCGCGCCTGATAGACGCCCTTCGCGAAACCATATTCGAGCAAGGTCGCGTACAGGAGATCGCCGGCATAGTCGCCGGTGAACGGGCGTCCGGTCCGGTTGGCGCCCTGCAGGCCCGGCGCCAGGCCGACGATCAAGAGTTGCGCGGTCGCTTCGCCAAATGAAGCAACGGGCGAGTTGTGCCAAGTAGGCTCCTTCGCGCGCGCCTCGGCGCGAAATTCGGCGAGCCTCGGGCAGAGCGGACAGTTGCGGTCGGGTTCGGCAGAAGTGAGGGCGGGCAGGCTAGTCATGTGTCGAAAACACTTCCGGAAGACAGCCTGGCGCGGATCGGGTGCAAATGCCGGCCTCGTCAACAATGCGCGCCAAAACAAAAAGCCCCGGTTCTGGTTTCAGAACCGAGGCTCTAGCAGCGTACTGGCCCATTCTCAATCGTCGAATTCGTCGTCCCCGCCGCGCGGCGCCACCGTGGTAGCGCGCTGCAGGAATTGCGGAGAATGATGGCGCGGCTCGCGCGGGGCCGGGCGCTCGGAGGGATCGCGGCCCAATTTTGACTGCAGTTCGACGAGATCGGTAAAGACATCGGCCTGGCGGCGCAGCTCGTCGGCGATCATCGGCGGTTGACTCGAAATGGTCGAAACGACCGTAACGCGAACGCCTCGGCGTTGCACTGCTTCAACCAGCGAGCGGAAGTCGCCGTCGCCCGAGAACAGCACCATCTGGTCGATATGCTCGGCGAGTTCCATGGCATCGACGGCGAGTTCGATGTCCATGTTGCCCTTCACCTTGCGGCGGCCGGAAGCGTCGATGAACTCCTTGGTTGCCTTGGTGACGACGGTGTAGCCGTTGTAGTCGAGCCAGTCGATCAGCGGGCGGATCGACGAGTATTCCTGATCCTCAATGATCGCCGTGTAGTAGAACGCACGCAACAGCGTCCCTCGGCTCTGAAATTCCTTGAGAAGGCGCTTGTAATCGATGTCGAAGCCGAGCGTCTTGGCCGTTGCGTATAGGTTGGCGCCATCAATGAATAGCGCAATCTTGTTGGAAGCTGGTGACATCAATCGGTTCTCACGTTGTGGTTAGCTTTTCTAGCGCAGCGGCTAACGCCGCGCGCACTTTCCAGTTCGGTTGCCTAAAGTTCGGTGAATCGTGCCCCACGACAGTCACCACTGCAATTATGGTGAGGCGAGGGCGAAAAACCTATACTTTTGACAGTGCAATGAAGAGATTTGCTTGTCCTGTACAGCAACCTTGCCGCGTCTGGACGCTCCGGCCCGCGTGGCCCCCGGAACTGGCGTATCAGAGCCCCTTGGGAACGCAAATCACAAGTTTGGGCTTGCGAAACCCCCATCGGGGCTATAACTAGCGCCCATATCAGACATATTTGGCCCCATTAACGGAGCGACAGTCTATGGCGCGCGTCACCGTGGAAGATTGCATTGATAAGGTCGACAACCGATTCGACCTGGTGCTGCTGGCGGCGCATCGCGCCCGCATGATCTCGTCCGGGTCACAACTCACGGTTGATCGCGACAACGACAAGAATCCAGTCGTTTCGCTGCGGGAGATCGCCGAGTCCACGATTTCCCCGGAAGACCTCCGCGAGGAGCTGGTGCATTCCCTGCAGAAATTCGTCGAGGTCGACGAGCCAGAGCCCGATACCGTGCCGCTGATCGGCTCGGCCGGCGCCAGCGTCGATGCCGACGACACCGAGGTGGCGGTCGAGCGCATGACCGAGGAAGAGCTCCTCAAGGGCCTGGAAGGCCTGGCGCCGCCGGAAGAGCAGCCCGAAGAGGACGAATAGTCCGGAACGTTCCGGAACTTCCCAAAACTCCCGATTTGCCAGAGGCCCGGACATCCGTCCGGGCCTTTGCTTTTGTTGACATTTTGGTGGTTACAATGCGTCCTTGTGCGGCGCGGTCGACATCGGCTGACACGCAGGGCCGATTGGACGCTGGACGGCCGCCGGCCCAAGCGAAATTGAACCGTTTGCGGCCCGGGCGGCGTGCATCGCCGTTCGAAAACGCATTAGATACGTAGATGGCGGGACCCGGCTCCGGGTCTGGTGGAAGAAGGCAGTGAAGTGATGGCGTACTGGCGCCGCAGCTCCCGGCAGATGCAGGCCGCAACCGGCGGGGTCGCGGTCGCGCCGGCCTCGCCCGTGGCCGAGAGGCCGAAATCGCCGCGCTCGCGCATGATGCGGCAATACGACCTGGTCGAACGCGTCCGCTCGTATAACCCTGATACCAACGAAGACCTGCTCAACCGGGCCTATGTCTACGCCATGAAGGCGCACGGAACGCAGACGCGCGCCTCCGGTGATCCCTATTTCTCGCACCCGCTCGAGGTTGCGGCGATCCTGACCAACCTCAAGCTGGACGACGCCACCATTGTCGCCGCGCTGCTGCACGACACGATCGAGGATACCGAGGCGACGCGGGCCGAGATCGACAACATTTTCGGCCACGAGATCGGCGCGCTGGTGGAGGGCCTCACCAAGCTGAAGCGCCTCGAGTTGGTCTCGCGCGAGGCCAAGCAGGCCGAGAACCTGCGCAAGCTCTTGCTGGCGATCGCCGATGACGTCAGGGTGCTCCTGATCAAGCTCGCCGACCGTCTGCACAACATGCGCACGCTGGAATTCGTGCCGCACGCCTCGCGCCGCCGCATCGCCGAGGAGACCCTGGACATCTATGCGCCGCTCGCCGGTCGCATGGGTATGCACGAGATGCGCGAGGAACTGGACGATCTGTCCTTCCGCGTGCTCGATCCCGAAGCCTACGCGGTGGTGAAGCAGCGGCTCGACGCGCTTGCCGACCGCAACCGCAACCTGATTGGCGAGATTGAAAGCCAGCTTTCCAAGAACCTGCAGAAGAACGGCATCACCGCGCGCGTCTATGGCCGCCGCAAGCAGCCGTTCTCGATCTGGACCAAGATGGAGCGGAAGTCGGTCGGCTTCGAGCAATTGTCCGACATCTACGGCTTTCGCATCATCCTGACCGATGTCGAGGCCTGTTACCGCGCGCTCGGCGTCGTGCACACCACTTGGCCGGTGGTGCCCGGACGCTTCAAGGATTACATCTCGACGCCGAAGCAGAATGACTACCGCTCGCTGCACACCACCGTGATCGGCCCCGGCAACCAGCGCGTCGAGCTGCAGATCCGCACCGAGGAGATGAACCAGATCGCCGAGTTCGGCATCGCCGCGCACGCCTTCTACAAGGACGGCATGGGTTCGCCGACCGAGCGGCTCAAGCACGAATCCAACGCCTTTGCCTGGCTGCGTCATACCATCAACATTCTCTCCGAGAGCGCCAATCCGGAGGAGTTTCTGGAACACACCAAGCTGGAACTGTTCCACGACCAGGTGTTCTGCTTCACGCCGAAGGGCAAGCTGATTGCGCTGCCGCGCCAGGCCAATGTGATCGACTTCGCCTATGCCGTGCATACCGACGTCGGCAATTCGGCGGTCGGCTGCAAGATCAACGGCAAGTTCGCGCCGTTGTCGTCCGAGCTGCAGAATGGCGACGAGGTCGAGGTCCTGACCTCGAAGGCGCAATCTGCGCCGCCGTCTGCCTGGGAATCGCTCGCGGTCACCGGCAAGGCTCGCGCGGCGATCCGGCGCGCGACCCGCGCTGCGGTGCGCGATCAATATGCGGGCCTCGGCCGCCGCATCGTCGACCGCCTGTTTGCCCGCGCCAAGATCGAATATGCCGACGACAAGCTGAAGGGCGCGCTGCCGCGGCTGGCGCGCGCCTCGATCGAGGATGTGATGGCTTCCGTCGGGCGTGGTGAGCTGAAGGCCTCCGACGTCGCCCGCGCCATGTATCCGGACTACAAGGAAGAGCGACTCGTGAAGTATGGGGCTGCCAAGAAGAGCCTCGCGGTGAAATTGAAGCTGAAGTCGGAGCCGCATCCGGCGCGCTCTACCTCCGTCATTCCGGTGCGCGGCATCAATTCCGATCTGCCGGTGAAGTTCGCGCCGAACGGCGGCGCCGTGCCGGGCGACCGCATCGTCGGTATCGTCACGCCGGGCGAGGGGATCACGATCTATCCGATCCAGTCTCCGGCCTTGAAGGATTTCGAGGAGGAGCCGGAGCGCTGGCTCGACGTGCGCTGGGATATCGACGAATCCATGCCGCAGCGTTTCCCGGCGCGCATCCTCGTCCACAACGTCAACGAGCCCGGCAGCCTTGCCCAGGTCGCGACCGTGATCGCCGAGCACGACGGCAATATCGACAATATCAGTATGTCGCGCCGCTCGCCCGATTTCACCGAGCTGACCATCGACCTCGAGGTCTACGACCTCAAGCATCTCAGTGCAATTATCGCCCAGTTGCGCGCCAAGGCCGTCGTCGCCAAGGTCGAGCGCGTCAATGGATAACCGGTATCGTCATTGCCGGGCAAAAGCGCGAAGCGCGTCCCTTGCACCAAACGACCCGGCAATCCATCCTTCTCATGGATGCGCAGGTCACGCCCGCGCATGACATCTGTGCTATTCTCGGCCCGCAAGCCAGTTTGTGAGACCATTATGCCCGTTCCCCCGCTGCGTCTCGGCGTCAATGTCGACCACGTCGCCACCTTGCGCAATGCGCGGGGCGGCGAGCGGCCGGATCCGGTGCGCGCCGCGCTCGCCGCGATCGAGGCGGGCGCCGACGGCATCACTGCGCATCTGCGTGAGGACCGCCGCCACATCCGCGACAGCGACATGGCCCGCCTGAAGGCCGAGATATCTAAGCCGCTGAATTTCGAGATGGCCGCAACCGATGACATGCTGCGGATCTCGCTGGCGACCAAGCCCCATGCGGTGTGCCTCGTGCCGGAGCGCCGCGAAGAACTCACTACCGAAGGCGGGCTCGACGTCGTCGGCCAGCACAACGCGCTGGCGCCGTTCATCGCGCGGCTCAACGATGCCGGCATCAGGGTGTCACTGTTCATCGCGGCCGACCCCCGCCAGATCGAGATGGCGGCGAAGCTGCGCGCCCCCGTCATCGAGATCCACACTGGAAGCTGGTGCGACGCCGTGGTCGACGGACATGCCGCGAAGGCCGAGGCGGAATGGCAGCGGATCGTGAAGGGCGCCGCCTTGGGGCGCGCCGCCGGGCTGGAGGTCCATGCCGGCCACGGGCTCGACTATCAGACGGCCGAGACGATTTCCGCGCTGCCGGAAATCGCCGAACTCAACATCGGCTACTTCATGATGGGAGAGGCGCTGTTCGTCGGCCTGCCCGAGACCGTGCGGCAGATGCGCGCCGCGATGGACCGCGGCCGCCAAAAAATCGCGAGCCAGCCATGATCATCGGCATCGGCTCCGACCTGGTCGACATCACCCGGGTCGCCAAGGTGATCGAACGGCACGGCGACCGCTTTCTCGACCGCATCTTCACCGACGCCGAGCGCGCCAAGGCCGCGCGCCGCGCCAACAGCGAAAAGATGGTGGTGGCCACCTATGCCAAGCGATTCGCCGCCAAGGAGGCCTGTTCCAAGGCGCTCGGCACCGGGATCCGGCGAGGGGTGTGGTGGCGGGACATGGGGGTGGTGAACCTGCCGGGGGGCCGTCCGACCATGAAACTCACCGGCGGGGCGCTGGCCCGGCTGGAAGCGATGACGCCGGAGGGGTTCGAGGCGCGGATCGATCTGTCGATCACCGACGACTGGCCGCTGGCGCAGGCCTTCGTCATAATTTCGGCGGTCGCTCCCGGCAAACCGTGAGCTGCGCAGGCGTTTGCGCCGGGAAACGCGGGCAAAACTAAAAATCATTGATTTTTCAATGGATTATGAAGTTTTGACAAGGCGCTTGATTGCGCGCCCACGAACAACCGTCTAAAACGCCCGCGAGCGATATGTTCGAGCCAGGGCCGATTCTGGTTTGCGCCGGAATTGGCCCTCAACATCAGGTATCGAGACCGTTTTCCTAACGCGAACGTTTAAGGCGATTCGCGTGTGGAAAGCGTACTGCCACCGTGCGGGCGGGGCTTGCGGGAATTGGGAAAGCGATGAGCGTGACATCCGGCACAAAATCTGAAAGCGGATTGGGTGAAACCATCCGCGTCGTCATCCACGCTCTCCTGATCGCGCTTGTGATCCGCACTTTCCTGTTCCAGCCGTTCAACATCCCCTCGGGATCGATGAAGGCGACGCTGCTGGTCGGCGATTACCTGTTCGTCTCGAAATATTCCTACGGCTACAGCCACTATTCGATTCCGCTGTCGCCGCCCTTGTTCTCGGGCCGTATCTTCGGCTCGGAGCCGAACCGGGGCGACATCGTGGTGTTCCGCCTGCCGAAGGACGACTCCACCGATTACATCAAGCGCGTGATCGGCTTGCCGGGCGACCGCATCCAGATGCGGGAAGGCCTGCTCTACATCAACGACAAGCCGGTCAAGCGCGAGCGGCTTTCCGACTTCATCGGCGAGGACCCCTGCGGCTCGGACGCCACCGCGCGCGTCAAGCGCTGGAAGGAGACGCTGCCGAACGGCGTCAGCTATGAAACGCTCGATTGCGTCGACAACGGTTTCTACGACAACACCAACGTCTATACCGTGCCCCCCGGCCACTTTTTCATGATGGGCGACAACCGCGACAATTCGACGGACAGCCGCGTACTGTCGGCGGTGGGCTACGTGCCGTTCGAGAATATCGTCGGTCGGGCGCAGATGATCTTCTTCTCGATTGCCGAGGGCGAACATGCCTGGATGTTCTGGCGCTGGCCGACGGCGGTGCGCTGGAATCGCCTATTCTCTATCGTGCGATGACCGACGAGACCGCGATCATTCCTGATACGGCGACCCCAAACGAGGCGGGCCAGCAGACTGATGCGGCCGCGGCTGCCCCGAAAAAGAAGAAGCGCGGCAAGGCGGCAGCCAAGGCGGCCACGGCTGCGATCGAGGGGCGCATCGGCTACACCTTTTCCGATCCCGCGTTGCTGACGACCGCCTTTACCCACGTCTCGGCATTGAAGCCCGCGACCCGCCATCGCGCCGACAGCTATCAGCGCCTCGAGTTTCTCGGCGACCACGTGCTCGGGCTGATCATCTCCGACATGCTGTACCGCGCCTATCCGCGGGCCGACGAGGGCGAGTTGTCGAAACGGCTGGCCGATCTCGTACGCAAGGAAAGCTGCGCCGATGTCGCCAAGTCGCTCGGGCTGCTCGATGACATCAAGCTCGGCGCGGTCGGCGCAGGGGCGAGCGCGCGCCTGCGCAAATCCGTGCTCGGCGATATCTGCGAGGCGGTGATCGGGGCGATCTATCTCGACGGCGGCTACGCGGCGGCCTCCCAGTTCGTCGAGCGCAACTGGCTGGAGCGGATGCGCAAGCCGCGCCGGCCACTGCGCGATCCCAAGACGGTGTTGCAGGAATGGGCCCAGAGCAAGGGCTTGCCGACGCCGGTCTATCGCGAGATCGAGCGCACCGGGCCGCATCACGACCCGCAGTTCCGCGTTGCCGTCGAGTTGCCGGGGCTGGCGCCCGCCGAAGGCGTCGGCGGCTCCAAGCGCGCCGCCGAGAAGGTCGCCGCCTCCGTGATGATCGAGCGTGAAGGCGTCGCCGGCGGCAGCAATGATAGTTGAAGGTTCACCCGCTGCCGCGCCGGCCGAAACCCGCTGCGGCTTCGTCGCGCTGATCGGCGCGCCCAATGTCGGCAAATCCACGCTCGTCAACGCGCTGGTCGGCTCCAAGGTCACTATCGTCTCACGCAAGGTGCAGACGACCCGCGCGCTGATCCGCGGTATCGTGATCGAGGATAACGCCCAGATCATTCTGGTTGATACGCCCGGCATCTTCTCACCGAAGCGGCGGCTTGACCGCGCCATGGTGTCCACCGCCTGGAGCGGCGCCCATGACGCCGACCTTGTCTGCGTGCTGCTCGACGCCAAGGCCGGGATCGACGAAGAAGCCGAGGCGATTCTCTCCAAGCTTGCGACGGTCACGCACCCGAAAATGCTGGTGCTGAACAAGATCGACCTGGTCCCGCGCGAAAAGCTGTTGGCGCTGGCACAGGCCGCCAACGAACGGATGAAGTTCGAGCACACCTTCATGATCTCGGCGCTGTCGGGCGACGGCGTCGACGACCTGCGCAAGACGTTGGCGAAGAGCGTGCCGCCGGGGCCGTTTCATTATCCGGAGGACCAGATGTCGGATGCGCCGCTGCGGCATCTGGCGGCGGAAATCACCCGGGAGAAGATCTATCGCCAGCTCCACCAGGAACTGCCGTACCAGTCGACCGTTGAGACCGACACCTGGACCGAGCGCAAGGACAAATCGGTGCGGATCGAGCAAACGATCTTTGTCGAGCGCGAAAGCCAGCGCAAGATCGTGCTCGGCAAGGGCGGCGCCACCATCAAGTCGATTGGCGCGGAATCGCGCAAGGAGATCGCGGAGATTTTGGGCGTGCCCGTGCATCTGTTTTTGTTCGTCAAGGTGCGCGAGAACTGGGGCGACGACCCCGACCGCTACAGGGAAATGGGGCTGGAATTTCCCAAGGAATGATTGAAGACAGTTATTGCGAGCCAAGCGAAGCAATCCCTAGACCAGTAAACGCCGAAACATTGTTTGCTTCATCGCTTCGCTTCCTTGCGCAAACGCTCTGCGGTCGCAGGCAATGACGGTGGAACGCACCCATGATGACGCAACAACAAGCACGCCCGTTGAACGTACCTCGCAATGTGGTGTGGTTTGAAGTCCTGCTGTATCTGTCATTGACGCTGGATGCGGTGTCGGTGGCGTTTCAGGACCGCACGCCCACCGCGAAGATGACGGAGCAGATGATCAATACCGGAACCTTGATGGCCGCCGGACTGATCCTGCTGCTGGTCTACCTCGTTCGGCTTGCCGCCGAGGGCCGCAAGAACTGGCCGCGCTGGGTGCTGGCGGCGCTGCTGGTGCTGTCAGTGATCTCGCTCGTGCAGATCATCGGCGAGAAGGGCCTGGCATTCGACAGCGGCATCGAGGTGATTTCCTGCGCGCTGACTGCGATCGGGCTGTACCTCTCCTTCACCGGCGACGCGGTAGGGTGGTTCAAGGAATAGGATTGCGTAGGGCGGGTTAGCGAAGCGTAACCCGCCGCGTGAACCGAGCCGTGAACTGGCGGATTACGCTTCCGCTAATCCGCCCTACGGCTGATAGCGGAATTCCTGTAAACTCCGCCCATGGAATGGACCGACGAAGGTATCGTGCTGGGTGTGCGGCGGCATGGCGAATCCTCTGCCATCGTCGAGCTGCTCACGCGCGAGCACGGCCGTCATCTCGGACTGGTGCGCGGCGGGGCCTCGTCGCGGATGCGGCCGCTGCTGCAGCCCGGCAACAACGTCACCGCGGTATGGCGGGCGCGGCTCGACGAGCACCTCGGCACCTACCAGATCGAAGGCACGCGGCTGCGTGCGGCGACGCTGCTCGCGTCCTCCCATGCCGTCTACGGCGTCACCCATCTGGCCTCGCTGGCGCGGCTGTTGCCGGAGCGCGATCCGCACGAGGACATCTATGAAATGCTCGAGCGGACGCTCGACGACTTTGACGATCCCGGCGGCGCGGCGGCCCATCTCATCCGGTTCGAGCTCGCGATGCTCGCCGAGCTTGGCTTCGGTCTCGATCTGGAAAACTGCGCCGCCACCGGCGAGACCACGGACCTGATCTACGTCTCGCCGAAATCCGGCGGCGCGGTATCGCGGCGGGCCGGCGAGCCCTACCGCGACCGGCTGCTGCGGCTGCCGCAATTCCTGCGCGAAGGCGAGGGCGGGGCGAACAGCTGGTCGGACCAGGACCTGCAGGACGGTTTCCGGCTGACCGGCCTCTTCCTGCTCCGCCATGTGCTGGAACCGCGCGGGCAGGGCCATTCCGACGCGCGGGGCGGGTTTATCAATGCGGTGACACGGCAGCGGGCGCGAATCAGCTCTGCTGGCTAAGCCTGTCGCCCCTGCGCACGCAGGGACCTATACTCTGCGGTCGATCGATCAAAGCTGTGGCGCCAGCCATTTTTCGCCACAAAGGCTTGTGGTTATGGTCCCCTGCGTTCGCAGGGGCGGACCGGCCCCATTCGCTTCTTGCCCGATTCACCACAAAAGTTTAACGCCTCCCCATGGGAAAACGACAGCTACCGCCGGAAGAGCCGGCCGAAATCCATGAGGTGATGCTGCGCGATGCGCTGGAAGAGCGCTATCTCGCCTACGCCCTCTCGACCATCATGCACCGCGCTCTGCCGGACGCCCGCGACGGGCTGAAGCCGGTGCACCGGCGCATTCTCTACGGCATGCGCCTGCTCCGGCTCGACCCCGGCTCGGCGTTCAAGAAGTCGGCCAAGATCGTCGGCGACGTGATGGGCTCGTTCCATCCGCATGGCGACCAGGCGATCTACGACGCGATGGTGCGTCTCGCCCAGGACTTTGCCTCGCGCTACCCGCTGGTCGACGGCCAGGGCAATTTCGGCAATATCGACGGCGATAACCCGGCCGCCTACCGCTACACCGAAGCCCGCATGACCGAGGTCGCGCGGCTCTTGCTTGAAGGCATCGACGAGGACGGCGTCGAGTTCCGCCCCAATTACGATGGCCAGAGCAAGGAGCCGGTGGTTCTGCCCGGCGGCTTCCCGAACCTGCTCGCCAACGGCGCACAGGGCATTGCGGTCGGCATGGCAACCTCGATCCCGCCGCACAACGCCGCCGAACTCTGCGACGCCGCGCTGCACCTGATCGACAAGCCCGAGGCGAAATCCAAGTCGCTTCTGAGATGGGTCAAGGGTCCGGATTTCCCGACCGGCGGCATCGTCGTCGATTCCAAGGAAGCCATCGCGGAAGCCTACACCACCGGGCGCGGCTCGTTCCGCACCCGCGCCAAGTGGGTCCAGGAAGAGGGCGCCCGCGGCACCTGGGTCGTCGTCATCACCGAGATTCCGTGGCTGGTGCAGAAGTCGCGGCTGGTCGAAAAGATCGCCGAGCTTCTGAACGAGAAGAAGCTGCCGCTGGTCGGCGACGTCAGGGACGAGTCGGCAGAAGACATTCGCCTCGTGATCGAGCCGAAATCCCGCACGGTCGATCCGGCGCTGATGATGGAATCCTTGTTCCGGCTCACCGAGCTCGAAAGCAAGATTTCGCTTAACCTCAACGTGCTGGTGAAGGGCAAGATCCCCAAGGTGGTGGGGCTAGCGGAATGTTTGCGCGAATGGCTCGACCATCTGCGCGACGTGCTGGTGCGGCGTTCGAACTACCGCAAGACCCAGATCGAGAACCGCCTCGAAATCCTCGGCGGCTACCTGATCGCCTATCTGAACATCGACAAGGTGATCAAGATCATCCGTACCGAGGACGAGCCGAAGCCGGCGCTGATCAAGGCGTTCAAGCTCACGGAAGTCCAGGCTGACGCCATCCTCAACATGCGGCTGCGTAGCTTGCGCAAGCTGGAAGAGTTCGAAATCCGCACCGAGGACAAGAACCTCCGCAACGAGTTGAAGGGCATCAAGTCGCTGCTCGCCTCGGAAGCCGAGCAATGGTCCAAGGTCGGCGAGCAGGTCCGCAAGGTGCGCGACATCTTCGGGCCGAAGACGCCGCTCGGCAAACGCCGCACGCAATTCGCCGACGCGCCCGAGCATGATCTTGCTGCGATCGAGGAAGCCTTTGTCGAGCGCGAGCCGGTGACGGTCGTGATCTCCGAAAAGGGCTGGGTGCGTACGCTGAAGGGCCACGTCGAAGATATCTCGGGCCTGGCCTTCAAGACCGACGACAAGCTCGACCACGCCTTCTTTGCCGAGACCACGTCAAAGCTGCTGCTGTTCGCGACCAACGGCAAGTTCTACTCGCTCGACGTCGCCAAGCTGCCGGGCGGCCGCGGCCATGGCGAGCCGATCCGCATGTACATCGATCTCGAGCAGGACGCGGCCATCGTCTCGCTGTTCGTCAACAAGGGCGAGCGCAAATTCCTGATCGCGAGCAGCGAAGGGCAGGGCTTTATCGTCAAGGAAGAGGATTGCGTCAGCAATACGCGCAAGGGCAAGCAGGTGCTTAACGTCACCATGCCGGCGGAAGCCTGCGCGATTGCGACGGTGCAGGGCGACACCGTGGCCGCGATCGGCACCAACCACAAGATGGTGCTGTTCCCGCTCGAGCAGGTGCCGGAAATGGCGCGCGGCCGCGGCGTGCGCTTGCAGAAATACACCAGCGCCAAACTCTCAGACGTCGCAGTGTTCGAGTTCAAGGAAGGCCTGACCTGGAAGGATTCTGCCGGCCGCGAGCAGAGCATGAGTGCAAAGGAACTGGCCGACTGGCGCGGCAATCGCGCCGACGCCGGCCGCCTCGCGCATGGCTTGCCGAAATCGAACAAGTTCCTGCGCGGCGTGGAGTAGGCAAGAATGTAGGGTGGGTTAGCGAAGCGTAACCCACCAAGATCTCAATACGCGGCAACGTCTGTCGGTGGGTTACGCTGCGCTAACCCACCCTACGATCACCTGTAATAGTATTCCAAAATCCCCGCGCTATATGAATCGCCGTCGAAATGCATCGAGGCGGAATGGCGCACGATCACCACCATCATACTCACTCCCACGGCCATGATCATTCCCATGGTCATGCCGGCCACCGCCATGCGCCGGACAATTACGGCTGGGCCTTCGCCATCGGCGCCTCGCTCAATACCGGCTTCGTCATTGCCGAACTGATCTTCGGCTACGCCGCGAACTCACTGGCCCTGATTTCCGACGCCGTCCACAATCTCTCCGACGTGATCGCGCTGCTACTGGCATGGGGTGCGGCATGGCTGGCGCAGAAGCAGCCGACCCACCGGCATACTTACGGCTATCGCCGCGCCTCGATCCTGGCGGCGCTGTTCAATGCAGGCCTGCTGCTGGTTGCGGTCGGCGGCATTGTCGTCGAGGCGGTCAATCGGCTCTACAGCCCCGCGCCGGTTGCGGGCTGGACTATCGTGGTGGTCGCAGCCCTCGGCGTCGCCATCAACGGTTTTACCGCGCTGTTGTTCATGCGCGGTCGCCATGGCGATCTCAACATTCGCGGCGCCTATCTGCACATGGCGGCCGATGCCGGCGTCTCGCTCGGCGTGGTCGTGGCCGCACTCATCATCATGGTGACGGGATGGCTGTGGCTTGATCCCGCGATCAGCCTTGTCATTGCGGCGGTGGTATTCTGGAGCGGATGGGGCCTGGCACGCGACAGCGTCAATCTCGCGCTCGACGGTGTGCCGCGTGGCATCGAGCTGGTGGAGGTGAGGGAGTATCTTGCCGGGCTTGAAGGAGTCTCTGAAGTACATGACCTCCACGTCTGGGCCATGAGCACCAACGAGACCGCTTTGACCGCGCATCTGGTGCGGCCCGGCGGCACCGACGACGCCTTCCTGCATCGCGTGTGCGAGGAGCTTTCGTACCGGTTCAATATCCACCATTCCACGCTGCAGATCGAGGTGGGTGGGGAGACGTGCAGGCTGGCGCCGGCGGAACGGGTGTAGTCCCGTAGATGGGGTAACGGGCCCCGAGGCCTCCCAAGCCAGCCGCGCTAGCTACGGCGCAATGTGGTAGCGCGCGTCGCGCGGCTGGCTTGGGAGGCGGTCGTCCCTCACACTGATGGTGTAAACGGAGTCGAGGACGGACCTCGCTCCAAGCATCGAGGAGAGACGACCATGAACCACTATGCCGGAATCGACGTGTCATTGGAATGCTCGAGCGTGTGTGTTGTTGATGCCAACGGCAAGATTTTGCGCGAGGCCAAGGTGGCGAGCGAGCCGGAGGCGCTGATCGCCTGGTTCCG
>NZ_JAGKJK010000029.1 GCF_020329435.1 Bradyrhizobium hereditatis | reverse complement strand
GCAGTTGGCATTGCCGGCGGATCGATAGACTCTCATGATCGCGCTGAAGCAATCCTTGGCGATCCGGCGCGCTCATCTTTCGGACCTCCTGGCTAAGAAATCTCGCTCGACCGTCAATTGTCCGATCTTGGCGTGGAGCTTCTCGACCTCCAGTTCGTGGGCCACCTCGCCATCCCGACCAGTGCCCGCGTCGAACGCACGAACCGCTTGATCCTGAAGCTGCTTCTTCCACGCATAAATCTGGTTCACATGCACCTGGTAGCGCTGCGCCAGATCCGTCACCGTTGATTGTTCTCGCAGCGCCTCCAAGGCGATCTTTGCTTTCAGCGCCGCATCGATTTTCCGTCTCGTCTTCTTCATGGTCCGCTCCGTTTATCAAAACGGAACGGCATCCGCACCACCTAAGCCGCCGGTCCAAAATCCGGGGTCCACTTCAGCATCGCCCCTCAAATCTTGCACAAAACATGTCTGTTCTTAATCCGCGCTTCGGTACCACGGCGATAGCGAACGCTGCATCATCCAGCAGAAAGACGGCAACTTCAAACGCACGGACATCCAGCGCTCGCCTGAAGGACGATGTCGTGTCCTCCACCGTCGGCGAACTGGATGGGCCTCGCGCTTAAGTTGCCGAGACCTGATCGCGACTTAAGCAACTCGTCAGGCATGGCCAGGAGGTTGTGATCTGATTCCGCTGCCTCGCCAATTGTGTATTTGCAAGTCATTTTCTTTTTTCGTCAGCGGGTCATCGTGGGATGCAACCCGGCGTGCCAGAAGAAAACCGGACTGAGATAGACGAGCTCATTTGAAACTGCTCGGGCGCCCTGAATCGAGGGAGCTCTCCGTCCGCGATGACGCGAAGCTGGCGGGCGACATCCGATTCCGGCTGACGATCGTGCATTCCATATGTTTTCCAAACCGAACTGATCAGCCGCTGGATCGTCTTCTTCAGAGTACAGCTCGGCATGGAGCGAAACGGAGCACCGGTGGTACAAGGTCGCGCCCTTTGAAGCCGCGTGTGATCTGCCTAACAGCCTTCGCAATCAGGAGCGCGTAGTCCGAGTAAATTTGGCTCGCGATGCTCGTGCTGTATCCTCGCAGTCCAAGGACTGTTAGGGTCAACAGGTGTCACGAAAAAGCCCCCGGCGGGCATGCCGGAGGCCTTCTTGGAGGTTTACAAGAGCAGTTCGGTTTTCTCCTTCCGCTGTTTTAAGGCAGACTCACCAGTTCCGCTGAACGCGGAGCATCATCTGGAGGCTGTTCTGGTCCTTCAGCTCATAAGTAGCCGCTGGTTTGGCAATGCCAGCCTGCACCGGCAGGTTCACAGTACTACCGCTCGCATACTTCTGGTCTAGCATCACGTAAGCGATATCCGCCGAGAAGGTCATATTCTTGACTGGGGTCCAGCGCGTGATCAGACCAACAACCGAATAGTTGAAATCAGGGTTGCAGCCGGCAGCACCGCTTGAAAGGGCAAGCGTTCCGACGAACGCGCCGCAAATGTAGCCCTTGGCCGTGCTATTGTAACGGACAGCAGCCCAGGCACCGTAGACGGCCGTGTTCCAAAATGGATTCCAGTTGTGGGTATAAGCGCCGTTGAAGCCGTAGGTCGTGGTCAACTGCTGGTCAGACCCGGTAACGAAGACGGAATCAGAGACACCGGCAAGGCCGACGCTCTGGTAAGCTCCTCCCAGACCCGTACTGCCGTACATTGCGTAAGTGTACGCCGTATAAGGGTGGAAGTTGTAACTGCTTGCCCCGTTGGTATACACGCCCTGGACGTTGATCGTATCACGCTCACCAGTCGGGATGTTTTTGATCGACAACGCCAGCTGTCCAGCCCAGCCCCATTTGTCGTCAGGATGGCCGGTCGTTTCGGCAACGCCATAGTAGCCGGCGTGGTTGTTATGCGCGGCGACCGACGCCTGGAAAAGACCCCAGGCTTGGTCAACTCGAAGCGCCGCGACGAGGTCTGGAGTTCGCGTACCGCCGATGTCACCGGCACCGTAGGTACCCGTGGCCAGACCCGCTGCCGTCGCGCTGCTTACGTTCCAAATGTTGGTCGTATATCGGGTGACCTGGTCCTCGGCCGAGAAGCTGAGCGCGATGCCGTTCCCTAACTCGGCGGTATAGGCGAATTGATTGACAGCTTCCCAGCCGCCGCCGCCCGGCAGGCCATCGAAGCTGTTCCCTGGATAGTTGGTCCAGGGAGAGGAGAACTGCGACTGCGCTCTACCGAAGGTGAAACCAGCGAACTGGATGAACGCGTAGTAGATACTGAGGTTACCCCCGGAAATCTGGCCGCTACCGCTTCCTGCGGGGTTGGTGCCGCTATAGGCCGTCGCGCCATTAACGGCCGTTGTACCGGCACCATTATAGCCGCCCGCGGTCCAGGTGAAGGCCAGCTCAGCGTACGTGCGAAGGACACCATATTCCGTGACCGTGCGCGTATCGACGTTGAAGTCGAAACGTGATTGAGCCGTGTAGTAGTTGCTGAGGCGGTTGCGCGCGCCAGCGACGCCGCCGGTGGCGGCACCCCAGACGCCGTTGGTGCCCACCACGGTCGTGGCGCGCACGTAACCACCCAGCTTGATGCAGGTGTCGCTTCCGGGGATGTAATAGAAGCCGGCACCATACAGCGAGCAGATCTTCACGTACTCGACTGCCTTGGCCTTCACGGGAAGATCGGCCGCCTGCACTCCCGCGCTAGCAAACATTGTCGCAGATGCGAGCATAATACTCTTCGTCAGTTTCATGGATGAACCTCCAAGTTGGAAACGTCGTTTCCGTCCTTCAAAGATCCGCCGCTGCTAGCCTCACCTACTGGGCGGGTGCTTGACGGACGACGTCGAGGCGCCCCCTCTCCGTCAGTCCAAGATCTAATTCGCGACATCAATTGTCGCAATTAATTAATGACAATAATTACATATCGGCCAGAAAACGTTGCTTTTCTGCCACAAGTGCGGCAGCCTCATACAAAAGAACCCCCAGGGGGCATCCTGGAGGTTCTCCTTGGAGATTAGAACATGATCGCTGACGAGCCTTCCAGCCATCTGTGCAGACGCTAGCTTAATTAATTGTATCTGTCAATTGATTTATTACATGATGGCTATGCACGAGCAGCCTTTCCCCATCGACTTAACCCGGATACCTCTCTCGGGGCGGTCAGGGAAGCTGCAGGCCCAAGTTAGGCGGAATCACTAAACATGGCTGACAAACAAAAAATCGATAGAGCCGTTAGGGACTTCATCTGGAACATTGTCGAAATCCATTCCCAACTTGAGGAAATACACAAGAGCTGGGCCCAACTCTTGGGACTAACCGAGCCACAGTGGTTGATCCTAATGGCTATCGACGAACTCGATGAGGGTCGCGGTGTCTCGGGGATAGCGGTCGCAGGCAAACTGCGAATCCATCCGGCGTTTGTCACCAACCAAACGAAGAAGCTAGAAACAATGGAGTTTCTGGCACGCGAACCATCGCTCGATGATGCCAGGTTCGTCCAAATGTCCTTAACTCAAAAAGCCTGTGCAGAAATTTCGAAACTGGCGATCAAGAGAGAGGCCCTCAACTCCACATTATTGGACGGTTTAGATGAGGCGTCGCTTGACTACCTCAATAAACGGCTAACCTCGATCGCCAAGAATACCCGGTTGGCATCGCAAAAGCTTAATATAGGCGTATTGTAGGCGGGAATGGACCAGAGCGGCTAAGCCTCACCGTTTAAACCATTCAAGGATGGCCCCCTTTGTCTGCAGCCAACGTCTGAACCGACGTCGAGCAGTTCAGCGATCACTCGCTACGCCTTCGAAACAAGCTTGGCAAAGCGAGCACATTGACGAGTGACTTAGCGGTGGACCAGAGCAAGGGCTGCACCGCGATTTTTCGTTGTAATTCGGTCGTAATGGTCGTCACCAGCAATCGTTAGTCGTCCCGCGGGGTGGAGTTCCTGGTGCGAGCGGTGGATTGAGTTTCCGTTTTCGCCGCGGAGTGGAGCGATGGGCGGAGATCTATTCGCCAGGCTGGATTGTCAACGTGAAAGCACGATCTGATGCAACGACAAGATCGATCGCGCAGCCTCTACAGCGACAAAGGCGGCAGAGGGCCGAAAGCTCAAGGCAGGGGCTCAATCGAATCCCGGTTTGTCCAACGATGGTCGAGCGCCGTGGATGCTCTATTCCCTCAGGGCTTCTTAACGGATTAGCTATGCAGCTGCAGCGCTGAGCTTTTTCTCCAACCATCTGAAGATGCTTTCGTCTGAGGTCACGAAGTTGTCCACCTCCCCCCCGGGACCGCCTTGAATGATCTGAGCCATAGCCAAATCCAAATCGATGCCCGCCGCCATACAATCCGCCTGTAGTTTGACGGCCTCTGAGATGCTGACAATCCCGCGCCCACCGGCTACGACGAGTATTGGACAAATCAATTGTCGTGCTAATCGTGAGCGACACGCCGCCACCACGTCCTCATCTGCGTCATCTTGGGTGCTCGTCATCCAGCCAATGGATCCTCGAGTCCGCGTCCAATTCCAAATGCCAGCGTCGCAAACCGCCGCAGCGACCCGGCTGTCATACGCGGCGAAATCGGTAGCTAAGGCAGCCGATAATCCATCTCCATAAACGGCGATTCGACTGGCATCGACGTCAGGCCGAGCCGACAAATGATCTAAACAAAGAGACAATAAGATTTCCGATTCGCCGCGAGAATGATTTGCGACGTCCTCGTGAGAGACAACAAGGACGGACATTCCCCGACCAATCACAACAGGCAAGAGCCTGCCGAGCAGCGTCGCTCTGTTTTCTTCTTCGCTGCTGATGCAAATGACTGCCGGGGCGCATAAATGGGAAGTGCCAGCAGGCAAACAGTAGGCAGACAGTTCGACGTGATCGCAGCACGTAATTTGCACGCTCTCGACCGTGTGGCCGAGAGCTAATCCGAACCTCTGAACGCCGGCCTCGACTTTGGCTGAAACGTCTGCACTGTCTCGATCATCGTTAGCAAGTAGCCTCCTGGCAATTTCGAAGGCTGTTAGCGCGCAAAGCCACGCCTCCGTGGCCGCACCGAAGGCTCGTTTGCCAGTGTTGAGGTCAGCAAGGCGGCAATAAGCATCGCCGGTGGTTATCCATGTCGCGGCCCAGTCCTGACGACCCGTTTCCGCGCTGTCCGCCTCGGACGGCAGGCTGTCGAAGAACGCCGAGGCGCCCCGCCGTGTAGACGCAAGATCACCCCCCACATGAGGCCAAGCACCAAACTCCATCGATTTGCCCCCGGTGCAGATCGCATGCCCAATCATTGTGCTGCTGGTTTGGAGATGAAACCTATCGGTGAGACAGTGGCTTCTCAGCTTTGGTTGTTCATCTCTTTGTAATAAATATTAGCAAGCTCCAGACGGAGAAATTCCCTTATGGAGAGGCTTGCAACTCCGAAATTCTGTGCCTGAAGCGGATTGTATGAATTTTTCATGCGCAGGCAGCCTCGGCTCCTCGGGAGAAGCAGAGATGGCTATATAATCGTTAACTGCTGGACCGACGATAGCCCGCTACCCTCAACGGTTGAAAGCCGCGCTTAGTGTGTGCTGGCGAGTGCCGGCAGTACGACGGAAGAGAGGGAAGTCGATTGTGCTGTGGTGCCCGCGAAGCGCATGGAAGTTTGAACAGTTCACCATCCATGGTTTCGATATCCCTTAACATCAAGAGGCACCGAGACCATCTCTCGCTGGACATAAAACAGAGCGCTTTCGATCTCCCGCGAGCCTCAAGTCGTGGCCCCTCGAAGCCCGCCCGAAACTGTCGGCCTCGATCGCCACCAGGTGATGTAGAGAACGATCAGCCAGAGCACCGGCAGAAGCATCAGCAGCGACACCACTGCTGCGATCGTCGGGTCGATCTCGTGTCGCATGTTCTCCCACATCTTCAGTGGCAGGGTGCGGATCGAGAATCCCCTGATCAGCGACGATTTGACGACCTCATCGAAAGAGTGGAGGAACGCAAACAGAGCCCCACCGATGATGCCTGGCCGGATCAGCGGCAGCGTTACCCTTCTAAAGGTCTGCATTGGGCCAGCGCGCATACTTTTCGCCGCCTGCTCCAGGCGCCGGTCGAAGTTCGCAAGAGTCGCTGAGACGATCACTACGACGTAGCCGATGGCACCGAGGCTGTGCGTCAGAGCAATGCCAGTTTTCGTACCGTTCAATCCAAGCTTGAGCAATCCGAGATAAGCCGCGATGCCGACGACAATACTCGGCAAGGTGATCGGCCAAGGATAGCCATGGTGAGGGAGCTGCGCAGCCGCGGAAAGGTACGGTTCAGGCCATAGGCCGCGAGTGTCCCGACGATAGTCGATAAGATAGTGACCGCAATGCCGATCTGGATGCTGGTCCATGCCGCGCCGGTCCAGGATGGCTCGCCAAAGAAGGAACGGTACCACTGCAGCGACAGGCCTGAAGGCGGGAATTGGAGAGATGGCCCAGCGCTGAACGACATGATGATTACCAGGACGCTCGGAAACAGTAGGTAGAAGATGACGAACACGACAAACACGGCTCCGATAATCTGCGACCAGCGGCCGCTGCTCGCGGCTTGGTAGAGCTTAGCGGTCCAGCGCTTCGCTCGATATGGAGTGGCAAGCTGATTGAGATAACGTGCAAGTGTGGACATTGAGAGTAGCCAGTTCCACCAATACGCCCGCGCCGGTCCCGCCGGGCGGCCCTGCGTACTGGAAAAGTCGAGCCCGAAAATGGCGAGCATAGCTGCGGCAACGGCCAAGAGGATAAAGGCTGAGGCTGCAACACTTGCGACATTGAAAGAGGTCTCGACCTGACTCGCGATGAACGTTGACAGCATTGCGTCACGCAATCCGCCGAGGGCCGCTGGTGTGATAGAGAAGCCGAGGCAGAGCACGAAGACCAGCAACGAGCCGCTGCGCACGCCGGGCAGGCTGAGCGGGAAGAATACCCGCCAGAATGCGGCAAGCGGGCGAGCCCCCATGCTGCGGGTTGCTGACATCAGCGACTTGTCGATGCCGAGCATGACGCTGACCAGAGGCAGAATCATCACTGGGAGCATGATGTGTACCATCCCCACATAAACGGCCAACCGGTTGTAAATCAGCGGCAGCGGGTTGGAGATTAGCCCGAATTCGAGTAGCATGTTGTTCACCATACCGCCGTCACCGAGGATCACGATCCACGCGTATGTGCGCACCAGCAGGCTCGTCAGATAGAGGATGGCAACGAACACCAGGAGCGCCGTGCGCACGCTCTTCGAAGCGGCGGTGATCAGATAAGCTGTGGGGTAGCCGACGATGAAGCAGATGGCGGTGGCCACCACGCTTACCTCAATCGTCTGCAAGAGCACGCGGACATTCGCCGCTTGGCCGAAAAATGCTTGATAGTTCGCGATCGAGAAAGTCGGCGCATTCAGGCTGTTCAAAAACAGCAAAACGATCGGTATGCCAAAGACGTCGAGCAGGATAGCGAAGGCTGGCAGGGTGAGCCAGATTGGCATTCGGACAAGTTTTTGCAGCGTATTCATTCGCTTCGCCTTCTTGGCGCCTCACGTAGCGACGAAACGGACGTCGGACCGGAGCCATTCCAGCCGCACTTCGTCGCCGGATCGGAAGATCTGCTGACCTGAGGCGACATGCTCGCGCACGACAAACAGGCTGCTCCCGACGTGCACATGGTATTTCCGGAGCGGGCCGGCATAGATCATGTCCGCCACGGTACCGGTAACGTACTGTCTCTGGTCCGCATCGGCACGCTTTGGCGCTGCGGGAGCCGCAATACAGATCCGCTCCGGCCGAAGCATGGGCAAGGTGCCGGACGGCTGCGTCGTATCGGAATGGATCTTGAATCCTGAGTCTTCGATAATGTTAGCCTCACCCAGGAACTTCGCTACGAAGCGTGTTGCCGGCCGGTCGTAGAGAACCTCCGGCGCGTCGGCCTCTTCAATCCGCCCTTCGCGCATGACGATAATACGATCTGAAAGCGTGAGCGCCTCATCCTGATCGTGCGTGACGCAGACAGTCGTAATGCCGAACTCTTTGTGCAAACCCTTGAGCTCGACCTGCATCTGCTCACGCAGATTGCGATCGAGTGCACCAAGCGGCTCGTCGAGCAAAAGGATAGGAGGATCGGCGATCAGTGCGCGGGCAAGCGCCACGCGCTGTTGCTGCCCACCGCTCAGTTGCGACGGCATGCGATCGCCCAAATCATTGAGGCGCACGCGTTTAAGGATGCGCTCGACCCGTTTCGCCCTCTCGGTGAACTTTATGCCCCGCATCTCGAGGGGAAATTCGAGGTTCCGACGCACACTGAGGTGCGGAAACAGCGCGTAACTCTGGAAAACAATGCCTTGGTCGCGCCTATAGGATGGGACCGCAGCAACGGATTTGCCGCCGATCAAAATGTCGCCCGTATTAGGCGCTACGAATCCGGCTAGCAACATCAGCGTTGTGGTCTTGCCGGAACCGCTTGGACCGAGAATAGTCAGAAACTCACCGCGGTGAACCGTCAGCGAGGGGTTGTCGACGGCAGCGATCGGCCCGTACAGCTTGGTGACACCGCGAAATTCGATTTGCGCGGCTTTCTCCAATGCAAAGTTGCGCAAGTTGCACCTCTCGATTCTGGTTGCGTTGCGATGAGCAAGGCCCTCCTGCTCCTCTAAAGTCAGGGCATCCGACATGGCGGCTAGTATATATCACGGATCGGCAAGGCGAACGCGCATCGCCGTCGCCCAGGCCGCATACTCAGCAGTACGCTCAGATCTAGCGAAGAATCCACTCGTTCCAGCGCTCGCGAAGCCGCTCGGTGTTCGACTTGCCGTCTGATCCGCGCTGACCGTACCAATCCACTTGGATAGGAATGAGCTTCGCAAAGTGCTCAGGGTGGCTACATAGCCTGCGACCCACCTCCTCCGGGATTAGCTTGAAAGCGTCGAGGTTGTCGGCCCGAAGGCAACAAGCTTTCCGCGCGCCGCCTGGCGGTCGGCGCGGGTGGCGAATTCGATGAGCTTCTGCGCGCTCTTTACATTCGGACTGCCCTTCGGTATCGCCCAGTAGTCCCAAGTCACTTTGGACCGGTTCCGGTTGATCTCGAGCGGCGCCCCCTGATCGATCAGCAGATTGACCCTCGCATCATAGGAATTCATGATGGTCGCCCCCTTATCCCGCACGATTTGCTGGATCTCGGACCCGTTCGCCCACCACTTCCGAATGTGCGGCTTGATCTTGTCCAAGCTGGCGAAAATGCGATCGATATCCATCGGATAGATTTTGTCCGGGGCCACGCCATCCGCCAGCAGGGCTTCTTCCCAAGGGCCCTCGCCTCCCAACGCGCCGGACACGAGCGAGCGAGCGGCAGGAAACTTCTTGACGTCCCAGAACTCCGCCCAAGAAGTCGGCCGGGGCTTGTTCGCCGGAAACACCTCAGTGTTGTAGGCCATGACGAAAGAGTAGAACAGCGCGGCAACACCAAACGGATGTTTGGCGTAATTGACGAGACCTTCTAGCTCCTCCTTCTTGTAGATCGAGTAATCGATCGGCTCGAGCAAGCCTCTTTGACTTCCAATAAATTGGGTGGATTGACCCAGGGGAACGACGTTAGGCTCATTGTTTTCCTCCCCTTCCCTTCCAGCTTGAATTGGGTGGATTTAGCCGAGTTGGGGGCGAGCGGCGTCATGTTCTTGGAGAGCTCGTCGTGGCTCGACACAGCACAAGTTTGCAAGAGCTTACTCCGCATCTGACTCGCAAGAAAGCCCTCGACGCCACCAGTAGACCGATGACGACCCGGTCGTGCAGCGATTTGGAGTCCGATTGCCCATTCGCAATTTCATTGAGAACGAATGTGTCGCGGTCGCGAGTCAAGAACGGCGTATTTTCAATGTCCAAGCCAGACAGGTAAGCGCAATGGTGTCTGCCGAGCTTGTGAAGCGTGATCATCAGGCTTGTCGTCTCTAGCACCTACGAATCGTACATCAGAGCGCAGTCATTCAAGTCGCGCCTCGTCGCCCGGTTGGCCCGTCGCCTGATGCGACGTGCTCGCGCACGACAAGCTCGGTGCCGTCGACACGTCATGGTATTTTCGCAGCGAGCCGCCATAGATCATATTCTTCACGATCCCGGTGACGGACTGCCACTGGTCCGCATCGACGCGCTTCGGCCCGTAAGATCCGGTCTGACCGAAGCGCACCGAGTAATAGACGATGCCGGATTGATCTTCTTGATTGACTCGTAATCTAGGTCGTAGCTTGAGGTCGCCGACCTTGTAGTTCTCCATGAACACGTCGGCGCCCTTGGACGCTGATGATGTCCGGCCTCGGCCTTGGGGATGTTGACGGTGACCGATTTCTTATTGCGTTGGCGCAAAGATATGACGAGTTGTTGTTCCCATTACCTCCCGGGTCGGTGAGGTGCGTCGGGTGGAAAGCGCGCCGTCGTCGCCGGTGCCCGGCCGCTCAATCTTGATCACCTCGTCGCCGAGATCGGCCAGCATCTGGGCCGATAACGGCCCGCCGAGCACGCGCTTGCAGGGCTACCGACATAAGCGTTTCTCCTGATTATTTTTCTGCGGCGCGGATACGCCCATCGCGATCTCTAATCTCATTTGCACCAGCGACAGCAAGTGTGTTCAAGCTCGATGGGCACATCGCCTGGAGCGGAGATTGCCTACGCCTGATCAGCGGAAGCTTCGCTGACAGCTTCAGGCCGGTTGATACGGGCATTGCTATTGGTCAGCCCTGTTCCTTGTATCATTTTGCAATACTACGAGTGCATCCACCGCGGCTCCAAGCTTGGCAGTGACTAGGAACGGATTGACGTCGATTGAGGCGATGCGGCCACCAGCATCGGCAATCAGATTGGAGAGTCCGACCAGCGCCTTGATCACAGAAGTATCGTTCAAGGCCGGTTTGCCACGGTAACCCCTAATCTTCACGCCGGCCTTGGTGCGGCTGATCAGCCTTTTCGCCTCGCTGGCGTCAATCGGCGCGCCAGCCAGCGCCACGTCTTTCATCAACTCGATGTCGATGCCACCAGTACCGAATAGCACCACCGGTCCCATCTCAGCATCAAGTGAGGCGCCTACTACGAGTTCGAGGTCGGCCTTGACCTGCTGCGCAATCAAAATGCCTTCGAGTTTTGGCTTGCTCTTAAGTTTCCTTACACGTGCGGCGATGTCGTTGAACGCCTTCTTCACCTCGGCCGCATTATTGAGATTGAGCACAACGCCCCCGATGTCGGTTTTGTGCAAGATGTCGGGGCTGACCACTTTCGCCATGACGAGAAAACCGATCTTCTTCGCGACGGCTGAAGCCTCTTCGGCCGTCTGCGCTATCGCCTCCTTCGAGATCGGGATGCCATAGGCCTTGAGCACCTTTTTCGAGGCGATCTCGTCGAGCGGCGCGCCGCTAGCGCGATTCAACGTCTTTTCGAGCAGCGCCCGGGGCTTGGGGTTTGGAAGAGGAAACACGTCCTTGTCGAGCGCAGCATAGTCAATCATCGCCTTGATTGCGCCGACCGCGCGGTCCATACCTTGCATGACAGCGATGTTCGGCAAGGACTTACGCAAGGCCTTTGTGTGCTCGGTAAAGCCGATGGACATCGGGCTGATGTAGATCACGGGCTTGGACGCGGCGCTCGCCATCTCGTTGACGACGCGCAAATTGCGCTCGCGCAATTCATGTGGCGCCTTGGGCAGTTCGGCGTCAATGATGACAATGTCGGTATCAGGATCTTCGATCATGATCTTGATTGATTTCATATAAATCGATGGATCGACCACTGCGGCAAAGCCGGCATCCAGTGGATTGCCAATGATTGAGCCAGGCCCGAGCATCGTGGACACCTTCTCGCTGACGTCCTTACCGAGCGGGGGAAAGTTGAGCCCCGCCGAATGGAACGCGTCAATCAGAAGCGCGCTTGCCGCCCGACAGCGTCACCGCGGCGAGCCGGTCGCCTCTGGGCAATTGAGCGTGAACGAAGCATTCCGCGGTTTCGACCAGCTCATCGAGCCCGCGCACCCGGATCACGCCCTCGCGGGTCGAGATTGCGTCGAAGGACTCGATGGAGCCAGCCAGTGTCGCCGGTATGCGCCATGGCCGCGGCGCGTCCACCCTCGGAGGCCCCGAGCTTCAGCGCGATGACAGGTTTGCCGGCGGCACGCGCTGCCTTGCAAGCATTCCGAAATGCCTCCGTATTGCGTACGCCCTCGAGATAAACCACAATGACTCGGATCGAGGGATCGGAGGCGAAATATGCCATAAGATCCGGCGTCTGCAGTCCGGCCTCGTTGCCGGTCGTGACCATATAGCCGACACCGACGCCGCGGTCCTCCAGTGCCTGGCGGATCATCATCACGATAGCACCGGATTGACCGGCAATCGCGACCGGGCCCTGCTCCATGGTGACGATCCTCGTCTATATTGGTGAAGAGCTTTTCGCCCGCACTCAGATTGCCGAGGCAATTCGGACCCGTTATTGCAATTCCGGTCTCACGCACCGCGGCCTCAAGTTCAACGGCAAGCCGCTGGCTCGCATGGTCCTGCAACTCGCTGAAGCCCGATGTGACGATGGTTGCGGACTGCGCGCCTGCGGCGGCAGCCTCGCGCAGTACTTGGACGACGAAGCGCGCCGGCACCAGCACCAGGACATGGTCGGGCTTTCGGGAAGAGAGGCGAAATCCTTGTAGCAGGTCACGCCCCAGACCGTGTCGCGCTTGGCGTTTATAGCATAAAGCCCGCCTTCGTACTTGTACTTGACCAGATTGTTCCAAATGCGCTCGGCATAGTTGCCCGGTTTGTCGGTAGCATCGACTATCACAATGTTGGGCGGACGCAGCATCGCGTGAACGCCTTTGATAACAGGACTCGCATCGCGCGCAGGCGACCAGTCATCCGACGAAAAGGCCGAAACGTGTGCTTCCATAGTTGCAACTATCCCTTAGTTGATCGTGCCAAGACTGTTCGTATAACTATTTTCAAATCTAGCCAGGGAAAGAGCGGAGCAAATCACGTCAAGATACTCCCCGGGCGCTCAAGCCGTCGGCGGCGCGCGAAATACGGCGGTGAGCAGCACAGAATGCCCATATCGACTAGTCAGCAAGCATGCCGACGAGCACCCACTGTTAGCTTGTAGACCATCCTCATGGAGCGGAATTATTAACAAGCGTATGCTGTGGGGATCCAATAGCGAAGCCGCAGGAAATGAAGGGGGTTCGATACCGCCCGCAGGTCATGGTCATCGGCTGCACGCCAAATTCTAGATCAAGGCGCATTTCCTCAAATATGCTCACAATGCGACCAGCAAGCACGAGAACCAGGCAACTAAGCTGGCGCACCAATCGCGGTAACGCGCGGACATTACATGTTCGTCCAATATATCTCCAGTAATGGTCATCCTGTCGAGGGGAGAAGATTGGCGTCCAATTCCGGAGATCACCTTCGGTGCAGCAACACGGTAATCAAACCACCAAAGTCAGCAGCAAGAGCGGGCAACCATCATTCTCACTAGACGCTCATCGGCGTAGCATTAGCATCGGCTCGAAGAGCATTCAGTGGCGTCACCTCTCTTCTCGCGTACACATCAGCCGGGCCAGGTGCCGAAATTCTCCAATGTAGACTATCGTATGGCCAAATTCTGCGCTTGATTGCAAGAATGCGAAGCTTTTCATGCGACGATCCTGCGGGCCGGGCGCGGCATTTCCGCCGTGCTCCTACCGAGATCGATCTCCGCGCGCGCCTATAGCCCCCATCTGCCGCGATCTCTATCGCAGCCCGATCGTGTAATCAAATTTCGCGAGTTCTGCCATCATCGATGGCGTGATCCTATGATGGTTTCGTATTCTTCCAATCAGTGCATAATTTCCACAGTAGCATGCTCTTTTTTAAGGGAATTCGGCTTTAAAGCGCGCTAATCTTTCATCCATGACATCGCAAACCCAACCATCTCTTGGAGTCCTGCTCCTCGAACGCGGGCTGCAGCCCGCTCCGTCCCGCCCAACGCCGCTGCCCGGCTCGCTGGTGAATCCGGCCACATTCGACTTTCCGATCATCTCGGAGACAGTCGAGGGAGCTTGGGTAGAGAATGTCGTCCGCGGGGATCCAGCCCTTGCGCCGGCCTATATCGCTGCCGCCCGGCGGCTGGTCGATCGAGGCGCTATCGCAATCAGCTCGAACTGCGGCTTCTCTATCCGGCATCAGGCAGCTGTGGCCGCGTCGGTGAATGTCCCTGTGGTGATGTCGAGTCTGCTCCTTCTGCCGGCGTTGCTTCGCCAGCTCCCGCCGTCAGCCAAGATCGCGGTTCTGACGTACGATTCGACGCATTGCGGCCAGGATCTGCTCGGCATTGATGACCCGACCGAGCGGGCGAGAATTGTCGTGGGAGGCATCGAAGGCGGTAAGTTCTGGCATGACGAGCTAAAGCGTCCAGCGCCACCGATCGACGTCGCCGCGATCGAGACGGATGTCGCAGCCTGCGTAGCGCGCCTCCGCGACGCGCATCCTGATATCGGGCTGCTCTTATTCGAGTGTGCGGGATTTCCGTTGGCCGCAGCGGCAATCCGTCGCATCGCGAAATTGCCCGTCTACGACATTACGAGCCTCTGCCGATTGACGATCGCCGCTGTCGTCGGTTGAGGACGCCGAATCCTGACAAATAGGCATTCACGAGGGCGCCGCCGCGGCTAACCATAGATCCTCCCAGCCTGCGTCGAAGCCGGTCTGTTGCAAGCTCGGCGACCTACAGCGGCGGGACGGAGCTCGCGCGGCTTTGCCCCAGGCTGCTCTACGCGGAAAATCCTTGATAGACCTCAGCTCAATGCACGCGGCGCTGCAATTCGTCGATGTGGAGCAAGGCGAAATTGTGCGCTAGCCAATAAACGCGAACGTTTTAAGTTATCCGCGATTTGAGGTCGCGTCTCCTTGGCGGGATCGCCGCATTCTGAGGCGCCCTGCAGCTCACGCATCGAATTGATGCCGTAACTCAAGCTCGCGTCCATAGGCTCGGCCATCCTCAAAGTTGTGCGCCCGGAGCCTGATCTGCTCTCTTTGTGGCGGGAATGCGCGTGCTCCGCGGAGCACGGTCCGTCTGGGGGCTTTTGGGATTCTGGATGCAGGCCCGTGCGGAACCGATGGCCCACGATTCAGTCGCCTAAGCTCAGGGTGTTCGAAGCAACGCACGTCGATTTGACGGGCGTCAACGAGACCAGCGTCGCGATCATAGAATTGGTTTGACGTGAGCAGCATGAACGCTCAGGTGATGGTCCTGTGGCTCAGATCCTCGCGAGCGCGCCTCGGCAGAGCCTCTCTTGTTTCGCGAGGTCCGCTCTTCAGCCCGGTTACTGCTCGTCGGTCGTCTCGGGGGCTAAATCCAGATCTATACATGCCGCGCCGCGGAGGTCAATCGATCAAACCAGCGTGTTGCATGGCTTCGCGGATCTGAGCCTGCGTCTTTTCGGCAATCGGTACCATCGGCAATCTAACCGTCGACGAACATTTACCGATCAGCGACAACGCAAACTTGGCTGGCGCAGGATTCGTCTCAGCGAATAGACCAACATGCAAGGGCGTGAGCTTGTCTTGCAGTTCGAGCGCCGTCAAGTAGTGCCCTGTCAAGCATGCGTTTTGCAAGCTAGCACAAAGGCGCGGAGCTACGTTCGAGGTTACGGAGATCCAGCCGTGGCCACCATGAGCCATAAAGCCGAGCGCAGTAATGTTCTCGCCCGAATTGAATAAAATCGGGCCCCATTGCGACGCGTTGCTGCGACACGCGGCCCAAGTCGTTGGTCGCATCCTTTACCCCGGCGATGTTCTTCAATTCATAAAGCCGTTTCATCGTCTCCAGTGACATATCGATGACAAAACGACCTGGGATATTGTAGATGATTATAGGAATTCCGATCGAGTCGTTAATCATCTTGAAGTGTTGGAAGAGGCCTTCCTGGCTTGGGTTGTTGTAGTACGGCGTAACGATCCATACCGCGTCCGCGCCCACCTTCTCCGCGTGTCTCGAGAAGTCTATCGCCTCTGATGTGGAGTTTGAGCCGGCACCAGCGATTATCGTCACCCTTCCCCTAGCTTCATCGACACACCACTCAACTATCTTTTTGTGTAAGTGAGAGAGAGTCGGACTCTCGCCGGTAGTCCCGACGGGGACTAATCCATGTATTCCCTGCGCGATCTGCCATTCTACGAGTTTGCGAAACGCCTTCTCATCCAGATCGCCTTCATCAAAAGGCGTGACCAGGGCAGTAAAAAACCCTCGAAAGCACGCTTTTTTGGTCATTCGCATCCTTTCAAAAGTTGTCGAGGCCGCCAATCTGTGAAAAAATCTTACCTGCTATTCCTCGATGCCGAACTTTGATCACCCCAGACCGATGCCGGACTATTTGCTCCTCCCTCCCATTTAATTCTACATAGCAACGGTCTATCGACATCGATTTGATGCAACGAGATACGCATCGACGCGTGAATTCGGCACGAGAGCGCCATTTGCGAGAGATTTCGCCGTAGAGAGCACCAAACAGGTCGAATTCATGGGCAGCGCCCTTGTGAGAGATCGAACCGGCGGCAACCGAGCTGTTAGCGCGTTCTTGGCTTGTGAGTTGTGACTCCTCTTGCGGAGCTCACCAAGAAAAGCGGCCTTGAACCTCAGACGGACCGCGCTGAATGTCTTCGTTGATCATCGAGCGGATTCCCGCTAGACCGTCGACTGTATGCTTTCGTCCAACATCTGAATTCCGACGGGTAGCCCTCTCACACCGAGGGGTGCCATTGTGATCGTCGGGCAGAAGCAGCGATATGACAGCATTGTAGTTCCGGACATCGATCGTGAATCTCGACCCCTAATTCATGCAAAATGAGCCGTGTCGTCAATTGGGTTCTGCGTTCGAAGGCCTTTCGACCAATTCCGGCTAACCAGGGCTGTCAGCACTCGTCCGGAGTAATCAGCGCCAACTCCTTGCCTTTGCGCGGGTGGGCTGCATCTGATTCCGCCCAATGTCCTGAACTGCGTATTTCGCAAGAACGGGACCGCGGTTTCGCTCACTGAGGCACAGCAGTTTCACTAATTCGCGGACGGCGTGGTGGCGCTGGGTTTTGGTTGCCTTGTTGTTGAAGTCGATAGGTATTGGTTTTGCTGTTTTGGCCGTCGGTGAAGGGGCGCGAGGCTTTTTCCTTCGCATGCTGTGCGCTTCAAGGATGACACGATAGGCGTTGTGGATGATTCGGTTGGGGATGGCGTCGGCGATGGTGGGTTCTTCGATCATATCATCCATCGGGTAATGAGCAGCTGGGCGGTTATCAGGGTGGATTTGCGCCTGCAGCGTTCTTCGAAGGCTTCGAGGAGATCGAGGCGCTGCTGGTTGTTGAGGGTGTGGGTGCCCCAGTCGTCGGGATGGCAACTGGACACGTGCAAGCTTATCGATGAGGCGAGGGAAGCGGCCGTGGAGGTATGGCGAGGTCTTCGAACAGGCGCGGCATCCGCAAATAAAAGACGGAATGATCGAGCCTGGCGGCCTGGCGTCCAAAGGCGCACACCGGCCAGTTTTTTTCGGCCACGGTCAAGCAGGTGACGATGAGGTCCTCCTGGGCTTTCAGCCAGGGCCTTGTGCCAGCTGCAGAGTGTTGCGCCGGTCAATCCCCCGCCGGGCCGCGAAGTCGATGTCTTCAATACAGGCAACGATGAAGCGTAGCTTTGCTGCGGCCAGGCGATTGGTCAGACGCCGGTCGGCGCGCGTGGCGGTTTCACGATCGATCATCAGGCCGATCCATTCGTCGCGGCCGAGATCGGCGCATTGTCCTGTTAGGCCAATTGCCAGTAGGCCGCCGGCGTGCCGGCAAGTCCGAGGGCCTGCGTTTGGTCGAGAGTCGGTTGGTCACAAATAGCGCAATTCAATGAAAATAACTGCGGTCGCACAAGCTAAGTGAACCACAAAACTCCAAAGAAAAACTGCAGTTCTCTCATGAAGTCATTTCAGAGCCGGATTGAGCGAGCGGCCCGAAGGCTTCTTAGGCGACGCATCGGTATCCACTCGCGTGCGCCATTGTTTCGGCGTGCAATATTCTCTCCTGAGCTGGGGACCCGCGTTCAAAAGCCAACGCCAACTTTGCAAATCGACTAAAAGGAAACTGGCGAGGGATTTGGAATTCGCATCATACGGGATCGCCGGAACGAAATCTCAGTGCTTGCGAAGGTCCTGTCCAGCGTTGACGGCTCCCTATCCTCGACGCTCATCGATCTTCATAAATGTACCGCACGCGCCAGAGCGGCCGTCGGTCCGGTGTGAAGCTGAAATCGCCGGAGTCAAGCGGCTCTCGCGATCATCCGGATAGCGTCACTGTCGCTTATTGGCAGTTGCATCAACAAGTGCTACCGCCAAGCTCACGCCGTTCTGCGAGTAACGTACGTGCAACGTTATCGCCGTGAATGCGCAGCATGTTGAGACGAATGCCGCTACGGCATCTGGGGGTTCAAACGCACTCTGAGCTAGCCTTCGTTTGAAGCCACGCACGAGATAACTGAAGAGGATTCTCTCGCAGCTGCGACCCTGCCGCCTTGTAGATGTGGTCTCGCTGTCAAGTCCGAATGAGGTGTGCAGCAGAACGCCGGTGTCGTCGCGTACAAAGGCTGCGTGCTCTCCCGATCGGCGCCAGGATTTCAGCGGCACTATGCGTCAAACGGGGCGTCTCTCCTGCCATGCCGGATAGTGGGGAGCCTGCGGCGGAACGTTTCAACAAAAAGACCAACATGGATATCCTATTGGGACGTCAAAGGAGCCTTGGACAAGGCTTCCCGGCACAAGGTTGTCGCCAGCAAGTTCAGCGGCCTCCCATTTCTTTTGAAGAACTCCGCGCTTGCATCAGTGGATGCCCACGCAGCATGGGTTCCTCGTTTCTCGATGGAACCCGGGCTCAAAACGATTCGACGCTCGCCGCACGCTTCCGTCAGGCCGGCTTTATATCCTTCGCACGTTCGACGGTGCCTGAAATGTGCATGGCGCCGACGACCGAAGCACGCCGAAATGGCGGGCCGACGCGGAATCCATTCGATTTTGAGCGTTCGTTGGGCGCCTCGTCGGGTGGAGCGGCGGTTGCCGTCGCTTGCCGGGTTGTGCCGATCGCGCGCGAAGTACCGGCGGGCCGACGCAGGTGGAAACTTTGACCAGCCTGTTGCTAGTAAGCGAAAACTAAGATTACAGTCTGGTGCTCAAGGGTCTACTCAGATCCGTCGCAATAAGATAAGCGCGAGTTATTTGCAATTCCGCGCCGCCTCGAAAATCCATACTTGTTTGCGAGCTCCCGGATCGTTGCAGGTGGCTAGCGACTCGACGGAATCGGCATGGGCTTGCGGTGAGCGAGCGCGGCGACCGTCGAGGTACCGATCGGGCCCACTTCGTCGTACAGCCAGCATTCGCCGATCGCGATACACCCTCGGCCGAACGATGATTCATCACCACAAAGCCGATCCATTCCGTACGCATACGACGAAGACCGCCTGATTGACGCATGCGCGCGGGCACGGCGAGCTCTAAGATGGCGTTGCGTGAAGGTCAGGCAGCTTGCTGATCGGAGGGCTGGTCGGTTTGGCGCAGGAGCTTCCATTCCCAGGGCAGCAGTTCGTGCAGGCGCGACGCGGGAAGATCGGCGATGCGGGCGAGGACGTCGGCGAGCCAGGCCTTGGGATCGACCTCGTTGAGGCGACAGGTCGTGATCATCGTCAGCATGATGGCGGCACGGTCGGCGCCGCGCTGGCTGCCGGCGAAGGTCCAGTTGCGCCTTCCCAAGGCGATGCCTCTCGCTCAGCGCAATTGTTGGTCAAGCAGATCCTGCCATCGTCGAGGAAGCGGGCGAAGTCGTCCCAGCACCTGAGCATGTAATTCATAGGCTTCAGGACCTCGGAGGAGCGCGAGAGGGTTTCGCGCTCACGCAGCAACCAGGCGTGCATGTCCTCGAGAAGCGGCTTGCTCTTTTCCTGGCGCACGGCGCGCCGCTCGTCCGCGCCGCGACCGTTGATAGCGCGCTCGATCTCGAACAACGCATCGAGGCATCTGACCGCCTCCAGCGCGATCGGAGAGACCGGTTTGCCCTTCTTACCTTCCCGAGCATTTTTCTCGATGTCAGCCAGCTCGAAGAAGCCCAGCCGCGCATTGGGGCGAAGCAAAACGCCGGCGTAATCGGCAGCACCTTCTTCTGCGGGTCGAACAGCGGCTCGAAGCCGTTGTAACAATCGGCTTGCAGGATACCGGCGAAGGCGGCCAGATGCTTCTGGGGATGCTCACCTCGTCGGTCGCTCGAGGCGTAATAGACCGCCGCCCGCGGCGCAGGCCCGGCGAAGGGCCGATCATCCCGCACATAAGTCCAGATCCGCCCGGTCGTGCACTTGCCCTTCGCCAGGATACGGATGGTGGGGTGAGTAGGCCGGAGGGATTTCACCTCCAGCCTCTCGCAGAACCGGGCGTGAGACTCTCGCCTCACCCGGCCCCCATCAGGCAAGCTTGCCGCCATCGCCGAGTCGCCAATGCACAAAGAGCCTGCGGTTCTCACGCGCGATCTTCTCCAGGAAGAGACGCGCGCGTCCTAAACGGTGATGGAAGCGCTTGTACTTTCGCTTCAGCCAAATAGCCAACGTTTGGTTGATGTAGCGTGCCAGCGGATAGAGCGCTGAGCGGGTGTATTGCCCATAATAAGCGATCCACCCCCTAACCATCGGGTTTAGCTCGCGAGCAATATCGTCCAGCGTCACCTCGGTTCGCCTGCGAAGTTTCAAGCCTCGGACCGTCGCCCGCAGCGCTGATTTACTGACCGCTGGGGTGAACCCACAGAACATCTTCTGCGAATGCGGCCCCAGAACCGATCGTGGCCGGAAGCAGTAGCCGAGAAAGTCAAACATGACCATCTCGCTCTTACCTCGGCGTCGATCATCCTTGCAGTAGACGATCCTCGTCTTCGTAGGATGCAGTTCCAGGCGGCACTCCGCCAGCCGAGCCTGGAGCGCTTCGCGAACGCTTTGCGCCTCCATCTCATTCCGACAATGTACCAACCCGTCATCCGTATACCGACACCACCTCAGAGCGTGGAACGTCCGCGCCATCCAGAGGTCAAATGCGTAGTGCATGAAGAGGTTGGCGAGAATCGGGCTCACCACGCCCTATTGCGGGTCCCGCGGCTTCGCTCGATCACTGTTCCATCCTCTTGCACCATCGGCGCTGTCAGCCATCGTTCGATGTAGAGCAGCGCCCATGCGCACGTCACATGTTTCCGGACGGCCCGCAGCAGAAGCTCGTGGTCGATATTGTCGAACAGTCCCTTGATGTCGAACTCCAGAACCCAATCGTACTTCCAGCACCGCTGGCGCGTCACGCCTACGGCATCGAGAACCGATTTACCGGGTCTGTAGCCGTAAGAATCCGCCAGAAAGATTGCGTCGAGAGCCGGCTCAATCAGTTGTTTGACAACCGCTTGTGCCACGCGGTCTGCCACAGTGGGCACCCCGAGGATCCTTTGGCCCCCACTCTTCTTTGGAATGGAGACGGCGCGAACAGGTGGCGGGAAGTAAGAGCCTGAGCTCATTCGATTCCAAATCTTGTAGAGATTGCTCTTCAAGTCGGACTCGAACTGCTCAATCGTCACTCCGTCGACACCGGCTGCGCCACCATTGGATCGCACCTGCAGATATGCTTCGTACACCTCTCTCTTGTCGATGTTGAACGGTTTGCTCGGCTGGTTCACCGTCGTCCTCCTGTTGTCAGTTGCGACGATGTCCAGCCCACCTGATCCGATCCCTTCGCTCCGGCCCCATTACGAGCCTTCGTCGCCAACACAGATCGGTCCGTCCCAGTGCTCCGCTTCGGTAATCTCGCCTCTGAGCGACTGGTTCCTGCAGTTCCGCGGCAGCGCCTGCATCCGATTCACGCCCCCTCAACGCCGATCGCCACCCGCCCGGTCACCAGGCTTCCGGCGGGCTCATCCCAGAGGGACGACACACCTCTGGTTTTGACGACGATTTCCACGTTACGACGGTTCATCGGCGGGTTCATTTTCATTCGTCTCTCGGACGCCTATCCGTTCGGGTATTCTCGACCGTTAGCTTCAACGCTCACGACCGCGCCTCTTAAGCGAAGGCGCTTGAAGTGATTTGAGACCTACTCCTGAAAGTCGATCCCGAGGGGCCTACCCTCATCGCTGCCACAGCTTGTGCCCACAGATTTTCAGATCATCTCGATCATCCTTTCTGTGTGCTTCTGCAGCACACTGTCGTCGCCATGAAGGCGCTCGGCCGCGAGTACATGGCGTTCGATCAAGTGGAAGAGCGGCATGACGGCGAAGGTCCCGTGGCCGACCTGGTCGGCCAGCGTCGACAACGGCAGGTCGATCCCCTCGGCCTTAAAGCGCGCACTCTGGCGGTTGAGCGGGATATGCATGCCGAACTTGTCGAACAGGATCGTCGCCAGCAATTGTGGGCCGATGAAGCCGCGCGGCGTGGCATGGAACGGCGCCGGCGGCTGGCTGATCTCTCGCAATCGCGGCAGGTGAACTTCTCGCGCAGCGTCTCGATGACCTTGAAGCGACGCGGGATCTCCTCCAACGTCTTGGTCACATCCTCGCCGATCTTCGCCAGCCGCGATCCGCCGCAGCAGGCGCAGCTCGTCGGAGCCTCGATGACGACGCGCTCGTGTTCGATGTCATCCGGCCATGGCTTGCGCACCGGCCGTTTGCGCATAAAGGGGCGGACGTTCTGCGTCTTCGCCGCTGCGGCCAGCGCGGCAAGCTCATCCTCGCTCGCCGTGGTGACGAGTTCTTCCAACTCCAACTCCAACTACTCGAGCAGCCGCGCCGTGCGCTCGGAGCGCTGCCCGTGCAGTTCGCGCTTGAGCTTCTCGATCCGCAGCTCGAGATGCGCGATCAGCGCCTCGTTGTCCGACAGCTCCGCCCGCGCACTGGCAGCCACCGCCTCGGCTTGCAGCCGCGCCTCACGCTCGGCCTGCAGCGCCGCCAGGGCACTCACAAGGTCCGATGGAAGATCGTCCGGCTTCGATATCATGAAGCCATTGAATCAGATCAAGCAGCAGATGCAAACCGTAAAAGCGGCTATCCGACCCGCGTCGGACGCTGGGTTTCTTGAGGGTTGCGCCAATCGATCCCGGACAACAGATAGCTCAACTGCGCCGGTGAGATCGTTACCGATTCACCGGCAACCGATGGCCAGATGAACCTTCCTCTCTCGAGTCTTTTGGTAAACAGGCATGCTCCCTGGCCATCGTGCCAGATCACTTTCACAAGATCGCTGCGGCAACCGCGAAGACGAACAGATGACCGCCAAGCGGGTCTTTGCGCAGCACCTCCTGCACTTGAAGTGCCAACGACGGAAAGCCTCTGCGCATATCCGTGTAGCCTGTCGCGAGCCACACTCGTACGCCGGTCGGAACCGGGATCATCGGCGCACCAGGGCATCGAGAACTCGACGCAGCGCGTCTCCATCAACGTCGCCATCGACCCGGATTCGGTGTCCGCTACCAAGATCGATCTCGATGATGCCCTGACTCCTCCGTCGACGCGCCGGCGCCGTCGTCAATGGCGCTTCGGCCACATCCCGCGGCGGCACAGACGGCCCAATCTTGACCGGCACTAACGGCGCTATACTCGTCTCACTGTGCTTGCAAAGCTCTTTGCGCCACCTGAACAGCTGGCTCACATGAAGGCCGGCCATGCGAGCCACCTCGGAAACAGTGGCTCCGGGCTCGAGCGTTGCTGCAACTAGCCGTTCCTTTTCATCCTGCGACCAGCGACGCCGCCGCTCGACCGATGTGATCACCTCTGCCCGCGAAATCGTCATAGCGCTTCTTCCTAGGATTACCCCCTAGGACCTGCAGCGCGCGCGTCCGTCAAACAAGGCGGCCCTCAACGGCTTTCAATTACCCATAACTTTGACCACTCGGACGGATCCGCTGATCGGCGAAATCTTGAGTCGAAAGAATCACTTGTGATTCCTTGCTGAGCACCTGATTCGCGAGGGGTGCTCTATGGGGCTGAGATTAAGGGATCGATCGGCAAAAGGCTGTTTGCGATCCTTGGAAGGTGAATGTTGGATTGATCGAGAGAGTAGTGGATGCGAGTTTAGGGACGCGCGGCTCGGCGGCAGATTCCGCAAACTGCTCACGCAGATTGGAAGCGCCATGGGACAAAGCATTCCGCTCGTCTGCCAGGATTGGGCGAATACCAAGGCAGCCTATCGCTTCTTCTCTAATGAGCGGGTCAGCGAAGCGGACATTCTGGCCGGCCACTTCCAATCGACACGTGATCGTGCCGCCGCCGCTGAAGGTCTCGTTCTTGTGCTGCACGACACAACCGAGTTCAGCTATCAACGCAAGAAGTCAGAAGCGATCGGCATCACCAAGAGCATAAACAGTGGACGGGATAAGGCGGGCCGCCTCAGATCGCACACGGTTTGCGGCATCCTGATGCATTCGAGCCTCGCGGTTACAATCGAGGGGGTGCCGCTGGGGTTGGCGGTCGTTAAGTTCTGGACCCGGAAGAAATTCAAGGGGACGGCAGCGCTTAAAAAGAAGATCAATCCGACCCGGATTCCCATCGAGAAAAAGGAAAGCGTCCGGTGGTTGGAAAATCTCAAGCAGTCTACGCAACTCTTGGATCATCCGGGACGATGCATCCATATCGGTGATCGCGAGAGTGACATCTACGAGCTCTTCTGCGCAGCACAGGAGATCGGAACTCATTTCCTGATCAGGACCTGCGTCGACCGCTTGGCTGGAGACGGGGATCACACGATCGCCGACGAAATGGACGAGGTCGAAGGGCTCCATCGCATCGAAGTCAGAGATAGCAACGGCGATCCCGACCAGGCCGTTCTTGAGATCAGGTATCGCAAGATTCGCGTCCTGCCGCCGATCGGAAAGCAGAAGCGCTATCCCGCTCTGACCCTGACGGTGATCCATGCCGAAGAGCGCGGGACGCCGAAAAACAGAAAGAAGATCGATTGGAAGCTGATCACCGACCTGCCTGTTGGTTCCCGCACCGACGCCATTGAGAAGCTCGAATGGTATGGTTTGAGATGGAAGATCGAGGTGTTCCACAAGATCCTCAAATCGGGCTGCAAAGCTGAGGAGTCGAAGCTCAGGACCGCCCAGCGTCTGACCAATCTGATCTCGCTCTTTTGCATCCTGAGCTGGCGGGTCTTCTGGATGACGATGCTCAACCGTTCCGCCCCAGACGCGCCGCCAACCCTCGCGTTGACTGCGACTGAAATCGGCGTGCTTGATCGCCTCGTCAACGACAAACCAAAAGCAAGACAGAAAACGCTCTCGCACTATCTGATCAAGATCGCCCGGCTCGGCGGTTATCTCGCCCGCGCCAGCGATCCGCCGCCTGGCAATACCGTCATGTGGCGCGGGCTGTCACGCCTCACTGACATCGCGCTGGGCGCCACGGTCGGAGTAGAATTTGTGGGTAATTGAAAGCCTCAACGGAGGGATACTCCATTCCGTCACCGGCAGGCGATGCAGATAGACTGTCACATCACTATTGATGAAAGAAAGGCCCCGATCCCCGCATTAGCAAAGGGGCTTGCGAAATCAGCACACACAGCAACCCGCGCGAATGGCGCCAACGGTGAGCCATCGACGAGCTCGCGCACCCCCCTCTTCCACTGCGGCTGCGGCCCGAGCGAGCCCACGCGGCCGACGATCGGACGCGTTGCCCACTAGCCGTAAATGCCGAGGCGCGGGTCAGTCGGCGGCGGAAGCTCGGCGGGCTTGGGCGCGTCCCAATTGGGTGGCGACCAAATATTTCCGTCCGAGTTCTGCGTCTTGCGCAGGAGCTGACAGGAGGCGCGCGCCATGCTCACGCCGTCCGAGAAGAACTCCGCTTCCACCACGCGAATGCGCATGCCGTCGCGGATCCGTCGTCGCGTCCACTGGCTTATTGATGCTAGGCAGGCGAAACATATCGACCGTGAGTCGTACCGGGACGAATTCCGGTTCCAAGTGGCGCTACTCTATGACAAAGTCAAGCAGACCGATGACGACGGGGCCGTGCAGCGATTTGGGGTCCCAGGCCCCCTTCGCAACCTCGTTGGGAACCAATGTGTTGCGGTCGCGAGTCAAGAACGGGGTGTTTTCCATGATACGCAAGCCTGAAACATCGACATAGGCGATCAAGACGTTCGCTCTCCATGATGAGAGCACATAAGCTTGAAGCAATCAGAACGATGGCAGCGAGCACACGCTCACGACTTCGCATGGCTCTCGACCTATGCACCTAAATCGATGCGGCCGGAGGCTCGAGAAATAATATGCGTCGCCAGGGCCTAACACACGTGCTTCATCGTCAACTGTGACCTCCAGGCGTCCACTGATGATAACTCCGCCTTCTTCACCAGCGTGAACGAGCTTAACTTTTCCCGTGTCGGATCCCGGCGTGTATGTCTCTTTCATAATTTGCATTGAACGACCAGCCGTATTATCTGAAGATAGGAAACTACGCCTTTGCCCATCTCCGTCAGATCCTTGTTCTTAAAGAAGATCTGCTCCCTGCCCTGCTCTTTCAACGAAAATAAATCCGCCAAACTGATTGGAATGGCATCCAAGATGCGCTTCAGCGCTCCCACAGATGGATTGGTTTGACCGGATTTGATCAAGGAGATGGTCGAGTTAACCACACCAGCCCTCTTTGCTAGCTCGCGCTGCGAGAGCCGATTGCGCTGCCTGATGAAACGAAGGCGAGCACCGATTTTTTCGTTGACGGTCATTCGTGCAACGGTTTGGCTCCTTTCAATGGCCGGTGGAATCTTTCCAGCAAACTTCGTCGACCGAGCTTGCACACGGCAAAAGCGGCTAAACCGGCTTTACCGCGCAATAGGTTCGGCAATGCATGTACCCCCGGCCGGTTGCAGTCGACATGTCAGGTGTTGCGAATCCCGCGCAGGCGTTCCGAGCGCCGGCGCAGCAGCTCGACCGTGGTCAGCACGGCGATAGAGATGAGAATCAGCACCGTGGCGGCGGCGGTGATGGTCGGATTGATCTCCTCGCGAACGCCGGAGAACATAACCTTCGGCAAGGTGCGCTGCTCGGGCCCGGCCACGAAGAGGGCAATCACCACCTCATCGAAGGAGGAGATGAAAGCAAATAGCGCACCAGAGATCATGCCCGGCAGAATCAGCGGCAGAATGATTTTGAAGAAGACGGTAATTGGTGGCGCACCAAGCCCGGCTGCTGCGCGGGCCAGCGAGTAGTCAAAGCTTGTCAATGTTGCGGTGACGGTGATGACGACGAAAGGCGTGGCCAAGGTCGTGTGCGCCAGGATGAGCCCGGTGAAGGTGTTTAGCAGGCCCAAATCGGCATAAAAGAAATACATCCCGACTGCTGTGATCACGACGGGCACGATCAAGGGCGAGATCAGGAGGCTCATTACGGCAGTGCGGTAGGGAAATTTCGGCCGGCTGAGGCCTAGTGCGGCAAGTGTCCCCAGCACCGTCGAGAGTATCGTAACCGACACTGCAACGAAGATGGAAACATACAGTGCGCCCTGCCAGCGCTCGGTGAAAAAAAAATCGTGATACCAGCGCAAAGACAGCGCTGGCATTGGATACGTGAAGAATGGCACCGAATTAAACGACAGTGGAATGATCACAAGGATCGGAGCAACGAGGAATAGAAGTATAGCACCGCAGATCAGCCGGTGCAGATAATACCAGCCCTTCTCCAGCGGCGAGGCATAGACGGAAGCGGCCATCGTTCTCACCCCATCTTGACGCGATCGGCATCGACTAACTTGCCGAAGACATAGTAGAGCAACAGAGTAACTGTCAGCAGGATGGCCCCAAGAGCCGAAGCCATGCCCCAGTTGAGCTCCTCATTGGTGTAGCGGGCAACGAAGTAGCTGATCATCTGATCTCTTGGTCCGCCCACCAGGGCGGGGGTGATATAGTAGCCGAGGCACAAGATAAAGGTCAGCAAACCGCCCGCGGAGATCCCCGGTAAAGTTAGGGGAAAGTAGACCTTCCAGAAGGCGTAGAACGGCCCAGCACCGAGCGAGCGAGCGGCGCTGACAAGGCTCGGCGAGATCGTTTTCATCACACTGTAAATTGGAAGGAGCGTGAAGGGCAGCTGTATGTAGGTCATGGCCACAATTGTGCCTACCCGATTGTAGATGAGTTCAGCAGGCTGCGATATGAGGTGCAATGCCATCAAAACGTCGTTGACGACTCCATGCTGCTGCAGGAGCACAGCCCATGCCGTGGTGCGCACCAACAACGACGTCCAGAACGGCAGCATGACCATCATCAGCAGCAGGTTGCTGGTCTTCAGCGGCAACGTCGCGAGCAGATGAGCTACCGGGAAGCCCAATATGAGAGTCGCAAGCGTCACGCTAACACTGATTTCGAGCGTGCGCATGAAGATGTCGCGGAAAATGGCGTTCTCTGGCGGAGCGGTTACGATCTCGCTGTCAGCGCCATATTGATAATCGACCGAACGCAGCAAGTAATAGGCCGTATGAGCGGACGTTCCACGTTTGAGAAGGCTCCAGACCTCATGCTGCCCCCAGATCGGATTTATCTCGATCAGCGCGGTTTTATATGGGCCAACGGAGAGCATGCTTGCCTTGCGCGCGCTCGACATCACCTCACTGCGGGCTCCGGGAAGCTCATAATTCATTCGCTTGCCAATTGCGCCCGCAGTTCTCTGCGTCCAAGCCTGTTTGAGATCTTCCGCAAGAGCGGCATAGGCGCTCTCACCGGGAAGATCCTTGCCATCCCAGTCACTTAGCGCTGCCATGGTCCGTGGCATTAGCGTCAGCAGCGTATCATCGTAGACCGCATTAAACATCATGCGGCCGATCGGCATGACGAATGCAACCAGAATGAATAGCAGGAGCGGCAAGACGAGCGCGAAGGCCCTCAGCTTACGCCGGCGCTCGACCCGCTGCAGCTTGGTCCGCAGCGGCACGCGGTCGGCCTTGCCGGCCATTTGGACGGCCATCGTCGCCATCGGCTCCTCTCTCAGTTCATTTGCTCGGCCGAGGAGGGCCGGAGCTCCTCCTCGCGGCATCTGTCTTGCCTTACTTCGCAATCCAGGCAGTGAAGCGCTGGCGCAGATCATCGCCTTTGTCACTCCAGAAATGTGCGTCGATCAGCAGTGCATTGTGCATGTTGTCGGGAGCGTTCGGCAGCCAGGGCAAGATCGCCGGATCCACGTGCGGGATCGCGTCCTTGTTGGTAGGCCCGTAGGCGATGTAGCGGGTCTTGTCTGCCTGTTGCGCCGGCGATGCCGCGAAGGCGATGAACTTGTAGGCCTCGTCCAGGCGCGAAGTGCCCTTCGGAATTACCCATGAATTCCAGCCAAGTTCCTGCGTAGCCCACACGAACTCGAAACTCTTGCCGGAATTCTTAATCGCATCGTAGATCCGGCCGTTCCAACCCGAGGTCATCACAACCTGACCGTCCGCAAGAAGCTGCGGCGCCTGGGCACCAGTCTGCCACCAGATGACGTCTTTCTTGATTGTATCCAATTTCTTGAAGGCACGATCGACGCCTTGGGGCGTGCCGAGAATCTTGTAGACGTCTTTGACGGGCACGCCGTCCGCGATTAGCGCCCATTCAAGATTGCCGAACGGGCTCCTAAGCAGTCCGCGCTTGCCGGGAAACTTTTGGGTGTCGAACAGATCTGCAAGGGTTTTCGGGCCGTTTGATAGCTTGATCTTGTCATAGGCGAGTACCGTGGCATAGAAATCGTCCGGCACAGCGCAGTCATTGTCGTCGCCCTCCACGAATTTGGATCGGTCGAGACCCAACCTTTTCCAGTCTATCCTCTCGATAATGCCTTCGGCGCACATTTGCGCCGCTGTCGTCGCGTCGGTTTTGACTACGTCCCAGCTCACACTCTTGGAGTCGACCATGGCGCGGATCTTGGCGACCTCGCCATTGTACTCCCCTTCGGTGATCTTGATGCCGGTCTTCTTGGCGAAAGGTTCGAAGTAGGCCTTGCGCTCACTCATCTGGGCAGCCCCGCCAAAGGATGTGATCGTGAGCTGATCACCTGCAAAGGCGGGCTCCGCCTGCGCAAGAATCACAATTGCCAAGCCGGTCATGGCCAAGGCGTTCGCAATTATCAGTGACTTCCTCATCGGCTACTCTCTCCCTGCTATATGAGACTAAGAACGGAGGCGGTATTCAAATCTATCCGGCGGAGTCTTGAATTACGGAGCGTCCAGTGCCCGACAATCTTCCATTTTCCAGCCGATCGTGATCGCTGCACCCGGCTCGACCTGAACCGCACCGTCCGAATTCGGCAGCTTGACTACAAAATCATCATGGCCGCAGACCGAGACCCGGGTGCGCACATGGTCGCCGAGATAGATCACTTCTGCGACCCGCGCATCGAAGACGTTCGGCAGTGAGCCTGGCGAAGGATTCAGCTTCACACGTTCCGGACGCAGCGACAGCACCGTCGGTCGGCCAACCGCCTCGACATTGATCGCCAGCGCCCGCACGTTGCCCGCACCAGGAATTTCCACTTCGCAGGTCGTGCCATTCAGCGCCACGACCTTCCCGCTCAGTTGGTTGTTTTCGCCTATGAACTGGGCAACGAACGCATTGCGTGGCTGTTCGTACAGCTCGGCGGGCCCCGCGAGCTGCTGAATGACACCGTCGTTGAACACCGCAATGCGGTCGGACATGGTCAGCGCTTCGCTCTGGTCATGCGTCACATAGACCACAGTAACTCCGAGATCTTCATGAATATGTTTGATCTCAAGCTGCATCTGCTCGCGCAGCTGCTTGTCCAGCGCGCCCAGCGGCTCGTCCATCAGCACAAGCTTCGGATCGAAGACGAGCGCTCGGGCAAGTGCGACGCGCTGTTGCTGGCCGCCGGAAAGCTGTCCGGGACGACGCTTGGCGTAGGCGCCAAGCCGAACCATATCGAGCGCCCGCTTTATTCTGGCCTCGATATCGGTCTTGCCGAGCTTGCGGACCTTGAGCGGGAAGGCCAGATTCTCCTCAACGGTCATATGTGGAAACAGCGCATAGTTTTGAAACACCATGCCGATGTTTCGCTTGTGCGGGGGCATGTTATCGATCGAGCGCCCCTCCAGAAGAATCCAGCCCTGCGTGGGCGCCTCGAAGCCGGCGAGCATCATGAGCGTCGTCGTCTTGCCGGAGCCGGATGGCCCGAGTAGGGTCAGAAACTCCCCCTTGGCGATGTCTATGTTGAGATTCTTAACGACCAGCGTTTCCCCGTCGTAAGTCTTCTGCACGTCGGAAAACTTCACAAAGGCATTGTTCGTGGCTGGCATCTCGTTTCTCCTCCCCTCGCGCCGGTTTAGCGTCGCGCCGATCACTAGATCACAATGTGCTTCTTGAGGACGTGCAGCGACGGCTGACCAAACGGCTCATAGTTTCCTACCTTGCGTATTTTTGACTCTGGGACCTTTGCGGTCGTCCTACTTCTTCTTTTAAACGCAAATAGTATTGGCTGCTCCTACTGAATTTCGCCGATATGCGGCCTTGGCTAGGCGAAATTCTGCGCTTTTGGATCGAATGCGACAGTTTTCTTTCGTCGACGACCTGCGCCGATGCGAGCAACATCTCTGACAGCGACTGAAACGGCACGTTGGGACGGCCGCTGGGATCTTGGTGTCTGAGCTATCGACGCAGCGGCGGCGCCTCTGAGAGGCGGCGGTAGGGTAACCATCACCTGGACCCGCACGAAGCCGCGAAGCCGCACTGGGCACGCGGAGTTTTCCCGACCCGTTCAGGATATGTGGCATGGTCGTCTGGTCGGGCCAGGCAGATTTCGCGCTCCAAGGGTCCGGCGGTGATCAGGCAGACGGCGCGCGCGGACGGCAAAGATTTTGGATTGAGTGTTCGCCCATCAAAGCCTTCTCGCCTCGTTAGTGCGCCCGCGATGAATTTAATACTGACTTATCGTTTAGGTATATTTTTCATCCTTTGTCCGATGCCGCTTCTAATTTTTCGTAGGTGTTCTAGAACGAGATCAATGGAGGGAAGTCGCTTGCCGACGCATTGGGCCGTTGTCGCGAAATTGGTGGAAGAACGGATCGTCAGCGGTGAATGCCCGGTCGGCTCCGTTATTCCGACGGAGCTGGAGCTTACCGAGCAGTTCGACGTCAGCTGGTCCACCATTCGAGCGGCCCTGAGGGAGTTGCAGCAGGCCGGAATGGTTTCTCGCCGCTGCAATGCCGGAACTAGGGCTGCACGGCCTTCGGTTGGTCCCGCCAGCTTTAACCAGACCTTGGCCGATATCGAGGATGTGGTCCAATACGCCGCCAAGACCGAGCGACGGGTACAGGAGATCGAAAATGAGACGGTAGATGACCCTACTCTACTCGAATCGCTCGTGGGCCAGGCTTGTTTTCGCGTGTCGAGTGTTCGTCTGTCCGCAGTCAATTCTGCTCCCCCGCTGTGTTGGACGGACGTTTATGTTAGTCCAACATTCGCCCCTCTCGTGCGAGAAAAGATCCGTGGCTATCGAGGACTTATCAGCAATCTTATCGAAGAGTTCACCGGCTATCAGACGATCGAAATACAGCAGCGGATCATCGCGACGGGGTACCAAAGCGGATCGCCAAGCTTCTTTGCACAGAGCCGGAATCCGACGCGATCGAGATTGTTCGCGTCTATCGCGACGTAAAGGGACGAGCCTTCATCGCAAGTCGCAGCATCCACCCCGCCGACCGTTTTGAAAGCCGCTTGCAGCGACCGCGCTCCGCCAAAAGTCTTCTCGCCAGGAGGTGAGGGTTGCGCAAGCTGCATACGGTTCATCCGTCGGCTGGTCGAGCGGAGCTCCTCCTTTTTGGTCTTATGGCGGATTCGAGCCTCGCGCTGTTGCTTTTTCGGAAATTACTACTGAACAGACGCCTCGTAGATGGTGCGCTCCATTGACGGAGGTGCTTGCGGTAGCGACGTTTCTCTTTGCAAATTTCTCCCTTTGATCTTTACTGCGCCTACGTGGGTACCTTCGCGTCTCGCTTCATATACAGCACGCGATCGACCATTTGTCTGGACCGCCCGAGATAGTTGACGGGATCGCAATGACGTTCCACCGCCTCGGCGCTGCCCAGCGCGTCGACAAGTTCAGGCAAGGCAAGTAGGACGTCGTGCAATCGGCTTCCACGCTCGCGTGCCTCACGACAAGCCGCATAGACGAGGTCGTGCGCGCTGCCTACCAAGCTTTCTTGCAGCAGCCATCATCACCGCTTTGGAAACGATTAGCCGTGATGTAAGGTCCAAATTCTCACGCATCCGCTTGGTGTCCACGGAAAGTCCGTCGATCATAATAATCACGTGCGAGCAGGCCGCAGCCGTAAGAATAAAGCTTTCCGGCGGGGCTATCCATTCGAGAAGCCAGGGTCCGGTCGCGCGCTCGAAATCCTGCACCATCGCGTCGAGAAATTAGCCCGACATGCTGCCGCACGGCTTTTGAGATTGCCACAACCAGTTCGCAGGAGATCGGATTGCGCTTTTGGGGCATCCTGCTCGACGCGCCGCGCCCCTACAAACGGCTCGGCGACTTCACCGAACTCGGTCGAAATCATCAACATCACGTCGGTCGCGACCTTCGCCAGCCATCCCGTAATCAGTCCAAGCAGGCCGACGATCTCGGCCACGTTGTCCCGCGCTGCGTGCAAGTAAAGGCCGGTTGCACCAGACCGAGATCCTCGCAAAGTGCCGCCTGGACCTCAAACCCACCATCGCCAAGCGAGGCGAGAGTGCCGGCAGCACCGGAAAGCGAACCGACAGGCACGGGCGCGCGGAGATCGGTCAGACGATCCAGATGACGACCAACCATCGAGAGCCAGACAGCGACCTTGTACCCGAACGTTATTGGAAGCGCCTGTTGGAGATGCGTACGCCCCGCCATCGGAGTGTCGCGGCGACGCGCTGCTAGCCTCGTCATCTTCTGCCTGATAGCCAGAAGCTTCTGTTCCAGGAGCTCAATGGCGAGCCTAATCTGCAGAACACTAGCAGTATCTATGATGGCCTGAGTAGTCGCGCCCCAATGCACGAAGCAGTCGGCATCGCCCGCCTGCTCGGCGAGTTGATGAACAATGTCCAGGATCGGATAGCCGACATTGTCGGTTTCGCGCTGCAGTCCCTCGAAGTCGCCTGACAACCGCCGACGGCATCCTCAATGGCGGCAGCTGCTTGAGGCGGAACGATTCCAACCTTCGCTTTAGCTCGCCCGAGAGCGCCCTCGACTTGCAAATACCGCTGAACCAGGCCCGTGTCGGAGAAGATGTCGCGCATTTCATCGTCGCCAAACATGTTGCGGAAGACGGCAGAGTTCAGCATGCGCTTGCCCTTCAGGTTACGATGAAAATGGCGCGGGCGCCTCGTTGGGACGCAACGCGAGCTCCCGGCGAACGCGTCCAAAATTTCCGCGACCTACGCTATCTGCTCACGCGTGACGTCGTAGGTTGAGCTCGATCCGATGCCCGATTTTCCAGAATTTTGCCTTCGCCCGGAAAGTTCGGCAGCACGCGCGTCGCCCGCCAGTCGCAGAAGATCTCCGGCGCGCCCAAAGTGGTGCAGGTGGGCGAAATGCGAGTTGCCGTATTTCGATCGGACAATGGCTTTTACACGATCAGCGGGCCTGTTTCAATATCCGGACCGGAAAAGCACTGGACGAAACAGCAGAAGTAGAGGTGGCGACGTATCCAACACGCGTCGAGCGCGGCATCGTTCAGGTTGATCTGTGACACACGCACCCTAATAGTCGGGGCCGGCCAATCCGGTCGCCGTACGGCCGAGCTGTTAGGTCGCCTTGATTGCGAGCGAAATATCTTGCTCATCGGCAACGAAGACGAACTGCCTAACGATCGGCCGCCGCTCTCGAAGGAACTTCTGCTCGGCGAAGAGCGGCCTCGTGGGCTGATGCAACGTACCCACGATGCCTTCGTAAAGCAGCGCATTGACCTTCGTCTCGGCACCCGTATAGCTCGACTCAATGTCCAGGCGGCGCATGTCGAAACGCAGGCTGGTGATCTCATCCCATACGATTCGTTAGTTATCGCTACCGGCGCGCGAGCGCGCGCACGCTGCCTCTCGCTAGCGCGCATAATCCACGCGTGCTCACATTCCGCAGCCTTGCCGATGCCCGAGCTCTGAGGGGACGACTCCGGCCGGGGGCGCGTCTAGCTGTTATGGGGGGCCTTATTGGGCTTGAGGTTGCCGCTGCTGCGACGAAACTAGGCTGTTGCGTCACGGTGCTGGAGATGTCGGAGCGCGTCATGGCACGATGGGTGCCGTCCATGATTGGCGCTCGCATAGAGAGCTGGTATCGGCTGCCGGCGTTCGGATCCGGTTGGCCTGCCCAGTACGCGATGTAAGACCGGAGCGGCATTGCTTGCGCATCGCTACGGATGGGGACGAACTTGAAGTCGACGTCCTTCTCGTTGCCATTAGTGCTGTTCCTAATACCGAGCTCGCGCGCGAAGCGGGCATTGCCGTACAGGACGGCATTCTCGCTGACGAGTGTGAGCGCACCTCGATGGCATCGATCTTCGCAGCCGGGGAAGTCGCTCGTGTCCCCCAGTCAGGCGGCCACTAAAAGCGGTTTGAGACCTGGTAGGTCGCACAGTACCAGCCAATCGCTGGTGGCGCATGCAGTCTGCGGGGTCGACAAGCCTTATGTCGAGCTATCTTGGCATTGGACCGACCAATACAAAGCATAACATCCAGATCTTAGGGGACTGTGGCGTGGGACTGGAGTGGCTCGAGCGTGAGAACTCCGAGGGCCGCTTAGCAGCACTGGGTATCGACCCCGATGGACGCCTCCAAGGCCATTCTCCTAGACAACGGACGTGAGGTAACGCCGCTGCGTCGACTCATCGAAGCGAACCGTCCAATAACGCGGGAGCGACTACTCGACGCGTCGCTTCCATTTAAGCAGCTCTGCGTTGAGATTGCATCTTAAGCATCGTTGCCTTGGAAAGGGATGCCAGCTTAGTCCAGCGCCCAGCTGTACACGAAATCTTCGAGATGTGTGACGAACCCGCCCCCCAGCTCGGCTTGATTGCGGACCGGATCTTCGTGGCATAGGTCTCAGACGCATAGATGCTGAGTGTGTGGTCGGTCAATTTGGAAGGATCAGCCGTCCCCACTTCGGCCGATCGAGGATAGTCGCAGTATCCGCCTCTCTGCCTGACAACGAAAACGTGCAGGGAAGCGGCACGAGATGAACGATGAGTCCTGGATGTTTGGCCGCCAGCGCTCCCAAGCGGTCGACGAGAAAGTCGCTTCCTTAGCCATCCGATGCCCCGAGGCGCACCGTGCCAGTCGGTCGCTTCGGTGGTCGCTTGCGATGCTTGGGCCTACTTTGAGAAACTCGCTCTCGGCGCGTTCAGCCGACGCGATCAGGTCCTCGCCTGCCACCGTGAGCGCGCAACGAGCGGAGTGACGCTCTAGCAGCTTGACAATAAGACTCTCCTCCAACGCGGCGAGTTGGCGAGCAACAGTCGCATGGTTCAGCCGCAACTGCTTTGCTGCTTCGAGGATCTGCCCAGCTCGGGCCGACACTTCCAGGAATATCCGAACCCGTTCCAATCCATGGACTACAGTTTCCGCACAGAGCCGCAAATTCGGCGTTGATGTACAAAACTATTCACTCACTGGACGCCTTCAAGGAACCGATCAGGGCGCAAACCATGTCCACGACGATTTTGAGGTTTCATGAAGCCGCGCACAGCGTTGCTTCAAGCCAGCGAAGGAATTCTTTGTCGCTCCCGCCTACGCAACGGAAGACTCGATGCTAAATCAATAGAGATTTGATATTAACCGCCGGATTTGCGAGCGCCTCAGCCTTGGGAGCAAGCCCTCTGACGATCATTATCTCGGCTAAACGTATTTCCTTGGCGATCGCACCCAGGCTGCCGAAGGCGCATGCGGCGACCAGGCGTCCATCGGCGGCCAGGTAAAAGAAGAGGTGGCCCTTCGCGCCAAGGTTCCTGGCTACCGGGACGTTCTCTTCACGACAGAGACCGGCGATTTGGAGCGTCTCGTCGTATTGATCTGACCAAAACCACGGGACGTTCTCGTAGGGGCGGTTCGCACCCAGCATGTTGGCTGCGGCCGCCGCACCCTGTTGCCACGCGTTGCGCCATGCCTCCAGCCTCATCCGCGCGCCGTAGAGGCGATGCGGGAACGAACAGCAGTCGCCTGCCGCGAAGACGTGCGGATCCGAGGTAGTCAGCGTCTCATCCAGCGCGATGCCGTTGTCGACGGCCAATCCAGCCGCTTGCGCGAGTTCGACGTTTGGCACGACGCCGATCCCAACGAGCACCAGATCGGCGAGGTGCGTGCGGCCGTCTGCCAGCACGACCTTGGAGCGTCCTTCATGCGCGTCGATACCCTCGACCATGGCCCCGCTCTCGATGCGCACGCCCGCACGCTCGTGCTTGGCCCTGATGAGTTCGGCCACGGGCGCTGGGACTGCCCGCGTCAGCAGACGCGGGCCCGCCTCGACCACAGTCACCGAAGCGCCTCTCGACACCGCACTCGCGGCAACTTCGAGCCCGATAAAGCCGCCGCCAATGACGACCACCTCGCACCCTCGCCTAATGATTTGGCGAATAGCCAACGCGTCCGCATATGTGCGCAGCGTCGCTATTCTGCTTTCCGGCGCGACCGGAACGCTCAATTTTCGAGGGCGGGCGCCGGTGGTCAGCAATAGTCGTTCGTAGGCCAGCTGTGCCCCGTCGGAGAGGGTGACGGTGTGTGCCGCGCGATCTATCCATTCGACATTCCGTCCTTGGAGATAATCGATTGCCAACTCTGCCAGGCGCTCGGGAGTGACGAGAAGCTTGGGTCCAGGATTCATCTCCTCGACCAGGATCGCCTTAGACAGCGGCGGTCGCTCATATGGCAACATGACTTCGTTGCCGATCAGGATGACTGGCCCCCGCCAGCCGCACTCGCGCAGGGCAACGGCTGCGGCCGTTCCGGCCTCGCCCGCCCCCACGATAACCATTGCGCGTTCGTCGCTCAAACGACCGAACCATGTTCGAGAGGTAGCGCCTCGAATCCCGCGTGCACATCGAAGTAGATCGGCCCACCAGCGTTCTGTGCCACCCTGATCCAGCCTTTCAGTAGCAATACCAGCCCAGTGCCGGACAGGGCGCGCGCGATCAGGGCGACGCGCGCGGGATCGACGCGTGACATGCTGCTGTCGTCAGATCCGGCTCTATTGATCATCGTCAGGTTATGTTTGATGGGGCGCTCGATGCGGTCCACCGTTCCATCGCCCAGAGTGGCTGCAGTACAATCAGGCCTTGCTTCGCCACAATGCTGTCCCCCGCTCTGGCCGGTTCAGATCTTAATAAAGACAGTGTTGCCCTCGACCTTGACCTCATAGCTGCGCAGGTCGATGCATGCCGGCGGCGCCTGTGACTCGCCGGTTCGGTAATCGAACGTTCCGAAGTGCTTAGGGCATTCGATAATGTAGCCATCGACGACGCCATCTGCGAGATGGACCTTCTCGTGGGAACAGTGGCCGTCGATCGCAAAGTAGTCGCCTTCCGGCGAGCGAGTAATCACAAATGTGCGCCCTTCGTGGTCGAAGCGAAGTGTCTCTTCGGACTCCAATGCATCGAGCGCGCACGCCGCCACCCACTCTCCTGCGGTAGTCAATGTGCCGTCCTCTGATTTAGGCCTGATGGCGTCCGCGTCGATGGTGAGGCATGATCTACGGCCACACCTAGCGCTGCCCTCGGCAGAAAGCCAGCTGTCGGCGTGCACTCAGCGCATGCGGAATGAAAGCGCATATACCAACCCGCCTTCTAATGATAATGCGAGACTGGGCGCGAGTACTTCTTAGCCTTCATCCGCTTGTACATCGCCTCGTCGGCCTCCGGCGAACCATCATGCGCCGTGCCGAGCCACTCGTCTAACGGGATCAGACGGTCGCCATAGTTTACCTCAAAGTACTTGTGGTGCAGGTAATGATTGTAGCCATCAGTGTCGATGAACTTCTCGTTGTCCGTCACGATCCGGTCGAATCCTAGATGGCCCCGCGCCGGTAGCAGCGCCTGAATCATAAGCCAGAGCATTGCGTGCAGCGGATGCGAGGGCACGACCAAATAGATCAGCACGCCGGAGAAGTAGATGATGTGCTCATACGTGTGCATCGACAGGCCGGACCAAGGACCCGGATTAACGTTCTTGTGATGGACCTTGTGGATGATGTGGTAGAGCGGTCGGAGATGGATCAGGCGGTGGATCAAATAGAAGTGCAACGACGCCCACATCGGCACGAGCAGCAACAGAGCGATGAAATAGACCGGATGTTGTCGAAGATCGACATAAGGGATGTAGCCATTGGCGAACATCCACCAAGTGAATACCTCATAGGCCGTCCACACCGGCACGCCGCTGCACATCGTCCAGAATACATTCTCGGCGGTCTGGCTTCCGAACACGAACACCGAATTGTCCGTGTCGGGCCATTTGGCATTGTACTTGAAGTCGGTCTGCTGGCGCCGCTGGATGTACAGCACCGTATGGAGGCTGCCATAGACGAGAATTGCCAGCGCCGCGTTGCGGATGAGGATGAGTATTACCCAGCCGGCGCCGACATCCCGCATCGTACTCAGTGAAGGTGTCAGATAGATCCACGCGACGAGCGAGACCGCGACAAAGACCGTAGTCCAGGGCCACAGATACCCAGGATAGCCGAACAGCCAGAGCAGGAATCGCTTCGGCTGGACTGGCCAGACGAAGACGGGAGGGCGCGTTGGCCTTTTGTTGGGCGTCCAGTTCCCCCTTTTGTCACGGGTGCCATATAGGGTTTCGTCCACGCGGCTCTCCAATGCGTTGCGGCAGCCTTGATCGGCGCGCAGGTGACGCCAATCAGATCGTGAATCTCGATCTTATTTCGTGCAAATGAACCGTGTCGTCGATTAAGTTCTGCGTTCGAAGGCTTTTCCTCGACGGATTCCAGCTGACAGGGCCTATAAGCACTCGCCCGGAGTAATCAGCGCCAACTTCTTGCCTTTGCGCGGTCAAAGTACCGCAATTCGATTCCAGCCTAGTGTCCTGAATCAAAAGTTCGATGGCGTGAACGTCTCGGTCACGCGACCGGCGATTCGGGTAGGCTCTTGCCTTTACGCTTCCGTTTGCCCTTGCGTTCCGAATCCTTCTTCCAAGCATCTTGCCCACGCTGCAGTCCCAAATAGAAGGCTTGGGTCGCGTTGCAGATTTCGAAAGCGAGTGGACGTTCTTCGTACACTCGCGACCCGCATCCCGCTAACACTGCGGCGCGCGGAAGATGTTGAATCGGTCTTGGCCAGTCAGCAAGAGAACAGGCGACGCTCAACGGCGCGCAAGCATCCGCGCAGGCGGGATATTGAATTCTGCAGAGACCCGGTAGCCGCGGAGAGACGCCATACGTCACCGCGGAATTCGAAACACATGCCCTAGATAACAGAGTCTGCTGCCGCAACGAAATCGCGTGTTACTGTCGCGCGGTCTGACGTCAGCGAAGCGCCGATTGTGTTGAAAAGACCCCTGTTGAAGCCGAAGGGGATCGCTGATTCATTCCCCCGTGTGGGTGGAGACTTGAATCGATGCAGGCGGCGCCGTTCTACGAGTTCTCGCTTGAACGACATGTTCCCGCCACTCACTTGCTGAGGGCGATCGACCGGTTCGCCGATTTGTCCGACGTCCGGCGGCACCTGGCGCCATTTTACAGCTCGACTGGCCGGCCTTCGATTGATCCCGAACTGCTCGTCCGGATGCTGCTGGTTGGCTACTGCTACGGCATTCGTTCCGAACGACGGCTGTGCGAGGAGGTGCACCTGAACCTTGCCTTACCGTTGGTTCTGTCGGCTCGGGCTTGGCGGCGAGGTGCCGGACCACTCGACTTTCTCCAAAAATAGGCATGGCCGCTTCCGCGATTGCGATCTGCTGCGCAAGTTGTTCGAGACCGTGGTTCGGCGCTGCGTGGCAGAAGGGTTGGTCGACGGGGCCGCTTTTGCGGTCAATGCCAGCCTGATTGCCGCTGATGCCAACAAGCAGCGTTCTGTCGCCGGGTTGATGAGGTTGATTGGGAGGCCATTGCCAGGACGCGCCGACCCGTCCGGGAATATCTCGACACCCTGGATGAGGCTGCCTTGGGCGCGGCGAGCGAAACGGTACCGAAGTTCATCTCGAAATCGGATCTGGCCGCGCAATGGACCGGCGCTCACAAAGGACATGCTTCTTCGCCTACGCCAACAACTACCTCATCGACCTGAAGGTCGCGATCATCGTTGACGTCGAGGCGACGCGAGCGATCCTGGCAGGCCGAGGTCGGCGCGGCACGTACAATGATCGAGCGGAGCGCCTTGAGCTCTGTCCCGAGCGCCTGGCCACCGATACCGCCTATGGCTCGGCGGAGATGCTGGGATGGCTAGTCAACGAGCGGGGGATCGAGCCGCACATTCCGGTGTTCGACAAGTCGGCCCGCGCGGATGGGATGTTCTGACGCGAAGACTTCGCCTACGATCAACAATGCGACGTTTATATCTGCCCGGCAGGCAAGGTGCTGACTTCCACGGGGACCCTGGTGAATGATGGAGCAACACTGCTTTATCGCGCCATCAAACATGGTTGCGACGCCTGCGAGCTTAAGCCACGTTGCTGTCCGAAGGTGCCCGCTCGCAAGATCCCACGTTCAGTCCACGAAAAGGCTCGAGACGTTGCGCGCGAAATCGCCAAGACTGATGCCTATGTCAGGTCCCGGTGCGAACGGAAGAAGATTGAGATGCTCTTCGCGCACCTCAAGCGCATCCTGCGCCTCGACCGTCTCAGCCTGAGAGGCCCGTTGGGCGCTCGAGACGAGTTCCTTCTGGCTGCCACGGCCCAGAAACTCCGGAAACTGGCAAAGCTGATCCCGCTGCCCACGCTCCAGCGCGCTTAAGCGCTGGTAAGCCTGCGCACGCCTCGCTTCTCCGCGCCATCCCTAACGGCACATTCGGTACTTCTTCAACACAATCCGCCAATACCGGACATTCGACTGTTTCCGGGAACGCGACGTTCTCGCGCATGCCCGGACTGAACTGGCTCTGGAGAGCGCGCTATGAGGCCACTCTTGCTCGTCGACAGCCGAACTAGTCCCGGTGATCTGATGCTAGCTGCAACCCAACCGCCGGAATACTCGATAACGGAAGTTTCCATTCAGGCACTGAGCTGTTTGTTTTCTTTTCGAGCACGCATCTACAAAGGATCAGCGGGCGCCCCGATTTGGCGCGTTATTTGGAGTTTTGCAGGCATGATCGCGAACGAGAGCACGCAATTGAGTGCCCGTTCGGTTCACGGCTCTTCAGCGATCCGGTCCCACAAGGCCCGGATCATGTTTTTCATGACCAGCGCGTCCTGCCAACGATCGGAAGCTCTTGGCCGTCTGGACCTGTGATGGCGTAAGGTGGCGGCCCCAGTTCACAGAGGAAAGTGAGAGTCGCGTCCGGTGCGGCGCGCCGCTTCCAGGAGTGCATCCCCTATTCCCACCACCGCATGAACAGAGACACCCAGTGCTTGTGCTGCGGAAAGCCAAGCGAGACCTGCACCTGCTCGCGACTCCCAATCCGGCCATGAATGCCCCAAGCATTGTCGGGAATGCGGTGGATCAGCGCGTGGTTGGTGTCATCGACTGGCCAGGCGAATTCTCGGCCGACCACATAATGCGAGAGATCAGCTGTCAGCCGCAGGAAGCAATCGAGAAGCTGGAGGGTGAAGAACAGATCGGTCGTCATGCGGTCGCGATGGGTCTCGACGTGCACCGCCACACCGGCCTCTTCCGCCAGCCGCCGCCAGCCTTCAAGTAGGGGAATACAAGCCTCCAGCCGCTGCGGACGAATATCCGGCTGCAGGTTGACGTGATCAGCGCCAAGCCGCCTCGAGCACCGGCTTTAATTCATCGACAGTCTTCGGATAGCACTGCGCCTGCCAGATCATGCCGTGCGATCTCAGGAAGCTTGTCGCCTCAGTCGCGAAGTCGGGATCGACGAAGCGCACGCCAGCGCCGTCAAACCCGGCATCGTGGATCATCGCGAGCTGGGTCTGCAAGGGCCATTCCGGAGCATCGGCCAGCCGCCGCTCCATCGCCCAGAGCGACTGCAGGACGCGCAGTTGTTGCACCATCGATCAGGCTCGCGCCGGCATGACCGCCGGCAGCCCGCCACCCGCGCAGTGTCGGAGGCTGTCGTCCTGACAGGTCTTCGGTCCGATCCAGATCGCGGCCCGGGTGCAGGCGGTAGCACATATGGTGTAACGGATGACCAGCACCGGGTCGTGACCGGCACCGGTTTGCAGCCGTAGCGATCCCCCAAAACTACGAACAGCGATTCGTCGAAACGGCCGCACTACGAAGCCAATGCCGAAGGTGAGGAACGACAACAGGGAACCGAAACAGCAGCGCAGCGACTATACCGTAGAGGAAGAAGTCGTACCATTCGAGCGCCGATCCACCGCTCGCGGCAAGGATCACGCGCGGGCAGGAGTTAGCGGCCGCGCCCGACTGCCATCCTAGTGGATCGAATCTAACAATTGGTGCCCTCGTTTGACGGTGGCCACGATTTTGTCTGGATCTGCGGTCCAAGTGAAGGGCTTTGGATCGTTGTTAGTTTCGTCGAGGAAGCGGTTGATGGCGGCCTTGAGTTCGCGGACTGATCGGAAGACGCCGCGTTTGAGGCGCCGTTTGGAGAGTTTGGCAAAGAAGCCTTCGACGGCATTGAGCCACGAGGACGAGGTGGGGGGTGAAGTGGAAGGTGAAACGCGGATGGCGATCGAGCCATTTGCGGACCTTCAGGTGCTTATGGGTCGCATAATTGTCGAGGATGACGTGGACGGCCCTTTTGGCGGGGACTTGAGCCTCGATCTGATTGAGGAAGCGAATGAACTCCTGATGCCGGCGCTTCTGCATACAGCGTCCGATGACCTTGCCTTCGAGCACGTCGAAGGCGGCAAACAGGGTCGTGCCGTTGCGCTTGTAGTCGTGGGTCATGGTGGCGGCGCGCCCCTTCTTGAGGGGCAGGCCCGGTTGGGTGCGGTCGAGCGCCTGGATTTGGCTCTTCTCGTCGACCGAGAGCACGATGGCATGGTCGGGCGGATCGACATAAAGCCCCACCACGTCATGCAGCTTCTCGACGAAGTTGGGATCGTTCGAGAGCTTGAACTGCCGGATACGATGCGGTTGCAGCCCGTGCGCCCGCCAGATGCGCTGCACCGAGCTGGCGCTGATGCCGGCCTTCTTAACCATCAAGGTCGCGGTCCAGTGCGTGGCTTCGACGGGCGCCTGCGTGAGAGCCACTACGCGGGCTGCAACGTCCGCTCCGAGCGGCGGAATGCGCGAGGGACGTGTCTTGTCGCGCAGCAGGCCCTCGAAACCCCTCCTGCATGAAACGTTCCTGCCAGCGCCAGACGCAGGTCTTGGACTTGCCGGTCCGCTGCATGCCGAACCCGTCCACGCTCAACAAGACAATCTCGGCCCGCCAGACCT
>NZ_JAGKJK010000028.1 GCF_020329435.1 Bradyrhizobium hereditatis | reverse complement strand
ACTGCGACATCGATGGCAGCGGCTCAACCCGCACATCTGGTCTCGGTATCGGGGGCGGCACCAACTCTGCGATCATCGGCTGCGATATCAAAGGCATGGTGATCGGCATCCAGCTGTTCGGCCGCGCCGAGGTCAAGGACAACTATATCCACGACTTGGCTGACACGTCGAGCAACCCGGATGCCCGTCACTTCGATGGCATCACCTTGTTTGGTGGCCAAAACGGTTCGGTGATCGAGCACAACACGATCTCCATGCCCACCGGCGCCGGCGGCACTGCCGCCGTCTTCATCAAGACTGAGTTCGGTGCTATTGATGATATTCTGGTTAAAGATAACCTGATGTACGGCGACCCGTCGTTCACGATCTATGTGGAATCCACGACGCGCCCCATCACCAACGTCACGGTCGAAAACAACTACGTTGAGCGCGGGATTTACGGCTACTTCAATGTCGTGAATTCGACCCCGATTATCAGAAACAACGTCCAATGGGATAACCAAAAAAACCCCATCCCGTACCCAAAAAGATGATGGCCCTTTGGGCCTGGCGCGTCTGCGGATACGGATTCCGGGCCCCCTTTTCGCGCGGTGATCGGCAAATCGCTTAACCTGGTCAAATGCCTACCAGAACATTCAGCGAGCCTTTGAGCCGGCTGTTCGCGTCCATCCTCGACCGCTCTCAACTACAGCACTGCTTGCATGAGCATGCCCGCGATCAGGATCTCGACAGGAGTGGTACCACCGCGCACCAGAGAGCCGTAGCCGAGACAGTCAAGCTGCGGCTGAGGATGCCGAAGCTTCCTGGCCGACCCTGAGATGACATTGTTGAGCGCTATCTGCAACGCCAGCTCGGTCGAGGAGGCCTACCGAGATCTGTCGGCGAACTGTCGGTGCAAGCGGCCGACCGAAGTCGAGCATTCCTACGTTTGTTTCCGTGGCAGTCCGACTGTCTATGCTGGCTGCACATAACTCAAAAAAACAACTGCGACGCTCGGCGGTGGTCGCACGCCCTCGATCGCCTTGTCTTCGCACCGCGGGGACGAAGCGTATTCTCGCAAGATCGCACCGGGCCTGAGATCGGATATTACAGAAGGAAGGAGCGGTGGAGATGCCGCACGCACCAACTGACCCTAAACTTTTCGGTCAGTCTCCTGCGATGCTCAGCTTAGGCGTGCCCGTATGGAGATTGTTGGTCGCCACGTCCGCCGGATTCGGCGCTCAACGATTTCTGGACCGGTTGCAGCGCTCCTGACGAACCGCCTGCCACCAGTGACGCCTCTTGCCGTGCGGCCGTCCAACGTACTCACTTGTGGCCTAACCGTGCGAGACGCGGTGCCGCTCTGCTTGGGGAGAGATGAGTGCCTCATTGTCAACCGGGTCACCCCTGCGGCGGGTTCTGATGGCCGCACAACAATGTTACGCCTTATAGAGTACTTGGAGCGGTCGGGACATCTTTCTCACGTTTATCGCTACGACGTTTAGGGCGGTGACGCCCGCCTATTATGTTATGCCTCCAGATCGGGTGATCTTACTTGTGCACGTTGGCGGCATGACTGCGATATAGCTAGCCTACCCCAGCCAAATAAGAACTCGACAACATGATCAGGGACGGCCGCTCGCTTCCGGCCCCACGCCGTGCCGGCAAGGTGACGCAGCTTGCGCGGCGCCGCACCGACCAGCAGCGGCACTGGCTCGATGCAGTCGCCGGTCCCCGGACCGACGCTGCCAATCGCAGTGGCCATCATAGCTCAATTGAAACCAGCAATCGTTCAATTATGACACACTCGCAGTGGCTGCCTGATTGGCGATGGACCCGCGGGTGGCGTTCCTCCGTCACGAACCCAATCAAGACCTGATGGCAGGTGGCAATTGTCCGATCTTGCAGCAGTGCGTCCGTCTTCTATTTCCGATTCCATGCTGCCGAGATTTTTAGGCCGTCGTCCCGGAGTAGCACTCCGATCATGCGGCCACTGCGATAGAGCCTGATCGCGGTCAGACAGAGAAATGCCAAGATGCGCTCCCGCGAACCTGAGACACGGGGCGAGAAGAGTAGTGTCCGAAATTCCACGACTGGAGATCCGGCAACTGCGATCGCCCTGCCCAACCAACGCAGCGCACCAAGGCGTCGGGGCCGGATGCGCTCGTAGTCATGAGCAATGTGCCTGTCCCATTTCCCTGTCAGCTCGGCGAAGCTTTTCCGAGCGGGATGAAACACGATCATTTCCGGTACATACCGTATCGCATAGCCTTTTGCGCAGGCGCGCAGCCCCCAATCGCGGTCCTCGGCAACCTCGATCCCCGCAAACGGTCCGACCTCGGCGACGACCGACGGCAACGTTGCAAGGTTGCCAGTTCCCGAAAACCCTTCCGCGATGTGTTCGCTGTTGCGGTAGGAATAGATGCTTTCATATGGTTCGAGAAATGTAGGCCGCGAGGGATTTTCATAACTGACCTGAACATCGCCACCGATGATCCGAGTACTTCGGTCGGCAAAGGCGGCCTCAATCGCAGCGAGCCAACCGGGATCGGCCCGGCAATCGGCATCGATGAATGCTAGGATGTCACCGCGCGCCTCGCGGATTCCGCGGTTGCGAGCCGGCCCCGGGCCGGGAATGGATTCTGAGACGAGTCGGACATCAGGCCAAGCAGAACAGACCGTGCTGGGCAACCTCGCCGACCCGTTGTCGACGACGATGATCTCGATCTTGCTAGTGATGGCACGCTGGGCGTGCAGGGCTTCCAAACCAAGCTTGAGGTAGGCTTCCTGGTTGAGGTGCGGAATAATGACTGAGATCAGCATTGCCGGTCCGATCAGAAGAACTCGCGCAGGAATGTCTCCAGCGCGAACAGAGCCCAGAGCGTCTTGTCGTGATTCTGCTGTCCTTTTGCATGCTCGTCCAGGTAGAGTCTAACCGTCGCGCGATCGAGGTAGGGACCGCTAATGCTATCGGACCCGAGCAGGAGTTCCCGCGCCGGATCGCGCAGCGGGCCGCGAAACCATTCCGTCACCGGCATTCTGAAACCGTTCTTCCGCCGGGTTAAAACCGATTCCGACAGGCGCGGGCCCAAAGCCTCCCGTACGATCCGTTTTGTAACACCCCACTTGATGCGTTGGCTGTCCGGCAAGGTGCTGGCGAACTCCGCGAGCCGAACGTCCATGAACGGTGCGCGCGCCTCGATCGAGGCAGCCATTGTCATCATGTCCATCCGCTCGAGCAGGTTGTCAGGCAGCCAAGACGTCTGATCGAAATGCAGTACACGGCGCAACGGGGTACTTCCCGCCGCCGCATTGAAGGGGCGCGCATCGGGCTGACGGCAGACCGCGGGGCCGGTCCACAATGTCTTGCGTTCTGCCGGGGTAAGGGCGCCGAACCAGGAGACCATTCGCTCATCGAACCGGCGCGTGCTCATTGCTCTTGCGGCAATTCTCAATCTCCGGCCCACCGCAGGAGCCGGAGATGTCGCCGCGAGTAGAGCATGTCCCGCGACCGAGAGCAGTCCCGGTCCGGCAAGGCGGCCAAGATGCCTCTCCACAAGATGCTTCGGATAGCCACCGAACATCTCGTCAGAACCCTCACCCGACAGGATGACCTTCACGTGTTTCGCAGCCTCCACCGACATCATGTAGATCGGCAGATCGGCGGTCTCCGCAATTGGCGCGGCACGATGACGGCTGAGCATTGGTAGCAGCGCGGTCAGGTCATCCGGCACGAGCTCCAGCGACGTATGGATCGTGCCGATCTGGCGCGCGGTTTCGGCGGCGAAGCCCAGTTCCGAAGCTGGATCATCCCGGAAACCGACCGAAAAGGTTCTTATTTCGGGGGCGCCGAGATGGGCCAGCGTCGCCACGATCGACGTGGAGTCGAGCCCGCCCGACAGAAACGCCCCGAGCGGCACATCGGCTCTCAGGCGCAGCTTCACCGCCTCATCGAAGACAGCAAGAAACCCGGCGACAGGGTCAGCGGGTGGCGTACGGTGTAGCGCTGTCTCTTCCGGAGCGGTCCAGTAGCGCCGCGTCGTCATCTCTCCGTTCCGCCATATCAGACAGCTTCCCGGTGGCAGCTTGCGGATATTGCGGAAAAAGGTGAAGGGGCCGGGGGCGTAGCGCCAGCAGAGGTATTGGTAAAGCGTGTCGACGTCGAGTTCGGCACGCACTTCCGGATGAGTCAGCAAGGCAGCTATTTCGGAGCCGAACACCAGCACCGGTCCGGAAACCGTCTGCCGCTCGGCGAGGAACAGCGGCTTCTTGCCGAACTGATCCCGGGCCAGCACAACGGTCCGCGTCACGTCGTCATGCAGCGCAAAGGCGAACATGCCCCTGAAGCGGGGCAGACACTCGGCCCCCCAGGTGCGCCACGCTTCGAGGATAACCTCGGTATCCGAGCAGGTCGTGAATCGCGCGCCACGCGCCAGGAGCTCGTTCCGGATCTCGATGTAGTTGTATATTTCGCCGTTGAACACGACGGTGAAGCGTCCGTCGTGGCTGGCCATTGGCTGGCTGCCGCCCGCGAGATCGATGATCGAAAGGCGCCGGTGCCCCAGTGCGGCCACGGCGCCTCCGGAAAGGGGCAGAATCGTCTGTCCTTCGCCATCCGGTCCCCGATGCCTAAGCGCGTCCGTCATGTTTCGAAGGCGTCCGGCATCCGCCGGCGGCGGTCCTATCCATCCCGCAATGCCACACAAGGTCTATGTCCTTCCGTCAGAAAATATCTGTAGTGAATAGAGCTTCATCACAATTGGTGTCCGGTCGTGGTTGAAGAACCTCGCCGCAAGATTGCACGGAGATGGCTTCCATAATACAGAATTTCGAAGTTTTTGGCATTGTCTGCAACCGGCAAAACAGGGATCACCGCGCATGACGAAAATAACTGGGCAGTCTGCGCCCCTCGTTTCCATTATCGTCGTCAGCTACAACACGCGCGAGATGACGCTCGAATGCCTGCGGTCGGTCTTTGCGCAGACACGCCAGTCCTTCGAACTGATTGTGGTGGACAATGCCTCGTCCGACGGATCCGCCGCTGCGATTGCGGCAGAGTTTCCGGACGTCCGCCTGATGGCGGAAATCGAGAACCACGGCTTCGCCAAGGCCAACAACATAGCTGCGTCCCATGCCCGCGGGGAGTATCTTCTGTTGCTCAACCCCGATACCGTCGTGCTTGAGCGAGCCATCGACCGGCTTCTTGATTTCGCGCGTCGTGTGCCCGAAGCAGAAATCTGGGGCGGCCGGACGCTTCACGGTGACCGCAGCCTCAACCCGACCAACTGCTGGCGGCGCATGACGCTCTGGAGCGTGGCGAGCCAGGTCGTGGGGCTATCGAGCCTGTTCCGCCGCAGCACGCTCTTCAATCCCGAAGGTTACGGCGGTTGGCCGCGCGACAGCGAGCGCGGGGTCGATATCGTCACCGGGTGTTTCCTACTGATCCGACGAGAATTCTGGCAGGAACTCGGAGGTTTTGACCCGAGCTACGTGATGTATGGCGAAGAAGCCGATCTCTGCCTGCGCGCTCAGGCGAAGGGGGCGCGGCCGATGATCACGCCCGAAGCTCAAATCATCCATTATGCCGGTGCTTCCGAAACAGTGCGGTCCGAAAAAATGGTGCGGCTGCTGCGTGCCAAGGTGCTGCTGATCCGACGGCATTTTCCTCGTTGGCAGCGACCGGCCGGCCTGATGCTCTTCCGGCTTTGGCCGCTCAGCCGATACTGGGCAACGCGCGCGCTAGGACGGCGTATGGCTGCCCAAACTTGGGGCGAGATCTGGCGGCGACGGCCCGAATGGTGGAATGGCTGGCCGGACACTGGGAACGGGCCGTCTTCCAGTCCCCGCTGATCGGAATGTCAATCGCGCTTGCGCTGTCGAGCTGATCTACACCCAATTTTTGCTTCTTTACCAGCAGCTGGGTAACAGCGGTCGTCTCGTCGGGCGGGATTGCGCAGACGGAACGAACGTGAGATGCCCGCGCGGCTGCCATCCAAATGGGCCAGACTCACGCCATAGGCGCGATCCGAAATTTTTCCGAACGGCCATAAGCGATTTGGTAATCCCGAAACTTTTCCGGGATAATAGTAGCGTCGGGGAAAAGCGCAGAAAAGACCGCTCTATCAGGCAAAGATGAATCTTGTATGGTCTTCATCGCCTCATCGACGGTTTCGGCTTTGGACCGATTCTGTTCTCTAATTCCGGGTCTGGGTGTCAAGCTCTCCAACGATCATCCTTGCGCCAGGCCACTGTTCTCTCCGCGGTAGGTTAAGCCCTCCAGCATGATGGCGTAAGGTGACGCTGGCGGTTTAATGTTGAAATCGCGGTCGGCCTTTCGGACACTCGCAAAATCGGTCGAACTCACCATCGCCATCGTCCCGGCATACAACGAAAGCTCGATCATTGCTCGGACGCTGGAGCAATGGGTCAGCCGCGAAGGTGTCGATGAAATAGACTAGTCGTCGTTTGCAACGGACGTACTGACGATACGGCAAGCGTTGCTCGGCGGATTCGGCCAAGCGGTCCGCGTCGTCGAATCCAGCGTCGCCAGTAAGACGCACGCGCTGGATCTGGGTGATCAGGTCGCCCGCTCCTTTCCGCGGGTTTACGTCGACACTGATATCGTCATTCCTTCTCATGCATTCGAGCGCTAGCGGCCCGGCTCGAATGGGGCGACGTGTTGGCGGTCGCGCCCACACCAGATTTAGATACAACGGGTTGTTCCTGGCCAACCGTCTATCCAGCCTGACCCTAGCCAGAATTAACCGAGCGCCACTTTAAATACAGCGTAAAATATTTAAATTGACTCAGGTCGATCATTTAATATATAAATCAGCTTGAAATTTAAATAATGCGTTACATGAGAGGGACCCTCACCAGAGGTACGAAACTGGCCACACCTTAGTGTCGCAACGCTCATTTTTCAAAATTTCAAACAGGTGCCAGCTGATGCTTCAGACCAAGGTGCGTCAAAACGACGAAGCGTTGTCGTCGCAATCGCGGGCCAACAGTCCAAAACTGTTGGCGGTCGCCTCGGGCGGAGGGCACTGGATTCAACTTATGCGGATCACGCAGGCATTTGCCGATTGCTCGGTCACCTTCGTCACGGTGCATGATTCTTATCGCAATCAGGTTGCAGGCCATAACTTCTACGTCGTCAACGATGCGAACCGTTGGAGGAAAATTGCGCTATTGAAAGCGGCGGCCAAGCTTGCCTGGATCGTCTGGAGCGAGAAGCCTGATATCGTGATCTCCACCGGTGCGGCTCCAGGATATCTCGCACTTCGGTTGGGGCGAATGATTGGCGCGCGAACCATCTGGCTCGACAGCATCGCCAACGTCGAGCAGCTCTCAATGTCCGGATCGAGAATCGGTCGTTTCGCTGACCTCTGGTTAACTCAGTGGCCCCACCTGACGCGGCCAGGAGGCCCCTATTATGCGGGATCTGTCCTATGATCTTTGTGACAGTGGGTACTCAGGGACATTTCGACCGCTTGGTCCGGACCGTCGACGAATGGGCCGGGAAACACGGACGAACCGACGTGTTCGCCCAGACGGGCCCGTCCGATGCAAGCTACAGGCATATTCGGTCCGAGCAGTTTGTCGATCCGGCGAAATTCCGGGAGTACGTTGAATCAGCCAGCTTGGTTATAGCCCATGCAGGCATGGGCTCGATCATTACTGCGCTCGAATTGGGAAAGCGAATTATTGTCATGCCCCGCCGAGCGAGCATGGGAGAGCAGCGAAACGATCATCAGATGGCCACCGCAAAACGGTTCGCCCAACAGGGACGTATCGAAGTTGCGTTCGACGAACGTGAGTTGCTGGACAAGCTGGATCACCTGGATGTCATCGACGAAACCGAGCCGCTAAGCCCGCAGGCGTCACAAGATCTGATTGCATCCATCCGCACGTTCATCAGAACGGGACACGTTGATGTCGAAGCGCATAGGCTTAGGTACGATCAGATGGCGTTACAGAACTGCCGATCATCTGTGCCTTCTGCGCGACGCGAAGACACCGGGCTCGACTTTGTCCGCAGCTCGGTGGTCGTGCAGATCCCGGGCGCAGTCGGAAGCGAACCAAAATGATTGCAGAAAGATCTTTCTGCCGAGACCTGCCGCTATACGCTGAAAGTTCCACTAATTAAAGAATATAGGTGCTTGAAATGATCGGAATTGGCATTGTCGGATATGGATACTGGGGTCCGAACCTCGTCCGCAATTTCGCGGGCAACGACGCGTCGCGAGTTATCGGAGTTAGTGATCTGGATGCGGCAAAGCTATCCGCTTGCAAGCGTCGCCACCCCGAAATATCGACGACTTCCAATTTCACCGAACTTCTGCGCAATCCGCGCGTAGATGCCATCGCGATCGCAACGCCTGTTCACACACATTTTGAGCTAGCTCTCGCTGCACTGAACGCAGGAAAGCATGTGCTTGTAGAGAAGCCACTTGCTCAAACGTCCGATCAGGTGCGCCGTCTCGTCGACGAAGCCGATCGACGCGGGTTGACGCTGATGGTAGATCACACCTTCCTGTATACGCCGGCGGTGCAGAAGATACGCGAACTCATCCTTCAGGACCAACTTGGCGAGATTTTTTATTACGACAGCACGCGATCCAGCCTCGGTCTATTCCAAAGCGATGTGAATGTGATCTGGGACTTGGCTGTCCACGACCTTTCTATCATCCAGTATCTCCTTGACGAGGACCCTATTGCGGTTTCGGCGACGGGATCGAGCCATGTCACCGGTTCGCCGGAGAACATGGCGCATATCACGTTGTTTTTCGAGAGCAAGTGCGTCGCTCACGTCAGCGTCAATTGGCTCTCTCCTATAAAGGTGCGCCAGACGTTTGTTGGCGGCAGTAAGAAGATGATCGTTTATGACGACCTTGAGCCCACCGAAAAGATCAAGGTCTATGACAAGGGCATCACTCTAAATGCGCAGGCCGAGAATGCCCATCAATTCCGGATCGGATATCGAGCTGGCGACATGTGGGCGCCCCATATCTCGACGAAGGAGGCACTGCAATCCGAGGTCGAACATTTCGTCGAATGCGTGAGCACCGGCGCATCGCCGATTTCCAATGGTCTATCCGGCCTACGGGTGATCGAGGTGCTGGAGGCGGCATCTCGTTCGATCGCCGATCACGGCGCGCCGGTCAGGCTGAAGCAGCAGCGCCCTGTTTCAGAGCGCGTCAGGGCGATTGCTTGAGCTACGACGGCCGGAGACGCTCCTGATCGGGCAAAAGCTATGACAGACTCGCAATGAACTCTGTGCAACGCTCAATCTTCTTCTCCGCGGTCGAGCGATACGCGAGTTTGGTCCTGTTCTTTGTCTCGACCGCAGCCCTGGCGAGACTGCTGACGCCCAAGGAGTTCGGCATCTATGCGGTCGTTCTCGCAGTGACGTCGGTATTTTCGGCGTCGTCCCAGGAGTTCGGCGGGCCCAATTATCTCATTCAGAAGGCTTCTCTCTCGGAAGAGAACATCAGGGCCGCATTTACGATTACGTTTGGCCTGTCGGTCGTGATCGGAATTCTCCTTTATCTGATCGGCGGCGCTCTCGGCGCGGTACTCGGCGCCGACGGTGTCGAAGCGGGCATTGGCGTTGCCGTTCTCAATTTCGGCATCACTCCGTTCTCGATGACGATTATCGCGCTGCTTCGCCGCAACATGCAGTTCGGCATCATAGCGGCCAGCAACCTCGCGTGCAGTTTCACGGTGGTAGTCGTGTCGATTGGGCTCGCGGTGATGGGCTACAGCTATCTTGCGCCGATCTGGGGAATGATTGCCGGAAGCGCCGTTCAGGCAATCTACCTGATCGGAACGCGCGGGGATCTACGGATCTTCCGCCCCTCGCTCGAAGGTTACCCGGACGTCGTCCGTTTTGGCCTATATTCGAGCGGCGTGGTCCTCATCAACGTGTTCTACAATTCGGCGCCCCAGCTCTTCCTCGCGCGGATACTGGATTTCGCGGCCGTCGGCCTCTACAGCCGTGCCAGCAACGTAACGCAGGCGTTCGACAGGCTCATCATTCAGGTGATCAGTCCGGTCATTATGCCGGCTATCTTTGCACAGACGAGCGCCGGCGGGGATCTCAAGCGCATCTATCTCCAAGCGATCTCGCTGCTCACGGTCTTGCAGTGGCCTTTTCTGATCTTCGTGGCGGTGATGGCAAAGCCGATTATCCTGATCTGGCTTGGCCCGACCTGGCTCGAGGTGGTTCCGTTGGTCCGTTTGTTGTGTATTGCCCACCTTTCACTGTTCGCCGCCTGCCTCACCTACCCTGTGCTGGTCGCAGCCGGGAGCGTGCGGGACACGTTGCTCTCGTCACTGATCTCGTTGCCCCCCTCCCTCCTCATCATGTTCGCTGCGTCCTTCTTCGGCGTGGAGGCCGTGGCGGCATCGGCGTTGCTGACGTTGCCGTTCCAGGCAGTAGTGGCGATCTACTATGTGGGCCAGCATCTCAACCTGCGGCTGGCCGATCTCATTCACGCGACACGAAAGAGCGGTATCGTCGCTCTCTGCAGCGGCGCAACGGTCGCCATCTGTGCAGCGTTGGTGGAACGCGGCACGATCGGGCCTGTGGCCGGTGTTCTGATCGCCTGCGGGTCTGCTGCAGGCGTATGGATCGCTGCGTTGTTTGCGGTGCAGCATCCGCTGCTGCCGGAGCTCAAGGCTCCAGTAGCCCGCGTCGTTTACCTAGCCTCGCGCTTGATCGGCCATGTCCCGGTTGTAGCCGCCAGGACGGACCGCGACGTTTGCTGAAGTCCCTCGTACGGTGAGAGAAGTCTCCATGCCTATCGCAGATAACGTCCAGCTCGGTTATGACGTGCGGATATTCCATCCGGATCTCGTCAATCTGTACGGTTGCTCGGTCGGCGACGAGTCGAGGATCGGGACATTTGTTGAAATCCAGTCCGGCGCGACCGTCGGCGCTCGCTGCAAGATCTCGTCGCACAGCTTCATCTGCGAGGGCGTGAGCATCGAGGACGAGGTGTTCATCGGGCATGGCGTCATGTTCACCAATGACAAATATCCGAGGGCGACCGCGGCGGATGGACGACCCCAGGGCCCTGCCGACTGGACGGTGGAACCGACCCGTGTCTGCAAGGGCGCATCAATCGGGTCGAACGCAACCATTCTGTGCGGCATCACCATTGGTGCCAGGGCGATTGTCGGTGCCGGCGCCGTGGTGACGAAGGACGTCCCTCCGGGCGCGGTCGTCGCGGGGGTGCCTGCCCGTGTTGTACCAACGTCCGAGGCCAAGCCTCAGCCGCCAACCGCGGCAGCTACCATCTGAACGAAAGGCTTTACCAAGCGCTCGATTAAATTATTATGATTATAGTTATTTTGTTTAATTTATTTGCCAATGTCATGCGATTTAAATTAAACAGATAGCGTAGATTATAATTGAGCGGCCGATCGGACGCCGATGCGCAGGGATCAGAACATTGATACCTTTTCTGGATTTGAAAGCTCAGTACCATCAGATCAAGCCGGAAGTCGATGCCGCGATCTTGCGTGCAGTCGAAAGCACGCAATTCGTGTTGGGACCGGAGGTCGCGGCATTCGAGAAGCGTTTCGCGACCTATTGCGACGTCGGCCATTGCTATGCCGTCAATAGCGGCACTTCCGCGCTGCACTTGGCACTGCTTGCGGCAGGCGTTGGTCCCGGTGATGAGGTCATCACCGTATCGATGACCTTCGTCGCGACCACAGCCGCGGTGCTTTACAGCGGCGCAAAACCAGTCTTCGTCGACGTCGATCCTGTCACCTGGACGATGGATCCCGCCCTGATCGAAGCGGCGATCACGCCGCGGACGAAGGCGATTTTGCCCGTCCATTTGCACGGCCTGATCGCAGATATGGATCCGATCATGGAGATCGCCCGTCGACACGGGCTTGTCGTGATCGAGGACGCCGCGCAAGCGCACGGCGCCGAATACAAGGGGCGGCGCGCTGGCTCGATCGGCGATTTCGGCTGCTTCAGCTTTTACCCCGGCAAGAACCTCGGCGCTTATGGCGAAGGCGGCGCGGTGGTCACCAATCAACCCGAGTTCGGCAGACGGATTGCCCTGCTTCGCGATTGGGGACAGGAAACCAAGTACAATCACGTCGTCGCTGGTTACAATTATCGGATGGACGGCGTTCAGGGCGCGGTCCTCAATGTGAAGATGAACTACATCGAAGCGTGGACCGAGGGTCGCCGATCAGTGGCCGAACAGTATGATCGCCTGCTGGCGAGGCATTCCGTTGTACGGCCACATCCGCCCGTCCATAGCCGGCACGTCTACCACGTCTATGCGCTCTGCCTTCCGCGCCGCGACGAGGTGTTGAGCGCGTTTCAGGAAGCCGGCATCGGCGTGGGTATTCACTATCCTGTTCCCGTCCATATGCAGAAGGCTTACGCCAATCTTGGCTATCGCGCCGGCGACTTCCCAGTCACCGAAAAGCTGGCTCGCCAGTTTCTCTCGCTTCCAATTTATCCAGAACTGCGCCCGGAGCAGGTGAACGAGGTCGTGACAAAACTTGAGCAGGTCGAATTCGTCGAGACCGCTTGAGGCTTCGAGAGCCAGCTTTCACGAATTGATAGCGGCAACGCTCACTAATAGGAGAGTATCATGGCTGATCTGAAGGGAAAACGAATTCTGGTCACCGGCGGAGCCGGCTTCATCGGCTCGCATATCGTCGATCTCCTGTGCAACGAGGGCTGCGCCGAAATCGTCGCGCTCGACAACATGATCAGAGGACGACCGGAAAACCTCCGAAAGGCGATGACCCGCGGGCCCGTTCGTATGGTCCAGGGCGACATCCGCGACGGCAAGCTGATGGCATCTCTCGTTCAGGCTGCCGATATCGTCTTCCACCAGGCCGCGCTACGCATCACCCATTGCGCAGCCGAACCACGCCTTGCCAAAGAAGTCATGGTCGACGCGACCTTTGATCTGCTCGAATTGTGCGTCAAGCGCGGCATCGAGAAAGTCATCGCCGCATCCTCCGCGTCTGTATACGGCATGGCAGAAGAGTTTCCGACCAGCGAGCGGCAGAACCCTTACGACAACCGCACGCTCTACGGCGCCGCTAAGGCCTTCAACGAGGGGCTGCTTCGCTCATACAAGGACATGTATGGGCTCGATTACGTCGCCTTCCGATACTTCAACGTCTACGGCGACCGCATGGATATCCACGGTCGCTACACCGAGGTGTTGATCCGCTGGATGGAGCGGCTCGAAGCCGGATTGCCACCGATCATCTTTGGTGACGGTCAGCAGACCATGGACTTCGTTCATGTTCGTGACGTCGCGCGCGCGAACATCCTTGCGGCCCGATCAAGGGTGACCGACGATGTGTTCAACGTTGCGAGCGGAACCGAAACCAGCCTGGTACAGCTCGCACGGGCGCTTGCTTCGGTTATGGGCCATCGTAACTTGACGCCGGAGTTCGCGCCGGAGCGTTCGATCAATCCGGTGCCACGCCGGCTGGCGTCGACAGAGAAGGCGGAGCGACGGCTCGGCTTCCGTGCTACCGTCCCACTCGAGCAGGGCCTGGCCGATCTCGTGAAATGGTGGCGGGTCGAACGCGGATCGCTCTCGGCGGCCCGCCAGCAAGAGGCGGCTGCCTCGTGATCCCGATTGCGCTGCCACTTCTCGGCGACGATGAGGCCGAAGCGGCTCGGGAAGCCGTGCTCTCCGGCTGGGTTTCGCAAGGGCCGCAGGTGGCCGCCTTCGAGCGTGACTTTGCGGCTCTGGTCGGCGCGCCCTATGCGTGCGCCGTTTCTAACTGCACTACGGCATTGCACCTTGCCCTAGCCGCACTCGACATCGGTCCGGGTGACGAAGTGATCACGGCCAGCCATTCCTTTATCGCGACCGCCAATTGTGTTCGATACTGCGGCGCGACCCCCATATTCGTCGACATCGATCCGGACACCTACAATATCGATCCTAACCGCGTGGCCGAAGCGATCACATCCCGCACGCGCGCGATCATAGTGGTCCACCAGATGGGGATGCCCTGCGATCTTGCTGCGCTCGTTACGATCGCGGATCGCCACGGTATTGCCCTGATCGAGGATGCCGCCTGTGCCGCCGGAAGCCAGATCCGCATGAACGGCGGCTGGGACCGGATCGGCAAACCCCACGGCCGGATCGCTTGCTTCTCCTTTCATCCCCGCAAGGTGATCACGACCGGCGAAGGCGGGATGCTGACTACCTCGGACCCCGAACTCGATCGTAAATTCAGGTTGCTGCGTCAGCACGGCATGAGCGTTCCTGACACGGTGAGGCACGGTTCTCCGCAGGTGATCTTCGAAGACTACCTGGCTGTCGGCTTCAATTATCGCATGACCGACATCCAGGCCGCGGTTGGGCGCAAGCAGCTAGCGAAATTGCCCGACATCGTGGGACGCCGTCGGGCCATTGCCTCGCGCTATGCGGAGCTGCTGGGCAACATTGAGGGGCTGAGTCTGCCATTCGAGCCGGAGTGGGCCCGTTCCAATTGGCAGAGCTATTGTGTGCGTCTGCCAAGCCGGGCCGACCAGCGAACGGTGATGCAGAAGATGCTCGATCAGGGCATCGCGACACGCCGCGGCATCATGTGTTCGCATCGGGAGCCTCCCTATGCGGATGGCAAGCATCGTCACGATCTTCGTCGTTCCGAACTGGCGCAGGATCAATCAATTCTGCTGCCGATTTACGCACAAATGACCGAGGGCGATCAGGTTCGCGTCGCGACCTCACTGCGCGCCTATCTTGGCCGCTAGCGGTCGGATTGCCGCGAGATCCGCACAGCAGGCCGGGCACCATAGTGGGCACCTGCAGCGGAAGAGCCGTCCCCCGCAATATTCGATCGATCGCCGCGACCCGCAGCTTGGCCGCTCTGCCCGGACGACAGAATAGCGGCGATCCGGGACCGGTCATTGGCATCGTCGGTCGAGGCCTTGCCAACCCATCGTCGATATTTCCGGTGCAGCTTATAGCCGACGAGGCGCGCGACGGAGTGGGTGGCTTCAGCAAGGCGTCGCCGGGTCGAGACGCGGTCGCGGATGGCGCACAGGTACAAATCCTCGACCGTCTTTGCTGCGTGGGCCAAGCTGAAGCGTTGCTCCACCAGCCGCCGCCCGAACAACCCGAGCTCATGACGCAGCTGCCGAGATGCAACCGCACTCTGGAGGGCCAAGCGCAGCGCCGGAGGGCCAGCGCCGCGCGAACCGGGCCCGAGGCCATACCAGCCTTGTTGAAGGAAAGTCGGAGCACTCTCCCGTGTCAGCAGCTCGCTGAAGCCGTTCTCGCCGACTACAACAAGTGGCTTGGCAAACGCCAAACCGCGCAGGGCGGAACCGCCCTGACCAATGACAATGTCGGCGGCAGCGTACCCGGGACGGGGATCGGCCATCTCGCCCGTTAGCACTACGACCTCGCGGCCGACGGCGGCGTTGACCTTCGCGGAACGGGCTGCGACCTCCGCGTGCGCCGGTCCGTCGCCAATAATCATCAGACGCACGGGCTCACGCATGAGCGCCATCTCGCCGACCGCTTCACAGGCCGATAGCAGCCCCTCCAGCTTAAGATCCGGCACGAGCCGACAAATCATGACAATCAAGACTTCGTCGGGCCTGATACCATGGGCGATACGAAAATCCTCGCCATTTGCTGAAGGATGGTCCGCTTGCGCATCGACGGGTGGCTCGAGCAACGTTACGTGCCTATGCCCAGCCGCCATGGCCGCCCTGCGTATCATTTCCGTGCCAACGGTCAGAGGAACTGTGTGCGGCAGGAACGGTGCCACGCTCATGGACATCACTGTTCCGACTACGGCAGCCCTTTCAGGAAGATTCACGCCAAGAAAGGCTTCGATGATGGGTGGCCACTCATGACTGTGCACGACGTCCACGGAGCGGCGCTGAACGACCTCACCGAGCATGCGGCTTACTGCCAGTGACGGCCGTCTTCGTTCCGCCGAGATTTCGATATGTTCGAGCCCCATGGCTCTAACCCGCGCGACCAGTGGGCCGGGATCAGAAATGACGATCACCTCATGACCTCGATCGCGAACAGCGGCGGCAATCTGCACGGCATTGAGTTGCGATCCGCCGATTTCCATGGAATGCGGGTAGACAAGCACTTTCATGCCAGGAGAGCCCTCCATCAGCGCCTTGGCTGAAGCGCTACAACGACGATGCGCTGAACGACACTGCCTAGAGCAAGGCAGAAGCGCTCGCCATTTAATTAACATGGATACAATAACATATTATTGGAATTTCAATTTGAAGCAAATCGAAATTAATGTAATAATTAATTTAGGATCACACCGGATTAATTTTAGGACCACACCGGGCCAAAGGAAACGTTTTTGCGAATGGGTATGATGGACAGGGACGATGGTCCGACACAGACTCGCATATTGGTGGCGATTGCGAGCTATGGAACGTCGAATGACCACTACCTCGAGCGGATCGTCCGCGAATACAGGTCGATGTCATTCGCCGTCGACATTGTCGTACTCTCGAACATCGACAAGAAGCTTGACCCTGGGATCGACTGCCTCGTCGGCCTGCCCAACAAGAATCCATGGTCGCTACCTTTCGCGCACAAGAAGTTGTTCGCGGACCGTTGTGATCGCTATGACTTATTCATCTATTCAGAAGACGATATCCTAATCACCGAACGTAGCCTCCGCGCCTGGATGGAAGTGAACACGCTGCTGGCCAGCAACGAAGTGGCGGGCTTTCTAAGGGTCGAGTACGGGAGCGATGGCGGGCGGAGCTATCCCGATGCTCACGCTAACTTTCATTGGGATCCATCCTCGGTGAGGCGCCGGGGCAACTATACGCTGGCCCATTTTACCAACGAGCACGCTGCCTGCTACGTACTCACTCGCTCGCAGCTTCACAGGGCGTTGAGTTCAGGTGGCTTCGATGTTCCCCCGCACGAAGGAAAATACGACCTGCTGTGTACCGCAGCGACCGATCCCTACACCCAATGCGGGCTGACAAAGCTGATTCCCGTGTCCCACCTGGATGCATTCACGGTCCACCACATGTCCAACCGTTACGTCGGAACGATGGGCGTGACAGCCGAGGAATTCGGCAAGCAGACGGATGCGCTTATGCGCGTCGCTCTGAATGATTCCTCGACCGAGTCGCTGCTTCCGGCCAGAAGTTGGCACTGGCGCTTCGCTTATGCCAAAGACTACTACGAACCGGTGACGCGGGAGGTCACATCGCTCATTCCAAAGAGGGCGCGCAATGTGCTTTCCATCGGCTGTGGTTCGGGGGCCATTGAGCGATGGCTGGTGAAACAAGGTCTGCGCGTCGTGGCAGTGCCGTTGGATCCCATCATTGCAAGCGGCGCGGCGGTCGACGGAGTCGAGATAGTACCTGCAAGCGCGGTCAGCCAAATAGAGTCGAAGTATAAAGAGCATTTCGATTGCGTGCTGTGCTTGAACGTCCTGCACCTAGCGCCCGCTCCCCAAAAGTTGCTCTCGCAGTCACGTGCGTTCATGCATCCGAAGTCCACCCTCATCGTGCAAAGCCCGAACATGATGTCCCTGAGAGCGCTTCGGCCACTTTTCACTACGACTCCACGTCTGACATCCTTCAGTGACTACGAATCCACGGGAGCGCATTTCAGTTCAGCCCGGACGGTCAGACGATGGTGCACCGATTCGGGCTTCAGCGTTGAGAGGACACTGGGAGTTGTTGCGGTCCGCGGCAACGGAATGGTCGGCAAGACTTCGGCCATTGGAGACTATCTGCCCGGGCTTCTCTCACACCTGCTTGCGCCGTCCATAATTGTCACAGCTACAAAGGTGCAGATGGACTCGAATCCCAATGGCGAGCGAACAATCGATAACGCTGCAAGGACCCGTCCATCCGGCATCGCAGCCACATCCAAAGCAGATGAATTGATATCGGCCCCGCCATAGAGCAAGGTCGGGGAATACAATAAGGCGCGGATCTGGCCCCGGCGCCGGCATAGGTGTCGGCGTAAGCGCCCCGCCCGGGCGTTTCGATATCGTGTTCGCCAGGGGTTTCTCAACCCGCGGGCGCTTCTAGACTAGTCACGTGAATCTAAAGTTCGCCACATAAAGTCTGCTAGGCTTGTGGCAGAAGCGTTTGATGGAAGCCAAAATCTGGTCTGCGGACTTGTTCCACTTGAACGGCTTCGGGTTTCTGCGTCTCCCTCCGGTGACAGCCGCTGGCGTTGATGTGACCGTGTTGTCTCGAGTGTTGGACCTTCTGGAGCGATGATCCCGATCGCAGCATGCGCAAGAATCTGGATCGCGACCGGTCACACTGACATGTGCAAGGCATGCAGGGCCTGGCGTTGCTGGTGCAGGAGGGCCTCGGGCGAGATCCTTTTGCCGGCGCCTTTCTTTGTGTTCCGTGCTCGCGCTGGCACGCTGATCAAGGCGCTTTGGCGGGGTTGGACTGTCGCTCTACGCAGGCGACGGCGCCGTTCCGCGTCATCGCTCGCGGGTGGGCCGGTCCCAGCCTTTTGGCGATGGTGCTGTTCGAGCACCAGCCCCTGATTCGGCAAGCCGAAAATACTAAGGAAGGCGTGCCGATCAGCCTGTCGACCCTGGTCGATCAGGTCCGGCGGCTGTACGGTCGCGCTGACGCCGTTGTTCCAGCGCCTCGAGGCCCATGTGCTGAGTGCCGAGCGACTGTACAGCGACGACACCAAGGTGCCGGTTCTGGCTGCCGAGGCTGCTTCGACCAAGTCGCCGGTTACGCTGATCATGGTCACGAACTTCTTCATCCTTTGGATGCAGATCATTCAGCGCGTTGTGAAACAGAAAGACAGAGGTGTCCTGTTCGCCGTCAGTCGCTGTGATCAATTCGCCCTTAGGCCTCGCTGTCCAACAGCGGGAGCGCGAAACAGCTCTCCAGACCCTTGCCAGACTCAGGAAAGAGGCGCGGGCCGAAATTGAGCGCCTGATCCAGTTTCTGAGCCAATCCAACGAATACGTGATGACGGAGTTGGAGGACGAGGGGGACCTGGAAGGAAGTGGGAGACGACGAGCCATCCTTAGGCTCGCGTGATCTCCACTCTGGGACTATTGGCCGTCCCGCTGACAGAAGTAATTTTATTTCAATCTCTAGAGCTTCTCAACGGCATCTTGGCACCGCTGGCTAACCATTCCCATTGCGACCGCAGGACGCGTCTCCTACAATTGCGACCATTGATAGAGACCTTCCTGAGGTACGTCGCGAGAGTGCGCGATGCAGCGTTGGTTGATCACAGGCGCATCCGGGCAGTTAGGCGGCTATGTCCTCCGTGCCCTCTCGGATCGTCATTCTGGCGACTACGTTCATGCGCTTGGCCGTGCACCAATGCCGGGCGCGCACGTCATCGAATGGATCGATCTCCGAGATGGCGCCGCGCTGACGGAATTATTGCGACGCGTGGCACCTACACGCATTCTGCACCTTGCCGCAATTTCGCCCGTGGTGGCCGAGTCCGATCCCGCCTCCTCCCATGCATTGCATGTGGACGCCGCCATGCAGATGGCGGCCTACGCCGCCTCCACGGGCGGGTGGATGCTGTATGCCTCATCGGATTTCGTGTGGGACGGAAACTGCGAGCTTCATAAAGAAGGCGATGTGCCACTTCCAGCGAACGTCTACGGCAGAACCAAGCTCGCCGGGGAGAGAGTCGTCGCAGAGCACGGCTGCGGACTCATCGCCCGCTACTCGCTGTTGTTCGGCCTCCCGGTCGATGAGCGCCAGACATCATGGACCGCGATCGCCGCACGCTTGGAACGCAATGAGCCGGTCATCGCGATCGATGACGAATGGCGATCGCCGATCAACCTTGAAGACGCAGCTTCGGTAACAATAGAGTTGGCAACGCAGTGCCATCGTGGACTCGTACACATTTCGGGCTCATCCGCGATGACGCCGTACGAAATCATAACCATGATGCGCCGGGAGCTTAATTCGGAATCAGAGGTCCAGCGTGTCTCGCGTGCCTCGTTCAGCCCGAACGTGATCCGGCCGAGCAATGTCACCCAGTCCAATAGCCTCCTCCGGCGTCTTCTCCCCGAATTCGAACCCGCGCCTCTGCGATCGGGCTTGCGCATTGAAAGGACCTCGCCGCCGCGCTTTTCCGTGATCATTCCGGTGTATCATGGAGCAGATACCCTGGGTCGGAGTCTGAACGCACTTGCCGATCAGCGATTCGGTCATGGTAGCGGACTGCAAGTTAGTGACGTCGAGGTGTTGCTGGCACTGAACGATGGCCAGAAAGATAGCGAGGTGGTGGCGAAAGCGCATGTGGCAAGCCTGCGCGCCCGGAACTTTCAGGTGCGATTGCTACGGACCCCTCAGACCCGCCGCGCCGCTATTACGGCGGCCGAGGAGGTGGCCGCTATGGGTACGCATCGCCTCTATCTGGACCAGGACGCCAGATTATCCCCGCACGCGCTTTCCGCTATGTTTGCAGCACTCGCGCCCGGCACCGGCATTCACTTCGCCGCACCTCGCGGACTATTCGACCCGTCCCCTTCCCTCGTGGTCCGCGCGTTCTGCCGCTACTGGTGCTCCTTGCCTTATTGTGCGGCTTCACCTGTCACCATGGGCGCCTATGCCGTGTCGGCCGAGGGCCGGCGGCGGTGGGGGAAGCTACCGCACCTCGCTTCGGACGACAAATTTGTCCGGTTGCTGTTCGCACCCGAGGAGCGGCGGCTGCTTGAATCGGAGAGCTATCATGTGGTGGCGCCGCGAAGCTGGGGCGAGCTGATCCAGGCCCGGCGCCGCTATCTGCGTGGCAATCGCGAACTGGCGCGGGCGACCCATCTTGCGCCTGTGGACCCGATTCCGCGCTATAGGGGCGTTCTCAGGCCGCTTCTGCGACCGTCGACTTGGTTCGACTTCGCCGTATTCGTGGCGGCCTGTGGGGCTGCCTGGCTGACGGAAACGGTCACGGCGCGAACGCGAGACCATCGTGAACTCCACGCTTGATGTCGTCATCCCCGCTGGTGGTGATGCTGGGCTACTTCAGCGGTGTCTTGTTGCACTGCTGTGCGATAGCGTCGGCGTCGACCTTTGCGTGATCGTGGTGGCAAATGGGCCTGCGCAAAGTCAAAACCAGGCAAGTGCTCAGTCATTGTTAACGGCGTTCGAGGATGAACGCCAAAAGTTGATCATCGTGACAAACCCCTGTCCGGGCAAGGCAGCGGCGCTCAATCGAGGCGATCGCGAACGTCGCAAAGGAGCGGTACTCTACCTTGACGCAGACACCATCATTCTCCCTGGGACCGTGCCTGCTATCGTCGCGAGTCTGGCCTCGGAAGAACCGCTCCTTGTCGCACCTCCGATGGTGCTGGTTCGGCCGGAAGGAAGGCTAGCACGCGGGTTCGCTTCGGTATGGCCGGGTCTATCCGGGATGGAAAATGATGTCGTCGGAGCCGGCCTCTATGCCACGAACGCGGCGGGCCGCAGCAGGTGGAGCGAGTTTCCCGCTATCGCGGCCGATGACCTGTTCGTCCGCTCGCGCTTCGCAAAAAGCGAGCGAAAACTCCTCACGATGGGCGGCTTCCTTTTCAACCTGCCACGCGGATCGGATCTGCTCCGGGCTAAGCGCCGATGGGACCACGGCAATCGTACCCTTGCACAGCGCCACTATGTCCAACCAGGCAACCTGCCCAGTAGATCAGTATGGCACCGCTTGGGCGATGTCGTGCGTCATTGGCGAGAGAGCCCTGCTCTCGCTTGCTTCATCTTGCTTGCGCTAGCGGCGTGGATTACCCGAGACGAGAAGGATGGTGCCGTAGTGTGGGTCGGACCAAAGCCGCAGCCGATTGCCGCCATCGCACCACGCCGACCTCGCGTTGGCATATGCATTGTTACGCACAACAACGATAGCGAAATCGAAGCGTGCCTTGCTTCGCTCAAATCACGGTGGTCCGATCTTTCGATCCGAATTGAAGACAACGCGTCGCTGGACGGCACGGTAGATATCGTTCGAGGAACCGAACACCGCACGAATATCAGAACGAATTCCATCAACCGCGGTTTCGCAGCTTCAGTTAACCGACTTGCCGCCGATTTCGGTGCGGAAATTGACCATCTTCTGCTGATTAATCCAGACGTGGAGCTAGCGCCCGACGCGATCGATCAATTGATCGCCGCCTCGCTTGCGAGCGAGAACGAAGCGATTGTCGGCGGGCGAATGATGCGAGTTGACGGCAGCATCGACCCCAGCAACTGCCTTGCCGAACCATCGCTCCGACAATCGATTGCCTTCGCACTGGGGCTGCGGCGCTGGCCTGGTTGCAGATGGATCGATCCTGATACACTTGGCGGGTGGCATCGCACGGGCATCCGAGCAGTTCCCGTGCTCACGGGAGCGGCGCTCCTGATCAATCGCGTATTGTGGGATCGCTTGGGAGGATTCGATGAGCAATACTTCCTGTATGGAGAGGACGTTGACCTCTGCATCAGGGCAAAAAGACTGGCGAGCACCACGCTTTTCACTGCTCTCGCCCAATATGTCCACAGAGGCGGCACGAGTTCAGCAAGCGACTTTCATCGATGGATCGCCATCCTGCGAGGCAAGGTGAGCCTTTATCGTCAGCACTTGCCTTCGCTCCGAGGTAGATCGGCGCGATGGCTGTTGCTGGGCGGCGTAGCCCTTCGCTCGATGGCCGAAACATCGGGGCTTGCTGGCACAAAAATGTGGCGAGACCTGTGGCGGCAACGCGATCTGTGGCTTTGCGGATGGCCACAGCCTGACGGGAATCAGTTGGCGCGCGAAGTCCGAAAAACAGCGCGTAAGCGTTGAGGGTGCGTCCGTTCCGACAATACTGATAAATCTACCAAAACCGTCCTAACGAGCAGTGCTGGCGACTAGGCCTGCTGGCGACCAGAGGCCGTACACTGCAAAGACAGGCGACAGTAGGACCGCGCTAAGGCGGCCGAGGATTCGCTCGCGGCGATGATCGTGCGTCATTCCACCCTCACCTTGCCGTGCCGGCCATGCCGATCGCGGTACGCATCGGCGACGGCCCTGGTCGGGTCGCCTTGGACGGATAGCTGATTGCGCTCAGGCGGCGTGAGCGACATTCTGGGGGCGCCAGTTCCAGGCAGGAGTTCGTGGATGCGCTTGGCGGGATGATCTGGCAGGCGGGCCAGCACGTCGGCGAACCAAGCCTCTGGATCGATGTCGTTGAGCTTGGCGGTGGCGATTAGGCTATAGATCGCAGCGGCGCGCCGGCCGCCCTCATCGGAGCCGGCTAAGGTCCAATTTCTTCTTCCCACGGCGACGGCCCGTAGCTCGCGTTCGGCGGCGCTGTTCGACATGCAAAGCCGTCCGTCGTCAAGGAAGCGTGTGAAGGCATCCCAGCGGTTGAGGCTGTAGTTTATCGCCTTGGCCGTGTCGTTGCTCCTGGAGAGCTTGGCGCGCTGTTCACGCAGCCAGGCCTCCAGCTCGACGATCAGAGGACGCCCAAGCTCGTGCCGCACGCGCAAACGCTTCTGCGGCGCAAGAGCGTTGATCTCACGTTCGATGGCGAACAGGACATCGATGCGCTTAACCGCCTCGGCCGCAAAGGCCGACGGTACGTACCTAACAGCGGATCGCTCGACCACCTGAATGTCTGGCTTCGGTGGTGCGGCTGCAAGCCGAACGCCGCCCACATTCGGCGGATCGTGGTGTGGGAAAAGCCAGTGTCCGCAGCCATCGAGCGGATCGACCAGTGCGTCGCGTCGACCGGCGTCGTGCGCAACGTCCGTTCGATCACGGCAGCAACCTGATCGTCGTTGATGGTTCGACGGCAAGCAACACTTGCCGCCGAAAAATGCCGGATTCCACCGTCTTTTGACTTTCGCGACAGAAACTAGTCTAGAGTTTCAGGAAGCTTCGGCAGATATTGAACGAACACTTCGGGACCGAACACAGACGCTCGATCAATACTCCCGGATGCTTTCGTCCAACCCGCGAAGTAGCGGATAGAGGAAATACGATATCACGCTCCGTTGCCCGACTTTCATTTCGGCCGTAACGGCCATGCCTGGGATCAACTGCGTACGGGCGGAGGGCAGCCGAAGTTGCACGTCGGACAAATCGATCAGTACGCGATAATAGGGAACTGTCGTGCGACGCGCAGCTTCGGCTTTAGGATCTGGCGCAAATGAGTCCTGGCTGATGACGCGGACCGTTCCTGTTCCCGTCCCGTATTTCTGGAAGGGGAAAGGCTCGAACTTGATCCGCACCGCCTGGCCTACTGATATTTGCCCGACATCCTTGCCCTCGACGTTGACCTCCGCCTGAAGCGGTACATCCCGCGGGACAAGCACAAAAAGCGTTTCCGCCTCGCGCACGACCGAACCGATCGTACGGCTGGCGATCTCGAGCACGATAGAGTCTGCCGGGGCCCTTAACACAATCAGTTGTCGGCGCAGTTCGACTTTCTTCAACTCTTCCGCTGCGCTGTCTCGCTTTGTCAGCGTCTCGACAAGGTCCTGGTACGCCGTGCGGCGAAAATCCTCGGCGAACACTTTCTGATCGGCTCGTGCTTTGTCCACCCGATGCGTGTAATCGGCAATATTGCCGCGTACACGAGCCAGATTGCTCTCGACTTCGAGGCGGGCATCGCGGGAAAGCAGGAAGTTCAGCTTTGATCCAACTTCCTTGGCCATCAACGTGCTGCGCATTGACTCGATCGACTGCATGTTATCAAGCCGCTGCACCAGGACCGCTTCTTCGTTCTGCGCTGTTTTCAGATTGGCCTGAGCGGAAGCGATCTGCGCATCAAAATTCTGCATCTGCGCGTCGCGAGCCGACTTCCTTTGAAGAAACATCTTTCGCTGCAAAACGGCATCGGCGTCACCGAGGTCAGTTACGATATAATCGGTGCCAGCCAACTCAGCTCTTAGACGAGCAATCGACGCATCGAAACCGGCAACTCTGTTTCGCAACTGGTCGTGGTCCGCCTGCGAGAACGTCGGATCGAGCGTCGCCAGCAGGTCACCGCGGTTTACCCGATCGCCGGCCTTGACGTGAATGTCCCGGATAACCGAGGTCTCCAGCGGCTGCACCACGAGGTTCGGGCGCATGGTAACCAGCTTGCCTTGGGCAGTTACAATCATGTCGACCTGTGACACCGTGGCCCAGGTAACCGCAGCTACGATCAGTGCAAGGATGCAATAGAGCGTTAGCCGTGCGAAACGCGGCGGCGACCGTTCCTCTACTTCGATTGCATCGGACTGAAATTCGGCGATCAGGCGCGGTTGCCGGGAGGCCCTGAACAGCCTTCCCCGACGCCGCTCAACCTTTCGGGGCTGCGCCAACTTATCCGTCTTCGCGATGGCTCGCGGTTTCTCCGTCTTCATGCGATTTGCTTCGTCTGCTGGGTCCAGAGATGCCGGTAGATGGTGCACTTCGAAAGCAAACGATCGTGACGATCCACGTCAACGATCTGACCGCGGTCGATCACCAGGATCTCGTTGGCGTCCGCGAGCATCGACAGTCGGTGGGAAACGACGATAACGGTCCGCCCTTCGGCGATCCGCCGTAAGTTGCGGCGGATGATCATTTCGCTCTCGGAATCCAGCGCACTGGTTGCCTCATCGAGAATGAGAATACGGGGGTCGGTGATGAGTGCCCGGGCGATCGCAAGACGTTGCTTCTGACCGCCCGACAGGTTCGAACCGTTCTCTTCAATCATCGTATCGAAGCCACGCGGCAAGCGCTCGATGAATTCGTCGGCGCCGGCGAGTTGCGCGGCCCTTACTACTTCGGCAAACGTCGCATCGCGCTTCACGCAGGCTATGTTGTCCCGAACCGTACCTCGAAACAGAAAACTATCCTGCAGAACTACGCCGAGGTTCCGGCGCAGATGCTCGAGCTCGAGCTCCCGGGAATCGTAGCCGTCGATCCGCAGCAAGCCCTGCTGCACCGGATACATTCCAGCAATCAGGCGCGTGAGCGTTGTCTTGCCCGAACCGCTTCGGCCGACTATTCCGAATACCGATCCAGGCGCAATCGAAAACGACACGTCATTCAGCGCCGGCGCACCTTCCGCACCGTAGCGAAAGGAGACGTTCTCAAACTCAATTTTCCCGGTCAGATCCGGCCGCAATCCGTCGCGGTTGCCGTCCCTTTCCGGCTTTTGGTTCATCACCTCGCCTAGCATTTTAACGGCCAAGGCGACTTCCTGATATTCGTGAACCATGGTGACCATTTGAACCAGCGGCCCGGAAACCCGCCCCGCTAGCATATTGAAGGCTACCAGGGCGCCGATGGTCAGTTCGCCGCTAAAGACGTCGAGCGCACCCAGGCCAATGATCCCAAGCGTCATCATCTTCTCGAGAAATCCGGTGACTGCCTGGGCGGCCGCTGAAATCTTCTCGACTCCGAAACGCATGGTCACCGCTTGTGCACAGCGGTCGTCCCAAGTCTTGCCCTGCAATGGCTCCATGGCCAGTGACTTCACGGTGCGCATGCCGTGTACGGTCTCGACCAGCAGCGCCTGCCGCGCACCCTCCGCTTGGTACAAGTCATACAGTCGCCGGCGGAATGGTCCCATCAACAAGGCGACAACGAGACCGCTGACAGCCGTGAACGCCAGAACGACAGAGGTCAGCTTCAAGCTGTAAAGCGCCAGTACCGGAATGAAAACCAATAGCGACAGCGCGTCGAGCGTTGTCAGAAAGAGCCGGCCCGTCAGGAATTCACGAATTCGCCCAGCCTGCTGCATATGCTTCACGAGAACGCCGGCCGAAATGTGCTCGAAGAACGTTACAGGCAGGCCGAGCAGATGGCCGAATGTCTTGGTCGCTATGCGGATATCGACTTTGTTCGTCGCATAGAGCAGCAGGTAGCGGCGCAGGAACCCGAATATCGCATCGAAAGCCAGCGCAGCGGCGGCGCCGGCCGCCAACACGTAAAGCGTGGTGAAGCTCTCATGCACCAGGACTTTGTCGATGACCAGCTGAAAAAAGATGGGAAGCGCGAGACCGAGTGCGTAAAGCAGCACGGCACAAATGGCGACATCGGTGAGCAGCCGCCACTGACGCAGCAGTTCGGGGACGAACCAGCGAAGCCCAAATTTCTTTCGGCCATCCGATAGCATGTTTTCGCGCTTTATCAGAATGGCATCTCCCCGCCATCGCGCGCAAAATTGGTCTTGGCCAACGACGAGCGGCTCATTCTGACGCTCGGCAAGCGGGTCAAAAACAACAACTGCCGCAGTGCCATCAGACATCTCCGCAGCGCGAAGAACGACGACCCAATTGCCGTTCGAGAGACGGAGCATAACCGGATATGCCTGCCCCATTCGCAAGAGAACGCCCCAATCAAGCTGCGCGGCCTGCGCGCGCAGGCCCGCCTCCTTCGCCATTCGCAGCACGAGGTCCACTGAAGTCGGAGCACCGTCGACGGCATAGGCGTGTCGCAGGCGCTCGACTGGTAAATCGATGCCGTGGTGAACCGCCATCCTGGCGAGACAGTCTAGTGCGGTTTGCGGATGCGCACCTTTCGATGTCAAAATGGGCGTTCCCGCCGCAGCGGAATCGCCGATTTCAGCGGAAATTGCTTGAGACATTCGGCGACCGCGGGCTGTTGGGGGTGGGTTGGCCGGCAGGTGAAGCAGCGTGTGACGGATCGGTGCGCCGAACTGCGCCAGCATCGACCAGGCCCTGAAGTGCCTTTTGCATCACCTCAACTGAGTTCGCGAACGACTCCACCGAGAAGATCAGCCTTTGACGGAACACCCGTTTCGGCGCGTTGTTGGCGTCCCGTTCCGTCGGTGAAAGACTGAACAGGTCGACGCGTACGATCGAGCCGCCGACAGTGATTTCACCTATGCCGTCCGTAAAGATTTCCGTGTCCATTTCCGTCACTCCTATGCTGCCAATTATGGCTTGAAGATCAACGCCGTAGCTCGTCTTAATTGACGTCGGTCGGACACAGACTCGAACCGCCGCAAGCACAGCCGCCCGCGTGCACGGCTGAACCGGAACGAAAATTGGCAAGCGGTTGAATCGGCAGCATGACAACCAGAAACCAAAACGGCCGACGAAAATAATGACACATTTAATCTGCATTTAATAAGCACGTCAATTCGATTCTCAAATTAAATGAGAAGAACCTGTTCCTGTTTCGACTACTTCAAAACGCTCGCGACATTGTCGGCGCTGCCAAGCCCCCGCCTGAAAACCAGAGACGATCATCCTGGGCCTGTTTTAGAAATCCGCTCCAAACCTGCAGGCTCGGACGGAACTGGTCGCCGGTGCTTCCACGTGCTCATAGCCTTGGTCACAATCGCCCTGCAGGGGACAATCGCTCCCCTCGGGAAGCGGGATTGACTTCTCAGCGGCAGTGTCAGTTCCGGAATTAACCCCTTGAGCGCCTATCAAGCTTAATCCCGGAGTTTTGTTGCAGGTGGTTGCGCGCTCGCTAAGTTGCGGCATGCCAAAGCGCACCAGGCCCCCCATGAAAGACGACCTGACAGTCCGCTACGAGGAAATTCTTCGCCTCCGAGAAGAACTCGAGAGGCTGCTTGCCCGTTCAAAACAATCGCATTCTCGAAAAAAATCGGCTGCCCGGAAAAAGGCGAGTCTATCGCGCGATTAAAACTCCTCCTCGCGTTACCGCAGAACCAATAGGAGGCACCTCGCAGCCCGAAGATTATCTCCCAGCCTGACGTTGTAGCGGTAGGGGCCGCGGCGGATGGTCATGCCAACTAGCCACCTCTTGACTGCCGCGCTTTGAGGGCGCCTCGGAAAATTAACTACTATCATTTAATTTGGACAACAGATTTTTCCCCTGTTATATTTAAATGCCTCCATCCTCGACCGGAGGCGTCAAATCTGGCCCAACACGATCACTGTTGCGGCCGTCGGACGGCGATCACAGGCCGCGCAGCGAGCACCAAAATGCTTCAAACCAACATGTTAAACGCCGAGCAGACCCGCAATCCTCAGACCGGCCCGGCGTACAGCGACGATGCCGGATCTGGGGGCGGTATAAGCGAGCTTATTAATTTCGCACTCGGGCTGCTGCGACGCCAATACCTTGTGATCATCCTTACTGCGGTGTTCGCATTAACATCATGCATAATCTACCTACGGATCACCCCACCCACCTATACTGCGCGTGTGCAGGTCCTTCTGGCAAACCCCAGGGCGCAGTTCGTACAGCAGCAGTCGATACTTTCGGAGCCAGCCTTCGACCACAACCAGATCGAGACCCAAATCCAGCTGCTCAAGTCGAGCGCGCTGGCAACCTCAGTGATCACTCAGCTTAACCTCGTCAATGACCCCGATTTCAGCGGTTCCGGACCGTCACTGTCTTCATTATGGCGCGCGGCATCGACGTGGAACTCGACCCTGCCGGAGCAATCCAAAGCTGGCACTCCGGCAGGACTGTCCGATGCCATCACGGCATTCCAGGACCGGCTCTCAGCAAACCGGATCGGCATGAGCAGCATTCTGGAGATCAGCTTCAGTTCGAGCAACCCCGAACGAGCCGCGGAAATCGCAAACGCAGTAGCAGGCGCATACATCACGGAACAACTGAATGCGAAATTCGAGGCCAATCGAAGTGCAACCAGCTGGCTTCAGGACAGGCTGCGCGATCTTGGCGACCAGGCGCTCAATGCTGAGCGCGCTGTTAATCAATACAAGTCTCAGAACAACATCGTGTCCCCGGAAGGAAAGTCGATCGACGAGCAGCAGGTCACAGAGCTCAACAATCGGCTGATGGCGGCTCGCGCGCAGCTGACCGAAGCCTCAGCGAGGTTAAATCAGTACGACGCTATATTGCGCAGCAACCCAGCTAATTTGTCTTCGATGGGCACCCTGGATGCTGTTGGCTCCGACGTCACCAGCAATCCGATCATAAACGGCCTCCGACAGCAGTATCTTGAACTGACGAGACGCGAAAGCGAGTATTCGGCCAGATTCGGACCTAACCATCAGGCTGTTGCCACTCTCCGCAATCGTATGCGCGATCTACGCTCTTCGATTTTCGATGAGGTCAGAAGACTTGCCGAAAACACCCGAAATGACCTCGAAGTTGCTAAGCAGCGACAGCAACAGATCGAGAAGCAGCTGGCCGAAGCGGTGGCCCAATCGCGCACAACGAATGCGGCTGAACTGACCATACGGGAGCTGGAAAATCGTGCGAAGGGTTTGCGCAGCCTGTCTGACATGTTCCAGCAGCGCTACATCGGCTCCAAGCAACAGGAGAGTTTTCCCATCTCCGAGACAAGGGTAGTCCAGCCTGCGTCGCCGCCGCTGAGCAAGAGCAAACCGAAAAGCAGGGTAATTCTCGCGCTGGGCTTGATTGGCGGCATCGGCTTCGGGATCATGCTGGGCTTGTTCCGAGAGCTAATGGATCGCGTCTTTCGCACCTCCGCGCAGATCGAAGCCGAACTGGGACTGCCATGCCTCGCGTTGGTGCCGGAGCTCGTCGTGCCGCAGACACCGATGCGCAGAGCCAAATCGCGTTCGAGCGAGGGGGATCTGGGCCAGCGAACCATTTCGAGGGATTCTGCTATCCACCGTGCCGTCATCGACAGACCGCTATCGAGGTTCGCCGAGGCGATACGTTCGATCAAGCTGGCAATCGATCTCAATGCGACCAAGACCTCGAATCAGGTTATTGGCATCACCTCAGCTTTGCCCAATGAAGGCAAGACCACGATTGCAGCTTCCCTGGCGCAGCTCGTTGGGCACGGTGGCAAAAGCGTCATCATCGTCGACTGCGACCTGAGGAATCCTTCACTGTCCTCCAGTCTCGCACCAAATGCAGCCGCCGGCATAATCGAGGTCACCAATGGCAGCCAGTCGATAGAAGAGACAGTTTGGCGGGACCCAACGACGAACCTGGCATTCTTGCCGGCCGTTCGTCGGAACGACCTGCTGCACAGCAGCGAACTCCTTTCGACGGACTCAATGCACAAGCTCTTCGACCGGTTACGGGCGAGTTATGACTACGTCATCGTCGATCTTCCCCCCCTGACACCATTGGTCGATGTTCGCGCCACAACACAGCTCGTCGACCACTTTATCCTTGTTGTCGAATGGGGACAGACAAAGATCGACGTCGTCAAGCACGCCCTGCACACCGCCCCTACCATCCACGATAGCTTGATCGGCACTGTCCTCAACAAGACCGACATCAAGGCAATGGCTCGCTACGACAGCTATTTGCGCGATTACTACAGTGAGGACCACTGCGCCCGCTACGGCATATCCAATTCCGGCTAAGCAGGGATTTGTTATTCTATATCGGTGATCATTAGTTGTTTGCGCCGGCCCGCAACTGTTGCAGGCCCGCAACACACGGGGACTGCTTTTCAGTTAGATAGACGAACGGGCTGGTTCGATTCGCCAGGCAGTGCCAACGTGCCGCCATTGGTCTCAGTTGATAGTTGGGGGAACGGTTCTGATCCGGACGCTGCAAATCGGGGCGAGAATCGCGGTCGGCATTATGACCCTGTTCTGTGCCGGATGTATCATCACGCCTGGTAGCGGCCCCTTGGGCGCAGACGTGCAGAGGGCCAAGGAAGGCAGCGAGCCGGCCGCCCTCCCCTATGCGCTGGTCAAGCTGACCCCGGAAGTCGTCAACATTCTTGGCCAACACATACCCAGGCTATCCACGGCGTTTGCCGCTCAAACCCCGCCGAAGGCATTTCGCTTTGGGATCGGCGACATTGTCAGTGTCACTATTTTTGAGGCCGCAGCCGGCGGTCTTTTCACGTCCGAAGCAGGTGTCCGCGCTGGCAACTTTGTCACCATTCCCAACCAAGCGGTCGACGAACAAGGCAATATCTCGGTTCCATACGCGGGTTCTATTCGGGCCAAGGGCCGCACGCCCTTCGAGATCAGCAACGAGATCACGGACAAACTCAAGGCTCGCGCCCTTGAACCGCAAGTCGTGGTCAATCTCGCGACGCAAAACACTTCCTTGATCACCGTCCTAGGGGACGTGCGAACCGCCGGTCGTTTTCCAGCCAGCCCCTCTGGCGAACGCGTCCTTGATGCGATCGCACGTGCAGGCGGCCCATCCGCGCAAGGATACGACACTTGGGTCTCACTCAAACGGATGGGGCATCGTGCCAGCGTGCCATTTGGCGCGCTGATGTATGAGCCCGCCAATGACATTTATGTGCTCCCCAACGATGTCATCTACCTATTCAATATGCCGCAGACCTTCGTCGCGTTTGGCGCCGGTGGAACGCAAGGCCAATTCAAGTTCGACGCGTGGCGCCTGTCGCTGGCCGAAGCAATCGGAAAACAAGGTGGACTGAACGACGCTCAAGCCGATCCTGCGGCGGTGTATCTCTACCGCGGTGAAACGCGGGCCGTTGCCAAAGAGATCGGCGTCGACGTCAGGCCATTTCAGGGCGACATCATTCCGATCATTTTTCACGTAAACCTTCGGGATCCATCGGGCTATTTCCTGGCCCAGTCATTCCAGATGCGTAACAAGGACGTCATCTACACATCTAACTCGGTTAGCGTGGAAACCACCAAGTTCCTGGTCTTCCTGAGAACCATCATGGCGACCGTAAACGACCCGATCATCTACGCAACCAACTTCTTTGCCCTCAAAGCAGCTGCTTCGGGCACCGGAACGACGACGATTATCACAACGCCGCCGCCGATTACGACTGCGACCCCCTAAGCATGATCCGGAATAGTGCGTAGCGGCCTTCCGGATCATGATCGACCACGATTCTAAGAAGCATCACGCTTTTAGTCGGTCACCTCCGGCCGGAATCAGAGCACCGATGCGGCTGGGAATCTGGACCCCGGCAAAGGTCGGCAGTCGATCGCCGCGATCCGCCGCCTTTCTGGCTGCGCATCAACAATCATCCCAGTCGCCCATAGCCTTGCGACGGCACCGGCGCCGCCCTACCAGGCGCCCGCCACGAGCTGCCACGTGGATCACGCCATGTGCAAAACTCCGCAAGGCGCACAATTGCACACTCGAAGGCGGCTCCGCGAGGGATAGGGTGTCATGGGACGGAACACCCAAGATCATTGCCCGAGTAGATCTTATTGCCCGGGTCCGCCTCGTTTGAGGATCCAATCCCGCTTCCAAATGGCTGCCGGCTCCTCACGTTGGGGATGCCGCCAGCTAAATCACGAAGCTGCCGAAAGCCGAGCACTCCCGCGCCGGAATGGCAAGCGGTCACGGAGGCGCTAATTCTCGTTGCAGAGCATGGCGGCCCGACGATGCTCGCCCGGATCGGCATCATGCGGGCGTTGAATCGTCACATCGAACGGGACTTTAATCCCGAGCGCAAAGGTCATCATTGGGCAAGCGCAAGCTGAAGAGACCAATGACCGTTTTCGTCCACGTCGATACGAGCAAGCGGTCGGGGACCCTGATCACCTCAAGATCTTCGCGAATGCCGACGCCGCGGAAACCTGGCTAGAGACAAACGATCCTGAAGGCGTTGTCTTCGAGTATCCGGTAATCGAATGAACCGGATTGGCCGCAGGACCGCCTAGCCATGCTGGTGATACTGGTGCTGGCAATCATCTGGCAGGTGCTGGGGTCGTTGTAAGCCCGCCGCGTAAACAGGCGGGGCTCTTAGCGTGTCCGCCGGGAAGTGTCCCAAGAGCGTCGCTTACCGGGCAGACGTGCGAGGGTCGCGACAATACGTTTGAGAAAGACCTCGGCTTCCGGGACCTGCCCCCAAGCCCTAACCCGGAAGACGGCCCCAGTCTTCGAGCAGGCTGGGGCCGTTTCTCATTTCGAGATGCGTGGCAAGGTCTAAGGGCGCCGTTGAGACTCTCCCGCATGGGCACCTAGTGTACGTTCCAGGATCTCCAAAAAGATCCACGAAGGAGCCACGTCGGGAAAAACAGGTAACAGGAACTTCTCAGCACGCCGCGGTAGTCCCGTTTTATGAGCAGGCTTTGTAAGCTTTCGCACCGACTTCCACCTAGCCACTCGATAATATCGAGGGTTGCTGCACGGTGTACGGTAGGGAGGCTGTGATGAAGGCGACACTCCAAAGTGCAAGCGACCGCTTTTATCAATTAGAGAAAGATAACGCTGATCTAGTTGGAAGCCTTGAGGAACTTGCAAATCTGCAGGAGCTGGTTCGACAAAAAGAAGCACCTTTTCGAGCGAAGCGAGCGTATCGCGAAAGGTCGAGGACTAGATTGCCAACTAAGACCGCCGATCTTTCCCGAGGACAATATCCGACGGCGGGTTAAGCCTAAGCAAGCGATCTTCTAGCAACTCTTTTTTAGCGATCAGTTTGTCGCGAAGTACTGACTGCATCTGTTGGTGCAGTTCGAACAGCTCACTGATCGACATTGACTCCCAGTCAGCCACCATGACGCGCCCCCCGCGAATCATGAAAGTAATCGCTCATTCTATAGGAGACCGGGAACTTCTGGCAATGTTTACTGGTGGACCATTATCTAGCTTGATGGAAAGCTATCATCCTGGGCGGGCCCGCAGAGCGCTGCGGCGAGCGACTTTGCGTAGCTAGCCAATGCAAAAAGCGGCCCCAGCAGCAGGGGCTGAGGAGCCGTCGGGGCCGCCCATTTCAACCGCCAGCACGCGAAACAAGCGGCCAACGGTCAACCAGATTACCGCTAGCTCGAGCAAATGAGAGGCGTCGCCGCATCCAGCACGAGAAAAGTTTTGAAGAACGGCTAGCGGAAGAAGTTCAGCGCCACAGAGAAGCGGCTCGGGCACTTCCTCCCGGCACCGCTCAGGAACAGTTCCTGAGACGTGCCCGCCAAACCGAAACCGCAGCGCACCTAGACGAGTGGCTGAAGTCGCCTGGTCTGCGACTTCCGACATGAGGAGGGTAAGGTGCGCAGCGTCGCGGAATATCTGGAGAGAGCCGCCGAATTCGAAGCGCTGGCTGAGACATCGATCAGGCCGCTAAAGAAACGATACGCCGACATAGCTGCTTGCTACCGGCTTTTGGCAAAGGGTCGAGAATGGTTGGCCAGCACAGGCGCGATCCAGGGCGAACAACCGAGCGCCGTGCAGGCGGCGCGCTGAGGCTGCTAGATCATGGGCCTCGCCCTTCGCCAATTGATCCATATCAACATGATTACCAGACCCCATCTCCACTCTATTTCAATGGCGCGCGAATCGATCGGAGTTATGCCGTTACTCTTGCCGCTACGCTGGCTCTTTCGGCTGGCGCGATCTGCATCTTTTTACTGTTCATAGCAAAGGGTCCCGGCGGCGGCGCCGAGACCCTCTCGTGCTGAGTGTCGCACCAGGGGGGAAGATGCGACGCGGATCAACCCACTTTCCCTCACGCGCGTTCCTAACTGTCGATGGTTTAGCTGGAACTTAGCGCACGTTCTCAAAGTAGGGGGAGCAACATATAGGCGGGAAACTATGAAATGGATGCTTGTGGTCTTGGTAGGCGGCGTCATGCCGGTCAATACTGACCTGGTGTTTGATAAGTTTGCCGATTGTCTCGCTGCCGAAGAGCAGATGCGCCAGCACTATGCTGATGCGTTTGACGCTTGGGACCGGGGAGCTGCGATCAAATTCGACCGGCGGCGAGATTACGCCAGAGCTCGCGAATTGCAGGCCAAACGGCTGCTGAGCAACATTGGCACCTGCGTGCCCCATGGTGGCGGCGATCAGCAGCTTGTCGCCACACCTCAACAGCAGCCTACAAGCACACCCCAGCAGCCCGCAACATCACAAGCTTCGCCCGCGCCGCAGCCCAGCCCCCGAAATTGACCGGCAGGCGCATTTGCCTCGCACCAGGGGCCTCAGTTTCGTGGCGTGAAGCTGAGGCCCTGGAGGCCAGCCCTTCACCCAAAGGCCCACGCCGAAATCCAGCACCCGGCAGCCCACCCTCGCTACACCAAAAGTAGCCGTGCAGCTGTCGACCATGTCGGAACGCCAACTACTGCGCCGACATTGGTTTCCTTTACTAGCGGGCGGAATTCGATGCGGTACTGTCCTCAGTCCGACAACACTCGGTGGGTTTGTGAAAATCACCTCGATCGGCCATTCTTGGGTGAACGGGCGTGTGGCTGCCGTGGCGCCGGCGCACCTTGCCCGGGCTGCAATAGAAATCCGGCCGATCCTGAGGACGTCCCTGCAATGCCGGCGGGCTTCAGGCCCGATCTTAGTTAGGACCCTTACCAACTACGCAAGGGCAGACATCGCTGTTGTATTGAACCGGCCGACGGGCCCCTGAACGCGAGAAAGGGCCTAGCGCGGCAGGTTCTAGGCCGTTCTTCTCGGGCTGAGGTGTCGCAGCGAGGGATGCGACGCGGATCAACCCACTTCCCTCCTCCGCGTTCCTAACGTCCGAGACGTTCGATTTCCGGGGTGTCCTCGCCTCGTAGCGAACTTCGGGTGAATCTTTGGCTCTCCCAGTTCGCGCATGGGCGAAGGATCGCTTTAGCTTGGCGGCGAAGCCCGTCGGAAAATGCTGTCGCGCGTCGTTCGCACGAGATTGCGCAGAGGCTCGGGCGTCAGTTCGCGCAAGCGGTCCCGCCAGTTGAGGCGCTCAATTGCGCGATCCTCGCCTGGACGGGCTGCCCAGTAGCGAACGCGCCGCTCGCCTGGAGCCGCAACACGGGGTGCTTTCGTGTAGTAATAGCAGGCAACCGAAAGGCGCATCCGATCCGAGGGGCACTTAACGGGGTCAGGCAGGCCGTGCAGTGTCGCGCCGTGAGTTTCCCATAACACCATCGTGTTAAATCGCGGAAAAATCCGACGCCCGATGGCCGACATATCTGGTGGCCATAATTCAAGGCTACCGCCGTAGGAATCGGCCCAGTCGCGGTTGACATAAACGAGCAGGTTGACCCGGTGAAACAGGCCCGAGGTTGGGTGCACTTCGAAATCTTGATGGATTTTGGTGAAGCCACCGGGAGGTGTCCGGTGCGCTCCGGCATATCTGTGCGTGGGATCAGTCAGAAGGTCGGCGACGCCGGTTACGGTAGAAATAAATTCGAGGAAGGTTTCACCTTCGACTAGATCGAGGAAACGCGTGGTGGCCGGGCCGAGGCCGTCCCACGCTTCCTGCTTGATCTGACGATAGTCGTTGCTCACGATGAGACGCGCTGGATCAAGGCTCGCGCACTCGGCAGCAACGGAATCCAATAGCTCTTCTGGAAAAATACCTTCGAGCACGATATGGGGCCAAGGCTTGGCGTTTAGATACTCGCGACGCAACGACTGCGCGAGGGCTGGCAAGCGTAAGAAATGATCGAGATTAACGGCCGGCTCTGCCATCCTATGATACCTCCTATCGGCGACAAACAACGCGTCATGGTGGTCCGGGTTCCTTACCGAATTGCCAATTTTCCCGAATGCGCGAGCCTGCGCTTGAACCTTGTATTCACCATGGTGCCATGGCTCCGACTGGCCACGTCTGGCGGGATCAAAACCCGTCGCTGGCGACAATTGACCGGGACGATGTGTGCTGGGGTGGGACCACCGAGCACCAGAAGGTGGCCACGGCCGACCCAACGCGTGTTTGTTCGGTCAATGCTGTGACGCTGACGAATCTACTCCTCTGAGCTGGCGCTTCTGCTGAGGCGTCAGGGACACCTTCCATGCGAGCCAAGCGGCCTTGGCCGCCTTCCCGAGCCTGTCTCGAGGGAAGCGGGTGTTAGCGGGTTGCGTGGGTTTGCGCTTGTCCGCGCGCGCCCATTTCATGCCGGCGCCGCTCATTGCAGCACCGTGCTTGTCAGACCGATACGTTAACGTATCTTGTGAAGGCTGAAGCATCCCAGACCAAACGATCGCGCCCTGCCGTTCCCGCGGCGGGGCGTCGTCTTTTGTCGGCGGGTCTCCGGTTGCTTTGAAAGCAACCGCCTCTGCGACTTGTCGCGTCTTAAAGGGCCCGAGCGGCTCGGCGAGGCCGACCTCAAAGAGGCCCATCGTCTCGTTGCACAATTGGTCCCGGGCATGAGCCAACGCCGAATAAAGCCTTTTGCAGCCAATTGACGCGTTTAGGCCGGTGAGCGAGCCTACTGCATTGATCTGTAGCTATGTGCCTGTTCTGGCGCTGAGATAATCCACCGCAAAAAATAATCCGACTCATTTAATTCATCGCCGTTTTTGCTTGATTTATTTAAAGCGTTAATAATAAATTAATCCTGATTGCAAAAGCCTCGAACGACACTGGTTCTGGCATGAACTTTATTAACCGACATATTGCAGCCGGCCTCCACGAGGAAATTGCCCTCGAAGAATACAGCTATCCGTTGGGTGCCCAACGGAAATGGCCGATTCGCTATAGGTCAATCGAGTTGGTTGCGATCTGCGCCGATCTTGCCATCATTGTTCTCGCAAGCGTCATCTCGGTCTTCTTGTGCCGGATCTACAGTAGTTGGGCAGCGGCAGACCTCGCAAACGCGATCGGCTCGGCCATCGTCGTATCGGCGATGTTTGTGTCGTTGCTGAAGATGCGGGGTATGTATAGGCCAAGCGAACTGCTGGTCCTGCGCAATCAGATCCGCGCCGTTTGCGGCGCTTTGCTATATGCATTTATCCTTCTCGCCGCTGCGGCCGGGTTGCTCAACTTCGGTGAGGATTTCTCTCGCGGCGCCGGAATAGCCTTTGCGCTTACGAGTCTTGCATTGCTTTTTGTCGGACGAGCTCTCATGAAGAGCTTGCTCATGAGGGGCCTCAGCGGAAGAAAGTTCGCCGGCGGCAATATCATTCTGATTTCGGACCAACCACAATCTAGTGATGTGGGACTGGTGCCTGCGCTGACCATGCTCGGTTTTTGTGTGACCAAACATTTCAGCTTGCCTCCGCCCCGTTCCGGCTCTGATCACCGCAAGCGGCTCAGCGCCCGCGTCATAGAGAATGCGCGTGGCTCCAATGTCGAGGAGATCATCGTCGAGGCGGATCCCAACCGATGGGGAGAATTACGCGCATTTGTCGCCGAACTGCGAGTTCTGCCGACTCCGGTCGCCTTTGTTCCTGTCGGAGCGCTTTCGGAGATGTTCCGGCGGCCCACCCGGGACCTCGGTAGCGCCCTATGCGTGGAAATTCAGCGAGGGCCGCTTACGTTTCTCGAGCGCGCCATCAAGCGGTTCATGGATTTGATCGGCGCCGGCCTTGCCTTGCTTATTCTGTCGCCCCTGTTTGCTGTAGTTGTCATAGCGATCAAGCTGGATTCATCTGGTCCGGTCCTTTTCAGACAGCAACGCTGTGGCTTCAACGGTCGGAGCTTCTCGATCTACAAATTCCGCACTATGCGCGTCTTGGAGGACGGGCCGTCGGTCGTCCAGGCGCGAGCGGTCGACAGCCGTGTCACCCGCATTGGAAAATGGTTGCGTCGCACAAGCATCGACGAACTGCCGCAGTTGCTCAACGTGATCGACGGAAGTATGTCGCTTGTCGGACCGCGCCCGCACGCCATCTCGCAGGATAGCCAGTTTGATAAGGTTGTCCGCAATTACGCCTTCCGGCGGCGTGTGAAGCCCGGGTTAACAGGGTGGGCGCAAATACACGGGTGCCGAGGACCCACACCCACCACCGCCTCTATTGAACGACGGGTAGAGTACGATCTTTGGTATATCGACAATTGGAGCGTTCGGCTGGATTTGGTTATCCTGATCCAGACGCCAATTGAGGTACTTCGCGCTCGCAACGCCTATTAGACGCCAGAATGGACGTCGATAGTCGTGCCCCTCAGTGAAGCGGCACGTCGCAGGGTGAGCGTAACCGGCGCGGTGCCAATTCGAGCCCGAATTTAGGAATTAGTATTGCTGCTCTTGAACCAGAGCATCAGCGATGTGCGCCAAGAGCGCCCGTTCGTCCGTTTGGATCGTCCGGCGAACGTTGTGATTTCGCGACGTTGTCTTCTCGCCTTGCGGAAGGCCGGGCACTAGCCCGTTCAGCTCATTTTCGATTTCTGCCCAATCCCGATTGGTCACCGCTTGCCTCTGCCGCACATCTAATTTCTGACGGCAGGTTATCTCAGTTCGCCGGCTCCACCCTTAATTATTGATTTCGTGGTTAATAATACCCGCTCGGTCAGTTCACGCTCGCTGACGAACCTTCGTACCAGTCTCGCTAATCCGGAACTCTTCAATCTTGCGTCCCGACTTGACTGCTGCAACCAGCCACCTCGGCCGCTTGCCGCGGCCCGACCAGGTTTCGGAGGTCTGAGGATTCCGGTATTTTGGCAAAACCCGGGGATACTTGCGGCGGGGCTTGCCGTTCGGTTGCAAATCCCCCAAATCATCCGCGATGATTGTGCCACGGCTAAGCACGGCCAAGCGCTTCTCAAGTTCGCCTTTCTCGGCCCTGATCCGCGCTGATAAAATTCCGCTGATCTCTCCGTGAAGCGCCCAAAGCTCATCCAGAGACCAGGACTCGAAATCGATCTTCTTTGGAGCCATGCCGCCGCTCTTGATTCTGCTTAGAACATAAGGCGATGTCACACCCCTAAATAATAATCAAGGGGGGCTACAAGAGTTCCATGGGAAAAATGGATTATTCTGGCTTTCTTCGCGTTGGTTTGACACAGAAATCTGGCCGCGCGAAGCTTGCAACCTGGGCGGACTTTTGAACTGCACCTCGATCAAAAGCTGCAGCTAGAGACGAGAGGTTCGGCAGCCGGGATTCTGGCGCGCGGCAAGGCTCGGTTGCCGCCGCCGGTACTGCGGCTTCCTGCGCGCCCCCGTGCCTCTGTGGCGAAAGAAAAGCGACAGCCGGCATCTAATGACTTCGATATCCTTCAGGACACGCTGCCGAAGTTCAATCTGCTGCCTAAGTTGGCTAAGGTCACTCGATGCGGCGGTGGGTACTATGCAACGATCAACCGCATCCTGAAGGCGACAAAGAGACGAACCAATAAAATGATCCATTTGGGCACCTACGCAAAAACTATGGCAACGACCCTACCCTAATCCTGTTCTCATTAACAGCATGCCGCCCTCCCCGGCGCATTGGCTCTGTTCAAAATACCAAATAACGCTCTTGCTTTTAACTAAATTAAATTATTAAATTTGCAACCAAATAATGTTTGAAAAAACCTAACGCTATCAATTCAAACTTCGCACGTAATGGGCATCACCGCCAGCGATATTTCGAGGATTGGATGCTTCCGGAAAGACCGCAATCTGTTAGCCTTAACGGACCCGCGATGCGCAGGACAGATTTGGAGACAATGGATTTTGACGAGCTTTGGCTCTTGCATGAGCAGCTCACCAAACTCCTGTCCGAAAAGATCACCGCGGAAAAACTTCAATTGGAGCGGCGTCTGGCGCAATTGAACCGCGTAGAGCAGATGGGCGACGTTGAGGGACCGCCCGCCAACCGCCCGCGACGCAAATATCCAAAAGTAGAGCCAAAATACTGGAACCCCGCCCAGCCGACGCAGAAGTGGTCTGGACGCGGAAAACAGCCGAGATGGCTGGTCGCCGCCTTAAGCGCCGGAGGGAAGTTGGAAGACTTTATAATAGACAAAAGCGCTCGTCATGCAGACGACGATAGTCACAACGACGAGACCTCTTGACGCGGGTCGCGGTCAACACATTCCATCTGCATAGGAATTTCGCCCTCCCCGCGCGTGTATTCGAGATAGGCCACTAGATTGCTGCGAATACCTGCGACCTCCCCAAGCAATACCCCGTAAAGTTCCATACGTGACATGAGGGCTGTCTGTGTTGCCTTGGCCTTGGTCACAACGCGAAGCTGTTTGTGGGCGTGCTTTATTGTTTTGAACGAATCCTGAAGAGCTCTATTGTAGGCTTCGCTTGTGACACCATTACCCATCGAATCCCCCGTGTGCTAGGCAGCAAGGATTTCCGAGAATGTTAGACGATGGTGGCGGGAGGCAGGTTCAACGTTTTAGAGAATTTTATGCGCTGCAATGAGGGGGCCGCCGGACAGGAGCCGGACGATGATTTGATCGATGCTACAGTGGCTGGTCGGCTCCCGCCAAAGCGCTGGCCCAGGGTACCTAGCGGGAGCATTTCACGGCAGCTCGAGCCTCAGCATGGAATTGGCGAGAATCGGACACCGGAGCGGATCTCCCCTGTTGATCGGGCTAGGGCATGTTCGAACTCGAGGTTAGCCTTGGGACACACACCAACAAGAGGGACCATAATGTCGACTGCGCATCGAATTCTCACTTGGTCGGTCTTGTTGACCGCGATCCTCGCTATTTCCACGGGCTCAATTGAAGCGGCGGATCGGGCTGTCGAGGCAGTTTCCATCGCCAAAGCGGATCCTGGGGCGCCCCGCTGGAGCGCAAGACCGGGGCGATCAGTCGGACTTCGCCACGCTCGGTGCGAGTTTGTAGAAGGCGTGCGGGGGGCTACCCCTCTGACCGTGCCATTTTTCGGGTCCGGCTGGTATCCTGGACCTGCGCACTACGGACCATGCTGGCGCTATCGAGCAGGCGCGGTCATTTCAGTCAGGTATTAGATGGCTAGTGGCTGAGTACGTTGACAGTTGCTGGCCGGGGCGCCAACGTTCAAAGATCCTATAAAACATCACCTTACGTTACCTTCGCCACCTGGTTCGTCGGTGATCATCAATGCCTGCGAGCTGTTCGCGAGCCAGGGTTGTTGCCTTTCCTGCGATCCTCCGCGACCAACGCTTCTGCTGATAATTCGGACGCGCTCATAAATGGGCTAAGCGCGTCCGAATTCGTCTTAGGCTGAACGACTACGAGAACTGGAAGTCATACTTATCGAGGGCGCTCAGCTTGGTGTTCTTTAGCGTCACCGAGTTGTCCGCACCAGCCGAAATGACAACATCTTGGCCTACCTGCGCTGCATGGGCGAGAACGCTCGCGAAACTGTCGAAGACGTTCTTGCTGAACTGAACCACATCGTGGGACCGTCCGTATGCATCGAAACCCTTGACGACGTCCTTCCCGAAGTTGGGCGCAAAGACGAAAGTGTCAGCGCCTCCGTTCCCAGCGAAAAGGTCGTCGCCGGAGGTGCCGTTCAGTGTATCGCTCCTTGTCGAGCCGAGGATCGCATTACCCGAAGTACCAACAACCTGACCGGTGCTATCGATCTGCTTGGCAGTATAGGTATGCACCGTGTCGGATACGGCCGACGATGTCTTGAAGGACCAGCTGCCGTCGGCAGCCGTATTCACCGTTCCCAACGATACGTTGCCGTCGTACAGCTTGATCTGACTGTTGGCATCGGCGACGCCTTTGATCGTGACGATATCGCTCCAGTTCTTGTACATGGTGGTGAAAGCGACGGACGAAGTCGGCGCAGTTGGACTGGAAGCACCGATCTGTCCGTCACCATTGAGGTCCTGATGGAAGCTCGTCTCTAGCAATTTAAGGCCATAGTCCGTACCCGACACCTGGCCGCCCGACGTGGAGCCGGTCAGGGCGCTGACATGGGAAACGTAGTTGCCGTTGTTGTCGGTGTTCCAGGCCGTGTACTGACCGGTGCTAGCCTCCTTCCAGGCAACCTGATAGCCCGTGGCCGTCTTCTCCGCACCGATCGGCGTCCAGGTGCCATCTTGCCCGTCCACAAAATCCGCACCGCCATATTTCAACGTCGGGCCGGATCCGCTGCTGCTGTTGAGGTAATATTTGCCGCCGCTCTCAACGAGACTTGTCGCACCAGCCGACTCGACTGTCTCACCCGGAGTTGGCGTTGGCGAAGTTGGTGGAGCTGTGGGAGCCGAGGTGCCGGTGCTGGCCGTGACCACGGCAGATGCCGCGCTGGTGTTGCCTGCCGCGTCCGTTGCCTTTGCGGTGAGGCTGTGCGAACCGGCCGCAAGGACGCCGGTGCTGTAGCTCCAAGCCCCACTGCTGTTGGCCGTCGCGGTCCCGATCTGGGTCGTGCCGTCGAACACCTTCACGACGCTGCTCGCTTCCGCCGTACCGGCTAGATTAAGCCCGCCATTGGCGTTGTTGGTTGGCGTCGCCATCGTCGGGGCCGACGGCGCCGCGGTGTCAATTTTCACGGCAAGTACCGATGACGTCGAACTGGTGCCGGACGTCGTGGTGGCTGTGGCCTTGAGGCTATGGTTGCCGTCCGACAGCGCAGCGGTCGTGTAGGTCCACGCGCCACTGCTGTTGGCCGTGGTGGTCCCAATCTGGGTCGTACCGTCGAGCACCTTCACGGTGCTGTTGGCGGCTGCGGTGCCCTGGAGCTGAAGGGTGTTGTCGCTGGTGATGCCGTCGCCGGTCACCCCACTATCGTTCGAGAACGACGCGATCGTCGGTGCGGACGGCGCGGTAGGCGTCGAGGGTGTGGAAGGCTGGGTCGGCGCCGAGGTTGGGTAAGGCGTCGCGTCGGTGTTGTTGTTCCATTGGACATTGTTGCGGATAATCGGGGTCGAATTCACGACGTTGAAGTAACCGTAAATCCCGCGCTCAACGTAGTTGTTTTCGACCGTGACGTTGGTGATGGGGTGCGTCGTGGATTCCACATAGAGTGTGAACGACGGGTCGCCGGCCATCAGGTTATTTCTAACCTGAACACCGTCAATGGCACCGAACTCGGTCTTGATGAAGACGGCGGCAGTGCCGCCGGCGCCGGTGGGCATGGAGATCGTGTTGTGCTCGATCACCGAACCGTTTTGGCCACCAAACAAGGTGATGCCATCGAAGTGACGGGCATCCGGGTTGCTCGACGTGTCAGCCAAGTCGTGGATATAGTTGTCCTTGACCTCGGCGCGGCCGAACAGCTGGATGCCGATCACCATGCCTTTGATATCGCAGCCGATGATCGCAGAGTTGGTGCCGCCCCCGATACCGAGACCAGATGTGCGGGTTGAGCCGCTGCCATCGATGTCGCAGT
>NZ_JAGKJK010000027.1 GCF_020329435.1 Bradyrhizobium hereditatis | reverse complement strand
CCGCACGCTGCAGGAGAAGCGGATCCATCCCCATACCTTGCGGCATACGACCGCCATCTTTCTTCTGAAGGCGGGCGTCGACTTCGCGACCATTAGTCAATGGCTCGGACATTCGTCGCTGAACACAACGATGACCTATGCAAGGGCGGACATCGATCTCAAACGCCAGGCGCTTATGCAGGTGTTCCCTGAGATCCTCGCACCGCCTCGTGCCGGACACGTCTCTTCTGCGACGATCAACATCGTTGATTGGCTGAAGAGGCTATGACCTACAGGTAAATTATGTGGAGTTGGCGGCCGTCAAAAGCCGGACCGGCGCCGGCTTTCGGCCCTCAACTCCACATCACTGCGGGCTGCACATAAATCGAGGATCAGAAGATCGACGCGCCCGAGCGTGCGCAATAGGCGCGAATGGCGGCCGTCACCGCGCGCCTAAGCGAGATCGCTGAACAGCCGCGGAACGCGTTGATAGAGCACGGAGCGATTGTCGAGGCAGGCCGTGTTGCCGAGCGCGGAGGCGAGCCAGCTCTTGCCGACGCCGGAGGGATCGCAGATCAAGAGATTGGCATGCTGGTCGAGCCAATTGCCATCTGCGAGCCTGGCTAAGAGCGCTCGATCGAGGCCGCGCCGTGCGGTAGTTCGTGCGCAGAAGCCGCTATGAGGATCCCTCCTGCAAAGGGATCAATTGGCCGCATGCTGCAAGTGTTACCGACCTGAAGCTATAGTTCGCCACGTCGCTAAAAATTGATATCTCGGTGATGTGCCGCTCGTGCCGACTGCTCATCCTTCCTAACCGCGATATTGTCCGACAACTTCTTCCGATCGCCGACCTAACTAAGATGATCCGTCAGAAGCGGTCGGTTTTGCGAGGGACCTTTGTGATCATAACGCTTCAGGTCTCCCGCGTTGGCCCAAACCATGGGGCGAGCGCGCAGCAGCTGCTTCGCAGGGGACTCTTCCTGCGGCTCTTCCCAACCATCGTTGCTCCCTACACTGAGGATGAATCAGTCCACGCTGCTAGAACTGGTAGTTATATCGCGGCCTTGCTTGTCCTAAAAGCCGACCGGTTGCATCGGCCTCGAGCGACGCGCGGGAATCATTTAGCTTCGAACGATTGCCTTACGTGGCCCGCGTCCGAAAAAGTCCGATCGCGGATCGCGCTCGAGGTTGGCAAACAAATCAAGGTGCGGCGAATGGGAGCGCAACGAATGTCGAAACGAGATTTTTCTTCGGATGCCTCTCGGAGCGTTTGCCGTAGTCGCTTCAGCGTTAACGGTCCCCACTCCCGATAAACAGACCGTCCGCGCGGCTTAGGAAGGAGACCATCGTGGACATGATGTTCAACATCTCGACATCTTCTCCACTGCGCGGCCGTCTACTTTGCTACACGTGTGCCGATTACCTCATCATCCCTTTCCTCGATCATTGCCGGCGCGAATGGAATAGGAATACCTGATATGACGTTCTCGACAACCGTGGCAGGCGATGCTATCACTGTCCTTGTCAATGATGCCGCCGCCGATAGCTATGTTGCGTTGATCCTTCAGCGCTTTCCTGAGGTGCGCGTCTTGAGCGCCAAGGACGCGGTGTTACTGGATCGCCATATAGCGGAGGCAGACATTCTCCTGGGCCCCCGGTTCCCTGTCGATCTCCTGGCCAAGGCACGTCGGTTGCGCTGGTTCCAGTGCAGCAACGCGGGCATCGACTCGGTCTTACCTATCCGCGATCGCATCGGCGACATTATCGTTACTAACGCTCGGGGTATGCATAGCGAAATCATCGCGGACTTCGTAATCGCGGCCGTGACCATAATGCACTGGGACTTTCCTCGGTTTATTCGGGAACAGTCTCGCAAGAAATGGCATCCGCGAGAAGTCGCGCCGCTCGCGGAGCGGACGCTCGGTATCGTCGGTCTCGGTTCGATAGGCGCCGCGATCGCCCGTCGCGGCAAAACCATCGGAATGACGGTGATTGGCTCGAAACGCGATCTCACGCACCCGATCGCGGTCGTGGATAGGCTCTTCCCGCCAGATGGCCTCGCCGAGCTCCTGCAGCTCTCCGACTTCGTTGTCCTTGCCGTTCCCCACCTTCCGGAAACCGACAAGCTAATCGGTCGGGAGCAGCTTCGGCTGATGCGCCGCACGGCCTTCCTGATCAACATCGGCCGCGGCTCGCTAATTGTGGAGCGCGAGCTCATTGAAGAGCTTCGCGCAGGCACAATTTCCGGAGCCCTCCTCGACGTGTTTGAGCGGGAACCACTCCCGACCGATAGTCCGCTCTGGACGATGCCTAACGTCATCGTCACTCCCCATGTTGCCGGTAATCCGTCCGGCTACAGCACCCGTGTGTTTGAGATCTTCGGCGACAACTTGCAGCGGTTTCTCGAGAAGAAGCCGCTGCGTAACGTAGTCGACCTGATGCGCGGCTACTGACCGAAAACTCTAGCAGAGACAGAGATGACCGTCTCGCTCGGCATTTGCTCTAGAACTGGAGGGCTCTGCTGCCGTTGTCCGGTATCGCGCCAACCCTACGTCCGCCCTTTGAATGAAAGTTTTCGCGAAAGAGGCAGGATCTGCATGCCTGTCGGAACTAGAATATTGGCTCGCTGGGCGCAGGGCATGCTGCTGTCTCAAACCAAGCCTACTCGAGCTCTTTAGCCCGCCAAGCTGTTTGCGACGCGACATTCGGCCACAAGACCGCGAGGGATTCCTGCGTTCGTGCTTGCCCAAGTCCTGCACGGTGCTAGGGGTCAGGGTGAAAGGATGGGAGACGCGTGTGAGAGTCGAGCTGCTGGGCGACTATAAGATCGCCGGATGGTTGAGGCTGGCACTTACTAATCAGAGGTGAGACGTCGATAGGCGTCCGAAGAGCTATCACTGGAGTTTCGGGCATGCATCAGTTCGCCGGAGGGATTTTTCGCTCCTTAGCCAATCTTGCTGCTCGCCTGTTTTGAAACTTCGATTTGCAAATAAATCGAATTGCTGGCGTTTAGGCATGCAGGCACTATGCGCGCATGCGGTATTAAATGACGGAGAAGTCGCTCTTATCGAGGACTGACGGCTTAGTATCGAGCAGGAGAAGCGGCAAAACAATCGAGGTATCAAGCCATCGACAATCTCAATGCAATTGCTCGCGCTTTGGCGGAGCACGGTGTGGTTGCCCGGACTTGATGTGTTCGTATCGACGGCAGGGAGGGGGACGTAGAGTCGAATTTCCAGTTCCTCAGTGAGGCGGCGCTTATCAATCTCAGAGGGACCCGTATCTTGAACAGCATGCCGAGGGCTTGCTCAATTCGCGCGACGGACATGGACGGCAAAGGCTTTCGTTATAGAAGCGGTCCGCACGTGACCGGCCATGTGGCCTCCTCATACTGCACCAGTCCCTTTGCAAAGCCAAACAGCCCGATTCTGCCTGGCGTGGGCGGCGGCATGTTTCCACGTCCATACTGTGTAGAACCCCGTGGCGCCCGATTCCTAAATGCCTGTTCCCGATCAAGGGCGCGCTTATGCTGTGGCTGGTCATCACTTCGGACCGTATAATAGAGTGAACTAGACCGGCTGGGGGAGACCGGCGCATTGCCGGCAAAGTGATGGCTCCCATTGCGCTCGGGTATGTTGATGAAGATATCGTGGCGGTGTTTGGGAGCTCTACAAAGATCGCTTTGCGGCCGAAGCGAAACTTGCCCACCATTACCGTGGGGAGATCTCCAACACGGAGGTCTCACTTCCGGCTCTGCACGGCTTCTTCAAGGCAAGTGCGCTCCGCTTGAAGGACAAGGCACCCGAAGATGTGCTTGCATCGTTTCATTGCTCCTCGCCCGTCTTCTCGTGAGCGAAAAGGGCGTCGGTTTGCGGTAATCTTGTGTTTCGTGCGTGTTTCGGCAATTCTCGGACAGCCATTTCGGTAATTCGCGGACAGCGATTTCAGTAATTCCGGGACAGGGATTCCGCTAATTCGCGGACAGTTTATGGGGTTGGTTTTCGGGAGCGCCGTTCAGGCAATGTTCCCTATCAGACTGAGTTTGAGAGGGGCGATGCCGAGACGGAAGCAAGCGAAACGAACCACCGTCAAGGACCTACGATCGATCCTAAGGCTGACGTACGAGCAAGACCTGTCGGTTCGGGCGATCTCGGAACGGCTGCAGATCAGCAAGACCTCGGTTGCCACCTACCTGCTGCGGGCGCGTGAAGCGGGTTTGAGCTGGCCGCTGCCGGCGATTTACGAGAGCGAGGCGGCATTGCAGCGGGCTCTGTTCCGGCGGGTCGCGCGGCCTCCGCAGGACTTGAGCGAGCCCGAGTGGCCGCGGGTGGCGCAGGAGCTCAAGCGCAAGGGCGTGACGCTGACGCTGCTTTGGCAGGAATACCGGACGGCCCATCCCGACGGTTACGGTTACACCTGTTATGTTGCGGTCAGATTTATGTTGTGCAAGGAGCTATAATTGCGGGGAGCCTGAACACTGTGGGCATTGTTCACGCAATATAATTCGACGTCTGGGTAGCGAACCATTTGTCCAATGGAGGCTTGCTATGGATCAGACGATTTATTCCATCCTCTTGACCGTGCCCACCGTGATGACGCGCCATTCACCGACGAGCGGTACCGGTACCTTCGCCACCGTGCAGAAGGCGGCGCGACCGCAGCTTCTCTTAGACTCAAGCGGAACGAGCTGTTGCGGATTGCCGCATATCTCGGTCCAGATGCTTCGGAGGGCATCGATATCGAGGCGCTCCAACGGATCGCGACCGAGCGTCTGCGCCTGACGGGGGCTATCACCGCAGCACGAAGAGTGGTCGACATCGGACGACCTTGGCTTCGATTTCTCGGTTGGTGGCGTGAACCAACCGTCGTGTTTCAGTACCAGAGCCAACTCGACCAGTATGTGACATGGATGCGCAATGAGCGCGGATTCTCGCCATCGACGGTGTAGCAATGGAGCCGGATAATCGGCAGTTTCCTGCGCTGGTGCGACAAAACCAACCGGCAACTCAGGGATCTTCAGCCTGAAGACGTCGACGCCTATTTCGTCGCCAAGGCGACGGGACGATGGTCCCGCGTTTCGGTGGCCAGCACAGCCTCTGCCTTGCGGGGATTTCTGCGCTACGCGGCAGAGCGGGGAATGTGTACGGACCGCGGCCTCGATTTGCCGGCCTCGGCTCTATCGTCAGGAGTCGCTGCCGTATGCCCCAGATTGGTGCGACGTGCAGCGCATGTTGGGTGATCGTGCGATCCTGCTGTTGCTCGCGGTCTACGGGATGCGCAGCGGCGAAGTGGCGGCATTGCGCCTCGATCAGATCGACTGGCCCGGTGGGACGCTACGGCTTTTCCGCCTGAAGCGCCGCCAGCCGCAGATCTACCCGCTGGTTCCCTTTGCGGCTGAGGCGCTCGCCCGCTACATCGACACGGTGCGGCCGCTATCATCGTGCCCGGAAGTGTTCCTCTGGATGCACGCGCCCCGTCGACCGTTGAAGGCAGGGAGCACCTATGATGTCGCTAACCGCAGATTTGTTGCACTTGGAATCGACGCTGCCCACCGCGGTGGCCATGCGTTGCGCCACGCCTGCGCCTCCCGGCTTCTTGCCGAAGGTCGGTCGAGGAGATCGGGGACCATTTGGGACATCGCAGCGCGGCGTCAACCAGCATCTACGCCAAGGTGAACATGCAGGCGCTTCGCGAGGTCGGAGCGTTCGACCTGGGAGGCCTCCAATGATGCTCACCCATGTTGTCGACGCCTATCTGGCCAAGCAGCGGTCACTGGGGGAGCGTTTCGAGTCCGCTGACGTTCTGCTCCGCAGGTTCTGCCGAGCGATGGGCAATCGAGATAAGTCACCCCAGAGGCGGTAGCCGAGTTCCTCCAAGGCAAAGGATCGCTCAGTGCCACCTGGATGCTGCGATATAGGGTTCTGAGCGGCCTTTATAGATTCGCCATCAGTCGCGGGTACGCGGCATCCTCCCCACTGCCGACAACGTTTCCAAAGCTACCGCCGCAACAAACGCCCTATGTTTATTCCACGGAAGAACTGCGCCGCCTGTTGGACGCGACCTCGATCCTGAAGGTTGGGCATCGCCCTCACGTGCCAGCTATGTACCGTACGCTCCTCTTGTTGCTGTACGGAAGCGGCATGCGCATTGGCGAGGCGCTTCGTTTGGTCTTGCAAGACGTGGATCTGACCGATCAGGTCATCACCGTCCGTGACACGAAGTTCTTCAAAACGCGCCTCGTGCCAATCGGACCAAAGCTCAACCAGGAATTGGTCGAGTACGTCGAGCGCCGTCGCCGGCTCCCTCTGTCGCGCGGGCAAGAATCTCCATTATTCACTACGCGCGGCAGTCGATCGTGGCACTATGTGCGGGTCATCTCCTGGTTTCAGGATGTCCGCCGAGCCGCCGGAATCAGTTGCCCTGTCGGCGAGCCTCGACCTCCACGGCTGCACGATATTCGCCACACAGCCGCGGTGCACCGGGTGATCGCATGGTATCGCTCCGGTCAGGAGGTGCAGCGACTGCTTCCGCAGCTCGCAAGCTACCTTGGCCACATCGATATCCGTTCAACCCAGCGCTATTTGCAGATGACGCCGGATCTCCTCCAGGCGGCTAGCGAGCGCTTTGCTCTGTACGCGATGGAGGCCGACCATGAAGGATAAGAGCCTGCTTGGTCCGTGGATCCGGCGGTTCTTGCTGGAACATCTGGTCGCCGAGCGCAATCTTTCCCCAACACCCAAGCCAGCTACCGCGACACGCTGACATTGTTGCTGCCGTTTGCCAGCAAGCAGGGAGGCTGCGCCATCGATCGCATGACCGTGGAAGAGCTGACGCCGGAAGTCGTCCGCAAGTTCCTGGACCACCTGGAGCGCGATCGCCAGTGCAGCGAGGTCACCCGCAACCAACGGCTGGCGACCATCCATTCACTGGCGCGCTTTATCGGGACGCGTTCGCCGGTCCACCTGGCCTGGTGCTCCGAGATACGGGCAGCGCCGTTCAAGAAGACGGCCAAGACCGCGATCGGATACCTCGAAAAGGCCGAGATGGACGCGTTGCTAAACCAACCTGACAGACGCACGAGTCTTGGGGTGCGCGGCCGATGAGGCAGCAAGATTGACGGTCGGCAATCTCCAACTGGGTGCGTCCCCGTCAGTGCGACTTCACGGCAAGGGAAACAAGGTCAGAATCGGTCCATTGTGGTCAACGACGGCAACTTCGTTGAAGGTGAAGCGGTCTTTCTTGGGCGGACGAACCAGCCTTTGACGCGCTTCGGAGTACGCCGTCTCGTGACGCAATATGCCGCTATGGCGGGCGAAACGGTGCCGACGTTGGCGACGAAGCGCGTGAGCCCACATACGGTTCGGCACACAACGGCCGTGTGCCTGCTGCGCGCCGGCGTCGACATCAACACGATCCGTGCCTGGCTGGGCCACGTGTCATTAGACACCACGCACATCTATGCTGAAGTCGACCTGGAGATGAAAGCAGAGGCGTTAGCCAGGGTCGATATCAGCAGCCTGAGGCCGCCCGCCTCGGCAACCCTCTCTCCCGTCGTTGATGGGCTTCCTGAAGGCCCTGTAGGCCGAAGGTCACACTCTTATGTTGCGGGGCGACCCGAGGAAGTTGGCGAAATCCTTGGCTCACTCCAGCAGCGACAACATAAATCTGGCCGCAACATAACGGCTGTAGCCATAGCCGTCGGCGTGCTCCGCGCGACCTCCCACAGCAGCAGCAGCGTGACGCTGCGCCGCTTCAGTTCCCGGTGCACCTGGGTCCAGTCGGGCAACGGCCGCGCCGGCTTCTCCTCGAATGTCGGCGGCGTGAACAGTCGGCGCTCGAGCTCGCCGTCGTCCATCCCTTCCGGCACCGGCCAAGTGATGCCGATCACGGCAGCCCGCCGCAGATACTCGCCAACCGTCGATCGGCTGATGCCGACGGTGACGGCGATCTGCCGCTCGCTCACGCCAAGGGCGTGCCGCAGTCTCAAAACTTCTCGAACCTTCCGCATCGGCGCTCTCTCCCCTTGCTTGGCCGCAAAGGGGGGTGGTCCGCGATTCGATCGCCGTCTTCGAGAGCCTCAGGCCGGTCTCAACAGGGTGGCCGGCTTCGATCGGAACGGGTGGCCGACTTCCGTCGGAATCGGCGGCCGGATTGCGTCGGAATCAGTGGCCGGCTTGCATCGGATTACGCAGCTCAAGCCGGGGCAAGAAGGCAAGATCAGTCGTCGTCATCACGATCTGCCCAACCTGCGCCAGAATCATTGGCAACGCGAATTTTGCAATTTCGCCCTGTTCGACAGTAAGTCATGGCCGGCTGCCTGTCTCGTAAGTCCGAGGGAGAATCTGGTATCGATTTTGGTCCGGCTATCTTATCCCATGGAAGCCATGACACCCAAAGCATGCCTTCTTTCCTCGAGATCAATCCCTTTGCGGCTCCAATTCCCGATGGCCGGAGGACATACAAGCAGTACTGTGCAGCTGCGCGTCACACGCTTAGGGCGCGTCATCGGCGTGAACCTGGTCGGAGCCTGCGTGTAGCGGTTGCTCGCATTCTCAGGAGAGCAACTCCGTCACCTTGCCCTGGGTTTCAATGTGCCGCCGCGCCGAAACAGATCGATCACCGATTTTCGCGCAACGGACGACGGCAACTGGATGAGGTATCGATCGATTGGCGCGATGATGTGGTGCGCAAGGGAGCATTGAGAAAGATACCGTCGTTCCAGCATTCGAATTTGCGCGCGACGCTAGCGCGAACTGAAGACAACAATCGTACTAGCCATCACAGCGACCCTCGGCATCCGATGCCGCTCCGGGACAACGATATCAATTATCGATATGCATCCATGTGAGCAGCCAAGGTGACCATAGGCCTGAGTGCTAATTCAAATTCTGTAATGGACCCGACATGCCCTTACACAGGTCATGCCACCTGCCACTAGGCTTAGGCTAGGTTAGAGCTGACGTGCCAAAGCTCCATGTTGTTGCGCCGCCGCACTCGACGAAAATCAATCGTTAGCCAATGCCTGCGTTATTACCTAAGGCTCGTGCTCCGACCCTCGGAAACGCTGACATGACATAGTGAGGTTCCTCAGCCCATTGGGCGGCGCCAATGCTTGGGAGCGCTCCGGTGCTTTGTCGCGGAACTATCGCAGGTAAATGCAGCGAACGATATGGGGCTCGGATGAGAAGCCTGTGGCCGTCTACTATTCCGCGACGCCGAGGCAGCATCAATCAGCCGCGCCCCTAACGCTTCTCGTTCCCGACTCCCGCTGGCCGGAAAGAGCACATCGAAGCAGTGCAGTTGTCGGAGCATCGCGCGTCTAAACAGCGGGCACAAGACACTCTATCTGGAATACCCATCACACTTGGTAGGTCCGTTATCGTCAATTCTTAGGTAAGTAAGTGGAGCCAATTGGGAGATGCGCTCCGTGAACTGTAACCGGCATTTGCCTCCTGTGACAACCATTCTCTCGGAATTCCAGAAAAAGCAGACTGCTTGCAGTGCTTTGCTAGGGCTCTTCGTGAGCTCAGCAATGGTCCATACGATAGGCGCTGCAGCGAGTTCTTCGAGCCCCTCTCGTTGAGATCTATGGTGGCAACGACAATCTGGGGTGAGCCTCTTTTTCTGCCAGCCGAACGCAGCACGCAAGAATAGTCCAATTGAACGGAGACAAGGCATGCGAGCCAACGATGAAATGAAGCTCGGACTGTATCTCGCCCGGGTGGGATATCATGAAGGCGCTTGGCGCGATCCGAGCGCACCAGCTAATGGTGGAGTTGATATTGACCATTTTGTAGGTCTTACGAGACTTGCGGAAGGTGCGGCCTTTCACTTCGTATTTCTCGCCGATCACCAAGGCGTAATAGATGATCACGCAACCATGGCTCGTGTAGGTCGTAACGACGGTTTCGAGCCAATTACGTTGTTGTCGGCGCTTTCATCGCGAACACAGGACATCGGCCTTGTTGCGACAGCGACAACGACCTACTATCAACCTTACCATCTTGCGCGGTTGTTCGCATCACTTGACCACCTATCGCAAGGACGCGCGGCCTGGAACATTGTCACCTCTGCCATGGATCCCGAAGCCCAAAATTTTGGCGAAAAGCGACTTCCAGATCACGACACGCGTTACGCTCGAGCGAGGGAGTTCGTAGAAGTAGTCAAGGGTCTTTGGGACACTTGGCAGGACGACGCCTTCGTTCGCGACAAGCAAGCTGGTATTTACACGGATACTTCGAAGCTGCATGTGCTTAATCACAGGGGAAACTATTATTCTGTGAGAGGGCCCTTGAACAGCGCTAGGCCTCCGCAAGGATACCCCGTGTTGGTTCAGGCGGGCGCATCCAATGCAGGAATAGAGTTCGCTGCAGAACTCGCCGAGGTCGTGTTCACCGCCGAGCCGTCTCTCGAGAACGGTAAGCGATACTACGCAAATCTCAAACAGAAAGCGCGAGCATTTGGACGGCAGGACGATCAGGTGCTAATCATGCCGGGCATTGTTCCGATAGTTGGGAGAACTAAGCAAGAAGCGTCTGAGAAGCTTCAAAGACTGCGATCAGATACCCATATTGACGTTCAAATTGGGGCGGCAGACCTTTGGCTGGGGTCTGTCACCGATCTACGTTCAATGGATCTCGACTCATTGGTCCCGGAAACTTTGCGGCAAACGAATTCCATCCAGAGCCGTCAGAAGTTGCTAGTCGATGTTGCCGTACGTCAGAAATTGACCTGGCGACAACTGATCCAATTGGTATCGGACAGCAAAGGGCATCTCATGATTGTTGGAACACCAGAGGAAATTGCCGACGCGATGGTAGGTACATTTGACCAACATGCGGCTGACGGATTTAACGTGTTGCCAGCGACTGTTCCTGGCGGTCTCAAAGATTTTGTTGAGCTCGTCGTTCCCGAATTGCGTCGGCGAGGGAAATTCAGGTCGAAATACTCCGGACAAACCCTAAGAGAGAACCTCAGTCTCAAGCGGCCACCTAATCGGTTCGCGCAGGCAGGTGTAAGCAGTCGCTAACGAAAATTCAAGGGTGGTCGCCGGGTCGCTCCAGCCGGCTTGACGTGCGGTGCGGACCGTGTTGCTCAACCGCGCGACACGTACCTGTGGATGACCATCTCTATTCGCGCGCCTTAGTTGTAAGTCATGGCTCGCTAGTCGTTGCAGGGGCGACCTAAGTCTGCTGGAAACCGATGAGGCGTATGTCGCCCTTGCTTGGGCGGCAAGTGAGCGGTGTGCTTCACGGCGATCAATGCGGGGGACTCTTCTACCTAGATTAGTTCAACGGGTTCGGGACCTTGCCGATAGCTCGTATTCGCTGCGGGTGATTTGTACGCATCCGGTGACGGCCCCCGGTTAGGCCGTTCTGGGTGGAGGGTTGATTAGGCTCAAGCCGCGTGAGCGATGCTCTGAAGCCGCCAATTCCAAGGCAGGAGTTCGTGGATGCGTTTGGCCGGGTAATCTGGCAGGCGAGCCAGCACGTCGGCGAGCCAAGCTTGTGGATCGATGTCGCTGAGCTTGGCGGTGGCGATGAGGGTGTAGATCGCAGCCGCACGCCGGCCGCCCTCGTCGGAGCCGGCGAAGGTCCAGTTTCTTCTGCCCACGGCGACGGCCCGTAGCTCGCGCTCGGCGGCGTTGTTCGACATGCACAGGCGCCCGTCATCAAGGAAGCGGGTGAATGCATCCCAGCGGCTGAGGCAGTAGTTGATCGCCTTGGTCGTCTCGTTGTTCCTGGAGAGCTTGTCCCGCTGCTCGCGCAGCCAAGCGTGCAGTTCGGTGATCAATGGTCGACTGCGCTCCTGGCGCACGTGCCGGCGCTCCTGCGGCGCGAGACCGTTGATCTCTCGCTCGATGGCGAACAGGACGTCGATGCGCTTGACCGCCTCGGCCGCGATCGGCGCCTTGCTGAGCGTGCCAGATCGAAGAACTTGCGCCGGCCGTGCGCCCAGCTTGCGTCAGGATAAGTCCTGGAAAGGAGGAAGAATGTGATCTGAAACCTTTCATCGTGACCCAGAGGGTTCGACGCCCTCCCGGCAAAGGCGGAGCCCGCCAGCCGGAAGCGAGTCTTGCATGGGTGACGGCAACGTCGCTCGTGAAGCGTAGACAGCGGGTACCAAAGCCCTGTGGCAAGCCTCGAAATCATGGTCGTGCTGAAGCCTTCGCCGTGTTGGGTCCGGGGGCAGCACCGGGAAAGCCGCTATGGCCAGGCTCATCGGTTCGGCCGGGGTCTCCGAGCAGGGCAAAGGTGCGGGATGGGTCACCAGGAAACCTGAGAGATCCCGTTGGTGTCCACATGGAAAGCTGGCGCGGAGCACCGGCCTCAACAACGCTCCAGGCCTGGTCCCGACTTGGCGGGCATCGGGAGCGCGCATGCGAACACGAAACACCAAGGCATGTGGAATCCGGAGGCGAAGACATAAGCTGACGGACATGCGCAGCGGGAAGTCGTAGCGGCTTCGTAGTACTGAGGAAGGCGGGGAACTGGGCTTACCGGGACCCACTGGAGGGAAGGGAGTCGCCACGCGTTAAGACCATTGACGAGAAACACGGGAGGGAACGCTGAGTCCCGCAAACCTGTCCACGAAACGACAATGGATAGCCGATCTGGCGAGGAAACATCCCGAGCGGGTGCTGACCTCGCTGCATCACCTGATCGACCGTGAATGGATGCTCGAAGCCTATCGCCTGACGCGCAAGGATGGCGCGCCCGGCATCGACGGCATGACGGCGACCGATTATGAGGCGAACCTGGAGGTCAACCTTGATGATCTCCTGGCGCGCATCAAATCCGGCCGATACATCGCGCCGCCGGTGCGACGGCACTGTATCCCGAAAGCAGATGGCACCGAACGGCCACTGGGTATCCCGACATTGGAAGACAAGGTGGCGCAGCGGGCGATTCTCCTGCTGCTGGAGCCGATCTACGAGACGGACTTCTTGCCGTGCTCGTACGGCTTCCGACCGGGACGGTCGGCCCATGAGGCCCTGCACGCGCTACGTAATGGGTTCATGGAGCAAGGGCTGCGCTGGGTGGTGGACGTCGATATCTCGAAATACTTCGACACCATCGACCACGCGCACCTGCGCCGATTCCTCGATCAGCGAGTCACGGACGGCGTCGTCCGGAGGATGATCGACAAGTGGCTGAAGGCGGGGGTGCTCGAAAAGGGCGTCCTGCGCCGCACGACTGGTGGAACGCCCCAAGGCGGTGTGATCTCGCCACTGCTTGCAAACATCTACCTGCACTACGTGCTTGATGAATGGTTCGAGCAGGTGGCGCGACCGCGGCTCAAAGGGCGGTGCCTTCTGGTTCGATACGCTGATGACGCGGTGATCGCCTTCGAGGACCATCTGTCCGGCAAGCGATTGCTGAATGTGATGGGTAAGCGGCTCAGTCGGTACGGACTTCAACTCCATCCGACCAAGACCCGCTTCGTAGACTTCCGGTTCAAACGCCCTGATGGGCGTCATCCTGCGACGAGCCGCGGGAGATTGCTGAGGTGATCCTGTTTTTGATCAGCGATGCCGCGATCCGGTGACCGGAGCGTTCATCCCAGTGCCCGGGCGCGTCTAGAAACGCCTGCGCTCCACAAGCAGCAGTTTGGCTTTTAGAATCTTGCAGATTTTCAATGACGATCTTCTTTGCTGGTCCGCGATCTCGCCCATTTTGCCGGGTGAAGATCGTGCGTTGCGATCCCACAGGCGAAGCCCTCCTCCGGCTGTGCTGAGACCGGCATTCAAGCCTTCTTCTAACAGCATGTCCCAGAACCATGCTCGGGGGGCGTTGTCAGGCGCTTATTCAAGCGAACTGGCGAGGTACGGTGGGCAAAGCTAATTTTTCACGGGCGGCAGACGAAATCACAATACTGCTTTTGATGGCGAACCGAAGAGTAAAGGGCGCTTGCAGTTTCACCGGCGGTTTAGGGTTACTGTCTGCCGGTGACACCAGGTCAGTTGAGGTCTGTCTAACGGAGTCGATATGGACGCATTGATCAAGCAGATACGCGCTACCAAGCTTTGCGACAAGCCGATCGTGCGTCCCATACAGCCCGACTCTACCGAATTCCTCGCGTCCGGCCGCGCTGATCGGCCACGCCCAGCGCGCGCCGCGGCCGAGCAGGCGGTGAAGACGCTGCTTGCCTATATCGGCGAAAACCCAGAGCGAGAGGGCCTGTTGGACACGCCACGCCGCGTGGTCGGGGCATTCCACGAGCTCTATCAAGGCTATCACCAGTGCCCTGCCGAGATGCTGGACCGCACATTTGGGGAGACCGCTGGCTATGATGATTTCGTGCTGGTGCGCGACATCGAGTTCGCCTCGCAATGCGAGCATCACATGATGCCGTTCTACGGCAAGGCGCATACGCCTATATTCCGGTAGAGCGCATCGTCGGCCTGTCTAAGCTCGCGCGCTTGACCGACGTCTTCGCCCGCCGCTTGCAGACCCAAGAGCACCTGACCGCCCAGATCGCAGCCGCGTCAACGAAGTCTTGAAGCCCCCGCGGCGTTGCCGTGCTCGTCGAGGCGGAGCATACCTGCATGTCGGTGCGTGGCGTCGCCAAGCATGGCGCGATGACGTTCACCATTCGCTTCATCGGCATGTTCCGCGACAAACCGGCGGACCAGACGCGATTTCTATCGATGGCGCGAGGGGGGACATCGTTAACGACCGTAAGACCTCGAGGGTAAACTCCCTAAAGCTCCGGATACATGCGTGGTGAAACATATTTTCATCGCATTTCCCTTTAGGGGACGGATTGCTGCAGCAGGCTGGGGCTTTCGATGAAATGCATCGAGATACTGGAGGGCCAGAATATGCAATACCATGCAAGACGCTCCCATCCTCCAGATGCCTACCAAGTAAACCGTTTAATTTCTGACCTAGTCGGCGACTGGCCGGGCTTTCTTGTACTTTCGCACAAGTTAATCGAGTATCCAGTTCATAGTCGGTCGCCTCAATCGTCGCCACGCACCTTTTCACGCCGCTCACCCGAGAGGCGGTCGTGCGCAGTCCTGACGCTCGGTAAGCCACGCCTTTCGGCTCAGATGCCGGCCGGCATAATCCAGCGCATTCCAAAAGACATGGACCGGTCCATACTATGTCGCCGTGGGTCCCCAGATTGTGCGGGCTCGATCCTTTCAAAGCTCAGATTGCGCGCTTTTGTACCTCGCTCGTGTCTTACGGCGTTTGCATAAAAGCGTCACATTTAAGGGTCTGGCGCGGAAATCCGGCTCAATAGCGGGTATATTTTGGCGCAAGCCTCGTTTTCTATGTGTCACGCTTTGATAATCGCTGGTCCGAAGAGCGATCCGAGCGACGTCGGCCCAAAACGACGTCTCGGCAATGAAAGAGGGAGGGGGGCCATGAATTCTGATCCTCGAATAAAAGAAACGAAGGACGTTGAATTGTTCCGCAACGATGCGCAGTGCGTTGGCGAAGCATTCCGTCGTGGAGCGACGCGCCGGGAGGTCATAAATCGGCTCATTGCGGCCGGCATGTCGGTCGCCGCTGCTGGTACAGTTGCCAGCTTCGCCGAGACTGCGCACGCGCAAACCGCTCGCCGCGGCGGGCGGATCAAAGTTGCGCTTAGCCAAACCTCGACCGCCGACACGCTAGACCCGGCCAGGGGCTTGAACCCGACTGATCAGTCGCGCCACTTCATGTTCTACAATGGCCTCACCGTTCTCGATGAGACTTTGAGCCCGCAGCTTGCTCTAGCGGAGGAGATCACGCCGAGCGACCGCGCGACAATGTGGCACGTTAAGCTGCGTCGCGACGTGCGCTTTCACGACGGCTCGCCTCTGACCTCTGCCGACGTCGTTTACTCCCTGCGGCGCCACAAAGATCCCGCGGTCGGCTCGGGGGCGCGTAGCCTCGCCGAGCCGATCCAGGAGATCACCGCGACCGGGGCGCACGAGCTGCGCATCCGGCTTTCGGAGCCCAACGCTGACTTGCCGGCCCTGCTCGGCCTTACGGGGTTCCTAATCGTCAAGGATGGCACCACCGATTTTCGCACGGCGAACGGTACTGGCCCCTATAAGTGCGCCGAGTTCCGGCCGGGCGTGCGCTCGATCGCCGTGCGAAACAACGAGTACTTCAAGCCTAGCAAGCCCCATCTCGACGAGATCGAGCTTTTCGGCATTGCGGACGAGCCGGCGCGCGTGAACGCTCTACTCTCCGGCGACGTGCACATGATCAACAATGTTAACCCCCGCTCGGCGCAGCGCATAATCTCAACCCCAAACGTCAGCCTGTTCGAGACCAAGGGCGGGGCCTATATCGACTTGGTCATCCGGCTCGACCGGGCGCCGGGCTCAAACCCGGACTTCGTGCTCGCCGTGAAGCACATGTTCAACCGCGAGCAGATCCGCCGCGCGGTCTACCGGAACTATGCGGTCATCGGCAACGACCAGCCGATCGATCCAACCAATCGCTTTTTTGATCCGACCCTTCCACAGCGCCCCTACGACCCGGAGAGGGCGCGCTTTCACCTACAGCGCTCGGGCTTTGCCAACCAGACCTTCCCGATCGTCGTATCACCCGCTGCGGGGAACTCGGAGGAGATGGCGCAGCTCCTGCAGCAGACCGCCCTACAGATCGGCTGCAACTTTAACTTGCAACGGGTGCCGGCCGACGGCTATTGGTCGAACCACTGGATGAAGCACCCGATAGGTTTCGGCGGCACCAACGGGAAACCGACCGCGGATATCCAGTTCAGCATACTGTTCAAGTCAGGCGCTCCCTACAACGAGAGTGGTTGGGCCAACGAGCGCTTCGACCGCCTTCTCGTGCAAGCTCGGAGCGAAACCGACGACGCCAAGCGTCGGGAGATGTATGCCGAGATGCAGCGCTTGGTGCATGAGGGTTCCGGCTGCTGCATTCCGGTCTTCGCCTCGAATCTCGACGCGCATGTGCGCCAGCTTAAGGGCCTCGTGCCGATCCCGACCGGTGGCATGATGGGTTACAACTTCGCCGAAAACATTTGGCTTGACCAGTGAGCATTATCGCGGCCTCCCTCGCAGGGGGAACGGTCATGAGCATGGTGGTTGTCCGCCTGGTCCTGAGCAGGATCGCGATCGCGATCCTGACGCTCGGCTTCGTGTCCGTCGCGGTGTTCGTCGGCACCGAGATTCTGCCCGGCGACGTCGCCGAGGCGATTCTCGGGCAAGGCGCGACTCCCGAGGCGGTAGCAGGCCTGCGGGCGGCGCTCCACCTCGATCAGCCCGCCCACATCCGCTACTTCTTGTGGCTCGGAGGGTTGCTCTCAGGTGACCCGGGCCGCTCGCTGGTCAACAACCTACCCGTCGCCGAGCTCATCGCGAGCCGCCTGCCGAACTCGCTGATGCTCGCGGCGGTGACGGCGGTGGTGTGCGTGCCGATCGCACTGACGCTCGGCATTCTCTCCGCAGTCTGGCGTGGCAGTCTCTTTGACCGTGCCGCGAACTTCCTCACGACGTCGATCGTTGCGGTGCCAGAGTTCCTGATCGCGACTCTCGCCGTGATCGTCTTCGCCGTGCGCCTGCGATGGTTCCCGGCCTTATCTTACGCAGCAGGCATCATCTCGCTCGACCAGTTCTTCCGCTTGTTCGCGCTCCCGGTGTTCACGCTGAGCTGCGTCTTGACGGCGTGGATGATGCGGATGACGCGCGCCGCGATGATCGACACACTGCGCTCGTCCTATGTCGAGATGGCGGTGCTGAAGGGCGCGCGGCCGATGCGTGTCGTGCTGACCCACGCGTTGCCGAACACCATCGGCCCGATCGCCAACGCAGTTGCCCTCAGCCTGTCGTACCTTCTCGGCGGGGCCATCATCGTCGAGATCGTCTTCAACTATCCGGGCCTTGCGCGGCTCCTCGTCGATGCGGTCTCGACGCGCGACATGCCGCTGGTCCAGGCCTGCGTGATGATCTTCTGCTCGGCCTATCTCTACCTCCTGATGCTCGCCGACATTGCCGGCATTCTCTCCAATCCGAGGCTTCGTCATCGATGAGCGCTGATCAGACGATCACGGCCGTCGCAGCGCCCGCATTGCCGCGCCGTCGATTCCGCCTGCCGCTCGCCGGCATTATTGGCGCAGGCGTCGTCGGCTTTTGGGTGGTGATTGCGATTATAGGCCCCTATATCGTCCCGCACGATGTCGGCGCCCTGGTCGACGACGACCTTTTCGGGCGGATGCGCTGGGCGCTGCCGCTCGGCAGCGATTATCTCGGCAGAGACGTCTTAAGCCGCATCATCATTGGGGCGCGCTACTCGATCGGCGTCGCGGCGGCCGCGACCTTCCTCGCGGTCTTCATGGGCGGTACGCTCGGCATGCTCGCGGCGGTGTCGCGCGGCGCGGTCGACATGGCGCTCAGCCGTTTCTTCGATGCGCTGATCTCAATCCCGAGCAAGATGTCGGCTCTCGTCGTTATCGCGGCGCTCGGCTCCTCGATCCCGGTGCTGGTCGGCACGGTCGCCGTGATTTACACGCCCGGCGCTTTCCGCATCTGGCGCGCGCTTGCGGTCAACGTGAACGCGCTCGACTTCGTCGAGGTGGCGCGCGCCCGCGGCGAGGGCACCGGCTATCTCATCCGCGAGGAGATCCTGCCGAACATCGCTGGGCCGGTGTTGACCGATTTCGGGCTGCGCTTCGTCTTCGCTATGCTGCTCCTGTCGGGCCTGTCTTTCCTCGGCCTGGGCGTGCAGCCGCCGAATGCCGACTGGGGCTCGCTGGTGCGCGAGAACATCAATGGCCTCGCCGACGGTGCGCTGGCGGTGGTGATGCCGGCGGTTGCAATCGCGAGCGTGACCATAGGCGTCAACCTCGTGATTGACAACCTGCCGGGCCGCTGGTCCTCGACCGGGGAGCATTGAGATGGCGCCCCTTGTCAAGGTGGAGAACCTGCGTGTCACCGCGCGCGACGAGCGCGGGCGGCTGAGCGTTATCGTCAAGGATGTCAGCTTCGAGGTGCAGCCGGGCGAAGTCGTCGCCCTGATCGGCGAATCCGGTTCCGGCAAGACAACGATTGCCTTGTCGCTGATGGGCTATGCCCGCTCCGGTGCGCGGATCGCCGGGGGCAAGATCACCTTCGACGGGCGCGACGTGCTCTCCTTGAGCAAGCGCGAGCTGTCCTCCCTGCGTGGCCGGAACATCACCTATGTGCCGCAGAGCGCCGCTGCGTCGTTCAACCCGGCGCGCCCGCTCCTAAAGCAGGTCATCGAGAGCTCGCAGATCCATAAGATGATGCCGCAGGCCGAGGCCAAGACGGAGGCGGTCGCGCTGTTCCGCGAGCTCGTCCTGCCCGATCCCGAGCATGTCGGCGAGCGTTACCCGCACCAGGTATCCGGTGGCCAACTGCAGCGCCTCCTCGCGGCGATGGCGCTGGTCACCGATCCGAAGCTCATCATCTTCGACGAGCCGACCACGGCGCTCGACGTGACGACGCAGATCGAGGTGCTGCGCGTCTTCAAAAAGGCCATCAAGGAGCGCGGCACTACGGCCGTGTACGTCTCGCATGACCTCGCGGTGGTCGCGCAGATGGCCGACCGCATCATCGTGCTGCGCGACGGTATCATCCGCGAGGTCGACGCGACCGGGCGGATCCTGAGCGAGCCGAAGAACGACTACACCAAGAGCCTGATCGCCGCCGCCGAGCCGCACACACGCGCCACGGCGCCTGGCGCGATCCAGACGAAGGCCGCGCCACCGGTGCTGGAGGTGAAGAGCGTCGTCGCCGGCTACGGCGCAACCGACCGCGATGGCGTGCCGGTGCTGCCGGTGCTGCGCGACGTCGGCCTGTCGATCAAGGCCGGCACGACGCTCGGCGTCATCGGCGAGTCGGGCTGCGGCAAGAGCACGCTCGCCCGGGTGATCGCCGGGCTGCTGCCGGCCGCGCGCGGCGAGGTCCTCCTCGACGGCGCGCCGCTGCCGCGCCGCGCCTCGCAGCGCACGCGCGACCAGCTACGCCGAATCCAGATCCTGTTCCAGATGGCGGATACGGCGGTCAACCCTTCGCGCACGGTTGGCCGCATCCTCGGCCGGCCGCTCGAGTTCTACCACGGTCTTGGTGGCGACCAGTGCCGGCGCCGCGTCGCGGAGCTCCTTGACATGGTGCGCCTGCCGGCGATGATGGCCGAGCGCTATCCGGGCGAGCTCTCCGGCGGCCAGAAGCAGCGCGTAAACCTCGCCCGCGCGCTCGCGGCGAAACCCTCCCTAATCCTGTGCGACGAGATCACCTCGGCGCTCGACACCGTGGTCGGCGCGGCGATCCTCGATCTCCTCGCCGAGCTGCAGCGGGAGGTCGGCGTCGCTTATCTCTTCATCAGCCACGACCTTTCGACCGTCAAAGCTGTGTGCGACGAGGTGATGATTCTCTACGCCGGGCAAATGATGGAGCACGGCAGCCGCAGAGCCTTGGGTCAGCGCCCCCTGCATCCTTATTCCGATCTCCTGATCTCTTCGGTGCCCGAGCTGCGCCAGGGCTGGCTCGACGGCATCAGCGAGAATGTCCTGAAGGAGGCGTCCGTCGGTGTCGCCCGGCCTGGGCGCGGGGAAGCCTGCAGCTTCTTTGAGCGGTGCGCGGTGCGCGTCCCCGGCCGCTGCGACGTCGAGCCGACGCCGCTGCGCAGCCTGACCAAGGGCGCAAAGATCCGCTGCCAGCGGACCGAGGAGGAGCTGATCGATTTGAGCGCGCGGTGACGGCACCGTCACTGCGCCCTCACTATTGAAGGGAGCGACGCTGCCTAGCCGGCTCCGCAATATCGCGCCAAGCGTGTCGTGCGGATGCATTGTGCGCCCTCGATCGAGATTGGCGGCGTGCTCGAGTGCCGCGCGTGTGCTTACCTCTCTCCGTAAGCAGAGTTCGTCCTTCCTCTGTTTAACTTGGACAAGCTGCGAACTCTTGCGTGAATCAGCAGAGACTGGAGCCTAAAGCGTGATGGCATTAGATTCGATGCCTGAGTTTTTGAGGTAATTGGCGCATTCCTCGGGTGTGAAGGCGTCGAGGACCTCAGCGATGGCGGTGCAGACCGTATCGACGGTTCGGGCGGCAGCCTTTCGGAGCAGATGCTTGAGCTTGGCAAAGACCTGTTCGATCGGGTTCAGGTCGGGTGAGTATTTTGGCAGGAAGAACAGCTTGGCGCCGGCGGCGCGAATGAGCTGACGCACGACCTTGCCTTTGTGACTGCCGAGATTGTCCATGATGACGATATCGCCGGGACGAAGGGTGGGAACGAGACCTTTCTCAACATAGGTCCGAAAGCTCTCGCCATTGATCGGCCCCGCGATGAACCATGGTGCATCGATCCGGTCATGGCGCAGGGCCGCCAGGAAGGTCATGGTCTTCCAGCGGCCATGAGGAACCTTGGCGGGGAGCCTTTGCCCGCGTGGCGCCCATCCCCGCAAGGGAGCCATATCGGTCCGGGTCCAGGGGTGAGTAGGCCGGAGGATTTTCACCCCCAGCCTCTCGCAGAACGGTACGTGAACCTCTCGATTCACACCGCTCCCGTCAGGTGAACGTGGTCGTTCCGAACCACTGCCAGTGTACGAACAGCTCCGCATTATTCCGAGCCAGCTTTCGCAAGAACAGCGAAGCACCGGTTTTGTGGAGCCGGAAGCGCTTGTACTTTCGCATGATCCACGCCTTCAGCTTCTGATTGACGTAGTCGACCAGAGAGAACAGCGCCGAACGGCTGAACCGGCCGCAATAGCCTATCCATCCCCGGAGGAGCGGATTGATCTGTTGGGCGATCTCAGCCAGCGTCCCCGGCGTTTGCCGTGGAATGTGCAAGCTTCGGATCGTCGCTCGCATGACCTTCAAAGCTGTCGGACTGACCGCCGGGGTGTATCCACAGAAGAACTCCTTCCGCTGTGACGTTGCCACCTGCCGCGGCCTGAACTGATATCCGAGGAAGTCAAACTTGACCCTCGGACACGTTCGCCGACGCCTGTTGTCCTTGCAGTAGACGATCTGCGTCTTTGTCGGGTGCATCTGAAGTCCGCACACCTCCAGCCTCGCTTGAAGCTCCGCCTTAATGGCTTCTGCTTCTTGCTCGGTCCGGCAGTGCACCAGTCCGTCGTCGGCATACCGACACCACGGATGTGTCCGCGCCATCCAGAGATCAAACGCATAATGTAGGAACAGATTGGCCAGTAGTGGGCTGATCACGCCCCCTTGCGGGGTTCCGCGGATCCGCTCAACGAGCTTTCCGTCCATTTCCATTGACGCCGTCAGCCATCTTTCGATGTAGAGCAGCGCCTATTTGCATTTCACGTGTCTCCGGACCGCCTTCAGCAGAAGATCATGCGGGAGATTGTCAAACAGTCCTTTGATGTCGAACTCCAAAACCCAATCATATTTCCAGCACCGCTGACGCGTGACGCCCACGGCGTCCAGAGCCGATTTTCCCGGCCTGTAATCGTAAGAGTCCGGCAGGAAGATGGATTCCAGTTCCGGCTCAATCATCTGTTTGACCACCATCTGCGCGATCCGATCGCTGATAGTGGGCACACCTAAAATCCTTTCGCCGCCCGTCTTCTTTGGAATGGAGACGGCGCGCACCGGAGGTGGAAAGTACGTCCCTGACGACATGCGATTCCAGATCTTGTAGAGATTCCCTGCAAGATCTGTCTCGAACATCTCGAAGGTCTGTCCGTCCACTCCAGCCGCTCCGCGATTGGATTTGACCGCCTTGTACGCTTCGTACACTCGCCGCTTCTCAATCGAGAACGGCTTGTTTATCGCACTATTCGAAGTCATCCTATTTCCAGTTGGTCCAAGAGTACGATTACCTGACCCGATCCCTTTGCTCCGACCCCACTACAGGGCCCTCAACGCTCCTACGGATCGGTTCGCCCCAGTCTCCTGCATCGGTACTCTCGCCTCACGGTTGGCGCCGCTTGCGCTTCTCCCTTGGCATCAAGAGCCTGGTTCCTGCAGTTCCGCGCGAAAGCCTGTGTCCGACTCACGCCCCCTCTACGCCGGTCGCCGCCGCCCGGTCTTCAGGCATCTGGCGGACTTGTCCCAGGATGACGAGACGGTCCTGGTTTTGACGACACTTGGATTCATAACGACGCGTCCTCGGAGGGTTCACTTTCGTTCGTCTTTCGGACACTCACCTGCTCGGTTTAATCCGAACGTTTGATCCGACGCTCACCACCACGACTCTTTACCGCAGCATCTCGGACTGGTTTGAGACCCGCTCCTGAAAGCCGATCTCGGGGGCCGGCCCCCATCTTTCTCGCAGCTTCACAATCGGTTTTAGTTCATGTTGAACTCCTTCCGTTGCTCTGCAGCATACTCTCGTCGATGAAGACCAGACGCTCAGCTTCGACGCGACCTTGATACTTTGTCCACTGGGCGCGCCGACGCGCCGCGTCGGGGCGCTCGCGTTCGCCAGCCACCACGCTTTTTTTGAAGCTGAGCTTCTCGGCGTGCACGAAATCCACACCGAGTGGTAGTCAACCTTCAGGCAGCGTCCGGCAAGCTCGGCAACGAGCCCGCGCAGGGTGAAATCGTCGTTCCTGATCCGCTGCGACAGCCAGACCGCGTGTTCTCCGGAAATCGCCTTCGGCTTGTGACCGCCCATCTGGCCTGGCGCAACGCTGCCGGTCTCATCGACCCGCTTCATCCAGTTGATTGCCGTGCTGATCGCGATCCCAAAATGCTTGGCTGCTTGATTGTGGGACATTCCGCCCTCGACCGCGGCCACGACACGCTTGCGAAGATCCAGAGAGTAGGGCTTGCCCATCCATGCTGGCCTCCTTCCCAGCCAGCATGGTGAATCAGAAATACGCTGATTTGGGAATCTTGAGGGTTCTGTGAGGTCGCGTGGCAAAGGCCAGCCGCGCGCTCTGTCGTAGCGTGCGACCTCATAGAAGCCGGATTGAACGAAGCCGCGGAGTCGTTGGTGCTATGGGAATAGCGCAGCGGGTGCGACTGCGGAGAAGGCGCGCCTGTGGTCGCCGCGCGTTAGCGAGACATTCAGCTGATGTGAGCGACCCGATTGATCGGGCCAAGGGCGCGCGATCCAGCGACGGATTTGCTGCGCTGGGATGCGCGGCCGAACGATTGGCGGGATGTTCGGTGACGAGCGCGACCACGGCGACATCGGACGTTGCCACCGAGAAGGTGATCATGGAAGGGGTGGATGGTGCAAGTACTGGTCATGACGTGTCACAACGGAGCGGCTGGTCGCGCGCGCAGGCTCGCGGGACGACGTCGATGCGCCGCATGGTGCCGCCGCAATGTGGGCAGGCGGGAATCTCACATTTGGCGAAGGGATCGGTGCCGGCTTCTCGATCTGGCGGAAGATGGAGAGCGAGGAGCTGACGGCAAAGGGCCAGTCGGTCGTTGCGTCCGCCATTGGCGAGGAAGCCATAGTGGCGGATGCGATGGAAGCCGTCCGGCAGGGTGTGCAGGAGAAAGCGCCGCATGAACTCACCTGCATCAAGCGTCATCACCTTGGCTTTGCGATTCTGCCGATAGTCCTTCCAGGAAAAGCTCACCTTACCATCGGCGAGTGAGATCAGCCGGCTGTTGGCGATGGCGACGCGATGCGCATAGCGGCCGAGATAAGCCAGCACCTGTTCGGGCCCGCCGAATGGCGGCTTGGCGTAGACGACCCAGTCGGTCCGTCGGAGCTGATCGAGCCGCTGGGTGAACGCGGCGGGATCGGCGAGGTGGGCGAGATCGCTAAAGAAGCGCAACTGGCCGGCCGCGAAGGCAGCTTGCAGCTCTTGCAGAAACAGGCGGCGAAACAGCCGGGAGAGGACGCGCACTGGCAGGAAGAAGCCGGGCCGGCAAGCGACCCAGCGTGTGCCGTCGAGCGAAGGTCCACCGCCGGGCACGACGCAGTGGACATGCGGATGGTGTTGCAGGGTCTGGCCCCAGGTATGGAGGACGGCGGTCACGCCGAGCTGGGCACCGAGATGCTTGGGATCGGCCGCGATGGTGGTTAGCGTCTCCGCCGCGCAGCGGAAAAGGACGGCATAGACCACCGCCTTGTTCTGGAAAGCAATCTCTCTGGCCGGCGCCGGCAAGGTGAAGACCACGTGGAAATACGGCACGGGAAGGAGTTCGGCTTGCCGCTCGGCAAGCCATTGCGCGCGCGCCGCGCCCTGGCACTTCGGACAGTGCCGATTGCGACAGGAGTTGTAGGCTATGCGGGTCGCACCGCAGTCGTCGCATTGCTCGACATGGCCACCGAGCACGGCCGTCCGACACGCGGTGATGGCGCCCATTACGCGTCGCTCGACGCGGCCGAGGTGACCGGCATGCGCCTGTCGAAAAGCTTCGCCGTGGCGACGGAATATGTCCGCCACCTCCAAAGCCGGCCCCATGATGCCCGATCAGCCGGGCGGAACGATCTCTAATCGCAGCCGGTCAAGCGGACTCGGGGTCTGGCTGATCGTTTTGGTGGCAACCTGGGCGTAGCGTGCCGTGCTTTGCAGGCTGGCATGGCCGAGCAGCACCTGGATGACACGAATGTCGGCGCCGTTCTCCAGAAGATGGGTCGCAAAACTGTGCCGGAGTGTGTGCACCGTCACGCGCTTGTTCAGACCGGCTGCGATGTGGGCCGAGCGGCACGCCGCGTGCAGCACGGTCGCATCAAGCGGCCGCTCACTGTCGCGGCCGGGAAATAGCCAGCGTGTCGGTTGGGTTAGCCGCCAATAGGCCCTTAGAATCTTCAGAAGCTGCGGCGAGAGCATGACGTAACGGTCCCTGCCGCCTTTGCCTTGTTCGACCCGGATTACCATCCGCTGGCTGTCGATATCCGCGACCTTGAGGAAAACCACCTCCGACACGCGCAACCCGGTGGCATAGACTGTCGTCAACGCTATGCGGCTCTTTAGGCTCGGGATCGCCTCCAGAAAGCTCACCACCTCATCGGCACTCAGCACGACCGGCAGCTTGCGCGGCTCTCGCGCGTAGGCGATGCGATTCGGGAATCGCGCTGTGGCCGAGTGTCACGCCGTAGAAAAAGCGCAACGCACAGACGATCTGGTTGAGTGCCGGCCATGAGATCCCCGTCGCCACCAGGTGAACCTGGAACGCGTGAACGTCCTCCAAGCCCAAATGGTCGGGCGATCGGCCAAAATAGCGGCTGAACTTCGATACCGCGTTCAGATATGATCGTTGCGTCGCCGGCGACAAATTGCGGACCGTCATGTCCTCGATCATGCGTCGGCGGAGAGGGCTCACCTGGGCCATCGGAAAACCTCCTGTCTGAAGGGTTGGGCTCTGAAAACCCTCGATCCTCTCAGACGGGAGGCGGCCGTTACCACCTTGCCTCAAATGCCGCGCCAGCGGCTTCGTTCAATCCTAAATCGATTCAGCGTAACCCCATCCCGCTTTAGGAGCTCAGTTGCCGTACCTGCCGCGCAAGGTTGTGATCGCGTCGGTCTCGTTCGCGATGAGGCGGCCAAGCAATGCAGGCTGAACAAGATGGGCTTTGCACGCGTCGTGATTCCCGGAAATCATCCCGCCGCAGGCGGCGGAGAAGTTCACGACGACACTGCCGCAAGGCAATCGAAGCTTGCCCGCCACGAAACTCCCCAAATCGTTGAGAGGTCATCCGAGAGTTTGACGAACAGTGGCCGGAAGAAGTGCAGCCAACGAGGATGATACCGGATTCGCCAGCAAACTGGCAGCCGCCATTCTGGAGGAAGTCTCGCGTCCCCAGTTGTGCGAAAATGCTAATCGCGTCATTCGATACTGCCGCGCGGCGCGATTGCAATGGCCGGCGAGATCTCGTTGACGACCGCGGTCGGCCACGGCTTCCTTCCGGTGTACCGACCCGAACGGGCAGTCCTTCATGCGGCGGATGCGCACCGGGTCGGGGCCAACGTGAAAGACCATGGCCTGCTGATGACGATCCGACTCGATCGAGCGGTTGTGTTGGCGCAGACAATCGAGCCATGTGGGGCAGTGGAACCGCTCAGTTCATAGCTCGGGATAGGCAATATCTCGCGCAAATCGACCAGGCGCTGTTGCGTTGACACGACCGTTGCACGTCCTGCATCAGGCTGTAAAAGGCCACCGGCATTGCGCTGTGCTACACGATATTCGATTTGAACCACATGCAAGCGCAAGCCGCACCTCGGGTTCGGCCGGCACCTAGGCGTACTGATGGCGGCATGCGGAGCCAGAGCCTAAGCAAAAACCGAAAAGCACCAAGAGCGCAGCCGAGGATCGTGTCCCTAAGCGTGACATAACTGGCGGTGGGACCCCGCGTTCGCCGGCAAGAGCCGGACTGGTCGGCTGGTGATAGCCGGGAAGCTGACGGTGGGATCATCGCTCAATTGCGCGATGGTTTCCAGCGTCATGTAGCGGGCCCGCTGGACGGCCCATTCATCGTTCTGTTCGAGCAGGATCGCGCCGATCAGACGGACGATGGCGTCCTCATTGGGGAAGATGAAGACGACCTCCGATGCAGGGCCCCCCGGTGGTCGCGCCAAGACCACAAACGCGCCGAGACACCAAGCGGGTCACCCACGACTAGCGGAATTACCGCGATGATCACGCCGCCGATGTTGCCAGTTACCAAGGTGCGAGTTAGCACAACCTTATTCGATCGCGAATTGGCGGTATAGCGCACGCCCGAGACAATGACGCAGCTCGGCTGCTCATGCGACAGCCGCGACGGCTCGGTCACACGGTGCCGGATGAAACAGCGCGATCAAAAGCGGCAAGTATAACGCGTTCAGCGCAAAGGCTGCCACTGTTCTCGGCCTCGCATCCACAATGCCCTCGACAGCGGGTCACGCGATATGGTAGTTGATGCCGTTGAGCGCAGCCGCCGCCGATAGCACGTCGCCAGCATCTGCTCATTGAGAGAGGATTGCCAGGCCGGGCTCATCAATCCCATGCCGCTACCCACACCACGCACAGCCAAGCATAAGATTCCGCGTGGTGAGAGGAACCAGTCGAGAGCCGTCAGCGCGACCGAGCCGTAGCGGCAATCATACATGTCCGCAATGGTACACGCCAGCATCGAAATCAGCATTACTGGCGGCATAGTCGGTCTGTACCAGCGCGACCTGATCGGTTGACGACGTCATCACCATTATCGCCTAGGCCGCGCCGACGTTTTGATCAGGCCGCCCTGATTCGAGAGCAGGTTGGCCAGCCGGACGCGTCGAATGGTGTAGCGTAGCGGCGCCGTAACGGCGCGCTGGCGCTGAATGTCCGGGCGTTAGGCGGATCGGTCATGTTTGGCTCTCGCTTCGGCTGCGATAACTTGATTCTGCACCAGATCAGTGATTATCGAGGAGAGAAAAGTTGGCGAGCAGATCAGATCGTGAGCATTCAATGCCGCCTCGGGGCTCTACCAAGAGCTGCGGGTTGCAGCGTCGGAACTCGCCGCTAAAGGTACGCGAAAGCTTTTCGACAGACTAGCAGATCCAAAGCTTGTCGTTCGACCAGGCTGTCTCCACAGGTTGGAATTCGATGTTTGCCCGGATGCGCATGTATCAGGTTGAGCTACTGACCTTGGCGCAGAATCAGCGTCGAATCGGCTGTCTGTGTGTGCAAACGAGTTGACCGAGCCGCGTGTGCAATTCGTCGGGATAGTGCGCAGAGGTCGGCACCGAGGCGATCAGGCGAGCGTCGCTACATGAGCAAGGCCGTCCAGCGTGGATGAAGGATCGGGATGGCGCCGGCGCTCAGTGAGGCCGGCAACAGAATTCCGAAGCCGTTGAGTCTCTGTTGGCGTAGAGGGGCGTGTCGACTGTGAGAATCAGCGTTCGGCAGTGGCCGGACCACGTGCGATGCTTGCCGCCGCTCAGCATCGCGATCAGTTCGTCGCATCGCGGTCAGTTCGTCGCGCTCGGCTTGGCTCACCTCGACCCGGTAACGTACATTCATGGTCGCTTGCCTGTCGGAGGTCCGGACGACTCGATCGATGAGTCAAAAATCAGGCGCCGTGCACTTTTCTGCCATGCCGCGCAAACTCAACCGGACGCAGATTGCTGGCGGCCGACGCGGGCAGCGGCGACGAGGAGATTGCCCGCACCGTCCCATGAGCGGTTCTACCAACTATCGGACCAAGCGCCGCTTCGTGGAAGGCAATCTGGAGCGGGCCTTGAGCGAGGAACCGCGTCTAGGCGCGCAGCACAAGCTCAGCGGCAAGGAAGAGGCCCTGTTGCTGGCAACTGCATGCGCCAAGCCGCCTGCCGGCCGGAGGCGATGGACGCTGACGTTGCTAGCCGACCCATGGTCAAGCTCACCATCACGATAGCCTTCCGGGCAACACCGTGCGTTGCCAGCTGGCCGAGAATGACCAAGACCTGGCGCAGGACATGTGGTGCATTCCTCATGTCGATGGTGAATACTTCGCCCGCATAGAAGATGTGGTCGATCTCTACGCTGAAGCGCCAGATCCCGAACGACCACTGGTTTTTCGATGAGATTGTTCAGCTCATCGGCGGGGTGCGACCAGCCGATCCCACCCGCGCAGAGTGGACACGAACGCTATGATTAACTCGTCGACGTCCATTACCCTCAGGCCGCCTGTATCCGTGTCGTGCAAGACAACCTGTCAATCCAACGCCCCCGTGCCGCGATTGATGTACTCGAAGAAGCCGCGCGGCAGCCGCCGCTTCGCGGCCCGACGCTCGTCCTCTGCATGCAAGATGTGGTCGAAGGCGGACTTACTCGTGAGTCCGCTCACCCATCTGCAGAATGGCGGGGCCGAGAATAGAGATGCCGCCAACTGGGGTCATTCAGGCTCGTCGCACCTGATGCCGTTAACTAAAGTCTAGAGGCCCCGCGGAATCGCCGCCCATTAGCTCGCGCGAGCGTACGTCTTTGATCACGACCGCACTAGTTCCCCATCGTTTGATGGCAAAACCTCACCGGAAAAGAAGCGTCGTGGATTGTCCTGCAGAATAGTGTCGATGTCCTCCCGGCTAATACCGCGGGCGTGCAACATTGGGATGAAATCGGTGAACATGTAGGTATGTGCTTGCCAGAGTCCTTCGCACTTCAGGCGTTCGTACTTGGCGAGCCACTCGGGAGTGGGATGAAAATTGAACTTGCCAAGCCTGCCGCAGATGCGATCCATACTCATCATGATCTGCGCACGAAATCCGTCGCTTACGAGTTTCGCCAAATTGTCGGCGCGGATGTCGTCTGACCCGTTCACCGTCGTCCCGACCTGATCGAACCCAATGTAAGAGCCCGCCTCGACAATGTGACGGTGGTAACTAGCATCGGGGTTGGTGCAGCAATGGCCGATCAGGCAGCGGTGGGCGGCAACGCCGCCTGCCGCGAGGAGCTGCTGCTGTTCTGGCCCGGCGCAGCCTTCGGTGGTGTGGGTAATGATCGGCACACGAGTCACCTTCTGCGCGATGCAGGCGGCGGCCAGAAACTTCCTCTCATGCGCTGTGACAGAGGGCGCGCCCGTCGAGACTTTGATGGCGCCGGCTTTCACACTGCTGTCGCCGATGCCTTCGGTTATCTCGCGAATGTAAAGGTCGGCGATCTCGTCGATGCTACGAGCGCGCCAGTAGCTCGGCAGCCCCATCTCCTCGTAGTAGAAGCCCGTTGTGCAGACGATCTGCATGCCAGATTTTTCCGAAACCTCCTTCATCATGGTAACGTCGCGGCCGAGTTCGATCGGGCAGGGGTCTACGAAGGTGCGCACGCCGTGCTCGGTGCGAAGTTGCACGAGTCGCCGGACCGCCTCCCTGATGAATTCCGCACGGTCAAAATTCGCGATCGAATCGAATTGGGCGCCTGGAAACGCGATGAACAGATGCTCGTGCATCAGTGTGCGCCCCAAGCTCTCAACCGGAATCCGCCCGGTCACCGTCTGGACCCTCATAACTAGTTCTCCTGTTCGTATTGCCTGCAGAGCAGACGGCGCAGCCGTTGTGTTCGGAAAGGATTTCACCTCGTGAAACCGCGAACCTTCGCTTTCTTCATTCTGGAAGTCATGGAGTGAATGTCGTCTTGAGCACGTTTTGCGCTGCATGACGTCAAGACCACCTCGGCGAAACTGCTGACGAAAGCGAAGATCCATATCGCCAACCGCAGGGGCCTAGGAGGGGCACAGACAAGCCGGTTAACTGCGAGACCTAGCCTTACGAGGCCGTGCGGGCGATATTCGGGATTCGGAGGCTCGAAAGTTTGGAAGTTTATTTCGAGATTGAACGAAGCTGCCAAAAGCCGACCTGCTCAAATTTGGTGCTTCTTCACAGACGACTCCTTACGCCTGCGGGCGTGAACTGGTTCAGTGGGCGCTTGAGACCGAGGTTCTCCCTTAATGTTTGTCCGGAGTATCGGGATCTAAATTTGCCTCGTCGGCGCAATTCAGGAACGACGAGCCTAACAAAATCCGTGAGTTCGCCTGGAAACGTCGGCGGTAACACGTTGAATCCGTCCGCCGCGCGTTGGTCAAATGTATCAACCATAACATCGGCAATTTCGTCCGGAGTTCCAACGACCATGAGATGACCGTGGCTGTCCGATATAGAGCGGATCAATTGTCTCCAGGTGAATTTCTGGCGTACGGCTAGGTCGAGGAGCAGCTTCTGACGACTCTGGACGAAATTCGTCTGCGGTAAAGTCTCTGGGACCAAGGAGTCGAGATTTACTGAACGCAAGTCAGTGACAAACCCTAGCAGACGATCGGCCAATCCAATTTGAACGTCGATATGAGTATACGATTGTAGCCTTTGAAGCTTCTCAGACGCTTCTTGCTTGGTCCTTCCGACGATCGGGAGAATGCCCGGCATGACAGACACCTGATCGTCCTCGCGCCCAAGTGCACGCGCTTTCTCTTTGAGAGCTGCATAGACTCGTTTACCGTTGTCTAAAGAAGGTTCCGCCGTGAATACGAGCTCGGCGAGCTCTGCGGCAAATTGTGTTCCGGCATCGGATGTGCCAGCTTGAACGAACACAGGATATCCCTGGGGAGGTCTTGCGATGTTCAGTGGGCCTCTGACTGATAAGCAGTCTCCTCGGTGATTAAGCACATGCAGTTTCGTGGTGTCAGCGAAAATGCCACTTTGCTTGTCGCGAATGAAAGCGTCGTCTTCCCATGTATCCCAAAGACCCTTGACAACCTCCACAAATTCTTTCGCGCGAGCATAGCGCGCATCATGATCAGGAAGCTCCTCTTCACCGAAATTTGGGGGTTCGAATTTGTTTGCCGAGGTGACAATGTTCCAAGCCGCGCGCCCTCGCGATAGATGGTCAAGTGAGGCGAGCATGCGTGCAAGATGATAAGGCTGGTGGTACGTTGTCGTCGCTGTCGCGACAAGGCCGATGTTTTGTGTTCTCGATGAAAGAGCCGATAGCAGCGTGATTGGCTCGAACCCGTCGTTTCGGCTTACACGGGCCGTAGTTGCGTGGTCCCCTTCCATCACGCTTGGAATGTCGGGAAGAAATACGAAGTGAAATGCCGCCTCTTCGGCAAGGGATGCCAAATGAGCATAATAGTCGAAATCAACTCCGCCATTCGCGGGCACGTTGGGATCGCGCCATCCACCAGCGTGATATCCCCCTTGAAGGAGCATCACTCCGAGCTTCATTTCATCATTGCGCCGCATCGCGTAACTCCCTTTGAATTCGAGTATCCTCGCGCACGTTATCCAGGTGGTGGGGCCTCTTTATTGGCCGTACGGCCTAAACTCTGACGTTTCTTAACCACGGTCGATGTCTATGACTGTGCTTCCGACGAAATCGCTCCGCTACATACCCTCTGAAGCCAATGTTGGAGCCACTCAAAGCTCTCATAGCATCTTCAAACCGCGCCTGAGGAGCAACTGCAAATTCCAATAGGCTAAATCTAGAGTCCAAGTTGACCAACGCCTTTCGAACGCAGAAGTGGCCCATCTTTGATCAACGTGGGGCGGTGCAGGTCGGCATCCAACGAGCGCGAAAGATGGAGTGTGCGTATCAAGAGAGCGCACATGGTTGAAATTCTCGCGGCTGCCATTGGCGTCAACGAGCACACGCAGTTCGGTCGAGCCTACTAGGCGGCAGACCACGTGGAGTTGGTTCCCTGAAAGCTCTTCATTGCGGTAGCCGAGAGAACACGACAGTCCCCATGCAAAGAGGCCCTTGAAACTCGCGCTTTTGGCGATCGCGCCGGAATGCACATCACGCCGTTCCATGATAAAGGAGACGTCGCGGTTGAGGCCGACCTGAGAGCGCGCGAGTTCTGCACGCAAGGATCGAGCGCATCGATCAGGGCAGCTGGAGACAACATGCGGTGGGTGATGCTGCATGCCGAACTGCCTGCAGATGATGTTTGACCGGCTCGTTAAATCGATCGTGACATCCCTCTGCCTGCTAGATCAATCACGAGCTTTGGTAGTTGACCTTCCAGAGGCAGATCGCTGCAGTTAACTCTCGTTAATACTAAAGCGTTAGGTACGAGCACCACAAGGCCCGTCATCCTCAAGCAAACGTTTAAACCCGGTACGATAGGCCGGCATCACCTTTCAGATAGAGATCAAGCGCGTCTGCCGAAGACTGTTAGATTTGCGACATGCTGTCGGATCCACGACGCTCTGTTTGAGTGAAATGCTTTTATGAATCAACTTCGTACTTGGCGCGAGCATTTGAATGGAAGATGTCATCCAGGATGGCACGCTCGACGGTTGCGATGATGGCCTATAAGATTGTCGCCTTTCAGTTCACCGAGGCGCGAACCGTCAGTATGGTGCGATCGATCCCGACAACCGGCTCGTAGGGAGGAGTTTTGGAGACGCTGCAACGAGCGACTCGTCGCTATGCGAAGTCTTGAACCGAGATGGACCAGTGGGCCCGGGAACTGTCTCGCCAGTGTGGATCAGGAAAGGCTAACATCGCTCGGGCCGCGATCGTAGCCGGCCCCTGGAGCCACCGCCGAAACACGTAAAAAGATAATCGGCACGGTTGTTTCAGAGATCATCGTCGACGGCGTCGGAACACAATGGTGACATGATCGTTCACTGGCGGGGGCGATCCTACCCACATAACGATAAAGAAGAACTGCACCGGCCGAACGGACTGGTATACGGAGGAGAATGTCATTGAACTTGTGCGAGCGCTGGCGCGCGACATGCCGGGCCAGCGGCTGTTCCCAATCACCTTGGTAAGTCCACCACCCACAGGCATAGCGGGCCCTCGGCAGCATCTGCTGCTTATGTCATCGATACGACATCGCCATTCATGGGGGTGAATGCGTTGAACGGCAGGAGATGAAGGTGCGACGGTTTTGTCCCGCGCACGACCACGATGTGACTTCTTATCGCGAACGGAACTTGCCGGCGACCCAGCCATGCAAAGGAGCGCGCCATGGATAATCAAGCATGCCGGTCTCATGGCCGATTTCCGTCCGAGCCGAAGCTAATGCGCGGGCCGATCACGGCTCCCCGCAGCCCGATGAACAGAACTTGCTGGATTTATAAGGGGAGGACGAGATCAGCAGTATGAAGCGCCCTTGTCGGATCAAAAAAGAGCATTCTTTCGGTTGAAGCGATCGACAGTTTTGTGCTGTCGACTTAAATGCGGTCATCATCGATAAGCGGTGTCAGGCTCTCCCAACGCGATGAGGATGGCTTCCGGAAGCCTGCCCTTACTGATCGCACGGAGCTTTGTGCGCAGCCATTTCTGGAACAGCGAGCGGTCGCAGGCTCGCAATTCAGCCGCCCTCCGAAAGCTGGCACCGGGACGGCGCTTAGAATCAAGCGACTTTTCATCTGGGATCTTACGGCGGTCGCCAGCGTCGGTTTGATTATTGCATCGAGCTATCTCGTGGGTGGCACGGTAAGACGGAACTTGCGCCGTCGGTATCGCCGGACGTCCGACTCGATCTCAGCTTAGAAAGCGACGATTCGATCGCAAGCGAGAAGGCCGGAGGCTTTACTCGTGGGACCCTAGCTGCGCATTCCGGCATTAACGAACTCTGGATTCGTCCAGCTCGGAAAGCACATCATCGAAACACGGAAAGGCGTTGCAGTCCTGCGAAATAGAAGACCTGCGGTTATGGCTGGGCGCGTGTAGATGCGTATCTGACGGACGGAAGACTACTAGCATTAGTAGGTTTATTGTTGCCGGTTGTCGGGTACGTGAGTCGAGCGGTTCTGGGAGACATAAGTCGTGCGAAAGGCCCGAGACGCGCGGCACGTTCCGGTTGCTACAGGTCGTGTAAGCGTACTCGTTCATTAAATGGCTTGCGGAGGAAATAACGATGGATGGAGTGATTGGCGAGCCACGTAATATGCAGGCTTTCGAAGCTCTAGAATCAAACGTCCGCTCGTACTCACGCTTGTTTCCGGCTATTTTCAGTCGGGCGCGCGGCTCCATCATGTTGACGGAGAGTGGTCGAAAGGTCATTGACTTCCTCTCCGGTGCTGGAGCGCTGAACTACGGTCACAATAATCACCAGATCAAAGCTGCTATTGCGGAGTATCTAGCTTCGGACGCCGTAGTCCACGGGCTTGATATGGCCACTCCTGCAAAGCTCGAGTTTATGGAGACTTTCAGCTCTGTCATACTTCGGAAACGGGGTCTCCAATACAGGTTCCAATTCACGGGACCAACAGGTGCCGACGCGATTGAGGCAGCTTTAAAGCTCTCGCGCAAAGTCACAGGACGGAAAAATATCATTTCGTTCACGCGTGGATATCACGGCCTAAGTTTAGGGGCGGTCGCTGCGAGCGGTAATCGTTTTCTTCGCACAGCGAGCGGCGTTTCTTTATCTGGCGCAACTTTCATGCCCTATGACGGCTATCTTGGCCCAGCTGTTGATACGGCTGAATATCTACGAAAAGCATTGCTCGATAAGAGCAGTGGCATCGATTCTCCAGCTGCCATTCTCGTCGAAGCTGTGCAGGGAGAGGGTGGCATAAACGTAGCGAGCAAGGAATGGTTGCAGTCAATTCAGGCCATAGCAAAAGATGCTGGCGCGCTTTTCATAGTTGACGATGTCCAGATGGGTTGTGGTCGCACAGGAGAGTTCTTTAGCTTCGAGTTCGCATCGTTGTCGCCAGACATCGTCGTAATGTCGAAATCGCTAAGCGGGTACGGTCTGCCACTATCTATGTTGTTGATCAAAGAGGGGCTCGACGCCTGGCAACCGGGAGAACACACTAGCACCTTTCGAGGAAATAACCTGGCGCTGGTGGCTGCAACTGCAGCTTTAGATATTTATTGGCGCTGCCAGAACTTCTCACAGGGTGTTCAGCGCATGGGAGAATTTATGCGGAGACGACTTGAAGCCATTGCATCGAAGCATGGAAACAGTTTTGCTGTTCGAGGACGGGGGATGGCCTTGGGGTTTGATTGCCAAGTGGCTGAAATTGCGGAGGTTACGACACGCAAGGCCTTTGACAAGGGGTTAATTATCGAACGATGCGGACCTGATGATCAAGTCGTAAAATTTTTGCCTGCACTCACCGTAGATCATGAGACACTCAATGATGGCCTTCAGATATTTGAGGCGTCTTTGGCCGAAGCACTGAAATAGTATAGGGCCACGGCAACCGGAGGTAGAGTTCGGGCAAGGGTTGCATAGTACGCCGGCAACCAGCGGAGCTTATCGGGGTTGTTCAGCCATCAACCGATGCGGTGATCTGCGCGGTAGAGTCGTGGGATCTGATAACCGAGGGTAGAGCGCGGGTGGTTTTTACGTCAGCTGCCCACCGCGCGAGGGCCACGCGGCGGCAGTTTAGGGTACAGAAGACCAGAGACCTTTCAGAGCAGAATAGGATCCCGTCCAGAGTTCGTCCCGCAAGCGGCCCTGCAAACCCTCGCAGCGCCGTTCCGGCTTGCGAGACGACCCGGTGCGCCTCGGTCACGTACCGCGCAATGGGCGGTATCGGTTGGAAGGCAGCGGTCAGGAGCCGAGCATGTACGCGTGTGCGTGAGGTCTATCTGGCGGTTTGAGGAGAGAAAAATGTATCCCAATCTTAACTCACGATCGAAGGCACTCTATGACCGTGCTGTCGCGAGTCTTCCTGGCGGAAATACCCGGACCACTGTATTTATGAAGCCATATCCCATCTACGCGGCTCGCGGCGAAGGCTGTCGCGTTTGGGACGTAGACGGGAATGAGCTCATCGACTGTATCAACAATTATACTGCGCTCATTCATGGTCACGCTCATCCTCATCTTATCGCTGCTGCGTCGAAGCAGATGGCGTTGGGTTCAGCATTCGGCTTACCGACCGAGTCTGAGATTGATTTGGCGGAGCTCCTGGTCTCTCGGCTGCCATCAGTAGACCAAGTCCGATTTACAAATTCAGGTACTGAGGCCGTCATGATGGCCTTGAAGGCAGGCCGAGCCTTTACTGGACGCCCGAAGATGGCGAAGTGCGAAGGATCCTACCACGGCTCATATGATTATGCTGAAGTGAGTCTTGACCCGGGTCCAGAGTACTGGAGTGATAATGCTCCTCCGGTCTCAGTCGCATATGCCAAAGGCACTCCTGCAAACGTGTTGTCTGACGTGGTCACGATCCCGTTCAACGACGTCGACGGCGCTGTCAGCCTGATTAGGCAGCATAGGCATGAACTGGCCGCTGTTCTGGTCGATCCTTTGCCGAATCGCGCAGGACTGGCGCCGGTTGATAAAGAGTATTTGCTAGCGTTACGCGAGGTGACGTGCGAAATTGGAGCGTTGCTGATCCTGGACGAGATAATGTCTTTCCGCGTCGGCTATCATGGTGCTCAAGGGCTGTGGAGAATCGATCCCGACCTCACCACCATTGGCAAAATTATTGGTGGTGGATTCCCAATAGGAGCGGTCGGGGGGCGCAGGGAGGTTATGTCAGTATTTGATCCTTCGCACGGCAAGCCTGCTCTTCCGCATGGCGGAACCTTCTCCGCCAATCCTGTAGCGATGCGCGCCGGGCTTACCGCGATGGAGCTGCTGGACGAAGCTGCATACGATCGTCTAAACGGGATGGGGGCAACGGTTCGGGACGAGATCAACGAATTGTTTCGTCGCTACAAAGTATGTGCCAGCGCTATCGGACTGGGTTCCTTGGTTAAGATTAACTTTTCCGACCGCCACGTCCGCGACTATAGATCCGCCTATTTGGCGCCCGAACAGAGTGCGAGATTGGCGGCCTTCAATATCGAACTGCTGAATCGTGGCGTCTTGTCCGCGGGGAACGGGCTGATGGCCATGTCGACGCCGATGACGGACACGGAGGTAAAGGCGATTGCAGCCGCGGCGATGGAAGCAATCCTAGGCATTGCTGCCGCTTAACAATATTCAAAACACCGCGCGATCTGCCAGATCTGACGGGCAGTTTTGGGCGTTTGTGATGTCACACGTGAATGACATGCTGGGGCTACGCATTGCAGCCGCGTCGTGCCCATTCACAGGGACGATGGTCGGACGGAGGCCTATCGAATGCAACATACCTTACTCCTTGAACCAACCACGGGCGAACTGCGGTTCTTCTCGACAATGATTGCTCGTCTGCAGCACGCTATGCAATGGAAGCAACATCGTGACCGCATATGCGGAGAAGCCTCATGGCCGAGCATGCCCGGACGTGCCTGGCCATGACAATCGTAAACGACTACGCAGACAACAAAGGGGATCGTGTCGTGACGAAGACCTCATTCGATCTTACCGGGCAAGTCGCGGTCATCACAGGTTCGAGTCGCGGCATCGGACGCGCGTCGGCCGAACTCTTAGCCCAACTGGGCGCGCAGGTCGTGATCTCGAGCCGCAAGGCCGGCCCTTGTCAGGAGGTTGCGGACGGCATCCGCAAAGCCGGCGGAGAAGCACATGTCATTCCCTGCAACATCTCCCGACGGAACGAGGTCGAGGCGCTGATTGCAGGAGCGACAGAGCACTACGGCAAAGTCGATATCCTGGTTTGCAACGCCGCTGTGAACCCCTATTACGGAGCATTGCTCGACATCACGAACGAAGCCTTTGATAAGATCATGGGGGCAAACGTCAAGAGCAACCTCTGGCTCTGTGCGCTCACGATCCCGCAGATGGCCGCGCGCGGCAAGGGTTCGGTCGTCATGGTTTCCTCGACCGGCGGGTTGCGCGGCTCAACCGTCATTGGCGCCTACGGCATCTCCAAAGCCGCCGATATCGCGATGTGCCGCAGTCTCGCCGGCGAATGGAGCCCGAAAGGTGTGCGTGTCAATTGCGTCGCGCCGGGGCTGATCAAAACTGACTTCGCTCGTACGTTCTGGGAGGACGAAGAGTGCCTCAAGCGCCTCTGCGCCAGAACGCCATTGCGGAGGATCGGCGAACCGGACGAGATCGCCGGCGCTGTCGCCTATCTCGCCTCGGATGCGTCGACTTTCATGACGGGGCAGACGATCATAGTCGACGGTGGTGTCACCACCGCAGCGATATAGCTATCTACGACTCGCTCTCCCGTCCGACCGGGTCGATTATCGAGAGAATTGATGGTGACCTTCCCCTCCGAGTTCGCCGCGCTGTTGGATTTGCTGCGCCGGCCGGTGGAAACGACGGGAGCTGGCGCGGAGCCCTCGGCATAGCGCAGCGCCAGATCGCGATGGGGGGTGGGAGGTCACGCGAAATCGCACGGGGTTCTCCGTCCGAGTTGCGAGTGTCGTCGTATAGCATTGTAATCGGCCCGCCAGCATCCGATGGCAATGCGAACCTGTGCCAGTGACGTGAGCAACGTCTCATTCAGGAGTTCGTCCCTCAAGCGCCTCAAGCTTCCGGCGACATCATCTTCCTCAAGCCGCACCCTCCATCACCCCGCTACTGCTCAATAACCTGTGTCTCCATGAATGCTCATTTGTAGAACACGGTTCACCTCAAATGTCGAAGCACTATTCCTCACCAAAGTAGGTAGTGTCTCGATTTTTGTTACTTTATTAGTTTCCGCATAGGGCTATGACGCAGCTCATCCCGATAAGACAAGGTGCAGCAGTGACAAGTGTAATTAATCTGTTACAGGTCTCACGCTTTCTTCAGGTATATGACGCCGCGGCCGCTCAAAGAGGCATCAAACTTTCGCTAGGATTCGATTTTCATAAGTATGTCTCGATTGCACGGGCCACTCCAACAAAGGAACGGACATATCCAAATTTTCGACCAGATCGCTCGCCGATCAAAGCAGGCGAGGGATATTGGATCATGGGGGTCGACAAGAATAACGAGGTCGCACTTTTAAAGGCTGTTCGATTGTACGACCTTTCGCACAGCAGCTTTGCCGAACACCTTCAGTCGCTGAAGGCGTTTTACGCTGATCCGACCAAACATGCACATCCTCAAGACAGTTGTACTTGCACAGCACCAAGCGCGAAGACGATGACCGGGAAAGTAGTCTACGAGGGGGATCTTTGGGTGCGTAGAGACTTTAGAGGACAGGGCCTGCCCAAGATCGTGGCTGGAATAGGGCGCGGCGTGAATTTTGCCATGTGGGCTCCCGACTTCGTATGTGCGCTTGTACCGCGCTGGCGATTGAGTGGCATCTTCGAACTGGCGCATCATGAACCCGGCGGGTCGATACTACAGCTGGTGGAAGAGAATATTGTGGACGACGATTGGCTTGTTTGGGTAACCGGCGAGGAGTTGAGGGGCCTTGTTGAAAGCCACTTGAAAGTGAATTGATTATTTCCTCGTGACTTTCGCCGGCTGACTGGAGGACACTTAGGCTTGGTTCGCAGCCGCGCAACTGCTGGCCGTAGTAGGAGTTGATGGACTAGCGGTTAGCGCTTCCAGCGAGACCGTATGCAGCCGCGGCGAAGGGTCGCTGATTGTCGCCGATCGGCACAGCACAGCAGCTCTGCTTACATAAATCTGACAGAAAGGGAGATCGAATTCGACGAACTACTTTGCGCCGGATTCCGCAGGTTGGTCTCTCTTCGTCAATACGGGACGAAGCCGTCCTGTTTGCGGTCAATGGCTCTACAGGCCACTATTAGACGTTCAAGAATCGCCAGCTCAAGCGCGCTTATCGGCCGCGTATAAAGTTGGATGGCTTCCAGTTCTATTCGCTCCGGCTGTGGGGTTTGCCCGGACGGGCGGTGATAGCGACGGGAGCTGGCGCGGAGCCGTCGGCATAGCGCAGCGCCAGATCCCAGCGCGGATGGCAGGTCAACGCGAACTCGGACGGGGTTCTCCAGCCGATCGGCGGGTGTGGTCGTATATGACTGTAATCGGCCTGCCAGAATCCGAGGGCAATGCGAACCTGAGGAGTGACGTGAACAACGTCTCGTTCAGGAGTTCGTCCCTCAAGCGCCCATTGATGGGGAAGACGGCCCCGCTCCTTGGCCCCGGCGAATACTGGTGATGCACGGACCCGTAACAGGAGCTATTTCCCTATGGAAGTCGCGACAACTGGATTGGACGACATTTCGAAGCACGTGTTTCACATCCCATGCAGTTGACAGCCAAGGCCAAGTGACCAATCGCCAGCGCCTCCGGCGAGGCGAGATCATGTCCTTCTTCTCCTCGCTTGCACCGTGCTTGGTCGGCATCGAGGCCTGCGCCACCGCTGAGCGCGCGAGATTCGGCGGTTAGGACACGATGTGAGATGGATTCCGCCAGCCTATGTAAACCCTACGTGCGGCGAGGAGCCAAAAAACGACGCCGCTGACGCAGCCGCGATTGCGAAGCGGTTACCCGTCCCTGTATGCGGTTCGTTGCAATCAAGAGCGTCGAGAATCAAGGCTTCTTGATGATTCATCGCGCGAGAGGGGCTTGCTGGTCCGCCAGAGAACCATGGGCGCCGATAGCCGAAACGACGACGTTCCTGGGCGATTGCACGCATGCGCTGGCGAAGGCCGGCTTCGTCCGCCCGGGTCGTTTTGGTATCCAATGGTCATGCGGCAGCAGCCGATGGCTGTACACGCCCGCCGTTCGCTCATCCCGAAGGCGCCTCGGAGATGGGCGACAGCTTCCGCTTGGTCGCGGGCGTCACCATTTCTTTCCCAACAGGTCCTTCACGGCCGCGTTGTCCAGCATGGCGTCGGCCAAGAGCCGCTTCAGCCTGTGTTCTCGTCCTCCAGGGTCTTCAGCCGCTGGCCTCCGATACTTCCATTCCACCGAACTTCGCCTTCCATTTGTAGATGCTGGCGTCGCTGATGCCATGCTTGCGGCACAGATCGGCAACCGACACGCCGGCCTCATGCTCCTTCAAAATCCCGATGATCTGCTCTTCCGAAAAGCGGCTGCACATTTCATGCTCTGGTCCTTGTGTGGGCCAGAGCAAACTTCAAACTGGATTGACCCGTGGGCAAGGTCAAGCAGGTTGTTCGCGAGCCAGAACTCCTCGAGGGTTCGTCTTGCAAGCATAGCCGATTGCTTCAGGGGTCGGAGAGCTCGGCAAAACCGATAAATTATGAACTCGCAGTTGGCCGCCGTTTTCGAAAGTAAGATAGTTGTGAAATTCGTTAGGCTGATCAACGACCCTACTCCTAGCATAGTGAACTAATCGGTTGTGCCGTCGTGAAACAAGGATGCCTTGATAGTGTCTATGACCCGGGAGCCATGTCATAGTCGCGGATCCTGGAAAGGCCACCTCATGGTGGCCTCCGTATCCGATCCCTCCGCGAGATCTTCCCAATAGACCCGGCTCTCACCCACTCCCTGCGCCCAGTCGAGCACTTTCTGCCAGTTGACGAGCGCGTGAGTCTCTGAAGAGTTCGCGACGTGCATTGATTGCTCCCAGACTAGAGCCGCGCGGGATTGCGCGGCCGGTAAAATCGCCAGGCGCTGGCGGTGCCAAGTCTGGCTCGTCTGGTCGGAAGGGGCAAGAGCAACACGCGCTGCTCGGCGGGCCGCCCCTGGCGTCTTAAAAGCGCTAAGGAGGGATTGTGGTTGGAGCAGATTTGAGAGCGCAGCATTCTGTAGGGCCGTTGGCGAGAACAGATTGTCGGTGATGTTGCATGCCGAATTCCTTCCAGGTGACAGCGACTAGGCGACGCTAACGATACTGGCATGCTTCTCATTTAGTCAAACTACTAACATCGGGCGTTGAACGGGGACAAGTTGCGGTTCACTAGTAGATGGACCGGACTGCAGCGAGCCCCATAAGACGCAACACGTCCGATCGTGGCTGATGGAAGACGCAAAATCGCGCGCGGCCGCAGGGAGTGTCAGGAACTTGTGTGCAAGGGGTCTCTGTGACGGGTGAATTTGGTCTCCGAGCGGACCAGAACGTGGCATCGGCATGTGGGCAAATTTGCTTGGCCGCACCGAGCGGTCAAGTCCAGAAGCCGCGCAGCGGCGCGCCGGAGGTGCGGGACTTGACGGCGAGGGTGCGGACCAAGCAGACCACAAACACTGCCGTGATGCGGTCTGTCATCGCGTTGTTCGTGGAAAACGCTCGCCGAACTGGATGGCGAACTCGCTCATCGCGGGGGGCCATTCGACGGCGCGCCGCCAGCGCAGGCTGGCATTCTTGATCGCGAGATGGAGCAGCTTGAGCGCCCATCATCAGTGGGGAAGCTGCCGCGAGTTCTGATGATCTTGCGCAAGCTCCGATGCAACGCCTCCACCGCGTTGGTCGTGTAGATCATCTTGCGTCGGTTCGAAGCGAGCGGCCGCAGTGCGTGGTGACCCGATGCGCTGCCAATCCAAGAAGCAGGCGAGGATTTTGCCCTATCGCAGATTAAAGGCATCATGCATGCCTGTGGTCATGACATGCATCGCTCTGTCGCGCTCGGTACCGCACTCGCCTTGCACCGGTTGCGCGACAACTTCGTGGGCAGGATCCGCGTGTTCTTTCAACCGGCCGACGAGGCGGAGCCGCTCGGTGCGCGCACGGTACAAGACGAAAGATCTACTGGTGTCCCGAGTCACAAGTTCGCAATCGTTGATTCGCATTAGATTCGCGTCGCTGTGCCAGAGATGGCGGCTGCAACAGCGACGGAGGAACTGATGTCGCCCAGCGACTTGCGCCTCTGATATTGAGCGATGATGTTCGTGCTGAACTTCAGTCGCTGACGATGCGGCGAAAGACGACGCTGGCGCTGGCTCTGAGAGTCCGGATCGTGCTGACCTGCGCGAAAGGCAGTCAGAACAAGGAAGTGGCGGCCAAGCTAGGCCTGTAGCGAGGGATGGTAGGCAAGTGGCGGCGGCGCTTTGTGGAGCACCGTTTCGCCGGGCTGCACGACGAACCGCGTTCCGGGGTGCCGCGCACCGTTGACGATCCGGCATGGCGAACGGCAACGGCCTGTCAGTATCGACGTACAACGCATCTGGCGGACCTTCGGGCTCCAGGCGCGCCGGATGGAGACGTTCAAGCTCTCGACCGATCCGAACTTCGTGGCCAAGATGCGCGATGTCGTCGACCTTTACGTCTCACCGCCGGAGCATGCCATCGTTCTGTGTGGATGAGAAGTTTCAAATCCAGGCGCTGGACCGCAGTCAGCCGATGCTGCCGATGCGTCCCGGCCAGCCGGCCCGAAGGAGCTACGAACTACAAAAGGCGCGGTACCACATCACCGTCCGCCGCCCTCGACATTGCGACGGGACGGGTCATCTGCAAGTGCTACGGACGGCACCGTGCCGCACAGCGCGTAGCGGGTCCTAGGCAAAGAGATCGAATATCGGGTAGCGCAGGAGAATGGCATTCTACAATGTGGGGCAGGAAGTGCAGCTGTTCCGCTCGCGCAACGGCGCGATGACTGGTCGATCGCAATCCCAAAGATTGGACGGAGAGTTATCATTGGCCAACTTTGGTTAGACTACTTGCGCCAACCGCAATCCCTCGTCCTAGTCGGAGCCCGCTATGGAACAGTTAGGCGATGGGTTTTCACGTCGGCCTCTTCCGGGTGCGCGTCCGCCCGTTGATGACATGCCACATCGTGAGGCGCCGAAGTGGTGATCGCAAGCGCTTCCGATGCGAGCGCGTTTGAGCGGCAAGCAATTGCGATAAACTCCAAAATTGGGCGCGACAGGATCCCCAAGCACTACGCGTCTGGCGAAGCTTTTCAGTTTTCCAATTCTCATCGCAAAACGGTGAGGCGTGTGGCGGTATTGCCCGACGGCGGATGCGGGCCGGGCGAGATGACCGCCTAGTCCTGCGATCTTAATCAGATAGTGCGAGAGCGTTCTGCTATCTTTGTTTTCTCGTTAACGAGACGTCGACAGCGATTTTATCGCTGACGCGAGACCAACACATTGAGTTGACGCGCTAATCAGGACATTGGCGTACGGCGGAACTCATTGCACATCTTCTTACTTTGTTGGAATGAGGGGATGACGTTCGTGGGCAGCACGAGCATTATGCGCGTGCACCGCGTTACAGGTTGGCACCCGCGAACCATCTTCTACTCCTCAGATGCTTCTCGTGGCGTACGCAGCACCGACACGACGGACTCGACGTCTGGTTCGGCTTCGATGTTCAATACTGCCTGAATTACCTCGTTCGCCTGCGCTGTCGATAGCCCGCTCGTGCGGCGAAACTTTTCGGTAACGTGTTCGTCACCCCATGCCGTATCAGCCGACCAAGGATCGCCCAGCGCGAACTCCGTTTCAGCTTCAAGGCGCGTGCCATCCCGCATCATGATCGTTGCACGCGCCGGCATATTTCGTATCAGCCCTCGCACCATGTGCCTTGGATACGTATTTGCATGGTCCCAAGGCTCGATGTAGACTTTTTCCCGTAACGCCCTGACGACGGGGTTATTGTCCTGCGCCTCATCTAACCATTGGTTGGCGGACATGCCGAGCAGCACCATGGCTACAGCGTGCGGAATGCTATATTGACGCGCAACGAACGTACGCGGTGCGGGATTACAAAAGTGTGGATCACATATCAACAGGTTAGTGCCAATGACGACACGTTCAATTTGCTGAGGGTCAATGTTCGCGCGGGCGGCTGCCTTGATGAGCGCGGTGAGGGGCTGGTGTGTCCAACGACAGGTCGGCCATGGTTTGTATGTAATATCGGCGAGCATCCAGCGCGAGCCCAAGCCCCCGACCAGCGTATCCGGGTCGAAACGCTCTGTACCGCACATTCTGATCAGCCCGCGGTTGCCGTCGAAGATAGTAGAAATGCCGGTGGCGCCAAGCGCGGCTGACCGCGCCGCGAACACGCCTGCAAGTGCTGCCCAACCCGCATCGGCATATTTGCAGTCCGGCGCATCTAACATCTCGCCGTACTTAGATGTCGCCGGCACCGGAGTACTCGAACCAGCTATGCCAAGCGTTTGCCGAGCCAGAGTTTCGTCCTGACACTCGAGTTTGATCGCCGCACCTGTTGCCGCGAATACGACCGATGCGAAGACACTGTAAAGTTTCGGTTGGTCGCTTATACGTCCATCCTCGATGCTCATAGGCGGCCCGCATGCACTCGCCACGCGGCCGCCCAGTTCATATCCCGCGATCGCTGCCTGCAGAAATTCCGAGCCGGATGCCTTGCGTGCCTCCGCTAACGCGAGCGCCGTAACGACAGCGGCAATGCCGAAGTGGTGACCGACTGGGAAGGTCTCGTCGAGGTCCATACAGTTCGCGAGACGGCCGTTGGCATATAAGGCGCCCGCAAGGCTCGCGCGCTGTTTACGCCCGACAACGGACGCGATGTCGCCGTGTCCTAAAAAATCAGCCAGGCCGTAGGCGATCGGCGCGATACGCGTTTGCGTGGCCGCGAGCATGCAGCCGATCGTATCGAGAAGAAGACGGCGACCTTCTACCTTCACATTATCTGGCATCTCAGCTAATTCGAGATTTGAAGAAAATCGAGCAAGAGTGCCAGTCAAGTCGGCAGAGGTGTCTCTCATCGAACACTCCCGAGTGATGGTGCTGCACGAAGCGAGCCGGGTCTCAGGATTACAAGAACATTTGACAATTCGTGCGACCATCTCAACTGTTTTCATATTGCAGTCTGGTTTGCTACTTGCCAATCTTGGTAGTTGCTTTGGCCTTATTTGGTAGCCGCTTCTAGATCGTAGGGCCGATGCTTTTGGCTTGGCGATTGCGCTAAGGTCAGCCGAGCGCTGCATTCCGACGAAGCTCTCGTAACGGCAGCGGTTGAGTCCATGATGGCCCTTGAACATGCCGATGTCCCCTCACAGCCGGTACGCCATTTTGGAAATTCTGGAACCTGCGTTCTTCTCGCATTTGCGGGCGTGGCTTTTCATCGAGGCGGTTGGCATGCAGACCCGCTTGGCTCGTTCGTTCTTGGTGGCCACCTCGTTCTTATTTGAACAGAACGCCGCGGCGGCTGCCAACCTTGATATGCGCCAGGCAAGGCTTAATGCGTTTGGATGATCACTCGGAGACGATGATCTGCGCGATGAAGGCGCCAAGTATCAGATGCTCCAGTGTATGGACAGCGGCGATAGGCATATTCCGGGCGACAGTTCAGCAACACGCGGAATTGCGGGGATTAGGTCAAAGGCATTCAGACATCCCTATCGATTTCGTTATCATTGCTTGGAACAAAGCTGAGGACCTCCTTGGGCGGGCGGTTCTCGAATCACAGCGCGCGCAGATCCCGCGCCGACGGCTCATGCAATTAGCCGCGCCCCGGGCGGTGCCGCTCCTGTGAGGAACAAAGCCACTCTGGCCCAACGGATCGCGCGTGGGTTCCCAGATTACGAACGGCCGCCGCCAGACCGTGAGTGCTATGTGCGACGGTTCCATGATCTCGCGTTGTCTGCCTTGATGGTCCAGGACACCGTGTTCGCGGTCTCGAGGTTTCTGTTCAATCCGGTTGCAAAATCCTTCGCTCAGCAGTTCAACGATGTTGATACCAATCACTTTTTCATGCGCGTTTTCTTCGATCGTCTCGAGATGCGAAATCAGAGACGAAATCGCCCCATCGATTGAGCAGCTCGCCTAGCGGCTCGTCGTGACACTCACTCTGCGGCAGAGTTCGCGAAGGTGTGACGCTGCTGGTTTCGAAATTCGATCATTGTCGCACTGATTTGCCTTATCGCCGGCGCACCAGCGAACTGCAAATGAGCGGTGACGGCGATTATTTCCAACCACAGCCGCGATCATCTGGAGCTATGGGCGAAAGTTTGTGACGGCATGAAAGGGGAAGACGGCGTATCGTGGGGGGTGCTTAACGTCTCCACTTCTCCACCGAAGGTGATACTCCGTGACCGAGACTAATGTTTTCGAATTTCCCAGCCAGACACTTTTGTCGATCCACTCACCGAGGTACTGCGCGACGGTGCGCGAGCGGCGTTGACGCAGCTGGTCGGGGCCGAAATTGCACCCTTGCCGGGCATGCATGGCCAACAAGCTGACCGAGGGTGGTCGCCAGCGGCTGGTGCGCCTCGGCCATCGTCCCGAGCGCTATATCATGACCGGCATCGGTCCGGCAGCCGTGCGCTGCCCAAGACTGGCACCGCGTCGGCGAATGTTCTGAGCACATCTGCTTTTCGTCGCCAATTCTGTCGCCCTATGGCACACTGCTCGATGAGCCTCGATGACCCGCGGTCAGTGCTGCTGGGCGCACAAAACCGCCATAGTGCTGAAGAAGCTACCGAAGAGGCTGCAACGGAAAGCCAAGCGGCGCTGCAGGAGATCTGGCTGGCCGAGATCAAGAAGGATGCGCTGGCTGCATTCGACGCCTTTGTTGAACCCTGGGGTGTCAAATACGACAAGGCGATCGAAAGAGGGTGTCAGGAAGGATGTGTAAGTAGGTTTCTAAGGACCTGACGGGAGAGAACGGGCTGTTCAAACAGCTGAAGAAGGCCCGATCGAGCGGGCGCTGGGCGCCGAACTGAGCTCGCATCTGGGCTACGAGAAGGGCGACCCGGCCGGCTGCGGCACCGGTAACAGCCGCACGGGATGAGCTCAAAGACGATCCTCACGGATGACGGTGAGATCGAGATTGCGGTGCCGCACGATCGTGCGAGGGTGTCAGAAAGAATGTGTACGAGGAGACTCACATGACGAACGAGACGACGATTACACCTGAACTACTGGATCAACTGCTTGCTAACTATGAGAAGCCCGAGGACCTCACAGGCGCGAACGGGCTTTTCAAGCAGCTGAAGAAGGCGCTGATTGAGCGGGCGCTTGGCGCGGAGCTGAGCGATCATCTTGGCTACGAGAAGGGGGACCCGCCGGCCGCGGCAGCGGCAACAGCCGTAACGGCGCCAGCGCGAAAACGATCCTGACCGAGGACGGCGAGATCGACATCGCCGTGCCGCGCGACCGGGCCGGCAGCTTCGAGCCGCAATTGATCGCCAAGGACCAGACCCGTTTCGACGGCTTCGACGACAAAATCCTGAGCCTCTACGCGCGCGGCATAACGGTGCGCGAGATCCAGGGGCATTTATCTGAACTTTATGGGGCCGAGGTCTCGCCGGACTTGATCAGCCGGGTGACCGACGCGGTTCTCGACGAAGTCCGGGAATGGCAAAGCCGCCCGCTCGACCCGGTCTATCCGGTGGTGTTTTTCGACGCGCTGCGGGTCAAGATTCGCGATGAAGGCATGGTCAAGAACAAGGCCATCTATGTCGCGCTGGCGCTCAATCCGGACGGCGAGAGGGAGGTTCTGGGCCTGTGGATCGAGCAGACCGAAGGCGCCAAATTCTGGCTCAAGGTCATCAACGACCTGAAGACGCGTGGCGTCAACGATATCCTGATCCCGGTGGTCGATGGGCTCAAGGGCTTTCCCGAGGCGATCGCCTCGGTCTATCCGCAGACCTTGGTGCAGACCTGCATCGTGCATCTGATCCGCAACAGCGTAAGCGCCAAGCTGATGCCGTTCAGGCTTTGAAGTTCCAGGGCATGAGCGCATCGATCTGAGTGATCGGCCAGCCCTGCGCGATCCGGTCGAGGGTTTGTGTGAGCCAGGCATGCGGGTCGACGTCGTTCATCTTCGCGGTTTGCAGAAGCGTGGCAATGGTCGCCCAGGTTCGGCCGCCGCCATGCGACCCGGCGAAGAGCGCATTTTTCCTCGTAATTGTCTGCGGCCTTATTGCCCGCTCGACGATGTTCGAATCGATCTCGATGCGAGCGTCGGTCAGGAAGCGCTCGAGAGCCGCACGCCTCGATAGAGCATAGCGGATCGCCTCAGCGAGCTTGGATTTGCCGGATAGGCGCGGCAGTTCTCTTTCCCACAAGTCGAAGAGGGTCGAGACGATAGGCGTCGACC
>NZ_JAGKJK010000026.1 GCF_020329435.1 Bradyrhizobium hereditatis | reverse complement strand
CGACCAAGAGCCCAACAAGATGACCTTACGCCGTCAAACGGCGGAGCATCCGTTCGGGACCATAAAGGCCTGGATGGGGGCGACGCACTTCCTGATGCGAAGACAGCACAAGGTTGCGACCGAGATGGCGCTCAATGTGCTCGCCTACAATCTAAAACGTGTAATAGCCATTCTGGGCTGCCGAACACTGCTGGAAGCGATGCAGACGTAAAGGATTTTGCACTGGAGCCAACTCCAGATCCGGTCCCAGACCTCTCGACCTGCCACTCGACAAAAGGGTTATCACACAGCCTGGGCCCTTTGCTGACCTGAGCCAGTGCCTGAGCAGATTCCGGTTTGCAGTCAAAATCGGACCTTCGGCTAATGTACGTCAAACCGGACCGGCTGGGCCAAAACCACCCGAATCCGGCGAAGCCTCTCAGCGGGCCCAAGGGCTCGACCTGTCCGGACCCACAGCACGACGATCAAATTCGGTCGCCGCCTGTTGGGTTTCGAGTTCCTTTATCCGCGCCTCGGCCTTCGTGAGCCGACGGCGGAGGCTGACTACTGCCATGGTTGCGAGCACGGCCCAAGGATACACAATTCCGTTGATGTTTTTGAGGGTTTCGTAGCTCGGGTGAAACCAAGGCTCAAGCATAGAAGGTACTGTCTTTCTGGTTTGCGATTTAATAACGGTCGGTCGATCAAAGAATGGCGTTCGCACAGAGGGCGGCTCATTCGAGCCGCCGAAAGGTTTTGATTTTGAGGCCCAAGCGGACAAACCAACTCTTGGCTGTGATTTCAACCTTCGTCCAGGCGACACCGTACCTTTCCGGTGGCGCGTTCTTTCCAGCCATTTTCTTGAGGTCTCCCGTTGACGGCTGGGGGGAGCGGGGTAAAGTTTTCACGGAATCGTTTCCTTTTTGCGAGGGTGGCGGTTTTAACTTGGTCGGCCCCGTCGTTGGCGCGGCGGGGCCGTCCTGCTCTATAATTGATAACGACAAGTCTGCTTTTCTCCTTCACAAGCGGCGCTGACAAATCCTCAGAAATCGGAGCGCCGCAGCTTCCGATGGTCGAATCAGATCCGCCTGGACTGATTGGACACGCGAGCGACTTCACAATGCAATGCAACAGTCGTGCTAAGAGCCTCTACCTCGTAAGGATACGGTGCCATTTCGATCGCCTTGTAGCCGGCCGGTAACATTTTGTACCAGGCAATTCCGGTGCTCAAAGCGGGTCTACGCATGAAAAAGCCCCCGGCGAAGCGGGGGCCACATGATTCATATCCTTGGTTTCAGGCCGTGGAATCGATCATGGCACAGGGCGGCGGCCGTTCAGGGATCAGTCGGCCGATAACTCACCGATGCGCCGTAGACGCTCATGTCCTGTGGCGCGAAGAGGCCGGATTTCACGATAATTCGCACGTAGTAGAAATTTCGGGAATGACTCGGACGCCATGCGGGATCGCTGCATCTCGCTTCATCGGTCGCGGTCTGCAACGAACCCTTGGACTGGACTGCGCACCTTGATGTTTCAGCTCCTGTTTCCATCGATATTTCGAGGAGCTCCGCTGTCGCAACGCCCCTGAAAAATGGATCCAGACGCGCCGCCGCCTGTGTGTCTCGGGCTGCGGTGGGGTCGGGGTTCCCGCCGCCCTTATAGGTTATGCCGATATGGCTAATGTAAACAGGTGGAACCCCGCAATAGAGCGTGACAGTACTTCCAGCGGTGGCGGTAACAGCACCAGCGGTGACGATAAGACCTGACGCGCTCGCCGGTATGCAGGTTACAGCGCTTATACCCCACAGTTGATGAATGGCGTGCGCAGAGGGATGAAAGCACATGCACGTCGCAGCGATGACAGCCACTCCCATCAGACGCCTCGACCGCATAGTTGAGAAGAAAGCCACAAGGCTCGTTATGGATACTCTCCGTGTCATGGGGACCTCCCGGTTGAGCATCTAACCAGCGCACTTTGTAAGCCACTCCTCGAACGAACACGGTGAACAAGATCACACTTAGGAACAAAATGAGCCGCCATGCGTGCGTCGATTGCGGCCGTGCATGGTGGAGAATATGAACAGCTTATCCGGCGAAGCGCCGCAGTCCGAACATTTGATGCCCACTCGGCTCGATCACCTCCTGACCTCCTTTCATTGACGTGACCCGCGCACCGGCAGCATGCCGACCATGCGGCCCTCGCTCTGCACGCCGTCACCGGGTTCGACCAGCTCTAGCTCGGCAAGGTAAGGCTTGCCATGCGCGGGCCGGATGATCTTGCGCTGTCCGACGATTTGCCCACAGGCAAAATCCCGAAGGACCGTTGATGCGAAGTCTGGACTGCCATCAATACCAGACTAGCGGCAGGCGACGAAGTTGGTCGGTTTCGGGCCCAGATGCGGACGTTCTTGCTCGCCAGATCCAGCCCGCTTGAATCCTCCACTGCGTTCGTCCATACACCACTGGTTGTGTTCAAAATGAGCGGGCGCAAATTGCTCAGGGATCGCCGAGATGCAGCCGGACGCCGTTATTCCGACGATGCTAACGTTCGTCGTCGGCATACTATTCGTTTCCTTGATTCATGCGGCCGTAATCAAATTTTTCGAGCGAAAGCTGACCTTTGGACAGGCCTACCTGATAGTAGTGGTGACTACCATCGTCTCGGGCACGCTACTTGCAGTCTACACTTCTGCTAGGCCGCTGCTTGGCTTCTCCGAAACGTTAGACTTACTAGCCAATTTAGCAGCCCTGGTGCTCATGGGCTTCATGATCACACGACTGGCGGCGAACTACGGGATCAAGAAACAAGGGCGGTTTAGTCTTGGAACGAAAGTGATGTTTACGATGCTCTTGATGGTCCTGATTTTCATGATCGCTTTAGCCGGCGTCATATTGCTCCTTGGAGGGGGCCTCTCGTAGTTGATCTGTTGCGAACGATACATCGCGACCCAGGTCCGCTCAGGGTCCCTTCTGCGACATCGGGCTATGTCCGCTATTCCGCCGCTGTTGAGGGTTGAGCGGACATCAGTCAGTCGCTTAATGAGTACACGGCCTAGAGCGGGATGAGGCCGTGACGACGGACAATCTCGTGCCGCAGGCGCAAGCTGCCTGAGCGCTGCGAGCCGGGTCCCATTCTACTTTGCATGGGGTTGTTTTCGCGTTTTTTGTCCGGGTCCCGCGGTGTACCGCTGCCGCGCTGCACGGCGTCGGGGACACGGAAAATGCCCGTGCAGAGCAGCCATGACCGCGATCCATTGCTTACGCGCGCCAAGTTTGGTCATCTGTTTCCACCCCGCGCTTCTTCGCAGCGTGGGTGGGAGGAACTATGAAAAACAAAATCACCGGCCGCTCCGCATTTCTGGCACTGCTGAAGGACGAGGGCGTCACGCATCTGTTCGGCAATCCCGGCACCACCGAACTGCCGATCATGCATGCGCTGAAGGACCATCCGGACCTCACCTATGTGATGGCGATGCAGGAAAGCCTGGTCGTCGCCATGGCCGACGGCTTCAGCCGTGCCTCGGGCAAGCTCGTCGCCTGCAACGTCCATGTCGCGCCCGGCCTCGGCAACGCCATGGGCTCGCTCTACAACGCAAGCTTCACCGGCACGCCCTTGATCCTCACCGCCGGCCAGCAGGAGCAGGGCCATGGCCTGACCGAGCCGGTACTCTATGGTCCGCTGGTGCGAATGGCCGAGCCGCTGGTGAAATGGGCGGTCGAGGTGACGCGGCTGGAGGATTTGCCGCGGATCGTGCGCCGCGCCGCCAAGATCGCGACCACGCCGCCGACAGGGCCGGTGTTCATCTCGCTGCCGGGCGACATCCTCAATTCGGAAGCCGGCATCGACCTCGGCCGTTCGACCCGGATCGACACCCGCGTCAAGCCGTCGGAAGAGTCGCTGCAGGCGCTGACCGCGCGCATCCTCAAAGCGGAGCGGCCGGTGATCATCGTCGGCGACGAGATCGTCAAGAGCGACGCCTTGCAGGAAGCCGCGCAACTCGCGGAAGCGTTGGGTTGTCCTGCCTATCAATCGCCGACGCCCTATGGCGCGCATTTCCTCTCCGAGAGCCCGTGCTTCATGGGTGCGCTGGCGCGGGTCCAGAAAATCGCGCGCGACGCGCTGTCGCCTTATGATCTTATCATCGCGCTCGGCGGCGATCCCTTGCGGATGTCGGTCTATAGCGAAATCGATCCCTTGCCGGACGGACTTTCGATCGTCCAGGTCGGTCTGGTCGATTGGGATATCGCCAAGAATTATGGCGCCGAGATCGCGCTGAAGGCGGATGTGCGGGAAACCCTGCGCGTGCTGATTCCTGCACTGAAGGCGGCTGGTGGGCGCGCCCTTGAGGCGCGTGCGCGAGAGGGATTGGCTGCGCTGGCATCAAAGAACTGGACGGCGAGGCGCAAGCCGCTGATCGAGCAGATTTCGAAGCACGCCAAGACTTCGCCGATTGATCCGGACTGGCTGACGCTGCAGGTGGTCGAGGCGATGCCCGACGATGCCATCCTGGTCGACGAGGGATTGACGTCATCGCGGCAGATGATCGCGCTGCGTCCGCATCGCGACCGTTACGGTTATCACGCGCTGGCTTCGGGCGGCATCGGCTGGGGATTGCCGGCTTCCGTCGGCGTCAGCCTTGCCCATCCGCAGCGGCCGGTCGTGTGCTATTCCGGCGACGGCAGCGCGATGTATTCGATCCAGTCGCTGTGGACCGCCGCGAACCACAAGCTGCCGCTGACCTTTGTCATCGTCAACAATGGCGGCTATCGCATCATCAAGCAGCGGCTGCTCGCCTTCCATGGCGACGATAATTATGTCGGCATGGATTTCATCGATCCGCCGGTGGATTTTACGGGCATGGCGAAATCGCTCGGGCTGGAAGCGACGAAGGTGACCGATCCGGGTCAGCTCAAACCGGTGTTGTCATCCGCCTTCAGCCGCCCCGGCGCGAAGCTGATTGAAGTCGTGGTTAGCAATGCGGTGAATTGAACCGGCCGACGCATGATCATCAGCGCTGTCCGAACGCACATCCTCGAGGCGAGGCTTTCGCAGCCCTTTGCGTATTCCCGGGCCTGGTACGATACCCGCACCGCCATGGTGGTCGAGATCGAGACGGACACTGGCCTGACCGGCTGGGGCGAATGCTACGGTCCGGCACGGATGACCGCTGCCGTCGTCCAGAGCGTGGCGCCGTGGCTGATCGGCGAGGATCCGCTGCGAACAGATTATTTGTGGCAGATGATCTATGCGCGGCTCCGCGATCACGGGCAGAAGGGCGTCGTGATCGAAGGCCTCAGCGGGATCGACATCGCGCTGTGGGACATCAAGGGAAAGCATTTTGGCGTGCCGGCCTACCAGCTGCTGGGCGGTCCGCTCCGCACCGAAGTGCAGGCTTACGCGACCGGTCTTTACCGCCGCAAATCGGGCGATCCGCTCCGCTATCTCGCCGAGGAGGCGGCCGGCTATGTCGCGGAAGGCTTCAAGTCGGTGAAGCTCAAGGTCGGCTTCGGGGTGGAAGAGGATGCGGCGGTGACGCGCGCCGTGCGCGAGGCGATCGGGCCCGACATCGCCCTGATGGTCGATGCCAATCATGCCTACGACGCGGTGGCCGCGATCTACCTCGGCCGGATGATCGAGCCATACGATATCGGATGGTTCGAGGAGCCGGTGCCGCCGGAGGATGTGGCGGGCTATCGCGCGGTGAAGACGGCGCTCTCCATCCCCATTGCCGGCGGCGAATGCGAGTTCACGCGGTTCGGTTTCCGGGATGTGCTGACATCGCATGCGATCGACATCCTCCAGCCGGACACATGTGCAGCGGGCGGCCTCACCGAATGCAAGAAGATCGCCGACATGGCCGAAGCATTTGGCGTCCGCTACAATCCGCATGTCTGGGGCACCGGCATCGCGATCGCCGCGTCCTTGCAGCTACTGGCGGTTATCCCTGCCCACACGCCGGTTTCGCTCGCGCCGGTCCAGCCGATCCTGGAGTTCGACCGGACCGAGCACCCCATTCGCCAAGCGCTTCTGGTTAAGCCGATCGAACACACCGGCGGCATCGTGCGCGTGCCCGAGGGGCCCGGCCTTGGCATCGAGATCGATTGGGACGCGCTGGCACGCTTTGCGGTTCGATGATGAAAGCGCGGGCGCGCCTTCGCAGTTCGTAGCCCGGATGAGCAAAGCGATATCCGGGGCCGGTGTCAGTTGGCTTCCCGGATGTCGCTTCGCTCATCCGGGCTACGCAGCGCTTGCCTTCGCGCGATACCGGCTTGCCGGATGCTGCTCCGTTAGCCGCGCGCGGCCCTTGCCGAACAGCTTCTCCCGCAACGTACCCTCTGCATATCCGCTCTTGTACCGCCCGCGCCTCGTCAGCTCGGGCACCAGCATGTCGGCGATATCCTCGAAATCGCCGGGCGAGGTGGCGAATGCGACGTTGAGACCATCGACGTCGGTCTCTTCGAACCACGCCTCGATGTCATCGGCGACCTTTTCGGGCGTGCCGACCACGACAGGGCCGGCGCCGCCGATGCCGACGTGCTCGACCACCTCGCGCACGGTCCAGACCCTGTCAGGATCAGCGCGCGTGACGTTGTCGAGCGCGGTGCGGCCGGCATCGTTCTGGACGTGGCGGACCTGCTGATCGAGATCGTAGCTCGAGAAATCGACGCCCATCCAGCCTGACATCAAGGCCAGCGCACCCTCGGGCGCGATGTGCCTGCGATAGTCGGCGTATTTCGCTTTCGCCTCCGCTTCTGTACGGCCGAGGATGATCGTCATCATCGAGAACATCAGGATCTCGGCCGGGTTGCGGCCGATCTCCTTTGCCAATGCGCGGATCGCCGCCACGCGCGGGCCTATGATCTTGGCCGACGGGCCTGACATGAACACGCATTCGGCATGTTGGGCGGCGAACTGCCGGCCGCGCGGCGAGGTGCCGGCCTGGTACAGCACCGGCGTGCGCTGCGGTGACGGCTCGCTCAGGTGAATCGCGTTGAGCCGGTAATGGGCGCCCTCATGCGCGATGCGATGCACTTTCGACGGATCGGCAAAAATGCCGCGCGCGCGGTCGCGCAGCACGGCGCCGTCCTCCCAGCTTCCTTCCCAGAGCTTGTAGACCAGCTCCATATATTCGTCCGCGATCTCGTACCGGTCGTCATGCGCGGTCTGCTTGTCCTTGCCGGCGCCCCGGGCTGCGCTGTCCAGATAGCCGGTCACCACGTTCCAGCCGATGCGGCCTTCGGTCAGGTGATCGAGGGTCGACATGCGCCGCGCAAACGGGTAGGGCGGCTCGAAGGAGAGATTGCTGGTGACGCCGAAGCCGAGATTCTGCGTGACCGCCGCCATCGCCGGAATCAGCATCAGCGGCTCGTTGGCCGGCGTCTGCGCGGCGTTGCGCAGCGCGGCGTCCGGACTGTTGCCATAGACATCGTAGACGCCGAGCACGTCAGCGAGAAACAGCCCGTCGAACCGGCCGCGCTCCAGCACCCTTGCCAGGTCGAGCCAATAGGGCAGGCGGTTGTACCCCAGCGTGCGGTCGCGTGGATGGGTCCAGAGCCCCGGCGATTGATGCGCCACGCAGTTCATGGCGAAGGCGTTGAGCCGGATTTGTTTTGTCATGACGCACCTCGAACCGCGCAGAGTTCCTCCGCGCATTCGCCCGGTTAAATGCCGGGCTGTTGCCCGAAATTGTTGCACCCTCGCTGCATTTAGCAAGGCCCATTCGTTAGCCGCGCCACTTCCAGCGGACGGCTTATCCCGATAGGTTGCGGCTCCTGTGAGTGAACGAAGGAAGAGAAAATATGGCTGATAGAGCCGACGCGATCGCGCGGGTACGCGAGCATCTTCATTCCGGCGCGTTTATCGCCGAGCTCGGCCGCAGGGTCGGTTACCGGACCGAAAGCCAGAATCCCGGCCGCAGCGAGGCGCTCCGTGCCTATCTCGTCGAGGACCTGCAGCCCGCTTTCGCCGCGCTCGATTTCTCCACGCGCCTGATCGAATCGCCGACCGGCAGGGGACCTTATCTGCTGGCGGATTATCGAGAGGATGCCTCGCTGCCGACCGTGCTCACTTATGGCCATGGTGACGTCGTCGACGGCATGGAAGGCGAATGGCGCGACAATCTCGATCCCTGGAAGACCACGACCAAAGGCGATCGCGTCTATGGTCGCGGTACCGCCGACAACAAGGGCCAGCACAGCATCAATCTCGCGGCTCTCCGCGCCGTGCGCGAAGCCCGTGGCGGCAAGCTTGGCTTCAACGCCAAGTTCATCATCGAGACTGGCGAGGAGATCGGCTCGCCCGATCTGCGGCAGGTTTGCGAAGCCCATCGCGAGGAGCTCAAGGCCGACCTGTTCCTGGCGTCCGACGGACCGCGTCTGTCCGCCGAGCGGCCGACCATCTTTCTCGGCTGCCGCGGCGGCAACCGTATCCATCTCGACGTTAATTTGCGTGAAGGCGGGCACCATTCGGGCAATTGGGGTGGCGTGCTCGCCAATCCCGCGACAATCCTTTGCAACGCCATCGCGTGCCTGGTCGATGGCAAGGGCCGGATGAAGCTCGACGCCCTCAAGCCGCCGCGGATTTCGAATGCCGTCCGCGCGGCGCTCGCGGATGTGAAGATCGAGCCGACCGCGGACGAGCCGGCGCTAGCGCCCGATTGGGGCGAGGAGGGATTGTCGCCGGCCGAGCGGCTGTTCGCCTGGAACACGCTGGAAGTGCTGGCGATGTCATCGGGCAATATCGAGAAGCCTGCGAACGCCATTCCGGGGCATGCCAACGCGGTGCTGCAGCTTCGCTTCGTCGTCGGCACCAGATATGAAGAAGTCGTCGACGCCGTGCGCGCGCATCTGCATGCCAACGGCTTTCCGATGGTGCAGGTGAGCGGCACGCAGCGCTTCGCCGCCTCGCGCACCGATGTCGACAGTCCCTGGGTGAGCTGGACCGCGAACTCGATCCTGAGGACCACCGGCAAGCCGCCGGCGATCCTGCCGAACTTCGGCGGCTCCTTGCCCAATGATGTGTTCGCCGAAGGGCTGGGCCTGCCGACGATCTGGGTGCCGCATTCCTATCCCGGCTGCTCGCAGCACGCGCCGGACGAGCACATTCTACTGCCGGTGACGGAGGAAGCGCTCGCCATCATGGCCGGTCTGTTCTGGGATCTCGGCGAGATGCGGGGCAGACCGCTGAACTCTGCTTGAGATCATTGGCTGGCGGCAAAGAGTTCCCATCGGCCGGGGAGACCCTTGAGTTCATACGAACCACGAGTGCCGAACTTCAGACCCGCGCCAGCGACCAGATCGGTGACGACCCTCGATACCAGCACCTCGTTCGCGGCGGATTGTGCCAATACGCGAGCCGCAGCATGAACGGCTATGCCGCCGATATCCTCGCCCCTGAGTTCAATCTCGCCGGTATGAAGGCCGGCGCGCAGCGGAAGACCGATCTGCTGGGCTGCTGCGCTGAATGCTAGGGCGCATCGAATGGCACGGCCTGGTCCATCGAAGATGGCCAGCACGCCGTCACCGGTGCTCTTCACCAGGGAGCCGCGGTGCTTACTGATCAATCGCTGCGCCAGCTGGTCATGATGATCGAGGAGGGCGCGCCACCGCTGATCACCCATTTCGGCGGCCCTGCGCGTCGAATCTACGATGTCCGTGAACATCACGGTAGCCAGTATGCGCTCCAATTCCACGGTATCGCCGTCGCGGTGTCCCGTGATGAACTCCTCGATGTCGCCTAGCAGTGTATCTGTATCGCCCGTCCAGAAAGCGTGGTCGCCGCCGGGATATTCGATATATTTGGCGTTCGGGATCTGCTTGGCCAACTTGCGTCCAAGCGCAACTGGCACGACGGCGTCGGATTTGCGGTGCAGCACCAGGGTCGGGACCTGCACCGTCGGCAGAATCGAGGTTACGTCGATCTGGCTGTTCAGCAATTGGATCGTCTTCAATGCGCCCGGACTGCTTGCCAACCGCTCGAACTTGCCCATCAACGCCACTGCATTCTGATCTTGCGCCTGGCTTGGCATGACCGTTTTCATCAGGTCGCCGTTACCCCAACTTCTCACCCGCTGGGTCAAATAGGCTTCCACCTTTTCCTGAGTAACGCCTGGCGGCACCAGGTCGGCAGCATTTGCAAACCCGCCAAACAGAATCAGATGCGAAACGCGTTCGGGATAGGTCGCCGCGAACAGGATGCTCATCGGGCACCCTTCCGAGTGGCCCATCAGGATGGTGCGCTTGGAGCCGATCTCGTCCATGATGGCGCGCATATCGTCCATACGCTGCTCCAGGCTGGGAGCGCCGGCGATTCGGTCCGACAAGCCCTGTCCTCTCTTGTCGAATGTCACCACTCGCGCGAACTTCGAAAGACGTCGCAGGAAGGTCGTGTACCCGGCGAACTCGTGCGCAAATTCGATGTGAGAACAGAGGCCGGGAACGCCGATGATATCGACCGGTCCATCACCCAGGGTTTGGTAGGCGATGTTGACGTCACCGCTGAGCGCGTAACGCGTCTCGGGCATGGCAAAACCGGCCATCGCGGACCCCACGTCTGGATTCCTGTCCTCACGGACGGTCCATAATAACCGCTTGTCACGCGGTAGGGCAACGATCGGTCGATTGACGCCCATCTGTCGGGGGCGGCTTACGCCTCTTCATCCAGCGCGACCAGCTCGCGTTTCTTGGCGAGCGATGGCAGCAGCGGCGCGACCAGCAGTACCAGCGCGAACGTCAGGCAGACGGCCGAGATCGGACGTTCCACGAAGGTTATGAGATCGCCCTGCGACAGGATCAGCGACTTGCGCAGATTGTTCTCCAGCATCGGCCCCAGCACGAACGCCAGCACCAGTGGCGCGGGCTCGTAGCCGAGCTTGCGCATGAAATAGCCGATCACGCCGAACGCGATCATGACGTGGACGTCGAACACGTTGTTGCTGGAGCAATAGACGCCGATGATTGTGAACAGGATGATCAGCGGGAACAGGACGTTGTAGGGCAGCTTGAGCAGCTGAACCCACATCCCGATCATCGGCAAATTGAGCACGAGCAGCATCAGATTGCCGATATACATGCTGGCGACGATGCCCCAGAACAGGCCGGGGTTCTGCGTGATCATCAGCGGGCCGGGCTGCAGGCCATGGATGACGAAGGCGCCGAGCAACAGCGCCATTACCACATTCGGCGGAATGCCGAGCGTCATCAGCGGAATGAAGGCGCCGCCGGCAGCGGCGTTGTTGGCGGCTTCGGGACCTGCCACGCCCTCGATGGCACCATGTCCGAACCGCTCGGGCGTTTTGGACAGCCGCTTCTCGAGCGCGTACGAGGCGAACGACGAGATCACCGCGCCGCCTCCGGGCAGAATGCCGAGGAAAAACCCAAGGATCGTTCCGCGCGACATCGGACCGGTCGTGACTTTCCAGTCCTCCCTGCTTGGAAACAGGTGCGTGATCTTGGTGTTGATGATGTCGCGCTTGATGACCTGCTCGGTATTCAGCAGCACTTCAGCGACACCGAACAGGCCCATCACCACAGGGACGAGGCCGATGCCGTCGATCAGCTCCACCCGGCCGAAGGTCAGGCGCGGCTGCGCGGTGATGCTGTCGAGCCCGACCACGCCGAGCACGACGCCGACGCACGCCATCAACAGCGCCTTCGCCATTGAGCCCTGCGTCAGGAAGGTCAGGACGACGAGGCCAAGCACCATCAGGCTGAAATATTCCGCCGGTCCGAACGCGATCGCCACACTGGCGAGCTTCGGCGCCACCAGCATCAGCGCGATCAGCGCGAAGGTCCCGGCGAAGAACGAGCCGAACGCCGCGATGCCGAGCGCCGGACCGGCGCGGCCCTCCTTGGCCATCTGGTGGCCGTCGATACAGGTGACGACGGAAGCGGCCTCGCCGGGAATATTGACCAGGATCGATGTGGTGGAGCCGCCATACATCGAGCCGTAATAGATGCCGGCCATCATGATGATGCCGGATTCCGGGGTGCCCGACAGCGTAATTGGCAGCAAGAGCGACATCGCCGAGATTGGACCGATGCCGGGCAGCACGCCGACCAGCGTGCCGATGAAGACGCCGATGAAGCAGTAGATCAGATTGATGGGCTGAAGCGCGACGCCGAAGCCATGGGCGACATTAACGAGTGTATCCATGGTGCGATCAGCCGATTTCGAAAATGCCTGATGGCAACTGGATCAGCAGCAGGCGTTTGAGGATCCACCACATGCCAAGCGGAACGAGTACTGCAATCGGAATGGCCAGCGACCAGCGCACCGGATCGACCACGCGCAACAACAGCAACATCAGCGGAATGGAAGAGAGCAGAAAGCCGAGGGGGTTGAGCGCGAAGGAAAACGCGACGAGGCAGATGATGACGAGCAACGGCTTGGTCCAGCGCGTGCTCACCCAGCGCGAGCCGAAGGTCGGCCCGCCCTCTGTCAATGCGGAGATGATGATCGAAGTGGCGAACAAGCACATCAGGATACCGGCATAGAACAGCACGAAGCCGGCGCCGGGATCGTTGATGGTGCCGAGCTTGAGCTTGAGCCCGGACCAGATGACGTAGCCGCCGAAAGCAAGCCCGATCAGCCCGCCCCACAGTTCGGAATTGTTGAGGCGGAATTTGACGTGGCTGTCGTTACTCATCGATTACTCTTTCAGCCGTTCCCCGGACGCTGCGCAGCACGGAAGTGGTGCGCTGCAGAGCCGGGGTCCATAAATTTGCGGGCGTAGTGTTTGCGGACGCAGTGGGTCCCGGCTCCGCGGAGCAGCGCCAAGCGCGCTGCACCGCGTCCGGGACACGGCGGAGTTCAATTCGTCTTCTTCGCCAAACCGAGCCTGTCGACCACCTTACGCTCTGACTCGGTAACCTCGACGACGAACTTCTTGTAGTCTTCGGTATTCTTGTAGTTCGGCACCATGTCGAACTTGGCCAGCGTGGCGATCACAGCCGGATCTTCCAGCGCCTTCTTGAACGCGTCGTGCAGCTTGGCGACGATCTTCGGGTCCATGCCCTTCGGTCCGGCGATGCCGAACGGGGAGTCGTAGACCATGGGATAGCCGAGCTCCTTCAGCGTCGGCACATCAGGATAGTTCGGCGAGCGCGCCGAGGTCCATACCATCAACAGCCGCAGCTTGCCGGCATCGACGAGCGGCCGCCAGCCGGTCGAATCCGCCTGCAGCATGGTGTGCTGCCCCAGCACAGCGGCATTGGTTTCCGCGCCGCCCTTGAACGGCACCTGCGTCAGCTTGATGCCGGCCATCGATGCAATCTGCTCCATGCCGATATGCAGCGACGTGCCGGCGCCCGGTGTCGCATAGGTCACCTTGCCGGGATTCTGCTTGGCGTAATCGACGACGTCCTTCCACGTCTTGAAGGGCGACTCGGCGCTGGTGGTGACCCCGAACGTGTAGCCGGTGAGGTGGATGATATAGGTGAAGTCCTTGTCCGGATTCCACGAGACCTCCTGCATCAAGGGCAGGCGGAAGACGGTGATCGGAATTTGCGCGATGGTGTAGCCGTCGGGCTTGGCGCTTGCCGCCATGGTGGCCGGGCCGACCGTGCCGCTGCCGCCGGCCTTGTTGTCGATGACGATCGGCTGTCCTAGCACCTTGGACGCGCTTTCGGCGATCGCCCGCATCGAGATATCGGTCGAGCCGCCCGCCGGCCATGGGACGATCAGCGTGATCGGTTTGGTGGGATATTCCTGCGCGCCGGCGGCTGCCGATATCAGCATGCCGATGGCGGCGACAGCGATCGTCAAATGGCTGCGTCGCAACATTTCGTAACACTCCCCGTCGGCCCCCTTTTTTGGTGAGGCGCGTTTGTTTTCTTTCCCGGAGGCGATCTTCCCCGAAATCGCCGTAGAAGAAAAGCTTATTGACAAGCGGCGGCGCTGCAATCGGCTGGAATGGCATGTGCGACAATTGGCCTGACGCGGCCATCCCGAGAGACGGAATTTGCCTGCCGTGCATCACGACATGTTCGAAACAGCGCTATGGACCTGCCCGGGAGAGGTCGGTTCCATTCATTCGCAGTGTGGGTCGCGCTAGGCCGCGCGCCGCAGGGCAAAGGCGCTCGTTTCGCTGGTCGAGCGTTTGCGTTCGATCATGTCGGCCGTGAGCCGCGCGCTGCCGCAGGCCAGGGTCCAGCCGAGCATGCCGTGGCCCGAATTGATGAAGAGACCGTCGAGCGGCGACCAACCGATGATCGGCCGGCTGTCCGGCGTGGTTGGGCGCAGCCCGCACCATGGCGCTATGTCACCGGCCGCGTCGATCCCGAGCAGCTCGGCCGCGGCGCGTCGCAGAATGTCGACGCGCTGGCCATCGAGTGTCATGTCGTTTCTTTCAAGGTCGGCGATGCCAGCGATCCTGACCGCCGGTCGTCCATCCCGCGCGAGCGGAGCGAACACCAGCTTGCGCGCCATGTCGGTGACGCTGTGTCGAAGAATGCGCGCCCCCGCCGGCGGCGTAAGCGTGATGCTGTAGCCCTTGAGCGGATAGATCGGCAGATAAAAGCCGCATGCTCGCGCAAACGCGCCTGACGTCGCGCCCATGCATAGAACAAAATGGTCCGCCTGCACCTGTCCCTTGCCGGTATCGATGGCGACGAGCCGGCCGCCGGATCGTATCGGCCCGATAATGGGCGTATCGAGCAGCCACTCGACATTGCTTCGCTGTCTCAGGCGAATTGTCAGCGCTGCGCAGAACGCGGCGCAATCTCCGACCTGTTCGGAAGCAGTAAAGATACCGCCCGCGAGTTGCCCCGCATCAAGCTGGAGCGCCGGCTCCAGCGCGAGGCATTCGGCCGCGGTCAGAACCTGCTGATCGTGTTGCTTGCCGGTCGCGACGACGCTGCGGAATGCCGTCTTGAATTCGCGCGCCGAGCGGTAAATCACCAGCTTGCCGGCCGTCCGTAGCCCGAACGACAGGCCCAGGCTTTGCGTCAGTCGTGTCAGCTCACGCCGGCTCAAGGCGGCGAGCGCGAGCTGTGCCGCAACGGTCTCGCGCACAGCGCCCGGCCGGCAAGCGAGCAGGAATCGTATGCCCCAGGAGATAAGGGCCGGATCGAGGCCAGCGCGGATACGCATCGGGGCGTCAGGCGACAGCAATAGCGCCGGCAGCTTCTTGAGTGTTGCCGGCGACGCCAACGGCGCCACGAACGCGTAGGAGAGCTGGGCGCCGTTGGCGGCGCTGGCATCTTTCCCGGTCGAAGCATGCCGGTCGATGATGACGACGTCGTGCCCGGCTTCCGCGAGGCACCATGCGGTGGTCAGTCCGATGACGCCGGCGCCTAGTACACAGATTTTCATTTCAAGGTCTCGTTCTGGTGATCGCCCGATCGACGCGTGAGTCAGACCGGCCGAAGCATTGTCGCTCGCGAGGTTAGGCCGCCCCGAAGCCCGCTACTGATGCGAACTCTGCATGATGCAAAATTTGCATAGCCTTCCGGAGACGTGGCAGGCTAAGGAGAATGATCTTTCTTGGGCGAGGCGCGGGGGCTCAGATGATACGGCAAGGATTGACGGGAATGGCTGAAGCGGAGCCGGCGGCCCGCCATGATGCAAAGCTTGCATTGGTCATGCGAGAGGCCGATCCGCTAGCTTTGGCGGCATGGGGCTTCAGATTTCCTATCGAGAACCAACGCGGCACGGTATCCGCAATCCCGTGCGGTCCGAGGGCGGCCGCCGTCGCCCTACCGCGCCGGTCGCCTGCAGCGCGGGGGCCATGATGGAGCTGCGCTGGCTTCAGGATTTTCTGATGGTGGCCGAGACCGGCAATTTTACCCGTGCAGCAGAAAGACGAAACACGTCGCAGGCCGCGTTCAGCCGCCGCATCAAGTCGCTGGAGGCCTGGCTCGGTTTCGACCTGATCGACCGCAGCGTCTACCCGACGCAGCTCACGCCGCAGGGTGAGCGCTTCCGCGAGCATGCCGGCGAACTCCTGCGGCAGATGCTCGACAGCCGCGACGAACTGGGCGGCAAGCCGCTTCGCCGCAATGAACATATCCGCATTGCCCTGCCGTTCGCGATGGCAACCGCACGGCTGCCTCATTGGTGGCAGGCCTGGTCACAGGAGCGGCGGCTGAGCTGCTCGGTCGTCGTCGGCAACATCCACGATCTCGTGACCTCGCTGGTCTCGGACAATGTCGACCTGATGATCTGCTACCATCATGCCCAGCAGCCGATCCATCTCGATCCGGATCGCTACGAGCGCGTCACCCTCGGCACTGAATTGCTGCGGCCCTATGCCAGCGTGGGGCTGGTCGCCAAGGGCGGTGGATTGCTGCCCGGGCGGGCGTCGCATCCGGTGCCGCTTTTGATGTATTCGCCCGGCGTCTATTTCGCCCGGCTGGTCGATCTGATCCTGGAAGGCGCCCCGATTGTCGGCGTGCGGGTCATTGAAAGCGACATGTCCGATGTTTTATGCGGCATGGCGCTCGCTGGCCGGGGCGTCGCTTGGTTAACGGAGAGCACCGCGGCGGCGTCCGGCCGGAAGCGGTTAACTCCGATCGGCGGCGAGAAGTGGGCGCTGCCTTTATCCTTAGTAGCATTTCGCGATCGGACGAATAGCCAGCGGCCGCTAAATCTGTTTTGGTCCGAATTGTGCAGGTATAGTACCGGGCACGCCGGAGGCGGTCTTGCCAAAACAGGCTCGAGACCGCCGGCCAAACGGCCCGGCAAGTCGCTGAGTTAGGGTGGATGAGCAATCATCTGAAACCTTTGGAGGGAGAAGTTACGTGAAACATCGTCAGATTATCGGCTGTTTGCTCGCGGGTGCGCTGTGCACCACCCCGGCAATGGCCCAGGAACTCACCGGGACGCTGAAGAACGTCAAGGAAACCGGCGCCATCACGCTCGGCTATCGCGACTCGTCGATTCCGTTCTCCTATCTCGACGACAACCAGAAGCCGATCGGCTACGCTATGGACATCTGCTACAAGATCGTCGATGCCGTGAAGAAGGAGCTCAAGCTCGACAAGCTCGAGATCAAACTCAATCCAGTCACGTCCTCGACGCGCATCCCGCTGCTCGCCAACGGCACCATTGATCTCGAATGCGGCTCGACCACGAATAACGTCGAACGGCAGAAGCAGATTTCCTATACAAACACCCACTTTCTGACCGCAAGCCGCTACGTTTCAAAGAAGGCGAGCAAGATCAACTCGATCGACGATCTCAAGGGCAAGTCGGTGGTCTCCACCGCTGGCACCACCAACATCAAGCAGCTTACTGAGGCCAACGCCGCGCGCAGCCTCAACATCAACATCATTCCCGCCAAGGATCACGCCGAAGCGTTCCTGATGGTCGAGACCGACCGCGCGGTGGCGTTCGTGATGGATGACATCCTGCTGGCAAGCCTGGTGGCCGGCTCGAAGGCGCCGGGTGATTATGTGATCTCCAAGGATGCATTTTCCAAGCCCGAGCCTTACGGCATCATGCTGCGCAAGGACGATCCGGCCTTCAAGAAGGTGGTCGATGCTGCAACTACCGCGCTCTATACGGGCGGCGAGGGGCAGAAGATCTACGACAAGTGGTTCATGCAGAAGATTCCACCGAAGGGGCTGAACCTCAACGTGCCGATCAGCGCCGAGCTGAAGAACCAGTTTGCGAAGCCGTCGGACTCGCCGGATCCGGATTCGTATAAGTAAGCCAGAGCCTCATGGTGAGGAGCGCTGCTCCTCAGGATGAAGGCGAACAGCAATAGTCCGGCCATTTTGAAATGCAGAATGGCCGGACTTTTGCATAAGCGTTAGTGAACAAGGGCTTTACCGGCGCTTTCGGGCGGGGTGCTTCGTGAACTACAATTGGAACTGGCACATCTTCTTCGAGCCGAACCCGACGGGGTCGGGCACCTATCTCGACATGCTGGTGTCCGGACTATGGCTGACGATCAAGACGGCGCTGCTGGCTTGGATCATTGCGCTGATCTTCGGTACGGTCATCGGTATCCTGCGCTCGCTGCCGTCGAAGACGGCATCCTGGATCGGCTTCGCTTACGTCGAATTCTTCCGCAACATGCCGCTGCTGGTGCAGCTGTTTCTGTGGTTCTTCGTGCTGCCCGAGTTGCTGCCGCGTGCTGCCGGGCTCTGGCTGAAGCAGCTTCCGAATGCGCCGTTCTGGACGGCCGCGATCGGCGTCGGGCTGTTCATGTCGGCGCGCGTCGCCGTGCAGCTCGCCGCCGGCATTGCCTCGCTGCCGCGGGGCCAGAAGCAGGCCGCGACCGCGCTCGGGCTGACCTTGACGCAAGGCTATCGTTACGTGCTGCTGCCGATGGCGTTCCGCATCATCATGCCGCCGCTGACGTCCGAATTTCTCAATACCGTCAAGAACACCTCGGTGGCGATCACGATCGGTCTGATCGAGCTCACCGGCCAGGCGCGCGCGATGCAGGAATTTTCGTTCCAGGTGTTCGAAGCCTTCACCGCCGCGACCGTGATGTATCTTGCGATCAACATCATCGTCGTCACCGGCATGCGCTTCCTCGAACGCAGCCTGGCGATCCCCGGCTATATCACGGGGAAATGACGATGTTCGACAACCTCGATTTCGACGTCATCCGCCGCTCGCTGCCGTACCTCTTCCTCGACGGCATGAGTTTTACGCTGATGCTGACTGGCCTGTCCGCGCTGGGCGGGCTGATCTTCGGCACGCTGATCGCGCTGATGCGGCTGTCCGGCTACAAGCTGCTCGGCCGCATCGCCGGGCTCTATGTCGACTTCATGCGCTCGCTACCGCTGGTGCTGGTCATCTTCTGGTTCTATTTCCTGGTCCCCTATATCGGGCAGTGGCTGACCGGCGCGTCGCGGCCGATTCGGGTCGGCGCGTTCACCTCCTCGCTCGTTACCTTCATCATGTTCGAGGCGGCGTATTTCTCCGAGATCATGCGCGCCGGCATCCAGTCCATTTCCAAGGGGCAGCCGGCCGCCGCGAGCGCGCTCGGCCTTACCTACAGCCAGAGCATGCGCTACGTCGTGCTGCCGCAGGCCTTCCGCAACATGCTGCCGGTGCTGCTCACGCAGACCATCGTGCTGTTCCAGGACACTTCGCTAGTCTACGTGCTGTCGATCCCGGATTTCCTCGGCGCCGCCAGCAAGGTGGCGCAGCGTGACGGGCGCCTGGTCGAGATGTACCTGTTCGCCGCCGCGGTCTATTTCGTGATTTCCTGTGTTGCGTCCTATGGCGTCCGGCGCCTGCAGGCACGCATTGCTATCGTTCGGTGAGACCTCATGATCGAAATCAGCCACGTCAATAAATGGTACGGGCCGACCTTCCAGGTGCTGAAGGACTGCACCACCAGTGTCGCCAAGGGCGAGGTGGTCGTGGTTTGCGGCCCCTCGGGCTCGGGAAAGTCGACGCTGATCAAATGCGTCAACGCGCTGGAGCCGTTCCAGGAAGGCCAGATCATTCTCGACGGCATCAAGGTCAACGATCCCAAGACCGATCTGCCGAAGCTGCGTGCCCGCGTCGGCATGGTGTTCCAGCATTTCGAGCTGTTTCCGCATCTGCGCATCATCGACAATCTCTGCCTGGCCCAGGAGAAAGTATTGGGCCGCTCGCATGAGGAGGCCGTCGCCAAAGGTAACAAGCTGCTCGAGCGCGTCGGCTTGACGGTGCATGCGAATAAGTATCCGGCTGAACTGTCCGGCGGGCAGCAGCAGCGCGTCGCTATCGCGCGGGCGCTCGCGATGGACCCGATTGCGATGCTGTTCGATGAGCCGACCTCGGCGCTCGATCCGGAGATGATCAGCGAAGTGCTCGACGTCATGGTCGATCTTGCCCATGAAGGCATGACCATGATGGTGGTCACCCACGAAATGGGCTTTGCCAGCAAAGTCGCGCATCGCGTGATCTTCATGGATAAGGGCGAGATCGTCGAGGACGCGCAGAAGACCGACTTCTTCGGCAGCCCGCGCAGCGAACGCGCGCAGAAATTTTTGTCGAAGATTCTGTCGCATTGAGGTGCGTCGACCTATCCGCGTCATTGCGAGCGAAGCGAAGCAACGTCGCTTCACTCCTCGCAATGACGATTATCTATAACGTCCGCTGCAGCGGCTTCGCTACCCAGGAGACTCTACTTTGGAACAGATCGCCTACGTCAACGGCTCGTTTGTGCCCCTTTCAGAGGCGAAGGTCTCGATCCTCGATCGCGGCTTCCTGTTCGCCGACGGCATCTATGAAGTCGCCGCCGTACTCGATGGCAAGCTGATCGACAACGCCTCGCATCTGGCACGGCTGGAGCGCTCGGTCGGCGAAATCGAATTGGCGCTGCCGGAGACGATCGAACGCATCCAGGAGATCCAGAAGGAACTGGTCGCGCGCAACAATCTCGAGAACGGCATGGTCTATCTGGAAGTGACGCGCGGCGCCGATACCGGGCGCGACTTCGCCTTTCCCAAGGGCGTCAAGCCGACGCTGATCATGTTCACGACCTCAAAGGACATCATCAACGCGCCTTCGGCCAAGACCGGCATCAAGGTGATCACGGTGCCCGACCTGCGCTGGGCGCGGCGCGACATCAAGAGCGTGGCGCTGCTAGCGCAGGTGCTGGCCAAACAGGCAGCGGCGGAAGCGGGCGCCGGCGAGGCCTGGATGATCGAGGACGGCAAGGTCACCGAGGGCGGCTCGTCCTCGTGCTTCATTCTCACGCAGGACGATGTGATCGTGACGCGACAGAACGGCAGCGAGATCCTGCCCGGCTGCACCCGCAAGGCGGTAGTCGCGCTGGCCGAAGAGCGCCAACTCCGCGTCGAGGAGCGGGCGTTTTCAATCGAGGAGGCGCTAGCCGCCAAGGAAGCCTTCGTCACCAGCGCCAGCGTGTTTGTGCAGGCGGTGGTGTCGATCGACGGCAAGCAGGTCGCCGACGGCAAACCCGGCCCGATGACCAACCGCCTGCGCGAGATCTACATCGATTTCGCCAAGGCGACGGCGGTGTAACAGCGGAGCGGCCGCGGCGGCGACCCTGGTTCCCCTGATCGCCGTTCCCGGCTAGGATCGCGCCATGTATGTGAGCGCTTCCGAAAGCCGGGTGCTGGCGCGCATCTTCGGGCTGTTGTCCGAAGATCTCAGCGAGCGCGACGTGCGTGCGGCGGTCGGCCATCATTTGCTCGAACTCCTGCAAGCCGATCACTACGCCTCCTTCGTCTGGCAGGATGCGACCGGCCGCTTCGAGAATGCCGTATTCCTGAATATGGACCCGGCCAATATCGCGGCCTATGACCGCTATTATCAGCAGCACGATCCGATCACCCTAAAGCTTCAGGCGCGGCGTGAGGCGACGCTGGTCACGCAGGTGATGCCGCAGCGCGAGCTGATGCGGACGGAGTTCTTCAACGACTTTCTCGCCCGCGACGGACTGCATTGGGGCGTCAATGCCTACAGCTTCGTCGGCAGCCGCAATATCGGCGACGTCAGGATCTGGCGCGGCCGGCGGCGGGAGAATTTCGACGGCCATACGCTGGAGCTGTTGCGGCTGATCGAGCCGGCCTTCACCGGTGCGCTGGTCCGCGCGGCCGGCGGAGCGGCAGCCATCGCGGCGGATGGCTCGCCGATCCTGAAACTCTCGGTACGCGAGTTCGAGATCGCGCGGATGATATCGGACGATCTCAGCGACAAGGAGATCGCGCACCGGCTGCAGGTCGAAGTCTCGACCGTCCGCACCCATATCGAGCGTATCTTTGCCAAGCTCGGCGTCCGCCGCCGCAGCGGGGTCGCCAGCCTGTTCGCACGGCATTAGCTGCGGTTAGCGCGGCGGCGGCAACCGCCCGAATACCTTCTCCATCGCCATGCCGATCGCCAGCAACTTGCGATCGCTCCCTGCAGGGCCATCGAGTTCGAGACCGACCGGCAGCTTGCTCGATGCGCCCAGCGCAATCGGAAGCTGGATGCCGGGAATGCCGGCATTGCTGCCGGGATCGGTGTTCTGGATAAACAGCAGGAAATTGGCAAGGCTCGACGAGTCCGGATTGGAGGCAATGGCGACCTTCGGAACGGTCGGGAAGGCGATGGCGTCGAGTTTTTTCTTGGCGAAAGTATCGCGATAGAGCGCCTGCAGCGCCGGCCGGGCGGTCTTCATGGCGGCATCATAGGCCGGCTTGGCGTCGGTGACCGTGTTATTCGGCCCCGGCAGTTTGCGAGGAATGACGAGCCCGTCATAGGTGCCCTTCACGTCAGGACTTGCGATCTCCTTGGCAAGGTTCTCGATGCTGACGCCGGAGCCGCTCTTCTTGAGATAGCCGATCATGTCGTCATAGGCTTCATACAACGCGAGTGGAAATCCGACCTGACCATTAAGCTCGGCCAATTTCGGCATCTCGATATCGACGATCGTGACGCCGCTCGCTTTCAGCTTGTCCAGGGCGGCCTTGAACGCGGCCTCCGTATCGCCGTCGAGATTTGCCAGCATGGCCTTGTCGACGCCGATCCGGACCTTCTTCAGATCGGCCGGCGCAATCGCCCCGCCGCCGGCAATGATCCGGTCGAGCACGGCCACGTCGGCCATCGTGGATGCCATTGGGCCTGCGGTGTCGCGGGTGTGAGAGATCGGCGCGATGCCCCCTTGCGGATAGCGGCCGACGGTCGGGCGCAGCGCGGCACAGCCATTCACCGCGCAGGGCACCCTGACCGAGCCGCCGGTGTCGGTACCGAGGCCTGCGGTGACGATCCGCGCGCCGACCGCGGTACCCGTGCCCGATGACGAACCTCCGGCAATTTTCGTCGCGTCATAGGCGTTGCGCACGCCAGGCTCCGCGCCGGTCTTGAATCCGGCGTTGAAGCCGGAGATGCCGAAGGCAAGCTCGTGCATGTTGGTCTTGCCGATGATGATGGCGCCCGCGGCGCGCAGCTTTGCCGCCACCGGCGCATCCCTCTTCGGCACAAAATTCTTCAGCGCCGGCGTGCCGGCCGTAGAGGGAAGGCCGGCCACTTCGATATTGTCCTTGATCACGATCGGCACGCCGCCGAGCGGCTTGCACGATCCCTTCTTGCGGCTGGCATCGAACGCTTCGGCGGCCTTCATCGCGCCTGCCTCGTCCAGCGTGATGAAGGCGTTGAGATCGGTCTTCGCCTTGGCGCGCGCCAGCGCCGCCGAGGTCAGCGCCTTGCTAGTGATTTTGCCGGCGCAGAGATCGGCGGCGGCTTGCGTTGCGGTAAGCTGATCGAGGTCGATCGCCGGTTGGCCCGCCAGTGGAGACGTTGCGGCGAGCGCAAGGCCGGCAAGGGCCGAGCCGAGCAAGGTGGAGCTGCGAGCCATAATGATCCTCCGTGCGAATAAGACACCCGTCCGGATCAATTTTTACCTGCTGCCGGTTCTGGCGCCTGTCCTTATTTCTGAGGACGTTAGACCACAAACTTGCCGGCGGCGGTAAATTTGGGCCAACGGATGGTTCTTCCTCTTACTCGGCGGCGGCCTGCGGCCGGGTTTTCCAGGCGCCCGCGGCGGGACGCGGCAGCCCGAGGTTCTCGCGCAAGGTCTTGCCGGCATACTCTTGGTGAAAAAGCCCGCGGCGCTGCAATTCGGGCACGACATGCTTGACGAAATCGCCATAGGAGCCCGGCACGATGGTGGCCGCGATGACAAAGCCGTCGCAGCCGCGCTCGACGAACATCTCTTCCAGCTTGTCTGCGATCTCCTTCGGGCCGCCGACAATCGCATCCTGCACCTGGCCGCGCCCGGAGAAGTTGACGAAGTCGAGCGCTGAGGGATTGCTCTTGCCCGAATTCTTGAGCACGCCGTCGCGTATGCCGAGGATGCCCTGCATGCTCTTGAGCTCTTCCGTGGTCAGCGGCTCGTCGAGCGGTTTGGAGGCGAAGTCGTAGTTCAGCGCTTCCGCGAGCAGCGACAGCGCGTCGATCTGCAGCGGCAGCTTATTGATCAGCGCCATCTTGTCCTCAGCTTCCGCTTTGGTCGCACCGCAGATGGGCGTGGTGAGGTTGCAGAGGAACATCTGGTCAGGATCGCGCCCGGCCTTCGCCGCCTCGTTGCGCACGGCCGCATAGCCTTCCTTGGCGGCGGAGACGTTGCGGGCGGCGGTGAAGATTACCTCGCCCCATCGCCCAGCAAAGCGTTGGCCGCGGCCGGATGCGCCGGCCTGGATGATCACGGGATGGCCCTGTGCCGAGCGCGGCACGGTGAAGGGCCCGCGCGACTTGAAGAACCGCCCGTTGTGATCGAGCCGCTTCACTTTGCAAGGATCGGCGAAGCGTCCGCTCTTCTTGTCCATGATCAGCGAGCCGTCTTCCCAGCTGTCCCAATGGCCGAGTACGACTTCCATGAACTCGTCGGCGCGGTCGTAGCGGAAGTCATGTTCGAGATGGGCGTCCTTGCCCATGTTCTGCGCCTCGCCGTCATTGAGTGAGGTGACGACGTTCCAGCCGGCGCGCCCGCCCGACATCAGATCGAGGGTGGCGAAGCGGCGCGCGACGTCGAATGGCTCGTAATAGGTGGTCGAACAGGTCGACCCCAGCCCGAGCCTCTCGGTGACCATGCCCATCGTCGTTAGCACGATCAGCGGGTCCATCTTCACGCAGCGGATGCCGTATTCGACGGTGTGGGCGTGGTCGTTGCCGTAGCGGTCGGGCATCGCGAGGCGATCGTCGAAGAACGCCATGTGGAACTTGCCGGCCTCGAGAATCCGGGCGATCTCCTGGTAGTAGTCGGCCGACATCGAATCGTCGCGCGATTCCGGATGCCGCCACGAACTCGGCAGATTGGTGCAGTTCTGCGCTTGCAAGAATCCAACCAGCACCATTTGCCGTGTCATGCCGTTCCCCTTGTGCGCGCCGGTTTCATTTCAGATCTAGCTCGGCGGTGAGCTTGTAGTCGGTGGCCAATGCCTTCAGCCTCTCCCAGGTCGCGTCCTCGACCTCGATGCCGTCGCGCCGGCGCTGCTGCTCGCGCATGTGTTCGACCTCGCCGGGATAGAACACGCCGGGTGAGCCTTCCGACGGCGGGGTCGATTTCGATAGCGCGCGAACTCGCCCACCTCCTTCTCAAAATTTTTGAGCGGACGGAACGCGGCGACATTGAACACCGCCATAAAGCATCCGTCATTGTGACGGCCGGTCGGCTCGACGCCGAAGCCGAGCCCCGTGAGCAGGCCGCAGAGCACCTCGACCATCGCGGCGAGCCCGCTTCCCTTGTAGCCCTCGCTGCCGCCAAGCGGCAGCAGCGCGCCGCCCTTGCGATATTGCGTGGGATCGGTGGTGTGCCGTCCCTCGGCGTCGATGATCCAGCCCAGTGGAATCTGCTCGCCGCGTGCGACCGACAGCGCGATCTTGCCGGCCGCGACGGCGGAGGTCGCCATGTCCAGGTAGAACGGCGCCTCGAGATCCGATGGCACCGCAATCGAGATCGGGTTGGTGCCGAGCCTTGCCTCGCGGCCGCCGAACGGCGCGACGTGCTTCGGCGAGCGGCCGGAATCGGCGGCGGCAATCCCGATCATGCCCGCGCGCATCGCCATCAGCGGATAGGCTGCGAGCCGCCCGACATGGCTCTGCCGGAATACGGTGCAGGCGGCGACATTGGCGGTCTTCGCCTTTTCGATCGTCAGCGCCATTGCCTTGGCGTTGACGTGAAAGCCAAAACCCCAATGGCCGTCGATCACGGTCGTGGTCGGCGACTCCTGGACGATCGTCCATTTCGCGCCGGGCACGATATGGCCGGCCTTGATGCGGTCGATATAGGTCGGGATCGCGATCACGCCGTGCGAATCGTGGCCGGCAAGGTTGGCATCGACACAGCCGACTGCGACGGCGCGGGCCTCTTCCTCCGACGCACCGGCGGCTTTGAGCAGGGCGATGCCAATACGCGTGAGACGGTCGGCCTGGACCATCGGCATGGGAATTTCCTTGCCCTGGAACGCCCGCGCGGATGGCGGGTCTTGCTTGCTGGCGGCATGCTCTCAAAGCAGCGGCGGCAGGGCAAGCGTGGAAATATCTTGTTAGCCATGCCGCCAGTACGGCTCTAGCGCGTCCGGAATTTCGTCCTGCTGAATCCCGAAAGCTGTCTCCGGTGAACCCGCCTCTGGGCCACAGGGAGCCGGCGGTATGGCTGACAAATCGTAAAAGTACCGTAGTTCTCCCGATCAGCGTCGTTTGACGTTGGTCCGACATTTACTCTGACTCGCAAACTCGGATCGCCAATAACGAGCATTTAGGCCCTCTACACGCATAAAATCCGCGAGGGGCAGCCCGGCGCTGCCGGCAGGGAGTGGGGACGGTGAATACCGACATCGCGCGCACACTCGCGGCGTTGAATGCGACCAACGAAGCGATTCTGTACGCCAAATCACCGGAAGAGCTATACGCGAAGGTCTGCGAAGCGGCGTTCTCGGTCGGCGACTTCCTGGCCGTGGCGGTCTTCCTGCTCGAGCCGGAAACCAATCTCCTTCGTTTTGTCGCCGGCTGCGGCGACGACGTTCCCCGCCTGCGCAGCATCGACATTTCGGTTCTAGCCGGTAAGCCCGAAGGTTCCGGCGTTGCCGGACAAGCGTTTCGTGATGGGCGCGTATGCGTCAGCAATGATTTCCTCAACGATGCGCGCTCGCTGGCGTGGCGTGCGGGCGCGAGGGCCAATCAGGTGGGTGCGGCTGCTGCGCTGCCGCTGCGCTGCAACGGCCAGAGCGTCGGCGTGCTCCTGGTTTCGCGGCGCGAGGCGCACTCGATCGACGGGCAGCTCGTCGCGATGCTGGAGCGCGTGTCGGCAAACATTTCCTTTGCACTCGACAATTTCGACCACGAGGCCGCGCGCAAGAACGGCGAGCGCACCCTGCGTCGCCTGAACCGGATGTTCGGCGCCATCAGCGCGACCAACGAAGCCATCCTTCGCGCCAAGACCGAACAGGAACTCTACCAGCGCGTCTGCGACGCCGCCGTGCATAGCGGCAAGTCCGCAGCCACGGTGGTCCTGATGGCGCAGCCGGACTCGATCTGGCTGAAGCCGGTCGCCGGCACGGGGGAAATCGTCGAACAGATCATGCGGGCGCCGTTCTCGATCGATGCCGACAATCCCTATGGCAAGGGCGTCTGCGGCAAGGCGTTCCGGACCCAGCAGCCATCAATCAACAACGACATCCTCAGTTCGACCCAAGGGCAGCCCTGGCATCAGACCGCGCGCGAAACCGGCGTCACGGCCTGCGTCGCGGTTCCCCTGATCAAGGCCGACGAGAGCGTCGGCGTGCTGTTGTTCTTTGTTGGAAAATTGTGGGCGGAGGATGAGGAGATCGTCGCCCTGATGGCGCGGATCGCGGAAAACGTCTCGTTCGCGCTGGACAATTTCGAGCGCGCCAATGAAAAGGCCAAAGCCGACTTGCAGAAGGAGCGACTGGCGCGCATGCTGGCGGCGCTCAGTGCGACCAACGAAGCGATTGTTCGCGCCACGTCGCGGACGGAGCTGTTCGAATTGGTCTGTGAAGCCGCCGCGAAGGGCGGCCGCTTCAACTCAACCAGCATCTTGCTGGCAGGACCCGACAGCGATGACATGGACATGGCTGCTGTCGCGGGTCCGACCGCGTACAACATGCGCCGAGTCAAGGTCTCGACCAATGCGGATCGCCCGGAAGGCCGCGGCCTTTGCGGCAACGCCTTCCGCTCCCGGAGAGCCTGCATCGGCAACGATCTGCGCGCCGATCCGCGTGGATCGGCATTCCATCAATTCATCCATAGCGACGGCGCCATGTCAGGCGCGGCATTTCCGCTGCTGGTTTCCGGCCAAGCGGTCGGTGTGATGTTCTTCATCTCTTCTGAGAAGAACACGTTCACGCCCGAATTTGCCGAACTATTGCAACGGCTCACAGATAACGTTTCGTTCGCAATCGAGAACTTCGACCGTGCCGACGAGAAGGCCAGAACCGAAAGTCAGAAAGAGCGCCTGACGCGGATGTTCGCTGCCTTGAGCAGAACCAACGAAGCCATCATGCGGGCCAAGTCGCGCATCGAGCTCTTTGACCTCGTGTGCGAAGCGGCGGCCGACGGCGGCAGGTTTACCTCGACCACGATTGCTTTGAAAGATCCCGCAAGCGATCTCCTCAGAATCGTGGCGGCCTCGGGGCCGGCCGCCGAGACAACGCGGCACGTCAGGTTGTCGACCGATGAAAACCGTCCGGAGGGACGGGGGCTCAGCGGCTCGGCGTTCCGAACCAGGCGTCCCTGCATCACAAATGATTATGTCACCGACCACCGCGTCGCCGCCTTCCAGGCCGTCGTAGGCAGCTATGGCGCACAGTCAGGCGCCGCGTTTCCGTTGCTGGTGCGTGACGAGCCGGTCGGCGTCATGATCTATATGTCCCTGGACAAGGACACCTTTACTCCCGAATTCGTCGAGCTGCTGCAGCGACTGGCCGACAACGTATCGTTCGCGCTGGAGAACTTCGATCGCGCCGACGACAAGGCGAGAACCGAAGTTCAGAAGGAGCGCCTGACCCGCATGCTGGCGGCGCTGAGCGCGACCAACGAGGCGATCATCCGTGCATCGTCGCGGCCGGAACTGTTCGAACTGGTGTGCGAAGCGGCGGCGAAGGGCGGCAGGTTTACATTGACCTCCATCGCGCTGATTAAGCCCGACAGCGCTTATCTCGAGGTCGTGGCCGCCGACGGTCCGACGGCCGACAGTGCCCGCCAGGCGAAGATATCAACCAATGAGGCGCACCCGGAGGGGCGTGGGCTGTGCGGTCAGGCGATACGTTCGCAGCGGGCCTGCATCATGAACGATTATCTCGCGGATGCGCGCGCCGCGGCATTTCACGGTACAGCGCGCACTAACGGCACGAATTCCGGCGCTTCATTCCCCTTGTTGACGCACGGGCAGGTCATCGGTGTGATGTCCTTCATGTCGCGCGAGAAGGATACGTTCACGCCGGAATTCGCCGAGCTGCTGCAGCGGCTCGTCAACAACGTATCCTTCGCGCTGGAGAATTTCGACCGGGCCGATGAAAAGACCAAGGCCGACGAACGGATCGAATATCTGGCGTCGCACGACAGCCTGACCAACCTGCCGAACCGGGAAATGTTCAACGGCCTGCTGCGCCGTGCGATCGATGCCGGCGCGCGCTACCAGCGTCAGTTTGCTTTGCTGTTTATCGACCTCGACAGGTTTAAGGTCATCAACGACTCGCTGGGACACGACGCCGGCGACATGCTGCTGGTGGAGATCGGCGGCAGGCTGCGCCGCGCATTGCGTTCGAGCGACGTGGTGGCGCGTCTCGGCGGCGACGAGTTCGTGGTTATTCTCGAGGAAACTGCCGAGCGCCACGAGGTCGAGCGTATCGCCGGCGAGCTTCTTTCGGTCCTGAGCCAGCCGCTACTGCTCAGCGGTCATGAATGCCATACCACCGCCTCGATCGGCATCGCGATGTATCCGTCTGATGGCACCGACATACAGACGCTGACCAAGAATGCCGACATGGCGATGTATCTCGCCAAGGAAGACGGCAAGAACGGCTTCCGCTTCTTCTCGACGGAGATCAAGACGCAGTCGATCGAGCGTCTGAAGCTGGAAAGCGCGCTGCGCCGCGCGCTGGAGCGGGATCAGTTCTCGCTGCACTATCAGCCCAAGATTGACATGGAGAGCCGCCAGATCACCGGCGTCGAGGCGCTGCTGCGCTGGGATCATCCCGAACTCGGCACGGTTTCGCCGGGGCAATTCATTCCGCTCGCCGAGGAAACCGGCCTGATCGTTCCGATCGGCCGCTGGGTGCTCAAGGAAGCCTGCGCGCAGAATATGGCCTGGCAGCGTCGCGGCCTGCGGCCGGTGACCATGGCGGTCAACCTGTCGCCGCGGCAATTCGCCGATGCGCATCTGTTGCACGATGTCGACGAGGCGCTGCTGGCGAGTGGCATGTCGCCGGTGCTGTTGCAGCTCGAAGTCACCGAAAGCATGGTGATGCGCAACGTCTCGCGCGCGATCAAGATCCTCGACGCGATCCAGAGCCGCGGCATTCGTCTTGCGATTGACGATTTCGGCACCGGCTATTCATCGATGTCGCTGATGAAACAGTTTCCGATCGATACCATCAAGATCGATCGCTCCTTCATTCGCGACCTGCCCGTCGATTCCGAAGACCAGGCCATTGCCCAGGCGATCATCAGCATGGGCAAGGCGCTTGGCATGACCATCATCGCGGAGGGTGTCGAGACCGTGGAGCAGGAGACCTTCCTGCGCGACCACGCCTGCGATGAAATGCAGGGCTTCCTCTTCTCCAAACCGCTACCTGCAAAGCAAATGGCCGATCTGCTTCGGGCCGAGCCGCATCTCGCTTCCCCGCCATTGCAGCCGGAAGCCGGCTCAGGGTTGAAAGGCGCTGTCGTCTGACGGTTGCGGATGCAGCTCGCGCTCGGGCTTGACGTCTAATCCTTCAGCCTTGCGAGGAAATTCGGATGGCCAGGGCAAGGATGTCTGTCCGCCGAAAGCCTTAAGGAAGATTTCCGCGCCTGCCGCATAGGTCGCCTGATAGGGCAGGCCGAGCGCGGCACACCATTCCGCCGGCAACGATTGCGGCGCGTTGCGCAGCTCCATCGCCGGTCCCCACCACCAGGCCGGGGCGGGCGATCGCTCCGCTTCGGGAACGGCACGCCAGCGGGCATATTCGCCGATTATGCGTTCAAATTGCAGTCGTGCCGCTGGATGCATCCCATCTCCTGACATCAGATCATAGCCGCATCCTGACCCGGCGCAATGCATGTCGGGCCGTTACTGGCGGCCATGCTCCCAGTGCGTGGTTACATCCGCGCCTGACCTATTGAGGTGAACATGCTGGTCGACGTGATCGACCCATGACACCGGAATGAAGTGGTGATGCTGGCCATCGGGTGAACTCTGCTTGGTCAGCTTGATCTTATCGGGCCCTTCCATGTGGTCGACCTTGCCGACCGTTTTCTTGTCCGACGAGATGACGTCCATATGCTCTCGGATCTGCGAGGCAACGTTCATGTTTCGCATCCTCTATGGTTGGAAACAAAAAAACGCTGCGCCGCCGAAATGGTTGCTAGGTGGTCATTCAACCGGCCAACAGCTTCGTGGACTCCATCGTACGACGCACCTGCAGCATGAAAAACGGATTTACGCCGTTCGTTGTGATGCTAGGTTGCCGCCAACCAAAAAGCAGCCACGGGAGGGTTACATTCATGAAGCGTTTGACGATACTTGCGGCCGGCCTGTTGCTGGGTGCAGCAGCCGTGCAATTTTCCAGCGTTGCGTCGGGTCAGAGCGGTGGTTGGGTGACGCTTCTCGACGGCACCAAGATGGGCGACTGGACCGAGGTCGGCAAAGCCAATTGGGCGATGAAGGACGGCGCCCTGGTGGCGGACAAGATCACGGAAGGTAAGGACCCCTCGTATCTCGTCAGCAAGGAATCCTACAAGGATTTCGAGATGAAGGTCGAGTTCTGGGCCGACGATGACGCCAACAGCGGAATTTTCATTCGCTGCGACCAGTCCGGTAAGATCGACGCCAAGATCTGCTACGAGGTCAACATCTTCGACAAACGGCCCGATCCGACCTACGGTACCGGCGCGATCGTCGACCTAGCCAAGGTCGACCCGATGCCGAAGGCGGGCGGCAAGTGGAATACCTACGAGATCACCGCCAAGGGGCCGCACCTCGTCGTCGTGTTTAACGGCCAGAAAACTGTCGACGTTCAGGATTCAAAACACGCCAGCGGGCCGTTCGCCCTGCAATATGGTTCCGGCGTGATCAAGTTTCGCAAAGTGCAGATCAAGCCGCTGTAAGGCCGCTGATCGCTTGCGCCGTACCTTGGACTCCCTCTCCCGCTTGCGGGGGAGGGCTGGGGTGGGGGTGCTTCCGCATCAAGGCCGTCAGAATTAGTCCCGATCAGGCACACCCGCCTTCAGCGGATGAGCCTTCCTGTGCCACGCCCAGGCGGTACGGATGATGGTCGCCAGATCCGAATGCACCGGGTGGAAGTTGAGCGTCTTGCGCGCAGCGGAGGGATCGGCGACCAGATAGGTCGGATCGCCGGCGCGACGCGGTTTGATCGCATGCGGCACTTCGCGCCCGGTCTCGGCTGCGATCGCCGCGAGAATTTCGCGCACCGAGAAGCCATTGCCGGTGCCGAGATTGAAGGCGCCGCCGGCATGACCGTCCAGCAGCATCTTGAGCGCCAGCACATGGGCTGTTGCGAGGTCGGCGACGTGAATGTAATCGCGGATCGCCGTTCCGTCTGGCGTGTCGTAGTCATCGCCGAACACCGCGAAGTCAGGCACATGTCCCTGCAGCGCCATCATGGCGCGTGGGATCAGGTGCGTCTCGATCTCGCGCATCTCGCCAATGCCGCCGGCGGGATCGGCGCCCGCGGCGTTGAAGTAGCGCAACGCGAACGAGCCGAAGCCGTAGGCTGCGCGATAATCGGTCAATACGCGCTCGATCATCCATTTCGAGGCGCCATAGGGATTGATCGGCGCGCAGGGGTAGTTTTCCGGCAGCGCCTTGTTGTCGGCATTGCCGTAGACCGCGCCGGTCTACGAAAACACCAGGCGATTGCAGCCGGCTGCGCGCATGCTCTCCAGCAGCGACAGCGTGCCAGCGAGGTTGTTGACGTAGTATTTCTGCGGATCGGCGACGGATTCGCCGACCAGGCTCGAGGCGGCGAAGTGCATGACAGCGACGATGTCGTGCTCGGCAAAGGTCCGCGCCAGCGTCACCTTGTCGGCGATGTCGCCGACGACGAGTTCACCCGCGACGAAGCTGCGGTGGCCAGTCGAAAGGTTGTCGTAGGTGATGGGCAGGTAGCCCGCCGCATCCAATGCCCTGCAGCAGTGCGAGCCGATATAGCCGGCACCGCCGGTGACGAGAATAGCTGGACGGCTGCTCATCTTTTCCATTTTCTGCCGAAGCCGCTCGATCGGCTTCCGTTCAGCAATAGTAGAGCGCGCGCGGATTGGTGGCCAGATAGCGCCAGACAAGCGCCGCGGTTCAAGCCAGATACGCCAGGCCGTTTCACGCGAGCAACCGCAGCAGCGTTCTCCGCTTCGTCCACCCCTAGCATGACGCCTGGCTACGATCTCGGGACGGAGACAACGGGAAGCCTTTAGGAGCGCGGCGATGACGGGAGGTCTTCAGCACATGGGATAAGACGTATTCCGAGCTTGCTGGGTAAGCCGTTGTCACACGAAGAGAATTGACGCGCTACGGCTGCAGTTCCGTAGCGATGCAAATCTGTCACACATGCTGGGATTGTGGGGACGTTCTCCCTGTGTTCGCGAGAGTTCATGATCGCCTGCGGGAGGCAGGCGTATGCTCCGCGCCGGGGCAGGGGTGAATGCTCTTTAGGTCTTCTTGGGGAGAGCCGACATGCCAGCCTACATCCATAATCACAATATCGAGCCGGGCTTCGTCATCTGTCCGAGTTGTGTGGGGCTCGAAATGTATGTGCGCGACGTCGAGCCGCATTGGAGCATGGCGAAGATCGATTTCACCTATGAATGCGCCGACTGCGGCGCCGAGGTGCGCCAGACCATCGTGAAGCCGCAGCTGCGGCATTAGCCACGAACCGCGGCTTCGCAGGGTGGGCAACGCCGCAGGCGTGCCTACCACTCTCAACAACCATCGTGTGGTGGTGGGCACGGCGGGAAGTGCGCCTTTGCCCACCCCACGTAGCATCTACTTATCCCCCATGCAGTTTGCTGGCGGTCTCCGCGATCACGCGGCCCTGATAGCGCGCGCCGGCGAGTTCGTTCTCGCTCGGCTGGCGGCTGCCGTCGCCGCCGGTGATCGTGGTAGCGCCGTAGGGCGCGCCGCCGGTGACTTCGTCGAGTTTCATCTGGCCGGCGAAGCCGTAGTTCAGGCCGACGACGGTCATGCCAAAATGCAGGAGGTTGGTGATGATCGAGAACAGCGTGGTTTCCTGCCCGCCATGCTGGGTCGCAGTTGAGGTGAAGGCACCGCCAACCTTGCCATGCAGCGCGCCCTTGGCCCAGAGGCCGCCGGCCTGATCGAGGAAGTTCGCCATCTGCGAGGCCATGCGGCCGAAGCGCGTGCCGGTGCCGATGATGATCGCATCGTAATTGGCGAGGTCTTCGACTTTCGCGATCGGCGCGGCCTGGTCGAGCTTGTAGTGCGAGGCCTTGGCGACGGCTTCCGGCACCAGTTCCGGCACGCGCTTGATGTCGACGATGGCGCCTGCCTTGCGCGCGCCTTCGGCGACGGCATTTGCCATCGCTTCGATGTGACCGTAGGCGGAATAATAGAGCACGAGTACTTTGGCCATGATGGTTTTCCTGTTGAGTTCGGGTATGTCGATTGTTCTTGGAGGCCGTCATTGCCGGGCTTGGCCCGGCAATCCATCATTCTTCGGAAAGAGTCTTCCGAAGTTGATGGATGCCCGGGTCACCTTGCACGAAGACGCGCTTCGCGCTTTTGCCCGGGCATGACGATCGGTGAGTGTGGCTACGCCGCGTCGACCAGCACCAGTTCGCTATCTTCCAGCGCTGTGATCGTCAGCTTCGCCTCGTCGCGGATCGCGGCGCCGTCGCGGGCATTGACGCGCACGCCATTGACCTCGACGCTGCCGGCAGCGGGCACCAGATAAAGGTGACGCGCCTTGCGCGGTTCGTATTCCGCGCTCTCGCCTGCCTTCAGCGTGGTGGCGAGCACCCGCGCATCGGCGCGGATCGGCAGCGCATCCCTGTCGCCTTCGATGCCGCTCGCGATGGTGACGAGCTTGCCGGAGCGATCCGCCTTCGGGAACGGTTTTGCACCCCAGGTCGGCTGGCCGCCCGTCGTCGTCGGCTCGATCCAGATCTGGAAGATCTTCGTCTTCGAAGGCTCCAGATTGTATTCGGAGTGACGGATGCCGCTTCCCGCGCTCATCACCTGCACGTCGCCGGCTTCAGTGCGGCCCTTGTTGCCGAGCGAGTCCTGGTGCGTGATCGCGCCTTCGCGGACATAGGTGATGATTTCCATGTTGGCATGGGGATGCGCGGGAAAGCCGGTGTTCGGCGCGATCTCGTCATCGTTCCACACGCGCAATGCGCCGTGGCCCATATTGTTCGGATCGTAGTGGCTGCCGAAGGAGAAGTGGTGCTTCGCCTTCAGCCAGCCGTGATCGGCGCTGCCGAGTTTTGCAAAAGGTCTGAGTTCGATCATTGGGATATTCCTTCGTTGAAAAGTTTTGAATGAGGAGGCCGGGCGGCATGCGCTCGACCTCGCTGGATTTGCGTTAGGCGCCGAAGCCGCCGTCGACGTTGAGCACTGTGCCGGTCACGAAGGAGGCTTCGGGGCTCGCGAGGAACAGCACGCCGGCAGCGATTTCTTCAGCTGTGCCGAAGCGTTGCAGCGCATGTTGCTTGCGCTGGGCGTCGGCAAATTCGCGGTCGTCGTCCGGGTTCATGTCGGTGTTGATTGATCCCGGTTGCAGCACGTTCACGGTGATGCCGCGCGGTCCGAGGTCGCGCGCTGCACCCTTGGAGTAGCCGACGACCGCAGCCTTGGTGGCGGCGTAGTCGGCAAGGCCCGGGAACGAGGCGCGGGTGGCGATACCGGAGCCGATGGTGACGATGCGGCCACCTTCGCCCATCAGCTTCGCCGCCGCGCGGATCGCTGTGATCACGCCATGCACGTTGATGGCGTCCTGGCGGGCCAGCGCTGCGGTGTCCGTATCGGCGTCATCAATCGGGCCACCGACAGCGACGCCTGCATTGTTGACGAGGATGTCAAGCCGGCCGAAATCCTTGGCGACGTTCTTCACGAGCTGGTCGACGTCGGCGGAGGAGGCCTGGTCGGCCTTGTAGGCGCGGGCGTTGACGCCCTTGGCCTTCAGCTCAGTGACAACGGCTTCGGCCTTGTCGGGGGAAGCGACATAGCTGATCGCGACGCTGGCGCCTGCTTCGGCAAGTGCGCGGGCACTTGCCGCTCCGATGCCGCGCGAACCGCCGGTGACGAGGGCTACCTTGCCTGACAGCTTCTTGGTCATTGGATTTCTCCATTGCTTGCATTCCGATGGCCCTGGGATATGTGCTCGACCGTGATATAGAAATAGAAACTATTGAAACTCATTGTTTCCAAAAGCGAACCGTAGGAGGCGGCCCGTGTCGAAACTCCCGGATTTCGAGGCCCTGGCGATTTTCGCGAAAGTGGTGGAGTTGCGGTCGTTTGCCTCGGCTGCGACTGAACTGGCGCTATCCAAGGCCACCGTCTCCAAGGCGGTCAGCCGGCTGGAGCAGCGGCTCGGCGCGCGGCTGTTCAACCGCACCTCGCGGCGGCTCGCGTTGACCGATGCCGGGCAGAGGCTCGCTGAGCGCGCCGCGCGCTTGCTCGCCGATGGCGAGGACGCCGAGAACGAAGCGTTGTCGCAATCGATGGCGCCGCGCGGGCTGGTGCGGCTCGCGGCGCCCATGACTTTCGGCGTGAAGGCGGTGGCGCCGATCCTGCCGGAATTTCTCGCCGCCTATCCGGAAGTCTCGATCGACCTTCATTTGAGTGACGCGACGGTCGACCTGATCGGCGAAGGTTTTGACGCCGGCCTGCGCATCGCGCGGCTGCCGGATTCCTCGCTGATCGCACGTCGGCTGTGCAGCATGCCGCGCTACACGGTGGCGGCGCCGTCGTACTTAAAGCGCTACGGCCGGCCGACGCATCCGATGCACCTCGCTGAGCATAAATGCTTCGGCTACGCCTATCTCTCGACGGCGGGCGTCTGGCACTACACCAACGCGTCAGGCGAGCAGGCGAGCGTGCGCCCCGCAGGCCAGCTCCGCGTCAATAATGGCGAGGCGGTGCTACCTTCCGTGATCGCCGGCCTCGGTATCGCCGACCTGCCGGACTTCATCGTCGGCGACGCCATCGCCTCCGGCAAGGTCGAGGTGATCCTCAAGGGCTGGCATCAACCCGAAGGCGCCGTGCATCTCGTCACCCCACCCGGCGGCCCACGCCCCGCCCGCGTCGAGGTGCTGGCGGAGTTTTTGGCCAAGCATTTTGCGAAAACGAAGAGGCGGAAGACCAGCTAAGCGGGCTTTGTCTTCACCCTCCCCTGGAGGGCTCTCCAGGGGAGGGTGGAGAGGTACGGCTATCGCGTTGCTGTCGGCTTCAGGCTAGGCTCACCTGATAATCAAAACAAAATCACTGGGAGGCACTCGCCATGAACCGCCGCGAACTTCTCAAGGCCGCTGCCGTGCTGCCGCTGGCGTCCACCGCGCTCACCACCGTCGCGTCAGCGCAAAGCCCATACCCCTCGCGCAACATCACCATGATCGTGCCATTCCCGCCGGGCGGCCAGGCCGATCTCGCGGCGCGGCCGATTGGCCAAGCGCTGGAGCGGATCCTCGGCAAGCCCGTGATCGTTGAAAACCGCGCGGGTGGTGGTGGCGGATCGGTCGGCAATGCGGCGGCCGCGCGCGCCGAGCCGGACGGGCACACGCTCCTGATGACGCTGTCGTCGCTCGCGGTGCTGCCCGAAGCCGACCGGCTGTTCGATCGCCCCGTGGCCTATGAAGTGTCGCAGTTCGCGCCGATCGCGCGCGTGCTCGCCGATCCGACATTGTTCGCAGTGCCGGCGTCCGCGCCGTGGAAGACGCTGCAGGATTTCGTCGACGATGCGAAGAAGCGTCCTGGACAAATTCCTTACGGCTCGTCCGGTCCGTACGGCACGCTGCATGTGGCGATGGAAATGTTTGCCGCGAGCGCCGGCATCAAATTGCTGCACGTGCCGTTCCGAGGCGCCGGCCCTGCGTTGACCGCCCTGCTCGGCGGCACCATTCAAGCGGTGGCATCGGCGCCGGGCACGCTGAAGCAGCAGGTCGAGGACGGCAAGATGCGCGTGCTCGCCAATTGGGGCGCCGAGCGCATCAAGAGTTTTCCCGATCTGCCGACCTTCAAGGAGCTCGGCTACAAGGATGTCGAGTTCTACATTTGGGCTGGACTGTTCGCGCAGAGCGCGCTGTCGGCGCCGATCATGACGCGGCTGCGCCAAGCGATGGCGGAAGCCGTGAAGGCGCCCGAGGTCGTCAAGACCTTTGAGGCCGCCGGCAGCCCCGTCGCCTATCTCGACGCGCCGGAATTCGCAAAATTCGTTGCGGAAGACAGCGCGCGGCTGGTCGCCGCGGTGAAGAAGATCGGCAAGGTCGAGTAGGGAACCTGCTTCACATTTTTTTGTTCGCACCAACGTCGCGTGGCCGCATTCACCCGTCAGGCTTGATGCCCATCGCCGCGCGGGGTTCCCGCGTCAATTCGAAATCGAACAAAGGGACTTCATCCATGCAAACGCAGCGGATTGTCCTCGGCCTTGCCATTGCAATCGGCGGAACCGGCGTGATCGCTCCCGCATCGTCGCAGGAATATCGCGGAACCTGGGAACAGCAGATGGCCTGCACGCCTGATGTGTGGCGGCTATGTGGTGACCAAATCCCGGATGTCAGCCGCATCGTGGCCTGCTTGCGCTACAACACCCCGCAGCTCTCTCCCAATTGCCGTGCGGTATTCGAATCGCAGGCCGACGCGCGCCCGGCGCCCCGCGGGCTGCAACAAAACGCGCCACGTGCCCGCGCCCCGCAGCCGGGTCAGCCGCTGGTACGGCCGCGGCCGGTGCAGCCCCCGCCCTACTATGAGGAAGACTATTAGGCCACAGCTTCGCGCTCGGGCCTGAGTTCGCAGACATCGACCCACTCAGCCCCGGTTAATGCGGCCATGCGCGCCGGCGTGATTTTCACCGCGCTGTGGGTCGAGCCCGCGGCCGGCACCACGATGTCGAACGCCTTCAGCGACACATCGCAATAGACCGGCAGCGGCGTCTTCAGTCCGAACGGGCAGACGCCGCCAACTTCGTGCCCGGTGATTTCGGCGACTTCCTCAAGCCCAAGCATCTTCGGCTTGCCGCCGAACAGCGCCTTCACCTTCTTGTTGTCCATCCGCGAGGTGCCGGCCGCCACGATCAGCACCACGCGATCACCGACGCGCAAGGACAGCGTCTTGGCGATCCGCGCCGGCTCGACGCCATAAGCCTCGGCAGCCAGCGCGACTGTGGCGGAGCTCATCTCGGATTCGATCACGGCAATATCGGGCGCCTTCTCGGCGAAGAAGGCGCGAACGGATTCCAGACTCATTTCAGGACCTTTGGGCAGACACCAGGGCAGGGAGCTCGGCGAGGCCATGGATACGATGATCGGGCACGACGCCAAGCGTATCCATCTGGGTGCGCAATATCTTGAACATCGTCAAGGGCGGCAGCGTCTCGCTTTCGAGGCACGCAAGGGCCATCGCTTCCGGCGTCACCCGCTCGATCCAGGCGACGTTCAGCCCGACCGCCTTGGCGCCACAGGCGTCCCATGGATTGGAGGAGATGAACAGCACTTCTGCGGGCGGGACGTTCAGCACCTCCTCGATCAGCGCATAGGCCTCCGGCGCGGGCTTGAAGGTCTTCTTGGCATCGACGCTGATGACCGCATCGAGCACCTGGTCGAGGCCGCTGTTCTTCACCAGCGTATTGAGCATATCAGGGCTGCCGTTCGACAGGATCGCGAGCTTGCGATCCTTCATCGCCGACAATGAAGCGAGTGCGTCCGGATAGAGATCGAGATGCAGATATTTGTCGATGATGCGCGCGAAGGTAGCCTCATCATATTCCAGCCCTAGACTGGCCAGCGTGTAAGCCAGCGCGTCGCGCGTCACTTCGGCGAAATCCCGGTAGCGCCGCATCAGCGAACGCAGCCAAGTATATTCGAGCTGCTTGATCCGCCAGACCTGGGTGATGATTTCGCCATAGCCCGGGAACGCATCCTCGGTGACATCGGCCACCGACTGGATATCGTAGAGCGTGCCATAGGCGTCGAAGACGACGGCTTTGATGGTCATGGACACCTCGCAAGCTTTGCCGCCGATGATACTCCTTTAGATGCCCAAAATCTTCCGCTAGATACCCAAAATCTTCCGTGCGTTGGCCTTCAAAACCTTCGGCCGGATTTCCTCGCGGATGTCGAGCTTGGCGAAATCGGCCAGCCAGCGGTCCGGCGTGATCACCGGCCAGTCCGAGCCGAACAGCATTTTGTCCTGCAGGATCGAGTTGATGTAGCGGACGAGAATCGGCGGGAAATATTTCGGCGACCAGCCGGAGAGGTCGATGTAGACGTTCGGCTTGTGGGTCGCGACCGACAGCGCTTCTTCCTGCCAGGGGAAGGAGGGATGCGCGAGGATGATCTTCAGATCAGGGAAATCAGCCGCGACGTCGTCCATGTACATCGGATTGGAATATTTCAGCCGCATGCCCATGCCGCCGGGCATGCCACTGCCGACGCCGGTCTGTCCGGTGTGAAACAGCGCAATCGCGCCGCCTTCGTTGATCGCCTCATAGAGCGGATACGCCATGCGGTCGTTAGCGTAGAAGCCCTGCATGGTCGGGTGGAATTTGAAGCCGCGGACGCCGTATTCCTCAATCAGCTTGCGCGCTTCGCGCACCCCTAACTTGCCCTTGTGCGGATCGATCGAGACGAACGGGATCAGGACGTCGAGATGATCCGACGCCACTTCCAGCATCTCGTAATTGTTGTAGCGGCGAAAACCGGTCTCGCGCTCGGCATCGACTGGGAAGATCACGGCCGCAATGTTCTTCGAGCGATAGCACGCGGCGGTCTCCGGCACGGTCGGCGGATGCTTGTGCGGCGATTTGAAATACTCCGCCATGCGCTCCTGGAAATCGTCATAGCCGTCGTCGGCGTGCAGGCCGCAGGGCTCTTCCGCATGGGTGTGGATGTCGATCGCGACGACGTTTTCGATATCGGGCAATTTGAGCTTGGGCATGGGGCTCCCCGGCAGCTTGATTTTTGGGTCTAAAAAATTGATTATACTATATAACGAATTCCGCAAGGCGGCAGAACCAAAAGGCGGAAAATAACGGGAGTGCGGCATGGCCGAAGCGCAAGCTTTCGAGACCGATTTCTGGAAAGACGCCAATTTGAGAAAGGTCTGGGACGAGATTGTTCCGGGCGAGCCGCGCAAGACCATTCCCTACACGCTGACCAAGGACGCGATCGAGCTGTATTGCAAGTCGGTCGGCGAAACCCATCCGATCTATTTCGACGAGGCCTATGCCAGGACCACGCGCTATGGCGGGCTGATCGCGCCGCCCTCGATCCACATCCTCCTGATGTTCTCCTGCACGCCCGCCGACGACTGGATGCGCTCGCCGGGCACCGTCAATGCCGGGCAGTCCTGGAGCTATCATGTTCCGGCACGCCCGGGCGATGTCATCACGCTGCAGGCCCGCGCGCTCGACAAGTTCATCAAGCGCGAAAGACTGTTCGTGGTGCACGACAACGTCTTCTTCAACCAGAAGGGTGACGTAATCTGTTCCGGCCGCGGCTGGACGATTCGGCCGATGTGAGCGGGAGGGCGCGATGACCACGACGTTCGAAAAGCTCAAGGCTGGCGACGCCATCGATGGGCCCGCATTCGCGGTCAGCCGCGAATCGATCCGCCTGTTTTGCGATGCCTCGCTCGACTACAACCCGCTGCATCTCGACGACGAGTACATGAAGGGCAATTTCGGCAAGACCAATTTCGGCGGCATCATCATGCACGGCATGAACAATTTCGGGCTGATCTCGCGCATGATCACTGACTGGGCATACCCTGCGGGTGCGATCCACCGCCGGCTGGAGACGCGATGGGTCAAGCCGGTCCGTCCCGGCGACACCATTCAGCCTTCGGGAATCATCAAGGCCAAGCAGGTGACCGAAAAATCCCGCTGGGTGCTGATCGATGTGGTGGTGAAGAACCAGACGGGCGAAAAGGTCGCGACCGGCGAGGCCCTGGTAGAGTTTCCGCGCGACCTGTTTTGCCAGTAAATCAGGTCAGGTAACTCCACAGCGTCATTCCGGGATGGTCCGAAGGACCAGACCCGGAATCTCGCGGTTTCGATGCTGCGCATCGCCGGGAATACCGCTATTCCGGGGGGGCGGCAGCGCAAGAGGCCCGAAACGGCCCTTCCGCATTGACATTCGGTGCCGTGCTGCTTAGAAACCGCCCCATCCCGGGCGGCCAGCCGCTCTTCGGGGTTAATCCCATTTTGCCACTTTCGGGTAGCTCAGGTTCGGGCCTCCAGCACGGCCTTTCAAAGCATCAGGATTGTCCCATGAAAGTCCGTAACTCCTTGAAATCGCTGCGCGGGCGCCACCGCAACAACCGTCTGGTCCGCCGCAAGGGCCGGGTTTACGTGATCAACAAGGTGCAGCGCCGCTTCAAGGCCCGCCAAGGTTAATCACCAAGGCTAAGCCCGCCAAGCCGGCTGATTTCGCCTCCCTTCACAGGTCTTTGACGAAGTGCTGCTTTGCGGCGCGGTTTTGCGCGTCTAGACTTGGCTCATGCTTGTGAGATTCCCGAGCGCCCGTAACTGCCGGATCGCGATCTTTGCCGCGGTCATCACGGCCATGCCGGCGGCTGCGTTCGCCCAGAACGATCCCCGGGTCATTCCTCCGCCGAAAGCCGAGAAGAAATTGCCGGAAGCGCCAAGCAAGCTTCCGAACGTCGGTGCCGACCGGGGCCGCGGGCTGGATTTCCTGTTCGGCGCCTTGAAGGCCGCTCCTGATGAGGCCAGCGCCAAGCATGTCGAGGCGCGGATCTGGGCGCTGTGGATGCAGACCCCGAGCGATACGGCCGCGCTGTTGATGACACGTGCCAAGGCTGCGATGGACGCCAAGCAGATCGACGTCGCGCTGAAGCTGCTCGATGCCGTCGTCAAGCTGCGCCCTGACTATACCGAGGCATGGAACCGGCGCGCGACGCTGCATTACCTGAAGAACGATTACACCCGTTCGCTGGAGGACATCCGCCAGGTGCTGATCCGCGAGCCCCGGCATTTCGGCGCGCTGGCGGGTCTTGGCATGATCATGCAAGACGTCGGCGACGAGAAACGCGCGCTGGACGCGTTCCGCAAGGCACTGGCCGTCAATCCGCACCTCGAGAAGGTGCCGGAGCTGGTCAAGACCCTCACCGAAAAGGTCGAAGGCCGCGATATTTGATGTTTCGCGCTTCAGGCGGGAACGTCGCGCCGCGGACCGCTGGCAAATGCCAACAATCCCGTCATCAACGACCAAGTTGGCAGAGATATCTGGTTCGGAACCGGACCGTACAGATCGAACGACGATGCCAAGCAGGCACGTTCGAACATTCCCAGTTGCCCGGTTCGTACCGGAACCTCCCGCAGGGGGTACCGGACGAAAAGAAACCAGAATAGGGCGCTAGCTTAGTGTAGAGCGTTGCTGCCGCGGGCCATGCCGTCGAGGCCGACCGCCGCGTAGAACTGCGCCAATTCTGCCTCGAGCTTCTCGTTTACCAGCAGCAAGGCCTTGAGTGCGCCGCGGATGTCGCCATCGCAACTCGCTACGATCTGGTCGATGGCGGCTTCGCTTGCGTCGGAAATCATGGGCAGTCCTCCAATGATACGCCTGGAACAATTTGTAGTGAGCGCCCCGGTTCCTGTGGATGTTGGGTAAAGTGCGGCGCCTGACTAGCCCCCTAATCAGCACGCGCACACATGGCGAAAGTGTCAGCGCCACTGTACAAATTTGCCGATGACATCATTATGACCCCGCTATCCACAGAGGCGCCCTTCTGTGGACAACCGGGATGGCTCTCAGCCTGAGTCTCAGGGGCTTTATCCTTATTTGGGTGAGCTATGCGGGTGCGGGGTCGCTACGCGTGTGCCGAGCGATAGAACCTGATCTTGCGTATGTCATTGCGCCGTTTCATGCGATGGATGAACGCGTTCTCAAACCAGTTTGAGAACCACTGTCATGCGCTTGCTTTGTATTTGTTTTCGACAATTCCGCCGAGTCCACTGGACGCTTGGCGTGGCGCTCGTGGCGCTCAATGCGGAGGCCGCTAAGATCCCGACCCTGCGCGGACCCTATCGGAAAAAGGTTGATGAAATTTCAAACCGAGACACTATCGGACAATCTCCGAAACCCGCGCCTGTTAGGGCCGTAGCTCGCTGGTGCAAAAAATTCAGCCGGAAATTCTCGATGGCGGTGGTGATTGTCGTGACGGCGCTGGCGGTGCTGGCACTTGTCACGCAGGTCGGCGTCTTCTTCGCGGAGCGCGCTCATCCGGCCCGAGGAAGGATGATCGAGGTGGTGGGCGGTGCCCTCCACATCCTCGATATCGGTCCACGGGATGCCGCCGGCCCGCCGGTCGTGATGTTGCACGGGGCAAGTTCCAATCTCGAAGTGATGCGGCAGCCGGTCGGGCAACTGCTCGCCGGAAAGCGCCGCGTGATCCTGATCGACCGCCCCGGACATGGCTGGAGCACCCGTGCCCGCCTTGAGGACTCCACGCCCGAAATCCAGGCTCGCATGATCGAGGAGGCGCTGGCCAAGCTCGGCGTCAGCAAAGCGATCTTCGTGGTGCACTCCTGGGCCGGCGCGCTGGGGGCGCGGATTGCGCTGGATTACCCGCAATCCGTCGCGGGCCTCGTGATGCTGGCGCCGGTGGCCTATCCGTGGCCCGGTGGCGTCGGGAGCTACAACCGCCTGATCGCGACCCCGGTCATCGGGCCGCTGTTCGCTTACACGATCACGCTGCCGCTCGGCCTTTTCTTGGCGGATTCCGGCGCGCGCGGCGTGTTCCTGCCGCAGACCATGCCTGATGGCTTTGTCAAAAACACCGCCACCCCGCTGCTGCTGCGGCCGCGCGAGTTCATCGCCAATGCGCGCGATCTGGTGACGCTGAAAGCGGCGGTCACCGAGCAGGCGCCGCGCTACGGTGAGATCAAGGCGCCGGTCACCATCATCACCGGCGAGGCCGACAAGACGGTGTCGACCGACAGACATTCGCGGCCGTTCGCGGCGGCGGCGCCGAACGTGAAATTGATCGTGCTGCCTGACGTCGGCCACATGATCCAGCATGCGGTTCCCGACCTCGTCGTCGCCGAGATTGAGGCAATGATTGGCGCGGTGGCGCCGAGTGTGGCGGCGTCCGCGCGTTGAACGTTGCGTGGTCTGATGGCTTCGGATGGGATACGATCGGTGCGCGCGGGATTCCGCTGCTCGTCCCGCGAGGGATAAGCCTGAAAGAGTTGCGATATCGGGCAGCCGACCTTCGAGGGGAGAGCGCCATGTATGCCGCCATTCGTCAGGGCAAGGCAAAGGCCGGAAAGGCCGAAGAGATCACACGCAGGATCAAGGAAGGCGCTATACCCGTGATCAGCGGGGTCGAGGGGTTCATGGGCTATTACGTGGTCTACGCGCCCGACGACACCGTGATCGCGATCAGCCTGTTCAACAATTTTGCCGCCGCCGAAGAATCCAACAGGCGCGCGCTGGCCTGGATCGAGCACGATCTTGCGCCGCTGTTAACCGGGCCGGCAACGGCGACGGCCGGACCGGTGATCGTGCACACGCTGGCTTGATGCGACGGGTGCTCACCCTCCCCCTCCAGGGCCTTGGAGGGGGAGGGCCGGCGCTCATGCAATGAGCGGCGGGTGGAGTGACGATCTCTCCACCTGCAGCAGTGCCCGAGTGGAGAGATCACCCCACCCCCGTCTCACATTACGCTGCGCTCCATGTGAGCCCTGCCCTCCAGGGGAGAGTGAGAGCCCAGCTCTCACTTCTGCTTGCCGTCCTTGTCGAAGGAAGCGATGTACGCCCACAGATCGTTGGCCTCTTTCTCGTTCTTGATGCCCGCGAACACCATTTTGGTGCCGGGAATCTTCGCCTTCGGCTCCTTGATGTATTCGAGGAAGACGTCCTTGCCCCAAGTGATGCCGGAATTCTTGTTGGCTTCCGAATAGGAATAGCCCTCGATGGTGCCGGACTTGCGACCGTCGAGCCCGTTCAGCACAGGGCCGACCTTGTTCTTGGCGCCTTCGCCGATCGCGTGGCAGGCCAGGCACTTGTTGAACGAGGTCTTGCCGGCGGCAACGTCCTGCGCCCATGCGCCGGATGTTGCAGTCATTGAGGTGAGGGCAACCAGCGCACTCCAAGTCAATTTCTTCATAGGATGCTCTTTGTCTCTTCCCTAAGGTTTGTCGGGGGCCATTGCTTGTGGCACGGGCCGCTTCGATTGGACAAGCCACGAAACCTTGACAGGTTTCGTTGCGGCGGACTTGCCCGAGAGAGAACTAGCCGTTTGGCGCGGTATCCGACCTTGGTGGCCTACCCAAAGCAGGTCAGACGTGCTTGATTTGTCGTGATAATTCGAGAGTGCGCCAGGCCTGGAGGGACACGCATGGCCATCATGATGCCAGCTGCCGATCAGGCGGTTCTCAATCGTCGCGGCGAAATCGTGACCGCCTTGCGCGCGATCGTGCCGGGCGAGGGCGTAATCGATACGCCGGCCGAAATGCTGGCCTATGAATCCGATGGTCTCACAGCCTACCGGCAACCGCCGATGGTGGTGGTGCTGCCCGACACCACCGAGCAGGTCTCGCGCGTTCTGAAATACTGCCATGATCAAGGCATCAAGGTGGTGCCGCGCGGCTCCGGCACATCGCTATCAGGCGGCGCGCTGCCGATCGCCGATGGCGTGCTCCTGGGCCTCGGCAAGTTCAAGCGCATCCGCGAGATCGATTTCGACAACCGCGTGGTGGTGACCGAACCCGGCGTCACCAACCTCGCCATCAGCCAGGCAGTGGCGCATGCCGGCTTCTACTACGCGCCCGATCCTTCCTCGCAGATCGCCTGCTCGATCGGCGGCAACGTCGCGGAGAATTCCGGCGGGGTGCATTGCCTGAAATACGGCATGACCACCAACAACGTGCTCGGCTGCGAGATCGTTTTGATGTCGGGCGAGATCCTAAGGATCGGCGGCAAGGCCGCGGAGAATTCCGGCTACGACCTGATGGGCATCATCACGGGCTCCGAGGGGCTGCTCGGCGTCATCACCGAGATCACGGTGCGCATTCTGCAGAAGCCGGAAACAGCCCGCGCCCTGATGGTCGGCTTTGCCGAAGTCGAGGCTGCCGGCGAATGCGTGGCGCGGATCATCGGCGCCGGCATCATTCCGGGTGGCATGGAGATGATGGACAAGCCCGCGATCCACGCCGCCGAAGCCTTCGTCCATGCCGGCTATCCGCTCGATGTCGAAGCGCTTTTGATCATCGAGCTCGATGGCCCCGCGATCGAGGTCGATGAGCTGATCACGCGCGTCGAGGCAATCGCGAAAGGCTGCGGCTCCGTCACGTTGCAGATCTCCACCAGCGAGGCCGAGCGCAACCTGTTCTGGGCGGGCCGCAAGGCGGCATTCCCCGCGGTCGGCCGCATCTCGCCGGACTATCTCTGCATGGACGGCACCATCCCGCGCGGCGCGCTGCCGAAGGCGCTCACGCGTATCCGCGAGCTCTCCGAAAAATACGGCCTCGGTGTTGCCAACGTATTTCACGCCGGCGACGGCAATCTGCACCCGCTGATCCTCTACGACGCCAACAAGCCGGGCGAAATCGAACGCGCCGAAGCCTTCGGCGCCGATATCTTGCGGACCTGCGTGGAGCTTGGCGGCGTGCTGACCGGCGAACATGGTGTCGGCATCGAGAAGCGCGACCTGATGGGTGAAATGTTTTCGGAAGTAGACCTCAACCAGCAGCAGCGCCTGAAATGCGCCTTCGACGCGCAGGGCCTGCTCAACCCCGGCAAGGTGTTTCCGACCCTGCACCGCTGCGCCGAACTCGGCCGCATGCACGTCCACGCCGGCAAGCTGGCGTTTCCGGATTTACCGAGATTTTAGTGATGGACTTCGAAGCCAGTTGCAGACGCGAAGGGAGCTTTTATAGGCACCGCCCGTGCGGCTCACCCCTCTCCCCAACCCTCCCCCGCAAGGGGGGAGGGAGCCTGACCAGCGTGCTTGCCTCACGTTGCGTTACAGCTCCAGCGCGTTGTGAAGAAACAGGAGGATTGCAGTTCGTCAGGGACGCAAGGGCAGATGGGCTCCCTCCCCCCTTGCGGGGGAGGGTTGGGGAGAGGGGTAAGCCCCGGGCGGTGACAGAGGAGATGCGGAAACTGCGCATCAACAGACCTCGCAACGCGAAAGCGAATGTTCCGATCAATTCAGGTGCGCCGTGGACACCCTAAAGGTACGAGACGCCAAGGACGTCGAGGACGTCATGCGCGCGGCGATCGCCAGCGAGCAACCGCTTGAGATCATCGGCCATGGCACCAAGCGCGCCATCGGCCATCCGATGGCGACCAATGCCGTGCTGGATGTCTCTGATCTCAACGCCGTCACCTCCTATGAGCCGAACGAGCTGATAATTACGGTGCAGGCAGGCGCGCCGCTTGCCGATGTGCAGTCGCTGATCGATTCCAAGAACCAGCAGTTCGCCTTCGAGCCGATGGATACGTCCGCGCTATTGGGCGTATCCGGCAACGGCAGCATCGGCGGCATGATCGGCGCCGGCCTCGCCGGTCCGCGCCGCATCAGGGCTGGCGGGGCGCGCGATCATCTGCTCGGCGCGCACGCGGTTTCCGGCTTCGGCGACAGTTTCAAGACCGGTGGCAAGGTGGTGAAGAACGTCACCGGCTACGACCTCTGCAAGCTCCTGGCCGGCTCATGGGGCACGCTGGCGGTCATGACGGAGGTCACGCTGAAGGTGATGCCGAAGGGCGAGAGCGAGCGCACGCTGGTGCTTTTCGGGCTCGACGATCTCTCTGCGAACCGGGCGATGACTGCAGCGCTCGGCTCTCCCTATGACGTGTCGGGCGCGGCGCATCTGCCGAACTCGGCGTTCCGGCCTGCAACCGGAGCGCTTGCGGGCGTTGCGGCGCAGGGGCGGGCGGTCACCTTATTGCGGCTCGAAGGCATTGCGGCGTCGGTCGCCGATCGCGCCAGCTCGCTGGGTAAAGTGCTGACGCAATTTGGCGCGGTGGACGTGCTGGAGGATGCGGCCTCGGCGACGGCGTGGGGCGCCATCCGCGATGTCGAGCCCTTTGCCGCAAATGGCGCGCTCGGCGCCTGGCCGGTGTGGCGGATCGTCTGTCCGCCCGCTGCCGGCGGTGCGCTGGGCCAGGCGCTGGCGCGCGAGACCGGGGGCGATGTCATCTATGATTGGGGCGGCGGCCTGATCTGGGCGGCATTGCCGCCCAGGCCGGACGCGCAGGCCGCCCTGGTGCGGCAGCGCGTCGAGGCAGCCGGCGGCCATGCCTTGCTGATCCGGGCGCCCGCGGAGATCAGGCAGAACGTTGACGTCTTCCATCCGCAAGCTGCCGGGATTGCCGCCTTGAGCGAACGCGTGCGCAACAGCTTCGATCCCAAGATCATTCTCAACCGCGGGCGAATGGCGCGGGGAACTCCGACATGAAGACCGAATTCTCGCTGGCCCAGCTCGCCGATCCTGACATCGCCGAAGCCGACAAGATCCTCCGCGCCTGCGTGCACTGCGGGTTCTGCACCGCGACCTGCCCGACCTATGTTCTGCTCGGCGACGAGCTCGATAGCCCGCGTGGGCGGATCTATCTGATCAAGGAAATGCTGGAGAAGGACAAGCCGCCGACGGCGGAAGTGGTCAAGCATATCGACCGCTGTCTCTCCTGCCTCGCCTGCATGACCACCTGTCCCTCGGGCGTGCACTACATGCACCTGGTCGATCAGGCGCGAGTGCGGATCGAGCGGGACTATTCGCGGCCGCTGGCCGAACGGGCCTTGCGCGCGGTGCTGGCGCGTGTGCTGCCGCGCCCCGACCTGTTTCGCGCCAGCATGATCATGGCGCGGCTCGCCCGTCCGTTCGCGGCCCTTTTGCCTGCACCGAAAGCCGCGACGCCCGGCCTCGCGCGCCGGATCAAGGCGATGCTGGAGCTCGCGCCCAAGAGCCTTCCCGCGCCGGGGCCCGCCGGCGGCAGCGTGTTTCCGGCCGAGGGCGAGCGGCGAGGGCGGGTCGCGCTGCTGCAGGGCTGCGCCCAGCAGGTGCTGGCCCCGCGTATCAACCAGGCCGCCATCAACCTCCTGACGCGCCACGGCATCGAGGTGGTGCTGGTCAAGGACGAGCAATGTTGCGGCGCGCTCACCCATCACCTCGGGCAGGATGGCGACGCGCTGGCGCGGGCGCGCGCCAACATCACGCTGTGGAAAAAGGAGGCGGAACAAGGCGGCCTCGACGCCATCCTGGTCACGGCATCGGGCTGCGGCACGGTCATTAAGGACTATGGCTACCTGCTGCGGGAGGACCGCAACTACGCTGCTTCTGCTGCGCAAATCTCTGCGCTGGCAAAGGATATCACGGAGTATCTCGCGAGCCTCGAGCTCGCGCCATCGCGTCAGAAAGGCGACGTGACAGTGGCCTATCACTCGGCCTGTTCGCTACAGCATGGACAGAAAATCACAGGCCTTCCGAAAGAATTGCTTTCCAAGAATGGATTCGTGGTGAAAGATGTGCCTGAGAGCCATTTGTGTTGCGGTTCGGCGGGGACCTACAACATTCTCCAGCCTGACATTGCGAGCAAATTGCGCGATCGGAAGATCGCCAATATTGCGACAGTCAAACCGGACATGATCGCTGCGGGCAATATTGGATGCATGGTTCAGATTGCCGGTGGTACGTCAGTTCCTGTGGTGCACACGATTGAGCTTCTCGATTGGGCGACAGGAGGTCCAAAGCCAGGATTGAATTGATCGATCGGCCTTTCGGGCGTGATCTTGATGAGCCTGCCCTGCACCGGTGGCGCCGGTTGGGGCAGGGTCTTCACCGACAGACGCGAATATGTCTGCCCGGAGATCGTGCCCGGATGTGGGATAGAGCAGGAGGACACTTCGAAGAAGTGTCGTCCCGTTCTGGCCCAGGACTATTCGAACGGGACTATTCGAACAGGACTATGCGAAGCGCTCGTCAGACATGGACAGCGTCAACAGGAGGACCAGATGGCGAAGAAGAGTAAGAAGGCCAAGAAGGCTAAAAAGGCCAAGACGGCCGTAGCGGCGAAGAAGAAAAAGTCCGCGAAGAAATCGGCAAAGAAGACTGCGAAGAAAGGCGCGAAGAAATCCGCCAAGAAGGCTGCGAAGAAGGCTGCCAAGCAATCAAAGGCCGCGCCGAAAAAAGCCGCGAAGAAGAGCCCGGCAAAGAAGCGCAAGCCTGCCGCTCCTCCGCCGGAGACGGCGGCGCCCGAGCCGGAGCCCGCGTCTGCGTCGACGCCGAGCTGGGCTTCTCCCGAACCGTCCAACCCCTCATGGGCGGCGGGTTCGTCGAATGGCGGCGACCACACCTAGCCGCTCGCGTAGAATGATTTCCAGAGGCCGCAGCGTCCGTCGCTGCGGCCTTTTTCGTTCAGTCCGCGAGACGACCGAAGCGGTGTTTTCACGGGGAAGTTGATTCGCAAAAAGCTTCGTTCGGGTGCTCGCTGGTGTTGCCTCTTTCGGTTTCTGGTGTCGTCCGAGCGGCACGGAAGCCGAGAAAATTGTTGTGAGAATGCAACACGCGCGCAGAACATTTCTCAAAATCGGTAGAATGCCTAAAAAGGCGGCGGCTGCTTGACTTTTTTGCTTCACGATAGTGGTGCCGCAGCCCACTCTGTGACCGCAAAGACATTTGGTCGCAGTCGGTTATCGCTTGGCCGGGGGGCCGGGACGAACTGCCAAGAAGGGTAATTGGGGATTGTCATGAAGAAACTGGCTTTGTTAGCAACGGCGCTGGCAATGGTATCGGGCTCGGCTCTCGCCGCGGATCTGCGGGTGAAGGCCGTCAAGGCCCCGCCACCGCCTGCCTTCGATCCCTGGGACATCGCCTTCGGCGCCGGGATCACCAACGACTACATTTTCCGCGGCATCACCCAGTCCAATCACAAGCCCTCGGTCAACGCTTATTTCGAGCCGCGCTTCAACGTCACCAAGGACTTCCAGCTCTATGTCGGCCTGGGTGCCGCGAGCATCTCCTTCCCGAACCGCGCCGCGGCTGAAGTCGACGCTTACGGCGGCGCCCGCTACACCCTCGGCGCTTTTGCTTTCGACGTCGGCGCCTGGGGCTACATCTATCCAGGCGGCACCTGCCACTACGGCGCTGCCACCGATACTGCCGGCGTTCCGCTCAGCCTCGAATGTCAGCAGAACGCGCTGATCAACGGCAACGTCATCAAGAAGGACCTCAGCTTCTTCGAGGTCTATGGCAAGGTGAACTACACCTTCAACGACAACTTCTCGCTTGGCGGTAACGTCTATTATACGCCGAGCTTCCTCAACAGCGGCGCCGAAGGTACCTACGCCTCGATCGTCGGCAAGGCGATCGCCCCCAGCGCATGGTTCGGCGCCAGCGGCATCGGCATGTACGTGTCGGGTGAGTTCGGCCGCCAGTGGCTCGGCACCTCGGATTCCTTCTATGGCGTCCCGGCATTCCCGAACGGCATCAACTATGCCGACTACAACACCTGGAACATCGGCATCGGCTTTACCTACAAGGTGTTCACGCTGGACTTCCGTTACTCCGACACCAACCTGTCGAAGGGCGATTGCAACGCCTTCACCAGCGACTTCTCGGCCCGCGGCAATCTCGCCGTCAACGCCGGCACCTTCGTGACCCCGATCAATCCGACCGGCGTCGGTTCGAACTGGTGCGGCGCCGCCGGCATCGTCAAGCTGTCGGCCGACCTGACCGCGATGACCAGCCTGAAGTAAGCTCTTCCTGTCGAAGACGAAGGGGCGGCAGAGCGATCTGCCGCCCTTTTCTTTTGGGGTAGCGCGAATGAAACGGGATTGGCGGCGCAGCTTACGAAATGCGATCTCGCGCAACGATCACCGCAGCGCCGTGGCTGGCGCAGTCGCCGGTCTCGGCGGCGCGATCGCCATCGGCGTCATGGAGCTGTTCTCGTTCGCCGCGCACTATCCGCTGGCGGTGATTCCGTTCGCGACCTCCATCGTGCTGGTGATCGGATCGCCGAACGCGGAGCCGGCGCAGCCGCGCGCTTTGATCGGCGGGCATCTGATATCGGCGCTGGTTGGCCTCGCCGTGCTGAAGCTGACGGGACCGCAGGCCTGGGCAGCTGCCGCGGCCGTTGGCCTTGCGATCCTCGCCATGTACGTGACCGGCACCTTTCACCCGCCGGCAGGTATCAATCCGCTGCTGGTCGTATCAGGCAATCTGCCCTGGACCTTCCTATTGGCGCCGGTGCTGGCCGGCGCACTGCTGCTCACCGCATTCTCCTACTTCTGGCATCGCGGCGTGCGCCGCCAGCGCTGGCCGCAGCGCTGGTTTTGAAGGGCTACAAGGCTACGACACTGCGGCGCTGTTTCCCTTTTGCAGCGCGAATCGATCGCCGTCACGCGCGAGCACGATGTTGCGCTGGTGGAAGGCATCCAGCGTCGAACGATGGCCGATCGAGACGATGGTGGTCGTCGGCAATCTCTTCTCGAGCAGTTGATACAGTGCCGCCTCGGAAGGTTCGTCGAGCGACGCCGTCGCTTCGTCGAGGAACAAATACTGCGGCGTGTGCAACAGCGCGCGGGTCAGTCCGAGGCGCTGCTGTTCACCGAGCGAAAGCGTCCTGTTCCAGTGCCCGTGTTCGTCGAGTTGCGACGCGAGCCTCGGTAACCCGACTTGCTTGAGCGCTTCGCTGATTTGACCGTCTGTGAATGTCCCTTCCTTGGCTGGATATTCGATCGCGCCTCGCAGAGAACCGGTGGGGAAATACGGGCGCTGCGGCAGCATCATCATGGTTGCCCCGGCCGGAATCGTGATGGAGCCGGTCCCGAACGGCCATATGCCAGCAATGGCGCGAAACAGCGTCGACTTACCGGAGCCTGAAGGGCCCGTCATCAGCGTTCGCTCGCCCTTGCGGAAGCTGAACTTACCTGCATTCACCAGCGGCGTTCCGTTTGGCAGCCGCAGCGTCAGATCTTTGAGGTCGATGGCGCCATCGCCGGCCTTGACGACGTGAACGCGTTCGCTGCGGCTGGCAAGTTCTCTCGCCGCTGCGATGCCGGCCTCGAATCCGTCGAGACGATTGACCACGGCCTGCCACTCCGCCAACTGGCGATAGATGGTGATGAAGAACGAGAGCGCGCCCTGCACATTCGAAAACGCCGATGCGGTCTGCATCATGCCGCCGAGCTGAATTTTTTGCGCGAAATAGGCCGGCGCCACCAGGATGTAGGGAAAGATCACAGACGCCTGATTGTAGCTCGCCGTGAACGCCGTAATCTTCTTGGTCCGGCTCATGATGGCGAGCCAGTTCTCAACGACGCGTCCGAAGCGAACCATAAGGCGCTCGCGCTCGGCCTGCTCGCCGTGCAGCAGTGCGATCTGTTCGGAGTTTTCCCGCACGCGCACCAGGTTGAAGCGGAAATCCGCTTCATATTGCTGCTGCCGGAAATCGATGCCGACCAGCGGCCAGCCGATCAGATGGGTTAGCACGGTGCCTAGTACCGAATAGATCAATGCGCCCCAGACGAGGTAGCCGGCAATCGCATATTCCTGGCCGAACAGGTGCAGCGGCGCGGCGTTTGAAAGACCCCACAGGATGCCGACAAAGGACGCCAGCGTGACGATCGAGTTCAACAGGCCGATACCGATGTTGAGCGTGCGATCGACGAACAGCTTGACATCATCGGTCATGCGCTGGTCGGGGTTGTCGGCGGCGTCGCCCTGAAGCTGCATCCGGTAGTGGTTGGCTTGATGCAGCCAGTCACCGAGATATTGCGCGGTCATCCATTTCCGCCAGCGGATCTGCAGCCATTGATTGAGGTAAAGCTGATAGACCGCCAGCACGATGAAAATGCTGACGACGACACAGAAATAGATGATCTCGCTGACGAAGGAGTCCCAGTTGCGGTCCTGCAGGGCGTTGTAGAAGCGGGCGTTCCACTGATTGATCAGGACGTTGATGCCGACGACCGCAAGCTCGATCGCGATGACGGCGGCCAGCAGAATGCGGCCGGCCCATTTGTCCTCGGAGCTGAAGTAGGGGGCTGCGATACGCCATACAGTGGCGAGCGTCGGGCGGATGTTGTTCACAGATCACCGTCTCCGGAAGATGTGGCGTAAGGCCCTGAAAGAATGGAGGAATTAGGGTCTACGACTAAGGTTATGGCAGAGGTGGCCTGCGACGGCTTGTCGCAGGCGCCGGTCAGACCCTAGCATGGCTGCGACGGCGAGGGGCGGCGGCCATCGAACTTCGCGAGGTTGTGAGCGTTGGCTGGCATTAATGCAGCCTGGCCTCGCCTTGCAAGGTCGCTCCCACAATCGCTGAAAACCTCCGCCCGGCCCCTCCACGCTGCCGGGCGTTCCAATAACAATGTGGGAGAACCGCAATGTGGGACCAGCACTATAATCCGCTCGGCAACACCGCACTCTCGACAATCGCCGCCGCCCTGCCTGTTGTCACGCTGCTGGTGCTGATTGCGAGCGGCAAGGTCAAGGCCCATCTCGCCGCCATCATCGCGCTCATCGTCGCCAACATTATCACCATCGGCATCTTCACCATGCCCACGGATATGTCGATACGCGCCTCGCTGCTCGGCGTCGTCATCGGCTTCTTTCCGATCGGCTGGATCGTGCTCAACGTCATCTTCCTCTACCGCATCACGGTGGAGACCGGTCGGTTCGAACTGCTGCAGCGTGCGATCGGCGGCGTGACCACTGATCGCCGGCTGCAACTGCTGCTGATCGCATTCGCCTTCGGCGCCTTCTTCGAGGGCGCGTCCGGCTTCGGCACTCCGGTTGCGATCACCGGCGCGGTGCTGATCGGTCTCGGCTTCTCGCCGCTGGCCGCCTCCGGCCTGTCGCTGATCGCCAACACCGCGCCCGTTGCTTACGGCGCGCTCGGCACGCCGATCCAGGGACTTGCGTCTGTCACCGGCCTCGATCCGTATGTGCTCGGTGCGATGGTCGGCCGGCAATTGCCGTTCTTTTCGCTGGTCGTGCCGTTCTGGCTGATCTGGGCATTCGCCGGCTGGCGCGGCATGATCGCGATCTGGCCCGCCATTCTCGTCACCGGCGTCTCCTTCGCCGTCCCGCAATTCGTGATCTCGAACTTCATCAATCCGTGGATCGTCGACATCGGAGCGTCGCTGATCTCGATGGGCTGCCTGATCCTGTTTCTTAAAGTGTGGCACCCGCGCGAGCTTTGGACCTCGCCGGCGCTGCGCGGCCGCGATGAGTCGGCTGCGACCATGGCTCCAGCCAAGCCGCTGGATACGAAGAAGCTCAGCCAGAGCGAGCTCTGGAGCGCGCTGCTCCCGTGGATCATCGTCTGCGTCGTGATGCTGATCTGGGGCACCGGCGCGTTCAAGGGCTGGGCGAACGCGAACTTCGCGTGGAAATTCGAGGTGCCCGAGCTGCACAACATGATCAACAAGGTGCCGCCGGTGGCCGCTAAGCCGACGCCGGAGGCCGCCGTGTTCGACTTCACCTACTTGTCCTTCACCGGAACCGGCATGCTGCTCGCCGCCATCATCTCCGGCCTCTTGATGGGCTTTTCGCCGGCGAAGATGGTCGCCGAATACGGCCGCACCATCAGGCTGTGCGCGATCTCGCTGACCACGATCTCGGCGATGCTGGCCATCGGCACGCTGACGCGGCTGTCCGGCGTCGACGCCACGCTCGGCCTCGCCTTCGCCGCGACCGGGGTGCTCTATCCCTTCTTCGGCACGCTGCTCGGCTGGCTCGGCGTGGCGCTGACGGGATCGGATACCGCCTCCAACGTGCTGTTCGGCAACTTGCAGAAGATCACGTCCGAACAGCTCGGCCTGTCGCCGGTGCTGATGGCCGCCGCCAACTCCTCCGGCGGCGTCATGGGCAAGATGATCGACGCGCAATCGATCGTGGTCGCCTCGACCGCGACCAACTGGTATGGCCACGAAGGCTCGATCCTGCGCTACGTCTTCCTGCATTCGATCGTGCTGGCCTGCCTGGTCGGCGTGCTGGTGACGCTGCAGGCCTACGTCTACCCGTTCACGCTGCTGGTGCTGAAATAGCGCAGTCGCGGGAGAATAGCGTTAGGTGAGCACACTGTCAGGCTCCCTCCCCCCTTGCGGGGGAGGGTTGGGGAGAGGGGTGAGCCACGCACTCGAACGAAGAGATCAGGCCAGCATGTGCCAAAACATTTGCGCGCCGAGACGGAAGCCTTCTTCATCGCGCTTCGTTTAGCAACGGAGCAAGCGGCACCCCTCTCCCTAACCCCGCAAGGGGGGGAGGGAACCCTTCCGACAGTGCGTCCCTGACCGGATCCGTCGACGACTTCCGCGAGCCGTTACCGCGCGAGACATCACCGCTTGCCGCTGCTGTAGGCCCTAGCCAATCACGCCGCCGTTCAATAGAACGGCGCGCGGCGCGGTAGGTCCGGAAGTTTTTCGAGAGGGTGCATGATTTCATTCATACGTACGGCCCGGGTTGGCGCCGCTTCACTCCTGCTGATCGCCGCCGTCTTGCCGTTCGGCCTGGCGCTCGCCGCCGATGACGGCTTTCCGTTCGGAGCGGAAATGCAGCTCGATGTGGATCGTCAGCGTGGGTCGAAGCGGATTCCCAACCTGGAGATCGGCGACAACGGTGAGGTGGTGCTCGAACTTTGGTGCAAGGGCGGCAAGGGCCAGTTCTCTGTGGCCGGCAACACCGTGATATTCGTCCCCGGTGCGATGGAAAACCGGCCATGCCCGGCGGATCGCGCGCAACAGGATGACGAACTGATCGCGGCCCTGGCGCAAGCGGGCACCTGGAAACGGCAGGGCGATTTCGTGTCGTTCATCGGCACGAAGACGCTGCGTTTCCGCATCAATACGAACTAGAACGCCTGCATCGCGCGAGCCGTGAACTCGGCTCGGGCATCGTTCCCCGTGGCAGTCACTGCGTCGCAATCAGTCCATTGGCGGTGGCAACGATCCAGCGATTGCCCCAGCGCACGATGGACTCTATTCGCCCGAGCCCGGGGATTGCATCGCCCCGTGCGGCCATCCTGATACCATCAGGGCCTTCGAGAACGGCTGTGCCATCCCGCACATCCACGACGGTCCAACCGGGAATGGTCGTCGGCCTGGTTTCCGGCGGCGCGGCCAATGGCGGTTGTCGCAGCGCGATAGCAGCGGCGGAAGAGCTCACATTGGCCTGCGAGACCGCACCTGCAGACGGGCGTGCAGCGGCCGGCGACAGAGCGGATGGCTTTGGAATGCTGCCGACAGTGGCAGGCGAATCCGATGCGGCTGCCGTCTTCCGGGCGCCTTCACTCTTGCCGCCTGAGCGCGCTTCAGCAACGCGCGGCGAGGGCGCTTCCTGCCACGCAACTGTTTCAAGGCCGAGCGTGCCTGCAAATTGCGGCCAGCTCAGGCCACCGGCCCATCCCAGTCCAAAGCTAGCGGCCACTGCCGCGGCGACCAGCACGAAACTGCGTGCGCGATCGTGAAGCGACTCGCGCACGACCAACACGTCGTCGCGATCGTTTCTGAGGAAATTCCGCAGGCTCGACGGACTTAAGCCGCCAGCCACATTCCCCGACAAGATGCTCTCAACGGTACTCGGCTCGCGGTCGTACATGGCGTAACCTGCATTTTGGTTAGCCGATGATGTTCCTCTAAGCTGAATCGAATCTTAACGATCGAGGCACAGGGCTGGTAATTGTGCGTGATGACCGACGGCATCGGATATCGTGCAAAGCGGACTACTTCCACACCGACTTGTCAGCGTCCCAGCGCTGGCCCTTGAACTCCTTCGCCAGCGCGTCGAGCGAGCCGTTGTCGTCCTTGGGCTCACCGCCTTCCTCGTCGGCGCCGGTGGAATCCTCCGACAGGTTCAGCTTCGCGCCCGCGCTTTCGTCCGCGGTCGTGATGACAGGGTTTGAGATCCAGAGCATCAGGCGGTCGGTTGTGCCCGGTTTGTCCGGTGAGACCAGGGCGGTGAACTCGACAGTTTCGGTGAGGCCGAGCGGCGGATAGATGGGGCTCGGCCGCTTGAAGGCCAGCTCCAGCTTTCCGGTGTTGGCGTTCCAGCTGGCCTCCGCCGGCTTGGCAGAAAGCGTCTTGGCGAGTACGGCCGAGATCGCCGCTGCAATCTTGTCCTTGTTGATCTTATCGCCGTCACGCCATTCGGCGGCTGCAAAGCGAATGGTCCGGTCCATCTCGATCGCGCCGCTGGTCCAGCCCGCCGCGACCACGCCGGGCATCGCTTTGGCTTTCGCAATCAGCGCAGCAGCCCGCTCCGGATCGGCGGTGAGGTTGATAGTCTGCTCGCCGGCGCGCAGCGCATCGCAGGTGATCGACAGGCTAGAGAGGCCGACCTCGACGGCCTCACCCTTCAGACCCCTGAGGAAATCCAGCGCCGCATCGAGCTTGATCCGCACGCCGATCGCTTCCGGCGAGACGTCGGTAAAATCCTTCGGCGATGGCGTGATGCCGTCATCGCTGGTCTGATTCTCCAAAAACTCCTTCTCGCTGAGATCGGAATTGTCCGTCGAGGTCACCTCAGTGACGTTCTGGCCAATGGTGATCTGGCCGCGGAATTCAAAGGTATCGCCGGTCGGTTTGCGCGTCAGTTTGATGGTGACCGGCTGCTTGTCACCGAGGCTCTGCGTGGTGCCGGTCAGGCTCTGGCCGCTGACGGCGAGGTTGGCGACGAAGCGGTCCTTGCGGTCGGAGCCTTTTGCGGCGGGATAGCAGACGTCGAGGGTAGCCGCGGTGACGGTCTTGCCCTGGCGGGTTTCCTTCAGCACGACGTCGGCGTTGCCATCCATCAGCCCATCGATCGCGGTGAAATACCTAATCTCGCTCGCGCCCGGCGTCGTCTTGGAAGGAAGTTTCATCTGGGCGAAGGCGAGGTGAGGGGTAGCCGTCGCCAGACCAAGCAGCAGAAGGCAAAGCGCGCGCATGCGAAGTTTCCCGGAACGATGAAATCGGTGACGTCCTACCAGCAAAGCACGACGTCTTCAGCCAAAAAGAAGGCGGTGAGGAGGCGTTTGAGACAGCCGCGAGGCCTTCAGTTTCAGCGTAGCGCGCGATGGTTTGACACGGGCTTGCCCGATCCTGTCGTTAGAGTGCGCGGCTTACCCCTCTCCCGACCCACGAGCGAGCTTCGCTCGTCGCGGACGCCGGAGGGAGCCTGACGCGCGTGCTCACATCGCGTCACCGTCTCATCATCACATTGCGGTTACGGATGCTCCTCACGGTCAGTCAGGGACGCACTGGCGGGTTCCCTCCCCCCTTGCGGGGGAGGGCTAGGGAGAGGGGTACCGCTTGCTCCGCTGTAAGACGTCGCGCGACACAAGGCTCACAGCTTGTCTGGCGCGCAATGGATGGCAAAGGTCACCCGATCTCTTCGTTCGAGTGTGTGGCTTACCCCTCTCCCCAACCCTCCCCCGCAAGGGGGAGGGAGCCCTGCGGTCCTAACCGGCTACATGGGTGACAGAATAGACCGACGACATGGGTAACAGGTCAACTGATCGGCAAGGAGGGCCTTGCCGATGGGACTTGGGGGAACCTGTGCCGTGGAAGAGCGGATGCGCTTTGTGATGGCGGTTGAGGAGCGGCAGGAGTCGTTTGCAGCGATTTGCCGGCGGTTCGCGGTGAGCCGGAAGACCGGCTACAAGTGGCTCGAACGTTATGAGGAAGAGGGCATCGCGGGCCTGTCGGATCGCACGCGCGCCCCGCATCATCATCCACACGCGATTGCCGAGG
>NZ_JAGKJK010000025.1 GCF_020329435.1 Bradyrhizobium hereditatis | reverse complement strand
TGTTCAGGCTCGCGACGGACGCAGCGCTGAACCTGCCAGCAACGCGTTCAACCAAGAGCAGATCAAGTTACTCGCCGCGCTTGCCACCAAATACGAAGGCAGGACCAAACTCCAAAGCAATCCCCATCGCCCGCAAACCTTGGCCTGGGCCTCATGGATCATTGCTCGCCTCGGCGGATGGGATGGATACCCTCGCACCAAACCCGGCCCCATCACCATGAGGCATGGCCTCCAATACTTCTTGGGCGTAGCTTCCGCCTGGGAAACCCTCAAAGACGTGTGAATCAGCTAGCGCGAACGCGGGGACCCATAACCACCGGCGCTTGTCGTTGCGCCGAGCTGGAGCTACGGCCGTCGCACAACAGACGCCTGTGGTTACGAGTCCCGGCTCGCGCTCGCGTTGCTCGCTTGGCCGGGACGACGGAGATCATGGATGCCGGCCCATGGCGAGCTGATAGATCGTCACCAGAACCTCGAACAGGATCAGGAGCACGATAATCACCTCGAGCCGCAGCGAGCGGCGGGTGTCGATGATATCGGTCAGCACCTGCGCGCTCTCGGCGATCACGGCGAGCTTGCTGTTCAGCGATTCCGCGCGCTCCTTGAGCTCGTACTCGTCGGCGAGGCGAGCATACAGCCGCTCCAGATGCGGCTTGTCCCAGAGCACGTCCGGCTTCTCCTCCACTTCGACCGGCCCCGACACCCGGTGGCGCACCAGAAGCGCGCTGCCGATATTCTGCAGGATCGAGCGGCGGCTGCCGCGCATGCGCCCGCTTCGCGCCAGCTCCCGCGCGAACGGTTCGGTCGTGTCGAACACGCTGGCAACCTCGCGCTCGTGCCGGGCCAGAACGACGCTTTTCGCTAGCGCCTCGCTGATCAGGATCAGCCGCTCGGGCGACAGGCTTTGCAGGCAGATCGGGCCGCCGGGCGGGATCTGCTCTTCCTTTTCCGGCGACAGCTCGATGATGGCGATTTCCTCATCGCGCCGTGCGAATTTCCCCATCATGCGCTGATCGAGGCCGCGAAGGAATTCTTCCTCTTCCAGCGCATTCAATCCGATCAGGACCACCACGCCGTAGCGGAAGAGTATAGCGATGCCATTGACATTGACGCGAAACGCAAGCGGTGTCGTGGCCAGCACATCGCCACGTTCGAGCCCCGACGTGTTCAGGCGCTCGCTGACAAAGAAGGCGCGGGCGGTGGTGCGGGACCCGACCACCGGCGATGATACCTGGTTCATGGAACACCCGACTGCTGAAGCTGGCGCAACCTTATCACGGCGCCGTGTAGGTCGCTTGAAGGTTACATATCGATGCAACCCGTGTTGACCCCCTCCGCGGGATGAATATGTTGGCCTTATGGATAACAAAACCGATACCCAGGCGAAGGCCGGTGCGATGATCGTGCCGGTGACGCTGTTCGAGCAGAACTGCACCATCATCTGGCACGAGCCTTCCAAGAAGGGCGTCGTGATCGATCCCGGCGGCGACGTTCCCCGGATTCTGGAGGCGATCAAGCAGACCGGCGTCACGATCGAGAAGATCTGGCTGACCCACGGCCATATCGACCATGTGGGCGGCGCCGCCGAGTTGCGCGATGCGTTGCAGGTTAGAATCGAGGGCCCGCACATCGCCGACAAGTTTCTGCTCGACAACGTGGTCTCGAGCGGAGAGCGATTCGGCATGACCGGGGTGCGCAATTTCGCCTCCGACCGCTGGCTCGACGAAGGCGATCAAGTCTCGATCGGCGAACTGGCCTTCGACATCCTGCATTGCCCAGGCCATTCACCGGGCAGCGTGGTGTTCTTCAACAAGGAATTGCGCTTCGCCCATGTCGGCGATGTCTTGTTCAGCGGCTCGGTCGGGCGCACCGACTTGCCCGGCGGCAGCCACGCCACGCTGATCAATTCGATCAAGCAGAAGCTGCTGCCGCTCGGCGACGATGTCGGCTTCATCTGCGGCCATGGCCCGGGCTCCAGCATCGGCCAGGAGCGTCTGACCAATCCGTTCCTGACCGGCGAAATGTGAGCGGAAGGGCGCGGCGAAACGCGGCTATTTCATCAACCCCGCCGCCGTCAGCGCGCGGGTGATGATGGCGCCGACATCGATGCCGCGGCGCTTCGGTTCGCGCGGCATCGGCGTGGGCTGGCGAACCGGCTTGTGAGTCCTCGACCATAGCCTGGCGGCGAGATCCGACGACTGCAGGGATTCTGTGGCTGCGGATGGCACGATCTTCGCTGCTGGCGCCGGCTTGGGCGCCTCGCTGGTCGGACTGACGCGATCAGTGAGGCCGAAAAAATTCGCGATGTGATAGGACGAGGAAATCCCCGCCTCGATCAAAAAGGCGCCTTCCGCGCCATAGCGCTCGTCATTTCCGGCGAGCCCCAGCGGCGTGCCGTGGGCCATGTCGGTGATGGTGTAGGATTCGACGACCGTCTCGCCGTCGGCATTCCACCAGACGTCGCGCGGATGACCATGGACTTCACCGCTCGACATCGGCGCGGCCGGCAGGCCGTGAACGTCGAGCCACTGCTTGACGATCTCATCGGCGTTGGCCGGATTGACGGTGCGGTCGGCGCTGCCGTGCCACACCGACACTTTCGGCCACGGTCCTTTGTGCTTCGACGCCTTGCGCACGAGGTCGCCGAGCTTGCCGGCGGGACGCGAGGTCGACTGCATCATGCCGCCGAGCGCTTCGCGGACATTGCTCGCGATGCCGTATGGCAGGCCGGCGATGATGGCGCCGCCCGCAAAGACTTCCGGATAGGTCGCCAGCATCACCGAGGTCATTGCGCCGCCGGCGGAAAGCCCGGTGATGAAGATGCGGCGCGAATCGATCTTGTGATCGGCCACCATGCGCGCGACCATCTGGCGGATCGACGCGGCTTCGCCGCGGCCGCGCGCGATATCGCCTGGATTGAACCAGTTGAAACAGGTGTTGGCGTTGTTGGCGGGCTGCTGCTCAGGCATCAGCAACGCAAAGCCATAGCGTTCGGCGAGCGTCGACCAGCCGGTACCGAAATCATAACCGGCGGCGGTCTGGCCGCAGCCGTGGAGGACGACAACGAGGGCGGAAGCGCGCGGCAAAGCGTCCGGCACATAGGCGTACATTTTGAGCGCGCCGGGATTGGTGCCGAACACCGAAATCTCGGCGAGCGGACTCTGCGCCCCCGAAACGGCGCTTCGGCCATAGCTTCCCAGGCCATTGAAGCCGTTCAGCTTCGGGAAATGGCGCAGGAATTCGACGTTTTTGGCGAGCGACAACGATGGCTCCTGGGGCGATTCTTCTTAACCACGGATACCAAGGACAGATAGTTGTTGCATCGCAAAAGAGAAAGGCCGTGCACTGTCATTCCCCACAATCAAATTTCGGCAATTGACGTGAATTTGTCATCGCGTGACGCGACGCATCCATGTCAGAAATACGGCGCAGGCGATGATCGACTGTACGAATAGAGCTGACGTCGCCAGCGATGCGAGCCGCACCGCTCCGATGGAGTCGATCGCGAAAAATACCACGACGATCGCTACGCCGGCGGCAATGGCGATCTGTGCCGTCGTGCTGTACATGCCCGACCCGCGCCAGCTCGCCGGCTTCACCGTCGAGAGCACCACACTCGATAGATGCCATTACAAGTCCCTGCCCGTAACTGACGCAGTGAGATCGGATCGCCCCAAGGAATCTGAATTCCGGGCGGCGGCATGCCGCCGCGCTCGCGCGACCACCATGCGCTTGCCGCAGGGTTCGAGCATTGCGTTGCAATGTCTCACCCCGTACCTTGGCGCCGACCAACTCCAAGAACAACAATTCCGGAGAGAACGATCCATGGCACGCCTGAAATTCGGAGCCTTTCTCGCCCCGCATCACCCGATCGGCGAGAATCCGCTGCTGCAGTTCCGCCGCGACCTCGATTTCGTCGAGCAGATCGATACGCTCGGCTTCGACGAGTTCTGGTGCGGCGAGCACCATTCCTCGGGCTGGGAAATGATCGCCTCGCCGGAAATGTTCCTGGCCGCCGCCGGCGAACGCACCAAGCGTATCAAGCTCGGCACCGGCGTGATCTCGCTACCCTATCACCATCCCTACAACGTCGCGCAGCGCATGGTGCAGCTCGACTGGATGACCGGCGGCCGTGCCATCTTCGGCTCGGGACCAGGTGCGCTGGCGTCCGACGCGCATACGCTCGGCATCGATCCGATGACGCAGCGCGACCGCCAGGACGAGGCGATCGCGATCATCCGACGCCTGTTCAAGGGCGAGCGCGTCACGGCGAAAAGCGACTGGTTCACCATGCAGGACGCTGCGCTGCAGCTGCTGCCGCTGCAGGAAGACATGCCGTTCGTGGTGGCGTCGCAGATCTCGCCCTCAGGTATGACGCTCGCCGGCAAATACGGCATCGGCATCATTTCGCTCGGTTCGATGTCGACGCAGGGCCTGATGGCGCTGCCGACGCAATGGGGCTTTGCGGAGGATGCCGCAAAGAAGGCCGGCACCACCGTCAGCCGCTCCGACTGGCGCGTGCTGCTATCCTGGCACATTGCCGAGACGCGCGAACAGGCCGCACGCGAGGCCGGCCCCGGGCTGATGCGTTGGCACAATGAATATAATGTCCGCACGTTGCAGCGGCCGGGGCTCGAGCCGTTCACTTCGCCCGAGGATGCCGTGGAGAAAACCGCAGGCGGCGAGAACGCGGCATCCACCATCGGCACGCCGGATGACCTGGTGAAGACGATCAAGAACCTGATGCAGGTCTCCGGCGGCGTCGGCGCCATCATCGGCTTCGTGCACGACTGGGCCAACCCGGAGAATACGCGGCGAAGCTGGGACATGGTGGCGCGCTATGTGATTCCGGAGATCAACGGCTATGTCGCCAAGCTGCGTGAATCGCAGAAATTCCTGATCGAAAACCGCGCAGTGTTCGACCGTGCGGGTCAGGCCGTGATGGCCAAGATCATGGAAAATGAAAAAGCCGCCGCGGCCCTGCCGCTGACCGGCCCGGGCCGGGTCGCCATCCCGACCGTGAATGCACCCGACCTGCAGAAGGAAGCCGCCAAGCGCAAGACGTGACTCTCGTCAGGTAAGGGAGGGATTTCTCTCCGTCATTGCGAGCGTTAGCGACTTGTCCGCCGAAGCCTTGGCGAAGGCGGAAGCAATCCATAGCACGGCATGCGGAGGTATGGATTGCTTCGTCGCTTCAGCGACAAAATTGCTTTGCAATTTTGTCGCGCTCCCTTGCACAAACGCTTTGCGTTTGTTGCAGGCAATGACGGGGTAAGCAGTGGTGCCCTATTTAAGCCCGCGACAAAGCCGCCAACTCGTGGATAATATTGGCGACTTTCGAGACTCAACGGAGCAACAGCCATGTCGATGCAGAGTGTGGCTTCTCCCGCCAATATACCGGTGCCGCCGAACCCCAAGGCGTTACGGCACATTCCCGGTAACGAGGGTTGGCCGTTCATCGGCAACACGCTGGCGGTGCTGGCCGACCCCAAAGGACAGATTGAGAAATCGGCCGCCAAATACGGTTTGATCTACCGTACCCATCTGTTCGGCGAGACCAGCGTGACGATGCTCGGGCCCGAGGCCAACGAGCTCGTGCTGTTCGACCAGGCGCGCCTGTTCTCCTCCACCCATGGCTGGGGACCGATCCTCGGCCGGTTGTTTCCGCGCGGGCTGATGCTGTTGGATTTTGAAGAGCACCGCCTGCACCGCCGCGCACTGTCGGTCGCGTTCAAATCGGGGCCGATGAAGTCCTACCTCGTCGATCTCGACCGCGGCGTTGCCGCGCGGGTCAAGCAGTGGAAGGCGCGGCCCGGCGAGATGCTGGTGTATCCGGCAATGAAACAGCTCACGCTCGATCTGGCGGCAACGTCGTTCCTCGGCGCCGACATCGGGCCAGAGGTCGACGAGATCACCCGCGCCTTCGTCGACATGGTGGCGGCAGCCGTGGCGCCGATCCGGCGACCGCTGCCGTTCACGCAAATGGGCCGCGGCGTTGCAGGCCGCAAGCGGATCGTCGCCTACTTCGCCGAACAGATTCCGATGCGCCGCGCGCGGGGCGGCGGCGACGACTTGTTCTCGCAACTGTGCCAGGCGACGCATGATGACGGCGCGCTGCTGTCGACCCAGGATATCATCGACCATATGAGCTTTCTGATGATGGCAGCGCATGACACGCTGACATCGTCACTGACCTCCTTTGTCGGCGAGCTTGCCGCCCACCCCGAATGGCAGCAGCACTTGCGCGAGGAAGTCAAAGGCCTCGGCATCGAGGCCAACGATCCCTCCAGCATCGACAATTTGGAGAAGATGCCGCTGTCGGAAATGGCGTTCAAGGAAGCGCTGCGACTGAAGCCGCCGGTGCCATCGATGCCGCGCCGCGCGGTGCGTAACTTTTCGTTTAGGGGGTACGAAGTTCCCGCCGGCACGCTGGTCGGGGTCAATCCGCTGTTCACGCACCATATGCCGGAGATCTGGCCCGAACCGGACAGGTTCGATCCGATGCGTTTCTCTGACGAAGCACAGCGCAACCGCCACCGCTTCGCCTGGGTGCCGTATGGCGGCGGCGCGCATATGTGCCTCGGCCTGCACTTCGCGTACATGCAGGCGAAATGCTTTGCCCGGCATTTCCTGCAGAATCTCAGTGTCTCGCTAGAGCCCGGCTACAAGGCGGACTGGCAGATGTGGCCGATCCCGAAGCCGCGGGATGGCTTGCGCGTCGTGCTGAAGCCGGTGTGATAGGCGTGTAGGATGGGCAAAGCGCAGCGTGCCCACCCCGTCTCAGGATTGCCGCTTGGAAAGGTGGGCACGCTTCGCTTTGCCCATCCTACAGACTACTTCACCAGCGTCGTGAGTTGCGCGCCCTCATCGGCGACGAACACTGCGATCAATTCCGCAGGCTCGGTGGCAGAGGCATTGGCAGAGACCAGATGCGTCGAGCCGGGCGGCTCGAAGAAGGACTGGCCGACGCCAAACGTCTCGACCGGGCCACCGGCGAGCTGCGATCGGATTTCGCCCTTGGTGACATAGGCAGTGACAGAGCCGGCATGCCGGTGCGCAGGCGTAAATCCGCCGGGGCCGTAGAATACGCGGACAATGGTGACGCGCTTGCCCGGTACGTTCGGCAGTGCATGCGAAGAGATCGGCTCGACGACATCCTGCAAGCCCGTCACGCTATTGGCGCATAGCGGCTCGATGATCGCCGAGACCGCGTCCATGGTCGACGGCGGCGCCTTGCCGATGACGAAAGCGCAGGCGAGGCCGGCGATGACGGCAAGGTAGAATGGACGGCCTTCCGACAGCGGCGACAGTTGGAATGTTGCAGACATTTGCGTCTCCTTTGTCCCAAACTATGGCCGTCATTGCGAGGAGCCAACGGCTCGCAATGACGGCGTCATCTTCTTTATCCCGCCCCCTGATCGAACGCCTTCTTCAGCGCGACGTAGCCCTGCTGCTGCTGGCTCCAGTTACGGCCACCGGTTATGGCGCCGTCGACAACGAGATCGTGGCCGTTGATGAAGGAGGATTCGTCGCTGGCAAGAAACACCGCGGCATGCGCGATATCCTCGGGCAGACCGGCGCGCGGAATCGGCTGGGCCGACTTGTAGACCTCACGCATCACGGCCGGGGTCTTTTCGGCGGCCTCGACCGACAGGCCGAGCGCCTTGCCGAAAATGCCGGTCGCGATCGCGCCGGGCGAAATCGAGTTGACGCGGATGTTGGCTTCGCCAAGCTCCATGGCCACGCATTTGGTGAGGTGGATGACGGCGGCCTTTGCCGCGCTATAGACCATCGAGGATGAAAAGCCGGCAAGGCGACCCGCGATGCTGCCATTGTTGATGATGCTGCCGGAACCCTGCCTGCGCATCTGCGGGGCCGCATGTTTCATGCCCAGCATGACGCTGCGCACCAGCGTCGCCATTGCGGCGTCGAAACGCTCGACCTCGAGGCCTTCGATGCCGCCGGTCTGCGCCGGCCCGCCGGCATTGTTGAACAGGCAATCGATGCGGCCGAACTTTTCCACCGAAAAGGCGATCAGCGCCTTCACTTGCTCTTCCACCGTGACGTCGGTCTGGCGAAACACGCAGTCAGCGCCAAGCTTTTTGGCCAGCGCCTCGCCCTCGAGCGCGCGACGCCCAGCGATCACGACTTTTGCGCCTTCGGCGACGAAGAGTTCCGCGGTGTGCAGTCCGATGCCGCTCGTCGCACCTGTGATCACCGCGACCTTGCCGTCCAGCCGTCCCATTGCGTCCCCCTCGATCAGTGGTTGACACCACTATCCCCGCCCCTCGCCGACAAGGCAAGCGAGCTTGTTCCATCGCCATCATCAGCGGCTTGTTTCGGACACCCTGTCATCGCCGGCTCAGAAATCTCCTATTTTCGCTATGATCGGCCTTATTTTGGATTCGCTGATCACGTGAAGTGACAAGCCCGATGAAGAAATTGATCGACGAATTGAGGCGCGGCTGGCAGGGAATTTCCCAGCCCTCGCTGCTTTTCAGCACAGCGTTTGCGGCCGGCTGCCTCGCGCTGTCGACGCTCGCCCGGTGGGGCGTTGCCCAGCTTCGCCCCGACGTATTCTTCACGCCGTATTTCCCGGCCGTATTCCTGGCCGCGGCCGTCGGCGGCGCCCGGGTCGGAATCGCAACGGCGATCGCGGGAGGCGTGCTCGGCGTCACCGTCAATTTCGGCAGCGCGACTGCCGATCCCGCGCGGCTTGCGCTGCTCGTGATGTTCTGGGCGGTTTGCGGCATCGCCATCTGGGGCGTCGAGCACTACCGGACCATCGTCGCGCAGCAGCGGGAAGATTCCAAACGCCTGATCAAGGAGGAAGAATACCGCAAGCTCCTGGTCGAGGAGTTGCAGCACCGGCTCAAGAACAAGACCTCGACGATCCACGCCGTGCTCCACCAGGTGCTGCAGGACCAGCCGCAGATCTGGAGCAGCATCGATGGGCGCCTGCGCGCATTGTCGGCTACCGACGATTTGATCGCGCGGCTCGACGGCAGCGGCTGCGATATCAAGGACATGCTGCGTTCCGAACTCGGCCCTTACGGCCATGTCCGATTCAATTTGAACGGGGACTCGTTATTCCTGCCGGCCAAGCTCGCAGTAAGCCTGGCACTGATCTTTCACGAACTTGCGACCAATGCCGGCAAATACGGCGCGTTCTCTTCAGCCCGCGGGCTGTTGCAGGTGTCATGGTCGGTATCGGAGGGTCGTCTCAACATCACCTGGGATGAGACCGAAGGTCCCGTGATCGAAAAGGTCGGCCCGGCTGGCTTCGGCACCAAGCTATTCCAATCGGCGCTTCGCGCCTTCGACGGCAAGACCGAAATCCGCTTCCTGAAGTCAGGCGTGCATTGCACGATGCAATGCCGGATTCCCGCAAGCTAGGCCAGATTGGACTCCCGCTCGTTTTTCGACGCATCCGTCGCGATGCAGAGTCGCATTGCGTTTTTCGCGATACATGAACCGAAGTTCACTTCGCAGCCGTGCTCTCTCGCATCACGTTGATATTCTGTTAATGACGATCGAGCCAATACGATCGGAAATCGGCGACTTTTACGGTTGTCCCGGTTTTTCGTAGTTCCACTTAACCAATGCTACAAGGGCCTTTGCCAATCTCCGTGGCATGCATAGTCCCTACAAGAAAGACTTTCAGGCGGCGGCGACGCAGGCCAACGAAAGCATGTTTGATTGCGAATTGAGCATTCTGCGGGATGTCTTCAAGCTGCTGCCGGCCGGCGTGACGGTTCAGGACGAGAGCGGCGAGTTCGTGCTGATGAACGATGCTGCGGCGGTCCTCCTGCAGCCGGCTAAGACGGGCACGGCTTCACAGCTAAGCGACCGCCGCGAAACCTGCCTCGAATTGCTGCGCGCCGGCCGCCCCGCCGTGCTGGAAGAGGCCATTGCCGGCGGCTCGACCAAGCAGGTGTTTCTGACCTCGCACCGCCCCATCCAGGTCGCAGGGCGCAATTTCCTGATCTCGAGTTCGACCGACATCAGCGAGCAGAAGGCGTTCGAGGACCACCTGTTCCGCTCCGCCTACTACGACGAGCTGACCGGACTGCCGACGCGGCGCGTGATCGAGCACCGCGTCAACAGTCTCCTCAAATACGACAACGGACAGGGCCGTTTCGCGCTGGCCTTCCTCGACGTCGACAATTTCAAGCACATCAACGACTATTACGGGCACCCGGTCGGTGACGCACTGCTGGTGGAGATCGCCAAGCGGCTGGGATTGGACTTGCGCGAATCCGACATCCTGTCGCGGATCAGCGGCGACGAGTTCGTGCTGTTGCTCAACCCCGTCGAGAGCGTCGCCGAGGTCGAGGAGTTCATCCACTTCATTCTGCAGCGGCTGAAGGCGCCGTTCTTCATCGATCAGTCCGAGATCTTCGCCTCGACCTCGATCGGTGTCAGCCTCTATCCCGAACATGGCCGCAGCTATGAGGTGCTGCGCCAGAACGCCGATATCGCGATGTACCGCGTAAAGAACGGTAGCAAGGGCGCGGCGGCGCTGTTCGACGCCAGCATGGAGCGCGAGGCGCTGGCGCGCATGAAGATCGAGCAGTCGTTGCGGCTTGCCATCCTGGAAAAGCGCTTCTGCTGCGCGTTCCAGCCCAAGGTCGATATCCGGACCCAGGCGGTCACGGGGGTCGAGGCCCTGGTGCGCCTGCGCGACGACGAGGGCGTAATTCAGGCGCCCAGCACCTTCATCAACCTGGCCACCGAACTCGGCCTGATCGACGAGTTGACGCATCTCGTGCTGGCGGAGATCGTGAAGTCGATCGACCTGATCAACGAGACCTTCGGCGCCGACACCACGATCAGCATCAACGTCGCAGCCAAGCAGGCCGGCAATCCCGAATTCATGCAGCCATTCGCCGAAGCGCTCGAAGCCACCGGATTCCCGCAGCGCTTCATGATCGAGGTGACGGAAGACGCCTTCGTCACCAAGACGCACATCCAGGACGAGATTCTGCCGATCTTCCGAAAGCTCGGCGTCAAGATCTCGATCGACGATTTCGGCATCGGCTATTCGTCATTATCGGCGCTGGCCGACATCACCGCCGACGAGATCAAGATCGACCGCTCCTTCATTACCGACATCCATAAGCGTCCGCGCAGCCAAGGCATCCTGCGGGCGATCGAATCGTTGAGCGAAGCGCTCGGCATGACCGTGATCGCCGAGGGGCTCGAAAGTTTCGAGGAGCTGGCGTATCTGCAGGCTGCGACCAAGATCCGCTATGCCCAGGGCTATTATTTCTCGAAGCCGATTTTCCTGGAAGACCTCAAGCTGGCGACCCCGCGCGCCAGCGAGGCGCGCGCCAGCGTCAGCAGCCGTCCGGCGCAGGAGACCCGCGCCGCCTATTCGCGTAGCGGCGGCTATCGCCGCTAGAGGGTGAAGCGCTCGCCACAAACGGCGCTTCATCCCGCGATCACGGCCAAAGCAGATGCAGGGCTATCTGTTCAGCGCACTGAAGCCGGCCGCCGAAGCGAGGCGGCTATTGGGTGCGCGGCTGGAGACCGAGGCCGCGGTCTGACGCCGCTCCAGCGCGGCGGTGTCGAGGATGGCTGCAATCGCCGTGCTGCCGCCCGCCTCCAGTGCCACGATGGCCTCCTTGGCCCACGCATAAGAGGCTTCAAAGATTTCCGTGTGTCGATCGAAATCCGTGACATCGATGTCGAGCGGAAGCGGCGGCCGCATCACCGTGTCGAACGGGCCGGTCGGCAATGTATCGTAGCGCTGATGCGCCACGAGGCTTCGCCACAATACGTTCACGGCGCTCGGCGCCTCGGGCAGCAGCTTCTTGCGGAACGGCGTCAGCATCGCGGCGATCAGCTCTAGCCGCCCCGGCAGCGATTCATAGTCGACGTCGAACATCTCCGCCGCCGGCTCGCCGAAATGCACGATGAGATTGGGACCGCTCTTGAGCTGGTGCATCGAGGCCAGCGGCACGTTGTCGATGAGACAGCCATCGACCAGCATCGCCCCTTCCCGCGTGTAGAATGGCGGCAACAGCCCGGGGATCGCGCTCGATGCACGCACCGCCTGCCAGAGCGGGCCGGAGCGGATCAGTTCGAGGCTATGTGTCGAAAGGTTGGTGGCGACGGCCGCGAAGGGGCGCCAGATGTCCTCGATCCGGCAGTCAGGGCCGTATTGTTGCGCCAGCGCGCGGTCGAACGCCTTGTGGTCCAGCAGGGAGTAACGTGGCCAGGTCGGCCGGCGGAAGCTTCGGCTCTTGACGAAGATTTCGTGCGTCCCGCGTTCGAGATGTTCGGCTTCGAGATTTTTGGCAAAGCCGGCCACCATGGCGGAGCCGACGCTGGTGCCGACGAAGATATCGAACATCACGCCGCGTTCGCGGAACGCCTTGTAGATTCCGACATGGGCGGTGCCGAAGCTGCCGCCGCCGGCGGCAACGAAGCCGACCGCCCGGCCGCAGAGAAAGCGGATCAGGCTGTCGATATCGACCTGGTCTTCGAGGGCAACATGGTGATGCATGAAGGACGGCAGCCGGGCGAGCCATGCCGCGGTACCGGAGACCGCGCCGCTTCGCTTGTCATGGATGCGGACGAGGCGGCGCGCCGAAATCGAATGAACTTCGCAGGCAAAGGCCTCGATGTCAGTCAACACCGCCGCGGGCGCTTCCCCGCGGCAGGCGAACACGACCATGTCGGCCTGCCGGATCGCCTTGCGCGCCCAGGGCGACGCCTCGTGGCCGGCGAGATAGACGACCAGCGGCGCTGTGTGCTCGAGCTTGTTCAGCCATTCGGTAACTTCATGCGCATCGAGCGCGCGCCCGGGAAACATTGCGTGCAAGCGGGCGGCATCGACGATCTCGGCATTGGTCGCAGCGAGCCCCTCGCGCATGCGGCGATCGAAAGTGACAGGCGGCGGCTCGACGCCGCCGCCGATCAGCGCCACCGTTCGCGCCTTCGGCGAAGTGCGGAACGGCGCGATGCGCGCGGTCTCCCTGGCGAACCGCTGCGCGAGCGCCGCGAGCAGCGCCTCCACGATGGCGGGAGCTTCGGCGACGAGCTTCTGATAGGCCGGGCGCGTCAGCGCCAGCACGCTGGTGTCGCGGATCGCGATCACGTCGGCGGTGCGCGGCACATTGGCGAAGAAACCGATCTCGCCGACCAGTTCGCCGGCCCGAAGCTCGGCGATCGGCTCGAGATAGCCGGTCTTGCGCACCGCGAGCGCGCCATGCAGCACGAGGAAAAGCGAGTCCGACGGCCCGCCTTGCGCGACCAGCATCTGCCCGCGCACCAGATCTTGCCGGACCATGGCGTTGAGTGCTTTCAGCCGCTGTTCGGAACTGAGCGTTCGAAACAGCGCGAATTCTTCTAGCGCAGAGCTCCAGGCAAGGACCGAGCTCGACCCACTCATTTTGGCGGTACCCAGTTGAAACGGTCCGACTTTAGCGCCGCGCCCCCATCACCGCGAGTGATATAAAGGCTTGCACCGCAGCGCATCGCAGCAATAGACCCGGCTCCAAATGACCCTGCAGATGCACTGCAGCATGACTGACCTATCCCTATCCTGCTCTAAGCCGCCCATCGGCCGCGGTTGTTCTCGGCGAGAATGGGCCGGATCAGCCGGCCGAAGCGCTCGGCTTCCTCGTCGTGCAGATAGCCGGAAAGGCAGAAGGAATGGCAGCCGGCATCAATGAACTGCTGCAGCGTGTCGGCGCACTGGACGGGATTACCGACAACAGCAATGCCGGCGCCGGGGCGCACCTTGGTGATGCCAGTCCACAGATGGGGAAGCAGCAGATCGCCATGTTCGCGCGCGAGCTGCTGCACGCGCATGTTCGCCTCCGAGCGGTTGTAGAGCGTCTTCATTTCCTGCTTCTGCCGCTCTGTCGCGTGCCGCACCAGTTGATCGGCGGCATCCCAGGCGTCTGCCTCGTTCTCGCGGCAGATCACCTGCAGCCGCATGCCGAACCCGATGTCGTTTTCGCGGCCATGTGCGCGCGCCATCTGCCTGATCTCGGCGATGTTCGAGACGATCTTCTCCGGCAGGTCACCCCAGAACAGATGCACGTCGGAATGTTTGGCCGACAATTCCCAGGCTTGGCGCGAGCCGCCGCCGAGATAGAATTTCGGAAAGGGCTGCTGGAGGGGACGCGGCCTGATATGCGCGCCCGATAATTTGTGAAATTTTCCCTCGAAGTTTACCGGCCCTCGGGTGGTCCACAGCGCTTTCAGGATCGAGACCTCTTCCTCCATCAGCTCGTAGCGTTCTTCCTTCGGGTAGCGCACGCCCTCGCCTTCGACCTCGCTCTCGTTCTGGCCGGCGATCAGATTGATGCAGATGCGCCCGCCCGACATCTGGTCGAAAGTCGAGATCATTTTTGCGAGCAGCACCGGGTTGATGTAGCCGGGCCGCGCCGCGATCAGCGGCTTGATGGACGATGAGCGCGCCGCCATGAAAGCGCCGGTGATCCATGCTTCCCAGCACACCGAGCCGACCGGGATCAGCAAATATTCGAAGCCGGCTTTTTCGGCCGCCTGCACCACGCGGTCGCAAAGTTCCGGCGAGCCCGGAATCTGCGCTTCCATCAGGCCATAGGCCGTGGTGTCGCCATGCGTGGGCAAATACCAGCCGAATTCGAGCGGACGCATGACGTTTCTCCTCATCGACGCTTGTTGCCTGGTCGTTAGGCAGGAGAGTTTAACGGCTGCGAGACGCACGGCAATCGGGTTCCGCTCGCAAGGCGGTTTTCGATTTCATTCGCACGCGCGGCAAGATAGAGTCTTATCCATGTCACCCGTCTCGCTGCTGCTCAACATCATCTGGATCGTTCTCGGCGGCGCATGGATGGCGTTCGGCTGGCTGATCGCCGCAATCGTCATGGCAATCACGATCATCGGCATTCCCTGGGCGCGGGCCGCGTTCAATATCGCCGCTTACACGCTCTTCCCGTTCGGCTTCACGGCGGTCTCCCGCGACATCTATACCGGGCAGGAGGATATCGGCACCGGGCCGCTCGGGGTGATCGGCAACATCATCTGGCTGGTGCTGGCGGGATGGTGGCTCGCGCTCGGCCATGTCGTCACAGCCGTCCTGCTCGCCGTGACGATTATCGGCATTCCCTTTGCCTGGGCACACCTGAAGCTTGCCGGCATCGCGCTATGGCCGATCGGCAAGATCATCGTTCCCGCGAACTAAAGCTCGGATCGGCCTCAGATTATGGCGAGGCCGTCGCTTCCGCCGGCTTCAGCCGTTCGAACTCGGCGTCGCTGATCTCGGTCTGCGCCACCAGCACGCTGCAGCGCAGGCGCTTGACGAGATAGCTGCCGATCGAACCGAACCAGCGCGCCAGCGCCCCCTGCGGGCGATGGCCGACGACAACGAGATGCGCGCCGATTTCTTCGGCGACCTCGGCGATTTTCTGCCCGGCATCGCCGACCTCAAGCCGGGTGGTCGGCGCAAATCCCAGCGCTTTTAAGCGCTCGGCGCCCTCGTTCAGGATGGCCTTGTAATCCTCGGTCTGCAGCTCGATCGGGATCGTGAGCCCGGCCTCCGGCGTCATGATCGAGGAAACCTCAACGACGGCGAGCAAAAAAACCTCGGATCGGCAGAGTTGTGCGAGCTTTGCGCCCTCCCGCAACGCGCGCCGCCCCTCGACCGAACCGTCATAGGCGAGAAGAACCTTCTTATACATCGGACGTCCCCATCCATGGCGAAAAGTTCAACGAGCCAAGACTAGCACCAATCGGCGGAAACGGATCGGAATTTTGCGCCGGAAACGCGGCTCTCGCCCCACCATCTTCGTCTCACGACCTCGCCAAGGGCCGGTTGCCCATGCCCGGCCAATCGGCTAAATGGAGCGGCGAAGCACCCGTAGCTCAGCTGGATAGAGCGTTGCCCTCCGAAGGCAAAGGTCACACGTTCGAATCGTGTCGGGTGCGCCACTTCGTTTTTCGCTATCGCCGCCAAAAGCTGTTGCTGCGCGCTGGTCTGGATGCGCGCTTTCTTGATCGCGTAGTCACCGCGGGTCAGGTCACAAGTCTAGTCTCGCATCTAGGCCGCGGCGCAGGCGCCGACAGCACGCCGACGCTTGCGGTGTAGCAGCCAGACTGCGATCGCCATGTTCGCGATGTTCCAGGCGATGCCATTGATCAGCGCCGAAGCGTAGGAACCGGCCCAGTCGTAGATTGCGCCGGCCATCCAGCCCCCCAGCGCCATGCCCGCGAGAGTGACCGAGATGGCGAGGCTGACGCGAAAGCCAGCCTCCTGCGCCGGGAACAGCTCACGGATGATCACCGCATAACTCGGCACGATGCCACCTTGCGCCAGGCCGAAAACAGCGGAAATGACGTAGAGTGAGACCAGCCCGTCGAACGGCAGATAAAGCGCGAGTGCAATGGCCTGCATCGCCGAGCCCAGCAGCAAGGTCGGCAGGCCGCCGATACGGTTCAACACCCAGCCGAAGATCAGACGGCTCGCCACACCAAAGCCGAGCATGACCGCCAGCATCTCGGCGCCGCGCGCAGGGCCGTATCCCAGATCGCCGCAGTAGGCGACCAAGTGGACCTGCGGCATCGACATGGCGACGCAGCAGCACATGCCGGCCAAGGCCAGCAGGCCCTGGGTGACACTCGGAGCCAGGCCTATGGCTTGGATGGTATTGCCGGTGCTCGCCGCTTCGAGCGTAGCCTTGTGAAATACCGGCCGCCGTAGCAGAACCAGGGAGAGCGGCAGCATCGTTGCCAGACAGAATATGCCGATGCCGATATGGGTCTGCCGCCAACCGATCGCAACGATGGAATGTTGGACGATTGGTGGCCAGACCACTCCGGCAAGAGAGCTGCCGGCCGTAGCCAAGGAAATGGCGAGGCCGCGGTGCCTATCGAACCACAGCGAGACGTCGGCCACCAGGGGCGCGAAGCTCGCTGCGCCGCCGAGTCCGATCGTGACGCCGGAGATAACCGCGAAGACAGACAGGTTCGGAGCGGAGGCAGTGAGGATGTAGCCAAGGCTCATCAAGATCGTGCCGCTGGCCAAGGGTGGCAAGATGCCGAATCGATCCGCCAATCGGCCGACAATGATGCCGCCGATCATGAAGCCGATGGTGGCGAGTGTATAGGGCAAAGTCGCGTCGGCGCGAGACGCATTGAAATCGGCCTGCACTGCCGGCAACGCCACGACCAGAGACCACATGCCGACGCAGCCCAGTGTACTGAGGGTGATGGAGACGACGAGGCGAATCCAGGAATACGAAGTCTCGATCGACGGCATTTCAGGCGGCACTGCGGCAGATTTCCTTGGGGTTTGCGTGCAGGTTCAGCCATGGGGTATCGCCCGCCTTCACCGGCGACAAAGCAGGATTTCTCTTTTGTAGAGCGAGCGAAACTCATGCATGCTCCCGCCCTACCGCATCGCTCGGAGCCGGCCATGACGTATCTGCTGCCGCCACTCAATGCCCTGCGCGCCTTTGAGGCCGCCGCCCGCCATCTCAGTTTCAAGCAGGCCGCCCACGAGCTGCACGTCACTGCCGGTGCCGTCAGCCAGCAAGTCCGCCTGCTGGAGGAGCGGCTAGTCGTGCAGCTGTTCGAGCGACGGACACGGCAGGTCATTCTGACTTCTGCCGGCGAAACCTATCTCGCGCGCATACGTCAGGCGTTTCGTTGCCTCGCCGAGGCCACTGCCGAACTCAAGCCTGAGGGCGTCACAAGTCTGCTGCATATCGGGGTACACGCGAGTTTTGCCGTTGATGGGTTGCGGACGCGCCTGGCACAATTCCGCCAGGCCCAGCCGCAGGTCGCCCTTCGCATCAGCCAGCCGGCGGGGCTGCACGAGTTGCTCGAAGGCAAGGTCGATGTCGTGATCGCGGAAAGGGTGCAGCGCTGTCCAGGCTACAGGTGCGAGCCTCTGGGGAGCGGCTTCCTGATCGGCCCGCTCGGCACCGCCGATTGTCCGGAGATCGAAACCCTGCGGTCGTGCCTGCTTGGCCACGTCGAGCGTGAGCCCCCTACCACAGCCAAGGCGCCGCTGGTCGGCGACGCGGCAAGCCCAGCAGGCAGACCATCTAAGCCTTTCTTTTCCGTCTGAACGCGGTGTTTCGCATTCTCGTTGCATGCATTTCGGCGTCATTGAGGAAGCCGCTAGTCTAGCTAGTGAACCCACGAGGGCACCGCGCAAAGGCGTACTACAAAATCGCCGGTGCTCGGCGCACTACCGATTGGATCGCGGAGCAGGCTGCGGCATTGTCAGCATGCTTGCTGTGTGCAGGTATCTCAAGCAAACGCCAAGGAGATCCCATGTATATCCTTTATCACTTTCCATTTTCTCAGCATGGGCGACGGGTCGTCGCGCTACTCGAGGAAGCTCGCATTCCCTACGAGTTGCGCGTCGTCGACATGGCGTCCGGCCAGCACATGTCTGACGACTTCCGCAAGATCAATCCGAACCATCAGGTCCCGGTGCTGATCGATGGAGATCTCACGCTCACCGAGTCGAACGCAATTCTGCGCTACCTCTGCACCAAGCATGACCTGGTTCAGTGGTATCCTCGCGCCCTCGACGCGCGCGCCCAGGTGGAACAATGGCTTGACTGGAACCAGTGCCGCCTCGGCCCCGCCGTGGTCGATATCGTCCTCAACAAAGTATTCCTCGGCCCCAATGGCGACGCCTCCGCAATCGGGCGCGGCGAACGGCGATTGGCCGATGTGGCTCCGGTCTTGGAAGCGAGGCTGTCACGTTCCGCCCATGTCGCCGGAGACACGCCGACCATCGCGGACCTGTCGATCGCGTCGAACCTGACCCAACTCTCTCTTGCCGACGCTTCGCCAAAGACGCCCGCCATCCTTGCATGGTATCGCAAAATGGAAGCGCTAAGCGGTGTCAGGGCATCGTGCGCGCCCATGCAGGCCAAGACGAACGGTTGAAGCAGATGGGATCACCACCGCGACTGGAGCACCTGTTCGATCCCGCTGTTTCGCTAGCTGTCATGTACGATCGACGTCTGTCTGATATAAGTCCCGGTCGAGCGTCCCCGTGATCGTGGATGCCTTGCGAATGGCGTTGTGAGCGCCACCGGCACGCTTCCGTGCGAACCGCTGCTTGCACGAAAAACGTGTCAAACCCGCCATCGGCACGTGACGACGGAGGCGCGTCCTCGCTATAACACGTGACCACGCGGGACACAGGCTGCGGATTGCCAATCGATGGACGTTCAGTTTCTCATTCTGATCGCGATCGGCTTTGTCGCGCAAATGGTCGATGGGGCCCTCGGCATGGCGTTCGGCGTGATCGCAAGCTCAAGCCTGATTGCCGCAGGCGTTTCTCCCGCCCTTGCGAGTGCAGCCATTCATGCCGCGGAAGTCGTCACCACCGCGATTTCGGGCGTATCGCATCTGTGGAACAAGAATGTCGACTGGAGACTATTCCTCAAGGTGGCGATCGCCGGCGTCTGCGGCGGTATCTTCGGCGCTTATGTTCTGACCGGTCTTCCCGAAGCCATCGTCAAGCCTGTTGTCACAGTTTATCTGAGCGCCATGTCAGTGCTGATCCTCGCACGCGTGGCCGGATGGAAGCTGGATCAGTGGCGGCCGCCGACACCGCTTGTGGGCGCTGGCGGCGGCTTTCTGGATGCGATCGGGGGCGGCGGCTGGGGACCGCTGGTCGTCGCGACGCTGGTTGCCGCCGGCGACAATCCACGCCGCACAGTGGGTTCGGTGAATGCGGCCGAGTTCTTTGTCACTTTGAGCGTTTCAGCCGCCTTTCTGACGAAGCTGGATTTCGCGCTCTATGGCCAGCTCGCGCTCGGACTTATCATGGGCGGCGCGCTGGCTGCACCGCTTGCCGGCTATCTCTTGCGCGTCCTGTCGCCGCGCGTCACGTTGATCTTGATTGGCATAGTCCTTGCGGGCCTCAGCCTCGTGAACTTGGCAGGCCTTTTCTTGCAGTGACCGAGATGGCCGCGCCACCTCGACGAGGCGGCCGCTGTTATGTTGCCGTGTGACTCCGTTTCACCGAGAGCAACGGCTTGCGCATCTCATGATAGGCCGAAGACGCAGGTCGCATGTCTACCGTGCGATATTCCGATGTCGCACCGTTCATCATCCCGCGACAAGGTGCGATCGGAGCGTGTTCTCGCAGAACCGGCGGCAGGTCCGGCAAGATTTGGCGCCGGCGGCGCAGGACGGGATGCTGCATCGTGGCGTCCATCTTGACAAAAAAATTTGTCAATGCGACAAGGGCGCATGCTCGAACTTGATGTCATTGAGGCCCCCGCGGCCGCGGCGCTGGCGCTGGACCCGATAAAGACTCGATTATTGGCGGCACTTTCAAAGCCAGCCTCGGCCGCCGCGCTCGCGGGGCAAGTTGGCCTCACGCGCCAGAGGGTGAACTACCACCTGCGCGCATTGGAGGAGCACAAGCTGGTCGAACCGACCGAAGAGCGTCAATGGGGCGGACTCACGGAACGTCTTATGGTCGCGACGGCATCGTCCTATGTTGTCTCGCCCGCTGCCTTAGGTCCAATCGGCGCCGATCCGGCCCGCAACAACGACCGTCTATCAGCCAGTTATCTCATCGCCTTGGCAGCCCGCATCGTCCGCGAGGTCGGCGACCTGTGGCGGACTGCCCGCCAGAAGGACAAGCGTCTCGCCACCCTTTCGATCGACACTGTCATCCGCTTCCGATCGCCTGCAGATCGCGCGGCCTTCACCTCAGATCTCGCCAATGTCGTCGCGGCGCTGGCGGCACGCTATCACGACGAGAGTACACCGGGCGGACGACCGCACCGGCTCGTCGTGGCGTCCTATCCAGCGCCCCGCGACGCTCAGTCCTGAAAGGATTCCCATGCCACTCAAGAAGGATGAAACCGGAAAGCGCTGGGTCGAGATGGAGTTGATCGTGCCTGGCACGCCTGAGCAGGTGTGGCAGGCGATGGCGACGGGACCCGGCAATACTGCCTGGTTCACCAAGACTAAGGTTGACGAGCACATCGGTGGCGCCATCCACTTCGACTTCGGCCCTAATGGAACCGCCACGGGCGAAGTCACGGCTTGGGAGCCGCCATTCCGCTTCGGCTATGTCGAACGCGAGTGGAGCGAAGGCGCACCGCCCGTCGCGACCGAGGTCACCATAACCAGCAGGTCGGGCGGCCGGTGTGTCGTCCGCATGGTCCATTCGCTGTTTGCCTCGACAGACGATTGGGATGATCAGTTGGAAGGGTTCGAAAGCGGGTGGCCCGGCTTCTTTGAAGTGCTTCGCGTCTATCTCTCGCACTTCGCTGGTAAGAAGGCGGCGTCCCTCTTCGTCATGACCCGCGACGAAGGCGCCCAGCTTGGGGTCTGGAAACGCCTGACCGAGAAACTCGGTCTCGCCGCCGCAAACGTCGGCGAAGAGCGGACGACACCACAACAACCAGAGAGGCTGTCCGGCATTGTCGAACGCGTGCAGCAGGATGCCACGCAGCGCTATATCATGCTGCGCCTGAATGCTCCGGCCTCCGGCATTGCCCTCATCGGGACTTACGGCACCGACAGCGGTACAAATGCAAGCATGGGCCTTTACTATTATGGCGACGACGCAGAACAGCGCGCCGCAGCGAGCGAGCCGAGGTGGCGGCATTGGTTCGGCGAGAGCTTCAAGCGGCCTTAGCATCGCGCAAGCGCAGTGGCACAGGCTTCGCAGGAAAGCCGTGAGCCACCACGAGGCGCTTAGCCCACCGCGTCCTTAATCGCGGTTTCGAAGGTCTTTGCGTCGAAGGCCGGCATGCTCTGGATCCGCCCCAGACCCTGGGTCGCGTACCAGACGGAGAACGCGAGCATTGCCCCCTCATTCGGGGCATCGACGATGTCGACGAAATCGTAGTAGCCCTGCGTGTAGTGGATCGACTCGACCTTGATGCCAAGCTTGTCGAGTTTTGTCTTGGCTTTGTCGATCCGCTCCGATTGCTTGCTTGCCCACTCCGGGCTCAGATTTCCAAGCAGCACATATTTCATGGCCACCTCCATCTGATATCGATCAGTTGCGCGAAGGACCACACCACTATACGCCTTCCGGCGACCCATGCCCATGCTGTTCTGCGCAGCGTAAACGGCGAGGCACGGGTTCCCCGGCCCTCGTATCCTGGCCGGCAGGCTCTACAGCCAGCGCCGTACCTGCGCGCAGTAGCGACGATAGACGTCGCCGAACTTGCGCTCGAGATAGGCTTCCTCGCGGGCGACCACGCCGTAGCGGATGACGAGCGCGAAGGGCACCAGCATCATCAACAGCCAGAGGCTGTTGAAGGCAATGGCGAGGCCCATGAGCCCCAGCACCATACCGAGATAGATGGGATTGCGGGTGAAGCGGTAGGGGCCAGTGTCCACGATGGTCGTGGACGGCAGGTTGGTGGGCACGTTCGAGCCGGCCCGGGTCATGGTAGTAATCGCCCACGCAACCAGCGCCAGCGCAAGGGCAAACACTATCGCGCCGAGCCAGCCTGCGGGTAGCGCGGCCGGCAAGAACGGCAAGGGCAAGAGCCAGTTGAGCACGAATCCGGCAAGCACCGCCAGCGCCCACGCGATCGGCGGCCGGACAATCACATTCGCGGTATCTGCCGTGTCAGCCATGCCGGGACCGGTCAACCTGCGCTCCTGTTGATGTGGCCAGCCGAGGATAATTTGCAAGGCAGCGCAAATCGGAGGCAATCCGAGATCTGCCGGTTGGAGCGCGTGGCGGGCCACCGCTTCCCAGAATTCGGAAAGCCGTTCGACGACGTTTACCGACTATCGCAAGCAAATCGTAGCACCGATTTGGTGCAGGGCCTGCGACCGGGCAGGAACCATGCCGCTACTCTACGTTCCGACAATCTACGTGCTGATGCTGTCAGTGATGGTGCTGCTCGGCGCGCTGACCTTCTTTGCCTGGCTGCAAAATCGCGCGGTCCGCGCGCTTGCCTGGTGGAGCGGCGCAGTGCGCGTGATGGCGGCCGCGCTTGGCCTGCTCTGCCTGCGCGGCACGATCCCGGACGTCTATTCGGTCGACATCGCCTATGTGGTGCTGTTCAGCGCCTGCGCGCTGATGCTGGAGGACGCGCGCTGCTTCGAAGGCAAGCGGCCGAGCCCCGCCGTCCTGCTCGCCGGTGCGCTGGCTTGGATCGCAGCCTGCCAGATCCCGCCGCTGTACGATTCCGCCACGGCGCGCATGATCATGGTGTCAGCTGCCGTAGGCTCCTATTCGATCGGCTGCGCCTACGTGCTGTGGAGGGGCCGCGCCGAGCCGCTGCTGTCGCGCTGGCCACTGATCGTGCTGACCGCGCTCGGTGGCGGCTTGTTTCTCGTGCGCATTCCGCTCGCCTTGGCGTCTCCGCTCGCAGAGGCTCCGATCACCAGCTTCGATGCGCTGCGGTCGTTCTGGTTCGCGATCGTGAGCACGTTCACCTTGCTCTACTTCATCGCCATCAACTATCTCTTTCTGGCGCTCACCAAGGAGCGGAGCGAGCTCGCGCACAAGCGCGCCTCGATGACCGATGCGCTGACTGGCCTCGCCAACCGTCGTGCCTTCATGGAATTCGCCGAGCAGCGGTTGAGCGCGCCGGCGAGCGGAACGGTCGCGTTCCTCCTGTTCGATCTGGATTACTTCAAGGCGATCAACGACAGTCATGGGCATTCGATGGGCGACCGCGTGCTGCGGCTGTTCGCGCACACGCTCTCTGCCAATTTGCCGCGGGACAGCATCGCGGGCCGGCTTGGGGGAGAAGAGTTCGCCGCGATCGTCAGCGGACCTGACCAACAGGCGACGATTGCGGCTGCCGAGCGCGTGCGCGGGAGTTTTGCGGCGGCGGCGCGGATCGTGGACGGGGTTCCGATCGCCGCCACGGTCAGTATCGGGCTCGCCCATGCGCACGACCGACCGGCCGACATCGAGGCGCTATGTGAGCGCGCCGACAAGGCGCTCTATCAGGCGAAGGCGCTTGGCCGCAATCGGATCGAGAGCGCCGTCGACGAACTTGTCCCGCTTGTACCCGATGCGTCAGTCGAGGCCGACGTCATGCCGGCCGAGCTTCCGATCCCGCTGTCCCAACAAGCGCAGCGCGCAATGAAACGGGCGGCAGCCTGATCGCGTCAGCGTAGCTCCGACGAGCCGCGGCGGCGTCCATCGTCCGGGAGTTCATGGCCGCCCATCGTGGAAAGCTGGTTATCGGCTCACGCACCGGGTACTATTCATCTGCATATTAGCGATGACGATGCAGCCACCCACCAAACATCGCCAGGTGACGCCGTGTTAACCAACCCTCGCGATTGTCACACGCCGCAATCGTCCTACAGCAAAGAAGACCTGCTCAAATCGAGCGAGGGCGGCTATTTCGGCCCCGGCAATGCGCAATTGCCGGCACCGCCCATGCTGATGATGGACCGTATCGTCGAGCTCAGCGTGGATGGCGGCGAGTTCGGCAAAGGCCATGTCGTGGGCGAGCTCGATATCACGCCGGACCTCTGGTTTTTCGACTGTTACTTTCGCGGCGACCCGGTAATGCCGGGGTGCCTCGGTCTCGATGCCATGTGGCAGATTATCGGCTATTGGCTTGGCTGGTCGGGCTCACCGGGCAAAGGCCGCGCCGTGGGCGTCGGCGAGGTCAAGTTCCAGGGCGGCATCAATCCGGACACAAGGCGCGTGCGGTATGAGGTCAGCATGCGCCATGTCAGGCGCGGCAAACTGGCCGTTGCAATTGCAAACGGCCGTGTCTTTGCCGACGACGCCTGCGTCTATTTTGCGAAAGATTTGAGGGTCGGGCTGATCGCATCCGCCACCTGATGTGCCGCCGCGAGCGGGCCTTAAGTGCGCGGAGAATTTCGATCGTATCGCCAGTCGCCAGCTTGATCGATCGTTACCGTCAGGGGCGGCGAAGGCAGACAGATATCACCCTCGCCGGCCGAAATTTCGTTAACTCAAGGCGCTTCCGTTTCCGAATGCGACCGCCATCAGTTCACGGCGTAGCTCGCGGAATGCGCCGGCGCATTGCCGGAGGTCGCGTGACAGAAGGCCTCAAAATAAGCTTCGAGCTCGGCGACGGCGCGATGTTCCCATTCGCTGGCTTGCGCCAGCAGGGAACAGCTGTTCAGCGGCCGGTAAGCTGCGGTTTGCCGGCACAGCGACGCGATGGTGCGGTAGCGGCGAACGTTTTCCAAGATGGCCAGGCCGTTCATATCGGAATCTCCCCATTTCTTTTCCCGAGACGAATTTGCGGCAGAACGATTTTCGATTGGTTAGCGCGTTGAGGAGAGCGCGCGCGTGGTTTCCTAACGGTTGATAGTGGATGTTCGGCGAAATTGACGCCGTGCGCCGCCCAAAGTTCCGAGCGAAAAATCTAAACCAAAGCTTGCTGCGATGTCGCTAATCCGCAGGCAAGGTCGTTGTCTCATTCGACGGCACGCGCTGTCTGCGGCAAGGCCGAAGGAGCCCTGCTTGAGCAGATGACATCCTGCGAGCGACCCTCAGCCGAAATAAGGGACGCACTGCTGCCCTCATGCGCGGCGGCGGGGATCAGCAACGTGCAGGCACAATAGGCCAGCCCGATACCGAGCAGCGAAGCGGACAAGACCGCGGCGACGGACTGCAAACCAACTGACTTTGCTTGCGGTGAAGATTGCGCCATGCCCGAAGCAGCGAGCGACATTTGACTTGAGCTGGACACCGATCAGCATCCCCAATGAAGGATCTCGAGTTCGAAGACATGCCGTCGCCGACAGCGACGGCGCGTTGTTTCAATCCTCTTCTGGTCAGCTCCTCGCTAGTCCGGCGCGAGGCAGCGTGATCGCGCTAATGGTGCTTGTGCGCACTGTTGACGCCGCTGACTGCGGCTCCGGCATTTTCCTCGACGTTGTAAATGATGTCGACCGGCCCGGCCTTCTCGAACACCAGCGTCCCCTTGATCTTCTGGCCGACCTGCAGCGGCTCCTTGAGGCCGAGCAGCACGATGCGAAGCGCGCCGGGCTTCAGCTCCACGGTCTTGCCGGGCTTGATCTCGATGCCGTTGGCGACCGGACGCGTCTTCGCCATGCCGTCGACGTCGACGATCTCGTGCACCTCGATCTGGCTTGCCACGGGCGACGAGCCGCCGATCAGGCGATCGGTCGTCTTTCCCTTGTTGGTGATGGTGAGATAGCCGCCAGCGATGTTGGCATCCTTTGGGGTCGGACGCGACCAGGGGTGACCGATGTCGATCGCACCGACCTTGTACTCATGCGCCGGCGCGTCGCTCACCATGAGCACACATGTTGCGACAAAGACGAAAATGGCCGTTGTGACAAACACAAAGAAATCTCTAACGATGGCAGTCATAATGTCCTACTCCGATACGCGCGCTGGACCGTAAGGCATGTAGTGAAGCAATCGGACGTGATTGCGGCTGGTGCTCGCCCTGATTGAGGCCAGTGCTGGACGCGATTGCGACGATCGCATCGCAACGCGAAAAGCTCTCGGACGCACAACCAGCAATTGGACACGCCCGCTTCGCCATTCGCTCAACATGTGACAGCCACACAGATGCCGCTCCCGCGATAATGGCTTCGTTTTTCCGCTTAGCTTCCGTCGCGAGCAGGCCGCGCTTCTCGCACGATCCAGTCAATCTCGCGCCCGATTGCGATGGCTAATCGCCGGACAGTGAGTACAGGGGGCGTATGTGTGCGCGTATCGTGTAAGGCCGGTGGCCGGCATCTTTTTATCCGTTATGCTTTTTCTTGCAGCTCCTGCAGAAGCGCATCATCCTGGCGGCGGCGGCAATACCGGTAGCGGCGGCCCTATCAACACCATCTCCGCCGACACGCTCTCCGAAGGACTGATCGCCGCATCGATCCGCTACGAATTCATCCGGTTGGGTCAGCTCAGCGACGCCGATCTGCTCGCCGCAGCGAGCCGCGGCACGCACGCACATTCGCTTCGCTCGCTCGACAGCGTTTCGCTTTCGGTCGCCTACGGCATCACCAACGACCTGACGGTTGCGGTTCGCGCGGCCGGCGTGCGTCGCACGGGTATCAGCGAACCCGCCGAGGACATGCTGAGCGGCGGCCATATGGGCATGATGAATTCAAGCGACATGAACAGCCTGATGAGCCCGGACGGCATCAACCGCCGCGGCAACTCGGCAGGCTTCGGCGACGTGACCATGCTCGGGCAATATCGCTTCCACAACAACGCACAGACCGGAACGTCGGCCGCCGTGCTGTTCGGCTTCAAGGCGCCGACCGGCAGCACCAGCCAGCGCGACGCCTTCGGCCAGCTCTTCCAGGCCGAGTTTCAGCCGGGCTCGGGCTCTTGGGACGGACTGATCGGCGCCGCCTTCACCAAGCGCACGGGACGCTGGTCCTTCGACGTGAGCGGTCTTTACTATCTGATCAGCACGGGCACACAGAACACCAATCTCGGCGACCGCTTCCTGTTCGGCACCGCGGTGTCCTATCGCCTGGTCGGCCCTGTCGGCTCAGCGAAAGAGGTGGAGCTGCACGAATACTGCATGCAGCCGCGCAACCAGCTGCAAGAGCATTGCCTCTATCACGCCAATCACGACCATAGCGACATGAAGAAGACGCCCTACACGCTCGACCTCGTGCTCGAGCTCAATGGCGAGTGGCACGACAAGCAGCGCATCGCCGGCATTGCCGATCCCAATTCCGGGGGCACCACGGTCTATCTTTCACCTGGCGTCCGCATCGGCGTCGATCGTTTCTCAGGCTTCGTGTCGTTCGGCGTGCCCGTTATCAACCAGCACAACGGCGTTCAATCCAAGCCGGATTACAGGATCCTCACCGGGATCGGCGCGCGGCTGAATTAAGGTTCGGCGTTCTCACCGTTTGACCTGGGGGGCTATTCTGGCTATAATTTGGCCAGAATGCCGTTCGTCATTGTAGTCGCGCCGGAAGCTGTCGAAGACCTCAAGAGGCTGACGGCAAATGTTCGAGCTACGGTGCGGGCCGCGATCGAGACGCATCTGCGGCATGAGCCCGGAAAAGTGAGCCGCAGCCGGATTAAATGGCTGCGAGGATTACGCCACCCGCAATATCGGCTGCGTGTAGACGACGTGCGGGTGTTTTATGATGTTTCCGGCACGATCGTCGAAGTTTTGGCGATCGTAGCCAAATCGGAGGCCGAGTCATGGCTCGCACAGTTCGGAAATCCGGAATGAAGGAAGTCCCTTTGTCCGAAGTGAAGGACGACCTGTCCCGGTTTCTTCGTGAGGCGGAGACTCAGGAAATCGTCATAACCCGTCATGGTAAACCGGCGGGCGTACTGATCGGATTCGAGTCGGAAGAGGACTGGTTCGAATACCGTCTCGAACACGACCCACGCTTCCTGCGCCGCATCGAACAGGCGCGCAGCAGCTTGAGCGCCGGACGTGGCATAAGGCTCGAGGACATCGAACAGGAATAGTCGTCGAAGGTGCGCGCAGGTTAGATTAGCTATCCTCCGATGCGCTGATAAAGTCGGATCGTTGAGCCGGCGTCAATAAGCAGGATTTTAGGCATACTTGCGCCGGACCGTCAGGCCACGCGGATGTTGCTGAGGAATTTGCCGGTCTCGGTCTCGAGCTGCTCGGACTGCGAGGTGAGCTGGGCTGCGGCATTCAGGACGAGGGTTGCGGAAGCGTCGACTTGGCTCGAAGCTTCGCGTACGCCCGCGATGTTCTGCATCACTTCCTGCGCGCCCTGCGCCGCCTGCTGAACGCTGCGGGCAATCTCCCTCGTCGCCGCGCCCTGCTCCTCGACCGCCGCGGCGATCGAGCCGGTTATCTCGTTCATCTGCCCGATCGTGGTGCCGATTTCGCGGATCGCCTCGACGGTCGAGCCGGTCGCATCGCGGATTTCCTGGATCTGGCTGGTGATCTCGTCGGTCGCCTTCGCGGTCTGCGACGACAGCGCCTTGACCTCGTTGGCGACGACTGCGAAGCCTCGCCCGGCCTCCCCCGCGCGCGCGGCCTCGATGGTCGCATTCAAGGCCAGCAAATTCGTTTGTCCCGCGATGGTCTGGATCAGCGCCATGACCTCGCCGATCTTTTGCGAGGCTTCGACCAGGCGGCCGACCATAGCCTCGGTCCGGTTCGCCTGTCCGACCGCGTTCTGTGCAATCGACGAAGACTGGGTAACCTGGCGCGCGATCTCCTGGATCGAGGACGACAGCTCCTCCGCCGAGGCCGCGACGGTCTGGACGTTCGACGCTGTCGTCTCGGCGGCCGCCGCGACCCTGGCGCTCTGATCGGTGGTGCCGACCGCGACCTTGGACATCGAGGAGGCAGAATTCTGCAGCTCGTCAGCGGCGGTGGCGGTGCCCCGGATCACCCCACCGATGCTGCGCTCGAAATCGTCGGCGATGCGAGACAGAACTGCCTGCCGCTCCTCGGCGGAGCGCGCCTTGATTGCCTCCTGCTCGCTACGGAGCTGCGTGCTCTCAACCAGATGATCCCTGAAGACCTGCAGGCTGCGCGCGATCCGGCCGATTTCGTTGCTCCGGTCGACGAACGGAATCTCGGCCGCAAGGTTGCCCTTGGCCAGTTCATCCATCGCCGAACAGGTCTTGTTGAGCGGCACGACCAGGCCGCGGCCAAGCCAGAACGCAACGAATGCCGCGACGGCGAGGCCAGCGATACCCGCGATCCCAGCCCACATCATCCGGCGGAAGACCACAGCGTCGATATCGTCGACATAGGCGCCCGCCTGGAGCGCGAGCAACTTATCGCCCGAGCCAAAGGCGCCGACGTAGGAAACCTTGCGCAGTTCGGCACCGCCGGCCGATCGGGGTGACAGATATTCGACAAAGCCGCCGCCGGCGCGCGCGGTCCGGACGATGTCCTGGATCAAGAGCTTGCCGCTCTTGTCCTTGAACTCCCAGCGGTTGACGTTGATGTATTTGGGATTGGCATGCACATAGGTGACGCCGGCATCTGAGCTTCCTGTGCCGTAGACGCCGACATAGTCGGAATACTCGCCCCAGCGCATGGCGCTGATCGACGCAAAGGCCATCTGACGCGCTTGGTCCGCACTGATCCGGCCGGCCTTGGCCTCACCTTCATAATGGGCAAGGATCTTGATCGAGGCCTCAACCAGATTGCGAACCGTGGTCCGCCGCTCCTCCAGCACCGTATCGCGCAACACCAGGATCTGCAGGGCGGAGACCGCAACTAGCACAATCGTCAGCGCGGCAATGATCATCGCAAAACGCTGATAGACGCTGAGGTTACGCATGCCGCTTTCTCTTCCTGTTGGTTGAGAATTCGTACCAATACAACGTTAATCGACTGTTATCGGGTTGCGCTGACGGCCCGCAATGTCCGACCGCGAGAATCGGCGCTTGAAATGACGACGTCGCGGCGACACAATGGCATCCATCTTTCAAACGCGACGCGCCAATGATCCCCGCACCCAACGGAATCGCATGGTGCGGTAAGAGTGACCTATAATGGCTGAAGCCGATCTCGACATCGTCATCCGGCAAATTGCAAAAGCGCAGAACAAGAACCTGATCGCCGCCGTGAAGAAGCGGCGCGACCAGATCATGGCCCGTGCCGCCAAGGCAAAGGACAAGGAAACACGCGACCGCTTCCGGCTGATCGCCAGGAGCACGATGGAGCTCGGCACGGCCGCCGCCAGGCGGCTGCAGAATTCGGCGGAGAACACCGCCGATAGCTACGCCCGGGCCATCAGGAACGCGGCCGAGGAAGCAGCCGCAGCGGCGGCGAAAAGGACTTCGAAGAAGCCGGCCAAGACGAAGGAAGCCTAGCCGTCTTCGACGCCCAGCATCTTCTTCAGCTTCTGCACCGCGCTGTCGGGCGTGGTGAGAACCGGCCGCCCGGTCGCCTCGCTGACAGCATCGGCGGCCGGTGCCAGGCTATACTGGGCGAGCGCAATCAGGTCGCAGTCGCGCAAGTCCTTTGATGCTTCCACCACCAGCCTGTCGTGGGTGGCGCGGTCGTCGCGATCAAGCGCGGCCATTGCGCCTTCCGCCAATTTCGGCACCAGCTCGACCTGCGGCGGAAACTCCGGCGGCATCGAGACCAGCGTCGGCGGAAACGTCGACAGCAATCCAATCTTCTTACCGCGCGCGACCGCCTGCTCGATCATCGCCTCGTTCGGCTTGAGCACCGGCATCGGGGCGTGTGCGCGTGCGACCGCCTCGATGCAGGGACCGAACGCCGAACAGGTGAACAGGATCGCATCCGACCCGGTGCCGGCCGCGTAGCGCCCGAGCTGCAGGAAACGCTCGGTCATCGCCTCGGTGAGCCCGCCGTCGCGCGCCAGATCAGACGAGAGGCTGTCGTCGAGCAGATTCATCAGGCGCGCCTCCGGCCAAAGCCTCGCGAACGAAGCTTCGATCGGCACAATCGAATGTTTCAGGGCGTGGATCAGGGTGATGCGCATGGCGGATCAGTCTGACGGCGGCGCGGCCGCTGTCAACCCGCGGCGTCGGGCTTCGGCTTGGATGCAACCGCTCTGGCGATGCTGCAATGTGGCGCTGACGAGAATCGACGGCCGACGCCGGCAATTCCATCGCGCGGCGTACGGCCGATAGAGCGCCCTTGCGCTAGACTTTCACGAGACTCTCGAAACCGCCATAGATCATTCGCTTGCCGTCGAACGGCGGCTTCGATTTCGGATCCATCATCTCTCCGAGCCGCGGGTCCGCCATCACTTTGGCGTTGATCTTGTCGCGCTGGGCGCGCGACCTGTAAGTGATCCAGGCGAACACGACAGTCTCGCCCGGCTTCAGCTTGACGCTGCGCGGGAACGAGGTGAACTTGCCGACCTTGACGTCCTCGGCAACCCATTCACGATAATCCAGCGCGCCGTATTCGCGCCAGATCTTCCCAGCCTTCTTCGACAGGCGGGAATAGGCTTCGAGATTTTTCTTCGGTACGGGGACTATGAAGCCGTCGACATAGGGCATTCGGTTTTCCTCTTGTTCTTTAGCGTCGCGCGAACGCTTTCAGTCATTCCGGGATGGCCCGAAGGACCAGACCCGGAATCTCGAGATTCTCAGGTGCGCAATTGCGCACCATAGTTCGATGCTTTGCATCGCCCCGGAATGACGGTAACTGATTCAGCTATGACAACAAGATGCCTGAACTGGCGTGGACTGGTATTGGTCACGTAGCCGCACCCAGTCCATCGGATAGGGCAGGCCTTCCTCATGACGGCCGAGCGGGGTGAGGTCGAGATAATGGTAGGCGGCGTTCATCATGTCGAGGCCGCGGGCGTAGCAGGAATAGGTGTGGAAGATGTTCCCGGCCTCATCGCGATAGAACACGCTGATCCCCGGCGCCTCCTCGCCCCCGAAGGCTGTGGTGCCGAAATTATAGTGACCGCCCGCCTCGATCTGCTCCGGTGTGAATGAAACGCCGAAATCGTAGTTGAAATCGTTGCCGCCGGACGACAGCCAGTCGAAGGTCCAGCCCATCCGCCGCTTGAATGTATCAAGCTTCTGTAGCGGCGCGCGCGAGATTCCGACCATCGTGGTATCGCGTGCGGCAAGGTGCGGGATCATACGCTCGAACCCGTCGGCCCAGAACGAGCAGCTCTTGCAGGCTTCGTTCCAGTCGGGGGCGAACATCAGATGCTGCACCACGAGCTGGCTGCGTCCCTTGAACAGCTCGCCAAGCGACACCTTGCCGCCGGTGCCGTCGAACACATAGTTCTTGTCGACCTTCACCCAAGGCAGCGCGCGGCGCTGCTCGGCGAGGCGATCGCGGGCGCGCGTGAATTCCTTCTCGTGCGCCATGTGGGCCTTGCGGGCTTTTATCCATTCCTCACGGGAGACGATGTCGTGCGGCTGCATGGCTTCCTCCCGCAGCTTAAGCGAGGAGCTTTTCGAGTTGCGCGAACAGCTCGTTCCAGCCCTTCGCGTGATTGTCGCGCGCGGCCTCGTCGAAGAACTGTTCGTGGGTGAAGATCATCAGCGCGCCTGCGCCGTCGGGCTTGATCGACACCGTCACCAGCGACTCGCGCTCGGGCGTCGAATGCCAGGCCCAGCTGAACACCAGCCGCTCGTTTGGCACCACTTCGCGATAGACGCCGCCGACCTCGTAGTGCTCGCCGGATTCGTCATCAAAGCTGACACGGTAGCGGCCGCCGATACGCACGTCGAGATCGGCGCAGAGCGAGCCGGGCTTGGCTTTCGGCGTGCCGAACCAGGCGATCAGCTTTTCCGGGTCGGTCCACGCGGCCCAGACTTTTTCCGGCCGCGCGCGGAAGCGGCGCGTGAGGGTGAGGCTGGGACGCTCGGCGAGGGGCTGGGCGGCTGCGGTTTGGGCCATGATTCTTCCTCCAGAAGGGCGGCAAGGCGGTCAAAACTTTCGGACCAGAAGCGCCGGTAGCGATTGAGCCACTCCATCGCCTCCTCCATCGGCTGGGCGGTCAACCGGCACGCCACCGTGCGGCCGGTTTTTTCGCGCGCGATCAGGCCGGCGTCCGACAACACATCGAGGTGCTTCATGATCGCCGGCAGCGACATCGAAAACGGTTGCGCCAGTTCGCTGACCGACAGGCTTTCACGATTCCCAAGCCGCGCCAGGAGCGCGCGCCTGGTCGGATCGGAAAGCGCGGCAAAGGTACGATCGAGAGTGTCTTCCTGATACTTAACCATATGGTTTAGTATAGACGCAAAAAGAACGCCGTCAAGCCGGCGTTTGCATCACGTGTTTGAGAGTTCTGACAAAGGCCCGATGGCCGGATCATTCCGCGCGAAGGTCTTTTGCACGTCAGTCCGGCCACCTGTGACGAATTTGCGAGACGCGGTCAATAATCCCGATAAATGCGCATCCGCCGCTGCTCCCCATAGGCGAAGCGCGGATTGACGCCGCAGTACAACGCCCGTCCGGACGCCGACGCCATGCACTGGCCATAGGTCGCATAGGAGCAGTCACCGGGAACGCCGATGCCGCGGCCCTGCAGGCAGTAGGGATAATCATAGGCTGCCGCCGGCGAGCTGCCGGCGGCGGTGGCAACTGTCGCTGCCGACAGTGCTAATAGTGCAAACATCGCATTGCGCATCATTGATCTCCTTCACGTGACGCAAAAGCCGCGTCGCCTTTGCCATTGAACACCGCGGCTCCTGTGTTGTTCCGTGATCTAGATCACTGCACCTTCTCTACCTTGGCTTCCTCGATGACCTTCTTCCACTTCTCGGTCTCGGCCACAATCATCTTGCCAAACGCTTCCGGCGGGCCAATCAGTGGTTCGCCGCCGAGATCGGTTAGCCTGGCCTTGATCGCGGGCTCGGCGAGGATCTCGTTGATCTCCTTGTTCAGCTTGGCGATGACTTCCTTCGGCGTATTCTTCGGCGCACCGACGCCGAACAGCGCGCTCGCCTCGTACCCTGGAACGGTATCGGCGAGGACCGGTACATCGGGCAGCAGCGGCGACTTCGCTGTGCTGGTCACCGCCAGCGCTCGCACCGAACCGGCGCGAACATGCTGGAGGATGGAAGGCATGTTGTCGAAGATTAGCTGGACCTGCCCGCCGAGCAGATCGGTGATCGCGGGCGCGGCGCCGCGATAGGGCACGTGCTGCATCTTGAGCCCCGTCATCGCCATGAACATTTCGCCGGACAAATGCACGGAGGTGCCGTTGCCCGATGAGGCCAGGTTCACCTTGCCGGGATTGGCTTTCACATAGGCGATGAACTCGGCGACCGTCTTGGCCGGAACGTCCTTGTTGACCGTCATCACGTTCGGCACGCGGTTGAATGCGGCAATCGGCGCAATGTCACGAACGACATTGAACTTCAAATTGGCGTAGAGCGTGGCGTTGATGTAGTTCGCGGGATTGACCAGCAGCAGGGTATAGCCATCCGGTTCCGCATTGATGACGGATTCAGTCGCGATATTGTTGCCGGCGCCAGGCTTGTTCTCGATTACGAATTGCTGGCCGAGCCGCTCGGAAAGCCGCTGGCCGATCAGGCGCGCAATGATGTCGGTGGCGCCGCCCGGGGGATATCCGACGACCCATTTCACCGGCCGGGTCGGATAATCAGCCGCCGAAACGCTGCCGATCGAAGCGGCCGTGGAAAGGCCGATCACGGCCAGACAAATCGCGGTGCGACGTGAAATCATAAAGCATTCTCCTTGGAGGCCGGGGTTCAGAGCCCGGTCCGTTTCTATTGAGGCGCGGTTCTATTGAACCGCACGCGGGCCGCGTTGTAACAAACAAACCCCGGTGCGGCCAGTGCGACACAGGCGCTGCGGACCGCGACGAAAGGATAAGACATGGCTGTCAGGGTTAACGCACTCGATCATCTCGTGATCAATGTGTCCGACGTGGCGCGTTCCACTGAATGGTATCGGAGGATCCTTGGCATGGAGGTCAAGGTGTTCGATCCCGGTCCAGGCAAGACGCCGCGGACCTCGCTGGTGTTCGGCAACCAGAAGATCAACGTGCGGCCGCGCGACGCCGACAAGGTCGAGTGGTTCACCGCCGATCACGAGACCGCCGGCAGCGACGATCTTTGCTTTTTGACGTCAAGCACGCCGGACGAAGTGGTGGCGCACCTGAATGCCAATGGCGTCAAGATCGAGGAAGGCCCGGTCGAGAAGCAAGGCGCCCGCGGCACGCTGCGCTCGGTCTATTGCCGGGATCCGGATGGAAGCCTGATCGAGATTTCGTCGTATGAAGGGAATGGAGACTAAGGCACCGGCCCCTCCCCGTCATTGCGAGCGAAGCGAAGCAATCCATCGCACGGCATAACGGATGGATGGAATGCTTCGTCGCTGCGCTCCTCGGCAATGACGCGGATGGAGTCCCGCCAAATCCTGATTTGCCCATCGCGCCATCCGGTGGCAGAACTACTCCCAAGCAAGAAACCAGAAGCCGCCACAACGCGGCACGGGAGGAAGTCCATGTCAATTTCACAGGCAGCGCCGGGCATTGTCGGACCATTCGCAGGGCTTGACGTGCCGTGGCTGCTGCGCATGCGCGCCGACAGCCGCCGCAACCATCCGTTCCTGATCTGGGCGCCGTTCGAGGGTCCGGCGCGCAGCTGGTCCTACGGCGAATTTCACCAGCGCGTCGGGCAGCTTTCCGCGGGCCTCGCCAAGCGCGGTGTGAAGCCGGGCGAGTATGTGCTGATCCATCTCGACAATTGCATCGAAGCCATGCTCGCCTGGTTTGCCTGCGTCGAGCTCGGCGCCATCGCGGTCACCACCAACACCCGCTCGGCGGCAGCCGAGATGGAATATTTCGCAGGCCATTGCGGCGCGGTCGCCGCCATCACCCAGCCGGCCTATGCCGAATTGATCGCGGCCAATTGCCGGGATCTGCGCTGGATCGCCGTTATCTCGCACGATGCGGGCAGCGCTGCTGCGCAAAGCGTGTCGCGCGGTGACAGCTTCGAAGCATTGTTTGCCGACAGCGCCGACCGGCCGCGTCGCGCCACCGACCCGTTCGCGCCGTGTAGCGTGCAGTACACTTCAGGCACCACGTCGCGTCCGAAGGCCGTGTTGTGGACGCATGCCAATGCGCTATGGGGCGCCAAGATCAACGCCGCGCATGAAGACCTGCATGCGGGCGACGTGCATCAGACCTATCTGCCGTTGTTTCATACCAATGCGCTGGCCTATTCAATGCTGGCGACGCTGTGGGTCGGCGCTTCCTGCGTGATCCAGCCGCGCTTTTCCGCGAGCCGCTTCTGGAATGTCGCTCTCGAGCACAACTGCACCTGGACCTCGACAATCCCATTCTGCATGAAGGCGCTGCTGGAGCACGAGGTTCCGAAGGACCACAAGTTCCGCCTGTGGGGCACCGCGGTATCCGAGCCGCCGGCCTTTGCCGCGTTCGGCGTCAAGGTGATTGGCTGGTGGGGCATGACCGAGACCATCACCCACGGCATTGTGGGCGAAGTCGACCAGCCCAACATCCCGATGTCGGTGGGACGTGCCGCGCCGGAATATCAGATCCGTGTCGTCGAGGACGACGGCACGCCGACTGATGTCGGCGGCACCGGCAACCTGCTGATCAAGGGCATTCCCGGCCTGTCGCTGTTTGCCGAGTACCTGCATAACGAGAAAGCCACCCGCGAAAGCTTTGACGAGCACGGCTATTTCATCACCGGCGACCGCGTCACGCTGCTGGAGAACGGCTTCATCCGCTTCGGCGATCGCACCAAGGACATGCTCAAGGTTGGCGGCGAGAACGTCGCGGCGTCCGAGATCGAGCAAGTGATTGCGCTCGTGCCCGGCGTGCGCGAAGCCGCCGTGGTGGCGAAGAAGCACCCGATGTTGGATGAAGTGCCCGTCGTGTTCATCATTCCACAGGCCGGCGTCAAGGGCGCACCGCCCGATCTGCATGATGCCGTCATGGCGGCCTGCCGCAACGGGCTCGCCGACTTCAAGGTGCCGCGCGAGATTCATTTCGTCGACGACATGCCGCGCTCGACCTTGGAGAAGGTGGCGAAAGCAGAGTTGAGGAAGATGTTGGAGTGATGCTCCGCCGTCATTGCGAGCCAACGGGTCGCGCGAATGCGCGCCCGATGACAGGCTCCGCGAAGCAATCCATTGCGCGGCATAACGGATGGATGGATTGCTTCGTCGCCTCCCTCCTCGCAATGACTGGGATAGAGCGTGTTCAGTCCGTAGCAGCCATTAACCCACCTCGAACCTGATCGGCAGCTTCTTCGGGCCGTTTACAAAATACGCCTGCGTCATCTTCACTTCGCCGTCGAGCGCGATCGATTTCAGCCGCGGCAGCAATTCCTCGAACAGAATCCGCATTTCCAACTTGGCCAAATACTGCCCAAGGCAGAGATGCGCGCCGTAGCCGAACGCGACATGGCGGTTCGTCTTGCGATCGCAGCGGAACTGATATGGCTCCTCGAACACGTCCTCGTCGCGATTGCCGGACGCGTAGCACAGCATCAGCCAGTCGCCTTTGGCGATCTTGCGTCCGCCGAGTTCGGTGTCGGCCGTCGCCGAACGCATGAAATGCTTGACCGGCGTCATCCAGCGGATCGCCTCGTCGACCAGGCACGGAATCAGATCGGGATTGGCCTTCACTTTTGCGAATTGCGCGGGGTCCTCTGCCAGCGCCCAGATCGCGCCCGCGGTCGAGGATGACGTCGTGTCGTGGCCGGCAGTGGCGACGATCATGTAATAGCTGGTCGCGTCATGATCCGGCATGTAGTCGCCGCCGATCCTGGCGTTCGCAATGACAGTGGCGAGATCGTCGCGCGGGTTGCGGCGGCGATCCTCGGTGATAGCGCGGAAGTAGGCGCCGAAGTCAGTCACAACAGCCTGCATCATCACCGAGAACTGCTCCGACGTGAGCTTTTCCTTCATCCGCGCCGTATCGGGATCCTGCGGGCCGAACAGCTCCTGCGTCAGCCTCAGCATGCGCGGCTCGTCCTTCTCGGGTACGCCGAGAATTTCCATGATGACGTGCAGGGGATAGCCGAGCGCGACATCCTCGACGAAATCGCACCTTCCGCCCTTCTCCAGCATGCGCTGCATGGTGGCCCGCGCGATCTCGCGGACGCGGCCCTCGAATTTCCCGAGATTGGCGGGCATGAACCAGCCCTGGGTCAGCGCGCGGTATTTCGGATGATCGGGCGCATCCATCTGCACCAGCGAGCGTACCAGATTGGGGCCGCCGGTGATCTTGCGGACGCGCTCCTCCACCGCCCGGTTCGTCAGCGTGGTCGGACGATCAGCATTGTGGAACAGCTCGTTCTGGCGGCTGACGGCCTGGATATGCGCGTGTTTAGTCACGACCCAGAACGGGTCGAAGCCTTCAGGTCTGGCAACACCGAGCGGATTGTTGGCGCGCAGCCAGCGGTAGCTGTCGTGGATGCGATGGTCGGCATAGGCGGTCGGATCGACCAGTGTCGCCGCAATGTCGGCGGGGATGTCGAGGTCGCTTGAGGTCGCTGTCGTGTCCATGGATTTCCTGCCAGCGATCGTTGGTCATCAGTCGAATGCCGATGATCTCAGATCCCTAGCGAGCAGCAAAGTCACATGCTTGCGTTGAGCGGCTACTCTGTCTTCCGTCATTGCGAGCGCAGCGAAGCAATCCATAGCGCCGCAAGCCGAACCATGGATTGCTTCGTCGCTAACGCTCCTCGCAATGACGGCGGAGACTGCAGCGATCAATAATACCCGAACGCCACCGGGCGGAAGGCGTGCAAGAGATGCTGGTCGAGCTTGTCGCCCATTTCTTCCATCATGCCGAAGGCACGGGCATGGGTGAACTGCAGGCGATAGGCGCGCTTTTCGACGAGCGCAGCATAGATATCCACGATCGTGGTCAGCCGCACGATATCGCTGATCTGCTTGCCGCTGAGGCCGTTGGGATAGCCGGTGCCGTCGAGATATTCGTGGTGATGCAGCACCACGTCGAGCATTTCGGGCGGGAAGCCGCCTTGCGCGGCGAGCGCCTCATAGCCGCGGCGCGGATGCTGGCGCATCTCCTCCATTTCTTCCAGGGTCAGCGGGCCCGGCTTGTCCAGGATCGCCACCGGAATGAACGCCTTACCGACGTCGTGCAGCAGCGCCGCGCGGGCGAGACGGCGCTGGTCGTCCTCGCGCATGCCAAGATGCTGCGCATAGGCGACCGCAAAGCCGGTGACGAAGAGACAATGACGATAGCTGCCAGTATGGTGACAGCCGACCGTCGTCAACCATTCGCGCAACGACGAATGCTTGATCGCCTTGAGGATCTTGTTCTCGGCCTCGACAATATCGGAGAATTTCAGGGGAACGCCGGCCGGAAGCTTCTCGAAGATCTTGACCATGATGGCATGCGCCGCCTCGACGCCGCGGTTGAGGGCCTTGCCGCGATCGGTCTCGTCAAAGCCGTCGCTGTCCGGAAAGGCAGCGCGAATGCGCTGCAGGATGCCCTGCGCGTCGAACGGCCGCGCGATGGTGTCGGTGGCGCCGAGCGCCCAGGCCTGCATCGATCCGTGGTGGAGCGCATCGGCCAGCACGAACAGCCGCGGCATCTCGCGATAGGCTTCGGCGCGCAGCTTGTTGCGCACGAGCTGCACGCTCTCGGCGGAGCGCAGGTTGATGTCAACGACGATGCCGGCGAGATCGCGTTCCGGTGCGTCGGGAATATCAGATGTCGCGATGGTGTCGACCTGGCCGACCGAGCGCAGGATGTCAGCGAGTTCGCTGCTGTGATCGCTCCGATCCGAAGCCAGCAGCAGCCGGCGCCTGGTCGAAGTCTTGTTGGTTGCCGTTGCCATGAAACCCCAGACCCCTAGCGGTGATGACGTACAACCGAGGCTAGCGGATAAGGGGTTCCTCGGGGCTTAAGACGTATCGTAAAGGCCGACTACCTTAACCGCTAAAATTTGAGCGATCTGGTTTGTGATGCACCGCACTCCATAGCTGTCATCATCCGCGAAGGCGGATGATCCAGTACGCCGCGCCCCCAAACGATGGCAAGGGCCGCGGCGTACTGGATGCCCCGCCTCCGCGGGGCATGACAGCGGTGGCAGATAACAAATCCGCCGGGACGTAGCCCCGGCGGATTATTCATTAACTGAAGACGCGCTCGTCTTACGCCTTCATGTTCGCCTTAACCGCTTCCGCCGTGATCGGCAGCGAGCGAATGCGCGCGCCGCAGGCGTTGAAGATGGCGTTGCCGATCGCCGGCGCGACGACAGTGACCGCCGGCTCGCCGACGCCGGTCGGCTTGTCGCCGTTGGCGATGACGTTGACGGCGATTTCCGGCGTCTGACTCATCCGCAACGGCGTGTAGGTATCGAAATTGGTCTGTTCGATACCGCCGTCCTTCAGCGTCGCCTTCTCATACATGGCGAGCGAAAGGCCCCACAGCGCCGCGCCCTCGACCTGGGCGCGGATGTTGTCAGGGTGCACCTGCATGCCGACATCGGTGGCGACCGTCAGCTTCTTGACCTTGACCTCGCCCGAAGGCGCCACCGCGACATGGGCGACGCAGGCGGTCCAGCTTGCCGTGTTACGCTCCTGCGACGAGACGCAGGCGATGCCCATGCCCTCGCCCTTCGGCAGCTTGGTGGTGCCGTATCCGGCCATACCCATCGCCGCCAGGAGGGTGTTGCGCAGACGCTGCGCGCCACCGTCGTTCTTGCCTTTGCCGTCCAGTAGCGCAATGCGATACTGGGCGGGGTCTTGTCCGGCTGCATGGGCGAGTTCGTCGATCATGCTTTCGACTGCCCAGAAGGTCCAGCCCGGCGCCACCGAGCGCAGCTGACCTGACGGCGTCGCGGTGTGCGCCAGCTCGTTCTTGATCGCGCGGACATTGTGATTGGGCACGGAATAGAAGAAGTCCGCGCCATTCACGGTGAACGAGTCGAGCGGCCCCTTCTTGTCGACCGATGGCGTCAGGAAATCCGGGATTCCCCAGCGCGCAGTCGGCCAGGCCGAGACCACATCGTGATTGAGCGCGATCAGCTTGCCGTCAGCGTCCAACCCGGCTTTCACCTTCTGGTAGGTCAGCGGGCGCGAATAGTCCATGGTCATATCGTTTTCGCGCGAGTAGATGACCTTGACCGGCTTGCCGACAGCCTTCGCCGCCTGCACCGCCGGCACCATCATGTCGGCATCGAGCCGCCGGCCGAAGCCGCCGCCGAGCCACATCTGGTGCATCACGACGAACTTCGGATCGATCCCGGCCGCTGCGGCCGCGATCGCCCCGGTGCGCGTCGCAAACTGGTTGCCGGAATAGATGTGCAGGATGTCGCCCTTGAACTCGGCGGTCGCGTTCATTGGCTCGAGCGGCGCGTGGATGTTGATGCTGGTGGTGTATTCGGACTCCAGCACCTTGGCCGCGGTCCCGAAGGCCGCCGCCGTATCGCCGTCCTTGACGAAGAACTGCCCGGAATCGTCGAGCGCCTGCAGCCGCTTGGCTTCGTCGAGCAAAGACTGGCTCGTCAGCTGGGCGTTCGGCCCATTGTCATAAGTGATCTTCAGCGCGTCCGCCGCCTTGCGGGCGTTGGCATAGGTATTGGCCACCGCCACCACCCAGCCGGTCGTGCTGCCGGTCTTGTCGTCGAGCGTCACCGCCTTGATGAAGCCCGGCACCTTCTTTGCAGCGGAATCGTCGACCAACTTCACGGTCGCGCCATAGCGTATCGGCGGAGTGACGATCTTGCCGTAGACCATGCCCGGCAGCATGACATCGATGCCATATTTGGCCGTGCCGTTGACCTTCGGGGGAATGTCGAGCTGCGGCACCGACACGCCGATCATGGTGTACTGATCGGGCGTCTTCAGCTTGATCGCCTTGAGCTCATCCGGCGTGAAGGCCTTGGTGATCTTGCCGCTCTTGACGATCTCGGCAAAGCTCATCGACTTCTTCGACTTCGGATGCAATACAGTGGAGCTACGCACCACCAGTTCGCCGGCCGGCACGCCCATGATGCCGCTTGCTGCTTCTGTCAATGCGATCCGCCCCGCGGCGCCCGCGCGGCTCATGGCATCGAAATTCATCATCGTGCTCCAGCTTCCGCCCGTGATCTGCGCCCCCAGCACCGGGTCGTTGAACTTCGGATCGTTGGACGCAAGTTGCACCCGCATGTCCTTCCAGTTCGAGCCGAGCTCTTCGGCAACGATCTGTGCCATGGTGGATGCGATGTGCTGGCCCATGTCGGCCTTGCCGCAGGTGACGGTCACGATGCCGTCGGGCGCGATCGAATACCAGACCGACGGTTCGAAATTGGAGGGCGCGGCAAGCGCCCCATCAATGCCAGGAACCGCGGCATAGCCGAGCACGAGGCCGGTGGCGGCCGAGCCGACCAGGAACGAGCGGCGGCTGAGATCGGTGGGTGCGCGCTCGGTGACGTTCACGTGCTTATTCATGTGGCCCTCCGTTCGGTACGGGCGTTGGAGGCGGTACGCATTTCGGATGCGGCGCGCATGATCGCCTTCTGAATGCGCGAATAGGTCATGCAACGGCACAGATTGCCGTCCATATGCGCGATCACTTCATCCTTGGTGGGGTTGGAATTCTTGGAGAGCAGGGCTGCCGCCTGCATGATCTGGCCGGACTGGCAGTAGCCGCATTGCGGCACCTGTTCGGCGATCCACGCCTTCTGCAGCGGATGATCGCCCTTGGCGGAAAGCCCTTCGATGGTGGTGATCTTTTTCCCGACGGCGTCGCTGACCATGGTCTGGCAGGAACGGACGGCTTCGCCGTTGACGTGAACCGTGCAGGCGCCGCAGAGACCTGCGCCGCAGCCGAACTTCGTACCCGTCATCTGCAATTGCTCGCGGATCACCCAGAGCAGCGGCGTATCGCCAGCCGCCTCGACGGACATATTCCGTCCATTGATATTGAGATTTGGCATCGCGTCTCCCCTTCCGGTGTTGGAAGCCGCTTACGGCGGCGTTCTCACTTTTGGGTATGGCCGGCACCCACCGGGTCGAATGCCGGTCGGCGGGCAGAATGGTACCGAACTTTCCCGGAGGCAATCCAATTTGGAATCGTTCGAAGAGAACAACATTTTGGACGCGCTCCTTGTGCGCTGCGGCAAGGCTTTGTCATGGGATTGTCAATCGAGCGCGCGAGCCGCGCGCACGCGCCCTTCCGTTTCCGCATTTCATATTCCCTGATGGATCGCGCTAGGATGCCGGCCGCAGTGGCGGCGTGGGCCGGAATTCGCGTGAGTTGCTTTGGGAAATCGAGCGTGCCGACAATCGATCGCGACGGGGTCAATATCTACTACGAGGTTCACGGCGCCGGCTCACCGCTGTTGCTGACCCACGGCTATTCATCGACCAGTGGGATGTGGCAGGGCCAGATCGAGGCCTTGTCAAAGCACCACAAGCTCGTGCTGTGGGACATGCGCGGCCACGGCCAGTCCGATTATCCCGATGATCCCGCGGCCTATAGCGAAGCGCTGACGGTGGCCGACATGGCCGCGCTGCTCGACGCCGTCGGCGCCAAGCAGGCGATCGTCGGCGGGCTCTCGCTTGGCGGCTACATGTCGCTGGCGTTCTATCGCGCTCATCCGGAGCGCGTGCGCGCGCTCTTGATTATCGACACCGGGCCGGGCTTCAAGAAAGACGAGGCTCGCGAGGTCTGGAACAAGCGCGCGCTCGACACCGGCGACCGCTTCGAGCGCGAGGGACTGGAAGTTTTGAAATCGGCCAGCCGCGAGCGCTCCAGCGTCACGCATCGCAGTGCGTCGGGGCTGGCGCGCGCCGCGCGCGGCATGCTGATCCAGCGCGATGCCCGCGTGATCGAATCCCTGCCCGATATCAAGGTGCCCTCGCTGATCGTGGTCGGCGCCGACGACACACCGTTCCTCGCTGCCACCGACTACATGGCCGCCAAGATTCCCGGCGCGCAGAAGGTGGTGATCCCGGCCGCCGGCCACGCTGTCAACATCGACCAGCCGCAGGCCTTCATCGACGCCGTGCTGCCGTTCCTCGACAGCCTCGAAGCCACGGCGAGAAAGAAAGCCGCGTCATGAAGACAGCCGTTGTAGGCTTTATGGTGATCGCTGGCATCGTCACGCAAGCTGCCGCACAGCAGCTGCCGCCGATCGGCGGCCCTTACCCGCCGCCTTTCACCGAGACGCTGTCGAACAACATCCCGCTGGCGTTCGGCATGGATGCCAATGAGGCCGCGCACGCGCTCGGCGTCCCGCTCAATTATGTTCGTGGCCGGCCCGGTGAAGAGATATTCCTCGCATTCCGCAACATCGGCGGCAGCGGATTGTTCTACAAGAAGGACCGCCTCTATCTGCTATTCCGCAAGGGCAGGCTGGCCGGATGGAAGGGCGACTGGGGTCACAATTGGATGTGGCAATAGTCGCAAGATATCCTCGTGCCAAACGACTTCGTGCAACTCGAACGCAAATGGATGACCCGTGGGACAGGATATCAAACTGACGGCTTCGGACGGCTTCAAACTCGGCGGCTATCGCGCCGATCCCGCCGCGCACCAAAGGCGGCCATCGTGGTGATCCAGGAGATTTTTGGTGTCAATCACCACATCCGCTCGGTGTGCGACCGGCTGGCCTGCGAAAGCTATGTCGCGATCGCGCCTTCGATCTTCGACCGCATCCAGCCGAACTTCCAGAGCGGCTACTCGCCGGATGAGGTTGCAAATGCGCGCAAGTTCATCGCTAGTCCCGATTGGCCCGCGATGCTGCGCGACACCCAGGCCGCAATCGACGCGGTGAAGGATGTTGGCCCGGTCGGCATCATCGGCTTCTGCTTAGGGGGCAGCATCGCCTATGCGGCGGCGACCAAGCTGTCCGGGCTATCAGCCGCGGTCGGCTATTATGGCGGTGCCGTCGTGCGCTTTGCCGACGACAAGCCGCAAGTGCCGACACAGCTGCATTTCGGCGAAAAGGATGCCGGCATTCCGCTGACGGATGTCGAGACCATCAAGGCCAGGCGGCCGGAGGTCGAGGTCCATATCTATCCCGGTGCGCAGCACGGCTTTCACTGCGACGAGCGCGCCAGCTACGACAAGGCCAGCGCCGAGATCGCCTGGCCACGCAGCTTGGCGTTTTTCGCGAAGCATTTGAAATAGCGAAACTCGTCATGCGCGGGCTTGCCGCCTCCGCTAAAGCTTCGGCGCGCCGCACGGGATTGCCGCGGCGAAGCCTTGGGCGTAGTCGGGACCCGCGCATCCATCAAGAAGATTTCTTGAAGAGGGATGGATTGCCGGGTCAAGCCCGGCAATGACAAACCCTCTCTCCGCTTCACTCGCCCTTGACGCCGGTAGCCTTCACGACATCGGCCCATTTCGCGTGGTCGCGACGCAGGGCTTTCTCGAAGTCTTCCGCCGATCCACCCACCGGGATAAGGCTGAGCGTCTCGATCCCGGCAACGCCCTCGGGCGAGGCGATGATGCGGGCGAGTTCATCCGAAAGCTTCTTCACGATCTCCTTGGGCGTTGCGGCGGGTACGAACACGCCAAGCCAGCCTTCGATCTCAAAGCCGGGATAGCCGAGTTCGGCCATCGTCGGCACGTCAGGCAGCGCCTTCCTGCGCTTTTCGCCGCCGACCGCCAGCGCCCGGAGCTTGCCGGCCTTGATTTGCGCGCTCGCCGTTGTCAGGTCCTGAAACGCTGAGGTCACCGTGTTGGCGAGCAGGTCGTTGGTCAGCGGAGCCGAACCACGGTAGGGGACGTGGGTCATGTCGATATCGGCGACCTTCTTGAGGAGTTCGCCATAGAGATGTGAGGTCGTGGCGTTGCCAAAGGTGCCGTAAGGCTTACCAGGATTCGCCTTGGCATAATCGATCAGCTCCTTGACCGACTTGATCGGCTGCTGTTCGGGGACCACCAGAACGATGGTCGACAGAGCGATCTGGGTAACCGGCGCGAGATCCTTGAAGACGTCGTAGGGCAGCTTCGAAACGAGGCTCGGCGCCTGGATGATCTGCGTGATGCCGATCAGCACGGTGTAGCCATCGGGCTGCGCCTTGGCCACGTAATCATTGCCGACCACGCCGCCGCCGCCCGACTTGTTCTCGACCACGACGGTCGTCTTCCACGACTCCTGCAGCTTGTTGGCAAGCAAACGGGCCAGAACGTCGGTGGCGCCGCCCGCGGGATAGGGCACCACGAACGTGATGCGGCGGCTCGGATAAGGATCCGCCGCTGATGCCTGATGCGAGGAGGCACACAAGGCCGTCACGGCAATGGAAGCGAACAAGGCTACTGCAGTCGCCGCGCGCACCACGCTGACCGGCAAATGATAGTTCATGGTCATACTCCGGATTGCAGGCACTCTACCGGCAACCGGCGCGCCTCGATTCAACGACGCGGTTTCTACATCGCTGCAGCGCAAGATGGAACATGCTTTTGAACGCATTTCGCGCATAGCGCCAATTCACCGCACGTAAACGTCCGGACACGTGCGAAGCTGCAGTCTCGCCACTGCTGGTTAGACCGCTCACATAGCATCCGCGGTGACGCGCAACAGATGATGAATTTTCTTGGCCAAATGCGAGGCATTTGCCTGACGCAAATGCTCAAGGAGCCGTTCAAATAGGCGCTCGATGGAAGACGCGTTCTAGAACCAGCGCTCGCCAACGAGCACGGTATCGCCGGGACTAATTGGACTGGCGGGCGAGACGACGAAGCGCGAAGTTCCAGAGGCGTCGGTGTGGGTGATGGTGACGCGATCGCGGCGGGCGCGCGGCGAGAAGCCGCCAGCGATCGCCACCGCACTCTCGGCCGTCATATTGGGAACATAGGGATATTGCCCGGGTGCTGCGACCTCGCCGAGAATGAAGAACGGCCGGTACGCCTCGATCTCCACCGCGACAGATGGTTCCCTGATGAACCCGGCGCGCAGCTTTGCCGAAATCTCCGCCGCCAGTCCGGCCGTGGTGCGGCCGCGCGCCATCACCGAACCGATCAGCGGCATCGTGATCGAACCGCCGGCGCTGACCGCGTAGGTGTTGGTGAGCCCTTCCTGGCCGTAGACGACGACGCGCAGCTTGTCGCCGGCATCGAGATGATAGGCCCGGTCGTATCGCACAGGCGCGGGTTCGACATAGGCCGCGTGTGCCGCAGCGACGTCAGGCGGTGGCGATGCGGCGCGTGGCGACGCGGCGAAGGCGGCACGAAGCGCGCCGATGGCGCCGCCGGACTCAGCTGCGACCGCCTGCGGCGGTGGGCTGCCAGGCTGGCCATAGGCCATGGAATCGAGGTCGCCTTGCGGCGCGAAGGCAACCGGCCCGGTCGCGCGCATGCAACCCGACAGCGCGAGCGCGGTGATGATCGCAGTGATCGGTAGTCGAAACGCGCGCACAACCCGCACCCAGCCCATCCCCAAAGCGAGACAGGCTCTAGTCTTGCACCGGGTATGGTTAACAAAGAGTTTTTGCAGGGTCGGCTGGAAGGACTAGCACGGACGAGCTCCCTCGCCCCGCCCTTGCGGGGAGAGGGTTGGGGTGAGGGGCCTCTCTCCGCGAATGCGACTGCCGAGATACCTGTACCCCCTCACCCGCCGCGCAAGAGCGCGTCGACCTCTCCCCGCAAACGGGGAGAGGTAAGCAAGAGTCAGGCGGTCACACCGAGGCCGATAGGGCACGACACGCCGGTGCCGCCCAAGCCGCAATAGCCCGCCGGGTTCTTGGCGAGATATTGCTGATGGTAGTCCTCGGCGAAATAGAATTCACCCGATGGCGCAATCTCGGTGGTGATGGCGCCGAGCCCCCTTGCGGCGAGCGCCTTCTGATACACGCCCTTCGATTCCTCGGCGGCTTTGCGCTGCGCGTCACTGAACGTGTAAATCGCCGAGCGATACTGGGTGCCGACATCATTGCCCTGGCGCATGCCCTGCGTCGGATCGTGATTTTCCCAAAACGTCTTCAGGAGCTGCTCGTAGGAGATCTTCTTCGGATCGAACACGACCAGCACCACTTCGGTGTGACCGGTGCGGCCCGAACAAACCTCTTCATAGGTCGGGTTGGGCGTGTGCCCGCCGGCATAACCGACGGCGGTCGCATAGATGCCCTCACCAAGCTCCCAGAACTTGCGCTCCGCGCCCCAGAAACAGCCAAGACCAAACACCGCCTGCTCGAGGCCCGCGGGATAGGGCGGCTGCAACTTGCGGCCGTTGACGAAGTGCGTGGTGGCGGTCGGTATCGGGGTGGCACGGCCCGGCAGCGCTTCGGCTGCACTCGGCAACGCGGTGGATTTGCGCATGAACAACATGGGTACCTCCGGGCGGGGACAGCGGCGAGACGACGACGGTATCGCCGGTTGGACCTCTATATATGTCTTTACGCCCGTTGCCGCAGCCCTGTTACCCGCGCCCCGCGGACGGAAAGCCGGCCCCGGTCAGTCCCGCGAATAGCCGATCAGCGGCTTGCGCGGACGGAACAGGATCATCAAGAGAATGCCGACCACGCCCAGCACGGCAAAAACCGGCTGGTCCAGCAGCACCTTGATGACGCTGTTCCAGAGCCAGGGCGCGACACTCTCGACCCAGGTCCGGAACGCAAGCTGGCTGGACTGATGGACGTCGTTCCAGAACTGGCCAAACCGGGTGAACCGCAGGGTCTGGTCGGCAACGAACCTGGCCCCGTCATAGACCATGAAGACGAATCCGCCGGCCAGCAGCAGGAGGCCAATAAGCCGGAAAAAACCGCGGATCATGCGTCACCTTAGATATCTGTCGCCCCAGGCGGCCGTCAGGCCATACCGGGAGCCCCCCGGAAATTCAACCTCGTCAGCACCTTACGGGCCATTTTCACCCCTTCCCGGCCTGCCGGAGAGGGTGGAAAGCGTTGACGGTGCAGGACTCGCCCTCTATAAGACCCCCAATGGCGGCGGGCGCAATCCCGCCGCCGCTGTTCTTTGAGCAGCGCCGCTTACGGCTAGCATCTTGGCTTCCGTCCATGGCACCTCAAGAACGGCTTACGTCAGAACACCCTGGAAAACACAACCAGCGTCGATCACGCAATTTGAACGGCCGGCGCGCTCAAGCCCGACCACCCGAGCGACGACAGCCGAAGGATAGTTGAGATATGGCCAATACCTCTTCCGCCAAAAAGGCGACCCGCAAGATTGCCCGCCGCACCATCGTCAACAAGTCGCGTCGCACCCAAATGCGCGGCGCAGTCCGCACCGTTGAGGAAGCGATCAAGAGCGGTGATCGCGAGGCGGCACTGAAGGCGATGAAGCGCGCTGAACCTGAACTGATGCAGGCGGCTCAGCGCAACATCATTCACAAGAACAATGCGAGCCGGAAGGTGTCGCGCCTCACGCACGCGATCGCCAAGCTCGCGAAGTGAACTGATAGAAATATCCATTCATCAAAGCCCGGCTTCGCCGGGCTTTTCCTTTTTGATCATGTCACGCGAGCGCGAACGAAAATCCATTTCGTCACGAGCATGCGTGCTGTTGAATTCCAGACACACATCGAACCGCACGCGCAGGATCGACTGTGACAATTCAATTGTCTCATTGCTGAACGCCGGCTGCCGTGTCACATTTCTCGCACCCGTAATTTTACGAGGATGCGACTTGCTGCACATGCGCTGTCACGCGCATTGCGACAAGCGCGATCGCCAATGGCCGATCAATTCATCGCCGGTGTCATCACCGCCGCTCGGGTTACCCTGCAAAAGCAATCGCGAAAAACTTCGCTTCGCTAATCACTTATCCACATAGCGAGGACAAGCGTTTTGAAAATCGGTCCGGGTAACCACGATTGTAACGATTTCTTAAAAAATTTTGCGCGTGCAACGAAAACTGTCACGCATGTTGGCGACGCGGGATTCTGTACGGTGATTCAAAAACTTGGTGTGGAGTTTCGCAATTGCAGTGTTGCAACACCGACGGAGAGTCCCGGAACGACGTCGAATCACGGATTGTCAGAAATCGCGCTTGGTGTATTTGTTACTCGTTCGCGACGCTCAAGGCTCTCCTGACCAGCGCGGTATGAGACCCAAGAGCGGACGTGCAAATCGGCGGCGGTGTGCGCGTTAGCGACGCTTTCCAAGCGAAGCTGAGTTGGCAGCTCATAGCAATATGGGGACGGTAGTTCTGTGTCTAAATTTCCCGACGTGGCGCTCAGTATCAGGCGCGTTCCGGACAAGGGGAATAAGATGCTTGCTGACGAAGCAACGATTGGGAACGCGAAGCTCGTGAACGTGTTGAAGACGACAGACTGAGGTACGCGGCGGCGCAGCGTCGAACTAAGCGGACGTTCGGTGGCGGCAGACTGGCTTTGAAACACTGGTGATCTGATTGCTCGTCGCGCGTTTTCGCGGCGAGAGGGGGAGGTACTATGCATTACGGAATCAACGCGACATTCAGCACGCTCATTTCCATCGCAACCATTTCAGAATCCCTGAGCAATCTTTTCAGCCGTCCCCCCACGCGAGCTCCGGGTAGACCGTCGAGTACGCACTGACCTCACGGTAGCTTTCTCACTCCATCCAGCCCTTGATCTGAGCAACGGCGATTCCGCCGAACGCCTGATCTTTGTCTGGTGACTGAAAAGCGCCGCTTCGAGGTCTCGTCTGGCAGGAAACCTGCAAGGGGCCGGTCAGTCGATTTCACAAAAAGCAACATTACTCATTCAGAAAAGTTCTCAGGCAATGACAAATACGGAACAGGATCGCTGGTCGCGCGTGAAGGGACGGTTGCGGACGAGTGTGGGCGAGGACGTCTACACCAGCTGGTTTGCGCGCATGGATCTTGAAGGCGTGCAGGACGAAGCCGTGCATCTGTCGGTGCCAACGCGTTTCCTCAAGAGCTGGATCCAGGCGCATTACGCTGACCGCGTCCTGACCTGCTGGCAGGCCGAGATGCCGGAAGTGCACCGGATCGATCTCACCGTGCGCTCTGCGATGCGGTCGACGGCACCCGCCAAGGACGCAACCGCGCCGGCCGAGCAGCGCCGCATCGAGCAGGCCAACGGCCGGCCCGCGCCTGAGCTGCGCGCGACCGCGACGGCGCCGGTATCGGCCAGCCATGATGCGCTCGGCGGCTCGCCGCTCGACCCGCGCCTGACCTTTGCAAGCTTCGTGATCGGCCGCTCCAACACGCTGGCCCACGCGGCGGCGCGCCAAGTCGCTGAAGGACGCCGTGGCGATCCCGTGATGTTCAACCCTCTCTATATTCACGCCGGCGTCGGCCTCGGCAAAACTCATCTGTTGCAGGCGGTGACATGGGCCGGCAATTCCAGCGGCGAACGCAAAGTGCTCTATCTCACGGCCGAGAAGTTCATGTACGGCTTCGTCGCCGCGTTGAAAACGCAGACGGCGCTGGCGTTCAAGGAAGCGCTGCGCGGCATCGACGTGCTCGTGATCGACGATCTGCAGTTCCTGCAGGGCAAGTCGACGCAGGCGGAGTTCTGCCACACGCTGAACGCCCTGATCGATGCCGGCCGCCAGGTGGTGATCGCCGCCGACCGTCCGCCGTCGGATCTCGAGAGCCTCGACGACCGCGTGCGCTCGCGGCTGGCCGGCGGCCTCGTCGTGGAGATGGGTTCGCTCGGCGAAGAGCTGCGGCTCGGAATACTGAAGTCGCGCGTGGCGGCCGCCCGCGCGCATCACGCGAGCTTCGACGTGCCGGAAGCCGTGCTGGATTATCTGGCCCGCACCATCACCCATAACGGCCGCGACCTCGAAGGCGCCATCAACCGCCTGCTCGCTCACTCCAAGCTTAACAACCAGCCGGTGACGCTGGAGATGGCCGAGCGCGAGGTGCGCGACCTGATCCGTCCGCAGGAACCCAAGCGGATCAAGATCGAGGACATCCAGCGCGTCGTCGCCCGTCAATACAACGTCAGCCGTTCGGATCTCTTGTCCTCGCGGCGGACGGCGAATGTGGTGCGGCCGCGTCAGGTCGCGATGTATCTGGCTAAGACGCTGACCCTGCGTTCGCTGCCCGAGATCGGCCGCCGGTTCGGCGGACGCGACCACACCACTGTGCTGCATGCCGTGCGCAAGATCGAGGCACTGGTGGCGCGGGACACGGCGCTGTCCGAAGAGGTCGAGTCGCTGAAGCGGCAATTGCAGGAATAGCGCGAGCAGCAATAGAGGAACAGGGTAAGACTCCTCTGGACCTGCCCCTCCGGGATTTTGCTCCTCCCCAACCTCTCCCGCCCCAATCCAATCGAAGTCGGATTTATCCGACTTCGACAATTCTAATGCCCAACTCGGGTAAACCCGAGTTGGGGGGCGGGAGAATTTTTTTCTGCCGCCTTTTTCCGCCAAATATGGGGAACGCCCCGCCCCCTCCCTTGCACCGGCCGGCCATCCGCGCCACCTTGCGGACCCCCCGGGGGTTTGATCAAATCCGATCCTGATCCGGCTTTTCGGGTTTCCAATGCCGCGGCGCTGCCTTTCCAGGCCGCCCGGCTTTTCCATCTCTGGCGGGTATTGCAATGAAGGTCACCGTCGAACGCGCGCAACTGCTGAAATCGCTGGGTCACGTCCATCGCGTGGTCGAGCGCCGCAACACCATTCCAATCCTCGGCAACGTGCTGGTCCGCGCCGAAAACGCCAGGCTGTCGCTGAAGGCGACTGACCTCGACCTCGAGGTGACCGAAACGCTGGCGGCGGAAACCGCGACCGGCGGCTCCACTACGGTGCCGGCGCACATGTTCTACGACATTGTCCGTAAACTGCCCGACGGCGCCCAGATCGTGCTGGAAGCCGACGGCGACCGCTCGGTGCTGGCGATCCGCGCCGGCCGCTCGCGTTTCACGCTGCAGACCCTGCCCGAAAGTGACTTTCCGGACCTTGCCGCCGGCGACATGACGCATTCCTTCGCGCTCGCCGCCTCCGAAATCAAGCGCCTGATCGATCGTACGCAGTTCGCGATCTCGACCGAAGAGACCCGCTACTACCTCAACGGCATCTATCTGCACACCGCCGGCAGCGCCAAGGCCGCAACCTTGCGCGGCGTGGCGACCGACGGCCATCGCCTGGCGCAGATCGATCTGGCGCTGCCCTCCGGCGCCACCGGCATGCCCGGCGTGATCGTGCCGCGCAAGACGGTTGGCGAGGTGCAGCGGCTGATCGAGGACAATGAAGCCGAGATCAAGATCGAGCTGTCGCAGGGCAAGATCCGCTTCACCCTCGGCAACGTCGTGCTGACCTCGAAACTGATCGACGGCACCTTCCCGGACTACGGCCGCGTCATTCCGCAGAACAACGACAAGGAACTGATCGTCGACAAGAAGGATTTCGAGGCGGCTGTCGACCGCGTCTCGACCATTTCCAGCGAGCGCGGCCGCGCAGTGAAGCTCGCTTTGTCCTCGGGCAAGCTGGTGCTCTCGGTAACCAATCCAGATTCCGGCAGCGCCACCGAAGAGCTGGAGGTCGAGTACGCCTCCGACGCGCTCGATATCGGCTTCAACTCGCGCTATCTGCTCGACATCGCCGCCCAGATCGAAGGCGAAGTCGCCGTGCTCCGCCTCGCCGACCCCGGCTCTCCGACACTGGTGCAGGACAAGGACAACAAGGGCGCGCTCTACGTGCTGATGCCGATGCGGGTGTGACCCCCAACTGTCATTGCCGGGCTTGACCCGGCAATCCATCAAACCAAATGACCTATTGGGTATACATCCTCGCCAGTAAACCAGGTGGCACGCTGTATGTCGGCGTAACGAACAATCTGGTTCGGCGCGTGTACGAACATCGGGAAGGTCTGGCGGACGGCTTTACGAAGCGATACGGCGTTAAGACGCTGGTATATTTCGAAGCGCACGAAGCAATTGCGACAGCGCTTCAGCGTGAAAAGAACATCAAGCATTGGTCACGCGAGTGGAAAATCGATCTGATCGTCGCGGGCAATCCCGACTGGCGGGACTTGTACGAAGATATTGTCCGCTAGCGCGGACGATGGATTGCCGGGTCAAGCCCGGCAATGACAGGGTATCATGATCCCCTCTCGCATCCATCGCCTCTCGCTCACGCACTTCCGCAACTACCGCGCGGGAAGCGTGCAGACGCGGGGCGACCTCGTGGTGCTGGTGGGGCCGAACGGCGCCGGCAAGACCAATTGCCTGGAGGCGATCTCGTTTCTGTCGCCGGGGCGCGGCTTGCGGCGCGCCACGCTGGAGGATGTCGCCGACAACCAGGGCGACGGCTCCTGGGCGGTCGCCGCCGAGGTCGAAGGCGCGCTGGGGCTTGCGACGCTTGGCACCGGCATCGACGCACCGGCCGCGGACGGGGCTTCCACCAGCCGGCGCTGCCGGATCGACCGCGAGCCGGTGGGCTCGGCAAGCGCGTTCGGCGACCACTTGCGCATGGTGTGGCTGACGCCGGCGATGGACGGGCTGTTTCTCGGCGCGGCCTCCGAGCGCCGCCGTTTCTTCGACCGCCTGGTGCTGGCCATCGACAGCGAGCATTCCAGCCGCGTCTCGGCGCTGGAGCGCTCGTTGCGTTCGCGCAACCGCCTCCTCGAAGTGCGCAACTACGATGACCATTGGTGCGACGCGATCGAGCGCGAAACCGCCGAGCTTGCGGTCGCAGTCGCTGCCACGCGCGGCCAGACCGCAACGAGGCTGGCTGCGATGCTCAGGGAGCGCGGCGCGGCATCCGCATTTCCCTCGGCAGAGATCATGCTCGACGGCTGGATGGAAAATGCACTGGTCAACGAGCCCGCCACCGCCGTCGAGGATCGCTACCGCGAGATCCTGCGCGCCAACCGCGCGCGCGACGCTGCCGCCGGTCGCACGCTTGACGGCCCTCACCTCACCGACCTGCAGGTGATCTATGCGCCGAAGAACATGCCGGCGCGCGACGCCTCTACCGGCGAGCAGAAGGCGCTCCTGATCGGCCTCGTGCTGGCCCACGCCACTCTCGTCGCCGAGATGACCGGCATCGTGCCGCTGCTGCTGCTCGATGAAGTCGTCGCCCATCTCGATCCGAACCGGCGCAAGGCGCTGTTCGACGAGCTCGCAAATCTCGGCGCGCAGGTCTGGATGACCGGCGCCGATCCCGCGGCCTTCGTCGATATCGGCACGAACGGCGAGATTTTCGACGTCGAATCCGGCCAGGTCCGCCGTCGCGCCTGAACCCGCAGATGGGGCCGGATTGAACCAAATCCCCCTTCGCGGCGACTAGTTTTCGGAAATGGCGTCAATGATGCCGCGGCCCTTTTGCGGTCCTGCGGCCGGCGCCGACAAATACCGGAGACGCAAATGTCTGAGATCGCGCGCGGGATCGTCCCGGCCGGAAAACGCCTGCTGCCGCTGCTCCTGCTGATCGCCGCCAGCGCCCCGCTTGCCGCGCGAGCCGATAACGCCATCGTCGACGTCCGCACGCTGCCGCGTCTCGAAGGCGCCTTCGAGGATACTTCCCGTGCGCAGTCGCACAATCTCAGTTACGTCGTTCCGACGGCGGTCCCGGTCACCACCGCCGCCATCAAGAAGCTGCTCGCTGCCGACGGCTGGGTGCAGTTCCTAAGGCCGCTTGACGAGAAGAGCAGTTCGATCACCTTCAAGAAGGCCCAGCAAGGGCTGCTTGTATCCTTCACGCAGGGCCCTGGCCGACCTGACCAGTCGGTGGTGAACTACATTTCCGAGCGGATCTCGGCCAATGTGCCGTTCCCGCCCGATGCGGCCGACGTCGTCTTCGATCAGCATCGGCCTTATCTCGGCTGCGTTGCGCCGCTTGCACTCGAGGCAACGCTGGATTTCTTCCGCACCGAAATGGCCGCGATCGGATGGAAGCAGCTCACCGCAGCTGACGTCGCCGCGCGCTGGCCCGGCGCCGAATTCAACGAGATGGTCGAGAACGGCGTCCGCGCCTATTACAGCCATGCCGATGGCGATGGCTTCTACCGCCAGCGGCCGGTCATGCTGACTCTGCAGCGCCGGGGCGACGGCCGGACCGGCGTGGAAATCCGCGTCGCGCCGTTCGCGCTGCAAGGGCTTGAAGCCGATTCCGAGATGGCCGGCCTGCCGCGTCCGAAGCCGACCAAGACAGCAAAAAGTCTCGGCGGCTCCAATTCCGATCGACGCCAGCTAGATGTCGCCGTCATTGCCGAGCTTCCCGCAACGCTCGCCTTCTATCGCCGCGAACTCTCAAGCCGCAACTGGCTGGAAGAGACAGCCGGTGCGACCGTTACGCCCGACAATGTCACGCTGAACTTTTCCTCGCCGGAGCAGACCGCGACGCTGAAGCTCAGCCGCAAATACGACCTGACCCTCGTCAGCCTCACGACGCAGATGAAGGAGGCGGCGCTCGCCGCGCGCGCCCGAGCGAAGAAGGAGGCCGACGAAAAATTCATGAAGGACGCCGCTGATATGGCAAAACAGGTGATCGCCGCCGACGAGGCGCGACGGGTTGCGCAAGCCGCCAATCTGTCGGATGCGCCGCTGCGTGCACTCGCCGACAGCACAACGCCGGTGCCGCTGCCGGAGAATGCGGAGAACGTGAAGTTCGACGGCGCCGGGGGCCGGCTCGAATTCAATTCCGCCTCCAGCGTGAGGACGGTCGCGGCGTTCTACCGCGGCTCTCTCACCGCGCAAGGCTGGAAGGAAAAGCCGTCGATCATCAACCAGCCCAATATGGCTGTGATGGAATTTTCCAAGGGCCGCAAGACCCTATCGCTCACTGCGATGCAGATGGGTCCCAGGGTCCGCGTCAGCGCCGACGGATCGGCGCTGGTGATGGCAAACGCACCGGAAAGCGCGAAAACGTCCGGCGCTTCGGCAGGCAAGACCATCGCGGAGGCGCTCGAGCCCGATCCTGATTCGGCCTTGCCGGTGCCGAAGCAGCGCACCATGACCTCGATCGGCACCGGCAAAATGCCCGGCAGCGACGCCCCGCTCCGGCGAGAGCTCGAGGCCAGCATTCCTGCCGAACTGAACTCGGTTCTCGTCTTCTACCGCAGCGAGCTCGGCAAGCGCGGCTGGCAGGAGACGACGGAGGGCGCCATTACGAAACCCGACCAGGTGCGATTGGCGTTCACCTCGCCAGACGGGCCGGCGACATTGAAACTCGGCCGCAGGAACGGCGAGCCGATGGTCAATCTCGCGCAGAAATATCCGGCCGCGGCGGCGAAGGCGGACGTCGTTCCGAAGCCAGGCCAGTCCAAGCTGATGTTCGGCAATGTCGGCAAGAGCGACGCCACGATCTCCATCAACAAGCAGACGATCAAGGTCGCGGCCGGCGCCGGCGGACCGCAACCGTCGAGGCCTCCGATGATTGATCTGCCGCCGGGCAAATACCAATATGCGCTGAAGATCGCCGGCGGGCCGGCACGCAATAACCAGATCGAGATCGGCGCCGGCGACACTTGGGGCGTGATGATCGGCCCCGGCGGCGACGTGCTGCCGCTGCAGATGTATTGACCGCGCCTATTTCGGCTTGCTCGCAGGTGCCTCGCCTCCGAGCAAGCGATCGATGATCGATTCGACCAGGAATACCGATCCATTTTCGGTCAGGTGGACCTGATCGCTCGCGGTGAGATCGCCCGCCGCATCACCAATGCGCGTCAGGCAACCCTCTGCATTGCAAAGGATGTCGGAAGCGGAGATGAATTCCGCGCCGAGCGGCTCGAGCCTCGCGCGCATCAGGGCGTCATAGGCGCTGGGCGCTTTGCCAATGGGCGAGCGCTGCGGGATCAGTGCGCGATGGAGCATGAAATGCCCGAGCACCTCGGAAGGAAGCCCACGCTTCCACAGCGGAACGCCACCGAGCACGACGACGCGCGCATTCGTCTGCGTTTTCAGCGCGGCCACGGTCTCGGCCACATTGTCGAGATGTTTTTCCCAGGTGCCATGCAGCAACACAATGTCCGGCCTGATCTGCCGGACCATCGCAAAGACCTTGTCGTTCATGGCGCGGCAATTTGGCGTGCCCGCAATGTCGGCGTTCAGCGCCGGGATGCAGGAACTGGAGGTAAGCTGGGCAATGCCGAAGCTGCGCTCCTTCTGGGCCTGACGCAGACCGGGCAGCAGCGCGCCGGCTGTTGAATCGCCCCACATCAGGATCAGCGGACGCCGATCGCGCTCGACGCAGGTATCGGCGAACGTCGTTTCGCGGCTGAGATCGAGCAGGCATTCGTGAAACCGCCATTTGAAGCTGTCGGTCGTCACGCTGGCCATCGCGCGGATTTCCGGCGGCAAGCGGAACTCGAAGCCGCGCCCCCAAATAACGGCAACGCCGGCGAACGCGATCATCGCCATGCCGCTGCCGAGGCTCACCATCTTGCGCCGGCTCGGCAGGCCGAAACGGAACGGCGTTTCGACAAAGCGGTAGGTCGCCCAGGCCAGGAGCGCCAGCAATATTACTTCCCGTTCCGGCAGCGTCAGCGGGCCGAATTTGACGGCCGCGCCGAACACCAATAGCGGCCAGTGCCAGAGATAGAGCGGATAGCTGATCAGTCCGATCCACACCAAGGGCGGGCTTGCCAGCACCACGCGGTTTACCCACGCCGCCGGCGCAGACAGCAGCAGCGCGGTGCCGGCGACCGGCAGCAGCGCCCACCAGCCCGGAAAGGCGCGCTGGCCGTCGAGAACAATGGCCGCCACAGCGATCAGCGCCACGCCGAGAAAGGCGCGCCGATTGCTCCCCACGCTGGAATGACTGACGTTGATCCAGCCGCAGGCCAGCACTGCGCCAGCCAGCAGTTCAAACGCCCGCGTGACCGGCAGATAGAAGGTCGCGACCGGATTTGAGCCGATCAGCGCGACGTTGAGCAGGAAAGACCCGACGCCGAGCACGGCAGCCATCGCAACAATGCTCATGCGCAGCCGCGCCGCGAGCATCAGGAGCAGCGGCCAGAACAGATAAAACTGTTCCTCAATGCCGAGCGACCACAGATGCAGCAGCGGCTTCTTGGCCGCTTCGACGTCGAAATAACCGGCCTGCAGCAGCAGCGCGATGTTGGCAAGGAATGCGGCGCTGGCAAACGTATCGCTGCCGAGCTGGGCAAAGGCAGACGGCAGCATCCAGAGCCAACCCAGCACCAATGTCGCGCCGAGCACCACGATCAGCGCGGGGAAAATGCGCCTGATGCGCCGATTGTAGAATTCGACCAGGCTGAAACGGCCGAGTTCCAGTTCGCGAGCGATGATGCCCGTGATCAGAAATCCCGAAATCACGAAGAACACGTCGACGCCGATAAAGCCGCCCGGCATGGCGTCCGGAAACGCGTGGAAATTCAGGACCAGCATCACTGCGATGGCCCGCAGGCCGTCGACGTCAGGCCGATATTTTGTTGAAGGCGAAGACAATGAAGAGCTAACCCGGGATCGCGACGAACGGCGGACAACGACCACAGGCTGCCGCGCTTCCTCTCTCTAGCAGGTCTGCGCGCGTCTGCCATTTCCAGCCGCGCGAACCCTGAAAAATCGGTCTGTCGGAGCCTTGGAATCATGGCTCGAATCGCGCTTTTCGAGGCCTGCGGAATCGGCCCTTGAACACCTTGAAAAAGGGTAAAAAATCACTAGTTATTCAAAGACTTGCTGAAGGAGAGATTGCGCTAGGCGCGATGCCTCTTTCATGGCACAAATAGATCAATCAGCGCCTCATATTGCGCAGCTGATTCGGGACATCCTCGAAGGCCTCACATGACAGAACCTGCCCGGCAGACCCCTGCCGAAACTGAGCATCCCATTGCCATCGAATATGGTGCGGAATCGATCCGGGTGCTGAAGGGCCTCGACGCCGTACGCAAGCGGCCGGGCATGTATATCGGCGACACCGATGACGGTTCCGGCCTGCATCACATGGTCTACGAAGTCGTCGACAACGCGATCGACGAGGCGCTCGCCGGCCACGCCACGCGCGTCGAAGTGATCCTGAACGCAGACAATTCCGTGACCGTGCGCGACGACGGCCGCGGCATTCCCGTCGACATCCATAAGGGCGAAGGCATCTCCGCCGCCGAGGTCATCATGACCCAGCTCCACGCCGGCGGAAAGTTCGACCAGAACTCCTACAAGGTTTCCGGCGGCCTGCATGGCGTCGGCGTCTCCGTTGTCAACGCGCTGTCGAGCTCGCTGAAGCTACGGGTGTGGCGCGACGACAAGGAACATTTCGTCCAGTTCGCCCACGGCGATTCGCTAGCGCCGCTGAAGGTGGTCGGTGAGGCCAAGGGCAAGCGCGGCACCGAGGTCACCTTCCTTGCCTCGCCCGAGACCTTCAAGAATATCGAGTATGATTTCGCGACGCTGGAACACCGGTTGCGCGAGCTCGCATTCCTGAATTCCGGCGTTCACATTATCCTCTCCGACATGCGTCACGCCGTCGAGAAGCGCGAGGAGATGCGCTACGACGGCGGCGTCGAGGAGTTCGTCAAATATCTCGACCGCAACAAGAAGGCGATCGTGCCCGCGCCGATCATGGTGCGATCGGAAGCCAACGGCATCGGGGTCGAGGCCGCACTGTGGTGGAACGACAGCTACCATGAAAATGTGCTGTGCTTCACCAATAACATCCCGCAGCGCGACGGCGGCACCCATCTCGCCGGCTTCCGCGGCGCGCTGACGCGCCAGGTCAACGGCTATGCCGAGGCCAATGCGAAGAAGGAAAAGATCGCGCTGACCGGCGACGATTGCCGCGAAGGTCTCACCGCCGTGCTGTCGGTGAAGGTGCCGGACCCGAAGTTTTCGTCGCAGACTAAGGACAAGCTGGTGTCCTCGGAAGTGCGCCCGGTAGTCGAGAACGTGCTCAACGAGGCGTTGGCAGCGTGGTTCGAAGAGCATCCGACCGAAGCGAAGGTGATCGTTGGCAAGGTGATCCAGGCGGCCGCCGCGCGCGAAGCCGCCCGCAAGGCGCGCGAGCTGACGCGCAAGAGCCCGCTCAGCGTCTCTTCGCTGCCCGGCAAGCTCGCCGACTGTCAGGAAAAAGATCCGGCCAAGTCGGAACTGTTCATCGTCGAGGGCGACTCGGCAGGCGGCAGCGCCAAGCAGGGCCGCAACCGCGAATTCCAGGCCGTGCTGCCGCTGCGCGGCAAGATCCTCAACGTCGAGCGCGTGCGCACCGACAAGATGCTGTCTAGCGAGCAGATCGGCACGCTGATCACCGCGCTCGGCACCGGCATCAGCGACGATTTCTCCGCCGACAAGCTGCGTTACCACAAGATCATCGTGATGACGGACGCCGACGTCGACGGCGCCCATATCCGCACGCTGCTATTGACCTTCTTCTACCGGCAGATGCGCGAACTGATCGACCGCGGCCACCTCTACATTGCGCAGCCGCCGCTCTATAAAGTGACGCGCGGCAAGTCGGAGCAGTACCTGAAGGACGAGCGCGCGCTGGAAGATTATCTGATCTCGGTCGGCCTTGACGAATGCGTATTCAAGCCCGGCACCGGCGACGATCGCGCCGGCCGCGATCTGCTCTCTTTGGTAGAAGACGCCCGCGTGATCCGAAGTGTGCTGCGCAACTTGCACAGCCGCTACAATCGAAAAGTTGTTGAACAGGCCGCCGTCGCAGGCCTGTTTGGCAGGGATATCTACACCAATCCGGAGAACGCCGCCGCCGCCGCAGAGTACATGACCCGGCGGCTCGACGTTCAGGCCGAGGAAGTCGAGCGCGGCTGGAGCGGACATTTCGAGGAAGGCCAGGGCTTTGTATTCGAGCGCACGGTGCGCGGCGTGAAAGATGTCGCCATCATCGATGATGCCTTCCTTGGCTCGGCCGATGCGCGCAAGCTGCACGAATACCGGGAGAAGTTGCAGGACGTTTATGCGCGTCCCGGCAAACTCCGCCGCAAGGATACCGAGACGACAATTTACGGCCCCGTCGATCTGTTCGAGGCCGTGACGGAAGCCGCCCGCAAGGGCGTCGCACTCCAGCGCTACAAAGGTCTCGGTGAAATGAATCCGGACCAGCTCTGGGAAACCACGCTCGACGTGAACGAGCGTTCGCTGCTGCAGGTGAAGATCAAAGAGGTCGACGAGGCCGACGACATCTTCACCAAGCTGATGGGTGACGTGGTCGAGCCGCGCCGCGAATTCATCCAGGATAATTCGCTCAGCGCCAACGTCGACGTGTGAGGCGAGGAACGCGTGGGGCCCATCCAATACATCGTTGAAGGCGGCCACCGGCTTGCGGGCACGATCGAGCCGTCCGGCAACAAGAATTCTGCGTTGCCGATCATCGCCGCTGCCCTGCTCACCGAGCATCCGGTGACGCTGCAAAACGTACCACGCATCCGCGATACAGAGACGCTGGTCGAATTGATCCGCTCGGTCGGAGCCGCGGCCGAATGGAAGGAGCGCAATACGCTGACGATCCACGCCAGGGATGTTCGCGCCGCCGATCTCGATCCCGAACTCTGCGCACGGATCCGCGCCTCGATCCTGCTGGCCGGGCCGCTACTCGCCCGCTGCGGCGAGGTGGCGCTGCCGCCGCCTGGCGGCGACGTCATCGGGCGCCGGCGTCTCGACACGCATTTCCTCGCTTTCGAGCAGCTCGGCGCCACCGTCACCGCCACTCACCGGCTGGAATTCCGCGCATCGCGCCTGAACGGCGCCGACGTGTTCCTCGACGAGCCCAGCGTCACCGCCACCGAAAACGCGCTGGTTGCGGCGGTCGCCGCCCACGGCACCACTTATTTGCGCAACGCCGCCTCCGAGCCGCATGTGCAGGACCTCGCGCATTTCCTGGTCGCGCTCGGCGCGAAGATCGAGGGCATCGGCACCAACACCATCATCGTGCATGGCCCGGCGACGCTCGGCGGCACCAGCTATTCGATCCAGCCCGACCATATCGAGGTAGGCTCCCTGATCGGGCTTGCCGCGGTGACGCGCTCGCCATTGCGCATCGCGAAGGCCGGCGTCGAGCATCTGCGCTCGATCCGGATGGGGTTTGAGCGGCTCGGCATCGTCTGCGGCGTCGAGGGCGACGACCTCATCGTGCCCTCCGGGCAGACCATGAAGATCCACGATGATTTCGGCGGTCACGTGCCGAAGCTGGAGGATCAGCCGTGGCCTGCCTTCCCGGCCGATTTGATGTCGATTGCGATCGTCACCGCGACGCAGTGCGACGGCGTGATCCTGATGTTCGAGAAGATGTTCGAGTCGCGAATGTTCTTCGTCGACAAGCTGATCTCAATGGGCGCCCGCATCGTGCTGTGCGATCCGCATCGCGCCATCGTCGCCGGCCCGAGCCGGCTGCGCGGCGCGCCAATGACCTCGCCGGACATCCGCGCCGGCATGGCCATGCTGCTGGCGGCGGTCGCCGCCGAAGGCACTTCGACCATCAACAATGCCGACCAGATCGAGCGCGGCTATGAGCGTATCGAGGAGCGGCTCAACGCGCTCGGCGCGAAGATCACACGCGTGCCGGCGCGAATCGGTTGACCGACCCTACGCAGCGTCACTTTTTCGACCCTCAGCGGTGCTATAGCGTTTGCGAACGAAGCAAGCCCTCGGCTTGTTCGTGGGTAGATGCGGGTTCGCGTATGGAAAACGCGTCAAGAAGAAATGAATTTGAACTTGATCGGTTCTGATTCAATCGGAACCGATCATGCTCTAGGCTGTTGCGATGACCTCGCTGGACAAGATTGAACGCGCAGCCGTTGCGCCGCGCTCTTCTGCGGCTGTCCCCGGCCGTCACCTCGCGATTGAGCTCGCCGAGACGCTGAAGCTCGCCGTGCCGCTCGCACTGACGCAGCTCGGACAAATCGCGATGATGACGACCGATCTGGCGTTCATCGGTCGGCTCGGCAGCGAAACCGTGGCTGCGGCGGCACTCGCCCATACGGTGTTCTTCGTCACCTTCACGTTTGGCATGGGGCTGGTATCAGCCGTAGCGCCGCTGGCGGCGCAGGCTTTCGGCGCTCGCGATCCGCGCATGGTGCGGCGCGCATTGCGCGTCGGCTTGTGGGCGGCGCTGTTGATCGCACTGCCGCTGATGGCACGGCCATTCCGCGGCGAGGCGATCCTGATCGCGCTCGGCCAAGCGCCGACCGCCGCGGGGCTCGCGCAGCAGTACCTGTTCGGACTTGCCTGGGGCATCCTGCCGGCGCTGTGGTTTATCGCGATCCGCGGCTTCATGAGCGCGGTAAACCGGCCCGAGCCGGTGCTTTGGATCACGCTGGCCGCGATCCCGGCGAACGCGCTGCTGGTCTATCTGCTGCTCTATGGCAAATGGGGCCTGCCCGAACTCGGACTGTTCGGCGCGGGCCTTGCGACCAGCATGGTCAATCTCGGTACGTTTCTCGCCGGGCTGTGGTTCACCGCGCTGCGCCAGCCGTTCCGGAAATATCACGTGCTCGGCAACATCTGGCGCATCGACTGGCCGTTAATGGCGAAACTCGCGATCGTCGGCGCGCCGATCTCGCTGGCGTTTCTGCTGGAATACGGCCTGTTCGGCGCGGCCGGCCTGCTGATGGGTCTGATCAGCACCACAGCACTCGCAGCGCACCAGATTGCACTCCAGATCGCAGCCATCCTTTTCATGGTGCCGTTCGGAATCAGTATGGCAGCGACCGTGCGCGTCGGTCATGCGGTCGGGCGCCGCGACAGCGACGCTGTCAGGCGCGCAGGTTATGTGGCGATACTTCTCGGCGCGACGTTCATGGCCACGATGACGCTCGCCGTGATCCTTGGGCGGTTCCTGATTGCCGAGCTATTCCTCGGCGAAGCCGTCGACGCGACCGCGACGCTGACGGCAACGCTGCTCCTGATTGGCTCCACCTTCTTTGTCGCAGACGGTATCCAAACCATCGCCGCCGGTGCGCTGCGCGGAATGAATGACACGCGCGTACCGCTGCTATTCGCCACCTTCAGCTATTGGCTGATCGGATTTACTTCCGCCTGCGCACTCGCGTTCTGGACATCGCTTGGCGCGAGCGGCGTCTGGGTCGGATTGTCGATCGGCACCTTTGTCTTCGCCACTCTGCTCATCTTGCGGTTCCGGCTGCTGGCGAGCAGAATGGCGCCTCCATGACCGTCCGCGAGGTTACACCTGCCGTCGATGCCGATGCGTTGCTCGCCGGCGCGCAATTCGCTGACGCCTTCTGTATCGAAATCAGCGACCCAGATCTCGACGCCCGCCGCGCCGCGGAGCGCATGATGGCGCGGCAGCCGCGATGGGCCGAGGCGCTACTGTCGCTGCGCAATTTGCTGGTCGCGCCGCTCGGACTGAAAACGTCGGGCTCTAGTCGTAACGCGCCTCGCGACATGATCGGGATCTTTCCGGTGGTGAGCGAGACGCCCGATCGCCTCATCGCCGGCTTCAACGATCGCCATCTCGACTTTCGCGTCGTGGTGGATGTGACCACGCCGAACGGTGTCAAGCAGGTCACTGCCACCACGCTGGTCAAGACACACAATTGGCTCGGCCGGACTTATCTCGCGATCATCATGCCATTTCACCGGCTGATTTTGCCGGCGTTGCTGCGCCAGGTTGCGACCTAAAGGCCTGGCACACCCGGATCCGGGCCCCGACTCTGATTTAATCGAGATCGGGCTCTAGACCTTCGCCCCAGCCGGCTTCTCGCCCCAGTCGGCGCGGCAGCGATCCAGATCGTTCAGATTCTGGCGCATTTGTTCCAGCGAAAATCCAAGTGCGAAGAACCGTTCCGCGACATCGACGGGCACGCCGCGGATCAAACCTTCGGTCCGTATTGCAGCGACCTCCGCAGCATAGGCCTGTAGCGCCGCCTCGACTGGCCGGATGTCAACGGCACCGCTGCCGTTTCGCAGGGATGCGGCTGCCGATCGCATATAGTCGACGATCGCCTTGCTGACATCGGCGAGCGGTCGCGCCAGCCTTGCCTGCACATTTGCCGGCAGCGGCACGACGCTGGCGCGGCCGATCATGACAACATCATGGCGCAAGCGCTGGATGGTGCGCAGCAAGGGCCCGGTATCCGGGCCCGAAGACAGGTACGCCGCGCGCTCGCGCTCGGCTTCCAGGCCCATAACGTGGAGGTTGGCCAGCGCCGTGCCGAGACCACCCTGGATACGGTGCAGGGCGTCATTGTCGAGCCCGCGCGTCAGCCCGGCGAGCAATTCGGCAAAGGCGGCAGCCAGCAGTTCCAGAATCTGAGCCGAATTGATGCGGATCTGGCTGATCGCGCGCGACGGTAATACGAGGAATGAGACCACAAGCCCGGTGAGCGCGCCGACGGTGACTTCAAAGAGCCGGTCGATTGTGGAGTCCACGGGATTGGCATGGTTCATCGCCGGAACCAGCAATACGATCACGGCCGTTACCGTGGCGGCGCTCAGGCTGGGATTGATGGCGCCAATGAACGCCAGCGGCGCAACCGCGAGCACCAGCAGCGCCAGCAATCCACCCTCGCCGGAATGCGGGATCAGTATCGCAATCGCACCGCCATAGGCCGCGCCGCCGATCGTGCCGAGCATGTAATCGCGCGTTGCCTTCAGCGAGCGGCCGACGCTCATCTGGGTGACGATGAGGGAGGTCAGCACCGCCCATAATGGCAACATCAGATGCAGCGCTCTGGCGATCGCATAGGCGGCGACCGCGGCAATCGCGAGCCTGACCGCAAGCGCGAGTTGCGCCTTGTAGCCGTGGAGCGATCCAAGCATGCGTTTTGCGAAGGCCATCATGCGCCGCATTCCAGAAACTGCACGCCGCGCCTGTGCTAGACGAGGCACGGCAGGTCCGCGACGGGAAGGCGCCTTGAAAGGTCAATTCGCTCCGCCTACCCTCCCGGCAAAACGAGGAAACACGATGGCCCAGGAAACCGCAACGCTCGCCGCCTATGTCGCCGACCTGAAGTTTGCCGACATTCCGCCGGAGGTGCTGGAGCGCGCCAAGGTCCTGACGCTCGATTTCCTCGGCAGCACGATCCGGGCGCGGCGTGACGCGGAATCCACCCCCTCACTGCTCAAGATGTTGGAAGCACTGGCGCTGGACGGCAAAGGCGAGGCCACGGTGTTCGGCGATTCCAAGACCTGGACGCCCGCGGTCGCCGCGCTGCTCAACGGCGCGCTCGGCCATTCCCTTGATTTCGACGACACGCATGCGGACTCCTCGCTGCATCCGAGTGCGCCCGTGGTGCCAGCGGCGTTTGCGGTCGGTGAAATGGTCGGTGCATCGGGACGCGACGTGCTGACCGCGATCGTGGCCGGCTACGAGGTGTGTTGCCGGCTCGGCAACGCCCTCGATCCAACCTCACATTATGCGCGCGGCTTCCACCCCACCGCGACGGCAGGAACTTATGGTGCAGCGGCAGCCGCCGGCAAACTGTTCGGCCTCTCCAGGGATCAACTCATCTCCGCTTTCGGCGTTTCCGGCAGCCAGGCCGCGGGCTCGCTGCAGTTCCTGGTCAATGGCGCCTGGAACAAGCGCTATCAGGTCGGCGCCGCCGCGATGAACGGCGTAATCGCCGCCACGCTGGCGCGCAACAATTTCGTCGGCTCGACCGAATCAGTCGAGGGCAAGCATGGCCTGCTCGTCGGCTATAGCGATGATGCCCATCCCGACAAGGCAACCGCAGGCCTCGGCAAGACCTATGAGACGCTGAAAATCGGCGTCAAACCCTATCCGAGTTGCCGCTATACCCATGCCGCACTCGATGCGCTGATCGCGATGCGGCGCGAGCACAACCTGACACCGGACCAGATCAAGCGGGTCGAGATCGGACTGCATCGCAACGGCATCACGCTGACGGGCGATGCCGCCACCAAGCGACATCCGACCTCGATCGTCGGCGGGCAGTTCTCCATGTTCTTCACCGGCGCGCTGGCGCTCGATCAGGGCAGCTTCGGCTGGGATGATTATAAGCGGCTTGGAGATGCCGCAATCAACGCGCTCGCCGACAAGTTCGATGTGGTGCAGGACGATCGGCTCGAGATCGGCCGCACCCATCCGTTTGGGGCGCGCGTGTCTATCACCACCGACGAGGCGGTGCATGAGCGGCTCTATGCCGATCCCTCAGGCGAGCCGGATACGTTTCCGGACGCACAGGCAATGCAGCAGAAGTTTCTCACGCTCGCCCGCCCCGTGCTGAACGGCCGCGCCGATCAGCTCGCCGATGCGATCCTGTCGCTCGAGAGATTCGATCGCGTCGAGAAGGCCACGCAGTTGGGTCGGCAGTAGACGAAACGCGATTGAGACGGGTGAGGGGAACATCTCGCATTGGCTTTTGCGGATCTCCTCATTCGGCGGACTACGTCTGTCGATCAGCCCCTCCAACGATCGCGCAACGTCACCCAACGTTTCATTGATCTTGCCGAATAAATCAACTTCGCCATCCCTCCTCGCCCCCAATCGCCGCGCGACGGCTTGCGAAGGCGCGTTGCTGGATTCGATGCAGCGCCCAGTGCCCCGATATCACCGCGGCGTTACGCCATCCGCTGATCTCGGTCGTAATCGCCTTGCCGTCGGGCGTGATGAAGCACGCGGCATCGGGATCGGACAGCATGGCCGTATTCGCGGCAACGTCGTCGCTGCGCCATGGCCGCAGGATCAGGCGCGCAGTCTCAATGAGGGCAATCGACCTTCAGCAATTTTGCGCCGGGCTTGAGCGGTGTGATCATCGGTTCATCATCCTACGTCGTCCCTGCGAATGCAGGGATCCATAACCACCGTTGTTAACTGTTGGAGATGATATCTGCCATTGCTGCCAAACGATAGGACACGGGGTATGGGCCCCTGCGTTCGCAGGGACGACATGCTGAGGCATTTGAACGCAATCCCGCAATTCCTGCTATAATCGCCGCAAACTTCAAGGAGCCCCCATGAGCTGGCAGCCCTCCAACGATCCCGTGCTCGGCGATCCCAAAACCTGCGATGCCCTCGACCTCATCATCGTGCCGCGCACCCGCGATCTCGGCGACGGCTTTGCGGTGCGGCGCGCGCTGCCGCATGGCAAGCGGCAGATGGTCGGCCCCTTCATCTTCTTCGATCATTTCGGACCGGTGCAGTTCATGGCTGGCAAGGGCATGGACGTGCGGCCGCATCCGCATATCGGACTTGCCACCGTCACCTACCTGTTCGACGGCTCGATCATGCACCGCGACAGCGAAGGCAACATTCAGGAGATCCAGCCCGGCGCCATGAACCTGATGACGGCGGGGCGCGGCATTGCGCATTCCGAGCGCACCCCCGACGTCCAGCGCCGCCAGGGGCAGAAGATGCTGGGCCTGCAAAGCTGGATCGCGCTGCCCGCGGCCTCCGAGGAAATCGCGCCGTCGTTCCAGCACTATGCCGCCGAGGCATTGCCGACGGTCAAGGAGAGCGGCTTCACGGCCCGCATCATCGCAGGGAGCGGCTTCGGCGTGACATCGCCGGTCAGCATGGTCTCGCCGTGGTTCTATACCGAGGTGACTGCGGAGGCCGCCACCTCCGTGCCGCTCGATCCTGACCATGAGGAGCGCGCGATCTATCTGGTCGACGGCGAGGTCGAAATCGCCAACGAGCGCTATGAAGGCCCGCGCCTTCTCATCTTCCGGCCCGGCGACCGCATCACTGTGAAGGCCGTGCGGCCGACGCGGATGATGTTTCTCGGCGGCGACGCCCTGGAAGGGCCGCGCCACATCTGGTGGAATTTCGTATCCTCCAGCAAGGAGCGGATCGAGCAGGCCAAACAGGACTGGAAAACCGGCCGGTTTGCCGCCGTTCCGCAAGAACATGAGTTCATTCCGCTGCCGGAGTGAGCTATTGCTCCGCCTACTCATTGCATCTTCGCGCCCGCGCGAGGCTGCCTGTTCGAAAGCCTGACCTGATGAACGCGATGCTCGCCAGCGATCTGCCCCTGCCCCGGATCGGCCGCGGCAAGGTGCGCGATATCTATGCCGTCGGCCACGACCGCGTTCTGCTGCTCACGACCGACCGCATCAGCGCGTTCGACGTGGTGATGGCCGAGACCATTCCGATGAAGGGCGCGGTGCTGACGCAGATCAGCGCCTGGTGGTTCCGCCAGCTCGAAGGCGTAGTGCCGCATCACATGATCAGCGCCGATGCTGACGAGATCATCCGCAAGGTGCCCGCACTGAAGGATCATCGCGCCGACATTCTCGGCCGCGCGATGCTGTGCAAGCGGACCACCGTCTTTCCGGTGGAATGCGTGATCCGCGGCTATATCTCGGGCTCCGCCTGGAAGGAGTATGCCGCATCAGGCACGCTTGCCGGCGAGCAGCTCAAGCCCGGACTGGTCGAAAGCGAGAAGCTGGATGTGCCGATCTTCAGCCCGGCGACCAAGGCCGAGACCGGCCATGACGAGAACATCACTGTGGCGCGGGTACGCGAGATCGTGGGCGACAATGTCGCCGAGAAGCTCGAGAGCATGGCACGCACCGTCTATAATTTCGGTGAGCGGATCGCCCGTCATCACGGCATCATCATCGCCGACACGAAATTCGAGTTTGGCCGCGCGGCGGACGACCGCATTATCCTGATCGATGAGGTGATGACGCCGGACTCCTCGCGGTTCTGGGCCGCCGACGTCTACAAACCCGGCCGACCGCAGCCCTCCTTCGACAAGCAGCCGCTGCGCGATTATCTCGACGCCGAACGAAAGGCCGGTCGTTGGAACGGCGACGCCCCACCGCCGCCGCTGCCCGACAGCGTGGTGGAGGCGACGAGCCAGCGCTATCTCGAAGCGTATCGCCGCGTGACCGGGGATGAGTTGCAGGTCCTAACCGGCTACATGGGTGACAGAATAGACCGACGACATGGGTAACAGGTCAACTGATCGGCAAGGAGGGCCTTGCCGATGGGACTTGGGGGAACCTGTGCCGTGGAAGAGCGGATGCGCTTTGTGATGGCGGTTGAGGAGCGGCAGGAGTCGTTTGCAGCGATTTGCCGGCGGTTCGCGGTGAGCCGGAAGACCGGCTACAAGTGGCTCGAACGTTATGAGGAAGAGGGCATCGCGGGCCTGTCGGATCGCACGCGCGCCCCGCATCATCATCCACACGCGATTGCCGAGGATGTTCTTGAGCAGTGCCTTGCCGTGCGGCAGGCGCATCCGAGCTGGGGACCTGTGAAGGTGCGCGCCTATCTGGAACGGCGCCATCCTTCCAAGGGTTGGCCGGTAGCGAGCACGATCGGCGCCTTGTTCGATCGCGAAGGATTGACGGTCAAGCGCAAGCTGCGGCGGCGCAGCCCGCCCTCGAGCGCGCCGTTTGCGCATTGTGGGGCTGCCAACGACGTCTGGTGCATCGACTTCAAGGGCTGGTTTTTGACCGGCGACGGCAGCCGTTGCGAACCGCTGACGCTCAGCGACGCCTGCAGCCGCTATCTGTTGCGCTGCCAGGCGCTGGCACGCACCGACACCGAGCATGTGTGGCCGATCCTCGATGCGGCATTCCGCGAGTTTGGCCTGCCGCTTTATCTGCGCTCCGACAATGGCTCGCCGTTCGCCTCACGCGGCGCGGGTGGGCTGTCGAGGCTGTCGGTGAAGCTGATCAAGGCGGGGGTCACGCCGGAACGCATTGCACCGGGCAAGCCGCAGCAGAACGGGCGGCATGAACGGATGCATCTGACATTGTTGCAGGACACGGCCAATCCGCCGGCACGAACCCTGCGCGAGCAGATCAAGCGCCTGCAGGCGTTCCAACGTCTTTACAACGAACAGCGTCCGCACCAGGCGCTCGACAACGCCACGCCGGCCGATCGCTATGCAGCTTCTCCGCGTCGCTACGACGGCGTGCTGCGCGAGCCCGGCTATGGCGTCGACCACCGCGTCCGGCGCGTGCGTCACAACGGCGAGATCAAGTGGAACGGCAGCACGATCTACATCAACGAGGCTCTCGTCGGCGAGCCGGTCGGCCTGGCCGAAGACGACGCGGGATGCTGGACCGTCAGCTACGGGCGGATCGAGCTCGGCGTGATCACTCACCGCGG
>NZ_JAGKJK010000024.1 GCF_020329435.1 Bradyrhizobium hereditatis | reverse complement strand
GGGGGAGGGAACGGCCGTCGCTTGCGGCAACACTCAGCGCTTCACTCAACGCACCCATCATGACTTCGCCGTCTCGCTATCCCGCAACTTGAACCGCTGAATCTTCCCGGTCGCCGTCTTCGGCAGACTATCGACCACATCGATCCAGCGCGGATATTTCCAAGGGCCGATCTTCTGCTTGACGTGCTCCTTGAGCACCTCATGCAGATCATCGCTCTTGGCGCCGGCGCGCAGCACGACGAAGGCCTTCGGCTTCAGCAATCCTTCCGGATCGGCCTCGGGCACCACGGCAGCCTCAAGCACGGCCGGATGGGTGATCAGCGCGCTTTCGACCTCGAACGGCGAGACCCAGATGCCGGAGACCTTGAACATGTCGTCGCTGCGGCCGCAGAAGGTGTAACGGCCATCGGCGTCGCGGATGTATTTGTCGCCGGTGCGCGTCCAATGGCCCTCAAAAGTCGAGCGGCTCTTGGCGCGCTGATTCCAGTAGCCCTCGCCCGCCGAGGGCGCATCGACCAGAAGTTCGCCGACCTCGCCATCAGCCACCTCGTTACCGGCTTCATTGACCAGCCGCACCTTGTAGCCGGGCACCGGACGTCCCGATGAGCCGTATTTGATGTCGCCGGGCGCGTTGGAGAGGAAGATGTGCAACAGCTCGGTTGAGCCGACACCGTCGAGAATGTCGACGCCGAAGCGCGCCTTCCAGGCGTGGCCGACCGATTCCGGCAGCGCCTCGCCGGCGGAGGTGCAGATACGCAGGCGATTGCCGGCGCGCGCGTCCTTCAGCGACTCGTCATTGAGCATCGCAGCGAACAAGGTGGGCACGCCGTAGAAAATGGTCGGGTTGTACTTGTTGATCAGCGCAAACATCGCAGCCGGTGTTGGCCGATCGGTGTGCAAGACCGTCGACGCGCCGACCGACATCGGGAAAGTCAGCGCGTTGCCGAGGCCATAGGCGAAGAACAGTTTTGCTGCCGAAAGACAGAGATCGTCCTCGCGAATGCCGAGCACCTGTTTGGCGTAGGTCTCCGCTGTCGCGGCGAGATTGGAGTGCAGGTGGCGCACGCCCTTGGGCATGCCGGTCGAACCCGACGAATAGAGCCAGAAGGCCGGCTCGTCGGGATGCGTCGCAGCGGTGGCGAATGAATCGCTCTCGCGCGCCAGCTCGTCGGAGAGCTTCTTGTAGCCGTGCGCGTCCTTGCCTGACACAATGACGTGTTCGAGGTCGGGCATGCGCCCGATGATGTCCTTCACCACGGGCAGCAGCGCTTCGGAAATAAACAGCACGCGCGCGCGGCAATCCGTGAGGATGTAAGCGTATTGCTCTGCGGTCAGCAGCGTGTTGAGCGGCACCGGCACGATGCCGGCGCGGATCGCGCCGAGAAAGACGGCGGGAAAATCCACCGTATCCAGCATGATCATCGCCACGCGCTCTTCGCGGCGGACGCCGAGCCGTCGCAGCATGTTGGCGACGCGGCGGGTCTGCCGCTGCAGCTCGCCATAGGTGAGTTCGGAGACAGTATCGGTGAAGGCGATCTTGGCGCCGCGGCCCTCATCGACATTGCGGTCGAGCAGCCAGGTCACCGCATTGTACGAACCGGACGTGCCGCTCACGACGTTCTCCCCTGATTTTTAAGAATTATAATTCATACAAAGACATTGGCGGCGCTTGCTGTCAATCCTCATCGGCATTATGTTTCCGAAATACCTCCCACCCTGGCAGCGCCGAACGAGGGCAATGACCGAGGCCAGCGACCCCGAATCCGGCTTTCTCGAGCAGCTTGGCCAGCGTGTGCGCACCATGCGCGCCCTTCGCGGCATGTCGCGAAAAGTGCTCGCCAAGGTTTCAGGGATTTCCGAGCGCTACATCGCCCAGCTCGAAAGCGGCAAGGGCAATGTCTCGATCGTGCTGCTGCGGCGCGTGTCGAACGCGATGGGCGCGCATCTCGAAGATCTCATTCCGTCCGCCGAACCGACGCCGGATTGGGCCGTCATTCGCGACCTCCTGCGCAAGGCGACGCCGGCGCAGATCGCGCAGGCCAAGGACGCGCTGGCCGGCGGCGCAGCGGCGGCGCAGCGGCGCATCTCATTCGCCGGCATTGCCCTGATCGGCCTCCGCGGCGCCGGCAAATCGACGCTCGGAAGAATGCTGGCAAAGAAGATCGGCTGGAAGTTCGTCGAGCTCAACAAGGAGGTCGAGGCGCAGAACGGCCTCTCGGTCGCCGAGATCATCGCGCTCTACGGCCAGGAAGGTTTTCGCCGCATGGAGCAGGCGGCGCTTTCGCAATTGCTGGCGCGCAAGGAGTTGATGGTGCTGGCAACCGGCGGCGGCATCGTCTCCGAGCCGCTGACCTTCGATCTCATCCTGTCGTCGTTCTACACGATCTGGATCAAGGCCGATCCGGAAGAGCACATGGCCCGCGTCCGCGGCCAGGGCGATTTGCGCCCGATGGCGGACGATCGCTCGGCCATGGCGGAATTGCGCAACATCCTCGTCAGCCGCGAACCCCTCTACGCCCGCGCCTCCGCCGTGGTCGACACCGCAGGGCTCTCGGTAGAGGCAGCGGCGGCACGGCTGAGCGATGCGGTAGCGCCGGTGCTGCATGACAAGCACGCCTTTGGCCTGCGCAGCGCGGTCTCCTGATCTCACGGCTTTAATGCCATCTACAAAGGCTTGAGTTTCACCTGCGCGGCCGTGCGCGCGCATCGGTTGTGGCCCGCCACCATTAACCACCACGCAAGTTTCGTGCGAACGGGCGCAGCCATGCACCCTCCAATTGTGTTACCAATCCGTTAATCGAATGGAGAGGAATAATGCTGGAGCGCCGTCAACATCACAGAAACCGCGTCTATTACGGCGGAATGATCGCCTTCAATGCCCGCAATTCGACGCTCGACTGCGTCGTGCGCAATTTCAGCCCGCGCGGCGCGAAGATCGAATTCGAGAATTCGGCCATGCTGCCCGACCGCGTCGATTTCGAAGTCGTGCGCAGAGGGCTTTCCTGCCTGGCCCGCCTGGTCTGGCGCGATCGCAACACGGCGGGCCTGGTGTTCTGCGAAGAGCACGAGACCGGCAGCGTCGTAACGCTGGACTGGGCGCGCAAGCTCCGCGCCAGCGAGCGGGCCAACCGCCGGCTGAAGTCGCGGCTCGATCAGCTCCTGAACGAATATTGAGCGCAGCCGTGTCTGGTATGACTGCATGAGCACGCTTGAAGGCGAAGACGGCGACCTCGCTGCCGCCAGACCGCCGAAAATCCGGCGACGCCGGCTGCGCGCGATCCTGCTGGCACTACTAACGCAGTACGTGATCATCGCTGCGATCGTCGGCCTGACTGTCGCGGCAACGCTGCATTATCTGGTGACACCGCAGATCGTCGCCACCTTCGAGACGCTCGAAGCTGCGTTCAAGCGCATGCCGCCGCGATAGCGCGCCTAATCAGATGTCGGCGCCGCGGCAGACGTTGCGCGCTCGCCTCGCACTCCGGAAACATCCGCGATGCTGAGGAAGCGAAGAGGCCAACCCCGTCATTGCGAGCGCAGCGAAGCAATCCATGTCTCCGCTCGGGGATAGACGGATTGCTTCGCTGCGCTCGCAATGACGGCGGAGATAGCCGAGGCTCCCGTCACACCAGCAACGACTTCACCGAAGCCGCCGTCTCCTGCAATCGCGGCAGGAAGCGCTCGATCATCTCTTCGGCGGAGACGCGGTCGACATGCGCGCCCATGTTGACGGCGGCGATGATCGTGCCGTCGTAGCGGCGGACCGGTACGGAGACTGAGCGAAATCCCGGCTCGGCTTCGCGATCGACCAGCGAATAGCCTTGCGCGCGATCGGCGGTGATCGTCTTCAGCAACTTCTTCCTGTCGGTCACGGTGAACGGCGTCAGCGCTGTCAACTCCATCCGATCGAGCGCCGCGGCCAGTTCGTCGTCAGGCATTCGCGACAGCAATACGCGACCGACCGAGGTGCAGAAGGCCGGCAGCCGATAGCCGATATCGATTCCTGCGGAGAAGATCCGCGTCGGGCTGGCGCGCGCGATGAAGACGACGTCGTTACCGTCGAGGATCGCCATCGAGGAAATCTCCTGCGCCTCGCTCGACAGTCTGTCGAGCGCCGGCTGCAGCACCGAGACGACATGGTTGGACGCCAGATAGCTGGAGGCCAGCATCAGCACGCGCGGCATCAGGCGGAACAACTTGCCGTCGGTCGCAACAAAGCCGGCGCGCTCCAGCGTGAACAGGATACGGCGGGCCGTGGCGCGCGGAAGGCCGACGGCCTTGGCGAGATCGCTCAGCGTCATCGGCTGTTGGCTGCTGCCGAACATCTCCAGAAGGCGCAGGCCGCGATCGAGGCTTTCGATGAAATCGGTCGCGCCGCGGTTGTCTGCGTCCCCGGCGCGCTTAAGCTTGGGCATCGCTGCCTCCATTATCCGCTTGCCTAACGCCTAGCTTACGCTAGAATCGCACAAAAGTTCAATAGGCGAACAAATCTCCGGAGGACATCGCCGTGATGAGCCAGGAGCAGAACGACCTGATCACCCGCACCGGGCGCAAGGATCCCTGCGGCAGACTGATGCGGATGTACTGGCAGCCGGCGGCGCTGGTCGACGAGTTGCAGGGGCCGCGGCCGGTTCGCCCGGTAAAGCTGCTCGGCGAAAACCTCGTGCTGTTTCGCGACGAGCACGGGCGCTACGGCCTGATCGACCGCCACTGCGCGCATCGCGGCGCCGACCTCGCTTTCGGACGGCTGGAACATGGCGGGCTGCGCTGTGCCTTCCATGGCTGGCTGTTCGATGTATCAGGCCAATGCCTGGAAACACCGGCGGAGCCGAAGGGCTCAAAGCTGTGCCAGGGCATCCGGCAGCGTTCCTATCCCGTGATCGAGAAGAGCGGCATCCTCTGGGCTTACCTCGGCGAGGGCGAGCCGCCGGCGTTTCCGGAGATCGACTGTTTCGTCGCGCCTGACAGCCATACCTTTGCGTTCAAGGGCCACATCAGTTGCAACTGGCTGCAGGCCCTCGAGGTCGGCATCGATCCGGCGCACGCGTCCTTCCTGCATCGCTTCTTCGAGGATGAGGATACCTCGACCGCCTACGGCAAGCAGTTCCGCGGCGCATCCGCCGGAAGCGACATGCCGATGACCAAGATTTTGCGCGAGTACGACAACCCGATCATCAATGTCGAGCACACCGAATACGGCCTGCGCCTGGTCGCGCTGCGTGAGATCGACAAAGAGCGCACGCATGTGCGCGTCACCAACCAGCTCTTCCCGCACGGCTTCGTCATCCCGATGAGCACGGAGATGACGATCACGCAGTGGCACGTGCCCGTCGACGACGAGAACTGCTACTGGTACGCGATCTTCACCTCCTACACGGCACCGGTCGACAAGAACAAGATGCGCGACCAGCGCCTCGAACTCTACGAATTGCCGGATTACAAGTCGCGCAAGAACAAGAGCAACGATTACGGCTTCGATCCGCACGAACAGGCGACTGCGACCTATACCGGCATGGGCAACGACATCAACGTCCATGACCAATGGGCTGTGGAATCGATGGGCCCGATCCAGGACCGCACCAACGAGCATCTCGGCCAATCCGACAAGGCGATCGTGCAATATCGCCGCCTGCTGCGGCAGGAAATCGAGAAGGTCGCGGGCGGCGAGAAGCCGATGCTGTTCCTGGATGATGCGACTGCCCGCAGCATTCAGGGCCCCGCCACCATGGATGGCATCGGGCCAACCCAGGGCTGGGAGCTCTATTGGATGGAAGTCGACGTGAAGCGTCGCCGCGGCGCGCCGTGGGCCGCACCGGTGCCGCGCGAGATTGCCGGGAAGGTTCAGCATTTGTCGGCAGCAGAGTGATGTCCTCTCCCCGTCATTGCGAGGAGCGAAGCGACGAACCAATCCATTTCGACGCTTGCGGCACTATGGATTGCTTCGCGGAGCCTGTCATCCGGCGGCGCTACGCGCCGACCGGGTGGCTCGCAATGACGGCTGAAATAGCGCTATTCCAATACTTCAATTCAGACTCGCGGGAGTGAGCGTTGAGTTTTGTCGAACGTCACGGCCTGTGGTCTGGAGAACAACGCGAGGCGGCCAGCCGCCTGCGCAAAATCGTCGAGGAGAAAAACCTCGAAGTCGTCCGCCTGTCTTTCCCCGACCAGCATGGCATCCTGCGCGGCAAGACGCTGGTCGCGAGCGAAGCGATCGCCTCGATCGAAAGCGGCTGCTCCATCACCACCACGATGCTCGCCAAGGACACCTCGCACAAGACGGTGTTTCCGGTCTTCACGTCAGGCGGCGGCTTCGGCATGAAGGAGATGGAAGGCGCCGCCGACGTCTTGATGGTGGCGGATCCGACGACCTTCCGCGTGCTGCCCTGGGCGCCGGCAACAGGCTTTCTGCTCTGCGATCTCTATTTCAACGACGGCCGTCCCGTGCCGTTCGCTACCCGCCACCTCTATCGCAAGGTGATCGATCAACTCGGCGAGCGCGGCTACGATTTCGTCGCGGGGCTCGAGGTCGAATTCCACCTCTTCAAGCTCGACGATGCGCATATGGCACCGGAGGACGCCGGCCAGCCCGGACGGCCGCCCTCGGTCAGCCTGCTCTCGCACGGCTATCAATACCTGACCGAGCAGCGCTACGACCAGATGGAGCCGGCGCTGGAAATCATCCGCCGCGACGTGCTGGCGCTCGGCCTTCCCTTGCGATCGGTCGAGGTCGAGTTCGGGCCCAGCCAGTGCGAATTCACCTTCCAGCCTACAAGAGGGCTGGTGCCCGCCGACAACATGGTGCTGTTCCGCTCGGCAGTGAAGCAGATCGCCCGCCGCCACGGCTATCACGCGACCTTCATGTGCCGACCGAAACTGCCCAACGTGTTTGCCTCCGGCTGGCACCTGCATCAATCGCTGGTATCGCGCGCGAACGGCGAGAATGCGTTCATGGCGAAGGATGGCGGCGAGACGCTGAGCCCGTTCGCCAAGCACTATCTCGCGGGGCTTCTGGAGCACGCGCGCGCATCCACCGTGTTCACGACGCCGACCATCAACGGCTACAAGCGTTACCGCTCCTATTCGCTGGCGCCGGATCGCGCGATCTGGGGTCGCGACAACCGCGGCGTCATGATCCGCGTGCTAGGCGGACCCAACGACGCCGCGACGCGGCTGGAAAACCGCATCGGCGAACCCGCGGCCAATCCCTATCTCTACATGGCCTCGCAAATTCTCTCCGGCCTCGACGGCGTCGACCGCAAGCTCAATCCGAGCCCGTCCGCGGATACGCCCTACGAGACCAAGGCGGCGCTGCTGCCGAAGAGCTTGCGAGAGGCGGTATTTGCGTTGCAGGAGGACCCGTTCTTCCGCGGGGCGTTGGGACCGGAGTTCGTGGACTATTACGTTCACATCAAGAACGCGGAGATCGAGCGCTTTCAGGCCGAAGTGTCGGATTGGGAGCACCGCGAGTATTTTGAGATGTTTTGAGGAAGGCGCCGAGCGTCGAAGGGACTGCTAGGCCGTGAACCCACAAAGCGGGAACGCCCGAGTTTTGTGGAAGGCGGAAAGATGGCTTTGAGGGAGCAAAGAGCGGAAACCGGCGTTAGCGAACGAGGTCGAAACGGAGGCTGTTGTGATCCACCATGTTTCGGTAGGGACAAATGATGTTGGGCGTTCGAAGCGTTTCTACGACGCCGTTTTGCCCATCGTCGGCATTATGCCGATGGCCGAGGATGAGGGTGGACTGGGTTACGGAAGCGGCACATTTCATTTCAGCGTTCAGGTTCCAATCGACGGAAGACCTGCAACGGTTGGCAATGGCACTCACATCGCCTTTGCCGCGGAAGACCGTTCGATGGTCGATCGATTCTACGCAACGGCACTAGACCACGGTGGCAGCGACGATGGTCCGCCGGGGCTGCGGCCGGACTACGATGCCAACTACTATGGAGCCTTCGTCCGCGATCCGGACGGTCATAAGATAGAAGTCGTGACCTACTCCGCAAAATAGTCATCAGCTTTTGTCTGGTATGGCTAAACGACGAATGATGGGCGGTTACCGACGGACGACGTTCCCATCGCGCAGAACTCTGATTCAACATCGGCATGATCCGATATGATCTGACTGACTTCGAGCGGCGCGTGATCGAGCCGCCGTTGCCCAAGAAGGCGCGGGGCGTGCCGCGCGTTGACGACCGCCGCGTGCTCGCAATGGTCCAGCTCGCCTCAATACGGCTGTCGCTGCGCGCTTATGAGTCTACCGCCTGGTTCTTTCGCGGCTAGAGACTAGCGATGTGAGCCGCAACAGTCCTCTCGTTCCATTCCAGGCCAAGACCAGGCGCGTCGGGAATACGCAAAAGGCCGTTCCTTATTTCAAAGGGCCGCTCGAGAATCGGATCGGCCCAATCCTGCCATTCCAGCCAATGTGCCGTCTCTGTTGCGCGCATGACGTGAGCAGCGACTTCCGGATAAAGATGCGTGGATATCGGTATGCCCGCCGCGCCGGCAATCGCCGCCGCGCGCATCCAGCCGGTCACGCCGCCGATGCGCATGAAATCCGGCATGACGAGGTCACAAGCCTTCTTCTGGATCGCCTTGTGCATTTCCCTGGGCCCATAGAAGTTCTCGCCGATCTGGATCGGTGTCTTCAGTTCCGCCGCCAGTTGGGCATGCCCGTCGAGATTGTCATAGACGACGGGTTCTTCGATCCAGCCGAGGCCATAGTCATCGATCATATGACACCGCTCGATGGCTTCGGCGAGATTTAGGCCCTGGTTGTAGTCAACCATCAAATGTACGCCGTCACCGACTGTTTTGCGAACTGCGTCAAGTGTGGCCAAATCATCGCGCGGATCACTTCTGCCGAGCCGCAGCTTCAGGGCAGAGAACCCGCCTTCCTCCCGTAACTCGATAGCTTCAGCCGCGACCGCGGCCGGCTCCTTCAGCCAAAGGCCGTTGCTGTTGTACGATTTCACGGCGCCGACCGTTCCGCCCAACAGCACGCAGAGCGGCTTGTTCGCGGCTTTCGCCAGCGCATCCCACGCGGCCATGTCGAGACCGGACGCGGCGATCATGGACAATCCCTCATAGCCGACGAAATGGAGAGATTTGCGTGCTGCCTCGAAGAGCTCGAGAGGCGCCACGCTTCGACCTCTAAGCAACTCGCTGAGATCATGAATCGCCGGAACCAGATATCGCATCGATTTCACGATGTAGGGCTCGAGATAGCTCCGCCCTACGATTCCTTCCTCGGTCATGAGATCGATGAGGATGATTGGCCACTCCGATATCGTGGCGATGCGCGCGACCACAGGCCGCTTGAGCCTCAGCACCACCGGACGAGCCTTGATTTCCCTGAGCGTCAATGAGTCGGGCATAATGATCGCCTTCGAAGCTCGATGGATACTGACTGCAACGGGCTGAAAAAATTCCCGGACGCCATTCCAATTGGTTTTTCAACCGATGTAAATTCACTACCCGGTATATTTAAGAAGGTGACTGCATGGCGCGATCTGCAGAACCGACTAGACAGCGCATACTTTCCACCGCCTACGTGCTGTTTCGCCAGCGCGGGTACAGCCGCGTGAGCATGGATGAAATTGCAGCAGCAACGAAAGTCACGAAGCGGACCCTGTACAATCATTTTCAAAGCAAGGATCAGCTACTCGCCTTCGTGCTTGAAACCCAGAATGAACTGGCCCTCGCCGCGTTCAGGACATTCGGCGATCAGCTGACCGGCTCACCCCCTGCGATTGTCGACCGCCTGTTTCGCGATCTTGCGGTCTGGGCGGACAAGCCGCGGTGGGCTGGGTCGGGCTTTACCAGGCTGGTCATCGAACTCGCGGATCTACCCGGCCATCCCGCGCGAGCAATCGCACGCCGACACAAGGCGTTACTCGAAACACAACTCGGCGACTTGCTGAAGCGGGCTGGCGTCCGCGATGCTCACCGCCGCGCGCGCGAGATCTGGTTGCTCTCGGAGGGCGCGATCTCCTTGATGCTGGTGCACGGCGATCGAGGCTATGCGGCGGCCGCGGCGGCCGCAGCGAAACGACTGTTGCGGAGCTCGTCGCGATGAGCGAGACAGCCTGCTTAAATCCCCAGATACCGGTGCTGCAGATCCGGCTCCGCAATCAACTGCTCGCTCGTCCCCGTCCACACCGTGCGGCCGCGCTCGATCATGTAGTGGCGGTCGGCGATCTTGGCGAGGTTGGCGACGTTCTTGTCTATCACGAGCACGGATTGGCCGCGGCCCTTCAGCATCGACAGGCAGTTCCAGATTTCCTCGCGGATCAAGGGCGCGAGGCCTTCGGTGGCTTCATCCAGGATCAGGAGCTTTGGATTCGTCATCAGCGCGCGGCCGATCGCCAGCATCTGCTGCTCGCCGCCCGACAGCGTCACGCCCATATTGTTGCCGCGCTCGGCAAGGCGCGGAAATAGCGCGTGGATCTTGTCGATGGTCCAGGGATCGGAGCTGCCGTGCCGATTGCCGGAAGCCGCAACGAGATTTTCGTAGACCGTCAGATTCGGAAAGATCTGGCGTCCCTCCGGCACCAGGCCGATGCCGAGTTTTGCAATTTTGTACGACGGCAGGCTGCGCACTTCCTCGCCGGCGAAACGGATCGTGCCCGCCCGCGCGCGCGTCATGCCCATGATGGAGCGGATGGTTGTGGTCTTTCCCATGCCGTTGCGGCCCATCAAAGCGACCATCTCGCCGGATTGAACCTTCAGCGACACGCCGAACAGGACCTGGCTGAGACCGTAGCAGGTCTCAACGCCGTCGATTTCGAGCAGGGCTTCAGCCATGACGGGTCACCGCATGCTGCTCGCCGAGATAGGCGCGCTTGACTTCCTCATTATTCCTGATCGCGTCGGGATCGCCCGAGGCGATGACGCGGCCATAGACCAGCACCGTGATGCGGTCGGCGAGCGCAAACACCGCTTCCATGTCGTGCTCGACCAGCACGATGGTGACTTCCTTCCGCAGTTCCTTGAGCAGCGCCACCATCCGCGCGGATTCGGTGACGCCAAGGCCGGCCATCGGCTCGTCGAGCAGCAACAGTTGCGGTTTGGTCGCGAGCGCGACCGCAAGCTCGAGCTCGCGCTGTTCGCCGTGGCTCAGCTCCGACACCAGCACATCGGCGCGTTTGGCGAGCCCGACCCGGCTCAGCGCGGCGTGCGCCGCCTCGCGCAGATGCCTTTCCTTGCGCGCCGCGCCCCAGAAGCGGAACGAGTGGCCGTCATGGGCTTGCGCCGCAAGCGCGACATTGTCGGCGGCGGTGAAATCCGGCAGCAGGCAGGTGATCTGGAACGAGCGCGCGAGCCCGAGCCGGCTGCGCTGATACGAAGGCAGCCAGGTGACGTCACGGCCGGCGAAGCGAATGGAGCCGGAATTCGGCATCAGCTGCCCGGTCAGCTGACTGATCAGCGTGGTCTTGCCGGCGCCGTTCGGGCCGATGATGGCGTGCAGTTCGCCCGGAATGACGTCGAGCGAGAGATTGTCGGTGGCCTTGATGCCGCCGAAGCTGCGGACGAGGTTCTCGACGCGGAGCAAGGGACCAGCCAAAGAATTAGCCACGGCTAAACCTCCCGAGCACGCCCATGATGCCGCCGCGCGCGAACAGCACGATCAGCAGCAACAGCGGGCCCATGATCAGGGCCCAGTATTCGGTGAATTGCGATAATACCTCTTCCAGCACCAGGAACACGATGGTGCCGATCACAGGCCCGAACAGCGAGCCCATGCCGCCGAGGATCACCATCACCATGAGATCGCCCGAGCGTGTCCAATACATCGTCGCCGGGCTGATAAAATCGGTGTTGTTGGCAAGCAGCGCGCCGGCGAGGCCGCAGATGGTGCCCGAGATGACGAAGCAGACCAGTTTGTAACGATTGGCGTGAAATCCGATCGCCTGCATGCGCTGCTCGTTGGAGCGCACGCCCTGCACCACCATGCCGAAGCGCGAGTTGACGATGCGCCAGATCAGGTAGACGCCGCCGAACAGGCAGGCGAGGCAGAGGTAATAGAACTGCACGCGATTCGAGAGGTCGATGATGCCGCCGAAATCACTACGCTTGTAGATGGTGAGGCCGTCGTCGCCGCCATAGCGCGAGAGGCCCGAGGCGATGTAATAGGCCATCTGCGCAAAGGCCAGCGTGATCATGATGAAATAGACGCCGCGGGTTCGGAGCGACAGCGCGCCGATGACGAGCGCATAGAGCGCCGAGACGATGAGCGCGACCGGCCACTGGATGAAGCCGGAGCCGACGCCTTCATAGGCGAGGATGCCGACCGCATAGCCGCCGATGCCGAGATAGGCGGCATGGCCAAAGCTCATCATGCCGCCATAGCCCATGATGAGATTGAGGCTGGCGGCGGCGAGCGCGAAGATGACGATGCGGGTGAACAGCGTCAGGATGAAGATGTTGCCGGTCACCGCCGAATAAGCCGGCAGCAACAAGAGGCCAAGCGCGACGAGCGCCACGATGAGGTTGCGGGCGTTGAGTGGAGATTTCATCGCTTGGAAGCCGGAAACAGCCCCTCCGGCCGAACCACCAGCACGATGGCCATCAGGAGATAGATCAGCATGGACGATAGTGCCGGCGCGGCGGTGGAAGCAGCGGCGGAGCTCAGCACGGTGCGCAGGAGATCAGGCAGGAAGGCGCGGCCGAGCGTATCGATCATGCCGACGAAGATCGCGGCCATGAACGCACCGCGGATCGAGCCGATGCCACCGATCACGATGATGACGAAGGCGAGAATCAGGATGTTCTCGCCCATGCCGATCTGCACCGTAAGAATCGGCGCCTGCATCAGCCCGGCCAGGCCGGCGAGCGCGGCCCCTAACCCGAACACCAGTGTGAACAGCAGCTTGATGTTGATGCCGAGCGCGCCGATCATTTCGCGATTGGAGGCGCCTGCGCGGATCAGCATACCGATGCGGGTGCGCATCACGACGAAATAAAGCATGGCGGCGACCGCCAGAGCGACCACGATGATCGAAAGCCGGTAGGCCGGGTAGAACACGCCGGGCACGATCTGCACCGGCACAGTCAGCCAGGCCGGCAGCGGCAGCGACAGGCCGGCCGGGCCCCAGATCAGCCGCACCGCGTCGTTGAAGAACAGGATCAGGCCAAAGGTCGCGAGCACCTGATCGAGATGGTCGCGGCCGTAAAGATGTCTCAGTGCTATGAATTCGAGCGCAATGCCGAGCAGCAGCGTGGCGCCCAACGCCATCAGAATGCCCAGCACAAAGCTGTTGGTCCAGGCGACGAAGGTGGCGGCGAAATAGGCGCCCATCATGTAGAGCGAGCCGTGCGCCAGATTGACGAAGTCCATGATGCCGAACACCAGCGTCAAGCCGGCCGCCAGCAGGAACAGCAGCAGGCCGAACTGCAGCCCGTTCAGCGATTGTTCAATGAGGACGAGCATGAACCTTAAAACTCTGGGCCTAGAGCGTGATGACTCGTCATCCCGCTCTATCTTTATGATTTGAGCATGATCTCATCGGAAAACCGGTGCCCACTTTTCCGGATCATGCTCCAACAAAACAGCGGCAGCACATCTGCGCCGCCGCCATTTTTCTTGTTGGGCGGATGATCTGTCGCAAACCGCCTCCGGGTCAAGCCCGAGGACGCGCTCCGGCGATCATGCACCGGCCATGCCAACAATCACTTCTTCATCGGACATTTGTCGTGGTAGCGATCCTGGTCGTTCTCGACGATGGTCGCCACCGTCTTCAGCGAGAGCTGGCCGTCGGCGTCCTTGACCACGTCCTGCAGATAAAAATTCTGGATCGGAATGTGGTTGTTGCCGTATTTGAACGGCCCGCGCACGGACTTGAAGTTGGCCTTCTCCATCTCGGCCTTCATCTCGTCCTTCTTCGAGGTATCGCCCTTCACGGCAACCACCGCGCTGTTGATCAGGTTCGCGGCGTCATAGGACTGCGCGCCGTAGAAGGTCGGCCGCAGGCCGGTGTACTTCTTGCGATAGTCCTCGACGAACTTCTTGTTCTCCGGGAACGGCAGATCATTGACCCATTGCTGCGCGCCGGGAATGCCGAGCGCATTCTCTTTCTGCAGCGGCAGCGTCAATTCGTCGATGGTGAAGGCGGTATAGAGCGGGATCTGTCCCTTGAGTCCGGCCTGCGCATACTGATTAAGGAACTGGACGCCGGCCGCGCCCGGATAGAACACGAAGATCGACTCGGCCTTGGAGTTCTTGGCCTTGGTGAGCTCGGCGGAGAAGTCGAGCTGGCTCGGCCACACCGTATATTCCTCGCCCACGACCTGGCCCTTGAAGGTACTCTTAACGCCGGCCAGCATGTCCTTGCCGGCGGCATAGTTCGGGCCGATCAGGAACACTGATTTCACGCCCTTCTGGTTCATGTAGGTGCCGACCGCCTGCGGGGTCTGGTCGTTCTGCCACGAGGTCGAGAAAACGTAAGGCGAGCAGAGTTCGCCGGCGAGCTGGGAGGGGCCGGCATTGGCCGTGATCAGGAAGGTTTTGGAATCGACCGCGGTCTTCAGCGACGCCAGCAGCACGTTCGACCAGATGTAGCCGACAATGAAGTCGACCTTGTCGGACTGGATCAGCTTCTCGGTCTTCTGCTTGCCGACGTCGGGCTTCTGGCCATCGTCCTCGTAGATCACCTCGACAGGCTTGCCGGCCATCTTGCGGCCGAGATGGTCGAGCGCCAGTTCGAAAGAATTGCGCATGTCGTTGCCGATCACAGCGGTCGGGCCGCTGAAGGTCGAGACAAAGCCGATCTTGATGGTATCGCCAGCGGATGCGGGCTGCGCCAGCGCCAGAACCATCGCGCCTGCCAGCCAGAATGCCTTTTTCATAATCACTCCCCTCCTCGTTATCGAAACAACCCGGGTCACCCGGGCGACCGGCGCTTTCCTCGCGCGCCTCATTATCACTGAGGTATTTTGTGCGCGAAGTCGCCGGTCAGCGGCAAGCAAGAACCCGTTGATCCGGCTTTGGACCTTCGGCGCATGCTTAACCCACCTGCACCATAATTCGCGGATGGCGGGGATGGCAAGAACTATAGTGCCGGTTGCTGGGGCAACGATTGTCGCAGTTTCAGGTGGCCGAGCGGGTCCGTGAGCGGCTTAGGGCGGGTTCGCTCGAGTAAGGTCAGATCAGATAGTCAGCGCCGTCAATGACGTAGGCCGCGTGCCGGAAATCCCTGATGACTGTAACCTGGCCGGCCGACCAATCCAGCAACATGAAATATTTTGGGCCTGATCCACGCTCGTTCGGATCGAACACCAGGATGGCGGGACGCCCCTCCACCAGGCCGGGCACCAGATGCCAGTCGCTGACGCTGGCGTAGTTGCCGAAATAGCGGGACACCTCGGCCTTGCCGCGCATGCGCGTCTTGTTGACGAGGTCGAGCCGGATGTCGTCGGCAATCATGGCGCGGATCGCGTCGAAATCGCGCGCGTTGAAATGGGCGACATAGGCGCCGAGCCTTGCGCGATCGGCATCCGATAATCTGGCTTGCGGCGCATCGTCCGGTTCAGCGGCGATTTCGCGCAGTTGCGCGCGGCCGCGATGCAGGAAGGCTTTGGCCGCGGGCAGGCTGCAATCCATGACCTCGCAGATTTCCTTGAGCGAGCATCCAAGCACATCCATCAGGATCACGCTTGCACGCTGCGCCACCGGCAGGCGCATGAAGGTGCGCAAGGTAGTGGCGGCGATCTGGCGGCTTTCCACGGCATCGAGCTGGTCAACGATCATGTCCACCTCCGCATCGCCTTGAAGCGTTTCCAGGCGGCTGCGCCGGCGCAGGAAATCCAGTGCGGTGTTGTGCGCGATGCGGAACAGCCAGCCTTCGGGATTGCCGATAGTGCCGGCGGAGGCATGCGCCTCCACCGCCTTGATTAGCGCGTCCTGCAGCACGTCCTCGCCATCGATGACCGAGCCGACCATGCGCGCGCAATAGCGATGCAATCTTGGCCGCATCGCTATCAGAAGGCGTTCGATGTCCGCGGCGTCTGAGGTCTCGGGCACCACTGTCATTCTGTCTCCGGCGAATTCAGCTTTCGCGCAGCATGCGATAATTGCCGACGACGGTCGCGCCTTTGGCGAGCGGCGGCTCGGCGCAACGCTCCCGAATGCCGTTCTGGAACGCTGCGAATGCCGAAAGCTTCGGCAAGGCGCTCGCGCCGTCGTCGGCTGCGGTCTCGACGAAATGGATAAAGGTGTCGTCCTCCAGTCGCAGCGACAGATAGCGGAGGCCTTCCGGTTGTGCGGCTTTCAGTTCGGCAAACACGCTTTCGACCAGTTCAGCGTTCCTGTCGGCCATTTCCGGCCTTGTCTTGTATCTTATCACGGTCCGTCGCATGGCGATCTCCTAGGTGGTGGCCGCAAAGGCGGCGCGCTTCGATCCCAAGGACGTTTGGAACGAGCCAAAGGATGCGGGACAGCGAAGAATCTTTTCGAGGTTCCGATAGGCTTTCGTTATTGCCCGATTGGCAAAGGTGCCTTGGACCGCTGGGCGCGAATGGCTACATACTCAGTGCGTTGAGACATCTGAAACCGGGGTCGCATCACATGACGACAGCGCCGAAACAGCCTCATCACGTGGTGATCGTCGGCGCCGGTTTCGGCGGGCTGGAAACGGCCTTTGGGCTCGCCGGTGCGCCGGTCAGGATCACCCTGATCGACCGCAGGAACCACCATCTGTTTCAGCCGCTGCTCTATCAGGTCGCGACCGCTTCGCTGGCGACCTCGGAAATCGCCTGGCCAATCCGCTATCTTCTGCGCCACCGCAAGGAGGCCACGACGCTGTTCGCCAATGTGAACGGCGTTGATGCCGCAGAAAAGCGCGTGCGGCTCGAAGACGGCGAGACCATCGCCTACGACACGCTGGTGCTCGCTACCGGCGCCCGCCACGCCTATTTCGGCCACGACGAATGGGAGCCGTTTGCGCCCGGCCTGAAAACGCTGGAAGACGCCACCACGCTGCGGCGGCGCATCCTCGTTGCCTTCGAGCGCGCCGAGCGCGAGACCGATCCTGTCAAGCGCGCCGCGCTACTGACCTTCGTCATCATCGGCGCCGGCCCGACCGGCGTCGAAATGGCCGGCACCATCGCCGACCTCGCCCAGGACACGCTGCCGCCGGACTTCCGCAATATCGACACCCACAAGACGCGCGTCGTCCTGGTCGAGGCCGGCCCGCGGGTGCTCGCAGGATTTCCGGAAGATCTTTCCACTTATGCGCAGCGCGCGCTGGAAGAGCTCGGCGTCGAGGTGGTGCTGGGCCAGCCCGTCACCGAATGCGCCATCGATGGCGTGGTCTTTGGCGGCAAAAAGCTGGAGGCGCGAACCATCGTCTGGGCCGCCGGCGTGCGTGCCTCGCGCGCAGCGGAATGGCTGAATGCGCCGGCCGACCGCGCCTACCGCCTGAAGGTCGAGCCTGATCTGACCGTACCCGGCCATCCCGATGTGTTTGCAATTGGCGATACCGTGACGATCGCCGGCCCCGACGGCAATCCAGTGCCGGGCATCGCACCGGCGGCCAAGCAGCAGGGACGCTATGTGGCGGCGCTGATCAAGGCGCGTCTGAACGGCAGCACGCTGCCGCCGTTCAAGTACAAGCACGCCGGCAGCCTCGCGCAGATCGGCAAGCGCAAGGCGGTGATCGATTTCGGCTGGATGAAGCTGCGCGGCAATCTCGCCTGGTGGATCTGGGGCATCGCCCACATCTACTTCCTGATCGGCCTGCGCAACCGGCTCAGCGTCGCCCTCAGCTGGCTATGGATTCACGCCCGCGACCAGCGCGCCGCGCGGCTGATCACGCAAGGGTCCAGCAAGGTGACGGGTTAGATCATGCTGCATCATGATCTGTTCAACCTCATCCTGAGGAGCCCGCAAAGCGGGCGTCTCGAAGGATGTAGGCCACAGACGGACGGGGCCTCGTGGTTCGAGACGCGCGGCGCCTGTCATCGGGCCGCGCTGCGCGCGGACCCGTTGGCGCTCCTCACCATGAGGAGCTTGTCACGCAGTACGACTAGGTTTGCTCACGGCGCGCAGGCAAAACTCGCGGCGCGATCGACCGGTCCCGATTTGTAATGCGGCCATGCCGGCCACTGGCACAATGGCAGCGAGCGCGTCGTCTCGAACGCTGGCGTGTCGAGCCGCTGCTCGATGACTTCGAGATCACCCGGCGCCCTGCCGTTCTCGACCCAGTCAACGAGCACCGTCAGCATGTCAACATTGGCGGGCGCGCCGGAGCCGACGTGATCGACGCCGGGCGCGATGTAGAGGCGGGCGAACTCCGCCGTCGTCTCCTTGCCGAGCTTGCGCTGCACGTTTTCGAAATAGCGGATGCCCGCGTAGGGGCTCTGGGCGTAGTCCGCCATGTTCTCGAGAATGACGAGCTTGCCGCCGCGCGCGGCAAAGCGGCTCAGGTCCGGGTTAGTCGAATCCATCAACCGCGACACCTGAAGCAACCGCTCCTTGTGGTCGTCAGGCTTGTAGGTCGTGACATCGAGCTTCGGGTTGCGCGCAAAGACATACTGAATGCCGCCCGCGCCATAGATCCAGGCGATGCCGTTGCTCGGGGCTGGCGGCTGCACCGGCGCCGCCTTGCCAAGCCACCAGGCGTTCCAGCCGCCGGTCGGACCGAACGCCGGGATGTTTTCGCCCGAGACGCCCCAGCCCGGATAGTCATCAAGACCATTCTCCAGCGGGAAGGAGAATTTGTAGGTCGAATGCAGCGTCTTGATCGCTGTGATTTGCGCCCCAGTCAGGCATTGGTCGCCACTCTGGCCCGCCGCGCAGCGCAGCTCTTCCACCTGGAATTTCGCCTTGCAGCCAACCGGATCCAGAACCAGCATATCTTCGGCGCCATCTGCCTTGTCGCAGGCCTTGAGAACCGCGTTGGCGACAAGATCGACCTGCGCCGGGCGTATCCAGCCTTCGCCCATCGTGACGAGCCCCGACCGCGTGCCGGCATGCTGCAAACCGACCCAGTTGATGACGGGCACGCGGGCGAAGAGGCCGTCAAAATCATCGGGATAGCGTTGCGCCATCGTCAGCGCCTCGCGGCCGCCTTCCGATGATCCCATGAAGTAGAGCTTTGCCGGCGGATTGCCGTAGGCGCGCACCATCAGGGCGACAGCGGCATCGCGCACGCGCTTATAGGAGCGATGGGCGAAATTCTCGAACGCCTCGTCGTTGAGCGCAAAAGCCTGCGGCGGCTCGCCCGGTTTCGTCTCGTGGCCGGAATCCGTGCCGTAGGTAACGAAGCCGCGCGCCAACGGCGATGGCGCGCCGAACGGATAGGCCGGCGGCAGGGTAAGCCCGGTGATCAGCACGCCGTTGAAGCCGCCGCCGCCATATTGCAGCGAGCGGCCGTTCCATTCGAGCGGCAGGTTGACCTGGAACTTGATCGGCGGCGCACTGGGATCTGATGGCGCGATGTGGCCGAGCACCTTGCAGAATTCAGGATTGGCCGGAGTGACGCGTGCCGCCGGAGTCGGTCCTTTCTCGGCGACCGCGAGCGGCGAAGGCGCGACGATCGCTGCGGAATCGATCTTGACCGCATTGTCGGCCTCTCCGACCAGGCCGCGGCATGTCGCTGCCGGATCGCCGGTCATCTTCGCGGCCATCGCATTGGCGGTAGAAAGCGAAATCGCAAGCGCCAGCGACGCTAGCTGGATCGACACGAATCTGAGACGTTGCATTGTTTCCTCCGCTACCGCGCGGCTCGTCGTTGAGCTTACAATGGTTCACGCTGTGCGGACGTCAATCGAAATCAATTCGGGCTGAATTGGCCGACATTCGATATCCGCTATGCGGCGGCACCCCCACCCCGACCCTCCCCCGCAAGCGGGAGAGGGAGGACAGCGGCGTCATTTCACCAGCGAGCAGCCGCCTTCGGCGAGAGGGCGGAAGGCCTGGTCGGCGGGAATGGTGGAGACCAGCTTGTAGTAGTCGTAGGGATATTTCGACTCTTCCGGCTTCTTCACCTCGAACAGGTACATCGGGTGGATGACGCGGCCGTCCTGGCGGATGGTCACGTCGCCGAACAATTTGTCCTTGCCCTTGAACTTCTTCATCTGCGGCACGGCGTCCTTGGCGTGATCGCTGCCGGTCGCCGCCACCGCATTGAGATAAGCGAGCGTGGAGGCATAGACGCCAGCCTGGTTGCCGCTCGGCATCTTGCCGTTCATGCCGGGACGCGCGCCGAAGCGCTTGGCAAAGGCGCGGGTATCGTCGTCCATGTCCCAGTAGAACGCCTCGAACAATTGCAGGCCCTGCCCCACCTTCAGCCCCATGCCGTGGATGTCGTTGATGAACAGCAGGAACGCCACCATGGTTTGGCCGCTCTGCTGAAGCCCGAACTCGGCCGCCTGCTTCACCGCATTGACGGTGTCGCCGCCGGCATTGGCGAGCCCGATCACCTTGGCCTTGGAATTCTGCGCCTGCAGCAGCAGCGAAGCAAAATCCGGCGTGTTGAGCGGGTGTTTCGCTGAGCCCAGCACCTTGCCGCCGTGTTTTTCGATGTAGTTGGTGGCTTCGGCCTCGATGCCCTGGCCGAGCGCGAAATTCACCGTGATGAAGAACCACTCCTTGCCGCCGCGCGCCATCATCGCCGCGGCCGTCGAGTTGCCGGTCGCCCAGGCGTCGTTGACCCACTGGATGGTGTTGGGCGAGCAGGCCTTGCCGGTCAGATCGGAACTCGCGGTCGATGACGCTAGAAACGTCATGCGGCTGTCGCGCAGCAGCGAATTGATAGTGAGGCCGACAGCGGAATTCGGCACATCGACCACGGCATCGACGCCGTCGACATCGAGCCATTTGCGCACGATCGCAGATCCCACGTCGGCCTTGTTCTGGTGATCGGCGTAGACGATCTCGACCTTGATGCCCTTGCCGCCGCCATTGAAATCTTCCGCCGCCATGCGCGCGGCCTCCACCGAACCCATGCCGTTGGTGTCCTGGAAGATGCCGGAGATGTCATTGAGCACGCCGATACGCACGACATTATCTGATATCTGCGCATACGCCGCACTGCACATTGCAAAAGACAAGGCAAGCGCCAGACCAAATCCGAAATCCCGCATCGTTTTTCTCCTCCAAATGTTGATTGAGCGTTCCCGAACTTCGCCGGGTTTGCGATATGGGCCGGCGGCGCCGCTATAGTTGCCGGTCCGGCAAATTGAGAACCAAACCATCGAGATCGGCATCGAGCTTGATCTGGCAGGACAGCCGGCTGTTGGCCCGCCGCTCGGCGGCCGCGCCGTCCAGCAGCGCGTCCTCGTCGTCGCCCATCGGCGGCAGGCGAGAGAGCCAGTCCTCGTCGACATAGACATGGCAGGTCGCGCACATGGCGTTGCCGCCGCATTCGGCCAGGATTCCGCTGACATCATTGCGTGTCGCGGCCTGCATCGCGCTTTCGCCATCGCCCGCCTCGATCTGCTGACGGCGGCTGTCGGGATGGATGAAGGTGATGCTTGGCATGGAGCGTCCGTCAGGCCGGAGAAATGGTGATCGGGAGGCTTTCAAGGCCGCGTAGCGTGTTGTTGTAGCGGCGCTTCACGGGGCCGGTGATCTCGATGCTGCCAACCTTGCGTGCGATCGCTGCCAGCATCACTTCGCCTTCGAGGCGCGCAACGAGCTGGCCGACGCACATGTGAATGCCCGAGCCAAAGCCGACATGGCCCGATGTGCGACGAGTGATGTCGTAACGATCAGGGTTTTCCCAGCGGCGCGGATCGCGATTGGCGGCGCCTAGGAACATCAGGATTTTTTCGTCCTCGCCGATGGTATGGCCGCCGAGTTCGACCTCGCGCGTGGTGGTGCGGAAGAAGGTCTGCACCGGGCTTTCGAAGCGGATCGCTTCTTCGAATGCGTTGCGTGCCAGCGTGGGATCGCTGCGCAGCTTTGCCAGCTGCTCGGGAAAGCGCGCCAGACTATAGACGGCTGCGCCGATGCCATAGACGGTGGTGTCGAGTCCGGCCGACAGCAACGAACGCACCAGCAGCGGCGCCTCCTCATGGGTGATATCGCCGGCATCGGCGCGGGCATGGATGCAGGCGCCGAAGCCGCCGGGGGCCAGGTTCTCGCGCTGGCATTGTTCGGCGACATAGGCCTGATGCGGCGCCGAGCGCTCGATCGCCTCCTGGCGCAGCTGGTTCGGCGGACCGAACGCGTTGAACACCAAGCTCGCATAAGGCAAGAGATGCTCGCGCCCTTCCTGCTTCAGTCCGAGCGCATCGGGGAAGACTGACAGGGGATAGGCTTCCGCAAGTTCGGTGATGGCATCAAAGCTGCCGCGCGAGAGTAGCTCATCGACCTTGGCTTCGGCCAATGCGGTGAAATGACCGCGGAGCGGCTTCATGGCGGTTGCCGACAGCACCTGGTTCAGCACCGCGCGCGTGCGGGTATGCGCCGGCGGGTCTGCCTCGAGGATGATGCTTTGCGGCCGCCACGGCTTTTCCTTGGCGAAATCGCTTAAGCCGACGCCGCGGCTCGAACAGAACGTCAGGGGATCGTTGAGAACGGCGTGCACCTCGGCATAGCGCGCCACACCGTAGACGCCCCATTTGTCGAGCCAGACCACCGGGCCGGCCTCGCGGAGAACGTCGTGGATCGCGTGCGGATCCTCGAAGAACTCGGTCGAGAATGGATCGACGTCCAGGCTTGGGACGCCGGCCGGCGCTGCTTTCTCTGTCGCGCTCATGTGGGTCTCCTGCATAATGTTCTTGCAGAGCGGTATGTGCTGTCTCTATGTCTTGGAAGCTGGAGCGGCTTCGGAAGAGCATGAGCAGGAACAGACAGGCGCGCGCCCCGCGCGCGGGCACGGCAGGCAGGAGCGGACGCGCCGAACAGGTGCTCGACCTCGACCGTTATGTCCCGGCGCTCATCACGTTCATCGCGAACAAATTGTCGCGCAGCGCGACCGTGGTCTATCAGAAGCGTTTCGGGGTCAACGTCACGGAATGGCGGATCCTGTCGCTGCTCGCGATCGAGCCGGAAATTTCCGCGGCCCGCATCTGCCACGTGATCGGCTTCGACAAGGGTCCGGTCAGCCGGACCCTGGCGGCGATGGAGGAGCGCGGGCTGGTCAACATCCGCGCCGACCGGGAGGACGGACGCACCCATTCGATCTCGCTGACGGCAAAGGGATATGCCACCCATGACCAGGTCATCGCGGTCGCGCTCGAACGCGAGCGTCGCCTGCTGTCCTGCCTGAGCAAGCCGGAACGCGAGACGCTGATCGCGCTGCTCTTGCGGGTGCACGGCAATCTCGATGCTGTGAAGGGCGCGGGTGAAATCGACGATCGGACCTGAACGGCAGGCAGCGACCACGGCGCGTAGATGCGCCGCAGAGCCGACACCCGTGCGACGGCGCAACGCGTCGCGACGATCCGATCCTCCGGACATCCGTTTCTCCCTTGTACGGCGCCAGGCACTCTCCGTGCTCTTTGATCGGCCGTTTGCTCCAAAATAGGCTCGCACAAATTAGTTGCCTTGGCAACATAAATAGCGAGACTCGCCAAAGGTGTTCCGCGCGCGTCCGTTAGGCCGCCCGCGGATCAGATCACTTTTTGACCAGCGGACAGTTGCCTTCGCTCTCGGGACGGAACGCCTGATCTCCGGGGATCGTGGCGATCACCTTGAGCAAATCCCATTTCGACGTGGACTCGTCCGGCTTCTTCACCTCGAGCAGGTAGAGCGGGTGGATCTTGCGTCCGTCGCTGCGGATCGTGCCCTTGCCGAACAGCGCATCGTCGGTCGGCATCGCCTTCATCGCCGCGACCACGGCCTTGCCGTCGGCCGCCCCGCCGACTTTGTCGACGGCCTTGAGGTAATGCAGCACGGAGGCGTAGACGCCGGCCTGCATGTCGTTCGGATAATTCTTCTGCGGATGACGTTCGGCAAACCGCTTGGCGAAGGCGCGCGTGCCGTCGTTCAAATCCCAGTAGAAGGGATTCATGATCTGCGCGCCCTGCGCAGCCTTCAGGCCCAGCGCGGGAATGCCGTTCATGCCGAGGATCAGGCCGACCAGTTTCTGCTTCCGCGTCAGTCCGAACTCTGCCGCCTGCTTGATCGAGGTGATGGTGTCGTCGCCCGCATTTGCTACGCCAACGATGTCGGCGCCCGAGGCCTGCGCCTGCAGCAGGAACGAGGCGTAGTCGGCGGTGCCGAGCGGATGGCGCACGGCGCCAAGCACTTCCCCGCCGGATGCCTTGACGCCTTCGGCGGCCTGCTTCTCCAGATCATGGCCGAAAGCGTAATCGGCAGTCAGGAAGAACCATTTCTTGCCGCCTTGCGCGACCACGGCTTTGCCGAGGCCGCGGCCGTAGGCGTAGGTGTCGTAGGTCCAGTGCACGGTATTCGGCGTGCATTTCTCACCTGTCAGCAGCGCGGTGCCTGCGCCCGAACCGATGAAGACCTTGTTCTTCTGCTCGCTCATCGCGGCCACTGCGAGCGCGATCGCCGAATTCGGCAGGTCGAAGATAGCGTCGATATTTTCGGTGTCGTACCAGCGCCGCGCGATGCCCACCCCGACATCGGTCTTGTTCTGGTGATCGGCGGTGATGACGTCGACGGGCTTGCCCGCGGCCTTGCCGCCGTAATCTTCAACTGCCATCTGCGCGGCGATGACGGAGCCTACGCCCTGGTAGGTCGAAAACACGCCCGACTGGTCGTTGAGCACGCCGATCCGGACGCGGTCCTGGGCGTTCGCCGCGCCAGCAATCAAGCCGCAGAGCGCGGCCGCAAGCATTCCTATGCGAAAAAACTGTCGCATGCGTTCCCTCCTGCATGAAAAAGCGGGCCTTCGCGACCACTTCTGATTAGTTATAATTTATAAGTATTTTGAGGATTGTCAATTCACGTGATGACGTGCGAGCTATTGCCCATGGGTAGAATCGGCAAAGTTTCGACACGCAGGGGCAACGGCGCAACGAAGGCGGCCGAGCGGGATGGGGAGCGGGAGCTCGACCTCTCTGCGCTGCAGCAGACCCCGGGATTCATGATCCGCATCCTGCAGCTGCAGAATTTCGAGGCGTTCTATCCCTTTTTCGAATCGCTGAAACTTTCGCCGCTGGAATACGCCATCCTCGTCGCGGTGCGCGACAACAAGACGGTGACGCAGAGCGAGCTTGCCGCCGTCCTGAAAATGCAGCTGCCCAATCTGGTCAAGATCCTCTCCCGGATGGAAGAGAGCGGAATCCTCAAACGCAAGCGATCGGCGCGGGACCGCCGGGCGGTGGAGCTCAGCCTCAGCGCGGCGGGCGAGCGGCGCGCCGACGAGGCCAGCCGGCTCGGCGAGAGTTTTAACGCACGGACGCTCTCGGCGCTCAGCAAATCCGAACAGGCAGCCTTTCTCCAGATGCTGGCGCGACTGGTCGAGGCGCACAAGAGCGGCATTTGAAGCGCGGTGCGCGTCCTGGTTCTGCTGCGTCATAGCCGCTCAACCTCCTCATCCTGAGGAGTCCGCAGAGCGGGCGCCTCGAAGGATGTTGGCCACGGGCGGGGCCTCATGGTTCGAGACGCGCGGAGCCTGTCATCGGGCCGCGCTACGCGCGGACCCGTTGGCGCTCCTCACCATGAGGGGCTTAAGATGCGCAGTAAGGCTAGTCGGCGCAGCCGATCCATTCGGATGATGAATCGTCATCCAGAGTCGCCACCGCACCGGCGCGCCGCGTTAGCACCGCCCGCTGGTTGATGTAGCCCTTGTCGGTGATCTCGCCGCCATCGACCGAAGCAGGCTCCGCCAACAGCAGCGCGCGGGTAGCGTGCCCCGAAGAGTTGCCGCTCTGCGCCTTCAATTTCGCAAGGCCGTGCGCGATGGCGCTGCGAACCTTATCGTGGCCGATGACGTCCTTCACCTCGGCATTGTCAGGCAGGCCGGCATGGGCACGGCAGGCCGCGATGTTCGGGAACACGAGAAAGCGAACCTCATCGCCGCCATGACCGGTGACCACGATATCCTGTGCCAGCGGCGCGAGCGCCGCGATCCCGGCGACGCGCAGGGTGCCGACGCTGACCCAGGTGCCGGAATTGAGCTTGAAATCCTCGGCAACACGACCGTCGAAGAACAGCCCGAGTTCGGGACGATCAGGATCGGCGAAGGTTACGGCATCGCCGATCACATAGAAGCCTTCGGCATCGAAAGCCTGCGCCGTCAGTTCCGGCGCCTTCCAATAGCCAGGCGTGACGTTTGGGCCGCGCACGCGCACCTCCAGCTTGTCGCCCGACGGCACCAGCTTTAGCTCGGTCCCCGGGATCGGCACGCCGATATTGCCGGAGCGTTTCGCCTGAAAATGGCAGTCGGTGGCGAGCGGCGACGTCTCGGTCGAGCCCCAGGCCGACACCATCGGCAGCGCGCGGCCGACGGTTTTGATCGAGAGCTCTTCCAGCGCATCCCAGAGATTCTGCGGCAGCGCCGCGCCGGCGTAGAAGGCGAACTTCACCTCGCTGAAAAACTTCTTGCGCAATTCCTCATCGCTGCGCAGTGCTGATATCAACATGTCAAACCCGCGCGGCACGTTGAAATAAACCGTGGGCATCACGCTGCGCAGATTGGCGAGCGAAGTCGCGAACAGGCCCGGCGCCGGTTTGCCGCCGTCGACATAGAGCGTGCCGCCGTTGCGCAGCACCATGTTGAAATTGTGGTTGGCGCCGAAGGTATGGCTCCACGGCAGCCAATCAAGGATCACGAGCTTGTCGCCGATGTCTTCGAGGAAGGTCCAGGTCTGCGCCTTCGCCTGCTGGCTCGACGTCAACATGCGCTGGGTGTTGATGACAGCCTTTGGCGTGCCTGTTGATCCCGAGGTGAACAGAAACTTTGCAATGGTGTCGGGCGTGATCGCGGCAAATGCTTTTTCGACATCGCCTGTTTCCGGCGTGGTCGCGATAACACGAAAAGAGATCGCCTCGTCATCATCGGTATTGCTGCTGACGATGGTCGCTGTGTGCAGCGGCTTGATCGCGGCCAGCGCCGCAGCAAATGGCTTGGTGGCGGAAACATAGATGGCGCCGGGCCCGAGCAGCCTGATCATGCTCTTGAGCTTGTCAAAATCCCTGGACATCAGCGAATAGGCCGGCGAGATCGCGGCTGAGGGCACGCCGACATGCTGGGCGGCGAGTGCGAACAGCGCGTGCTCGACACTGTTGTCGGAGAGGATGACGAGCGGACGCTCGGCGCTCAAATCTTGCGCGAGGATCCACGCCGCAGTTCCGCGCACCTGCCTCAACGCGTCCTTGTAGGTGACTGTCGACCACGGCGCATCGACGCTTGTGCGATCGGCGAGAAAGATGCGGTCCGGCGCCTGTCGCGCCCAGTGCTCCAGCCAGTCGCCGATACAGCGCGCGCTTCGCTTAAGCGGCGTGGTCGACCTCACGAGAATGCTGCCGTCGGCACGGCGATCGGCGACGATCGCAGGCGTTGCGAACAGGCTCCGGGGATTGTCACCGCTGGTGGCGGCGATGGCCATGGGTTTCCTCCTGTCCCGGCTGATTCGGGATTGCCGCGCATGTTGCCGGCCCGCAGCTCGGGTGGCTGCTTGCCGCCAATGTTGAGCACAACAATTGTTGTCGTCAACAACAATCTTCCCCTTCCGCCCGCGAAGCGCTAGAAGGGAGGACGATGGTAGGGAACGCACAGGTATCCAGAGCGGCGAAATCGCGAGCCGGCGCGAGGCCATCTCGTGGCCCGAGGCGGTCCGCCAATGGCAGCGCAGCCAGCAATGGCCTCGACGACGAGATCGGCCTCGACGCGCTGGCCGGCCATGCCGGTTATGCGGTGCGGCGTTTCCAGATCTGGATTTTTCAGGATTTCATCCGCACGCTCGCCGCAGTCGATATCCGCCCTACGCAATACTCGGTCATGACCGTGATCGGCGCGAACCCGGGACTGAGCCAGATGGCGGTAGCCAAGCGGCTCGGGATTGAACGCGCCCGGCTGGTGCATCTCCTCGACAGTCTCGAGCACCGCGATCTCGTCAGCCGCATCAGATCGGCGACCGACCGCCGCTCCCACGCGTTGCACCTGACGGCGCGCGGCAGGACCGCGCTCGCGCAGTTCAAGCGGCTCGCCGCCGAACATGAGCGCCATGTGGCCGAGAAGATCGGCAAGGAGAACCGCGAGAAACTGCTCCAGATTCTTTCCGCGTTCACCTGATTAAAGGCTGCCGCCTCGCCTGAGGCTTGACCGCCTATTTTGTGTGCAATTGCCTACCCGCGGCCGGGCTGCAGGACGTGCGTGGCTGCATCATAAACACCTGAAATTACTTATCTATCATCGCACATCGGCTCGACCACACCATTGTACACAATGGCACATCGCTTGCTTCAGTCCGGGTAAGCTTTCGCTCGCTGGAGTTTGTCCGCCATGGGGTCCGACGCGCCTGAAACCGCTGCCGCCATCGTCGCCGCGCATCGCGCCGGCACGCTCACCCCGGCGCAAACCGTCGCCCGCTCCTATCAGCGTATCCGCGACCACAACGATCCCGCGATCTTCATCAGCCTGCGCGACGAAAAGGAGGCGCGCGCTGAGGCTGAGGCGCTGGCTGCGAAGAATGCGGACGCGTTGCCATTGTTCGGCGTGCCGGTTGCGGTGAAGGACAATATCGATGTGCAGGGCATGCCCACCACGGCGGCCTGCCCGGCCTTTTCCTATTTGCCCGCACAGGATTCGACGGCGGTTGCAAAGCTGCGCGCGGCGGGCGCCATCATCATCGGCAAGACCAATCTCGACCAGTTCGCAACCGGCCTCGTCGGCGTGCGCTCGCCCTACGGCATTCCCGTCAATCCGATCCGCAACGACCTTATTCCGGGCGGATCGAGTTCGGGCTCGGCGGTCGCGGTTGCCGGCGGCCTCGTCCCGCTCGCGCTCGGCACCGACACCGCAGGCAGCGGCCGTGTGCCGGCGATGCTCAACAACATCGTCGGCCTGAAGCCGAGCCTCGGGCTGATCTCCAACGCGGGCTTGGTACCGGCCTGCCGGACACTGGACTGCATCTCGGTGTTCTCGCTCACCGTCGACGATGCGATGACCGCGGTGGCGGCGATGGCGGGGCCCGACGGCGCTGATCCATATTCACGCGCCCGGCCGCTTGGGGCGATGTCGGCGTTTCCTGAAAAATTGCGGCTCGGCGTGCCGCGAAGCACCCAGCTGATTTTCTTCGGCGACAGCGCCTCAGAGAAAGCCTATGAGGACGCGCTCAAGCGCTGGGCTGCGCTCGGCGCCACGCTGGTCGAGTTCGATCTCGACCCGTTCTACGAGACTGCGCGGCTGCTCTACGAGGGGCCTTGGGTTGCCGAACGATACCTCGTGATCCGCGACCTTCTGGCGTCCGCGTCGGATTCGATTCACCCGGTGACGCGCGAAATCACCACGGCCGGCGCACGGCTGACCGCCGCCGACACTTTCGCCGCGCTTTATCGTCTGCAGGCGCTGCGCCGTATCGCCGAGCGCACCTTCGCCCACTTCGACGCGATGGTGCTGCCGACGGCGCCGACCGCCTATACGACCGCGCAGGTGCTGGCCAATCCGATCGAACTCAACAGCCGGCTCGGCACCTACACCAATTTTGTCAATCTGCTCGACCTCTGCGGCCTGGCGCTGCCGGCCGCGATGCGGCCCGACGGCATCCCGTTCGGCATCACGCTCTTGGCGCCCGCCGGCCGCGACGCGCAGCTCGCCAGCATCGGGCGAGTGTTTCATGCCGACACCCAACTGAAGATGGGAGCCAAGGGATTGACGCAGCCGCCGCTCGCTTCATTGCCGGTAGCTGCGAGCGGCGATGAAATCACGATCGCCGTGGTCGGCGCGCATCTTTCCGGCATGGCGCTCAACGGCGAACTGCAGGCACTCGGCGCGCAACTCGTCGAGGCAACCGAGACCGCGCCGGACTACAAGCTCTACGCGCTCGACACTATGCCGCCAAAGCCCGGCATGCTGCGCGTGGAGGCTGGTGCGGGAAACGCAATCAAGCTGGAGCTATGGGCATTGTCGGCGGCATCGTTCGGCAAATTCGTGGCCGCAATCCCGCCGCCGCTCGGCATCGGCACCATAAGGCTTGCGGACGGCAGAGGGGTAAAAGGTTTTCTCGTCGAGCCCGCAGCGATCAAAGACGCGCGAGATATTTCGGCCTACGGTGGCTGGCGTGCGTTCATGGAGAAGGCGATAGCTTGAGCCGTCATTGCGAGCGAAGCGAAGCAATCCATCTCTCCACACCCGCGGATGGATGGATTGCTTCGTCGCTTCGCTCCTCGCAATGACGAGCGTCTACACCGACACCGCGTAAATCTCGTACTCCCCGCGCACCAGCTCGATATGGGCGCGCATTGCGGCCGCTGCGCCGGCCTTGTCGCCGCGCATGATGGCGACGACGACGCGGTCATGCTCGGCATGCGATTTTGCCAGACGCCCGAGATTGCGGAACTGGGCGCGGCGGAACGGCTGCACCCGCACGCGCGTCGCCAACGTCATTTCGGCGATATAGCCGTTCTGCGAGCCGGCATAGATCGCGTTGTGGAAGCGTTCGTTGACCTCGTGAAAGCGCTCGGGATTGCCGGCATGGCTGAGCACGCGCAACTCTTCGTGGATCGCCTCGAGCTTCTGGCGCTCCGTCGGCGACATCCGCTCGGCGGCGAGGCCAGCGCACAGCGCTTCGAGCTCCGCCATCGCCTCGAACATCTCAGTCAAGCGATCGAGCGAAGGCTGCGCCACCACGGCGCCGCGATGCGCGCGGGCCTCGACCAGGCCGCTCGCCACGAGCTGGCGCAGCGCTTCGCGGACCGGCGTGCGTGAGACGCTAAAGCGCCGCGCGATATCGGTCTCGTCGAGCGGCGCTCCCGGCGGCAGCACGCCGCGCACGATCTCGTCGGCGAGCTGCAGCCGCAGCTCTTCCGCGCGCGTGACCTTGTCGCGCTGCGACGAAGGGCGGTCGACGCGGCGAACCGTGGTTTCCCGCAGATCGTCCAGACTCATGCCGTTTGATCCGTTTGCTTGGAAGATTCCGGCTCGTCGATGACACTGACGTGGGCGGCGACGATCTTCCACCCTTCCGGAAACCGTATCCATGTCTGCATCTGCCGCCCGACCCTGCCGGGCGCGTTGTCGCGATAGAACAGCGTCGAGGCGACGGCGGTATCACGGCCAAAGGTGGTGATTACGGTCCTGTCGGTCCGCCGCATCAGCCCGACCGGCGAGCGCGCGGCGCGAAACGCCATGATCGCCTCATAGCCGTAGAGATTCTCGGCGATGCCGTAGCGCAGCGTGCGGGGATCGTTGCGGAACAATTCGTCGAGCACGGCGACATCGTTCGAAACCAGCGCCTTTTCATAGCGCTCGAACTGCGCGGTGACTTCGGCCACGACTTCGGGAAGATCAATCTCCATCACAATAATCCTCTCGGCGCCAGCGCTGCGGCAACGCCCATTCGTTCCAGCGCATGCGCGACGCGCAAAGCAATGTCTTCCCGCCAGGGCGCGGCGATGATCTGCACACCGATCGGCATCGGCTCCAGCGGCACCGGCACCGCGACGACGGGCAGGCCGATGAACGAGATCGGCTGGGTGTGGATGCCGATATTGGCGCGCACCGGCAATTCGACGCCGTCGAGCACGAAATTGACCTGACCCAATTTCGGCGCGATGCAGGGCGTCGCAGGCGCGATGATCACGTCCACCGACTTGAACAGCTCCAGTACCTTGGCGCGATACCAGCGGCGGAATTTCTGTGCGCGATCGACCAGCGGTGCCGGCACCATGGCGCCGGCGATCAGACGGTCGCGCACGGCTGGATCGAAATCGTTCGGCCGCTTGCGCAGGCGATCGAGATGCAGCGAGGCGCCTTCGGTCGTCGTGATCACATAAGCCGCGGCGCGGGCGCGCGCGGCCTCGTGAAGTTCGACCGTTGTCGTGGCATCGAGCGCCTTGGTGACGCGCGAAATGGCTTCGACTGCCTCGGGAAAGACGTTCTTCTGGAAATAGCCGCCGGCCACCGCAACCCGCAAACCGTCGATGCCCTTTGCCAATAGCGATGTCACCGGCTCGACCGGCCGCGTCGTGCAGGCTGCGTCATCCGCATCCGGCCCCTGCATGGTGTCATAGGCCAGTGCGAGATCGCCGACATTGCGCGCCAAGGGACCAAGATGATCCAGGCTTGCGACGAACGGGAACGAGCGCGCCCGTGACAGCCGGCCGTAGGTCGGCTTCAGGCCAAAGATGCCGCAGAATGATGACGGCACCCGGATCGAGCCGTTGGTATCAGACCCCAGCGCGATCGGAACAAGTGCACCGCCGACTGCGCTGCCGGAGCCGCCGGAAGAGCCGCCACTCATCCGCGTCGGATCATGCGGATTGCGCGACGGGCCGTCATGCACATTCTCGCCGGTGAAGTCATAGGCATATTCGCCCATATTCAGCGCGCCGACCAAGACGGCGCCGGCCGCTTCCATCCGCTCGATCAGCGTGGCATCGCGTGAAGCCGGAGCGAGATCGCGGTTGATCTTCGAGCCGGCGCGGGTGGCGAGACCTTTCACATCGAACAGGTTCTTCACCGCGAACGGCACGCCGGCGAGCGGGCCGACCTTTTCGCCTGCTGCGATCTTGGCATCGATCGCCTTGGCGGTAGCTCGCGCCCGGTTGGCAGTAACGTCGGTAAAGGAATTCAGCACAGTATCATGCGCAGCGATCCGCGCCAGCGCGGCCTCGGTCGCATCGAGGGCGGAAAGTTTGCGGTCGGTTACCGCTTGCGCGATCTGTTGGGCCGATAGCCCGTCAGTGTTCAACATCATGGCGATCAGACGGTGTAGATGCTGGCCGGCTCGGTTTCGTCCGGCAGCGGGAACTCATCGACCAGCCGCGCCAGCCTCAGCGACACCTCGAGGTTCGCCCGCACCGCCGGCCGCCAAGCCTCCTCGACCGGCAGCGCTAGCGCCTTTGCGACAGCGTCGATGTAATCGTCCAGGGGATTTTCAGTCGTCATGGCTCTCTTCCTCTTCGTCATCGCCCGGCTCGACCGGGCGATCCAGTAACCGCCGGCGGTGATTACTGGATGCCCCGCCTTCGCGGGGCATGACAGCTAGACCGGCAACGGCGGATGCGGGATCGCCGTCAGCAATTCCTTTGTATAGGCGTCCTGCGGATCGCCGAGCACGCGCTCGGACGAGCCTTGCTCGACGATTCGCCCCGCTCGCATCACGATGACACGATCGCACAGCAAACGCACCACATTCAGATCATGCGACACGAACAGATAGCTCATGCCCATGGACGCTTTCAGATCCTGCAGCAGATTGAGCACGACCGCCTGCACGGAGACGTCGAGCGCGGCCGTCGGCTCATCGAGGATCACGAGCTTTGGATGCAGCGCAATCGCGCGCGCGATGCCGACGCGGGCCTTCTGGCCGCCCGATAGCTGGTGCGGAAAGCGATCGAGCAAATTGATCGGCAGGCCAACCATGTCGGCAAGCTTCTCGCAGCGGGCACGCAGCGCGTCGCGCCCTCTGATGTCGCCGAGTTGAATAATCGGATCGGCGATCGCGCGCGCCGCGGTGAAGCGCGGGTTGAGGCTGTCGGTCGGGTCCTGGAACACCATCTGGATGCTCTTGCGCTGGGGCAACCGCGCAAAGGCCTGCGGCATGATGGCGCCGATCTCCTCGCCGTCGAACACGATGCGGCCGGAGGTCTGGTCCAAGAGCCGCATCACCATCATCGAGGTCGTCGACTTGCCGCAGCCGGATTCGCCGACGAGGCCGACACTCTCGCCACGGCCGACATGGAAGCTGATGCCGTCGACGGCGCGGAACACTTCGGTTTCCACCGGCGGCTTGCGCGAGAACAGTTTTGACAGAACTGCGCTCGCGCCTTGACGCGGGTATTCCTTGACGAGCTTTTCGACGGTGAGGAGGGACTTTGCGAGATCGTCACCCCCGGGCTTGACCCGGGGGTCCATCCCTTCTGAAGATTGATGGATGGCCGGGTCAAGCCCGGCCATGACGGTGGGCGCGCGGGGAGAGACTGCAGCCTCCTCCTCCGGAAGCAGATCACGTAGCGACACGCCTATCCGCGGCGTCGCGCGCATCAGCTTCCGCGTATAGGGATGCTCGGGCCTGGCGAAGATATCTGCCGACTTCGCGGTCTCCACCACCCGGCCCTTTTCCATCACCACCACGCGGTTGCAATAGGCGGCGGCAAGCCCAAGGTCATGCGTGATCAGGATCGTCGACATGTGCCGGCGCTTGGTGAGCTCCACGATCAGATCCATCACGGCCTTCTGCGTGGTAACGTCGAGGCCGGTGGTCGGCTCGTCCGCGATCAGGAGCTGCGGATTACAGGCCAGCGCCAGCGCGATCACGACACGCTGGCACATGCCGCCGGAGAGTTCGAACGGATAGGCGTGATAGCGCTCGCGCGGACGCGCGATCTTGACCTGTTCCAGCGCCTCGATCGCCTTTTCGCCGCGGTCGCTGGCGGCGCTCTGCACATGCTGGCGCAGCACATCCTCGATCTGGTCGCCGACCTTGCGGATCGGGTTCAGCGCCGCGCGCGGGTTCTGGAAGATCATCGAGATTTCGCGGCCACGCAGATCCCGCATCTCGCTCTCGCTGGCGGCCTTGACATCGATGCCGGAGAACATCACCGAGCCCTCGGCAATCCTGCCGGCGCGGTCGAGAATCCGCATCACCGCGTAGGATGTTACCGACTTGCCGGAGCCGGACTCGCCGACGATGCCGAGCGTTTCGCCCTTGGCGACGGAGATGTTGACGTGCTGCACCGCTTTCACGATGCCGCGCCGTGTGGTGAATTCGACGGTGAGGTCGTTGACGTCGAGAAGAGGCTGGGCCGTCATGATGACCTCCGCAAAAATCTCGAAAACAACCCCATGCAAAGTAGAAAACGGTCGGTCTGGTCGCCCTGCGCGGGGATTCCGCTCCCTCTCCCCGTCCTTACGGGGAGAGGGTTGGGGTGAGGGGCCTCTATCAACGCGCCCAACTGCCGAAGGAGTTCGCGGAGAGTCCCCCTCACCCGGCCCGCTTGCGCGGTCCGGCCTCTCCCCGTGTGCGGGGAGAGGCTAGGGTGAGAGCGCGCTTGCCGTAACCTCACGATCACGTCCTCCGCTGCGGATCGACGATGTCGCGCAGGCCGTCGCCGAGCAGGTTGAAGCAGAACACCGCGATCATCAGCGCAAGGCCCGGGAACAGCGCGATCCACCATTCGCCCGACACCATGAAGGTGGCGCCCTCCGCGACCATGATGCCCCATTCCGCGGTCGGCGGGCGCACGCCAAGTCCGATGAAGGAAAGGCCGGCGGCGTTGAGAATGGCATAGCCCATGGTCAGCGACATCTGCACGATCATGATCGGCATGATGTTGGGCAGGATGTGCACCAGGAGAATCCGCGCCTCACCGTTGCCCGACAGCCTCGCCGCCTGCACGAAACCGGCGTTGCGGCGGACATTGGCCTCGGCGCGGGCAACGCGCGCATAGAGCGGAAAATTCACGATCGCGGTCGCGATGATGATGTTCTGCACGGTATTGCCGAGCGCCGCCACGATGCCCATCGCCAGCACGAATAGCGGAAACGCCATGATGGTGTCGGCGATGCGCCCGACGATGCGGTCGGTCCAGCCGCCGAAATAGCCGGCGGCGATGCCGGCGAGCCCGCCCATCAAGAACACCAGCGCCACGGAGGCGACAGCGATGAAGGTATCGAGGCGCGTGGCGACGATGACACGGCTGAAAATATCGCGACCCAGCTGATCGGTGCCGAACCAGTGCGCGGCCGACGGCGGTTTCAGCGCCGCCGCAGTGTCGCTGGCGAGCGGATCGTAGGGCACGATGTAGGGGCCGAAGATTGCGGCAAAGAGGATGATAACCAGAAGGCAGAAGGCAAAGGCCGTGACGCGGTTCTCGCCGAGCACGTATCTGACATGCTCGAACATCGCAGCCAGTCCCGAGGTCCGCTCGGGCGTGGTGGGTTCAACGGCAGGCGCAACGCTACTCATTTTCCAACCTCACCCTTCCAGTCGCACGCGCGGATCGATTACGCCGTAGAGAATATCGATGAAGAGATTGAGCAGGACGTACATGACTGCCATGGTCAGCACGAACCCCTGCACCGGCGCGAAGTCGGACGAGATCAGCGCCTCCACCGCATAGGAGCCGATGCCAGGCCAGGCGAACACTTTCTCGACTAGAACATTGGCGCCGAGCAGGAACGAGAACACCATGCTAAGCGTGGTGATGACCGGCAGCATCGCGTTGCGGAAGGCGTAGGTGACGATCACCGTCGAAGGCGAGAGCCCGCTGGCGCGCGCGGTGCGCACGAAGTCGGACGCCAGCACCGCCAGCATCGAGGCTCGCGTCATGCGCGCAATCGGGGCCAGCGAGAAGATCGCGAGCGTGGCCGCCGGCAGAATCAATTGGCTCAACGCGGAACGAAACGTCTCGAAGTCGCGCGCGATCAGCGCGTCGATCAAATAGAAGCCGGTGACGTGCGCCGGCGCGCTGTAGAATACGTCTAGCCGGCCGAGCGGCGCCGGCGACCAGCCGAGCCTGAAATAGAAGAGATAGACCAGCACCAGGCCGGTAAAGAACACCGGCAGCGATACGCCGGCCGTCGTGGTGACGCGGCAGAGATGGTCGATCCAGGAGCCCGGGCGGGTGGCGGCCAGCACGCCGAGCGGGATCGCTATACTGACCGAGATGATGAGGCCGAGCAGCGTCAGCTCAGCGGAGGCCGGCAGGCGGTTACGGATTTCGGTAGCGACCGGCTGGCCTGTGGTCAGCGACGTCCCGAAATCGCCATGCGCGAGATCGCTGGTGTAACGGAAGAACTGCTCGATCAGCGGCTTGTCGAAGCCGAGCTTCTTGCGGATCTGCTCGATCGCCTCCTTGCTCGCCGCAGGGCCGGCGAAATAAGCCGCGGGGTCACCGGGCAGCGCGCGCGTCAGGAGGAAGGTCACGATGACGACCCCGATCAGCGAGGGTATCGCAAACATCAGCCGCTTGCCGATCATGGTGAGCATGACGCGCCCCCGATGATGGGCAGAAATGCTGCCGCACGCGCAAGTGCGCTCCCTCCCCCCTTGCGGGGGAGGGCTGGGGAGAGGGGTAAGCCACGCACACCGCCGTTGCCGCCACCCCTCTCCCTGCCCCTCTCCCGCAAGGGGAGAGGGAATGAGAGAGCCGTGCCCACCTCACCGAAGAGAGCCAGAGCAACACACGCGGACATGTCGCGCGTACCTATCACGGCATCACGCCTTCACCAGCGCGCGATAATCGAGCCTGCGGTGGAACCAATACTGATAGCCCGACACGTTCTTCTGCATCGCGACGTTGACGTAGGGCTGATAGAGCGGAATGCGCGGGATGTCCTTGAAGGCGAGGTCGACGAAGCCCTTTACGTCCGCATCGTACTTCGCCGTGTTGCCGATCGCGGCGGCATCGACGGCGCCGCTGATGTAGGCGTCCATCTCCTTCGACTGGTAGCTCATGGTGTTGAAGATCGAGTTCTTGCCGTCGTAGCACCAGATGAAGAAGTATTCGGGATAGTCGAGCCAGCCGGAGAACACGTTGGTGTAGAGCGGCAGCACCTTCTTGTTCAGCTCAGTGCGCCAGTTGGCGCCGGGGATCTTGTTGATGGTGGTCTTGATGCCGATCTGCGCGAGGCTTTCCTGCACCAGCACGCAGAGCGGCTCGTTGACGCCGGCAAAGCCGAGGTCGAACGATAGCGTGGTCTCGAAGCCATTGGGATAGCCAGCCTCCGCCAACAATGCCTTGGCCTTGGCGATGTCAGTGACGTATTTGGTCGGCTGCGGCCAAGCCACCTCGGTCGCCTTGCCGGCCGGCGCGCCGAACATCGGCTTGGCGAGGCCGAACAGCACCGCGTCCATGATCTTCTGATAGGGAATCGCGCAGGCGACGGCCTCGCGCACCTTGACGTTGTCGAACGGCGCGATCTTGACGTTCATGCCGATATACTGGACACCGTTGGAATACGGCACCGAGACGATGTTGAGCTTGGCGTTGTCCTTCAGCTCGACGAAATCCTTGTTCGGCAGATCGTAGGAAATGTCGGCATCGCCGCGCTCCAAGAGCGCGCGCCGGTTGCCGGCCTGCGGCACCATGCGCCAGACCACGCGCTTGACCTTCGGCAGGGGACCGCCGACCCACGCATCGTTGCGCTCCATGACGACTTCGGTACCGGCCGTCCACTTCACCACCCGATAGGCGCCGGAGCCCGCGGTCTGCTGCTTGGTGTATTCGAGGCCCCACGGATCTTTCTCGGTGGCGTTCTTCTTCACCAGTTCCGAGTTGACGACGCAGGGGACGATAACAGCGAGATCGGGGATCGTGAGACGGTCCTTCTTGGCGAAATCGAGGCGCACCGTGTTGTCGTCGACGATGACGAACTGCTCGGTCTTGGTCAGCGAGCCCGCGCCCATCTGGAACGTCGGGAAGCCGCCGACGCTGACGGCGCGATCGAGCGACCACTTGACGTCCTTGGCCGTCACCGGCGCGCCGTCGTGGAATTTGGCATTTTTCTTCAGCTTGAAGGTCACCGACATGTCGCCGACATTCATGTCCTCGGCGAGCTCGGGCTTGAACTTGTCGCGGTCGTAATAGGGCACGCCGCCCGGACCGCTCTTCATCTCGTGGCTGATCAGCCGGTCGTAGCAATTCCACGATACCTCGTAGCCCGGCACGTTGGTGCCGACGCCGTGAATGTCGAGATTGTTGGGACCGCTTTCCGAGACGATCAGCAGCGTCTCCGATCGTGCATCGGCTTTGGCGGCGGACCAGATCGCCGGAGCCGGCGTGAGCGCGCCGGCGGCCGCCAGCCCCGACACGGATTTGAGGAAATCGCGACGCTTCATGGGTGATGCTCCAAACGCCTGAGGGAAACGGCCTTTGGAACTGGAATCGCAAGGTTCGTGCCAACCCTTAAGGGAAGGCTTAGCGTCGTCCGAAACGATTGATTTGGCTCATGAATATGCGGCGCAGACGATGCCGCGCGGGGTGCGACATCCTGACGGATTGCATACAAAGCGGCGTATTTGCCCATTTAATATGCAAATATTTTGGGCGCTTGATTGCTGAGCGGCACTCAAACTGGCCAAAGCAAGTCCTGCAGTTCATCGAGATTGCCAGCCTTCTGTTGCCAGCCCTCGATACAGATTTGCCTGGCCGGATTACCGAAGCGATGCAGCAGCATCAGCGCCATCAGCCGCCGCTTCAGATCGGGCGTGATATCCGCGGCTGAATATCCGAAGCCTTCGAACAAGCTGCGCACTCGTCGCGGCATGCCGCCGGTCATGATAGCGCTCGGACCGAGCAGGTCATATTCGCCCCTCCCCGTCATCACGTCGCCGAAATCAATCAGCCCCGCGAGCTGCCACCCCGAAGCGCCGTGGCTCAGCAGGAAATTCTCCGGGATGTATTCGCCAGTCAGGATCACCGGCGGCCCATCCAGCGTGATCAGCGTGGCCGCGGTATCGCGCAGCAGTTCGTCCACTCCATCCAAAAACTTCTGCAGCAATCCGAGACGCTTGTGCCGAGCACGGCACCCTTCGATCTGCCCGCGCATGAAGACGTCCCAGCTCGGCTCGATGTGCGCAAGCGCCCCGGCGGGGACGCGCTGCACGTCCGCAATGGTCTCGCCTATTCCTGCGAGGACACACTCCTTGTCCTGTTCCGGCAAGGACGGCCACACCTCGGCGCCGAGCACACCTGACAGCCGCGTGATGACGAGATAGGGCCATCCGTCGCGCTCGCCTTCGACGACGATTTCGGGGATCGCGACCCGAAGTCTCCCATGGAGCTGCGCGAGCGTGCTTCGTTCTGAATTGAATTGGCCGCGAAGAAATGGCGGAAAAATCTTCAGGATCAGTTTTTCGTCGAGGGCAAGGACGAGGTTGGTGCCGGTGGAGAAAACGTGCGGCGCCGCGCATGTAAGGCCATGGGCATGAGCGATATCGCGCGCGATCGGCAGCCATTGCGCCGGGTCGGCACGCCAGGTGCGGAAGGCCTCATAGTTTGTGAATGCCGGTAGTGATGCGGTCATGCTGGCCCTGAACTTTCCGCCGTCATTGCGAGCGAAGCGAAGCAATCCATAGCTCAACTCGGGGATAGATGGATTGCTTCGTCGCTTCGCTCCTCGCAATGACGAGCGACGTCACCGGTCCGGATTGGCGCGCTCGAACTGGCGCAGCAGACGGTTGCCGCGATCGACGGCGAGGTCGAGTGCGGCCTGCGCGGACTGCCTGCCGCTGAAAACCTGTTCGAGTTCTTCGTCGATTACGCTGCGGATCAGGACGAATGAACCAAGCCGGATTCCCTTTGAGTTCTCGGTTGGCGGCTTTAGGGTCAACTGCTCAATCCCGATCGCCGCACCGGGATTGCGGTCGTAGAAGCCTTGCGCGCGGGTGAGGTCGAACGCGGCGCGGGTGATCGGCAAATACCCGGTGTGCTGGTGCCAGGCGGCCTGCACTTCCGGTTTCGAGAGGTAGGCGAAGAACCGCGCGACACCGGTGTATTCGGGGTGCGGCCGGTCGCGCAGCACCCATAGCGTCGCGCCGCCGATGATCGAGTTTTGCGGTGCGCCGGCGATTTCGCTCCGGTACGGAATCATGCCGAAACCGACCTCGAATTTGGAATTGGCCTTGATGTCCGCGCGCGTCCCGGACGAGCCGATGAAGATGGCGCATTCGCCCTTCTGGAAGCGCGGCTCGGCCGATTGGCCGCGGCCGCTATAATCGAAAATTTTCGTCGCCTGCCATTCCGCGAGTTGCGCGATGTGCCGCACTACTTCCGGATTGTTGAAGGTCAATTCCGCATCGAGCCCGTTAAAGCCATTGCTTCGGGTTGCCAGCGGCAGATTGTGGAACGCGGAAAAATTCTCGACATGGACCCAGGAGGGCCAGGACGTGGTGAGCCCGCACGGTGAACCCGCGGCGCGCAGGCGCTTCGCCGCAGCGCCGATCTCGGTCCAGGTCCTCGGCGGCGCCTCTGCGTCGAGGCCCGCGGCGCGAAACAGATCCTTGTTGTAGTAAAGGATCGGTGTCGAGACATTGAACGGGAATGAGAGCATGTTGCCGGCGACATCGGAATAATAGCCGGTTACGGCCGGCAGGTACGCCTCCGGCGAGAACGGCTCCGACTGGTCGCGCATCAATTCGTAGACCGGATAGATGGCGCCCTTGGCCGCCATCATGGTCGCGGTCGCGATCTCGTTGACCTGGACGATCGCCGGCTGGCTCCGCGATCGAAACGCGAAGATCGCCGCCGTTACTGTCTCGGTGTAATTGCCCTTGTAGGTCGGCACGATCCGGTAGTCGGACTGCGAGGCATTGAAATCGGCGGCCAGCTTTTCGAGCTGCTTGCCGAGTTCTCCCGACATCGCATGCCACCAATTGATCTCGGTGGCGGCCCGCGCCGGCGAGACCAGCGCCGCGACCGCGAGCACTGCGAATAGCAAGAATCTCAAGGCCGATTTCACTGGCGATTACCCCTGCCCTGCCGCGCCGGCGACTCAACCGTTCGTCGCCCTCATAAATGCCTGCGATGGCGGTTTCAATCCGCGGGAATCACCGCAAGGCACAATTAAAGATTGCAGCCAGCATATCAGAAGCCCCTTCGGTATACGCTCATCGGGCAGGCAGGCCAATAGTCAAACATCGGTAAATTCTGCTAAAATTGCGTTGAACCTTTTTCTGTCCCCCGCAGACTTCATCTCTAAGGGGATGTGTCGCCAGTGTATTGCCGCGCCAACCTTTCGCGGACCATCGTGCTTGTTGTTGCGCTGTTGCTTACGGCGATCTCAACGGGCGCTTTTGCGCGCGAAAATTGCGCCAGTGATCCCCAAGGAAGCCGTTCGACCTTCCAGGCGCTGCGCAGCAGCTATCCGAGCGGCGTGTTCCATGTCAGCCAATTGGCCGCGGAACAGGAACAGATCCAGACCGGCGCGACCGGCCCTGACCGTACCAACGTTGCATTGATCGGGACGATCACGCCGCTATTGGTCTGGCGCCTTTGCAAGGTGGAGCGAATTTGACCGGCGCACCGCAACAGCAGCAGACAGCGGAACGACCGGCGAGCTTCGCCGCGCGCGGCCGCTTTCGCGTGGTCCAGTGGCTGCGCGCGGTGCCTATACGCTGGCGCATTCTGTCGATTGCCGCGTTGAACTCCGCCGTCGTCGTGGTGCTCGCCCTGTTGATCTGGAACGGCGCCAACGTGCTCGGCTCGGCCTGGGACGATGTCCGGCAGGTGCGCGAGTCCGACAAGATACTGGCGCATCTCGAAAGCGAGACCAGCCGGCTGCAGAACCTGATCCACCGCTACATCAACCAGCCGAGCCCCGAACTGTTCGCCGAAATCCTGCTGCTGCGCGAAGCGGTGCTCGGCACGCTGACCAACCGCGCCGCGAACGACCCGATGCTGTCTGGTTCGGTCGAGCGGCTCGAACAGGTCACCGATCGTTTCCTGAACGGCTTCGGTGAATTGCGCGCCGTGCAGGCCACCATCACCAAGACCTACGAGCAGCAGGTGCTGGGGCCAGCCCGCGAAATGGCCGGGCTGTACTCGATCATCGAGGGCGCCACCGGGCATCGCGATGCGCAGATCTGGCCGTCGCTCGGAAGGTCGCGCGAAGCGTTTACGGCGCTACTGGTCGCCGCCAACGCCTATTACCTGTCGCCCGCCTCGGCTTCCGCCGAGGACGCCCGCAGGAACACCGAGACAATCGAGAAGACCATTCCCGTGATGGCCGACCTCGCGGACAATGATCTGCAGCGCATGGCGTTGACGCGGCTGCAGGCGCGGACGGTGGCGCTTCGTGAGGGCATGGCGAAGCTGACCGAGCAGCTCGCGATCCGGACCGAACTTTTGCGCAACACCATCGACGCCAGCCAGGCCGAGGCCATCGCCGTCATCGACGAATTGTCGGTCAAGATGCGTCAGCGCGAACAGAAGGCGCAGGAGACGTTCGACAAGACGCTGTCGGCCATTTCGCGCCGGGTGCTGTCGATTGCCGTGATGTTCCTCGGCATCATCCTGTCCGCCGGCGTCCTGATCGCGCTCTCGATTCGCCTGCCGCTGCAGCAGATCCTCGCAGCGATGCATGCGATCACATCAGGCCATTACGATCGCACCGTGCAGGGCACCACTGCCAGGGACGAGGTCGGCGCCATGGCGCGCGCCGTGGACGTGTTCCGTGAAAACGCCATTGCCAAGCGCAAGACCGAGGATGAGCTGCGCGCCGCAAAGGAGCGAGCCGAGAGCGCGCTGCTCGAGCTCAACACCGCGCAGCAGAACCTGATCGACGCCGAACGGCTGGCGGCGCTCGGCGGGCTGGTTGCCGGCGTCGCCCATGAGGTGAACAACCCGATCGGCATCAGCCTGACGGTGGCGTCGAGCTTTGCGCGCCGGGCCGAAACCTTCGAATCCGAATTGCGCACCGGGCCGCTGCGCCGCTCCAAGCTCGACGACTTCGTCAAGGCCTCGCGCGACGCCGCCCAGCAGCTGGTGGCGAACCTGCACCGCGCCGGCGAGCTGATTCAGTCGTTCAAGCAGGTCGCGGTGGACCGCTCCCACGCCGAGCGGCGGCAGTTCAACCTCAGCGAGGCCACCGACCAGATCGTCGCCAGTCTCCGGCCAGTGTTGAAGAAGGCGGCGATCACCCTCTCCGTCGACGTGCCGGAGGGGCTCGTGATCGACGGCTATCCCGGCTCCTACGGCCAGATATTAACCAATCTTTTCCTTAACGCCGCCAACCATGCCTTTGCCGACGGCCGCTCCGGGGCCATCTCGATCTCGGCGCGAGCCCGCGGCAGCGACGATGTCGAGATCATTTTCGCCGATAACGGGGCCGGAATGACGCCGGATGTGCAGCGGCAGGCGTTTGACCCGTTCTTTACGACGCGGCGCAACGAGGGCGGTACCGGACTGGGCTTGCATATCGTCTATAATCTTGTCACTCAACAGCTCGGCGGCCGGATGATGCTGGAGTCAAGGCTGGGACAAGGCACCACCTTCCGCATTATCATGCCGAAAGTCGCCAAGGGCGGATCCACGAATACAGACGCGAATAAAGACCAGACAGCAGCCGACGGAACTTCGCAATGGCCGAACAGGACGATGTCCTCCACCTGATCGACGATACCGGGGCCGCTCCGGAGGACTCGTCCGCACGCAAATGGAAGGTCGCCGTCATCGATGACGATGCCGCGGTGCACGAGGGCACCCGCTTTGCGCTGAGCGATTACAGCCTCAACGGCGCGACGCTGGAAATCCTGTCGGCCTACTCCGCGGCCGAAGGCCGCAAGCTGATGCGCGACAATCCGGACGTCGCGGCCGTGCTGCTCGACGTCATCATGGAAACCGACGTCGCGGGGCTGGAGCTCGTCGAGTACATCCGCAACGAGATCAAGAACGAGACCGTCCGCATCATCCTGCGCACCGGCCAGCCGGGCCAGGCGCCCGAACGCCGCGTCATCGTCCAGTACGACATCAACGACTACAAGGCCAAGACCGAGCTGACCGCCGACAAACTGTTCACCTCGCTCACCGCAGCGCTGCGCAGCTACCAGCAGCTCGAGCGCATGGTGCAGACCAGGCGCGGGCTCGAGATCATCATCGACGCCGCTTCGACGCTCTACGACTTCAAATCGATGCAGCGGCTGGCCGAAGGTGTGCTGACGCAGCTCGCCTCGTTGCTCAATGTCGACTGCGCCGGCATCCTGGTGCTGCGCGACGACGGCGCGCCGGGCAGCGAATTCTCCGTGCTGGCGGGGTCGGGCTGCTACAGCCGCTTCATCGGCACCACCAGCTCGAAAGCGCTCGATCCGGATCTGCGGGCGATGGTGGAAGCCGCCTTCCAGCGCCGCAAGAACGAGTTCGCCGACCACCGCAGCGTGCTTTATCTGCGCACCGGCTCAGGCCGCGAAGTGGTGGTGCTGCTGCAGGCCGAGCGCCAGCTGTCCGATACCGACCGCGCGCTGGTCGAGATTTTCTCCAGCCGTCTCTCGATCGCCTTCGATAACGTCATTCTTTACCGGCAACTGCACGAGGCAAACACCCAGCTTGAGGATCGCGTCGCCCAGCGCACCCGCGCGCTGATGCAGGCCAATCGCCGCCTTTCGGCGCAGTGGCTCCGGCTGCAGCGCGCCAACGGCTTCAAGAATGAAATCCTCGGCACGGTGGCGCACGATCTGAAGAATCCGCTCGGCGTGATCCTCGGCCGCACCGAGATGCTGACGGAATTGATCAGCGCCGGTTCGCCGAAGGAGAATGTCACCGCGCAGGTCGAACATATCAGGGACGCCACCAAGCGCCTGACCACGATGGTCGACCACCTGATTTCCGATGCGATGGCGGACGCTTTCGACATCACCATCCGCCGCGAACCGGTCGATATCGCGGCGCTCGTTACCGAGGTCGCCGATTCCAACCTGCCCTCGGCAGTCAACAAGCAGCAGACCATCACGGTGTCGGCGCCGCCGAACATCGTCACCATGTGCGACACCGACCGGATCCGCGAGGCGATCGACAACCTCGTCAGCAACGCCATCAAATATTCACCGATCGGCGGCAAGATCACGGTGACCGTCACGCATGAGGGTGGCGACACGGTGATCCGCATTGCCGACCAGGGCGCCGGCCTTTCGCCGGAGGATCTCGGCCGGCTGTTCGGCCGGTTCCAGCGGCTCTCGGCCAAGCCGACGGCAGGGGAAAGTTCGACCGGCCTCGGCCTGTCGATTGTGAAGCGCATCATTGACATGCATGGCGGGCATGTTACCGCCGAAAGCGCCGGCCCCGGACAGGGTTCGACGTTTACGGTTACACTGCCCGCAACAGACCCGTCATGACCCAGAGCCCGCACATCTTCATTGTCGATGACGAGCCACCGGCCCGCGAGATGGTCGGTGATTACCTCAAGATGCACGGTTTCACCGTCACGCTGTGCGACGGCGGAAAAAGCCTGCGCCGCGAAATCGAGACCAACGTGCCCGATCTCGTCGTGCTCGACCTCAACATGCCCGAAGAAGACGGGCTGTCGATCATTCGCGACCTGAAGAGCCGAATCAACGTTCCCGTCATCATGCTGACGGCGACCGCAAGCCCGATCGACCGCGTCGTCGGCCTCGAGCTCGGCGCCGACGACTACATCGCCAAGCCCTGCGAATTGCGCGAGCTGATGGCGCGCATCCGCTCGGTGCTTCGCCGCAGCACGCCGGCCAAGACCGCCGCGCCCGAGGCTGCGGCGGCAAAGGCGGAGAAGGAGCAATTGGTGCGGTTCGGCACCAAATGGCTCGACCTCGAGGCCCAGGCGCTGCGTGATGACGAAGGCAATGAGCACCCGCTGACCGCGTCCGAGTTCGGCCTGTTGAAAGTGTTCGCGGCGAACCCGAAGCGCGTCTTGTCGCGCGAGCGGCTCCTTGAGCTCGCCAATGCGCGCGACGCCGAAGCCTTCGATCGCGCCGTCGATCTCCGCATCATGCGTATCCGCCGCAAGATCGAGATAGATCCAACCAAGCCCGCGGTGATTCGTACTATCAGGGGCGGCGGTTACCTGTTCTCCCCGACCGGCGAGAAGGGTTAGGCTCCTCCGTCGTCCCTGCGAACGCAGGGACCCATGCTCCGCGGCGGTGATTTTAACCCGCTAGGTAGAGATCCTTTCCAGACGACGACGCCCTGTGGTTATGGGTCCCTGCGTTCGCAGGGACGACCACAAGATTGTACGTACCTGCACGCGGAACAAACTCGCGTCTGAAATCTTCCAATTTTCCACGTATTGAAATTATTGGCATTTCTGGCCCGATTGTTTCGTCGCAAGGCTCGCGACGAAACAATTCTCTTCTGCACGAAACCATTTTCCCCTTGTGGAGCAGACATCCCGAAACCGAGCCTCATTAACAATTCTCCCAACAAAACGCCGCCCGGCGTCGGAAGTGGGAGCCTGTCATGTCTAACGTCATCGCCATCAACGCCGCAGCCAAGGAGTCGATCGCCGCCGCCCGCGCGACATCAGACGAAATGCTGCTGGTGAGCATCGCCAAGGGCGACCGTACGGCCATGCACGTGCTTTACTCCCGTCATAACGTCCGGGTTTACCGCTTCGTGCTGCGCATGGTGCGCGACACCACGATGGCGGAAGATCTCGTCAGCCAGGTTTTCCTCGACGTGTGGCGCACGGCTGCGCAGTTCGAGGGCCGCTCGCAGGTTTCGACCTGGCTGCTGTCGATCGCCCGCTTCAAGGCGCTGACCGCGCTGCGCCAGCGCAAGCATGAGGACATCGAACAGGAAGACGTGCTGGAAATCGCTGACGAGGCCGACACGCCGGAAGCTTCGCTCGACCGCAGCAACACCAGTGCGATCCTGCGTGCCTGCGTCGCCAAGCTGTCGCCGGCGCATCGCGAGATCATCAACCTGGTCTACTACCACGAGAAGTCGGTGGAAGAGGCCGGCGCGATCATCGGGATTCCCCAGAGCACAGTGAAGACGCGGATGTTCTACGCCCGCAAACAATTGGCTGAATTGCTTAAGGGCGCCGGCGTGGACAGCCTCGCTGCATAAACCCTAACAATTTCAATTAATTAAACAGGCGTCGGGGTTGAAAAACGGGTCGGTTTCGACGGACAAGGATTACCTCCGACGAAACAAATGAAACAATTGGCGACATCACCCGGAAAAACTCACCCCCTATACCTGCAACCAACGCAACGCCAACGCCGAACAGGAGAGCGAACGTGCTGAAGCCGTCCTTCCGTTTTTTCATCGTCCCGCTCGGCGCCGTCGCAACCCTGGCCACCCTGTCGGCCCAGAACGTCCAGCCCCGCGCCCCGCGTGACACGGGTTCGTCGTTTGTGCGTGAACAGGTGGTCGATTGCGGCACCAAGAGTCCCAAGGAGGTCTGTGTGATCTCCTACGACAGCGAGACCCCCCGCTGAACTTCCTCTCACCTTCCAAGTACTAGGACCTCCAAGCACCTCCAACGACCCGGCCGGGATGCCCCCCAGCCGGGTCGCTCTGTTCTTGGACTCCGATTCCTTTGCGACACGGAAAAGACTGAGGTCTGACCGAAGTTCGATCGTGCCTGGCTGGCGCAATCGTGTTTCATCCACCTCGTGTTGCCGCTTGACGTGACAAGGCCAGTCGTGATGCTTGCCGCCGGCGATGGACGCTGCGGCAAACGAGAATGAAGTCAGACTACGCAAGGGCACGTCGCTCAACGAGCGGCTCGTTCTCGCAGGTATTGCCGCAGTTTTGTGTTTGATCGCCTTGCCCGGTCTCGCTCACTTGGCCGACGGCAATTGGCTTGGCATCGCCGCCCTGTTTGCGTTGCTGTTCGGGTGCCTTCTGCTGGTAGCCGCGCTCTTTGATCGCAACGTCGTCTGGATCATTACGCCAGGCGAAATCCTGATCGGCGAGCAGCGTCCATTCGGCAAGTTGCATCGAAGATCGATTAGGGATGACGAAATATCCGGGATGCGTCTGCGAAAGAGCATCGGCAAATCAGTGGAGTTCACCCTCGTCATCGAAACCGAATCGGGAGATACGCTCACTTCACCTCCGCTGCCTGATGTCACCCAGGTGCAAAAAACCACCTTGCAGGTTGCCTGGCTGCTTCAGTTGCCTGCTCCCGAATTAGTCGAGAACCCGCTCGACGCCGCCAATCCCCGGATACGATTGGGTAAGCCGGTCAGCTCCAAACGCGTCCGGGCGTACAGGGCTCTTGTCCTGCTGCTCGGCTGTTCGCTTAGCCTTCCATTCATTTATGCGCTCTGGAGCGGCAAATTGTCCGCCCTTGGGATCGCAGTTTGGTCGCTCGGCGCGATCATGGCCTTCTTGCTGATCAGATACCTCTATCGGACCAGTGCATTCTGGATTGTCCACGACGGCGCCATCAGGTTTGAACGGCTGTCGTTGAAGGGTACGATCGAGACGGGTACGTTCGGCGGTGACAATGTCGAGCGCATCGACGTCGAAAGCGGCGGCCGGAGGGGCAGCCACTACGCAATCGCGATCCGGCTCCGCACCGGGAGGAAGATCCGCAGTCCGGTGCTAGTTGGCAAGGACCAGACCCGCGCCGTGCGGGCAGAGATCGTCCGGCGACTGGGACTGAATCCGCCGGATGGCAGATAGCGCTGCAGGCCTGTTCCGCACGGCTCGCAGGTATAATCGTCGCATCGGGCGTGTTAAGATAGACGCGTGGTTCGGAGGCAATTTTCGAAAACTGTAGTTCCGTTTTCGAAGGATCTCGCGTCCGGCGAAACTGCGACAGGTGGTGCCGATGTTCGAAGGCTGGGATGCGGTCGTATTGGCCCGAGCGCAGTTTGCTTTCACGATGTCGTTCCACATCATATTCCCCGCCTTCTCGATCGGGCTCGCCAGTTACCTCGCGGTGCTCGAAGCACTGTGGCTGTGGACCGGCCGCGAGGTCTTCATCAACCTGTTCAATTACTGGCTAAAAATCTTTGCCGTCGCCTTCGGCATGGGTGTGGTGTCGGGCATCGTGATGTCCTATCAGTTCGGCACCAACTGGTCGGCCTTCTCCGACAAGGTCGGTCCGGTGATCGGCCCGCTGATGGCCTATGAGGTGCTGACGGCGTTCTTCCTCGAAGCCGGCTTCCTCGGCGTGATGCTGTTCGGCCTCAAACGCGTCGGTCCGCGGCTGCACTTCCTCGCGACGCTGATGGTCGCGATCGGCACGCTGATTTCGGCGTTCTGGATTCTCTCGGCCAATTCCTGGATGCAGACGCCGACCGGCCACACCGTCAATGCCGACGGGCAGTTCATCGCCGCCGACTGGCTGAAGGTGATCTTCAATCCGTCGTTCCCCTATCGCCTCGTGCACATGGTGCTTGCGGCGTACCTGACCACGGCGCTGGTGGTCGGCGCGGTCGGCGCGTGGCATCTGTTGCGCGATCGGCATCTCGCGGGCGCGCGCGTGATGTTCTCGATGGCGATGTGGATGGCCACTTTGGTCGCGCCGATCCAGATCATCGCCGGCGACCAGCACGGGCTCAACACGCTGGAGCATCAGCCGGTGAAGATCATGGCGATGGAAGGTCACTTCCAGAGCCACCAGCATGGCGCGCCGCTGATCCTGTTCGGCCTGCCCAACCAGGAAGCCGGCCGGGTCGATTACGCGATCGAAGTGCCGAAGCTCGGTTCCGTCATTCTCAAACACTCGCCGGACGCACCGATGGCCGGCCTCGACACCGTGCCGCGCGAAAACTGGCCGCCGGTCCCCATCACGTTCTGGTCGTTCCGCATCATGGTCGGCATGGGACTGCTCATGCTGGCGCTCGGCCTGTTCAGCCTGCTGATGCGCGTGCAGGGAAAGCTCTACGATTCCCGATTGCTGCATATGTTCGCGGTCGCGATGGCGCCTGCGGGGTTCATCGCGGTGCTCGCCGGCTGGATCACTACCGAGGTTGGGCGCCAGCCTTACACCGTGTACGGATTGTTGCGCACGGTTGACTCGGCCTCGCCGCTCGCAGCGCCCGCGGTTGCCTCCTCGCTGGTCGCCTTCATCATCGTCTATTTCATCGTTTTCGCGGCCGGCGTGATCTATCTGCTGCGCCTGATGGCGGCACCGCCGCATCCGGGCGAAGAAGGGCCGCCGAAAGAGGCGCCGATCCGCACGGCAGGCATCACTCCCGCCAGTCAGGGGGCAGCCTCATGAGCATCGCGGTAGACCTCGCCATCGTCTGGGCCTTCATCATCGCCTTTGCCGTATTCGTCTATGTCGTGATGGATGGTTTCGACCTCGGCCTCGGCATCCTGTTTCCGCTCTTCCCCGAGAAGAGAGACCGCGACGTCATCATGAACAGCGTCGCTCCGGTCTGGGACGGCAATGAGACCTGGCTCGTTCTGGGCGGCGGTGGCCTGATGGCCGCGTTTCCGCTGGCCTATGCCATTCTGATGCCAGCGCTCTACACGCCAATGATCGCGATGCTGCTCGGCCTGGTGTTTCGCGGCGTCGCTTTTGAATTCCGCTGGCGCACAACGAAAGCACGCAACAGGTGGGACATCGCCTTTTTCGGCGGATCTCTGATTGCGACGCTGGCGCAAGGCATTGCGCTCGGCGCCATCCTGCAGGGCGTGCATGTCGAGGGACGGCACTATGCCGGCGGCTGGTGGGACTGGCTGACGCCGTTCACCATCCTGACCGGCGTGTCGCTGGTGATCGGCTATTCGCTGCTGGGAGCGACATGGCTCGTCATGAAGACGGAAGGGGAATTGCGCGACCGCGCCTACCATCTGAGCTGGATCTTCCTGCTGGCGATGCTGGGCGCGATCGGCGCGGTCAGCATGGCGACGCCGTTCCTGCATGTGCAGTACACGCAGCGCTGGTTCGCCTGGCCGAACATCCTCCTGACCACGCAGGTGCCGGCCGCGGTGGCCGCCATCACCGTGCTGCTGCTGCGCAGCCTCGCCAAGAAATATGACTACCAGCCGTTCTTCCTGGCGCTCGCCTTGTTTGCGCTTTCCTATGCCGGCCTCGGCATCAGCATGTATCCCTATATCGTGCCGCAGAGCATCACGATCTGGCAGGCGGCGGCACCGGAGAACGCCCAGCTCTTCATGCTGTTCGGCGTCGCCGGGCTGATCCCGCTGATCCTCGCTTACACCGCCTGGGCCTATTGGGTATTCCGCGGCAAGGTCAAACCCGAGAGCGGATATCATTGACAGAGATCAAGCCAAGCCAGCGCCCATTGACACGGCGTTTGCTGTGGTTCGTCGCGCTGTGGCTCGGCGGTGTCGGCACCGTTGCGCTGATTTCGTTTGTGCTGCGGCTGTGGATCGCGCCGAAATAAGGCGGCCCCAATCCCATGAATATGGCGACTTTCAGAAATCGAAGATATTTCAGTGGGATATAACTCGCTTTCGCCCTAAACTTGCCATCAAGCTAGCCCTGAGATTTGATGGTTCCGTTGATTTGGCCAATCGGCCGCTAGGAGAATTTCTGCGATGAAAAAATTTCGGTACCTGATCTGGATGTTGGTCGCGACCGGCGGTCTTATCCTTTCGGCCTCGCAGAGCCAGGCGCAGTTGCGCCAGCCCGATGTCGGCGATCAGCCGGGCCTGCTTCCCGACGAATCTGTCGAACTCGATCCGCAGTTCAGGAAGACCGCGGTGCTCTATCGCACCAACGAACCGCCGGGCACCATCATCATCTCCACGCAGGACCGCCACCTTTATCTGGTGCAGGGCAATGGCCGCGCGCTGCGTTATGGGATCGGCGTCGGCCGCGAAGGATTCCAGTGGCAGGGGATGCTCAACATCACCCGCAAGGCGGAATGGCCGGACTGGACGCCACCGCCGGAAATGATCGCGCGTCAGCCTTATCTTCCGCGCTTCATGGCCGGCGGCCCAGGCAATCCGCTCGGCGCCCGCGCGATGTATCTCGGCACCACCGTCTATCGCATCCACGGCACCAACCGGCCCGATACGATCGGCACCGCCGTCTCGTCAGGCTGTTTCCGGCTGGTCAATGCCGACGTCACCGATCTCTATGAGCGCGTGCCTGTCGGCACCAAGGTGATCGTCCGGCAGAAGCCTGAACTCTAATTCCCACCGCTGTCTCTTCAGACGCTCCATTCTCCAATATTGGTGAGTTAAAAATGCTACGGACATTTCGAGGCGGCCTGCTCATCGGGCTGGCGGTCGCAATCGCGGTTGCGGCTGCCGCAATCACCTATGAACGGTACGACACCAAAACGTTGAAGCGCACCATCCGCCGCGGCGAAGTGCTGTGCGGCGTCAACAAGGGCCTGCCCGGCTTCTCGATCCCCGACGACAAGGGCGATTGGACCGGCTTTGACGTTGATTTCTGTCGCGCGGTGGCCGCGGCGATCTTCGACGATCCCAAGAAGGCGAAATTCGTAGCCCTCGACGCCAATGAACGCTTCAAGGAGTTGCAGAGCCGCAAGGTCGACATCCTCTCGCGCAACACGACGTGGAGCATGTCGCGCGAGAGCAACTACGCACTCTACTTCCCGGCGGTCGCCTATTATGACGGTCAGGGCTTTATGCTGCCGCGCTCGCGCAACATCGACTCCGCGCTGGACCTCAACAACAGCAAGGTTTGCGTGCAGGACGGCACGACGACAGTGCTCAACGTCGCCGATCATTTCCGCGCCAACAACATGAAATATACGGAAGTGAAGTTTCCCAAGCTGGAAGACGTGGTCAAGGCTTACGAAGGCGGCAAGTGCGACACTTTCAGCGCCGACGTGTCCCAGCTCTACGCGCTCCGCTTGAACCTGATTCAGCCGAGCGACCATGTCATCCTGCCCGACGTCATCTCCAAGGAACCGCTCGCGCCCGTGGTGCGTCAGCGCGACGATGACTGGATGATGATCGTGAAGTGGACGCTCTATGCGATGATCAACGCCGAAGAGCTCGGCATTACCTCGAAGAACATTGACGAAGCCCTGAAGTCGAAGAAGCCCGACGTGATGCGCCTCGTCGGCACCGAAGGCGCCTATGGCGAAGACCTCGGACTACCCAAGGACTGGGCCGCCCGCATCATCCGCCACGTCGGCAATTACGGCGAGATGTACGACCGGAATGTCGGCGAGGGATCGAAACTGAAGATCCCGCGCGGGCTGAATTCGCTGTGGAGCAACGGCGGCATCCAGTACGCGCCGCCGATCAGGTAGACGCCTCTATTCCGCATTTACCGCTGTCGTCGCCCGGCTTGACCAGGCGACCCAGTATTCCAGAGACGCCGGTAACTAACGAGAAGCCGCGGCGTACTGGATCACCCGCCCAGTGCGCAATTGCGCACAAGGCGAGTGATGACGTCTGTGTGTGGGGCGCGCTCCGTGCACTCCGGAATTAGAGCATGATGATTTTTGGTAAGATCGATTGGGCCGCAGACGCGCTTCACCTCTCCCGCTTGCGGGGGAGGTCGGCGCGAAGCGCCGGGTGGGGGCTTTCTCCACTCAGGCAGTATCACCCGCGGAGACACCCCCACCCCAGCCCTCCCCCGCAGGCGGGAGAGGGAGCGCACCTTCCTCCTGGTCGCAATCAAACCTAACTTCATCATGCTTTAACAGTCAGTAATTCTTCATCCGCGCCAACTGGTCGGCGTGGTAATTGCTATCCCCGAACGATTCCTGACACACGCGTGCGCGCTTCATGAAGAAGCCGATGTCGAACTGGTCGGTCATGCCCATGCCGCCATGCATCTGCACGCCTTCCTGCACCGCCAGCGTCGCCGTGGTGCCGGCGCGCGCCTTGGCGACCGCCACTGCGGCGCCGGCGTGATCGAAGTCGCCGTCGAGGGTTTGCAGCGCCTTCAGGACGGCCGCGCGGGTGATCTCGATATCGATGTAGAGCTGGGCTGCGCGGTGCTGCAGCGCCTGGAATTCGCCGATCAATTTGCCGAACTGCTTGCGTTCCTTCAGATAGGTCACGGTGCGGCCGAACACCTCCTCGCTCAAGCCCACCATTTCTGAGGCGACCGCGCCGCGGCCGATATTGAGGAGGCCGTCGAGTAGCGCACCGCCCTGATCGACCTCGCCGAGCACCTGATCGGCATTGACCTCGACATTGCTGAACTCGATTCGTGCGGCGTTATGCGCGTCGACCATCACCGTGCGTTCAATCGCCACACCCTTGGACTTGGGATCGACCAGGAAGAGCGTCAGCCCGTTGCGTTCGCCGGGCGCGCCGCCGGTACGGCCGGCAACGATCAGAAGATCGGCAGTATGGCCATCGACCACGAGCGCCTTGGCGCCGTTCAGCTTGAAGCCGTTGCCGGAGCGGACGGCCTGCAACTTGGTCTGCAGCGGGCGATGCTTTGTCCCTTCATCGATCGCGAGCGCCGCTAGCAGCGAGCCGTCCGCAATTTTCGGCAGATGCGCCGATTTCTGTGCCTCGCTGCCGCCGCGTGAAAGCGCCGACGCAGCGAGCACCGCAGTCGAAAGAAATGGCGACGGCATCAAGGTGCGACCAATTTCCTCCATCACCACACCGGCCTCGACATAACCAAGTCCGCTGCCGCCGAAATTCTCCGGCACCAGAAGGCCGGAAAAGCCCATCTCGGCGAATGCTTTCCAGAGATCGCGGGAGAATCCCGTTTCGTCCTTGCTGTCTCGCAGGTGACGCAGATGCGACACCGGCGCCTTGTCGCTGATGAGGCCGCGCGCGCTGTCGCGCAGCATGGATTGTTCTTCGGTGAGGACGAGTGCCATTTGAGAGTTCCGCCAAAATTGTTATCGTCTGACTTCGCTATTGATCCTCATGGTGAGGAGGCGCCTTGGCGCCGTCTCGAACCATGAGGCCGACATCGGGGCCTCATCCTTCGAGACGCGCTTCGCGCTCCTCAGGATGAGGGGCTCAGGCCTCACGCTCCCGGCAGATCGAGGATGCGCTTGGCGACGATGCCGAGCATCACCTCGGATGTGCCGCCTTCGATCGAGTTCGCCTTGGTGCGCAGCCAGGCGCGCGGGCGTGCGCCACCTCTTGAGCGCTCGCTTTCCCATTCCAGCGCATCGATACCGCCGGCCGACATCAGGATTTCATGGCGGCGCTTGTTGAGCTCGGTGCCGTAGTATTTCATCGCCGAGGAGAACGCCGGATGCGACTGGCCGGCTTTTGCCAGATCAACGGCGCGTTCGGCCACCGCCGCAAACGCCGCCTCGTCGATGTCGAACGCGGCGATCTGGCTGCGCAGGATGGCGTCGTCGAGCCGGCCGGAATCATCGCTCCCGACGGAGTCGGCGGCGACCTGCCCGAGCGGACGGCCGATGCCGCGCTCTCCGGTGCCCGAGATCATCGCGCGCTCATGCTGCAGCAGATATTTTGCGACATCCCAGCCGCGATTGACCTGGCCCACCACATTCGATTTCGGCACGCGCACATTGTCGAAGAAGGTTTCGCAGAACGGCGAATAACCGGAGATCAAAAGGATCGGCTTGGTCGATACGCCCTTTGAGGCCATGTCGAACAGGATAAAGCTGATGCCGTCGTGCTTCTTGGCGGTGGGATCGGTGCGCACCAGGCAGAAGATCCAGTCGGCATAGTTTGCATAGGACGTCCAGATCTTCTGGCCGTTGATGATGTAGTCGTCGCCGTCGCTTTCGGCGCGGGTCTGCAGCGAGGCGAGGTCCGATCCGGCGTTCGGCTCGGAATAACCCTGGCACCAGCGGATCAGGCCGGCGGCGATCTTGGGCAAGTGCTCCTGCTTCTGCGCCTCGGTGCCATACTTCAACAGCGCCGGTCCGAGCATCCAGATGCCGAAGCTCGACAGCGGCGCGCGCGCTCCCATTGCCGCCATCTCCTCGCGCAGCACCTTGTGCTCGGCAGGCGAAAGTCCCCCGCCGCCATATTCTTTCGGCCAATCAGGCACGGTCCAGCCCTTGTCGCGCATCCGCTCGAACCAGACACGCTGCGGCTCGGACGAGAATTTGGCGTTGCGCCCGCCCCAATAGGTGTCGTTCTCCGAAGTCATCGGACGGCGCATCTCCGGCGGGCAATTGGCCTCCAGCCAAGCGCGGGTTTCACGGCGGAATGTTTCCAGATCGGACATATCAGGCGTTTCCATGTGGGATGTTGTTAATGACCTTAGCCCTCGTGTTGAGGAATTCAATATGTGTCTGACGTCAGGCCATGCCGCCGCGGCGGTGGTCATGACTACCGATCCGGTGTATGCGCAAAGCTGGAACGATTGAAAAACAAGAGGAAACGGGCATGCGGCTAAAATTGCTTTCGCCTGGCGAAATGAGCGCGGACCAGAAAGAAACCTACGACGAGGCGATCGCCGGCAAGCGCGGCGCGCCGCCAGCGCCGATGATGGCCTGGCTCAACAGCCCGGAGATGGCGAGGCACGCGACGCGGCTCGGCGAGCAGCTCCGTTTCAGCACGATCTTTCCGGCAAAGCTTTCCGAGATCGCGATCCTCGTCACCGCGCGGCACTGGACCTCGCATTATGAATGGTATGCGCATAAGCGCCTGGCGCTGAAGGGCGGCATGGATCCGAAAATCATCGAGGATATCAGAGATCGCCGCACGCCAGTCTTCGACGATCCCAAGGGCAAGATGATCTATGATCTCGCCAAATCGCTGCATGAGGGCAAAGGCGTGTCGCAGGCGCTGTATGATGAAGCTGTACAGCTTCTCACCGTGCGCGGCGTGGTCGAGGTCATCGGCCTCTGCGGCTATTACACGATGGTCTCGATGACGCTGAACACGTTCGAGTTCGGACTGCCGGACGGCGAGGTATCGGATCTTGTGTGAGCTCCCGAAACTCCCTCTCCCCGTTCTTCACGGGGTCGAGACAAGCGAAGCTTGCTCTTAGAGGATTGGGGTGAGGGGCTCCCTCCGCGAAACGTGACCTGCCGATAGACCTGTACCCCCTCACCCGGATTTTTCGCTTCGCGTAAAATCCGACCTCTCCCCGCAAGCGGGGCGAGGTTAAGAGCGACAAGCGGAGAGTACACATGCCCCAACATCCACCCATCATATCAGGCACTCGCATCGGGCATGTTCATCTCAAGGTCGCCGATCTGGAACGCGCGCTCGGCTTCTATTGCGGCGTACTCGGTTTTGAGGTGATGCAGCGCATGGGCACCAGTGCCGCGTTCATTTCGGCCGGCGGCTATCACCATCACATCGGCCTCAACACGTGGGAAAGCAAAGGCGGCCATCCCCCGCCGCCTGGCACCACCGGACTTTTTCACACAGCGATTCTTTATCCGACGCGTGCGGCGCTGGCCGATGCGCTCTATCGCGTGATCGAGGCCGGCATCGAGCTTGATGGTGCCAGCGACCATGGCGTCAGCGAGGCGCTCTATTTGCGCGATCCCGACCAGAACGGCGTTGAGCTCTACCGCGACCGTCCCAGGGAAGAATGGCCGCGCGCGGCGGACGGATCGCTCGCGATGTTTACCAAGCGGTTGGATCTGGAGGATCTGCTGCGGCAGCGGGAAGCTTAGGACGGCACATCGTCAAAACATATTCAGCAAACTTGCGAGCCAGCCAGACACATGCAGACCGAGACCGAAAATCCCGTGCGTGATGAGGCTATGCAGGCGAGCGGCCATCGGGCGCGGCGTGCGGCTGGCGGCGACGCCGAGGCCCATCCCGGGCTGCATCAGCAGGAACGGCAAGATAACGCTGCCGACGCCGACAACCAGCGGAGGAATGACGGTTGGACGGCGGACCCAATCGAGGCCCCAAACCGCAAGCAGCATGGCCGCGAGGACGATGCCGATCAGATAATGCGCGCCCCATCCGATCAGGCGTTCGCCCTGCACCGGCGGCGAGACGGCGATCTGATCGTGGCGAAAACGCCCGCTTCGCAGATGGCCGATCCAGCGGCCCACCAAGCCATAGTCCAATGGGGCAATGCCGAGCAGCCGCTCCCGCACCACGGTCCAACCGTCCATGAATGCCGTCGCACCTGCTCCAATCAAGACCGCGTGCACGAGATAGTTCGTCACCTCAGTCACGCATCGTCTCCTCTGCCGCGGCTGCCGCAGACGGCGCTCGAGCGCTCACGATCCAGCAAGCCGCTGTAAAGCGAACCTCCGGGCCATGCACAAAAGGAGAAAAGGCGGCGCGCACCGTTGTGATGACCTGATTGCGAATCTCACTGTCCGTCTCCTGCAGCATCAGGCCGACGGGACCAAGCTGCGACAGGTAACGGACCAGGTCCTTCTCGGGCAGGGTACATGTGACATCAATGGGCCGAATATCGATTTCGGCCCAACCGCTCTCCTGCAGGATGGTATTGATCCTGTCACGGTCGGCGAAGGCGAACTGTCCCGGTGCACCCGGCCGGCGGGCGGGTAGATTCGGCAGCAGCGGTGCCGCGGCGCGCTCGGCTGTCGTCATGAACGGATTTTCCGCAGGCCCCCGCCATGCAACGAAACGCAACTCGCCCCTATCCTTGGCGGCATGCCGCAGGTTCGAGAAAGCGCGGACTGGATTTTCGAAGAACATGACGCCGAAGCGCGAGATGATCGTGTCGAAGCTGTCGGGCTGGAACGCATAGGTCTCCGCGTTGGCACAAACGAAGCTCGCCGGCACTCCCTCGGACAGGGCGGCGGCTTGGGCAGCCGCGATCATCGGCGCCGAAATGTCGACGCCGGTGCAGCTTCCGTTGTTTCGAAGCCGCCGCGCGACCGCGAGCGTTGTTCCGCCCACGCCACAACCGACGTCGAGCACGTGCGCTTCGGATCCTGCAGTAACCGTCTCGACGAGCATTTCCTCGAATGGCTTGAACATGTGCTCGATCACATCCTGAGTTCCCAGCCACGCGCGCCCTGCAGGGCCGTTCCAAAGCCGCATCTGTTCGTCATCGCCACGGTCAGCCGAATCCATGAGCCATCTCCTTCGCTTGTCTTCTCCAAACGGAAGACTACATCATGCCAGTTCAAGTGGACTTGAGGTCAAGCAGATGATGACCATGGACATTGTCGAGGTTGCCCGCCGGTCAGGGGTTCCTGCCTCGACCCTGCGATTCTATGAGGAGAAGGGACTGATCAGATCGATCGGGAGGCGCGGCCTGCGCCGCGTTTTCGATGTCCCGGTTCTGGAACGGCTGGCGTTGATCGCGCTGGGGCGCGTTGCCGGTTTCTCGCTCGACGAGATCGCGCGGATGTTCGCGCCGGATGGGCGGCCGCGCATCGATCGCCGCATGCTGAGAGCCAGAGCGGATGAGCTCGACAGGACGATCCGGAGGCTGAACGCATTGCGGGACGGATTGCGCCATGCCGCGGCTTGCCCCGCGCCAAGCCATATGGAGTGCCCGACCTTCCGCCGCATTCTGCGCGCGGCGGCATCCGGAGCGCTGGGGCCCGAGAAGAAGCGGCTGGGAAAGCGGAACTAGCGCCGCCTGCGGATCATGACCATCACCGCCGCCGTCAGCTCCACCGCGATGCAGGCATAGAACGGCAGCGCGTAGCTGCCGGAGAGATCACGCAACAGGCCGACCACGCCGGGGCCGAATGCGTAGGTGATCTGATTGATTGCTGTGATGAGACTCACCAGCACGCCGAACGAACGCGGGTCGAATTCGCGCTGCACGATCAGCGCCGGCAGCGTGATCAGATTGCCGACGGAAAAGCCGAACAGCGCGCAGGCGGCGATCAGCACGTAATCATTATGAACGTTGATGACGATCAGCAGCGCGATCGCCTGGCTGACAAAGGAAAGCGAGGAGGCCAGCCGCTGGTTCATCCGGTCGATCACGAAGGAAAACAGTACGCGGCCGACCACCGCCATCGCCGTCAGCAGCGCTACCGCGACGGCGGCCCGTTCGCGGCCAATCACCGAATCCAGAAACGAGATCAGGTGCACGATGAACCCGACCTGCGCGAACAGCACCAGCGCGAACGCCGAGGATACCGAGAGGAAGCCGATATCGCGAAACGCCCGCGCGCGGATCTGCCTCGGCGACGGCGCGTCCACGGCATCGACCGCGCCGATATCAGCAAGAAGCGGCGGCCGACCGACGCAGAGCAGGATTACCGGCACCATCAACGCGACCATCACCACGGCAGACACGGTCATCGCGCCGGAAAAGCCAAAATGACCGATCGCCGCGATCAATAGCGGCGTGCCGACGATGCCGCCGAAGCTTGCGCCGTTCAGCGCCAGGCTGATCGCCATGCCGCGTTTCCTGTCGAACCAGAGGCCGAGCGTGTTGGTGATGATGCCGAGGCTGGTTCCCGCCCAGCCGAACGCGAGCACGGCGTTGGCGAGATAAAGCTGCCAGGGCTCGCGCACCTGACCGATCGAGATCGCCGCGGCTGCCATCGCGAACGTGCCCGCGATCAGGCAGTTGCGCGGCCCGAACGCCTTGATGGCCTCGCTGACAAAGGCGACCAGCGCCGCACCGAACAGATAGAAGAACGTGGTGCCGGACGAGATCAGCGAGGCCGGCCAGCCGTGCAGCCGCTGCAATTCGGCGACATAGACGCTCTGGCCATAGAAGCCGAGCCCCCAGCCGAATGTCGCGAGCAGGAAGCAGACGACGACGATACGCCAGCCGTCGTAGCGGATCGAGGTTTCGTCGATCGGGGTGTAATTGCGAGCGTCCAAGGTTGCTTGTTTCTTTTTCTGTTTGTTGCACCGTCATGCCCGGGCTTATCCCGGGCGTCCACGTCCTTCGCGTCATGATGAGCCAAAGACGTGGATGGCCGAGCATAGGCGAGCGGAAGCGACGCCGTCCTGCGGACGGCTATGCCCGACCATGACGGAGAAGGTTAGCAGACCTGCAGACCGATTGTTTCGGCGCAGGCCGAATTGTCAGCAGATGGCAGCTAGGCGGCCGGTTTCGATGGATCGTAGAAGAACCGCTCGCGCCACACCTTGTCGCCGCGCCACTCCTGCAGGGCGACCTCATCGAAGCGGCCGGTCTTGCCGGACTTGTAGACGAATTCGAACACCCAGTGGATCGCGACGTGATCGCCCTCGACGATCGAAGTCACGCAGGTCGAGGTCACGCTCTTGACGCGTTCCAGCACCGCGCGCTCATGCGCCACCAGCACGTCGCGGCCGACCCGCGGCGGAGCCGCATTCTCCTGCATGCTGGCATCCTCGGTATAGAAACGCTCGATCGCGCCGGCATGATCACCGGAGACGACGGTTGCGATGAACTCATCGAGACGGGCGCGCGACGGCATGATGCCTCCATTGATTGACTTGAGCGATAGGTACGAAAATTAGATGCTCGGATCGGGAATTTCGTCAACCGCACGCAACTTCGCCCGGCGCTTTGCGAACGACGCAAACGACAGCACGGCAAGGCCAAGCAGCACCGGCGGGAACACCACCATATTGACCATCGACCAGCCGTAATGGGCGAGCAACTGGCCGGACGAGAACGACCCCACCGCCATCATTCCGAACACCAGGAAATCGTTGAACGCCTGCACCTTGTTGCGCTCTTGCGGCCGATGCGTCTCGAGCACCAGCGCGGAGGCGCCGATGAAGGCAAAGTTCCAGCCGACGCCAAGCACGATCAGCGTCGCCCAGAAATGCATCGCGGTGATGCCGGCAAGACCTATACCCGCCGCGGCGGCTTCGAGCAGCAGGCCTACCGCCACGATCGTCGGCGCACCGAAGCGCGCGATCAGCGAGCCCGTGAAGAAGCTCGGCCCGTACATCGCCACGATGTGCCATTGAATGCCGAAATTGGAATCGCTGACGGTCAGCCCGCACATCTTCATGGCGAGCGGCGCCGAGGTCATCACGAGATTCATCATGGGATACGCAATCACCCCGCATAGCGCCGCCGCAATGAAGCGCGGCTGCCGCGCGATCTCGAACAGCGGCCGGCCGCCATGCATGTCCGATGGCGCCGGCTTCGGCGCATGGACGCCCCACAGCACCGCCATCGCCACCAGCGCGACGAAGGCCTGCACCACGAAGCTGAATGCAAACAGATAAGGCGGCCAGATATCCATGGTCCACTGCACGAGCTGCGGGCCGAGCACGCCGGCGAACACGCCGCCCGCCATCACCCACGACAGCGCCTTCGGCCGGAACGCCGCGCTGGCGCCGTCGGCGGCGGCAAAGCGATAGGACTGCGCCACCGCACCATAGAGACCACCGAGGAACGTCGCGCCGCAGAACAGCCAGAACGAAGCGTACAGCACGGCCAAAGCGGCGAGCACGCCGGTCAGCACGCCGCAGAACGCGCCGATCATGAACGCCATGCGGCGGCCATAGGCGCGCGAGATCGCGCCGGTCGGCAGCGTGCCCGCGGCGAGCCCGAGCACATACATCGAGAGCGGCACGGTAGCGAGCGAGATGGTCGGCGCCAGCGTGGCGCCGACGATCGAGCCGGTGGCGAAAATGACCGCCGAATTGGCGCCGGTCAGCGCCTGCGCCGCAGCGAGCCGCCACACATTGGCGCGCGCGCGTGAGTCGTCGGCGATCTCGTCGGCAGCAGTCGTATCCAGCATCGGCCTTCCCGCCCGGCAGGCCCCGGGCAGGGAGCCTTTGTCGATTTCCTTTGGGGCACACTATGGAGAGGCGAGGCGCTGCGAGCAACCGGCGCAAACGGGCGCGCGCTATGCGCCGCTGTCACGCTTGATGGAATTCTTGACCTAGGTGTCCGCCGTTCGCCCGAAGACCAGAATCATGTTGTTGGCGGGCATTTGCACGGTTTGGACCAGCACAAGACCGGCTGTCCCGGCGAGCTTTTCGAGATCGGCGATGTCGCGCACGCCCCATTCGGCATCCTGCTCACGCAGGCTGGTATCGAACACCGCATTGCTCATCGCGGTGTGCTTGCCGTCACGCTTGAAAGGACCATAGAGAAACAGGCGCCCGTCGCTGCCGAGATAACGGCCCGCGCCGGCGAACAGGCCCTCGGCAACGCGCCAGGGCGCAATGTGGATTACATTGGCGCAGAACACGGCAAGCAGCTCGGCGGGACCGCTGCCGTCATGCATCGCCGGACACCAGGCGGGATCAGAAAGATCGATCCGCAGCGGCGGACGGATGTTCGGCAGGGATGCATACGCGCGCCAGGCCTCGATGCTCTTCAGGTGGTTCTCGTTGAGATCGCTCGGCCACCAGGTGATATCGGGCGAATGCTTGGCAAAATAAACGACGTGCTGGCCGGTGCCGCTGCCGGCTTCCACCACGTCCCCGGATTTGCCAGCGAGAAATGTCTGCAGCACTGACCAGATCGGCTGATGATTGCGGTGGAACGCCGCCGCATCGAGCCGCCCGTCCGGTTCAACCGGCCGGCCATCCTTGCCGAATTCCACTACATATTCGGCCATTTGAGCCTCGCTTGTAATTCTTCTGGTTCTGAAACACCGAAGACGTCACTTCATTTCGCCGCAATATATCTCTTTCAGCACCTGCAACAGGCGCAACGTGCGCGCATCCGCCACCCGATAATGCAGTGTCTGCGATGTCCGGCGGAATTCGACGAGGCCGTCGGCGCGCAGTTTCGCCAGATGCTGCGACAAGGCCGATTGGCTCAACTTCACGACGCTGACGAGTTCGCCGACCGTCATCTCACCGCGCACGGCGAGAAAACACAGGATCAGCAAACGCTTTTCGTTGGCGAGCATCTTCAGGAGTTGCGCGGCCTCGCCCGCCTGCTTCGCCAGTTTCTTCAGCGCCGCTGCATCGTCGGCGCTGGGGGCGAGTTGCGTCTGTTTGACTGTCGCTGCGGCTGCTCTCATCGCGTAAAATCCGGAATGGTCTTTTTCGTGCCTGCGAAGCACCTCCGGCACATTAGCGTCCCGCCCTTACTTTAGCATTGACTAAATTAGTAAATGTGGATATCGGTTCGAAAAAGCAAGAAACGATGCGGCGACGCGGCCGCGAGGAGAAGGAAACGTGCGCCCCAAGCAGCCACGCAGCAACGTTATTCTCCCTGATGCCGGCGGCTCGCCCGCGCGGATCGGCCGACGCAGTCTTCTCGGCTTCGGCGCGGCGCTGACCGGCAGCCTCGCCCTCGGCGGCAGGCCCGCAATCGCCGATCCTTCACAGGAATCTCCGCCCGCAGATGCGCCCTGGTCGCAGTCAATGGGCGCGGGCGTCGTCGACCGGCCCTATGGCCGGCCGGCCGATAGCGAAGCCTCCGTCATCCGTCGCAACGTCCCCTGGCTCACCGCCAGCACGGAATCCTCGGTGAGCTTTTCACCATTGCAGGACCTGCACGGCATCATCACGCCGAACGGGCTGTTCTTCGAGCGCCATCATGCGGGGCGGCCCGATATCGATCCGGCGCAGCACAAGCTGATGATCCATGGGCTGATCGAGCGGCCGCTGCTGCTGACCATGAAGGACATCCTGCGCTTCCCCTCGACATCGCGCATCCATTTCATCGAATGCCCGGCCAATGGCGGCATGAACTGGCGCGCTGCGCAGTTGAACTCGCTGCAGTTCAGCCACGGCATGGTCAGTTGCGCCGAATGGACCGGGGTGAAGCTGTCGACGCTGCTGGAAGAGACTGGCATCAAGAAGGAAGCGAAATGGGCGATGGTCGAAGGCGCCGACGGCGCGCATATGAACCGCAGCATCCCTCTCGACAAATGTCTCGACGATTGTCTCGTCGTCTATGCGCAGAACGGCGAGGCGCTGCGGCCCGAGCAGGGCTATCCGCTGCGGCTCGTGGTGCCGGGCTGGGAAGGCAACGTCAACATCAAGTGGCTGCGACGGATCAAGCTCGGCGAGAAGCCGTGGCACACGCGCGAGGAAACCTCGAAATACACCGACCTGATGCCGGATGGCACCTCGCGCGGCTTCACCTGGCTCATGGATGCCAAATCGGTCGTCACCTTCCCCTGCCCGGAAAAGCCGCTTGACGGACCCGGCCTCTATGAGATCAGGGGACTCGCCTGGGCCGGCACCGGCAAGGTGAAACGCGTCGATGTCTCGGTCGATGGCGGCATCAACTGGCAGACCGCGCGATTGCACGAACCGGTGCTGTCGAAAGCGCTGACGAAATTCACCCTGCCCTGGCGCTGGGACGGAAGTCCGGCGCTGGTCGCATCCCGTGTCATCGACGAGGCAGGTTACGTGCAGCCGACGATTGCAGAGCTGCGAAAGCGGCGCGGCTCGAACTCGATCTACCACAACAACTCGATCCAGACCTGGCAGGTCAAGCCTGACGGAAGCGTCTTCAATGTTCAGCTCGCGTAAGATTAGCCTGGCGGCCTGTGCCCTTCTGGTTGCGGCGGGAAGCCTCGCACGCGCGGCCGAGCCCGGCTCGTTCGGATACGGCAAGCCGGCGACGCCGGCGCAGATCGCCGGATGGGACATCGACGTGCGCGGTGAGGACGGCGCGGGCCTGCCGGCAGGCAAGGGCACGGTCGACCGCGGCGCCGAGGTCTACGCCGAGCAATGCGCTGCCTGCCATGGAACCTTCGGCGAGGGCGAAGGCCGCTTTCCCAAGCTGGTCGGCGGCGTCGGATCGCTCCGGGACGAGCGTCCGGAGCCGACGGTCGGCAGCTACTGGCCGTTTGCCCCGACCCTATGGGACTATATTAACCGCGCGATGCCGATGCCGACGCCGCACACATTGTCATCCGATGACGTTTATGCTTTGACCGCCTATATTCTGCACCTGAACGATCTCGTTCCCCCTGAATTTGTTGCCGATCGCAACAGTTTGCCGAAAGTCAAAATGCGCAATCGCGACAGTTTCATCTGGACCGACCCGCGACCGGATACGACGGCCAAACCTTGCATGAATGCCTGCGTGAATGCCGCCGATGTCAGGATATCGTCGACGGCGGAAGGCAGGAACCTGACGCCGCGCACGACCGGACCGCTGGATACGATGCAACCGAAATAGAAACGACGGAACGCCTGTGATCGATTCCTTCAAGAGCAAATCCGCGAGGTTCCCGGCATTCGCGCTGGCGCTGGCGATCGGCGCTTTCGCATGTGCAGGCACCGCGCAAGCGCAGTCCACGGTGGACGAAGGCCGCAAGCTCGCCTTCGACCGCAGCAAGGGCAATTGCCTGACCTGCCATGTCATCAAGGGCGGCGACCTGCCCGGCACGATCGGGCCCGAGCTGGTCGACATCAAGAGCAAGTATCCCAAGCGCGAGGATCTCGTCGCCATTCTCCATGACGAGACCCTGCGCAATCCTTTGACCGTGATGCCTCCGTTCGGACGCAACCGGATCCTGACTGAAAAGGAAATCAACGCCGTGGTGGATTTCCTGCAGACGCTTTGACGCAAGACGAGAGATTAAGTCTGTGACGTGCCGATGCACGCTTTAGGAGATTTTCGATGAATATCACTGATGTCGGATTTTCGGCCACGCGACGGCTGATCCTGCAGGGTGCAGGCGCAGTCGCGCTCATCGGCCTCGGCAACGTTCCCTTCGGCCTGACGCCGGCCATCGCCGCAGCCAACGACAGATATCCGGAAGAGGCATTCAAGCAGAAGAGCGACGCCGACGTCATCAAGACGCTCTACGGCAAGACCGCTGAGCCCTCGGACAAGGTGAAGATGGACGCGCCTGAAATCGCCGAGAACGGCGCCGTGGTGCCGATCTCTGTCTCTACGACGCTTGCCGACGTAACCTCGATCGCGTTCCTCGTCAGCGAGAATCCGAACGTGCTGATTGCAAGGTACAACATTCCGGCCGGCACGCTGCCGAACGTCGCCAACCGCATCAAGATGGCCAAGACCAGCAACGTGACCGTGCTGGTGGAAGCCGGCGGCAAGCTCTACAGCGCCTCCAAGGAAGTCAAGGTCACCGTCGGCGGCTGCGGCGGTTAGGGCATCGAGGGAGAACTCACATGGCATCCACCATTCGCGTGCGCGCCACTTCGAGCGGCGACATCACCGAGGTGCAGGCGCTGATCCAGCATCCGATGGATTCCGGCTTCGTCAAGAATGCCAAGGGCGAGACCATTCCGCCGCACTTCATCCAGCAGCTCACCTTCGAGCATGACGGCAAGAACGTATTCACGGCCGATTGGGGCGGTGGCATCTCCAAGGACCCCTATGTCAAGTTCGCCTTCAAGGGCGCCAAGAAGGGTGATGAGCTGAAGATCAGCTGGGTCGATAACAAGGGCGCGACCGACACCACAACGGCGAAGATCCAATGAAACTGCGTTCCGCGATCTATCTGGCGTCCGCAATCCTTGCGCTGGCGGCGATGACGCTCGCAAGCACGCTGCCTTCGGGCGCCGCCGACAAGGTCGATCCCGTCGCCGACGCCAAGGCATTCCAGAAGTTTTTCACCGACAAATTCCCGAAGGTGAAATTCGAGGATTTCGTCAACGGTCCCTATTCGATGAACGAGGACCTGTACCGGCAGTGGCAGGACAAGGAGCAATTCCCTCCTTACGAGTTCGCGCTCGAAATGGGCAAGGAGATGTTTTCCACGCCGTTCAAGAACGGCAAGACCTACGCCGACTGCTTCCCGAACGGCGGTATCGGCATTCGCCAGAACTATCCTTACTTCGACGAGAAGGAAGGCAAGGTCATTACCCTCGAACTGGCCTTGAACCGCTGTCGCGAGGCCAATGGCGAACCGCCGTACTCCTATGTGAAGGACGAAATGGCGGCGCTGACCGCCTATATGGCCTTCACCTCGCGCGGCAAGCTGATGGACATCAAGATCCCGGACGATCCGCGGGCGCTCGAGGCCTATGAAAAGGGCAAGGAATATTTCTACACGCGGCGCGGCCAGCTCAACTTCTCCTGCGCCACCTGCCACGTGCAGAGCCCGGGTGAGCGCATTCGCGCCGAAATCCTGGCGCCCGCGCTCGGCATCGTCAACGCGATGCCGATCTACCGTTCGGAGTGGAGCGGCATGGGCACTACCAGCCGGCGATTCACCACCTGCAACAGCCAGATTCGCGCCGTGCCGCTCAGCCCGCAGGACGACGAATATCGCAATGTCGAATATTACCTGTCCTATGTCAGCAACGGGCTGCCGATTTCCGGGCCGGGAGCGCGTCCATGAGGAACATGATGCAGCAATCCGCATTGATTCTGGCGCTGTTGGCCGCAGGCGCGGCGTCCGCGCTGGCCGCAGGCTCCGAGGAGGACTTCAAGGCGGCTTACGCCGCGGCTGAGGCGGCAAACAAGGAAGCTGGCAAGCTGCGCAATCAATGGACGACCACGGCGAATACACTGGCAGCGGCGAAGAAGGCAGCCGACGCCGGCGATTTCGACAAGGCCACCGCCTCGGCCAAAGAAGCCGAGGCCTTGGCCAAGGCTTCGATTTTCCAGGCCACCAGCGAGAAGACCCGCTGGAAGGACATGGAAATACGCTGAAGCCCTACGACGCGCGGAGACCCGCATGACCATCCGCCGCCGCGATTTTCTGACGCTCGCGGGCGCCGCCACCCTTTCTGGTAGCCTGCCGCGGCTCGCGCGCGGCGCCGACAATGCCGGCGTCTACGATCTCGAGCGCTTCGGCAACGCGCGCATCCTGCACATCACCGACACTCATGCGCAGCTTCGGCCGGTGTTCTTCCGCGAGCCGAGCGTCAATCTCGGCGTCGGACCGATGCAAGGCAACCCGCCGCATCTGGTCGGACGCGCCTTTCTCGATCGTTTCGGAATCCGGCCCGACAGCGCCGACGCCTATGCCTTCACCTGCGTCGAGTTCGAGAAGGCCGCAGGTCGCTTCGGCAAGCTCGGCGGCTTTGCGCATCTGAAGACGCTGATCGATCGCTTGCGCAGCGAGGCCGGCAGCGGACGCTCGCTGCTGCTTGATGGCGGCGATCTCTGGCAGGGCACGGGCCTTGCCAACACCCTGCAGGGCGCCGACATGGTCGAGGCCGCCAACCTGCTCGGCATCGAAGCGATGACCGGCCACTGGGAATTCACCTATGGCGAGAAGGCGCTGCGCGCCAACCTCGAACGCTTCAAGGGCGAATTCCTGGCGCAGAACGTCTTCCTCACCGAGGAAGCCGCCTTCAACGACGCCAAGGCGTTCGATCCGGCCTCGGGGCGCGTGTTCAAGCCGTCCATGATCAAGGAAATCGGCGGGCATCGCATTGCGGTGATCGGTCAGGCATTCCCATACGTGCCGATCGCGCACCCGAAGCGTTTCACGCCGGACTGGAAATTCGGCATCCGCGACGAGGAACTGCAGAAGCTCGTCGATACGCATCGTAGCAACGACAAGGTCGACGCCGTCATCTTGCTCTCGCATAACGGCATGGACGTCGACCTCAAGCTCGCCAGCCGCGTCACCGGCATCGACGTTATCCTCGGCGGCCACACCCATGACGCGGTGCCGCAGCCGATCGCTGTGACGAACGGAGGCGGCGTGACGCTCGTCACCAACGCCGGCTCGAACGGCAAGTTTCTGGGCGTGCTCGATCTCGAAATCGGCAAAGGCAAGATCAGCAATGTCCGCTATCGGCTGCTGCCGGTGTTTTCGGAATTGCTGAAGCCGGATGCGGCGATGCAGGCGCTGATCGACAAGATGCGCGAGCCACAAGCGGCCATGCTGAGCGAGAAGGTCGGTGTCGCCGATCGCCTGCTCTTTCGCCGCGGCAATTTCAGCGGCAGCATGGACCAATTGATCTGCGACGCGCTGCTCGGCGAGCTAGATGCCGAGATCGCGCTGTCGCCGGGCTTCCGCTGGGGCACCACCGCGCTGGCAGCCCAGCCGCTGACGGCGGAGGACGTGCTGGCGCAGACCGCCGTTACCTATCCGGAGACCTACGTCCAGACCATGACCGGCGGCCAGATCAAGGATGTGCTGGAAGACATCTGCGACAATCTCTTCAACGCCGATCCCTATTACCAGCAAGGCGGCGATATGGTCCGCGTCGGCGGCCTGCACTATACCTGCACGCCGGCCGAATCCGTCGGCAAGCGGATCTCCGACTTGAAGCTCGAAGGTGGTCGCGCGCTGGAAGCCGGCAAGAGCTACAAGGTGGCCGGCTGGGCTTCGGTCAACGAGCAGAGCGGCGCGCCGATCTGGGACGTCGTCATCAGGCATTTGAGGTCGGGCAAGCCGCCCAACAGGGCGGCGCCGGGCGTTACGCTGAAAGGCATCGAAGGCAATCCGGGGATTGCGGGACTGGTATGACGGGTTTGTCTACCATTGTTCGCGCGACGATCGCGGCGCTCTTGATCGCAGCCGCCGCGCCCGAGGCCCGCGCCCAGCAGGCGCCGCTGCAGGACAAGCCGTTTGCCGAGCACAAGATCGTATTGCAGCTCTCCGACAACGACCCGCGCAAGCAGGGCCTCGTGCTCAGCGTCGCCAGCAATCTGATGAAATTCTACGACCCCGACAAGGTAGCGATTGAGGTGGTGGCGTTCGGTCCCGGCATTGAGCTGCTGCGCCCGGAAAATCCCAACCGCAAGATGGTCGAGAGCCTGGTGGCGCAGGGCGCACGCTTCGACATCTGCCTCAACACCGTCGACACGCTCGAACGCGAGAACGGCAAGCGGCCCGAGTTCATCGCGGCGGCAACGCCGGTGCAGGTTGGCGTCGCGCAGATTCTGTTTCTGACGGAGAATGGGTATACGCTGGTCCGGCCGTGACGGCCGCAGGCGTTGTGCGCGAAAAAAGGGCACGGATGCGTAGACGCCGTCATTGCGAGCGGAGCGAAGCAATCCATCTATCCCCGTGCGGAAGCATGGATTGCTTCGTCGCGGAGCTCCTCGCAATGACGGGGATAGATTTACATTTTTATCGCGAAGTCGGTGATGCTCTGCCGTTCACGACATGATAAAGCCGAGGAACGCGAGATTTTGATTGCGCCCAACGCCACCATCGTGGCGCCAGGCGTGTTACAATTGATGAAATTGCACGAGCAGGGCTGGAGCTACGTCCGGCCCTGACCTAGATCAGAATTTCAAAGCAGGCACACAGCCATGATCTTTCGCCAACTCTTCGATAGCGTTTCCGGCACCTACAGCTATCTACTGGCGAGCCGCGCCGGCGGTGAGGCGCTGATCCTCGATCCCGTGCTGGAGAAGGCCGACCGCTATTGCCAGCTCCTGCGCGAGCTCGACCTGCGGCTGGTGAAGGCGGTCGACACCCATCTGCATGCCGACCACGTCACGGGCCTCGGCGAGCTGCGCGACCGCACCCAGTGCATCACCATCATGGGCGAGCAGAGCAAGGCCGACGTGGTGTCGATGCGGGTCTCCGACGGCGACAAGGTGACGATCGAGGGCCTCAGCCTCGACGTCATGTACACGCCCGGCCACACCGACGATTCCTATTCCTATCTGATGGGCGACCGCGTCTTCACCGGCGACACGCTTCTGATCCGCGGCACCGGCCGCACCGATTTCCAGAACGGCTCTTCCCGCGCGCAATATGAGTCGATCTTCAACCGGCTCTTGAAGCTGCCGGACGAAACGCTGGTGTATCCCGCCCACGACTACAAGGGCGACACGGTTTCCACCATCGGCGAGGAGAAGCGCTACAATCCGCGGCTGCAAGTGCGCAACGTCGATGAGTATATCGAGCTGATGGCCAATCTGAAGCTGCCGAATCCGAAGATGATGGACGTGGCTGTGCCCGCCAACATGCATGTCGGCCTGCATCAGGAAGAGCTTGCCAAGCAGGGGCTCGCGCTCACGGCGCGCGAGGCGATCAACAGCCTCGGCCGGCCCGATATTCTCCTGGTCGATCTGCGCGAGACCGGCGAGCGCGCCAAGCACGGCACGATCTCGGGCGCGCTGCATGCGCCCTATCCCGGTATCGCCGAGAGCCTGAAGCCCGGCGGCGTGCTGCGCGAAGTCGCCGCCGCCACCGGCCGCCGCGTGGTGTTCTTCTGTGCGTTCGGTGAACGCTCGGCGATGGCGGTTACCGCCGCCAAGAATGCGGGGCTGGCCAATACGGCGCATATCGAGGGCGGTATGGACGCGTGGAAGAAGGTCGGCGGGCCGGTGGTTCACGGCTAATCAAATGGTGCCGTCGTCCCTGCGAACGCAGGGACCCATGCGCCGCAGCGCCGATGATGGAAGGCAGTGGCCGACGCCTCGCTTGAATTATAACGTCCTGTGGTTATGGGTCCCTGCGTTCGCAGGGACGACGAAATAGCTTTGCCGGGGACATCACCGCCCGACCCGCTTCAACTCCGCCGTCAGCGCGTCGAGCGCGTCGGCCAACATCACGCCGCCACACTCGGTCATGCGCTCGGGAATGACGATACGCTTCTCCAGCGGATAGAAGCGCTCCAGCGCCGGATGCAGCAGGAAGGCCTGGCCGTCGTCCCTTGCATAATCGCCGGCCTGCGAAACCACGATGAAGTCCGGCCGCAAGTTCACGATCGCCTCCAGCGAGGCGAATCCGCCGAAGGTAAAACCGAGATCGCCGGCCGCGCTGCGCAAGCCGGTTTCGCTGAGCAACGAGCCGACAAAACTGTCGCTGCCCGCCACCCAGCCGCGCCGCGACAGCGGCAGCACGCGGTAATGCCGTTCCGCTACCGCACCGCGGGCGCGCGCCAGCGCGGCATCGAGCCGCGCGATTTCCTTAGCCGCGCGATCGGGATGACCGGTGATGTCGCCGGCCTCGCGGATCTGCTGCCGCGCCTCATCAAGGGTTCGCGGCACGGCAAGTTCAGCGAGACGCAGCCCCTTGGCTTTCAACAATTCGCGCGTCGAGCGTTTGTCGAAGGCGCTGGCGACGACGATGTCTGGTTTTATCAGCAGCACGTCCTCGGCGCCGCCGGAGAGAACCGGATAGCGGGAGATGTCGCCAACCGCCGGGCCTTGCCAGCCGTCCCGCGAAAACTTGCTCAATCCCAGAATCTGCTCAGGATCGGCAAGCCTCAGCACCAACTGGTCGGTGCAGACATTCATTGACACCAGCCGCGGCAGATTGGCTGCAGGTGCGATGCTGCCAGGCAACAGCGCCATCACCGCGACCAGAAATGCGAGTTGCCGCCGCATCAAATATCCGCCCACGGCACGATCACAGCCTCGCGCTGATATTCCGCACGATAGGCCGAGATTCGGAATACGTCCGCCATCACCTGTTCGGACAGCGCCTCGGCCGGCGTGCCTTGCGACACCAGGCGTCCCTCGCGCAGCACCAGCACGTGGTCGGCGAATCGCGCGGCGAGACCTAGATCATGCGTCACCACGATGACCAGCACGCTCTTGTCGGCGGTCGCGCGTAAATTCTGCATGACGTCGATCTGGTGCCGGGGATCGAGTGAGGCGGTCGGCTCGTCGGCGAGAATCACAGGCGCTTCCACCGCCAGCGCGCGGGCCAGCGCGACGCGGCTGCGCTCGCCGCCGGACAGTTCCGTGACGCGGCGATCGCTGAACTCCATCACGTCGACCGCCTGCATCGCGCGCAGCACCGCCTCCGCATCTTTCGGCGACAGCCGCGCGGGGTCAGTGGCGCCATGCGGATAGCGGCCGAGCGCCACGATATCGCGCGCCGGCAGCGGCCAGTGCACGATGTGGCCTTGAGGTAAATAGCCGAAGCGTTTTGCGCGCTCGCGCAGCGGCAGCGACGACAGCGCCTGGCCGCCGATCTCGATCTCCCCATCGCAGGGGATCAATCCCGCCAGCGACCGCAGCAGTGTGGTCTTGCCGGCGCCGTTCGGCCCGACCAGGGCCACCAGATGTCCTGCCGATAGCGCGAGCGAGACGTCTGTCAGTACGACGCGGCCAGCAAGCCGCACACAAAGCCCCTTCGCCGTCAGCAGCGCTGTCTCGCTCATGCGACGCCTCCACCGAGCGCGCGGCGCTCGCGCATGATCAGATAGAGGAAGAATGGCACGCCGATGATCGAGGTCAGCACGCCGACCTTGATGTCCGACGTCGAGGGAATGATGCGCACCGCGATATCGGCCGCCAGCAACAGCGCCGAGCCGGCGAGCGCGCTCGGGATCAACAGCCGCCCCGGATCGTGGCCGATCGCGGGCCGCATCAGATGCGGCGCGACCAGGCCGATGAAGCCGATGGTGCCGGTAACGGCGACCGCACCGCCGACACCAAGCGCGACGCCTGAAATGACGAATAGCCGCAGGCGCCCGACATCGACGCCGAGGCTTTGCGCGGTTTCTTCGCCCAGACTCAGCGCCCGAAAGGCGTTGCGCTGGCTGAGCAACATGGCCCCACCGGCCACAATGAAGGGAAACGCCAGCATCACATGCTGAAAACTGCGGTCCTCCAGCGAGCCGAGCAACCAGAACGCGATCTCCAGCACCAGAAAGGGATTTGTGGCAAGGTTCATCACCAGCGCCGTGGCGGCGCCTGCAAAGCTGGAGATCGCTAGGCCCGACAGGATAAGAATCAAAAGGCCTGCATTACGTCCGGCAATCGAAAGCAGCCCGAACACCGAGCCGAACGCCGCGATGATCGCAGCGACCGGCAGCGCATAGGAGCGTACGTCCGCCAGCCCCAGCGCGATCACCAGCACCGCCCCGAACGCGGCCGATTGCGGCGCGCCGAACAGCTCAGGCGAGGCCAGCGGATTGCGGAGCAGGCCCTGCAACGCGGCGCCCGACAGGCCGAGAATGGCGCCGATCGCCAGCGCCAGCAGCGTGCGCGGCAGGCGGATTTCCCGCACGATCACTTGCGACACCTCGCTGCCACCGCCGAACAACGCTTCCGCTACCGCAAGCGGCGACAGCCGCACCGGCCCGATGCCGAGCGAGATCAGCATCAGCAGCACAACGAAAGCGGAAAGTGCCAGGGTGGCGCCAATCCGCCGGCGTGCGGCATCCGCGTTGGTCAGGGTTACGGCCTCAACACTCATCGATCGTCCTAAAGCAGCTTTGCCCGCTCCGGTACAGGAGTTCGGTCAGGCGTGCTCATGCGGCAAAAATACCGCACTCGTCCAGTGAGGATCGCGGGGGTTCCCGAGGCGGATTGACTCGGACTTTGACAAACTTCTACCATAGTTCCCGACGGTTCCCGTTTGGGGATCAAAAGGGAATGCGGTGCGGGGAAAGTCCCCAATTCCGCGGCTGCCCCCGCAACTGTAAGCGGCGAATCTTTCGTCATAGGCCACTGGGCATCTCGGTCCTGGGAAGGCGACGAAGGGTAACGACCCGCGAGCCAGGAGACCTGCCGTCAGCCGTGGTCACACGCGAAGATGTCGGTCGGGGAGTACAGGCATTAGCTTCACCTAAGCTGCGTTAGCATACGGTGAGACTTGGTTCGCTGTGACGTGCCACTGACGTCATACCGAGGTCTAGAACCATGTCTTCCACCACAGCCGCGCGACAGCAGCGCCGCTTCTGGCTTGCCTCCAGTTTCCTGGTGCCGATCGTATCGCTGGGCATTTCCGGCGCACAGGCGCAGCCGGCGCCATCAGAGCAATTGCCGCCGATCGAGGTAACCTCGCCCACCGACCCGAACCGGACCCGTGCCAAACCGACCTACGATGAAGGATCGACATCGCGCCGCGTCGTGCCGGCGGCAGCGCCGTCACCCGCCGCACGGCCCGCAGCCGGGACCGGCCCGGACGCCTCGTCGCAACGCGCTTCGCAAGGTGCGGGCGCAGGCGGCCGGCAATTCTCCAGCATCGTCGGCACTGCGTCGACCGTTATTACTGCCGAAGAGATCGCGCATTCGCCCGCGCAAACGCTGCAGGAAATCATCGCGCAAACGCCCGGCGTGCAGCTCACCAGCTTGTTTGGCGGCGTCAACGGCGCCAAGACCTCCGTCGACCTCCGCGGCTTCGGCGCGTTCGCGACCTCAAATACCCTGGTGCTCATCAACGGCCGAAGGCTCAACGACATCGACATGGCCGGCGTCGATTTTTCGACCATTCCGCGCGATTCGATCGAGCGCATTGAAATCACCCGCGGCAATAGCGGCGCGGTACTCTATGGCGACAATGCGGTCGGCGGTGTCATCAACATCGTCCTGAAGAATGGCGTCGGCGGCCCACCAGTCGCCATTCGTAGCGAAGCCGGCGTCGGCTCATTCAATCAACGACTTGCGAATCTCTCGGCCACGACCAATTACGGGCCGTGGTCGACTTCGTTCTATGGCAACGCCATCAAGTCCGACGGCTATCGCGAGAACAACGCGCTCGACCAGCGCAACGGAGTCGGCAACCTCAATTACACCACGCCCGACCTCAAGGCCTTCCTGACTGTGACCGGCGATGACCAAAAGCTCGGCTTCCCCGGCGGCCGCCTCGTCGATCCCTCGATCGGCGTTGACGAACTGGTCACGAACCGCCGGGGCGCCGCCACGCCGTTCGATTACGGCAACCAGCAGGGCGCCAGCGCCACTGCCGGCTTTACCAGAACGCTGTGGAATGGCGCCGAACTCATCGTCGATGGCGGCGTGCGGAAGAAGGACACGCAAAGCGGGTTCTTCGGCGCGGTACCGTTTGCCTCGCCGTTTCCAAGCTTCTCCTCCACCTATAACGACGCGTCATTGCTGACCTGGTCGATCACGCCGAGATTGAGCGTCAAGAACGTGATCTTCGGCATGCCCTCACAGATCCTGACCGGCATCGACTATTACGATGCCACGTTCAATCAGGACCGCGGGGCGTTCAAAGGCCTTCCGCCCACCCACATCTACGATCTATCGCAACAGAGTGTGGCCGGTTACTGGCAGCAAACCATAGGCTTGTTGCCGACGACGGATTTCTCCTATGGTGCCAGGGTTCAAAACACCAGCCTGAGTGCCCGAGACCGGTACGACCCGAATGCGCCCGGTTGTGCCATGTTCTTCAATTGCAGCGCGCAAGCCTTCCCGTTGGACAGCAATGAAACACAATACGCGTTGCATGCAGGCCTCGAGCATCGCTTCAATAGCGTGTTCTCGGTATTCGGCCGCGCCGCACGCGCATTCCGGACGCCTACCGTGGATGAACGCGTTTCGTCGGGACCGGCCTTCGATCCGTTCTTTATCCCGCTGCCCGGTGACTTCAACCTGAAGACCCAGACTTCGCACGACATCGAGGGCGGATTCCGCATCAAGAGCGGTGGCTTCCAGATGCAATCGAGCATCTACGCCATGGATCTCGAGAACGAGATCCATTTCAATCCGGTGCTGTTCTTTAACGTCAACCTCGATCCGACCCGCCGCTACGGCTCGGAGACCAGCGCTTCGCTGCGCGTCAGCGACACGGTGCTGCTGCGGGGCGGCGCGGCCTACACGCGCGCCGTGTTTCGTGAAGGGCCATTCGCCGGCAACGACGTCCCGCTGGTGTCGCGCTACACCGCAAGCGGCGGCGTGACCTGGAACATCTGGCAGAACTATCTCGTATTCGACGCCACGGTGCGCGCCTGGAGCGAACGCTTCATGGACAACGACCAGGCCAACACCCAGCGCCGAATCCCGGCGAATGCCACCGTCGATTTGAAACTGAGCGGCGCCTACGATCGCTTCTTCTGGTCGGTGGGCGTGAACAATCTGTTCAATGCGCTCTACTACGACTATGCGATCGCCAGCACGTTCACGCCGGGCCGCTTTAGCGCCTATCCGCTCCCGGGGCGCACCTTCATGGTGAAGGCCGGCGCAACGTTCTGATCGCAATGACCAGTCCGGCCCAGCCAGACCGGCCTACCCTACCCTGACGAGCCGGCATTCTCCTGGGCATCTCACCTGGGAGAATGCCTTTTCATGCGTGCAACGGCTTTCGCTCTCGATGATGCAGCGGAACCGCACGGGCGTGATTGATTTGAAAAGAAAGCGACCTCTTTTCGACAAAAAATAACGCTTTCTGTGATCAGATCCCATGATAAATGATGCCGCAAAACCGCTTGACGATGTCTGTCGCAACTTAAGAGGCGTGACGGAAGCGAGTGTCGAAGACGCCGCCGAAGCTAAGCAGATTCGGGTGGACCAGCGGTCAAAAACAACATGAGTAGATTGAGACTGACTTGAAATGACGAACGACGAAGATCGCTCCGACCGGGCCGCAAGAGCGGCCGAGAACGCCAGGGCCGCGCTGGCCGAACGGGAAGCCGCCACGAAAGCCGTGCTCGACAACATGGCGAGGTTAAGGGCATTGCGTCTGGCGCGTGAAGCAGCCGAGCCGCCGCGCGCGCCCGCGACGAGGAAGGCGCGCGCCGCCAAGGCGCGGAAGCCGGCGGAGAAGGCCCCGGCCCTTTCCGATTGGCTGGCGAGCCAGCAGAGTGGCGGACGGCGTATTTGATCCTGCGAGACTGACGCGAAGACCGGGCCGTTACGCCGGCCCCGGCCAATCGATCATCGATCGGGTCTTGTTCTCGGCGTCGTAGACCTGCACCTGAAGCATCTGAAACTTGTTCTTCAGGGCGATGCCCGCCTCTTCGGCGGCCTCCACTGTATCGTAGTGCGACTTGAAATGACCGTCGACCACCAGCGAATATCCGGTGGTCGGCGCCTTGTCGACGCGGATGGTCTTACGCGGCTGCGGTTCGTCCACCACAGGGCGGGGCTTCCTCATGCTGGCTCCGTATGTGAACACCCTTCGGGCTGAACGCCACAAAAAGGGCAGGAAGAATCCTCTGACCGGCGCTAGGATGCACCTGAACGCGGTCAGATTGAGATCATGCCGATACCCTGAGTCGGCATGCAGCGCAAACGCCGATTGCTCCTTGCTAAAGGCATCACATGGGCGGAACGGGTAAGAAGAACGAACCTCCGAAACAACCAGAGGATAAGCCGAAGAAGCCGGAGCACATTCCGGTGGAGGACGATGATTACGAAGACGGTGACATCGCCACACCGAAGCGCGACCGCACGGACAATGAGAACGAGCCGTTGTAAATTGCGGCCCCGTCATCCTGAGGTGCGAGCATAGCGAGCCTCGAAGGATGCACGGCCCGGCTGGTGGCCGTCGTCCTTCGAGACGCCGCTGCTCGGCTCCTCAGGATGACGGGGATGGTCCGGAGACTGCCTCTCTAGTCAATGTGCTGTGCGATCGCAGAAGCCCTCACGCACGATCGCACGAATGCTCTTAATCGAGGAGATGCGCGCCAAAGCCGCCGCGCGCCAGCCCTGCCCTCCGCCGGGGCAGCCATGCAGCGGCATTCATGGACAAATAAGGGCCTGGCTATATTTTCAGCCCGCCTGGCCGGGCCGCAAACGATACGGGAATTTGAGCTGATATGGTCGACATTCTGGCCGCACCGCAACAAGCCAAGGCAGATGCGTCGCTGCGCACGCTGGCGGGGATTTCGGTCGCCCATTGGGTCAGCCATTTCCATCTATTCGTGCTGCCGATGCTGTTTCCGTTCCTGAAGGAGCAGCTTGGCGTCGGCTATATCGAGCTTGGTCTTGCGCTGACCGTATTCGGCGTCGTCTCCGGTCTGACGCAGGCGCCGATCGGTTATGTCGCCGACCATATCGGCGCGCGAAAGGTGCTGCTGATCGGCCTCACCGTCGGTGGGCTGGCGCTGATCATGCTCGGCCTGCATCTGAGCTATGTTTCACTGATCGTCTGTGCCGCCCTGCTCGGCCTTGCCAACAGCGTCTATCACCCGTGCGACTACGCCATCCTGTCGACGCATATGGATGAAGCGCGGATGGGCCGCGCGTTCTCCATCCACACCTTTGCCGGCTTCCTTGGCGGCGCGGTGGCGCCCGCAATCACGGCCGCGCTGGTGGCCGCCGTCGGCGGGTTTGGCGCGCTGATCGTGGCCGGCGCCATTGGCCCTGTTGTGGCGCTACTCTTGATCGCCGTCAGGATTCCCGATGCGAGTTCGGCCGATCGCAAGACCGACGGCGCACCGACGCCGCAGCAGAGCATCCTGACGCCGGCCATCATCGTGCTGACGATCTTCTTCATGCTGCTCGGCCTGTCGAATGCCGGCATCAGCAATTTTGGCGTTGTTGCGCTAATGAGCGGCTACGGCGTGACGTTCTCGGCCGCCAACATCGCGCTGACCGCCTTCCTCGGCGCCAGCGCGGCCGGCGTCTTGGCCGGCGGCTATCTCGCCGACCGCACCAAGCGCCACGGCAATGTCGCCGCCGCGTGTTTTGCCATCAACGCTCTCATCATCACCATCATTGCGACAATCAACTTGCCCTCGGTCGTGCTAACCGCCGCGATGGGACTGGCCGGTTTCCTCGGCGGCGTGATCGCGCCCTCGCGCGATATGCTGGTTCGCAACGCCGCACCGGCAGGGGCCGCGGGCCGCGCATTCGGCATCGTCTCCACCGGATTCAACTTCAGCGGCATTCTCAGCCCGCTATTGTTTGGCTGGATCATGGACCAGCACCTGCCGCATTGGGTGTTCGGCGCTTCCGTCGCCTTCATGGTGCTGACGGTCCTGCTGGCGCTGGTGACGGACCGCAAGCCGGCGGAACCTACCAAGGATTGAACCAAGGCCTGATTTATCGAGATGCATTCCTGAGCCCCATCCCCGGCGGTTGACAGCATCGGACGACGACCGATGATGCGGCAACAAAACAAAACCGGGATGGAAGCCATGACCTCGACCTCCGACCTCGTGATCCGCGGCGGCACCATTGCCGATGGCAAGGGCGGTGAACTGTTCGAAGCAGATGTTGCCATCAGCGGCGGCCGCATTACCGAAGTCGGTAAGGTCGCGGGCAAAGGCAAGGAAGAGATCGACGCCAGGGGGAAGCTGGTCGCGCCGGGCTTTGTCGACGTCCACACCCATTATGACGGCCAGGTCACCTGGAGCCAGGACATCACGCCCTCCTCGCAAAACGGCGTCACCACGGCGATCATGGGCAATTGCGGGGTCGGCTTTGCGCCGTGCCGTCCGGAGGACCATCTCCGGCTGATCCAGTTGATGGAAGGCGTCGAGGATATCCCCGAGCCGGTGCTGAGCGCCGGCATTCCCTGGGCCTGGGAAAGCTTCCCGGATTACATGGACTGGCTGTCGAAGCGCAGCTTCGACATGGATATTGGCGCGCAACTGCCGCATGCCGCCTTGCGCGTCTATGTGATGGGCGAGCGCGGGGCGCGGCGTGATCCATCCACACCCGAGGACAACAGGGCGATGGCCGCGCTGGCGGGCGATGCGGTGAAGGCCGGCGCACTCGGCTTTTCGACCTCGCGCACGCTCAACCATCGCACCTCGACCGGCGACTTTACGCCGACGCTGAAGGCCGGCGAGGATGAACTCACCGCAATCGCGGCGGCGATGCATGCGCAGGGCCGCAGCGTGCTGCAATTCGTGCTCGACCTCTCCACCATCAATGAAGACCTGCCGATGATGCTGCGCGTGGCGGAGAACACGAAAATCCCGGTGTCGTTCTCGATCACCCAGAACGACAAGGCGCCGCAGCGCTGGCGGCAGACGCTCGACACTATCCATGAGGCTTCGGCGCGCGGCCTGTCGATCACGGCACAGATTGCCGCCCGGCCAGTCGGCCTGATGCTTGGACTGGAACTGTCGCGCAACCCGTTCCAGACCCATCCGAGCTACCAAGCGATCGCGCACCTGCCGCTTGCCGAGCGACTCGCGCGGCTGCGCCAGCCGGAAGTGCGGAAAGCCATCCTGAGCGAGCACGCCACCGCGACCGACGATCCGCTGTTCTTCCGGCCGAACTATGACAAGATGTACCTGCTCGGCAATCCGCCGGATTACGAGCAGCCGCCGGAAAATACCTTGGGCGCGCAGGCCCGCCGCTTGGGCAAGCAACCCGAAGAGCTCGCCTATGATGCGATGCTGACGGACGAGGGCCGCGGCATGCTCTATGTGCCGTTCCTCAATTATGCCGATGGCAATCTGGATGCGACGCGCGAGATGCTGCGTCACCCCAATGCGGTGCCCGGCCTCTCCGATGGCGGCGCGCATTGCGGCATCATCTGCGACGCCAGCTTTCCGACCTATCTCTTGACGCACTGGACGCGCGACCGCAGCCGCGGCGAAAGGCTGTCGATCCCGTTCGTGGTGGCGGCACAGTCGCGCAAGACCGCGCTCTCGGTCGGCCTCTACGATCGCGGCGTGATCGCCCCTAGCTTCAAGGCCGACGTCAACGTGATCGATTACGACCGCCTGCATCTACATCCGCCGAAGGTGCATTACGACCTGCCGGTCGGCGGCCGCCGCCTGATGCAGCAGGTCGACGGCTATGAGGCCACCATCGTCTCCGGCGTGGTGACGCAGCGCGGCGGCAAGGCAACCGGTGCGCGCCCCGGCAAGCTGGTGCGCGGCACGCAGGGCTGCAAGCCGCAATTCGACGCGGCGGCGAGTTAGGCCTATCTGTTTCTACACATGCGGTGTCGTCCCTGCGAACGCAGGGACCCATACGCCGCGGCCCATCGTTCATGGCGATCTGGCAGACGCTTCGCTTAAACAACTAGCATCGGTGGTTATGGGTCCCTGCTTTCGCACTAGCAGATGCACAGATTGCGGCTGCGACGGAATGACTCGGTGTTTTGATTTGGCCTTCCGCGGCGACGGGCTGCTGTGATTCTGTATCTGGCACTTCGATTCCATTGAGGTGCCAAGATGTTGAATGAACAATTCAGGCTTGGGCGGTTCGGGGATGGTCGTCTCGATAAAGGGGGGCGGCCCTGCTCGAAGGGATGGTCACGCGCGCGAGCTCGTGCCTGCGTCGAGCGGCGGATGGCGATCGGGCCAAGATAGTCCGATACGGCCGATTTCTCGCCAATGAGAACGTGAGC
>NZ_JAGKJK010000023.1 GCF_020329435.1 Bradyrhizobium hereditatis | reverse complement strand
ACGGAGGCCAGAGGAATTCGGCTCCGGGGAGATCGCGGCATAAGCCGTCAAACCATTGCGCAGGGAATGCCGGAGTGCTTCGGCTGTACCTGTATGCTCGTGTGCGTTTTGCTTTGCGCATATTGCACACGAGACCGCGGGTGCAGCGTGCACCCGGCATTCCCTGCTCCCTCTCGTTGGGGAGACAAGTTTTCTTGGCAAAGCTCGGACGCAAGTCGCGTCGCGAGAACGCCGGCACACATTCACCTGTCATCGTCCGCGAAGGCGGACGATCCAGTATTCCAGAGGCAGCAGTGATTGAACCGATGAGCCGCGGCGTACTGGATCCCCCGCATGCGCGGGGGATGACGATCGAGTGTTGGGTTGCTGTTGCCGCGTCATTGCGAGCCAACGGGGCGCGCATTCGCGCGACCCGTTGGCTCGCAATGACGGGGATCCGTCCGCACGCTGTTTGAAATTGAATCGAGCGGCGGCCTACCCCGGCGGCGTCACCGCAACCTGCGCGCAGTCGCGGCGGCCCATCAGGACGCAGTCCTGGGTCTTGCGGAGATCGGCGATGCTCACGGCAAGCCAGATGCCGATCGCGGTCAGCGCCACCGTAAAGGCAAAGGCTGCGACATTGGCGAGCATACGATGACGGAAATCATCACCCTCGTCGTGCGGCTGCTCGTAGCGGGACAGATCGTTGGCCGCAGGCGTGGTCCCGGACGACGTTTTGGCAGTTGTCGTCTTGTCAGTTGTTCTGGCCCGACCGGACTCTTCTCGCTTTGTGGGCGGATGGGCAGAGGTGCGCGGCCGAAACTTGAGCACAACGTGCTCATCATCAGAGATAATGGGCCGCTCGGTTTTCACTGCTACCGGTCCGCGAGAATTCCTGCGCCATTCTTAGCACGGCGGCGGCACTTTCGACATGAAATGTTTCGGCGTGGCAGCCATCCATCGCCGCAATGTCTGCTGGAACCTGCCGTCGTCGATCAGAGGACGGCCGCCTTCCAGGCGATCGCGGCATGGCTGCGTGCGGACCGTTCGAGGGAACGCACCATCACGGCATAGTGAATCAGTGGGGCAAATTTTGCCGGTTAGAGCATGAAGATTGACGTAGAGGGGGCAAGCCATGGCCAATACGCGCGACCCAATCCTCAAACCGATCCCGATCCTGTCATTGCGTCCGACCCAGATGACGGTCGGCATGCGGGAGGTGAATGAAAAGCGCAAGCGCTGGCGGGAGCATAAGTCCGACAAGAAACGTGCCGAACTGCTCGGCAAGCACATGATCCCCGTCGTGCTTGGCCCGGACGAGCACCATTACGTCGTCGACCATCATCATCTGGCGCGTGCGTTGCATGATGAGGGCGTCGAGCATGTCCTGGTGACCGTCATCGGCGATCTCACCATGATCGAACGCGACGCGTTCTGGACCGTGATGGATCACAAGCGATGGGCCTATCCGTACGACGCCAAAGGCGAGCGCCGGCACTACAGGGATCTTCCGAAATCGGTGTCCGGGCTTGAGGATGATCCGTTCCGCAGCCTTGCCGGGGAATTGCGCCGCGTCGGCGGTTTTGCAAAGGACGTCACCCCGTTCAGCGAATTCCTGTGGGCGGATTTCCTGCGCCGGAAAATCTCCCGCAAAAGCGTGGAGGAGGATTTCTCCAGAGCAATGGAGCAGGCGCTCGACTGTGCGAAGAGCAAGGACGCGGTTTATCTGCCGGGGTGGTGCGGACCGGATTAGATGACGGTGCTACGTCAGTTGATTGTCCGACGAAGCGGCGGGAGGAGGTTGCAGCGGGGGCTCGTCCTCGCCGCCAAGCTTCTTGTGCAGCCAGCCTTCCGTTCGGCCGCCAATGATCAGGATCGCGAAGGTGATGATCAATGCGACGGTGACCAGTCGCCATTGTCCGAGGCCGCAGACAATTCCAATGCAGGCCGCCAGCCAAGTGCAGGCGGCGCTGGTGAGCCCGCGAACCCTGAAATGCCTTCCCGCGTGGACAATGACGCCGGCGCCAAGGAAACCGATCCCGGTCAGGATTCCCTGCACCACCCGGCTGCCGGCATCCGACACGATCCTGGTTTCGTCGGAATGGACCGGCACCAGCATCATGGCCGTCGCAAGGCTAACCAGCCCCAGCGTCTTCAGCCCGATCGGCTTGCCGTGCAGATCGCGGTTGAGACCGATCAGGGCGCCGGCCAGCGTGGCGACACCGAGACGCAGTATGATTTCGGTCCAATCCAGCAACGCGACAGCCTCCCGGCCGGTTCAACCTTGCTTGGGCAGCCGGCCCATCATGTAGAACTCGTCGTTCGGGCGCATCGCGGTGACATTGGCGAGCCGGTTCGACAGCGCGAAAAAGGCCGCGATCGCCGTGATGTCCCAGATGTCGTCATCGGAAAAGCCGTGGCCGGCCATGTCAGCCAGATCGGCTTCCGAGACCTCATTCGCCGCTTGGCTGACCTTCATGGCGAAGTCGAGCATGGCGCGCTGCCGCGGCGTGATGTCGGCCTTGCGGTAGTTGACAGCGATCTGATCGGCGATCTGCGGGTTCTTGGCCCGGATGCGCAGGATCGCGCCATGGGCGATCACGCAGTATTGGCACTGGTTGGCGGCCGACGTCGCCACCACGATCATCTCGCGCTCGGCCTTGGTCAGGCCGCCGTCCTTCTCCATCAGCGCGTCGTGATAGGCAAAGAAGGCGCGAAACTCGTCAGGCCGGTAAGCCAAAGTCAGAAAGACGTTCGGCACGAAGCCGGATTTTTCCTGCACCGCGAGAATCCGGGTGCGGATATCCTCCGGCAGCTTGTCGATGGCGGGCGGCTGAAATCGGCTGATGGCAGGCTTGGTCATGAAAGGGTTCCGGCTAAAGGCCGCGTGGCGGCGTTGCCGAAACCATACATCCTATTATGGCGAAGTGGGTACCGGCTCGCGCGAAGAATTTGTGCGAACCCGTGCCGCCTTAGCGCAGCGGCTTCTTCAAGAGCGAGAAGCGGTCGGGATCGAGTCCCATCGAGGGCTGCAGCATCGGCGCCTCCACCGGAGTCATGATGCGGGCGGTGGGTCGATCGCCGCCGATCGAGGGATCGTTCGGCACGTCACGGTTGGACGTGGCGCCGCGCCAGCGGTCCAGCACGGCGGAAACGAAATGCATGTCATGGCCGGCCGCGACCGACGGCACGGATGCGATGGTAGCTTCGCTGCGGGGCAGTTGGTGAACCGGAACCTCCTTGAAGCGCAGGCGCGTCGGCAGCGCCACCCCTTCGCCGAAGGCCAGCACCTCGCGGGTGCCGAGCGAAGGCACGAACGACAACAGGTTGGCGGCAGCGTCTGAGACCGCCGAACGCAACAACGCCTGGTCGCGGTCGTTGGCAAGGCGCATTGCAAACAGCGTGTTGCACTGGGAAATGATGGTGGCGTCGAGTTCGGCCGGACGCTGGGTGACGAGGCCGAGAAAGACACCGTATTTGCGGCCCTCCTTGGCGATGCGCGATACCGCCTTGCGGGTCGGGCCGAAACCGATATTGCGGTCGGCCGAGGCATAGCGGTGCGCTTCCTCGCAGACGAACAGCAATGGCGAGACGCCGTCACTCCACAGGCCGAAATCGAACGCCATGCGGCACAGCACCGACACCACGGAATCGACGACTTCTGCGGGGAATCCGGCGAGTTGCATGATGGTCATCGGCCGGCCGTTGGCCGGCAGGCGGAACAGATGGCTGATGACTTCCGCCATCGTGTCGCCGCCGACATTGGCGTTGTCGAACATGAAGGCGTAGCGCGGATCGTTGCGCACGGTCTCGATGCGCGAAATCAGCTTGTGATAAATGATGCGCGAGGAGCGGTTCTCCAGCTTGCCCATCCGCTCGTCGATCAGCGAGATGAGATCGACCAGCCGGTACGGCACCGGCGTATCCACCGTGTAGCCGCCGGCCTTCGGGTCGATGCGCTTGAGCCCGAGCCGGTCAGAGTTCTGATACTGCGTATAGATGCCCTTCGCCATCGGGATGATTTCGGCGAGAATATCAAGTTCCTCGGGCACGCCGGGCCGGCCGCCAAACAGCACGTCGACGATCTCTTCGAAATTGAACAGCCAGAACGGCAGTTTCAGGTTACGCGGGTTGAGCACCAGCGCGCGGTCGCCGAAACAGCGGCCATATTCGTTGTGGACGTCGAGCAGGAAAACCCGCAGGTTCGGCCGCGCCTTCAGAATCTCGTTGAGCAGCAGCGATACGCTGGTCGATTTGCCGACGCCGGTGGAACCGAGCACCGCGAAGTGCTTGGACAGCATTTCCTCGACGTCGACATAGGCGATGACGGAACGGTCCTGCTGCAGATTGCCGACATTGATCTGATCCGAACCGCTCGGCGCATAGACGGTGCGCAGGTCCTGGGCGGTGATGAGGTCGACGGCGTCGCCGATGGTCGGATAGTTGGTCACGCCGCGCTGAAACTTCGGGCGGTCCCCGCCGAAAATCTCGCCGAGCAGGTCGACCGAAGCGGTCGCGATGTATTCATCGGAGCTCGGCAGTTCCTCGCAAGACACCTCGGTGATCATCGCAACAATCGTGGTGGTCGTCCCACAGCGGATACTGATGAAGCGGCCAACGGTGGCGCGCAGTTCGGAGGCGGGCATCTTCTGGCCCGCTGCCAGAAGTCCGACTCGGGCGAGAGAGCCGCGCACGGAAATCACACGTCCGAAGGATGTCACGGTGTTGAACCTGGATCTCATGAATTGGGGTCTGACCCCTATTATGGGCAGCCGCGGTTAGCGAAACGGTTAAACAGACGAGTTTTCGTATCAGCTAAATCCGTGGCATCTCGGTCAGGATTCATTTTTGCAGCGGAGTGCCGCCACGGTCGCCCAATGCGAGTCGCACTGGAAAATAAAGGCTTTCTTGCATTTCCCGCGGCGCGCGCCGCCGCTGCGGAATTAATCGTTCGTTTACCACTTCGGACGAGAGGCGCGGTCCGTGCCCCCTGTCCCGATAACTTCTTGATTTGGGATTGCGGATCGGAGCTGGCGCGCGTGCGAGGTAACCGATTTCTAACTGCAAGTTGTAACGCGTCCTCCATCAGTGCTGCGCAACAATGCCGCGGAGCACACGATTTGCGATCTGAGTTCCATTGCACGGGCTCCCGCCGCATTCCGAGGGCATGTCGGGTGAGCAACGAGGGCGGTCAGCAAATATCAGGCGGTTCGGCCGGTTTCGCGCTGGGAAGCGGAACGGTCAAACTCCTTGTGGTGTGCGCCATCGTGCTCGCGGCTGTGATTGCGGCCGATCCGGCGGCGTGGAGTGTTCGCGAACGCGTGCTGCTTGCGCTTGTCACCGTTCTTTCCGTGATCGCCGGTCTCCTGGTGAGGCGCGACCGGTTGACCGATCAACGGCTGGCGGCGGAGCGGAGCCAGCTCTCGATTGCGGTGAACAATATCCCGCAAGGCCTTGTTCTCTATGATGCGTCCGCGCGGATCATAATCTGCAACCAGCCTTATCTCGACATGTTCGGCCTGTCGCCTGAGGTGGCCAAGCCCGGCTGCACCATGCAGCGCCTGATCGCTCATCGGAAGGAAACCGGTTCCTTCGACGGCGATGTCGATGAATTCTGCAACGCGATCATCAAGACGGTGTCACTTGGTAAAGCCACGCGTCAGCTCACAGAGGCGCCGGGCGGGCGGGCGATCGAGATCATCAACCGGCCGCTGAAGAGCGGAGGTTGGGTCGCCACGATTGAAGACATCACCGAGCGCACGCGGGCCGACGAGAAGATCGCGCATCTAGCGCATTTCGACGGTTTGACGGACCTGCCGAACCGGATTCTGTTTCGCGCGCGGCTCGAACAGGCGCTCGAAGCGATTCAGGCGGGTGAGCAACTGGCGGTGCTCTATATCGACATCGACGAGTTCAAGAGCGTCAACGATGCACTGGGCCATCCGATCGGCGATGAGCTGCTCAAGTGCGTCGCCGACCGCTTGCGCGGCTGCCTTAAGGATAGCGATGTAGCGGCGCGACTCGGCGGCGACGAGTTCGCCGTGATTCAAATGGCTATCGAGCATCGCGCGGAAACCACTCGGCTCGTTGACGAGATCCATTGTGCGATTCGGCAGCCCTTTGAATGCGCGGGCCATCTGATCACGACCGATGCCAGCATCGGAATCGCGCTTGCGCCCGGCGATGGGATGAACCTCGACCAGTTATTGAGGAATGCGGACCTCGCGCTCTACGGCGCCAAGGGCGACGGCCGGCGGACCCACCGCTTCTTCGAGGTCGGCATGGATCAGCGCGCCAAGGCGCGGCGAAGCCTGGAGCTCGAGCTGCGCCAGGCGATCAGCGACGGCAGCCTCGAGACCTACTATCAGCCCGTGGTCAACATCGAGGACGGCAAGATCAGTTCGTGCGAAGCGCTGTTGCGATGGCGGCACCGTGAGCGCGGCATGATCTCGCCGGCGGAATTCATCCCGATCGCGGAAGATTCCGGCCTCATCAATGAACTCGGCCAATGGGTGCTCAATGCGGCTTGCGCCGAGGCCGTCAACTGGCCGGATCATGTCCGCGTCGCGGTCAACGTTTCGCCGGTCCAGTTCAGAAGCCAGTCGCTGGCGTTGAATGTGGCGGCGGCGCTGGCCGCGTCCGGCCTGCCTGCCGGCAGGCTCGAACTCGAGATCACCGAGGCCGTGCTCATTCGCGACGACGCGGCGCTGGACGCGCTGCATCAATTGCGCAAGCTCGGCGTCCGGATCGCGCTCGACGATTTTGGTACCGGTTATTCCTCGCTAAGCTACCTGCACCGATTTCCGTTCGACAAGATCAAGATCGATCGCTCCTTCATTCGGGATATCGCAGGTCCCGGCGCATCCTTATCCATCGTCCAGGCGGTGGTGAACATCGCGGCCGCCAGCGACATGACGACGACGGCGGAGGGCGTCGAGACCGAGCAGCAGAAGAATCTCCTGTACATCCTCGGCTGCACGGAGATGCAAGGCTATCTGTTCAGCCCCGCGATACCGGCCGCGGAGGTGCGGCGGCTGTTGCTAACGCATAGCGGCATGGCGATGTCCGCTGCTTGAAACGCCGGGCACGGCTTGCTATCGACGGAGCAGGCAAAAACAAGAAAACAGGGCAGGGTGGACCGCGATGAATCGCGAGAACGCATCTTGAGCGAGCCCGCGCGACCTTCCGCGCTCGCACCATTCCAGGTCAGGAACTATCGATTTCAGTGGCCCGCCGATCTGCTCACCTCATGGGCGTTCGAGATGGAACTGATCATTCTTGGCTGGTATGTGCTGGTCGAGACCGGCTCAGTGGTGCTGCTCACGCTGTTTGCCTCCCTTGGCTATATCGGTACGCTGGTTGCGCCGATGTTCGGGGTTGTCGGCGACCGCATTGGCCACCGCGATCTCTTAGGCATGATGCGAGCGACTTACGCCGTGCTCGCCGGCGTACTGATGACGCTGGCGCTGTCGGGCCAGCTTGCACCGGTCTACGTCTTCATCGTCGCGGCCGTGATGGGTGTCGTCCGGCCATCGGACCTCGGCGTGCGCGGCGCGCTTGTTGCGACCATCATGCCGCAAGGCCAACTGGTCGGGGCGATCAGCATCTCACGCACGACGATGGATACCGCGCGCATCGCCGGCGCGCTGAGTGGCGCAGGCCTGTTTGCCTCGCTCGGCATGGGGCCGGCCTATGTGGCGATCGTCTGTCTCTATGTTATCGCGACCGCGCTGACGCTGTGCATCGTGACGCCGGCAAAGCCGAATGCGGCGGGTGAAGCAGCCGGCGAGGCGCTGCAACGCTCGCCGCTACGCGATCTCAAGGAGGGCGTTGCTTATGTCTGGACCACGCCGCGGATGCAGGCCGCGCTCTGGGTGGCGTTCCTCGCCAACCTGACCGCCTATCCGCTCTCCAACGGCCTGTTGCCCTACATCGCCAAAACGATCTACGGCACCAATCAGACCGGGCTTGGCTATCTGTCGGCGAGCTTTGCGATCGGCTCGCTGGCCGGGTCGATCGTATTGAGCCTGATCCGCGATATCAGGGTGGCGCGGCTGATGATCGCCTCGACCGTTGTCTGGTACGTGACTTTGCTGGTATTCGCGCAGATGCAGACCGTGCCGACCGCCATCATGTGCCTGGTGGTGGCGGGCTTCTCGCAGAGCCTTGCCATGATCTCGATCGCCGTCATCCTGATGCGGACCGCGAGCGAAAATTTCCGCGGCCGCGTGATGGGCGTGCGCATGATGGTGATCTACGGCCTGCCGATCGGCCTGCTGGCCGCCGGCAGCCTGATCGACGAGATCGGATTTGCGGCGACCGGAACGCTCTATGCCGCGGCCGGTCTCGCGTTGATGATGGCGATCGTGCTGCACTGGCGCGCCGATCTCTGGCACGTACACGCGCCGGCGAACGCGCGATAGACGATCGCCAGTCGATCACGGTCCTGCGGCCGGAACTTCCGATTGCGGGTGCGATTGCTCCATGGCAGGCTGGAACGCACGCCATGACGAAACGCAAGCCGCAGCGGAAAACCGCGATCACCAAGCACAAGGTCGCCGACGGAATCTATCTGCTTCGGTTCAAGACGCAGTATGAGCTGACCTCGACGTTCCTCCGCGTGCAGGAACATTACGAATCACCACAGTTTCACGGCCGGATATTCACGCTCGAGCAATATATGGACTGGTACGTCGCCGAGAATGGCGCCTTCACCTATTTTCAGGACTGGTCGGGCTTCAACGTCCCTTCGACGGCCCTTCGGCCATTCTATGAGGGCAAATTCGATCCGCTGACCAGCAAGGAAAAGTGGCTGCTCGGGTTGTTCAGAAATTTGCGGGGGCGCTTCTACATCATCGGTATCTATGAAGGTGGAAAGAAGGGGACACTCACCCACGAGTTCGCGCACGCGCTATTCTTCATCGATGATGCCTACCGGGAGGCCGTGCGCGAGGCGATGCGTGATTACGACACATCCGCGCTCGAAAAGCAGTTGGCCAAGACGGGCTATGCCCGCCACGTCATTCCCGACGAAGTCCAGGCCTATATCGTAGCGCCTTCCGGCAAACTGGGCGCGGTGTCGCGGCCGCTCATTCCCTTGCGCCGCAAGCTGCGGATGCTGTTCAGGCAGCATGCGAAAGGGCTTTCCCTGCCGGCGCGCTAGCCGAATTTTTCGGTGATGTAGGCGATAGTCTTGTCCTGTCGGAAATAGTTGCAGTGCCAGACCGTATCCGACGTGCCGAAGTCGCAGGGATCCGCGGCGAGCTTTAGCTTGAATTCGGAATCCCCGAGGTCTGTCATAGACGCAGTGTCCACGACGAGATCATTCTTGCCAGGGAAAACGATATCCGCGGCGATATCGCCCATCCGCTCTTTCCGGAAATTTCGCCAGAACTTCCATCTCGGATTTTCAGTTTCAAAGTTTGATTTGACCACATAGTACATTGGATCGACCGCGCACGGCCCGAGCCGAAGACGATTGATCTCGTGGTTGTTGCTGACGGCCGATTGTCCCGCGAGTCCCGGAATCAGAGCCACCAGCGCATCCACCAGCGGCGTTTTTGCGAGTGCGCCCGTGACCGATACGATGACTTCGACGAGCTTGCCTCCGACCCACAGAAATGGGTTTGCCGTGCCGGCGAGCTTCAGAGTTACTTCCGCGAAAGAGCCGATGTTGGAAATCAGGCTCATGGCGTTCTGAAGTTTATCGGGAGCCGCGAGCGAAGTTCCGTGCAGCGGCGAGCCGGCAAAGACGACACGTACCGGCTTGCGTGCAAGCTGCAGCGAGCTTCCGAACGCTTCCAGCCACCAGCGTACGATTAGGCCGCCCCGGCTATGGGCGATGACGTCGATCGCACCGGTTGAGCCTGCAAAGGCCCTTCCGAGCTCGAGCGCGTTGATCACGGGACTGACCGACAGAGTGGCGTGTTCGAAGAAGATCACGCGGTCATATTTCTTTGCGCCGCTCATCGCGTCGTTGAGAAACCGCTGCCCGGCCGGTGTTGCCATGAACTCGTCGAGCATATTGGCGGCATTCGAAAATGTACCGTGAACAAACAGCAGGGTACGGCCGGTGAAGGGCCCGGAGACTTCGACGTTACCGAGGGTGAAGTTGCCGTTGCTTCCCTGCAATTGCCTCAACCATGAGCGCAGCGAGACGCCGATCGCTGCATTCAGCCGCTGATCGATCTTGCCGAGGGCGGCGATGACCTGGTTGGGGGCCAGCACCGGAAACTCTTTCGCCAGCACGACAGATCCTTCCCTCGCGAACGGTTCGCCGCGTGCCCGTGCCCGGCGTCTGCGGCGAACCGAACCGGGTTCGGGCGCTGGAATTCCATCGCGCCAGTAGAGGACGCCATTTTCATCGACCAGCGAAACAAGTTTGATTGGGCTATCTGGGCTGTTAGCGACCCGCCGCCGGCGTCGCCGTAGTCCGGCGACCGATTCGCTTTCCGGATCAAACTCCACATGGAGCCCGGCGAACAGGTCGTCGGTGCGGTCGGCGGCCTCGATGTGTGACAGGAACCGCAAGGAGGCTTCGGCTGTGTCTTGAGCCATGATCGATTCCGTCACTCGTTGATGATCGGAAGGGGAGTCACTGCAGGATCGGCCGTGCGCGCGAGTTGGATGTCCAGGAGACTGTCGAACTCCTGGCGGCTGCGCAGATTCGCCCGGCCTTCTTTCATGGCGTCGTGAAAGCCGTTGGCTCCGGTCAAGAAGGTAGCTTCCAGCAGAACGAGATCGCCCGACGCCACGTATTCCTTGATCTCATCCAGATTCAGCCGGGTCAGGCGCCACCCATAGGGGTCCACATACGGCAATCCACCTTCGCGGGAGGATTTGTCCCCAACGATCGGGACTTTTGGTGGAATGGTCTCGATGGAAACGAGACTGTCGTGGGCCTCCTCTGACCGCCAGTAGCCTACAAAGGCATGGCCGGTCAGCAGGACCAGCACCGGATAGATGCCGATATATTCGAGGCATGACGCGATCAGGAGCGCCAGGTCGATGCAGGTGCCGGACTTGGATGCGAGTATCTCGCTTGGTGTCCGCAATCGCTGGGATTGATGGGAATACGCGGGGGGAGGGTTGATATATTGCAGCCTGTACTCGTTGACGAGTGCCGTCCAGACCGCCTGCACCTGCTGGTCGACCACGCTGGCTTCTGACTGATATCCGTCAAAGCCCGCGGCCGGATCGTCGGTGATCCCAATGAGATATCTTCGCGACGAACTTATTATTTCCAGGATCGCCGGATCCCTCGGCAATACAAACGAGGGCAGCCACGGATTGTTGTTGGTGTCGTCGACCCACTCGTCGACGGGTATGAGCGTTACACGCCTAGTTTCCTCCCACGCGGTCCGTCCGCCACAGGTGACTTTTACATAGACTGTCGATTGTACGCGCTCGCGCAGCGAGCGTTGAAGATTGGCCGTCAATGGAATCTTGACCCGTGGCGCGAGAGCCAACTGGACCTCATCCAGGACAAGGTGAGTGTATCGATAGGGATAGTTCAGAGCGCCGACGCAAAGTTCGACTTGCACGGTGATATCTTCCAGTGCGCCTTCCACAAGTTTGGTCAAGGTAAGCTTGCTAACGAGCTCTCGATTGTTGTGCAGCAGCGAGTAATTGACTTCGTCGTCGACGACGAAGTCGACCTGCAGCACCTTGTGGATCGGCATCGCCGCGTATCGTTCCAACTTCTCTTGCCGGCTCTCCGGCCTCTTGGCTGCTGTCGGATCCGTTCCAGCGTCTTTTCGAGGCAGCAATCGCACTTCGTCGAACACACTGTTGCCCATCCAGATCACAATGGACGTGCCATGCAGCCCTTCCTCTCTCATTGCCTCCCACGCTCTGAGGAAGGCAAGGGTAATGGTCGTTCCATTGCCGGGGCGACACCATCCCCAATAGAACGCCTGGAAGAATCGTTCGGCCGGTTCGTCGGCGATCTCATCGAGAAAACCAAGCGCGGCATGTGCGCCCCGACGGACCAGTTCGCGCGCGGTGCGGGCGCCGGAATAATACAAGTTCAGCGTAATCACGTAAGGTGGGGCGTCTGGATTTACCAGCGCATGGGCGAGATCGCTGTAGCAAACCGGCTTCTCGATTTCGCGACCTTCACGCAGCAGCATTCCGTCACAGAGTCTGTCGGAAGAGTCGACGATGCCCTGCAAGCGCTCGGGATGATGCTTCCGCAAGTCCTTGTAGAAGTCCTGCAGGAACCAGCCCGCTTGCTGCGTGTCAACGCCGCTGACGTGGATGGCTTCCCAGTTTCTGCGCCGAGCATGGCCCGAAAGTTCGGATAATTGCGGCGTCTTCAATATCTCCATATGATCTTCCCGCGCGCCGGTCGCGTTGACCGCTGCACGGATGCGATCTTCCTCGTCGTCAAAGCCGTACAGGCCTTCAAGCCGGCCTGGTGCGCTTTCGACAAAGAACACAAGTTCGGGTGGGGGTGGTGCTACCGCTGGCGCGTTATTGCGGAAAAGCCTTGTGATCAGCAGCGGCTGATAGCGTCCTTCCGCGCGCGTGGCGGTGCTGAGCAGGTATTCCCACGGGATTTCCGACGCCGCCTCGCCAATTCGAGCGGCTTCCACATCCTGGAGATCCCAATGATGCAGTTCTACCTCGATATGAACGACCGTTGACAATCTTTCGATGAAGTCGCGCTTTACGCCCAGATCCTTGAGATCCTCTATCGCCTGGCTACCGAAATACTTGCGCTGCTCGAGGTCGTGACACCAACGCGACCGAGCGCGCAGGATATACGCCCATTTTTCGGCTAGCTGTTCGAGCTTTGCGGTACGTGAAATACTGGATTCAAATAGCTCTTTGTCATGCGCACGGATCGTGATCACATGATCCGAATCCGAATGCTCAGCCGATGGCTTAGGAGCCGACTCTGCTACGCTCGCCGCAGCTTTTGATTTGGCTTTCTTGGTAGCCTTCCGCCCCGGTTTTTTCGCCATGAAGATGGCTCCCGCTGGGAAATGAGGGCGGCGTGGCGCCGAGCCCCTGAAATGTCATAAAAAATGAATGCACGTTAAAGTAGTCGACGCTTATTAGCAAAGATTTGGCGTCTCGCAAAGGGGCTTGCGTCGCAGCAGCAATCAGTTCGGTAGCGTCACGAATTCCAGACAGCCTGGCAGCCGAGCGGAAGGTGCGCCCGACGGTATGTCGCGGCATGGCGGCCGGCGCGATGGCCAGCCGCCTGCCTTCCTCACTGCACCTTGATGTTCGCCTCCTTCAGCACCGGCTCCCACTTCGCTGCTTCCGCGCGCATGAAGTGGTCGAAATCCTTGGGCGAACTGCCGACCGGCGTCGCGCCCATCTTCTCCAGTGCGGTCACGACGACCGGATCCTTCAGGGCGGCGGCCAGATCGGCGTGGATCTTGGCGACGAGGTCAGGCGCCATGCCGGCGGGCCCAAGAAAGCCCCACCAAACCGAAGCGTCATAGCCGGGGATGCCGGCCTGGGCGACGGTTGGGACATCGGGCAAGGCCTTCGAGCGCTGGGCCGTTGTCACCGCAAGGGCGCGCACCGCGTTGCCTTCGAGCTGGCCGACCACCTCCGGCAGTGGATTGACGCTCATCGGAATCTCACCCGCAATCACGGCGGTGAGGGCAGGGGCGCCGCCCTTATAGGGGATCGCCTGGATCTTGACCTTGGCCATATAGTTGAGGAGTTCGCCCGCGAGATGCGCCGAGGTGCCGTTGCCGGACATGCCATACGATAATGACTCTGGCTTTTCGCGCGCGGTCGCCAGCAACTCCTGCAAATTCTTCACCGGACTGTTCTTGGAGATCACGATCGCGAGCGGCGAGTACGCGATCTCGCTGATGGCGGTAAAGTCCTTGAAGGTGTCATAGGGAAGTTTCGGATAGAAGAACTGGTTCAGCGGATGGCCGCTGGCGACCAGGATCAGCGTGTAGCCGTCCGGCGGCGATTGCGTGAGCGCCTGCGAGGCGATGATCCCGCCGGCGCCCGGACGATTTTCGATCACCGGCTGCTGCCCCCAGATCTTGGACAGCGATTGCCCGAGCGTGCGCGCCAGCACGTCGACCGCGCCGCCGGCGGCGTAGGGCACCAGGAGGCGCACGGGCTTGCTCGGGAACTGCTCCGAGTAGGCGTGTGTGGCCGCCAGCGAAAGCGTGGCGGCTGCGAATACGATGCGCAGGATCTTGCTGAAAACGGACATGCGGGGCGCCTTCCTCTGGACTCAGGATTTTTGTTGACTAGACCTTATTATTTGTACAAACGTACAAAAGTCGAGAACGGAAAGCAAATGCTATGACGCGAAACCCCAACATGCGGGAAGCCATCCTGAGCGCGGCGGAGCTGTTGTTCTCGACGCGCGGCTTCAATGCCGTGTCGATCCGCGACATTGCGCTCGAGGCCGGCGCCAATCCGGGCAGCATCACCTATCATTTCAAAAGCAAGGACGGGCTGCTGCTCGAAATCTACAAGCGCCATTGCGGGCCGATGAACAAGCGCCGCATCGAGCTACTGGTGGCGGCAAAACGCGTGCGCGACGTTCAGGACCGGCTGGAAGCGATCGTGCGGGCCTACGTGCAGCCGGCGTTTTCATCCAGCACCGATCTTGCCGGCGGCGGGGCGCGGTTCACGCGGCTGCGCGCCGTGATGTCGGCCGAAGGCAACCCCGTGGTGGGCCGCATCATCGCGGAGATCTTCGACGACACCACCAACGCGTTCATCGAGGCGATCGGGGAAAGCCTGCCGCATCTGCCGCGAACGACGATCGTGTGGCGGTCGCAATTCCTGCTGGGTGCACTCTATTATACCCTTGTCAATCCGGAGCGGGTAACGCGGCTCTCCCGCGGTGAAGCCGACGGCGGCGATATGGCGGAAGCGATCGAGCAGATCGTCTCGGCGACGGTCGCCTCGTTGCAAGCATCCGATGTTGATCACATCGATGATGCGTCACGCAAAACCAAACCTGTTCAACCACGCACGCTGACCGCTACGCGAAGGCGGAAAGAAAGTCCGGCCGACTAGCTACATCATCGAGCGCGAGCCAAGCACTGCAGAAGGCAAATGAACAAGCCCACGATTCCCGGACCCGATCCCAATACGCGAACGCCGAAATTCAAGCTGCCGCCGCTGGCCTGCGATGCGCATACCCATATCTTCGGACCCGCTGACAAATATCCTTACGCGCCGGGACGGCCCTATACGCCGCCCGACGCGCCGCTTGCGGAGTTCCGGGCGCTGCACAAGAAACTCGGAATCGGCCGCGCTGTGATCGTCAATGCCAGCGTGCACGGCACCGACAACCGGGTGGCGCTGGATGCCATTGCCGTGAGCGATGGCACCTTCCGCGCCGTCGCCAATATCGACGATACCATCACCGAGCGCGGCCTTTGTGAACTGCACGAGGGCGGCTTTCGCGGCTGCCGCTTCAATTTCGTGCGCCACCTCGGCGGCGTACCCGACATGAGGGTATTCCACCGCATCGTTGCGATGGTGGCGCCGCTCGGCTGGCATATCGATCTGCATTTCGATGCGATCGACTTGCCCGAATATGCGGAGATGCTGGCAAAACTGCCGGTGCGCTACACCATCGACCATATGGGTCGCGTCAAGGCGTCTGACGGTCTCGACCAGCTTCCGTTCCGGACGCTGATTGACCTGATGAAGCGGGACGAGAAATGCTGGGTTAAGGTGTGTGGCTGCGAGCGGGTGTCTTCTGCCGGACCACCATTCCATGATGCCGTGCCCTTTGCGCGTCGCATCGTCGAAACTGCGCCGGACCGCGCAATCTGGGGAACCGACTGGCCGCACCCGAACGTAAAGGTGATGCCGAATGACGGCGATCTGGTCGACCTCATTCCGCTGTTTGCACCGGAAGCGGAACTGCAGCAGAAGATTTTGGTCGACAACCCGGCGAGGCTGTTCGAGTTCTGAGGGAGCGCGTGCGATGGACAAACGCGACCGATATAGCCTGAGCCGGCGCTGCGCGTCGTTCGCCGCGGCGGCTGCGCTGTTCGCGGCATTGTTCCTGCCGCAAATTGTCCATGCGCAAAACTATCCGAACAAGCCGGTACGGCTGATCCTGCCCTTCGGCGCGGGCGGGGTGGCCGACGTCACCGCGCGGCTCGTCACCGAGAAGCTCGGCGAAAAGCTCGGCCAGCGCTTTATCATCGAGAACATGCCGGGCGCCGGCGGCATCAATGCCGCGCGCGCCGTGCTGTCCGCGCCTGCGGACGGCTATACGCTGGCGCTCTTCAGCAACGGCACCGCGATTTCCGTCTCTTTGTTCAAGAACCTCACGTTCAATCCGGTGACCGATTTCGTGCCGGTGTCGAGCATGGGCTATTTCGACTTCATCTTCGTCACCAAGGCCGGTTCGCCATATCCGACGCTCGCTGAATTCATCAAGTCTGCGAAGCAGAAGCCCGGGACGCTCAACGTCGGCACCATCAATGTCGGGTCGACGCAGAACCTTGCGGCGCAATTGTTCAGGTCGACCGCCGGCGTCGACGTTACCATCGTGCCGTTCCGCAGTTCGCCAGAAGTGCTGATCGCGCTGCTGCGCGGCGATATCCAGTTGGCGATCGAGAACTACAGTGCGGTGCAGTCGCATGTCGCCGACAAGGCGGCGATTGCCGTCTCCTCGTCCGGCCCGATGCGCACCACATTCCTGCCAAACGTTCCGACGGTGAGGGAGGCGGGCGGTGGCGAGTTCGAGGCGCGCTCCTGGAACGCGATTTTCGCGCCCAAGGACACGCCGCCGGAGGTGATCAATACGTTGAACGCCGCGTTGCGCGAAGTGCTCGGGGCGCCGGACATGAAGAAGCGCGCGCTCGATCTCGGCATCGAGGCCAAAGCCAGTTCGCCCAATGAAATCCTCGACCGGCTGAAGCGCGATATCGACAAGTGGGCGCAGGTGATCGAGCGGGCAGGAATTGCCAAACAGTAATCACGCGGCCGGTGCGGCCGGCAACGTGCAGCTATAAGGAGGAAATCCCGATCATGACCAATGCTGGCAAAACGGGCCTGGTGGTTACGGCGCATCCCGGTGATTTCGTCTGGCGCGCGGGAGGCGCAATCGCGCTGCACGCCAAGAAGGGCTACCGCATCAAGATCGCGTGCCTCTCGTTCGGCGAGCGCGGCGAAAGCCAGTTCGCCTGGAAGGAAACAGGCGCGACCCTGGAAAAGGTCAAGGCCGGGCGGCGCGACGAAGCGCAACGCGCAGCCGAGATGTTGGGCGCGGAAATCGAATTCTTCGACGCCGGCGACTATCCGCTGCGGCTGACTGAGGCACATTTCGACCGCATGGTCGATATCTACCGCGAGCTCAATCCGTCCTTCGTGCTCACCCATGCGCTGGAGGATCCCTATAATTTCGATCATCCCAACGCCGCGCATTTCGCCCAGGAGACCCGTGTGGTCGCGCAGGCGATGGGGCACAAGCCCGGCGCCAAATACACCTATTCGGCGCCGCCGGTCTTCTTGTTCGAGCCGCATCAGCCGGAGATGTGCAGTTTCAAGCCGCAGGTGATCCTCAACATCGACGAGGTCTGGGACATCAAGCGCAAGACGTTCGAGATTCTCGCCGCGCAGAAGCATCTGTGGGCCTATTACGAACGCGTCGCGCTGCAGCGGGGCGTGCAGGGTGGCCGCAATACGGGCAAGCCGATGACTTACGGCGAGGCCTATCAGCGGCTGTTCCCGATGGCGCTGGAGGAATTGGCATGAAGACGGTTGTCGTCCGTAACATCAAGCGCACCGATGCTGATCTGGTGAAACGATTGGGCTCGCTTGGCGTCGCCACCGCGCATGAGGCCTATGGCCGCTTTGGGCTGATGAAGCCATATCTGCGCCCGGTGTGGAGCGGGGCGGAGGTCGCCGGCACCGCCGTGACCGTGCTGGCGCAGCCCGGCGACAATTGGATGATCCATGTCGCGGTCGAGCAATGCCAGCCCGGCGACATCCTGGTGGTCGGCTGCACGACAGACAATACTGACGGCATGTTCGGCGATCTGCTCGCCACCTCGCTGATGGCGCGCGGCGTCAAGGGGCTCGTCATCGATGCCGGCGTTCGCGACGCCAAGTCGCTTCGTGAAATGGGCTTTCCGGTGTGGTCGAAGGCGATCTCGGCCCGGGGCACCGTCAAGGCAACACTCGGCGCGGTCAATGTGCCGGTCGTGTGCGCTGGCATCAATGTGAAGCCGGGTGATGCCGTGGTCGCCGATGACGATGGCGTCGTAGTCATCGGGCGCAGGGATGCGGCCGATGTGGTCACCAAGGGCGAGAAGCGCCGCGCCGACGAGGACGGCAAGCGCCAGAAGCTCGCCGCCGGCGTGCTCGGCCTCGATATGTACAATATGCGCGAGTCGCTGGCGAAGGCCGGGCTCGTCTATGTCGACGAGCTGGAGGAGGACTGAGGTGGCGATGCGCCTGCGCACCTTGCTCGGCGACCATCCCGGCACGGCCGCGCTCAAGGATGGATCGATCCGGTCGGATTTGGTCGAGTTCGATTTCGCGCAGTACTCGCCGACCAACAAGGGCTTCAAGCCGATGGTTCGCGAAGGGGCGTTCGACGTCTCGGAGATGGCGATCGTCACCTATCTGATGGCGAAAAGCTTCGGTAAGCCGATGGTGCTGTTGCCCGACGTCGTACTGGCGCGGTTTCAACATGGGCATGCGCTCTACAATGCGAAAGCTGGGAAGCTTGGGCCGCGCGACCTCGACGGCAAGCGCGTCGGCCTCCGCTCCTTTACGACGACGACAGGCGCCTGGCTGCGGGGCATCCTGGCCAATGACTATGGCGTCGATCTCGATTCGATCGACTGGGTGACGTTCGAAGGCGCCCATGTGGCCGAATTCGTCGATACGACCAAGCGCGCGCCTGCGGGCAAGCAGATCATCCAGATGCTGATCGATGGAGAGCTTGACGCGGTGCTCGGCGAAAAATCGGATCATCCGGATTTGAAGCCGCTGTTTGCTGACGTTGGCGCGGAAGAGAAGGCCTGGTTCGAAAGGCACAAGGTTGTGCCAGTCAACCATATGGTGGTGGTGAGCCAGGCAATGTCCGAAAAGCATCCCGACGCCGTGCGAGAGGTCCATCGGCTGCTTGCCGCGTCCGCCACCGCTTCGCCCGCCGCGCCGCGTTTTAGCCGAGACGAGATGCAGCGTTCGCTGCAACTAATCATCAATTATTCCGCGCAACAAAAACTTATTCCCCGCGCGTATGCGGTGGAGGAATTATTCGACGATGTGACGCGGGCACTCTGGTAGTCCCGCACAGCTGTCATCATCCGCGAAAGCGGATGATCCAGTGCTCCGAGAAGGCTTAGGTTTTACGGAAGAGCTTCGGCGTACTGGATACCCCGTTTTCGCGGGGTATGACGATCCCAGGATGTTGGTCATCAGGAGCATGCAATGACCCCCGAGCCGATTTTCGATCTCGCCCATCTCGGCCACATGGAATTGTTGACGCCGAAGCCGGACGAGAGCCTGAAATTTTTCGTCGATGTCTTGGGCATGACGATCAGCGGCCGGAAAGGCGAGTCGGTGTACCTGCGCGGCTGGGACGACTACGAACGCTATTCGCTGAAGCTGACGGCCTCGAAGACGTCAGGCATGGAGCACATGGCCTTCCGCGCGCGCAGCCCGCAGGCGCTCGAGCGCCGTGTCGCCGCGCTGAAGGGCTCGGGCTTTGATATTGGCTGGATCGATGGCGACCTGGGACAGGGACCAACATTCCGCTGCCGCGATCCCGATGGCCATATCGTCGAGCTCTACTATGAGACCGAGTGGTATCAGGCGCCACCCGAACTCAAGCCGGCCCTGAAGAACCAGGCGCAGCGGTTTCCCGCGCGCGGCGTCAACGTCCGCCGGCTCGATCATCTCAATTGCCTTGCCGTTGACATCAAGGCGAACCGTCTCTTCTTCGAAAACTATCTCGGCTTGCGCACCACCGAGCAGATCGTGCTCAACGACGGCACTGAGGCGGCGATGTGGATGACGATGTCGAACAAAAGCTATGACTTCGCCTACACCCGCGACCACTACGGCAAGGCTGGCCGTTTCCATCACGTCACCTATGCGCTTGACAGCCGCGAGGAGATCCTACGCGCCGCCGACATCTTTCTCGAAAATGGCATTTACATCGAAACCGGCCCGCACAAGCACGCGATCCAGCAGACCTTCTTCCTCTATGTCTGGGAGCCCGGCGGCAACCGCGTCGAGGTCGCCAACGCCGGCGCACGTCTGATCCTCGCGCCCGACTGGAAGCCGATCGTCTGGACCGAGGAAGAGCGTAAGAAGGGCCAGGCCTGGGGGTTGAAGACGATCGAGTCGTTTCACACACACGGCACGCCGCCGGTCTGAGGATCGGACCGCGCATCTCTGCGGCCTACTGATCCGGCTCACTTTCAGGTCGTGGTTCCCGTTAGCAAGAGCGGGGCCACAATCGGCGAGACCGATCGACCCGAATGTCCCGGATGCATGGCAGCCCTCGGTGAGAGACATCTCCGCCGTATTGCGCCGAGCATGTTGCGCACCACTTGATGTCGGGCGTGGAAAGACGTCGTGAGGTGTGCCGATGGCAGAGCTTGTCGATTTCGCCGGCGAGGCCTTTTTGCGCGATCCACAGGCAGGCGTGGCGAGCTTGCGCTCCAATGGGCCGGTCGTCGCGACAAAATTTCCGATCATCGGCCGGGTCTGGGTCACCACGACCTACGAGGCGACGGCGCGCGTCTTGAAAGACAGCGCGCTATTCACGCTGCGCAAGGAGGGCGGGTGGCTCGCAGGGCTGCCCTGGTGGATGCCGAAATCCATCGCAGCCGTCGCCAATAATATGCTGACGATGGATGAGCCGGACCACACCCGTCTGCGCGATATCGTCGATGAGGCGTTTCGCCGTCGCGCCGTGCTCGACATGGAGCCGCATATCCGCGCCATCGCCGATCGCCTCGCTGACGAATTGTTTATGGCAGGCAGCCCCGCCGATCTGGTGCAGCGCTATGCGCGGTTGCTGCCGCTGGCGGTGATTTGCGAGCTGCTCGGCCTGCCGCTGGCCGATCGGCCGAAATTCATCGCCTGGGCGAATTCGATCGCCAATCTTGCCAGCGCATTCGGCCTGGTGCGCCTGATGGGTGGGCTGTTCAGGATGCGCCGCTATCTGCAGGGGCGTCTGCAGGTTGCCCGCGAGCAAGGCGGCGAGGGATTGATCGCCGAGCTGGTACGCGTCGAAAGGGAAGGCGGCCGCATCACGCCGGACGAGATGGTCTCGATGGTGTTTCTGCTGCTCGGCGCCGGTTCCGAAACCACGACACATCTGATCAGCGGATCGGTTTTCGAGCTGCTGAAAGATCCGGTTCGCCGCGATTGGCTCACGGCGGACTGGAGCCGCGCCAGCCTCGCGGTCGAAGAATTCCTCCGCTTCGTCTCGCCGGTGCAGTTCTCAAAGCCGCGCTACGTGCGCGCGGGCGTCGATATCGAGGGCGTGAAGCTGAAGAAGGGCGACCGGATCATGGCAATGATCGTCGCCGCCAATCTGGATCCGAAGGCAAACGAGCATCCTGAGCGCCTCGATCTCGAGCGGCGGCCGAACCGGCATCTCGCGTTCGGAACGGGCATTCACTTCTGCCTCGGCCACCAGCTCGCGCGCATCGAGGCGATCTGCGCGCTGCAGGCGCTGTTCACGCGCTGGCCCAAACTCAAGCTGGCGATCGAGCCGTCACAGATTCATTGGCGACGGCGGCCCGGCATTCGCATGATCGCGGAGCTGCCGGTTGTGGCGGACAGTTGATGTTTGAATGCCTGCGTCTCGTCGTCCGAAGGGCGCAAGAGCTTTCGCGACATGAAGTTGTTTGAGGGCGCGAGCGGCCTCACTTCTGATCGTCGCCGGCCACGATCAGTTCGCATTTGCTGTCCTTGATCTTCTTCATCATCGCGCTCGATGGCGGCCGATCAGTGATGACGGTCGTCATGTCGCTGAGCTCGGCGAGCTTGCAGGCCGCCACGCGCGTGAACTTCGAATGGTCGGCAAGCAGGATGCGCCGGCGTGCATTCGCAAGCATCGCCTTGGCCACCAGGGTCTCCTCGTCGCGAAATTCCAATAGCCAGCCGTCGGAATCGATCGATCCAATGCTGGTGAGCAGCACGTCGCACCGGTAACGGCCGACGAACTCGGCGGCGGCCGGCCCCGAGAGGGCGTGATTGTTCTGCTGCCAGAGGCCGCCGGTGACGTGGATCGCGATCCCCGAGTCACGGCCGAGGATGCGCGCCGCTGCCGTGCTGTTGGTGATGACGCGCAGGCCCGTCAGCTTGCGTTCAACGAGTGCGCTCGCCGTGGCTTCCACGGTGGTCCCGGGTGTCATGAAGATGGAGGAGCCGGGTGTGATCAAGCTGGCGGCGGCCGCGGCAATGTTCGCCTTCTCCGCGGCGTTCTCGATGTGCCGGCGCGCATAGTCGGTGTTGGCGGTGCTCGACATCACGCTGGCACCGCCATGATGACGGCGCAGCAGGCCGCGATCGGCAAGATCCTGCAGGTCGCGGCGGATGGTTTGCGGCGTGACGTCGAAGCTCGCCACCAGCTCGTCGATGCCGGCATAACCGCGGCGCATCAGGATTTCGAGAATGCGCTCCTGGCGGGAATCGATCTGCATGGGGCAGAGGGCTCCGGTGGTTCCGGGCGGATTATACCCGTGCAGCGGAATGCGCGAAATCGAAAATATGGCTTGCGGAATAGAACATTTGAACTATCCTTCCTTTTCAATAACGAACATCGTCGCCCAGCGACGGGACCGGGAGGACAGGAAATGCGAAGCTATCAGCGTTCGCAAATTCAGCGTTGGCGTGATCGTGCCGGAGGGCTGGTGCGATGAACGCCCCGGATTTTTCGGTCAGCGGCCAGCATGTCCTGATCAGCGGCGGCGCCGGTGGCATTGGCACTGCCTTCGCCCGCGCGTTCCGCGATGCCGGCGCGACCGTCACCATCTGCGATATCAAGCCGCCCGCGCGCGACGAGGGATTTGCCTTCGAACCCCTCGATGTGCGCGACAACGAAGCGGTGCGTGCGCTTGCTGACAAGATCCAGACGCTGCACGTGCTGATCCACTGTGCCGGCCGGCTGATCCGCCACGAGGAGCACAAGCCGGAAGTCTTCAGCGATATCGTCGATATCCACTTGGTCGGCAATTTGCGGCTTGCCACTGCGTTCCGGCCGCATCTGGCGAGGACCAAGGGCTGCCTGATCAATATCGGCTCGATGTATTCCTATTTCGGCTCGGCGATGATCCCGGGCTATGCGGCGGCCAAGACTGCCATCGTCGGTCTGACCAAGTCGCTGGCGGTCGCTTACGCCGAAGACGGCATCCGCGTGAACGCGATTGCACCCGGCTGGATCAACACCGAGATCAGCCGCCGTGGCCGCGAGGAAGAGGCCTTCAACAACAAGGTGATGGCGCGCCTGCCGACCAAGCGCTGGTCGGAGCCGGAGGAATTGGCCGGAACGGCGGTGTTCCTGGCTTCGCCCGCCTCGCGCCTGATCAATGGCGTTACCATTCCGGTGGACGGAGGCTACGTCGCATCCTGAGAGAAGAACGAGAGCAGGGGAGGGAGAACGATCATGAGGAAGTTCGGTCTTTTTGGCAGCGTATTGTTTGCCGCTGCTCTTGCCGTCGCGGGTCCGGCGGCCGCCCAGGGCTTTAACTGGCGCACCCAGGACGGGCAGACGATCAATCTGATGTTCAACAACCATCCATGGTCGCAGGCAATGCGCGACATGGTGGCCGACTTCACCGCCAAGACCGGCATCAAGGCGCGCATCGAGATCTTCAACGAGGAGCAGTTCCGCGCCCGCCTCACCACGCTGATGCAGGGCGGTTCGGCCGACATGGACGTCTACATGTCGCTGACCAGCCGCGAGGGCGCGGTCTTCCACCGCGCCGGCTGGTATGCCGATCTCGCACCGCTGATGGCCGACAAGTCGCTGACCATGCCGGACTTCAACTATGAGGATTTCGCCGCCTCGATCCGCCAAGCCTCGACCTTCGGAAAACAGATCGTCGCCCTGCCGATCAACCAGGAAGGCCCGCTGTTCTACTGGCGCAAGGATATTTTCGAGCGTTGCAAGATCGCCGAGCCGGCTGCGCTCGAGGACATTCCGGCCGCGGCTGCCGCGATCAAGGCGTGCGATGCGAACCAGGGCGTGTGGGCCGCGCGTGGCATCCGCGGCGTCACGCCCTATGCGATGGCTGGCTTCATCTACAATTCGGGCGGCTCGTTCGCGACGCCGGATGGCAAGCCCGGCCTGTCGCAACCGGGCAGCGTTCGCGGCCTCGAAATGTATTCGAATCTCCTGAAGGACTATGGCCCGCCCGGCGCGCTGAATCATACCTTTACCCAGGTGATCGAACTGCTCGGGCAGGGCCGCATCGCGATGACCCATGAGAGCAGCAACGAATTCGCCAATATCGTGCGCTTCCCCAATCGCGCCAACGATCTCGGCGTGAAGGTGCTGCCGCCCGGCCGCGACACCAAGATCTCGAAGCCGGTCGCGATCGGCTGGACGGTGGCGATCTCCGCGCATTCCAAGCGGCAGCCGGCCGCCTGGCTGTTCCTGCAATGGGCCACCAGCCGCGAGGTGCAGGCCAAGCTGGTTCAGGCCGGCGTGGCGCCGCCGCGCGCCAGCGTCTTCGAGGGCGAGGCGTTCAACGCCTGGGCCAAGGAACTGCCGATCCGGCGGGCGTGGGCGAATGCGCTGATCGAGATTGGCCGCACCGGCACCGGCGTCTATCAGTCGCCGACCGACCGCATTCCCGAAGCGCGTGACATCATCGGCGGCGCCATGCAGGCGATCGTGCAGGGGCGTGCGACGCCGGCGGAAGCGGCGCGTGCTGCGGACGCAGACCTTGCCAAGCTACAGTGATGCCGTAGTAAGCCAGACAACGGAAGCCGCCGGCGTCGGCGGCTTCACGACTGTGCTTGCCGGCAATGATTTTCGCTGGATGGCCGCGCCGGCGCTGCTGTTTGCCGGCGCCATGATCGCCTTTCCGTTCGGCTACGCGGTGTGGCTGGCACTCAGCGAGGTGCAGCTCGGCAGCGCGCCGCGCTTCATCGGCGTCGGCAATTTTCGCCGCATGCTTTCCGATGCCGAATTCTGGAACGGCCTTTACCTCACCCTGCTGCTCTATGTCGTCTCGCTGTCGTTTCAACTCGTGATCGGGACCTGGCTCGGCCTGCTGCTCGCGCGATTCCAGACCGCGCGCGGACTGGTTCGCACCGTGATGGTGTCGCCGTTCATGCTGCCGCCGGTCGTGGTCGGCATGATGGCGATCGTCATTCTCGATCCCAGCTTCGGCATCGCCAATTGGCTGCTCTCGAAGCTGGGGCTGCCGCCGGCACTCTGGCTGTCCAATCCGGACACCGTGATGTTCACGATTGCCGCGCTCGACACCTGGCAATGGACGCCGTTCGTCGCGCTGATCGTAATGGGCGGTTATCTTTCGCTTCCCCACGACGTCTTCGAATCCGCGGAGATGGACGGCGCCCACGGCTGGACCCGCTTCCGCTACGTGACGCTGCCGCTGCTCGGGCCGACGCTGATCACGGCCGCCGTGCTGCGCAGCGTCGACATCCTCCGCTTCTTCGACATCATCTATCTGACGACGCAGGGCGGGCCCGGCTTTTCCAGCACGACGCTCAACATCCTGGCCTATCGCCGCGGCTTTGAGTTCTTCGAGCTCGGTTACGCCAGCGCAATCATGGTGACACTGTCGGCTATCGTGTTCGGCTCGGTGCTGATGTTCGCGCGGCTGAGGAGGGCGGCGGCATGGTGAAGCGGCGCCTCCTTCGCATGGCCGACGCGACCCAGCTCGTGGTCGTGCTGATCGTGCTCGTGCTCCCGATCGCGTGGACCTTCCTGTCCGCGTTCAAGCCGCGCACCGAGGTCGCCGCCATACCGCCGCGCCTGTTCTTCACGCCGACTCTTGACAATTTCATCGAGCTGTTCTCGCGCAACGACTTCCTGCACAACACGCTGAACAGCCTGATCGTCGCCGGCGGCTCCACGCTGCTCGGGCTGGTGCTTGGCGTTCCCGCCGCCTTTGCCATCGCATGGCACCGTATGTCGTGGCCTGCGACCGCAACGCTGTTCGCGCGCATGGCGCCCGGCACGCTGTTCCTGCTGCCGTGGCTGATGATGTTCAGCAAGATCAACCTCGTCGGTGGCTATCTGGTGCTGATCCTGACCCATGCGGTGATCACGCTGCCAATCGTGATCTGGGTGCTGCTGCCCTATTTCGATGCGTTGCCACGCGAGCTGGTGGAGGCCGCGCAGATCGATGGCGCGCGGCAGGATCAGACCTTGCGCCTTGTCGTGCTGCCGATCGCGATGCCCGGCGTAGTCGTCGCCTCGATCCTCAGCTTCGTCTTCTCCTGGAATTATTTTCTGTTTGCGCTGGTGCTGTCGGGTATCGAGACCAAGACGGCGATTGTCGCGAGCTTCAACTTCATCGGCGAGGGCGTGACCAACTGGGGCGCGCTGATGGCGGCCGCGGTAGTCATTGCGCTGCCGCCGCTCATCCTCACGCTGTTGATCCAGCGCCGGCTGGTCGGTGGTCTTGCGGCAGGAGCAGTCAAGGGATGAGAGTGGCAAAGTTTCACGGCCAGGGCCGGATCACGATCGAAGAGGCTGACGATCCCCGTCCTGCGGAGAATGAGGTCGTCGTGCGTGTTGCGGCCTGCGCGCTTTGCGGCAGCGATTTCCGCCCGTGGCGGCAGGGCTGGCCGGTTACTTCCGGCCACGAGATCGCTGGACGTATCGACCAGCCCGGCCATTCGCGCCATGGCGAGCGTGTCGTCGTCTACATCCCCGTGTTCTGCGGAACGTGCGAGGCCTGCCGCGCCGGCCGCACGCATCTGTGCGATCACGGCACCGGCGTCCGGCAGTTGATCGGCTGGCAGCGGCCCGGTGGCTATGCCGAGAAGCTTACCGCGCCTGAGCGTTGCCTGTTGCCGGTGCCGGACGACATTCCGGATCGGCTGGCGCCGCTGTTGCTCGATACCATCGGCACCACGGCGCATGGCGTGCGGCTGGCGCGGCGCATCGTGACCTCAGGCAAGACCCTGGTGCTCGGCGCCGGTCCGATCGGGCTCGGTGCCATCATCGTGCTCAATCGGATGGGCTTTGGGCCGATCGAAGTGGTGGAGCCATCGGACTATCGCGCGCACTTTGCCGAAACGCTTGGTGTCAAGCGCACGACGCCTGAAGCGGCGACCGCCGGCCGCTACAGCATGGTGATCGAGGCGACCGGCAAGGATCCCGCACGGCAGCTCGCCCTCGAAGCGGTCGCGGCGGAGGGGGCGATCGTTCAGCTCGGCGAGTCCGACGCCTGGTCGATCTCAGAGACGCGCTCAGTCCGCCTGAAGGATTTCTTCCTGATCCGCTCGTTTTATTTTCCGATCGGCGATTACGAGGCAAATCTCGATCTGCTGCGCGCCGATCGCGACAAATATGAGCGCCTGGTCGACGCGCAGGCCGATCTCGACGGCCTTTCCGAGCTGTTCAACTCCTTTGCCCGCGGCGAAAGGCTGAAGCCGCAACTGGCGCTGTCATGAGCGGCCGGATCGTCTGCGTCGGCAATGGCGTGCTCGACCAGGTTTACGAGGTCGAGGCGCTGCCGCGCGCGCCGCTCAAGACGACGGCGCTCAATTTTCGCGAAAGCGGCGGCGGACCTGCCGCCACCGCCGCGCTCGCCATCGTTCGCCTTGGTGGACAAGCGAGCTGGTGGGGGCGGGTCGGCGACGACAGCGCCGGTCACGCTTTGCGGACCGCATTGACGCGACATGGCGTCGACCTGTCGGGCCTTGCCGTCATTGCCGGCGCGCGTACGGTGCGCGCTGCCGTGATCGTCGACCGTTCCGGCGAACGCAGCATCTTTGTCGATCGCAAGGGGCTGCCGTCTGATGCGTCCTACCTGCCGGCGGACGACCTCAAGGAAACCGCAGTCCTGCTCGCCGACAGCCGCTGGCCTGAAGGCTCTGAGCTTGCGCTGAGGCGCGCCCGCGACGCCGGCATTCCCCGCGTGCTGGATGCCGACGGCGGCGACCGCGAGATGCTGGCGCGGCTCGCCGGCCTCGCCGACCACGTCGTGTTCTCCGATGAAGGCCTGACCGATCTGGTCGGCGCCGGCGAGATCGAAGCGCGGCTGCAGCGCGCGGCCGAGCGCGTCCAGGGGATCGTCGCCGTGACCTGCGGCACCGCCGGCAGCCTGTGGTGGATCGATGGAAAGATCACGCAAGTGGCCGCTTTCCGTGTCGCGGCGCGCGACACCACCGGCTGCGGCGATGTCTTTCACGGCGCCTATGCGCTGGGACTTGCCGAAGCGATGCCGCCGCTCGCCGCGGCGCGCTTTGCTTCCGCCGCGGCCGCCGCCAAGGCGGCGCGCGGCATGGGATGGGACGGCATGCCGGACCGTAAACTGATCGACAGCATGATGCGTGAGGAGCAGAACTAATGAACATTTCACCGGGCAAGCTTTGGGGCCTGCGCCGCCTCGCAGACGCAGCCGGCCACTGGAAGATGGTCGCCATCGACCAGCGCACGCCGCTGTTCGAGCCGATCGCGGCAAAGCGCGGCACAAAAGAGCCGCCGGTGGAAGACGTGACGGCCGTAAAGCGACTGCTGGTGCGTCACCTCGCGCCGCAGGCATCCGCCATCCTGACCGATCCGATCTACGGTTATCTCTCCACCATCGACGAGATTCCCGCGAGCAAAGGTCTCGTGCTGAGTTACGAGCACTCCGTCACCGAGAACACGCCGCAGGGCAGGAAGTCGGTCCACATCCCGAACTGGTCGGTGGCCAAGACGCGGCGCATCGGCGGCGATGCCGTCAAGGTGCTGGTCTGGTATCGGCCCGACGCGCCGCGCGAGGTCTGCGCGCACCAGGAAGCCTTTGTGCAGGCGGCCGGCGAAGCCTGCCGCGAGCACGACATCGTCATGCTGCTCGAAGTGCTGATCTACCCGCTGCCTGGCGAGAACGCCGCCTCGCTCGAGCCGCGCCGCACACAGCTGGTGCTGGATTCGATCCGTCCGTTCTGCGATCCGAAATTCGGCGTCGACATCTTCAAGCTTGAGCCTCCCGGTCCCGTGCACAACGTGCCGGATCCCGACGGCAAGGACGCAGCCGCGCTGCAGGCAAGCTACGATAAGATGGCGGCGATGCTGCCGCGTCCATGGGTCATGCTGTCGGCGGGCGCCGAAGCCGACGATTTCGAGCGCTCGCTCAACTATGCGTATCGCGCCGGCGCCGCCGGATATCTCGCAGGGCGCGCGATCTGGTCGCAGGCGTTCCGCCATTTCCCCGATTACGCCGCGATGGAGCGCTCGCTCGCCTCCGACAGCGTCGCGGTTCTCGACCGCCTCAATGAATTGACGGATCGGAAGGGGAGTTCGTGGCACGCCCATGCCAGTTTCGCCGGCAAGATGCCGGCCCCGGCGGGACAGCAGCAGCTGTTTCCGAAGGACTATCCGTCGTTTGAGGCGGCGTGAAAAAGGGGGCAGGCGCGAGAGGCGACATGAAGTCGTGTTGCCTGCAACCGCCAAAATGGCCTGCTTCCGTGCTTGCCAAGGACCGGACCAAGCGAGTAGAACGACGCCAACCCCGGCACGGTGATTTGTCCAAATCCCGCTTCCGGCGATTTACCCAGATGGCCAAGTAAGCTATTGATTGAATTGGGTAATTCATTGGGGAATGGTGTAACGGTAGCACAACAGACTCTGACTCTGTTTGTCTTGGTTCGAATCCAGGTTCCCCAGCCAGTGGCGTCCCCTGCTGCCCTTTCTCCGATCTGAACGACAATCCCCCAACGCCGTGTTCTAGCCTCCGGATTCACTTCCTGCGTCCGCGCGTCTTGCGCGCCGACGCGCCGGCCCGATCCGCCGTCATCTCTGCTTGTAGTAACAGCAAGAGGCAGTTTGCCAGCCGTTCCTCCATCTCGCGGTCGTGAATCGAGAGCGGGCCGGGGTCGCTGAATGGCGAGGGGTTGGTGCGGCGGAGATGGCGCGGCAGTAGTGCCGCACGGCCAAGCTGTCATCGCCCGCGCATGCGGGCGATCCAGTATTCCGAGACAATAGTAATGGAATTGAGAAGCCGCGGCGTACTGGATACCCCGCCTTCGCGGGGCATGACCACTACGGCTAAGTTCGCCGCTTTCGTTTCGCCGCTGCGGTGTTACCTGACCTTCTCATACGCCGCAGCGAAGCCTGCTGCGGCGTCTGCGCAGCCAACTCATTCGGCCGCCTGCTTGACCGACGCTCGGGCATCGGGATGCTCCTCGTCATCGACCGAACGGCCCCTTCGTGTAAACAGGTTCGAGAGCCGGTCGAGATAGAGATAGACCACCGGCGTCGTGAACAGCGTCAGCGCTTGGCTGACGAGGAGGCCTCCGACCATGGCATAGCCGAGCGGCTGGCGGATTTCCGATCCCGTGCCGGTGCCGAGCATCAGCGGCACGCCGCCGAGCAGCGCCGCCATGGTCGTCATCATGATGGGGCGGAAGCGGAGTAGTGCCGCCTTGCGGATCGCGGCCTCGGGCTCGAGGTTCTCGTCGCGCTCGGCCGTGATGGCGAAGTCGACCATCATGATGCCGTTCTTCTTCACGATGCCGATCAGGAGCACGATGCCGATCAATGCGATCAGACTGAAGTCGAACCCGAACAGCATCAGGATCGCGAGCGCGCCGACGCCGGCGGACGGCAGCGTTGAAAGAATCGTAATCGGATGGATGTAGCTTTCGTAGAGGATGCCGAGGATCAGGTACACCACGACGAGGGCGGCTAGGATAAGCAGCGGCACTGTGCCAAGCGACTGTTGGAATGCCTGCGCCGTGCCCTGGAAGCTCGAATTGAGCGTCGCCGGCGCGCCCAGTTCGACCATCGCCTTCTGCACGGCATTGGTCGCCTGTCCCAGCGCCACGCCCTGCGCGAGATTGAAGCTGATCGTGATCGCCGGAAACTGGCCCTGATGACTGATCGATAGCGGCCGCACCGGCACGCTGGTCCAGGTGGCAAAGGTCGACAGCGGCACCTGATCGCCGGTCGTGGGCGACTTCACATAGATCTTGTTCAGCGTATCGATGCTGCCCTGCAGCTCGGGCAGCACTTCGAGCACCACTTTGTAGGTGTTAAGCTGAGTGAAGTATTGCGTCACCTGGCGCTGGCCGAACGCGTCGTAGAGCGTGTCGTCGATCAGCTGCGGCTGGATACCGTAACGCGCGGCGGTGTCGCGGTTGATCTTGAGCTCCAGCGTGGTGCCATTGGTCTGCTGGTCGGTGGCGACATCGCGAAGTTCGGGCAGCGTCTGCATCTTCGCCAGGATCTTCGGCGCCCACTCGTTCAATTCGGCTAGATCGGCATCCTGCAGCGTGAACTCGAACTGTGTGCGCGTCGGCCGGCCGCCGAGCCGCACGTCCTGCGCCGCCTGCATATAGAGGCGGGCGCCCTCGACCTTCTCAAGCTGCGGCCGCAGGCGCGCGATGATCTGCTGCGCGGAAGCCTTGCGCTCGTCGCGCGGCTTTAGTGTGATGAAGAGATTGCCGTTGTTCCCGGCGCGGCCGCTGCCACCGATCACCATCGCGACCGTCGCCACGTCGGGGTCGGCCTGCACGATCTTTCCGAGTTCTTCCTGACGCCGTTTCATCTCGGCAAAGGAGATGTCCTGACCGGCCTCCGAGGTGGCCGTGATCAGGCCGTTGTCCTGCTGCGGGAAGAACCCCTTGGGAATGATCATGAACAGGTAGACCGATAATCCCAAGGTGGCGAAGAAGATCATCAGCGTTGTGAGCTTCCAGCGCAGCGCCAGATCGAGACCGCGCTCGTAGACGCGCAGCATCGCGTCGAAACCGCGCTCGCTCCATTGATAAAGCCGGCCATGCCTGGTTTCTCCGTGCGCGCGAAGGAAGCGCGAAGCCATCATCGGCGTCAGCGTCAGAGATACGACCATCGATACGAAAATGGTCATCGCGAGCACCACCGCGAATTCGCGGAACAGCCGCCCGATGATGCCGCCCATCAGCAATAGCGGGATCAGCACCGCGATCAGCGAGATGCTGATCGATACGATGGTGAAGCCGATTTCTCTGGCGCCCTTGAAGGCGGCGGCCATCGGCTTCTCGCCTTCCTCGACATAGCGCGTGATATTTTCCAGCATCACGATGGCGTCGTCGACCACGAAGCCGACGGCGATGGTGAGCGCCATCAGCGACAGATTGTCGAGCGAATAGTCGCACAACCACATCAGCGCGCACGCGCCGAGCAGCGCAAGTGGCACCGTCACCGCCGGGATTACGGTCGCCCAGAAGTTGCGCAGGAAGATGAAGATCACCATCACGACCAGCGCGATCGTGAGCAGCATGGTGAATTGCACGTCCTCGACCGCGGCGCGGATGGTCGTGGTGCGATCACTCATCACCTCGACCTTGACGGTCGGCGGGATTGCCGTGACCAGCCGCGGCAGCGTCGCCTTGATCTTGTCGACGGTCTCGATGACGTTGGCGCCAGGCTGCTTGAACACCACCAGGAACACGCCGCGCTTGCCATTGGCCCAGGCCGCCTGCTTGGCGTCCTCCGGGCCGGTGACGGCTTGGCCGATATCTCTGATACGCAAGGGGCCGCCGTTGCGATAGGCAATGATGACGTCGTTCCAGTCCTTGGAATCAGGCAACTGGTCATTGGCGTAAATGGTGTAGGCGCGGCGCTCGCCATCGATGTTGCCCTTGGGGCTGTCAACGGTCGTGATCGCGATCTGGCTGCGCACGTCCTCCAGCGACAGGCCCTTGGCCACGAGTTTCGCCGGGTCGATCTGAATACGGATCGCCGGCTTCTGCTGGCCGCCAATGATGACCTGGGCGACGCCTGAGATCTGGCTGATCTGCTGCGCGAGCTGGGCGTCTACGGCGTCACTGACTGACGTAAGCGGCAGCGTGTCCGAAGTCGCCGACAGGATCAGGATCGGCGAGTCCGCGGGGTTGACCTTGCGATAGATTGGGGGCGAGGGGAGATTTTTCGGCAATTGGCCGCTGGCGGCATTGATCGCGGCCTGCACATCGTTGGCGGCGGCGTCGATCGAGCGGTTGAGATCGAACTGGATGTTGACTGCGGTCGTGCCGAGATAGCTCGTAGACGTCATCTGCGCGACGCCTGGAATCTGCGCGAATTGGCGCTCAAGCGGCTGCGCCACCGACGAGGCCATGGTTTCCGGGCTGCCGCCCGGCAGGTTGGCGGTGACCTGGATGGTCGGAAAGTCGACTTGCGGCAGAGGCGCAACCGGCAGCAGGGGATAGGCGACGAGGCCGACGAACATGATGCCGGCCATCATCAGCGAGGTGCCGATCGGATAGCGAATGAAGGGTGCGGAAATTCCCCCGCTCATTCGCTGGCCTTTGCCTGCGCCTGATCCGAGCTGGCGACCGCCGTCGTCACCAGCGTGCCCGGCTGAACCTTGTACTGGCCTGCCGAGATCACCTGCTCGCCGGGCGCCAGCCCTTCATCGACCACCGAGCGGCCGTCGATCGAGCGCGTCACCTTGATTTTGCGGAGTTCAGCCTTGTTCTCCTTGTTGACCGTGTATGCGTAAAGACCATTCGGTCCATGCTGGACGGCGTCGTCGGGAATGACGGTCGCGTCCTTCAGCGTCGCAACGAGCAGCCGGGTTGAAACCGACTGGCCCGGCCATAGTGCGCGATCCTTGTTGTCGAATACGGCCTTGAGTCTGACGGTGCCGCTCGACGTGTCGACTTGGTTATTGATCAGCGAAAGCGTGCCGGTGGAGAGCACGCGTTTGCCGTCGGTGGAAAGCGCGATGGTCTTGGGAGAGCCTGCGGCCAGCGCCGCTTTGATCTCGGGCAACTGGTCTTCCGGCGCGGTGAAGATCACTGCGATCGGCTCGATCTGGGCGATGGTCACGATACCGGTCTGCGTCGCGGCGTTGACGATGTTGCCGACATCGACCTGGCGGATGCCGACCACACCGGAGATCGGCGCCTTGATGGTAGCGTAATCGAGCTGCGTCTGCGCATTGGCAATTGCGGCGTCGTCGCCGGCCACCTGCGCCGCCAATTGCGCGACCAAAGCACGCTGAGTATCCGTTTGCTGGCGGGTCGCGAACTCACCGAGCCGAGTGGAGCGCTGCAGGTCGAGGTTGGCATTGGCGAGATTGGCTTGGTCCTGCGCCTTCTTGGCCTTGGCCTGATCGAGTGCAGCCTGGAACGGCCGTGGATCGATCTCGACCAGAGTGTCGCCTTCCTTGACGACCTGGCCCTCCTGAAACGCGATCCGGTTGATCTGACCGTCGACGCGGCTACGGACGACGACGGTGTTGAAGCCCTGCACGGTGCCGAGACCGGTCAGATAAACCGGGAAATCGGCCTTTTCGACCGGGGCAATCCGTACTGGGACGGCAGCACGGACAGGGGCGCGCTTCTGGGTTTCAGTTTGCGCCTGATGATCCTCGCTTCGGAAGCGCTGCCAGCTCAAGTAGCCCAGCGCAGCAATCGCCACGATCAGCAAAGCCCAAAGGATTGTGCGCGGCCTCGGCATGCATGCTCATCGATTGAAGGAGTTCCCCCGGCACTGCCGGTATAACGTCCGCACGCTTATCGAGTACAAACACTAAGGGTTGAGAATCCTAAACAATTGGAAAGGTTTGACGCTGCGGTGGGCATGATTCCGCGCCGCCGAAAAAATCTTGCGTGATCTGTGGCGCGAGTTTTTGTGCAAGGTGAATACGCGGTCGCGGGCGCGCGAAAGACTTGCCTGATCGTTTGCGATTCCTCACCGACCTTCGCGATGAGATCAAAGCTGTCTCTTTAGAACCCTTACAAAGTATTCTTTGGAGCCGTTTCAAACTGCAGATTAGAATCGCTGTGATCTCTGCGGTTTTAACCGGACTATTTGTCCAAGCGCGTTGACCCAAAATCTTTCGCTCGGTACCTACCGCGGGACCGTTCGCAGCATGTCGATTGCTGCGAATTGGTGGCGCCGTTCTCTGGCGCCGAAGTGCAAGGATGCTTTCGGTGCCAGTGCTGGCACGCTGCTCCCGAGCGACTGGGCGCTTCGACGCCCTTGTCGAGAAGAAGATCGACAAGAACTGGATCATGAAACTCAGCGCGAGAAACTCACCGACAAGCTCTATTGCGACGCGCTCCACCGCGGTGCGACGATGTTCGCCGCCGGCGCACCGAGGCGCGATCCCGCTGCAGATCGTTCCGCCGCTAATTAACCGCTACGCGGCCTATGACGGGCACCATTTTGGCCTCCATGTCGACAATGCGGTGAGGGGAGATCGGCTCACTGGCTTGCGGATCCCCGATGAGTACGAGGGCGGCGAGCCGGTGATGGAGGACCTCGCCGGTTCCCACGAACTCAAACTCGCAGCCGGGGACGACGTGCTTTATCCTGCGTCTAGCTTGCATCTGGTCACGCCGGTCGTCCGGTGTATGGGGGTGGCATCTTTTTTCCGGCTGCAGAGCGTGGTACGGGATGCACATGCCCGGAGCCTGATCTTCGATCTCGATACCTCGATTCAGGCCCTGGTAGAGCGGCTGGGACGAGACGACCCCGAAACGGTCAAATTGACCGGTACCTATCACAACCTGATCCGCTACTGGGCCGAAGTATGAAGAACATGCCTCTTTCTCGCGTGATGATTTTTGCGGTGATCTCCGCGCTGGCGATGCTGTCGCTGGCGGCACCGTCCTCGGCCCAGCAGAACACCATCCCTGCAGCGCCATCCTCCCCTGCGGTCCAGCAGGCGCCGGCCGTTTCGCAGGCACCGGTTTCTCCATCCCCGGCAGCACAGGCGGCTGAGCCTTCCGCGCCCTCGGACACGGCTGCCACTCCAGCCGGGCGTGAAGGAAAGCTTTTGAAAGCGGCGGCCGCCGAGCTCAAGGAATTGTCGCCGTGGACTATGTTCATGTCGGCCGACGTGGTGGTCAAGGCGGTCATGGTCGGCCTTGCCTTTGCGTCGCTGGTGACTTGGACCATCTTCATCGCCAAGATGATCGAGCTGGCCGTGGTGCAGCGCAAGGTGCGCTCGGCGCTGGCCAAGATCGCCGACGCACGGTCGCTGGCGGAAGCGCAATTCGCGCTGGGTGCCAAGGGTAGCGTGCTGGCGTCCTTCCTGGCGGCGGCGATGCGCGAGGCGCGGCTGTCGGCGGGCATATCGAGCGATGCCGGTATCAAGGAGCGCGCTGCGTCAAGCTTTGCGGAAATCGTGCGCGCCGAGGCGCGGCGGATCAGGCTCGGCATGGGCCTTCTGGCAACCATCGGCGCGACATCGCCCTTCGTCGGCCTGTTCGGCACGGTCTGGGGCATCATGAACAGCTTTATCGGCATTTCGAAATCGCAGACCACGAACCTCGCCGTGGTGGCGCCCGGCATCGCAGAGGCGCTGCTCGCGACCGCGATCGGCCTGGTCGCTGCGATCCCTGCCGTCATCATCTACAATCACTTTTCACGGGTGACCAAAGGCTACATGGAGCTGGTCAGCCGTGCGTCGGGCGCCGCGGGGCGGCTGTTGTCGCGCGATCTCGACCGTACCCATGTCATCAGCGGCGCGCATGCGCGCACAGCGGCGGAGTAGGCGATGGGCGCCTCGATCGCAGAACATGACCACGACGACGACAGCGATTTCGCGGAATCGCACGAGATCAACGTCACGCCATTCATCGACGTCATTCTGGTTCTCCTGATCATCTTCATGGTGGCGGCGCCGCTCTCGACGGTCGACCTGCCGATCGATCTGCCGACATCGACCGCCACCCCGCAGAAGAAGCCGGACAAGCCGACCTATGTGAGCATCAAGCCGGATCTCTCGGTTGCGATCGGGGAGGACATGGTCAAGCGCGTCGATCTGGTGCGCTCGCTCGATGCGATGCCGGACGCCAGCAAGGAGCGTTACATCTTCTTGCGTGCCGACCGCGCCGTACCCTATGGCGAGTTGATGAACGTGCTCGAAATCCTGCGCGCCGGCGGCTATTCCAAGCTCAAGCTGGTTGCGCTCGAAGGCGTTCCCGAAGCAGCGGCGGCGCAAGCTGCGCCGGCAAAACCTTGACCGGGCTCGATGACCAAAAACCCTCCCGGCGGCTCTGGATTACAGCCGCGGTGATCGCGTTCGCGCTCCACGTCGGCGGCGCAGCGCTGGCGATTGCGCATTTGCAGACCGTAGAGGCCGATGACGCCCTCGGCGCGACGGCGATCGAGGTCGGGCTCGAAATGGCCGCCGTGCGCCGCGAGGTGACCGACCTGCCGCCGGGGCCGGACACCGATGCTGCCGCGCACTCGCCGCCGCTTCCAGAGCAGAATGCGGAGGCGAAGGAAACCGATCTGCCGCAGGACAAGCCGACCGAGCCCGAAGAGGCCGATCGGGTGGTGACGGAGACCGAGTCCAAGAAACCGAAAGAGGACGACCCGAAGATCGCGGCGGTGCAGACGCAGGCGTCCCCCGAGTCGGTCGCCTCGGAGGCGACCGCGACACCGAGTTCCGAGGAAATGCCGGAAGGGCAACGTTCCGTCGCGCCCGCGATCGGCACCGGTGAGAGCGCGCGGCGTATACGCGCGACATGGCAGAAGGAGCTGGTCGCGCATCTCGACAAGCACAAGCGCTATCCGAAGGAGCGGCAGCAGAAATCCGCCGAGATCCAGGTTCGCTTTACCCTCGACCGCATGGGCCACGTGCTCTCGACCGACATCGAAAAGGGCTCCGGCGATCCGGCCTTTGACGAGGCGGCGCTGGCGATGGTGCGGCGCTCCGATCCAGTGCCGATGCCGCCGCCTGTCATCGCCGACGAAGGCCTGACCTTCACCCTGCCGGTGATTTTCCGCGTCAAGAACAAGAGTGACGCCCGCGCTTCCCGCTAGATCGGATAGTGCTGCGGTCCCGTCTCGATGGTGATCCAGCGCAGCTCGGTGAACTCGGCGATACCCGCCTTGCCGCCGAAGCGCCCATAGCCTGAAGCCTTGACGCCGCCGAACGGCATTTGCGCCTCGTCGTGAACGGTGGGCCCGTTGACGTGGCAGATACCGGAATCGATGCGCTTGGCGACCTCCAACGCACGGGGGATGTCGCGGCTGAACACAGCGGCCGACAGCCCATATTCCGTGTCATTGGCGACCCGAACGGCTTCATCCACGCCGTTGACGCGCACGACGCAGACCACCGGGCCGAACGACTCCTCGCCATAGATGCGCATCGACGAGTTGACGCCGTCGATCACGGTTGCCGACATCAGCGTGCCCTCGCTGCGTCCGCCTGCAACCACCTTGGCGCCCTTGCTGACGGCATCGTTGATCAGGGCCTGGATGCGCGCCGCGGCATCAGTGCCGATCAAGGATCCAAGCGGCGCATTGCCCTTGCGGGGATCGCCGGCGACCAGCGATCCTGCTTTTGCCGCGAGCTTGGTCACGAAGGCGTCGGCGATCTTCTCGTCGACGACGAGACGCTCGGTCGACATGCAGATCTGCCCCTGGTTCATGAAGGCGCCGAAGGCCGCAGCGGCAACCGCCGCGTCGATATCGGCATCGTCGAGCACGATCATCGGCGCCTTGCCGCCGAGTTCGAGCAGGGCGGGCTTCAGATATTTCGCCGCCACCTGCGCGATGATGCGACCCACGCGCGTTGAGCCCGTGAAATTGACCCGGCGTACCGCGGGATGGCCGATCAGCGTCTCGATCAGGGCAGGGGCGTCTTCCGGCGCGTTGGTGATGACGTTGAGTACGCCCGGCGGCAACCCGGCGTCGCGCAGGCATTCGGCAATCATCCGATGGGTGCCCGGGCAGATTTCGGAGGCCTTCAGCACGACGGTGTTGCCGCAGGCGAGCGGCAGCGCGATCGCGCGCACGCCGAGAATGACCGGTGCATTCCACGGCGCCATGCTCAGCACCACGCCTGCCGGCTGGCGCACCGCCATCGCGATGCAGCCCGGCTTATCGGATGGAATGACTTCGCCCGAGATCTGCGTGGTCATCGCCGCCGCCTCGCGCAGCATGCCGGCGGCGAGATGAACGTTGAACCCGGCCCAGCCGGCTGTCGCCCCAGTTTCGGCCGCCATCAGCTCAACGAATTGCGACGTCTTCGACGCCAGTAAGTCGGCGGCCTTGAGCAGGATCGCACGGCGGGCGCTAGGGCCGGTGGCAGACCATGCCGGGAAGGCAGCAGCGGCGGTATCGGCCGCGCGCTTGGCGTCCGCGAGCTGGGCCGCCGCGGCGCGGCTGGCGAGATCGCCGGTGACTGGATTGAGGCGATCGAACGTCGCGCCGTTCGACGCCGGGACATCCTTGCTCTCGAGCAGCAGCGAGATTTCGTACATGGTTCTCTCCTTCGGCTGTGCGTTACGATGATGGTGTGGCGGCCGGTGCGCCGCCGAGATAGGCGCGCTGGACGGCGGGATCGGATTTCAGCTGATCGGCCGTGCCGTGGCCGACGATGATGCCGTTTTCGAGCACATAGCCGCGGTCGGCGATGCGCAGACTCTCCTGCGCGTTCTGCTCGACGAGCAGCAAGCCGACGCCGGCTTCGCGCACCCGTCTCAGCGTGGCGAACAGCTCCTGCACCATCGCTGGCGAGAGCCCGAGCGACGGTTCATCGAGCAGCAAGATGTCCGGATTGGACATTAACGCACGGCCAATGGCGAGCATCTGCTGTTCGCCGCCGCTCATGGTGCGCGCGATCTGGGCGGCGCGTTCGCGCAGACGCGGAAAAAGTTCGAGCACCTGCTCGCGCCGCGCTGCTTCGCCGTCGCGCGCGCGCTTCGGATTGGCACCGAGCAGGAGATTTTCCTTCACCGTGAGGTCGCCGAAGATGCCGCGCCCCTCGGGCACCAGTGCCAGTCCGTTCTCGACGATGTCGTGCGCGGCGAGCGCGGAGATATCGCGGCCGCCAAGGCGCACCTGCTTGCCCGGAAGTGTACGCACCACGCCGGCGATGGCCTTCAGCAGCGAGGTCTTGCCGGCGCCGTTGGCGCCGAGGATCGTGACGATCTCGCCGCGCCCGACGTTGAGGGCGACACCGTCGAGTGCGCGGTGGAGGCCGTAAGTTAGGCTGAGATTTGCGACCTCAAGCATCGGCGGCCACTCCGCCGAGATAGGCCTTGACCACCGCCGCATCGCTCAGCACGTCCGCGGTCAAGCCTTCGGCGATCTTGCGGCCGCTGCTCATGACGATGCAGCGGTCGCACAGCGCGCGAACCGCGCTCATCACATGCTCGACCAGCACGATGGTGATGCCGTCTGCCCGCAGTGATCGGATCAGGTCGATGCCGATTGCAAGCTCGGATGGATTGAGCCCGGCGAGCCATTCGTCGAGCAGCAGCAGCCGTGGCTTGGCGGCAAGGGCGCGGGCGAGCTCCAGCCGCTTGCGGTCGATATAGGTGAGATCGGCCGCCGGCCGCTGGTCATGGCCGGCAAGGCCGACGCGCGCGAGTAGGGCGCCGATCCGAAGCTCGGCCTCGGCGGCGGTCAAGTGAGGTTTCTGAAACGCCAGCCCCGCCCTGATGTTCTCGCGGCAGTCCATGCCATCGAGCACGCGGACGAGTTGGAACGTTCGCGCCAGGCCAAGCCGCGCGATCCGGTACGAGGCAAGGCCCGCGATATCCTGGCCCATCAGGCGGATAGTGCCGGCATCGGGACGCAGCACGCCAGACATCAGGTTGAGCGCCGTCGTTTTGCCGGAGCCGTTGGGGCCGAGCAGGCCCATGATTTCGCCCAGGGCGACTTCGAAGCCAAGATCGTTGACCGCGACGAGCCCGCCGAACGCGCGCCGTAGTCCGTTGACCGCCAGCACTGGTGTCCCGCCGTCGGAGCTCATGCGGTCACCCGTTGCGTGGTTTTGGCTGATGGCGCCGATCGCCTCTCGAACAAGCCCGCCACACCCCGCGGCAGCATGTAGACGATCACAAGGAAGATGCAGCCGAGGATGATCGTGAATGTGTTCGGAAAGCGCGCGCTCAGGAGCTCGAACAAGAGGGTGAGCGGGATGGCGCCAAGCACCGGCCCCCACAGCCGGTGCGCGCCGCCGAGCAGCGCCATGATCAGCACCTGAAACGAGATCATCGAATTGAAGGCGATCGACGGTTCGATATAGGTCCAGCGCGGCGCCATGATCGCGCCGACCAGCGTCATGATCGTGGCGCTGATCGTAAACAGCGCGACCTTGGCGAAGGTGGTGTTGATCCCGCAATGTTTTGCGACGGTCTCGTCTTCGCCGATCACCCGTAGCGCAAAGCCGAGCCGCGAGCGCGCGATCAGCCAGCCAAGCAGGAACACCGCGGCGGTCAGCGCCAGCAACTGCCAGTAAATATCGGCTTGGGTGATGTTGACGAAGACATAGCGGCCGAGCACGCGCGACTTGTTGACCTCGAACCAGACCACGAGTTGGCGGATCAGTTCGGTCAATCCAAACGTGAAGATGACGAAGTAGACGCCGCTCAGGCGCAGCGTCGATAGTCCGACGACGCCTGCCACCATGGCGCCGAGCGCCGCGGCGATCAGCAGCACGAGCGGCCAGGGCAATATCTCGCCAAGCACGGCCACGGTATAAGCGCCGACGCCGAAGAAGGCGGTCGTTGCCAGCGAAACGTAGCGCGTCGGGCCCGAAAACATTCCCCAGGCGGTCGCCAGCACCGTGTACTGCAGCAGGCTGATGGAAAGCGCGAGATAATAGGCGTTGCCAAGACGCGGCACGAATGCCAGCAGCGCGATCGCTGCCAGCGCCAGAGAACCGATACCGGCAATACGCGCGCTCATCGCGTCGCCCTGCCAAACAGGCCGGCCGGCTTCACCAGCAGCACGGCGAGAAACAGCGCGAAGTTGACGGCCAGCGTGAGGCCGGGATCGACATAGGAGGCGACCAGCGCCTCGCTGAGGCCAAGAGCAAGGCCCGCGACCAGGCAGCCCAGCATGTTACCGACGCCGCCCATCACGACCACGATCAGAGCCTTCATGGTGAAGACCACGCCGGATGACGCGCTGAAGGTGAGGAATGTGCTGACCAGCACGCCCGCCGCGGCCACCAGCGCGCCACCTAGTGCAAAGGTCAGGGCGGAAGCTTGCGGAACGTTGATGGCGACGAGCTGGGCGGCAAAGGGATCGACGGCGACGGCGCGAACCGCCGTGCCGGCCCGGGTTCGTGTCAGCGCCAGATAGAGCGCGAGGCCGAGCAGGATGGTGATCCCGAGCGCGGCGAGCCGGTTGGCCGCCACCGTCTCGCCGAGGAACTGCACCGGAAAGGCGAGGAAGGAATAGCTGTAGTAGGCGCCGCCGAACAGCGCGAGCATCGAGCCTTGAATCACGAAGGTGAGCCCGAAGGTCGCGAGAATGCTGTCGACCTCGAGCGCGTCGCGGTTCGGCGCGCGACGCACCAGCGGTGTCAGCAGCAATTTATAGATCGCAAAGTTCAGCACGAAGGCGAGGGGGACGACCAACACCAGCCCGACAAACGGACTGACCGCCCAGCCCGTGAACAGCCAGTGCGATGCAAAGGCGGCGGCGATCAGGAACTCGCCGTAAGAGAGATTCATGATGCGCGCAACGCCGTACTGGAGCGTGAGCCCCATGGCGATGAGCGCATACATGCCGCCCAGCATCAGGCCGGTCAGAATGGCGTTGGTCATGGCGTGGCCGGCCGTCTCGCTAACGTGATGTTAGGGCGCCACCCACGCCGGCTTCGGCACGATCGCGGTGCGCGCACCTTCGTTCTTCGCCGGAGCGATGCCGTAGAACTCACCGTCCTGCCACTGGCCGACCCACCAGTAGCGGGTCGGCATGTTGTTCTCGAGCTTGACCTTGCCGATCACGGTGTCGAACGTGCCGGTCTGCAGGTCCTTGATGACGGCGGCGCGGTCGACCTTGCCGACGCGTTCGATCGCCTGTTGCAGCATCTGCAGGCTGGCATAGGTAACCGCGCTCGCCCAGCGATCCGGCTCGGCGCCGTTGGCGGCGGAGGCCTTGTGGCGGGCGAGGTAGTCCTTGATCGCCGGGCTGTCGCCGCTCCAGCCGCCGATGCCCATGACGCCTTCGGTGTTCTTGCCGAACTTCTGCTTGTAGAGCGGGAAGGCGGTGCCGACGCCGGTATAGAACACTTTCGGATTGAAGCCGGCGATCCGTGATTGCTCGGTCAGCGCCAGCGTATCCGGCGGATAGCTGAACGCGATGAAGACGTCAGGATTGAGCGCCTTGATCTCATTGACGATCGGCGCGAGGTCCTGCGTGCCGATTGGATAGCTCTTGTCGTAGGCGAGCTTGAATTTCGCGTTGGTGAGCGCCGGCCGCGCCGCGGTCGACAGGTCGATGCCGAAGCCGTCGGCAATGCTGACCATCGCTACGGTATCGCCGATCTTCTTTTCGTCGCGCAGCTTGGATAGCAGGTCGACCAGCGTCTTGGCGGCATCGCCGCTGGTGCCGAGCAGCCAGAAACTGTTCGGCCAGCGCTTGGCGAGTTCGGGCGCGCGGTCGGTGACGGCGGTCGCGGCGAGGTGCGGATAGCCTTCGCGGTTGAGCGTCGGGCCGACGGCGAGATTGAGGCCGGTGCCCCATGGCGGCAGGATGAAATCGACCTTGTCCTGGTTGATCAGCCGCTCGAGCGCGCGCACCGCCTCTTCGGCGTTGGAGCGGTCGTCATACTGCACGACCTCGATCGGGACGCGCTTGTCGCCGAGCTTGATGCCCCCGCCGGCGTTCACTTCCTTCACCCACAATTCGTAGTTGGGAATCGTGGTGACGGCCGCGCCGCCGGTATTGGGGCCGGTGCGCGAGATCGCATAGCCGATTTTGATCGAGGTCTGCGCTTCCGCGGCGGCGGACAGGCCCAGCGTGGCGACGCAGGTGGCGGCCGCCAGCAGGGCGACGCGCCGCGTCAGAAATGTCGTCATGTTCTCCTCCCCAGGTGTTTCGATTGGCGCCATTGGCTGGCGCTCGTGATCGCCTTGACGTTAGGGGAGGTCCTGGGCGGCTTGGAATTGGACGAAACCGGGGAAAGATTGTACTTTTCTGGTGAAGGCCCCGGTTTACTGGCGGCGGATTGTCTCAGGAGGCGGGGTCATGTCGGCATTATCGGGCCTGAACGGACTGCCGGTCGGTATCGCGCTGGCGGTGCGTGCGGAGGCATTTTCGGCTGCCTTGGCCGCCCGATCGTGGGTGATCCGCCAGAAGTCCGAGCGGCGGGCGCATCTGTTGCTGCTGCAATCGGATCGCGGCCGTGCGTCATGGCAGGGGACCGGCGTTGCGCTCGACGCGCCGAGCTTGCTTTGGCTGCCGGGCGGTATCGATGCGACGGTGGAAGTGGGCCCGGGCGCGCAAGGATTTCTGCTGTCGGTCGAGGATGATTTCCTGATCAAGATCGTTGCCGGCAATGCCGAGGCGCTGCATCTGCGCAGGACCACCGAGCGCGTCGCGCTGATCGCAGGCGAAGTGCTGCCGCCATATCTGGACACGGTCACTGAATCCTGCCGTGCCATCGTGACTGAGCTACGCATGCCCGGTTTTGGCGGCGCGACGCTGATTTCCTCGCATCTGCTTTTACTGTGCTTGCAGCTCTGGCGGCTTAGCGCCTCGCGCGATGCGCGCGACGAGATGGCCGTGCGTGGCGGCGGTCTGGCGCTGGTTGGTAATTTCCTGCAGATGGTCGAACTGCACTACCGCGACGGCTGGCCGGTCGCGCGCTACGCCAACGCGCTTGGCGTCACCTCCGACAAGCTGCATGCGCATTGCCAGCGCGAGAAGGGTTGCGGCCCGCGCGCGATCATCCACGAGCGCCTGCTGCGCGAAGCCTGCACGCGGCTGCAGCAGCTCGATCTTCCCGTCGAGCAGATCGGATACGGCCTCGGCTTCCGCGATCCCGCCTATTTCAACCGCTTCTTCCGCAAGTATCGCGGCGCGTCGCCGGGAAATTATCGCCGGCAGATCCGGTTGGAGCATGCGCGCAGCGGCCCTTCCTACGCGGCGTGGCCGTGATGAAATTTTATCGCAGAAATTCGCGGCGGGAACGCGTCAGCGCCAGAGCATGCGAATGCTGACGTAAACGATGGCGAGACAGATAAAGATCAGCGCCACGGGCAGCCGAGATCTTGCCGTTGCATCCGGCGCGGTTTGTCTTGGCCGGGCGGGCGGGCGGCGGAATGCGGTGACGTTACTGCTGTCTTTGGTCGGATCGCTCGCACGCGAAGGCAGCTGCGGCGGGTTTCCGCTGCCGCCCATCTCGGAATAGTATCGCTTGTACATCAGCTGAATGGTGGCCTCGGAAGCGTCGGCCTCCGACATGTTCGCGAGCAGCTGCCTGTAGCCTTCGAGAAAGCTCTGCGCCTCGGGGGGCAGGGCGGAAAAGCCGTTCAGCTTGGCTATCATTTTCCAGGTTGCAAAATCTGCCCTCGCGCGGGTATCGGCGCGGCGTGCAATCAACATATCGGCAGCTTTTGTGGCCATGGCCCGGGTCGGTTCTTCCCTGTGTTATTCTATCAGAACTCTAGGCGTTGCCGGTAATGAAGAGAAGCGCGCTGCCAACATAACCGATCAGTGTCCGCAGTATCGCCGAAATAACATCAAGATTTAGGCCGAGCTGCGCGCCGATGACGGGGAGCAGGATCAGAAGGCCGAGCAGGATCAGGATTCCATAGGGTTCCAGCCGCGACAGCGGGTATGCCAGCACCCGCGGCAACAGCCCGACTGCGACCCGGCCGCCGTCCAGCGGCGGGATCGGCATCATGTTGAAGATCGCCAGCACGATATTGATCAAGAAAGCATTTTTTAGGTTGTCCGCCGTCCATTTGGCGGCCTCGGCCGGCACCCAAGGCAGCGCATGGAAGGCTAACGCTGCGATGACAGCCAGAATGATGTTGGTGGCGGGCCCGGCCAGCGCCACCCAGACCATGTCGAGCCGGGGATGGTTCAGGTTTCTGAAATTCACCGGGACCGGCTTGGCATAACCGAACAGGAACGGGGAGTGCGCCAGGAACAGCACGCCCGGCAGAATCACGGTGCCAAAGGGATCGATATGCTTGAAGGGATTGAAGCTGACCCGGCCGAGCTGCCAAGCGGTATCGTCCCCGAGCCGGTATGCCACGAAGCCGTGGGCGGCCTCGTGAAAGGTGATGGCGATGAGGATGGGGAAAATCCAGACCGAAATGTCGTACAGCGAGATGTTCAAACGATCCGCCCCCGGTTGCGCTTCGAGGCCTGTAGCCTAGCACGCCCGCGTTATTGGGGAACCGTCTCCTGATATTGCGGCAAGCCGTCGTCGAGCCGCACCCAGGACATCTTCTCGGAGACCCAGATGTGCTCGGTCGGTGCAAAGGCGTTGCGATCGTCGAAGGCGGCAAGCGCAACGCCGACCACGGTCCCGTTGGTGCGCCGGGAGAACAGCCGCGTGCCGCAAACCTTGCAAAATACCCGGTCGAGCGCTTCCGATGATGGACAGCGCGCGGTTTCACCCTCGACCGAAAGTGAGCGCTGATCGAATAGTGCCCTAGCAAAGAACGGCGAGCCCATCGCCTTCTGGCAGTTGCGGCAATGGCAGATGCGAACATTGAGCGGCTCGCCCTCGGTCTTGAACCGGACCGCGCCGCAGAGGCATCCGCCTTCCTGGATCATGGCTGCCTCAATAGGTCGCCCGGCCGCCGGAAATGTCGAACACCGCGCCGGTGGAGAACGCGCAATCTTCCGACGCCAGCCACGCCACCATCGCGGCGAGTTCTTCCACCAGAACAAAACGGCCCTTCGGAATCTTCGACAGCATGAAATCGATGTGCTGCTGCGTGAGCTGGTCGAAGATCGCGGTCTTCGCCGCGGCAGGCGTCACCGCATTAACCAGGATGTCGTGCTGGGCGAGTTCCTTGCCGAGCGATTTGGTCAGCGCGATCAGGCCGGCCTTGGAGGCCGAATAATGCGCGGCATTCGGGTTGCCTTCCTTGCCGGCGATCGAGGCGATGTTGACGATACGGCCGTACTTCTGGGCGATCATCGCCGGCACCACCGCCTTGCAGCAGATGAAGGGACCGTCGAGATTGATGCGCAGCACCTTGCGCCATTCCTCGAGATCGGTTTCCCACACGGTAGCGTTAACGCCGGCGATGCCGGCATTGTTGACGAGGATGTCGATCTTGCCGAGCGCCTTCAGCGTTTCATCACGGGTCTTCTCGACAGCACCGAGATCGGACACGTTGACCTTGAAGGCGGTGACGGCCGGGCCGATTTCCCTGGCGGTCTTTTCCGCCAGCGGCAGGTCGAAATCCCAGATCGCGACCTTCGCGCCGGAGGCGACGAAGCGCTCGGTGATCGCGCGGCCAAAACCCTGGGCCCCGCCGGTGACGACGGCGCTGCGGCCGTTCAGATCGATCTTGTTCATGTTGGAAGCCTTTTGCGTGGACGTTAGAGCATGTAGCCGCCATCGACGACGAGGTCGACGCCGGTGGTGAACGCGGCTTCGTCGCTCGCAAGATAGACCGCCATGGCCGCGATTTCCTCTGCGGTGCCCAGCCGCCCCATCTTCTGGCGGGCGATGAACATCTCTTTGCCCTGCGGGCCGACAGCCGCGGCGCGCTCAAGCATCGAGGGTGTCTCCACGGTACCGGGGCAGATGCTGTTGCAGCGGATGCCCTGGGTAATAAAGTCGAGCGCAATCGCGCGCGTGAGCAGCGAAACCGCCGCCTTGGATGCACTGTAGACATAACGGTTGGCCGGTGGCCTCAATGCCGCACAAGACGAGATGTTGACGATGCTGCCGCCTCCACCCGCCAGCATCGCCGGCAGAAATGCCTTGATGGTCCGGTGCATGGATTTGACGTTGAGGTCGAACGAGAAGTCCCAGTCCTCCTCCGAACAGTCCAGGATGGTTCCGTGATGTACGAAGCCTGCTGCATTGAGCAAGATATCGATCTTTCCAACGCGCTTGGCGAAGGCGTCGACCTCGGCGGTGCTACGAACGTCGAGCCGTGCCGTCTCGGCAACGCCTTCCTTGCCCAGGGTGGCGATGCCGTTTTCATTGATGTCGGTAGCGATCACCGTGGCGCCTTCGCGCGCGAATGCTACTGCACATGCTCGCCCAATGCCCGCCGCTGCGGCAGTGACAACAGCGCGTTTTCCCTTAAGTCGATCTGACATGTTTTTCTTTCCTTTTTTCTTCGTCATTGCGAGGGGCGATAGCGACGAAGCAATCCATGTTCCCTGCGCGGAGGCATGGATTGCTTCGCTGCGCTCGCAATGACGGCGACCAGCTAATGATTGTCCCGCGCCACGCCGACCGTACCGGCGATATTCTGATAGCGCGTGGCGAGCTCCATGCAAGCGCCGGTCGCCTGCTGGCCGACGGTCGAGCGATAGAGCTCCTGCCACGGCGTCTGGTTGGCCGGGTAGGGGAAGCCGCCCTTGGCCTTCAATTCGGCGCGGCGCTTCTTCAATTCGTCGCTCGTGATCAGGATGTTGGCGTCGCCCGTGTTGAGGTCGATGCGCACCTTGTCGCCGGTCTGCAGGATCGCAAGCCCGCCATCGGCGGCAGCCTCTGGCGAGGCGTTGAGGATCGACGGCGAGCCTGATGTGCCGGACTGCCGTCCGTCGCCGATGCAGGGCAGGGAGAGAATGCCGCGTTTGATCAGCGCCGCCGGCGGCTGCATATTCACGACCTCGGCGCCGCCGGGATAGCCGATCGGTCCGGCGCCGCGGATGAACAGCACGCAGTGTTCGTCGATATTGAGCGAGGGGTCATCGATCCGCTCGTGATAATCCTCAGGCCCCTCGAATACGATCGCCCGGCCTTCGAACGCGTTGGGGTCCTGGGGATTACTGAGATAACGGTCGCGAAACTCCTTGGAGATCACAGAGGTCTTCATGATCGCGGAATCAAAGAGATTGCCGCGCAGCACCAGGAAGCCGGCATCCTTCACCAACGGCTTGTCGTAGCTCCAGATCACGTCGCCGTCGGGCTTGGGCGCCTCGCGGCAGTTCTCGCCGATGGTGCGGCCGTTGACCGTCAGCGCGTCTTCGTGGATGCGCTTGTGGGCCATCAACTCGCGCACCACCGTCGGCACGCCGCCGGCGCGATGGTATTCCTCGCCGAGATAGAAGCCGGCCGGCTGCATGTTCACGAGCAGCGGGATGTCGTGACCGTGCTTCTGCCAGTCATCGATCGAGAGCTCGACGCCGATATGCCGCGCCAACGCGTTGATGTGGATCGGCGCGTTGGTCGAGCCGCCGATCGCCGAATTCACCACGATGCAGTTTTCGAACGCCTTGCGGGTCAGGATGTCGGAAGGTTTGAGATCTTCCCAGACCATCTCGACGATGCGCTTTCCGGTCTCATAGGCGATCTGGCCACGCTCGCGATGCGGGGCGGGGATTGCCGCGCAGCCCGGCAGCGACATGCCGAGCGCTTCGGCGAGCGAGTTCATGGTCGAGGCGGTGCCCATAGTGTTGCAATGGCCGACCGACGGGGTGGAGGAGGCCACGATTTCGATGAAGCCGTTGTAGTCGATCTCGCCGGCGGCAAGCATCTCGCGGGCCTTCCAGACGATGGTGCCAGAACCGGTGCGCTCACCCTTGAACCAGCCATTCAGCATTGGGCCGCCCGAAAGCACGATGGCGGGCAGATTGACGGTCGCCGCCGCCATCAGGCAGGCCGGCGTGGTCTTGTCGCAGCCGGTGGTCAGCACCACGCCATCGAGCGGATAGCCGAACAGCACTTCGACCAGGCCGAGATAGGCAAGGTTGCGGTCGAGCGCCGCGGTCGGCCGCTTTCCGGTCTCCTGAATCGGATGGGTCGGGAATTCCATCGCGATGCCGCCGGCCGCGCGGATGCCTTCGCGCACTCGGTGCGCCAGTTCGAGGTGATGGCGATTGCACGGCGATAGGTCGTTGCCGGTCTGGGCGATGCCGATGATCGGCTTGCCGGACTGCAATTCCTCGCGCGTCAGGCCGTAGTTCAGGTAGCGCTCGAGATAGAGCGCAGTCATGCCCGGGTTATGCGGATTGTCGAACCATTCGAGGGAACGGAGTCTGCGGCCCTTGCCATTGGTTGAGGCCTTGTCGTCGCTTTTTTTCATTGTTTCCTCCCCGCACTTGCAAACTGGTGGCCGCGAAGCATGGCAGCCTTTGCACCATGCTGAAAATTTCATCTGCTGCCAACGCAGCCGCGCGCCCAATTCAGATTTTCGCGGACGCGATCTTAATCTCGCGCAAAAGATAGCGCTACCATTTTCTGCCGCGCGCCTGTGCTGCGTGCCGTGAAAGCTGTGTCAGATCGTCGATGGCGTCGAGCTCTCGCGGACCATCAGCTGAAAACCAAGGTCGATCACCGGCTCCCGCGGACGGCGGCCCTCGATCGCGTCGATCACCATGGTGACGGCGTGGCGGCCCATTTCATAACGGTTGGTGCGCACGCTGCTGAGCGACGGAACGGCGGCAGCGGCGAATTCCAGGTCGTTAAATCCGACGATCGCAAGGTCGCGGGGTACCGCGATCTGGCGGCGTTGGCATTCGAAGAGTGTCCCGAGCGCCAGGTCGTCATTGACGCAGAACACGGCATCGATATCAGGCGTCTGGGCGAGCAGATCGGTGAACAGCGTTCCGCCGAGTGTGACCGTGGTCGGCACCGACGTGGTGACGACCAGGTTGGGATCGAACAGCGATGCTCCCTTCATGGCATCACGATATCCGTCGAGTCGCCGCTGCACGCGCGGGTCCATTCGCGCGCCGAGAAAGCCGATCCGGCGGCGTCCCTGTTCGAGGATGTGCGAAATGGCCGAAAATGCTGCATCATAATGCGAGAAGCCGACCATCATGTCGACGGGACTGTCGCCGATTTCCATGATCTGCGTAACCGGGCAATTCATGGACTCCAGGATCTTGCGCGATTCCGCGGTCTGGTTGATGCCGGTGACGATCAAGCCTGCGGGCTTCTGTGCCCGGAACAGGCGCAGCAGCTTTTCCTCTTGCAGGATGCTGTAGCGCGTGTTGGCCAGCTGGATCGTGTAACGGCTACCTTCGGACGAATCGTAGATGCCGCGCAACACGTCGGCGAACACGTTGTTGGTGAGCGAAGGTATCACAACGCCGATGACTTCGGTGCGATGCGAGGCAAGGGCGCGTGCGGCGAGATTGGGAACGTAACCCAGTTCCTTCACGGCACTATCGACGCGTTCCCGCTTGCTTAGCGACAGCGCTTCGGGATTCCTGAAAAAACGCGATGCCGTGATCGGGCTGACGCCAGCGAGCTTGGCGACTTCGGTGAGGCGGATTTTGCCAGACTTTGTCTGTTTTCGTCCCATCTTGCGCTCATATCACACCAGATTAGACGTTTGAACAATTATTGACAGCGCTACCATTGGATTGCTAAAAACCGCCAAACTGCGGATGATAATGACCGTTGAATTCGACTTCCGGCATTAGAGTCGAAAAAGAACAGCAGGGCGCCGCTGCCCGCTTGCGGCGCCAAAAACAGACAATGAGGGGAGTGAATTCGATGTCGTCGGTACAGATTCGCGACGTGCGCAAATCGTTCGGCAATTTTGAAGTTTTGCACGGCGTGACGATTCCGATTGAGGACGGCGAGTTCGTCGTGTTGGTCGGTCCCTCCGGCTGTGGCAAATCGACTCTGCTACGCATGCTCGCGGGCCTCGAAAACATCACCTCGGGCACGATTTCGATCGGCGATCGCGTGGTCAACAATGTCCAGCCGAAAGAGCGCGACATTGCGATGGTGTTCCAGAACTACGCGCTCTATCCGCACATGACGGTGGCGGACAATATGGGCTTTTCGCTCAAGCTGCGCGGCGCCAAGCAGGAAGAGATCTCAACCCGCGTCAAGCGCGCTGCCGAGATCCTGGCGCTCACGCCGCTGCTTGAACGTTATCCGCGGCAACTCTCCGGCGGCCAGCGCCAGCGCGTCGCCATGGGCCGCGCCATCGTGCGCGATCCGCAGGTGTTCCTGTTCGACGAGCCGCTATCGAACCTTGACGCCAAGCTGCGCGTGGCCATGCGTACCGAGATCAAGGAGCTGCACCAGCGGCTGAAGACCACCACCGTCTACGTCACCCACGACCAGATCGAGGCCATGACCATGGCAGACAAGATCGTGGTGATGCATGACGGTATCGTCGAGCAGATGGGGACGCCGCTGGAGCTCTATGACACACCGGCAAATCAGTTCGTTGCGGGCTTCATCGGTTCGCCGGCAATGAACTTCCTCAAAGGCAAGTTGAAGTCGAACGGGAGCGCCGGGTTTGAAGGCCCGAACGGCGTTAAGCTGCCGCTGAAAACCGCGCCCGCCAATTCCGACGGTCAGCCGGCTGTCTACGGCGTGCGGCCGGAACATTTCACGATCGCCGATGATGGCGCGGAGGCCGAAATCATCGTGGTCGAGCCGACCGGTTCGGAAACCCAGGTCTTCGCCAAGCTCGGCGGAGAGCAGGTGGTCGCCGTGTTCCGTGAGCGGCATCAATTCAGTCCGGGCGACAAGATCCGGCTCAAGCCGGATCCCTCGCTCGTGCACTTGTTCGATGAGACGACGGGCAAGCGATTGAATGGCTGAGCAATAGCTGAAGTGGCTGAGCAATAACTAAAAAATATTCAAAGGGAGGATGGACTATGCACGATTTTACCCGCCGCTCTCTGCTTAAGGGCGGCACCGCGCTTGCCGCTGCCGGCGCGCTCACCGGGCCGGCACTGTTCGATTTCGCCAAGGCCTGGGCGCAAACTTCGCCCTGGAAGGCGGAGTCGGGCGCCAAGCTGACGGTAATGCGCTGGAAGCGCTTCGTGCCGGCAGAAGACGAGGCCTTCAATGCCATGGTCGCCGCGTTCAAGGCCGCGACCGGCACCGAAATGAACGTGTTCTCCGAGTCCTTCGAGGACGTGCAGCCGAAGGCGTCCGTTGCCGCCAACACCGGCTCGGGCCTCGATCTCGCCTGGGGCTTGCACACGCTGCCGCAGCTGTTCCCGACCAAGGTCCTGAAGATGAATGACGTTGCCGATTACCTCGGCAAGAAGTACGGCGGCTGGACTGATGCGGCGCAGAAGACCTGCATGCTCGGCAATGACTGGCTGGGCATTCCCGTCGCCACCGTCGGCGGCTACATGACCTACCGCAAATCCGCGACCGACAAGGCCGGCTTCAAGGAATTCCCCAAGGACTTCCCGAGCTTCCTCGAAATGTGCAAGGCGCTGAAGGCGAACAACACGCCCGCGGGCTTTGCGCTCGGTCACGCCTCGGGCGACGCCAACGCCTGGCTGCACTGGGTCCTCTGGGGGCACAACGCCTGGACCGTCGACAAGGACGATAAGGTCATCATCAACTCGCCGGAAACGATGAAGGCGCTGGAGTACTGCAAGGCGCTCTCCGACACCTTCGTCTCCGGCACGGCGTCATGGAACGACTCTTCAAATAACAAGGCGTTCCTCGCGGGCGAACTGTACTGCACCGCCAACGGCATCTCGATCTATGTGGCGGCCAAGGACGATGCCAGCAAGAAGGACCTGGCCGAGGACACCTATCATGGTCTGTGGCCGGTGGGCCCGATCGGCAAGCCGACGGAGCTGCAGCTTGCGGTGCCGATCCTGGCGTTCAACTTCACGAAATATCCGAACGCCGCGAAGGCCTTTGTTGCCTTCATGCTGGAGAAGGAAAACTACGATAAGTGGCTGAGCGGAGCGCGGGGCTATCTGACCCACACGCTCAATTCCTATGACGCCGCGCCGGTGTGGACCGCCGATCCCAAGAACGCTGTGTTCGCTCAGGCCTCCAAACGCGCGCTGCCGGCTTCCGGTATCGGCAAGGTCGGCGAGAAGGCCGCGACTGCGATCGCCGACTTCATCGTGGTCGATATGTTCGCCAACTACTGCACCGGCGCCAAGGATGCCAAGAGCGCCATGGCGGAAGCCGAGCGACAGCTGAAGCGCATCTATCGCTAAGATGTGGAAGCGGGCGGCGGCTCGTCCGCCGCCCGTTTGACTTAAGGCTAACGGGTTCACCGCCCAGAAGATCGCCAGGATCGGCTGGCCCAAGGAAACTGGCTCATGGCTGACATCGCAATCACGCCGGCAAAATCGCAGATCCGCGAGGCGTCGTCGTGGGACCAGCTCAAGCACAACCGGAACTGGCTCGGCTTCTGGTTCATGGTGCCGGCGATGGCGTTCCTGATCCTGTTCCTGGCCTATCCGCTGGGCCTCGGCATCTGGCTGTCCTTCACCGACACCAAGATCGGCCGCGTCGGTCAGTTCATCGGCTACGAGAACTATGAGTGGCTGTGGGACGACGCCATCTTCTGGCTCTCTGTCTTCAACACGCTGCTCTACACTTTCGTCGCCAGCGCCATTAAATTCGGCATCGGCCTTTATCTGGCGCTGCTGCTCAACGAGAACATGCCGTTCAAGGCGCTGTTGCGCGCCGCCGTGCTGATCCCCTTCATCGTGCCGACCGTGCTGTCGGCGCTGGCCTTCTGGTGGATCTTCGATTCCCAGTTCTCGATCATCTCCTGGTCGCTGAAGCATCTCGGTCTCATCAACGAGAACATCAATTTCCTCGGTGATACGACATGGGCGCGGATTTGCGTGATCTTCGCCAATATCTGGCGCGGCGTGCCGTTCGTCGCGATCACGCTGCTCGCAGGCCTGCAGACGGTTTCGCCATCGCTCTATGAGGCAGCAACGCTCGACGGCGCATCGCGCTGGCAGATGTTCCGCCACATCACCTATCCATTGCTCACGCCGATCATTGCGGTCGTAATGACCTTCTCGGTGCTGTTCACCTTCACCGACTTCCAGCTGATCTGGGCGATGACCCGCGGCGGTCCGGTCAACGCAACGCACCTGATGGCAACCTTGTCCTATCAGCGCGCGATCATCGCCGGACAACTGGGCGAGGGCGCCGCCATCGCCAGCGCCATGATCCCGTTCCTGCTCGCGGCCATCATGGTTTCCTGGTTCGGTCTGCAGCGCCGCAAATGGCAGCAGGGAGAGAACAATGACTGATCTCTGCGTCGTTGCATCGTATTTGGCGCGAACGAGGCAAGCCTCGCGCGCGCTGCGCCGCAAGTGGCAACAGGGAGAAAACAATGACTGATCTCCCGACCACGCATGTGAATCTCAAGGGTGTGCTGACGTCTTCCGCGCCGACTGTCGCCAAGGATGACCACTCCGAAGGCATGAGCTATCTGCAGTCGGTGCCGCGCCGCATGGTGACGCTGTACCTGCCTCTGTCGATTATCGTGTTCGTGCTGCTGTTCCCGTTCTACTGGATGGCGCTCACCGCCGTGAAGCCGGACGCGCAGCTCCTGGATATGGAGACCTACAGCCCGTTCTGGACCTGGAATCCGACCTTCAAGCACTTCTACAAGCTCTTGTTCGAGAGCCATTATCCGATGTGGCTCTGGAACACGATGTATGTGGCGGTCTGCGCGACCTTTCTGTCGATCGTAGCATCCGTGCTTGCCGCCTATGCGATCGTGCGGCTGCGCTACAAGGGCGCCAACCTCGTCGGCGGCCTGATCTTCCTCGCCTACCTGGTGCCCCCGTCGATCCTGTTCATTCCGCTCGCGACCGTCGTGTTCCAGTATGGCCTGTTCGACTCGCCGCTTGCGCTGATCCTGACCTATCCGACGATCCTGATTCCATTCTCGACCTGGCTGCTGATGGGCTACTTCAAGACGATCCCGTTCGAGCTGGAAGAGTGCGCGCTGATCGACGGCGCCAGCCGCTGGCAGATTCTGACCAAGATCGTGCTGCCGCTGGCGATCCCGGGGCTGATCTCGGCTTTCATCTTCTGCTTCACGCTGTGCTGGAACGAGTTCATCTACGCGCTCACCTTCCTGCAATCGACGGCGAACAAGACCGTGCCGGTCGCGATCGTCAACGAGTTCGTCGATGGCGACGTCTATCGCTGGGGCTCGCTGATGGCGGGGGCGCTGGCCGGCTCGCTGCCGCTGGTCATCCTTTACGCCTTCTTCGTCGAGCATTATGTGTCGGCCATGACGGGAGCCGTGAAAGAGTAAGCGCTCGAGGCCCGGTCTGAACATTATCTCTTGGCGCGTTTTCTTCACGCGAACCGGATCCCACTTCGCTTGAAAGCGCTATAGAAGAGTTCGCAAAGGAGACGGGTCTTGCACATTCTGATTCTCGGCGCCGCCGGCATGGTGGGCCGCAAGCTGACCGAACGGCTGCTGCGCGAGGGGCGCCTTGGCAACCACGAAATCACCCGCATGACGCTGCAGGATGTGGTGGCGCCTACCAAGCCCGCCAACGCCTCGATCCCGATCAGCGTCGTGGCTTCCGACTTTGCCGATCCCGGCGCGGCCGCGCCGCTGATCTCTGATCGGCCGGAGGTGATCTTTCATCTCGCCGCGATCGTCTCGGGCGAGGCCGAGGCCGAGTTCGACAAGGGCTACCGCATCAATCTCGACGGCACGCGCTACTTGATCGACGCCATCCGCCATGCCGGCGGCGGTTACAAGCCGCGGCTGGTGTTCACGTCTTCGATCGCGGTGTTCGGCGCGCCCTTCCCGGAAAAGATCGGCGACGAGTTCTTCCATACACCGCTGACGAGCTACGGCACGCAGAAATCGATCTGTGAGCTCCTGATCAACGACTACACCCGCAAGGGCCTGCTCGACGGCATCAGTATTCGCCTGCCGACCATCTGTGTGCGGCCGGGCAAGCCGAACAAGGCGGCGTCCGGTTTCTTCTCCAACATCATCCGCGAGCCGCTGGCAGGCGAGGAGGCGGTGTTGCCGGTCTCCGAGGACGTGCGCCACTGGCACGCTTCGCCGCGATCAGCGGTGGGCTTCCTGGTTCATGCCGGCACCATGGACCTCAACGCGATGGGGCCGCGGCGCAATCTCAGCATGCCAGGCCTGTCGGTGACCGTCGGCGAACAGATCGCCGCGCTCGATCGCGTCGCCGGCAAGAACGTCACCGCGCGCATCAAGCGGGTGCCCGATCCGACCATCATCGGCATCGTCTCGGGCTGGCCGCGCGATTTCGTCACCGACCGCGCGCTCAAACTCGGCTTCACCACCGCGGAAAAGACGTTCGACGATATCATCCGGATCCATATCGAGGATGAACTCGGCGGCAAGTTCGCGGCTTGAGGTGAGCTCAGGCCAATTTGCGCGGATGCGGTCATGAGCAAGGTAGCCTGCATCGGCGAATGCATGGTCGAGCTGAAGCAGGCCGAGCACGGCCTGTATTCGCGCGGCTATGGCGGGGACACGCTCAACACGGCTGTTTACCTCGCGCGCCTTGCCGTCGGCGTCGACTACATCACGGCGCTCGGCGACGATGCCTTGAGCGATGAGATGATCGCCGGCTGGGCGGCTGAGGGAGTCGGGACTGGGCGTGTGATGCGACTAGCCGGCAAGCTGCCCGGCCTCTACATGATCCAGACCGACGATAAGGGCGAGCGGCGCTTCTTCCACTGGCGCGACAGCGCGGCTGCGCGCAGTCTGATGGATCTGCCGGAGACGCCGGACATCCTTGAATCACTCGCTGGCTATGATGTGATCTATCTCTCGGCGATCACGCTCTCGCTGTACGGGCCGGCGGGAAGGACGCGCCTGTTCGCGGCGCTGAAACGCGCGCGTGAAGCCGGGGTGCGCTTTGCGTTTGATACCAATTTCCGCGCCCGCGGCTGGCCCGATCTCGATGTCGCGCGCACCGTTTTTCAGGAGGCCTTCACGGCTGCCGATATCGTGCTGGCTTCTACGGAGGATTTGCTGCCGCTCTATCCGGGCCTAAGCAACGAAAGCTTGCTGGCGCGAATTCCAGGCGCTGAGGTGGTGTTAAAACTTTCGGAGCCGGCGAGCATCGTGCGTCTGGAAGGCGTCCCTTATCCGATCAAGGCCAAGCCGGTCGAGGCTCCCGTGGTCGATACCACGGCGGCGGGCGACAGTTTTGCGGCTGCGTATGTAGCGGCGCGCCTTGCGGGCGCGGATCCGATCGAGGCCGCCCGCGCGGGGCATCGTCTGGCCGGCGTTGTGGTATGTCATCCCGGCGCCATCATCCCGCGCGCGGAGATGCCCTCCGGCCTCGTCCCGAACCACGCCAATTCTCGTTGAGGCATCGCCATGACCCCAGCCACACGGCAGGAAAAACTCGCTGCCATCTTCAAGTCCGCGACCGTCATCCCCGTGCTCACGATCGAACGGCCAGAAGATGCGGTGCCACTGGCGCGTGCGCTGGTGGCAGGCGGCGTGCGCGTCCTGGAAGTCACCCTGCGGACGCCGGTCGCCGTTGAGGCCGCCAAGGCCATGATCGCGGAGGTACCGGACGCCACTGTCGGCATCGGCACGATCCTGAATGGCGACGATCTGACGCGGGCGAGGGCGCTCGGTGCCAAGTTCGGCATCAGCCCCGGCGCCACGCCGGAACTGTTGAAAGCTGCCGCCGCGAGCGACCTGCCGTTTGCGCCGGGGATCGCGACGGCTTCCGAGCTGATGCAGGCGCTGGCGGCCGGCTTCGATATCGTCAAATTCTTCCCTGCCGAGCAGGCCGGCGGTATCAAGGCACTTCGGGCGCTGGCGGGGCCGTTTCCGCATATCAGGGTATGTCCGACCGGCGGTATCGGCGAGGCCAATGCGGCGGCCTGGCTGGCCGAGCCGAACGTGGTAGCGGTGGGCGGTTCCTGGCTCTGCCCGGCGGCGGACGTACGGTCCGGCAATTGGGCCGGCATAACCGCCATGTGCGCGCGGACCCTGAAATCGCTGAAACCGGCGTGAAGTCTGTTCCCCGATAGGTTACATAGTCTCCTGAAACGGAAAAAAGGGAGAACACCATGACAGCCAGCATCGTGGGATGGGCGCACACGCCATTCGGCAAGTTCGACGCCGAGACCGTCGAAAGCCTCGTGGTGAAGGTTGCGACCGATGCGTTGGCGGATGCCGGAATTACCGCCGAAGACGTCGACGAGATCGTGCTGGGGCATTTCAACGCCGGCTTCTCGCCACAGGATTTCACGGCCTCGCTCGTCTTGCAGGCCGATCCCAAGCTGCGCTTCAAGCCGGCCACCCGGGTCGAGAACGCCTGCGCCACCGGTTCGGCGGCGGTGCATCAGGGCATAAGGGCGATCGCCTCGGGCGCGGCAAGGACCGTGCTGGTGGTTGGCGTCGAGCAGATGACGCGGACGCCCTCGGCCGAGATCGGCCGTAACCTCTTGAAAGCGTCCTATCTGCCCGAGGACGGCGAGACCGTCGGCGGCTTTGCCGGCGTGTTCGGCAAGATCGCGCAGAGTTATTTCCAGAAATATGGCGACCAGTCGGACGCGCTCGCGATGATCGCCGCCAAGAATCACAAGAACGGCGTCGCCAATCCCTATGCGCAAATGCGCAAGGATTTCGGCTACGAGTTCTGCCGCGCCGAGAGCGAGAAGAACCCGTTCGTCGCAGGTCCCCTGAAGCGCACCGACTGCTCGCTGGTGTCGGACGGCGCAGCCGCGCTGGTGCTGATGGATTCGGAGAGCGCGAAAACCATGGGCAAGGCGGTGAACTTCCGCGCTACTGCGCATGCGCAGGATTTCCTGCCGATGTCCAAGCGCGACATCCTGCAGTTCGAAGGCTGCACCGTTGCCTGGCAGCGCGCGCTGGCGCAGGCCGGCGTGCAGCTTTCCGATTTGTCCTTTGTTGAAACCCATGACTGCTTCACGGTCGCCGAACTGATCGAATATGAAGCGATGGGCCTGACGCCGCGCGGGCAGGGCGCCCGCGCCATCAAGGAAGGCTGGACGCAGAAGGACGGCAAGCTGCCGGTGAACCCGTCCGGCGGCCTGAAAGCCAAGGGTCACCCGATCGGCGCCACCGGCGTTTCCATGCATGTGATGAGCGCCATGCAGCTCGTTGGCCAGGCCCCCGAAGGCATGCAGCTCAAGAATGCCAAGCTCGGCGGCATCTTCAACATGGGCGGCGCGGCGGTGGCCAATTACGTCTCCGTGCTGGAGCCCGTGAAGTAGCCGCGAAACGTGCTATCGTAGGGTGGGCAAAGGCGCACTGGCGCCGTGCCCACCGTCAATGACGCGAGATGAGGCTGATGGGCGTCGCTTTGCCCACCCTACGAAATCATCCGGAGCGTGCATCATGGTGAATGAGAGTTCGCTGTCCACGGCAGAACTGAACAACCGGATCAGGATTCTGGAAGACAACATTCGGCAGTTGATCGAACAGGCTGCGGCCGCCTCCGGCGAACAGAATGAAGCGCGCATCGCCGACCGCCTTAGCCAGCAGAATGAAGAACTGGAGCGCCTGACCCGGGAGCGCGACGCCAGAGCCAAAAACGAGCCGTCAAAGAAATAGCCGCTGCCGCACGCATACGGCCATACGCTGGGCGCGCCTTGATCTTCGCGATTGCCTGCCGTTACTTGGCTTCACAAGAATGCGGCCGGGAATGGCCGTGTAGCGGGAGCAGGCCGATCCATGGGACCATTGGCGGGCATCAAGGTCATCGACATGACGACCGTGCTGATGGGACCCTATGCAACCCAGATGCTCGGTGACTACGGCGCCGACGTCATCAAGGTTGAATCGCACGATGGCGATGTTACGCGGCAGATCGGGCCGACGCGGCATGCCGGCATGGGACCGGTGTTCCTCAACACGAACCGCAACAAGCGCTCCATCTGCCTCGATTTGAAGAAGCCCGCCGGGCGCGACGCCGTGTTGCGGCTGATCAAATCCGCTGACGTTCTGGTATACAATGTGCGCCCGCAGGCGATGGCGCGGCTGAACCTTGGCTATGACGCGGTGTCGGAAATCAATCCGCGCCTGATCTATGCCGGCGTGTTCGGCTTTGGTCAGGGCGGGCCCTATGCGGCCAAGCCCGCCTATGACGATCTCATCCAGGGCGCGACGGCATTGCCAGCGCTGATGGCGCAAACCGCCGACGGCGTGCCGCGCTATGTCCCCAATGCGCTCGTCGACCGGATCGTGGGCCTTACGGCGGTGGGCGCGATCTGCGCCAGCCTCGTTGATCGCAACCGCACCGGACGCGGCCAGCGCGTCGACATCCCGATGTTCGAAACCATGGCCGGTTTTGTGATGGGCGACCATATGGGCGGGCTCACCTATGAGCCCCCGCTCGACAAGGGCGGTTATGCGCGTCATCTCTCGCCGGACCGCCGGCCCTACAAGACCTCAGACGGCTACATCTGCGTGATCGTCTACAACGACAAGCAGTGGCAGAATTTCTTCGACGCCACCGGCCGTGATGATCTGCGCGTCCATCCGAAATTTGCAACCTTCGCCGGTCGCGCCGCCAATATCGACGCTGTTTATGCCGAGCTGGCGCGCATTCTCGAGACCAAGACGACCGCCGAGTGGATGGCTATCCTGGAGAAGGCGGACGTGCCCGTTATGCCGATGCATGATCTCGAAAGTCTGCTCGGTGATCCCCACATCGTCGCGACCGATTTCTTCCCCGTGGTCGATCATCCGACCGAGGGGCGCATCCGCAACATGAGGCCATCGGCGCGGTTTTCCGAGACGCCGATCGAGACGCAGCGGCTGGCGCCGCGCCTCAGCGAGCACAGCGCGGAAATTCTGCAGGAGGCCGGCTTTTCGCCGGATGAGATTGCAGCGCTGCTGCGCGATGGCGTCACCAAGAACGCAGCGAAGAGTTGAGGACGGGATAGATGGATTTTGCGCTGTCGGCCAACCAGGAATCGATCGTCGACGCGGTCGGAAAGATCTGCTCGCGCTTCGACGATGCCTATTGGTTGAAGAAGGACAAGGAGGGCGGCTATCCCGCCGACTTCCACCGCGCGCTGGCGGACGCCGGCTGGCTCGGCATCTGCATCCCCGAGGAATATGGCGGCTCGGGTCTCGGCATCACCGACGCTGCAATCATGATGCGGACGATCGCGGAATCGGGCGCCGGCATGTCCGGTGCGTCAGCCGTGCACATGAACGTATTCGGGCTCAATCCGGTCGTCGTGTTCGGCACCAAGGAGCAATGCACGCGCATGTTGCCGCCGATTATCGACGGCCGCGACAAGTCGTGTTTCGCGGTGACGGAGCCCAACACCGGGCTCAACACCACGCAGTTGAAGACCCGCGCCGTGCGCAAGGGCGACAAATACGTCGTCAACGGTCAGAAGGTCTGGATTTCCACCGCTCAGGTTGCCAACAAGATTTTGCTTTTGGCGCGCACCACGCCGCTGGAAGAAGTGAAGAACCCGACTCACGGCTTGAGCCTGTTCTATACCGATTTCGACAAGCAGCGCGTTACCGTGCACGAGATCGAGAAGATGGGCCGCAAGCCGGTCGATTCCAACGAATTGTTCTTCGAGAATTTCGAGATCCCGGTCGAGGATCGCCTCGGCGAAGAGGGCCGCGGCTTTGAATATATCCTGCACGGCATGAATCCCGAGCGCATTCTGATCGCCGCCGAAGCGGTCGGGCTCGGCCAGGTCGCGCTGTCGCGAGCGGCAGCCTATGCAAAGAACCGCGTCGTATTCAATCGTCCCATAGGCATGAACCAGGGTATCCAGCACCCCTTGGCGAAGAACTGGATGGAGCTTGAGGCTGCCTGGATGATGGTGCTGCGCGCAGGCTGGCAATACGACCAGGGCATGCAATGCGGTCCCGCCGCCAATGCTGCCAAATATCTCGCCGCCGAAGCCGGTTTCCACGCCTGCGAGCAGGCGGTGATGACGCATGGCGGTTTCGGTTATGCGAAAGAATATCACGTCGAGCGTTACTTGCGGGAATCGCTGATCCCGCGCATCGCGCCGATCAGTCCGCAGCTCATTCTCAGCTTTATCGCGGAGAAGGTGCTGGGCCTGCCAAAGTCGTACTGAGGATGAAAGGGCGCTCTAACGTCGTTCCGGGGCGATGCGCAGCATCGAACCCGGAACCTCGAAATTCCGGGTCTGGTCCTTCGCACCATCCCAGAATGACGGCATTCAACGTGGTGAGAGAACCATGAGCTTCATCACCGGCGTCGGACTGACGTCCTATGGCAAGCACGAAGGCTCGTCCTCGCTCGATCTCATGAGCAAGGCGGCCGAGCTCGCCATTGCCGATGCTGGTCTCAAGCGATCCGAGATCGACGGCATTCTCTGCGGCTATTCGACCGTCTCGCCACATATCATGCTGGCGACCGTGTTCGCCGAGCATTTCGGCATTCAGCCGTCCTATGCCCACGCCGTGCAGGTCGGCGGCGCAACCGGGCTCGCCATGACCATGCTGGCGCATCATCTGGTCGATGCCGGCGTGGCCAGGCATGTGCTGGTGGTTGGCGGCGAAAACCGCCTCACCGGGCAGAGCCGCGACGCCTCGATCCAGGCGCTGGCGCAGGTCGGCCATCCCGACTACGAGGTGACACTGGGGCCGACGATACCCGCCTATTACGGCCTCGTCGCCTCGCGCTACATGCATGAATACGGCGTGACGGAGGAAGACCTCGCCGAATTCGCGGTGCTGATGCGCGCCCATGCAATGACCCATCCCGGCGCGCAGTTCCAAGAGCTCATTACCGTCGCCGACGTGATGGCCTCAAAGCCGGTGGCGATGCCGCTCAAACTTCTGGATTGCTGCCCGGTCTCTGACGGTGGCGCGGCGTTCGTAGTCAGCCGCGAACCTACCGGTGCAACGGGCATCCGTGTGCGCGGCTGCGCACAGGCGCATACCCATCAGCACGTCTCGGCCGCGCCGGCTCTGAGCGAACTCGGCGCCGAGATCGCGATCGGCAAGGCCAAGGCTGCATCCGGTATCGCGATATCGGACGTACGGTACGCCGCGGTCTATGACAGCTTCACCATTACGCTCGCTATGCTGCTGGAAGATCTCGGCCTGGCCCGCCGCGGCGAGGCGGCCGCGCGGGTGCGGGCAGGGCATTTTGGCCGCGACGGCGTCGTGCCGCTCAACACGCATGGCGGGCTGTTGAGCTACGGCCATTGCGGTGTCGGCGGTGCGATGGCGCACCTCGTTGAGACGCATCTGCAGATGACGGAGCGCGCCGGCCCGCGGCAGGTCCGTGACGCCTCTATTGCGCTGCTGCATGGCGATGGCGGCGTGCTGTCGTCGCATGTCAGCATGTTCCTGGAGCGCGTGCGATGACCGATCGAATCGCCGACTGGACCAGGGGTGCCGAGGCCATCGTCTATCAATCCTGCGGTGCTTGCGGGAACGTGCAGTACTTCCGCCGCAGTTTTTGCGCCGCTTGCGGTGCGCCTGATCCGCTAGAGAAGCGCGCCAGTGGCGCAGGGACAGTTTATGCGACGTCGCTGGTGTGTCGTGCCGCGACGCCTGAGACGCGCGCGCATGTTCCTTACAATATCGTGCTGGTCGATACGGTCGAAGGGTTTCGCATGATGGCCCACGGCGCCAATGATCTTTCGATCGGCGATTCCGTTACTGCGAGCTATCGGCCGTTTGCGGGACGACTAGTGCCGTATTTCGAGAAATGAGGTGAGCGTCAGGCGAAATGCTCACGCAACGAAGCAACCCAGATTACGCGGAACGGGTGAAAAATCTGAGTGCTTCGACGCGTCAACATTCAGTGCCAGTAGAACACAACGCTGGCGATGACGAGCATCGCTGTTACCGCCAACATCTGCGCAAGTGCTTCCGAGGCCGCCTTCCTGGTGGCTTCCTTCATGCCGAACTCCCTAGACTTGGGCATGAGTCATCCTTGCCCGTGAAGGCCTGATGAGCTCAGTTTGGTTTACTCGGAACACCCCGCGACGAGTATTCGCTCTCTTGAGTCCCCACTCAGCGAATATCGACAGCCCCGAAAATCGACCAGCATTGAGGCGGCAATTTGGCTCGCTCGTAGCCGGTTTGTGCACGAGAAAGGGAGTTTTTTGGCGCGTCTCGATCGGCTTGAAGGCGGGCCCTTAGCCTGCCGCGCAGTCGCCTCAGTGGTTGATCGGCACGCTGCTGCGGTGCATGATCTCTCTGTCAACAAATCAGAAAATCGTGAAAGCCCGAGGTGACGAATGGCCCGCATCGAATACAGCGATCCCGCCAAGCACAACGAGCGCACCCGCGAATTGCTCGGCAAAAACCGCAATGCGAACATCTTCCGGATGATGGCGCATTCGCCGAGCTATCTCGAACAGTACTGCCGGTTAGGCGGGGCGATCAGGCACAGGGGCGAACTGGACCCGATCGTGCGGGAGCTTGCCATCACCCGCACCGGCATTCTGTGCGAGGCGCCGTATGAAATCGTCGCCCACAAGCGGATCGGCAAGAATGTCGGCGTCACGGACGAGCAGAATGAGGCGCTGGAGAACTGGGAAGCGGCAACCTGCTTCAATGACGTGCAGCGTGCCGCGCTCGCCTTCACCGATGAAATCGTCAGGCTTCACAAGCCGACGGACGCGACCTTCAACGCGATTGCGTCGAAGCTGACCCCGGCCGCCTTGGTCGAACTGCAGCTATCGGTCGGCTTTTACATCATGACGTCGAAGTTCCTGGAGACGTTTGCCATCGACATGCAGCCTGTGACCGAAGTAGTGGGCTGACCGGGCAGTCGTTCTCAGTTCAAAGGCCCATATCGCCGCAAGGCTTCCAGCGTCAGCCCCTTGCCGACGGCGCCGAAGATGTCGCCTTCGACGATCCGCGCCGTCGGCACGGCTTGGGTAATCGCCTTGCGCACATGGGCAAGTTTTACCGAGCCGCCGGTCAGGAACACGGCGTCGATGGCGTCGGCATTCAGTCCGGCCTGAACGAGACAGTTCTTGATGCGCGCCGATATGCGCGCGGCGAGCTGTTTTGTATGACTGACGAGGTCGCCTTGGCTGACGACCGCACTCAGTCCCGGCGCGACCCATGCGAGCGGGATCTCCGATCGAGACTTTTCGGACAGCGCGATCTTGGCGTCTTCGACGTCCATGGCTAGCGTGTGGCCACGCTGCTCGTGGATCACGCGGATCAGCCGGTCGAGCAGTTCCGGCCTGGCGGCTTCCTGCCGTACCTGGCGGATATCGGCAAGCACGCGCGGTTCATACATGCGATTAATGCTCGACCAGGTCGCGAGGTCGTGGAAGTAGCTTGAGGGCACATCAAGTCCGGCACGCTTCATGGCGCTGCCGAAGCCGAACAGCGGCATGACCACGCCGAGGCTGAGCTGACGGTCGAAATCGGTGCCGCCAACGCGCACACCGTCATTGGCAAGAATATCGGCTGCCCGATCAGCGTTGCGGTGTCGCTCCGGCCCGAGACGCACGATCGAAAAGTCTGATGTGCCGCCGCCGATATCGGCGATCAATGCGACTTCCTCGGATGCGATCTGTCGCTCATAGTCCAGAGCCGCCGCGATCGGCTCGAACTGGAACGTGACGTCCTCGAAACCGATTCCCTTGGCAATCGTTCGCAGGGTCTCTTCCGCCTTGCGGTCGGCCTTCGGCGCATTGTCGACGAAGTGAACAGGACGGCCATGGACAACGTGACGCAACTCGCGGCCCGTGGCCTGTTCTGCGCGGCGTTTGACCGCGCCCACATAGTAGGCAATCACGTCGCGGAAGCTGACCCGCTCACGCCCGAGCCGCGTGGTTTCGTCGATCAGCGACGTTCCGAGCACCGATTTGAGGCTGCGCAACAGGCGACCGGGAACGCCCTCTACATAGGCTTCCACGGCCTTGCGGCCGATTCGGACGCCGCTGTCAGCCTCATAAAAAATTGCGCTCGGAATAGCGGTCTGCGCCGCCTCCAGTGTCGCCAGAACAGGCGCAGCACCCTCGATGGTGCCGAGCGTCGTGTTCGACGTTCCGAAATCAAGACCGCAGATCGACATGGGAGGCTCCGGGAGGGAGCGTCCGTTTACACATTAGGAGGCCGTCAATCCACCCCTATCTCGCTGTGTTTTCCCTACGAATCCCCCGTGCCGGTGGTTGACCGATATGGCCGATCCACAGATCAATTTCTTTCGCCCGGTGCCTTGGCAAATCAATCCGAGATGGTCCATAAGCTGCGTCCCCGCGGCGGGTCATCTCGCCGCAAACGGCTTTGGAAAGAGGTCGCGTGGCAAACATCAACCGACAGATTGCGCAAGAGCTTGGGGTTCGCGAGGAACAGATCGCGGCAACCGTCGAACTGCTGGACGGCGGCGCCACCGTGCCGTTCGTGGCGCGCTATCGCAAGGAAATCACGGGCGGATTAGACGATGCGCAACTGCGCAACCTGGAAGAGCGCCTGACTTATTTGCGCGAGCTCGAAGAGCGCCGGGTTTCGATTCTCAATTCGATCCGCGAGCAGGGCAAGCTCGATGACGCGCTGGAAGCTCAGATCATGGCCGCCGACAGCAAGGGGCGCCTGGAAGACATCTATCTGCCGTTCAAGCCGAAGCGCCGCACCAAGGCCGAGATTGCCAAGGAAGCCGGCCTTGAGCCCTTGTCTGAATTGTTGCTGACGCAGCCGCAGAACGATCCGCAGGCCGTCGCGGCAAACTATGTCGACGCCGAGAAGCAGATACCTGATGTGGCTGCGGCGCTGGAAGGCGCGCGCGCGATTCTGGTCGAGCGATTCGCTGAAGATGCCGACCTGATCGGCCGGCTGCGCGAGGAGATGTGGACGAACGGGTTGATGACCTCGACTGTGCGCAAGGGCAAGAAGCTCGAGGGCGAGAAGTTCAAGGATTATTTCGACTACAACGGAGCACTCCATAAGCTGCCGTCGCACCGCATTCTCGCGCTGTTTCGGGGCGAGAAGGAAGAAATCCTCGAACTGCAGATCCAGCCCGAGGTTAACCCGCCTGCGGCCGGCGTTCCCGGCACGTATGAGCTCAAGATCATGCAGCGCTTCGGCATCACCGATCAGGGCCGGCCGGGTGACCGCTGGCTGATCGATACCGCGCGCTGGGCCTGGCGCACCAAGATCCAGGTGCATCTCAACATCGACCTGCGGATGCGGCTGTGGACCGCGGCAGAGACCGAGGGCGTACGCGTATTCGCCTCGAACCTGCGCGATCTCTTGCTGGCTGCGCCGGCCGGCGCGCGCGTCACCATGGGCCTCGATCCCGGCTATCGCTCCGGCGTCAAGACGGCCGTGGTCGATGCCACGGGGAAGGTGGTCGCGACCACGACGATCTATCCGCACGAGCCGCAGCGGCAGTGGAACGAGGCGCTGGCCATTCTCGGCAAGCTCGCGGTCACGCACAAGGTCGACCTGATCGCGATCGGCAACGGCACCGCCTCGCGCGAGACCGACAAGCTGGCGACCGAGCTGGTCAAGATGCTGCCGGATCTGAAGATGTCGAAGATCGTGGTGTCGGAAGCCGGCGCGTCGGTCTATTCCGCCTCGGCCTTCGCGTCCGAGGAACTGCCGGATCTCGACGTCACCTTGCGCGGTGCCGTGTCGATCGCGCGGCGGCTGCAGGATCCGCTTGCAGAGCTCGTCAAGATCGATCCGAAGGCGATCGGGGTCGGCCAGTATCAGCACGATCTTGGCGAAACCAAGCTGGCGCGCTCGCTGGATGCCGTGGTCGAAGATTGCGTGAACGCCGTCGGCGTCGACGCCAACACCGCTTCCGCGCCGCTGCTGGCACGGGTGTCCGGCATTGGTGCTGGGCTCGCGCAGAGCATCGTACAGCACCGCGACGCCAACGGGCCGTTCAAATCGCGAAAGGATCTGAAGAACGTTCCGCGGCTCGGGCCAAAGGCGTTCGAGCAATGCGCCGGATTTTTGCGCATCAACAACGGCGAGGATCCGCTCGACGCGTCCGGCGTTCACCCCGAAGCCTATCCTGTGGTTCGGAGAATTCTCGCCGCGACCAAGAGCGACATCAAGGCACTGATCGGCAATGCCGACGTCGTGCGCCAGTTGAAGCCGCAGGCCTTCGTCGATGAAACTTTTGGCCTGCCCACGGTCACCGACATTCTGCGCGAACTGGAAAAGCCCGGCCGCGACCCGCGTCCGGCGTTCAAGGCAGCGGTGTTCAAGGAAGGCGTCGAGGAGATCAAGGATCTCAAGCGCGGCATGATCCTGGAAGGCACGGTGACGAACGTCGCGGCATTCGGCGCTTTCGTCGACATCGGCGTGCATCAGGATGGCCTCGTGCACATCTCGGCGATGTCGAAGAACTTCATCAAGGACCCGCGCGAGGTGGTGAAGCCGGGCGACATCGTCAAGGTCAAGGTGCTGGAGGTCGAGGTCGCCCGCAAGCGCATCGCACTGTCGCTGCGGCTCGATGATGAAGTCGGCGCCAAGGGTCCCAAGCTGTCTGATAGCAAGATGCGCGAGTATTCTAAGGCGGCGATGACGTCATCCTCGCCACGCAAGCCGCAGGAGCAGGGCGGTGCGCTCGCCGAGGCCTTGCGGCGTGCGGCCGAAAAGAACGGACGGGGCAAGGCGGGGTAGGCGCCGTTCGGGGCTTCATCCTTCGAGACGCATCGCTTTGCGATGCTCCTCGGATGAGGTCTGAATCAGAATGCGCTCTAAGACCCTCATGGTGAGGAGCCCGGCAAAGCCGGGGGTCTCGAACCATGCAGGCCCAGAACTACCCCGACGTCAGCAGGTTCAGTCTGGCGTTGGCGAGAATCAGCCGATCGGCCAATAGTTGGGCGAGATTGCGCATGATCCGTTCGCCGGCGCGCGGATGCTGCTTCCGGAAGCGTTCGAAATCGCGGAGCGATATTTCGTAAGCCGTCGCCGCCATGTCGGCGAATACGTCGGCTGAACGACGCGGCTCCAAGAGCGCCATCTCACCGAACGGCATTCCGGCCGTCAGCGTCGCCAGCCTGATGCCGTCGGGCAAGGTGACATGCACCACACCGCTTCTCAGAAAGAACAGCGACTCGGCCGGTTCGCCTGCGGCGATGACCTTTTCGTTCGCCTGATAGGTCCTGACCGAAGCGAGCGAGGCCAGATCGGTCAATTCCTCATCCGTCAGACCTGCCAGGAGCGACTGTTCGGAGAGCTCGGTCGCTTCAAAAAAGTCGATTGCGCCGCCGTAGCGGTACACCACCTGGTCTTCCGCCCATTCGATCGCGGCGTCGAGCAGATAGTAGTTGCGGATGTTGCTGAGCCCTTCCGTCCATTCCGCGATCATTTTCCAGTCCGGCGACGAACGCCTGATGCCGGATAGAATCACGGTGACGTGGTGTGCCGCAAGCTCGCGGAATTCCTCGGCGAGCAGGCGGGCGCCGGCGCGGGTCATGGACGTGACACGGCGCAGGTCGAAAATCACCAGTTGTGGACGCGGTTTTGCCGCTAGCTGACGCGAGACGTAATCGACATTGGAAAACGACAGCGTTCCGACCAGCTCGATCACGCGGACGTCCTGGTGGTGGGCGGCAAGGATATTCTGTTCGTGCGCGCGCCGCACGCGCCGCGACGGGCTGTTGCCGATGTCGTAGTCGGCGATGATGCTGTTGCGGGCGTCGTCGCTGCGGTTCAGCATATGCAGGTCGTAATGCGCCGACAGCGCCTCGCAGACCTTGATGCCGCGCACGCTATTACCGTGCTTGTCGAGCCTCGGGGAATAGCTGCCGAGCCCGAGCCGCGCCGGGAGGGCAGCGAGGATGCCGCCGCCGACGCCGCTCTTGGCGGGGATGCCGACCCGGTAGATCGATTCGCCGGCATAGTCGTACATGCCGGAGCTGGTCATCACCGAGAGCGTGCGCGAGATGGCGTAGGCGCTCATCACCCGTTCGCCGGTCACCGGATTAATGCCGCGGTTGGCGAGCGTCGCGGCCATCACGGCAATGTCTCGCGCCGTCACCAGGATGGCGCATTGCCTGAAATAGACCTCCAGTACTTCAGCCACATTTTCCTTGATGACGGCGTTGGTGCGCAGGAGATAGCCGATCGCGCGGTTACGGTCGCCGGTTGCGCTTTCGGAAGCATAGACGGCGTCATCGACGTCGAGCTCGCGGCCGGCAAACCGCCCCAGTGCCTGCCGGATATGCTCGAACGCGGCGTCGCCCTTGGCCTCGTGGATCAGGCCGGAGCAGGCGATCGCGCCGGCATTAACCATCGGGTTGAAAGGATGGTTTTCGGCGTTGAGGCGGATCGAGTTGAAGGGATCGCCCGAGGGCTCGACGCCGATCACGCTTTCCACCCGTGCCGCGCCCAGCGTGTCCAGCGCGAGCGCAAACACGAACGGCTTTGACATAGACTGGATGGTGAAGGGGACCTGGGTGTCGCCGACCTGGTAGATGTGGCCGTCGAGGGTGGCGAGGCTGATGCCGAAATGATCAGGGTTGGCCTTGCCGAGCTCCGGGATGTAGTCGGCGACGGCGCCGCCGGTCTCGGGCGTGAAGTCCGCGTGACAGGCGGTCAGGAACCGCAGCAAAGGCGGCTTCGAGCTGGTCCAGGCTGCGGGCGCAGCCGGGAACGGAGGAGGCAATGGTTTCATCGCCTCCTCTTGTGCAACGCAATCAGGGTGCGTGCAACTGGTTCGGCATTGGGCTGCGGCGCCGTATCAGCACCAGCGCGATCAGCGTGGTGGGTACGAGAATGGCGAGACCGAGCATCGTCACTTGCATTTGCGACAGCGGCATAATCCCGCCGCCGGGCGTGGCCACCACGAACCCGCCGATGACGAGCAATACCCGCAGCGGCCACTCCAGCGTGCCCGTGCCCCTGAGGTCGCCGACGAACACCTGATAGCCCTGAATCCCTCCGCAGATGAACAGCGTGCCAAAACCCGCCAGCGCCATCAGTCCGAGGCCTTCGAGATACGGGCTCGGCCCCTGCAGCACCAGCGCCGGGTTCAGAACGAAGAAGAACGGAATGAAGTAGATGATGCTGCCGACCCACATCGACTCCCATCCTGTCTTCATCGCCGGCGAACCGGCAATGCCGGCCGCGGCAAAGGAGGCGATTGCGACAGGCGGCGTGATCGAGGAGAGCATGCCCCAGTAGAAGATGAACATGTGCACGGCCATGCGATTGAGGCCGAGCTTCTCCAACGCAGGCGCCACCAGGATGGCAAGGAAGATGTAGCAGGCCGTCGTCGTCAGTCCGAGCCCGAGCACGAGGCTGGTAAAGGCGCACATCACCAGCAGCAGGAACGCATTGTCGCCGGCGATCCTGAGCAGATCATTGGCAAGGCTGGAGACCACGCCGGTCATCGAGAATGCGCCGATCAGGAGGCCGCAGCCCGCGAGGATGCCGACCAGTTCGACGAAGGTACGGCCGTTGACTTCAAAGAATTTGCTGATGGTCGCCGATGTCCAGCGCGTATCCTTTGAGAAAAGCTGGTTCAGCACGAGCAGCAGCGCGGTCGCGTAGAACGGCGCGTGGCTCTCGCGTTTGAAATACAGGAGCATCACGATCAGGAGGGCGATGACGAAGATGTAGTACCAGCCTTCCTTGATAGTATCCCACACCTTCGGCAGCTCGGAGCGCGGAATACCCTTGAGCCCATGCCGCGCCGCGTAGGAGTCCACCTGCATGAACAGGCCAGCATAGTAGAGCACTGCCGGAATGATCGCGGCCACCGCGACCTCGGCGTAGCTGACGTTGAGGAACTGCGCGATCACGAACGCGGTCGCCCCCATCACCGGCGGCGCCAGCACCGCACCGGTCGAGGCGCAGGCTTCGATCGCGCCGGCATAGGAGGCGCGGAAACCGCTCTTCTTCATGACTGGAATGGTCATCGTGCCGGCGGTCAGCACGTTGGAGATGATCGAGCCGGACATCATGCCGAGCAGACCGGAGGCGAAGATGCAGACCTTGGCAGCGCCGCCGCGGAAGGTGCCGCACAGCGCAAAGGCGATGTTGATGAAGAATTTTCCGGCGCCCGTCATCATCAGCGCCGTGCCGAACACCAAAAAGCCGATCACGGTATCGGCGAAAGCCTGGATCGGGATGCCGAGCAGGCTTTCACCCGACAGCACATGATATGCCGTCGCCTGTTCGAGCGTCGATTGCGTGCCGCGGAACGGTCCGAGCCAGCTCGCATCGGCGAACAGGGGATAGACCGTAAAGGGCAATACGCTGAGCAAAAGGCTCCAGCCGCCGGTGCGCCGCAACGCCTCCATCAGCATGACCCACATGATCACGCCCGCGACAATCACGTAGGTAGGGGCGCCGCCGAATTCCCAGCCGGCTTCCGCCGCCTTGCGAACGCTGCGCATCAAGAGGATCGCGCAGGCGAAGGTGACGAGGAAGAGCAGGATATCGTACCAGGGAATTCGATCGAGCGGCGAACTCGTGGTTCCCGGAAAGATCAGGAACGTGAACGGCAGCATCAGCGCGATCAGGAGATAGAAGTACTCCGTGTTGAGCTGCGTATAGCCGATGAAGAAGCGCAGCGAGAATTGCTGGTTGATGCACAGCAGGATGGTTACTGCCGTCGCGACCACCAGTGTCCAGCGCCACCCGCCGCGGAGCGTTCGTACGCGCGTGACTTCGGCTTCCTGCATGTTGGCATGCGGGTCGTCGAACTCGACGCGTTTTGCCGGCGCGACTGTGCTGTCGCTCGCAGAAGGTGACATCATTTCCCCCGAGACGCTGTTCGCCTACCTTTTGAGCGACGAATAAGGCAGGTTATTCAAACCCGTTCGGCATGTTCGCCTTAGCCAGTGCCGCCGCGCGCGCCTTCATCCAGCCGTCGAGAAACGCCTTGTCGTCCGACGGCGGATTGGACTTGCCGTAGTCCGTCCATGCTGCTGCCAGAACCTGCTGACGCTTCAGCAGCTCCTTGTTATGGGCTTCCTGGGCGTCGGTCCACTGGCCGGCTTCCTTCAGCGCCCTCGCGGCGCCCGGATGCACCGGAACCACCCAATTCTTGGTCTGCCGATCAGCTGCGAGGCCGGCTGCACCCGGAGCGGCATCCTTATAGGCGTCATAGCCGGTAATCATCGCCTTGGTAATGGCGTAGACCTCAGCCTCGGGCAGCGAGCCGTAGACCATGAAGATCGGATAGGGATAGTTGCCGAGCTCGATCGGCTTGTCCTTGGTGATGCCGGCGCCGCAAGTCGCCATATGCGGGAAGAAGAACGAGCCGACCTTCTTCACGCGCTCCCAGCCGGCCTTGTCGTTGTGGGGCAGAGGCGGCCAGATGATGCCGCGCGGGGAGGTCTCGAGTTCCTTCGCCGGGCCGGTGATGGTAGTGGCGAAGGCCGCATCGATGTCGTTGTTGATCATGCCCTTCCACATTGCGCCATAGCTCGAGAACTCGACGGCCTTGACGTCGCTCTGCTTGAGATCGCCGAACGCCAGGATGGCGAGCGCGTTCTGGTTCAGCGCCGGCGAGCCGACCACGAAGCCGACGCGCTTGCCCTTGAGCTGCTTGATCTCGGTCACACCGGTATCCTTGGCGACGCCGAGCGAGGCAGCGTTGCAATCGACCGTGGACAGCACGAGCTGCAGGGGTTGGGGACCCCATTCCTTGGTGCCGAACTCGAACACGCCTTCCTGGGCGAAATAGGTGCCGGAGCCCATCGCCGACATGGCCGCGCGCTTGGCGCGCAGCGGCGCCAGTCGCGCCACGTCGTTGCCGGCAGGCAGCACGCGGACGTCGGTGCCGTATTTGTCTTTCATCATCTTGCCAACGCCGACGGCGATGTTGAAGCCGGCGGTGCCGGTGTCATAGGCGGTGACGACCATGGTCGGCGGCAGCTTGACGTCCTCGGCATATGCCGCTGACAAGGTCAGCCATGAGATGCCTGCGAGTGCGACTGGCGCGAGCGCCTTCAAGCGATGAATCATATTTTCCCCTCGGATTGTTTCGCGATGCGAAATCTCTTCGTTACCGTCAATCATGTCATCGGCTGCTTGCGATAGCAACGTTGGGTACGTACGACTAAACATCTAAGCTGGACAGATTGTCGCGGAATACGTCGCGCAGATCTATGCCGCGATTCTCGCTAAGCTTCGATGATTGCGACGACCTGTCCTTCGGCAATGACATCGTCGAGTTTGACCAGGATCGACTTGATCTTTCCTGCTGCCGTCGACGTAACCGGAATTTCCATTTTCATGGCTTCGACGAAAGCGATCTCGTCGCCGTCGCCGACATGGCCACCGGTTGTGACGGGAAGCGCGCACACGCGCCCGGCGACTTCGGTGACGATTTTGATTTCTGGCATTTCCGTTCTCCCAAGGACCGTCTGACGGACTGGCTGTCCTCGTGAACGGCTTTTTGTTGTGGCCGCAGATTGCCTGAGGTAGTTTGTTCTGCAAGTGGAATTTTATTCCGCAGAGCGGAATGGAGCCAGCAACAATGGGAAGACGCTCGGAACGGCTTAGCAAGCAGGGAATGCTCGCCAGTGATCTGTCTGGCGAGGGGGATGTGATCCAGGTGGTGTCGCGGGCGTTCGACGTCTTGCGCTGCTTCGAGGGTCATGAAGCGAGACTGGGGAACCTCGAAATTTCGAGCCGCTGCGGGCTGCCGCGCTCGACGGTATCGCGACTCACCCACACGCTGACGCGGATGGGCCAGCTCGTCTATCTGCCGCGCGACCAGAAATACCGCATCGGTCCAAGCGCGGTAGCGATGAGCACCTCGATGATGAAGGGGTTGCAGCTTCGCAATCTGATCAGGATGCGGCTGCAGGATGTCGCCGATCAATTGCCGGGAACCGTCGGCTTCGTGATTCCGGATCGCTATCATCTGGTCTATCTCGAATTCGCGCGCGCGGCGAATGCGCTCGGCCTGCACGAGGGCACCGGCAGCCGCATCTCGATGACGAGCACCGCGGCCGGCTTTGCCTACACCGCAGCGCTCGATACCGAGGTTGGCGACGCCCTGATCGCCGAAATGGAACGTGAGATCCCGGCGGACGCGGCGCTGTTGAGGGCGCGCATCGAAGACAACCGCCGCCATTTGCGCGAACGCGGCTACGTCGTCGGCTGCGGCACCTGGAGCCCGCATATCAACGGCTGCGCGGTGCCGGTGTGGTCGCCGCAGTATCAAACCTTCGTTGTCGTGACGATCGGCCTTCTGTCCGCGATGTTTGATGAAGAGCGGTTGCACCGGGAAGTGGCGCCGCAAATGATCGAACTTGGCGCGGCGATCGGCAGCCTGCTGGAAGGCGCGGAGGGCGACATCTTCGCAAGCCGAATCGAAAGAAAGCCGCTTCCGGTGCCGGTCCATAACAACAACAAGATCATCAAGACGGAGGATACGAATGAACTGGAAGCCGGAGCTCGACGAGCTCGCTCGGCGCGAAGCGTTCGCGCGCGAGATGGGAGGCGTTGACAAGGTCAAGCGCCAGCATGACCAGGGCCGGCTCACGGTTCGTGAGCGCATCGACAGACTGATCGACAAGAATTCGTTCCACGAGATCGGCGCGATTTCCGGCATCGCCGAATACGACGAAAACAGCGAGCTCAAGCACCTGACGCCGGCCAACTGCGTGTTCGGCCGCGCCAGGATCGACGGCCGTACCGTGGTGGTGGTCGGGGACGATTTCACCGTGCGCGGCGGCTCGGCCGACGCCTCGATCTCGGCCAAGCCGCTGATGGCCGAGGAGATGGCGCATGATTTCCGCCTGCCGATCATCCGTGTGATCGAAGGTTCCGGCGGCGGCGGCTCGGTGAAGACGATCGAAACGCGCGGCGCTGCCAATCTGCCCGGCGGCGTCGGCGGTACGCGCTGGTACTGGTTCACGACGGCGAACATGGCGCGCGTCCCGGTGGTCGCGCTCGGGCTCGGCTCGGTCGCGGGCCTTGGCGCGGCGCGGCTGGCCGCGAGCCATTATTCCGTCATGACCAGGAGCTCGGCGATGTTCGTCGCCGGTCCCCCGGTCGTAAAGCGTCTCGGCCAGGATCTGACGAAGACGGAGCTTGGCGGCGCCGAGATCCAGACCCGCGCCGGCGGCGTCGATGATGCCGTCGACACCGAGGAGGAGGCGTTCGAGCGCGCCCGGCGGTTCCTGTCCTATCTGCCGTCGTCGGTCTACGACCTGCCGCCGACCATTCCCTGCGATGACGATCCCGAACGCGCGGAGGAATCGCTGCTCAAGGCGGTGCCGCGCAACCGCCGGCAGGTCTACAAGATGCGCCCGATCATCGACGCGGTCGTCGACAAGGGCTCGTTCTTCGAGGTCAATGCCAATTTCGGCCGTCCGATCATCACCGGCCTTGCGCGACTGGAAGGTCGCGCGGTGCTGCTGCTGGCGAGCGATCCCTTCCATTATGGCGGGTCGTGGACAGCGGAGGCGTGCCAGAAGGTGGTGCGCTGGGTCGATTTCGCCGAGACCTTCCATCTGCCGGTTGTCTATCTCATGGACTGCCCCGGCTTCATGATCGGGCTCGAGGCTGAGAAGTCGGCGACCATCCGCCACGGCGTGCGCGCGATGGCGGCGGTCAACCAGTCGACCGTTCCCTGGTGCACCATCATCGTGCGCAACGCGTTCGGTGTGGCGGGTGTCGTGCACCAGCCCGCCAACCGCTATTCGATGCGCTATGCCTGGCCGTCAGCCTATTGGGGCTCGCTGCCGCTCGAAGGCGGCATCGAGGCCGCCTACCGCGCCGACATCGACGCAGCAGAGGATCCGGCCGCGAAGCTGAAGGAGATCGAGGATCGCCTCAACAAGCTGCGCTCGCCGTTCCGCTCGGCTGAAAAATTCTGGGTCGAGGAGGTGATCGATCCCCGCAAGACGCGTTCGCTGCTCTGCGAATTCGCGCGACTGGCGGAGCCGATTCGGCGCGTCGGCCCGCCGACGAATATGTCGACGCGGCCGTAGGCTGTCAGTTCCTCATGGTGAGGAGGCGCACTTGCGCAGTCTCGAACCATGAGGCCCGGCTCTCGCCCGCGGCGATCCTTCGAGACGCGGCCAAGTGGCCGTTCCTCAGGATGAGGAATCCCTACGCCGGCACCGTCTTGGCCGGCGCCCGCGAGATCGCGAGCACAATCAGCGCCGCCACCACGCAGAGCGCGCCGGCGACGAAGAAGGCGGGCAGGTACGTCTGCAGCATCGTGCGTGACAGGCCGGCTCCGAAGGCGGCGACGCCGGCGCCGAGCTGATGGCCGGCAAAGATCCAGCCGAACACGAGGTTCGCGCGCTCCGCGCCAAACCGCTGTGTCGTGAGCCGCACCGTCGGCGGCACGGTCGCGATCCAGTCGAGGCCGTAGAACATCGCGAACAGCGAAAGGCCGTACAGCGTGAAGTCGGAGAACGGCAGAAACAATAGCGACAGGCCGCGCAGCCCGTAATACCAGAACAGAAGCCAGCGGTTGTCATAGCGGTCGGACAGCCAGCCGGAGGCGATGGTGCCGACGAAATCGAAAATGCCCATCGCCGCGAGCAGGCTTGCCGCCTGCACCTGCGGAATGCCGAAATCGAGGCACATCGGAATCAAATGAACCTGGACCAGGCCGTTGGTAGAGGCGCCGCAGATGAAGAAGGTCGCGAACAGGATCCAGAACACTCCGGACTTCGAGGCGTCACGCAGCGTGCCGAGCGCGGCCGCCATGATCGGCGTATTGTTCGGTGGCGGCGCGGGCAGGGGCTCGGTGCCTTCGTCGCCGAACGGGCGCAGGCCGACATCGCTCGGCCGGTCGCGCATGATCATCAGCACGGCGAAGGCCGAGACTCCCAGCAGGACGCACACCAGGGTCAGCGCGAGCCTCCAGCCATAGGCGTCGGTCAGGCTCGCCAGCAGCGGCAGAAAGACGAGCTGCCCGGTGGCGACGCTCGCGGTCAGGATGCCGACGACGAGGCCGCGCCGCGCCACGAACCAGCGCGCAGCGATGGTTGCGCCCAGCACCAGCGCCGTCATGCCGGTGCCGATCCCGATCACCACGCCCCACAGCAGCATCAGGTGCCAGACCTCCGTCATCGCCAGCGATGCGACGAGGCCTGAGACGACGACAAGCTGCGCCGCCAGCGTCACATTGCGCAGGCCGTAGCGGTTCATCAGCGCTGCCGCAAACGGCGCCATCAGCCCGAACAGGATGAAGCGGATCGACAGCGCTGAGGAAATCTCCGCGGTGGTCCAGCCGAATTCCTTCTGCAGCGGCACGATGAAGACGCCAGGAGCGCCGACCGTGCCGGCGGCGATCAGGGCGGTGAGAAAGGTCACGGCGACCATCGCCCAGCCATAATGAATGTTGCGGCGGGCAAGGGCGGCTGACAGCCAGTTCGAGATCATTGGGCCTCAGTGAATTTCTGGCAGAAAGATTGCTTGGTTTGCTTCGCGCATTCTGACGTGAGGGCAGTTCGACTTAAATGTCATACTTCCCTCATTTCGGGACATGGCTGGTCTGGCCACGACGCAGCGTCGCTATTGAATTACGGGTATAATATTATGTGCCCCAGAAATCGCAACCAACAATCGCATTAAAAAATCTCGTGCTCGCATGAAATAAGTTGATTGATCGGCGCGCGACATGCGCACGTCGCGATCTCTCGCTATTCCAGCGCCTGGGACTTGCGTCGCTATTTCTTCCGATCGAGAAATCCCTGCATCAGCCGTTGCGGCTCGCCGGTGAGGAAGGATTTTCCGAACACGCCGACGCTCAAGTTGACCGACTCCGTCAGCGGCAGTTCTTCCCATTGGCGCAGCAGCGCCTTTTGCGAACGCAGCGCCTCGGTACCGCATTCCAGCAGTGCCTTCACAGTGTGCTCGACCGCAGCGTCTAATTCGCCTTCCTTCGCGACGACATCGATGAGGCCCCAGGCGAGGGCGGTGGGGGCATCGATATTTTCTGCCGTCATTACCAGCCAGCGGGCCCGGCCCCAGCCGATCAGGCGTGGTAGTAGCGCAGCGTGGATTACCGAGGGGATGCCGACGCGCACCTCGGGCATGCCGAATTTGGCATCGTGCGCCGCAATCCGGAAATCGCAGGCGGCTGCGACTTCGAGGCCACCGCCGAGGCACCAGCCGGGCAGGCGGGCGATCACAGGTGCCGGGAAATGGCGCACGGCCTCGCAGAGGTCGCGCAGTCGCGTGATGAAGGCCTCCGCGGACTTCTGGTCGAGTTTTGCCATCTCCTTGATATCGGCGCCGCCGATCATGCTCTTCTCGCTCTGTCCGGCGAGGATCACGGCGCGAATGTCCTTGTCGCCGGCGAGCTTTTCAAAGCCTTCGCGGACCCCGTTGATGACGGCGGAAGAGAGGATATTGAGAGAGCCGGCGTTGCAGATCGAGAGCCGAACGACGCCTCTGTCGTCGCGGTCGATGCCGCAGTGGGGGTTGAGCATTTCCATCTTGTTGTCCCGACTGGTTCTGGCGGTTGCCGCCACTTCCGGGACATTGCGCCGGCTTGTCAAGGGCAGGCGGGTGGGCATTGCGCGGCGGTGCGCACCAATATAGAATTATGATCATCATCTAAAGGAGCTGCCATGACCATAGCCGAGACCGTCGATCTGTTTTCGCTCGATACGCGCAGGTGCCGGGTGGTGGAATGGCAGGCGCCGGGTCCGGTGGCGAAGGCCGCCTTCGGGATGTCCGGGCTTCAAACCATGAGTGCGATCCGCGACGGAATCCTGCCACCCCCGCCGATGGCCCGATTGATCGGCTTTACAATGGCCGTCGCCGAGCCCGGCCGGATCGTGATGGAACTCGATCCGGACGAGAGCCTTGAGAACACCATCGGGCTGCTCCACGGCGCAACAGCCGCGGCGCTACTCGATACCGCCATGGGATGCGCCATCGCCACCATGCAGCCGGCAGGCCAGACCTCGGTCACGCTGGACCTCAAGCTGACCTTTCTGCGGCCGTTGTCAGTACGGTCGGGCACGATCTCGGCGGAAGGCAAAGTGGTAAAACTCGGCCGTCAGACCAGCTACGCCGAAGGCTTCGTCCGCGACGGCGCGGCCAATCTTGCGGTGCACGCAACCGCGACTTTCTCGATGATCGGTGAGGGTGGAAAAGCGAAATAGATGCAGCTTTTCCCACCCACAACTGCTATTATATGACCAGGGACATTTAATAGGGCGCGTCATGCGTTATTCGAAAGAGCACAAGCAGGAAACCCACGCCCGGATCGTGAAGAAGGCCTCGGTGCGGCTTCGCGAGAAGGGCGCGCATGGCATCGGTGTGGCCGACCTGATGAAGGAAGCCGGCCTGACCCATGGCGGCTTCTACGCGCATTTCGATTCCCGCGAGGCGCTGGTGATCGAGGCCTTTGCCTATGCGATGGACCGCTCGATCGAGCACTGGCGCAAGATCGCTGATGAGACGCCGCCAGAGAAGCGGCTGCCGACGATCATCGATTCCTACGTCTCGGCGGTGCATCGCGACGATCCCGGCCGCGGCTGCGCCGTTCCCGCGCTCGGCGCCGATATCGCCCGCGAGAGCGCCAAGACTCGCAAGGCCTTTGCCGCCAAGCTCGACCAGTTGATCGATGTGATGGCCGACCAGATTCCGGACGTGCCGCGGAAGACCGCGCGCCGGCAGGCGATGGGCACGCTCGCGACGATGATGGGCACGCTGGTAATGTCTCGCGTCGCCGGCAGCGGTGAGCTCTCCGACGAAATTCTTCTCGCCGGCCGCGAGGCGGCGCTGGCGCGCGCCGAGGCGAAGCCGGCGGCAAGAAAGCCCCGCGCCAGGCCGAACTAGGTACGCGAGCGCGTCGGGGCTGCCGACGTTCGCCACATTGAGCTTGCTAATTGATCAGCCGGGCCCAGTTGATGAACGCCTTGATTAAATCCATCTTTGGGTGTTCTGCGCGGTGTACGATATAGAACCCGTAACCCGGCAGTTTGATCCGGGAGACGGGCACAAGAGCGCCACTCGCCAGTTCGGGCCGCACGAGGACATTGCTGCAGATCGCGATGCCCTGGCCTGCGATGGCTGCTTCGATGGCGTGTAACTCCTCGCGAAAGCTGAGGCTGGGAAGCATCGCAATATCCGGCACGGATCGATGGCGACGACTGGCCACAAATTGCCAGCGTTGCCATCGCGGTGCATCGGAATCGGTTGCTGGCCACTCAGCTTCGATCAAAGGAAACCGGCCGAGCTCAGCTAGACTGAGCGATCGTCGCAAACCGCCAACGAGCTTGGGGCTTGCCACTGCGTAAAACTCGTCGCGAAACAGCTCGATGGAAGGACCGATCGTCGGAGCTTTGCGGGCGTAGCGGATCGCAACATCGGCATCGCCGGCCTCGAGATCGATCACCGCATCGGTACCTATGATGTCGAGTTTCAGGCGCGGATGAATTGCACGCCAGTCGGGCAACCGAGGCACAAGCCATCGCGCGGTGAAGGCATTGGTCGCCGTCAAGCTAAGCCGTCCGCTAGCGCCGCCGCTGCGAATATTGTTCAATGCCTCCGCGAAAGTCTCGAAGCCGTCGCGAACTATGGGAAAAAGCTGTTGACCAGCACGCGTGAGCGCCAGTGGCCGCGGACGTCGTCTAAATAGCGATTGCCCGCAGTGACGCTCCAACAATTTCAGCTGATGGCTGACGGCAGTCGGAGTGACGCCCAGCTCGGCGGCGGCCAGCTTGAAACTGAGATGGCGAGCGGCTGCCTCAAACGCACGCAGTTCGGTGAGCGGCGGCAATTTGCGCATGCCGATATTCTAGATGAATTGATTTCATCTGCACCTGAATTCTTCGAATTTGCTGCGCCGGTTGCCGGTCTCTAAGATACCGGCTGGAAAAATGGAGACGCTCGTGCTCGTGACAGCTCAAGGCGGTGTCTCGGAATATTTGGCGGCCATCGAGCGACTGGCGCCGCTTGTTGAGCACCAGCGACGCCATTTCGACGAGCAGCGCAGGATACCTGACGAGGTGTTCGAGGCACTCGCCGACGCAGGGCTCTTCCGACTGTATCTGCCGAAGGCGGTGGGAGGGCCAGAACTATCTCCCTTCGATTTCATGACCATAGTCGAGGCCGCTTCCGCGCTTGACGGCTCGATTGGTTGGCTGGTCGGAAATGGTGGCGGGATGAGCCGGATCGGCGGCTACTTGCCTGAGAAGGTGACCCGGGACTGGTTCGCCGACCAGCACGCATTCATCGTTAGCGCCACTGGGGCGATCGGCACAGCGGAGCCCACCGAGGGTGGCTATCGCGTCAGCGGGCGCTGGCCTTTTGGCAGCGGAGCCCATCATGCGACCAGATTTATGGGGCTGGCTGGTGTCAAAACTGCCGAGGGCCGGGATGAGCCGCCCATCTGCTGCTATTTCGTCAAGTCGGACGTCCAGCTTCACGATACATGGTTCGTCTCAGGACTGCGTGGCACCGGCAGCTGCGATTTCGAGGTTCGCGACACGTTTGTGCCGATTGACTACACGCACCCTCTGATCGACTTCAAGCCGACGCAACCGGCGCTGCTCTATCGCCTGCCCGGGCTATCGGCGTTCGCCTGGACGGTTTCAGTCGTCCCGCTTGGGATCGCACGTGGAGCGATCGATGCCTTCATCGACCTTGCCGGCAAGAAAGCGCGCCAGGGTAGCAGCGTACTAATGCGCGATCGCGAGCTGGTTCAGGGCATGCTGGGTCGTGCAGATACAACGCTGCGGGCCGCGCGCGCGTACCTCGTTGACGCCATGGCAGAGCTCATGGTGGCGACCGATGTCGGAGGCCATCGCCTTTTGCTAGCGCGCGCCTTGTTTCGTGCCGCTTGCTCCAACGCAGCCGAAACTGCGATCCGAATTGTCGATGCGATCGCTGCCGAGGCCGGCACCGCAGCCATCTTCGAAACCAGCACGCTGGAGCGCTCGGTTCGCGACGTCCATGCCGCCGCCAAGCATGTGGCGATGAATGCGAACAATTACACCGTCGCGGGGCGCCTGATGCTGGGGCTGGAACCCGGCACCACGCGCATTTAGGTGCGGCTGCGGAGAGGTCCCTTGGGGTCGCGCCAAGGGGGCAGAATCGTAGGCTGGGCGAGCCTGCGTAGCCCGCCGACAGTTAGGACAAGCGGCACGCCCGCGATCGGTAGCAGCTTCGCCTAACCCACCTACAGCTTACCGCCCGCCAAACAGCGCGCGTTCGCGCTCCACTGTCTCGTGGATATAATCGGCCACCGCGCGAATGCGGGCCAAGTCCTTGCTGTCGGCGTGCATCAGCATCCAGAACGAGCGTGAAATCCTGACCTCGTCCGGCAGCACCGGGCGCAGCTCGGGATGCGCGGTCGCCATGAAGTGCGGAAGCACCGCGATGCCGAAGCCGGCAATGGTGGCGTTGAGCTGCGCGATCAGGTTGGCGCTGCGGAATTTGGCCGAGATCTTTGGCGAGACCTGCGGCAGGTAATCCAGCTCCGGCGTGAACAGTAGTTCCTCGATATAGCCGACGAAGCGATGCTCCGGCAGATCGGCGCGGCTTTTGATCATGGGCACGCGATCAAGATAGGCCGGCGCGGCGTAAAGCCCGAGGCTGTAGTCGAGCAGCTTGCGCCCGACGATACGACCCTCCTTGGGCATCGAGAGGCTGATCGCGATATCGGCCTCGCGCTTCGACAGGCTGAACAGGCGGGCGGTGGCGACGAGCTGCAGGTCGAGATCGGGATACCGCTCGGTGAATTTCAGAAGCCGGGCGGCCAGGAAATGGCTGCCGAAACCGTCGGGCGCGCCGATCCGGACCGTGCCGGTGAGCTGGGCGCGCGAGCCGCCAACGGCCTCCTGGTTGGCGACGATGGTGGATTCCATCGCTTCCGCGCTGTCGGCGACACGCTGGCCGGCTTCGGTCAGGAGGTAGCCCGTCTTGCGGCGATCGAACAGTTTGGCCGAAAGGTGCCGCTCCAGCCGGTCGACGCGGCGGATCACAGTGGCATGGTCGACCGATAGCTGCTTGGCGGCAGCCGAAACCGAGCCGCCGCGCACGATCGCCAGCACAAAACGGAAGTCGTCCCAGTCGATCGTCCCGGAGCCTTGATCCAGCATTTCCGCACATCTAAGGTGCAATATATTGGACTTGTATCCCAAGAAATGCGGGTCAAAAAGAGCCTCAACAGGCTCTTAGGGAGATTACCATGCGCTCAATCGGACACTTCATCGGCGGCAAAGAGGTCAAGGGCACGTCGGGCCGGACGGCCGACGTTTTCGAGCCGATGACCGGCGACGTCCAGGCCAAGGTGGCGCTGGCTTCTAAGGCGGAAGTTCGTGCGGCCGTCGAGAACGCCGCGCTGGCCCAGACCGAATGGGCCAATACCAATCCGCAACGCCGCGCGCGGATCATGATGAAGTTCCTCGAACTGGTGCAGCGCGACTACGACAAGCTCGCTGAGCTCCTGGCGCGCGAGCACGGCAAGACCGTCCCCGACGCCAAGGGTGACATCCAGCGCGGCCTCGAAGTCGTGGAATTCGCTTGCGGCATTCCGCACCTGATGAAGGGCGAGTACACCGAAGGCGCGGGCCCCGGCATCGACATCTACTCGCTGCGGCAACCGCTCGGGGTCGTCGCCGGCATCACGCCGTTCAATTTCCCGGCGATGATCCCGATGTGGAAATTCGCGCCCGCGATCGCCTGTGGCAACGCCTTTATCCTCAAGCCCTCCGAACGCGATCCCGGCGTGCCGATGCGGCTGGCCGAGCTTATGATGGAAGCGGGGCTGCCGCCCGGCATCCTCAACGTCGTCAATGGCGACAAGGAAGCCGTCGATGCGATCCTCGACGATCCCGACATCAAGGCCATCGGCTTCGTCGGCTCGACCCCGATCGCGCAGTACATCTATGAGCGCGCAGCGCAGACCGGCAAGCGCTGCCAGTGCTTCGGCGGCGCCAAGAACCACGCCATCGTGATGCCCGATGCCGACATGGACCAGACCGTCGACGCGCTGATCGGCGCCGGCTACGGCTCGGCCGGCGAGCGCTGCATGGCGGTGTCGGTCGCGGTTCCCGTCGGCAAGACTACTGCGGACAGGTTGATGGAAAAGCTGATCCCGCGCGTCGAGAGCCTGAAGATCGGCACCTCGATCGATCCCGCGGCCGATTATGGCCCGCTGGTCACGCGCGAAGCCGTCGAGAAGGTGAAGAATTATATCGATATCGGCATCAAGGAGGGCGCCACGCTCGCCGTCGACGGCCGCGGCTTCAAGATGCAGGGTTATGAAAACGGCTTCTATCTCGGCGGTTCGCTGTTCGACAACGTCACCAAGGACATGCGGATCTACAAGGAAGAGATCTTCGGCCCCGTGCTCTCGGTGGTGCGCGCCCACGACTACAAGGAAGCGCTGGCGCTGCCGTCCGAGCATGACTACGGCAATGGGGTCGCGATCTTCACCCGCGACGGCGACGCTGCGCGCGACTTCGCCGCCAAGGTCAATGTCGGCATGGTCGGCATCAACGTGCCGATCCCGGTCCCGATTGCGTACTACACCTTCGGCGGCTGGAAGAAGTCGGGTTTTGGCGATCTCAACCAGCACGGCCCGGACTCGGTCCGCTTCTACACCAAGACCAAGACGGTGACCTCGCGCTGGCCGTCCGGCGTCAAGGAGGGAGCGGAGTTCTCGATCCCGCTGATGAAGTAAGCGCGCGAGCGAGCGCAAGGATGCAGTTCGCTCTCAACGAGGATCAGATCGCGGTTCGCGACATGGCGCGCGAATTCGCCGCCGAGAAGATCGCGCCGCATGCGTTGCGCTGGGACGAGGAAAAGCATTTCCCCGTTGACGTGATGCGCGAGGCAGCAACCCTCGGCATGGGCGGAATCTACATCAAGGACGATGTCGGCGGCTCGGCGATGACCCGCTTCGATGCCGCGTTAATCTTCGAGGCGCTGGCGACGGGCTGCCCGACCGTGTCAGCCTTCATCTCGATCCATAACATGGCGTCCTGGATGATCGATGCCTATGGCAACGACGCCCAGCGGCAGAAGTGGCTGCCGAAGCTTTGTACGATGGAGCTGATCGCAAGCTACTGCCTCACCGAGCCGGGCGCCGGCTCGGACGCCGCGGCGCTGCGCACCCGCGCGGTGCGCGAGGGCGATCATTACATCCTAAACGGGCAGAAGCAGTTCATTTCAGGGGCCGGCGGCACCGATCTCCTCGTAGCGATGGTGCGGACCGGTGGCGATGGCCCGGGCGGCGTCTCAACGCTCGTCGTCGACGGCAAGACGCCGGGCGTGTCTTTCGGCGCCAACGAGCGCAAGATGGGCTGGAACGCGCAGCCGACTCGCGCGGTGATGTTCGAGAATGCCCGGGTGCCGGTCGAGAACCGGCTGGGCGAGGAAGGCATCGGCTTCAAAATCGCGATGGCTGGGCTCGACGGTGGCCGCCTCAACATCGCCGCCTGTTCGCTCGGCGGCGCGCAAAGCGCACTCGACAAGTCGTTGGCTTATATGAAGGAGCGAAAGGCCTTCGGCAAGCGCCTCGATGAATTCCAGGCGCTGCAGTTCCGGATCGCCGACATGGCGACCGAGCTTGAGGCGGCGCGAACGTTTCTGTGGCGCGCGGCCGCCGCGCTCGACCGCAAGGATCCGGATGCAAACATGCTGTGCGCGATGGCCAAACGCTTCGGCACCGATGTCGGTTTTGAGGTCGCCAATCAGGCGCTGCAACTGCATGGCGGCTACGGCTATCTGAGCGAATACGGCATCGAGAAGATCGTGCGGGACCTGCGCGTGCACCAGATCCTGGAAGGGACCAACGAAATCATGCGGCTGATCGTGTCGCGCAAGCTGATCGAGGGGGCGCGATGATGGATGCGGCCAGTGCAGAAGGCGACCTGATTGCGCGCAGGGAAGGTTCGGCCGGCATTATCCGGCTGAACCGGCCGAAGGCCATCAATGCCGTGACGCTGGAGATGTTCCACGATATCGACAAGGCGCTCGATGTCTTCGAGGCGGATCCCGCGGTCGCCGTAATTCTGCTGGAGGGTGCGGGCGAGCGCGGCCTGTGCGCCGGCGGCGACATCCGCGCGCTCTGGGAAAGCTCTAAAGTGAAGGGCGATCTCGGCAAGATCCTCTGGCGCGACGAATACATCCTCAACGCCCGCATCAAGAAATTTCCGAAGCCCTATGTCGCCTTCATGGACGGCATCGTGATGGGCGGCGGCGTCGGGCTCTCTGCGCATTCCAGCCACCGCGTCGTGACCGACAAGACCAAGCTCGCGATGCCCGAGGTCGGTCTCGGCTTTTTCCCCGATGTCGGCGGCACATGGCTGTTGTCGCATTCGCCGGGCGAGATCGGCACCTATTTCGGATTGACCGGGCAGACCATGAATGGCCCGGATGCTATCCATGCAAAATTCGCTGATGCGGTGGTACCGTCAGCAAAACTGCCGGCCTTGCGTGCGGCGCTGACGGAGGTGGCGCTTGGCACGACATCGGCCGACATCAAAAAACTGATCGAGGGCTTCTCGACTGGAGAGACGGCCGGGCCGGTCGCTGCGCAGCGGGCGAAGATCGATGCGCTGTTCTCCCACGATCGCATGGAAGACATTATCGCGGCGCTGCAGCGCGATGGTTCTGATTTCGCGCAGGCGACGCTGAAGACGCTCAGCGAAAAATCGCCGCGCGGGATGGTGGTGACGCTGAAGCTATTGCGCCTCGCACGCACGGCGTCGTCGCTCGAGGAGTGCTTGGCGAGGGAATATCGCGCCGCACTGGAAGTCTTCGCCAGCGACGATTTCCGCGAAGGCGTGCGCGCTGCTGTGATCGACAAGGACCGCAATCCAAAATGGTCGCCGCCTCGGATCGAGGACGTGACGCCTGAAATGGTCACGCCTTACTTCGCCGAGATCGGCGCCGATGAACTGAAATTTCCCTGATCAAACAGAACAATCGCAAGCGGAGGATTCGAGATGGCAAATATCGCATTCATTGGCCTCGGCAACATGGGCGGGCCGATGACGGCCAATCTGGTCAAGGCTGGCCACAAGGTCACCGCGTTCGATCTGGTTGCCGCGTTGCGCGATCAGGCCAAGGCGGATGGCGCTGATATTGCCGAGAGTTCGGCGGCAGCGGTGAAGGGCGCCGATGTCGTCATCACCATGCTGCCGGCGGGCAAGCATGTGCTGTCGGTCTGGAACGAGGTCGTTCCTGTCATGTCCAAGGGTACGCTGATCATCGATTGCTCGACCATCGACGTCGAAAGCGCCAAGCAGGCGCATGCGCTGGCCGCCAAGAACGACATGCTCTCGGTGGATGCACCGGTGTCGGGCGGCACCGGCGGCGCCAAGGCCGCGACGCTGACCTTCATGTGCGGCGGCGAGGAGAAGGCCTTTGCGGCGGCAAAGCCTGTGCTGGAGAACATGGGCAAGAAGATCGTCCATTGCGGCGGCGCGGGTGCCGGGCAGGCGGCCAAGATCTGCAACAACATGATCCTCGGCATTACCATGATCGGCGTCGGCGAGGCCTTTGCGCTCGCCGAAAAACTCGGCCTGTCGCATCAGGCGCTGTTCGACGTCGCCTCGACCTCCTCGGGCCAGTGCTGGGCGCTCACCTCCTATTGCCCAGTCCCCGGCCCGGTGCCGACGTCGCCCGCCAACAACGGCTACAAGCCGGGCTTCGCCTCCAATCTGATGGTGAAGGACCTGACGCTGGCGCAGGACGCCGCCAACGCGACTGGGGCCGTGACGCCACTCGGCAAGCATGCGCAGGAGATTTACAAGGCCTTCGACGCCGCCGGCCATGGCGGGGTGGATTTTTCCGGTATTATCCAGCACGTTAGGAGTCTCGCTGCGAAATGATCTATGGCGTCATCCTGAGGTGCGAGCGACAGCGAGCCTCGAAGGATGATAAAGGCGGTGTGCGTGGCCCATCCTTCGAGATGCCGCGCAGGCGCGGCTCCTCAGGATGACGGTCGTGAGTGTGGAGGCATCAGAGAGAAGAGTATGACGACCTTCCAGGAAGCGCGCGCCTTTCTGCTCAAGCACCGCACCGACTACGATGCGGCCGTGAAGGGATTTCGCTGGCCGGATCCGGTTCCGTTCAACTGGGCGCTCGACTGGTTCGATGCGGAACTGGCGCAAAATCCTGACAGCCGGGACCGCGCTGCGCTCTGGATCGTCGATCCCGGCGACAAGGAGACGAAGCTTTCATTCGGCAATCTATCGCGCCGCTCCAACCAGGTCGCCAACTTCCTGCGCGCGCAGGGGCTGAAGCGCGGCGATCATCTGCTCCTCCTGCTCGGCAATGTCGTGCCGCTGTGGGAGACCATGCTGGCCGCGATGAAGCTCGGCGTCGTCGTGATCCCCGCCACCACGCTGCTCACGCCTGACGAACTGCGCGACCGGCTCGACCGCGGCAAGGCGAGGGCGGTGGTCGCCACGCAAGATCAAGTAACAAAATTTGCCGGCATCGGAGGCGACAGACTGGTGCGGATCGTGGTCGGCGCGACGACGAAGCACGATGGCTGGCTACCTTTCGAGGAAGCGGCGAGTGCTTCCGAAGCATTTGCGCCGGATGGACCGACCAACGCCGACGACCCGATGCTGCTCTATTTCACCTCGGGCACCACGGCCAAGCCAAAGCTGGTGCGGCACAGTCAGCGCAGCTATCCGGTTGGCCACCTCTCGACGATGTTCTGGCTCGGCCTGCAGCCGGGCGACGTGCATCTCAACATTTCTTCGCCGGGCTGGGCCAAGCATGCCTGGAGCTGTTTCTTCGCGCCGTGGAATGCAGCGGCTACCGTCTTCGTGGTCAACCAGCCGCGCTTCGACGCCAAGGCGTTGCTCGCAACGATCGGCCGCTGCGGCGTCACCACGCTGTGCGCACCGCCGACGGTGTGGCGGCTGTTCATTCAGGAGAAGCTCGCCGATTTCAAGGTCAGCCTGCGCGAGGCCTGCGGCGCCGGCGAGCCGCTCAACCCGGAAGTGATCGATCAGGTGAAGGCGGCGTGGGGCCTCACTATCCGCGACGGGTACGGTCAGACCGAAACCACCGCGCTCGCCGGCAATTCTCCGGGCCAGAAGGTCAAGATCGGTTCGATGGGCCGCCCGCTGCCGGGCTATCGCGTGCAGATTACCGATATCGACGGTAACATCACCAAGGAGGGCGAGGTGACGCTGCTGCTGGGCGCCGACCGTCCCGCCGGCCTGATGCAGGGCTATCAAGGAGAGGACGGCAAATTGAGCGGGGCAGACGGCGATCTCTACCGATCGGGCGACGTCGTGTTTGCGGATGATGAGGGCTACCTCACTTTCGTCGGCCGCTCCGACGACGTCTTCAAATCTTCCGATTACCGCATCAGCCCGTTCGAGCTGGAAAGCGTTTTGCTGGAGCATGAGCAGGTTGCGGAAGCCGCGGTCGTTCCAAGCCCCGATCCGATCAGGCTCGCCATCCCCAAGGCCTATGTGCTGCTGACATCGGGCGTGGAGCGTTCGCCGGAGACGGCGCTCTCCATCTTCAAGCATCTGCACACAAGGCTCGCCCCGTTCAAGCGCATCAGGAAGATCGAGCTGGTGACGGAACTGCCGAAGACGATTTCCGGCAAGATCCGCCGCGTGCAGTTGCGCCGGCTTGAACAAGAGAATAATCGCAGCGATGCGTTGCGCGGCGCCGAGTTCCGCGAAGAAGAATTCCCGGAGCTGCAGAAGGTGCGGACCGCCGGGCTGGAGACTTAACGAATGAACGAAGTCTGGAAGAAGCCGCCGGTCTCGCTATCGGCCTATCAGGCCATGGTCGGCAAGGAGATCGGCGTATCGTCGTGGCACCTGATCGACCAAAACAGGATCAACGTCTATGCCGACGTGATCGAGGACCATCAGTTCATCCACGTCGATCCTGAAAGGGCGAAAAAGGAAACCGCGTTCGGCAACACCATCGCGCACGGCTTCCTGACGATGTCCTTGATGAGCATCATGTCCTATGAGGTGATGCCGGTCATCGAGGGCACGTCGATGGGCGTCAATTACGGTTTTGACAAGCTGCGCTTCCTCTCCCCGGTGCGGGCCGGCTCGCGCGTCCGCGGCCGGTTTACGCTCGCGGAAGCAAAGTTGCGCAAGCCGAAAGAGCTGCTGTCGCGCACCAACGTCACCGTCGAGATCGAGGGCGAGGAAAAGCCGGCCTTGGTCGCTGACTGGATTGGCCTGATCTATTTCAACTGACCGCTGCCGTCATTGCCGGGCTTGACCCGGCAATCCATCACTGCTCAAAAAGCCCTTCATTTTGATGGATGCCCTGGTCACCCCCGATCAAGTCGGGGCAGGCCCCGGGGCATGACGAGAATCCGGGAATTCCACTCATGGCAATCGGGTTTGACGGACGCGTCGCAATCGTCACCGGCGCGGGCAATGGTCTTGGACGGGCGCATGCGCTGGGGCTGGCGAGCCGCGGCGCCAAAGTGGTGGTCAACGATTTCGGCGGCGCGCGTGACGGCACCGGCGGCTCGCTGTCGCCGGCCGAAGCCGTGGTCGAGGAAATCCGTAAAGCGGGCGGCACCGCGATGGCCGACGGCGCCGACGTCTCGAATTTTGAGCAGGTCTCCGCCATGGTCGAGCGCGCCACCAAGGAATGGGGCAGCGTCGATCTCTTGTGCGCCAATGCCGGTATCCTGCGCGACAAATCCTTCGGCAAGATGGAAGTCGCAGATTTTCAGAAGGTGCTGGACGTCCATCTCGTCGGCACTTTCTATTGCTGCAAGGCGGTGTGGGCCGGCATGCGCGATCGCAATTACGGACGCATCGTCGTCACCACCTCGTCGTCCGGCCTGTTCGGCAATTTCGGCCAGGCCAATTACGGCGCGGCCAAGGCCGGCATGGTCGGCCTGATGAACGTGCTGGCCGAGGAGGGCCGCAAGAACAACATCCGCGTGAACACGATCTCGCCGACGGCTGCGACCCGGATGACGGAAGAGCTGTTGCCGCCGCAGGCGCTGGCCTTGATGAAGCCCGAGGCGATCACGCCGGCGGTGGAATATCTGCTCAGCGAGGACGCGCCAACCCGCACCATCATGGGCGCGGGCGCCGGCTCCTTCGCGGTGATCAAGATCATCGAGACCGAAGGCATCAACCTGCCGGAGTCGGAATGGACGCCGGACGCGATCGCGGCGCATTTTGCGGAGATCAGCGACACTTCCAACGCCAAGGCACTGCAGGGCGCGTTCGAGCAGACGCAGAAGTATGTCGCGCAGGCCGCGGCGCGGGCGGGGATCAAGTTGTAAGCGCCGTTGCGTCGGTTACATTCTCTCGTCATGGCCGGGCTTGACCCGGCCATCCACGTCTCTGTCACCGCCCGAAGTTGACGTGGATGCCCGGGTCAAGCCCGGGCATGACGACTGTTATTGTGGCGGCCAATTCGGCCTACACTCACACCATGCCTACGACTTCACAACACGTCGCCATCATCGGCGCCGGCCCCGCCGGCCTGATGGCAGCCGAAGTGCTCGCGCAGGGCGGTGCCGCCGTCACCGTCTATGACGCGATGCCGTCGGCCGGCCGCAAATTCCTGATGGCCGGGCGAGGCGGGCTCAACCTTACCCATAGCGAGCCGTTGCCCGCATTTCTTGCCCGTTACCGCGAGGCAACGCCGCATCTGAAAGCCGCGATCGAAGCATTTCCGTCGCAGGCCTTGCGCGACTGGAGCGAGGTGCTGGGGCAGGAAACCTTTGTCGGTTCCAGTGGCCGCGTGTTCCCAAAAGCCTTCAAGGCGTCGCCCTTGCTACGAGCCTGGCTGCGGCGGCTGGATACGATGGGCGTAAAGTTGAAGCTGCGTCACCGCTGGACCGGCTGGGACGAGCAGGGCCACTTGTGTTTTCAATCGCCGGGCGGCTCGCGCATCATCGATGCCGATGCAACGGTGCTCGCGCTCGGCGGTGCAAGCTGGCCGCGGCTCGGCTCCGATGGCGCGTGGGCGGAGATCCTTTCGGCGAGAGGCGTGAAGATATCGCCACTCAGGCCGGCAAATTCCGGCTTCACTGTCTCTTGGTCGGATATTTTCCGCGAACGTTTTGAAGGCCAGCCGCTCAAGGGCGTGGCTCTGGCATTCGGCAGGCACGGCGTTCGCGGAGAAGCCATCATCACCCGCACTGGCATCGAAGGTGGCGCAATCTACGCGCTGTCAGCCGCATTGCGCGAGGCGATCCTGCGTGATGGAAAAGCCACGCTTAATATCGCCCTGCGTCCTGACGTGGATGTCGGCGAACTGACGACGAAATTGTCGACTGCAAAGGGCAAGCAGTCTTTCTCAAATTTTCTGCGCAAGGCGGCAAATCTTTCACCCGTCGCGATCGGCCTCTTGCAGGAGGCCGCCAAGGCATCGCGGATGACGCTAGCTTCGCTTCCTCCCGCCGATTTGGCCCGTTTGATCCAAGCGGTGCCGGTGCAGCTCAACGGTGTCGCGCCGATCGCTCGCGCGATTTCGACGGCCGGCGGGATATCGTTTGACGAAGTCGACGACGCTTTCATGCTCCGCCGCTTGCCCGGCGTGTTCGCGGCGGGTGAGATGCTGGACTGGGAAGCGCCGACAGGTGGCTATCTCTTGCAGGCGTCCTTTGCCACGGGAGCGGCCGCGGGGCGCGGCGCGTTGAAGTGGCTCAATTCGTAAGATAGGTAGAGCGGAGCGAAACCCATCGGGAATTGCCGAGCTGATGGATGATGGGTTTCGCTGCGCTTTACCCATCCTACGAATCCTCGATGATGTTGGGCGCTACCGCAACTTCCCCCTTGCCGCGACCGGCAGCGTGCCGATGATCTCCTCGCCGCGCACCATTACCACCTCGTCCATCATGTTGACGACGACGCAGACATGGTTGGGCACGATCCGCACGACGTCACCGACATTGGGCCGCGTGTTGCTGCGGGTAAGGTCGAGAAAGCCGTGCTCTTCCGCAAAGCGCGCGATCTTGGCTTCCGGATGCTCCAGGATCAGCCCGTAACCGTCGAGCCCGCCGCCCGGATCCGAGGTCAGCGTTTTCGAGCCGGCGTCGAGAATGCCGCGCTCTGGCCCAGCGCGGCTGACCACCGTGGAGTAGATGTTGAGCGCGCAATCATCCCATTCGGCGACGCCGGCAGCGACCTGCATGCGGTCATTATAGATATAGGTGCCAGGCCGATGCTCGGTCGCGCCCTTGAGCTTGCCGAGGTTCTTCAGGTTCGGCGAGCCGCCGGTTGAAACCATCGCAGCATCAAGCCCATGCGCGCGGACGCCGGCCAGCGCCTCGTCGAAAAACTTTTGCGCCTCGGCCCAGCCGGTCTCGGTTGGGTAGAGCATGAAGCCTGCAAACTGCAGTCCCTTGGAGCCAGCGATCTCACGGGCAAGTGCAATCGCCTCGGCCGGCGTTTCGACACCGGCGCGCTTGCGGCCCGTGTCACATTCCACCACGACGTTGAGCGTGCGCCCGGATGCAGCAGCGGCTTTCGGCAGGTCGGCGACGACGACCGAATTGTCGGCGGCGACTGTCATGGTGGCCTTGGCCTGCAGCGCAGCGAGGCGGGCCATCTTCTCCTCGCCGATCAGATTGTAGCTGATCAGGATATCGTCGATCCCGGCCTCCGCCATCACCTCGGCTTCGCCGAGCTTTTGGCACGTGATGCCCTTCGCGCCCGCCGCGACCTGCATCTGCGCCAGCATCGGGCTCTTGTGCGTCTTGATGTGCGGCCGGTTGGCGACGCCGGCCTTGTCGCAAGCGACCTGGACCCGGGCGATGTTGCGTTCGACCCGGTCCATGTCGATCACGGCGCACGGCGTGCCGTATTCGCGGGCGATCTTGGCGGCGAGGGGCGTTGTCATGCTCTTCTCTCTGTTGAAATCGTGAACCCGTAGATGGGGTAACGGGCCCCGAGGCCTCCCAAGCCAGCCGCGCTAGCTACGGCGCAATGTGGTAGCGCGCGTCGCGCGGCTGGCTTGGGAGGCGGTCGTCCCTCACACTGATGGTGTAAACGGAGTCGAGGACGGACCTCGCTCCAAGCATCGAGGAGAGACGACCATGAACCACTATGCCGGAATCGACGTGTCATTGGAATGCTCGAGCGTGTGTGTTGTTGATGCCAACGGCAAGATTTTGCGCGAGGCCAAGGTGGCGAGCGAGCCGGAGGCGCTGATCGCCTGGTTCCG
>NZ_JAGKJK010000022.1 GCF_020329435.1 Bradyrhizobium hereditatis | reverse complement strand
AAGATAGCCGTAGATGTAGAGCTTGAGCATAGTGCGGGGGTGATAGCTGGGGCGGCCAGTGTCGAGTGGCTGAACACCGATGAACCCCAGCTTGTCGAGATCAAGACTGTCGACGAACACGTCGACCGCTCGCACCGGATTATCCTTGGTCACATAGTCATCGAGCGACGCCGGAAACAGGGTGCTCTGCCCGCGATCTAACCCTTCAACAAAGCGTTTCATCGGATGCCCCGCAAATCGCAGGGAATCTTATCGCGCGAATCACAGCAAACAGAGCGTTTTCACACAGCCTGGGCCCGAAAGCGAAGTCCGATCTGGCTCTTTGATCGTCGGCTTTTCGGGGCAAAACCGAAGCAGCCGAACGATCTTCCGAACGGCGCTTTTGACCCGAAGCGGACGTTATGCGGGTACGATTCCTTTTACTGCCCACGCAGTCGCCGCGTATGATCGAGGTCCATCACGTTCGCCATCAAGATAGGCCGCGCGAACTACATCGCGTAGACGGTCCTTTTGCCGGGTGTCGAGACTTGCCATGTACTGGGCACCAGGACCATCTTTGCCCTCATAGGGTTTCCAATAATCGTCAAACGATGCGAAATCCATTCTAATCGTAAGCATCGTGTCACGCACGTCTAGGAGGCCGCCCGCTCGCCATGCTTCCGCCAATTCGCCGGGCCGTGTCATTGGCCTCGTATTGCTGAGCGCTCGCATCTGATTGCCGCTCGGATAAAGGGCCGCAGCCGAATCCATGAAGATGCGAGCGGCCACAAAGCCACCGCGAGCATCCCAAACGGCCGCACCGACGGTCGCACCAGGACGAGCGACGCGACGCAACTCGGCAACAGCCTTGGAAGTGTCCGGGACAAAGTGCAGGACCAGCAATGACAGCACACGGTCGAAGGACGCATTGCCGTACGGCAGTGCGCAAATATCGCCAACTTCGAATTGGGCGCGGCTCTCCAACGCTGCCCGCCTTGCGTGATCAATATAGGCGCCTGAAAAATCGATCCCGGTAACTTGGGAAGTCTTCGTGCGCTTCAAGATGACCGACGTCAGAGCGCCGGTTCCGCAACCGGCGTCCAAAATAGATTCGCCGTCGCAACATCCGGAAAAATCTAGGAAGAGCGCCGCCAAGCGCCGGCTCCACCTTCCCATTTGTCGCTCATACCCATCGCCGCTTGAGGAAACGAACGTCGAGGACAGGGCCACGAGCTCCCCCTTTTGCCGGATCTCGTGCCACGATAACAGTCCGGTCTAACAGGACAAGTGGAGCGGCACCCACCCCGCTTGCCCAGCCCCTACCAATCCCATGGATTGTCAACCTCGAGGACTCTTACAAGTCCGTTCGTGGCACTTAGTGGTCGTCGCGTCGGCTGTCGCAGGTGAACCGGACGTCGGTCCGCGTTCGCCTCCATCTCCGCTTTTGACCCGAAGCGGACATTGGCCCCTAGCCCAAGGGCAACGCCTATGCTTTGATATGTCCGACGGATCGACCGATCTCGGGAGGCCGTTTTGACCGACAATCGCGTTGAACGGCGGCTTGCAGCTATCCTTGCGGCTGATGTGGCGGGATATAGTCGCCTGACCGGCTTGGACGAGGAAGGGACACACGTCCGGCTGAGGGAGCGTCTGCGTGGACTAGCTGATCCCAAGATCAGCGAACATCGTGGCAAGGTCGTCAAGCACACGGGCGATGGCGTGCTGGCTGAGTTCGGCAGTGTCGTAGATGCGGTGCGCTGCGCCATTGAGGTCCAGCGCGGCATGGCTGAGCAAAATGCCACGGTGCCACAGGTCAAGCGGATCGAATTTCGCATTGGCATCCACATCGGTGACATCATCGTCGATGAAAACGATATCTTTGGCGACGGCGTTAACATCGCCGCCCGCCTTGAAGGGATCGCGGAGCCCGGCGGGGTCTGCATCTCGGACGACGCGCAACGTCAAATCCGCGGCAAGGTCGATGTTGCCTTTGAGGACATGGGCTCGCAGAACCTAAAAAACATTGCTGAGCCGATGCGCGCGTGGCGGTTGAGGATAAATGCGGGCGGTTCTGCGGCAGTGCCGATAGAGCCGTCTGTCGGAGCACGCAAGCTCTGACGCTCCCCGACAAGCCGTCGATCGCCGTGCTGCCGTTCGAGAACATGTCCGGCGATCCCGATCAGGACTATTTTGCGGACGGAATGGTTGAGGAGATCATCACCGCGCTTTCGCGGTTCAAATGGTTGTTTGTGATCGCTCGCAATTCGAGTTTCACCTTCAAAGGCAAAGCCGTCGATATCAAGGAGGTCGGACGCAGGCTCGGCGTGCGCTACGTCCTTGAGGGGTCTGTGCGCAAGGCGTCTGGGAAAGTTCGCATCACAGGGCAGTTGATTGATGCGGTGACGGACGCGCACATTTGGGCGGACAGGTTCGAGCGTGACCTAACCGACGTTTTTGCTCTTCAGGACGAAGTAACCATCGCCGTTGTCTCGGCCATTGAGCCAAGATTGCGTCAAACAGAAATTGCGATGGCGGCACGGCGGCGACCGGAGAACCTCACCGCCTATGATTGTTATCTCCGAGCCATGCAGCAGTATTACGTAGCGAGCCGCGAAGGGGTGGCCGAGGCGCTACGGCTGGCGCATCGCGCTTTGGAGCTAGACCCTCGGTTCGGCCCAGTCGCGGCTCTGGCAGGTCTCTGTCACATGCTAAGCGTCATTTGGGGCTACGCTATCGATCCTCAATTCGAGCGCAAGGAAGCAGTTCGGCTTCTTCGCCTGGCATTAAGCGTCGACGATGGTGACCCGGACACATTAGCAAGGGCTAGCGTCATCTCGGCGTTCATGGTCGGTGATTGTGAAAGTGAGATCGAGATGGCAGACCGGGCGGTCGCGCTCAACCCCAATTCATATGCCGCATGGTACTGCAGAGGCTGGGTCTATAAGATTGCGGGGCTGCCGGAGGAAGCGATCCGGAGCTTCGAACGCGCCATTCGCATGAGCCCGGTAGACCCGCTGCTGCACCGGTCGATTACCGGGATGGGGTATGCCTTCATCGAGCTTGGTCGGTTTGACGAGGCCATCGCCGCAGGGAAGAAAGCCCTAAGTCAGAACCCCTTCTTTTCGACAGCTTACCGCTGTCTCGCGTCCGCCTTCGCCCATCTCGGACGCGACGCTGAGGCGCGTAAGGCGGCGGCGCGTCTGCTTGAGACCGATCCCACCTTTACAATATCTGGGTACATCGCTCGGGGTGGGCAATCGAACTCGAAGCTGCTGATTGAGGGCCTTCGGAGGGCGGGATTGCCCGAATGAACCCGGGTACGCTGCCGAAGACGGGATAACCGGAATGGCCGCTTCTGGCCCTCTTGCGACCTCGGGAGATGTCCGTTTTTCCGCTGCTGTCGAAGGTTGAGCGGACATCAGGCGCCCAGCCGCTAAATGAGTACACGGCCTAGAACTTGACGCACAGAACCGGGTTACGGTCTCAGTGAGCGCCGCACCCCTCGCCCGGCTTGCACTGCTTCGCATCGCCAGGCGCAATCCGTCCTCTCCGCGCCGGAGAGAGGTGGACTCCAGGCGATCGACTGAACCTAATCAGGCTCTCTGAGCCTCCGACGTCTCGTCCGCCAGGCCATAGACGCGCGCAGTCTTGGAAAAACCGGCGACCGGAAACTCGCCGAGATCGCTCCACCTTCCCCGGCAGATGCCGGCAAAGCCTTCAGACGCGACAATCGTTCGGTTGGTCTGACTTGCGATCTTTTCCAGCCTGGCCGCGAGATTCACCGCCGGCCCGATGCAGGTGAAGTCGAGCCGGTTGCCGCCGCCGATATTGCCGTAGAGAATTCGTCCGACATGCAGGGCGAGGCCGAAACGAAAACGTTCGACGGTATCGCCGACCGGATAGTTCAGGCTGGCAACGCTGGCGCGGGATTCGTGGGCAGCCTCCAGCACATGCGAGCAAACTACTTGCTCGTCGCCGACATATTCGTCGATCGGAAACACCGCAAGCAGCCCGTCGCCCATATACTTCAGCACGTCGCCGCCATGCTTATTGATCGCCGTGACCTGGCAATCGAAATACTGGTTCAGAATGTCGACGACGGTCTCGGCCGGCAGCCGGTCCGATAGAGCCGTGAATCCGCGCAGATCGGAGAGCCAGATCGCGGCATTCATCGTCTCGGTGTGGCCGCGCCTGATCTGTCCACCCATGATCCGCTCGCCGGCGCTGTTGCCGACATAGGTGTCGAGCAGGCTCGCCGCCATGCGGTTCAAACTAAAGATCTCGACCACGCGCGCGAGCGGCTTTGCGAGGCTGCGCAGTGCCGCCAACTGCTCGTCCGTGAAGCCACCCGGCTGTTTGGTGGTGCAACTGGTTGCGTTCACCGTACCGCCGAGAAAAGGCAGCGGCAGCGCGACATAATCGGTGACGCCTTCGGCGCGAAGTTCGTCGATGATCGGAAAGCGCCCGCTTTGGGGATCATCGGCCCGGGCTCGAACTTCCACCCCCTGCTGGAACACGATGATCAGCGGGCTGCGGTGAAAATCCGGCGACTCCAGGATATCGTGATGGACCTTGCCGACTTCGACCTCGACACCCGGCTTCCAGATGAAACTGCGCCCGTAGATTTCGGGATGCAGCGTGCGGACGAAGACGCCGACGCGCCACAGCGGCAGGCCGGCCGCGACCATTCGCTCGCAGCACTCGGCCATAAATCGGCTCGGGCTGGTCGCCGGCCTGCCGCCGTCGACCAGCCAGTCGTTCAGCTTCTGCAGTTCCGAGACATTCATGACGTGATATTTGCCGTGCAACTTCGTGAAACGTCAAGCGCGCTGCCACGACAGCCGACGTGACCCAACGACGGAGCTGCGCTAGCTTTACGCAGCAAAAATAAGGGGAAACGTCAAAGTGTACGACTTCATCATCGTCGGCGGCGGATCAGCAGGCTCGGTCATGGCCCACAGGCTCTCCGCCAGAAGCGCTAACAAAGTCCTGCTCTGCGAAGCAGGCCAGGATACGCCGCCGGGCAACGAGCCGCCCGAGATCCGCGACAGCTACTCGGGACTGGCTTATTTTGATCCGCGCTTCCATTGGACCGAGCTCAAGGTCACGACCCAGGTCATCAGCCACAACAACCCGGACGAGAGCCGCCCGCCGTTGCGAAAATATGAGCAGGCGCGCGTGTTGGGCGGCGGCTCTTCTATCAACGGACAGATGGCGAACCGCGGCGCGCCGACCGATTACGAGGAGTGGGAGGCCCGAGGAGCTGCGGGCTGGAACTGGAACGAGGTGCTCCCCTATTTCAAGAAAGTCGAGCGTGACCTCGATTTCGACGGGCCGTTCCATGGCAAGGACGGCCGTATCCCTGTCCGCCGCATTCCGCACCAGCACTGGACACGCCATTCGCAAGCGATGGGCGAAGCCTGCAAGCTCGCCGGCTATGCGTTCCTGCCCGACCAGAACGGTGAGTTCGTCGACGGCTATTTTCCGGTGACACATTCCAATCAGGACGAGCAACGTGTCTCGGCCGCCATGGGCTATCTCGACCGCGAGACACGCAAGCGCGCCAACCTGACGATATCGACCGACACAGAGGTCAAGGAGCTGCTGTTCGAGGGCACGCAATGTGTCGGCGTAAAGGCGCTGGTGGATGGCCGCGAACAGGAGTTCCGCGGGCGCGAGGTCATCCTCTCCTGTGGTGCCATACACTCGCCCGCACATCTCTTGCGCGCCGGCATTGGGCCGGTCGGGCATCTGAAGGAAATGGGCATTCCGGTCGTGATGGGCCTCGCGGGCGTGGGCCAGCGTCTGATGGATCATCCATCGATCGCGTTGTCATCCTTCGTTCGTCGTGGCGCACGCATGAACGAGCACACCAGACGCCACATCCAGATGGGACTGCGCTACTCCTCGGGGCTCCCAGGCACACCGGCCGGCGACATGTTCGTCGCCGTTCTCACCAAGTCGGCCTGGCATTCGGTCGGCGAGCAGATCGCCTCGCTGCTCACCTTCGTCAACAAGACCTACTCGGAAACCGGGCAGGTAAGACTCGCTTCGCGCGACCCGCGGACAGAGCCGATTGTCGAGTTCAACCTGTTGTCCGACAGGCGCGATCTCGACCGCCTGATGAGCGGCTTCCGCAAGATGGCGGCGCTGCAGATGAGCGCCCCGCTCAAGGCTGTCACTGACAAGCCGTTCCCGGCCTCTTATTCCGATCGCGTGCGCAAGATCGGCGTCGTCAACACCAAGAACAGGATCCTCACCGCCATTGCCGCCACGCTGATGGATGGGCCGGCGGCGCTGCGTCACTTCATGATCGACAATTTCATCGTCGAAGGCTTCACGTTCGATCAGGTCATGAGCGACGACGACGCGCTCGAAGCCTTCGTGCGCAAGGCGGCGATCGGCGTCTGGCATGCTTCCTGCTCATGCCGGATGGGCCGGCCGGACGATCCGATGGCGGTCGTCGACACCCAAGGCCGGGTCAAAGGCGTGCAGGGTCTGCGGGTGGTCGACGCTTCGATCTTCCCGGTGGTGCCGTGCGCCAACACCAACTTCCCGACCCTGATGGCGGCGGAAAAGATCGCGGATGCCATGCAGTGAAGGAAGCCGCGTCCTACCCGCCCACCTGACCGCGATGGCGCAGGAAGTGATCGGCCAGCACGCATGCCATCATCGCCTCGCCCACCGGCACGGCGCGGATGCCGACGCAGGGGTCGTGGCGGCCCTTGGTCATGATATCGGTGTCGGCGCCCGAGCGGTCGACGGTCTTGCGCGGCGAGAGGATCGAAGAGGTCGGCTTCACGGCAAAGCGCACCACCACCGGCTGGCCCGTCGAGATGCCGCCGAGCACGCCGCCGGCATTGTTCGACAAAAAGCGCGTGCCCTCGTTGCCGGTCCGCATCTCGTCGGCGTTTTCCTCGCCCGACAATTCGGCAGCCGCAAAGCCCGCGCCGATCTCGACACCCTTCACGGCATTGATGCTCATCATCGCCGCCGCGAGATCACCGTCGAGCTTGGCATAGATCGGCGCGCCCCACCCCGCCGGCACGCCTTCCGCCACCACTTCGATAACGGCGCCGATTGAGGAGCCGGCCTTCCGGATGCCGTCGAGATACTGCTCGAAGAACGCGGCCTTGTCCTTGTCGGGGCAGAAGAACGGATTGCGCGCGACCTCGTCCCAGTCCCATTTGTCGCGGTCGATCTTGTGCGGCCCCATCTGGACCAGCGCGCCGCGCACCTTCACGCCGGACAGGATCTTTCGCGCGATGGCGCCGGCGGCGACGCGGGTCGCGGTCTCGCGGGCCGACGAGCGGCCGCCGCCGCGATAATCACGCAGGCCGTACTTGGCCTCATAGGTGAAGTCGGCGTGACCGGGACGAAACTTGTCCTTGATCTCGGAATAGTCCTTGGAGCGCTGGTCGGTATTTTCGATCAATAGCGCGATCGGCGTTCCCGTCGTCACCTGCACGCCGGTCTCGGGATGCGTCATCACGCCGGACAGGATCTTTACCGCATCCGGCTCCTGGCGCTGGGTGGTGAAGCGCGACTGTCCGGGACGGCGGCGATCGAGATCGTGCTGGATGTCTTCTGACGTCAGCGGGATCAGCGGCGGGCAGCCATCGACGACGCAGCCGATCGCGACCCCATGGCTCTCGCCGAAGGTCGTGACGCGGAACAGGTGGCCGAAGGTGTTGTGGGACATAGCGTGTCCTAACGCGGGGCTGCACGGCGGTCAAACGCGTAGACCGTCATTCCGGGATGATCCGAAGGACCAGACCTCAGGTGTGCAATTGCACACCGGGGAATCTCGAGGTTCTCGGGTGCGCAAGGGGCGCACCCTAGTTCGCCCTTCGGGCGCCCCGGAATGTCGGCGTTGTCGCCCTTAACTATACTTCTTAAGCCCCCCGTCGCGGAACACATAGACGGCGCCCTGCTCGATCAGAAGGTCGGCGGCGCTCTGCGGCGTCTCGATGCCGAGCGCCACCATCAGCGCCCGCGCCGTGCCGCCATGGGCCACCGCGACGGTATCGGCGCTAAGAGAATCGTACCAGTCGCGCATCCGCTGCTGCACCTCGGCATAGGTCTCCCCGCCTTCGGGCGCCATCGTCCACTTCGCGGTCAGCCGCTTGCCATACAGCACGGGATCGGCCGCCTGCATCTCGGCCAGCGTCGAGCCCTCCCACACGCCGTATGCGATCTCACGCAGGCGATCGTCGAGGGCATATCCTTGCGGCGGAAGTTTTAGGACGCCGCGCACCAATTCCATCGTCGCCCGCGCACGACCGAGCGGGCTTGCGACGAACGGCAGCGCCGAGGTGTCGCGACCGTCGCGCTTGAGAAGATCGGCAAGGATGTTGCCGGCATGGACCGCCTGCCGCCGGCCGAGATCGTTCAGCGCAATGTCCCGCGTGCCCTGGAGCCTGCCTTCCGCGTTCCATGACGTCTCGCCGTGGCGGATGTAGTAGATCACGGGCGCGGGCATCGGAGTGTCAGGCTATTCCTTGCTCGCCGAATTCGAGAGCGAGATGTCCGGCGCGTCGGGCCGCTTCATGCCGACGACGTGATAGCCGGAATCGACGTGATGCACTTCGCCGGTGACGCCGCGCGACAGGTCCGACAAAAGATACAGCGCGCTGTCGCCGACTTCTTCGATGCTGACGGTGCGGCGCAGCGGCGCGTTGTACTCGTTCCACTTCAGAATGTAGCGGAAGTCGCCGATCCCGGAGGCGGCGAGGGTCTTGATGGGGCCAGCGGAGATCGCGTTGACGCGGATGCTCTTCTCGCCGAGGTCGGCGGCGAGATAGCGCACGCTGGCCTCCAGCGCCGCCTTCGCGACCCCCATCACGTTGTAATGCGGCATCCACTTCTCGGCGCCGTAATAGGTCAGCGTCAGGATCGAGCCGCCATCGGTCATCAGCTTCTCGGCGCGCTGCGCGATCGCGGTCAGCGAGTAGCAGGAGATCAGCATGCTCTTGGTGAAATTGTCCTGCGTCGTCTCCAGATAGCGGCCGTCGAGCTGGTCCTTGTCGGAGAAGGCGATGGCATGGACCACGAAGTCGATCTTGCCCCACTTCTCCTTCAGAACGTCGAACACCGCGTCGATGGTCGCCGCATCGGTGACGTCGCAATGGCCGAGCAAGAGGCCGTTCAGCTCCTTGGCCAGCGGCTCGACCCGCTTCTTCAGCGCATCACCCTGCCAGGTGAGCGCGATTTCCGCACCCGCATCGTGGCATGCCTTGGCGATGCCCCAGGCGATCGAGCGGTTGTTGGCGACGCCGAGGATCACCCCGCGCTTGCCCTGCATCAGACCTGATTTTTGCGACATCCGGTTTCCAATCGAGCTTCCTGTGCGGCTTGGGGGTACACCAGCACTGCACCGCGGTCGAGCCTAAATCGGCTTTCCGATTAACGCTGTTTCGGCTAGGCCTCAATGGCCGGAATAGACGCGGCGATTGGGTGTTATGCTAGATAAGGCGTTCGCGCCCGACAACTCTTGCAACTGGTGCCGATGAGCGCGTTTCGTCAAAGTGTCGAAGCCATGATCCCGGCGCTCCGCCGCTATGCCCGCGCGCTCGCGCGCGATGCCGACATCGCCGACGATCTGGTGCAGGACACCCTGGTGCGCGCGCTCCGTTCGGAACGGCTGTTTCTCGGCGGTGACGTCAGGAGCTGGCTCTATACGATCCTGACCAATCTGAACAAGAACCGGCGGCGCTCGCTGGCGCGGCGGCCGCAATTCATGCCGCTGTCGGACAACAACCCGGACGCCAGCGGCACCGAGGCGGAGGGCCGCGACATCGCCCGCGCGCTGTCAACGCTGGTGGAAGAGCAGCGCTCGGTGCTGCTGCTCGTGATGCTGGAAGGGCTGAGCTACCGGGAGGTCGCCGACATCCAGGGCGTGCCGATCGGCACCGTAATGTCCCGGCTTGCCCGTGCACGCGCGCATGTCAAAGCTTCTTTAGAGGGCGAGCGCACGGCGCTGCGGCGGGTGAAATGATGAAAGCGTGATGTACAGGCGGATCAGAGAACAGGCGCTGGATTAGGAATAGATAGAGACGACGACAATGACCGATCGCAACATCCCCGTCACCGAAGACGAGCTGCATGCTTATGTCGACGGCGAGCTGCCGGCGGAACGCCGTAGCGATGTCGAGGCGTGGCTCGCGACGCATCCCGATGATGCCGCGCGGGTGCACTCGTGGCGCGCGATGGCGGAAGTGCTGCATGCGAGGTACGATTCGATCGCCGACGAAGCGGTGCCGAAGCGGCTTGAGATCGAGCGGCTGGTGCGCGCCCCGCGCAGGTGGGTGTATGGCGCAGTTGCGGCCACGCTGGCGGCGTTCATTGTCGGCGGCGGCGTCGGTTGGTTCGCGCGCGATGCCACGGCCACCCCCTCGGTTCTCCAGAATTTCACGGCACATGCGATCGACGCGCACCGGCTCTACGTTGTCGAAGTCCGCCATCCCGTCGAGGTGCCTGGCAGCGAGCGCGGCCATCTGCAGCAGTGGTTGACCAAGCGCTGCGGCTGGGTGGTCCGGGCGCCGGAACTGAGCGGAGCCGGATTGAAACTCGTCGGCGGGCGGCTGCTGCCGAGTTCCGGCAAGCCGGCGTCCTTCATGATGTATGAGAGCGCCTCGGGCGAACGCTTCACAATCTACACCGCAAAATCCGACGCCGAGGCGACGCAGATGCGCTTCGCAGCGGATGGCCGGGAAAGCACCCTGTTCTGGGCTGATGACGGGATCATCTACGCGGTGGTTTCTACCGGCGCCGACCGGACGCGTCTGAACCAGGTTGCCCAGGCGGTCTACGATCAGATGGAAAAGAAGGGGTGACAGGAACCTCAGGTTCCCCTTGTCCCAATTCTGACATCAATAATCTGGAATGAAACCACCAGCCGGTCTCATTAATGCACCGGGTGATCACGCGAAAATGAGTGGCGCTCGATCCGCCGATCGGCGCAAGCGGCCTCGATCGGGGTTTGGTACCGCGCTGGTCCCCCTTTCGAGGCCGCCCCTTTTTCCGGGAACCCTTTGATTTTCCTGGAAAGAAGCGCGCTTTATCGGGAACCTCCGGCTCGGAACCCCGTTGTCAGTTCCACACAAAATCACCGCCGCGAATCAGGCCAACTCAGCCCAAATCGCTGCGTGGGTTGTAGGGGTGGCTATGGCGCCACCGCTCCATCAATGCCTCAAGATCGCTGTCGTTCCCGTCGGGCAAGATAATTCGGGTGGTGACGAACAGGTCCCCGGTTCCCCCCGGCTTGGGCAGGCCCTTGCCCTTGAGGCGGAAGGTGCGGCCGCTGGTGTTTTTCGGGATCGACAGTTCGACAGCGCTGCCGAGGGTCGGGACACGCACCTTGCCGCCCAGCACGGCTTCATAGAGCGTGATGGGCAAATCGAGGCGCAGATCGCTGCCGTCGACCTTGAAGAACGGGTGCGGCGCGATGCTGATCGTGATCAGCAGGTCACCCGGCGGATGGCCCGGCGCGGTTTCGCCTTGTCCCTTCAGCCGGATCTGCTGGCCGGCGGTGACGCCTGCGGGAATCTTGACGTTGAGCTCCTTGCCAGTGGGCAGGCGCACACGCTTCTCCCCGCCCTTGACGGACTCTTCCAGCGACACGGACATCGAGACGTTCAGATCGAGATCGAGGCCGATCCCGCCGGTGTCGAATTCAAAAGTCCTGCCGCCGCCGGGACGTGCGCCGCGGGCCGCCCCGCCGAACATGCTGTTGAGGATGTCCTCGAAGCCTGTCGCGCCCATGCCGCCGGGATCACCGCCGGTGCGGAAGCTGTATTCAAAGCCGCCAGGCCCGCTGGCGCGGCCACGCGGGCCACCGCCCGGGAAGCCCTGGAAGCGCGGCTTGCCTTCGGCGTCGATCTCGCCGCGGTCGAACTGCTTGCGCTTGTCCTCGTCGCCGATGATCTCGTTGGCCGAATTGATCTCGGCAAAGCGCGCAGCCGCCTTCGGATCGTTCTTGTTGTTATCAGGGTGATGTTTCTTGGCGAGCTTGCGATAGGCACTCTTGATCGCCGCAGCGCTGGCGCCCCGCGGCACCCCCAAGACCTCATAGGGGTCGCGCATCCGTCACGTCTCCTTCACGGAAATTCAGTTCTCGAAGTTTAGGCCAATTCGCCCGCTTTGGCTTCATCTGGGTAGCCAGTTGCATTTTTGCAACGGCTGGACGGGCTGCTTCAGCCCCTCGTCCACGGCTTGATAGTGTGAATTTCCCACCGGCCCTGGCCAGCCTTGCAGGCTGCGCCCTGCAGCCAGCTTTCCGAACGGCCGTTGACATAGCTTGCCAGAAAATCACGGCAGGTGCGGCCATCTTCCGAGGAGTAGGCCTGGGACAGCGGCGTCACGGAGCCGCGCGCGCCGGTTTCCGGATTTTCCCAGGGCTGGCTGGAATCCTTGTCGCCCTTGGTGAGCACATCGGAAGCGGCGGTGCGGGCAAAGGCGAGATCGCTCTCGGTCGGCATCGGCGTTGCCGCCTGCTTGCCGAGCGCGCCCGTAAGGTCGGCGGCATTCATCTTGGCGAAGGCGTCCGGGCGCGACAGGCTGCAGCCGCCTGAGCCGAGGCCGATCAAAATCAACGTCATCGCCGCGCGCGCCGGCCCGATCGCGGATAGGCCAACGCGTCCCCATGTCCTATATAGGGCGTGCCCGTAACCGGGCTGCAACGCGCGCTGGGACGCGAGGGTACGCAACTGGGACTCCTGCCATGACGGACACGACCTCCATCAAACACCCGACACCGTTAACATCGGGTGATTTTACAGCGGCCGAGGAACCGTTTGCGCTGTTCGCCGAGTGGTTTGCGGAAGCCGTGAAGTCCGAGCCGAACGATCCCAATGCGATGGCGCTTGCGACCGTCGATGCTGACGGGCTGCCGGATGTCCGGATGGTGCTGATGAAGGGCTATGACGCGGATGGTTTCGTGTTCTACAGCCACATCGCCAGCCAGAAAGGCCGCGAACTCGCCGCAAATCCTAAGGCTGCTTTACTATTTCACTGGAAGTCGTTGCGCCGTCAGGTCCGTATCCGCGGCAACGTGACGCCGGTGACGGATGAGGAGGCCGACGCCTATTTCGCCACGCGGCCGAAGCAGGCACAAATTGGCGCCTGGGCCAGCAAGCAGTCGCAGCCGCTGGAAAGCCGCTTCGCCTTCGAGCAGGCGATCGCACTGGTCGCCGCCAAATATGTCATCGGCGAAGTGCCGCGCCCACCGGGCTGGAGCGGCTGGCGCATCACGCCCTCGCGTATCGAATTCTGGCACGACCGCCCGTTCCGCCTGCACGACCGCATCGAATTCCGCCGCGATGCGCCGGGACAAGCATGGAGTAAGGTGCGGCTCTATCCCTGACGCTAAACGCCACGCGACGACGTTCAAAGTTGAAAGACCTGCATGCCCGCTCCATCCAATGCGCCACGGCGCACGTTGCTTCTGACCGGTGCCAGCCGCGGCATCGGCCATGCCACCGCGATCCGGTTCTCCTCGGCCGGCTGGCGCGTCATCACCTGCTCGCGGCATGCCTTTCCGGAAGTCTGCCCGTGGGGCGCGGGCCCTGAGGATCACATCGAGGTCGACCTCGGCAGCCACGACGACACCGTTCGCGCGATTGGCGAGATCCGCAGACGGCTTGAGAACGATGAGCTGCACGCGCTCGTCAATAACGCCGCGATCTCGCCGAAAGCGCCGGGCGGCGGGCGGCTCGGCACCATGGACACTGACATCGAGACCTGGAGCCACGTCTTCCACGTCAACTTCTTCGCGCCGATCATGATCGCGCGCGGCCTGATCGAGGAATTGAAGCACGCCAGAGGCGCGGTGGTGAACGTCACCTCGATCGCGGGCTCGCGCGTGCACCCTTTCGCGGGCGCCGCCTACGCGACGTCGAAAGCGGCGCTCGCCTCGCTGACGCGCGAGATGGCCTACGACTTCGGCCGCGTCGGCGTCCGCGTCAACGCGATCGCGCCGGGCGAGATCGACACCTCGATCCTGTCGCCGGGCACCGAGAAGATCGTCGAGCAGCAGATTCCCATGCACCGGCTCGGCACGCCGGACGAGGTCGCCAAGATTATCTATGTGCTGTGCACGGAAACCAGTTCGTATGTGAACGGCGCAGAGATTCACATCAACGGCGGCCAGCATGTTTAGGGCGATGCGACCGCCAGATCGTCGTAGGGTGGGCAAAGCGAAGCGTGCCCACCATTTTTTTCAGCGCAGGACGCGGTGGGCACGGCGCGATGCGCCTTTGCCCACCCTACATCACCTCGCAAGCCGGCCACTCACTCGGCGCGAAATTTTCGTTGCGCCATGCGCAGATTGGCCGCCGCGATGTTGAACGTGCTCGAACACTCGTCTTCGTTCTCGCCGTCCGCCAGCGCCGCGCCGCAGTGCCGGCAAAGCCGCGTCGAGAACGCCTGCGCCTTGCCAACAGCGCGGCTCTGCTGATAGCGCGCCAGCTCGATGACGTTACGCGGCGACTTTATGAGTTTCTCAACCATGGGATCCTCGCGGCCTGAGACGCGATTTATCGCAGACAAGTTTCGATCATTCGTTCAGCCCACTGCTCAAATTTTAGCGGTGAAGTTGAACCGATCTTCGCACGTGTGGAACCGCAGGGAACCGCGCTCTACAACCACTTCTTCCACCTGAAGAACAGGTATGGCAGCACTGCTGCCATGAGCATCATGAAGAGTGCCATCGGATAGCCGTGCGCCCATTCGAGTTCCGGCATCGCCTTGAAGTTCATGCCGTAGATCGAGGCGATCAGCGTCGGCGGCATCAAGACGACGGCCATCACCGAGAACAGCTTGATGATGTTGTTCTGCTCGAGATTGACGACGCCAAGCATGGCGTCGAGCGTGAAGGTGATCTTGTTGGAAAGATAGGACGCGTGGTCGGTCAGCGAGGCGACGTCGCGCTGCATAGTCTTGAGCTGCTCGCGCATGTCCTTGGACCATTTGACGCCTTCCACCACCGCCGACAGGAAGGTCACGACGCGGCCGATCGACACCAGGCTTTCGCGGATCTTGGAGACCAGGTCCCCCTTGCGGCCAATCGCGATCAATATCTGCGAGTACCGCTTGGCATGACCATGGCGCGCGCTTTCGGGCTCAAAGATGTCGTGCGAGACCTGATCCACCTCAGCGCCAGCGCGTTCCAGGATATCGGCGCAGCGGTCGATCACCGCGTCAAGTAGTTCCATCAGCACCATCTCGCCCGAGATTCCCGGCATGCATGAGCGCGCCAGCTTGTGCTCGATCAGGGCAAACGGCTTCGGCTCATCGTAACGGACGGTGACCAGGCGGTGACCGGCCAGGATGAATGTCACGGCCGTGGTCTTCGGCATGTCGGTGTCGGAATTGCACATCAGCGTCGCGGTCATGTAGCGGGCGCTGTTCTCGATATAGAGCCGGCTGGAAATCTCGATTTCCTGCATGTCCTCCCGGGTCGGGACCGCGATCCCGGCCAGCCGCTCAACCGCGCGATCCTCCTCCGACGTGGGGTTCAAGAGGTCGATCCAGACTGCATTGTCCGGAAGGGCCGCCGGATCCGCGGCGGGGAGCTTCTTGAGTGTGGAGCCGAAGGGAACAAAGACCGAAAACATGGGCAACTCCGAAACTGGGCGGCGGCCCGTTGTTCTACGTGCTTCTCTACGCGAGCCGGTAACGACTTTCGCATCAAAGCGCCATGGCTACCGAAGGATACTAAATCCGATTCTGCCGAGCGCTTCATGACCGGCGCATTAACCGGCGATCCATATTTGTGGCGGCGGGGTGGCGCTGGCGGGGCCCCGATCAGGCTCGGGGCATCCCCTGTGGCCAGAAAACAACCGACGGCCGCAAAACTTGCGGCACAAAAGCCACAGCTGGGCTTCCGCAGCGCCGAACAGGGCTGCAAATGCTGGCTTATCGGCCGGTAATTGCGGATAATGGGATTAATGGAATCGTCGCGTTTTTGGCGCAAGATTGTCGCTGCGAACGCCAGACTTTCGATTGGAAGTAGCCATGTCGCTGAAAGTAATGTTGGGGTTGCTCGCCGCTGGCCTTGCGTTGTCCGGCTGTATGCCGGCAACCACTTATCAGGCCGCCCCTGAGGCCAACCTCAAGCCGAACGACAAGGCCCAGCTCGCGAAAGCGCGGTATGCTGCGGTTAAGCCTCCTGAGCCGTTCCGCCGTGCCATTGTCGACTATCACCGCAAGGAACTGCCCGGCACCATCGTCGTCGATTCCGACAACCACTACCTCTATCTGGTGCAGGATGGCGGCAAGGCGATCCGCTACGGCGTGACCGTGGGCGAGGAAGCACTGGCTTTCTCCGGCATCGCCCGGGTCGGCAACATGGCCGAATGGCCGAAGTGGACGCCAACCGCCGACATTCACAAGCGTATCGAAGGCCTGCCGGCTTCGGTGCCCGGCGGCGTAGATAATCCGCTCGGCGCCCGCGCGCTCTACCTCTATCAGGGCAACCGCGACACGCTGTTCCGCATCCACGGCACCAACCAGCCGGAATATATCGGCGCGTCGATCTCGTCAGGCTGCATCCGTATGACCAACGAGGACGTCATCGACCTCTATAGCCGCGTGAAAACCGGCACCGTAGTCGTTGTGCTCGAGCCCAAGCAGGGTGACTCGCCGTTCAACTCCAAGATGGCGCTGCAGGGCGGCGGCAACAGCGGCCCGATGGCCCAGTAGTCGACGTCGGTTACACTGCAGTCAAGGATCAAGAGCGCCGGTTTTGCCGGCGCTTTTTCTTTGCAGGCTTTTCCTCACGCGGCGGCTCGTCCTTTTCGGCATTCGATTTTTCGGCCTCGGGCTCGGCATCATGAGCCGCTTCAGATTTGCCAGCGTCGTGCTTGCCGGCATCCGATTTGGCATCTTCCGGTTTGGCGGCAACCTCGCGCGGCGGCGCTTCCTCGGGCCGCTCGGCCGGCAATAACGGGGCCTTCTGCGGCAGCGGGTCCCACACGTCCCACTGGCAGATCCGGTAATTGCCGCGCCGTTCCATCAGGTCGAGATGGATGTGGTCCTCGTGGTACCAGTCCGAGCCCGGACCGAGCACGGTCGAAAACCGCGTGCAGGCGGAGTGCAGCACGCTCTCGCGCAATTTCCGCGGCACGGTCCGGTCGGTCAGCGAAATCGAGGTGCCATCGGCGAGCTTGAAGCCGCGCACGTCGAGCGCGTTCGCGCGGCCATGTTCTGAGAGTTTCGCGCCCACGATGCGGTTTCGGCCCCGGCACTCGAACGAATCGAAATTGTCGAGGTCGGAAACGGTGCTGCCGAGGCGCTCCGCCAGCGGCGCAAGGTCGTTGCGGATCCAGTCGGCGACCGCGGAAGCCATGGGACAGCGCAGGATCGCTGCCGGCTTCACTGACACACGCCGCTTGTCCGGCAGCACGATCGCCTCCAGCCGCACCAGATCCTCGCCGCCGCAGCCGTTGGTGCCACGAATATCCGGGATGCTGGGAGCGATGGCGACTTCGTCCGTCAACGCCAGCCGGCAGGCCGATGGCTGCGGCGTGGGCTGGGGCGCCGGCGTCGCCTGCTCCTTGGCCTTGTCCTTCTCAGGCGATGCCTGCTCCTTCTCGGGCGGCTGCTCAGCCTCGTCAGATGGCGCTTCGGCGGGACGCGGCTTCGGCAACGGCACGACGGCGTGTCGCGCCTTTGCTCGCGGACGCGGCTGTAAATGCCTGAACAGATTGTCCCAGGGCGCGGCGTGCGAGGCCTTCGCCGCCAACGCCGGCTCGGCTGGCATGCCAATCAATAGCGCTGCCGCCGCAGCGGTAACCATTGCCGCTCCAATGCGGCCAAAGGCGCCATTAGCCCATTTTCGGCTTGCTTTCCGCGCGGTAAAGTTCATGTCAATTCCACGAACCCAACCGCCGATCCGCCCATAGAGAGGGCAGATCGCGGCAAAGAACGAACCATTGGAGGAAAGTGCGTATGCTCGGCTTGATGCAAGATTGGCCTTTGCTTTGCCATCGGATTATCGAACACGCGGCGAAGTATCACGGCACGCAAGAGGTCGTCACGCGGTCCGTCGAAGGTCCCATTCATCGCACCAATTACGCCGAAATTCATGCACGCGCGCTGAGAGTATCGCAGCGTCTCGACCGCGACGGCATCAAGCTCGGTGATCGCGTCGCCACCATCGCCTGGAACACCTGGCGCCACCTCGAATGCTGGTACGGCATTATGGGAATCGGCGCGATCTGCCACACCGTCAATCCGCGACTTTTCCCCGACCAGATCGCCTGGATCATCAACCATGCGGAGGACCGCATGGTGATGACCGACATCACCTTCGTGCCGATCCTGGAAAAGCTCGCCGACAACCTGCCGAGCGTCGAGCGCTACGTCGTGCTGACCGACAAGGCGCACATGCCGCAGACGACGCTCAAGAACGCGATCGCCTATGAAGACTGGATCGGCGAGGTCGACGGCAAGTTCACGTGGAAGGACTTTGATGAAAATACCGCGGCCGCGATGTGCTACACCTCGGGCACGACAGGTGATCCGAAGGGCGTGTTGTATTCGCATCGCTCTAACGTGCTGCACGGGCTGATGGCCAACAATGTCGATGCCCTCGGCACCAGCGCCGCCGAGACAATGCTGCCGGTGGTGCCGTTGTTCCATGCCAACAGCTGGGGCATCGCGTTCTCCGCACCCTCCATGGGGACCAAGCTCGTGATGCCCGGCCCCAAGCTCGACGGCGCCTCCGTCTTCGAACTGCTCGAGACCGAGAAGGTCACGCATACTGCCGGCGTTCCGACCGTGTGGCTGATGCTGCTCAACCACATGGCGGCCAATAATCTGAAGCTGCCCCACCTCAAGAGTGTGGTGTGCGGCGGCTCGGCGATGCCGCGCTCAATGATCAAGTCGTTCGTCGATATGGGCGTTCGCGTGCGCCACGCCTGGGGCATGACCGAGATGAGCCCGATCGGCACGGTGGCGGCGCTGAAGCCGCCCTTTGCCGAGCTCACCGGCGAGGAGCGCCTCGACATCCTGCAGACGCAAGGCTACCCGCCGTTCGGCGTCGAGATGAAGATCACCGACGATGCCGGCAAGGAGCTGCCGTGGGACGGCAAGACGTTCGGCCGCCTCAAGGTCGCCGGCCCGGCCGTCGCCAAGGCCTATTTCAAGCTTGATACTGACATCCTCGACGAGGAAGGCTTCTTCGATACCGGCGACGTCGCCACGATCGATCCACACGGCTACATGCGGATCACCGACCGCTCCAAGGACGTCATCAAGTCCGGCGGCGAATGGATCTCGTCGATCGATCTGGAAAACCTCGCGGTCGGCCATCCCGCGGTCGCGGAAGCCGCCGTCATCGGCGTCTATCACCCCAAATGGGACGAGCGTCCGCTTCTGATCGTGCAGCTCAAGCAGGGCCAGAAGGCGACGCGCGAAGAAATCCTGAAGTTCATGGAAGGCAAGATCGCCAAATGGTGGATGCCTGACGACGTCGCTTTCGTCGACGGCATCCCCCACACCGCGACCGGCAAGATCCTGAAGACCGCGCTGCGCGAGCAGTTCAAGAGCTATAGCTTCCCGAACGCGGCGGCGTGAACTGAGGCTGTCCCTTCCGTGCCCGGGAGGGACAGCCTACAAAACTGCCGGCGTGAACTTTGATCGACGTCGGCGACTGAACGTTTCCGCATTTTCGGCAGCTTTACGCACTACCTTGCACGCAGGCCGTCGTCCCTTTCGCGTCATCAGCGGCACGGTTTTCCGGCTGCTCGTCGGTGGGCGCGAGGCAGGGTGATGGCTGCCCAGACCTCACGTGCCATCCGCACCGCCGAAACGAGCGAAGATGCCAACGCCGCAGCGCGTTGGCGATGCGCGATGGTTGCATAAGCCCTGATATCGATACTGCCGTTAGGGTGGCGCAGGACGCCATCGCCGCTGCCGGGCTGCTCCGGGCCACCGCCCCATGTCACCTGTGCTGACATTGCTTTCGTCTCCACGAACTGATGCTGCGAACTTATTCCTTTCCACAGGATTGATAATCTTCTATGTTTTCACTTCATTCCTGAAATTGGTTCATGAATAGCGCCTCTGACGAAATGAATGCCTTTGTGCGGGTGATCGAACGCGGCAGCTTCGCCGCGGCGGCCGGCGATCTCGGGATCACGCCTTCAGCGCTCTCCAAGCTCGTGACCCGGATCGAGGACCGGCTCGGCGTCCGCCTGCTGACGCGCACCACGCGGCGTCTGGTCCTGACCGCCGAAGGCGAACTGTTCGTCGCCCGCAGCCGCGAAATCCTCGCATCGATCGAGGCCGCGGAAGCCGAAGTCACGGCGGCCAGCCAGGCGCCGCGCGGCCATCTGCGGATCAGCGTCGGAACGACCTATGCCAAGCAGATCCTGGGTCCCGCGCTGCCGCTCTTCCTCACCCGCTATCCTGACATCACCGTCGAGCTTCTCGTTTCGGACCAGCAAATCGATCTCGTTGCCGAGCAGGTGGACCTGGCCATTCGCTCCGGATGGCTCGGCGACTCCACGCTTGTGGCGCGCAAGCTCCATGACGCCAGACGCCTGATCTGCGCCAGCCCGCGCTATCTGGAGAAGCACGGCTCACCACGCGTGCCGGCCGATCTCCTGCAGCACAATTGCCTGACGATCACCGACTTTGGGCAGTTCAACCAATGGCCGTTCCACACCAGCGAAGGCATCAACCGGCTTGCCATCTCGGGCAACCTTGCGAGCGACAATGCCGACCTGCTGCTCGATGCGGCGGTGGCCGGGCTCGGCATTGCGCGACTGGCTGATTTCGTCGTCGCGCGCGCGATGCGGGAAGGCGCGCTGGTGCCGCTGCTAGAGGACAGCCATCTGAGCGAGCCGTTTCCGGTTCACGTCGTGACCGTGCCCGGCCGTCACCGCACCCCGCGCGTGAAGGCCTTCACCGAATTCATGGTCTCGCAAATGAACGGTGGGCGGTGACAGCGCACAGCACCACCGTTCACGGCAACGGCCGCTTCCAGACGATCGGGAACGTCGGTGCAATTGACGGGCGCGCATAGCGCGCCCGCCCGGAGAATCAGCGCGAGAGCGCCAGCGCGTCGAGCTGTCGCTGCGCGTCGGGCTCGCCCCATTCCTTTGCGCGCTGATACCACATGCGGGCCTGGGCAACATCAGCGAGCGGACCGTCGGCGCCGATCTGCTTGAGCCGCACCGGATCGTAAGTCGTACCGACGAGCAGCGCCGCACGCGCATCGCGCGCCTCTGCGCCGCGCAGCAGAAGCAGCCGCGCCGACTGCACATCGCCAGCGGCGAGCAGGTCCTGTCCGCGCTTGAGCAGGACGGCGATTTCCTTGGGATCGAGGCTGCGCACGACCTCCGCCCGCGGCGCGGCGGGCAGGGCGGGCGCCGACGGTGCGGCGGTGGCCATGGCAACGGGGGCGACGGGCGGCGGCGCGGAAGCTGCGACCGGCGGGGCAACGACCGGCCGCGCGACGACCGGCGCCGCAGCGACCGGCACGGGCGCCCAGCTCAGCCGCGTAGACGTGCCGGTGAGCGCCGCGCCAGTGCCGTCACGCAGTTCTGCCGTCACCAGCATCTGGCCGGTGAATCCGTCCGGCGGAATGACCGAAACGCCTGATATCTCCGTGGCCGATACGCGCCACTCGCCCGGACCGACCCGCCTGCCCGACGTCAGCCGTGCGGCTGCAGCCAGTCCACTGATAGATACGTAGGCGTCAGGCGGCGGAGAGCCGACGTGGATGCCGAGCGGCACGGGATCGTTGGTGAACCCGCTGCCATCCTGCACGGCCAAGGTCGGCGTACGCTTCGCCGGTTGCGGCTGCGGCGCCGGAATCACCGACGACTTCACCGACTGCCAGGCAGCCGAGAGCGACGCATCCTGATTGGCAGGGCGTTGCGAAGACGGAATGGCCATGACGAGAAGCATCGCGATGCTGGCGGCAATCGCCACCGCGATCGAGAAGCGGATGACCTGCTGAAGGAGTGCGCGCCGTCCCGATAGATCGCGGAGCACGGATGGCGCTTCCACGGGCACGTTGTCCCTCGCCTCCTGCATCGCCTGGGCGACGGCCTTGGTGAACACTTCGGAATCCTGGCGGCGTGGCGACTTGCTGAATGGTTGTAAGGGCGGCCCTTCCGTCGTCACTCGCGGACGCCAGCCATCGTCGTTCTGCATGAGCATCGGGTTGTTAGGCTGCTCACCACTGCCCCGCTCCCTCACCTCGCGCGGCGCATAGTATGCCGGATCGTTCGGGCCGACATATCCTTCGTGCTTTGCATTACTCATACTGAACACTCGCCCTCGTGGGGCCTTCCGCTAGCCCCGCGGACGTATGCCGATTGCGCCCTATGCGATCTTAGAACTCCGGGGGCGCAACCGCAATTTATTTGCGACTCCGCCCGCAACAAGGACCAGGAGTTGAGATCATCCTGCAGCGCTTCCGGCTGACACCCGCCGTTTCCCCATTTGGTTGGCGTTCGCCGGCGTCCCGTGCAGGACAGTCCCGTGTTGCGGCAAATACGACAACCTGGCGGCGAGAGGTAGACGAAAGTTAGTCCAACTTCAATTCACAACTAATAATCAATTTACAGCGATAGTTAACCCGTAAAGTTGCTGAAGCATGACGATTGGCCGACGAGTATTTCGTGCAAAACCTTGAAATTCGCGCCATGCCGTGGTCTCAAGCTGCGGGTTTGCAACCCGGCCACCCGCCGGCCAGACTCCAACACGGTAGATTTTGACCGATGGCCCGAAGGTTTTCCGCTCCCTATCAGTCGGAGCCCGTGTCCAGCCTCGCTACCTGGTCGCGCAACCTCGCCATCTTCGCCGTAGTCGCGGCGATCGCCTCGATCCTCATCGTGCGCTTCGACTTTCTCGAGATGAAGCCGGCGCTGGTGACCTTCTTCGGCGCGCTCGGTTGCGCCGTGCTTTCCATCCTGCTCGGCCTCGCCGCCTTTGCCGCGATCTGGCAGAACGGCTCGCGCGGCATGGGCCGGATCCTGCTGGCGTTCCTGATCAACGCCCTGCTGCTCGCTTACCCGGCTTACCTCGCCCTGCAATACCGCAAGCTGCCGGCGATCCACGACATCACCACCGATCCGATCGATCCACCGCGCTTCGAGGCGCTGGCACGGCTGCGCGGCGGCGAAGGCGTCAACTCCGCGGTTTACGCCGGCCTCTATTCGGCCGAACAGCAGCGGATCGCCTATCCCGACATCGAGACGGTAGAGCTCGAAGTACCGCCGCAGCGGGCCTATGAGGTGACGCTGGCGCTGGTCAACAAGCGCAAATGGCTGGTGATCGACGAACGGCCGCCGCAGCCGCCGCGTCGCATCGGCCGCATCGAGGCAGTGGCACGAACGCCGATCATGGGATTCCGCGAGGACGTCTCGATCCGGATCACGCCCGACGGCGATGAATCGCGCGTCGATATTCGCTCTTCCTCGCGCTATTTCGAAAGCGACCTCGGCAGCAACGCTGCGCGTATCTCCAAGCTGATCGAGGACATCAACGAAGCCGTCGATAACGCCAAGCCGGCAGCGCCGAAGAAGCCGCAGGCGCCGGCCAAGGCGCAGGCGAAGAATGTGAAAAAGTAGCGAATGGCGAGTAGCGAGTAGCGAATAGCAGGGCCGCCCTTCCCTATTCGCCACTCGCCATTCGCTATTCGCCGCTACGGCAGCCGATACGTTCCGCCGATCACCGGATCGCCGTCGGTCGCCACGAGCCCCCGCGCAACCAGATCTTCCAGATGGGCCAGCACGGAATAGCCGGCGGCATTGGTCAGCCGCGGGTCGATGCCGATATAGATCGCGCGCACCATGGTCGGAATGTCGGCTTCGCCCTTGCCGAGCCGGTGCAGGATCGAGGCTTCGCGGGCCTGGCGGTGGCGGGTCAGGAAGCGGACGTAACGCGGTCCTTCTGGAATTTCCGGGCCATGGCCTGAAAAATACAGATCCTCCTCGCGCGCTTCCAATCGCGCGAGCGAGGCCATGTAGTCGATCATCGATCCGTCCGGCGGTGCCACGATCGAGGTCGACCAGCCCATCACGTGATCGCCGACGAAATTGATCTTTCGCTCAGGCCACGCAAACGCCAGGTGATTGGCGGTGTGGCCGGGGGTGGCGACCGCCTCCAATGCCCAGCCCTTCCCCTCGATGACGTCGCCGTTCTTGACTTCGATATCGGGCCGGAAATCGCGGTCTGCGCCGGACTCCGGATTGTGTTTCTCGCTCTCGAAGCGCGGCCGCGAGGCGCGATGCGGCCCCTCGGCGTAAACAGGCGCGCCGGTCGCCGCCTTGATCCGCGCGGTGTTCGGCGAATGGTCGCGATGAGTATGGGTGACGAGAATATGCGTGACCGTCTCGCCGCGCACGGCATCGAGCAGCGCCTTCGCGTGCGCCTCATCATCGGGACCGGGATCGATGATCGCGACGTTGCCCTTGCCTACGATGTAGCTGACCGTGCCGGTAAAGGTGAACGGGCTCGGATTGTTGCAGAGAACGCGCCGCACACCGGGCCGCGGCTCGTCGACAATGCCGGGCTTCAGCGGAAAGTCGCGGTTGAACGGGATGTCGTCGTTATCGGCCATTGTTGTTCCTGTTGTCGCGCCACAACCACCGTCGTCATACCCCGCGAAGGCGGGGTATCCAGTAATCACTACGTTCGAGCCGAAACGAGAGGCCGCGGCGTACTGGATCGCCCGCTTTCGCGGGCGATGACAGCGGAAAGTGAGGCCACGTCGGAGTATCCTCTCAACACACTTTACGAAAACGCCTGAATGCCCGTGATCGCCCGGCCCAGGATCAGGGCGTGGACGTCGTGAGTGCCTTCATAGGTGTTCACGGTTTCCAAATTGGCGGTGTGGCGCATCACGTGATACTCGATCTGGATGCCGTTGCCGCCGTGCATGTCGCGGGCGACACGCGCGATGTCGAGCGCCTTGCCGCAATTGTTGCGCTTGACGATCGAGATCATCTCCGGCGCCATCTTGCCTTCGTCCATCAGGCGACCGACGCGGAGCGAGGCCTGCAGGCCGAGCGCGATTTCGGTCTCCATGTCCGCGAGCTTCTTCTGCACGAGCTGCGTCGCCGCGAGCGGCCGGTTGAACTGCTTGCGATCAAGTGTGTATTGCCGCGCGCGATGCATGCAGTCCTCGGCTGCGCCCATCGCGCCCCAGGAAATGCCGTAGCGGGCGCGGTTGAGGCAGCCGAACGGTCCCTTCAGGCCCGATACGTTGGGCAGCAGCGCGCTCTCCGGCACCACCACGCCGTCCATCACGATCTCGCCGGTGATGGAAGCACGCAGGGACAGCTTGCCGCCGACCTTTGGGGCGGATAGGCCCTTCATGCCCTTTTCCAGAATGAAGCCGCGGATCTGGTTGTCATGCGCAGCGGATTTCGCCCAGACCACGAACACATCAGCGATCGGAGCGTTGGAGATCCACATCTTGCTGCCAGTCAGCCTGTAGCCGTCCGAGACCTTCTCGGCGCGGGTCTTCATGCCGCCGGGGTCAGAACCGGCATCCGGCTCGGTCAGGCCGAAGCAGCCGACCCACTCGCCGGTCGCGAGCTTCGGCAGGTATTTCTTGCGCTGGTTCTCATCGCCATAGGCGTAGATCGGGTACATCACCAGCGACGACTGCACCGAGTTCATCGAGCGATAACCGGAATCGACGCGCTCGATCTCGCGCGCCACCAGGCCGTAGGCGACATAGCTCGCATTGGCGCAGCCATACTCTTCAGGCAGGGTAACGCCGATCAGGCCGAGCTCGCCCATCTCGTTGAAGATCTCGCGGTCGGTCTTCTCTTCCAGATACGCGTTGATGACGCGCGGCAGGAGCTTGTCCTGTGCATAGGCGCGCGCGGTATCGCGGATCATGCGCTCATCTTCGGTGAGCTGGTCGTCGAGCAGGAACGGATCGTCCCACTGAAAGGAAGCCGCAGCCGGCTTGTCCTTGGCTTGAGGGCGCACGCTCATGAAAATCCCTTTCGCATCACTGTCCTCATGTAATTGCCGCCAAATTAATGCGCTATCGGCGGAAGCGCAAATGGATTGGGTACTCGTCATTCCGGGATGGTGCGCAAGCACCAGACCTCAGGTGCGCAATTGCGCACCGCAAATCTCGAGATTCCGGGTTCGATGCTACGCATCGCCCGGAATGACTCGTCCCTATCACTCCAACTTTTCGTTGGAGACGATCTCGATGCCGAAACCGGATAGTCCCTTGTAATCGTGCACCGACGAGGTGAGATTGATGATCGAGGTGATGCCGAGATCGCGCAATATCTGGGCACCGACGCCAACTTCGCGCCATTGCCGGTGGCGATCGGCTTCCGCGGTTTTTGGTTCGCCGACCGGTTCGACGGGAACCCCGGCCGCGCCATCGCGCAGATAGACTAGCACGCCGCGACCGGCCTTCTTGAAATGGTCCAGCACGATTTGCATGCGCGCCTGGCCGGTGAAGAGATCCTTGACGATGTTGGGCTTGTGCAGCCGCGTCAGCACGTTCTTGCCGTCGCCGACGCCGTTATAGACGAAGGCGGCATGCGCAATTTCGTCGAACGGCGAACGATAGGCATAGCCCTGCAGCGGTCCGATCGGGCTATCGGTAGTGAAGGTCGCAACGCGCTCGATCAGCTTCTCGCGCGCCTGGCGGTAGGCGATCATGTCAGCGATCGTGACGTGCTTGAGCTTGTGCTTGGCGGCAAAGCGCGCCACCTGCTCGCCCTTCATCACGGTGCCGTCGTCGTTCATCAACTCGGAGATGACGCCGACCGGCGGCAGCCCGGAGAGCTTGCAAAGATCGACGGCCGCCTCGGTGTGGCCGGAGCGCAAGAGCACGCCGCCATCGCGGGCGATCAGCGGGAAGATGTGGCCCGGCCGGGCGAAATCATTGGCGCCGGCGTTGGGATTGGCGAGCGCGCGGCAGCAGGAGGCGCGCTCCTCCGCCGAAATGCCGGTGCCGCCATCCGGCTTGTAGTCGATCGAGACGGTGAAGGCGGTGGTGTGGTTGGACTCGTTGTGCGCCACCATCGGATCGAGCCGCAGCCGGCGGGCATCGTCGGTGGTGATCGGCGCACAGACAATGCCGGAGGTATGGCGGATTATGAATGCCATCTTCTCCGCGGTGCAGAGCGAGGCCGCGACGATCAGATCGCCCTCGCCCTCGCGATCGTCATCGTCGGTGACGACAACGAGCTCACCCTTGGCAAAGGCTTGCAGAACTTCCTGGATCGTATCGGCCATTTTCCCAAAATCTCGTCATATCCCGCTCAAGTGCAGAAAGTGCATTAGCCGGACTTCATGGCCAGCGCCAGCGTCAATACGCAGGGCAGAACCTCAGCCGGCGGGTGCAGCGAGTGGCCATGCCACAGGCCTTGGAACGAGCAAAATCGCTTACGATTCCGCCCGATGGCATTGACCGTCCCGATCAGCCGTAGATATGTCGAGCTGCCGGCGAAGTCAGCCTGTACCGCCCTCTTTTTCCGCTACGGCAGCACCTCGCGGCGCTCGCTGAGCAGCGCGTCGGTCTCGGCGCGCTTGTCTTCCAAAAGCCCGGCCTGGGCGGCCTCGATGACCTTGTAGAGCTCGTGGGCGTCGCTGAGCCTGGTTACCGTCACGTAATCGGCCCCGGCCTCGTAGAGGTCGTTGACATCAGCCAGTATCTCCGCGGTCGCGACGATCTTGGCAGTCGGGTTGAGCGAGCGCACGTGCCGGACCAGCTTTTCATTGTCGGCGCCCTTAAGCAGCGAGTCCGGGATGCTGAGGATAATCAGCTCGGCCTTGCCGACGCCGGCATGCACCAGCGTATCAACATTGCTGATGTCGCCATAGACCACGTGCATGCCGCGGTCGGTCAGGGTGCGGAACACCAGCGGGTTGAAGTCGATCACCGTGATCTGCTCGAGCACCGCCGGATTGCGGCGCTCGATCTCGGCGACCAGCGCGCTGGCGGCGCGAAAGAAGCCGAGGATGACGATCCGGCGCGCCTCCCCATGCCCGCCCTCGTGACCGCGTTCGGCTTCATGCTTGTGATCGAGATCGCGCAACCCAATTCCCTTCAGAAGGCCGATCAGGCCGCGCGTCACCTGGTCGCTGCGGCCCATGACGAAGGTGCTCAGCACCGCCAGCACCACGAAGGCGAACGACGCCGCGCTCGATGTCTCCGGGCTGATATGGTGTGCGAGCACGCCGGTTTGGATCACAACCAGCGAGAATTCCGAGATCTGCGCCAGGTTGATCGCCGGCAACAGGCTCGCCCGCAGGCCCTGCTTCATCAGATAGAGCGGCGTGAACGTCGTGACCACGCGGCTGACGACGGTGAAGGCCGCGATCGCCAGCGCCAGCCCGATCACCGATGCGCTGGGAATCGGAATGGTCATGCCGAGCGAGACGAAGAACAGCGTGATGAAGAAGTCGCGCAGCGTCGTCACCTTGGCGGTGACGTCGAGCGCATAGGGGAACGTCGACAGCGAAACGCCGGCGACCAGCGAGCCCATCTCGCGCGACAGGTGCAGTCTCTCCGCGATCTCGCCGATCAGGAAGCACCAGGCCAGCGCGCCGAGCAGGACCAGTTCCGGCCGGCGCGCGATCTGGTGGAACAGCCACGGCAGCACGTAACGGCTGAGCACGAGCGCAACGCCGACCAGCACGCCGACCCGCACGATCGACAGCAGGATCACGCTCACCTGCAGATTATCGAGGCTCGGCTGCACCGCCAGGAACAGGATGGCAAAGATATCCTGCAGCACCAGCACGCCGAGCGTGATCCGGCCCGGCAGCGTATCGAGCTCGCGCTTCTCGTACAGCACCTTGACGATGATCACCGTGCTCGACAGCGCGCAGGCGACGCACAGATACAGCGCGTCGAAATGGCCGCTGCCCATCGACAAGCCGATCGCGATAAAGAACAGGATTCCCAGCACCACACCGCCGATCAACTGCCCGCCCGCGGCGAACAGGATGACCTTGCCGGCGCGCACGATCTTCTTCAGGTCGATTTCCAGCCCGATCATGAACAGCATGAAGATCAGGCCAAGCTCGGAGATGACGGTGATCGATTCCTGGGACTCGACCCAGCGCATGCCGAATGGACCTATCACGAACCCGGCGATAAGGTAGGCCAGGATCAGCGGCTGCCGGGAGAAATGCGCCAGCAGGCCGAGCACCCAGGCGAACAGGATGCATAAGGTGATATCGCGAATAAGTTCGTGCATGGTTCCGGATTTCCCCCTGCCCCAACCTAGAAGTACCCGCGCAGGGGGCAAACAAGCAATGTGTCACAGCCGTGGAAGAGGCCTTCTTTTCGCGATTCTGGCCGTAATGTCGATCCTTGATTGCCCGGACGCCGTGGCGCAGACCGGGGCCATCGAGCAGAACTTCGCCACGTCGCTCACGGTGGTGGCCACCGCCGGACATTATGCCTTCATCAGCGAGCGGCGGCCGATCAAGATCATCAAGAACTAGCCTGCCGGAAGGCCGCGAGCGCCTTCTCAACCAAAAACAAAACGGGAGTGATTATCCATGTCCACTGCAACCCCCTTCGACTTTTCGGCCCTCCTGCCCGCTGGATTGCCGGCGCCGGCAGCGCGGTGGACGGGGCTCGCCAAATACAGTTTTGTCGGCGGCAACAACGATCCCGAGCAAGTTCCGGTGGACGGCCTGATCGAGGCGGTCAACGCCGTGCTGCGGCGCGAGGGCAAGACGCTGGCGACCTATGGGCTCGCCAGCGGTCCGCAGGGCTATCGCCCGCTGCGCGAATTCCTCACCACCAAGCTGAAGCGCGACGCCGGTATCGCCTGCACCGCCGACGACCTCCTGATCGTTTCGGGTTCGCTGCAGGCGCTCGATCTCGTCAACCAGACCCTGCTGGCGCGCGGCGACACCGTGCTGGTCGAGCAGGAAACCTATCAGGGTGCGTTGACAAGGCTGACGCGGCTCGGCGTCAATGCGGTCGGCATTCCCCTCGACCATCAGGGCATGCGGATAGACGCGCTGGCGGCTGTTCTTGCCGATCACAAGCGGCGCGGCATCACGCCGAAATACATCTACACCATCCCGACCGTGCAGAACCCGACCGGCACCATTCTGCCGGAGACGCGCCGCGCGGAGATGCTGAAGCTGTCGCGGGAATACGGCGTGCCGATCTTCGAGGACGATTGCTATGCCGATCTTGTCTGGAGCGGCCAGCGCCCGCCCGCGATTTATGCGATGAGCCAACATGGCGGCGTCATCCACATCGGCTCGTTCTCCAAATCAATCGCCCCTGCCCTGCGGGTCGGCTTCATCGTCGCGCCCTGGGAAATGATGTCGCGGATGCTGGCGCTGAAGACCGACGCCGGAAGCGGCGCGCTGGAACAGATGGTGCTGGCGGAATATTGCGCGCCGCATTTTGCAACCCATGTGCCGAAGCTGACGCGCGGCCTGCGCGCCAAGCTTGACACGCTGATGGAGGCGCTCAACGAGCAGTTCGGCACATCAGCCGAATTCGAGGCGCCCGAGGGCGGCATCTTCCTGTGGGTGAAGCTTCCCGACAATGTCGATACGCTGAAACTCTATCAGGCCGCGCTCGCCGCCGGCGTCGCCATCAATCCCGGGCCGGAATGGTCGACCGACAAAACCTATGCCGGCAGCCGTTTGCGGCTGTGCTTCGCCAGCCCCTCGCAGGAACAGATCCGCGAGGGCGTCGCCGTGCTCGCCGAAGTCTGCCGCAAGGAATTCGGCGTGCCGGCACGGATTGCCAATGTGGAGAAGCGGGCGCGGGGCTAAGCGTCCAAAACCCGGTCGTGCGCGGAGATCAATCCAGAGATGACCGGGACACACTCGCAACATCGCATCGGGATCGCGCTCGTGGTGGGCGCGTCCATCGCCTGGAGCACCGCACCTTTCTTTACACGGCTGCTTCCCTATGATTCCTGGACCATCCTGTTCTGGCGGGGCTTGTTCGGCGGCGCGATGATCATTGCGATCAATCTGCTGCTGCAAGGCCGCGCCGGGCTCCGCGATTTCGTCGAGATGGGCGTAAGCGGCTGGCTGGTCGCATCGCTTTCGACGCTGGCGATGGTGGCCTTCATTCCGTCGTTGCAATTGACGAACGTTTCCAACGTCGCCGTCATCATTGCAACGGGCCCGCTGGTCACAGCCGCCATCGCGTGGATATGGCTGCGGGAAGCGATCGCGCTACGAACCGTTCTGGCCATTCTAACAGCGCTCTTCGGCGTCGTGATTATCGTCGGCACTGCCCGTATCGATTCCGATGTTCTCGGCATCGCGCTGGCCTGCCTCACCACTCTCGCCATCGCCGTCATGACGGTCGCGGTGAGGCGCTACAAGAGAAGGTCGATGGTCGCCGCAGCAGCCGTTTCCAACATCCTGGGCAGCATCGTCAGCCTTCCCTTTGCCCAGGGGTTAGCGGCGGTCACCGGCCACGATCTCGTCATTCTCGCGATGTTCGGCTTCTTTCAGGTCGCGCTAGGCCTGACGCTGTTTTTCCTCGCGTTGCGGCTGTTGCCATCAGGTCAGGCCGCGCTGATCTCGACGCTGGAAACGCCGCTAATGCCGTTCTGGGTCTGGCTTGCATTTCACGAGACGCCAGGCCCGCGGGCACTCATCGGCGGCGCGCTGGTAATGGCCGCCGTGATCGCCGATATCATTGGCGACAACCGCGCACGGAAGCAGCTGGCCTGATGGCCAGAACAGCGCCCAAGCGAAGGGGTGGCCGCATTCATCAGGATCAAATGGCCTCGGCCACGTCGCCAGCTGGCGCGCCCGCCTTATTCGCTCTTGATTCCGGCCTCGGCGATCAGCTTGCCCCATTTTGCGCTTTCGCTCTGGATGAATCGGGCGAAAGCGTCGGGTGACGTCGGCGCGGGCTCGGCGCCGAGCACGCGGATCTTCTCGATCGCCGCAGGATCGCTCAGCGCCTTGACGAAAGCCGCATTCAGTTTCCCAACGATGTCTGGCGGCGTGCCGGCGGGCGCGACAATCCCGAACCAGCCGACGGATTCGAATCCGCTCAGGCCCTGCTCCGCCAGCGGCGCAACGTCAGGCAGAAAGGCGACGCGCCTGGCGGCGGAGACTCCGAGCGCCTTCAGCTTGCCTTCCCGGATCAGTTGCTGGGACGCCGGGATGTCCAGCACGGCCAACGGAATATGGCCGGCAAGAACGTCGGTGGTAGCCGGCGCGGTGCCGCGATAGGCGATCAGTTGAACTTTGACGTCGGCCTTTTGCGCAAATAGCGCCGAGGTCAGGTGCATAGCCGTGCCGTTGCCGCCATGACCGATCGACAGACCTTGCGGCTGGGCCTTGGCCCGCGCAATGAGGTCCGCGACCGACGTCACTTCAGATTTTTGCGACGCAACCAGCACGAACGGGATTTCCGCCAGCAAGGTAACCGGCACGAGATCCTTGATCGGATCGAACGTCATCGCCGCACGGTTGAGATGGGGATTGACCGTCAGCACGCCCGCGGCGGCAACGCCGATCGTGTAGCCGTCAGGCGCAGCCTGCGCTACGGCGCCAATGCCGATATTTCCGCCCGCCCCAGCCCGGTTTTCGATCACGATCGACTGGCGCAGATCCTCCGCCAGCACCGGCTGCAGGGCGCGGATCACGATATCGGCGCTGCCGCCGGGCGGGAACGACACGATGATCTTGATCGGCTGGTCGGGATATGCGTTTGCTATGCTGGCCGCAGACGGCGACAGCAGCGAGAACACAACAACAAGGCTCAAGGCTATGCCCTGCCGCATCGACCGAAACATTGGCGTCTCCCCGATGATTTTTATGGCCAGCAGTTATGCATGAACGTTCCAACGCAGCAAGTGACAAGCCAGCAGGCGACAAGGCAGTGAGCGACAATTTGAAAACCCGCGTTCTCGTGGTTGGCGCCGGTCCGGTGGGACTGACGCTCGCAATGGACCTCGCGCAGCGCGGCATATCCGTCACCGTGGTTGAAACGCGGTCCGCCGGCGAGCCGCCGAGCGTGAAGTGCAACCATGTCTCGGCACGTTCGATGGAAATCTTTCGCAGGTTAGGTGTGGCACAGAAGCTGCGCGACACCGGATTGCCGGCCGATTATCCGAATGATTGCTCCTACCGCACCACGGCAACGGGCATCGAGCTCTCGCGCATCTTCATTCCCTGCCGGCGCGATCGCTATACCGCCACCGGTGGACCGGATACCGACTGGCCGACTGCCGAGCCGCCGCACCGCATCAACCAGATCTACATGGAACCGGTGCTGTTCGCCCACGCCGCAGCGATCGACGGGCTCCAGATTCTGAACCGCACCGCGTTCGAGAATTTCCGCGAGGAGAACGACGGCATCGTCGCGACCGTCAGAAATCTCGATAGCGGAAGGGCCTTCCAGATTCATGCCGAGTTCATCGTCGGCTGCGATGGGGCGCGCTCGCTGGTTCGCAAGGCGATCGACGCCAACCTGCAGGGAACGCCGATCATCCAGCGCGTGCAATCAACCTACATCCGCGCGCCTGCCCTGCTCGGCATGATGGACCATCCCGCCTGGATGACGCTGTCACTCAATCCGCGGCGCTGCGGCACCGTGGTCGCGATTGACGGCCGGGAGAAATGGCTGATCCATAATCATCTCAACCGCGAAGACGAAACTTTCGAGACGGTCGATCGCGACGCCTCGATCCGCGCCATTCTCGGTGTCGGTCCCGATTTCGAATATGAGATTCTGAGCAAGGAGGATTGGGTCGGCCGCCGCCTGGTCGCCGACCGCTTTCGCAAGGGGCGCGCCTTTATCTGTGGCGACGCGGCGCATCTGTGGATGCCCTATGCCGGCTACGGCATGAATGCCGGGATCGCCGATGCAACCAACCTCGCATGGCTGCTCGCCGCCTATCTGGAAGGCTGGGCCGACATCAAGATACTCGATGCCTATGAGGCGGAGCGCCAGCCGATCACCGAGCAGGTGTCACGCTTTGCGATGGAAATGGCCGGCAAGGTGCTCAGCCAGCGCCGCACCGTTCCGGAGGAAATCGAGCAGCCGGGGCCTGAAGGCGATGCCGTCCGCAAGCAAGTGGGACAGGCGGCCTATGACCTGAACGTGCAGCAATATTGCTGCGCCGGGCTCAACTTCGGCTATTTCTACGATCACTCGCCGATCATCGCCTATGACGGCGCCGAGCAGCCGGGTTTTACGATGGCGGACTTTACGCCTTCCTCGACGCCGGGCTGCCGCCTTCCGTTCGCGAAACTTGCCGACGGACGGCCGGTCTATGATGCGCTAGGGCGGGGCTACACGCTGTTGCGCTACGATCCGGACGTCGCGGTCGCGCCGCTCGCCGATGCGATGCGCGGCAGCGGCGCTCCGTTCGCAATCGTTGATGTGCCCCGCGACGAGGCGCAGCCACCCGGCGGCCGAAAACTCATCCTCGCGCGCACCGATCAGCACGTCGCCTGGCGCGGCGACGTCATCCCGGATGATCCGGCCCCGCTCGTGAACAAGCTGCTCGGCCGGGCCATCTGAGACAAGCAGCGCGATCCCTCAGCGCACCGCGAACGGCGCCTGATAGGGCCGGCCGAACGGCACGCCGTTGATCACGGTCTGCACCGGCTTGAGCAGCAGCTTGCCCTCGCGCTTGTTGTTGCGGGTGTCGACGAACGAGGTCTGCCCCTCGATCAGCTCCATGATCGCGACATCGCCCGGTGCACCGATCTGCAGCGTGCCGATCTTGGGCGCACGGTTGATGATCTTGGCCGGCGTAATCGTCGCTGCCGCCACCACCTGCTCCAGCGAAAGGCCGAGCGTGACGAACTTGCTCATGACGTTCGGCAGGTAAGGCATTCCAGGCGAATTACCGGAGAAGACGTGGATATCGGAGGAGATCGTGTCGGGCGTGCAGCCGCCGGGCAGCGCGACCTCCGCGACCGTGAAGTCGAAACTGCCGCCGCCATGGCCGACGTCGAACATCACGCCGCGCTGCTTGGCTGATAGCGCCGCCGGCAACAGCTTGCCGTCCTGCACGATGTTGGTGAAGACGCCGCCGATGTTGGGTGCCCCGGAATAGGCATGGGTGAGCACGTCGCCGGGCCGCATCAGGTTGAGAATTTCCGACATCAGCTCCTTGGTCTCGACGCCGCCGATATGCACCATCAGCTTGGCCGGCCAGCCGCACATTTCGCAGGCCTTGATCGAACGCTTCAGCGGCTCGAGACCATGCTTGGCGATAACGTTCTCCGACATCCGGACCTTCACGCCGAGCAGGAAGTCCGGATTTTCGGCCAGCGCCATCGCGCAGGCATCCAGCTGCGCATAGTCGATGTTGTAGAGCTCGGGAATCGGGAATCCGGACAGGCCGTTATTGGCGATGTGGACGAAGGCATAAATCCGCGCCCGCGACTGCGCCACGATGTAGCGCCGCAGCGCGGCGAGATTATTGACGCCGGCATCGCCCGCCGACACCACCGTTGTGGTGGCCTGCACCTGCACCAATTCGTCGGCGGGAATGCCGATCGCCGAGCCATAGGGATAGACGTGAGAGTGCAGATCGATCAGTCCCGGCGTGACCAATTTGCCCGAGGCGTCGATGGTTTTCGCGGCACGCGCGGCCGGAATTTCATTCTCCACCGCCTCGATGACGCCCCAGCGAATGCCGATATCGCGCTTGCCTTTGAGTGATTGACTGGGATCGAGCACGTCGCCGCCCTTGATCACGAGGTCGAACTTGTCGTTCGGCGCCATCGCGGCGTTGGCGCGGCCGGATATGGCAGCAATGGCGGCCGTCCCCGTCAGGCCCAGAAAATCACGGCGTGAAAACCCGGTCATCGCAGCGCTCCCCCTGATATTATTTTGCGGGATGATGCTCCCGGCGCGGGCGTTCTGCAAGCAGGGCGTGCATCGCCCACGCAGGAGCGGAAATGCCGCCGACGATCTTCGAGTGGGCAGACCGACGCCGCCTGTGCCAAGCGGCCTGACCGATTTGCTGGCGGCGAGTTCTCACTCAAAAGTTCGATGGTGGAAGCGCGCGACGCGCGCACCTGAACAAGCGTTCAGAATTCTCTTCAAGTTCCTCGGGAACGTTCCATCGGACGTGATGTTTTATGTCAGCTTGATTGGAGGAGAATTGGAATGAAGAGACTTGCATACATCGTCGCTGCACTTGGCGCGCTCGCGATCGCGGCGCCGTCGATTGCAAGCGCCGAGACTGTCGTGATCAAGAAGCGCGGCTATCATCACCATCACCACCATCCCCACTACGGCGCACGTGCTGAATTCCGGCGCGACCGCGGCTGGCATCGCGGATGGCGGCATGGCCATCGCGACAGGACTGTGGTCATCAAGAAGTATCGCTACTGAGGCCGACGCCTGAAATGAAAATGGCTCCTCGCGGAGCCATTTTCTTTATTGCACGCTGGCTTCGAAGGCTCAGCTGTAGATTTCGAACAGACCTGCGCCGCCCTGGCCGCCGCCGATGCACATCGTGACGACGCCCCACTTGGCTTTGCGCCGGCGGCCTTCCTGCAGGAGGTGGCCAGTGAGACGCGCACCGGTCATGCCGAAGGGATGGCCGATCGCGATCGAGCCGCCATTGACATTGTACTTCTCGGGATCGATGCCGAGCTTGTCGCGGGAATAGAGGCACTGGCTGGCGAAGGCTTCGTTGAGCTCCCAGAGATCGATGTCGTCGATCTTCAGGCCATGACGCTTGAGCAGCTTCGGCACGGCGTAGATCGGGCCGATGCCCATCTCGTCCGGCTCGCAGCCCGCCGACGCCCAGGCGACGAAGCGGCCCATCGGGTTGAGGCCGCGCTTCTCGGCATCCTTGGCTTCCATCAGCACCACGGCCGCCGCGCCGTCCGAGAGCTGGCTGGCGTTGCCGGCGGTGACGTATTTGCCGGGCCCCTTTACGGGCTCGAGCTTGGAAAGGCCTTCCATGGTGGTGTCGGGCCGGTTGCATTCGTCGCGATCGACGACATAGTCGACGATCGACTCCGCCTTGGTCTGCTTGTCGACCACCTTCATCTTGGTCTTCATCGGGACGATTTCGTCCTTGAACTTGTTGGCCTGCTGGGCGGCCGCCATGCGGCGCTGCGACTCCAGCGAATATTCATCCTGGTATTCGCGGCTGACCTTGTAGCGCTCAGCGACGATGTCGGCGGTGTCGATCATCGCCATGAAGATGTCGGGCGCGGTCTTGAGCAGGTCGGGATCGATTGATTCCTTCGGCGAGCCGCCGCCGGGGATCGAGATGCTTTCGACGCCGCCGGCCACGATGCAATCGGCGCCATCAGAGCGGATCGAGTTGGCGGCCATCGCAATGGTCTGCAGGCCCGACGAGCAGAAGCGGTTCACGGAGACGCCGGCCGTCGACTTCGGCAGGCCTGCGAGCAGCGCGGCCTGACGGCCGATATTGGGCGCGCCATGCGCGCAATTGCCGAGGTAGCAGTCCTCGACATATTCCTTGTCGACGCCGGCACGGTCGACGGCGTGCTTGATCGCGTGGGCCGCCAGGGTCATCGGCGGTGTGATGTTGAATCCGCCGCGGCCGGCCTTCGCCAGCCCCGTACGTGCATAGGAAACGATGACAGCTTCACGCATTTGAAAGACCTCCCTGTGATGCGCTCCAGTATGGACTGGAGCCGCGCCCGTGTGTAGCGAAAACCCGAATTCCGGCCGACGGAAAAGAATGATCCGCAAAAGCCGGCTCAAGGGCGGGCTTTGCACAACGCCTGTCATTGGGCAAGGCCGCAGGTAACCCTCGGCCTGCAGGAAGCCAATGCGCCAGCGCGCGACGAAAGGCCCGGCTATTTCACTAAGCGAAATTGACCGCTATTGAGATCGCTGGCGTGCAAGGGATAGCCAACCAGAACCGGTTCGGGAGTGCGATGGTAAGGGCGTTGCGACAATAGCTGGACACTCATGAACTGCCCGCGATCATCACCGCGGTGCTCGGAGTGATTATTGCGCTCTCGGTGCTGATCGTTGTCGGCGGCTATCTCGCGGTAACGCCCTGAGCCAATTTCATCTGGCTCCCTGCCCGGAGGTCCGCAACACGAGGCTTGCGCGTTTCGTCCGGTCCGCACCTTTGCACCCGCGTTGCACGCCTCATTTCCCTGTTCCGGTCGCAGCAAGAATGGGCGCCCAGCGCGCGATCTCGGATCGTACAAACCGATCGAACGCAGCCGGGTTGCGTTCGTCCTTTGCCGGTATGGAACCGCCGAGCTGGGCAATCCGCTCGCGCACGACGGCCTCATCAAGCGCCTGATCGAGCGCGTTGGAAAGCCTGCCGATGATTTCGTGCGAAACACCCTTCGGCGCAAACAATCCTGCCCAGACGCTCATCTCGTAGTTTATGCCGGCCTCTCTGGCGGTCGGAACATTCGGCAACGTTTCGAGCCGTTTCGCAGCCGCGACGGCGAAGGGCTTGACCGAACCGGCGAGTGCCGACTCCGCGACACTGACCGACTGTTCGCACATGAAGTCGACGTGCCCCCCGACCAGATCATTCAATGCGGGGCCTGAACCACGATAGGCGACGAGCGCCGGCTTCGCGCCGATTTCCGCCGTGAACAGAAGGCAGGCCATGTGCGAGGAGGCGCCGACACCGCCATGCGCCTGCTTGACCGCATCCCCGCGTTGCCGCAGTGCTGCGACAAATTCCTTCAGGTCCTTTGCCGGGAAATCCTTCCGCGCGATAACGACTGCGGGGGAATGAGCGGTGATGCCGATCGGTACGAAGTCGGTAACTGGATCGTATTTGAGGTTCGGCGTGAGCACTGGCGCTGCGACATGCGAGCCCATCGCCGCGGCAAGCAGGGTATAGCCGTCGGGCGCGGCGGACGCGACACGCGCGCTGCCGACCGTGCCGCCGGCGCCACTGACGTTCTCGATCACGATGGATTGCCCGAGGATCTTCGACATCTGGTTGGTGACGATGCGCGCAACTACGTCGCTGGCGCCTCCGGGAGGAAACGGCACCACCACCGTGATGGCTCGGGAGGGATAATCCTGCGCGCGCGCCGAGCCTGCGATGCCAACGAACAGCATCGCAACGAGGCAAGCCTTCCAGACACAAGTGCAAGGTTTCATAGCGCGCTCCTGTCCATGCTGCCGCACGACTACAAACTTCCGTCGCCGTTCAATATTTCCGCAACCTCGACCGAACGTCCCGCGCGGGCCGAGAGAATGCCGGCGCGCACCACCGCGAGCGATCGCGTCGCCTCCTCGCCGCCGACTTCGTGCTGGCCCTGCCCGCGCGCCGCCTCGGCGAACTCCTCAAGCTGTTCGACCAGCGTATCGTTGCTTGTGCAGGGCACCGCTTCGGGCCGGCTTTCGCCGCGTTTGAGCAGCCGCAGCCCATTGTGCAGATCGTAGAACGCCGTCATGTCCTTGCCGTAGACATTCATCAGGTAGTACTCGGACGCCGAGGCGTAGCTTGCGTTCAGCGTCGACAGCGCGCCGTTCTCATGCTGCAAGATCAGGCTCGCGACATCTGGATTATCGCCGGGCAAGACCAGCTGGACCGACTGCGCGCGCACCGCATGGATCGGCCCGATCAGGTAGGCGAGCACGTCGATATAGTGGATGCCGATCTGCAGCATCACGCCGCCCGGCATGCCCGCGGCCTGGTAGCGCCAGGATGTGAGATCGATCTTGCCGAGACGATCGCGGCTGATGTTCGCCTCGGCGTTGACGAGCTTGCCGAACCGGCCGGCGTCGATCTGCTGCCTGATATGTCGGAAATGGCTCTCGCGCCGCCGCTGGTAGCCGAGCGCGAGGATCACGCCGGCCTTGCGGCAGGCCTCGGTAATGGCGCGGCCGTCCGAGACGGTGTTGGCGATCGGCTTGTCGAGAAAGACGTGCTTGCCCGCGGCCGCGGCAGCACAGGTTGTCGCCAGATGCACATCGTTCGGCGTCGTGTTGATGATTGCCTCGATCTCGGCATCGGCCAGTATCGCCTCGAAGCTCGCGGCCGGACGGCAGCGATATTTTGCTGCGAAATTTTTGCGCTTTTCATCGGAGCGGCTGTAGCAGCTGCGGATCTCGAGCTTGCCCGAGCGCCGAATGGCATCGGCCAGGACGTCTGACCACCATCCCATCCCGATGCAGGCCACGCGGAGCGGATCGGCACTCATTACCTTGCTCTCGCCAGCCATTGCCCGGTGCTCCGGTCGGAAGGGACAGGCGAATTGTGCGCCACCGGACCGCCTCCTTCAAGAACAATACGCAACTTGAGGCTGTTTTTGCCGACACCTCTCGGCAAGGCCGCGAAGCCTATCCAAACTGTGAGGCGCGAGCATGGAAGGTTCGCCGGAGATTCTGCGCCGGCGGTCTTTCGATCGAAGGTGTCAGATGTGCTGCGCCATGATCTGGCCGGGCCGGGCATCCGGGCGCGGCTCGATGTCGACCGACCAGAGGTCGCGGTTGTCGACATCCTTCAGAGTCACCGTCATCACTTCGGTCTTGCCGTCGATGTCGACGCGGCCGAAGAACTGCATACCGTAGCAGGGGGCGAGATTCTCGCCGCTGCAGCCTTTCTGGAACATCGCTTTCGGCCCGAACGTATTGTCGAGCGGCGCCGGCGCCCAGGTGCCGGCATGCAGCGGGCCGGAGACGAATTCCCAGAACGGCTCGAAATCCTGAAAGACGGCGCGGTTCGGGTCGTAATGGTGCGCAGCAGTGTAGTGCATGTCCGCGGTCAGCCACACAATATTGCGGATGCCGGCCCGCTTCATGAACGACAGCAAGTTGGCAATCTCGTGCTCGCGCCGTTCAGGCGGGCCGTCGCCGAGGGCGATGGCGTCCTCGCTGATCAAGCCAATCGGCATGTCGGCGGCGATCACCTTCCAGGTGGCGTCGGATGCGACCAGTTCGCGTTTCAGCCAGGCCAGTTGCGTCGCGCCGAGGACGCAGGCCTCGCCCTGGTCGTCGCCCTTGTTGAAGGTGGAATCGCGGTAGCTGCGCATATCGATCATGAACACGTCGAGCAGCGGGCCGTAGGCGATCTTGCGGTAGATGCGGCCATCCTCCTGCGCCGGCACCGCGCGCATCGGCATGAACTCGTGGAATGCGCGGCGCGCCCGGGCCACCAGGAGCGAAGAGCCGTCCTCGGCATAGCCGGCCTCGTCGGCCGTGCCGGTCGGCGCCCAGTCGTTGGTAACCTCGTGATCGTCCCATTGCGCGAACAGCGGGACGGCAGCGTGGAAGGCGCGAAAATTCTGGTCGAGCCAGTTGTATTTGTAGTTGCCGCGGAATTGCGCGAGGGTCTGCGCGACGACGGACTTTTCTTCGGTGACGATGTTTCGCCAGATCCCGCCATCGGGCAGCTTCAACTCCCGCTCCACCGGGCAGTCCGCATAAATGTGGTCACCAGAGTGGATGAAGAAGTCCGGACGGTTGTCGAGCATGGTGCGGTAAGTCCGCATGCCGCCACGACTTTCGTCGATGCCCCAGCCCTGCCCCGTCGTATCGCCCGACCAGGCAAACGAGACCGAGCTTCGCGTCACGGGCGCGGTGCGGAAGTGCCCGACCTGCGTCTCGCCAGCGAACCCCTGCCCGTCAATGTCTTCAAACCGCACGCGATAGAAGATGTCCTGCCCCGGTGGCAGGCCCTCGATCAGCACCTTTGACGTAAAGTCGCTGTCCGGCAGTGCGTTGGCGCTAGCCTTTCCAACGATGCTCTTGAAATTCTCGACCGTCGAACACTCGACCTGCATCCGGGCGGCGCGGTCGGCGCGTGCCCAGATCACCGCAGAGTTGGCCGAAACATCGCCCGATTGAATGCCGCTCGTGATGAGCGGCCGATCCGCGGCGCGGCTGAGGTAGGGTCTCGTGATGCTGCCGAGACCGGCGACGGCACATGTTGCGGCAGAGCGGACCAACCATTGACGCCGGTTCAGGCTTTGCCCGGCGCGAATCGCAATCGGCATCGAAGCACCCTCGTCGAATCACGACGAAGGTGTGCCCGAGCAATTTGAATGCTGGCCGAAGGTTTTACGACAGGTGGATGACGTGAACTGTAGGGTGGGTTAGCGAAGCGTAACCCACCACTTTGATATCCTCGTGGAAACATCTTGGTGGGTTACGCCTTCGGCTAACCCACCCTACGGTTCTTTACTGCTGCCAGTCGCAGATGCCGCCGGAGTTGCACGGCCAGGTCTGGATCCGCGTGTCGCGCGCCTGCGCGTCGAGCGGATTAGAGTGACGACGGGCCAGTTTGGCGCGGGCCGCAGCACGCGGCTTCTCCACGGTGCGTGGCTTCTCCACACTGCGTGGCTTCTCCACACGTTCCTGCACAACGCGAGCCTTGCGCTCAGTAGTCTTGGGCGCAACCACGCGCTCAGTCTTCACCGGCTTGCGGTCGGTTCTCGCCTCGATCCTGACAGGGGTGAAATGCGTCTCCGGACCGAGCCGCTTCGGCGAGAGCAGAGCACTGGAAGGATCAAGGCTGAACAGCTCACCTGCACGATACTCGTCAGCCAGCGCGGCGCTACCCGACATCAGGAGCCCCGCGCAAAGTGCCGCTGCAACAGCGCTTTTCAGGACCATTGCTGGCCTCCTGAAATCAACCAAAAACTGAAGAACAGCCGTCATCTAGGAAGCCGCCAGCACAATTCCAGCGGGTTCCACGCTCAGGGTTGCCGGTGCGTGATCTCGGCCGGAAAAAAGTTCACGCGCCGGATGAACAACCCTACTCGGCGGCCTGCGCCACCGGCTGGCCGATCGCCGCTTCCAGCCGCGCACATTCGGCGCGGTATTTCGCGACATTAGCTTCTTTTATGTGGCCATAGCCGCGAACGAGTTCCGCGGATTTCGCCAGCGCGACCAGGCGCAGCCAGTCATGCGCCTTCGCCCTGTCGAGCTGGCGGAAGATCATCGCGGAATATTCGCTCGCCAGCGCCCGCTCCATCCGCCGCTCGGCCGTATAGCCGAACGGGTCGAAGGCGGTGCCGCGCAGGAACTTGAAGCGCGTCAGGATATCGAAGGCGCGGAAGATCCAGGGACCGAACTCGCGCTTCTGTAAATGCCCCGTTACCTCGTCGCGCCTCGCCAGCAGGGGCGGCGCCAGGCTGACCTTCACGCCAGGCTGACCGTCAAACTGTTCTCTCAGCGCCCTCGCGAACTCGCCGTCGGAATAAAGCCGGGCGACTTCATATTCATCCTTATAGGCCATCAGCTTGAACAGGCCCTTAGCGAAGGCCTCGGTCAATTCATGCGAGCCCGGCGCAGCCTTGGCTTCCGCCGCACGGACGCGCTCGACCTCAGTGAGGTAGCGCTTGGAATAGGCCTCGTCCTGGTAGTCGGCCAGGAATTTGGCGCGGAAGGCGATGCTCTCATCGAGCGTCCGCTTGGTTGGCGCCGCGCCAGAACTCTTAAAGCGCGCCGCGCTGACGACGCGCTGCAGGTCGTGGGCCGCGAGCCGGCCCCAGGAAAACGCGAGTTTGTTCATCTCGATGGCCGCGCCGTTGAGATCGATCGCCTTCATGATCGCCTCCAGCGACAGCGGGATCGCGCCGCGCTGGAACGCGAAGCCGAGCATGAAGGCGTTGGTGGCGATGCTGTCGCCCATCAGCGCGGTGGCAAGCCCCGTCGCATCGAGGATATCGAGATCGGAGGCACTTACGGCTTCGTTGAGCGAATCCCGCATCGTATCAGCCTCGAAATCGATGTCGGGATTGATGACGAAGCTCGCGGTCGGCAACAGGTCGGCATTGACGATCGCCCGCGTCAGGCCGCGCTCAGCCCGGCTCAGCGCCGGAATGCTGGTGGCGACCACGATATCGCAGCCGAGGATGAGATTGGCGCCGCCTGGCGCGATGCGCACGGTCGAGAGATCGTCGGCAGCAGGCGCGATGCGGACATGGCTCATGACCGCGCCGTTCTTCTGCGACAGTCCGGTGAAGTCGAGCGTCGTGCACGCCTTGCCGTCGACATGGGCGGCCATGCCGAGCAGCGCGCCGATGGTAATGACGCCGGTGCCGCCGATGCCGGTGATGAGGATGTTGTAGGCGCCGTCGAGCGCCGGTGTGACCGGGGTCGGCAGGTCGGCAAACAGCGCCGACGGATCGGCGGCGGCGCGGTCGGCCTTGCGGAGCCTGCCGCCGTGCACGGTGACAAAGCTTGGGCAAAAGCCCTCGATGCAGGAAAAGTCCTTGTTGCAGTTCGACTGGTCGATCCGCCGCTTGCGGCCGAACTCGGTTTCCAGCGGCTGCACAGAGACGCAGTTCGAGACCTGCGAGCAGTCGCCGCAGCCCTCGCAGACGCGCTCGTTGATAAAGATGCGCTTCGGCGGATCGGGATAGAGCCCGCGCTTGCGGCGACGGCGCTTTTCCGCCGCGCAGGTCTGATCGTAGATCAGCACCGTGAGACCTTTGACCTCGCGTAGCTGCCTCTGCACCGCGTCGAGCTCGCGGCGGTGATGGATGGTCGCCCGTGGGGGGAAATAATTCGCCGGGTATTTGTCGGGATCGTCGGAAACAATGGCGAGGCGCTTGGCGCCTTCCGCCGCGACCTGATGCGCAATCTGCGACACCGTGAGGCCGCCCTCGGCCGGCTGACCGCCGGTCATCGCCACCGCGTCGTTGTAGAGGATCTTGTAGGTGATGCTGACGCCAGCCGCCGCCGCCGCGCGGATCGCCAGCAGGCCCGAATGGGTGTAGGTGCCGTCGCCGAGATTCTGGAACACGTGCGGTTCGCTGGTGAACGGCGCCTGCCCGATCCAGCTCACGCCCTCCGCGCCCATATGCGAGATCGTCTGCGTGCGACGGTTCGGCACTGATAGCGCCATGCCGTGACAGCCGATGCCGGCCATCGCGCGGCTGCCTTCGGGAATCTTGGTCGAGGTGTTGTGCGGACAGCCCGAGCAGAAATACGGCGTGCGCTGCAGCTTGGCCGCGCCGATGCCTTCCGCCGGCCGGTCGAAGGCTTCGAGTTTTGCGAGACGCTGCTCCAGCGCGGGGCTGCGATGGCCAAGCTTACGCAAACGCGCAACGACGGCAGCGGCGACCATGGTGGGCGTCAATTCGCCTTCGCTCGGCAGCAGCGGCGCGCCGGTCTCGTCGCGCTTGCCGACCACCGAAGGCCGCCTTGAGGCATCCATGTTGTAGAGGATGCGTACGAGCTGATCCTCGATGAAGCCGCGCTTCTCCTCGACGACAAGCACGTCCTGTAAGCCTTCCGCGAACGCTCTCGCGCCTGCCTCTTCCAGCGGCCAGGTCAGCGCGACCTTGTAGATGCGCAGCCCCAGCGCCTGCGCCTCGGCATCGGTAATGCCGAGATCGGCCAGCGCCTGGCGCAGATCGAGATAGGCCTTGCCGGTCGCCATTATGCCGAGCCGTGCCGGCTTGGAATCCAACACGATGCGGTCGAAGCGGTTGGCGCGGGCGAACGCCGCGACCGCCTGCATCTTCGGCCCGTGCAGCCGCCGCTCCTGCTCCATCGGCGCGTCCGGCCAGCGGATGGAGAGCCCGCCCGGCGGCATCTCGAAATCGTCTGGCGTGATGATCCTGATGCGATCGGGATCGCTGACGATCGAAGCCGAGCTTTCCACCGTCTCCGAAATCGCCTTGAAGCCGACCCAGCAGCCGGAATAGCGCGACAGCGCAAAGCCGAGGATGCCTAGATCGAGATAGTCCTGCAGGGTTGCCGGATTGACGACCGGCATCAGCGCCGCGGCGAACACCTGCTCGCTCTGATGCGCCAGCGTCGAGGACTGGCAGCCATGGTCGTCGCCGGCGAGCGCAATCACGCCGCCATTGCGCGAGGTGCCGGCCGAGTTGGCATGCTTGAGCGCATCGACGGAGCGATCGACACCAGGCCCTTTGCCGTACCAGATGCCGAACACGCCATCGACCTTGGCGCCGGGGAACATGCCGACTTGCTGGCTGCCCCACACGGCCGTTGCCGCCAGATCCTCATTCAGGCCCGGAGAGAATTCGATGTCGTGCTGCTTGAGAAAGGATTTCGCACGCCACAGCGCGTGGTCATACATGCCAAGCGGCGAGCCGCGGTATCCGGAGATGAAACCGGCAGTGTTCAGGCCCTGCGCGCGGTCGCGTTCGCGCTGCAACATGGGCAACCGGACCAGTGCTTGCGTGCCGGACAGAAAAATCCGCTTCGCGTCCAGACGGTACTTGTCGTCCAGACCCACTTCCATCAACGCCATTCGTCCGCTCCCCGTCGCGCTTTTCTGTTCTGCCGGTGATTTGAACCGGTCTAATTGCGAACAGCATGCACCGATTTTGCTATGCGTGCCCAGCGTGAATTCATGGCCTTAAGGCATATCTCGCCTGCTTGTGGATCGCCCCTGCCTCTTGCCGAAACCTGCCTTCTTTGAAACGCTTGGAGGCAAAGGGAGACACAAGGGATGACCGAACCGGCGTTCAGGACCGAGATATTGGAGCGCGACAATCTGCTCGTTGGGCCATGGCGAAGCCCAAGGCAGATGCTGCAAGCGCAGGTCTACGACTCCCATGCCTCGATCCACGACGATGCGACCGCGCAGAAACTCGGGTTTCAAGGCGGCACCATCGAAGGTCCGACGCATTTCAGCCAGTTCGCGCCGCTGTGCGAACGCATCTGGGGCCAGGCCTGGTTCGAAACCGGATGCCTCTCCGCCCACTACCGCAACCCCGCCTTCGAGGGCGAGGAAGTCCAAGCCTTTATCGAAAAGCCCAAGCCGGGACAGACCATTTGCGCGATCGGCATGACCAAGCGCGACGGCACCGAGATCCTGCGCGGCACCGCGTCGATCGGCGATGTAACGGAAACTGCGCTTTCCCGGCGGCTCGGCGAACTCAAGCCGCTCGCTGATCCCGTCATTCTCGCCGATCTCAAGGTCGGCATGAAAACACCGCGGCAGGCGGTGAAGATGGGCTTCGACCAGCACATGGGCGATCTCTATCCGTTTTCGCTGGCGGACAAGCTGAAGGTCATCACCGAGCCTTCGGCCTACTATTCGCAGGAGCTCAATCCCTGGGGTCGGGCGATCATCCCGTTCGAAATGCTGAGCGTGCTGTTCCAGTATCGCGCCCGCGAGGACAAGCTGCCGGTTCGCGGGCCCGCGGTCGGGCTGTTCGCGGATCAGGAAATCCGCTTGCTGCGCGGGCCGCTATTCGTCGGCGAGAGCTATGCCACTGAGCGCGAAGTCGTTGCGCTGAGCGGTAGCCGCCGTACCGAAAGCGTCTGGATGCGCACGACCGTGTTCGGAGCCGATGACAAACCGGTTGCGACCATGCTGCTCAACATGGCGAGCATCAAGGAATCCTACGCGAACTATGAGCAGGAGCATAAAGCGCTCTATGGTTAGGTGAGGCTCATCCGCTATCGCCACCAACGACATTAACAAAAGAGGTACTGAAGCAGTACCCGCTTCCGGGAGTGGAATGAGATGCGCCTGAAAGATCGTGTCGCCATCATCGTCGGCGCCGGCCAGAGCCCGGGCGAAGGCATCGGCAACGGCCGCGCCACCGCGCTGACCTTCGCGCGCGAGGGCGCCAGGGTCCTGTGCGTCGATTACAATCTGGCTTCGGCCCAGGAAACTGTCGACATGATCGCCGCGAACGGCGGCACCGCGGCGGCGTTCAAGGCCGACGTCACCAAACAGAGTGAGATCAAGGCGATGGTGACGGATGCTCAGGCGCGCTGGAGCCGCATCGACATCCTACACAATAATGTCGGCGTCAGCCTGTCCGGCGGCGATGCCGAACTGCTCGAGATCTCGGAGGAAGCGTTCGACCGCTGCGTCGCGGTCAATCTGAAGAGCTGCGTCTGGGCAGCGAAGCACGTGATCCCGATCATGCGGGCGCAGAAGAGCGGCGCGATCATCAACATCTCCTCGATGGCCGCGATCACCACCTATCCGTATGTGGCATACAAGGCGACCAAGTCGGCGATGATCGCCTTCACCGAACAGCTCGCCTATCAGAACGCGCAGTACGGGATCCGCGCCAACGTCATCCTGCCCGGCCTGATGAACACGCCGATGGCGGTCGACACCCGCGCCCGCGAATGGCGGAAGAGCCGCGCCGAAGTCGAGGCCGAACGCGACGCAAAGGTTCCGCTGCGGCAGAAGATGGGCACCGGCTGGGACGTCGCCAACGCCGCGCTGTTCCTTGCATCGGATGAAGCGAGTTTTATTACCGGCGTGACGCTGCCGGTCGATGGCGGCGCCAGCGTGCGGCGGGGATAGACGCGGACGACTTCAAACCCTCATGCTGAGGAGGCGCCAACGGGTCCGCGCGAAGCGCGGCCCGATGACAGGCTCCGCGCCGTCTCGAACCATGTGGCCCCGGCTGGTGCCATTCATCCTTCGAGACGCGGCTCACGCCGCTCCTCAGGATGAGGTCTGACAGAGCATGCGCAGCACGAAAAACGCATCACCACTACCCCATAGATTTACCTTTGGTTAGTAACCTTCTCTTAAGGGTGCACCGATTGGGGGTCCTTTTTGACGCACCCCTGCTCACGCGATTTTGCATCAGCGTTATTTGTTTTTGGTGCGCCGCGTGATTCGACAGCATCGATCAATTCCAATGACACGATGATGTGACAGCGCATCGTCGGCTTGTCGAAATACCGACTCGTTGCAGTCGCACGATTTTCATGTGCGCTCGCTATGAGCGCCACAAGAATTGTGGGAAGCCGAGGCACCATGAACGAAGAATTCGACTACGACCTGACGCCGTCCCAATGGGAAACGCTGAAGGCATTACGCACGCCGGCATCAAAGCTCGCGCGCATGAGCCGTTACGCGATCGAGGGCCTGATCGCGCTCGAGCTCGCCGCGATGCACGGCGATATGCCGGTTCTCACCGAAAAGGGACGCAAGGTCTTGATTCGCGGCTCGTCGCTTTTGTTGCAGGATCTCGCGGCCTGATTTTCGTTCGTGTCCCGGACGCGGTGCAGCGCATAGCGCTGCTCCGCAGAGCCGGGACCCAGCCGACGCATATGGACACCCGGTTCTGCAGTGCATCGCTATCGCGCTGCGCCGCGCCCGGGGAACGCATCTCACACCGGCTTCTCGTCGTCGGTCACGGGAGACGTAATCACTAGGAACACCAGATCGACCAATCCCGAATTCGAGATCGCATGCTCGACGCCGGGCGGCAGGAAGATGAAGTCGTGCTTGCGTACCACGTGGTTCTTGCCGGCAATTTCCATCAGCCCCTCGCCTTCGAGCACGTGATAGATTTGCTCCTGCACTTGGTGCTTGTGGCGCGCGACATGTGCCATCGGCTGGTACATCGAGATGCGATAGTCGATGTGGCGGGAGCCCGCGGTCTCCGGCATCACCAGCGGCTTCGACAATGCGCCGCCGAAATGATTGGGAAATTCACGCCACGGCACCTCGGCGATGTTGCGGATGAACGCGCCGCTATTTTCTGAAGCCATTGCTTCCTCCGCTGGTCAGACGACGAGCGCCCCGCCGTCGATATACACGATCGATCCCGTCGCGAAGCCATTCGTCATGAAGCTGAGAATCTGCCGTGCGATATCTTCCGCCGCGCCGACGCGGCCGACCGGCAGCGCCGCCGCGGTCTTCGCCAGCATCTCGAGCCGCGCCGCTTCCGGCATCGCGGCGCGGATCGGCGTATCGATTACGCCGGGCGAGACCGCGTTGACGCGCACCGGCGCCAGTTCAAGGGCCAGCGCCCTTGCCAGCGATTCCAGTGCGCCATTGGCGGCACTAACGATCGCCGAATTCGGCCGCGGCCGAACGCTGAGGAAACCCGAGACCAAGGTCAGCGAGCCACTGGGGCGGATATCGGCTTCTCGCGCAACGCGCCAGGCGCCCCAGAACTTGCCCTCCATGGTGGCGCGGACATCCTCCATCGCCACCTGTTTGAACGGGCCGGTGCGAAGCTGCGCCGCCGTCACCACGACATGATCGACCGGGCCAGAGCGCTGGAACAGTTTTGCGACGCTGTCATCGCTGGTAACATCGGCCGGGATCGCGATTGCGTTCAGCTTCTCCGCCACCTTGTCGAGCCGCTCGACATTGCGGGACGCGACGATGACGTCGGCGCCTTCGCGTTTTGCGGCTTCCGCCGTTGCTAGACCAATGCCGGAGGAACCACCGACGACGACGACTTTCTTGCCTGCAAGCAGCATGTGATTTTCTCGCGTAGGATCAGGCGGGCTGATAGCGCGTGCCGATGCCGACCTTGCTCTGGCCAAGGCCAGGCAATTCCCAGACGCCCGCACCAACCGGGTTGATGTCGGCGGCGATGTCGACGTCGATCAGATAGGGCTTATTGGCGGCGATGCCCTTGCGGATGGCCTCGCCGATATCGTCAGCGCGATCGATGCGCACGCCCTCGACGCCGCAGGAGCGCGCCATCGCCGCGAAATCCGGATTGTAGCGCTCGCCGGTGTTGGGATCGTGGAAGTCGGTCGCGAGCTCGCGACCGCCGAGATAGCCGCGCTGCAAGCCGCGGATCGAGGCATAGGCGTAATTGTTCCAGACTACCCAGACCACGGGCAGATCATATTCCACCGCCGTGCCCAGCACGTTGGCGTGCATGAAGAACGCGCCGTCGCCGCACACAGAAACGCAGGGGCGATCGGGGGCGGCGAATTTCGCGCCCATCACGCCGGCGACGCCAAAGCCCATCGGGCCGAACCCCATCGAGCCGATCAGCGAATCCGGCCGCCGCGGCTTGCAGAAGCCGAGCAGCCAGTTGTGATGCACGCCGATGTCGCTGACGAGGATCGCATCCTCCGGCAGCGCCTTGTCGATCTCGAGCGCGGCGCGCTGCGGATTGATCGGCGTGGTGTCGTCGGAAAATCCGGGCGCGACGAACTTGTCCCACTCTTTGCGATAGCCATCGATCTGCGAAAGCCACTTCTTGCGCGCGTCGGCCTTGTCAGAGAGATCGCCGCGGCGATCGAGTTCGGCATGCACCTGCCGCAGGAAAGTGCGCAGGTCGGCCATCAGGCCGAGCGCAACGGGATAGTTGCGGCCGATCTCCTCGGGATCAATATCGACATGGATCAGCCGCGTCGGCGGAATGGTAAAAGAATAGCCCGGGATCCATGAGCTCGAAGTGCGGTCGTCGAACCGCACGCCGATGGCGAGCAGCACATCGGCCTGACGCGTCGCGTGATTGGCTTGATAATGCCCGGCGCGCGCGACGAGGCCCAGCGCCAGCGGATGATTGCAATCGATCGCACCGAGGCCGCTGGCGGAAGCAGCCACCGGAATCTGCAACCGCTCGGCAAGCTTTAAGAGTTCTTCCGCCGCGCCGCCGTAGCGCACGCCCTGCCCGACGATGATCGCCGGCCGCTCGGCATTGAGCAGCATATCGACCGCTTTCACGACCCCCTCCGGATCGGCGCCGCATCGGCACGATATGTTGGCGTTCCATTCGATCGCCTTCGGCGCCTCTTCGGCCGCCGATTCCATGAACACGTCGAAGGGAACATCGAGCACAACGGGACCGGGCCGGCCGGTCGTCATGGTCTTCCAGGCCTGCCGCACCGCGAGCGGCACCATCTCGCCGCGCGTCGGCTGAAACACCTTCTTGCAAATCGTGCGCACCGTGGAAGGAAAATCGGCCTGGTGATGCCGGTACATTTCCTGGAAGGCGCCGCGGTTGAACTGGCTGGTCGGCACGTTGCCGGTCACCGCCATGAACGGCACGGAGTCGAGAAAGGCATTCGCCAGCGAGATCGGCAGGTTGGCCGAGCCGGGGCCGCAGGAGGTGAACGTCGCCGTCGGCCGTCCCGACACGCGGTAGTAAACGTCGGCCATGAAGCCAGCGACGCTCTCGTGATGCACCGAGATGGTCTTGATGTCGGCGGAGCGCTCGTACAGCGCGTCGATGAACTGAATGTTGCCATGGCCGCACAGGCCGAACACCTGCGGCACCTTCTCCTGGATCAGATAGTCGACGATGACCTGGGCGCCGTTGAGCATGTTACGCGACATCTGTTCATTCTCTCCCTGCAGCCCAATTCGCCCCGCGTCTTCGCGCGGTCCTGGCAAGCCCCGCCGAACCTATTTCTCATAATACTGTACGTCAATTGCTATTGTGGTATGATCGCCGTTACGCTCTCGCGCGCTGTTGCCGGGCGGGGACGGTGTGAATAGAGTTCGCCTCGCCACCTGGAGAGATGATTCCCGTGAAACCGCGCACCAAGCCGAAGACGAGCGACAAGCAGGCGACGCCCCGCAAGATCTCGATCGCAAGGCTGATGCCATCGAGCGAACCCAACATCGATGACGAGGCCGAGGAGCGCGCACGGGGCGGCGTGCAGTCGCTCGGCCGCGCGTTTTCGATTCTCGAAGAGGTTGCCCGTCACCGCGAAGGCATCGGGCTGGCCGACCTCAGCAAGCTGGTCGGCCTGCACAATTCGACCACCTTCCACCTCGCCAAGACGCTGGTCTCGCTCGGCTATCTCCGGCAGGAGCGCGAGTCAAAACGCTACCGCGTCGGCCGGCCGCTGTTTGCGCTGGCGGCAAGCGCGCTGGACGAAATCGAGATGGTCAATCTCGCCACGCCGATCCTGGAAGACCTTTCGCGCGAAACCGGCGAAAGCGGCCATTTTGCCGTGCGCATGGGCGATGCCGTCGTCGTGATTGCCCGCACCAGCGGGGCCGGTGCGTTTCAATTAACCGACCGCGTCGGCGTGGTGCGCCCTGCGCATTGCACCGCACTCGGCAAGATCATGTTGGCCTCGCTGCGTCCCGATCAATTGAACCGCTTTCTCGAACGGGTCGAACTGAAGCCGTCGACGAAAAAGTCGATCACCGATCCCGCCGTGCTGCTGCGCGAGATTGCCGAAGTCCGCCGCAGCGCCATCGCGTTCGACGATGGCGAATTCAACGCGGAAGTCCGCTGCGTCGCCGTGCCGGTCTATCATTTCACCGGCGAAGTGATCGGCGCGCTCGGCATTTCCGGCCCGATCTGGCGCATGACCGACCAGGTGCTGCAAAGCCGCGCCAAGCTGGTGCAATCGGCCGCCAGTCGACTGTCGATCGAATTCGGCGCGCGGGGTCTGGCGAAATCCTCTTAGGTCCGATCGAACTAAATCTTCTCCACACGGCTAGAAGCGCAACTGCAACGCATTTGGCGTTGACAGGAAGGACTGCGTCCGGAAATATCCTGCAATAATAAAAGAGTGTCTCTCACATTGTCGCATAAGCGGCAACGGAAGAGAGAACGTCGCGTACTCTCGGGAGGAGATCGCAATGGTCAGCTACAGCCGACGTACTCTGTTGAAAGCCGGCGCTGCCTTCACGGGCGCCTCCGCACTCGGATTTCCGTCCATCGTCAGTGCGCAGGCCGCGCGTATAAAAATCGGCCACCTGGTGCCGTTGACCGGCTTCCTCGGCGCGATCGGCAGCTACGCGCAACTAGGCGTGAAGATGGCGGCGGAGGAGATCAACGCCTCCGGCGGCATCATGGGCAAGCAGATCGACCTCATCTCCGAAGACTCGGTCAATCCCGCCACTGCCTCGACCAAAGCACAGCGCATGATCGAGCAGGACGGCGCGGCGCTCTTGCTCGGCGAAATCTCCTCCGCCTCGTCGCTGACCATCATGCAGGTCGCCGAGCGCAACAAGAAGGTGTTCTTCTCGACCGGCGCGCGCTCCGACGCACTGCGCGGCAAGGATTGCAACCGCTACTCATTCCACTGCGACATTCCAAACACCGTGATGGTCAATGCCGTCGGCACCGCGCTCAAGCAGAAGGGCATGATGAAGGGCAAGAAGTTCGTTACGCTGACAGCCGATTATATTTTCGGCCACGATCTGCTGAAGGCCGCAAAGGCCTTCTTCAGCGCCAACGACGCCACGCTGATCGGCGATGAACTGATCGCGACCGATGTCACCGACTTCAGCCCGTATCTGCTCAAAGTGCGGCAGGCCAAGCCTGACGTCGTGTGCTGCAACCTCGCCGGCAACCAGGTTACCAACCTCGTCAAGCAATATGCCGAGTTCGGCTTCCCCTATCCCCTCGTCGGCTTCAATCTCAACACCGGCGATGCCTGGGCGATGGGCGAAGGCAATCTTTCCGGCACCTGGCCGACGGTCTGGTATCACACGCTCGACAATCCAGCTTCAAAGGCTTTCGTCGAAGCCTTCAGCAAGAAGTACGGCAAGCCGCCGGAGAACCACGCCTGGATCGAATACATCACGCTGAAAATGATCGCGCAGGCGATCAACGAGACCAAGTCGACCGAAAGCGACGCGCTGATCGCCTATTTCGAGAAGCAGACGCCGTTCGACATCATGAAGGCGCGCAAGGCCTATTTCCGTTCCTGGGATCATCAGCTCGTGCAGGAGGCCTATCCGTTCACGGTGAAGGCGAAGGGCGAGATGAAGGACAAGTGGGACATGCTGGTGCTCGGCGAAGCGGTGCCGGCGGCCGGTGCCGAGCTTGAATCGATCTACCCGACGAAGACGCAAAATCCCTGCAACATGAAGGCATAAAGCCCAATCTGGGCGTCGGGCACACTGGCGCTAACGGCGCCGGCAGATCCAGCGCCGGCGCCGTCTCTTTTTCAGGCGCGTTCTTAAGGTTGCGGATCGCAGATGCAGTTCGGATTTCTGCTGGAGCAGGTGGTGAACGGCCTGGTGCTCGGGGGCTACTACCTCCTGATCGCGCTGGGACTGTCGCTGATCTTCAGCGTTGGCGGCATCGTCAATCTCGCGCATGGCGCGTTCTATGCGCTCGGCGCCTACATCTCCGTCGAGATCACGAAATATCTCGGCTTCGGTTCAGCGGTGATGCTGTCGCCGGTCGCCGTGGCGCTGCTCGGCATCCTGTTCGAGCGCTTCATTCTGCGCCGGTTCTATGACGCTGATCCGATCCTCAGCCTGCTGGTGACGTTCGGCGTCGCCATGGTCGCCGAGCAGGCGATCCGGATTATCTGGGGCGCGCCGCCGATCTCGGCCGCGATCCCGCAGGCGTTCCGCGGCTCGGTCTTCCTCGGCGACTTCCTGTTCTCGCGCTATCGCCTGCTGATCCTCGCCGTTGTCGCCGCAGTCCTGATCGGCGTCTGGCTCTTGCTGCACAAGACCTCGTTCGGCCGCGTGGTGCGCGCCGGCATCCAGCGGCCGGATATGGTCGCAGCCCTCGGCATCAGGTTGCAGCCGTACATGACCGCGATCGTGATGCTCGGCGTCGGCATGGCCGCCCTCGGCGGCGCGTTCTTTGCGCCGATCACGATCGTGCATCCCGCCATGGGCGCCGAGATCATCACCGTGGCCTTTGTCGTCGTCGTCATCGGCGGGCTCGGCAGCTTCTGGGGCGTGGTGCTCGCGGCGATGCTGGTCGGCGTCGTCAGGGGTATCACCATCCATTTCGCGCCGGCCGCCGGTGAAGCCTCCATCTACGTCCTGATGTTCCTGGTGCTGATGGTGCGGCCGCGCGGGCTGCTCGGCGAACGGATCGAGAAGTTCGAATGACGACCACCCTCGCCGCCAAATACCGCCCGCTGCTGTCAGCTACGTTCGCCGTCATCGTGCTGCCGTTCGGCCTCTATCTGCTCGGCCTCTCGCTCAACACCGGCATCATGGTGGTGGCGCTCGCCATCGCCGCGATGGGCTCAATCTCTGCATCGGCTATACCGGGCTGGTCTCGTTCGGCCACGGCGCCTGGTTCGGCATCGGCGCCTATGCGGCGGGGCTGATCCAGCGCAACTGGTTCAATAACGATATCTTCCTGCCGCTGTTGCTGGCGGCAATTGCGGTCGCCGTTATCGCAACCTTTGTCGGCTTTGTGATCCTGCGCCGGCGCGGCGTCTATTTCTCGCTGCTGACGCTGGCGCTCTCGGCGTTGACCTATACCATCGCCTTCCGCTGGACCGCGGTGACCGGCGGCGAAGACGGTCTTGGCGGTCTGAAGCGCGGCAGCATCGGCCCGTTCAGCCTCGATAGCGCGCTGAACTATTACGTCGTCGTCTCCGTGCTCTGCCTTGGCGTGCTCTATCTGCTCTTGCGGCTGGTGCGCTCGCCGTTCGGGCATGTGCTGATGGCGATCCGCGAGAACCAGTTGCGCGCCACTTTCCAGGGCTATCCGGTCGAGCGCTACAAGCTCGCCGTCTTTGTCATCTCTGCCGTGGTCACCGGCTTTGCCGGCGGGCTGATCGGCTTCCAGAATTACCTCGTCTCGGCCGAAGCAGTCTCCGTGCCGTTCTCGGGCGAGTTGCTCGCCATCGTCGTGATCGGCGGCATGCACAGCATGCTGGGGCCGGCGATCGGCGCGCTGTTCTTCATTCTGTTCCGCGAGTTGTTTTCGATCTGGACGCCGAATTGGCTATTGTGGTTCGGCCTCGTCTTCGTCGCCTTCGTGCTGTATTCGCCGGGCGGCCTCGTCGGCATCTGGGCGACGCTCGCCAAGCGCTGGTGGCCGCCGCCGGAAGAAGCCGCCGCGATGAGCAAGCGGAAGATCTATGACGGCCTGCCGCTGCCGGCGTTCCTCCGACCGAAGGCGCTCGATGGTACCGTGCTCGACGTCCACGGCGTCTCAAAAACGTTTGGCGGCATCCGCGCCGTAACCAATGCAAGCCTCACTGTCGGCGCCGGCGAGATCCATGCCTTGATCGGCCCAAATGGCGCGGGGAAAACCACGCTGTTCAATCTGGTCTCCGGCCTCTATCCGACCGACAGCGGCACCATCAAGCTCAATGGCCGCGAGATCCAGGGCGTACCATCAGACCTGATCTGCCATCAGGGGCTGGCGCGTTCCTTCCAGATCACCAATCTGTTCAAGGGCCTGTCGATCTACGAAAACCTGCGGCTGTCGCTGCAGGCGCAAAGCCCCGGCCGCTTCAATCTCTGGCGCGACATCGATCACTACAAAGATATCCACGCCGAGACTGCCGAACTGATCAAATTCCTTGGGCTCGAAGGCATCGAGACGATCGAAGGCGGTGAGCTCTCTTATGGCGGGCAGCGGCTGGTCGATCTCGGCATCGCGCTCGGCTCCAAGCCGCAGGTGCTGCTGCTCGATGAGCCGCTGGCGGGCCTTGCCGCCGCCGAACGCGAGCGCGTCTCGAACGTCGTCAGGAACATCGCCGCCAACATTCCGGTCCTGATCGTCGAGCATGACATCGACCGCGTGCTCGGCTTCTCCCGCACCGTCACCGTGATGAACCAGGGCGAGGTGCTGATGACCGGCACGCCCGAGGCCGTACGCGCCGATCGTCGCGTGCAGGAGATCTATACCGGCACCGGCGTGCCAGAGGTCGAGCACGTCAGCAGCGAACAGGCCCGGGAGCGTGCCGCGCCAATCCTGCGTTTCGAACGCGTCAACACTTTCTACGGCAAGAGCCACATCTTGCACGACGCCACGCTCGACGTGCGCGAGGGCGAGATCGTCGCGCTGCTCGGCCGCAACGGCGCCGGCAAGTCGACACTTCTGAAGACTCTCGCAGGCCTGGTGCCGCTGTCATCGGGCAGCATCGAATATGCCGGCGCCGACATCTCCCGCCTGCCCGCGCCCGAGATCGCGCGCGCCGGCATCGGCTATGTGCCGCAGGGCCGCGGCCTGTTCGCCGGCATGACGGTGCGGGAAAATCTCGCGCTTGGCCGCCTGGCGCGCAAGACCGACGGCAGCACCGGCGTGGTCTGGGATGAGGCGCAGATCCTCGACTATTTCCCGCGCCTCAAGGAGCGCATGGACGTCGCGGCCGATTATCTCTCTGGCGGCGAGCAGCAGATGGTGGCGGTCGCGCGCGCGATGTCGGGCAATGTCAAGCTCCTGCTGCTCGACGAACCGTTCGAGGGCCTCGCACCGGCCGTGATCGTCGAACTCTTCAAGGTGTTCGACCGGCTCCGGCAGCACATCTCGATCGTGATCGTCGAGCACAACCTCGATCTGGTGCTGGCGCTCGCCGATCGCGTCTTCGCGCTGGAGCGCGGCGCAGTGTTCCATCAGGGCCGGGCGCAGCCGCTGCTGACTGATCTCGAATACCGGAAGAAGATTTTGTGGCTGTGACGCTCACCGCGTCATCGCGCCTCCGCGTATGTGATGTACACTGCGGCCTATCCGCGTCATTGCGAGCGCAGCGAAGCAATCCACATTTCGGCTCGGGAATAGATGGATTGCTTCGCGGAGCCTGTCATCCGGCGGCGCTTTGCGCCGACCGGGTGGCTCGCAATGACGGATCCAAAGGCGACCTTCGCGCGCTGATACCATTCGGAACGGAGACAGATTCGCAGCACACCCACGGCCGCAAAGGAAGGTCCGAACTTGCCGCTGCCGGAAGCGGGAGTATATTGGATTGATGGCTGTCAGCTCGCCCGATCTGAAAGCATTTTTGCTCGCCACGCCCTTCTTCGGTGGCCTCTCCGACGCCAGCCTCGATCTGTTGGTCTCAATGCTGGTCGAGCGCCGCTTCGACGCCGGCGCCACGATCGTCACCGAAGGAGAGCCGGGCCGTTCGATGTTCGTTGTTCACTCGGGTAAGCTCGTCGTCAGCAAACTCGGCGATACCGGACGCTCAATCTGGATATCGGTTCTCCAGCCCGGCGATTTCTTCGGCGAAATGACGCTGATTGAAATGCAGAACCGCTCGGCTACCGTCGTGGCGGAGAGCGCAACGGTGCTCTACGAGCTCACGGCCAAGAATCTCTACATGTTCTACAAGACCGACGTCCACGCATACGTGATCGTGATGCAGAACATCAACCGCGAGCTTTGTCGGCGGCTCCGTCGTGCCGACGCTCGCATCGCCGAGCTGATCGCTCGCGCGGATCAATGATAGCAGGCGCTCGAACCGGTCGCCGCTCGCCGATCTCGAGTATCGCAAGAAGATTTTATGCCGTGTCCCGGACGCGATGCAGCGTGCAACGCTGTCGCAGAGCCGGGACCCATTTCCGCAGCATGATCCCCGGATCCGCAGCGCAGTACGCCGCAAGCCATAGCGCATCGAAGATGCGCGTGAACGCGCTGATGGCACTGCCGGTCCGTGGAGACCACCGCAGACGACCTGTGAACTAGATCACAGCGCTGGGACGCGCTGTATGCGACAGTTAAAACGGTAAGTTGTACTGGTTACGAAGGGGAGGAGCTCATGCCCTTACGCCTTTGAACTGTTGGTACAAAGTAGAAAATCATACACACAACACCTTTCGCGGTCTTTCCTGGTCTTCCGCAGGGCTGACTCAAGCCAACTCGCCGCAGAGAGCGGGGAGCGGCTTACACCACATACATACCGCCCCGATTGGACTGGTCGCTCGCGAAAGTGCGCGGGTTCGCTTTGCACCTTCTTTTGGGGAGTTCTCACATGGCTATCAACGCTGAAATTTCCGATATCACTAACTTAGTTCAAACTCTTACAGCCTCAACTGAGAGCACGTTGCTGACGATCTTTGGCTTCTCACTTTTGGTCGTGGCTGGCCTTCTGGCCTTTTGGGGGAAGGCGAATACGAAGTACGTTGCTCTGTTGAGCGTTTTCGCCGCGCTCTTTGCCGCTGCTGGACCAACTAGAGGCGCCCTCGTAAGCGTGGAAAAGAACACGCTAAAGAAAATGGACGCCGAACAGGTGGTCAAAAACTTGGAAGACAACACCGAAGTGAAATATGTCATTCGGCTGATTTCCTACAATCCTAGTGAAGACCCAGCACTCGCGATCAATCGGCTAACCACTCTTGGGCCTTCTGATCAGCTATACTCATTCGTCGCCGCTTACGATGAACTGGTTGGGTATAAAGTAGTCGACGCGCTAGCGAAGGCTGGTCAGAGCAGAGATGCTAAGCGGGTATCTGCGATAATTTTTCCTCTACGCTCAGTTGACAAGACGAACCTATTTCCGGCGAACGCTCGGGGGCTCTTGCAAGTGGTTCGAGAAGTCGAAACGCGCAAGGCAATACAAGCCCACCTCAATAAGAAGCTCTTAGATGGCACTGGCGCCCTCAATGCTCCACAAATGAAGGGCTTGGAGGGCTTCAGTGTCCCATCCTATCGATTGGCCAACTTTAAGGACAACTACCCGCGTTATTGTGAATTGGCTCGTGAAATTCACTGCGGCGAAGGCTATTCAGCGAAGGCGTACATCGGAGCCCTGTCTGTGGACTGGCACCCTCTCGGATTCTCCCAAAAAAATCCGCAGTTAGATCGGTGCACACTTTCCATCCCGCAGTACTGCGCGTTTGCTGATTGGAAGACCACAAAGAATGAATACGGTGACCACGTTGGAAGTCGCGCCTTTCTGATCAGGAATTTGGAGATAAACAATATACCTGGTCGGATCATGATTGACTTCGATAAGCCAGATCAACAGGTGATACCTGATATTGGTGATCGCTAGTTGCGCGTCATAGGGCCCGGCAATTGCCGGGCCACTGCTACCCGGATTCGTTACAACGAAACGCATCTCTCACGAAAGCAGCGAATCTTCCACCGGCCGCGTGCGCGCAATAATCTCTGCTGCGCCCTTGTCGAGCAGCTCGAGCCCGACGGCGCGGCCGAGTTCGCGCGGGCGGTCGGCCGCTCCCTGCCGTGACACCTCGATGAAGCGGTCGCCGGCTTCATCGAGCACGGACGCCGTCAGCGTCATGTCGCGGCCATCAAGCGTGGCGTGGCCGGCGATCGGCGAGTTGCAATGGCCGTTCAAAACCCACAGCACCTCGCGCTCGGCGTCGGCGCAGAGCCGCGAAGAGGCATCCTCGATTCTGGCGAGGCGCCCGCGCGTCACCCAATCCTTCTCGACGCATTCGACCGCGACGATGCCCTGCCCCACCGCCGGCAGCATCTCGCGAACCGAAAAGTCGTGGACGATGCGCGAAGCCATGCCGATGCGCTCGAGCCCCGACCTTGCCATCACCAGCGCGTCCGCCGGGCCGACCTCGCCACCATCGGGTAGCCGCTGCTTGTCGCCGCGATCGAGCTTTGCGACGCGCGTATCAGCCGCGCCGCGGAAGTGGATCACGGTTGCCTCGGGGAACAGCCGGCGCAAGTAAGCCGCACGGCGCACCGCATTGGTGCCGATCTTGAAGCTCTTGCCATGCGATGCACGAAACGCATCCAGCGAAAGACCCGGGCGCAGCAACAGCGCGTCATTGGCGGCGTCGCGCGGCAGCGTCGCGGCGATGACGAGGCCAGGGGTCTCCTCATTGCCGGGAACGTCCTTCAGCGAATGCATCGCCGCCTGCAGCTCTCCGCGCCGCATCGCCTCGCGAATTTCAGCGACGAAGGCGCCGCCCTTGCCGCCATGGCGCAGCAATTTGCTGGTCTGGTCCTGGTCGCCGCGGGTTTCGAACTTGACGATCTCGACATCGAGCGTGGGATCGGACGCGCGCAACAGCCGCGCGATCCCCTCCGTCTGCGCCAGCGCCATCGTGCTCTTGCGCGTGCCGATCTTCACGGTTTGTCCGGACACTAGGTCTCCGAAAGTAACATCGCCTATGTTTGGAGCCTCGGCATAGAACAAGCCGCCAATCAGAACAACGACTTTGGCCAATAACCCCGTCAGGACCTGACCTCCGCTCGAAGAGTCCGCTTCAAGGTGCGTGGTGGACGGGCAGCCATTCCCAAAACGCGGATTGTGCGACGCAGCAAATTCACTAAAGTGCCCGTCACCAGAGGAATTCCAGTTTGTCCGACACCAGCGCCGATGTCGTGGCCGCTTCCGGCCACCGCCCAATGGGCTTTCCCGAATTCGTAATCGTGATTGCGTCAATCATGGCGCTCAATCCGCTTGCGATGGACATGATGCTGCCGGCACTGCCGAACATCGCATCCGCCTTCGACATCACCTCAGCCAACCGGCCGCAGATGGTGCTGTCGATCTTTCTGGTCGGCTTCGGCGTCGGCCAGTTCGTGATCGGCCCATTGTCCGACCGGTTCGGGCGGCGGCCGGTCCTGCTCGGCGGCATGGCCGTCTATTGTGCCGCCAGCCTTCTTGCGATCGCGGCGCCGTCGTTCGAGACGCTGCTGCTGGCGCGCGCGCTGCAAGGCCTCAGCACGTCGGCCACGCGCGTGATCGCGACCTCGATCGTTCGCGACTGTTATGCCGGACGGCGCATGGCGAGCGTGATGTCGCTGGCGATGATGATATTCATTGCCGTGCCCGTCGTCGCGCCGGCCTTCGGCCAGGCCGTGCTGCTGCTGACGCAATGGCGCGGCATCTTCGTTGCGCTGATGCTCTATGGCGTGGTGGCGCTGGTCTGGAGCGCGCTGCGCATGCCGGAGACATTGCCGGTTGCCAACCGCAGATCGCTTGCCGTCGGCGAGGTGGTGGATGCATTCCGCCAGACCGTCACCAACCGCCAGACGCTGGGCTATGCACTGGTCGCCGGCGCCGTCTTGGGCTCGCTGTTCGCCTACGTCTTCATCGCGCAGCAGGTATTCACTGGCATCTACCAGCTCGGGCATTACTTTCCGCTCGCCTTTGCCGGCGTCGCAGTCGGCACCGCCATCGCCGGCTTCGTCAATTCGCGCCTCGTCGGCCGCCTCGGCATGCGCGTGATCTCCCACGCTGCGCTCATCGCCTATGTGGTCATCGCCGCAATCATGCTGGTGGCGGCAAAACTGCAGATGCTGCCCTTGCCGTTGTTCATTGCGCTGTCGGTAACGCTGATGTTTGCCTTCGGGCTGATGATCTCAAACTTCACCGCGCTCGCCATGGAGCCGCAGGGCCACATCGCCGGCACCGCGGCGTCGCTCTACGGCTCGATCACCACGCTGCTCGGCATCGGCATCGGTGCCACCATCGGCCAGGATTTCGACGGCACTCTGGTGCCGTTCGCGACCGGCTTTTTGCTCTGCTCGCTGGCCGCACTTGCGGTGGTGCTGGCGGTGGAGAAAGGCCGGCTGTTCAGGCCGTACGGTATCAAACCGTGATAGCTGATCGCCGCTGGGCGCTGGGCGTTGTCAGGCGAAGCTGATAACAATTCGCCCCTCAGATCGCCTTTCAAAAGCGGAACTCGCAAGATGGATAATCGCAGCAGCATCTGGTGTGGCGTCGACACCATCAAGCCGCGCTTCATCGCTCTCAGCGACCGGGTCTGGGCCATGCCCGAAGTCTGCTACACCGAAACGCGCTCCGCTGCCGAACATCTCGCCGAGCTGCGTCATCAGGGATTTCGCGTCACCGAGAAGGTCGCTGGCATTCCCACCGCTTTGATGGGCGAGTGGGGCGAAGGCGGGCCCGTCATCGCCTTCCTCGGCGAATATGATGCTCTGCCGGGTCTCAGCCAGGAAGCCAATGTAGCGGAGCCGCGGCCGCTGGAGGCCGACGGCCATGGCCATGGTTGCGGCCATAACCTGCTCGGCTCGGCCGCGCTGCTCGCGGCCACCGCCGTGAAGGACTGGCTCGCCGAGCACAAGGTGCCGGGACGCGTCCGCTATTACGGCTGCCCTGCGGAGGAAGGCGGCGCGGCGAAGACCTTCATGGTGCGCGACGGCGCCTTCGACGATGCCGACGTCGCCATCACCTGGCACCCGCACAGTTTCTGGGAAGTGGTCGTCACTCCCTCGCTCGCCAACACGCGCGCCGATTTCATCTTCACCGGGCGCACCTCGCATGCCGCGGCCTCGCCGCATCTTGGCCGCAGCGCGCTCGATGCAGTCGAACTGATGAATGTCGGCGTGAACTACATGCGCGAGCACATGCCGAGCGACGCCCGCGTCCACTACGCTCTGCTCGACACCGGCGGCATCGCACCGAACGTGGTGCAGGCCCGTGCGCGCGTGCGCTATTCGATCCGCGCCCGCGACCTGCCCGGCATGAACGAACTGGTGGAGCGTGTCCACAAGATCGCGCAAGGAGCGGCGCTGATGACCGAGACAAGCGTGGAGATGCGGATCATTTCCGCCGTCTCCAACTTGCTGCCCAACACGCCGCTCGAACAGGCCCTTCATGCCATCATGGAGGAACTCGGCCCGCCGCATTTCGACGAGGCCGATAAGGATTTCGCGCAGAAGATCCGCTCCACGCTGACCGAGAAGGACATCGCCACCGTCTATCATGCGATCGGCATGGAGCCGACCGACCGGCCGCTGGCCGATTTCATCGTGCCGCTGGACGCCAAGCGCAACCCGCTGATCGGCTCGACTGACGTTGGCGACGTGAGCTGGGTCGTGCCGACCGTTCAGGTCCACGCGCCAACCATTGCGATCGGCACCCCCCTGCACACCTGGCAGGTGGTTGCGCAGGGCAAGAGCCCGCACGCCCACAAGGCAATGGTGCAGGCCGCCAAGGCCATGGCGGGACTCGGCGTCCGGGCGCTGACGGAACCGGAGCTGATCGCCGCCGCCAAAGCCGACCTGAAGAAGCGCACAGCCCGCACCCCCTATGTCAACCCTCTGCCGGACAGCGTCGCGCCACCCCTGGACATGTCCCTGACCTGACCTGATCTGGTCCACCGGCCGACGAACAAATTTTTTGCAGCGCGGGACGCGATTCCGCGTGTTTTGACGTGCCAGGACCGCCGGATTGCCAACGCGATGAGCGTCGGAACGCGTTTCTGCCCAAGTGGAAATCACATGCGCTGTCCATCCTGCCGATTGTCGACAGCCACCCGTTGACCTCGGGACGATTTGATGTGCCATCTTACCGGCGAACACCCACGCGCTGCCGTCCGGCGGCGCGCCATAACCCATGCCAGAACATGACGGGGACGAACGATGCTGGACCATGAGCTGCGAACCATGATTGACAAGGTGAAGGACGGGCGCATAGACCGCCGCGGCTTCGTTCAGCGCATGCTGGCCTTCGGTCTCACCGCACCCATGGCCACGCAGTTGCTCGCCATCGGCGGCGTGGCCATGGCCGAGAGCCCGTCCCCCTACAAGCCAACCAAGCGCGGCGGAGGCGGCGCGCTGAAGCTGTTGTGGTGGCAGGGCCCCACTCTGCTCAATCCGCATTTTGCCACCGGCACCAAGGACCAGGACGGCTCGCGCCTGTTCTATGAGCCGCTCGCCTGCTGGGATCCGGACGGCAACATGAAGCTGGTTCTGGCCGCCGAAATTCCCTCGCTGCAGAACGGTGGCCTCGCCGCCGACGGCAAATCGGTGACGTGGAAGCTCAAGCCGGGCGTCAAATGGCACGACGGCAAGCCGTTCACCGCCGACGACGTGGTGTTCAACTGGGAATACGCCCGCGATCCCGCCACCGCCACCGTGACCATCGGCGTTCACCGTGACATCACCGTCGAGAAGGTCGACGATCTCACCGTCCGCATCCTCTTCAAGAAGCCGACGCCGTTCTGGGCCGATGCCTTTGTCGGCGCCCCCGGCAGCATCATCCCGAAACACCTGTTCGCGGACTACAAGGGCGCCAAGTCGCGCGAGGCCCCCAACAACCTCGTCCCCGTCGGCACCGGTCCCTATAAGTTCATCGAGTTCAAGCCGGGCGATCTGATCCGCGGCGAGCTCAATCCCGACTACCACATGCCGAACCGCCCGCATTTCGACACCATCGAGATGAAGGGCGGCGGCGATGCCGTATCGGCCGCGCGCGCCGTGATCCAGACCGGTGAATATGATTTCGGCTGGAACATCCAGGTCGAAGACGACGTTCTGCTGCGCCTCGAAAAGGGCGGCAAGGGCAAGACTGTCTATGCGGTCGGTGGTGACACCGAGTTCATCGCGCTCAACAACACCGATCCCAACACCGAGGTCGACGGCGAGCGCTCCTCCATGAAAACCAAGCATCCGCTGTTCTCGGACCCTGCGGTGCGCAAGGCGCTCTCCATGCTGGTCGACCGCGAGGCCGTCAAGAAAGTCATCTACGGCCGCGCCGGTCGCGTCACGCCCAATTTCCTCAACGGCCCAGAGAAATTCGTCTCCAAGAACACGACCTGGGAATTCAACATCGAGAAGGCGGCCAAGCTGCTCGATGACGCCGGCTGGAAGTTAGGTGCGGACGGCATCCGCGAGAAGGACGGCAAGAAGCTGAAGCTGCTGTACCAGACCGCGATCAACGGCCCGCGCCAGAAGACGCAGGCGATCGTCAAGCAGGCCTGCCAGAAAGCCGGCATCGATGTGGAATTGAAATCGGTGGTCGCCTCGGTGTTCTTCTCCTCCGACGTCGCCAACCCCGACACCTACGCCAAATTCTACGCCGACCTCGAAATGTTCCAGATCCCGATGAGCCAGCCGGACCCGGCGCAGCATATGCGCCGCTATCATTCGCGCAACGTCGCCACGAAGGAGAACAAATGGCAGGGCGTGAACTTCCCGCGCTGGGTCAACAAGGAATATGACGAGACGATCGACGCCGCCGAGGCCGAGACCGATCTGGTCAAGCGCGCCGCGCTCTACATCAAGGCCAACGACATCATGATGCGGGAAATCGTTTTCATCCCGGTGATGCACCGCCTGAAGGTGGAAGCGGCCGCCAATACGCTGCGTCCCGTCGTCAGCGGCTGGGCCAACGAGACCGACAATCTGTTCGACTGGTACCGGGAGGCGACGGGATAATCTCGAGCGGGATCATTCCCTCATGAGTCAGTATGTCCTGCGTCGCCTTCTGATCGCCGTCCCGAGCCTGCTCGGCATTTCGCTCGTCCTGTTCATCGTCCTGGCGCTTGCGCCAGGCGATCCCTTCAGCGAACTCGCCACCAACCCGAACGTGCCGCCCGAAGTGGCGGCGGCGCTTCGGGCCAAGTTCGGCCTCGATGATCCGATCCATATCCGCTATCTGCGCTGGCTTGCGGCAATGGCGCAGGGCGACTGGGGCTTCTCCTTCGTCAGCCGGATGGACGTCGACACGCTCATTCTGCAGCGCCTGCCGGCCACGCTCTACGTGATCGGCTCGGCGCAAATACTGGCGCTGCTGATTGCCATTCCGGTCGGCGTATACGCCGCGACAAGGCCCTACTCGATCTTCGACCAGATCGCCAACACCTTCGCCTTCATCGGCTTCTCGCTGCCGACGTTCTTCACCGGGCTGTTGTTCATCCTGATCTTTTCGGTGACGCTGGATTGGCTGCCCTTCGTCTATTCAGGCGACATCAAGGCCACCGGTTTCCGCTGGCTGTTCGAGCAGATCCGGCAGGCCATCATGCCTGTGATGGTACTCGGCCTGTTCCAGGCGGCCTCGATGACGCGCTTTGTGCGCTCGGCGATGCTGGACGTGATCCGGCTCGATTACGTCACCACCGCCCGCGCCAAGGGGCTTGGGCAAGCCAAGGTGATCGTCAAGCACGCCATGCGCAATGCCATGATTCCGGTCGTCACGCTGATCGCGCTGCAGATGCCCGCGGTGTTCGGCGGCGCCATCGTCACCGAGCAGATCTTTCGCATTCCAGGCATCGGATCGCTCTTGATCTCCTCCATTCTCTCCAACGACACGCCCGTCGTGATGGCCGTGACCTTCGTCTTCGCCTGTCTCGTGGTGCTGTTCAACCTGATCGCGGATATCCTTTATGGCTGGCTCGACCCTCGCATTTCCTTCCGCTGAGCGGCGCGCCTATTCGCCCTGGCGCGAGACCTGGCGGCGCTATCGCCGGCATCGGCCGGCGACCATAAGCGCGATGATGCTGCTGGTGCTGATCGTGGCCGTCGTGATCGGCCCGTTCGTCTGGCGCATCCCCATTAACGAGATCGACGTCATTGCGGGCATGCAGGGCCCCTCGCTCGCGCACCCCTTCGGCACCGACGATCTCGGCCAGGATATTCTCGCCCGCATGATCTATGGCGGACGTATCTCGCTCGCCGTCGGCCTTGCGGCGATGATGGTATCCGTCATCGTCGGCACGCTGATCGGCGCGCTCGCCGGCATGTCGCGCGGCGCGCTCGGCTATGCGCTGATGTGGCTCACCGACCTCTTCCTCTCGCTGCCGCAATTGCCTCTTCTGCTGCTGCTGATCTACCTGTTCCGCGACGGTCTCAAGGCCACGTTCGGACCCGAAGGCGGCATCTTCATTCTGATCGTGCTCGTGATCGGCGGCCTGCGCTGGATGCCGGTCGCCCGTCTGGTGCGCGCGCAGTTCCTTTCGCTGCGCGAGAAGGAATTCGTCGAGGCCGCGCGCGCGCTCGGCGCCAGCCCCGTCCGCCAGGTGGTGCGACATATCCTGCCCAACGCTGTCGGTCCGGTCATCATCGCCGGCACCATCGACGTGGCGGCTGCGATCATCGCGGAATCGACGCTGTCGTTTCTCGGCCTCGGCTTCCCGCCGGATACGCCGACATGGGGCCGCATTCTCTTTGACGCCAAGGACTTTCTCGACATCGGCCCGCATTGGGCGCTGTTTCCGGGTGGCGCGATCTTTGTCGCGGTCGTCTCGATCAACTTCATCGGTGATGGCCTGCGCGATGCGCTCGATGCGCGGCGGGTGATCTGATGGCGCCGCTGCTCGAAATCAAAGGCCTCAAAACCCACTTCGCCACCGACGACGGCATCCTTCAGGCCGTTGACGGCGTCGACATCGCGCTCAACAAGGGCGAGACGCTGTGCGTGGTTGGCGAGTCCGGCTGCGGCAAAACCGTCACGGCGATGTCGATCTTAAAGCTCATCGCCATGCCGCCGGGGCGCATCGTCGAAGGCCGGATCATGTTCGAGGGCCGCGATCTCGTGCCGCTCTCGAGTCGCGAGCTGGACGACATCAGGGCCAAGGATATCGGCTTCATCTTCCAGGAGCCGATGACCTCGCTCAACCCGGTATTGACCGTCGGCGAGCAGGTCGCCGAAAGCCTGCGGCGCCACGAGGGCCTTTCGCAAAAGGATGCGCTCGCCCGCACGGTCGAGATGTTCAAGCTGGTGCAGATCCCGAACGCGCAAGCGCGCGTGCATGACTATCCGCATCAGTTCTCGGGCGGCATGCGCCAGCGCGTCATGATCGCGATGGCGCTCGCCTGCAAGCCCAAGCTCGTCATCGCTGACGAACCGACCACCGCGCTCGACGTGACCATCCAGGCGCAAATCCTCGACCTCTTGCAGGACATGAAAGAACGCTTCGGCATGGCGGTCATGCTGATCACCCATGCGATGGGGGTGGTAGCGGAAACCGCGCAGCGGGTCGTGGTGATGTATGCCGGCAAGGTGGTGGAAGAGGCCGACGTCGAAAGCCTGTTCGAAAGCCCGCGCCACCCTTACACGCAGGGCCTGATCCGCTCGATCCCGCGCATAGACCTCGACAGCAAGCAAAAGACGCGGCTGGAGGCGATCGGCGGCTCGGTGCCAATCCTGATCAATCCGGCGCCCGGCTGCCGCTTCGCACCACGCTGCCGCCATGCCTTCGCACGCTGCGCCGAGCAGGAGCCGGTGCTGCGCGAGGTCGCACCGGGCCATCGCATGGCCTGTCATCTTGGCGATACGCAAGGAGTGACGTCATGAGCGAACCCTTGCTGCGCGTCAGCGGCCTGAAGAAGCACTTTCCCGTCAAGGGCGGGTTATTGTCGCGCGAGGTCGGGCGCGTCCATGCGGTGGACGGCGTGTCGTTTACGGTCAACCGCGGCGAAACACTCGGGCTGGTCGGCGAGTCCGGTTGCGGCAAGTCCACCACGGCACGCTGCGTGCTGCGCCTCGTCGAGCCCAGCGAAGGCGAAATCGTCTTCGACGGGCACGACGTGCGTAACCTGTCCGGCGGCGACCTGCGCGCCGTGCGGCGCAACATGCAGATCGTGTTCCAGGATCCCTTTGCCTCGCTCAATCCGCGCATGACCGTCGGTGCGATCCTCGGCGAGGCCTTCACCATCCACGACCTCGCTTCTTCGGCGAGCGAGCGGGATGATCGCGTGGCGAGCCTGCTGGTCAAGGTGGGGCTGAAGGCCGATCATATGCGCCGCTACCCCCACGAATTCTCCGGCGGCCAGCGCCAGCGCATCGTGATTGCGCGCGCGCTTGCGGTCGAGCCGAAATTCATCGTATGCGACGAGCCGGTTTCCGCGCTCGACGTCTCGATTCAGGCGCAGGTGATCAATCTCTTGGAGGATCTGCAGAGCGAACTCCACCTCACCTATCTGTTCGTCGCCCACGATCTTTCGGTGGTCGAGCATATTTCGGACCGCGTGGCGGTGATGTATCTGGGCCGCATCGTCGAGCTGGCGAGTGCGAGCGATCTCTACCGCAATCCCCGCCATCCCTATACGCAGGCTCTGCTCTCCGCCGTGCCGGTGCCGGACCCCAAGGTCAAGCGCAAGCGGATCCGCCTGCAGGGCGACGTGCCGAGCCCGATGAACCCGCCGCGCGGCTGTCATTTCCACACCCGCTGCCCGATCGCCGAGGCCCGCTGCCGCGAGAGCGCGCCGGAATTAAAGCAAGGCAGCGATGGACATTTCGTGGCCTGCCACCTGGCCTGATGGCGATGGGTTCCGTGCCACTAGTTGCCGAGCTTGTCGATGAGACAGTCTTGTGTGGTGGCAGCCAAACACCTGAGCATCCGGAACCGTCAGTCAATCGCCCGCCTCGAGCCGTCGAGGTCATTTAACTCGCTCCTCCTTCCGTCTCGAAATTCTCGCGGCGTAAGACCGGAGATCCGGCGGAAAGCGCGAGTAAAGTGGGCTGGATCGGCATAACCCGATGCAAACGCCACGTCGATAATCTTGTTCTCGGTATCGCTCAGGAGCTTTATCGCATTGTGGAAGCGGACCTGCTCCAGCAGTCTCGAATATGTCAGCCCAGCCAATGAAAGCTTCCTCTGCAGACTTCGAACGCTCACTCCAACCATCTCGGCCGCCTGGGCCAGCGCAGGGCCTCCTTCGTCCAGATACGATGGCAGGGTCAATTTGAGAACGCTGACGACGTCATTGCCGAAAGGCTGCCGCTCCGTCTCGGGCAAATTCGATGGAACGACATCCATGGGATTGGGATGGCTCAAGAACTGCAGCGGCACTTCGATCCATGAGGCCCTCTGGCCTGACATAAAACGGGTGTTCGGCCAGTGCGATTGAACCTCAATGCTCGGTGTATAGTTTGCTTCAAACGCAATGACTTTCGGTGTCCAGTTTGCGCCCACGAATTGGCGGACAATGTGCATGACAAAAATGTTCTGAAGCCATTGGGACATCTCAAGATGGGAGATACCTTTCGTTCCAATGAGCCTGCTGCAGATCTTCACGTTTTTGTCGCGCGGCTCCAGCCACAAACGGAGATTTGTATCCTCGATAGGAGCCCACTTACACATGTGCTGGAGAGCGGCCAGCAAGGTAGGTGAATGGCGGATTCGAGTTCGCATTTCTTCACTCAAATGCTCGAATGAGAGCAGCTGTGCTGCTCGAAATGCCAGCTCTGACAGGCCTTGCGTCTGTTGGGCGGCCGTCGCGAAGCGAACGGCCGACAACAGCGGCACGTAGTGATCCGCTTTCTCTTCCAAAGACGTAGGTAGCTGAAATTTTGCAAGAAGCGACGCCGTGGGGCCGCCTATCTCAGAATGAATTTCAGCAAAAGGCATGAGAAATTGGCAACGCGTCAATGGAATAAGCGTCATTATACTACCTGCCCAGGAAGCTGCCGCGACCACAGACTAGCATGCCAATGATCTTCTTGCCCCTATCCTGTTGGACGAGCGTCAGGCATGCGGAGAACGCGCCTGACCAATCTCATTTGACGAAAACTTTGGCGGCTGATGGCCAGATTCGTCGCCGCAACGCTGTTAGATCGAAGCATCGGTTTCTCTTGAGGGAGCATGGGCTTCACGCCTCACACCAACCGATGAGAGCTGTCCGGTTGCCTTCAGTCCAAGCGGTCCGCGCGGTCATTGTCGCGTCGCTGCGACACGGTGACGCAACTCTCGATAGTACCGCTCGCGCCCTCAAGATCAGCTCGCGGACGTTGCAGCGGCATCTCGGCCGCATGGGCACGAGTCACAGCGAAATGCTCGCGGAGGTTCGCTTGAACATCGCCTGCCGCTTGCTCCTGGACCCAAGCAAGCGCCTGTCGGATATCGCCAAATTCGTTGGGTATACCAACGCGAGCAGCTTCAGCCGCAATTTTGTACGTTTGATGAAAATTCAACCTGTCATTTACAGACAGCAGCAACTTGCCCGAAAGCATGGGCAGTCGTGCCAACGCAAGTGACCTTGCGCGCTTTACCGCTGACTATTCCGGATGATTGGCGCGAAATGGCAAGACGCGCGATCTGAATTGGCGCGAAATGCATAGCGAAGAGATTGCCCGGCTCCCAAAAGGAGTTAAAGGAGAAAACAAACATGACTCTTCGTTCAGCTCTGATTGCAGTTTGCGCTGCCGTATTGGTAGCCTTCCCCCAGACGCTTCTTGCTCAATCTGCACCCGAGAATAAGCCGCACATTCCACTTGAGAAATCCATAGGCCAGGCGAAGCCGGAAGTCGTACCCTCTCTCTTTGTCCTCAACTCGCGCGGTGCGAGCCTGAAGGACGGCAAATTGGTACTGACCGGCATTTCACCGAATGCGATCGTGTTTGCCGATCGACCTGTGCGAGCGGCCGGCCACGATCTTACGTCGCGAATTGTCGAGGATTGGGGTAGCGGCAGCGATAACTTCGCGAAAGATCCTCCGAACGCCACCGTGTCCGGATTCAAGAAAGATGGATCCTCGGTGGCCGATGCCGTCGTCGTACTGAAATCGCCCAGGCTCGAGGGCGACAAGCTGACCTTCGATGTCGATATTCTCGAAGGCGATCTTGCGGGAGCTGATGGACCGGCATCGGTCTTTATCGACATCATTGGCCGGCCGTTCACGCCACTATCCTTTGCGGGTGTCGCTCGCCGAACGGCCTGGCGCGGTGCCTTCTACCGAGGCGCTGCCGTTGCGGGAGCGGCCGCCGTAGCCGGAGCTGCGGTTTACCCCTACGCACCGCGGTGCGGATACTATCCTTATCCACCTTGCTATTGAGCCGCGCGGGCTGGCGGCATCGTGGCCGCTGCAGCACTGCGCAGTCTTTCCGAACCTATCTCCGTTACGAGAATCACCGTTGTTCTCTCGGGATGAGCCAAATCTGAAATCGAAACGCCGTCAGTTGAGTTTTGAAAGGAAATACCATGGACATCACCCGTCGATCCCTGGCATTTGGTGGAATGGGGCTGCTGGCAGGAGCGGCCGCTGCACAATCGGCACTCGCTCAGGATTCGTTTCTTGGAGTGGGACAGGGACTGGAGGACTTCTGGCTCGCGAGCGACGCCTACATATTCGGCTATCCCTTGGTGACGATGGAGATGACCCGCCGGATCATCACCAACGTCGCCGAACCCGTGGGCACGCGTGGCCCGATGGGCCAGATCATCAAGCTGCGCCAGTATCCCGACGCCTCGTTCAGGGATGTCACCGCGCCGAACGCGGACACGCTCTACACGACTTCTTTCTTCGACGTCGGAAAAGAACCGTGGGTCCTGAGCATCCCCGACATGAAGGGGCGCTATTTCCTGATGCCGATGCTGGACGGCTGGACGACAGTGTTTCAGGTGCCCGGGAAGCGCACCACTGGCACCGGCGCGCAGACTTACGCGATCACTGGGCCCGGGTGGAAAGGCACGCTGCCAGCCGGTGTGAAGGAGTACAAGTCGCCCACCAACATCGTGTGGCTGCTCGGCCGGATCTATTGCACTGGCACGCCGGAGGATTACGCCGCCGTCCACAAGCTGCAGGATGAGTGCAAGCTCGTTCCGCTCAGCGCTTACGGCAGTGCGTACACGCCGCCTCCGGGAAAAGTCGATCCGTCGATTGACATGAAAACGGCTGTTCGCGAACAGGTCAATCGCATGGATGCGGTGTCGTATTTCAAGCTGCTGTGCGAGCTCATGAAAACCAATCCGCCCTACGCAGCAGATGCGCCCCAGCTTGCCAAATTTGCCCGCATCGGCATCGTCCCCGGACAGGATTTTGACGAGAGCAAGCTCAAGGCGGACTTCCTGAGGCGCGTGCCGGAAGTGTCATTTGACCGGATCATGCTTCAGTTCAAGGTCAACAAGGCCGTCAGGGACGAGAACGGGTTTGCCTTCACGACGAGAACCGGCATCTACGGCACCGACTATCTGATGCGGGCTTTGGTGACCGCGATCGGTCTCGGCGCCAATCGTCCACAGGACGCGGTATATCCGGTTTCACAAAAGGATGCGGATGGCCACAAGTACAATGGCGCGAACAAGTACGTGATGCGGTTTCCCAAGGGCCACCTGCCTCCGGCGGAGGGATTTTGGTCGCTCACGATGTACGACAGCGGCTACTTCTTTGTGAAGAATCCGATCAACCGCTACTCGATCAGCGCCCGGGAAAATTTGAAGGAGAACCCGGACGGCTCGACCGATCTCTACATCCAGAAGGATTCTCCGGGCAAAGATAAGGAATCAAACTGGCTTCCCGCGCCTGAGGGAGATTTCATACTCATGCTGCGCATGTATTGGCCGCAGGAAACAGACCCGTCGATCATCAATGGCACATGGACGGTTCCTGCCGCCAGGAAGGTCGGCGCTTGAGAAGCCGGACTCATGCCGGCGCTACAGTGCCGGCATGAGTCCAATCGTTCCGGAGCCGTACCGCGCGAGATGAACAATCATTGCGGGCAGCAAGGTTCGTTGCGCGGTACTCTCAAATGCAGGGGGTGTGATGTGGCGAGTTGATCTTCGAAGAAGACAGCCCATTGGACGAAGCGAAACAAGGCGAAGTGTCCGTTTCTCATTCAGAAATGCAGCCATCGCCGCGGCTATGGCGATGACATCAATCCCGGCGGCAACCGTCCATGCCGACGAAGGTGGCGTTTCATACTGGCTTCCCGGCCGTTTCGGCAGCCTTGCGGCGACCCCTCAAGTCCCGGGCTGGTCGATGGCTGAAGTTTACTATCACACCAGCGTAAGCGCTTTCGGCAATGCTGCGGCCGCCAGGGAGATTCACGCCGGCAGAATCCCCGCCACGGTAAACGTCGACCTAAACCTGCGCCTGAATGCGCAGGCGGATCTCGTGTTGCTCAATCCCACTTACACATTCGCAACGCCGGTGCTGGGCGGACAACTTGCCATCGGCGTGACCGGACTGTTCGGACGGTCGAGCGCAGATCTTGCCGGAACACTGACAGCGGCAGCCGGCCCGCTGGCGATAACGCGCACTGGCAGCTTCGGCGATTCGATCACGTCGGTTGGCGACCTCTACCCGCTGGCAACGCTGAAGTGGAACGCTGGCGTGCACAACTTCATGACTTACGTAACGGGTGACATTCCGGTCGGGGCTTACAGTCCAACCCGCCTCGCCAATCTCGGCATCGGTCACGCCGCGATCGACGCCGGCGGCGGCTACACCTATTTCAATCCGCAGGCCGGCCACGAGTTTTCGGCTGTCGCCGGCCTCACCTACAATTTCAAGAACCAGGACACCCAGTACCAGAACGGTATCGACTTCCACGTGGATTGGGGGGCCTCTCAGTTTCTATCAAAGCAGGCTTTCATCGGTCTTGTGGGCTATGCCTATCAGCAGATCACCGATGACTTTGGCCAGCATCCGGCTCTGGGCGGCTTCCGCTCCCGGGTGCTCGGCATCGGTCCGCAAATCGGCTTTTTGTTTCCCGTAGGCGATATGCAGGGCTATCTGAACCTCAAAGGATACGGAGAGTTCGCCGCGGAGAATCGCCCGGCCGGCTGGAATACGTGGCTGACGTTCTCGGTCTCGCCGATGGCGCCGAGCAGCACCGTGACATCAACCCGGCGAATAAATACGAAGTAGACACGCCACGGCAACGACGCAGCAGCATTGCCATTGGAGGAGGCGCTCACCTCCAGCACATAATGGCAGCTGCTGGCGCATAGCGACCTTCTGGCCTCTCATCCAATATGGGCTAGTGGCCCTAACGGAAGTAGCTGGACGTCCTCAGGATGTCCCTTGCTAGACGCTTAAGCCGGCTTGGTCTAGTCACCTGCCGTTGTCGCCCTCTGACCCTTTTCCGGTCTCCGCTGAAAGACTGTATTGCGCCGCTATTAGCGGCCAAGCAGACATCAGGCTTGCCGGACCCAAGCACCCGATGTGTGTGATGTGTGTTATGCGGCGGGGGCGCTGAAATCGAAGTAGGCTGGTACAGAAAGACGCGGCACCGCCCCGACAGCGGTTCAACCGCTTTCGCCGGGGCGGGGCCGAAATCGATCGTGTTGTTAGCGCGAAATGCCGTTTTTGCGGATCAGGTCCGAAAGTTGGGAGAGAAGCTCGCGAAGCCTCGCATTCTCCTCGATCAGCGCGTTGGTCTCGTCGATGTGTTCGTCGCGGCGAACGGCGGGCTCATCCCCGCTCAGGGCGTTCTCAAGCAGTGAAAGTGCGTCGTCGGTCGGTTCCTCAACCCAAAATGAAGGTTCAGCGCGGCGATCTCGCTTATTAAGCTGCGGATGGTCTACTCGCATGATTGATACTCCAATTTTAAAATGCGGACTTGCCCCCAGTTCGCCTGTCGCGCGCGGAGAATGAGGTGAGTCGGCAGGCAAATTTGCGACTAAATTGCGAATCGCGCGCGGGCGACCCCGGCGCTAAAGCGGCGTGATTGCGGCGAATCCCCAGAGCCGTCGCATCTAAAACGGCATCCTATGCGTGCGATCTCAAAGAAATGCAGCCAATTGATAGAGTCGGTAAAGAACTTCCAGGCCGATCAGCACGAGCGCTGCGATCATCAGGTAATAGCCGAAATGCATTGAAGATTCTAAAACCAATAGCTGTTGCGGCCCTGCGCGGAACAGCGCGCAGACCGTGAACCAAACCTGATACGCATCGGAAGGGATAAGCCCCCGGCGAAACTATGCGTCGGCAACTAGAAATGAAAAAGGCCTCCGCCGCCGCGGAAGTATGCTTTTGTCGCGAACCTCTCTTGATCGGAGGCCTCTTGTTCGACGCCAGCTTGCCCTGTTCACACACCGTGGAAAATCTTGATTCCCCACAGCACGATGACGATGGCCAACACCAGCGTAGCCGCCGTCAGTACACTTTCTAAGGAAGCGACTCTCATACTAACTCTCCGCTTCCCAGCCCCGCTAACGGTCTAGGCGATTCGTTGATTCGGCTGCAATCGCGCGATCACAATGCTTTGAACGTTGCTTGGCAGTTGTGTTTTGCAGGTCACACATCTGCGCACGCCGGCGCGTTTCCAGCCCTCGACAGCATCCCCATGCTGCCTGCCGAAGCGGAAATGCGCGCCTTTCCGGCGTTTTCGTTTCAAAGCAGATTTATTCGGGCCGGCTTGCCGGAACGTAGGAACCAGTCGGCACTGCAGCGCTTCGCCGCCCTTCGGCATGCGCTGCCAGACGGTCGTACTCCTCCGCTACCTTGAGCAGGCGGCCTTGGTCCTTGGCGGCCGTCGCAGCCAGTGCCCTCGTCTGTTCCGCGCGCTTTCGCCAGTGATCTGCATTGGTCAGGAAATCCGTCATCGATCGCCCCTAAAATGGTTTGGCTCCCCAGCCCGCGCAGACGTCAGAAAGTCCGGCGATACGTCAAAAATTTGGCCCAATCCGATCTGCCGTGTGACGTGAGCGATGTGTGGCTTCTCGGCCAAGCCACTTCGCCGTTGTCTTTCCGACGCAAATTTGCCGTCGACTCATTGGAATGCTGGTCGCTGGACCCACGATCGGGCCACCTTGTGATCAGGAACTTGTCATGAGTATCGAACATCCGCCGCATCACGGACCGACCCGCGTCATCCCCTATCGAAGTGTCGAACGTGCCAGCAACGTCGTACCACTGCACGAAGCTGGTCACATACGTCCGGCAGATGGCACGCCGGATCAGGACGAAAAGCTGCTCGCGGCTTTGTCGCCCCTGCTCGACGAGGTCGATTACCTTCGCAACAATCAGGCGCCGGTTCAGGGCGCGAGCAATGTCGGGCGCTTGCTCGAAGAAAATACGCGGCTTCGAAGGCTTGCGGTCAAGCTGTCGAACCTCCTTGGCGACCTTCCAAAGCGGAGCGCCTGAAATCGCGACTAACCGCAGTGCGCCTCACGCGAGGGCACGCTGGCGATATCAGGCGGATCACGCGTAGGTCGCGGTGACGCTGCCGAACGGACCGAAATCCGCGACATAGGTTTCCCCTCGCTTTGGCCGCAGCATACCCGTCAGCGTCCCCGTGCTGATCGTCTGGCCCGCCTTCATGCCGATGCCGGTGCGCGAGAGTTCATTGGCGAGCCAGCTCAGCGGCACCATCGGATGATCAAGGCATTCCCCAGCCGTACCCTTTCGGCGCAGCGTGCCGTTGCAGGTCAACAAGACTTCCTGTCCAGCGATATCGCGCGTCTTCCAGTCCGGGATCGCGGCGCCGCAGACGATGATGCCGGAGCCTGCGCCGTCGGCAAGAACGGCCGGCAGCGTTGGAAACGCCGCATCGTGGACGAAGGGGCAAGCTCGATGCCGGTATGCAGCGACGCCACCGCCTCGGTGACTTCTGCCACCGTATGGGGCTTCTCGCGCGGCGGCAGGTCAGCTCCTAAGCGCGCCTGATACTCGACTTCGGGAATCGGACTGCACAGTTTGGCGTATTCGACGCTCGCGGGCGATTCGACGATCAGCGGCGCGAACACCCGGCCATAGATCGGCGAGTCCGTACGAAGCTGGCGCTGCAGCCCCTCCTTCATCGCCGCGATCTTCCAGCCGACGACGTCCCAGCCCAGCTCTTCCTCGACCATGGCGGCGACGCGATAGGCGGTCGCGTTATCCGGCGGCACCAGCCGCTGGTCCAGGCCGCTCTGCTGGCGTCCCTCCCGGCGCAGCGTCGCGAGCAGGCGGGCGAGTTCTCGTTGCAGCGCGATGTCCATGATCTACCCCTGCACCAGCGAGGCGGCCTGCTGCATCGAGACCGGCGCGTCGCCGAGCAACAGATCGATCGCTTCGTTCTCCCATTGCTGCGCCTGCAGGCTGGTCGCCGCATGATCCGCAAGGCGATGCTCGAGCACGAAGCGCGAGAGCAGGAGGCGGCGCGCATCACCGCCGTCGTTGCCGATACGCGTACCCTCGGAGGCCAGCAGCGCAGCCGTCGTCGCATGATAGAGCTTGCCGGCGGCCATCCTGCAGAAGCGCTCATTCGCCGGGTCGGCCGCCACCTCTTCCGCGAAGCGGATGGCATCCGCCAGTGCGCCGGAAAGCCGCGTCCGAAACTGGCCCGGCATTCCCGCCATGTTTTCCAGCCGGCTGGCGAGATCGTCGCGCAGCGCCTCGTGACCGCGCGCCTTGCCGACCGCGCGCTGCACCGCGTCCAGCGCGTTGATGTTGCTGGTGCCCTCCCAGATCAGGCCGAGATGAGCATCACGAATGAGCCGCGCATTCGGCCAGTCCTCGATGTAGCCATTGCCGCCGCGAGCTTCCATCGCGCCCGTCGCCACCGTAACATTGTCCCGGCATGCCCGGTATTTTGCGATCGGCGTGAGCAGCCGCAGCACCTTGTCGGACGCAGTCGCCGAATACAAAAGCGCGGACAGCGCCTGCTCGGTCGGCACCATCAGCTTGACCAGCTGCCGGCGCATCAAGGGATGGTCGATCACGGCGCGCCCGAACGCATTGCGATGCCGGGCGGCGACCATGGCTTCGTTGAGACACCGCCGCATCATGCCGGCGGCGCGCGCAAGGTGCGACACGCGGCTCGAATTCACCATGACCAGCATGTGCTTGAGACCCTGGTCGAGTTCGCCAAGCTGGTAGGCGACTGCGCCCTCGAAAACGATTTCGCCGCTGGCCATGGTGCGGCTGCCGAGCTTTTCCTTCAGCCGCATGATGCGATACGAATTGCGCCGCCCGTCCGGAAGAACCTTTGGCATCAGAAACAGGCCGAGCCCGCGCCCACCGGCCACCGCGCCCTCGGGACGCGCGAGCAACACCGCGAGCTCAGCATCGACGTTGGAGCAGAACCACTTTTCGCCCCATAGCTTCCAGTGCTCGCCGTCACGGACCGCCGTGAGCTCCGCGGCGCCGACATCGGAGCCGCCGGCCTTCTCCGTCATGAACTGCGCGCACTTTAGCAGCGTGGCCGGATCCTGACTCCACATCCGTTCGAGATAGCGCTGGCGCAATTCATCCGTTCCGAAGCGGCGCACCAGTTCGGACGAACTGTCGGTGAGATTGACCGGGCACAGCAGGCCGAACTCGGCTTGCGCAAACAGATAGTGGAAAACGTATTTGGCGATCGGCGGCATCGGCGAAGGCCAGCCCAGCACGCCGGCCCGGTTGCACATCGCGTGCATGCCGAACTTTCCGAACGCGATGTTTTCCATCTCGCGATAGGCGGGATGATATTCGACCCATTCCTCGTCGCGGCCATAGCCGTCGCGTGGATGCAGCACCGGCTGATGCCGCTCGGCCTGATCAGACAGATCATGGAGCCGGCCGCCGGCGAGTTCGCCGAGTTCGTTAAGATGTGGCGCGAGATGCGCCAGCAGCGGCGCCTCCATGTAATGGGGCAGCAAATCGCGAAGGCTTCGGTCGACCGAATAATAGTTCAGCCCGCGGCAGGTGGGCGCCAGCGCGCCTGAGCGGCGGGCCGACGCATCGCGGCTTGCCAGATCGACGTGAATGTTCATGGCTGTCTCCCTCGGCTTCCCGCGGGCGAAAACCACGCCCTGCGGCTAAAAACCGGCGTAGGACCTGTGCCGCATTGGTGCAAACGACTTCTTGGGTTGGCGGGTTGAGCCAGACTCAAAGCCCAGGGGCTCTGCCGACGACAGCAGTGCGGGCCCATTCTGCCCGTGGCCTGCCCGTTTGCCGGGCAGTCCTTTTGGACTAAGCTCAACCGATGGCATCAAGACGACTTCCACCCTTGCATGCGGTGCGCGCGTTCGAGGCCGCGGCGCGGCACCTGTCGATCACGCGCGCCGCCGACGAATTGAACGTCACGGTCGGCGCCGTGAGCCGGCACGTCCGCGCGCTGGAAGCGCGCATGGGGACCGCCCTCTTCCTGCGCGGCTCGCGTGGCCTCGTCCTCACCTCCGCCGGCAAGACCTTTGCCGACTCCGCCCGCGAAGCTCTGGACCGGATCGCCGACGCCGCCGACGGACTGCGTCTGCGGCGTTTCAGGCGCCTTTCGGTCGGGGTCTATGGTTTCTTCCTCTCGCGCTTCCTGCTGCCGATCTGGCCGACGCTCAATGCGGCCTATCCGGAGCTGGAGATCGACCTGCACACCAGCTCCAATCCGCTCGATCTCCTCCCCAGCCGCTTTGATGCGGTGATCGCAGTTTCGGATGGGCAGCCGCGCGCCGGTCTCGTCACCCATTCCGTGATGCCGATCGCGACCGTGCCAGTCTGCGCGCCGGAGTTCGTGAAGGATGGCGCGGTGGATTTCGCATCCGTTCCGCTCCTGCATGCGCGGCCGCGTCCGGACGACTGGCGGCGCTGGCTCGACCATGCGCAATTCACCGATGTGCCGGTACAGGGCGGCAGCAGTTTTGAAAGCCTCAGTCTGACGATTGAGGCGGCAGCCGCCGGCATGGGCGCGGCGATCGCGATCGACGGCCTGCTCGCGCCGGATCTTGCGCGCGGCGATCTCGTCAAGGCTCATCCAACCGTTCGCCCGACCCGCCGGCAGTTCGTACTCGAATACGAGCAGCGCATGGCGGATGATCCCGCGGTGACCGCTTTCGTCGCCTGGCTGAATGACGCACGCCGCCAGCAGGCACCGAAGAAGCCCACGCCGAACAAGGCGGCGATGAAGGCAGGCGCAGAATACGCGCGTTGAGTTTCACTCAGGCCGCGTTCAGAAAAGCTAGTTTGCCAGCCTGACGGCGCTCTGACAGAGACGCTCCCTCATCTCTACGATCAGCCGCCGCGCGGCGATGGCAAGAACGCGGTCCATCATCTGGGCATGCAGGTCGTTGGCATCAACGAGCTGTAGAGCGGATGGAAGCCGCCGGCCTGCACATTCCCAATCCGATCCGGCCGATCGGCGGCGGAGACGGTTATTTCATGCTCGGCGCGCCCGATAGCGTCATAATCGCAGTGTTCGAGCCCGGCGCCTGCGGGAAGCAGTGGTGCGCGACTATTACGGGTTTGGCGGATAGGCCGGCGCAAGAGCAAGTCAATCGCAATACTCGGGAGGGCATCGTCTGGCGCCCAATGCCGAAGCAAACTATAGTGAGGCAGCGTCACCACATCATGCCCTCGCGTTCCTTTGCTCAAATCAGCAGCCATCTTCCTGTTGTTGTTCTTTTTTCCGGTCGGCGTGTCGGCCGGACGATACTGGCTTGGCGAGAACAGGAGCAATTGGCAGACGGCCGACCGCTCCAGCGCTGGCCTTCTGCCGCTGCCGTCCCAGCATCCTGACGCGATCATCCGGGTTTACGGTGCGCGCACCGTTCGATGGAAGGCCATCTTCGCCATCCACACCTGGATCGTCGTCAAGGAGGAGAACGCCTCTACATACACCCGTTATGACTACACGGCCTGGGGCCAGCCCATTCGTACCAACGGATTCGCCGCCGATGCGCGGTGGTTTGGCGCTGTCCCCGAAACCATTGCCGCCGTCGACGGTCCTGAAGCCAGCCGTCTGATTCCCAAGATCCGCCACGTCATCGAGAACTACAGGTTTCGTGCGCATGGCGACTACAATGCATGGCCGGGACCGAACTCCAACACCTTTGTCCAGGCTGCTCTCGACGCGGTCCCCGAAATCAAGGTGGTGCTGCCGCCGACCGCCATCGGAAAGGACTACCCCTATCGCGGCGAGTGGTTCGGGCTAACACCGTCGGGCAGCGGAGTTTACGCCTCCCTCGGCGGTTATCTCGGTCTCACCGTCGGATGGGTTGAAGGCTTCGAAGTCAACTTGTTCGGCGCCGTGGTGGGCTTGGACATTCGCCGACCCGCACTGAAGCTGCCGGGCCTCGGCCGATTGGGAATGACGGCCGGGATTTAGCTCTCGAAACGGCCACCTGCCGCTGGTGCGCCGACCACCACTGCGCGATCGCTGTTATGAGATCGCCCCAGATCGCCATGGGAAGATCGGGCACCGCAATGCGCACGCTATAGCGGCGAGTTGTCGGATTGTGGAACCACTCGGTCGCAGCAAAATCGAAGCCGAAGCTTCCCGCATGCTGGATCGGCAAACCCGCTCCTGCCAGGTCGCCGCTCATTTCCGCAGCCGCCCGTCTTGCTGCCGCCTCATCAAGCGGTTGCTGACTGCTCACCGTGACATAGAGGCCGTGAATGTAGTGCAGTTCGGCCGTCAGGCCCGGGAGCGCAGCCGCGAAATACCGGCTGGCGCGGCGGCTGTTGCGCAAGATGGCCGCGATCCGCTTGCTCGTCAGTTCGCGATATAAGGGTGTTCCGATGTAAGGCGGAAAATGCGCCGGCAGTGCAGCGCCGCCAAGCAACCGGACAGCGTTTCGCGTTTCAGCCGGAAGCTCTTTGAGCCTTGATCCGCCGGGTACATTCCTGGCCCAATCGACGAAAGCCGCCGAGCCAAGTCGACCGTATTCTGCCCCAAGCGAATCCAGCTTGGTGTGGCTGCGCACCATGACGACGGGGATAGAAAGTTCGCGCGCACGTCGCAGCACGCGCCCGATCCGGCCAGACCCACTGGAGAAGCAGGTGGTGTCGAAGATCAGGAGATCAGGCGCCGTGTCCATAGAGCGCAGCCCAGCACCAAACGCCGGAGCGGACGCGGACGAATCCAGCAGCAATATCGATGGACTTGATCTCGGACTGACCGCCGCGTCCCTAGCGTGGTTCAGCGTGGTCATACGCAGTCGATCGGCATAGCCCTCGATGAACTCCTGCGTCTCGCCATAGGCACCGGGCAGGATCAGAATGTCCGCCTTTCCGATCACGCGCATAGACGCGAGCAGCAGCGCCGAGATCGCCGCCATGCCGGACGCCGTATAGATGGTGTCGATCGCGCTGCACTGGAGTTCGTAAAAGGAAGGGCCGCGCACATCGAGATCAGCGCGCTGGTAGTCGTATCTGAATTCGAAGGGACCGATACGCAATTGGCCGGGATGCGCCCAGGCCGTCTCCGTGACGGTCCAATCATCGTGAGCGTGCTCTGCCTTGAGGGCGGCGGTGAGCTGAAACTTGCGCCTGACGACGTCGCCGACCGACCGCGGACAGGCCAACGGCAGGGGATGTCTCAGGCAGTCATTGATCAACCTGAGTTCCCTGTGTTTCCGGTCCAGATACGCTTCAAGAATCTCCACGTAAATCTTCGTCGATTGAGCTCTTAAACCAAACGCATTAAGCCCGCATCGGGTTCATTCAGACCAAAAAGCAGAAACCTCAATCGATTTGAGCCGACGCATTGGCCGGCCAGGCCCTCACCCTCGCCATGGCAGCTTCACTTCCGAGACGAACGCATCGACCAGCTCGGGACCGGCTCCAGCGGCGTGCGGTAGATTTCGCTGCTGTTTTCGTCCACGACCCGGACGAAGCAATTCTTTGAATGAAGCTCTGGCTTGAGCGTGCGTAGCTCGCTTGCCAACGCATCCGCCCGATCGGATGCGACGGAAAGATCCTCGAGAATCATGCCGCCTTGATTGCTAGGCTCACCGTCAACCAGCAGGTCGAAATAATAGAAAGGCATCAGGAAAAGCGCGAACGGTTCAGGGAAATCGGCGCTCGATAGAAGGCTGCTCCACCTTCTTCTCGTACCGCTATTTGGTTTCCAGGTTTCACGAAGTGGGGGTGCTCGTTTCCGATGCGGTGAGCGATAAAGCTGGCGTGCTCTCTCGCCTCCGTTCGCGAAGTGCACTCGTGCCCGAGGAAGTCCCTGGCAGGAACCTCCCCGACCAGGTCGAAATAGTATCTCGTCATGGTCGTGCAAACGCCGACAAATCTCGCGAGTTCCTAGATGGGCCGTCAGGCAGACCTTTTCTGCTTGCGCTTTCCAATCTCGGTTCCGGGAATGGCAATTCCCAGGTCTGCGGCGCGGGCCCTGATGGACGCCATCGGCCGCTTGAGCTTGACCGTCATCAGCGTGAGGCTCTTTCCCGCTTCCGACATCGCGCGCAACAGCCTGTCGTCATCTTCCGACCAGCGGGCAGCTCGAAATTGAGGGTTGGACATATCGTCGCCTCTCAAGGCCAATGAGGCAGGGCCTGCCGTTACGTATTCAAAAGGACCCAGCTCACCTTCCTGAGCACGGCCGCTGGGTGTCAGTTTGAAGGGCGGGTTTTCACGCTCCCGCCTGTCGGTTAAATGGTTCAGATGGACCTGACTGCAACGAGATTACACAAATATAAGGTTCCGCGAGGCCGATCAGCTCCCGGCGCGTGTCGCGACAGCGGACGTAGTGCATTCAGCGCGACCGCGGTAAGATAAGAGGAGCAGGGGAACACGGATCAACGCATCGGCACGCGAGGCTAACAAGCAAGAAAACTGAAGTGTTTCGAGCCCGCAGGTCGCATCGCGAAAGGCTGCGATTTTCTTTAAAAGCGAATTAGAAATAGAGACTAAACGTGACCTATTCCATTTTTGCCCGCGACGGCACGAGCCGCATCGTCTTGAAGCGCGAAACACGTGAGGCCGCCGAAAAGAAAGCGCGGGAGCTGACGGATCTCGGTTGGTTCGAGGTTCAGATTGAAAAAGAAGTGCAGATTGAGGAGCCGGATCAAGAGAAATAGCCAGGTCCGATCCGACGCCGGGAGCAATGTATCCTTCAACGTGAAGAAGGGCCTCACGCGGCGGCGCTGAGACCCTTCTTGACATTTTCGCAGCGAAGAGAGGTTCATCCCCTCTGTTGCGTTCCTGATGTTCGATGCGGTCGGCGAAGCTGGCCGATCTACTTTTTCTTCCTTTTCATTTCCTGGTCTGGCGTGCTTGTGTCGGCAGCGCTACCGCTGGCACCAGTGCCGCCCGTTCCGGCAGGTGGCCCTCCTCCGGCGGCACCATCGCTGGCACCGGCGCTACCCGCAGCACCAGCGGCACCTGCACCACTCCCACCGGCAGCCCCGCTACCTCCGGCGCCCGCACCGCCCGCACCTGCGCCGCCCGCGCCCCCGGCTCCGCCGCCTCCGGCACCTTGGGCAAGCGCCAACGTCGAACCGAGCGCAAAGAACAATGCTACCGCGATTGCTGATACTTTCATGGTCGTTCTCCTCTGACCTTGAAAGCACCGGCAATTTCTGGGCGCTGCGTTCGTTCCTGTTTTGCTGCGGCCAAATGCTCGACAGCTCTGGGGCGCCTTAGGAACCTTTCCTGGCGCGGGCCTAATCGAGAGCGGCAGTCGCGCGCCGCAACGCGGAAAGAAAACGTGACTTCGAACTAACCTACGGTACCTCGTCCAATCTTCCGCATGACTAATCTGCGGTGCCCAAATCAGCCCGAATGCGGTAGCGGCGCAGCTTGGCGTAGACGGTGCTCTTGGCGAGACCAAGCGCGAGCGCGGTGGCTGCCACATTGCCGTTGCATGACCGAAGCGTCCGCGCGATGAGGTCCCGTTCTGAAGTCTCGGCCAGTGACAAGCCCTCTTGAGGTTCGCCGGGCAGGCGGAAGTCCACCTTGCGCAGCGTGGCCTCGCCTATGCGGCTGATCTCGCCCGTCTCCAGCGCGCGCAGTAACATCGGCTGCAGGTCGAGCGGCAGTTCACCTATTTCGTCGAGGAAAAGGCTCCCGCCCGCTGCCGCCTCGATTTTTCCGGCCATCCCGCCGCGACGTGCACCGGTGAAAGCGCCGTCCACATAACCGAAGAGTTCGGTGGCAAGCAGTTCTCGCGAGACGCTGCCGCAAGTGACGACGACGAATGGACAGTCGCGGCGCGGCGACGCCGCATGAATCCCTTGCGCGAAAATCTCCTTGCCGACGCCGGTCTCGCCGAGCAGCAAGACGGGAGCCGCCGTTACAGCAACGCATGGCATTTCTCGACCGCCACATCCCGATCAGCGGCCACGCCATCGACCAGCCGTGGAGAACACGGCGTGCTCGGCCGTGGGCGCTCGACGGACTGCGATCAGGTTGTTAAGCCCGCCTCCGCAAGGAGACTTTGAGTCGAGACATGACCGTTGCGATCGAGATGGGACACACGACGGCAGGCGCCCCGGCTACTCTGGACCTTGAGGAACTGCTGGCGACCCGCCTATTGGTGCAGGGCAATTCGGGCTCCGGCAAATCCCATCTGTTGCGCCGGCTGCTGGAACAGAGCGCTCCCTGGGTGCAGCAGACCATCATCGACCCCGAAGGCGACTTCGTAACGCTGGCCGAGCGTTTCGGCCATCTCGTGATCGATGCCGAGGACCATACCGAGCGGGGTCTTGAGGTCGCCGGCGAGCGCGCGCGCATTCACCGCGTCTCCACGGTGCTCAATCTCGAGGGGCTCGACGCCGAGAATCAGATGCGGCGCGCCGCCGCCTTCCTTGGCGGGCTTTTCGAGGTCGCCCGCGACCATTGGTACCCGATGCTGGTGGTGGTGGATGAGGCGCAGCTCTTCGCGCCGGCGGTCGCCGGCGAGGTTTCGGACGAGGCGCGCAAGCTCTCGCTCGGCGCCATGACGAACCTGATGTGCCGTGGCCGCAAACGCGGGCTGGCGGGGGTAATCGCCACTCAGCGACTGGCGAAGCTCGCCAAGAACGTCGCGGCCGAGGCGTCCAATTTCCTGATGGGCCGGACCTTTCTGGATATCGACATGGCGCGCGCCGCCGACCTTCTGGGGATGGAGCGACGGCAGGCGGAGGCCTTCCGGGATCTCGAGCGCGGGCAATTCATGGCACTGGGACCGGCCCTCTCCCGCCGTCCGCTGGGGCTGCGCATTGGTCCAACGGAGACCACGCCGCGCAACGCGACGCCGCGCCTGATGCCGCTGCCGGAAGCGACACCGGATGCACGCGCCATCATCCTGGCCGCGCCGCCGCCCGAGAATAATCGGCCCCAGCGCCGGTCGCCGCCAGACCTCCTTGGCCAACTGATGGCGGCCAAAACCGCGGCACAGGAGATTCGTCCCGAAGCACTGGAGCAGCCACTCAGCGCTGAGGAAGTGGCGGAGCGGCGTGAGCGAGTGGACCGTATTCTGCGCGCCGTCATGGCAGAACCCGACGCAGGATTCCGCGCCATCGGCGTCCTCTATCAGGAGTTCGTCGTCCGCTGCCGAATAGAGGGCCTCGGCTCGGCCGTGCCAGACCTGGGTGATTTCCGTCGCATGCTGACGCGCGCCCGCGCCGGGCTCGGCTCCGATATGGCAGACGATGACGGATGGCAGGATGTCTCGCTCCGCGCCTCACTTCTGCCGGAGGATATGCAGGGCGTCTTCATGATGATCGCCCGCGCCGCGAAAGAAGGTTGGCCCTGCCCGGGCGATGCAGCGATTGCCCGCGCCTATGGCTCACACTCATTGCGCCGTGCACGGCGTCTACTGACCTACATCGAGGAGCAGGGTCTCATCGTTTGCCAGCTTGATGGTGCCGGTCGGCGGATCGTGACCCTCGTCGAACTGGCCTGGGCGACGGCACCAGGCGATCCCAATGCCGAGGCACTGCCGGCGGAGCAAGGCTGCAGCAGCTCGGCTCTATGATATGTGAAGGCGCACTCGGGAAATACCAGGTCGTGTACTGATAAGTCGGCTGGACTAACAGGTAGCCTTTAAGGCTCATGCGATCCGACCAAGAAACCGGAGTACTTCGCGATTGAAGAGGTCCGGGCGCTGTAGCGGCGCGAAATGGCTGACGCCGGGAAGCACGATCAGTTCGGCGCGGGGAATGCTGCGCGCCAGGTATTCGGCATGCTCCGCCCGGATGAATTCGTCGTTCTCACCGATGACGACAGCGACGGGCACCTTGATGCCCCCAAGCTGGTTGGCGCTGTAGTTCGGCTCGCTCTGCATCATGCGCATCACGTCAGCGACGAATGTCTCGAACTCGGCGGGTGTCGCAGATAGCGCCTCATAGTCCCTCTTGTGGCGGTGGAAGCACCGATCGGTCACCGGCGTCGGTTTGAACTCGTGGGTGCCACTCGAGTCCATATTGCAGGCGAAGAAGAAGACGCCAGAGACGCGCTCTGGATGCATGTCGGCAAGGATCAGCGCTGTGCAGGCGCCATCGCTCCAGCCGACAAGTGCCGCCCTTTCAAGGCCCAGGTGATCCATCACGGCCAGCACATCCCTTGCCATCCGTTTATAGCTGAAGGGCTGGGAGTCGCGCGTGCTGCGGCCGTGCCCACGACTATCGATGGCGACGACTGTTCGGCCGGCCTGAACAAAGGCCGGAATCTGATGGCCCCAGTTCCCGGCGTTGCCGAGCCCGCCGTGGAGCAGGATGAGGGCGGGGCCGGAACCATAGGCGGCATACCAGATACCCGCGCCATGGTTCTCTACGAAGCCTTCTCTACCTGAGGCTGGAAGCGGCGCCGCGCCGTTCGCCTCGAAGCTCACCAGTTCGTCATCTGTCACTTGCATCAGCTTCTCCCTTTATCCTTCAGGATAAAGACAATCGGACGTGCCGGCTTCCGGCAGGTCAAAATTAGGCCGTGTACTCGTTAAGGGGCTGCCGACTGATGTCAGCTCGCCCCCAACAGCGGGAAAATGCAGACATCACCCGAGGTTCGCAGAAGGGCCAGTAGGCGACATCGTTGACACACGATGGTCAATCGGCACAATCGAACAGTCCTCTACAGGAACAAGGTGCGGGCAATGGATGCCCCTTCAGCGTCTGGCAGATGTTTGTGCGGCTCGATTTTCTTCCAATACACCGGGCAACCGAACTGGACGTTGCATTGCCATTGCGAGAGTTGTCGACGAGCAACCTCTTCCCCAATAACGACATGGATTTCGGTCCCACGCAGCGCGTTCGCGTTCACGAAGGGCGCGCCCCGCTATTTCCATTCTTCGCCAGGCGTTCGGCGTGGTTTCTGTGAGAATTGTGGGTCACCCCTCACATATGAGAATGAACGGATAGAGGGAGAAATTCACATATATGCGGTGTCGCTGCTCGATGCGAATTATGCGTCGCCGAGCTGCCATGTCTTCGTTAATGAACAGCTACCTTGGTTCGAGGCGCTCGACGACTTGCCGAGGTTTGCAACGACCAGTCGCGACGGTGCCTCGCCTATCCGCATCGGTCCTAAGAAGAAGAAAGTGGATTGATCCTTAGTGCCGAAGGCCAGTTAGGGTCGGGTCTCGGTTGGATAAATGAGAGGTTCACGCGGGGTCGCCGGTCCCGGTTACCCCTGGTGATCTTTTTCTTCGGCCCGCTCGCGATCGGATGGATCTGCTGGAGTTTACTCAGTTTGATCGCATGGACATTCACTGGAGCGCGGCGATGAGGGGACGCACTCATCCAGCAAGATCAATCTTGGGTCACGAGAAGACGTCGTGGATCGATTTAGCCGATCTCAGCTTTTGGGTCACAAGCGGCGGCTGAAGGATCGCTGATGCGAAGTCGGGACTGCCCTCAATACCAGACGCGCTACGACAACTTGCCGCCAGCTACCTGGCCTTCATCCAGCTCGCATCATCAGGCTGCGCTACGCGTTAGCGAGTCCGCGCCCTGGTCTGCGTCGTGAACAACGAACGTTGTCAGATGCGGCCCGTTCCCTTGAATAATCCCTTGAAGGAGCTGGCGCGCAACAAGCCTTCTGCGGTGATGTCCTTGTACTCCACGTCCGCATAGAACGTCGGCTCGACCCATGTGGCCTTCGGCATTCTGATCGGTCTCGTGAGCTTCGAGGTGGGGCTGACGACGGTATCGAGCTGCTTGCGGATTTGGCTGGAGACGGTTCGGGACCAGCCCGTGCCAACCTTCCCCATGTAGCGCAGCTCGTTGCCTTCCTGCTTGCCCAAGTAGAGGGCTGCCACACCCGAGGGGTCTTTGACAAAACCGACGACGGGAAATCTCTCCCTCTGGAGGGTCTTGAGCTTGATCCAAGCTTCGCCGCGCTCCGACCTGTAGGGAGCATCGGCACGCTTGGAGATGATGCCTTCCCAATTTAGCTTAGCGGCGTGCTCGAACACCTTCTGCCCGTCACCAGTAAGGTGTTCGGAATAAAGCACCGGAAGCTCGATATCGTTCTCCCCAAAAAGATCCTTTAGCCGTTGCTTGCGCTCGATTTGCGGGAGCTTGCGCAGATCGCCATTCCGCCAGAGGAGATCGAAGGCATAGAAGACGAGTCGGCCCTGCCTGCCCGCGGCCAGCTCTGCCTGGAGTTCGGAAAAATTGGTGCGCCCTTCGTGCACGACCACCACCTCGCCGTCGATGATGGCTTCGCCTGGTATAGCCAGCGCGCCCGCAATCTCGGTGAAGCGCTTGGTCCAGTCGAGACCGGTCCGCGTGAAAACCTTCTTTCTTCCTCGGTTGAGATGCACCTGAATCCGGTAGCCGTCGTACTTGATTTAGTGAAGCCACTGGTCGCCTCTGGGCGCCTTGGTCTTCAGCGTCGCAAGCTGGGGCTTAATGAACCCCGGCATCTGAATGCTCTTGGGCAATACGCAACTCACAAAAAACCCGCGGGAAAGCGGGCATCTTTGCGCAGTTCTCGGGAATCTCGAACAATCAGGGGACGTGATCCTTCCTGGCACCACCAATGCTCAGGAAGGTATTCGCGCTGAAAAATAGGATGGAAGAAGCGAGTGCCATCGCCTCGATCGGTTTAGATGATCAACAGGCCTACGGATGACGAGCGCGTTGTTCTAGCCGTTCGTCTGAATCCATCGACCCCGAACAAGGTGCGTTTCTCAGATGAAGTAATCAGCTCGCGGCCCGCTCGCCTCTGACCGACGCCTCAGGGCCTTATGCTTTCTGGCCGAAAACCATTGCAAGGGGCCATCTCTCAAGATGGCACCCAGTCGTGACAGCGGCGATTCGCAAGGGCGATGCGACTTTTGCCGCATCGCCCCGGGATCAATGTCAGAAGTTACGCTGGGCGCGGACCTGGAGCAGGACAGTGTCCTGATCCTTGAACTCGTAGAGCGCGTTCGGCTTCGGCGCGGTCGCAGTGAACACCGACGAACCCGACATCTTCTGATCGAGATGGAACCACTGGACTTCGGCCGAGAAGGTCAGGTTCTTGACCGGGGTCCAGCGGGTCACGACGCCGAGCTGCGAGACGTTGAAGTCGGGATTACAGCTGTAGGTACCGACACCCGCAACACCGGTCTGGCCGGGATGGCTCGCCGCGAAGGCCGCGCAATAGGCGCCCTTGGCCGTGGAGGTGCCGGCACCGAGCAGGTTGTCGTTCGCACCGCCGTCATATCGGACGGACGAGTAGCTGCCGAACAGGCTGGTCGACCAGTACGGATTCCAGTTGTGATTGAAGGCGCCGCGGACGCCCCAAGCCGTCGTCAGGGCGATGCCGCCGGTGCCGGCTGCGCCCGGGAAATAGACGCCGTCGGTGGTCGCGCCGAAGCCGACGCTCTGGTAGCCGAAGCCGCTATCACCGAACATCGCAAAGTTAGGCGAGGAGCTGCTCGTGGAGATGACATACTTGGTGGCGCCCTTTGCGAAGGATGCGTCGATCTTGATGTCGTCGCCCGCACCGGTCGGAATGTTCTTGATCTGCAGCGCCGCCATCACCGCGCCGCCCCACTTGCTCTCGGGGTGGCCGCTGATTTCGGAAAGCGCGTTCGGGACTGCGCCGGCGCCAAGCGTGTTGTACGAACCGCTCACCTCATGGGCGGCCGCCGACAGCTGGAACAGACCCCAAGCCTGGTCCACCCGGATGTTGCCGACGATGTCGGGCGCATGCGTGCCGGCATAGGCGTTTGATCCGGTGCCGTTGGCGCCGATCGCGCCGGGAATGCTCAGATTGTAGACAGCGGTGCGCTCCCACACGGTCGGGTCGTCGAGACCGATCGTACCCGACACGCCGTTCCCGAACTGGGCGGTGTACTGGATGTTGTTGATGCCGGTGTCGGTGTTCTGACCACCGAGCAGAGACGAGTTGATGTTGCCCGGGAAACCCTGCCACGGCGTGGCATAGGCGGAAGCGGACTTACCGAAGGTAAAGCCGGCGAACTGGATGAAGAGGTATTCGACCGCCACGTAGCCGCCGCCGGGAACATGAAGCGGGTTCGAACCAGAGGTTAGGACTGAGGGGTTGGACGATCCGAAGTTGTTGAACTGGAAGTCGCCCTGACCGAAGGTGCGGACCACGCCGTATTCAGTGGCGGTGCGGGTATCGATCGTCAGCGCCATACGCGAGCGGCTGACGAAATAATCGCGGTAACGGTTGTCCTGACCGAGGTCGCCGCTCCAGCCCGGCGCGCCATGTGCGCCGCCGTTGAAGGTGGTGTCGACGCGCAGATAGCCACCCAGCTTGATGCACGTGTCGGTGCCCGGGATGTAGAAGAAGCCCGCGCCATACAGCGAACAGACCCGCACATATTCGACTGCCTTGGCCTTGACCGGAAGGTCGGCTGCGTGTGTCCCGCTCGCGGCGATCAAAGCCGCCGCTGAGCCGAGAATGAGTGTTCGCGCCCTAATCATTTTAGTCTCCTGTCCTGCGATTCATGCAGTTGCATGCGGCACTGGTAATCCAAAAATCCTTAGTGTGAATGACATGGATGTGATGCTGCTGCACTTGGATCGGCGGTGTGGCTGTCTTGCTACAGAGATTGCACTGACGAGGACACGATGTCGGCCGCAATGAAAAACCCCCGGCAGTTGCCTGCCGGGGGTTCTCCTAGTGTTTCAAGTCTTTCGGGATCAGAAGTTGCGCTGAGCGCGAACGTTCAGGAACACAGTGCTCTGATCGCGGAACTCGTAGACGGCAACCGGCTTGGGGGGTGCCGCAACCAACGTAGCAGCGCCTGACATCTTCTGGTCGAGGAAGAACGCGCCGACTTCGGCCGAGAACGTCAGGTTCTTGACGGGAGTCCAGCGGGTGATCACACCAACCTGGGCGAAGTTGAAGTCCGGGTTGCAGCTGAAGTCTGCAGACAGGGCCTTGCCGGTGACGTAGTTAGCGCACCAAGCGCCCCTCGCTGAGGTGATGTCGAGGGCGTTGCCGCCGTAGCGCACTTGGCCATAGCTGCCCCAGAGGCTGGTCGACCAGAAGGGATCCCAGTTGTGGTTGAACGCACCACGGATACCCCATGCATCCACCAGCTTGATACCGTCGGTGATACCGGGGAGGAATACGCCGTCAGCCGTCTGGCCGAAGCCGATGCTCTGGTAGGCACCCACCCGACCGGTATCTCCGAACATCACGAAGTTCGGCGAGGCAGCGCTCGTGGAAACCACGGCCTTGGTTGCACCATGCGAGTAGGTCGCGTCGATCTTGATATCGTCGCCCGCGCCGGTCGGCAGATTCTTGATCTGCAACGCAGCCGTCACCGCACCGCCCCACTTGCTCTCCGGGTGACCCGAGATTTCCGAGAAGTTGTTCGGAACGTTGCCGGCGTTGATGGAGTTGTAGGAAGCGTTAACGAGGTGAGCCATACCTGCGATCTGGAACAGACCCCAAGCCTGGTCGATACGGATGTTGCCGACGATGTCGGGAGCCCACGTTCCGCCGTAGGACTGAGAGCCAGCGGTGGCGAAGCCCGAAGGAAGAACGCCGAGGTTCAGCAGCGAGGTGCGGTTGAACACGGTCGGATCATCAAGGCCGATGGTGGCCGACACGCCGTTGCCGAACTGCGCGGTGTACTGGATGTTGTTGACGCCGGTGACGTAGTCCGGACCGCCCATCAGGAACGAGTTGTTGTTGCCCGGATAGCCGTTCCAGGGCGTCGCGTAGGCCGAAGCCGATTTACCGAAGGTGAAACCGGCGAACTGGATGAACACCATTTCAACCGCGACATAGCCGCCGCCCGGAGTGTGGAGCGGGTTGGAACCAGCGCTCAGCACTGCAGGGTTGAACGATCCAAAGTTGTTGAACTGGAAGTCGCCCTGAGCGAAGGTGCGGACCACGCCGTATTCGGTGGCGGTGCGGGTATCAACCGTCAGCGCCATACGGGAGCGGGACGCGAAGTAATCGCGGTAGCGATTGCCCTGGCCCAGATCGCCCGACCAGGCCGGTCCACCATAGATGTTGCCATTGAACGTGGTGTCGACGCGCAGATAACCACCCAGCTTGATGCAGGTGTCGGTGCCCGGGATATAGAAGAAACCCGCGCCGTAAAGGGAGCAGATCCTCACGTACTCGACCGCTTTGGCCTTGACGGGAAGATCGGCCGCCTGTGCTCCGCCCATGGCGATCAGACCCGCCGCTGAGCCGAGGATAAGGCTCTTAACCATCTTCATGCTAAACCTCCAAGTTGCTCTGTAGGGAAGGTTCCGGATCCGCTGGGCTGAAACACCCTAAGGTTGGTTCCCTTGTCCCCTGAAACCCGCTTAGCCACTTCGCGCCTTCGGACACTCCCGCATGAACGCGAGGGACTTAAGCGAACCACCTAAAACGGGACGACCTCGGGATGCCCCCCTCCGTCGCACAACGATATGAGCCGATCAGTGTTGAACAGGCAACAAAAGACACGCACGTTTGCACTGGCCAGACTCTTTTTGCAGGCAAATGTTGCACAATTGCCACGGAACTCCGCTCGATTGCCGGCCTCTAATGCTTTGATTTGTTTAGATTTTGTTAACGCTCGAGACGCTTGCGGGAAGATTGACGCGAACGGAAGCACTCCCGACGTAGCCGTGTCCTCCACCTTAATCCGATCGATCAAAGGTGGATTCTCGCCAGCTCAGAGGACCGGAAGTGCTATCGATTCGGATGGCTGCGGAAGGAATTTGCAGAGGCCCAGTGACACGGTCGAAAGCTCACGGACCACACTTCCCGCGCAAGAGAGGGCCGATCTTATGTACGTGCTGGGATAGAGGCTCAGCTCCACGCGATTACACTCGGAATGGTCAGACATATGCCGACAGTCCGATCGGCCCCTGAAGCAGGTCTTGTGCTTGCATGCTTGGCAAATACTTCGAATCGCTTGGACCGACTTCAGTCGCTAGGCGGATCTAAATGCCTTCGCGCTCTCGAGAGCCCATATGATCGCGATCTCTCTACTGAGTTAGACTCGATCTGACAGCGGCATTCGGACGGGATTCGAGCTAACAGGATAAGCGCTGCGTGCGTGACGAACGAAGCGAGCGCCGGCAGTTGCAGGACCGTTGGCTGAGCTTTCCTGCAGTGACGCGGACGAGCTCTCAACGACTGCATCTTAGCCTCGAAGGAATATGCGCAGAATCGCGCCGCAAGTTCTCGCCACTGAGAAGCATGTAATCATGTAGTGACTGCGATGAAGCGAATATCCACGCAATGTTGCGGGCGTAGCAATCAGTTGAGATATGCGCGGTAACAATCAACTCAACTCCTTGCAGTCAGAAACACAGCGCGTAAGGCGTTCGCCCGACACACTCCGACGTGGCGCGTGGGCACTGCCGTACCAGATCGTCTTCCCTCCCCAACCGGCGACCAGGCTCATCGTGGGCCGCTGCGCGAAAAATCGCATACTGCACACGAGACCGCGGATGCAGCGTGCACCCGGCATTCCCTGCTCCCTCTGATTTCGAGGGCGGGCTGACAGCACCCTGGGCGCCACGCGCCGCGGGAACGCAGAGCTGTATCCGGCTATTTGAAGGGACTAGGCGGTTGACTCGGGAACCGCCAGCAATCAGAAAAAGTCCTGAAATATGAACGGCAAGCGCAAATGGTCGGAGTGGCAGGATTCGAACCTGCGACCCCTGCGTCCCGAACGCAGTGCTCTACCGGGCTGAGCCACACTCCGACTTGGATGGCGGCTTATAGCGTTGGGTTTCGGCGACCGCAAGCAGCCCATTTAAGGAATTAATCATAGTGAATGTTGCCCTGAAAACCGAGATTTTGCCTGCCGACGAAGCTGCCGTGACGGCTGCCGCGCGGGCGCTTTCAGAGGGCGGGCTGGTCGCATTTCCGACCGAAACCGTCTACGGCCTCGGTGCTGACGCCACCAATCCGGCCGCGATCGCCCGCCTGTATCAGGCCAAAGGCCGGCCGGCCTTCAATCCGCTGATCGCCCATGTCGGCGATATCGCCGCCGCGCAGGCGATCGCGCGCTTCGACGCGCCGGCGACGGCACTCGCTAAAACCTTCTGGCCCGGCCCGCTCACGCTGGTGCTGCCGAAAACGCCAGATTGCGCGGTGGCGGATCTCGCCACCGCGGGCCTCGACACAGTCGCGATCCGGATTCCCGCGCACAGGATCGCGCGCGACATCCTGCGTGTGTTCGGCGGCCCGGTGGTGGCGCCGTCGGCGAACATCTCGGGCCACGTCTCGCCGACCACGGCAGCCCATGTGGAGAGCGATCTCGCAGGGAGGATCGACCTGATCGTCGATGGCGGCGCGGTCGAGGTCGGCGTCGAATCGACCATCGTCGGCTGCTTCGACGAGCCGATCCTGCTGCGCCCCGGCGGCCTGCCACGCGCGGAGATCGAACGTGTGCTGGGCCGCGCGCTGGTGCAGCCGCCGGCAGATAACGAAAGTGACAGCGGGCAACCGCTGGCGCCGGGCATGCTGGCGTCCCACTACGCTCCGCGCGCGCGCGTGCGCCTCAATGCAGAGCGGCTGGAGCCGGGCGAGGCATTGCTCGCCTTTGGCCTCGGAGCAATTTCGGGAATTGACGCCACGTCCATGGTGATGAATCTGTCGGAGCGCGGCGATGTTGCGGAGGCCGCCACCAATCTGTTCGGCCATCTTCGCGCGCTCGATAGCAAAGGCGTGTGCACCATCGCGGTGATGCCCATACCGGATGAAGGATTGGGCGAAGCGATCAACGATCGGCTGCGCCGCGCAGCAGTCGGGCGAGAATGAACGGACGGGAATGAAAGAGAAGAAGAAAATGAATGTCGTTCAGGGTTCGGTGCCGCCGCTTCCCGCCGAGGTGATTGCAAAATTTCGCGCCGTGGTCGGCGACAGATATGCGGTGACCGATGCAGCCGATATCGCGCCCTATGTCACCGAGGAACGCGACCTGTTCCACGGCCGTTCGCCACTGGTGCTGCGGCCCGGCTCGACTGCGGAAGTATCCGCGATCTGCAAGATCGCCAGCGACCACAAAATCGCGCTGGTGCCGCAGGGCGGCAATACCGGGCTCGTCGGTGGCCAGACCCCGCACAATGGCGAGGTTGTCGTGTCGCTGCGGCGGCTCGACAAGATCCGCGATGTCGATCCTGCCTCCAACACCATGACTTGTGAGGCCGGCGTGGTGCTGCAGATCGCGCAGCAGCGCGCGGCCGAGGTCGATCGTCTGTTTCCGCTTTCACTCGGCGCGGAAGGTAGCTGCACTATCGGCGGCAATCTCTCGACCAATGCCGGCGGCACCGCTGCGCTGGCCTATGGCGTGGCGCGCGAGATGGCGCTCGGACTGGAAGTCGTGCTTGCCGACGGGCGGATCCTGAACGGGCTGTCGAAGCTGAAGAAGGACAACACTGGTTACGACCTGCGCAACCTCTTCATCGGCGCCGAGGGCACGCTCGGCATCATCACCGCGGCGACGCTAAAACTGTTTCCGAAGCCGCACGCGATAGAGACCGCCTATGTTGGCCTCGCCTCGCCTGCGCAGGCGCTGAAGCTGCTGTCGATCTCGCAGAGCGAGGCCGGCGGAAGCCTCACCAGCTTCGAGCTTCTGGCCGACATCGCCGTCGATTTCAGCCTGCGCCACGGCATTGACATTCGCGATCCCCTGACGACCAAGCATCCCTGGTACGTGCTGATGGAATTGTCGTCGCCGCGCGATGACGCCCGCGCCGCGCTGGAATCGATCCTCGCCGAGGGTATGGAGCAAGGCATCGTCGACGACGCCGTAATCGCGGCCAATCTCACCCAGCGCGCCGCGTTCTGGAAGCTGCGCGACGAAATGTCGGCGGCGCAGAAGCCGGAAGGCGGCTCGATCAAGCACGACATCTCGGTGCCAGTCGCCGCCGTCCCGGCCTTCATCGAGGAAGCCAACGCGGCGGTGGTGAAGCTGATCCCGGGCTCGCGGCCGGTGCCGTTCGGCCATCTCGGCGACGGCAACATCCACTACAACGTCAGCCAACCGATCGGCGGTAACACCGCCGACTTCATGTCGCGCTGGCACGAAGTCAACAAGGTGGTGTTCGAGATCGTGCTGCGAATGGGCGGATCGATTTCCGCCGAGCACGGCATCGGCGTGCTCAAGCGCGACGAGCTGCCCGACGTCAAGGACAAGGTCGCCATCGAACTGATGCGCAGCATCAAGGCGATGCTCGACCCGCTCGGCATCATGAATCCGGGCAAGGTGCTGTGACCATATCTGCTGCGAAGCCCATTCCCGCGCTCGCCATCGCGGATATCGCCGATGCCGACGTCGCCACTGTGATCGCGCTGTGGCAGGCTTGCGGCCTGACGCGGCCGTGGAATGATCCCGCCAGCGATATCGCGCTGGCCCGCCGCGGGCCGAATTCGACCGTTCTGATCGGCCGCGAGAATGATGCGGTCGTGGCGACCGCGATGGTCGGCCATGACGGCCACCGCGGCTGGGTCTATTACGTCGCCACCGATCCCAATCTCCGCGCCAAGGGTTATGGCCGCGCCATCATGAATGCGGCCGAGGACTGGCTGCGCGCCGCGGGCATTCCGAAACTGCAATTGCTGGTGCGGCCTGAAAATTCCGGCGTCGCCGCGTTCTACCAGTCGATCGGCTTCGGCGAGCAGAAGATCCTGTTCTTCACCAAATGGCTCGACGGCCGCGAGCTGCCGCGGTGAACCAAAAGGATTGTCATGACCATCTCCGATCGTGTCCGCGTCAAGAACGTCGAGATTCTTTCCGACCGGCACTATCGGTTGAACGAGGTCGAGTTCGACTATCGCCGCGGCAATGGCGAATGGCAGACGCAGAAGCGGGAGGTGTTCGACCGCGGTCACGCGGCGACGCTGCTGCCGTACAACCGTGCCAACCGCACCGTCGTGCTGACGCGGCAATTCCGCCTTCCGCCCTACCTGGCGGGCCATGACGATCTCCTGATCGAGGCCGCCGCCGGCATGCTTGACGACGAGACGCCCGAGAAGCGGATTCGCGCGGAGGCTGAGGAAGAAATCGGCTATCGGCTGCACGATGTCCGCAAGGTGTTCGAAGCCTTCATGAGCCCGGGCTCGGTGACGGAGAAGTTGCACTTCTTCGTCGCCGAATATGACGCCGCGATGCGCGTAGGCGACGGCGGCGGATTGGCCGAGGAAGGCGAGGACATCGAGGTGCTGGAGCTGTCGATCGATGCCGCGCTCGCCATGATTTCCGACGGCCGCATTGCGGATGCAAAGACCATCATGCTGCTGCAATATGCGGTGCTGAATATTTTTACGTAAGGACCATAGGGTGGGCAAAGTGCAGCGTGCCCACCATGCGACTATCAACCCTCATGGCGAGGAGGCGCGTAAGCGCCGTCTCGAACCATGAGGCCACCGACGGGCCTTCATCCTTCGAGACGCGGCGAAGACGCCGCTCCTCAGGATGAGGGTCTAGCAGGATTGCGAGGAAACGACACAGACTGAGTGCCCCTCAAAACAAAGACCCCTGCCCATCATCTTCCGGCACCGGTGCCACCTTGCGCGGCGCGGCGCGCTTCGCGGGCTTCGGCTCTTCCGCCGCGCGCTGCTCGTCCGTGATCGGCAGCAGCAATTGCGCATCGTCATTGACCACGCGATTGACGCGCGTCGAAATCTCGTGCCAGGCGAACTCGCCTTCGGCCGGCCCGCGCAAGAGCGGCATCACGTCGTTGGCGTCGTGCACCCGGCTGTCGAGCCAGCGCTCGAACTGCTCCGGTGCGATCGTGACGGGCACACGGTCATGCAGCACCGCAAGGTCGCGGCTTGCCGGCGCGGTGACGATGGCGACGCCATCGGTCTCCTCGCCGTTCGGTCCCATCCAGGTCTCCGCCAGCGCGGCAAAGCCGACGGGCTGGCCGTCGCGACGATGAATGAAGAACGGCCGCTTGCGTCCATTCGCATCCTGCCATTCGTAATAACCGTCCGCAGGGATCAAACAGCGCCGCCGCCTGATCGCGTTCTTGAACGCGGGCTTCTCGAGCACCGTCTCGGAGCGCGCGTTGATCAGGAGCGCAAATTTACGGGGGTCCTTCACCCATGCCGGCACTAGTCCCCAGCGCATCAGCCGGAAATGACGGCCGCCGTTTTCCAGCATGACCACCGGAACCGGCTGCGTCGGCGCAATATTGTACCGGGGCGGAAAATTGGGCTGCTCGATATAGCCGAAGATCTGCCGAAGCGCCGCCGGCGGCGAGGTAATGACGAAACGTCCGCACATTATCCGACCAACATAAGCCTCTGTTTAATGGGTGTTAACCCAAGCTGTTAACAGTGGGACCGATGACCTCCATGGCCGCCACAGATGTGCGATCCGATCGCCCGCCACCGTCACCAACGGGCCGTATCGACGAAGCCCGCGCGGCGCAACTGCGCGCCGCCAACATCAACCCGCGCACCGGGCTCGCCACCGACTACCTGAATCATTTCAACGAAGCCATCATGCTGCTCGAAATGGTCCCGGACATGCCGGAATGCGCGGAGGATTTTCTCACCTGGACGCCGCTGTCCTACGCCGAGCACTTCTGGGCTTCCAACTTCAAGGCCCGCGACCTCGCGATCGAGGCCTACGAATGCGCCGATCCCAAGGTCCGCGCCGATTTCGATCATCTCACCACAACGATGACGTCGATCCTGACCGCGGTCGGCAAGGCGATGCGCGAAGCCCAGCACGACCGGACTCGCGCCACGCTGGCCGAGCAGGCCACCGCCTGGGTCAAGCCGCTGGTGGCGCTGGCCGGCGGCGTCATCAACGGCGGTGCCGAGGTCGAGGTCGAATCCGTGATGTCAAACTAGCCGCCTTGGTCGCGCCGGGTTAGACCTGCGCAGACCAATCGGGCATGATCGCTTCAAGAAGCGAGTTCCCTGCTCACCGGATCCCCCCGTGACGTCCCCTGCCCACCCG